>NZ_JAPUBV010000001.1:930419-3466089 GCF_030397695.1 Janthinobacterium sp. SUN118 | reverse complement strand
CATCATCACGGCCGAAGGCAAGGACAACGACATCTACGGCCCGAAACATAACGGCTGGCAACTGTCGGCATTCCACCGTCAAGGCAAAGTCTTCGGCGGCGGCAACACCTTCGGCGTGCAATATGGCGTCGGCCCCGGCATCGGCGGCGACGGCAACGGCCAGATGGGCGCCTCGGGCAGCACTTCCTACGGTTCGGACCGCAAGCGCACGCGCATCTTCAATGACATGGCGATCCAGCCGATGGAAAACTTCGGCATGGAATTCGTCGCCCTGTGGCAAAAAGACGAGTCGAACGTCACCGGTTCCTCGACCTGGACCTCGATCGGCGTGCGTCCTGTGTACGCCTTCACCAACAACTTCAAGCTGGTGACGGAACTGGGCACGGACCGCGTGACGCAAGCGGGCGGCCTGCCGGCCAAGCGCCTGACCAAGCTGACCATCGCGCCGACGATCTCGGCCGGCCCTGGCCTGTGGTCGCGTCCCGAGCTGCGCGCCTTCGTGACCTACGGCAAATGGAACGATGCGGCCACCGCTTCGGTCAATGCGTCGAACAACGGCGGCCCGATCTACAACAACAATACCAGCGGCACCTCGTACGGTTTCCAAGTGGAAACCTGGTTCTAAACACACGGATCCAGGCTGTCGCGCGCCGTGAATGCGGCCTGCGATGCGCACCGGCTGGGTACCCCCTTGTCCAGCACGGCTGCGCTTCGCGGCCACGCATCACAGCCCTCCGCGACGGTTTTGTCCGGGGTTTATTTGGTTTTAAATGCAGATCAACCTGGCGCATCCTTCGCGGATGCGTTTTTGGCGCCGTCCCGTGATATAAATCGTGTTATGACTATGTCATGGATCACGGCGCCGTCTTTTCACTGAAGATGATGCCCGTTTGCAAGCGGGTCTGAGCACAAGAGCGCCGGCACAGGCGCATTTTTCACCTTTTTCGGCCCCCGTATGCCGAAGCCCCCTAAAAGCTTGATCAAAAAAGGAATGTGGAGATGAAACTGAAATTCAAGATTACCCAACTGGCCGCACTGACCACCCTGGCATTCGCTGGCAGCGCATTCGCGACCGACGTGGAAGTGCTGCACTACTGGACGTCCGGCGGCGAAGCCAAGTCCGTGGGCCAGTTGCAGCAAATCGTGAAAGAAAGCGGCTTCGGCTGGAAAGACTTCGCCGTGGCTGGCGGCGCTGGCGAAAACGCCGCGACCGCGCTGAAGACCCGCGTCATTTCCGGCAATCCGCCAACGGCCGCCCAGATCAAGGGCCCGTCGATCCAGGAGTGGGGCGCGGAAGGCGTGCTGGCCAATATCGATGATGCCGCCATTCCAGGCAAATGGGATGCCGTGCTGCCGAAAGTCGTCGCCGACATCATGAAATACAAGGGCCACTACGTCGCCGCTCCCGTCAACGTCCACCGCGTCAACTGGATGTGGGTCAATCCGGAAGTGCTGAAAAAAGCTGGCGTCGCCACCACCCCGACCACCTGGCCAGCCTTCTTCGAAGCGGCCGAGAAGATCAAGAAATCGGGCGGCATCGCGATTGCCCACGGCGGCCAGCCATGGCAGGACGCCACCGTGTTTGAATCGGTCGCGCTGGGCGTGGGCGGCACGGAATTCTACAAGAAGGCCATCCTCAAGCTGGACCAGAAGGAATTGACCGGCCCGACCATGCTCAAGGTGTTCGACACCCTGGGCAAGGTGAAGACCTACATCGACAAGGACGCGGCCGGCCGCGACTGGAACCTGGCGACCGCCATGGTCATCAACAACAAGGCCGGCTTCCAGTTCATGGGTGACTGGGCCAAGGGCGAGTTCACGGCCGCCGGCAAGGTGCCAGGCAAGGACTACCTGTGCGTGGCCGCGCCAGGCACCGAAAAAGCCTACACCTTCAACATCGATTCGTTTGCCATGTTCACGCAAAAGGATGCGAATGCGAAGAAAGGGCAGATCGCCCTGGCCAACGCCATCATGAATCCGAAGTTCCAGTCGATCTTCAACTTGAACAAGGGTTCCATCCCGGTGCGCACCGGCGTTTCCAAGGACAAGTTCGACGCTTGCGCCCTGAAATCGATGGACGACATGGACGCCACCAACAAGACCGGCGCGCTGCTGCCGTCGTTCGCCCACGGCATGGCCCTGCCATCGGCCACGCAAGGCGCCGTGTTCGACGTCGTCGCCAAGTTCATGAACACCAACATGAGCTCGAAAGACGCCGTTGCCGAACTGGCCAAAGCGGCAAAAGTGAAGTAATCACGATAGCGCCGGCGTCCCCGCCGGCGCGTTCTGCATCGCATGCATCGCAGGCACGCACCCTGGCAGTCGCCCAGGCGCGTGCCACACGCAGTTTTACTTCTACGGCTGTCCTATGTCCATACGCAAGCAATTCGACCGATGGATACCGCAGATGGTGCTGGGCCCGACGCTCATCGCCAGCCTGGTATTCGTCTATGGTTTTATCTTTCTGACCGGTTGGCTCTCGCTGACCGAATCGCGGCTGATGCCGAACTACGAGTTCGCCGGCCTGGTGCAATACTACGAGCTGTTCGACAATGAGCGCTGGTGGACCTCGCTCAAGAACCTCGGCATCTTTGGTGTCCTGTTCATCGGTTGCAGCATTGCCATCGGCCTGTTCCTGGCGATCCTGCTGGACCAAAAAATCCGCGCCGAAGGCGCGCTGCGCGCCATCTACCTGTATCCGATGGCGCTGTCCTTCATCGTTACCGGCACGGCCTGGAAATGGATGCTCAATCCCAGCCTGGGCCTGGAAAAGGTCATGCACGACTGGGGCTGGACCTCGTTTACCTTCGACTGGCTGGTGAACTCCGACATGGCCATCTACACGGTGGTGATCGCCGGCGTCTGGCAGTCGTCGGGCTTCGTCATGGCCCTGTTCCTGGCCGGCCTGCGCGGCATCGACGACGAAATCATCAAGGCGGCGCAAGTCGACGGCGCGTCCCTGCCGACGATCTACTGGCGCATCGTGATTCCCGCCATGCGTCCCGTGTTCTTCAGCGTGCTGCTGATCCTCGCGCATATCGCCATCAAGAGCTTCGACCTGGTCATCGCACTGACGGCTGGCGGACCTGGCAACTCGTCGTCCGTACCGGCCATCTTCATGTACCAGTTTTCCTTCACCCGCGGCCAGCTTGGCCTGGGCTCGGCATCGGCAATGATGATGCTGGCCACCATCGTGGCCGTGCTCGTGCCGCTGATGTACCTGGAAACGCGCAGCGCAAAGGCGATGAGATGACACACACACGCAATAACCGGCTCACCCTCGGACGGGTGGTTGTATACCTGCTGCTGATTCTGTTCGCGGTGTACTACATCGTGCCCCTGTACGTGACCCTGTCGACGTCGTTCAAGTCGCTCGACGAGATCCGCAGCGGCAACCTGCTGGCGCTGCCGCACGTGTGGCAGTTCGATTCCTGGTCCAAGGCCTGGTCATCGGCCTGCACGGGCGTCACCTGCGACGGCATGCAGCCGTTCTTCTGGAACTCGATCAAGATGGTGATTCCTGCCGTGCTGATATCGACCTTCCTGGGCGCCTTCAACGGCTATGTGTTCGCGCACTGGCGTTTCCGCGGTTCCGAAGCGCTGTTCGCCGCCTTGCTGGTGGGCTGCTTCATCCCGTTCCAGGTGGTGATCCTGCCGATGGCGCGCCTGCTGGGCGAATTCGGCCTGGCCAATACCACCACGGGCCTCGTCTTCGTGCACGTGGTGTATGGCACGGCCTTCACGACCCTGTTCTTCCGCAACTACTACATCGGCGTGCCGGAAGAACTGATCAAGGCGGCCCGCATCGACGGCGCCGGCTTCTTCCTGATCTTCCGCAAGATCGTGCTGCCGATTTCAGGTCCGATTTTCGTCGTCTGCATCATCTGGCAATTCACGCAGATCTGGAACGACTTCCTGTTCGGCATCGTCTTCGCCAGCGGCGATTCGCAGCCGATCACGGTGGGCCTGAATAACCTGGTCAACACGTCCACGGGCGTGAAGGAATACAACGTCAACATGGCGGCCGCGGTGATTGCCGCGCTGCCGACCCTGCTGGTCTATCTGGTCGCAGGCCGTTATTTTGTGCGCGGCCTGACCGCAGGCGCAGTCAAAGGTTAAGGAAAGAATATGTCCAGTTTATCGATACGCAGCATCCGCAAGGTATACACGAATGGCGTCGAAGTCCTGAAAGGCATCGACATCGAGATCAAGGATGGCCAGTTCCTGATCCTCGTCGGCGGCTCCGGCTCCGGCAAATCGACCTTGCTCAATATGGTGGCCGGCCTGGAAAGCGTCACCTCGGGCGAAATCCTCATCGACGGCAAGGTCGTCAACGACTTGCCGCCGAAGGACCGCGACATCGCCATGGTGTTCCAGTCCTACGCCCTGTACCCGTCGATGACGGTGCGCGAGAACATCGCCTTTGGCCTGAATGTGAAAAAAGTGCCGAAGGCCGAGCAGGAGGAAATCGTCGCCCGCGTCGCCGAAACGCTGCAGATCACGCACTTGCTGGACCGCCGTCCGGCGCAGCTGTCGGGCGGCCAGCGCCAGCGCGTGGCCATGGGCCGCGCCATTTCGCGCAAGCCGTCGCTGTTCCTGTTCGACGAACCGCTGTCGAACCTGGACGCCAAGCTGCGCGTGGAAATGCGCGCCGAGATCAAGCTGCTGCACCAGCGCCTGAAAGCCACCATCGTCTACGTCACGCATGACCAGATCGAGGCGATGACGATGGGCGATTTGATCGCCGTCATGAAGGATGGGGTGGTGCAGCAGCTGGGCACGCCGCAGGAAATCTACGACAATCCGGCCAATCTGTTCGTGGCAGGATTCATCGGCTCGCCGTCGATGAACTTCATCACCGTCAAGCCTGTCATCGAAGGCAACGACGTGTTTGTCGCCATCGAGAACGCGGGCAAGAGCATGCGCCTGGCCCTGCCATTCGCCGCCGACAAGCTGCGCAGCCATGCTGGCCGCGAGGTGATCCTGGGCGTGCGTCCGGAACAGATCACGGACATGAGCAGCGCGCACGGCGACGTGGGCCAGGAACTGGGCTGCCTGATCGACCTGGTCGAGCCGACCGGTCCCGACACCCTGCTGACGACGCGCCTGAACGGCGCGGCAGTCACTTGCCGTACGCACCCGCGCGAAGCGGTGCTGCCGGGGCAGACCATGCAGCTGTCGTTCAACCTGTCGAAAGCGGCCATGTTTGATCCGGCCAACGGCGAGCGCATCGCGTAAGCGCCGCTGCGTCATCCGGGCCCGCCCGCTCCACGGAGCCGGCGGGCTTTTTTGCGCCTGCGCTGCCCCGGTGCGGCAAACGGCATGTTATTGTTTAGAGAACTTTACAAGGAAGACCATCATGTTGCTGCGCCTGCGGCGACGCCATGCGCAATGCCGAGTTCACCCGCAAGCACGCGGGGCTGCAGAATGTGAAGGCGCGCATTCAGACGGCGTGGATCGCCGCCGCCGAGAAAGCGCTATCGGCCAATGCCAGCACCTTCGCCACCTTGCGCCTGGCCGATTTGCTGCGGCCGGACGGCTACCTGACGGAGCTGCAAGGGAAGGGCTACCTGGTGGAACGGCCGGACTGAGGTCCGCGGCACGCTCCCTCGCATGCGGCCCTGCCTGCCCAGCGACTTGCGGTAGTCGATGGCGTAGCGCAGCTTGCCCTTGTCCTGCGTCAATTCAGCCAGCGTTTCATGGTCGACCTCGTCCAGCGCGCCCAGGTCCGCCGCGCGTTTGCCGCCGCTGACGATATCGGCCGGTTGCAGCGCCACCATGGCCTGCGCCGCCTGCAAAATCGCGTTGGCATACGCGGCGGGGTTCAGCAGGTCGATGCGCGCCAGGTCCAGCGCCGGCTTGCCGCGCAGCCAGTCGGCCCAATAGAATTCGAGGAATTCCGTGGCGTGGTCGGGCGGCTCGTAGCCGACTTCGCGCGTGAAGTAGACGAGCGCGCGGTAGCGGTCGTCGCCGAGCGACTGCAGGCCGATGGCGGCCGGCAGCTGCTGCGGCGCGACGGGCTGGTTGCGGCCATCCTTCAGCCACACCTTGTTTTCCGCGCGCATGCGCGTCCAGAACGCGGATTCGTCCAGGGCGCTGAAATTGTCGCTGACCTTGACCCAGACTTTCAACCGGTGGTTGCGTCCGCCATCGGCCTCCCAGAAGGTGGAAAACGTGTGGTGGCCATCTGTCAGGTAGAGTTTGCCTTGCGGGCCGATGACGACGGTCTTCATGTCGTCCGGACGGCTGCCCACGGCCGCCTTGCAGCGGTAGCCGGGTGGTGGGGCGCCCAGGGTGGCGCCGGCCACATTGGCCGTGCCGGACAGGACGTCGCCCTGGCCATTGGCTTCGCACAGGTCGGCGAATTTCTTCGGCTTGGCGATGTCGGCGATGTGCTTTTCTTCGGCCGCATAGCGTCCCAGCTTGTAATACACCTGGTCGTAGCCGATGGCCGGCTGGGTCGGATGCAGTTCATCGAGGCTCACCTGCAGGATGCGCGGCTGGGCGGCGCTGCCGACGAAGGTGGCCATCAGCGCCTGCTGGCGCGCGCTCAGGGCGGGCGCGACGACGGCATCGCGGGCCCAGGCCATGCTGGCGAAAGCGAGGGCCAGCGCGGCGGCGGCCCGTGGAAATGCGGCGTGCATGCGACCTCCGAAGTGTGCGGTATGGCGTGCAGCATAGCGCGGCACGCGATTTCGCGCAGCCCGACAGGCGCATGCACTGCGCCATATCAAGTTGTAGGCTTGAAACCGGCGCTTAAAACCACGTCTCCACTTGCAGGCCGAACGAGGTGCCGCTGGTGGCGTTGCCGTACACGGGGCCCGATTCATTGGCCTTGTTGACGGCAGGCGTGGCGGCGTCGTTCCATTTGCCGTAAGTGACAAAGGCGCGCAGCTCGGGGCGCGACCAGTAGCCCTTGCCCGCCGTCAGGGTGGGCGCAAAGGTCAGCTTGGTCAGGCGCTGCGCGGCGCCGCCCGTGGGCGACGTCACGCGGTCCGTGCCCAGTTCGAACTGCAGCTTGAAGTTGTCGTTGACGGCATACACGGGGCGCACGCCCAGGGTGGTCCAGGTCGAGCTGCCGCCCGAGGCGTCGGACTTGTCGCGCTGCACGATGGCGATCATTTCCGCGCTCCATTCCGGTGTCGGCTGTATCCACAGCGAATTGAAGATGCGCAAACGCGTGACGTCGCTGCCGTTGCGGATCGAACCCGTGGTGCCCATGCGGTCGCAGCACTGGCCGCCGGCGCCCGTGCCCGGCCCGACGCCGTACTGGATGCCGAAGGTATTGGCGCCGCCCCATACCTTATCCTGCTTGTGCAGCACGGTCGCTTGCCAGCCGCTGTGCGAGCTGCTGTCCTTCTTGTCGGGCGTGATGAGCGTGGTCAGCACTTCCAGCGTGCCATCCTGGTTGACCGGGATGCCCTGGTAGACGAGGTTTTGCCGGATGGCCGAGTTGCCCGGCTTGTCGTTATCCTTGAAGAAACCATAGCTGATGCGGCCCGGCCCCAGCTTGTACTGGTCGATGCCGCCGCCCGTGCCGTTCATATTGATGTATTGCAGATCCAGCATGTGGATGTCGGGACGCATGTAGTAGCGCTTGCCGATCCAGGCCGTGCCGCCATTGAGCGCGGGTATGTTTTTCGCTTCCACATACATCTTCGACATGCTCAGGTCCGCATCGCTGACGGCGGAGCTGGGCGTGTAGGCGGCCACCATGATATGGCCGACGAAGCTGACGCCGTTGGCCGACCTGGCCATCTCCTTCTGGTATTCGAACTCGCCATAGGTGTCGCATTCGTTGCCGAGCCGGTAGCGCATGGTATTGCCGCCCAGGCCGTAGCAGCTTTGCGGGCCGCGGCTGTCCGTGCTCGAGCCGAGGCCGGCGCGGAAGTAGCCGTGGTATTCGCCTTCGGCATCGCTGGCGTGGGCCGCGCCGCAGGCCAGCAGTACAGTGCAGGCGAGGGCCAGCGAGGTCTTGATCGGGTGTTGCATGGAGTCTCCTTGTCGTTATAAAAATGCGTGCTTGGGCACGTCGTACCGGATCGCTGCCGATCCAATCGGGGGACTGCCTGGGCGCGATGCTCAGGCGGCCAGTATCTGTTTCGATGAAACCAGGTTGCCGGGCTGGCGCCGCGTGCGCGCCACGCCTTGCGCGTCGAACAGATGGAAGGCGCTGCTGGCGGCCGAGACCGTGAATGGCTGGCCCAGCGGCACGCGGTTGTTGCCGTCGCCGCGTATCACCAGTTCCTGGCCGTTGTCCAGCGTCAGGTAGATGAAATTGGCTTCGCCCAGATGTTCCACCAGGCTGACGACGCCCCGGAAGCGGGCGCTGCCGGCGCCGTTTTCCAGGATGTGCTCGGCGCGCAGGCCCACCGTGACGGCGTCGCCCGCCAGCAGGCCGGCCGGATCGACGAGGGCCGTGATTTCCTGGCCGCTGGCCAGCGCCACGCGCACGCCATCATCCTGCGCGGCAATGACCTTGCCCTCGAAGAAATTCATCATCGGCGCGCCGATGAAGCCGGCCACGAAGCGGTTGGCCGGCTGCTGGTACAGCTCGAGCGGCGTGCCCGCCTGCTGGATATGGCCGCCATGCATGACGACGATCTTGTCGCCCAGGGTCATCGCCTCGACCTGGTCGTGCGTGACGTAGACGATGGTGGCGTTCAGCTGGCGGTGCAGCTTGGCAATTTCCAGCCGCGTCTGCACGCGCAGGGCCGCGTCGAGGTTGGACAGCGGCTCGTCGAACAGGAACAGCTGCGGTTCGCGCACGATGGCGCGGCCGATGGCCACGCGCTGGCGCTGGCCGCCCGACAGTTCGCGCGGCAGGCGTTCCAGCAAGTGGTCGATCTTCAGGATGGCGGCCGCGTGGCGCACGCGCCGGGCGATGGCGTCCTTGCTGGCGCCGGCGATCTTCAGGCCGAAGGCCATGTTGCGAAATACGCTCATGTGCGGATACAGCGCATAGCTCTGGAAGACCATGGCGATGCCCCGTTCGGCCGGCGGCAAGTCGTTGACGACCTTGCCGCCGATGGACAAGGTGCCTTGCGAAATGCTTTCCAGGCCGCACAGCATGCGCAGCAGGGTCGATTTGCCGCAGCCGGAAGGGCCCACCAGCACGACGAACTCGCCGTCGCGGATGTCGAGGTCGATGCCGGCCAGCACATTGCTGTGGCCGTCATAGGATTTGGTCAGTTGTTGCAGGCTTACATGGGCCATGGCGCACCTATTATTTGACCGCGCCGGACGTCAGGCCGCGGATCAGTTGACGAGAGAAAATGACGTACATGACGAGCACGGGAATGACGGCCAGCGACAGTGCCGCCAGCACGGAGTTCCAGTCCGTCACGTATTGGCCGATGAATTGCTGCACGCCCAGCGTGACGGTCTTGGTGCGGTCCGACGGCGCCAGGATCAGCGGGAACCACAGGTCGTTCCAGGCGGGTATCATGGTGAACACGGCCACCGTGGCGATGGCGGGGCGGATCAGCGGCAGGATCACCTGGAAGAAGATGGCGAACTCGCCCACGCCGTCGCAGCGCGCCGCATCCTTCAGTTCACGCGGCACCTGGCGCACGAATTCGGACAGAATCATCACGGCCAGCGGCAAGCCCTGCGCCGTGTAGACCAGCACCAGCGCCGTCAGGGTGTTGATCAGGTCGAGCCGCACCACCAGTTCCAGGATGGAGACCGTGCCCAGGCGGATGGGGATCATGATGCCCAGCGCCAGGTACAGGGTCAGCAGGCGGTTGCCCGTAAACGTGTATTCGGACAAGGCCCAGGCGGCCATGGCGCCGAACAGCACGATCAGCAGCAGCGACAGCAAGGTGACGAACAGGCTGTTGCCGAAATACAGCAGGAAGTCCGAGTTGGCCAGCACCTTGTGAAAGCCCACGAGGGAAAAGGTGGCGGGCGTGGGCAGGGCCAGCGGATTGTCGAAGATGGCGGCCCGCGTCTTGACCGAGTTGATCAGGATCAGGACGATGGGGAACAGGGCGATGATGGTATAGCCGGCCAGGATCGCATGCACGGCGGCGCGGCCCAGGGGGCGGGTGGAAACGTTGCGCATGGCGGCCCTTACAGTTCGTAGCGTGTCAGCTTGCGCTGCACGAAAAAAAAATACACGCCCACGCCCGCGAGGATGACGAGGAACATCATGGTGGCCACGGCGGCGCCCATGGTGGGACTGCCCAGCTGGGCCTGGTAACCGAAGAAGGTGCGGTAAAAGAAGGTGCCGAGGATGTCGGTGGCATAGTTCGGCCCCGCCAGCGCGCCTTTTACGGAATACACGAGGTCGAAGGCATTGAAGTTGGCGACAAAGGTGAGGATGGTCACCAGCCCCAGCGTGGGCCAGATCAGCGGCAGCTTGATTTGCCAGAAGATGCGCATGGCGCTGGCCCCTTCCGCGTGGGCCGCCTCGATGATTTCCTCGGGCACGGCCAGCAGGGCCGCATAGATCAGCATCATGGGGATGCCGATGTATTGCCAAACGGAAATGAGGGCGATGGTCAGCAGGGCCGTCGATTCCTGGCCCAGCCACGGCGCGAAGTGGCGGCCGATGCCGACGCCATCCATCAGCGACTGGCCCACGCCCCACAGCGGCGACAGAATCAGTTGCCAGATGAAGCCGATGATGACGACGGACAGCAGGGTGGGCAGGAAGATCAGGGTGCGGTAGCTGCGTTCGCCCTTCAAGCCCTTGAGGCTGAAGAGGGTGGCCAGCAGCAGGCCGATGGGGTTTTGCAGCAGCATGTGGATGAGGAAAAACTTGCAGTTGTTCCACATCGCATTCCAGAAACTTTGCGACCATTGCGGGTCGAACAGGATGGTGGCGTAGTTGGCCAGGCCGGCGAAATGGTGCTGGCCGCCCTCATCGGTCGTGTACAGGCCGAGGCGCAGGGTATCGGCCAGGGGCAGGGCGCTGAACAGCGAGTAGATGACCAGCGCCGGGGCCAGGAACACGAGCACGTGCCACGGGAAAGCTTTTTTCACGGCGAAACTCCAGACGAAGAAAAGCACCGGCGGCGGGGCCGCCGGCAAAACCGCGCCGCCGGCCGCTGCATCGCACTGCTCGGACCGGTCGCGCGGGGAGGATGGCGGGGCTTATTGCTGCGGCTTGTACCACTTGGCAAAGCCGGCCTGGATCTGGCGCGCCGCGTCCTTCGGCGCCAGCTTGCCGTTCAAGACCTGGGCGTTGACGTTCCACAGCTCGTTTTCCATGCTCGGTTCGCCACGGTTGAGGATTTGCGCGTTCAGGCGGATGGTCGAGGCGCAGCTGGCGCGCCAGCCATTCATCTGCTTGGCCAGCGGGTCCTTGATCGAGATCAAATGGTTCGACAGCGAAAAGAAGCCCGTCACCTTGTTGGTATAGATGTCGGCGAATTCCTGCGAACCGAGCCAGGCGAGGAATTTGTAGGCGTCTTCCTTGTTCTTCGACTTCTTGTTGACGCTCATGCCGATGTCCGTGTGGTCCGAGATATAGCACTTGTCGCCGGCCTTGCGCACGGGCGGGTTGAAGGCGCCCAGTTCCAGCTCCGGATCCTGCTTGAAATAGGCGATGTCCCAGGAGCCGGACGGGTAGATGGCGGCCTTGCCCAGCGCGAACTGGTTCTGGCTGTCGCCATAGGTTTGCGCGCTGGCGCCCTTGGACAGATAGCTGCCCAGCCGTGCTTCATATTCCCAGGCGGCGATGAATTGCGGATCGGTAAACTTGGCCTTGCCGGCGATCAGCGCCTTGCGGCCATCCTCGCCCTTCCAGTAATTGGCGCCGATGCTGGTGAAGATCACCTGGTTCGCTTCCCATTGGTCGGCCGTGCCCAGCGCCAGCGGCGCATATTTGCCGCTCTTTTTGACCGTTTCCAGCACCTTGAAGAATTCCTCTTCCGTGGCGGGCGGCTGCAGCTTCAGTTCGCGGAAGATTTTTTTGTTGTACAGGAAGCCATGCATGACGGAAGCGATCGGCATGCAGAAGGTGTCCTTGCCATCGTCCGTCTGCCACGCCACCTTGGCCGAGGCGGGGAAGTTGTCCATGCCGGCCTTGCCGTCGAGCTTTTCCAGCTGGCCCCGCTTGTACAGGGCCAGCGAGACGTCGAACGGGCGGCAAGCCAGCAAGTCGCCGGCCGTGCCGCCGCTCAGGCGCGCATTCAGGGTGGAATCGTATTCGGTGGGGGCCGTGGGCGAGAACTTGACGTCGATGCCAGGATGCTTTTTCTGGAAGGCGGGGATGAGCACCGTTTCCCACAGCGTCTTGTCATCCACGCGCCAGCTTTCGATGGTAAGCGTGCCCGCCTGTGCCGTGCCGCTGGCCAGCAGCAGGGCCAGCAATGTGTTGCGCGCGGCCACGCCGCCTTTTGCATGCTGTTGCATGTCGTCTCCTTGTTGGTGTTGGTCTTGTTTGGCTGCCTGTTACGCTGCAGTTGGCGGACAGTAGCATCGGGGAAAATGTGACGCCAGCACCCGGCATGGCGCCGGCCTGCATCGCGTATGTCATTGATTCAAAAGGGAAATATCGAAATGCGCAAGCGCACCTGCTTACCTTTCCTTACCGTCGTTCGCTGCCGTGGCGCGCCGTGCGGGGCGTCAGGCGGCCGCGCTGGTTGATGAGTCGCGCAAGATAGGGCAACAAAAGCTCACATTTCTTTACAAATCAAGGTACTAAATTACCAACATGCTGTTTTGTAGTTGGGCTATAGTTTGTCGCGACAAGAAAAAGGGGACAGGATTGAAGACGCCACCGCGCAGCACCGCCGACCGCCATGCCGGGGCCGCCCGCCGTCGCGGCGTGGCGGCGCTGGCGCTGCTGGCAACCCTGTTTGGCAGCGTGCCCGTGCGGGCCGAAGCGCTGCAAGTGCTGCACTGGTGGACGTCGGCCGGCGAGCGCCGCGCCGCTGACGTGCTGGTGGCGCGCCTGGCGCAGGAAGGCATCGAATGGCGCGACGCGGGCATCGCGGGCGGCGCCGGCGTCGGCGCGGGCAAGGTCTTGAAGAGCCGCGTGCTGGCTGGCAATTCGCCGGAAGTCATGCAGCTGATCGGCTACACGCTGGGCGAGTGGAGCGACCTGGGCTTGCTGCTGCAGCTCGACAGCGTCGCCGCCAGCAACAACTGGCGCGCCACCATGTATCCCACCGTGTGGGGCTTGCTGCAGAACCGCGGCCATACGATGGGCGTGCCGGCCGGCATCCACCGCATCAACACCCTGTTTTACAACCGCAAGATCTTCCAGCGCCTGGGCCTGGCCGTGCCGCGCAGTTGGAGCGACTTCGAGCGCGTGGCCGGCAAGCTGCGCCAGGCCGGCATCACGCCGCTGGCGCAAAGCAGCGAAGCGTGGCAGGTGGCCACGCTGTTTGAAACGCTGGTGCTGGCCGAATCGGGGCCCGCGTATTACCGCGCCCTGTTTGTCGAGAAGAAGGCCGAGGCGTATGCGGACCCGCGCCTGCGCCACGCCTTGCAGCGGCTGAGGTCGTTGAAACAATGGATGGGCACGCCGCTGCGCGAACAGGGCTGGCCCGAAATGGCGCGCCAGGTGGGCGATGGCGAGGCGGCCATGTACATCATGGGCGACTGGGCGAAAGGCGAGCTGAACGCCTGGGGCCGCGCCACGGACGAGGTGTTCGGCTGCGCCGCCGCACCCGACACGGGCGACTACCACCTGTACAGCATCGATACCCTGGCCATGTTCGCATCCGATTACACGCACCAGGGCGCGCAGGAAAAGCTGGCGCAGGTGGTCGCTTCGCCGCCCGTGCAGCTCGAATACAGCCAGGTGAAGGGTTCGATTCCCGCCATGCGCCAGGCCGACCTGTCGCGCCTGGACAGCTGCGGGCGCGCCTCGGCGCAGGCATTCGCGCGCGGCGCCGCCTTCCAGGCGCCCAGCCTCGTGCACCGCATGGCCACCGATGAAACCAGCAAGGACGCCATCATCGCCGAAGTGCACCGCTATTTCCTGGACGAGACGATCAGCGCGGCCGACGCACAGCGCCGCATCGGCAGCATGTTGCAGGCACTGAATAAAAAAGGACGAGACCATGTCGCGCAAAATCCTGGTCGTTGACGACGATCAAAAGACCCGCATGCTGCTGAAGGCCTACCTGGAAAAGAACCAGTACGAGGTGGGCCTGGCGCATGACGGCGCCACCTTCCTGGCCGAATTCCACCGCCACGTCGACAGCCTGTCGCTGGTGATCCTCGACGTGATGCTGCCCGACACGGACGGTTTCGCCCTGTGCAAGGTGGTGCGTGCCCGCTCGAACGTGCCCATCATCATGCTGACGGCCAGTTCCGACGAGACGGACCGCGTGGTGGGACTGGAGCTGGGCGCCGACGACTACATCGCCAAGCCCTACAGCCCGCGCGAATTGCTGGCGCGCATCAAGGCCATCCACCGCCGCACGGGCATCGACGCGGCCGCGCCGCCCCGCTACTACCGTTTCGTCGGCTTTACCCTCGACACGCTGGAGCGCACGGTGACGGATGCCGACGGCGAAGCGCTGCAGCTGACGGGCCTCGATTTCCAGCTGCTGCGCTATTTCGTCGAGCATCCGGGCGATATCCTCGACCGCAGCGTGCTGTGCGAACAGACACGAGGGCGCGACGCGGGGCCGCTCGACCGCTCGCTCGACGTGCAGGTGAGCCGGCTGCGCCTGCGCCTGAAGGATGACGGCAAGCAGCCCATGCTGATCAAGACGGTGCGCGGCGCCGGCTATGTGTTTTCGGCCGACGTGAGCAGTGGGCATGCCTGAGCGCGGCATGCGCCGGCTGCTGGGGCGCCTGCTGCCGCCGTCGCTGCTGGGGCGCCTGTCCGTGGTGATGGTGGCCGGCGTGCTGGCCACGCAACTGGTGGGCAACCTGATCTGGGCCACGCAGCTGCGCCGCGACTCGGCGGTGGAGGCGCGCATGGCTTCGCAGCACCTGGCCCGCAGCGCCGCCAGCACCATCCGCTTTTTCCTCAGCCTGCCGGCCAATTACCGGCCCATCCTGATCCAGCAATTTCGCGAGATGGGCGGCACGCGCTTCTTTGTCAACGTCAACCAGGGGCCGCTGGCCATCCGCGAAATCGCGCCGCACGCGCTGGCCGATACGGTGGTGGCCACGGTGGGCGCGGCGCTGAAGAGCGACTTGCCGCAGCTGGCCGGCTACCGCGTGGGCTTCGCCTGGCCGGGCGACCTGGTGGTGGCCGACAGCGGCGCGCACATCGGCGACTTGCCGGAAAACTGGGTCCAGCATATCTTGCTGCTGAAACCGAATCCCGCGCCCGTGCTCGTGATCCAGGCCGAGCTGGAGCCGGGTAACTGGCTGTACCTGGCGGCACTGATGCCCAACCCGTATTTCTTGCAAAGCAGTAACCCGTGGACCCTGGACCGGGTGCTGCTGCAAGCGTTGTCGCTGGCGGCCGTGCTGCTGCTGTCCATCCTCGTCGTGCGCTGGACCACGCGGCCGCTGGCGGCCCTGTCGGACGCGGCCGAAGCGTTTGGCCGTGGCGAGACGCCGCCGCCGCTGCCGCAGACGGGCAGCCGCGAATTCGTGCAGACGGCGCGCGCCTTCAGCGCCATGCGCGAACGCATCCAGCGCTACCTGGAAGACCGCGAACGGCTGTTCGTCTCGATTTCGCACGATTTGCGCACGCCCATCACGCGCCTGAAACTGCGCACGGAACTGCTCGACGACGATGTGCAGCGCAACGAATTCCACGATGACCTCGATGAGCTGGACATGATGGTGAAGGGCGCGCTGCAATGCGTGAAGGATAGCGACATCCATGAAAACGCCACCGAGGTGCGGCTCGACGCCTTGCTGCAGCGCATGGTGCGCGGTACCCAGCTGGCGGGCCACGACGTGCATTACGTGGAGACGGGCCTGAGCGTGAAGGCCAAGCCGCTGGCGCTGAAGCGCGCCATCGGCAATCTGCTCGACAATGCCTTGTTTTACGGCAAGACGGCCCATCTGTCGGCATGCCGCGAAGGAGGGCACGTGGTCATCCGCATCCGCGACGACGGCCCCGGCGTGGCAGAAGAGGCGTTTGCCAGCCTGTTCCAACCGTATGTGCGCCTGGAACATGGCCGCGAGCAAAACGCGCATGGCATGGGGCTGGGACTCGGCATCGCGCGCAGCATCGTCCAGGCCCACGGCGGCGAGCTGACCCTGGCCAACCACCGCGACGGCGGCCTGGAAGCGACCATCCGCCTGCCGGCGCACTGAGCTGTCGCCAGGCCGCCTGCGTCAGCGCTGCGTGCCCAGCATGCGCAGGCAGGCGTCGGCCACGTCGGTGGCGAAGGCGCTGCTGTCCTGCAGTTGCGCGGCGATGGCGTCGTCCGTCACGCCATGCACGGCCGAGTAAATCATCAGGGCCGCCAGGCGCGGCTGCGGCAAAGGCCACGCGCCCGCCGCCGCGCCGCCCGCCAGGATGGCGCCCAGCTGGGCCAGGATGGCGTCCTTGTCGCGATTGTCCGCGGGATCGATGCCGATGCTGCGGCGGTGGCTCGTGTAGACGATGTCGTGCAATTGCCAGGTGCGCAGGTAGGTGGCCACGTTTGCCTGCACCCAGGCGCGCAGCCGGCCTTCCCAGTCGTTGGGCATGCACAGGCCGATGGCCGCTTCCAGGCTGGCCAGGAAGTGCTGCGTATAGCGCCCGGCCAGCGCCGCCAGCATCTCGTGCTTGGATGGAAAATAATGATAGAAGGTGCCTTTCGCCACGCCGGCCAGGCTGGTGATGTCGCCGACGGTGGTCGCCTCGACACCCTTGTCGAGGAATAGCCGTTCGGCGGCGGCCATCAATTCATCGAGGCGCACTTCGGCTGGCTTGGTGCGGGGACGCGCCGGCGCGTCCGTGGCAGGGGCGGCATCGGGCATGGCGGGGCTTGCTGGGCGGGATGGAAACATGGCTGCAGTATAAATGACGCGGCGCGCGATTCCCAGACATGGCAAGAGCGCTTTGTCATTTTCAATTGACCGACGGTCAGTCGATGGATATGATGAAGGCGAACTCATGAATTGGAGCGACTCCATGCAACGTTATCGCCGCGCGGCCCTGGTGGCCGCCGCCTACCTGGGCACCTTTCTCGCCTCGCTCGACATCAGCATCGTCAACGTCGCCTTGCCCACCTTGCAAACGGCGCTGGCGACGGACATGGCAGGCTTGCAGTGGGTGGTCAACGCCTATGCGCTCTGCCTGTCGGCCTGCATGCTGTCCGCCGGACCGCTGGGCGACCGGCATGGGCACAAGCGCATCTGGCTGCTGGGCGTGGCGCTGTTTACGGCCGGTTCGCTGCTGTGCGCGCTGGCCGCCAGCCTGCCGCTGCTGCTGGCGGGCAGGGCCGTGCAGGGTGTGGCGGGGGCCTTGCTGATACCGGGCGCCATGCCGATACTGAGCCACGCGTTTCCCGACCCGCGCGAGCGGGCGCACGTGATCGGCGGCTGGTCGGCCTTCAGCGCGCTGGCGCTGATCCTGGGGCCGCTGCTGGGCGGCATGCTGCTCGAGGCCACGGGCTGGCAAAGCATCTTCCTGATCAATCTGCCGCTGGGAGTGCTGGCCATGCTGCTGGGCGCCTGGGGCATCACGGAGCGCCACTACCGTGAGCAGGCGGCGCTGGACCGTGCCGGGCAGGTGCTCAGCATCGTCTGGCTCGGTGCGCTCACCTATGGCTTGATCGCGCTGGGCGAGGCGGGCGGCGCGGCCGCCTGGGCGTCGTTGGGCGTGGCGCTGCTGGCCTTCATCGCCTTCCTTGCCGTCGAAGCGCGCGCGCCGCGCCCCCTGTTGCCGCTGCGGCTGTTTCGCGACAGGGCCTTTGCATCGATCAACCTGGCGTCGCTGGTGCTGGGCTTTGCCTGTTACAGCAGCCTGTTCTTCTTCTCGCTGTACCTGCAGCAAATCCAGGGCTGGCCGGCTGGGGCCAGCGGCTGGCGCATGTTGCCGCAGTTCGCGGCCATGGGCGTCGTTTCCATGTGCTTTGGCCGCCTCAGCCGCCACGTGTCCCTGCGGCGCTTGATGCTGGGTGGCTATGTGCTGGCGGGGCTGGTGCTGCTGGCGACGGCGACGCTGGCGCCGCGGACGCCCTATGTCATCGTCGGCAGCCTGTTCGGCCTGCTGGGCCTGGCGATGGGCCTGGCCGTGCCAGCCACCGGTTTGCTGGCGATGGCGTCCGTGGGCGGCGAGCGAGCCGCCATGGCCTCGGCCATCATGAATGCCTTGCGCCAGGCGGGCATGACCCTGGGCGTGGCCGTGCTGGGCAGCGTGATGAGCTTGCGCGCCGCCGCGCTGCTGGAGCGGGCGGGCCAGGCTGCCGCCCTGGCAGCCGGTTTTCAGCTGGCCATGCTGCTGGCGGGACTGGCGTGCCTGGCCGTGGCCGTGCCGCTGTACCGCCTGCCGCCGAAGTAAGGCTCAGGCCCGCAAAGCGCTGGGCACGCGCGGCGACGACATCAAATCGCGGAACGCGGCCCAGCGCGCTTCGCGCGTGGTGCCCTGGCGCTCGACATAGGCTTTCGCCATGTCCTGGCCCAGGTTGTAATTGATGACGTACGCGCCCATGGCGTCGTAGAACTGCAGGCGCTGCGCCGATTTTTCGGCCGGATACAGGCGTACGTTGACCAGCCATTCCAGCGCCTCCTCGCGCGTCAGGCCGCCTTCGAGGTACTGGCGCGCGATGTCGTTGTCGGCGTAGCTGAGCCTCGCAAGCAGACTGTTCAGCTGCGCGTAGCGGGGCGCCAGCGCCGGATCGATGCCGGCCAGCGGGTACAGCACCTGCTGTTCGAAATCGAGCCGTTCCGCCTCCGTGAAACTGAGTTCGATGCCGTAGTTGGCCGTGCCTTCGGCGATCAGCGATTGCGGCGAGTACAGCGGGTAGATGCAGTACTCGATCCAGCCCCTGCCGCGCACCAGGTCGCGCTCGAGCAGCACGTTGTAGACGTGGTGGCCCGGATACGCTTCATGGCAGCCGAGGTCGACGGCGCGGTCTATATAGATGGGCAAGTCCGTATTGATCTGGATCACGCTCTGGTAGTTGCCCTTGTACCAGTTGTAGCCGCTCCACGGCTTGTCGGTGACAAATTCCAGCACGAAATCTTCACCTTCCGGCAGGGCGATGTACTGCAGGGTGCGCTCGCGGCCGGCGCGGATGGCCGCGTCCATCACGGCACGCAGCTTGTCGGCGGGAATGATGAATTGCCTGCGGAAGGCGTTGATCCGGTCGCTCACCGTGCCGGCGCCAGGCAGCAGGGCGTCGATTTCGCCCACCAGCTGTTCATAGTGGGCACGGCTTTGATGGGGCGAGACGGCGTCGTACAGGCGCGCGCTTTCCGTGTCGAAATCCAGGCGCACGCCCTGCAGCATCTCCGCCTTGGCCAGCACGGCCTGCAATTGCTTGCGCAGGTTGTTGGCGCGCAGGCAAGATTCGTCGCCCAGCAGGGCCAGCGCCTCGTTCGTGGCTGCCTGGATATCGCGCAAGCCCTGTTGCTGTTCCAGCGCGGCTGCCTGCCATTCCGGCGGGCCGTAATAGGCGTCGACATATGACGCGTCGTGCCGGCCCATGGCCAGGACCAGCTTGACGTAGCGTTCGGCCACGCCGGCAAGGGAAGGGGAGTTGCTGTCGGTATGCGTCATGGTGGCGGGGCTTTTCGCGGTTGGGCAGGCACTTATTGTATAGCGCAATGGCGTGCCTGTGCCTGCTGGCACGACTGGAAGGAGAGGGGACATGAAAGAGGATATCCGCAAGCCACCGAGAGACCGCTCGCATGAGGAGGCGATGGCTGAGCTGTACCGCGGCGATGCCGATTTCGCCCTTGAACTGATCAACAATATCCTCGTCGATGGCGACCATGGCGAACTGCTGAGCGTGCTGCGCCAGCTGACGCGCGCCTCTGGCGGCGTGCCCGCCGTGGCGCAGGCGGCCCGGCTCTATCCTACCCAGCTGTACCGCACCTTGTCGGCCGATGGCAATTCCTCGCTGAGCACGCTCACGGCCATCCTCGGCGCCATGGGCTTGCGCCTGGCCGTGGAACCCAGGCAGCCGTTTCCCGCACCGGCCGCCTGGGCTGTTTGCAAATGGCTAGAACTCCACCGGCCGCGCTTCGCGCATGGCTTGCGTCATGGCCAGGCCGATGCGCGTCGCTTCCGTCGCGTCGTGCAGGGTCAGCGACAGGGTGCGCCGGCCCAGTGCCGCGTCCGTGAATTCCTGCGCCTCGATCAAGAAGGCGTCGGCGAAGCGGGCATAGAAGTCCGGCGTGCATTCATTGCGCACGCCATGCGCATCCGAAATTTCCACCCTGTTCAGGCGCGGATTGCTGCCCACGGCCAGCCTGCCGCCAGTGCCGAACACTTCCGTCAGGGTTTCATGGCCATGCGCCATGGTGCGCGAGGCCATGAAGCTGGCCATGCTGCCATCGCTAAACTCGACCGTCGCCAGGCCATTGTCGACGTCGCCGAACGCCTGCAAGCCCGTGTGGATGGCGTTGGTGCCGCTCGCATACACGCGTTTGGGTACGGGATTGCCCAGCAGCCAGCGCGCCAGGTCGATATCGTGCACGCTGCAATCGAGGAAGATGCCGCCGCTGGTGGGCGCGAAGCGCATGAAGGCGCCGCTGGGGTCGTTCTGGTCGCACGTCTGCGAACGCACCAGGTAGGGCTTGCCGACGAGGCCCTGGGCGATCTTTTGCTGCGCGTCATGGTAGCTGGCGTCGAAGCGGCGCACGAAGCCGATCATGACCGTCAAGTGCGGATGGCGCGCCGCTTCCGCTTCCACCTTCAGGCAGTCGGCCAGGTCCAGCGACAGCGGCTTTTCGCAAAACACGTGTTTGCCGGCGCGCAAGGCGGCGATGATCTGGTCCGCATGCAGCGACGTGGGCGTGACGAGAAACACGGCGTCCAGGTCCGGGTGGGCCAGCAGCGCGTCGTAGTCGGCGTAGCCGGTGGCGATGCCCAGCGTGCCGGCGGCCCAGTCCAGTTCGGCCGGTACGGGACTGCAGGCGGCCACGACTTGCGCATTCGGCACGCGCTGCGCCAGGTTGATGGCATGGCGCTGGCCCAGGCGGCCCAGGCCGACGATGCCTACTTTCAATGTTGGGGATGACATCTGGTCTCCAGTATCTTGTTATTGTCTTTTTACACAGCCACGACGCGCTGTTCGCGCCACGACAGGGTGGCCGCCTCGGCCAGTTCCAGCGCCTTCAAGCCATCGTGCACCGTGGTGCGCAGCGGCGTGCCGTGGCTGAGGGCGTCAAAGAAATGCGCCATTTCCTGCGCGTACGCCACGCGATAACGTTCGAGGAAGAAATCTTCCGGCTTGTCCACGCTGACGTTGACGGCGCCATAGGCCGTCACTTCCGTCGGCTTGTGGTTGCCCGCCTGCAGCATGCCGGCGCTGCCCAGCACTTCGAAGCGCTGGTCGTAGCCGTAGGCGGCGCGGCGCGAGGCATTGATCTGGCACAAACGCCCCTTGGCCGTGCGGATGGTGACGACGGCCGTGTCCAGGTCGCCCGCCTCGCCGATGGCCGGGTCCACCAGGCAGCTGCCCGTGGCGTGCACGCTGACGGCCTCGTCGTCGAGTATCCAGCGGAAGATGTCGAAATCGTGGATCAGCATATCCTTGAAGATGCCGCCCGACACCTTGATGTAGCTGACCGGCGGCGGCCCGGGATCGCGGCTGGTGACGACCAGCAATTCGGGCGTGCCGATCTCGCCCGCTTCAATGCGTGTCTTGACGGCATTGAAGGTGGGATCGTAGCGGCGCTGGAAGCCCAGCATGCACATGACCTTGGCTTCCTTGACGGCGGCGGCGCAGGCGCGCGCCCGGTCTATCGTCAGATCGACGGGTTTTTCGCAAAAGATGGCCTTGCCGGCGGCGGCCGAGCGCAGGATCAGGTCCGCGTGCGTGTCCGTGCTGGAAGCGATGACGACGGCCTTGATGGCCGGGTCGGCCAGCGCCGCTTCCACCGTGGCGCTGCTGCCGCCATGCAAGACGGCCAGCGCGGATGCCGCTTCCTCGTTGACGTCGACCACGTACTTGAACCGGACGCCCGGCTGGGCAGCCAGGTTGGCCGCGTGGATTTTGCCGATGCGTCCGGCGCCGAACAACGCTACTTCAATCATCATGTTCTCCTGGGGTGTGGATTTCTTCGATGTCGAGCTCTAATTTGTAAGCCAGCGCGATGAACAGCGCCTGGCACAGGCAGATGGTGCTGGTCAGCGAGCGGAAGGCGAAGGCGCTGCCCTCGGTGACGGTCAACAGCGCGTCGGCGGCCCGCGCGAGCGGCGCCAGCTTGCTGTCGGTAATCACGAGGACCTTGGCACCCTTGTCTTGCGCCGCCTTGATGCACTGCTGGGTTTCCTTGCCGTAAGGCGAGAAACTGATGGCGATCGCCACATCGCGTTCGCGCACGCTGCGCATCTGTTCGCGGTGCATGCCGCCCAGTCCGCTGATCAGGTGCACGCGCTTGTCCGTATGCTCGAGCGCATAGGCGATGTAGGAGGCGATCGGAAACGACCGGCGCACGCCGATCACATAGATGTTGTCCGCTTTCAGCAGCAGATTGACGGCCGCTTCCAGCTGGGCGTCGTCGAGGCCGGCCGCCAGGTCGTCGAGGCCGGCGCGGCTGGCACCGACGAATTCGCGCGTCAGGTCGCCCGCACTGAGGGCCGTGTCGCGCGTGGAAATGAGCTTGCGGATGCGCTGCTGGTAGTCGGGCGTGGCGCTGGCCTGGTCCGTGTATGCCTGGCGGAACACGTCCTGCATCTCGGAAAAGCCCGTATAGCCGAAGCGCTGCGCGAAGCGCACGATGGCCGACGGCTGCACGTCGCAGGCGGCCGCGATGTCGCTGATGCGCTCGAGCATCAGGCTGGCCCGGTGCTTCTCGATGTACTGGGCGATGACTTTCAGCTGACGCGATAGGTTGTCGTACTCGGCGGCAATGTGCTGCATCAATTGTTCGATGGGGGCGGTGGCTGCCATGATTTTTTCCTCTGTGTGCTTGCGGGGCCGCGCTGGCATATCAATTTGTCCGGCGGCTGGTTCTGGCGAGAATTATAGGAGGGAATCCTGAAAATAGAAACGAATTTCTATTTAAATTTATTTTGAAAATTTTATTGCATTTGTCTTTTTTGTGGCCTAAGCTGTGCGCAGTGCATCGGTTTGCGTGCCGCAAGGCCAGGCCGGTGACACCCTTCATAAAAGCTCGCAACTATAAAAATTAATCCGTCTAGGAGACATTCATGCATAGCAATAAAAGCAAGGGTTTGATGAAGTGCCTGGCCATCGCCAGCCTGGGACTGGGCCTGGGCCTGAGCGGCGGCGCCAGCCACGCTGCCGGCGAGAAATTCGTCATGGTCAGCCATGCGCCCGATTCCGATTCCTGGTGGAACACGATCAAAAATTCCATCAAGCAAGCCGGCGAAGATTTCAACGTCACGGTCGACTACCGCAATCCGCCGAATGGCGACCTGGCCGACATGGCGCGCCTGATCGAGCAGTCGGCCGCGCGCAATTACGATGGTTTGATCGCCGACATCGCCGACTTCAGCGTGCTGCAAAAGCCGCTGGGCACGGTGGTGGCCAAGAAAATCATGCTCGTGACCATCAATTCGGGCACCCTGGCGCAAAGCGAACAGTTGAAAGCCATCATGCACGTGGGCCAGCCCGAGTATGACGCGGGCCTGGGCGCCGGCAAGCGGGCCAAGGAAGCGGGCATCAAATCGTTCGTGTGCGTGAACCACTATGCGATGAATGCCTCGTCGTTCGAACGCTGCCGCGGCTTTGCCGATGCGCTGGGCGTCGACTTCAAGTCGTCCACGCTCGATACCAACGGTGTCGATCCTGGCGTGATCGAAAGCAAGGTCAGCGCCTATCTGCGCAGCAATCCGAAGACCCAGGCCGTGCTGGCGCTGGGACCGGATTCGGCGCCGGCCGCCATGCGCGCCGTCGAGAAACTGGGCCTGAAAGGCAAGATGTACTTCGCCAGTTTCGATCTGTCGGAAGAAATTGCCAAGGGCATCAAGGATGGCAGCATCCAGTTTGCCATCGACCAGCAACCCTACCTGCAAGGCTACATTCCCGTCGCCGTGATGGCCATCATGAAACAGCAAAAGATCACCGACCTGGCCAAGGTCAAGGAAATCCTGATTGCCAATCCGAAATACCAGGCGCGCCTGGCGGAATACGGCCTGACGCCCATCTATGGCCCGCGCCACATCAGCTCCGGCCCCGGTTTCGTGACCAAGGAAAACATCGCCAAGGTCGAAAAGTACGCCGGTCAATACCGTTAATTCATCGCGTTCCAGAGTGTTCCGGCCCGCCGCCCACCGCCCTCGGGCTGGCGGCGGGCGGGACTGAACACGCCTGGCGCCAGCGATGCTGGCAGGAAAGTAATTGACATCGGTAGCAGGAATTGTTGCAAGTATTACTAAAAGGAATTTGTATGACTGCGCTCAAATCCAGCCTGGCTAGCCCCGGCATGAATCCTCCCCCGCCTTCCGGCGCCCCCAGCAAACCAGCCGCCGCCGCCGACGAGCGCGTGGGCGCGACCAGCTGGGTCAAACGGTTTTTCGGCCGTCCCGAGTTCGCCTCCATTTCCGGCGCGGTACTCGTGTTTGCCTTCTTCGTCATCACGGCCGGCGATTCCGGCATGTTCAACCTCGACGGCGTCGTCAACTGGATGCAGGTGGCGTCCTACCTGGGCATCATCGCCATCGGCGCCTGCCTGTTGATGATCGCCGGCGAATTCGACCTGTCGATCGGCTCCATGATCGGCTTTGCCGGCATGATGATCGCCATCCCGACGATTTATTTCCACTGGCCCCTGTGGGCCGCCATCATCTTCGCCTTCGCCGGTTCCATGGCGCTGGGCTGGCTCAACGGCTATATCGTCATCAAGACGCGCCTGCCATCGTTCATCGTCACGCTGGCCTTCCTGTTCATCCTGCGCGGCCTGACCCTGGCCCTGTCGATCATGTTCGCCAACCGCACCATCGTCAGCGGCGTGGGCGACCTGGCGGCGCAGGACTGGCTGGCCAGCTTGCTGTTCCACGGTAACTTCGCCACGGGACTGTTCCAGTGGATGGGAACACATGGCTGGATCGCCGTGCTCGACGACGGTTCGCCGCTCGTCAAGGGCGTGCCGAAAGTCATCGCCTGGTGGCTGGTGCTGGCCGCCGGCGCCGCTTTCGTGCTGTCGCGCACCCGCTTCGGCAACTGGATGTTTGCCGTCGGCGGCGACGCCAACGCGGCCAAGAATGTGGGCGTGCCTGTACGCAAGGTCAAGATCTCGCTGTTCGTCTTCACGGCCTTCTGCGCCTGCCTGTTTGCCACCTTGCAAGTATGCGACGTGGGTTCGGCCGCCGCCGACCGCGGCATGCAGAAGGAATTCGAAGCCATCATCGCGGCCGTCATCGGTGGCGCCCTGCTGACGGGCGGTTATGGCTCCGTCGTCGGCGCCTGCTTCGGCGCGCTGATCTTCGGCGTGGTGCAGATCGGCATTACGTACACCAATATCAATTCGGACTGGTTCCGCGTGTTCCTCGGCGTGATGCTGCTGATCGCCGTGCTGTTCAATAACTTTGTACGCTCACGCGTCACGGAAGCGAGGTAAATCATGAGCGACTATATTCTTGCTCTGGAGAATGTCAGCAAGCGTTTCGGCTCCGTGCTGGCGCTGCAAAACATCACCATGCGCTTGCGCGAGGGGGAAGTTCATTGCTTGCTGGGCGACAACGGCGCCGGCAAGTCCACCCTGATCAAGACCCTGGCCGGCGTGCACAAGCCGACCGACGGTCAATACCTGGTCGATGGCCAGCCCGTCGTCTTCAATTCGCCGAGCGAAGCGCTGGACATGGGCGTGGCCACCGTCTACCAGGACCTGGCGCTGGTGCCGTTGCTGTCCGTGGCGCGCAATTTCTTCATGGGCCGCGAGCCGATGAAAAAGCTGCTGGGCCTGGTGCCGGTGATGGATATCGAGTATGCGGCCGAGACGGCGCGCGCCAAGCTGGCCGAGATGGGCATCATGGTGCGCGACCCGCACCAGGCCATCGGCACCATGTCGGGCGGCGAGAAGCAGTGCCTGGCCATTGCGCGCGCCATCCATTTCGGCGCCCGCGTGCTGATCCTCGACGAGCCGACGGCGGCCCTGGGCGTGAAACAATCGTTCAACGTGCTCAAACTGATCTACAAGGCGCGCGAACGGGGCATTTCCGTCATCTTCATTACGCACAATGTGCACCATGCATATCCGGTCGGCGATTCGTTCACTTTGTTGAACCGGGGCAAGTCGCTGGGCACGTTCACCAAGGAGACGGTGACCAAGGATGCCTTGCTGGACATGATGGCGGGCGGCGCGGAAATGCAAACGCTGATGAGTGAACTCGACGGTGTCACGATTTAAGGATAGCCATGAATAATTCCACACAATTTGCCCAGGGCCGCGCGCTCGACGTGATCTGCCTGGGCCGCCTGGCGGTGGACCTGTACGCGCAGCAAATCGGCAGCCCGCTGGAAGACGCCACCAGCTTCGCCAAGTACCTGGGCGGCTCGTCGGCGAACATCGCCTTCGGCACGGCCCGCCTGGGCCTGAAATCGGCCATGCTGTCGAAGGTGGGTGACGATCACATGGGAAGATTCCTCACCGATACCTTGTCGAAGGAAGGCTGCGACGTCAGCCATGTCGGCATCGACCGCGACCGCCTGACGGCGCTGGTGATGCTGGGCATCAAGGACAAGAATACCTTTCCCCTGATTTTTTACCGCGACAATTGCGCCGACATGGCCATCGACCCGGCGTCGGTGGATGCGGCCTTCATTGCCTCGAGCAAAGCCTTGCTGATCACCGGCACGCATTTTTCCACGGCTGCCATGCATGGCGTCAGCACGCAGGCGCTCACGCTGGCGCGGGCCAGCAATGTGCGCACAGTGCTCGATATCGATTACCGGCCCGTGCTGTGGGGCTTGTCGGGCAAGGCCGATGGCGAAACGCGTTTCGTCTCGAACGAGGGCGTGACCCGCCACCTGCAGGCCATCCTGCCGCAGTTCGACCTGATCGTCGGCACGGAAGAGGAATTCATGATCGCCGGCGGCGGCGCCGACATCATGGCGTCCTTGCGCGCCGTGCGGGCCGCCACCGTGGCCACGCTCGTTGTCAAGCGCGGTCCGCTGGGCAGCGCCGTCATCGACAGCGTGGTGCCGGCCAGCCTCGACGATGCGTATAACTACCGTGGCGTGCGCGTCGACGTGCTCAATGTGCTGGGCGCGGGCGATGCCTTCCTTTCCGGTTTCCTGAAAGGCTGGCTGCGCGGCGAGGATTACGAAGCGTGCTGCCGCTATGCGAATGGCTGCGGCGCGCTGGTCGTGTCGCGCCACGGTTGCGCGCCGGCCATGCCGTCGCCCGTCGAACTCGACTACTTCCTCGCCAATGCGGCGAAACTCACGCAGCCGGACCAGGACGCCACCTTGTCCCGTTTGCACCGCACGACGGTGGCGCGCCCGCAGTGGGAGGAACTGTGCGTGTTCGCCTTCGACCACCGCACGCAGTTCTTTGAACTGGCGCAACAGACGGGGGCGCCCGAATCGCGTATCTCCGCCTTGAAACAGCTGATGGTGCAAGCCGTGGCGCAGACGGAAACGGCATTGCAGCTGGCCGGCAAGACTGGCGTGCTGATCGATGGCCGCTATGGCGTCGACGCCCTCAACGATGCGACGGGACGCGGCTGGTGGATAGGCCGTCCCGTGGAATTGCCCGGTTCGAATCCCTTGCAATTCGACTGGGGCCGCTCCATCGGCTCGCATCTCGTCAGCTGGCCGAAGGAACACGTGATCAAGTGCCTGGTGCAGCTGCATCCGGACGACGCCGTGGAAAACCGCCTGGAACAGGAAGCGCAGATCAAGGCCCTGTATGACGCGGCGCAAGTGAGCGGTCACGAACTCTTGCTCGAAGTCATACCGCCGGATTCGCTGCCGCACGGCGACGATACGGTCTTGCGCGCCGTCAAGCGCCTGTACAACCTGGGCATCTATCCCGAATGGTGGAAGTTGGAAAGCATGACGGCCCAGCAGTGGCAAGCGATCGATGCCCTCGTGCACGAGCGCGATCCGTACTGCCGTGGCGTGGTGCTGCTGGGCTTGAATGCCCCCATCGCCGCGCTGGCCGCCAGTTTCGAACAGGCCAGTGCCAGCACCACTTGCCGTGGCTTCATGGTGGGACGCACGATCTTCCAGGAGCCGAGCCGCCGCTGGCTGGCCGGCGAACTCGACGATACGGGCCTGATCGCCGCCGTGCGCGCCAACTTCGAGCAGCTGATTTCCCTGTGGCAGCGCACGCGCAACCGCCTGGAGCGTGCGGCATGAGCGCGACCCTGCACAAGACCATCCGCCTGACCATGGCGCAGGCCCTGGTGCGCTACCTGGCCGCCCTGCGCACGGACGATGGCGAGGGGGGCTTGACTCCCTTGTTCGGCGGCGCCTTCGCCATCTTTGGCCATGGCAACGTGGCCGGCCTGGGCGAAGCGCTGTACCAGTATCGGGAGCAATTTCCCACCTACCGCGCCCACAATGAACAGGCGATGGCGCACTCGGCCATCGCCTATGCCAAGGCCCACATGCGCCGGCGCATGATGGCCGTCACCACGTCCATCGGCCCCGGCGCCACGAATCTGCTCACAGCCGCCGCCCTGGCCCACGTCAACCGTCTGCCCGTGCTGCTGTTGCCCGGCGACGTGTTCGTCTCGCGCGCACCGGACCCGGTCTTGCAGCAGCTGGAAGACATGGGCGACGGCAGCGTCACGGTGAATGACGCCTTCAAGCCGCTGTCGCGCTACTTCGACCGCATCGTGTATCCGGAGCAATTGCTGACGGCCTTGCCGCGCGCCATCGCCGCCTTGACGGACCCGGCCGCCTGCGGCCCCGTCACCTTGTCCTTGCCGCAAGACGTGCAGACGATGGCGCATGACTATCCGGCCGATTTTTTTGAACCGAGAATCGTGCGTTTCCGCGCCGTGCCGCCGGTCGAATGCGAACTGGACGAGGCGGCCGCCTTGCTGCAGGGCGCGAAACAGCCGCTGATCGTGGCCGGTGGCGGCGTGCTGTACGGCAAGGCCAGCGCCGCCTTGCAGGCGTTTGCCGAGCGCCATGGCATTCCGGTCGCGGAAACCCAGGCGGGGAAAAGTTCCTTGCCGTGGAACCACCCGCTGCAACTGGGCGCCATCGGCGTGACGGGGTCGCCGGCCGCGAATGCGCTGGCAGCGGAGGCGGACGTGGTGCTGGCCGTCGGCACGCGTTTGCAGGACTTTACGACGGGGTCGAATTCGCTGTTTGCGCAAGCGCAACTGATCAGCGTCAACGTGAACAGTTTCGACGTGCTGAAGGGCCGTGGTCTGGGCTTGCAGGCGGACGCCACTCTGGGATTGCAGGGCCTGTCGCGCCGGCTCGACGGCTGGAACAGCGCCGGCCAGTGGATGGACCGCGCGCAGCAGGCGGGCCAGGCCTGGCGCGACACCGTGCTGGCCATCACGGGCCAGCGCGAAGTCGCCGGTCTGCCGTATGACGGCGAAGTCATCGGCGCCGTGCAGCGCTCATCGCCGGAGTCGACGTCGCGCGACATCGTCGTCTGCGCGGCAGGGACCTTGCCGGCCGAACTGCACAAGCTGTGGCGGACGAGTACGCCCGGCGGCTACCACATGGAATACGGCTATTCGTGCATGGGCTATGAAATCGCCGGCGGCCTCGGCGTGAAGATGGCGAAACCGCAAGCGGAAGTCATCGTCATGGTGGGCGATGGCAGCTACCTGATGATGAATTCGGAAATCGCCACTTCCGTCATGCTGGACAAGAAACTCATCATCGTCGTGCTCGACAACCGTGGCTACGGCTGCATCAACCGCCTGCAGCAGGCTTGCGGCAATGCGCCGTTCAACAATATGCTGGCCGACTGCCTGCAGGCGGGCGAGGGCGCTCCCGTCATCGACTTCGCCCTGCATGCGCGCGCGCTGGGCGCCCTCAGCGAACACGCGGCGTCCATCGCCGAACTGGAGCAAGCCATGCTGCGCGCCCGCGCCGCGCCGCGCACGTATGTGATCTGCATCAATACGGACGATACGCGCACCACGGAAGAGGGCGGCTGCTGGTGGGAAGTGGCCGTGCCGGAAGTGTCGACCCAGGCTGGCGTGCAGCTTGCCCGCGCCCGTTATGAAACCGATCGCCAGAAACAAAGGAATTGAGATGAACACATGGAATGTCAAGATCGGCATCAACCCGATCTCGTGGATGAACGACGATTTGCCGAGCCTGGGCGGCGAGACGCCGCTGGAAACGGCGCTGAAGGAGGGCGCCGAGATCGGCTATGCCGGTTTCGAGCTGGGCAACAAGTTCCCGAAGGAAGCGTCCGCCCTGAATGCGGTGCTGGGCAAGTATGGCCTGGCATGCGTTTCCGGCTGGTATTCGGGCCGCCTGGCGCAGCGCTCCGTGGAAGAAGAGATCGCTTCCGTGGCAGCGCATTTACGCTTGCTGGCCGACAGCGGCGCCACCGTCATGGTGTATGGCGAAGTGGCGGACGCCATCCAGGGCGAAGCGCGCCCGCTGTATAAGCGTCCGCGTTTCCAGTCGCCGCAGCAATGGCAGGCGTATGCCGATAAATTGACGGCCTTTGCCGCGCATTTGCTGGCGCACGGCGTGCGCCTCGCTTACCACCACCACATGGGCGCTTACGTGGAAACCCCGGCGGACGTGGATCAATTGATGGCCTTGACGGGGCCGGAAGTGGGACTGCTGTTCGATACCGGTCATATCACGTTCGCCGGCGGCGACGCGCTGGCCGTGTTGAACAAACATATCGAACGCATCTGTCATGTGCATTGCAAGGATGTGCGGCCCAACGTGGTGAAACTGGCGCGTAATGGCCACTGGAGCTTTTTGCAAGCCGTCATCAATGGTGCGTTCAGCGTACCCGGCGACGGCAGCATCGACTTTCCGGCGATTTTGACGCGCTTGTATCTGCATGGCTATGAAGGCTGGCTGGTGGTGGAAGCGGAACAGGATCCGGCCGTCGCCCCCAGCTACCAGTACGCGAAGATGGGCCATGATTACCTTGCCAAGCTCGTCGAGGCGATTCCCCGCCTGGGCCGGGAGGCGGCATGAGCCCGCTCCTGGTGAAGGCCAGCCAGGCCGGCGGCAAGATCGTGGAAGTCACGCCCGAGTCCGCCGGCTGGACGCATGTGGGCTTTGCCGCCCACCGCCTGGCGGCCGGAGAACGGTTGAGCCTGGAAACGGGGATGCGCGAACTGTGCATCGTCGTGCTGACGGGCACGGTCACCGTCAAGGCCGGTGAACAGGAGTGGCGCGACATCGGCGAACGCGCCAGCGTCTTCGAGGAGCGCTCGCCGTATGCCGTGTATGTGCCGTGCGGCATGCCAGTGCGCATCACGGCCGTGACCGCAGCCGAAGTGGCGCTGTGCAGCGCGCCGGCCACGACCCAGCGTGCGGCGCGGCTGATCGACCCGCAGTCGATGACGCGCTCCGTGCGTGGCAAGGGTGCCAATACGCGCTATGTGTGCGACATCCTGCCGCAAACGGAAGAGGCCGATGGCTTGCTGGTGGTGGAAGTGCTGACACCGTCCGGCCACTCGTCGAGTTATCCGCCGCACAAGCACGATAGCGACAATGTGCCGCTGGAAAGTTCGTTGGAGGAAACGTATTACCACCGCCTCAATCCAGAGCAGGGTTTCGCGTATCAACGGGTCTACACGGATGACCGCAGCATCGACGAAGCGATGGCCGTGGAAAACCACGATGTCGTGATGGTGCCGCGCGGTTACCACCCCGTCACCGTGCCGTATGGCTATGACGGCTATTACCTGAACGTGATGGCCGGCCCGAAACGCGTGTGGCACTTCAAGAACGACCCGGCCCATGAATGGCTGATGAACACCAAATAAAAGGAATCACAATGACGACGCAGCAGATTGGCCACTTTATCGGTGGCAACCCCATGGCTTCGCGCTCCGAGCGCACGAGCGACGTTTTCAATCCCGCCACGGGCGCAGTGACGGCGAAAGTGGCGCTGGCCACGCCATCGGAGCTGAACGCGGCCGTGGCCGCCGCCCACGCGGCTTTTCCCGCCTGGTCGCAAACCTCGCCCTTGCGCCGCGCCAGGGTCATGTTCAAGTTCAAGGAATTGCTGGAAGAACATTCGGACCAGCTGGCGGCCCTGATCACGGCCGAGCACGGCAAGGTGTTCACGGATGCCAAGGGCGAAGTGACGCGCGGCATCGAAGTGGTCGAGTTCGCCTGCGGCATTCCGCAAATGATGAAGGGCGAGTATTCGGAGCAGGTGGCCGGCGGCATCGACGCCTGGTCGATCCGCCAGGCGCTGGGCGTGTGCGTCGGCATCACGCCCTTCAATTTCCCCGTCATGGTGCCGATGTGGATGTTCCCGATGGCCATAGCCTGCGGCAATACCTTTGTCTTGAAGCCGTCCGAGCGCGACCCGTCGGCCAGCCTGCTGCTGGCGCAGCTGCTGACCGACGCCGGCTTGCCCGACGGCGTCTTCAACGTGGTGCAGGGTGATAAAGAGGCGGTGGACGGCTTGCTGCACCACCCCGATGTGCGCGCCGTCAGCTTTGTCGGTTCCACGCCGATTGCCGAATACATCTATGCCACGGGCTGCGCGCAGGGCAAGCGCGTGCAGGCGCTGGGCGGGGCGAAAAACCACATGGTGGTCATGCCCGACGCCGATATTGCGCAAACGGTCGATGCGCTGATGGGCGCGGCGTTCGGCTCGGCCGGCGAGCGCTGCATGGCCATTTCCGTTGTCGTGGCCGTGGGCAATGTGGGCGACCAGCTGGTCGAGGCGCTCGTGCCGCGCATCGCGGCGTTAAAGATTACGCAGGGCATGGATTTGAAGGCGGAAATGGGCCCTGTCGTCACGCAAGTGCACAAGGACAAGATTGCCGGCTACATCGCCACCGGCGTCAAGGAAGGCGCCAAGCTGGTCAGCGATGGGCGCGGCTTCGTTCTGCCCGGCCATGAAAAGGGCTTTTTCCTCGGCGGCAGCCTGTTCGACCATGTCACGCCGGAAATGACGATCTACAAGGAAGAAATCTTCGGCCCCGTGCTGTGCATCGTGCGCGTACCCGATTTTGCCACCGCGCTGGATCTGGTCAACGCGCACGAGTACGGCAACGGCACGGCCATCTACACGCGCGACGGCAACACGGCGCGCGAATACACGCACCGCGTGCAGGTGGGGATGGTAGGAGTGAACGTGCCGATCCCCGTGCCGATGGCCTTCCACAGCTTCGGCGGCTGGAAGCGCAGCCTGTTCGGCGACCACCATGCGCATGGCCCGGAATCCGTGCGTTTCTACACGAAGCAGAAGGCGGTGACGCAGCGCTGGCCGGCGTCGACGGCGGCGGGCGCCGAGTTTGCCATGCCGACCTTGAAATAAACCGCTCCAGACTGCAGGCGGCGCGGGTACACGCACCGCGTGCAGGCGGGCAGGGATGGAAAAAGCCGGCGTCAGCGTGCCGATCCCCGTGCCGATGGCCTTCCACAGCTTCGGCGGCTGGAAGCGCAGCCTGTTTGGCGACCACCACGCGCATGGCCCGGAATCCGTGCGTTTCTACACGAAGCAGAAGGCGGTGACGCAGCGCTGGCCGGCGTCGACGGCGGCGGGCGCCGAGTTTGCCATGCCGACCTTGAAATAATTCCATCTGGTTCGCTTCTTGCTTACTGCAGTGGTTAATCGTTTAGCCACTGCAGATCGCCCCCATGACGTCCAGCCGTACCCCGCCAGCGCCGGATCGCCCCTTGCGCATCGTTGTCGTCAATCCCATCGTCGAGCACGGCGTGCACGCGGACGTGGCCCTGGCGGCGCAAGCCCGGCGCGGCAATGCCTTGCGTATCGGCTTGCTGGAATCGGGCTTCGACATCGTCGCCTCGCTGCCAGCCGACCTCTACCTCCCTGAGCGCATCGCGCAACTGCAGCCGGACCTCATCATCATCGACGCCGAATCGGATGCGCGCGACGTGCTCGAGCACATCGTCATCGCCACGCGCGACGAGCGCCGCCCCATCGTGCTGTTCACGGAAGACGGCGCCACGGCCAGCATCGATGCGGCCATGGCGGCCGGCGTGTCCGCCTATATCGTGGCCGGCCTGCAAGCCGAGCGCATCCAGCCCGTGCTGAACGTGGCGCTGGCGCGCTTTCGCCAGGAAGAAAAACTGCGCGCGGAATTGCTCGACACGCGGCACAAGTTGCAGGAGCGCAAGGTCATCGAGCGGGCCAAGGGCCTGTTGATGACGCACCACGGCTTGACGGAAGAACAGGCTTACCAGCGCCTGCGCAGCATGGCCATGAACAAGAAGTTGAAACTGGCGGACATCGCCCAGCGCATCCTCGACGTGGAAGACTTGCTGGGATGAATCGCGCCTTTCCTGATACATGGTGGTGCAATGCACCATTCCGGTGCGTTTCCAGCTTCAACGGACAGGGCGTGCACAGGCACGTTCCTTGCTGCTGGATGGGCATGGCCTTGCCGCTGCCGGCGCGGCAAAACAGTACTTATCAGTAAGGAATGGTATGACAGAGCAAACGGGCGCCAGCGCCCACGTGATGCGATCGCTGCATCCGGAAAAACAGACGATACGCATCGGCTACTTGCCGCTGACCGATTGCGCCTCGCTGGTCATGGCGGCAAGGCTGGGCCTGGATGAGAAATACGGCATCAAGATCGAACTGAGCCGCGAGATGTCGTGGGCCGGCGTGCGCGACAAATTGCATAGCGGGGAACTCGATGCGGCCCACGTCTTGTACGGCCTCGTGTATGGCGTGCAGATGGGCATCGGCGGCCAGCCCAGCGACATGGCCGTGCTGATGAATCTCAATCACAGCGGCCAGGCCGTGACCGTGTCGGCGGCGCTGGCGCGCGAGGGCGCCGTCGATGGCCCGTCGCTGGCGACGGCCATGCGCGCCATGCGACGACCGCTTGCGTTTGCGCATACTTTTCCAACCGGTAACCATGCGATGCTGCTGCAATACTGGCTGGCCGCGCACGGCATCGACCCGCTGCGCGACGCGCGCGTGATGACGGTGCCGCCGTCGCAGATGGTGGCGGCCTTGCGCGCCGGCCAGATGGATGGCTTTTGCGCGGGCGAGCCGTGGGGTTACAAGGCCATCGTCGATGGCGTGGGCGTGACGGCCGTCACCAGCCAGGATATCTGGCCCGACCATCCGGGCAAGGTGCTGGGCACCAGCGCCGCGTTCGCGCGCGCCTGCCCGAACACTTGCCGCGCCCTCATCGCCGCCGTGCTCGAGGCGGGGCGCTGGATCGACGCCAGCGATGCCAACCGGTTGGCGATGGCGGCCATCCTGGCCGAGCCGACCTATCTGAATACGTCGCAGGATCTGCTGGCGCCGCGCATTCTCGGCCATTACCAGGATGGACTGGGCAAGACCTGGAACGATGCGCACGGTTTGAAGTTCCATGACGGCGGCGCCGTCAATTTTCCCTATCTGTCCGACGCCATGTGGTTCATGAGCCAGCACCGGCGCTGGGGCTTGCTGCGCGACGAACCCGACTATCTGGGCGTGGCGCGGCAGGTGAACCGCATCGACCTGTACCGCCAGGCGGCGGAAATGACGCAGACGCCCGTGCCGACGGTGCTCATGCGCAGCTCGACCCTGTGCGACGGCGTGCTGTGGGACGGCAGCGCGCCGGAAGCGTATGCGGCGTCGTTCCCCATCGGCCATTTTTTCTGACTGGAGAGTGCATCATGGCACGACAAGGCTGCGTTACCCTCGTGGGCGCCGGTCCCGGCGACCCGGACTTGCTGACATTGAAAGCCGTGAAAGCCATCGCGCGGGCCGACGTGGTGCTGATTGACGACCTCGTCAATCCCGCCGTGCTGGCGCATGCGGCGCCCGGCGTGCGCGTGGTCGAGGTGGGCAAGCGGGGCGGCTGCGCCTCGACGCCGCAAGCGTTCATCGAGCGCCTGATGCTGGCCGAAGCGCGCGCCGGCCAGCAGGTGGTGCGCCTGAAAGGGGGCGACCCCTATCTGTTCGGGCGCGGCGGCGAAGAGCGCGCCTATCTGCGCAGCCATGGCGTGGCCGTCGAGGTCATACCCGGCATCAGCAGCGGCCTGGCCGCACCGATGGGCATCGGCGTGCCGCTGACGCACCGCGGCTGGAGCCAGGGCGCGATTTTCGTCACGGGACATGGCAAGGATGGCGCGTCCGAGCCGAACTGGTTTGCGCTGGCGCAAAGCGGCCTCACCCTCGTCATCTACATGGGCGTGACCAGGGTGGCGGCCATCCAGGCCGGCTTGCTGGCCGGCGGCATGGCGCCCGGCACGCCGGTGGCCGTCGTGCAATCGGCCAGCCTGCCGGCGCAGCGCCAGTTGCTGGGCACCTTGCAAAGCCTGCCCGGCGACTTGCTGGCCAGCGGCCTGGGCAGTCCCAGCATCATCGTCGTGGGCGACGTGGTGCGCTGCGCCGATGCCTGGGATGACCATGGCGCGGGCCGGCCGCTGGCCGTTTCCGCCTGAAGCGGACGGCTTAGCGGATCGGCAGGGCCACGGGGCGGATGGGCGCCGCGTCGCCGCCACGGAATTTCAGCGAGGCGCCGATGAAGGCGAACTGGTAGACCTTGTCGCGCGACAGGGCTTCCAGGTCGACCAGTTCCATGATGGGCGTGCCCTGCTGCGCCAGCAGATAAGTGTGCACGGGCAGGTAGTTGCCGGCCACTTCGGACGGAAACGCTTCAAAGCTCAGGTTATCCGCGCCCACCACCATGGCGCCGCCATCTTCGACGAGGAATTTGGCCGCATCGAGCGACAGGCCGGGCGGATTGGCCATGTACGCTTGCGCCTGCTCATAGTCCTGCATGCGGCCCGTGCGTATCAGCACCACGTCGCCCTTTTCCAGCGTCACCTTCTGGCGTGCCAGCGCGGCGCGCAAATCCTGCCGCGTGACCCGGTAATTGTCGGGCAGCTGCGATAGCCCCTTGGCCACGGCCACGTCGATCAGCACGCCGCGCGCGACGATGGGCGGCAGCTTTTCCGCGCCCGTCACCGTCCAGCCCCGGTCGCCCAGGTATTGCTCTTCCGTAAAACCGTTCCAGATCTTGCCGTTCAAGCCGAAATGGTTGAGGGCGTCGATATGCGTGCCCATGTGTGCATACATGGAGACGGCCGAGCCCGTGTAGCTGACGTGGCGGTTCATCTGCTCGCCCACGTTCATCGAGTCGGCCACCACATTGCCTTTCGGCGTGTGCGTCATCCACATCAGGTAGGGCGGGTCGCCTGCCGCCTGCCAGCTGGGCATGCCGATATAGAAATCGACGGCCAGGTCATAGCTCTTGCCGCCGTCGATGCGGGCCAGGATGGCGGCGCGCGAGGCCGGCGTCATCAGGTTCAGGCGCCCGATCTCGTCTTTCGGGCCCCAGGGGCTGATGCCCACTTCGGGCAGGGCGGCGGCCGGGCTGACCGGCGTGGCGTGTGCTGCGCCAGCCAGCAGGGCCAGCAGCAAGGGCAGGGTTTTCAGGGAGAAAGAGAATGGGGACATGGGAACTCCTTGCTAGTGGTGTATGAAGAAGTCACCATCATATTGTTTTCCATTTCAATGATAATCAGCGATAAAATAATAAGATATTTAACCAGAAGGAAAGAATGATGGATGTCTTCGCGCACATGCGCGTATTTCGCGCCGTGGTAGAACGCGACAGTTTCAGCAAGGCGGCGCTGGAACTGAACCAGTCGGCGGCCGCCATCAGCAAGCAGGTGCGCCAGCTCGAGGAACGGCTGGGCACCCTGCTGCTGGTGCGCACGACGCGGCGCATGAGCTTGTCGGACAGCGGCCGCGCCTACTATCTCGAATGCTGCCGCCTGCTCGACGAGATCGCCGCGCTGGAACTGGCCACGCGCGGCTGCGCCGGCAAGGTGGCGGGGCGATTGCGCGTCAACGTGCCGCTGTCGTTCGGCCTGAAGGTGCTGTCGCCGCTGCTGCCCGTGTTCATGGCGCGTCATCCCGAGGTGAAGCTGGAGCTGACCCTCGACGACCGGCTGCGCGACGTCGTCGGCGAGGGCTATGACGTGTCGCTGCGCATCCGCGCCGCGCTGGCCGATTCGAGCCTCGTGGCGCGCCGCCTGGGCGAAGTCGAGCAGATGATCTGCGCGGCGCCCGCCTACCTGGCGCGGCGCGGCACGCCCCGGCAGGCGCTCGACCTGCACGGCCACGATTGCCTGGCCTACCGGCTGGCCGACAGTCCCGGCATCTGGCAGCTCGACGGCCCGGAAGGGGTGAGCAGCATCGTGCTGCCCGTGCGTTTTTCCGCCGACAGCAGCCTGCTGCTGGCCGACATGCTGGTGGCCGGCGTGGGCGTGGGCGCGCTGCCGTCGTTCGTTGCCGCGCCGCTGCTGGCCAGCGGCGCCCTGGCGCGCGTGCTGCCGTCGCACGGCATGGCCAGGCGCGGCGTGTATGCGCTGTACCCGGATGGCCGCCATGTGCCGCAGAAGGTGCGCGCCTTTTGCGATTTCCTGGCCGAGGCGCTGCAGGCGGGCTAGCTACCAGGTGCTTTCCAGGGCAACCATCGCGCGGGCTTTTTTTCGTCCGCAAACGCGTGGGGCGGGGGCTTTGATAGTATCCTCGTGCTGTGCGCACTTGCGCCCCACATTCGAGGAACCGGAATAAGCGATCGACAATGCACACTTTGAGCAAGGGCGGGGCGGTATCAGGCATCGGAATCTGGGCGGGAGGACTGCTGCTGGCACTGGCGGTGGGCGGCGCGCTGTATGCGGGGGCGGCGCGCACCGTCAACGACGACGCCGAGCAGCGTTTCGACAACCTCACGCACGGCGCCCAGCACAGCCTGGCCACGCGCGTGAAAAGCTATTCCGACCTGCTGCGCGGGCTCGAAGCCCTGTTCCGCACCAGCGACCCGCTGACGCGCCGGCAGTTCCACGACTATGTCGGCGGTCTCGATATCGCGCGCCAGTTTCCCGCCATCGAATCGGTCAACTATGCCGTGGCGGTCACGCAGGCGCAGCGCGCGGCCTTTATCGAGGCCGTGCGCCAGGACCGCAGCCTGGCGCCGGGCGGCTATCCGGCCTTCACCATCAGGCCCGCCGGCGAGCGGCCCGAATACACGGTGCTGACCTACCTGGAACCCGATTCCCTGCTGGGTGAACGCATGGGCGTCGATATCGGCGCCAATCCGCTGGTGGCGCGGGCCCTGAACCAGGCGCGCGACAGCGGCGAAATCAGCGCGTCGGGACAGGTAATCATGATCAAGGGGCCGCCCGCGCACGTGGGCCTGGGCATGCGCCTGCCCGTGTACCGCAACGGCATGCCGCAGGGCAGCGTGGCCGAGCGCCGCGCCGCCTACCAGGGTTCCGTGGGCATCGGCTTCGGCGTGGCGCAGCTCGTGCACAGCGCGCTCGAACGCAGCGCGCTCGAACCGCTGCACCTGACCCTGTACAGCGCCGCCGAAGCGCTGCCCGCCGATGGCGTGCTGCGCATCACGCCGCAGGACCGCCTGCTGTTCAACGATGACGGCGACCTGGCCGCCGCGCCGCCCCGGCCCGGCAGCGATGCCGCGTATTTCGACCAGGTGCTGCCGGTGGCCTACCAGGGCGGCCTGTGGAAAGCCCATTTCCGCGTCCGCAAGGCGGAGCTGTACAGCGGCTTCGACCGCTATTTTCCGTGGCTGGCGCTGGCCGTCGGCATGGCGGGCACCCTGCTGATCTATGGCTATATCTACACGCTGTACCGCTCGCGTCGTCGCGCGGTGGCGCAGCGCGTCCTGCTCGATACGGTGCTCGACAGCGTCGACGCCTACGTCTACATGAAGGATGCCGACCTGCGCTACCGCTACGTGAACGCGCGCACGGCGACGATCCTGGGGCGTTCCGCGGAACAGGTGATCGGCCGCCAGGATGGGGAATTGATGGTCGGCGATGCGGCTGCCGCCGCGCAGCGCACGGAACGCCAGGTCTTCGACAGCGGCGCCAAGTTCGTCGGCGAGGAGCGCTTCGTCGACGCGCAAGGCCAGGTGCACCACCTGTGGAGCGTGAAGGTGCCACTCGGCTTGCCCGGTCCCGTGACGGGGCTGATCGGCCTGTCCACCGACGTCACGGAGCTGCACCGGCTCAAGGAGCAGGCCGACGCGGCCAGCCAGGCCAAGAGCGACTTCCTGTCGAACATGAGCCATGAAATCCGCACGCCGATGAACAGCATCATCGGCATGGCGCACCTGGCCCTGAAGTCGGTGGCCGACGTGCGCCAGCGCGACTATCTGCAAAAAATCTACCATTCGGGCCAGCACCTGCTGGGCCTGATCAACGACATCCTCGATTTTTCCAAGATCGAGGCGGGCAAGCTGGAACTGGAAGTGCTGGACTTCCGCCTCGATACCTTGCTGGCGAATATCGCCAGCCAGCTGGGCGACGCGGCCGCCGTCAAGGGGCTGACCTTGCAGTTCGATATTGCGCTCGACCTGCCGCAGCGCTGGCGCGGCGATCCGCTGCGCCTGGAGCAGGTCTTGCTGAACCTGGTCAGCAATGCCATCAAGTTTTCCGACAATGCCAGCATCTTCGTGCGCGTGCGCCAGTCCGAGGAGCGCGGCAGCCACAGCATGCTGCGCTTCGAGGTGCAGGACCGCGGCATCGGCATGAACCAGGAAGAAGTGGCGCAGCTGTTCCGCTCCTTCCACCAGGCCGACCCGTCGACCACGCGCAAGTATGGCGGCAGCGGACTGGGACTGGTGATCAGCAAGCAGCTCGCTGAGCTGATGAAAGGCAAGGTGGGCGTGTACAGCCAGCCGGGCCTGGGCAGCACCTTCTGGTTCACGGCGCGCCTGGAAAAGAGCGTGCCGGCCAGCGACGACAGCATCGCCCAGGTGGAGCCGGAGGTGCTGGGCGTGATCCGCGGCGCCTCCATCCTGCTGGTGGAAGATAACGTCTTCAGCCAGCAGGTGGGCTGCGAACTGCTGGAAGACGCGGGCGCCACCGTCTGCGTGGCCGGCAATGGCCGCGAAGCGCTCGAGCTGCTGTCCCGGCAGCGCTACGACTGCGTGCTGATGGATGTGCAGATGCCGGAAATGGATGGCTTCGAGGCGACGCGCCGCATCCGCGCCGACCCGCTTTTGTCCGGCCTGCTGGTGATCGCCATGACGGCCAACGCGGGCAGCGAGGACCGCGCGCGCTGCCTCGAGGCGGGCATGGACGAATTCGTCACCAAGCCGATCGCGCCCAACCTGCTGTTCCACCTGCTGGCGAAATGGTTCCGCCTGCGTGGCGGCATCGGCCATGGGCAGCTGGCGGCCCGGGCGGACGGCATGGCGCCGGTCCCGCGCGCGGCGCCCGAGCGGCGCGACACGGCCATCCTCGACCTGGCCACGCTGGCCCTGACCTTCAGCAACGACAGCGTCAAGATGCGCAAGTACGCGCAGCTGTTCCTGGATACGGCGCGCGACGGCATCGCCGAAATGGAGCAGGCGATGGCGCTGCAGGACCTGGGGCGCCTGGCCGACCTGGGGCACCGCAGCAAGTCGTCGGCGCTGGCCGTGGGCGCGCATGCGTTTGCCGCGCTGTGCCAGTCGATCGAAGGCTTGCGCCGCGATGGCGGCATGGAGCAGGCGCGCGCGCTGCTGGCGGCGCTGGAGCCGGCGCTGGCGCAGGTGGCCGAACAAATTTCACTGGAATTTGCCGCCAGCGACGCCCCCTGACGCGGGAGCGGCGATAATACGCGTTTTGCGCCTGCGCCACGATGGCCGCAGGCGCGCCAATTCATCGGAACAGCATGCAAACTCCCGTCACGCCCGGCCTCCTCATCCTGCACGGCAACCAGCTGGAGCAGCTGCGCGCCGCCGTCTTCCAGTGGCTGCGCAACCATCCGCTGGCGCCGCTGGAGACCGACATCTTCCTGGTGCAGTCGAATGGCGTGGCCGAATGGCTGAAGATCGCGCTGGCCGAGGAGATGGGCGTGTGCGCCGCCACGCGCATCGCGCTGCCGGCGCGCCTGCTGTGGGAAAGCTACCGGGGCATGCTGGGCCGCGAACGCGTGCCCCGCGTGTCGCCGTTCGACAAGTCGCCGCTGACGTGGCGCCTGATGCGGCTCCTGCCGTCGCTGCTGGCCGATCCCGTCTTTGCGCCGCTGCGCTATTTCCTGGCCGATGGCGATGCCGAACGCCGGCTGCAGCTGGCCGAGCGCCTGGCCGACCTGTTCGACCAGTACCAGGTCTACCGCGCCGACTGGCTGGCCGACTGGACGGCGGGACGCGACCTGCTGCGCACGGCGCGCGGCGAGTCCATCGCGCTCAGGGAAGACCAGCGCTGGCAGGCGCAGTTGTGGCGCGCCGTGGGCCTCGATGTCGACGCGGCCGAGCGCGACACGGGCCGTGCCGACATCCATGACGCCTTCCTGGCGGCGATTGCCGCCGGCGAGGAACCGGTCGGCAAGCTGCCGCGCCGCGTGGTGCTGTTCGGCGTGTCGGCCCTGCCGTATCAAACCCTGCAGGCGCTGGCCGCGCTGGCGCGCCACACGCAGGTGGTGCTGGCCGTGCCCAATCCGTGCCAGTTCTACTGGGGCGACATCATCGACGGGCGCGACTTGCTGCGCGCGCAAAACAAGCGCCAGCGCCAGCGCAACGGCACCGACCTGGCCGAGATTCCGCTCGAAGAACTGCATGCGCACAGCCATCCGCTGCTGGCCAGCTGGGGCAGGCAGGGGCGCGACTTCATCCGCATGCTCGATGAATTCGACGAGCATGCAGCCGCCGAAGGGCGCGACGACCGCCTGCGCATCGATCTGTTCGGCGAGGAAACGGGCGAGACCTTGCTGCAGCAGGTGCAGGTGGCCATCCGCGAACTGCGCCCGCTGGCCGAACACGCGCAAACGCCGCCCGAGGCGGCCGACCGCTCGATCGAATTCCACGTGGCGCACAGCGTGCAGCGCGAGGTGGAAGTGCTGCACGACCAGCTGCTGGCCATGTTTGCGCATAGCGGCGAGACGGGCCTGCGCCCGCGCGACGTGGTGGTGATGGTGCCCGACATCGACACCTTCACGGCCGCCATCCACGCCGTGTTTGGCCAGTACCGGCGCAACGACGAGCGTTTCATCCCGTTCGAGATCGGCGACGTGAAGGACCGCAGCGTCAATCCGCTGCTCGTCGCGCTCGAGTGGCTGCTGCAGCTGCCGCAGCAGCGCTGCCGCCAGAGCGAGGTGCGCGACCTGCTCGACGTGCCAGCGCTGGCGGCCCGTTTCGGCCTGCAGCCGGACGACCTGGTCACCCTGGGCGCCTGGATCGAAGGGGCCGGCGTGCGCTGGGGCCTGGACCAGCATCACCGCAGCGGCCTGGGACTGGGCGCGGCCGGCGAACAGAATGCGTGGATCTTCGGCGTGCGGCGCATGCTGCTCGGCTACGCCAGCGGCGTTGGCGTCAGCTTTGGCGGCATCGAGCCGTATGCGGAAGTGGGCGGCCTCGATGCGGCGCTGGCGGGCTCGCTGGCGCAGCTGGTCGAGGCGCTGCTGCACTGGCGCGGCGTGCTGGCCGGCGCGCGCACGCCGGCCGAGTGGGGCGAGCAGGCGCGCGCGCTGCTGGCGGCCTTTTTCGACGCCGACGACGAGGGCGACCGCCTGACCCTGGCGCAGCTGGAAGGCGCCTTGCAGGGCTGGCTGGAAACCTGCGAGCACGCAGGCTTCATCGAGCCGGTGCCGCTCTCCGTGCTGCGCGTGGCGTGGCTGGGCGCGCTCGACGAACCGACCCTGAACCATCAATTCGTCTCCGGCGGCGTCACCTTCTGCACCTTGATGCCGATGCGCGCCGTGCCGTTCCGCGTCGTCTGCCTGCTGGGCATGAACGATGGCGACTTCCCGCGCCGCGCGCAGAAAGCCGATTTCGACCTGCTGGCGCTGCCGGGCATGGCGCGCCCGGGCGACCGTTCGCGCCGCGACGACGACCGCTACCTGATGCTGGAAGCCTTGCTGGCCGCGCGCGACAAGCTGTACGTCAGCTGGGTGGGGCGCAATGTGCGCGACAATTCCGAACAGCCGCCCTCCGTGCTCGTGTCGCAGCTGCGCGATTATCTGGCGGCCGGCTGGTCGCTGGATCGCCACCTGGCCAGCCTGACGACCGGGCATGCGCTGCAGCCGTTCAGCCGCCGCTATTTCGAGGCCGGCGGCCTGCTCACGTATGCGCGCGAATGGCGCGTGGCGCATGCCGACGCGCAGGCGCAGGCCGAGGCGTTGCCGCTGGGGCCCTACGAACTCGATCCCGGCACGCGCCTGAAGCTGGGCGAACTGGCCAGCTTCCTGCGCCAGCCCGTCAAGTATTTCTTCCGCCGCCGCCTCAGCGTGCATTTTGCCGATGCGGCCATGCTGGGCGAGGATGAGGAACCGTTTGGCCTGAATGCGCTCGAGCGCTATCTGCTGGAAGACACCATGCTCGACGACGCGGGCGCCGTGGAAGCGCTCGAGGACGTGCGCGCCAGCCTGCAGGGCAGGGCGCAGCGCCTGGCGCGCGAGGGCGTGCTGCCGATCGGCCTGATCGGGCAGCAGGTGCAGGAGCAGCTGGTCGAGGCGCTGCTGCCCGTGCGTAGCGCCTGGCTGTCGCTGCGCGCCTCGTTCCCGCTGGCGGCCGACAAGCGCGCCGTGAACCTGGCGTTTGGCGACGTGCAGATCGACGACTGGCTCGACAAATTATGCAGCAACGGGCAGGAAACGGCCTGGCTGATGCAGATTTCCTCGAAAGTGATGAACAAGGCCGGCCAGGCGCGCGGCGACAAGCTGATGCTGATGTGGCTGCGCCAGCTGGCCGCCGCCGCCCTCGGCCTTTCCGTCACCGGCTACCTGGTGGCGCGCGACGCCATTGTCTGCATGGCGCCGCTCGATGCCGCCAGTTCGCGCGCGGCGCTGGCGACCCTGCTGGCGCTATGGCGCGAAGGCATGAACCATCCGTTGCCGACGGCTTGCAAGACGGGCCTGGCGCTGGTGCAGGATGGCGACCCGCGCGCCGTCTACGATGGCGGCTTTGAAGTCTCGGGCGAACGCGAGGAGCTGTGCCTGGCGCGCCTGTGGCCCGATTTTTCCGCGCTGGCGCTCGAGGAGGCGTGGCAGGACTGCACGCGCGAGCTGTATGGCCCGCTGGCCGAATGGCTGCGCGAACACATCACCCTCGACCCGATCAGCGCGCCTGTCGATGGCGCCGGAGAAGAAGCATGACGAGCCATTTGCTCAACCCCCTGGCGTTCCCGCTGCATGGCTCGCGCCTGATCGAGGCTTCGGCCGGCACGGGCAAGACCTGGACCATCGCCGCGCTGTACGTGCGCCTCGTGCTGGGGCATGGCGATGACGCCAGCCGTTTCGTGCGCCCGCTGCTGCCGGCAGATATCCTGGTGATGACGTTTACCCGCGCCGCCACGCGCGAGCTGTCGAACCGCGTGCGCGAGCGCCTGATCGAGGCGGCCGCGTATTTCCGCCACGAGTCCGGCGGCAGCGACTCCTTTCTCGATGCCTTGCTCGAGTCCTATCCGGACGAGAGCGAACGGCAAAAGGCCGCGCACCGGCTGATGCTGGCCGCCGAGACGATGGATGAGGCGGCCATTTTCACCATCGACGCCTGGTGCCAGCGCATGCTGCGCGAGCACGCGTTCGACAGCGGCAGCCTGTTCGACGAGGAGCTGGTCAGCGACGAGCAGGCCCTGTTCGAGGATGCGGCCCACGATTACTGGCGCCAGCAAGTCTATCCGCTGGCGCCGCAGGCGCTCGAGGTGCTGCTCGATTGCTGGCCCGACGTCGGCGTCCTGAAGAAAGGCGTGCGCGACCTGGCGCGCCGCGCCGGCGCCATGCGGATCGCCGACGATGAGCCGCTGTCGGCCCTGATCGCGCGCGAACAGCGGGCCCTGGCCGCGCAGCTGGCCACCCTGAAGGCGGGCTGGGTCGAACGCGCCGACCGGATGGCGGCGTGGATCAACGAGCACCGCGCCGTCAATCCCAAGTGTTTTAATGGCGTCAAGATGAAGCCGGAAAACCTGGCGAAATGGTTCGATGGCTTGCGCAAGTGGGCGCAGGATCCGCTGCTGCTGCAGCCGGCCATCACGGCCAAGGCGTGGGAGCGCCTGACGCCATTCGGCATCGAGGATGCGTTTGCCAAGAGTTTCACGGCGCAGGTGCCCGAGTGCTTCGAACATACGGAGGCGCTGGGGATCGCCCTGGCGGCCCTGACGCCGCTGGCGCACAAGCTGCACCTGCATGCGGCGGCGGCGATTGCGCGGCGCATGGATCAATTGAAGCGCCAGTCGCGCCAGTTCGGCTTTGCCGACATGCTGCAACGGCTGCACGACGCGCTGGCCGGCGAGAATGGCGCGGCCCTGCGCCAGCGCATCGTCGACCAGTATCCGCTGGCCATGGTCGATGAATTCCAGGATACGGCGCCGGCGCAGTACCAGATCTTCAATCTGCTGTACCGCATCGCCGACAACGATGCGTCGCTGGGCCTGTTCCTGATCGGCGACCCGAAACAGTCGATCTACGGCTTTCGCGGCGCCGACATCCAGAGTTACCTGGCGGCGCGGCGCGCGACGAACGGCCGCCACTACCAGCTGGGCACCAATTACCGTTCGACGGCGCCGCTGGTGGCGGCCGTCAACCAGCTGTTCCTGCACGCCGAGCGCGCCGAAGTGCCGGCCGGCGCCTTCCGCTACCGCAAAGGGGATGAAAATCCGCTGCCGTTCGAGGCTGTCGACGCCAAGGGCCGCGACGAACGGCTGGTGAACGCCGGCGGTCCGCTGCCGGCCCTGCTGGCGGCCTGCGCCAGCGACGAAACGCTGCGCGGCGACGGCTACCGCGAATATTTCGCCCAGCACTGCGCCGAGCACATCGTCGCCATGCTGGGCGATCCGCAGGCGGGCTTCGCCGGCCCCGCCGGTTTTACGCGCTTGCAGCCGGCCGATGTCGCCATCCTCGTGCGCGACCGCAAGGAAGCGGCGGCCATCCGCCGCGCGCTGGCGCGCCGCAGGGTCGCCAGCGTGTACCTGTCCGACAAGGATTCCGTCATCGACAGCGAGGAGGCGCAGGACGTGCTGCGCTGGCTGGCGGCGCTGGCCAACCCGCTCGACGGCGGCCTGGCGCGCGCCGCGTTTGCCACGCGCACCATCGGCTTGCCGCTGGGCGAGCTGGCGCGATTGTCCAGCGACGAGCTGGAATGGGAGCGCCGGGTCGAGCAGCTCAAAGCCCTGCATTTGATCTGGCAGCGCCAGGGCGTGCTGGCCATGCTGCGCCGCTTCATCCATGAATTGCAGCTGCCGGCCATGCTGCTGCAGCAGACGGGCGGCGAGCGGCGCTTGACGAATCTGCTGCACCTGGCCGAACTGCTGCAGTCGGCCAGCCGCCAGCTCGATGGCGAACAGGCATTGATACGCTGGCTGGCCGAGCAGATCGCCGGCGAAGGCGAGAGCGGCGACGAGCGCGTGCTGCGCCTGGAGAGCGATGCGGAACTGGTGAAGGTCATCACCGTGCACAAGTCCAAGGGCCTCGAATACCCGCTCGTGTATCTGCCGTTCGCCGTCACGGCGCGCAAGGTGGATAAACGCAACCGCAGCTTCTTCGAGTATGCGGGCGAGGACGGCGAACGCCGCCTCGACCTGTCCTTGTCCGACGAGGCCATGGCCTTGGTGGAAGAGGCGCGCATCGAGGAAGACTTGCGCCTGCTGTACGTGGCGCTGACGCGCGCGCGCCACTTCCTGTGGCTGGGCGTGGCCGCGCTGGCGGCGCGCAAGGCAGGGGACAACACCCTGCACGAATCGGCGCTCGGCTACCTGCTGACGGGCGGCGACAGGCTGCCGGCCGACCAGCTGCTGCTGCGCTGGCAGCAGGTGGCGGGCAGCTGCGACGCCATCTGCGTGGGGTCGTTGGCGCAGCCCGACGCCTGTACGGTGCTCGACCGCGTCGAGCGGCGTCCCGAATTGCGCCCGGCGCCCGTGTTTGCGGGGGAGTTCGAGCGCGACTGGTCGGTGGGCAGCTTTACCTCGCTGACGCGCCAGATCGGCGCCGTGGCCAGCGTGCACGTGCCGCAGCGGGCGCTGGAAGAAACCCTGCTGGAAGACGGCACGGGCGTGGCCGCCGTGCCGTCGCTGCAAACGGGCGACGCGCCATGGCACCGTTTCCCGCGCGGTTCCGTGCCTGGCAATTTCCTGCACGAGCAGCTCGAATGGATGGGCAGCGAAGGCTTCGACTGCGTCAACGAGGCCCGTTTCGACGCGCGCCTGGCCGCGCGCTGCGAGCGGGCCGGCTGGGGCCACCGCCAGGAAGACGCCATCGCCTGGCTGCGCGAGGTGGCCGTCACACCGCTGCCGCTGCTTGGCGCTTCGCTGTCCGAATTGGACAGCACCCTGTCGGAGATGGAGTTCTGGTTCCCCAGCGAGCACCTGTCGACCGAGGCGCTCGATAAGCTGTGCACGCGATTGCTGCTCGATGGCGCGCCGCGTCCCGTGCTGCCGCGGCGCCAGCTGCACGGCATGCTGAAAGGCTTTGCCGACCTGGTCATCGAAAGGGCGGGCCGCTACTGGGTGCTCGACTACAAGTCGAATGCGCTGGGCAGCAATGACGCTGCCTACCACACGCCGGCGCTGGCGGCCGGCATGGCGCAGCACCGTTACGACATCCAGGGCGCCATCTACATGCTGGCGCTGCACCGGCTGCTGAAAAGCCGGCTCGGCGCAGAGTATGACCCCGCCGAGCACCTGGGCGGCGCCATCTTCCTGTTCCTGCGCGGCATCGCGAATGCGGACACGCACGGCTGCTACTGGCTGGCGCCGCAGCTGGAACTGCTGGACGGCCTCGATCAACTGTTGGAAGAAACGGAACACCATGAAGCATGACGCGGCCCTGGACGCCTTGTTCACCCATTTCGACGGCGTCGCCGAGGCGGGCCACCTGCGCCGCCTGAGCGCCGCCTTTGCCCGTTTCATCGTCACCCTGGACGACGATGCGCCCGCCGGAGCCGATATGGCCGCCGTGGGCGTGGCGTGCGTGGTGCTGTCCGAGCTGGAAGGGCGGGGCCACAGCTGTTTGATGCTGGCCGACCTGGCGGGCGAACCGTCGCAGCTGCTGGGCTGGAGCGAGGAGCTGTGGCACGCCGTGCTGGCCGTATCGGGCCCGCTGCCGGGCACCGTCGATGGCTGGTGCGCGCTGCTGGCCGCTGCGCCGCAGGTGTGGCAGGTGGGCGCCGCCGATGTGCGCCAGCCGCTGGTGCTCGATGGCGCGCGCCTGTATTTGCGCCGCTACTGGCGCGACGAGACCCTGGTGGGCGGGAAAATCGCCGCGCGCGCGCAGGATTTGGCGAATCCGCCGCTGGCGCAGGTGCGGCAATGGCTCGATATCCTGTTCGACCAGCCCACCAGCGATGGCGCTCCGGACTGGCAAAAGGTGGCGTGCGCCATCGCCCTGCGCGGCAAGGTGGCCATCATCACGGGCGGCCCGGGCACGGGCAAGACGTACACCGTGGCGAGCCTTCTGACCTTGCTGTTTGCCGTCTCGCCGCAGCCGGAACAGCTGCGCATCGCGCTGGCCGCGCCCACGGGCAAGGCGGCCGCGCGCCTGAAGCAGTCGATCGACAAGGCCCTGGAGGGCCTGGCGGCGAAGGCGGGCGCGGCGCTGCCCTTGCTGGAGCTGGCGCGGCGCATGGGCGCCGCGCGCACCCTGCATAGCTTGCTGGGCGCGCGTCCGGATACGCGCGCCTTCGCCCACCACGCGGGCAATCCGCTCGACGTCGATGTGCTGATCGTCGATGAAGCGTCGATGGTGCACCTGGAGATGATGGCGTCCGTGCTCGACGCCTTGCCGCCCACGGCCATTTTGATCCTGCTCGGCGACAAGGACCAGCTGGCGTCCGTGGAGGCGGGCGCCGTGCTGGGCGACCTGTGCCACGACGCGCAGGCGGGCGGCTATGCGCCCGACACCATCGCGTACGCGCTGGCGGCCAGCGGCGTGGCCATACCCGCCGGTTTTGCGGGGGCGGCCGGCGCGCTGGCGCAGCAGACGGTGATGCTGCGCCACAGCCACCGCTTCAGCGGCCCGATCGGCGAACTGGCGCTGGCCGTGAATACGGGCCAGCCCCGCGCCGCGCAAGAGTGCCTGGCGCGCGACAGCGGCGGCAAGGTGGCGTGGATCGTGCCCGCGCAGCAGGAAGACGTGCTGCGCCTGGCCCTGCGCGGACGTCCTGAGGCGCCGGGCGGCTATCAGCCCTATCTGGAACTGGTGCATGCCGGCGTAGCAGCGCATGCGCGGCATGATGACTGGGTGCGCGCCGTGCTGCACGCGTTCGAGTCGTTCCGCATCCTGTGCGCCGTGCGCGAAGGCGAGTGGGGCGTGGCGGGCCTGAACGCGGCCATCGAGCTGCGCCTGGAAAAGGAAGGCTGGATCCGCCGCAGCGAGTGGTATGTGGGCCGTCCCGTGATGGTCACGCGCAACGACTACGGCACGGGCGTGTTCAATGGCGACATCGGCCTGACCCTGCGCGACCCTGCGCGGCCCGGTTCCCTGCGCGTGTACTTCCTGGAAGGCGACAACGTGCGCAGCGTGCTGGCCACGCGCTTGCGCCATGTGGAAACGGCGTTCGCCATGACGGTGCACAAGTCGCAGGGCTCGGAATTTCGCCACACGGTGCTGGTGCTGCCGCAGGAAGGCGGCGCCATGCTGGCGCGCGAGCTGGTTTACACGGGCATCACGCGCGCGCGCGAGTTCTTTACCCTCGTCTCGCCCACGCAAGCCGTGCTGTTCGACGCGATCTTGCGCCGCACGCAGCGCGCCAGCGGGCTGCGCGCATTGATAGGCTGAGCGATCCCCTGGCCGAAAACTTGACCAGGGGGCAATCATGGCAATTACATTCATGACACGAGGGTGTTGCTATGAGGTAATAAATATTATGTATTCCGGATATTGAGTGATAATGTTCCAATTTTTTGTGTGAGAATGCTGGGGCGGGCATTCACGGCAGCATTGCCGTCTTACACCATCAAAATCACACTCAAGGAGTACACCATGTTTTCATCGTTGCGCACGCGGCTGGTGCTGATTTGCGTTGCCATCGTCGTGCTGTCCATGCTGGCCCTCTCGGTCGCCAATTACGTCACCACGCGCAGCAGCATGCTGGCCTCATTGGACCAGCAGATGCAGCAACTGCTGCAAAGCCAGTCGGCCGTGCTGGCGCAATGGGTCGATGGCAAGAAAAAGGTCATGGCCTCCGTCGTGATGTCGGCCGAGACGCCCGATCCGCTGCGCGCCTTCCAGATCGCCGAGCAGGCCGGCGACTTTGCGGAAGTGTTCATCGGCTACGCGGACAAGCGCTCGGTGTTCACCCATCCCGGACGTCCTGCCGATTTCGATCCCACGGCGCGGGCCTGGTACACGGATACCGTCAAGGCCGGCGTGCCGATGCTGACGCCGCCGTACGTGGATGCGGCCAGCCACAAGCTGGTGGTGTCGTTCACGGCGCCCGTGGGCCCCAAGGGCGCGCCGACGGGCGTGGCGGGCGCGGACGTGCTGCTCGATACCGTCATCGCGAACGTGGTGGCGATCAAGCCGACGCCGCACAGCTTTGCCTTCCTGATCGATCAGGGCGGCACCATCATCGCCCACGCCGACAAGGAACTGAGCCTGCAGCCGGTATCGAAACTCGACGCCGCGCTGTCGGCCGCGCAGATCAACCGGCTGGAAAGCGCGCGCCAGAGCGACGCCGTGCGCCTGGGCGGGCGCGACGGCAAGCTGTATGTGACGCGCGTGGCGGGCACGGACTGGCTGCTGGCCGTGGTGCTCGACCAGCAGGAAGCCATGCAAGCCTTGCAGACGATGCTGACGACGGCCACGGTGACGGCCTTGCTGCTGACGGGCGCGGCGGCGCTGCTGCTGTCGCTGCTGGTATTCAAGATGCTCAAGTGCCTGGAACTGGTGCGCGACGCGCTCGACGACATCGCCTCGGGCGAGGGCGACCTGACGCGCCGCCTCGACGCTTCCGGCGCCGATGAACTGGCGCAGATCGCCGGCGCCTTCAACCGCTTCGTCGACAAGATCGCCGTGGTGCTGGTGAAGATCCGCACGGCCAGCGAATCGGTGCGGATATCGTCGTCGGAAATCGCCGCCGGCAACCAGGACCTGTCCTCGCGCACGGAGCAGCAGGCCAGCTCGCTGGAAGAAACGGCCGCCTCGATGGAGGAACTGACCAGCACCGTCAAGCAGAATGCCGACAATGCGCGCCAGGCCAACCAGATGGCCGGTTCGGCCTCCAGCGTGGCCAGCAAGGGCGGGCAAGTGGTGGCGCAAGTGGTCGAGACCATGACTTCGATCAATGCCTCGTCGCACAAGATCGTCGACATCATCAGCGTGATCGACGGCATCGCCTTCCAGACCAACATCCTGGCCTTGAATGCGGCCGTGGAGGCGGCGCGCGCGGGCGAGCAGGGACGCGGCTTTGCCGTCGTTGCCACGGAAGTGCGCAGCCTGGCGCAGCGTTCCAGCGCCGCCGCCAAGGAAATCAAGCTGCTGATCGACGATTCCGTGAGTGCCGTCGACTCGGGCAACCGGCTCGTCGGCGAAGCGGGAGCGACGATGCAGGAAATCGTCGACAGCGTGCGGCGCGTTACCGACATCATGGGCGAAATCACGGCCGCCAGCGTGGAACAGAGTTCCGGCATCGAACAGGTGAACCAGGCGATCGCGCAGATGGACCAGGTGACGCAGCAGAACGCGGCCCTGGTGGAAGAGGCGGCCGCCGCGGCGGAAAGCCTGCAAGAGCAGGCCAGCACCCTGTCGCAGGTGGTCAGTGTGTTCAAGCTCGATGACGGGCCGGCGCCGGCGCAGCAGACGCCGCCGCAGGCAGCCAGGCCCGTGGTGCGCGCGCCCGTCGCGCCGCGCCTCGCCAGCCGTCCGGCAAGCACGGCCGCCGTCAAGGCGGAGCGCAGCGAGGAGTGGGAGACTTTTTAAGTCGGGTGTCAGGCGCGCCGGGGCGCCAGGGTCGGCGCCATCTGTTTTGCCACGTCGAAGAAGGCGTTGGTGGCCGGCGTGTTCTGGCGCCGGTCGCGCACGGCCAGGCCCACCTTGCGGCTGACGGGCGGGTTCAAGGGCAGGGCGACCAGCTCCGGATACTGCTGGCGCAGGCGCTGCGGCAGGGCCAGCTCGGCGACGATGGACAGGCCGTCGCCGCGGCTGACCATGTCGAGGATGGTGATGACCTGGCTGATGCGGTAGGGCACGTGCGGCTGCAGTCCCGCGTTGGCGAACAGCGGCTCGATCAGGCAGGCGCAACCCGCTTCCGACATGATGAACGGCCCTTCGCACAGCTGTGCCAGGGTGATGGTGTCGAGTTGCGCCAATGGGTGGCTGCGCGGCACCAGCGCCATCATCTGGTCTTCCACCAGCGGCGCCGTGTCGAAACGCTCGTCGGGCAACACGACGAAGCCCACGTCGACCCTGCGCTCGCGTATCCATTGCACCACTTCATGGTCGGCGCCCTCGTCGATGCGCAGGTCGATGCCCGGATAGCGCAGGCGGAACTGCGCCGTGATGGCCGGCAGCAGATTCAGCGAGGAGGTGGGGCCGAACGAGCCGATGCGCAAGGTGCCCTGGCGCTGGCCCAGCACGTCGGCCGCCTCCTGGCGCATGGCTTCCGACAGGCCGAGGATTTCGCGCGCGCGCACCAGCAGCTGGCGGCCCACGTCCGTCAGTTCGGCCGAGGCCTGGTGGCGCACGATGAGGTCCACGCCCATCTCCTTTTCCAGCGCTTTCAGCGCATGCGAGACGGCCGACTGGCTGATGCCCAGCTGCGCGGCGGCGGCGGAAAAGCCGTGCAGTTCGGCCACCAGGGTAAAAATTTCCAGTTGCGTGAAGGTCATGGTGTGGTTTTGTTGAGTTATGAGTATTTGCTCATTATTTCATGAGTTGATATTAGTATTAATATATACGTACAGCGTCCGCTGCACAAGCGACATCATAGGACTTTCCATGCGCACTACCGCCGTACCGTCAGCCGCCTTGCCTTCCGTGCAATCGCCGCTCGTCTACCTCAAACTGATTTTCGTCGCCCTGTTCTGGGGCGGCACCTTTATCGCGGGCCGCGTGCTGGCGCAGCAGATGCCGCCGATGACGGCAGCCAGCGGACGCTTCGGCGTCGCCGTGCTGCTGCTGGTCGTGCTGGCATGGAAACTCGAAGGGGGCTTGCCGCGCCTGGACCGCAAGCAGCTGGCGACGACGGCGGCGCTGGGCCTGACGGGCATCTTCCTGTATAACCTGTGCTTCCTGGCGGCGCTGTCGCGCATGCCGGCCGGCCGCACGGCCCTGTTCGTGGCCCTGAACCCCATCGTCACGGCGCTGGCCTCGGCCATGCTGTTCCGCGAACGGCTCGGTTCCTTCAAGTGGCTCGGCATCATGCTGGCATTCTGCGGCACGGCCATCGTCATCACGCGCGGCGATATCGCCGGCGTGCTGCACGGCACGGGCGGCGGCATCGGCGCCGGCGAGGTCTTCATGTTTTGCGGCATCTCCAGCTGGGCCGCCTACACCCTGATCGGCCGGGTCGCGCTGAAGGGCCTGAGCCCGATCGCCGCCACCACGTATGCATCGATGTGGGGCCTGGCTTTCCTGCTGGTGGGCGCGGCCGTGGAATTTCCGGGCGTGCCGTGGCGCAGCTTCGGCTGGCAAGTGTGGGCCGCCATCGGCTACCTGGGCGTGTTCGGCACGGTGATCGGCTTTGTCTGGTATTACGAGGGCGTCAAGGCGCTGGGCCCGTCGCGCACGGCCGTCTTCAACAACCTCGTGCCCGTGTTCGGCATCGTACTGGCGGCGGCGCTGCTGGGCGAACCCGTGCTGGCCTCGATGCTGGTGGGCGGCGCGGTGACGATAGCCGGCGTGGTGATGACCAACCGGCAAGCGAAATAAGTATTTTTCCGGTATGAAAGCACGCCTGAAAAACGTTCAGGGCAAGGCGCAGTGCCGCAGGCAGTACGACTAGTACGGCCAGGCACTGCAACGCCGCCATGGGCGTTTTCTCAGCCGTGCTTAACGTGCGCGGCGGCGCTTCGATGGCTTCGCCGGCGCCTTCTTGTGCCGGCTGACGGAGGCGCGCATCACCTTTGGCTCTTCGATGCCGTTCTCGGCCGCCAGCATGCGGCGGATATTGACGGCGTCCATGGCGCGCACGGAATTGGCGCGCGCGTTGAGCAGGATCATGGTGGCGAACTTGCCGGCCGACTTGATGCGCATGATCAGGCAGCGTCCCGCCTCATTCGTGTAGCCCGTCTTCGACAAGCCGATATCCCAGCCCTTGGCGCCCACCAGGCGGTTCGTGTTGTGGTATTCCACGTCGCGGCCCTTGATCTGGATCACGTCCTTCGAATCGGTGGTGATGCGGCTGATTTCCGGGTAGCGCGAGGCGGCCACGGCCATCTTGACGAGGTCGGCCGCCGTCGACTGGTTGTTCGGCGACAGGCCCGTCGGCTCTTCGATCACGGTCTGGTGCATGCCCAGCGCCTTGATCTTGGCGTTGACGGCCACGGCGAACGCGGTCGGGCCGCCGGGAAAGGTGCGCGCCAGCGAGGCGGCGGCGCGGTTGTCGGACGACATCAGCGCCAGTTGCAGCACGTCGTGCCGGCTCAGCGTGGCGCCCACGGGCACGCGCGAGGTGCTGTGTTTCAGCGTATCGACGTCTTCGCGGTCGATGCTGATCTCTTCCTGCATATTGGCCTTGGAATCGAGCACGACCATGGCTGTCATGAGTTTGGTCAGCGAGGCGATGGGCACCACCACGTTGGAATTTTTTTCAAGCAAGACTTTGCCTGTGCCGTCTTCGACCACCAGTATCGACTGGGAACCGAAAGGCACGGCGATGGCCGCTGTCGAAAGCGTCATCAGCACCGCGGCGAACATTTTTTTGAGCATGGGATCGTATGTGGAAAAGCAGTTTTGGGGCGCCACCGTGGGCGCTGCGCGCAAAGCCGGGACAGGGCCGCGAGGGAACGCGGCATGTATCTCGGAGGCAATATTTGCCAAGTGTAGACAATACCATTAAAGATCAAGCGATGTCTACGGTACAGGCGCGCCACAGGCGGCGTTGCGGCCAATTTGGCAAATAAAAGCGCTTATTCTTGCCGGAGTGAAAATTGTTACGCAATTATTGATTTCGTTATGGAAACTTCGTATTATTTCAGCAATATTGGCCGGCACGTCCCCGACGCGCGCCGCGCGCTTCGTCGTTGATGCCTGCCGCTTCGTGTTTCGTCGCCCGACGCTGTGCCCTGGAAACGGCGCGCCGTAGACTGCGTTCATGCCTGATTAACGCGACTGGGAGAACGCAGCATGTGGAAAAAATTTGCCGGATGGTATCGCTGTTACGACGATGAAACCCTCAGGGTACTCGCGCATCCGGATACGGCGGCCCAGTTGCCGCATGGCTGGCGGCGCTGGGTGGCCTTGCGGCTGGTCACCCTGACGCCGATCGAGCGCCAGCAATTCCATGCCTTCATGCTCAAGTACCGGGGCGCCGGCTTTTACCTGGCGGCAGCCAGGCTGGTGCTGCTGTTCAGCCTGATCGGCGTCGCGCTGCACCTGCTGCTGCCCGACAGGGTAGGCTGGGCCAAGGCCGTGGTGCTCAGCAATGTCCTCGGCCTGGCGATGGCGTGGGGCGTGCTGGGCGTCTGGTTCAATTACCGCAAGCTGGCGCAGCAGAAGCTCAAGGCGCTGTTGCTGCTGGTCTTGCCCGCCCTGGCCGGCGTCGGCATCGGCATCCTGCGCTCTATGCTGGAGGGCAACAGTTCCGTCGGCGCGGCGCTCGAGCGCGGCGCGCGCGTGGGCGCCTGGGCCGCGCTCGTTTCCGGCCTCGTGTATCTGGTGCCCGTCATGATCGTCGTCGTCTGGCGCAACAGGGAGTACGAGGCGCTGGCCCTGCAGCTGCAGCAGGATGCCGAGCGCGACCGCCTGGCGCGCGAACTGAGCGAATCGCAGCTGCGGCTGCTGCGGGCGCAGATCGAACCGCATTTCCTGTTCAATACCCTGGGCGCCGTGCAGCAGCTGGCCGAGCAGGGCGCCCAGGGCGCGGCGCAGGCGGCCGCGCTGACGGCCAACCTGATCGCCTTCCTGCGCGCCAGCCTGGCCGAGATGCGCGCCGACCAGGTGCCACTGCAAACGGAATTCGACGTGGTGCAAGCCTACCTGCAAGTGATGCAGGTGCGCATGGGCGCGCGCCTGTCCTGCCGGCTCGACTTGCCGCCGGGCCTGGCGCGGACGCCGGTGCCCAGCATGATCTTGCTGACGCTGGTGGAAAACGCCATCAAGCATGGCATCGAACCGTCGCTGCGCGGCGGCGAGATCGCCGTCTCGGCCGTGCTGGACGCGGATGGCGCCATGTGCCTGCGCGTGCGGGATACGGGCGTGGGCCTGGGCGCGGGCGGCGTGCCCGGCGGCGGCCTGGGCCTGGAGAATGTGCGCGGCCGGCTGCGGCTGGCCACGGCCGCCGCCAGCCTGCAGGTGCGCGATGGGGACGAGGGCGGGGTGGTGGCCGAGATTGTGTTGCCGATCAATGTTATGACGAAAGAGCTGGCCGCATGAACGCCACCATCCTGATCGCCGAAGACGAGCCGCTGATGCGCGAGCGCCTGCAAGCCATGCTGGCGCTGGCCTGGCCCGAGGCGCGCATCGTGCTGGTGGCGGAAAACGGCAACGATGCCTGGGACGGCTTCCTCGAGCATGAACCGCAGGTGGTGTTCCTCGACATCCGCATGCCCGGCCTGTCGGGCCTGGAAGTGGCCGAGCGCATCGGCACGCGGGCGCACGTGGTGTTTGTCACCGCGTATGACCAGTACGCCGTCGACGCGTTCGACGCGGGCGCCGTCGATTACCTGCTGAAACCGGTGCAGGGCGAGCGGCTGGCGCGCGCGCTGTCCCGCCTGCGCGGCAAGCTCGATGCGCAGCCGGCCGACATGGCCAGCCTGCTGCACTCGCTGCGCGCGGCGCTGCCGGCGCCGCCGCGCGAAAAACTGAAATGGATCAAGGCCAGCGTGGGCAAGCAGATCCGCTTGATCGACGTCAATGACGTGCTGTTCTTCCAGGCCGACACCAAGTACACGCGCGTCGTGCTGGCCGGCGCGGAAGCGCTGGTGCGCACGCCGCTGAAGGATTTACTGGGCGGGCTTGATCCTGAGCAATTCTGGCAAATCCACCGCGGCACCATGGTCAATGTCAGCGCCATCGCGGCGGCCGAACGCATCGACGCCGAGCGCATGCAGGTGCTGCTGCGTGGCAGTACGGAAAAACTGCCCGTCAGCCGGACCTTTACGTATTTGTTCAGGGATTGATATGATGGCAATGTTTTTAATTTGCCACTGAATGGGAATCTCATGAACATGTTTCGCCGCTGCTTCGCCGCCGTCCTCCTCGCCTTGTTTTCCTGCACTGCCGCCAGCGCGGCGCAGGCAGATGCCAGGGCGGAAAAAGTCGTCTATCACGTCAATGACGCCAACAATGCCACGGCTGCGCTGAGGAATATCCGCAATCACCTGGACGCCAGCCCTCAGGCCACCATCGTGCTCGTCGCGCATGGCCCCGGCATCGACTTCCTGCTCGATGGCGCCATCGCCAAGGATGGGACGCCGTACGACGTCGCGGTGCGCGAGCTGGCGCGGCGCGGCGTGGGATTTCGTGTCTGCAATAACACGCTCGAAGGCCGCAAGATCGACCGCCAGCGCGTCTTGCCCGAAGCCGTCATCGTGCCGTCGGGCGTGGCCGAGGTGACCCGCCTGCAGGCGCAGGAAGGGTATGTGTATATCAAGCCGTAAGACAAAAAAACCGCGCCGCCGCCAGGATGGCGGGGCGCGGCGCATGGGGGAGACGGCGCTTACTGGATCTTGGCGATCGACACTTCCGTCGATTTCACGAGCGCGATGACTTCGCTGCCCACTTTCAAGTCCAGGTCCTTGATCGAGCGCGAGGTGATCACCGAGGTGACGATGCCGTGCGGCGTTTCCACGTCCACCTCGGACACCACGGGGCCGAAGATGATTTCCTTGATCTTGCCGCGAAACTGGTTGCGTACGTTCACTTCCGAGATAGCCATGATGTTTCCTTTATTCCCGTAATACGCCGTGCGGCGCGACATGGCCAGAGTACGGCGCGCGCGCCGTTTTGACCACGAATCGATGCGCATATCGTTATGCGCAAAGCGTGCGCCAGCGCTGACGCAAGCATATTATTCGCCTATACTGGACGCTTGCCAACGGGAGTTCCTCCATGCGCATCCTGCTGCCGCTGCTGCTGTTATCCTCGTCCGCCGTGCAGGCGCAAGCCGTCGCGGCGCTGCAGCCGATGGCCTTCCTGGCCGGGCATTGCTGGAAGGGCGAGTTCCCTGGCGGCAGGCAAACGGATGAGCACTGTTTCCAGTGGCTATATGGCGGCAAGATGCTGCGCGACGTGCACACGGTGCGCAGCCCCGGCAAGCCCGACTACGTGGGCGAAACCACGTATTACCACGACGCCGCGGCGAACCAGGTGGCCTTCCTGTACGTGGAAAACAGCGGCGGCTACAGCCGTGGCACGATGCTGCCGGCCGATGGTGGCCTCGACTTTCCCGCCACGCAGTACGTGGGCGCCGGCGGCAAGGTCCTGACGTACCGCGTGCGCTGGACGCCGTCGGGCGACGCCTACGAGGCGCACGGCGAAATCCAGTCGGGCGAGCGCTGGCTGCCGCAATTTAGGCTGCTGCTGAAGAAACAGTGACGGCGTGGCGGCAACAAAAAAACCGGGACATGTCCCGGTTTTTTTGTTGTAGCGCAAACTTACTTCTGATAAATCTTGTCGAACTCGCCGCCATCGTCAAAGTGTTTCTTTTGTGCCTGTTTCCAGCCGCCAAACACATCGTCGACCGTGAACAGGGTGATCGGCTTGAAGCTGGCCGCGTATTTCTTCGCGACCGCGGCCGAACGCGGCCGCAGGAAGTGCTTCGCGGCCCATTCCTGGCCCGGTTCCGAGTACAGGTATTGCAGGTAGGCCGTGGCTTCCTTGCGGATGCCGCGGCGGTCGACCACCTTGTCGACGACGGCCACCGGCGACTCGGCCAGGATGGAGATGCTTGGATACACGACTTCGAAGTTGTCGCCGAATTCCTTGCGCACCAGTTGCACTTCATTTTCAAACGTCACCAGCACGTCGCCGATTTCGCGCTGCGTGAAGGTGGTGGTGGCACCGCGGCCGCCGCCGTCGAGCACGGGCACGTTCTTGAACAGCTTGGTGACGAGGTCGCGCGCCTGCGCTTCAGTGCCGCCTTTTTTCACGGCATAGCCCCATGCGGCCAGGTAGGTGTAGCGGCCATTGCCCGAGGTTTTCGGGTTGGGCACGATGACCTTGATGCCGGGCTTGGCCAGGTCGTCCCAATCCTTGATCTGTTTCGGGTTGCCTTTGCGCACCAGGTACACCATGGTCGAATAGAACGGTGCCGCGTTATTCGGGAATTTTTTTGCCCAGTCGGCCACCACGAGGCCGCGGTCGGCCAGCAGATCGATGTCGTTGGCCTGGTTCATGGTCACGACGGACGCTTCGAGGCCATCGGCGACGGAGCGCGCCTGCTTGCTGGAGCCGCCGTGCGATTGCTTGATGGTGATGGTTTCGCCCGTTTTCTTTTGCCATTCAGCAATAAATGCGGGATTCACGTCCTTGAACAGTTCGCGCATGACGTCATACGAGACATTCAGCAAGACCACCGGTTCGGCCGCGCTGGCGGACATCGGCAGGCTCATGGCGGCAGCGGAGGCGGCCAGGGCGCTGGCCAGGAACCAGCGGCGCGAGCGTTGGCTGAGCGTCGATACGGTCGTCGATACGGCGTTGGTATGGGTCATGTTGAACTCTTGTTGTGAGAATAGATAGACATAGTCTAAAATTCCGGCCGGAAAAGAAACGAATTTTTCGTAATATGCTTAGATCCGATTCCCGTTTCCTCTAAAAAACAGATATCGTTTTTTGGAAACATTCGTGGGCAAGATGCGTGGCAGGGCCTAGAGTTTATCCCGGCAGGGGGGGTATTCATCTACGGGGATGGGCGCTGATCTGCAACGTCATGCCATGGGTAAAACCGACCCGTGGCGTGGCGCGAAAAAACCCGAAAGCGCCGCTTGGTGTATAGTCGAATTGCGCGCTACAGGGTGAAAACCGCCTGTATCGGCAACTGGAATATTTTGTGAGCGTACATGAGTCTTGAAATTCGTATTGCAACATCGACTGACGCATTCGAAGCGTGCAATGTATTACGACGCTCGATCGTCGAATGCTGCAGCCTCGATCATCGCGATGATCCGGCCATCCTGGAAGCCTGGCTGGGCAATAAAACACCGCAGATGGTGGCGTGCTGGTTTGCCTCGCCCACCAATTTTTCGCTGGTCGCCGTCGACCGGGGCGCCGTCGTCGGCGTCGGCCTGCTGACGCGCGCCGGCAAGCTGGCCCTGTGCTACCTGCTGCCCGAGGCGCAAGGCCGGGGCGCGGGCAAGGCCCTCGTGGAACGCCTGGAAGAGCAGGCCCGGGAGTGGGGCATCAAGGCCCTGCAGCTGCACAGCACGGCCAGCAGCCAGACCTTTTTCGTCAAGCAGGGCTATGTCGAGGCGGGCAATGTGCGCTCGCCGTATGGCGTGGAAACCATTTTTTGCTGGAAACAGATCGACCCGGCCGGCCTGGCCAGCGGCGATCCCAAGCGCAAGCGCTTTTGCAACTGCAACTCGGCCTGACGGCCATTCCCCTCAGCCCGCCCATCCGGCGGCGGGCCTTTTCCTCCGTTTGAGCATCTCCCTCACAATTTCCCTTCAGTAACTGATCTGGATATACACGCCTTGCGGCGCCGTCTCGCTTGCCTGCAGCAGGGTGCCGCCGGCAAACAGTTTCAATTCGCCGGGCGCGAACGCCACCCAGTCCTCGTTTTCCGTCAGCGGATGCGTGGCGATGACGGCGATGCGGTCGTCGAGGTGGTTGTGCTGGCGAAAGTCGATGCTGCGCTCGCAGTCGATCAGTTGCGCCACGGAAAATGGGTATTCGCGGATCACGTAGTGCAGATGCGTGGAGCAGTGGGCGAAGAGCACCTCGCCATCGGAGAGGATGAAATTGAAGCTGCCATGCGCGGCGATCTCCGTGGCGACCTCGGCGATGGCGGCACGCAGGAGGCCGCGTGCCGGTTCGCCACCGGGAAAGCGCGCGCGCAGGCTGGCCAGCAAGTGGCAGAACGCCTGTTCACTGTCCGTGTCGCCGCTGGCGCGGTAATGCGCATTGGCGGGCGCGGCCCACATCTTCAAGTCGCCGTTATGGGCGAAGGACCAGGTCTTGCCCCACAGCTCGCGGGCGAACGGGTGCGTGTTTTCCGGCGCGATGCGGCCCTGCGTGGCCTTGCGGATGTGCGCGACGATGTTCTTCGCCTTGACGGGATGCTGCTGCACCGTGGCCGCCAGCGGCGAATCGATGGCGGCCAGGTGGTCCGTCAGCAGGGTGCAGCCGCTACTGGAATGATAGGCGATGCCCCAGCCGTCGCGGTGCTCGTCCGTGCGTCCGCCCCGTTCGGCGAAGCCGGCGAATGAAAAACCCAGCGCGGCGGGCTTGCTGCTGTTCATAGCGAGTAACTGGCACATGGCGGCCCTTCCTGATGATATCGGTACACGGCAACAGTAAAGCCTGGACCAGGGGGCGGGAAGGAATGTTTCTGACTATCGTTATGCGCCGGCCGTTGTCTTTTCCTTATGCGCTGGGCGCATATCAAACGGCGAAACCATTCGTTCTCCTGCGATTCGCCTTGCCTTAGTCTGCACACTTTGGCACCGCCGTCCCCATGAGGGGCTTTGGTGCAGCCCGATGAAGGAGCCCTCCATGCCGTTTCCCGTCCTGAAAAACTACCTGGCCCGCCTGTCGCACCAAACCCAGGCCGGCACCAGCGTCTGGCTCGATGACGAGGGCAGGGCGCTCGGGCGCTTCTTCAATTGCACCATGACGAGCGCCTTCCAGCCGCTGCGCGAACTGGAAAGCGGCAAGCTGGTGGCCTTCGAAGGCCTGGCGCGCAGCGTCTCCAGGGCCGATGAAGGCCTGTCGCTGTGGCGTTTGCTCGACCATGCGGCCAGCGACGATGAATCCGTGGAGCTGGACCGCCTGTGCCGCATGCTGCACGCCATCAATTTCTTCCGCCAGCCGGAAGCGGAACAGTCGGACCTGTACCTGAACGTGCATGACCGCCTGCTGAGCGCCGTCAGCAGCAACCATGGCCACGCCTTCCAGCGCATCCTCGACGCGCTGGGCTTGCCGATCGAGCGCATCGTGCTGCAATTGCCGGCCGTTACGCCGAACCAGGGCTGGCTGCTCAATTACGTGGCCGACAACTACCGCCGCAACGGTTTCCGCCTGGCCATCAACGTGGCCAGCGTGCACGAGGCCACGGGCATGCTGGAGCGCCTGCATCCGCACGCCTTCAAGCTCGACGCGGGCAACCTCAGCGACGAGGACGCGGCCGCCAGTTTCGTCACCCTGTGCCATGCGGCCAAGATACGCGTCGTCTTCAAGCGCCTCGACACGCCGGCCGCGCTGGCCGCGCTGCAGCGCATCGCCGCGGCCACGGGCTTGCCCATCGTGGCGCAGGGCTATTTGCTGGACAAGCCCCTGACGGCGCTGGCACAGGCGAAAGGGGGCGCCGCGCCCGTCGCTTTTGCCGCCTGAGGCGCCATGGGCCGCAATCAGGCCCGTACGATAGGCATTGAGGGTTTTTCTTCGCAGCACAATACGCTATAGTATTCGTATCGTTATATTGGAATGACTATGGCATCGCGCAGAAATTTTCTACACCACGGTATGAGCTTGGCCGCGTTGGGCCTGGTTGCCACTCCCCTCATCGGCTGCGCCTCGCGCACGGCCGCTCCCGCCTCGGCCACGGCCAGCGCCAAGCCGCGCGCTCCGCGCACGGGCGTGCCGCCGCAGCCGACGCAGCTGGCCAGCATCGACCGCTCCGTGACCTCGCAGACGCGCCAGCCCATCACGGAGCTGGAACCGCCACCCGACATCTTCGACGCGCAGGCGCTGGACCTGGAATTCTGGCTCAAGCCGCGCACGCTGGAAGTGGTGCGCCCGGCCAGCAATGAAAAGGCGAAACTGCTGTACTGGAAAGATGGCGAGGTCATCGATTCAGCCTACCAGGAGCTGTGCCATCTGCTGCGTGACGTCAACGGCAAGAAGACGGCGCCGATCGACCCGAAACTGCTGGAAACCCTGTGGGGCACGCAAGCGTTCGTGGCCCGCTACGGCATCGAGCAGCCGCTTGAGATTTTGTCAGGCTACCGCACGGCCGAGTCGAACAGCCGGCTGCGCGAAGCGGGCGTGCCGGCCGCGCGCCAGTCGCTGCACATCTCGGGCCGTGCCGCCGACATCCGCGTGGCCAACCTGAACGCGGAAGTGCTCGGTTCGCTCGTGCGCAGCTTCAAGCAGGGCGGCGTGGGCTTCTATTACCGTTCCGGCCCCCGTGGCGGCTGGATCCATGCCGATACGGGGCTGCAGCGCACCTGGAAAGGCTAAGCGCCAGGCCCAACCGCGCGCGGCGCGCCTTGCGGCCTGCGATGGCCACTGCAGCCGTGCCCTGGTACGGCTGCAGTCCTGCCCGCCAGTGGCTGCCCCCCCCACGATGATGCCACGACGATGTTGTCAGGCGCCTGCTCGCTAATCGTAGTGGTAGGGCGGCTCCGGCACGCTGTCGTTGCCGGCGCGCCGCCATGCGTCGAAATTCACGGGGCGCTCCCAGAAGATGCGCCAGCCCCGGCGCTGGCTGGCCTGCACCTCGGGATGCGCTTGCAGATAGCCATCGATAAAGCGGGTAAAGTCCGATACATAGCCGCCGCGGCGGTAGGTGAGTGCATGATGCATGGCTGCTCCTGTGCTTGTCCTTGCTGTTTGACCGCCGGCGCGCGCAAAAGTGCCGCTTTTCCCTTCCTGCCCCATGAAACTTTCCAGCCATAACATCGAACTGTTCCTGGCCGTCGTCGACGGCGGTTCCTTTTCCAGCGCCGCGCGCGCCTTGCGGCGGGCGCCGTCGGCCGTCAGCATGGCGATCGCGAATATCGAGGCGGAACTGGGGATCGTCCTGTTCGACCGCGGCGCGCGCGAAGCCGTGCCCACGCCGGCCGCCGTGGCCCTGATACCCCATGCGCGCCTGATCGCCGACCAGCTGAAACAGTTGCACTTGCATGCGCAGCAATTGTCGCAAGGCCTGGAAAGCCGCATTTCGCTGGGCATCGCGGCAGAACTCGATCATGCGCCTTTTTTGCGCGCCGTGCGGGCCTTGTCGCAGCGCCACCCGCTGCTCGACATTGAGGTGCTGACGGCGCCGCAGGATGACGTGCTCGACATGCTGCACCGGGGCCGCATCAGCGCCTGCATGGCCTTCGGCGGCGGGCGCATCAACCATGAAGAGCAGTTCCAGCTGGTGGGCAGCGACGCCTTGCTGGCGATTATTTCCACGCAGCATGCACCCAGCGAGGCGGGCCGGCCCCTGTATATCGAGGAATTGGTGAATTTGCGCCAGATCATCGTGGCCAGCCGCGAGCTGGACCTGGCCGATGCGCGTCCCGTGGTGGGACTGTCCTACTGGCGCACGGACAGCTTGCCGATGGCGCTGTCCATGGTCGAGGCGGGCCTGGGCTGGGGCAATTTCGCCGCCTCGGCCATCGCCGATTCGCTGGCGGCGGGGCGCGTGCGCCGCGTCGCGTTCAAGAACACGGGCAATGGCCTGGTGCTGCCTATCCACCTCGTGTGGTGCAAGGACCGGCCGCTGGGCATGGCGGCGCGGTCCTTTCTTCAGTTGCTCAGCGAAGCGGCCTGAACGTCGGTGGGTTCTTCTTTCGGCTGCTGCGCCGACAGGGGCACGCCAAACAGGCCGTCGAAGAAGTAGTTGAAGATGAAGCTGTAGCAGGGAATGATCAGCATCAGCGCGAAGTCGAGCACGAACGCCTGCCACAGGCTGATATTGAGCCACCAGGCGATCAGCGGGATCAGGTAGATGACGAGGGTGATCTGGAAGCCGATCGCATGCAGGATGCGGCGCCACACGGTGCGCGTGCGCGACACTTGCCGGATTTCCCAGTATTCGAAGGCCGTGTTGTACAGCAGGTTCCAGATGACGGCGATGGTGGTGATCATGATCGCCAGCGGCCCCGTGCTGGTGGGCGATTCGCCCGAAAGCAGGGTCAGCCAGAGTGTGGAAATGGCCATGCCGATGATTTCAAAGGCGGTGACGTAGACGATTTTGCGTTTGATGCCTTGCATGTAAAGCCTGTAAAGAAGAAGTGGCGCATATTTTAAGTCAGTCATGCTGATGTTTGAAGTTGATAGCTGTCAGTTTTTCTGATGGATCCATGGAATGAAGGCGCACGCCGGCATACCGCGCAACGGGCAGACGGTGGATAATGTGGGCTGGCGGGCAACTGGTTCCGCCGTACCACCGCAGATGAGGTCAAGAGCATGCAAGGCGCAGCAGACAGCAACACCCCGGAGTCCCCCGCCACGCCGGACGAACGCCCGCGTTTCCGCCCCCGCCCCTGGGAGCACCTGGAAACGCCGTATGACGTGGAAGTGTGGATCGAGGAACATAACCGCAGCATGCAGGACAATATCCGCGCCACGGAAACGGGCGTCGGCATCTGCTTCACCCTGGCCGAAGGCGGCGACATCTACATGCAGACCAGCGCCGATGGCGCGGTGGTGCTCGACGTGACGCCGGACGCGGCCTGGGTGGCGCCGCTGATCAGCGCCGCCACCGGCTGCGAGACGCCTGCATCCTCGTTGTGGATCTTGCCTGACGATAAGCTGATCCAGCTGATCGTCGGCCTGTCCTGCCTGGTGGCCAGCACCCTGCTGGTGGTGGGGCACGACTTCGGCTTGCGCCGGCGCCCTATGGCGCACGGACGCTGAGGCGCTTGTTGTAAAAAAGTTATCCATGGCGCGCATGGCTCGACACTGGGCCGGCTAAGTGCTAGTCTCGGGGCAGTGTCCGCCTGATTGTCTGGGCGGCGCTGCAAAGGATAACCATGGACAAACCACCGCATGCGGTACCTGGACTGGATTCCTCCGCGCGTCCCGACGACGGCGCGCCGCGGCCTGACGCCCCCCTGCTCGACGACGGCGTCTTCAGCCCCGCGCGCGTGCGGGTCGAGCGCGAACAGGCGTATTTCAACGATTTGTACCTGCTGGCGCCCGTCGCCTATTTCGTGCTGGGCCTCGATGGCGTGATCCTGCAGCTGAACCTGGTCGCCGCCGAACTGTTCGGCCTGGCGCGCGGCTGCCCCGGCCATGTGCTGTTCCGTTCCTACGTGCACGAGGCGTTCCGCCACGATTACGCGCAGTTCGTGCAGCGCGTGCTCAACAGCGATGAACCGGAGCGCATCCAGCTGCAAGTGCGGCTGCGCCCGGATGCGCCGGAACCGGGCTTGCCCGTCAGCCTGCTGGGCAGCGCCGATCCTGGCGGGCAGACGCTGCGCCTGGTGCTGGAGCAGGCCGAAGGCAAGCTGGCCGCGCTCGAACGCAGCGAGGAGCGCTTCCGGCGCATCGTCCACAGCGCCGAGGAGGGCATCTGGGAAATCGATGCGCAGGCGCTGACGAGCTTTGTCAATCCGAAGATGGCGCACATGCTGGGCTGCCAGATCGAGGACATGCTGGGCCAGCCGCTGGTGGCCTTCATGGACGACGAGGGGCGTGCCATTCTCGAGCGCAACATCGCGCGGCGCCAGGACGGCATCGCCGAGCGCCATGAATTCAAGTTCCTGCGCCGCGACGGCAGCGCGCTGTGGGCCACGCTGGCCACCAATCCCATCTTCGATTCCGGCGGCGGCTACCTGGGCGCGCTGGCGCTGGTCAGCGACATCACGGCCCACCGCGAGGCGTCCGAGCGCATCTGGCAGCAAGCCAACTTCGACCAGGTGACGGGCTTGCCGAACCGCCACATGTTCCTCGACCGCCTGCATAACGAGGCGCGCCGCGCCAAGCGCGAAGGTGCTTGCCTGGCCTTGCTGTTCATCGACCTCGACCATTTCAAGCAAGTCAATGACCGCTTCGGGCACGAAAAGGGCGACCAGCTGCTGCGCCTGGCGGCGCGGCGCATCAGCGAGCGCGTGCGCTCGACGGATACGGTGGCGCGCCTGGGCGGCGATGAATTCACCGTCCTCCTGGCCGGCGTGGGCCAGCTGGGCGGCATCGAACGCGTGCTGCAGGGGCTGATCGCGGCGCTGGCCGCGCCTTTCATGCTCGATGGCGACAGCGCGCAAGTGTCGGCCAGCGTGGGCGTGGCGCTGTATCCGGCCGACGCCGAGGAAACGGAAACCCTGCTGCGCCATGCCGACCAGGCCATGTATGCGGCCAAGAATGCGGGGCGCAACTGCTACAGCTATTTCACGCCGGCCTTGCAGCAGGCGGCCGAACTGCGCCGCAACACGGCGCGCGACATGCGCCTGGCGCTGGCGCTGGAACAGTTCGAGCTGCATTACCAGCCCATCGTCAGCCTGCAGGGCGGCGGCATCGCGCGGGCCGAGGCGTTGCTGCGCTGGCGCCACCCGCAGCGCGGCCTGCTCGCACCCGCCGAATTCATGGCGTTTGCGGAAGCCAATGGCTTGATCATCGATATCGGCGACTGGGTCTTCCGCCAAGCCGTGCGCCAGGCCCGGCAGTGGCAGGCCGCGTCCGGCGCCGCATTCCAGATCAGCATCAACAAGTCCGCCGTGGAATTTCGCTGCGATGCGGCGCTGTACCAGGACTGGACGGCGCACCTGGCGCGCGAAGGACTGGCGCCGGGCGCCATCGTGATCGACATGGCGGAAGGCGTGCTGCTCGACGAGGCGCGCCAGGTGGGCGAGCGGCTACGCCAGTTCCGCGCCATGGGCCTGGCGCTGGCGCTCGACGATTTCGGCAGCGGCCAGGCCTCGCTGGGCTGCCTGAAGAAGTTCGATATCGATTTTCTCAAGATCGACCGTTCGCTGGTGCGCGAACTGGGGCAGGGCGATGCCGAACTGGCCCTGTGCGAAGCGATCATCGCGCTGGCGCAGCGGCTGGGCCTGAAAGTGGTGGCCGAAGGCGTGGAGACGGCCGTGCAGCGCGACCTGCTGCGCGCGGCCGGCTGCGATTATGCGCAGGGCTATTTCTTTTCCGATGCCTTGCCGGCGCCGCAGCTGGGCGCCATGCTGGCTGCTCAGCCGGCTGCCTGACGGGGCTGGCCTGCCTCGCCATCGCCGTCCATCAGCTGCTCGACGGCCGCCACGGTGTCGGCGGCGCTGACGCTGTCCAGGGTCAGGCCGGGCGCCAGCAGGACGCGGTAGCGGCTGCTGGCCGGGTAGAACCAGCGGTAATTGTCGGTGCGGATATAGTAGCCGACGATTTTCCTGTCGTAGGCCGAGGCCAGGTGGATCACCGACGTGTCGGGCGACACCACCAGTTCGCAGCGGCGGATCAGGGCCGCCAGCGCCAGGATATGAGCGGTCGCGGGCGCCAGCAGCACATTCGGCCGGGCGGCGCCGTGCACGATTTCCCCGGCGCGCGCTTCGCCGCCTGGCGCGGCGATCACCAGCAAGGCATGGCGCGGATAGCGCGCCGCCAGCGCGGCGCAGCAGCGCTGGGCGTCGGCCACGCTGACCGTGCGTTGCGTATTGCTTCCTTGAAAATTCAGGCAAAACAGGCCCGCGTAGGCGCGCAGCAGGGCGTCGCAGGCCGCATCCACCGGCGCCGCGTGCGCATCGACGCCATACAGTTCGTAGCGCTCATCGATGTCGCGCAAGCCAAAGGCGGCAAACGCGGCGAAGTAGCTGCGCAGGATGTGCGCGTTGCGGTCGCACGGCACCGTATGGTCGAACATGCCCAGGCTGGCCGTCGAGGTGCCGTACTTGGGAATGGCAAAGCCCGTCAAATAGCGGGCGCCCAGCCATTTGATGCGCAACAGCAAGGGAATGGAAAAACGGTTGTAGGGGTTGAAGATGACGTCGTAGCGGCGCCGGCGCAGCTCGGCGATGGTGGTGCGCAGATCGCGCAGCAGCGATTGCTTGTCCCAGATTACGACATCGTCGACATGCGGACAGCCGACCAGCAGCGCGCGGTTGGCGCTGCTGGCGGCCACGTCGATCTGCCAGTGGGGATAGTGCTGCTTCAAGGCGCGCAGCAGCGGCGTGGTGACGATCATGTCGCCGATCTTGTCATTGCGTAAAATCAATACCTTGCGCACGCGCGCGATATCGAGCGGCTGCTTGCCGCGTTTGCCCAGCAGGGCATGACTGATCAGCCGGGCGACGGTCTTAATCAAGGGAACTCCGGGTGTGGATGACGGGGATGTGCTGGCGGCCATCGCATGGCGCCGGCGCACCAGCAGCATCTTACGGATTTTCACCGCCGGCAGATAGGGGAGCGCCGATTTTAATGTGCGCCGTGCCGCGTGACGGCGCGGCGCGCAGGCGGCGCCTAGCCCAGTCCCAGCAGGGCGACCACGCGTTCGCGGCTGATGCCGACCAGGGCCGAGCTGATCGCCAGCAGCGATTCATAGCCGGGCTTGCTGGCTTTTTCCGTGAAGTTTTCCGCCAGCGTGTCCATGCTGACGCTGACCTGCGCCGGCTGCGCCCGCGCCACCCGTCCCGTGGCTTGCGCCAGCGCCAGGCTGACGGAGCTGCGTGCCTGCTGCAGGTGCGCCAGCGCCTGCACCACTTGCTGCAAGGTGGCGCGCAGGGCTTCGACGTCGCCGGTATTCCATTCTTCCGGCGCGATGGCGGCCGGTTCCGCATCCGTGCGCACGCGGCTCATCTGGCCGGTCGGGTAGCGGATGCCGCTGCCGCGCACGGACAGGCTGTCGCGCACGTTGGCCCACGCCGCTTCCGGCGTGCTGAACACCAGTTCGCCATTCTCGCCCTGCTTGACGCGGATGCCCGACGGCATCAGCGCCTGGTCGAAGCGGGCGATGATCTGCTCGCCGCTGAGACCCGGTTCGATATTCACGGAACGCAAGGCCTGGTTCGCGCCGCCCACGGAGAAGGCCAGCACTTCCTGCGGCCCTTCCTGCAGGCTGGCCATGGTCAGGCCGCGGATGCTGAAGTTCTGCTGCGCCGGCTGCGGGCTGGTGTAGCTGAGCTGTGCATCGAGCGTGCCGCCCGAGGCGCTGGCGCGCTGGCGCCAGGTATTGCTGAACTGGCGCACGCGCGCCTCGACCTGCCCCTCGCGGCCCTGGCGCGCGGCCAGCTTGGCGGCCAGCTCGCTTTTCAGCGCCTGCAGCTGGCTGCTGCTGCGCGCCAGGTAGTCGAGCGTCTGCTGGGCGTTGGAAATTTCTCCCTGCAGCTGGTGATCCCAGTTGCTCAGGCCACGCTTCAGGCTCGCCGTCGAACTCCTCGCCGCCGGCGCCGGCGCTTCAGGGCGCGCGCTGGAGCTGGCGCTGCCGTTGATGGCGGCGGACGCGTCATCGACGACGCGGGCTGTGCCGGCGCCCTTGGCGCTGACGCCGGAGGAGGAAGAGGTCTGAGCGATGTGCATGATGGTCAGAGAAGGTCAAACAGGGAAATGGTGCCCACCTTGGCGTAGGCTTTGTAGGTCGCTTGCAGGGCCGTCTGGTAGCCGGTCAGTTCGATGGCGGCCGCGCCCATGTCGGTCTTCTTCAAGTCCAGCAGGGCGGTATTGTTCGACAGCGATACGTTGTCCAGGTTGCCGGAAAGCGTGGTCAGGATGTTTTGCGCGCCGCCGAAGATGGCGATCTTGCCGGCCAGCAAATCCATGCCGTCATCCGTGCCGTCGAGCGCGGCGCCCACCACCGTGCGCACGGCCGGATCGTTGGCGTTGACGCCCGGGACGCTGAGGGTGGTGATGGCCTGGTCGATCTTGTTCAGCCACACTTCCAGGTTTTTCACGTCGACGTTGGCCGCCTGCGTCACGCCATTGCCCACCACCACGGTTTGCGTGTCGGTGTTGCCAATATATGTGTAGCGCGCGCCCACGGCGGCCGTCGGGTCATACTTGATGGCGGGCTGGTCGGTGGCGGTGCCGGAAAACATGTAGCGGCCTTCCTGGTCCTTCAGGTTGGCCGTGTACAGCACGCTGTCGCGCATGGCCGTCAGCGATTGCGTCATCGCATTCAGGTCGTCCGGCGCATTGCCGCCGTCGGCGGCCCAGACCAGCAGGTCGCGCGCCTGGCCCATGTCGGTGACCATGCTCGACAGGTAATTTTCATTTTTCAGCAGGCGCACTTTTACCGTGGCGATATTGTCCTGGTATTGCGAGACCATGGCTTGCTCGCGCGTCAGGCGCGAAATGCGCACGTTGCCGATCGGGTCGTCCGACGGCAGCTGGATGCGCAGGCCCGACGACATCTGCTGGGTCAGGTAATTGATGCGTTCCTGGTTTTGCTGAAGCGAAATATTGATCAGCGATTGGTACTGGCTACTGGCGACACGCATGATCTTCTCCTTAACCCATCATTGCCAAAGTGGCGTCAAACAAGGTATTCGCCACGGAAATGACCTTCATGTTTGCTTGATACATATTCTGGAATTCGACCAGGTTCATCGCTTCCTCGTCCTTGTTCACGCCGCTGGTGGACTTCCAGTCGTCGATGGCTTGCGCGCGCACCGTATTGGCCGTCTTCAGCAAGGCCTGGTTCTGCTGGCTGTAGATGCCCAGCTTGCCGACCAGCTGCGTGTCGGCGTCGCTGATCAGGACCGAACCCACCCAGTTGACATTGATCGATTGATTCTTGATGTCGATCAATTTCTGCAAGTTGCCGCTGTCGCCGGCAGCGCCCGTCAGCGACAGGGCCAGGTCCTTGGCGTTGAAGCCGGCGGTGATGCTCAGCTTGTCATTCGCGTACACCAGCAGGGGACCGCCGGTCGTGCCGGTCATGGTCTGGCCCAGGGCCAGCTGCGCGTTGACCTTGCTGGCCACGCTGCTGGCCATGTCGCGCAGCGACTGCTGCAGCGGCTTCAGGGTGTTCTGTTCGAATTCGCCGAGGCCGCCCATCTGGCCGCCGATGGCGACGGTGTCGAGGGTGTACGTCGACTTGGCGAAGTCCAGGCTCAGGGTCTGGTCGCCCGTCGCCGTCATGGTGCTGCTCAGGGAGCCGGCGATGCCGCCGATGACCAGCGGCTGGCCCGATTTCAGCGAGACATTGCGCGAACCGTCGGGCTGGTCGAGTACTTCGATGCCCATCTGCGCGGCCAGGCCGTCGATCAGCTGGTCGCGCGCATCCATCAGCGACGACACGTTCGTGCCCGAGGCCGTCGAGGTGCTGATGCGCTGGTTCAGCGCGGCGATATTCTGCAGCGCCGTATTGGCCTGCGGCACGATGGCGGCGCGTTGCTGGTGCACCGACAGCAGCTGGTTGCCCATGACGGTGCTGATGCTGTTGAAGCGCTGCGACATGGCGTCGGCCGCCGTGATGATCTGCTGGCGCAACGGCGTCGACGTGGGGTCGACGGCGGCCGCGTTGAGGGCGGCGAAAAAGCCGTCGAGGCCATTGCTGATGCTCGACGCATCGTCGCCCATCACGCGTTCGAGCTGCGTCAGGTAAGGCTGGGTCTGCGAACGGGCGCCCTGGTCGGACGCGGCGCGCCACATTTGCTGGCTCTTGTAGGCATCGGCAAAGCGCAGGAGGGCCGACACTTCCACGCCATTGCCGGCCGAACGCACGCCGACGCCGGCGCCAAGCGAGGTCAACAGCACGCCCTGGCGGGTATAGCCTGCCGTTTGCAGGTTGGCGATGTTCTGGCTGGCCGCATTGAGTGCGGCCTGGGCGGCGATACTGCCTGACAATGCATTGCTGATGATGCTCATTGGGCAAGGTTCTTTCGTGAAGAGTGTGGCGCGTGCGGGTGGCAGCAGGCCTGGAATCGTTGTTACCTACAACAGGCGACGCTTCAGACGGATTTATTAAGCGCCGCTGCAATATTGTCGGTTTTGACAGCGCCCTTGGCCGTGGCGTTGGCTGAAACGGGAGCGCTGGCCGCCGGCAGCAGCTGGCGCAGGATGGCGTCGGCGATGCCGAAGGCGCGCTGGCCGGCCATCTTGTCGGCCACCAGATTGTCGGCCATTTCCAGCATGTCGCTGTTGATGGGGTCCTTGAAGACGCTGTCTTCGCCCGCCATCTCGCGCGTGCCCGAGCGCATCTGGCGCAGCATGTGCGAGATGAAGAAGGCTTCGAACTTGACGGCCGCCTCGGTGGCCTTGGCCGCGTAGCGCGGATCGGCCGGCGTCGCCGCCGCGGGGGAGCGGTCGTCGAGCGCCGAGGGCAGGGCGCTGCTGCTGTCGTTGATATTGATCATCAAATTACTACCAGTTCGCCTTCGATGGCGCCTGCCTGGTCGAGGGCTTGTAAAATTGCCATGATGTCGTCGGGCGAGGCGCCCAGGCTGTTGACGACGTCGATGATCGCCTGCAGCTTGGCGCCGGCCGGCCATTTGAACATATTGCCGTTGCCCTGGTCGACGGACACCTTCGATTGCGGCGTGACGGTGGTCTGGCCGCGGCCGAACGGCGCCGGCTGGCTGACGGCCGAACTTTCTGAAATGATGACCTTCAGCGAGCCGTGCGTGACGGCGGCCGCCTTCACGCGCAAGCCTTCGGCGATGACGACGGTGCCGGTGCGCGAATTGAAGACCACTTTCGGCGTATCGGCGCCGACGTCGATGCTCAAGGCTTCGAGCTTGGCCATGAAGGCCACGCGCTGGGTCGGGTTTTCCGGCGCCAGCACTTCCACGCTGGTGGCGTCGCTGGTGGTGGCGACGGCGCCGAAACGGCGGTTCACGGCTTCGACGATGTTGATGGCCGTCTCGAAGTGCGGGTGGCGCAGGTTCAGGGTGACGGTCGGCTTGGTGGAGAAATCGCTGAGGATTTCGCGCTCGATGTTGGCGCCGTTCGGAATGCGGCCCGAGGTGGGCGTGTTGACGGTGACGGACGAGCCGCTCTTGCCGGTGGCGTTGAGGCCGCCGACGACGACGTTGCCTTGCGCCAGCGCATACGTTTCATTGTCGGCCGCGCGCAGCTGCGTCAGCAATAAAGTACCGCCGCGCAGGCTTTTCGCGTCGCCCAGCGAGGACACGGTGACGTCGATGGCCTGGCCACGGCGGTAGCCGGGCGGAAACACTGCGCTGACCATGACGGTGGCGACGTTCTTGCTTTTCGATTCGGCGCCGTCCGGCATCTTGACGCCGAACTGCTTGAGCATGTTGACCACGGACTGGCTGGAAAACTTCACCTGCGTCGTGTCGCCGCTGCCGTTCAGGCCGACGACGAGGCCGTAACCGACCAGCGGGTTGTCGCGCACGCCCTCGATGCTGACCAGGTTGCGCAGCACTTGCGCGGCGCTGGCGGGCAGGGACAGGCCGGACAGCACTGCGAGCATGGCTGCCAGGGGCAGGGCGGAGCGAAATTTCATGATGTCACCTTAAAACGGCATCCATGGGCCGACGAAGAAACGCGTCAGCCAGCCTGGCTTGTTGGCTTCGGCCAGGGTGCCCTGGCCGGAATAGGCGATCTGCGCATTGGCGATGCGCAATGATGACACCTGGTTGTTCGAATCGATGTCGGCCGAGCGCAGGTAGCCGCGCAGGCGCACGAATTCCTCGCCCTGGTTCAGGGTCAGGGTTTTTTCGCCCTGCACGCGCAGCAAACCGTTCGGCAGCACTTCCTGCACGATCACGGTGATGGCGCCGGACAGCGCATTTTGCTGCGTGCTGGTCGAGTCGCCGGCGAAGTTGCGGTCGGCGGACAGGTCGATGCCCGTCTTCGGGAAAGTCTTGCCCAGCAGGCCGGCGGCGGCGACGCCGACGGACGAACCCTTGTTGAACGAGGTGCCGGCCTTCTTGCTTGCCTGCGTGGTTTCCTGCAGGGCCACGGTGACGACATCGCCGACGCGGAAGGCGCGGCTGTCCGAGGTCAGGGCCAGGCCCGCATCGGGATTGAAGACGCCGCCGGCGACGCCGCCGCGCGCCGTGCTGCGCGGCGCCACCGGCAGCGGCGTATCGGAAAAGCTGGGCGCCAGCGGCGCAGCCGGACGGCTGGCGCAACCGGCCGCCAGCACCAGCAGCAGGGCCGCCGAAGCTTTCATTGCGGCCTTCATCAGCGTGCCGCTTGCGCCAGGTATTGCAGCATATTGTCGGCGGCCGACAGCACCTTGGTGTTCATTTCATAGGTGCGCTGGGCAGCGATCATGTCGACCATCTCTTCGACCACCTGCACGTTCGAGCCTTCCAGCGCGTATTGCTTGAGCTTGCCCAGTGCGCCTTCGCCGGGACGGCCTTCCGTCGGCGTGCCGCTCGATGCCGTTTCCTGGAACAGGTTTTCACCCAGTGCCAGCAAGCCGGTCGGGTTGACGAAGCTGGAGAGGTTCAGCTGGCCCAGTTCCGTGCCAGCCACATTGCCCGGCACCGTGGCCGTGACCATGCCGTTTTCGCCGATGGTGATGGCCGTGGCATTGTTCGGCACGGTGATCTGCGGCACCAGCGGCAAGCCCTGGGCGTTGACCATCACGCCATTTTCATTCAGGCTCAGCTGGCCGGCGCGCGTGTAGGCCGCTTCGCCGTTCGGGCGCAGCACTTGCAAAAAGCCGTTGCCGGTGATGGCGACGTCGAATTCGCGGCTCGTCGTTTGCAGGCTGCCGGTGGTAAACACCTTTTGCGTGCCGACCATGTGCGTGCCGTTACCCAGCTGCACGCCCGATGGCGACAGGGTGTTGTCGGCGCGCTGCGTGCCCGGCTGCTGCTCGACCTGGTAGAACAGGTCTTCGAAGACGACGCGGTCGCGCTTGAAGCCGACGGTATTGACGTTGGCCAGGTTATTCGCGATGGCTTGCAGTTTTGCATCTTGTGCCTGCACGCCGGTCTTGCTGATCCACATTGCTGGATTCATGATTTACTCCTGATAATTTGATGGGCGTTGGGCTTAGGCGCCCAGCAGGCGGTTGCCGGACTCAGTCATGGAGTCGCTGGCCTTGAATACTTTCATCTGCAACTCGAAACTGCGGTTCAGGCTCATGGTGGCGACCATTTCCTCGACGGCCGAGACGTTGCTGCCTTCCAGGTGGCGGTCGCGCAGGCGCACCGTCGGGTCGGCTTGCAAGTCTTCGCCGCTGCGCGCCACGATCAGGCCCGCCTCGTTCTTGGTCAGCTCGCCCGTTTCCGCGTTGACCAGCTTGAGCTTGTCGACGGTCTGCATCTGCGCCGTGCCCGGTACCTGGATGGAAATCGTGCCATCGCCGCCGATCGACAGGCTGGTGTGCTCGGGAATCGTGATGGGACCGCCTTCGCCCAGCACGGGCCGGCCGTTGATGGTCAGCGCGCCCGTTTCATCGAGGTCCATGGCGCCGGCGCGCGTGTAGGCTTCGCCGTTTTGCCATTGCACCGCGAGGTAACCGTTGCCCGTGACGGCCACGTCGAGCTCGCGCCCCGTTTCCTTGATGGTGCCGGTGCGCGTGGCGATGGCGCTCGACTGCGTCTGCGTCATGTGGCGGTCGTCGTAGCCATAGCCGTTTTGCAGCGGCTGGGCGGTCGACACCTCGAGGTTGGCGCGGAAGCCGCCCGTCTCGATGTTGGCCAGGTTGTTGGCGTGTACCTGCTGTGCCCGCAGGGCCCGGTCGGCCCCGCTCATGGCGGTATAAATCAGCGCATCCATTATGCTTTACCCTTGCGTGGTGGCGATTACAGCGCTTGCATCAGCGATTGCAGCATGGCGTTCTCGGTCGAGATGACCTTCGAGTTCGCCTGGTAGTTACGCTGCGACGTCATCAGGCCCACCAGTTCGGAGGTGATGTCGACGTTCGACTGTTCCAGCGAGCTCGTCACCAGTTTGCCGGCCATGCCGACGCCGGGACGGTCGTACATGGCGGTGCCGGACGTGGTCGAAGCGACCCAGCTGGTATCGTTGACGGCGGTCAGTGCGCCTTCGTCAGGGAAGGTGGCCAGGGCGATCACGCCGATGCTTTGTTTTTGGCCATTCGTGTATTTCGCCACGACGGAACCGTCGTCGGCCAGTTCCACGCCCGTGTAGGTGCCCGAGGCATAACCGTCGGCGCGGTCGGTCGAGGTCGTTGCTTCGCCGGCGAACTGGGTGGTGCCCGTGTAGTCGATGGCGACCGTCATGGCTGCCGCGCCAGGCGGCGTCGGCAGGACTGGCGAGGCGGTCGTGCCCGTCACCAGCTTGCCGGAGGTGTCGAACGTCATGCTCGTCACCGGCGTCACGTCGACGTTGTCGAAGGTGTAATGCACGTCCACGCCCGTCGCCGTCTTGACGAAGTACTGGCCCAGCGAGTGCTTGGCGCCCAGCGAATCGTAGACGATCGAGGACTTGCCGCTGTTGTAGCTCAGTTCGTTGGTCTTGTTGAAGGGCACGGCCTTGATGGTCCATTCGGACGACATGTTGGCGGCATACGCCAGCTTGGTCGACGCCACGGCGGGAATCTGGCCCGTCGGAATGACCATGTCGCCCATGGTGCCCAGGGTGGTGCTGCCTTTTACCGACGCATAGCCCTGCACCAGGCGGCCGTTCGAATCGATCAGCTTGCCGTCGCTGCTGGCCGAGAAGATGCCGACGCGGCTGTAGTTCATGGTGTTTTGCGCATCGCGCGTGACGAAGTAGCCGCGGCCGTCGATGGCCGCGTCGAGCGCGCGGCCCGTGTTCAGCACGCCGCCATTGAGCGACATGCTTTGCGTGACCGAGCCGATTTCCGTGCCCGTCGCGCGCGAACCGGCGTACATGGCCGAAAAGTTGGCGCGGCTGCTCTTGAAACCGTAGGTGCCGGCATTGGCGATATTGTTACTGGTGCTGTTCAACTGTTGGTTGATGGACTGGATACCGGACAGGGCGATGTCGAAACTCATGTTGACTTCCTTTAGTGAAGGACGAGATTAGTGTTCAGGAAAGGTGAGGGCGGATCAGGCCGTCTTACCGTTGAAGCCGGTGATCGCGCCAGGGTTGACTTCGCCCAGGTTCGACACGCTCAAGATCATGCTGCCGGAGGACGACAGGCGCACGCTGTTGAGCTTGCCTGCGATGTCGACCGACGGCTTTTCAGTGCCATTGGTGGTGACCGTCATTTTATAGGTGCCGGCAGGCAAGCCCAACGCGACGGGGTCGATGGTGAAGGGCACGGTGCCGGGCGACTTGGCGCCCAGTTCGATCTTGTATTCCTTGTCGTCGACGCCTTTCAGGGTCACCGTGGTCTTGGTGGTGCCGGCGGCCAGCGCGATGCTGCCGCTGACCTTGCTCTTGTCGAGCTGCACGGTGTCGCTGTTGACCATCACTTCGGAACCGACTTGCGCGCCCAGGGCCAGCACCTGCATCGATTGCAGCACGCTGGCATTGGCGCTGGTCAGCGCCGACAGGTTCTGCATCGCTTCCGTCTGCGCCTGCTGCGTCAACTGATTGACGAACTGGCTCGGGTCGGTCGGCGCCAGCGGATCCTGGTTCTTGATCTGGGCCACCAGCAGCTTGGTGAACATGTCTTGCGTGGCATTGCTTTGCGACTTGACGGCGTTGCTGCCGCTGTTGCTGCCGCTGCTGTTGTTTGTAAAGAGATTCGTTTCCATGGCTTATGCTTCACCTAATTTGAGGAGCGACTGCTGCATCGACTTGATGCGGCCCAGAACTTCGACATTCGTTTCAAACGCGCGCGAGGCCGACATCATGTCGGTCATCTCGGCCACCTGATTGACGTTGGGGTAGTACACCATGCCGTCGGCATTGGCCATCGGGTGGCCCGGCTCGTAGACCTTGCGCAGCGGTTCATCGCTCTGCACCACGTCGAGCACCTGCACGCGGCCGCCCGCGCCGCTGGCGCCGGGGCCATCCATCACGGCGGAAAACACGGGCTTGCGCGCGCGGTAGGTTTCGCCTTCGGAACCGGCGACGGAATCGGCGTTGGCCAGGTTGCTGGCGATGGTGTTCAGGCGCACGGTCTGCGCCGCCATCGCCGAACCGGCGATCTTGGAAATATCCTGGAAGCTCATGCGGGTCCTTATTGTCCGGAGATGGCCTTGGACAGACCCCTCAGTTTCATGTTGACGAAAGTCAGGCTGGTCTGGAAGTCGGTGGCATTCTGCGAGAATGCCGCCTGTTCGACGCCGATTTCGACGGTGTTGCCGTCGCGGCTGGGGTGGAAAGGTACGCGGTACAGGGCGCTGGCATCGTCATCGGTCGACAGTAGGCCGGCTTCATTGTCCTGCAGTTGCTGCAGGGCGCTGCCGAAATCCATGTCCATGGCCTGGAAGCCAGGCGTGTTCTCATTGGCGATGTTGGCTGCCAGCACGCGCGTGCGGTCGGCACGCAGTCCGAGTGCGTCGGCATGCACGCCCAGCGCTTCCTTGAAATTAATCCCCATGGTCATCCTTTGTGTTGAATTCGATCGTGCTTTTTGCAGTTCGGGCCAGAAAACAGGTGGTGCGGAGGTAAAATCCCAGCCAGGTCATGTTGACGCATGGTAAGGTCATGCCGCTTCAGTATCTTTAATTAAGGTTAGCAATGATTCATTTCAACAGCATTACGATGATCCGAAACAAGGCGCCACGTCCTCACATACTGCTTCCGGGCCTATTTTTACTGACCAGCCTATATAGTAGTGCAGGACGCGCAGAATTGCCAGCCGACAATATATTTTCACGTGTGGAACAGTTGGCGCGTGAGCAATTGGCGCACCAGGCGGCCACGGCCGGGTTGCTGGAACCGCAATTCCAGGTGGCCGTCGTGAAAAGCACGCGCCCCGTGCCGGCGTGCGCGGCGCCCGTCGCGCTGGAGGCGGCCGACAGCCGCTCCGCGCAGCGCATGCGCTTCGTGGCAGTGTGTCCTGGAAGCAACGGTTGGCGTTATGAAATGCTGGTGCGCGGCAGCGTCACGGCCCAGGTGGCCGTCACCAGCGCGCCCGTGACGGCGAATACGCCGCTGCAGGCCGGCGACGTGGCGCTGGCGCGGCGCGACGTGACGATGGTGCCGGACAGTATTTCCTCCTTGCCCGGCGCCGTCGGCCTGTCGAGCCGGCGCAGCTTGCGCGCCGGCGAAGTGCTGCGCCAGGGACAGCTGGCGTCGCCCATGCTGATCAAGCGCGGCAGCGCGGTCAGCATCGTCGCGCGCAAGGAGCAGGTGGAAGTGAGCATGGCCGGCGAAGCCATGGATCCCGGTGCGCTGGGAGAGGTGATACGCGTGCGCAACGCCACCAGCGGCACGGTGATACGTGCCAGGGTGGTCGATGCGGGCGTGGTGGAACCGGCCGAGATTCCCGGCCGTTAAGGGACGATCAGTCTGCGGCGGCCGTGCGCTGCAGGCGCGTCGCCAGCTGGGTTAGCTTGGCGGCGTAGTTGGGATCGGTGGCATAGCCGCCGCGCGCCAGGCCTTGCGCGAAGGCGCCCGCGTCGGCGCCCGTGTTCAGGGCGGCGCGGTAGCGTGGATTGTCGAGCAGCACCTGCGCATAGTCGCGGAAGGCGCTGGCCTGGTCCGGATAGCTGCGGAAGCGCTCGGTCTTCTTCAGGGCCGTGCCGCTGCCCGCTTCGTATTCGGTCGTGACATTGCTGGCCACGTCGCCCTGCCATTTGCCGCTGGCCTTGATGCCGAACAAATTATTCGTGTCGGCGCCCGTGCCCTGGCGCAGCGGACGCTGGCCCCAGCCCGATTCCAGCGCCGCGTGGGCGGCGACGATTTCCGGCGCCACGCCCAGGCGCGCACCCGTTTCTTCCGTCCATGGCTTGATCGAAGCGAGGAATTGCTGCTGCACTTCGCCGATCTCGCCGCCCTGGTTGATGCTGCCCAGCACATTGACGGGCTGGCTCTGTTCCAGGTAGGCGCGGCCCTGCGGGTTCAGGGCGGTGGCGTTGCCGCCGCCCTGTTCGATGAAACGGGCCACTTCGCCCTGCACCTGCTGGAACACGCTGGCAAAGCTGCCGGTGGACGCGGTGCCGCTGGTCGCGCGCATATTGCTCTGCACGGCATTCGTTGCCGCCGTCGATGGCGTCGCCGCCGTGGCGCGGATGCCTGAAAAATCAGCCTGGCGCATAGGTATCTTCCTCGCCATGCAGCACGCGCTGCATGATGCTGTACTGTTCGGTTAAAAATTCGCTGTTGCGGGCATTCAGGCGCTTGCATTCAAGCACCATCTGTTCCAGCGCCGCCCAGTCGGCCTGGGCCTTGCTGCGCGCTTCTTCTTGCAATAACGCAAACAATTGCGCCATATCGCCTTGCGGACCCAGCAGGGCAGTGACGAGGCTGACGCGCTGGCGCCGGCGCGCATCGAGCTGTTCGACGGCGGCGATCACGGGTTCGGCCAGGGCCGTCAACTGGGCGCTCTGGTGCTGCAAAGCCGCCTGGAATTGTTCGTCCAGCAAGGTGCGCAGCGCGGCGTAGCCGAGCTGGTCATCTGCCATGCCCTGCAGGACGCGGCGCACGGCTTCCTGGCGCGTGATGCCCTTGCGCGGCGCGGTCACGATTCGCCGCCATGGAAGCGCTGGATCAGGCCCGCCAGTTTCGACGGGTCGAATGGCAATTCGCCCTTGGCCAGCGCATCGCGCAGCATGGTCACGCGCTCGTGGTCGATCTCGGGCATGGCGCGCAGGGCGGCCATGGCAGGCTGCAGTACGGCCGATTGCATTTCCGTGCCGGCCGAGGAGCCGGGCGACACGGCGCCGGCGCCGGCGTTCTCGGCGATTGCCTCGGCAGGGGCCACGGCGCCGCTGCGCACGGCGGCACCGGTATTGCCGGAGGAGATTTTCATACGTTGTCCCTTGCCCTTAATTTGCATGCTCGTCCCGTTCTTTCTTGGCGGGCAAGCCCAGTTTCTCGCGCAGGCGTTGCAGCGTGCCCGAGTCCGGTTCACCCACTTGCAGCTCTTCGCCTTGCGCCCTTTGCCCGGCCATGCCGAACATGGCGGCGATGCTGTCAGCCTGGCCACGCGTCAATATTAACAGTTCGATGCGGCGGTTGATGCCGGCGCTGGCGTTTTTCACGTCCAGCGGCGCGCGGTCGGCCATGCCCACCACCTGCAGCACGCTGTCCGGGCTCATGCTGCCAATCAGCAATTGCGCGCGCGCCGACATGGCGCGGTTGGCCGACAGGGTCCAGTTCGAATAACCTTCATAGCCGGTATTGGCGTACTGCATCGAATCGGTATGGCCGACGATCAGCATCTGGTTCTCCATCTGCGCAAACACGGGACCCATCTGGCGCAGCAGCTTGCGGAAGCGGTCGGTCGGCACGGCGCTGCCGCGCACGAACATGCCTTGCTTGTCCGTATCGTGCAGCATGACGCGCAAGCCGTAGGGCGTGATCACCGATTGCAGATTGCTCTTCAGGCCCGCTTCATCGCTGAGCTTGTCGAGCGCGCGCGACAGGGCCATCAAGTCTTCCGGCGACTGGTAGCTGACCTTGGTTTCATTTTTCGGCGCCGAACCGGCCTTGCCATCATGCATCTGCTTGCCTTCCGTGCGCGTGTCGCCGGTGCCCTTGCGGGGCATGGGGAAGCGCTCGATCAGGCTGCCGCGGGGGCCGCCTTTCTGTTCCGGCATCACGCCCTGGCCTTCGCCCTGGCGGCTGCCGGCGCTGGCATCCATCATGATTTCCTTCATCGCCTGCTGCTCGCGCGCGGCCATCAGCCACAGCACGAGGAACAGCGACAGCAGGGCCAGGCAAAAGTCCGCGAACGCTACCTTCCAGGCACCGCCGTGGCCGTCGTCGTCATGCTTGCGACCGGCCCGCTTGATGATGGCCTGTTCATGTTTCTCATGCGGCTTTAGCACGGCGGCCTCCCCGGCCTTGGCCTTGCTCTTGTTCCGCGCCGCCATCTTCCAGCGCATTGATCCAGCTTTCCAGCTGGGCGAAGCTTGGCTTGATGTTCAGCTGCACCAGGCGGCGGCCCGCATCGATGGCCAGCAGCGGCGGTTTGCCCGCCACGTGCGTGACCAGCACGACCTTCACGCATTCCATGGTCGAGCCTTCCTCGCCCACCAGCTGTTTCATCATATTGCACATCGGATCGAGCACGCCGTAGCAAAAGAAGATGCCGATGAAGGTACCGACCATGGCGGCGCCCACTTTTTCCGAGATTTCCGCCGCATCGGCGCCGTCGGCCACGGAATTCATGGCCATCACGATGCCGAGCACGGCGGCCAGGATACCGAAGCCTGGCATGGCTTCGGCGATCTTGTGCAGCGACTTCGACGGTTGCAGCAATTCGTCGTGGATGGCTTCCAGTTCCTGCTCCAGCACGCCTTCGAGTTCATGCGCGTTGATCTTGCCCATCGCCATCAAGCGGAAGTTGTCGACGATGAAAGCGAGCAGTTTCGGCTCTTCCAGCACCAGCGGATAGCGCTGGAACAGGGCGCTTTCGCGCGGCGCCTCGACGTGGGCGTCGAGCGCCTTCAGGCCGCCGGCTGCCGTTTGCAGCAGTTCATACATGAGCAGCAGCAACTGGCGCTGGAATTCCGAGCCTTGCTTCTTGTGCGTGACGATCTTGCGCATCTGGTGCAGCATTTCACCGAGTACATGCTTGGGGTTGCCCAGCACCAGGGCGCCGACGGCGGCGCCGATGATGATGATCAACTCGACCGGTTGCCAGATCGCGTGGACGGTGCCGCCCATCAGGGCGAAGCCTCCGAATACACACCCCATCACGATTAAGATACCGATAATTACCATGTCAACTGCCTTTCTGCGTCATTGTGCTGCATCAATTTGATGGGTTTTACTGAAACTATTGCCGAACTGGCGCTTCACTGTTAATCGTCTTGCAGCATGGCTTTCATCTTGCCCAGTGCCGTCTTGTTCAGCTGGCAGACGCGGGCGTCGCTCAGGTCCAGCACGGCGGCAATTTCCTTATAGCTCAATTCGAATTCGTAATACATCTGCACCACGCGCTGTTCGCGCTCGTCGAGCGCGCGCAGGGCCTGCTCCAGGCTGCGCCGCACCATCAATTGCTCTTCCGGACTCGGTGCGCTGTCGGCCTGGCCCAGGCTTTCCTGCAGCACTTCGTCGAAACTGGCGATCAGCTCGGCGTTTTCCGCCAGCTGGTATTCTTGAAACGCTTCCGGCGTCAGCTTCAGGGCCGCCATGATTTCCGCGTCCAGCGGTTCGCGGCCCAGGCGCCGGGTCAGGGCGCGCACGCTGTCGCGCAGGCGGTGGCTTTCCTGGCGCACGGCGCGCGGGCGCCAATCCTGGCGCCGCAATTCATCGAGGATGGCGCCGCGGATGCGCAGGCTGGCATAGCTGCCGAAGGACTGGTCGGGCACGCCGTAGCGGCGCAGCGCTTCCAGCAAGCCCATCAGGCCAATCTGTTCCATGTCGTCGCGGTCGATGGCGCCCGATACCTGCGAATTGAGCTGACGCACGATGCGTTTCACCAGGGGGGCATACGCCACCAGATGTTGTTGCTCTTCAGCAACACTGAGCACGGCCGCGCAAGCGCTGGCGGCCGCATATTCGCCGGCGCCATACGCTTCCTGGTATTGCTCTACATAGGCCAAGGGATCTCCCACTAGGTCGGCTGGCGTGTCGGCTTATTCAATGATCAGCTTGCCGACCATGACTTCGGTAAACGGCTTTTCCATCTGTTCGCGTTCATAGCTGACATTGAAAGCCTTGTTGATCTGCTCGGCATACTGCTCCACCGTCATGGTTTGCGCCTTGTCCATGGGAAAGCTCGACAGCGTGCTGACGGCGATCGAGCGCATCAGCGGCAAGTGGTCCTTGGTCAGCTTTTCCTTTTCCTCGGTGGTGGCGATCACCAGGTCGGCAGACAGGTAGTGCGTGTCGCTGTCGCCCGGACCGCGGCGCAGCATCACGATGACCTTGTCGAGCGTGATGAACTTGCGCGCCTTCTTGCCCGTGGCGGGCGGCGGCGGGGCTTTTGCTTCAGCAACCGCGCCAGGCGCGGACACGGGCTTGGCCAGGTACCAGATGGCGCCACCGGCCGCGCCGGCGGCCAGCACGGCCACCGCGACAAAGCCGGTTATCAGTTTCATTTTCATATTCATCAGTTGTACTCTCGCTCATGCATGGCGTAAGTGTTGCTGGAGGATGTGCCTGCTGGCGTGCCGTCGGACAGGGCGCGGCCCGGTTCCGCCTCGTCCTGCTGGCGTCCCGGCTGACGCTGGCCGCGCGCATCGCCTTCGGCAAACGCCTGGGCGGCCGGGCTGCGCGGCGTGGCGCTGATATTCACGGCCACGTCGGTATATTGGCGCTGCGCCAGGTCGCTGCGCATGTTTTCGCCGATGCCCTGCAACTGGCGCAGCACTTCCGTGTTCGACGCCGTGACATTCACTTGCAGCGCGCCGGCCGTGTGGCGGATGGAAATTTCAATGCGGCCCAGCATGGGGGGATCGAGGCGGATCGTCGCGTGTTCGCTGTTGCGGCCGATCTGCGTCTGCAGGCGTTCGCCCAGCGCCTCGCGCAGCGGTTCCTGCCATTGCTGGGCTGGACCGTTGAGCTTGATCGTGTCGCCGCCGGCGGCGGCGGGCGTGGCGTTCGCCACGGCGCCCGTCAGGCCCAGGTTGGGCGCGGCCGATGCGGCGGGGCTGGCGGCCCGCTCGCCATCGCGCGCGGGGGCGGCGACAGCGGCAGCGACGGGGGCGGCTTGTTTCAGCAGCGATTCAAACGGCAGGGCCGTGGCGCTGTCCGCGCCGCCCTTGGCTGCCGGCAATGGGTTGGCGGCGGCCAGCGGTTCGCGCGTGTCGCGACCCGCCGGTTGCGGCACAGCCTGGCTGCTGAGGGTGACGGCGGCCGGATGCAGGCTGATGTTCAGTGCCGGATTGGCTTGCGCCGCGCTGGCCTGCACCTGCGTCTGCGCGGCGCCGCGCGCTTCTGCCGCCGCCGCGTCCGCCTGTTGCGGCAGGGCGACGGGCATGGGGGCAAGCGGCAAGCCGATGACGGGCAGCGCCATGGCTGGCAGGCTGCCGCTATCGGCATTGCCGCCGCTCTTGCCGGCGGCGTCGCTGTCGGCATCGTCGTGGCTGTCGCCATCGTTGGCGGAGACGGCAGCGGTGTCCTGCGTCGTCACGCCCGCCACATCGAGCACTTGCGCGAACAGGGGCAGGGCCGATGGCGCGCTGGCCGTCGTGCCCGTGGGCGCGGCGCCGCCTGGCAAGCCGGGCAAGAGTGCCGGCAGCGCCGGTGCTGCGTTGGTCGTCGGCGCAGGCTGCGCCGGTGCTGTGTTGAAGCTCATGATCATGCTTGATACCCTTCAGAGTCGAATTCGCCGAGCGCGGCGTAGGCGACCCAACCTTCCTTATTTGCCTGTAATGCGCCCAGATGCAAACCCAGGCGTTCTTTTTCCTCAGAGCAAATTTTAACCGCTTGCGCGTGAATTTTGCGCAATTGCAACAATTCTGTTTGTTCCAGCGCATTCCATGCGCCACGTTCTGCCAGCAGGGGAATGTTTTTCGCCAGGCTGGCAGAGAGTTTTCCCATCGCATCCCAGTCTTTCTGGGCGATGGCGGCGCTCAATTGCCGGTTCAGCTGTTGCAGGACGCCGCGCCTAGGCATTGTTGGCCTGGACGCCCACCCAGCCACGCTTGATGGTGGTCATCAAGGTAGTCACTTCATCGATCAGGGCAGGGTCGAGCTTGATGCCAGCCGTGTACAGGCGCGCCACGCAATAGTCGTACAGGCGCGCCAGGTTGACCACCACTTCGCCGCCATTGTCGAAATCGAGCGAGCTCGACAGACCGTTGATGATCTGCGTGCATTTATCCAGACTGATCGCCTTCTGTTCGTAGCGCTTGCCCACGATATGCCCGCGCGCGCGCGCCAGTTCTTCCAGCAGGCCATCCGTCAGCACCAGCACCAGTTCGACTGGCGAGGCGCGCGACGTCTGCGCATCGAGGTTGACTGCATGGTAGTTGCCGTAAGCTTCATTGTTTAACATGTCTTATTTCTCACTGTCTAAACTTGCGGCGGCGCGGCAGGCACGCTCGCCTTAGGATTTGTCGTTGCCGAACATGGCGTCGAACATGTCGACCGTCTTGTACATTTGCTCCTGCATCACTTGCAGGCGCGTAAATTGATCGAGGAAACGCTTGTAGGCCGTGTTGTACTGGGCCGTCAGCAAATCGGTGCTCTTGGTCAGCGACTTCTGCAGGCTGGTATTGGCGTCGAGACGCTGCACCAGCTGGCCCTTGGTGATGTTGCTCCACTGGCTCAGCGCCTTGTCCAGGCCGCCGAACACGCCCGATGGGGCCGACAGGCTGTTGTTGCCAAACAACTTGTCCAGGTCGCCAGGGTTCGATGCCAGCTTGGCCGTCAGCTTGGCCGTATTCAGGCTCAGCGTGCCGTCGCGGTTGGCGGTCACGCCATACGACACCAGCGAAACGCCGCCGATGCTCTGGCGCAGCAGATTGTTCATGTTGCTGCGCAGCGCGTTCAAGCCCGAATCGTGGGCGAAGATGCCGGCCGCCACGTTCTTGTCCGGATCGCCGGAGCTGGCCAGGCCGTCGAGCACGCTTTTCAGCTTGTTGTAGGCGTCGACGAACGCTTGCACATTGGTTGCCGTGCCGCCGCTGTCGGTGGCCACCGTGACCGTCACCGGCGCGTCGCCCGTGTTCATGGCTTTGCTGAACGTCATCTTCACGCCCGTCACGTTGGTGAAGGTGTTCGATGCCTGGGTGATTTGCGTGCCCGTGTCTTTCGCGCCCAGCCAGACGATGGCGTCCTGCGCCTTGACGACTTCCTTGATGTTGGTGGCCGCATCGGTCACCAGCGCCTTGGTCAGCGCCGTGTTCGTCACGCTCGAGGCGTCCAGCGTGACGGCGTTTTCCTTGCCCGTCAGGTTAGACGTCAATACCAGCTGCGCCTGGTTGCCGATGGTGACGATGGACGCCGTCACGCGCGAATTGTTCTTGCTGTTGCCATTGATGGCGGCGGCGATTTCCTGCGGCGTCAGGTTGCCGTCGGCATCCTTGTCGGCGGCGCTCAGGTCGATGTCAAAGCTGTTGTCCGCGGTGACGGGGGCCAGCGGGTCGCCGATCCGCACGGCCAGCGTGCCGCTGCCGGCGGCGGGGCTGCTGGTCAGGCCGCCGTACGAGGTCTGGCTGGCCGTGGCCAGCTGCTGCACGAAGAAGGAATAGCTGCCGGCGACGGCGGTGGCGTCGGCCGTGCCGCTGCCATATGCGGTATTGCTGAAGGTGGCGGACTGGCTCAGCAGCGACTTGGTGCTGCTGCTCATGGTCGTCATCGAGCTCTGGAAGGCGCTCATGGCCAGCTTCAGGTTGTTCAGCGCCGTGGCCGTGTTGTTCGCCAGCGCGGTCTGCTTAGTCAACTTGTCCTGCTGCGCCGCGACTGCCTTGGTCGCCAGGTTTTTTGCGGTGACGATCGGATCGTATTGCGGTGCAGTAATTACGTTTGCCATGCCAGACTCCTGAATAAAGGGATATACCGGTACAAGGCGACCCCCATTCCCGTTTTGTGAAGTTTTCCTGAAAGAAACTTACACAAGCTTCATTTTACCTGCCCGCGGAACCAGAATTGCGTCGCCAGTTCGTCCTGGCGCTTGGCATCGACTCTTTGTTGCTCATTTGCAACATGCTTCTGTTTCTGCGTCAGCACCTGGTCCAGCACCTCGCGCTTGGCCCAGGCCGTGTTCAGGGCGCGCTGCGACACGGCCATGTTGGCCTCGTGCAAGTGCAGGTCGGTACGGTGCTGGTCGGCCATCTGCATGACCGCCTGCTTGAAGTTGCCGCAGTTGACGGACAGGGCCAGGGGCAGGGCACCGCTGGGGCCGCTATCCGTGTACAGGCCCGTCAGGCGCTCCAGGTTCTTCTGGTAGCGTTCGCGCACGGCCGTCTGCGCCGCCATTTCGCCCTGCAGGCGTTCCACCTCGGTGCTGCGCAGGCCGACCAGCGTGGTCAGGTTGCGGATGGTATGCGAGTCGCTCACAAATGCTCCTAGGCCATGATTTGTTCAAGTTGTTCGATGCAGGGCGCCATCGGCGCCTCTTCCTTGGTGCCCTGGCACAGGAATGCCTCGATCGGCGCGTGCAGTTGCACGGCGCGGTCGGTGATGGGGTCGGCTCCGGGCACGTAGGCGCCCAGCGGAATCAGGTCGCGCACGCGCGCATGGCGCGCCATCGACGCCTTCAGCGCGCGCGCCGCCTGCATGTGGCCGGGCGTGATCACCTGCGCCATGCAGCGGCTGATCGAGGCGGCGATGTCGATGGCGGGGTAGTGGCCCCGTTCGGCCAGTTCGCGGGTGAGCACGATATGGCCGTCGAGAATCGCGCGCGCCGTGTCGACGACGGGATCCTGCTGGTCGTCGCCTTCGGCCAGCACCGTGTAGATGGCGCTCATGCTGCCTTCCGGATGGGCGCCGTTGCCGGCGCTCTCGACCAGTTGCGGCAAGTTCGAAAACACGGATGGCGGATAGCCGCGCGTGGCCGGCGGTTCGCCCAAGGCCAGCGCCACTTCGCGCAAGGCCATCGCATAGCGCGTCAGCGAATCGACCAGCAGCAGCACGTGCTTGCCCTGGTCGCGGTAGTGGGCGGCGATGGAGTGGCACAGCTCGGTGGCCATGATGCGCATCAATGGCGATTCGTCGGCCGGCGCGATCACCAGCACGGCTTTCTTCAAGCCTTCGGCACCGAGCGACTTTTCGACGAATTCGCGCACTTCGCGGCCCCGTTCGCCGATCAGGCCGACGACGACGACATCGGCCACCGTCTGGCGCGTGATCAGGCCCAGCAGCACGCTCTTGCCGACGCCGGAACCGGCCATCAGGCCCACGCGCTGGCCCTTGCCCAGAGTCAGCATGCTGTTGATGGCGCGCACGCCCACGTCCAGCGGTTCGACCACCGGTTGTTTCTTCAGGGGATTGACCTTCGGCGGCGTCACTTCCAGGATGTGTTCGCCACCGAGGCGGCCCAGGTCATCGATCGGCTCGCCCAGGCCATTGACCATGCGGCCCAGCCACGAGGGGCCGATCTGCAGGCTGGCCTTGTCGGGCAGGGGCAGCACGCGCGCGCCCGTGGTCAGGCCCGTGGCCTTCTTGAACGGCATCAGGTAGGACAGTTTTTCGCGGAAGCCGACCACTTGCGCATCGAGCCACTCGCCATTCACAGTTTCAATTTGACAACGCTGGCCCGTGTGCAGGCGGCAGCCGGCGCTTTCCAGCAGCAGGCCGGAAGCGCCGACCAGGCGGCCGGTCGGGGTCGCGACCGGGATGTCGCCGATCTCGAAGCTGCGCAGCGTGTCGGCGATCATGCAGGCGCGCCCTGGTCCGCGTGTTCGGCGGCCAGCGCCAGGTGGCTGCTGACCTGTTCCATGCAGGCCGACAGGCGCTGATGGCAGCCGGCGTCGACTTCATTGTCGCCAGCCTTGATGCGGCATTCGCCGGCGTCGAGGCGGGCGTCGGCGATCAGGTTCCAGCGCTTGGCGCGCTTCGGATCGAGTTCGCTGATGCGTTTCAATTCTTCCGGGTTGAGGAAGACGTCGATTTCCTCGCGCGTGGGCGGCATCGACGCCAGCGTTTCATCGACCAGGGCCAGCAGTTGCACGGGCTGCAGCGCCAGTTCGGCGCGGATCACCTGGCGCGCCACCTTGGCCACCAGGTCGACCACTTCCTTGCGCTGCGCGGCGCGGTAGTCGGCGCGCACCTTTTTCAGGTCGCGCAAAATGGCGTCGACGGGGCGCGCCAGGCGGTCCAGCGCCACCAGCGTTTCATTGCGGCCCTCTTCGCGGCCCTGCGCCATGCCATCGTTGCGTCCGGTGTCGTAGCCATCCTGCTGGCCTTGCACCAGGCCCACTTCATAGCCGTCGCGCTGGCCCTGCTCGAAGCCTTCCGAGACGGACGCCTGCCACTGGCCATCCGTATCCTCGTTGGCGCTGCGCTGGCCGGCGGCGATGAATTGCGACAGCGGCGGGAAACGATACGAGCGAAAGTGCTTCATTCAATCACCGCTTCGGCAAACAGTTGCACTTCAATCTCGCCCGCATCGGCGAGGCCCTTGACGGTGGCCATGATTTCCTGGCGCGTCTGTTCGATACGGCTCAACGGCACGGGGCCGGAACGGCGCATCATGTCTTCGAAGCTCTGTGCCTGGCGGCGCGGCATGGTTTTCAGCACGGCGTCGCGGATCGATGGTTCCGCGCCCTTGAGGGCGATGGCCCACTGTTCCATCGGCACGTCTTCCAGGATGCGCGTGAGCGTGACGTCGCTCTGCGTGGCCAGGATCAGGAAGTCGTACATGCTCAGTTCGATTTCCGACACGACGTCCGGGTCGTGCGCGCGCAGCAGTTCGACCAGCGCGGCGCGGTTGCCCGGCATGCGGTTGAGGATCTCGGCCGCCTGGCGGATGCCTTCCACGCTGGTGCTTTGCGTGTCGAGCGTGCCCAGGCAGCGGCCCACCAGTTCGTCGAGCTCGACCAGCAGGTCGCGGTCGATCTCGTCCAGGCGGGCCAGGTTCAGCAGCACCAGGTCGCGGCCTTCGACGGGCAGGGCGTCGAGGATCTGTCCGGCCAGCGCGGGCGGCAAAAAGGCCAGGAAGACGGCTTGCATCTGCACGTGTTCGTTGACGATGTATTCGGCCAGCCATTTCGGCGAGGCCCACTGCAGGCGCGCCATCTTGGGACGGATGGCATCGCCGTAAATGTTGTTCAGCACGCTATTGGCGATATCGTTGCCCAGCGCCATGTCCAGCGAGCGCTTCAGGTAGCTGCGCGAGGCGCCGTGCACGCCGCTTTGCTGGCGGTAGTCGTCGAAGAAGGTCTGCATGGCCGTTTTCACGGCCTCGACCTTGATGCCGCTCATGCGCGACATCACTTGCGTGACTTCCAGCAATTCTTCGCGCGACAGGCAGCGCAGCACGTTGGCCGCCTGTTCTTCGCCTATGCTCAGCAGCACGATGGCTGCCTGTTCCACGGGATTCAGGCTGACGCTTTCGTACTCGTTGGCGTCAGGGGAATTATTGTTGTTGAGTTCGGCCATTTTTCTGCATCCATTGTTTGACGACTTCGGCGACACGCTCGGGTTCTTTTTCAGCCAGCACTTTCAGGTGGTCGACCATCACGTCGACTGCCGAGCCAGGCGGCGGCAAGTCATAGTTTTCCAGCAGCGGCACCACCGGCATGCTGCCGGCGCCCGTTTCGCCTTCCAGCGCCGGCAAGCCGTTCAAGCCCAGCGCTGGCGCGCCGGCTACGGTCACGCCGTTGGCGCCGGCGGCGCTGCCGCCCAGGGCCAGGGCTGGATCGATCTGTTTCAGCGCTGGCGGCGCCAGGCGCGAAGTCAGCAGGCGCAGCAGGGGGCGCAGGATCAGGAAGTAGCCGAGTACGGCGCCGAGCGCGTACAGCAGCCAGCTGCTGAAGTCGACGACCGTGTCGCGCTCTTCCCACCACTGCGCCACGGGCGGCTTGGCGGGGAAGGTCAGCGCGGTCAGGCTCAGGCTGTCGCCGCGCTGGGCGTTGATGCCGAGGCCGCTGGTGAGCATTTTTTCAATATTGCCCAGTTCGGCAGGGGTCCAGCCGGTTTTTGGATTCGGTGCGGCGGCGCTGTTGAGGACGACGGCGACGCTGAGTTTTTCCAGGCGGCCACGGCTGCGCTTGATCTGCGTGATGCTGCGGTCGTAGGCGTACTGGCGCGTGGTGGCGTTCTTGCGTGCCGTGCCATCGTCGGACGGCTTCGGTGCGCCATCGGCCGGGGCGGCGCCGGCGGCATCGGCCGGGGCCGGCACGGCGGCTGCCGGCGGACGGTTCGACAGGCTGCCGGGAATGCCGGCCACGGTGCGGTTGCGCTCCTGTTCTTCACGCATCGCTTCGCTGGTCACTTTCGGGGCTTCGCCGTATTTTTCCAGCGTTTCATCGACGCGGTCGTTGTTCACGGCGGCCGTCACGCTGAGCTTGAAGTTGTCTTCGCCGATGACGGGACCGAGCAGGCCCGTGACGTTGCGGCGGATGTCATCCTGGAAACGTTTCGCGCCTTCGTTGCCGGCGGCAGAGGCGTCGAAGCCGTCCGTCAGGTCGATGTGCGAGGACAGCAGGTTGCCGCCCTGGTCGACCAGGCTGACGCGCGTGGGCGCCAGGCTGGCGACGCTGCCGGCCACCATGTTGATGACGGCGGCGATCTGTTCCGGCGCCAGGGTGCGGCCCGGCTTCAGGGCCACGACTACCGAGGCGGACGATTTGTCGCCGTCGCTGGCGACGAAGGAAGTCGATTTCGCAATCGACAAATGGACGCGCGCCGAAGCGATCGCGTCCATGGTCATGATGCTTTGCGCCAGCTCGCCTTCCAGGCCGCGGCGGAAGCGCACGTCCTGCACGAATTGCGATACGCCCAGCGGGTCGTTCTTGTCCATCAGCTCCAGGCCGGCCGGCAGCTGCGCCGTCACGCCTTTCGAGGCCAGCAGCATGCGCACCTTGCCCAGCATGGCGTCCGGCACCAGCACCTGGCCGCTGTCCGGATGCAGGCGGTAAGGGATGTGTTCGGCGTCCAGCGTTGCCATCATGTCCGTCACGGCCACTTTTTCGCGTGCGCCGAAGACCGGTTTGTAGTTGGCCTGGTCGCGCCAGAAATACATGGTCACCATGGCGGTGATGCCGATGGCCAGCACGACGATGGGAACCAGGTTTTTCAGCAGGGCAGGCGGGATGGCGGGCTGGGCGCCAAGGCGCCAGCGCGCAAATGCGGACTTCATGGTGGTAATCACTTGGGGTAACTTTCGCTGGGAGGCTGGGGCGTGGAGCTTACAAAGGCAGTTTGATCAGTTCGTCGACGGCGCCCATGACCTTGTTGCGCACTTGCATCAACATGGAAAAGGACAGGCTCGCTTCCTGGCTGGCCAGCATGGCGCCGACCAGGTCGTCGCTCTTGCCGCTGTCGACGTCGCTCATTTTTTGCGCGGCCATGCGGTCGTCGCTGTTGATCTTGCCGACGGCGTCTTTCATGGTTTGCGCGAAGGAGAAGCCCGATGTTTCCCCTGCGCCGAATTGGGCGGCGGGCATGATGCTGGCGCCCAGGGCGCGCGCGTCGTTGCTCAGTGCTGCCAGATCGGCCTTGATCAGACCTGCGAGTTCATTGCTCATCTTGCCCTCTACTTTCAATATGCGGTGACGTATCAATCAGAAATACTGGTGTTGCCATTCCGGCGCAAGCGGCACCGCGGTGCCTTTTTTGCCTGGTCCGATGCCCCTGGACCCATCAGTTTTATCAGTTGCCACACCATCCGCTGCGAGCAGTATCAAGCAAACCCACGCTGACGAACGCACACTATTTGCAAGGCCATGACAACGAATGTCTAGCTGATAAAAGTTTCTACAGGTGGCAATCAGAGGGGCTGGAAACTGCCATAAAAACCGGAATCAGGTAAGCGGAATGGCGCACTGCAAATCTAAATTATGTCGCTATAAGCTTACCTCGCGGCAACTATAAAGTAAAGAGTGGATTGGCTCAAGGAATATTGATACATGGCAATATTTATGATTTTCATGTATTGTTCAGCACCGTAGTCATCCAGCATGCGATACGATGCGCAATCGTTTGCTTGCGCCGCCGTTCACATAGGCAAGATGATGCTGTATTTAATTTCGGGCGATCCGTATAATTTGTTCTGCCACCGCAATACCGACATGACCACTACATGACAACCATTACCAAGACAGATCAAACTGTGCGCCATCAAGTCCTGGATTCCTGTCTGCTTGGACGTCCTGTCCATTTGCTGCATGTGTTCGGCGCCCAGCTGCGCGACGACCTGGCCGTGGCCCTGCGCCAGCCCATGAACCGCCGCTACTGGGGTAATTTCCAGATCGACGCCGTCGCCTTGTCGCGCGTCGAAAACGAGGACAGCGTGAATCGCTGGCTGAGTTTTTCCACGCCTGCGGGCCAGACCGGCTTCACCCTCGAACGCCAGATATTGCTCAGTGTCCTGAACTATCGCTATGGTAGTGCCGGCGCCAAGGGCGCCTTGCCCGATCCGGCGCAGGTGCGCGTGACGGCCACGGAAGAGCGTTTGGCTGTGGTGCTCGGACAACAGTTGGTTACCAGCCTGTTCGCCCGCATCCACAAGAATCTGCACACCTTGGGCAAGAGCAGCAGCATCGACGCCAGCGCCGAGGTGGCCGTGCAGTCGGGCGTGCATCCGCCGCGCGGCAGCTGGATCGTCACCGTCTCGCTCAGCGATGTCGAGGCGGGGCAGAGCGGTACCTTCTGGTTCTCGCTGGACAAGCGCCTGATGGCCGACGTGCTGCGCGGCCTGCTGCCGGAGCGCGCGCAGGCGAAGAAGGCGCTGCGCAGCGTGCGTCCGCTGGCTTCGCGCCTGCAGGTGACGCTGGAAGGCCGCCTGGTCAGCAAGCAAGTGCAGCTGGGCGCCTTGTTCGACTTGCGCGTGGGCGACGTGATCCCCGTCAGCCTGAGCCGCACCGATGTGATGCTCGACGATTCCCGTCTGTTTACGGCAGCCGTTTCCGAACACAAGGGCAAGCTCTGTTTAACCTCATTTGAAGATGTCGAATAATATGAATATGACCGATACCAACCAGAGCGAAACCCTGCTGGAAGACCTGGGCGACGATATGATCATCGACCAGGGCGACGTCTCCGACGTGGCCAGCACCCGCGCGCGGCGCGACATTCCGCAAATGATGCGCAAGATTCCCGTCACCCTGACCCTGGAAGTGGGCTCGGCCCGCATCTCGCTCGAGGAGCTGATGGCCATCGGCCCGGAAAGCGTGATCGAACTCGACATGCTGGCCGGCGAACCGCTGGTGATCAAGGTCAACGGCACGCCGATCGGCCGCGCCGAAGTGGTGGTGGCCGGCGAGAACTATGGCCTGAAAGTCATCGACCTCGACGGCCTCAATCTCGACATGATGACAGCATGAAGCTGGCGGTACCCGGTTTGAGCCGGCGCCGCGGCACGCTGGCTGCTGCGCTGGCCGTTCCCGTCCTGATGTTGTGCTGCAGCGCCGCCGGCGCGCAGGATTTATTGTCCGGCATCGTGCCGGGCGCGAAGACCGACCTGTCGGTCAAGATGCAGATCCTCGTCGTCATGACCCTGCTCGGGCTGCTGCCCGTGATGGTCATGATGATGACCAGCTTTACCCGCTTCGTCATCGTGCTGTCCCTGCTGCGCCAGGCCCTGGGCCTGCAGCAGGGCTTGCCGAACCGTATCGTCACCGGCATCGCCCTGATCCTGACCCTGCTGGTCATGCGCCCCATCGGCGACCAGGTGTGGAAGGAAGCGTTCGTGCCTTACGACCGCGACCAGATCGGCATGCAGGAAGCGCTGAAGATCGCCGAAGTGCCGATTTCGCGCTTCATGCTGGCGCAGACGAGCAAGGCGGCGCTGGCGCAGATCGCCCACCTGGCGGGCGAACCGTCGACGATGCGCCCGCAAGACCACAGTTTCACGGTCAAGCTGGCCGCGTTTGTCTTGTCCGAACTCAAGACGGCGTTCCAGATCGGCTGCATGCTGTTCATACCGTTTCTCATCATCGACCTGGTGGTGGCGTCCGTGCTGATGGCGATGGGCATGATGATGCTGTCTCCGCTCGTCATTTCCCTGCCGTTCAAGCTGCTGCTGTTCGTGCTGGTCGATGGCTGGACCCTGACCGTCAACACCCTAGTTACCAGCATACAGGGCTATTGAAGCATGTTTACCCCTGAAGTCGCCGTCGACCTCGTCATCGAAGCGCTGCACATCGTCATGCTGCTGGTGGTGATACTGGTCGTGCCCGGTCTGCTGACGGGCCTGGTGGTGGCGCTGGTACAGGCCGCCACGCAGATCAACGAGCAGACGCTGAGCTTCCTGCCGCGCCTGCTGGTCACCTTGCTGGCCCTGATCCTTGCCGGGCGCTGGATGTCGGGTTACCTGATGGATTATTGCGTTTCCATTTTTCAGCGCGCGGCCACCCTGGTCGGATAGCGCCGCGCGCCCATGGATCAGATTTTCAATCAGGTGCTGCCGTTCATGCTGGCCGTGTGGTGGCCGTTCTGCCGCATCCTGGCCATGCTCAGCGCGTCGCCCGTGATCGGCGACGCCATGGTGCCCGTGCCCGTGCGGGTGCTGCTGTCGCTGGTGCTGGCGATCCTGATGCTGCCCGTGATGCAAGCCTCGGGCGCCTCGCAGGACTTGCTGAAGATCGATCCGTTTTCCCTGCACGCCCTCGTCGCCACGCTGGAGCAGGCCGTCATCGGCTTCATCCTGGGCCTGGCGTTTCACTTCGCCATGTCGGTGATGTCGGTGCTCGGCTACCTGGTGTCGAGCCAGGTGGGCTTTTCAATGGCCGTCATGAATGACCCGCTGAACGGCACGTCGTCGGACGTCATCACCGGCTTGCTCACCATCATGTGCATGATCGTCTTTTTCGCCATCGACGGCCACCTGGTGCTGACGGGCGTGATCGGCGCCAGTTTCACGGCCTGGCCCGTGGGGCAGGGCTACGGCCCCATGCTGCTGCAGGCGGTGGCCTACAACGTGGCGTGGATCTTTGCCGCCGCCATGCTGCTGGCCTTGCCGATCGTGTTTTCCACCATGGTGGTGCAGCTGGGCTTTGGCTTCCTGAACCGCGTGGCGCCGTCGCTGAACCTGTTTTCGCTGGGGTTTTCCATGATTACCGTGTTCGGCCTGCTGATGCTGGCGCAGATCGTGCGCTACGTGCCCGAGCACTATATCGCCATGACCAACCGGGTCCTGGACATGATCCAGGAACAGATGCGGGTGGCCCATGGCGGATAACAGCACCGGCGACAAGACAGAAAAGGCCTCACAGCAAAAGCTGAAGAAGTCGCGCCAGGAAGGGCAGGTGGTGCGGTCGCGCGACCTGTCGACGGCGCTCGGCATCCTGATCAGCATGAAGGTGTTTATTTTCCTGCTGCCGGGCTACCTGGAAAGTTTCCGCGAACTGTTCGCCATGGCCTTCATGCCGCTCGACAGCAAGGGCGCGCTCGAAAATGCCATGTCGATGGCGTTTACCACCTCGGTGGGTTTGCTGATCAAGATGGTCATACCGCTGTTCTGCGTGCCCCTGTTTGTCGTGCTCGGCTCTATGGTGCCCGGCGGCTGGGTCATCAGCACGAAGAACTGGATGCCGAAGATGGAGCGCCTGAGCCCGGCCAAGAACCTGGGCCGCCTGTTCGCGCCCAAGCATGCGTTCGAGTTTGTCATCTCCATCGCCAAGGCGGTGGTGCTGTGCATGGTGCTGGTGCACGTGAGCCGCTCGAGCCTGGCGCAATACGTGGATTTGCAGCACCGGCCCCTGCAGCAAGCCATGCTGGATGGCTCGTCGCTGATGCTCGACGGCTTGATGGCGCTCATTTCCGTCTTCGTCCTGTTCGCCATCATCGACGTGCCGGCGCAGGCGTTCTTCTTTGCCCGCAACCAGCGCATGAGCAAGCAGGACGTCAAGGAAGAGCACAAGAGCAGCGAAGGGCGCCCCGAAGTGCGCCAGCGCATCCGCCAGCTGCAGCAGCAGATCGGCCGGCGCAGCGTGCGCAAGACCGTGCCCGACGCCGATGTGGTGATCGTCAACCCCGAGCATTACGCCGTGGCACTCAAGTATGACCAGGACCGCGCCGAGGCGCCGTTCGTCGTCGCCAAGGGCGTCGACGAGATGGCGCTGTACATCCGTCAAGTGGCGAAGGAACACCATATCGAGACGCTGGAGTTGCCGCCGCTGGCGCGCGCCATCTACAACACCAGCCAGGTGCAGCAGCAGATCCCCGTGCAGCTGTACCAGGCCGTGTCGCAGGTGCTCAACTATATCCTGCAGCTGAAAGCATTCCGTTCTGGGCAGCGCGCCGCCCAGCCCCCATTTCCCACCGAGGTGGTCGTGCCATCTCATTTGAGCGAGGTAGTACCTTCATGAATTTCCTGAACCGCGTGGTTGCCGAAATGCGCCGCCACAAGTTCGCCACGCCGCTGTTCCTGCTGGTGATCCTGGCGATGATCATCTTGCCGCTGCCGCCGGTGCTGCTCGATATCCTGTTCACCTTCAATATCGTGCTGGCACTGATCATCATCCTGGTCAGCGTCTCGGCCAAGCGGCCGCTCGATTTCTCCGTCTTCCCGACGGTGATCCTGGCCACCACCATGCTCAGGCTGACGCTGAACGTGGCGTCCACGCGCGTGGTGCTGCTGCATGGCCATACGGGCGCGGACGCGGCCGGCAAGGTGATCGAGGCCTTCGGTAACGTCGTCATCGGCGGCAACTTCGTCGTCGGTATCGTGGTGTTCGTGATCTTGATGATCATCAACTTCGCCGTCGTCACCAAGGGCGCCGAGCGCATCTCGGAAGTGTCGGCGCGTTTTACCCTGGATGCCTTGCCGGGCAAGCAGATGGCCATCGACGCCGACCTGAACGCCGGCCTGATCAACCAGGAAAAAGCCCAGATCCGCCGCAAGGACGTGGCTGCAGAAGCGGATTTCTACGGTGCCATGGACGGTGCCTCGAAGTTCGTGCGCGGCGACGCCGTCGCCAGTATCCTGATCCTGATCATCAACATGGTCGGCGGCGTGGCCATCGGCTCGCTGATGCACGACCTGTCGTTCGGCGACGCTTTCCGCCAGTACGCGCTGCTGACCATCGGCGATGGCCTGGTGGCGCAGATCCCGGCGCTGCTGCTGTCGGCCGCCGCCGCCATCCTCGTCACCCGCATCAGCGATTCGGGCGACTTCGAACAGCAGGTGGCGGGCCAGGTGCTGACGTCGCCGACGGTGATCTTCAGCGCGGCCGGCATGATGGTGGCGCTGGCCCTGATTCCGGGCATGCCGTGGTTCATGTTCATGACCTTCGCCGCCGTGCTGGCCTTTGTTGCCTGGCGCCTGACCAAGCGCGTGAAGGGGCCCGACGCGGCCGGCATGGCGGCCATCGAGGCGGCCTTGCGCGACGAGCGTCCGGCCGAGCTGGAGTGGCAGCAATTGCCTGCCGTGCAGCCATTGATGGTGATGCTCGGCTATAAGCTGGTCGGCATGGTGGATAAAACGCAGGGCGAACCGCTGAACAAGCGCGTCAAGGGCGTGCGCCAGAGCTTGTCCGAGGCCATGGGCTTGCTGCTGCCGAACATCGGCGTGCGCGACGACCTGGCCCTGAAGCCGTCGCAGTACGCGATCGTGCTGTCGGGCACCGTGGTGGCGCAGGCGGAAGTGCAGGCCGACCGCCTGATGGCGATCCCGTCGCCGAACGTGTATGGCCAGCTCGACGGCATTCCCGGCATCGAGCCCGCCTACGGCATGCCCGTGACGTGGATCGAGCCAAGCGAGAAGGCGCATGCGCTGGGCCTCGGCTACCAGGTCATCGAGGCGCCCAGCGTGATCGCCACGCACTTGTCGAAGATGGTGCGCGAGTACCTGCCTGAACTGTTCCGCCACGAAGACGTGTCGGCCATGATGGAGCGCCTGACGGCGTTGTCGCCGAAGCTGGCCGGCGCGCTGGACAAGGCGCTCACGCACACGCAGCTGCTGCGCGTATTCCGCGTCTTGCTGGCTGAAAACGTGTCACTGAAGGATATCGTGCCCATCGCCACCACCTTGCTCGACAGCTCGGAAACGACCAAGGATCCGATCCTGCTGGCGGCCGAAGTGCGTTGCGCGCTGCGGCGCCAGATCGTCAGCAGCCTGTTCGGCCAGAAGATGGAAATGCAGGCATTCAACCTGGGCGGCGAGCTGGAAAACATGCTGCTCGGTTCGCTGAACCAGGCGCGCCAGTCGGGCAAGGTCACTTTGGACAATTATCCGATCGACCCGCATTTGCTGTCCCAGCTGCAAGTGAACATGCCGGTGGCGCGCGAACAGATGAAGCAGCAGGCGACGCCGCCGCTGCTGCTGGTGCTGCCGCAGATCCGTCCGCTGCTGGCCCGCTATGCGCGCCTGTTCGCGCCGGGCCTGCACGTGCTGTCGTATAACGAAATCCCGGAAAACCGCGAAGTGAGCATCATCGGCACGGTGGGCTAGGCAAAAAAAACGGCGCTACGGGCGCCGTTTTTTTTATGGGTATTGCCTCAATCCTGCTCGTCGATCGGCGGCAGCAGCTCGTGCTCCTGGCCGTCGGCCAGCAGCAGCACGGTGCTGCCTGGCACCGCGTCCTCTTCTTCGTCGCCGTAATCGTAATCGAGCGGCGCCGCCACTTCCTTCGAAACAAAGACTTCTTCCTCCGCTTCCGCTTCCGCGTGGGCGGCCGGCGCGGCGGCGTCGGGTTCGGCTGCCGCTTCCGTTTCCGGCCGTGTCAGCAGCAGCGCCACTTCGGCCATGGCGCGGAACAGGGGCAGCGACAGCGAGGCGGCCGCCGCCTGCATCGGATAGTTGCCATGCACGCGCTGCGCATGCAATTGACGGTTCAGGCGGCAGCGCAGCACGCGCAGGCCGGCGCGCCGCACGGCGTCGGCGATGTCGGGCAGGGCCAGGCGCAGATGGCGCAGGGCGGCCTCTTCATCGGCGGCCAGTTCCAGCAGCACGCCGTCGCCGGCCGGCTCCATCTGGATCACGACCCGGCCGATGCCGAGGATGATCAGTTCCACGCGCAGGGCCACCTTGCCGCCGCGCCGTGGCGGTGCCGCGTCTTCATCGTCGTCGCTGGCCAGCACGCGCAGCAGCAAGCGTTGCCCGCCCCAGCCGTAGACGGCAAAGCGCCACGCTTCGCTGTCGATGCTCAGGGGCGGACGCGGTCCTTCGCGCAGCAGGGCCGGCTGCTGTTCGGCCATGAACAGGTTGCCCGGCACATGCTGGCCGCGCGCCTGTTCCTGCAGGGCCGCGTATTGCTCGCCATATGTCTTGACCATCACGCGCCAGGAAGCGGCCAGCTGCGCCGCATCGGGCGGCTGCCACACGAGCTGGCGCGTAAAGAACAGCTGGTTGACCTGCATGGCGCTGCTGTCGCGCGGCGTGGCGCCGGCGCCATCGGCATTCGGCTTGATCAGGGACGCCAGGCTGTCCTGGGCCTTTTGCTGCAGCTGGGCGGGCAGGGTGCCGGCATCGGGCGCCGGCGCCATGTAGGGGCCGACGGGCACCAGCGGCTGGACCACGCCCGGCACCATCGGCGTGGCGGGACTGACGTCGAAGCGCTGGGTAATCAGGGGGACAGGGTTGCCTGATGAAATGCGGTCTATCGCCATGCCACTGCTTCCAGGTCGGGTTCCATAAAAAGGCCGGCCGCGCGGGCCGCGTCAGCCATCATGGCTGCAACAGGGAGAGTATCAATTTCTGCATGCTCTGGCTTTGCTTGAGCATGGCCGTGCTGGCCTGCAGCAGCATCTGCGCCGACGTCATGTTCGCGCTTTCCGCCGCATAGTCGACATCCATGATACGGCCGATGGCCGCCTTGGTGTTGGTGACCATGTTCGACAGGTTGTTATGCACGTGGTCGAGGCGGTTGCCGGCCGCGCCCAGGGCTGAACGCACGCCGCCGACGTCGTCGATGGCCGTTTCCAGCAGGGCGATGGTGGCATTCGCGCTGCCCGTCAGTTCCGTGCCGGTGGCGGGGGCGCCGAAGTTGGCGCTGGCCGCGCCGAGCGAAGCGAGCACGCCGGCCATCTTGCCCGAGACGTCGAACGCCATCGTTTCGCTCGCACTGGCGCCGATCTGGAACGTCATGGACGATGCCAGCGTGCCGCCGGCCAGCAGCTTGTTGCCGCCGAAACTGGTGTTTTTCATCACGTTGGCCAGTTCCAGGCCCAGTGCGTCGTATTCGGCCTGCATGGCGACCTTGTCCTTGGCGCCCGAGGAAGCATCGGCGGCCTGGGTCGCCAGGTCCTTCATGCGGATCAGCATGGTGGTCACTTCGTCGAACGCGCCTTCGGCCGTCTGCAGCATCGAGGTGCTGTTTTGCGTGTTGCGCATGGCGACGGCCATGCCGCTCGCCTGCGCCCGCAGCCGCGTGGCGATTTGCAGTCCGGCCGCGTCATCCATGGCCGAATTGATGCGAAAGCCGGTGGAGAGGCGCGTCATCGACGTCGACAGCCGCGATTGCGCGCGTGCGGCGGCATTTTGTGCGGCTAGTGCGGCGATATTCGTATGGAGGCTCAGCACTCGGCGATTCCTGTGGATGACGGCTGTTGGATGGGCTTACCTATCAGACAGGCGACCGTGCGGGCCACATCGTTAAAGATTGCCAGGAAATAGTTTCCTTTGCATGCAAAGGCGGGGCGGGGCGGGACGAAAAAAAACCAGGCCGCGGCCTGGTTTTCAGCGACTGGCCGCGAACGGCCAGGCAGGGACATATTATTGCAGCAGGGACATGACCATCGAGGACATGCTGTTGCTTTGTTTCAACATTGCTGTGCCAGCTTGCAGCAGCATTTGCGACGACGTCATGTTCGAGCTTTCGGTAGCGAAGTCGACGTCCATGATGCGGCCGGTAGCGGCTTTGGTGTTGGTGGCGATGTTGGACAAGTTGGTATTGACGTGGTCCAGACGGTTGGCAGCAGCACCCAGTGCCGAGCGAACGGTGCCGACGTCGCCGATTGCCGTTTCCAGCAGAGCGATGGTGGCGTTGGCGGTGCTGGTCAGTTCGGTACCGGTCGAAGCTGCAGCGTAGTTGGCGGTAGCCGACGTCAGCGATGCCGTCAGGCTGGTCATTTTGGCGGAAACGTCAAATGCCATCGTTTCGGTCGAGCTCGCGCCGATCTGGAACGTCATCGACGATGCCAGGGTGCCGCCTACCAGCAGCTTGTTGCCGCCGAAGGTGGTGTTTTTCATCACGTTCGACAGTTCCAGGCCCAGTGCATCGTATTCCGATTGCATTGCGGTTTTGTCTTTGGCGCCCGACGAAGCATCGGCTGCCTGGGTTGCCAGATCCTTCATGCGGATCAGCATGTTGGTGACTTCGTCAAACGCGCCTTCGGCCGTTTGCAGCATCGAGGTGCTGTTTTGGGTGTTCGACATTGCAACGGTCATGCCGCTGGTTTGTGCTTTCAGGCGGGTTGCGATTTGCAGGCCTGCTGCGTCATCCATTGCCGAGTTGATGCGGAAGCCGGTGCTCAGGCGCGTCATCGAGGTCGACAGTTGGCTTTGGGTACGGGTGATCGAATTTTGTGCGGACAGTGCAGCGTTGTTAGTGTGAAGGCTCAGCATGGTGTAACTCCTGGTTTGGTGGGTTCAGTCCGGAGCAACGGTTCTTTGTGCTCTCCCAAGTACAAGACGACCATCCGCATAAGCTTATTAAATGCTTTGTGGAAATTTTTTTAAATTCTTTTAAAAAAGTTTCACATCGGCTCGCGGACGGGCCGCCAGCCCCGTCACGGCTGCCCCGCCGCCGCGAGGCAGGCACGGAAATGCGCGATCTTGGCCTCGTCGCTGGACAGGATCTTGAAGCGCGCGCTGTCGGCCGCCTGGACGGCGATGCGCCGGCAGATGGCGTGGTCTTCCTCGAATACCTGGCGGTTCATCTGCGCGCTCGAGTCGAAAAAGCCCTGCAGCGAGGCGGCAGCGGCGGGGCTGGTGACGGCCTTCAGCAGGCGGCTCGAGAAATGCGTGCGCTGCGGCTGGGCCGATGGGAAGAAATGCTGCAGCGAATAGGAGTACGAAAAGGTCGACGACAGCATGGTGAACGGGAACAGGTACAGGCTCTGGTAGCCCTCGAACTGGCTGTCGAGCTGGAACAGGCGCTTGATGGAGCGCAGTTTCCTCGCCATGCCGGCGTTGCCCAGGCCCGCTTCCCATGTCGAGGTCCAGTCCGTGAACCGGTTTTCGCCATCGTCCAGTTGCAACTGTGCCAGCGATTCCGGGTGCACGAAGGGCACGTGCAGCGGTTCGAGCGCGTTTTCCAGCGCGATGCGCCAGTCGCACTCATAGTCATAGGCGTTGAAGTCGCCCAGGCCGGCGATGTTGAAGGAGATATTTTCCAGGGTGGCCTGCGTGTCGCCCAGCTGCGCCGCGAGCGACATGCGCGGCTGCGGCGCGGCAAACAGGAAGTCGGCGCACCAGTCCAGCTGCAGCACCTGCAGCCGGGCGTGCTCCAGTTCGGCCGGCGCATAGCGCTCGCGGCAGGGAATATGCATGGCGCCGGCCCGGTAAGCCCAGCCGTGGTAGGGGCAGGCCAGCGGTGCATTGCCGCGTTTTTCCGTGAAAAAGCGCGTGCCGCGGTGCGGACACAGGTTGTCGAAGGCGATCAGCTCGCCCTGGTCGTTATACACGACCACTTCCTCGCCCAGCCAGTCGAGCTTCAGGTAGTCGCCGCTGTCGGGCAATTCGCTGCGATGGCACAGCAGGTGCCAGAAGTGGTCGCGCAGCTGCCGCGCCTGGGAAGTGGGAGTCATAAAGTCTTTGCGGGTGGAGCGTACACGGTGGCGCCTTCGGCCACGCGGCGCATGACGACGGCGCCGGCGCCGACCGTGGCGCCGGCGCCGACGGCCACGCGCGGCAGGATCGACGCGCCCGAGCCGACCATGACGGCCTGGCCCAGGCGCACGCCGCCCGTGATGTCGACGTGGGAACTGAGCGTGCAGCCCTGTTCCAGCACGGCGTCATGGCCGACGCTGGCGTAGCTGTTGATGGTGACGTAGTCGCCCAGTTCGCTGCCCGCCGAAACGAGGGCGAACGGGCAGATGACGGCGCCCTGGCCGATGCGCGCCGTGCGCGCGATGATGGCGCTCGGATGGATCAGCGTATGGAAGCGCGCGCCGCGCGCCGCCAGCGCCAGCGCGATGTCCAGCTTGGCCTTCGGCGCGCCGATGGCCAGCAGCAGCGTCTCGCCGGGCGCCGGCTGGTAGTCGACGATACTGCCCAGTACCGGATACGGGTAGTCGGCATCGAGCAGCGCTGCGGGAGGGACGGTGTCGTCGAGCAGGCCGCCGATGCGGGCCGTGGCGGGATCGAGGCTGTCTTCCAGCCAGCACAGCATTTCTCGCGCGAAGCGGCCGGCGCCGACGATGAGGATGGTTTGCATGGGTTCTCCTAACGGGCCAGGTAGCCGCCGTCGACGGCCCAGGTGGCGCCGCTGACCCAGCGCGCGGCCGGCGACAGCAAAAAGGCCGCCGTCTGCGCGATGTCGCTGCTGCGGCCGAAGCCGAGCGGATGGCGCTGTGCGTAGGCCTGCATGGCCTCGTCCGGCAAGCCGCGGCTCAGGCGCGCATGCATTTCCGTCTCGACGGCGCCGGCGGCGATGCTGTTGACGCGCATGCCGCGCGGCGCCAGTTCCACGGCCAGCGCGCGCACCAGGCCATCGATGGCTGCCTTGGCCGCCGAATACACGCTCATGCCGGACTGGCCGCTCTGGGCCGCCACGGACGACATGAAGAGCAGGGCGGCGCCATCGTTGAGCACGCCACGCAGGGCCGCGCCGCGCGCCAGCGCCAGCGCCGACTTCACGCTGGAGGCGAACACCTCGTCAAACTGCTGGGCCTTGGACAGTTTGACCGGGCGCAAGAGTTCCACGCCGGCCGCATGGAAGATGCCGGACAGGGGCGCGTCCTGCGTGGCTTGCTTGAGGAAGTCGACGATGTGGTCGCCGCCATCGAGTTCAAGGACTGCGGCGCGGTGGCCGTCGCCTTGCAAAGACTGCAGGGTCTGCTCAAGGCGTTCGGGGTCGCGTCCGCTGATCAGCAATTGCGCGCCGCAGCGCGCCAGCAGCTGGGCCGTTTCGCGGCCGATGCCGGACGAGGCGCCGGTGACGAGGATGCGCTGGCCAGCCAGCATGTCGGGTTGAAAGATCATGGTTCAGACTTCGATAAGGCGGTTGACGGTCAGCGATTGCAGGCCCAGCACGGCTGCCGACCAGGAATAGCCGACGCCAAAGCCGAACATGGCGATGGTCTGGCCCTGCGCGGCGGCGCCCAGGCTGTCGGCGATCAGCAGGGGAATCGAGGCGCTCGACGTATTGCCGTAGCGGTCCATATTGATCGGTGCACGCTCGGGCGGCAGCTTGGCTTTCTTGATGATGTGCTTGAGCATGAAGGTATTTGCCTGGTGGAACAGGAAGGCATCGACCTGGTCGCTCGTGCGGCCGGCCAGGCGCAGCAGGTCCGCCACCAGCGGCGGAATGCTCTTCAGCGTGAAATTGAAGATTTCGCCGCCATCCATGTACAGCTTGGCGGGATCGCGCTGCGCCAGGCGCGCATCGTCGCCGGCATACGGACGGCAGGCGCTGGCGGCCATCATCAGGTGGCGTTCGCCGCCGCCGTCGCTGCCGACGATGAAGTGGGCGGGCGCCGCGGCGGCATCGAATTCCAGCGCCGTGGCCGTGCCGGCGTCGCCGAACAGCAGGGCGGTGGCGCGGTCCGTCTCGTCGACGGTCTTGCTGATGGTGTCGCCCACCAGCAGCAGGATGCGGCACATGGCTTGTCCATCGAGCATCTTGGCCGCCAGCCACAGCCCATACGCGTAGGCGGAGCAGCCCAGGTTGATGTCGAAGGCGGCGCAGGCCTTGTGCAGGCCCAGCCGGCCATGCAGGGCGCAGGCCGTGGCCGGCAGCACGTAATCGGGGGTTTGCGAGATGAAGATCAGGGCGTCGATGCTATCGCGCTCCCAGCCCAGATCGTCGAGCAGGGTTTGCGCGGCTGCCTGGCACAGGTCGGCCGTCGTCTGTCCGTCGGCGGCGCGGCGGCGCGATTGCACGCCGATCATCTTGCTCACATCGGCGACCGCCTCGGCGCCGAAGCGCGCGGCCAGGTCCGCGTTATGGATTTGCGTGCGCGGCAGCGCGCAGACGACGCCGCGCATGGACAGGTGCGCGCTGCTGAAGGGCAGTCCCGATTCCAGGCGCTGGCTGGACATGGTCAGACCTTGACGGCGATCAATGCCAGCACGTCGGCCATGGTCTCGCACTTGGCCAGGGCCTGGCCTTCGAGCATCTGGTCGAACAGGTCGTCGACGAGGGCGATGGTGGAAATGATGGCCAGCGAATCCCAGGCGTAGTCGCCCAGTTTCAGCTCGGGCACGACCTTGTCGGCGTCGATTTCCAGGATGTCGGCCATGCCGTTGAAAAATTCTTGCATTATGTTTCCTTTCAGAGGTGTTCAGTACTGGGGCGGACGGGGCGCCTACAGGCGCGCCAGCGTGCCGGCCCAGGAATAGCCCACGCCAAAGCCCAGCAGCAGGGCCGTGTCGCCCGGCCGGATGCGGCCCGAGGCGCGGGCGCGGGCGATGGCGATGGGAATGGTCGACGAGACGGTATTGCCGACGGTATCGATTTCAATCACAAACTTGTCTTCCGGGATGCGGATCTTGCGGCGCAGGGCGTCGAGCATGAACTTGTTTGCCTGGTGGAAGATCACGTGATCGATGTCGTCCAGGGTCTTGCCGGCGGCGGTCAGCAATTCCTGCATTGTACGCGGCACGGCGCCCAGGGTGAACTGGACGATCTGCGCGCCATCCATGAACAGGTCGTCCTGGCTGCGCCAGTTGCCCGAGGCATCTTCCGTTTCGCTGGCCGTCGCCGCGCTGCGCGCCGTGCGCATGCCGCCGGCCGGCACGATCAGGTTGTTGGCGCCGCTGCCGTCCGTGCCCAGCACGAACGGTCCCAGCGCCTGTTCTGGCGTGCCGCCGGCGATCACGCTGGCGGCGGCGGCGTCGCCGAACAGGGTGCGCACGCTGCGGTCGCGCGCATTGATGTACTTCGAATAGGTGTCGGCCGTCAGCAGCAGCACCTTCTTGCGGATGCCGCTCTCGACGAGGCCCTTGGCCATCGCCAGCGCATACACGTAGCCGGAGCAGCCCAGGTTGATGTCGAGCGCGCCGCACGAGGTCGGCAAGCCGAGGCGCTGCTGCAGCACGCAGGCGCTGCTGGGCAACAGGTAGTCGGGCGCCTGCGTGCACAGGATCAGGAAATCGATGTCGGCGCGCGCGATGTCATGCGTGGCAAACAGTTTTTCCGCGGCATGATAGGCCAGGTCGCTGGCCGTTTCGTCCGGCGCGGCGATATGGCGTTGCGCGATGCCCGTCTTGTCGAGGATCTTTTGCGCCGGCCAGTCGCTGAACTCCTGTTCCAGCGCGGCATTCGTCAGGATGGCCTGCGGCAGGTGGTAGGCGACGGCGGTAAGTTGGGCGTAGTGGGACATGCGGTGGCCGTTGTCTGGGTCGATGGGGAGGGCGCGGCGCTCAGGCGGTCCTGGCGATCACGGCGGTGATGGCGTCCACGGTCGCCAGCTCGAGCGCCGGGTAGATCGGCAGGCAGATCACCTGGGATGCGGCCAGGCGCGCCACCGGCAGGTTGGCGTGTGCGGCGGACGGCATGCCCCGGTACATGGGGAAATCGCTGATGAGCGGGTAGAAATAGCGCCGCGCATAGATTTCGCGTTCGCGCAGCAGCTGGAACAGGGCGTCGCGCGCCAGCGGATAGTCGGGGCCGACGAGGATGGGAAAATACGCATGGTTGGCCGCCTCGGCATCCATTTGTTCCAGGCAGGTGATGCCGGCCACCCCGGCCAGGCGCTGCCGGTAATGCGCGTCGATGAGCTGGCGTTGCTGGCGCGCCTGGTCGATGCCCTTCAGTTGCAGCAGGCCGAAGGCGGCATTGATTTCGCTCATCTTGCCGTTGATGCCGGCGGCGACGACCGTCACTTCATCGACGAAGCCGAAATTCTTCAGGTGGTCGATGCGCTGCTTGCTCTTGGCGTCGGGGCAGATGATGGCGCCGCCTTCGAAGGTGTTGAAGATCTTCGTCGCGTGGAAGCTGAGCACGGACAGGTCGCCATAGTTCAGCACGCTGGTGCCCCGGTGGCGCACGCCGAAGGCATGGGCGGCGTCATAGATGACTTTGAGATCATAATTGTCGGCAATCTTCTGGATCGCCTCGACATCGCAGGGCTGGCCATAGCAGTGCACGGGCATGATGGCCGTCGTGTGCGGCGTGATGGCCGCCTCGATGCGCGCCGGATCGAGGTTCAGCGTGCGCGCATCGATGTCGGCAAAGACGGGCTTGATGTCATTCCACAGCAGCGAATGGGCCGTGGCGACGAAGGAATACGGCGTCGTGATGACTTCACCCTTGATGCGCAAGGCTTGCAGGGCCGTCATCAGTGCCAGCGTGCCGTTGGTAAACAGGCAGATATGCCTGACGCCCAGATACTCGCACAGCGCCTGTTCCAGCCGCTGGTGGAAGGGGCCGCCGTTCGTGAGTATCTTGTTTTCCCAGATCGATTCCAGGTAAGGCAGGAAATCCTGCAAGTCCGGCAGCAGGGGCTGCGTCACGTAGATGGGTTTGTTGCCGCTCATGCCGCGATCTCCCCGGGCAGCTGGCTGTCGAGCGGGGCATCGAAACTGACCGGTGGCAAGTCGTCGCACCAGCGCTGCCAGGCCAGGCGCAGGCTGTTGGCCACGCCTTCGGCAATCAGGCGCGGCTGGCCCAGCGCCGTTTGCACCAGGCGGTGCCGCGTGCTGAAGCGGTAGGCGCCCAGCAGCATGGGATTGGCCGCCATATGCAGGGCCTTGCTGACGAATTCCTCGTCGTCGCGGGCGATGAATTCTTCCAGCTGCACGTGGCGCAGGATGGACGTGCCGGCGCGGCTGGGTACTGTTGGTCCGGCAACGGTGAGGGTGGGCACGCCCATCCACAAGCCATGGAAGGTGGTGGTGCCGCCGCCATATGGCGCCGTGTCGAGGCAGATGTCGACGCGGTGATGCATGGACAGGAAGTTGGCCATGTTGGCGCGCGGCTCGAAGATCAGCCGGTCGGCACTGATGCCTTCCTCGGCGAACCAGGCCGTGAGCACGGGATGCGGCCCCGCCTCGGGCATGGCCGCCAGCAGCATTTTCGCGTCCGGGATGGCGCGCAAGACCTTGGCCCAGCGCGCGATGGTCGGGCGATTCAGCTTGTTGGGACGGTTGAAACTGCCGAAGGTCAGGTATTTATTCGTCAGCACGGGCGCCGGCAGGATGCCGTCCGCATGTTCGGAGGGCAGGAAGGGCGCAATGGTCGGCAGGAAGATCAGTTTTTCCGTGAAATGGCTGGCGAATTCCTCGGGTGGCGAGAAAAAGCGGTCGCTCAGGTAGTAATCCATCGCTTGCAGGCCCGTCGTCAGCGGGTAGCCTATCCAGCTCATCTGGATGGGCGCCGGCTTGCGGGCAAAGGCCAGCAGGCAATTTTTCGCCGTGTGCCCGGACAGGTCGATCAGGATGTCGATGCCGTCGGCGCGGATGCGTTTGGCCAGCGCTTCCTGGCTCAGGTGGGTGACGGGCAGCCAGTTCGGCAGCAGCTGCGCGATGCGCATGGTCACGCTGTCGACGCGGCTGTTGTTGTAGTACGCATACAAGGCAAACTGCGGCATCGTGGCCAGTTCCTCGAGCAACGGCGTGATGAAATGCGCCACCGCATGGTTGCAGAAATCGCCAGAGACCAGGCCGATCTTCAGCTGGCGCTGCGGATCGCGGTCGTTCGCATGCGGCTGCCATGCGGCGCGCAGGGGCGTTTCATAGCGCTCGCCGAAACCGAAATGCTCGGCCACCAGCGTGGCCGGGTCGTCGCAATGCACATGCGACAGGCCAAACAGCATGTTGCTGTAGATATCATCGTATTCCGGATACTTGGCCAGTGCCGAGCGACATGCCTGGACGGCATCGTCGGTACGTCCCATTTCACTGTAGGTGGCGCAGATGTTCAGGTGCGAGCCGATGAAATCCTTCTGCACTTCCAGCGAGCGGCCATAGCTGGCCAGCGCTTCGTCGTAGCGTTTCAGGGAGCGCAGGCAGTTGCCCATTATAAAGTGCACGCGGCTGGAATCGGGCGCGAAGTCGCGCGCGCGCTGCAGGTAGACCAGCGCCTGCTCCGGCTGGCCACTGTCTTCCAGCGCCACGCTCAGGTTGCAATGGATCAAAGTCGACTGCGGGTCCAGTGTCAGCGCGTGCTGATACATGCGGATGGCTTCGGGATAATCGCCGGCATCCTGCAAGGCGATGGCCAGGTCGTTATGCCGGTTGGCGACATCGGGCGAAAAAGCCAGCGCTTGTCGGTAGGCGCCTTGCGCTTCCTCGAAGCGGCGCATCTGCTTGAGGCAATGTCCCAGGCAGGTGTATGCCTGCTGTTTCTCGGGCGCCAGTTGCACTGCGCGCTGGTGCATGGTCAGCGCTTCGTCCAGTTCGTCGGGTGCGCCGATGGCTTGCAGGCCCAGGCCAAGCTGGGTGTGCGCATCGGCGCTGTCCGGTTGCAGGAGCAGGGCCTGGCGGTAGCAGGCGATGGCCGCGTCGAACTCGGCCAGGCTCACCAGTACGCTGCCCAGGTTGGACTGCGCTTGCGGATAGCCGGGCTGGACGGCCAGGGCCTGGCGGTAGGCGTCGGCCGCCTCGTCGAGCCGCTGCTGCGACTGCAGGCTGTTGCCCAGGCCATTCCACAGGCCGGCATCGCGCGGCGCCAGCGCCAGGGCCGCGCGGTAGCTTGCTTCGGCCTGGTCGAACCGGGCCAGATTGAGCAGGGCGGCGCCCAGGTTGCTGTGCGCCATGACCAGCCGGGGATCGAGTTCCAGCGCGCGGCGATAGCTGTCCGCCGCCTCCTCGTTGCGTTCGAGTCCCTGCAGGGCATTGCCCAGGTTGCTGAACACTTCGGCGTCGGCGGGCATGCTGGCCAGGGCCGCCTGGTAGGCGCTGACGGCGCCGTCGAGGTCGCCGCGCGCCTTGCGCGTGTTGCCCAGGTTAAAGTGCGCCATGCCATAGTCGGGGCGCAGGGCGATCGCCTGCAGGTAGGCTTGCTCCGCCTCGTCCAGCGCACCGAGCGCTTGCAGGGCGCCGCCGAGGTTGCTGTGCGCCTCGGCAAACGCGGGATTGAACTGCAGTGCTTGCTGATACGCCTGCACGGCTTGCGCATAGTCGCCGCGCGCCTGCCAGGCGTTGGCCAGGTTGCAATGGGCTTCGGCGTCATACGGCGTCAGCAGTGTCGTCGTTTGCAGCGCGTCGAGGGCATCCTTGCCTTGCACCTGCAGGGCGGTGCCGAGCACGCTCCAGGCAAAATCGGAGGTCGGGTAGCGGGCGATCAGCGCATGGGCGCCCTGTTCGAGGTCCGCGTAGCGGCCGGCCTGGTACAGGTCGATGAGCTGCTGGCATTGCGCGGCCGTTGGCGCGGCGGCGATCGCCTCGGCGATGCGCACGCGCAGCGCTTGCGACTGGTCGTTGTCGAGACCGCGTCCGATGGCCGTGTCGATGATGTCGAGCGCTTCGTCGCGCTCGCCCGCCTTCAGCAAGCCGTCGGCCAGCGACAGCCAGAACTGGCCCTCGTCCGGATTGACGGACAGGGCCTTGCGCAGGAATGGCAGTCCTGCCCGGAATTGCCCCACCTGGCCGGCGAGCAGGCCCATGTTGTGGTTGGCGATGGCATGGTAGGGCTGTGCCTGCAGGATGGCGACATACAGGTCTTCCGCCTGCTCCAGGCGGCCAGCCTGGTGCTCCCTCAGTGCCAGCTCCAGTTGGGTGTCGAGTTGCGTTGCGGAGGTGGCGTCAGTGTTCATGGGAGGGAGGGAAAATGTACCAGCGGCAATTGTAACTGCTGGCAGAGATGAATAGAAAATTTCCCTACGGAATTTTGCTTTAGAGCATCATTGAGCAATTCCAGCTGTTCCCGGCAGGCCACAGCGGCAGGAAAGCTTGTCATGAAAATAAAAAAGCGCGGCCGCCCGAAGGCGCCGCGCTGTCGTCGCATGCGCTGGCGGGTGCGAACCCGCCAGCTGCGCCCGGGGGCGCTTACATGTTCGGGTAGTTGGGCCCGCCGCCGCCTTCCGGCGTGATCCAGACGATGTTTTGCGTCGGGTCCTTGATGTCGCAGGTTTTACAGTGCACGCAGTTCTGCGCATTGATCTGCAGGCGTTCGGCGCCATCGTCGTTCTTTACGAACTCGTACACGCCGGCCGGACAGTAACGCGCTTCCGGGCCCGCATACGTGGCCAGGTTGACATCGACGGGCACGCTGGCGTTCTTCAAGGTCAGGTGGATGGGCTGGTCTTCCGCGTGGTTCGTGTTCGAGATGAACACGGACGACATCTTGTCGAAGGTCAGCTTGCCATCGGGTTTCGGATACACGATCTTCTTCGACTGGGCGGCCGGCTTCAGGCATTCGTGGTCGCCATGCGTGTGGTGCAGGGTCCATGGTGCCTTGCCGCGGAAGATCAGCTGGTCGATGCCCGTCATCAGGCTGCCCAGGTACAGGCCTTTCGACAGCCATGGCTTGACGTTGCGCGCCACGTGCAGTTCCTCATGCAGCCAGGATTGCTCGAATGCGACCGGGTAGCTCGTCAGTTCGTCGTGCTGGCGCTGTTCGCCCAGCGCGCCGAAAGCCGCCTCGGCCGCCAGCATGCCGCTCTTGATGGCGGCGTGGCTGCCCTTGATGCGGCTCATGTTCAGGAAGCCCGCATCGCAGCCGATCAGCGCGCCGCCGGCAAACACCAGCTTCGGCAACGATTGCAGGCCGCCGGCCGCGATGGCGCGCGCGCCGTACGAGATGCGCTTGCCGCCTTCGAAGAACTTGCGGATTTCCGGATGCGTTTTATAGCGCTGGAATTCCTCGTATGGCGACAAATACGGGTTTTCGTAGTTCAGGCCCACCACGTAGCCGACCATCACCTGGTTGTTTTCCAGGTGGTACAGGAAGGAGCCGCCATAGGTTTTCGTGTCCAGCGGCCAGCCGCTCGAGTGGATCACCAGGCCCGGCTTGTGCTGGGCCGGATCGATTTCCCACAATTCCTTGATGCCGATGCCGTACGATTGCGGGTCCTTGCCGGCGTTCAAGTCATACCTGGCCATCAATTGCTTGCCCAGGTGGCCGCGCGCGCCTTCGGCGAACAGGGTGTACTTGGCGTGCAATTCCATGCCCAGCTGGAAGTCGGGGCCGGGCTGGCCGTCGCGCTTGACGCCCATGTTGCCGGTCGCCACGCCTTTCACGGAGCCGTCGTCGTTGTAGAGGATTTCCGCGGCAGGGAAGCCGGGGAAGATTTCCACGCCCAGGTTTTCCGCCTGCTGGCCCATCCAGCGCACCACATTGCCCAGCGAGACGATGTAGTTGCCGTGGTTTTCAAAGCAGGCCGGCACGGCGAAGTTTGGCGTTTTATACGCTTTGGTTTCCGTCAGGAACAGGATGCGGTCTTCCGTCACTTCCGTGTTCAACGGCGCGCCCAGTTCTTTCCAGTTCGGGATCAGTTCGGTCAACGCTTTCGGGTCCATGATGGCGCCCGACAGGATATGCGCGCCCAGTTCGCCGCCTTTTTCCAGCACGCAGACGGACACTTCCTGGCTCTTTTCCGCGGCCAGCTGCTTCAGGCGGATCGCCGCCGCCAGACCTGCGGGGCCGCCGCCCACGATGACCACGTCATACTCCATGGTCTCGCGCGGTCCGTACTGTTCAACTAAGTTATTAGGCTGTGTCATGGTCTCGATTTATAGTCACTCAATTAGATAGCAAAGGATAATAAAGCATCATCGGGGGAAATTTAAGCACGAGTGTGCTTGTTTTTGGCGAGGATTGCAACTTTGGCGCCATTTTGCGTGACATTGCCCCTCGCCGCAATCTAAATCCCGCCATTTTGTGTAATGATGGCGTTTACTTTTGCTCAAGTGCGCCGCGGGCGATTTTGCCCCTGTGCCAGTGGCACGGCGTAAAGTGTTGTCTAAAATAAAACAGGAGTAGCTCGTGGGCATAGAAGTCAATTTCGAGGGCAAGATTGCCCTGATTACCGGCGCGTCGAGCGGCCTCGGCGCGCGCTTTGCGAAAGTGCTGGCCCAGGCCGGCGCCCAGGTCGTGCTGGCTTCGCGCCGCACCGAACGCCTGAAGGAGTTGCGCGCCGAGATCGAAGCCGATGGCGGCGCCGCGCACGTGGTGTCGCTCGACGTGACCGACTTCGCCAGCATCAAGTCGGCCATCGCGCATGCGGAAACGGAAGCGGGGCCCATCGATATCCTCGTCAACAACTCAGGTGTCTCCACCACGCAACGCCTGGTCGACGTCACGCCCGAAGATTACTCGTTCGTGATGGACACCAACCTGCGCGGATCGTTCTTCGTGGCCCAGCAAACGGCCAAGCGCATGATCGCGCGCGCCAAGGGCGACCCGAAGAAACAGCACCGCATCATCAATATCGCCTCGATGGCGGGCTTGCAGGTGCTGCCGCAGATCGGCGTGTATTGCATGAGCAAGGCGGGCATGGTGCACATGACGCGCGCCATGGCCGTGGAGTGGGGCAAGTATGGCATCAACACCAACGCCATCTGTCCCGGCTACATTTCCACCGAGATCAATGAAGATTACTTCGCCACCGAGCAAGGCAAGAAGCTGATCGAGATGCTGCCGAACAAGCGCCCAGGCAAGCCGGAAGACCTCGACGGCTTGCTGCTGTTGCTGGCGGGCGAGGATTCGCATTTCATCAACGGCGCGATTATTTCCGCTGACGGCGGCATGGCCAGCATGTAACTGGCATGGGGCAGGGGATTGTTGCCACATGGAAAATTAGCGGCTATGATGGTTTTGCTTGCGGCATAGCGTCCGAGCATAACCATAATATACGAGAATTTCACGATGGCAACTCCCTCGAAGTTTGATAATGACACGTTTCAGCTGGCCCGCGATCACTTGAACGCTTTTGTTGCAAGGACCGCCGCCAAGCTTGCCGGTGAGACGGGCAAGCTGCTGGAAGTGGGGCCGCAGGATCGCTCCACCGTGCGCGAAAACTTCAGCAATTTCAGCGTCGATACCTTTGATATCGTCGATACCTACAGCCCCACCTTGGTGGGCGACATCACCAAGGTCAATGCGGCGATCGTGGACAGTGCCTATGACTGCGTCGTCTGTCTGGAAGTGATTGAGCATACGCTCAATCCGTTTGACACCGTCAAGGAAATCCGCCGCATCCTCAAGCATGAAGGCTATCTGCTCATTTCCGCTCCCTTGAACTGGCGCATCCATGGCCCGATTCCGGACTGCTGGCGTATTACCGAGCATGGCTGGAGCGCCTTGCTGCGCGATTTCGACATCATTGAAATCGATATTCTGGAAACGCCCGACCGTGAGCTGTTCCCGATCAAATATAACGTGCTGGCGAAGTGCAACAAGTTCAAGAACACGCAGGACAATGAACTGACGTTCCGTTTTATCTAGGAGTGGTGATGGTACTGGCTGCAGTAAATGAACAGGCCGAGGACGTCTTGCTGCGCATCAGCGGGGATCGATTCGTGCCGGAGATATTCCGGGAGACGGGCGTCTTTGTCGTGCGTAACGCCATTGCACCGGATCTGCTGGCGCAGTGGCAGCACGAGTGGGACATGTTTTATGACGCCAAGCTGCGCTCCGGCCGCAATGTCAGCCAGGCCAATCCGGTGTCGCTGACCGAAGAGCTGCCGGAAAAATTGCTGGAAATGTACCGTGCGCCGGTCTATGCCGAAACGCTGTCGCGGATATTCGGTCCCGACGTGGCGCTATACAATCACCGCTTCGTCATCAAGGATGCGTTCAGCCCCAACCGGGTATTCCTGCATCAGGATAGCTGTTATCACCTGGGCAATCTGAATAAGTGCAGCGTTTTTACCGCCTTGAGCCGTGTGGATGAGGCCAACGGCGCAATGAGTTTTTATGTCGGCTCGCATAAACTCGGTTATCTCGGCGATGCTGGCGAAATCAATCCCGACAGTTTCAGCATCAAGTTCGTCAAGGTCACGCCTGTTTTGAATGCCGGCGATTTCGTGGTCATGAACAGTTCGACGTGGCATGAGTCGGGGCCGAATGTGTCTGGCGTCCACCGCATTCTGGCCGATACGATTTTCCAGCCTGCCGACGACCCGACGGGCAAGGAGCTGGTGTCTGGGGAATGGAAAACGGATATTTTCTATTCGCCGCTCAATTGCATCCAGTATTTTGCCAACTCCAGGGTATTGAAAATCATCAAGTACGAACAGGCAAGGCGGGAACAGGCCGGCGCGCCCTGACCTCCGCCGTCAGCGCTGCAGCTGCAAGCCCACCAGCTTGTGCACCAGCTCGGATGAGGTGGAGGCGGCGAACTTGCGCATCAGCTTGGCACGGTGCATTTCCACCGTGCGGGGGCTGAGGTCGATCTGCCGGGCGATCAGCTTGCTCGTCTTGCCCTCCACCAGCAGGGCGGCGATCTCGCGCTCGCGCGGCGTCAGTTCCGCCGTCACGGGACGTTTCTCGCTGACATCCTCGAACGTCCAGATGCCCGGCCCCAGCGGCTGCGCGGGCAGCATGGCGTGGCCCGTGACGTGGCACCAGAACAATTCTCCATTGCTGCGGCGCATGATGCGCTCATCCGAATAGCGGCCCCTGGCGTTCATGATGGGAATGATGCGGTCACCGGTGCGCAGGAATTCATCGTGCGTGGGGTAGAGTACCTCGAACGACTGGTCGTCGAGCTGGGCGCGCGCGTAGCCGAACATGGCCGCCAGCGCTTCGTTGCAGCTGCGCATGATGCGGTTTTCCGACATGCACATGCCGACGGGCGCGTGCAGGAAGATGCTTTCATAGTCGATGGCTGACGCGGCGTTCATCTGATGCGTATCACTCTCACAGGGGGATTGCCGGCACGGCGCCGGTAGTTCTACGGTATTGTACTTTCCACTCGCGTATTTTATGCTGAGTCGCTGCCAGAGTCCTGGACTCTAGGCCAAAGCTTAACAAAATAGAGGGACACCCATGAATAAAGTTTATCCTGACGCCGCTGCGGCGCTGGCCGGTATCGTCCAAGATGGCCAGACCATCGCTGTCGGCGGCTTCGGCCTGTGCGGCATCCCCGAAGCCCTGATCGGCGCCTTGCGCGATTCGGGCGTGACGGGCCTGACAGCCATTTCCAACAACGCCGGCGTGGACGGCTTCGGCCTGGGGCAGCTGCTGACCACGCGCCAGATCAAGAAAATGATCGCCTCCTATGTGGGCGAAAACAAGGAATTCGCGCGCCAGTACCTGGCCGGCGAGCTGGAACTGGAATTCACGCCGCAAGGCACGCTGGCCGAGAAGCTGCGCGCCGGCGGCGCCGGCATTCCCGCCTTCTTTACCAAGACGGGCGTGGGCACCATCGTTGCCGACGGCAAGGAAATCCGCGAGTTCGACGGCGAGCAGTACGTGATGGAACGCAGTCTCGTGGCCGACGTGTCGCTGGTGAAAGCCTACATGGCCGATCGCGCGGGCAATTTGGTCTATCGCAAGACGGCGCGCAATTTCAACCCGAACGTGGCCATGGCTGGCAAGATCACCATCGTCGAAGTGGAAAAACTGGTCGAGGTAGGCGAGATCGATCCGGATCAGGTGCATACGCCGAGCATCTTCGTGCATCGCATCGTGGTCAACGCGAACCCGGAAAAACGCATCGAGCAGCGCACCGTGCGCAGCGAAGCTTAAAAAAGAATACGGAGAACATCATGGCTTGGACGAGAGACGAAATGGCTGCGCGTGCTGCGCGGGAATTGCAGGATGGCTTTTATGTGAACCTGGGCATCGGCTTGCCGACCCTGGTGGCCAATTACGTACCGGAAAATATCGAAGTGTTCCTGCAGTCGGAAAACGGCTTGCTGGGCATCGGCCCGTTCCCCACCGACGAGGAAGTCGATGCGGACCTGATCAATGCCGGCAAGCAGACGGTGACGGCCTTGCCGGGCGCCGCCTACTTCAGCTCGGCCGACTCGTTCGGCATGATCCGCGGCGGCAAGATCAACCTGGCCATCCTGGGCGCCATGCAAGTGTCGGAAAAGGGCGACCTGGCGAACTGGATGATTCCAGGCAAGATGGTCAAGGGCATGGGCGGCGCCATGGACCTGGTGGCCGGCGTCAAGCGCGTCGTGGTGCTGATGGAACACGTGGCCACGGCCAAGGATGGCACGACGTCGCACAAGCTGCTCAAGCAGTGCGACCTGCCATTGACGGGCGTGGGCGTGGTCGACGTCATCATCAGCGACCTGGGCGTGATCGACGTGACGGAAAACGGCCTGAAGCTGGTGGAGCTGGCGCCAGGCGTGACCAAGGAACAGGTGCAGGCGGCCACGGGCGCTGAGCTGGACGTGTCCGCCGTATAAACGGATGGTTGCAGGAAATGCAAGGGCGGACAGCGATGTCCGCCCTTTTTTTATGCGCCCGCCTTGCCGCGCAAGCCGTCGAGGCTGTAGGCGCCGGCGCCCGCTGCCGCGAAATACAGGAAGGTGAAGCAGTACATCACGGCCATTTCGCCGCCGTTCAGGATGGGCAGGAAGCCGGCCGGCGCATGCGCCATGAAGTAGGCGGCCGCCATCTGGCCCGACAGGATGAAGGCGACGGGGCGCGTGAACAGGCCGATCAGCAGCAGCGTGCCGCCGACGAGCTCGATGACGCCGGCGGCGCCCATCACGGAAAACAATTGCAGGCCGTCGAACATGGCCACGTGCGGCGCGCCGAACAGCTTGGCCGTGCCGTGCTGCAGGAAGAGAAAGCCGAGGATGATGCGAAGCAAGCCCAGCAGGCGTGGGCTCCAGGTGGCGTAAAAGGCGGGCGTGAGGGACATGAGTACTCCATTCAAAAAGGTCGATGGTTCGGTGTCAGGCTTGCATTAACGCAATGTCATTATGCGGGAGCTTGCTGGCGAACAGTGCTGTAACTGTAATTGTTTTCCGTCGATTAATCATCGGGCTTCAAGTTGATGCATCATTAACTATTGGTTGATGATGCAACAGCGGGCGCCCATGCAAAAAGCCCCGCAGATCGCTCTGCGGGGCTTCTTCGTATTGCCGCTGCGGGGGAGGCCGCTTACTTGACGATATTGACTGCCGGGGCGATGTAGGCGTCATCGACGGGCGAGGTCGGATTGGCCAGCTCGCTATGCAGCTTGTCCATGTCCAGCTCTTTTTCCCATTTCGACACGACGATGGTCGCCACGCCGTTGCCCACAAAATTAGTCAGCGCGCGGCATTCGCTCATGAAGCGGTCGATGCCGAGGATCAGCGCCATGCCGGCCACGGGAATCGTCGGCACCACGGCCAGGGTGGCGGCCAGGGTGATGAAGCCGGCGCCGGTGATGCCGGAGGCGCCTTTCGAGGTCAGCATCGCCACGCCGAGGATGGTGAGCTCTTGCCAGATGGTCAGTTCCGTGTTGGTTGCCTGCGCCACGAACAGGGCGGCCATGGTCATGTAGATGTTGGTGCCGTCCAGGTTGAACGAGTAGCCGGTAGGCACGACCAGGCCGACCACCGGTTTCGAGCAGCCGAGGCGCTCGAGTTTTTTCATCAGGGCCGGCAGCGCCGATTCCGACGAGCTGGTGCCCAGCACGATCAGCAGTTCTTCCTTGATGTACAGCAGGAAGCGGCCAATCGAGAAACCCGTGTACTTGGCGATCAGGCCCAGCACGACGAAGACGAACAGGAAGCAGGTCAGGTAGAACGAGCCCATCAGTTTAGCCAGCGGAATCAGCGAAGCCAGGCCGTATTTGCCGATGGTGAAGGCCATCGCGCCGAACGCGCCGATCGGGGCGACTTTCATGATGATGTTGACCATGCCGAAGATGGCGTGCGACAGCTCGTCGATCAGCTTGGTGACAGGGCGGCCACGCTCGCCCAGCAAGGACAGCGAGAAACCGAACAGCACGGCGATCAGCAGCACTTGCAGGATGTCGCCCTTGGCGAACGCGTCGACGAAGGTCTTCGGGATGATGTTCATCAGGAAGTCGGTCGTCGTCAAGCCTTCGGCGTGCGTGTATTGCGCGATCGACTTGGCGTCCAGGTGGGCCGGATCGGCGTTGAAGCCGGCGCCCGGTTTCAGAATGTTAGCAACCAGCAAGCCGATGGCCAGCGCGAAGGTGGAGACCACTTCGAAGTACAGCAGCGCCTTGCCGCCCACGCGGCCGATTTTCTTGACGTCCTGCATGCCGGCGATGCCGGAGACCACGGTACAGAAGATCACCGGGGCGATGATCATCTTGATCAGTTTGATAAAGCCGTCGCCCAGCGGTTTCATGTCGACGGCGTTCGATGGGTAGAACACCCCCAGCAGCACGCCAGCCACGATGGCGAACAGCACCTGGACGTACAGGATTTTATAGAATGGTTTTTTCACGAGTGGTCTCCTCTTGCGGGTTGATGCTGCGATCATCCACCGATTGGACGGGCCGCTCAATTGTGGATAACCGCAGATATGCACTTTCGCTATATCGGGTATCGCCCCATGAATGGAGTGCTGCGGCGCAGCATTTCAGGCGCGCGCTTGGAGCATTGCCCGCGCTGCGCTACACTGCCGAAGAGTCGAGCGCGGGGCATCCGGCAAATTGCCGGTTTCTTTGTTTTTTTACCACCAAATAACGACGCCTGACAAAACCGTAGCGAGCGGAAGGGAGTGCTGGCCGGGAAGCGCAACCGTACGGGAGTACGGCGAGCATCGCCGGCCGCAAGCACCGACGCGCAGCAGGTTTTTGTCTGGCCTTATAAGGAATCGCATGATCGAAGCAAGCATCAAATCTGTCCAGTGCATCTCCCCCGCAGGCTTGCACACCATGTCCTACAAGGAATGGGGCGCGGCGGACAATCCGAACGTGCTGGTCTGCGCCCATGGCGTGACGCGCGTGGCAGACGACTTCGACAACCTGGCGCGCGCCATGGCCAGCGATTACCGCGTCATCTGTCCCGACGTGGTGGGCCGTGGCCGCTCGGGCTGGCTGGCCAACCCGCAGTTTTACCGCGTGCCGCAATATGTGAGCGACATGGTGACCCTGCTGGCGCGCGTGCTGGCCAATGGCGAACGCCAGACGGTCGACTGGTTCGGCACGTCGATGGGCGGCTTGATCGGCCTGGGCCTGGCATCGCTGCCGCACAGCCCGATCAGCAAGCTGGTCTTGAACGATATCGGCCCGACCCTGGCGCCGGAAGCGCTGCAGCGCATCGGCGACTATATCGGCCAGGACCTGCGTTTCGAGACCTTCGAGCAGGGCGCCAAGTTTGTGCGCGACGTGTCGGCCAGCTTCGGCCCGCACACGGACGCCGAATGGCATAAACTGGCGGTCGATGTGTTGCGCCAGGATAAGGATGGCCATTGGCGCCGCCATTACGATATGGGACTGGCGATGCCGTTCCGCTCGGCCACGCCGGAATCGGCGGCCAGCGACGAAGCCATGCTGTGGGCCGCGTACGATGCCGTGCGCTGTCCGACCCTGCTGGTGCGCGGCTCGGAATCCGATTTGCTGTCGCATGACACGGCCACGCTCATGCTGGGCCGCGGCCCGAAGGCGGAACTGGTGGAAATCGCCGGCGTCGGCCATGCCCCCACGTTCGTGCACGACGACCAGATCGCCATCGCGCGCAAGTTTTTGCTGGGCAAGTAATAGCGTCACACCGTCATACCGCAGTAACGCACGACCGATTTTGAAACAACCGAAACGAGAAATAAGATGGAAATTACACGATTGCACGTAGGCAAACGCCTCTCCGAAGTGGCGATTCATAACAGCACCATCTACCTGGCGGGCCAGATCGCCGAAGACACGACGCAGGACATCGTCGGCCAGACGCGCGAAGTGCTGGGCCACGTCGACCGCCTGCTGATGGAAGCGGGCAGCGACAAGACTTGCATCCTGTCGTGCCAGATCTATATCGCCGACATGAAGGATTTTCCCGGCATGAATGAAGTGTGGGACGACTGGGTGGCTTCCGGCCACACGCCGCCGCGCGCCACGGTAGAGGCCAAACTGGCCAATCCAGCTTGCCTGGTTGAAATCGTCATCATCGCTGCAGAACGTTAAGCTGTTGATTTACTAAGTTGAAGGTATTACATGGTTTCCATCTCGGCCCCGCATAGCGCCACATCGGAACAATTGGTAGAGGGCTTGAGTGCGCCGGATAGCGCGCGCGTGCTGGACGCGCTTGCGTATGCCACCGAAGCGTACGGCGACAAGCAGACCTTCGCCGGCCGCTCCGCGCTGGACTTCGCCATTGGCGTCGCCACCACGCTGGCCTTCCTGCGCAGCGATGCGGAAACGCGCATCGCCGGCCTGATGTTCGAGCTGACCCTGCTCGAGCCGGACACCGCGGCCGATATCGAGCCGCGCTTCGGCAAGCAGGTGTGCGACCTGGCCACCGGCGTGCGCCAGCTGATACGTTTGCGCGCGCTGACCCAGGCGCAGCACGGCAGCACTGGCGGGCGTGGCAAGAATGCGGCGCAGCAAGCCGTGGCCCAGGTGGAAACCCTGCGCAAGATGCTGCTGGCGATGGCGTCCGACATGCGCGTCGTGCTGGTGCGCCTGGCCGCCTGCGTCACCACCTTGCGCTATTTTGCCGACTTGAAGCTGTTCAATGAAATGACGCGCGAGTACGGCAAGGAAACGCTGGACCTGTACGCGCCGCTGGCGAACCGCCTCGGCATCTGGCAGCTGAAGTGGGAACTGGAAGACCTGTCGTTCCGCTTCATCGAGCCGGAAGCATATAAACGCATCGCCAAGATGCTGGAAGAAAAGCGCATGATGCGCGAGGGCTTCGTTTCCTCGGCGATTTTGCGCCTGCAGACGGAGCTGGCTTCGGCCGGCATCCAGGCCGAAGTCTTTGGCCGCCCGAAACACATTTACAGCATCTGGAACAAGATGCGCGGCAAGGAGCTGGACTTCACGGCCCTGTACGACGTGCGCGCCTTCCGCGTCATCGTCGCCGACGTCAAGACCTGCTACACGGTGCTGGGCGTGGTGCACAATATCTGGACGCCGATCCCGAAAGAATTCGACGATTACATCTCGCGGCCGAAACCCAACGGTTACCAGTCGCTGCACACGGTGGTGACGGCCGAGGATGGCCGCCCGCTGGAAGTGCAAATCCGCACCAATGAAATGCACAGCTTTGCCGAATACGGCGTGGCCGCGCACTGGCGCTACAAGGAAGAGGGCGGCTCGAACTTCGCCGGCCAGAAGTACGACGAAAAGATCGCCTGGCTGCGCCAGTTGCTGGCCTGGAAGACGGAAGTGGCCGACGCCGTCGTGGGCCAGGAAGAAATCCAGCGCGAATGGGTGGAAAAGCTCAAATCCGCCACGCTGGACGACCGCATCTTCGTCATGACGCCGCAGGCGAGGGTGCTGGAACTGCCCGTGGGCGCCACGCCCGTCGACTTTGCCTATCACCTGCATACGGACGTGGGCCACCGCTGCCGCGGCGCCAAGGTCGACGGCATCATGGTACCCCTGAATACGCAGCTGAAGAACGGCCAGACCTGCGAAATCATCACGGCCAAGGGCGCGCCGGGCACGGCCGGGCCGTCGCGCGACTGGCTCAGCGCCGGCTACGCCGTCAGCACGCGCACGCGTTCGAAGATACGCGCCTGGTTCCACGCCATCGACATGCAGGAAACCCTGGCCCACGGCCGCGCGCTGGTGGAAAAATCGCTGCAGCGCGAAGGCAAGACGGCCGTCAACCTCGAGGCGCTGGCGCAAAAGCTAGGCTTTGCGAAAGTCGACGAGCTGTTCCTGTCGGTCGGCAAGGATGAATTCAGCCTGCGCCACGTGGAGCAGGCGCTGCACGACAATGGCGAAGTGGTGGTGCCGGAAGACGCCGTGCTGGTGGGCAAGAGCCGCGCTTCCAGCGTGGAGCAGGGCGCCAAGTCCGGTGTGCTGGTGGTGGGTACGGAAGGCTTGATGACGGTGCTGGCCAAGTGCTGCAAGCCGGCGCCGCCGGACAGCATCGTCGGCTTCGTGACGCGCGGCAAGGGGGTCTCCATCCACCGCGCCACGTGCAAGAATTTCGAGGAAATGCGCGCCAAGGCGCCAGAACGCGTGATCTTCACGGAGTGGGGCAGCACGGGCCACGACACCGTCTATCCGGTCGACATCTTCATCCTCGCGGGCGACCGTCAGGGCTTGCTGCGCGACATCTCCGAAATTTTCTCGCGCGAAAAGATCAACGTGATCGGCGTCAACACCCAAAGCGCCAAGGGCCAGGCCCGCATGACGTTTACGGCCGAGATCAGTTCGACGGCGCAGTTGTTGAAGGCGCTGAATGTGATCAAGGACGTCAGTGGCGTGCTTGAGGCAAGAAGAAGTTAATCTATCCGTGGGAATCCGGCCCGGATTCCCACGTCTCCCTGTCAGTGCGTCTTGTCGCTTGCATGCAAGCCCGCCATCGTGGCCGTCTCCGGCTGCAGGGTAATGTGGTCGATGCCGTGCTTACTCAATAGCATCTTCTTGATCGCGCGCAAGACCTTCGGCCAGTGGTCGAGGTGTTCGATTTCCACATGGCCGATCAGGGCCGGCTGGCCCGGCGACATGTCCCAGACGTGCAGGTCGTGCACGGCGATCACGCCATCGACCTGTTCCACGTCGGTGCCCACGGCGATGTAGTCGATCTGCATGGGCACGCCTTCCATCAGGAAGTGGTAGGACTCTTTCAATACCCCGAACGTGGATTTCAGGATCAGCAGGGATACGAGCATCGACAGCAGCGGATCGATCTGCATCCAGCCCGTGAAATAGATCACGGCGCCGGCGACGATGGCGGCGACCGATCCCAGCAAATCGCCCATCACGTGCACGAGGGCGGCGCGCGTATTCACGCTTTGCTTGTCCTTCGACAAGACCCACGCCACCACCAGGTTGATCAGCAAGCCGATGAAGGCCACGACGAAGACCATGCCGCCCTGTACGGTTTGCGGGGCGGAAAAGCGCAGCACGGCTTCGTAGCAGATCCAGCCCACCACGCACAGCATGGCCAGGCCGTTGACGAAGGCGGCCAGCGCCTCGGCGCGGCCGAAGCCGAACGAGTGGCGCGGCGATGGCGGACGGCGCGCGATCAGTTGCGCCAGCAGGGCCAGGCCCAGCGCGGCCGCGTCCGTGACCATGTGGCCTGCATCGGAAATCAGGGCCAGCGAATTGGACAGGAAGCCGGCCGCCACCTCGATGCCGGCAAACGACAGGGTCAGGCCCAGCGCCCAGGCCAGGATGCTCTGGCTGCGTCCCTCGAACGAATGGGTGTGCTTGGCGTCGCCTTTTAAATGGGCGTGTAGGTGGGTGGCATCGTGTTCGGTAGTCTCGTGCATGGAGTCGGTGGTGGGTGGATGTTGCGCTAGTGTAAAGGAAATGCGGCGATGCCGGGCGCAGGCACGCGGCAAGGAGGGGGAAACTGGCCGGTGACAAAGCGGGAGATTTGCTTGCACAGTTCCCTGCATAATTTATTGCTGATGCCAGCCAACTTGGCGCATGGCGGCATGACAAGGTGAGAACGCATGAAAGTCGCTTGACCTACCTGGAGATCCAGCAATGAAGATGACATTGAAGGCGCATTTGAGTGTCGTGATCGGTTTTCTGTCCCTGCTGTCCATCGTGATCGGCTTGTTTGGCCTGTATGGCATGAACAAGACCAATGAAGGCTTGAAGACGGCCTATGAAGACCGTACCGTGGCGCTGGAGCAAGTCGCCCGCATCGACAGCCTGCTGGTGCGCAGCCGGCTGCAGCTGGCCGAAGCCTTGCTTGACCCCGTCGCCGCGAAGATCCACGCCAAGGCGGAAACGATAGAGGCGACGATCACCGAGGTCAACAAGATCTGGAATGCCTACATGGCAACGTACCTGACGCCGCACGAGAAACTGCTGGCCGATAAATTTGCCGTCGACCGCGAGAAGATGGTCAGGGAAGGCCTGATGCCGGCCGTCGCGGCCCTGCGCGAAGGCAAGATCGACGGCGCCAGGCAGGCCGAGGCGCACCTGCAAACGCTGATCCCGGCGATGCGCGAAGGCATCAATGCCTTGCACAAGCTGCAAGTCGACGAGGCGAAAAAGGAATACGAGGAGTCGAGCGCCCGCTATGTCACTTTACGTACGATCATCATTGCGATCATAGTCCTCGGTGCGCTGCTGGCCGCCGTGATCGGCTTTTTCCTCATCCGCAATATCTATCGCCAGCTGGGCGGCGAGCCGGAATACGCGGCGCATATCGTGCGCAGCATCGCCGCCGGCGACCTGGCCGTGCCGGTGACCACCCACAGCGGCGACGACCACAGCCTGCTGTATGCGATGCAGATCATGCAGCAAAACCTGGCGCAGGCGGTTGGCGACATCCGCGAATCCATCGATACGATCGCCACTGCCTCGGGCCAGATCGCTACAGGCAACCTGGACCTGTCCTCGCGTACTGAAGAGCAAGCCAGTTCCCTGGAAGAAACGGCTTCGTCGATGGAGGAACTGACCTCGACCGTCAAGCAGAATGCGGACAATGCGCGCCAGGCGAACCAGCTGGCGCAGTCGGCATCGAATGTCGCGCTGAGGGGAGGGGACGTGGTGGCGCAAGTGGTCGGCACCATGGGCTCGATCAATGAATCGGCCAGGAAGATCGTCGACATCATCGGCGTCATCGATGGTATCGCGTTCCAGACGAATATCCTCGCCTTGAACGCGGCCGTGGAAGCGGCGCGGGCCGGCGAGCAGGGACGCGGCTTTGCCGTGGTGGCCAGCGAGGTGCGCAACCTGGCGCAGAGGTCGGCCGCCGCGGCCCGGGAAATCAAGGAGTTGATCACGCATTCCGTCGACGCCGTCGATGCCGGCAGCAAGCTGGTCGAGCAGGCGGGCGCGACGATGGAAGAAATTGTCGAGAGCGTCAAGCGCGTGACGGACGTCATGAGTGAAATCACGGCCGCCAGCCAGGAGCAGACGTCGGGTATCGAGCAGATCAATCAAGCCATCACGCAGATGGATACCGTGACGCAGCAAAATGCGGCCCTGGTGGAGGAAGCCGCGGCGGCGGCCGAATCCTTGCAGGACCAGGCCGCCAACCTGGTGCAGGTGGTCAGCATCTTCAAGCTGGCCGCGACGGGGGCCGCCAGCACGGCGGCGGCGCCGGTGGCCAGCCTGGCCCGCGGCGCGCGGCGCGTGGCTGGCAACGTGAAGCAGCTGAAACGCGCGGCAAGGGCGAGCGTCACGACGCGCGCCGGCCACGTGTTCCAGGCGCTGTGAGCGGCCGTGCCGCGCCTTGCCGGCGTCAGGCGGCTGGCGCGGCCGTTACACCGAACTTGCCTTCGCGGAAGTCCTGCACGGCCTGGAATACCTCTGCCTGGGTATTCATGACGAACGGACCATATTGCGCGATCGGCTCGTTCAGCGGCTGGCCGGCGATCAGGATCACGCGGCCGCCTTCGGGCGCCTCGATGCGCACGCCGTCGCTGCCCGGCGTATTGGCCAGGATCGCCATGCGCAGGGCCGGCACGGCCTTGCCATCCACCTGCACTTCGCCACGGAAGGTGTACAGGAAGGCGTTATGACCTGGCGGCAAGGGCTGCTCGAAGCTGGTGCCGGCCGGCAAGTCGATATCGAGGTACAGCGGCTGCGTCAGCTCGCGCTGCACGGCGCCCGTCACGCCATGGCTCTCGCCGGCGATCACTTGCACGACCACGCCCGTATCCGTCGTGTAGCGGGGAATTTCGCTGCTCTCGAAATCGCGGTACCACGGCGTGCGCATCTTGTCGCGCGCGGGCAGGTTCAGCCATAGCTGGAAACCTTCCATCACGCCTGCTTCCTGCTCCGGCATTTCCGAGTGGACCACGCCGCTGCCGGCCGTCATCCATTGCACGCCGCCCGAGGTCAGCAAGCCTTCGTTGCCCGCGCTGTCGCGGTGGCGCATGCGTCCCGTGATCATGTACGAGACTGTCTCGAAGCCCCGGTGCGGATGCTCGGGGAAGCCGGCGATATAGTCGTTCGGCTTGTCGCTGGCGAAATTGTCGAGCATCAGGAACGGGTCGAGTCGGCGCTGCAGCTGCTGCGTCAGCACGCGGTTGATCTTCACGCCGGCGCCATCCATGACGGCCTGGCCGGCGATCACGCGCTCGACGGCGCGCGGTTTGCTGAGGGTATTGATGTCGCTCATGCTGCTCTCCAGTTGGGAAGAACGGCGCTCGTGCGCCGTCCCGGGTTGATGCCCATCAATCGTTGTACTTATACCAGGATCGCGTTGATCTCGGCATCGGCCTGCGCTTGCGCCTTGGCCACGGCTTCCGGGCCCATGCCCATGCCTTCCGAATACACATATTGCACGTCGGTCATGCCGAGGAAGCCGAACATGGTGTTCAGATATGGCACCTGGCTGTCGTGGGCGCTATCGCGGTGCAAGCCGCCGCGGGACAGGCCCACATAGACTTTCTTGCCGGTCAGCAGGCCCACGGGGCCGTTTTCCGTGTACTTGAAGGTGACGTTGGCGCGGGCAATCGCGTCGAACCAGCTTTTCAGTTGCACGGTGATGCCGAAGTTGTACATCGGCGCGCCGATGACGATCACGTCAGCCGCTTGCACTTGCGCAATCAGCGCGTCGTCGAGGGCGATGCGGGCCGCCTGTTCCGGCGTGCGCTTGTCGGCCGGGGTGAACAGCGCTTGCAGGGTCGGCTCGTCGAGCACGGGGTGCGGTACGGCGGCCAGGTCGCGGCGGACCAGGGCGGCGTCCGGGTTGCCCGCCTGTACGCGGGCGACGAGGGCGTCGGCCAGGCGGGTCGAGGCGGAACCGGTGCTGCGGGCGCTGGAATTGATTTGCAGGATGTTCATCTTGTTTCTCCGTGTGAGGTGTCTTGCGATGGATGAACTATAGCAATTCCAAAATTGATGCGGAAGCCGTTAAAATGGATAACATTAATCCACTGGTGGAACAATAAAGTTAAGAGGTCAAACATGGATATCGATCCCGGAGACTTGCTGCTGTTTGCCCGCGTCGTCGAATGCGGCAGTTTCAGCCGCGCCGCCGTGCGCGTGGACTTGCCCAAGTCGACCTTGTCGCGGCGCCTGTCGCAGCTGGAGGCGAAACTGGGCGAACGGCTGCTGCTGCGCACCACGCGCAAGCTGGCGCTGACGGAGTTTGGCGCCAGCCTGCTCGAGCATGCGCGCAAGGTGGTGGAGGAAACGGAGGCGGCAGGTGCCCTGGCGCAGCACCGCCAGGCGGGGCCCAGCGGCTTGCTGCGCATTTCCATGCCCGCCGATTTCGGCGACGCGCTGATGCGCCAGGTGCTGGCCGAATTCGTGCGCCGCTATCCGGCCATTTCGCTGGAGCTGGACCTGTCGGCGCGCCGCGTGGATTTATTGGAAGAAAATTTCGACCTGGCCATCCGCATGGGCAACTTGCCCGACGACGCCAGCCTGGCCGCGCGCCGCGTTGCCTTCAGCACCCTGGCGCTGTATGCGTCGCCGCAATACACGAGCGTGCACGGCTTGCCCGAGCATCCCGACGACCTGTATGGCCATGACTTGCTCAGCCTGCCACGGGCCGTGCATGGCCTCGTGCACTGGACCTTGATTCGCGGCAAGACGACATGGGAGCGCGACTTGCCCGTGCGCCTGCTGGCGAATTCTCCGGAGTTGCTGGTGCGCATGGCGTGCACGGGCGTGGGCATCGCGGCCAGCACGGACCGCTTTGCCAAGGCATACGTGGCGACGGGGGAATTGGTGCGGGTCTTGCCCGAATGGAGTTTTCCGCTGGTCACGGGCTGGGCCGTGTTTCCCGGCCGGCGGCTGATGCCGGCCAAGACGCGCGCGTTCCTGGACTTGATGGAGGAAATGTATCGCACGGACGCGCCCGTGTAGGCGCGCGCCGAGAGCAATTTACTTGGGCAGCTTGCCCATGACTTCGCCCAGCTGCACGGGGCCGGCCGGTTGCCAGTTGGCATTGAATTGCACGCTGTCCTTGGGGAACAGCATGACGACGGTGGACCCGAGCAGGAAGCGGCCCAGCTCGTCGCCTTGCTTCAGCACGACATTGTCGTTGGCATAGCTCCAGTCGCGCACCTGGCCCGTGCGGGGCGGGTTGACGACGCCGTGCCAGACGGTGGCCATGCTGCCGACGATGGTGGCGCCCACCAGGGTCATGACGAACGGACCGTTGGCCGTATCGAACACGCAGACGACACGCTCGTTGCGGGCGAACAGGCCGGGGATGCCGCGCGCCGTTGTCGGGTTGACGGAGAACAATTCACCGGGCACATAAATCATGCGCGTCAAGCGGCCGTCGCACGGCATGTGGATGCGGTGGTAGTCGCGCGGGCTCAGGTACAGATTGGCAAAGCTGCCGTGTTCGAACTGCGCTGCCAGGGCCGCATCGCCGCCCACCAGGGCCGTGGTGCTGAAGCTGTGGCCCTTGGCCTGGAAGATCTGGTCCTTGTCGATCGTGCCGAACTGGCTGATGCGTCCGTCGACGGGGCAGACATAGTCGGCTTGCGCCAGCGGACGGGCGTCGGGGCGCAGCGCGCGCGTGAAGAAGTCGTTGAAGCTCGCGTAGTGCGTGATGTCCGGGTCCAGCGCCTCATCCATGTTGACGTTGTAGCGGCCGACGAACCAGCGGATCAGGCGCGTCGTCATGGCGCCACCCTTGGCGCCGGCGATGCGGCCGGCGAAGTTGGTCAACGCTCCCTTGGGCAGCAGATATTGAGGCAAAACGGCAAGACGGTCAGACACGATGGGAAGCCTTTGACGGGGTGGTGGGAATAATGGCGAAAACGCATTATAGCGGCGATGTGGTACGCAATGATATGTACCGTATGCAAGGGGACATATCGCAGTCTGCTGCCGAATTTAATTTGCCATAGGGAATATTTTCAGGAAACTGTGCCACTCGGAAAAAATTGCAGCACAATACAGCGGCCTGTTTTTTAGCTTTTAGCCATTTTTATTCAGCCAACTTTTTTTAGCCAGGTCATGATGCCACGCCGTTGCCTCCGCCTTACCATTCTTTGTTCCGCCGTTTTACTTGCCTGGAATGTCCAGGCCCAGCAATCCGACGCGCCAGCCGCTGATGCCGCCGCCGCGCCGCTGAAGGCCGAGAAGGCCGAAAAGTCCGCCGCTCCCGCCATGCAAACCGTCGAAGTCAAGGGCGGCGGCTATGATCCGCGCCGCGACGATACGGCCAGCAAGATGGTGGTCAGCAGCGAAGAAATCCTCAAGTATGGCGACACCAGCGTCACCGACGTGCTCAAGCGCCTGCCCGGCATCACCGTGTCCGGCGCGGCCGGGCGCTCGGGCGGCGAAATCCGCATGCGCGGCCTGGGCAGCGGCTACACGCAGATTTTGCTCAACGGCGAACGGGCGCCGGCCGGTTTCTCGCTCGACACCCTGTCGCCCGACGTCATCGAGCGCATCGAGATCCTGCATGCGGCCAGCGCCGAGTACAGCACGCAGTCGATCGCCGGCACCATCAATGTGGTGCTCAAGAAAGCCGTGAAGACGGCGCAGCGCGACGTCAAGCTGGGCGCGGGGGGCGGGCGCGATGCGTTTTCCAGCAATGGCAACCTGCAATTGTCGGACAAGGACGGCATTTTTTCCTATTCGCTGGCGGCCTCCTTTTATCGCTATGACTATCACTATGCAAACCCGGCACGGGACCTTGGCTATTTGCCGGACGGCCAGCAAAATCTGCTGCGCAACAGCAAAGGCACGGGCGATGGCCGTTCGGAAGGCATCAACATGTCGCCGCGCCTGAACTGGGCTTTTCCCGGCGGCGATAATCTGACGGCGCAATTTTTCCTGAATCTCGGACGCAACGAAAGCCGTACTCACAGCCGTACCGACACGATCATGGGCTTGCGACCTGACTACGATACGAACGACAGCGACGGCGGCAACCACTATGTATTTGGCCGAACGGACCTGACCTGGGTGCGCAAGCTCGATGGCGGCGCCAGGCTGGAACTGGGACTGCGCGTAGGCCTCAGCAATAATTCGTCCGATAACCACCCGCTCGGCCATATCGATGGCGTGGGACTGGCGCTGGACCGTACCGCGCGCGTGGATGCGTCGGAAAAGAGCATCTCTTCCACCGGCAAGTATTCTTCGCCGCTCATCCCGGGCCATGCCTTGTCGATGGGTTGGGATGGCGGCTACAGCAAGCGCGACGAGGAGCGCTGGCAGCGCGAGCTGGCCTTGCCGGGCGGGCGCCCGCCATTCAACGTCGATGAAGACTTTAATGCCGACATCAAGCGCCTGGCGCTGTATGCCCAGGACGAGTGGGATATCACGCCGCGCTGGTCCATGTATGCGGGCGTGCGCTGGGAAGGCATCGATACGCGCAGTATCGGCAACACGTATGACGAGGTGCAGCAGCGCAGCAGCGTCTGGAGCCCGCTGCTGCAAACCTTGTGGAAATTGCCTGACACCAAGGGCGACCAGGTGCGCCTGGCCTTGACGCGCACCTACAAGGCGCCGGCCACCTCCAGCCTGATTCCGCGCCGTATGATGTCGACGAATAATAGCCAGACCGAGCCTGACCGCGAAGGCAATCCGAACCTGAAGCCGGAGCTGGCGCTGGGCATCGACGCTTCCTACGAACATTACTGGGCCGAAGGGGCCTTGCTCAGTGCGCGCGCCTCGGCCCGCCGCATCGATGGCTACACGCGTCAGGGTTTGCTGTATCTCAATGAGCGCTGGGTTTCCACGCCCGTCAACGACGGCCGCGCGACTACGCAGACACTGGAACTGGAAGCGAAGTTCCCGCTGCGCGCCGTGCTGGCCGGACCCGTGCCGGCGCTGGATGTGCGCGCCAGCGTCAGCCGCAACTGGTCGCAGGTGGAGCAGGTGCCGGGGCCGGACAACCGGCTCGACCAGCAAACGCCCGTCAGCGGCAACGTCGGTCTCGACTACAAGACGCCGGACGGCGTGCTGACGACGGGCGGCAGCTTCAACTTCCGCAATGGCGGCCCGGTGCGCATCACCGAGCGCCAGAGCGCCTATACGACACCGCGGCGCGACCTCGATATTTATGCGCTGTGGAAATTCAACGCGAAGCAGCAGCTGCGCCTGGCCGTATCGAACCTGCTGGCGCAAGACTTCGAAAGCCGCACCAGCTACACGGACGCCAGCGGCACGATACAGCGCAACAGCATTTCACCGAGCTCGCCGCAAGCGCGCGCGACCATGGAAATGAAGTTTTGATGCTGATGCCAGGCTGAAAATCCGTCGTGAAACCCCGGCCGGCATCCCCGCTGGCCTATAATCTCGGCAATCGCGCGCGCGGCCCGTCCGTACGCGCCACCTTTTCATTTGCCAAGATTGCTTTTCCCATGACGTTTTCCTCCCTCGGCCTGATCGATCCCCTGGTCCGCAAACTTGACGAGCTTGGCTATGCCAAGCCGACGCCCGTGCAGGCGCAATCGATTCCCGCCGTGCTGGCCGGACGCGACCTGATGGCCGCCGCCCAGACGGGCACGGGCAAGACGGCCGGCTTTGCCGTGCCGCTGCTGCAGCGCCTGACCCTGGAAGGCGTGGTGGCGCCGCAATGCGTGCGCGTGCTGGTGCTGGTGCCTACGCGCGAACTGGCCGAGCAAGTCTATGCGAGTTTCCGCAGCTATGGCGGCAACTTGCCGCTGCGCAGCTTTGTCGCCTATGGCGGCGTGCCCATCGAGCCGCAGATCAGCAAGCTGCGCAAGGGCCTCGACGTGCTGGTGGCCACGCCGGGCCGCCTGCTGGACTTGCAGACGCAGGGCGCCGTCAAGTTTGAGCAAGTGCAGACCCTGGTGCTGGACGAAGCCGACCGCATGCTGGACCTCGGTTTCGAGCGCGAGCTGGATTTGTTGCTGATGACCATGCCCAAGCAGCGCCAGACCCTGCTGTTCTCGGCCACCTTCTCGGACGCCATCCGCGCCATGGCGAAAACCATGCTGAAGGACCCTGTCTCGGTGGAGGTAAGCGCGCGCAACAGCACCGTCAAGGCCGTGAAACAGTCGGTGATCGTGTGCGACAAGAAACGCAAGCCGGAACTGTTTTTGCACCTGCTGAAGAAAAAGCGCTGGGGCCAGGTATTGGTCTTCGTCAAGACGCGCAAGGGCGTCGAGCAACTGGTGAACACCTTGCTGGAGCAGGGCGTGCGCGCCGATTCCATCCACGGCGACAAGACGCAGCCGAACCGCCTGCGCGCGCTGGCCCGCTTCAAGGCGGCCGAGGTGCAGGTGCTGGTGGCCACCGACGTGGCTGCCCGCGGCCTGGACATCGACCAATTGCCGATCGTCGTCAATTTCGACTTGCCGACCGTGGCCGAAGACTATATCCACCGCATCGGCCGCACGGGCCGCGCGGGCGCTTCGGGCGAGGCGATTTCCCTCGTCTGCGCCGACGAGGTGGAATTGCTGTCGGCCGTCGAAGCGCTGACCCGGCAAACGCTCAAACGCGCCGAAGAACCCGGTTACGAGGCGGAGCATCGCGTGCCGGGCACGACCGCCGGCGGCACGATCCAGAAGAAGGCCGTCAAAGTGCTGGCGCCGAAGGCGGCCGAGCGCGCCAAGAAGCGCCGCTTCTACAAGTAATCGGGGGCAAGGCGCGCTGCACGGATATGCCATTCGTGCCATCATGCGCCTATGACCTCGATACCTTTGTTCCCGCTCAATACGGTGCTGTATCCCGACGGCTATCTGCCTTTGCAGATCTTCGAGGTGCGCTATCTGGACATGATACGCAAGTGCATCATGGGCGAGCAGCCGTTCGGCGTGGTGCAGTTGCTGGATGGCGCGGAAGTGCGCAAGCCGGGCCAGCTGGAAACGCTGGCGCCGGTAGGCACCCTGGCGCGCGTCATCGACTGGGCGGCGCCGTTGTCGGGCTTGCTGCAAATCAAATGCATGGGCATGGAGCGCTTTCACATCGTTTCCAGCGAACAGCTGAAACACGGCCTGTGGACGGCGCGGATCGAGACCTTGCCGCCGGATAAGGCCATCCCCATCCCGCAAGAGCAGCAGAACGTGGCCGACGCCCTGGGCGCGCTGATCCGCACCTTGCAGGAACAAAAGATCCCGCCCGAGCAAATGCCGCTGCAGCCGCCATACCGGCTCGACGAGTGCGGCTGGGTGGCGAACCGCTGGTGCGAACTGCTGTCGCTGACGGCCATGCAAAAACAGCTGCTGCTCAGCCAGGACAATCCCGTGCTGCGCCTGGAACTGGTGCAGGACATGCTCACGGAAAATGGCTTGCTGGAAGACTGACGGCGACCAGGCCGCATGTTTGCACACGCTTCCGTTGTGCAATTGCAATTTCTATTGAGAAATACTTTACGCTTTGCCGCCGCTGGCATAAGATAATGCCCCTGGGCAAGATAGTCCCAGTAATATGGCCCCAGGCAACATTCACGAGAATACGACATGGCAAAAGCAAGCGCGGAACAGATCAATGCGGCAATGGAGGCGATGGCGGCCGAAGGCCTGGCCATCACGGTGCGCGCGCTGCGCGAGCGGTTGGGCAATGGCGCCTGCCTGGGCACCATCAGCAAGCTCTTGCAGCGCCGCAAGGCCGGTGCGCAGCGCCAGATCGCCGCGGCGGCCGAACTGTCGCCCGTGCTGCAGCAAGCCATTCTCGATTATGTAGGACAGGAATTGAGCGCCAGCCACAGTGCGCATGAAGCCGAGATGAACGACAATCAACAGGAATTGATGGACCTGGCCAGCGAAAACGAGCGCCAGCAGGAAGTGCTGGACTTGCAGGCGGGCGAACTGGAAACCCTGCGCGAGGAACTCGAACGCGAGCGCCAGGTCGCCAACCAGGCCCGCACGGACCTGGCCAAGGCGCAATTGCGGCTGGAGGGCTTGCCGCGCCTGGAAGAGGCTGCCGAGCAGGCGCGCATGGACCTGGCCAAGGCGCAATTCAAGCTCGAAGGCATCCCGCGCCTGGAAGAGGCGGCCGAAGCGGCCCGTGCCGAACTGATCCAGGCCCAGCTGAAGCTGGAAAGCCTGACGCGCGTGGAAACGGAACTGGCGGCCGTGCGCCTGGAACTGGAGGCGGAACGCGAGGAACTGGGCGAAACGCGCGCCGAACTGGACGAAGAGCGCACCTTGCGCATCAAGGCGCAGCAGTTCATCGTCGATCCGATCTTCAAGACGCCCGTTTAAGAACACCCGCCAAAACCTGCAGCGCGTCGCGATTTGCGGCGTACGATGCTCAGTGACTCGGCGGCCCCGTGCATGCGCACAGCTGCGCTTCTCAAGCACAGCCCATGCCGCTCGCTACGGTTTTGTGCGGTGTGGCAAGTCTGCCTGCTAGACGCCTGGCTGCGCATAGCGCATGCATAGCCAGGCAAATCCCCCCATGTTCAGCGCGACCGTAATCCAGAACACGATCTGGAACGAGGTCTTGCTCGTCTTGTGGCGCAACCACTGCTGCGCCAGCACGGCGCCCGGCCAGCCGCACAGCAATCCCAGCAGCCACAAGGTTTTCTCCGGCGTGCGCCACGCCTGCGTGCGGGCCGCCCGCTTGTCGATGGCGTAGACGGCAAAGCAAGTCACGCTCATCACGCCGTACACGGCCGCCACCAGCACGGGCACGTGCCACAGCAGGCTGGCCAGCAGGTAAGCGAGGACAAATACGGCAAGTATCAGATAGGGCATGGCGGTCACGGCAGTGGCGGAGCCGCATTGTAACCGCAGCGCCGGCGCATGGCGTCCTGTGTTAGGCGGCGCACGGAATCGGCGCTGCGGGCGTTCCAGAATGACTGCGGGGACGCGTCGCGCGAAAGGGGGGCTGGCATGGAAGCGTTGATACTGATCGGAGCTTCCACGGGCGGCATGGAAGCGTTGTCCTGCATCTTTGCCGCCTTGCCCGCCACCTTGCCGGCGCCCGTGCTGGTCGTCGCGCATGTGGGCGCGCGCAAGAGCATCCTGCCCGATATCCTCGGCAAGACTTGCTCCTTGCCCGTGCGCTTTGCCGAAGAGCGCGAACCCGTGCGTCCGGGGCGCATCCTGCTGGCGCCGCCAGACCGGCATATGCTGGTCGCCATCGCGGCTGGCCAGGCCACCATCGAACTGACGCGCGGCCCGAAGGAAAACCACACGCGCCCGGCCATCGACCCCCTGTTCCGCAGCGCGGCGGCCGCGTTCGGCCCCAGGGCCGTGGGCGTGATCCTCAGCGGCTACCTCGACGATGGCACGGCCGGCTTGCAAGCCATCAAGGCGTGCGGCGGCAAGGCGCTGGTGCAGGAGCCGCAGGAAGCCGTGGCGCCGTCGATGCCGCAAAGCGCCATCGACCACGTGGACGTGGACTGGCGCCTGCCCGTTGCTCAGATCGCTCCGGCCCTGCTGGCGCTGGTCAGCGGCAAGCCGGCGCCGCCCCAGGCGCTGCAGCCGGCGCCGCACTGGATCGCCGTGGAAAACCGTTTTGCCAGGGGAGTGGGGAATATGGAACAACTGGAAAAAATTGCCGCGCCATCCACATTTACCTGCCCGGCCTGCCAAGGCACCCTATGGGAAGTGCACGGCCAGCAGCCGCAGCGCTTCCGCTGCCATACGGGCCACAGTTTCACGGCGCAAGTGCTTGGCGAGTTGCAGAATGACAAGGCGGAAGAGGCCATCTGGGCCGCCATCCGGGCGCTGCAGGAAAAGGAAAGGCTGTACCTGGACCTGGCCGCCAAGGCCCAGGCATGGCTGCATCCGGGCACGGCCAGCGAATACGGCGCCAGGGCGCGCCAGGCTGGCGAGCAGGCCGACGTGCTCAGGCGCACCTTGCTGGCTTAGAATAGCGCTCTGTTGCCGTCTGCCAGGCAACGCGTCCATCGTAAAGAAGCTTATGTCAGTAGAGAAAAAGTTACCTCCCCAGTCCGCCACGGCGCCTGGCGCGGCCCGCGCCTTGCCGCCGCGGCCGCCAGCCGATTTCAGCTCGCCCGAGGCGGCCCTTGCCCGCAAGCTCGCGCGCGAGCACAAGGATGCGCAGGTGCGCGGCGTGACGTCCATCCACGCCATGCGCGAGGCCATCCGGCGCGCCGCGCGCCACTTGCCGGCCATCGCCGAGGTGCCGCGCCTGGGCATGCTGGACGCGGCCGCCTTCCGCGCCCGCGCTGCGCTGGGCCTGCCTTTCCTGATGAGCGGCCTGGTCAAGCGCTGGCCCTTGTCCGGGCTGGCGCCCGGCGTCTTGCGCGAGCGCTACAGTCACGTGCCCGTGCGCGCGCGCGTGGGCGACTACATCAACACGGCGTTCGCGCCCGACCGCGCCATGCAGGATATGTCGATGGGGGCATACCTGGACCTGGTGGAAGAGGGACAGCACGCGCTGCCGCCTTACCTGGGCAACCTGGAGCTGCGCGAATTGAACAGCCTGTGCCACTGGCCCGCGTATTTTGACAAGATGGGGCCGCCACGCTTCTGGGTCGGGCCGGCCGGCACGGTGACGCCCCTGCATTGCGATTACGACGACAATATCTTTGCGCAAGTGTGGGGCAGCAAGCGCATCTTTTTATCGCCGCCACACCACGATGCCTTCCTGTATCCCAGCGAGGCGAACGCCATCCTGTTCGGCTCGCCTTTCGACCCCGAGGCGCCCGATTTCCAGCGCTTCCCGCTGGCGCGCCAGGCGGCCATGATCGAATGCATCGTCGAGCCGGGTGACATGCTGTACGTGCCCGCCGGCTGGTACCACCAGGTGCGCGCGCTGACGTTCTCGCTATCCTCGAACCGCTGGGCCAGGGCCGTGCCGTTTGCCTTGCATGGCGAGCCGGCACTGCGGCGCGGCGTGGAGTGAAATTCAGGGTTGCACGGCCTTGCCGGCGTCCGGCGCGCGCTTCGGCCGCCATTCGCTGAGGATGCCGGCGCCGATGATCAGGATCGCACCGACGATGGCCAGGGCCGGCAGGCGTTCGCCGGCGATGCGGCCGATGACGCCGGCCCACACGGGTTCGCCCGCATAGATCAGGGTAGCCTTGGTGGCGGAAATGCGCTTTTGCGCCCAGTTCATCACGTACTGGATCAGCGCGCTGGCGCAGCCCAGGGCCAGCACGCTGAGGAGGAAGGTCTGGCTGAGGGCGGGCGGCGCTTCGCCCATGACGGGCATCAGCAGCAGGGCGATCAGCGACGCCGTGGCCAGTTGCACGATGGTCACGCGCAGGATGTTCAGTTGCGGCGAGACGCGGCTGATGAGGATGATTTCCAGCGCGATGGCGATGGCGCCCACGGCCGTCATCAGCTCGCCTTTGCCAAAGCCCATGCTCAGGCCATCGGTGCCGGTGAGCAGCAGCAAGCCAACAAAGGCCAGCGCCACGGCCGCCCACACGGCCGGATGGGGCCGCTGCTTGAAGGCCAGCCATTGCACCAGCGGCACGATGGGCACATAGAAGGCCGTGATGAAGGCCGACTTGCTGCTCGTGATATGCATCAAGCCATAGGTTTGCAGCGCGTAGCCGCCAAAGATGCTGACGCCGATTGCCATACCCGTCAGCAACTCCGCCTTCGTCAACTGGCGCAGCTGGCCCCGGCAAATCAGGGCGCCGATACCGGCGGCGACGGCGAAGCGGGCGGCAACGAAGGCCAGCGGGCCGCTGACCGTCACTGCGTGCTGCACGATGAGGAAGGTGCCGCCCCAGATGAAGGTGATGGCGATCAGGGCCAGTTCGGGCAGGCCGAGGGCGGGCGGGGGACTTGCGTGTGTTTTCATGGGGAGCTATGCTATGAGCAAAATATTTCCCATCATCATAGGAGCAATATATTGCGCAGTCAAGCCGAGGCCGGTGGCGTGCTGGCACACCTGTCCAAAAATCTGCGGCGCCTGCGCCTCGCTGCCGGACTGAGCCAGGAGGAACTGGCCCGTCTGTCCGGCCTGAGCCGGCGCATGCTCAACGGCGTCGAGGCGGGCGGCACCAACATCAGCCTGGCCAACCTCGACCACGTGGCGGCCGCGCTGAACGTGGCCTTCGTCGACCTGGTCCAGCCGCCGCGGCAGCCGCATGACAGCCTGCGCGTGCTGATGTGGCAAAGTGCATCGCAGGCGAGCCAGGCCGTGCTGCTGGGCGCGGCCCCCGCCAGCCGCCAGGTGGAGCTGTGGTCATGGACCCTGGCGCCGGGCGAGCGCTACGATGCGCAAGCCGACCCTGCCGGCTTCAGCGAAATGATTTATGTGCTGGAAGGGCAGTTGCAGCTGGAGTTGGCGGCTGGGACCAGACAGCTGGCCAGCGGCGATTTTCTGGTCTTCAGCAGCGCGCAAGCGTATGCCTACGTCAATGCGGGCGCCTCCACCTTGCGCTTTACGCGCAACGTGGCCAGCTGACGGCGCGCTTAGCCGAGACCGCAGCCGATGAGCAGCAGCATCGGCCGCTCGCGCTCTTCCGCCAGCGCCGGCTGTTGCGTCAGCTGTTCGTCGGTGGGACCCCATTCTTCCACGTGTTCAATCTGGAAACCGGCTTGTATCAATAAATTCAGCGTCGTACCCAGCGTGCGGTGCTGCTTGACGACGCCTGGCGCCAGCCAGTCCGACACGCGCGGGCCTTGCTGCTGGTAACTGTCGACGGGCCAACTCTTGCGGCCTTGCGCATCCGTCAGCCAGCCGGGCTGGCGCGGTGCCATGAAGATGGGATGCTCGATGGAAAACACCAGCTTGCCGCCCGGTTTCAAGCCATGGCGGATGGCGGCCAGCAAGGCGTCGAAGCGCTCGATGTAGTGGAATGCCAGCGAACTGTAGACGAGGTCGTAGCCGGCCGGCGGCAAGCTCAGTTGTTCCAGGTCAAGCCGGGCATAGCTGACGGCCGTGTGCCGGCCCATGCTGCGCGCCTGCGCCAGCATCTTTTCCGAGACATCCACGCCCAGCACCCGCGCCGCGCCGGCGTCCAGCGCCCAGCGGCAGAACCAGCCATAGCCGCAACCGAGGTCCAGCACCTGTTTTCCTTGCAGCTGCGGCAGCATGGCGCGCAGGGCCGGCCATTCGGGTGCGCTGTCGAGTCCGCCGACGGAACGGGGCAGCTGGCCGTAGGCCGTGAAAAAGGCGTCGTTGTCGTAGATATTCTGTGTCATGTATCAAGCTCCTTGCTGGCTGTGCGCTTCGCATGGCCGCCCCGCTGCGCCCGGTAAATGCCCGCATGGCCGGAAAACAGGTAGGCCACGACGCAGGCGATGGCTGCGTACACGCCGAGCTCCGCGCCGAACAGTTCCATGGCCATCAGGGTCGAGGCGATGGGGGTATTCGCTGCGCCGGCAAACACGGCAACAAAGCCGATGGCGGCCAGCAGGGTGACGGGCTGGTGCAGCAGCGGCCCCAGCGCATTGCCCAATGTCGCTCCGATGTAGAACAGGGGCGTCACTTCGCCACCCTTGAAGCCGGTGCCGAGCGAAACAATGGTAAACGCCATCTTGCCGAGGAAGTCATGCGCCGGCAGCGGCCCCTTGAGCGCGTCGACGATGGTGGGAATGCCCAGGCCGATGTAGCGGTCCGTGCCCAGCAGCCACACGGCGAGGGCGACGGCGAGGCCGCCCGCCAGCGGACGCAGGGGAGGGTAGGCGACCCAGCGCTTCATCAGCCCGCTCAAGCCGTGCGTGGCTTGCGCAAACACTTTACCGGTCACGCCGAACAGCACGCCCGCGATGACCATGGCGCCCAGCGTCCAGGCCGAGATGGCGGGGATCGGCGGCACGGCGTAATGCGTGTGGGCAATGTGCAAAAGCGGACCCCACAGCAGGACCACCTGGTCGGCGATGACGGCCGCGGCCAGGCAGGGCAGCATGGCTTCGTAGCGCAAGCGGCCGATGGCCAGTACTTCCAGGCCGAAGATGGCGCCCGCCAGCGGCGTGCCGAAGACGGAGGCAAAACCGGCGCTGATGCCGGCCATCAGGATGATGCGGCGGTCTTCATTCTTCAAACGGAACAGGCGCGTCAACTGGTCGGCCAGCGCGCCGCCCATCTGCACGGCCGTGCCTTCGCGCCCGACGGAGGCGCCGAACAAATGCGAGACGACGGTGGCGCCCAGCACCAGCGGCGCCATGCGCAGCGGAATGATGTTTTTCGGATCGTGGATTTCATCGATGAGCATATTCGCGCCGCCTTCGACCTTGCTGCCGTAGCGCAAGTACAGCCAGCCGACGGCAAAGCCGGCCACGGGCAGCAGCCAGAGCAGCCAGGTTTGCGCCAGGCGCGTGCGGGTGGCCCAGTCGAGGGCGAACAGGAAAGCGGCCGACGCCGTGCCGGCCAGCACGGCCACGGCGAAGGCGATCAGCAGCCATTTAACGAGATGCAACAACAAGTCGGCGAGGGCGGCGAGGAAGGCAGGGCGGCGGGTCATCATGCGTGTCCAGTCTGGAGTCGATGGAACCTGGACAGGCGGCGGGCGATGTCTGGGCGCTGGGTGCGCGCCTGCATCTTTCCGGAAGTCCAGGAAAGTCTGCAGGCATCATCAGCCCGAGGGCGGTTCACGAAGAGTTGCGTGGGAGGAATGCCATCTCCAGTCAAAATTCTAGCACTGCCGGCTGGCGCAGACTATTGATTTTTGATTATGGTCAATCCTGCAAGCCCAGTTCCGCCACCAGCGCCTGGCCGATGGCGCGCTGTTCGGCCAGGATGGCGCGCAAGTGGTGGGGGCGCGTCTTGACATTCGTCATGACCACGCGCAGCACATTGGTCGGGCCAGGGTAGCGCGTCGACTCGAGCACGGTGCGCGAGACGAAGCTGTGGCCCTCCGCCTTCTGGCGGTTTTGCAGCTTGGCGTTGAGCGTGTTCAGTTGCCTGTTCAGTTCGGCGGCTGCGTCCGCCTGGCCGCCGGCCAGCAAGGCTTCCATGCGCTGGCGCAAGTGTACGGGCACGTAGCGGTAGGTCAGAATGAAGGTGTCGGAGCGCGTGACCAGCTCGAAATCCTGCTGGTCGGCCAGCAAATCCTGCAACTGGCCGGACAGGGTGGCCGCCTGCTGCAGCAGGGTCGTGTAGCCGGACACGCCCAGCACCTTGAACGAGGTCCACAGTTTCAAGGCGTCGAAGCGGCGCGAGCCTTCCAGCGAGGTCTGGCCCAGGTCGCCCGAATTGTCGCGCAGGATGTAGTTGGCATTGTGCTTGAGCAGGTTCAGGCTGGCGCTGTCCTTGAACAGCACCATGCTTTGCGCCATCGGCACCCACAGCAGCTTGTGCCCGTCGATGACGACGGAGTCGGCCAGGGCGATGCCGTCGTACAGCGGACGGTATTGCTCGGCGATCAGCAGGGCGCCGCCCCAGGCCGCGTCCACATGGAACCAGATGTTTTCTCGCGCGGCAATGGCGGCCATGGCGGCCAGCGGGTCGATGGCGCCTGTTTCCGTCGTGCCGGCGATGCCGATCATGGCAACGACCTTGATCTTGCGCAGTTTTAAATCGGCAATGGTCGCTTCCAGCGCGGCGACATCGATGCGGTTGTCGCGGTCGACGGCCACCAGGTGCAGGGCGTTTTCACCGAGTCCCAGGGTGGCCAGCGCTTTCTTTACGGAATAATGGCTGCGGGCCGAGCCGATCACGGCCAGTCCCGCATGGCCGGCATCCTGCATGGCGGCAAACAGGCCGCGCTTGCGCGTGCCGGGCAACTGTTTTTCCAGCGCCACGGCCAGGGCCGTCAAATTACCCATGGTGCCGCCATTGACGACATTGCCCAGCGCGCCGCTGGTGGCGGCCATCGCCTGCGCGTAGACGCTATCGGACTGCTGGTACACCTGGCGGTGCAGCCAGCCGAGCATCTGCTTTTCGATCAGGGTCGACACATACGCCGTCTCGATCTTCACCTGGTTCTGGTTCAGGGTGGCCGTAAACGCCTCGGCCAGCACGCTGATCCAGGGCAATGCCTGGGTCATGTGGCCGATGTATTGCGGGTGGTTCAGCTGGGCCGTATTGGCCAGCACGGTCGTATCGAGTTCCTGCAGAAAATCCGCCACCGCCATGCCGTGCGCGGGCGGGCGCGTGTCGCCCAATTGCGTCAGCAGTTCGGCGTACGGCGTGTGCGGATACGCTTCGCTGCGTTCGGCGGCCAGCCAGCCGCCCAGCATGCGCAGCGCCTGCAGCAGGGGCGCGGGCGCCTGTTGCAGCGCATCGATGGAAAAATGCTGCTGCAGCAGCCGTTCGATAGCGGTATCGGTCATTGCGCGTTGTCTTCTCTACTGATTGCTGGTGCCACGGTGACAAATGAATTGCGCCCTGGGGGAAGCGGGATTTTACCCGACTCCGCCAAGGCGCATCAGTTTGCTATTGCTATTTGTTAATGAGAAGCAGCTTAGAAGTAGTTCAGACCCAGCGCCGACTTGACTTCATCGGCCGTGCGGGCCGCCACTTCGCGCGCCTTGAAGGTGCCTTCCTTCAGCATCTGGATGACTTGTCCCTTGTCCTTGGCGAATTCCTCGCGGCGCGCGCGGATCGGCGCCAGCAGTTCCTGCAAGACCACGTCCAGGCGTTTCTTGACGATGCTGTCGCCCAGGCCGCCGCGCACGTAATGGGCCTTCATCTCGGCCAGCGCCGCTTTTTCCGGGTCGAAGGCGTCCAGATAGGTAAACGCGATGTTGCCTTCCAGGTGGCCCGGGTCTTCCACGCGCAGGTGCAGCGGGTCGGTATAGACTTTTTTCACGGCGGCCGTGATTTCGGCCGAGGTCGCGCCCAGGTTGATGGTGTTGCCCAGCGACTTGCTCATTTTCGCCTTGCCGTCGATGCCGGGCAGGCGGCCGATGTCCGGTACCAGCGCCTTGCATTCCATCAGCACTTCACGGTTGTACATGCGGTTGAAGCGGCGCACGATTTCATTCGTCTGCTCGATCATCGGAATCTGGTCTTCGCCCACGGGCACCACGCCCGCCTTGAAGGCCGTGATGTCGGCCGCCTGGCTGGCCGGATAGGTCAAAAAGCCGGCCGGGATGTCGCGCTCGAAGCCGCGCAAACGGATCTCTTCCTTGACGGTAGGGTTGCGCTCGAGGCGTGCCACGGTGACGATGTTCAGGTAATAAAAGGTCAGCTCGGCCAGTTCCGGGATCTGCGACTGGATGAAGACCGTGGTTTTCGTCGGATCGATGCCGACGGCCAGGTAGTCGAGCGCCACTTCGACGACGTTGCGGTGCACCTTGTCGATGTCGTCCATATTGTCCGTCAGCGCCTGCGCGTCGGCCAGCATGATGAATTGCTTGTAGCTGTTCTGGTAGGCAACGCGGTCGCGCAGGCTGCCCACGAAATGACCCAGGTGCAAGGGGCCGGTAGGACGGTCGCCCGTCAGGATCACGGATTGCGAAGCGATGGCGGCGGCCGACAGCGGCGCGGCAGGGGTATTCTCGGTGTCTGGGGTAGCGGGGGTATTAGGCAAGCTCATCAAGTTTCCTTTCGAGCCGCCTGCATCGGGGATGATCCAGGCTCCAGCCTGTTACGCCACCGATCGAGGCGGCGTTGATCATAAATCACATCACTATGCAGTGGCCGCGCGGAGTGAGCGGGACCACCAATTCAAGCGGGCGTGTTGTGAATGAATAAATTTCATGGCGTTATGGTTGCAGTTCGGACGCGTTCTGTCAAGTTGCGGTCCGATTTATCTGCTGCGCCGCGTCAGAAGCTTGCCTTCTGCTGGCCTTGCTTTCCGGGTACTATTGCCATTCGGCCACTTTTACGTGGCAAGAACCCATTGGAGAACAGTATGCGCGTTGCGTCCCCCGTCCGGCTCACCGGTCTGGCCTTGGCTTTGAGTACCACCTTGAATTCCGTGTTTGCCGCCCCCGTGCTGGCGCAAACGCCGCCGATGGCGCCCGATATCGGCGCCAAGCTGGTGATGCCGGATCTGAATGATTACGTCAAGCGCGTGGTGATGGTGCCCATGCGCGACGGCGTCAAGCTGTACACGGTGATCGTCGTGCCGAAAGGGGCGCAAAAAGCGCCGATCATGCTCACGCGCACGCCGTACAACGCGGCACGCCGGGCCCAGCGCGCCGCCAGCCCCAGCATGCTGGCCACCTTGCCGCAGGGCGACGACACCCTGGTGGAAAACGGCTATATCCGCGTGTTCCAGGACGTGCGCGGCAAGTACGGCTCCGAAGGCGATTACGTGATGACGCGTCCCGTGCGCGGCCCGCTGAACAATACCAAGGTCGACAATGTCACCGATGCGTGGGACACCATCGACTGGCTCGTGAAAAACGTGCCGGAAACGAATGGCAAGGTGGGCATGCTGGGCTCTTCCTACGAGGGCCACACGGTGCTGATGGCCCTGGTCGACCCGCATCCGGCGCTGAAGGTGGCCATCCCCATGAGCGCCATGGTCGATGGCTGGCGCGGCGACGACTGGTTCCACAACGGCGCCTTCCGCATGCCGAGCCTGTCGTACATCGCGGGCCAGACCAGCGTGCGCGGCGGCGGCGAATCGCCGGCCCTCGGCGTGTATGACGATTACGACGCCTACCTGCGCATCGGCTCGGCCGGCGACTACGCGAAGAAGTTCGGCATCGACAAGCTGACGTACACGAAAAAGCTGTTCGAACACCCGGCCTATGACAGCTACTGGCAGGAACAGGCGCTCGACAAGATCCTCGCCAAGCGTCCGCTGATCGTGCCCACCATGCACGTGGTGGGGCAATGGGACCAGGAAGACATCTATGGCCCGTACGCCACCTACGCGGCGATGGAAGGGCGCGACAAGCGCAACAACCTCAATTACCTGGCCATCGGCCCGTGGCGCCACAGCGGCGTCAACTATGAAGGTTCGAGCCTGGGCGCCTTGAAGTTCGACGGCGACACGGCGCGCCAGTTCCGTGCCAAAGTCATGCAGCCATTCCTCAACCAGTACCTGAAGGATGGCGCGCCGGACGCGAACACGGCGCCCGTGGTGTCGTACCAGAGCGGCACGAACCAGTGGCAGCGCCTGCAGCAGTGGCCGCTGGCGTGCGAGACGTGCGACACCAAGCTGACGCCGATCTATCTGCAGGATGGCTACAAGCTGGGCTTTGCGACGCCATCGGGCGCCGCGGATGCGGCTGAAGGCGCCTTCGATGAATACGTGGCCGATCCCGCCAAGCCCGTGCCCTTCGTGCCCCGTCCCGTGCGCCTGAACGATGGCGACGTGTGGAAGCCATGGCTGGTCAGCGACCAGCGCGGCTATGCCGACCGCACGGACGTGCTCAGCTATGTTTCCGAGCCCTTGAAAACAGCCGTGCGCATCGCCGGCGCACCGATGGTCAACCTGTTTGCCGCCACCAGCGGCACGGATGCCGACTGGGTGGTGAAATTGATCGACGTGTATCCGGACGAAGTGCCGTCGCAGCCGGCCATGGGCGGCTACCAGCTGGGCGTGGCGATGGATATCTTCCGCGGGCGCTACCGCGACAGCTTCGAGCACCCGACGCCGATACCGGCAGGCAAGGTCGAGCGCTACCGCTTCGCCTTGCCGAACGCGAATCACGTCTTCCTGCCCGGCCACCGCATCGCCGTGCAAATACAGTCGAGCTGGTTCCCGCTGTATGACCGCAACCCGCAAAACTACGTGCCGAACATCTTCCTGGCCGACCCGGGCCATTATAGAAAGGCCACGCAGCGCGTGTACCACGCGGCAGGGGCGGCCAGCGCCATCGAGTTGCCGATCGCGCCGAACGAGTAAGCCTTAGCCTGCGCGCATCAGCACGGCGCCCGCCGCGATCAGGCCGATGGCCAGGTAGCGGCGGGGGCTGATTTTTTCGCGCAGGAACAGGGCCGCGATGGCGATGGCGAACAAAATCGACGTTTCGCGCAGGGCGGCGATGGCGGCCACGGGCGCCTGCGTCATGGCCCACAGGGCCAGGCCATACGAGGCCAGGGTGCCGAAACCGCCGAACGCGGCCAGCTGCCATTGCGTTTGCGCATACGCCAGCAGGTCGGCCGGGCGGCGCACCGCCGTCCACAGCAAGAGTCCGGCGCCGTTCAAGACAAAAATCCACATGGTATAGGTGGCCGGCGCGCCGGACAGGCGCACGCCGATGCCGTCGATCAGCGTGTAGCTGGCGATGACGCAGGCATTGCCCAGTGCAAAGGCCGTGGCGCGCCCCGTGTTTTTCGGCATGCCGCCGATGGCGGGCGTGCGCGAGGCAACATACAGGGCGAAGATGCCGGCGCAGATGCAGCCGACGGCGCCCATCTGCGTGAAGGACAGGCGCTCGCCGATCAGCGGCCAGCTGGCCAGCGCGACGATCAGCGGCGCGCTGCCGCGCATCAGGGGGTAGGCGTGGCTCATGTCGCCCGCCTTGTAGGCGGCCGCCAGCAGCGAATAATAGGCCAGCTGGGCCACGGCCGAGGCAGCCAGGTAGGGCCAGCTGGCGGGCGCGGGAGCAGCGACGAATGGCAGGACCGCCAGCGAAATCAGGGCCGCGCCGACGGAGACCAGCACCGTGCTGAGAAAGGTATCCTTGCCCGACTTGACGATGGCGTTCCAGCTGGCGTGCAGCAGGGCGGCAAACAGGACGACGGCGACGACCAAACCCGACATGCGAGGGCCCTAGCGGGGACGTATGCTCAGCGACAAGAGTTCCTGCCGGTGATGGCGCTGGAAGCCATCCATCAGCGTGCCCGAGCGGCCCGCCTTTTCCAGCAGTTCGCGCAGGGTGGCCTGGTCATCGGCCGTCAAGGTCTTGCGCGACAGATAGACGCCGCTCATGCCCCAGGGGAGCTCGGGCAGCGCTTCCAGGCGCAGGCGGTCCGCCAGGCCGTACACGCGCGCATCGTTTTGCGCCACGCCGGCGAGGATGGTGGGACTCATGATGGTGGCGTCGATGAAGCCGCTTTGCATCAGGCGTGCCACGGACAGCGCGTCGACCTCGTAGAACAGGCGGCCCTGGCTGGAGAGTTCCTTGGCCAGCGCCTGGTACGGCGTGCCATAGTCGTAGCCGCGCACGAGCGCCACGCGCAATTCGCGCCGCTCCATCAATTCCTGCATGGTGTTGATGGGGGCGCGCGCGCCTTGCAGCGAAATGAGCAGGGGCCGGTTACCCATCAGGGGGATGAACAGGCCGTGCTGGTCGCGCCGCGGCGTGCTGCTGGCGGGGATCAGCATGTCCGCCTTGCCCGTCTCGAACATCGCTTCCAGGCGCGCGCGGGGCACGGCCGTGAAGACGAAATGGCAGCCGACCTTGGCGCCCATGCTGCGCAGCATGTCGGGGTAGATGCCGCCGATGCTGGCACCATTGATCACCACGCTGGCGCCGATGGCCGCCACGGGCACCTGGATGTCGCGCGAGCATTGCGCGCCAGCCAGGGATGGCAGCGCCAGCGCCAGCATGGCCACGGTTCGGCGCCAGGCGCTGGAATAAAAGTCAGTCATACCCATCCTTGCTCACCATCGAATGCCGGACGTCGGTAACGCGCGGCTGATTCCCCATTCTCGCCTATTTATTTCTCAAATGCAATATTATCCTGCTGACTACTTTGTGGTGGAAACCGCAAGTCGCGTCTGGCGCTGCGCCTTGAAGTAGCGCCAGGCCACGACGATGCCCCCAGTTTGCATGATGGCGCACAGATAGAAGGTGCTGCCGATGCGCCAGTCCTGCGCCGGCAGGTGGCTCACTTCGCCGAGGATCATGCTGCCCAGCAAAGGCATGATGATGATGGCCAGGCTGCTGATCGATTGCAGGGAGCCCATCAATTCTCCCTGTTCGCCGGCGTTGGATGACTTCGAGATGATGCCTTGCAGGGCCGGGCCGGCGGCAAAGGCCAGCAGATTGCACAGGATCAGCGCATACATCATCCAGCCCTGCGTGGCCAGGCCATACAGCAGATAGGTGAGGGCGCCCGACGCCATGCCCAGCAGCGACAGGCGCACTTCGCCAAAGCGCTTGATGAGGATGCCCAGCAGGCCCGCCTGCACCACGGCCGCGCACAGTCCCACGCAGAACAGGGCGATGCCGTTCTGGCGCGGCGTCCAGTCAAAGCGGAAGTGCGTGTACAGCACCCACGTCGTGTTGAGCATCATCTGCGCAAACGTCATCAGGCCGAAAGCCACCACGAGGCCGCGGATTTCCGTGCGGCGCGCCAGTTTCAGCAGGGCCGCGAACGGGTTGATGCGGGCCAGGGTGAACGGCGCGCGCGGCCCCGGTCCCCGTGCCAGCGATTCGGGCACCATGAAGTAGCCATAGATGAAATTGGCTGCCGACAGGCCCGCCGCCACGTAGAACGGCAGGTGCAGATTGATTTCGCCCAGCAGGCCACCGAGCATGGGGCCGCAGATGAAGCCCAGGCCGAAGGCGGCGCCGATCTTGCCGAAGCTCTTGGCGCGGTTGTCCGGCGTGGAGACGTCGGATGCATACGCGGCCGCGACGGACATGCTGGCCGACGAGACGCCGCCGATGACGCGGCCGATGAACAGGCAGGCCAGGTTGGGCGCCCAGCCCGTGGTGAGGAAGTTGACGCTCATGCCCGCCATCGAATACAGCAGTACGGGGCGGCGCCCCACGCGGTCGCTGATGGCGCCCAGCATGGGCATGAAGATGAATTGCAGCAAGCCGAAGACGGCCGCCATGATGCCGTACCAGAACGCCTGCGCATCCTTGCCGTCGACAAAGTCGCCGATCAGGATGGGCAGCACGGGCACCACCAGGCCGATGCCCAGCATGTCGATGAAGACGCAGACGAGGATGAAATTGAGGTTGCCGGCACGCGCAGGCGCGGCGGGGGAAGACGTGGAATGGCTGTCGGGGCTGGTTTTATCGGACATGCATGCTTTCGGCGCACACCCCGCGCAGGCGTGCGGCCAGCGGGGTTCAGTTGTTGGCGTTGCGCCGACGCGGTGCTGCCGTGGCGCGATAGCTGAGCCTTATATTATAGACAGCATGCGCGATGCTGGCTATCGCCATCAAGCCGGACCGGAAGCGGCGCCCCATTCGGCGGCAAAGGTGGCGCGGAAATCCGTCAGCACGGCCAGGCGTCGTTCGGCCAGGGCGCGGCCCGCCGCCGTCTGCATCTTGCCGGGCAGCTTGTCCAGCTTGGTGACGATATGGTCGAGCGCATATGCCTTGTCGTCAAGTTCGCGATGCTGCGCCAGCGGGTCCGCGCCATGCGCCAGCGCGCTGTCCATGCGCGCCGCCGTATAGAACAGGCGCGCCAGCCCCACGGCGCCGAGTGCATCGATGCGGTCGGCATCCTGCACGATTTGCGCTTCGATGGTGTGCGGCGGCAGATTGGCGGAAAAGCTGTGCGTTTCGATGGCGTGGCCGACGGCAGCGAGTTTATCCGCCGGGAAACCGAGTTCCGCCAGCTGGCGGCACGCCAGCGCGGCCGCCTGGCGCGACGCCAGGTGGCGCTCGTGATGGTTTTTCGGCAGGTTGACCAGGTCGTGCAGATAGCAGGCGGCCAAGACCACGAGCGCATCGGCGTCGGCATGCTCCTGCAGCAGGAGTTCGGCATTGCGCCAGACGCGGTGCAGGTGGTTGATGTCGTGGGCGCTGTCGTCGCCGAGGCCGGCCGTGGCCAGCGCCAGCAGGCGCGGCTGCCATTGGGAAAGCAAGGTATGCATGGTTCAGACTTCTAAAAGACAAGGGAGGCAAAGGCCGCAGTGTGGCATAAAACGACGGGCCGGGCCGTGCCGGCGCCTGTGCCGGCGATCCGATGGGTGCCGCGCAGCGTGCCGTTTTTGCCACGTAATTTCCTCTTTGGCAATGAAGCCCGCCGCCAGACGCTCTTTTTTAGTGCATGTAAAATTTACATGGGGTAACATTGCCGCACGGAAATTAGAAGCATAAGCTAATTGCAGGAAAGTATTTGCAAAAACATATAAGTCGGAGCCATTCCTTGCGGATGGCTCTTGTCACGTCAACGGCATGCATGCAGCGTGCCGTGGCCTGCGCCCCCGGGCGATTTAACTAAAGGATTATCATGAGCACCACTTCCAGCGAATCTGGCGCGGCCGTTGCCAAGGCTGCCGAATACCTGGCTTTTACCCTGGGCCAGGAAGAGTACGGCATCGACATCCAGAAAGTCAGCGAAATCCGCAGCTATGAAACGCCGACGCGCATCGCCAACGCCCCCGAGTTCGTCAAGGGCGTGGTCAACCTGCGCGGCATCATCGTGCCGATCGTCGACATGCGCATCAAGTTCAACCTGGGCACGCCCAGCTACGACCAGTTCACCGTCGTCATCATCCTCAATATCGGCAACCGCGTGGTGGGCATGGTGGTCGACCGCGTCTCCGACGTCACCACCTTGCTGCCCGAACAGATCAAGCCGGCGCCGGACATGGGCCGTTCGATCAACACGGAATACGTGATCGGCCTCGGCACCATCGACGAGCGCATGCTGATTCTGGTCGATATCGACCAGCTGATGTCCAGCGCCGACATGGGTCTGATCGAGAAACTGGCCGCCTAGGCCACCAGGAAAAGTCCAGGACGGCGTTGCATTGCCCTCGACATGTCCTGACACCCCGGTGCCGGGAGGGTTTTTTGAGAAACAATTGACCCTAAGCATTGTTTGCTTTTTCTGCAAGGCGCACGCTAGCGCATTTCCTGGCGCACGGTTCAGCCGAACCGTGCGCCAGTTTCACTTTTTATGCCGATTCGCTATAGCGGCCAGCCAGCGCCCGCTCTTGAGCGGGATCGCCAGCCTGTTGCCACGCTGGCCTTGGGGCTTTTTAGGATAGTTACATGAATGTATTACGCAACGTCAGCATCGGTGTCCGGCTCGGACTCGGTTTTGCCGTGATTTTGCTGTTTTCCATGCTTATTACCGGCATCAGCGTGTGGCGCTTGCATGACGTGGCCACGGCCACGCGCACCATGATGGAGCAGCCGCTGGCCAAGGAACGTTATATTTCCGACTGGTATGGCCGCATCGACAGCGCCGTGCGCCGCACGATCGCCATCGCCCGCAGCAGCGACACCTCGCTCAGCGGCTATTTCGCCGAGGAATCGAAAGTCTCGTCGGCCAGCTCGGCCGAGCTGCAAAAGAAGATCGAGGCATTGATCGACAAGCCGGAGGAAAAGGCCATGTTCGCGGGCTTGCTGGAGCAGCGCAAGGTGTATATCGGTTCGCGCGACCAGGTCTACAAGCTGAAGGGCGAATCGCAGGTCGAGGCCGCCAACGATGTGTTTGAAAAAACCTTCGTGCCGGCCGCCGCCAAGTACCAGAAGATGGTGCTGGACTTGCTGGAGCACCAGCGCGCCAGCATCGACGCCACGGCGCGCGATATCGATGAAGTGGCCAAGACCAGCCGCAACCTGTTGCTGGTGCTGGCTGCCTTGGCGCTGGGCTTTGGCGTCGTGTGCGCCTGGTTGTTGACGATGGGTATCGTGCGCCCGCTGCGCACGGCCGTGGACGTGGCGCGCAAGGTGGCCGATGGCGACTTGACGGCGCAGATCGACGCCAGCGCCAAGGATGAAACCGGGCAACTGCTGCTGGCCCTGAAAGACATGAACACGAGCTTGCTGACCATCGTCAGCGAAGTGCGCAGCGGCACGGACAGCATCGCCACCTCGTCGACGCAAATTGCCGCCGGCAACCAGGACCTGTCGAGCCGCACGGAAGAGCAGGCCGGTTCGCTGGAAGAGACGGCCTCGTCGATGGAAGAGCTGACCAGCACCGTGAAGCAGAACGCGGACAATGCGCGCCAGGCGAATCAGTTGGCGGCGTCGGCGGCGCAGGTGGCCGTCAAGGGCGGCGAGGTGGTGGCGCAGGTGGTGGGCACGATGGAATCGATCAATGCCTCGTCGAACAAGATCGTCGACATCATTTCCGTCATCGACGGCATCGCTTTCCAGACGAATATCCTGGCCTTGAACGCGGCCGTGGAAGCGGCGCGCGCGGGCGAGCAGGGCCGCGGCTTTGCCGTCGTGGCGTCCGAAGTGCGCAACCTGGCCCAGCGTTCAGCCTCGGCGGCGAAAGAGATCAAGACCCTGATCGGCGCCTCGGTGGAGCAGGTCAACGCGGGCAGCATGCTGGTGGCGCAGGCCGGTTCGACCATGAACGACATCGTCGACAGCGTGCAGCGCGTGAGCGACATCATCACGGAAATCACGGCCGCCAGCAGCGAGCAAAGCGTGGGCATCGACGAGATCAACCGCGCCATCGGCCAGATGGATGCCGTGACACAGCAAAATGCAGCCTTGGTGGAGGAATCGGCGGCGGCCGCCGAATCGATGCAGCACCAGGCGCACAACCTGGCGCAAGTCGTCAGCGTGTTCAAGCTCAATGGCCAGCAAGCCATGGCCGGCGGTTTGCAGGGCGCCCGGCGCCCGGCGTCGCCGCCAGCCTTGCGCCTGGGCTAAGCGCATATTCAATATCAGGGGCAAGCGCAGCACTGCTTGCCCGCGGCAGTGGCTGCCGTGTTCGGCCTTTCCTTTGTACTCTTTTGTAGTCTGGTTCCGCTTTTTTAGGATATTCACATGAATTTGTTAAGAAACGTCAGTATTGGTGTGCGCCTCGGCCTGGGTTTTGCCGTGATTTTGCTGTTTTCCATGCTTATTACGGGCATCAGCGTGTGGCGCTTGCATGACGTGGCCACGGCCACGCGCAACATGATGGAGCAGCCGCTGGCCAAGGAACGCTATATTTCCGACTGGTACAGCAAGATCGACAGCGGCATCCGCCGCACCACGGCCATCGTGCGCAGCGCCGACACGTCGCTGGGAGCGTATTTCGCGGAAGAAGCGAAACAGTCGTCCGTCGTCTCGGGCGAACTGCAAAAGAAAATCGAAGCCCTGATTTCTGGTCCGCAAGAAACGGAACTGTTCCGCCAGGTCAGCGAACAGCGCAAGGTGTATCTGGATGCGCGCGAGCAAGTGTCGAAACTGAAGGCGGGCGGCCAGGAAGCCGAGGCGGAAAAGGCTTTTCAGGCCGTCTTCGTGCCGGGCTCGGCGAAGTACCAGAAAGTCATCATGAATATGCTGGAACACCAGCGCGCCAGCATCGACGCCACAGCGCGCGATATCGATGAAGTGGCCAAGACCAGCCGCAACCTGCTGCTGGTGCTGGCTGCCTTGGCGCTGGGCTTTGGCGTCGTGTGCGCCTGGTTGTTGACGATGGGCATCGTGCGCCCGCTGCGCACGGCCGTGGACGTGGCGCGCAAGGTGGCCGATGGCGACTTGACGGCGCAGATCGACGCCAGCGCCAAGGATGAAACCGGGCAACTGCTGCTGGCCCTGAAAGACATGAACACGAGCTTGCTGACCATCGTCAGCGAAGTGCGCAGCGGCACGGACAGCATCGCCACCTCGTCGACGCAAATTGCCGCCGGCAACCAGGACCTGTCGAGCCGCACGGAAGAGCAGGCCGGTTCGCTGGAAGAGACGGCCTCGTCGATGGAAGAGCTAACCAGCACCGTGAAGCAGAACGCGGACAATGCGCGCCAGGCGAATCAGTTGGCGGCGTCGGCGGCGCAGGTGGCCGTCAAGGGCGGCGAGGTGGTGGCGCAGGTGGTGGGCACGATGGAATCGATCAATGCCTCGTCGAACAAGATCGTCGACATCATTTCCGTGATCGACGGCATCGCTTTCCAGACGAATATCCTGGCCTTGAACGCGGCCGTGGAAGCGGCGCGCGCGGGCGAGCAGGGCCGCGGCTTTGCCGTCGTGGCGTCCGAAGTGCGCAACCTGGCGCAGCGTTCGGCCAGCGCCGCGAAAGAGATCAAGACCCTGATCGGCGCCTCGGTGGAGCAGGTCAACGCGGGCAGCATGCTGGTGGCGCAGGCCGGTTCGACCATGAACGACATCGTCGACAGCGTGCAGCGCGTGAGCGACATCATCACGGAAATCACGGCCGCCAGCAGCGAACAAAGCGTGGGCATCGACGAGATCAACCGCGCCATCGGCCAGATGGATGCCGTGACACAGCAAAATGCAGCCTTGGTGGAAGAATCGGCGGCCGCCGCCGAATCGATGCAGCACCAGGCGCACAACCTGGCGCAAGTCGTCAGCGTGTTCAAGCTCAATGGCCAGCAAGCCAGCGTCAGCGGCTTGAAGGGGATGAAGCGGCCGCTGGCGAAAGAGCCGAAGGAAGCCTTGCGGATCGGCCGCGCCGCTTAATCTGCCAACGGAGGAATAGCCTCCTCCTCCACCCAGCCGGCGATCGCCAGCTGCGACAGCCGGTCCGCCTCGCCATTGCGGTGGCGCGGAATCCAGCGCAACGTTACATCATTGAATTGTTCCAGCAGGGCCACGACGGTGGCCCGCTGCGTTTCCAGCCCCCTGGCGCCGACCGGCGTCGTCCCCAGCACGTCATTGATCACCACCTGGCTGTCGCCATACAGCAAGAGCTGGGGCGGGCGCACGCCGAGTGCCGCCTGCAGCACGGCCGTCAGGGCCGCATATTCCGCCTCGCTGCTATTGCCATGGCCGGCCGCCTGGCTCACTTCGATGCGTTCGCCATGCGGCCCCAGCAGCAGGGCGCCTATGCCCAGCTTGCCCGGGTTCGGGTGGGCCGAGCCATCGAACCAGCCGCGCCAGGCCGAAGCCGGCACCGCCTGCACGCGCCGCGCCGCCTGCGCCTGCTGGCGGTCGCTGATTTTTTGCGCCTTGCGCTGCGCTTCGGCGGCATGCGCCTGCAGCCGTGTCGCCAGCAGGGCGGCCAGACCCAAGGTGCCGGATGCCTGTTCAAGTATCCGCTGCAGCGCCGTGTCGTCCGCGATGCCTTCCAGCGCGGCCAGCCGGCGCGCCTGCGCCCGCTCGCTCTTGAACGCTGCTGTCAGCAATGTTTCCAGTTCCTGTTGCATGGGGCTTTCCCTCGTCGTCGTGCCGCGAATCTACGCGAGTGCGGCACAGACCGCAAGGCAGGCTGTCGCGTTTTTGCATGCCCGCTTGCACGCTATAACGCGGAGTGATATAGTCTGCGTTATCAACTCAAGGAGAAAAACATGACACAGCGCGTATTGATCATTGGTGCCGGCTTTGCCGGATTGTGGAGTGCCCTGGCGGCCGTGCGTCGCCTGAGGCTGGAAAATATGCCCGCCGGCGAGGTCGAAGTGGCGCTGGTGGCGCCGGAAGCCATGCTGACGATGCGCCCGCGCCTGTACGAACCGGCGCCCGCGAGCATGGTGGCGCCGTTACAGCAACTGTTCGACGACACGGGTGTGCGCTTCATCGCCGGCAAGGTCGAAGCCATCCGCAGCGACAGCGACGAAGTCGACATCGTGGCCGCCGATGGCAGCCGTTCGAGCGTGGCCTACGACCGCCTGGTGCTGGCGGCCGGCAGCAGCCTGTTCCGGCCGAATATCCCTGGCCTGCAAGAGTTTGCCTTCAGCACCGACCAGCGCGACGAAGCGGTGGCGCTCGATGCGCACCTGCACGCGCTGGCCGCCCGGCCCGCATCGGCCGCGCGCAATACCGTCGTCGTGGCCGGCGGCGGCTTCACGGGCATCGAGCTGGCGGCCGAACTGCCGTCGCGCCTGCGCGCCATCCTGGGCGCGGATGCCGATATCAAGGTGATCATTGTCGAGCGGGCATCCGATATCGGTCCCGACCTGGGGCCGGGACCGCGCCCCGTGATCGAACAGGCGCTGGCTGAGCTGGGCGTGGAATGCCGGCTTGGTTCGGCGGTCGCCGCCATCGACGCGGGCGGCTTGAGCACCGCCGATGGCGAGCGCATCGAGGCGCACACCGTGGTGTGGACGGCGGGCGTGCGGGCCAGCGCGCTGACGGCGCAGATTCCCGGCGAGAAAGATGCCGCGGGACGCCTGCGGGTGGCGCCTGACTTGCGCGTGCCTGGCGCCGGCAAGGTTTTTGCCACGGGCGACGCCGCCGTCGCCGCCACGGATGACGCAGGCAATCACACGCTGATGAGCTGCCAGCACGCCATGTTCCTTGGCCGCTCGTCGGGCGACAATGCCGTGGCAGACCTGCTGGGACTGGCGACGCGGCCCTACCGCCAGCCGTATTATGTGACTTGCCTGGACCTGGGGGCGTGGGGCGCGGTCGTGACGCAGGGCTGGGAGCGCAAGGTGTGGCTGACGGGCAGCGAGGGCAAGGCCATGAAGGTGACCATCAATGGCCGCGTGATCTATCCACCGGCCGACAGCGCCGCAGCGCTGGCCGCCGCCGATCCGGCGTTCGAACTGTCGCTGTAGTCGCGCCTTGCGGCAGCTAACGTGGAGTGATAAAGTCCCCGTTTTGCAACGGAGGAATGGCATCATGGCACATTATGGAAGCGGCACCGAGTATGGCTTGCATTGCCTGCTGTATCTGGCCCAGCCGCTTGCCGAGCCTGCCAGCAGCCGCGACCTGGCGGAGTTGCAGGGCATCTCCGTCTCCTTCCTGGCGAAAATCTTTCCCAAGCTGGAGAAGGCGGGCATCGTGACGGCGTCCGAAGGCATCCGTGGTGGCTACCAGCTGGCGCGCCCTGCGGGCGAGATCAGCGTGCTCGACGTGGTGGATGCCATCGAAGGGCCGAAACCGCTGTTCGATTGCCAGCAGATCCGCAGCCGCTGCACCTTGTACGCAGGCGAGCCGCCGGGCTGGATGACGAGCGGCGTGTGCGGCATCCATGCGCTGATGCTGCGCGCCGAGAAAAGCATGCGCGCCGAACTGGCCAAGACCAGCTTGCTGGACCTGGCGCAAGGTTTCGGCAGCGTGGCGCCGGCCGGCTTTGGCGCCGATGTGCAGGGCTGGTTCAGCGGCCGCGTGCAGGAACGCAGCGAGGCGCGCATCGCCGCCATTCGCGGACCGAAGACGCGCCGCGTCAAGGACGATGCGGCTTGACGCTCGTTTGACGTTGATCCTAAGGTTTCAACAGCACGGTATCGACCAGGCTGCCGAGCCAGCACAGCACCAGCACGCCCACGGCCACCGTCATGGCCGGGCCGTCGTTGGCGGACAGCGCATCGACTCTTTCCACGATCAGCTGCACGTCGAGGGGCAGGGCGCCGCTGTCGATCTGTGCCATGACCTGGTCCAAGCGTGCCATGATCTGGCGCAATACGAATGCCAGCGCGACCAGGGCAGGAACAAGGAACAGGCAGCCGCGCGCCTTGCGGCCGATGACGAAATGCCCGCTGCCGGGAAACACCAGGGCCGACAGCAGCAGGGCGAGATTACGCTTGGAAAGAGAAGAGCCGCTCATGCGCGCCTTTTGTAGGGGTAAGAGCGGCCCATCATACTATTGCCAGCCGAATTTGCGCAGGTACACGCGTTTCATGAACGTCGTCAGCAGGGTGTAGCAGACGAGAATGCCCAGCAGCCAGGGGAAGTAGCCCAGCGGCAAAGCCTGCAGCTTGAAATAGCTCGCCAGCGGTCCCATCGGCAGGAACACGCCCACGGCCATGATGGCCGTCGTCGCCACCAGCAGGGGCACGGACGCGATGCTGTCGATGAAGGGCAGTCTGGGCGTGCGGATCAGGTGCACGATCAGGGTTTGCGTCAGCAGGCCCACGACGAACCAGCCGGACTGGAACAGGGTCTGCTGTTCCGGGCTGTTCGCGCCAAACACATGCCACATCAGGATGAACGTGCTGATGTCGAAGATGGAGCTGATGGGGCCGAAGAACACCATGAAGCGGCCGATGTCGCGCGGGTTCCAGCTCAGCGGCTGCTGGATCAGTTCGGCGTCGACGTTGTCGAACGGGATGGCGATCTGCGACACGTCATACAGCAGGTTTTGCACCAGCAAGTGCAGCGGCAGCATCGGTAAAAATGGCAGGAAGGCGCTGGCCACCAGCACGGAAAACACATTGCCGAAGTTCGAGCTGGCCGTCATGCGTATGTATTTGAGCATGTTGCTGAAGGTGCGGCGGCCTTCCAGCACGCCTTCTTCCAGCACCATCAGGCTCTTTTCCAGCAGGATGATGTCGGCCGCTTCCTTGGCGATATCGACGGCCGAATCGACGGAAATACCGATGTCGGCCGCGCGCAGGGCCGGCGCATCGTTGATGCCGTCGCCCATGAAACCGACGATATGGCCATTGCCGCGCAGGGCGCGCACGAGGCGCTCCTTGTGCAGCGGGCTGAGCTTGGCAAACACGGTGTTGTCCTCGGCCGCCCTGGCCAGGGTGGCGTCATCCATGTCGTCGAGCTGCGGGCCTTGCAGCACGCCATGCACGGCCAGGCCCACTTCGCGGCAAATCTTCGCCGTCACCAGGTGGTTGTCTCCCGTCAAGACTTTTACCGTCACGCCGTGTTCCGCCAGCGCGCGCAGGGCGGGCGCCGTCGATTCCTTGGGTGGATCGAGGAAGGCGACGTAGCCGATCAGTGTCAGCGCCGTTTCATCGGCCACGCCATACACGGTTTTATGCGGCGGCACTTCCTTGACGGCCACGGCCACCACTCTTAAACCTTCCGCATTCAAGCCGTGCGTGGTCTCCAGCACCTTGGCCAGCAGGGCGGCGTCGAGGGGAATATTCACGCCGCCCAGGCGCAGATGGCTGCAGGCGGCGAGGATTTCCTCGACGGCGCCCTTGCAGATCAGCTCATGGTGGTCGTCGCGTTCGGAAACGACGACGGACATGCGGCGGCGCACGAAATCGAACGGGATTTCATCGACTTTGACATAGTCGCGGGCCAGCTGCATTTCCGTCTGCAGTTCAACATGGTCGAGCACGGCACGATCGAGCAGGTTTTTCAGGCCTGTCTGGTAGTGGCTGTTCAAATAGGCGAATTGCAGCACCTCGTCGGACGGCTGGCCGAAGACGTCCGTGTGGCGTTCGAGCACGATCTTGTCCTGCGTCAAGGTGCCCGTCTTGTCCGTGCACAGCACGTCCATGGCGCCGAAGTTCTGGATGGCGTCGAGGCGCTTGACGACGACTTTCTTTTTCGACAGTTTCACGGCGCCCTTGGCCAGGGTGCTGGTGACGATCATCGGCAGCATTTCCGGCGTCAGGCCCACGGCCACGGACAGGGCGAAGAGGAACGCTTCCATCCAGTCGCCCTTGGTCCAGCCGTTGATCAGGAACACGAGCGGCGCCATCACGAGGGCGAAGCGGATCAGCAGCCAGCTGACGCTGTTGACGCCGGCCTCGAAGGCCGTCGGCGTGCGCTCGGTGGCCGTCACGCGCGTGGCGATGGTGCCGAAATAGGTGCGGTTGCCGGTAGCCAAGACCAGCGCCGTGGCGGCGCCCGAGATCACATTCGTGCCCATGAACAGCAGGTTGGCCAGCTCCATCGGGTCGCGCCCCGCGCTGTCGGCCAGCTCGGCCATCTTTTCCACGGGCAGGGATTCGCCCGTCATGGCGGCCTGGCTGACGAACAGGTCTTTCGCGGAAAGCAAGCGGCAGTCGGCGGGGATCATGTCGCCGGCCGACAGCACGATGATGTCACCCTGCACCAGCTGGCGGATCGGCAGCTCGCCCTGCTGGCCATTGCGCAGCACGGTGGCCGTGTTGCTGACCATGGCTTTCAGGCGTTCGGCGGCGCGGTTCGAGCGGCCTTCCTGCACGAAGCGCAGCAGGGTCGACAGGATCACCATGGTGCCGATGACGATGGTCGCCTTCGGGTCTTCCGTCAGGTAGGAAACGATGGCCAGCACGGTCAGCAGCAGGTTGAACGGGTTCTTGTAGCACAGCCACAGGTGCTGGTACCAGGCCAGCGGTTTTTCATGCTCGACTTCGTTCGGCCCCGTTTGCGCGCCGATCACTTGCGCCTCTGCATCGCGCAAGCCTTCGGCCCGCGTATGCAGGCGGTTCAGGGCCGTCGCCAGGTCTTCGTGGGCGGCGGCCAGCAGCTGGCGCGCCAGGTGGTCGGGCACGGGGCGGGCCGTGCTGTTTTCCAGCGGCATGGCGCGGCGGCGGAAATGGCCGGCCGTGTGGCGCTTGCGCAGGAACGATTCGAATAAGCGGGTGAAGAGATTCATGGCTCTTCCTTTCACGACGAGGTGTTGACGGGCGGCGCAGCCGCAGGCAAGACTTGCGTGCCGCCAGCGCGCATGGCAAAGCATGGCGCTGGCGGGCAATCCGGGTCAGTAGCCGGTCGCGATCGGTAAGAGGGGGAGAGGCGCGCAGCCGGACTGGCTGCGAGAGACACCGCACCTTGCTCAGCAAGGCACGGAGGAAAGGAAGTTCCGCGTTGCTTGCTGTTTAGCTGCCGAGGCAATCACCGATACAAGATCGGCTACTGTCACTAGAACAAGTACCCACGTGGGACTCCGTAAATGAATAATGAGGGCATCTTATGGATGCGCTGCAAGGGTGTCAACTGAAGAAATCTTAGGTTTCCAAAGTGTAATGTGGCTGTGGCACGATGTTGCATGGCCTTCTACCGCGCGGCTTCAGGCCGCCTGCACCGCCATCGCCAGCGAGTCGGACAGGATCTGCCACAGGGCCGCGTGGCGCTGCTGCAGGGCGGCGCCGCCCGCGTAGATCAGCTCGACGTGCAGGCTGTCGACGATGCCCAGGTAGGCTTGCGCATACAGCTCGATGCGCGCGGCAGGCAATGCCGGCGCCAGGCGGCCCAGGCTGGCGACGTAATACTGGAGCAACTGCACCAGCAGCGCCTCGAAGCCGCTGCCGACCTGCACGCGCAAGGTGGCGGGCGGCAGGTAGGCCGTGCGCAGCAGGAAGCGCAGGTGGGCCGACTCCGCGTAGCGCTGCGCCATGCGGTCGCAATACAGGGCGCCGGCCAGCTGGCCGCCCGTGGCCGGCGTTAGCGGGCTCAGGTTTGCCTCGTCGTCGAAGCAGGCTTGCATGAACGCGTGTTCCTCTTCCAGCGCGTCGGCGAAGACATCGAGGAAGAGGGCGTCCTTGCCGGCGAAGTGCGAGTACAGCGAGGCCTTGCGCATGCCGGCCTGCTCGGCGATGTCGCTGAGGGACGAGGCATCGTAGCCATGTTCGGAAAAATGCCCAACGGCAACGGCACAGATTTTATCGGCGGAAGCCGAGCGTTTCTTGATCATCAGGGTTGTATTCGGTGAGGCGTCAGTGCGCCGCCAGGCCGGTGGCGCGTGCCGGATGGACGCGCGCAGTTGCCAGGGTCAGCCATGATACCAGCAGGCCGGCCACGGTCAAGAACAGCAGCCATGGCACGGGCCCCCATTCGGACAGGCTGGCCGCCAGCGGCGTCGCCAGCGACGACAAGCTCATCTGGATGGCTCCCAGCAGCGCGGCCGTGGAGCCGAGCGCCCGCTGCTGCGAGCCCATGGCCATGGCCATCAGCGCCGCTTCCGCGATGCCCAGGCCGAACAGGGCCACGAACATGCCGGGCACGACGGCTGCGATGCCGAAGCCGGCCCAGGCGCCCAGCAGGGCCAGTCCCGCGCCGCCCAGCATGGCGGCGCTGCCGGCCACGCCGAGGCGCGCCATGCCGTGGCGGCCCACGAGGCGGCCGCTGGCCATCGCGCCCAGCAGCACGGCCACGCCCGTGGCGCCGAAGACGAGGCCGAAGCTGCCGGCGGACAGGCCGAAATCGCGCTGGTAGACGAGCGACGCGCCGCCGATGTACGCAAAGAGGAAGAAGAAGCTGGCGGACAGGGCCAGCGCGGGCAGCAGGAAGGCGCGGTCCAGCGCGATGCGCGCATACGTGCGGTGCATGCCGCGCGGCGCGATGCGCCTGGCCGGCGGCAGGGTTTCCGGCAGGAACAGCGTGCTATTGAGCAGGGTTACGGCGCCCAGGGCGGCCAGGGCCAGCATCACCGCGCGCCAGCCGTAATGCGCGTCGAGCAAGCCGCCGACGGCCGGCGCCAGCACGGGCGCCAGGCCGACGATGGTCATCAGGAGGGCAAACAGTTGCGCCGCTTTGACGCCGTCGGCGACGTCGCGCACCATGCTCATCACCACCACCAGGGTCAGCGCGGCGCCCAGGCCCTGCAGCGTCCGCGCCAGCAGCAGGGTGGACAGCTGCTCCGCCTGCGACGCCCACACGGCCGCCACGATGTAGACGGCAATGCCCGCCAGCAGTGGACGGCGCCGGCCCAGCATGTCCGTCAGGGGGCCGCACAGCAGCTGGCCGCCGCCCAGCGCCAGCAGGAAGACGGTTAGGCTCAGCTGCACGTTCGCATACGAGGTGTGCAGTTCGCGCGCCATGGCCGGCATCGAGGCCAGGTACATGTCGATGCCGGCCGGGCCGAGGATGGCCACCAGGGCCAGCGAGGCCGCCAGCCCGAGACTGGCGGCGGGGAGGGGGGATTGCTGCTGCATTGTTCTTCCTTTGTATCGTCAAAAAAGCGCGGCATGGACGCCGCTGCCATTTTTATTGTACACTTACTGCCTACCGGTAGGTAGCCTTCATTTTTACACACTATGAAAAGGATGAGATGATGATGAGAACGGAAGCCAAGGCAGGCGCCCCCGCGGCGCGGGGAGAGATGGCATGATGGAATTCGGCATTATGCTCAGCGGTATCGCGGCGGCGCTGCTGTTCGCGGCGTGGAGTTCGCACCGCGCCCGCTGCGAGCGGCGCGACGTCGTGTGCCTGACCATCGTGGCCGGCGCCATGGCCGTGCCGGGCGCGGCCTTGCTGGCCCTGTAACGATCAGGCTGGCGACAATAAAAAAACGGCAGACCATCGGTCTGCCGTTCTGTTTTAATGCCCCTGGCTTTCGCCAGTCAGTAGGTCGGATTAGCGTGCCAGCGCGTAATCCGACAACAGCGTTGACAAAGCCGGTGGCGAGCTTGGATTACGTTCCGCTAATCCAGGCTACACAGCCATGTTCATGCGTGCATGAAAAAAGGCAGGCCGAATGGCCTGCCTTCTTGTCGCCGACAGGCCCGCGAAAGCGGGCGCCTGGCGTTTATTCCTCTTCGTAGGAACTGATGGGCGCGCAGCCGCAGAACAGGTTGCGGTCGCCATACACGTTGTCGGCGCGGCCGACCGGCGGCCAGTATTTGCGCTGGCGCAAGGACGCGACCGGGTAGGCGGCGATTTCACGGCTGTACTTGCGTTCCCAGTTGTCCGACATCAACACCTGTGCCGTGTGCGGCGCGTTTCTCAGCGGGTTGTCGTCGTGGTCGAATTCACCGCTGGCGACCTTGGCGATTTCCGCGCGGATGGCGATCATGGCGTCGATGAAACGGTCGATCTCCACCTTCGATTCGCTTTCCGTCGGCTCGATCATCAGGGTGCCCGGTACGGGGAAGCTCATGGTCGGCGCATGGAAGCCGAAGTCCATCAGGCGCTTGGCCACGTCTTCGTTGCTGATGCCGGTGGCGTCCGTGATCGGGCGCAGGTCCAGGATGCACTCGTGCGCGACCAGGCCGTCGTGGCCCGAGTACAGCACAGGGTAGTGCGGCGCCAGGCGGCGCGCGATGTAGTTCGCCGCCAGGATCGCCGTCTCGGTGGCGGCCGTCAAGCCTTCCGCGCCCATCATGGCGATGTACATCCACGAAATCGGCAGGATGCTGGCCGAGCCGAATGGCGCGGCGCTGACGGCGCCGATGCCGGCAGCGTCGCGCTGGTAGCCCGAGGAACGCTGGTTCGGCAGGAATTTCGCCAGGTGGGCGCCGACGCCGATCGGGCCGACGCCTGGTCCGCCGCCGCCGTGCGGGATGCAGAAGGTCTTGTGCAGGTTCAGGTGCGAGACGTCACCGCCGAACGAGCCAGGAGCGGCCACGCCGACCAGCGCGTTCATGTTGGCGCCGTCGATGTAGACCTGGCCGCCGTGCGAGTGGATGATCTCGCACAGTTCCTGGATGCCTTCCTCGAACACGCCGTGGGTGGACGGGTAGGTGACCATCACGCAGGCCAGGTTGGCGCTGTGCTTTTCCGCCTTCGCCTTCAGGTCGGCCAGGTCCACGTTGCCGTTGGCGTCGCAGCTGGTGACGACCACCTGCATGCCGACCATATTGGCCGACGCCGGGTTGGTGCCGTGCGCCGACGACGGGATCAGGCAGATGTTGCGGTGACCTTCGCCGCGCGATTCATGGTAGGCCTTGATCACCAGCAGGCCCGCGTATTCGCCCTGCGAGCCGGCGTTCGGCTGCAGCGAGACGGCGGCGTAGCCCGTCAAGGCGCACAGCATCTCTTCCAGCTGCGAGATCATTTCGCGGTAGCCCACGGTTTGCGCATCCGGCGCGAACGGGTGAATGTTGGAAAATTCGGGCCAGGTGACGGGTATCATTTCCGACGTCGCATTCAGCTTCATGGTGCACGAGCCGAGCGGGATCATGGTGCGGTCCAGCGCCAGGTCCTTGTCGGCCAGGCTGCGCAGGTAGCGCAGCATCTCGTGTTCCGAGTGGTAGCTGTTGAAGACGGGGTGGGTCAGGTAGGCGCTCTCGCGCGCCAGCTGCGCCGGCAGGGCGCTGGTGACGGCCGCTTCGACGGCGTCCAGGTCCGGGGCGGCAGGCGCGTTGGCGACGCCGTCGGCGAAGACCGTCCACAGCAGCGCGATATCGGCGCGCGTGGTGGTTTCGTCCAGCGACAGGCCGACGTGGGTGGCGTCGACCTTGCGCAGGTTGACGCCGTGCTTCAGTGCCGTCGCGTGCAGTTTTTCCGCATCGGCGACGTTGACGGTCAGGGTGTCGAAGTAGCTGGCGTTGGCGATGCCGTAGCCCAGGGTCTTCAGGTTGGCCGCCAGCACGCCCGTAAAGCGGTGCACGCGCTGGGCGATCTGCAGCAGGCCGGCAGGGCCGTGGTAGACGGCGTACATCGAGGCCATCACGGCCAGCAGCACTTGCGCCGTGCAGATGTTGGAGGTGGCTTTTTCGCGGCGGATATGCTGTTCGCGCGTTTGCAGGGCCAGGCGGTAGGCCTTGTTGCCTTGCGCATCGACGGTCACGCCCACCAGGCGGCCCGACATATTGCGCTTGAATTCATCGCGCGTGGACAGGTAGCCCGCGTGCGGGCCGCCGAAACCGAGCGGCACGCCGAAGCGCTGGCTGTTGCCGACGACGACGTCGGCGCCCCATTCGCCCGGTGGCGTGAGCATGGTCAGGGCCAGCAGGTCGGCCGCGACGATGACCATGGCACCGTTCGCATGCAGTTTTTCCACGCCGGCGCGGTAGTCGCGCACGACGCCGTTGACGCCCGGGTATTGCAGCAGCACGCCGAAGCAGCCGTCGAGCGACTCGATCTCCGCCGGGTCGAAGGTGCGCACCTCGATGCCGATCGGCTGGGCGCGCGTCTGCACCACTTCCAGCGTTTGCGGCAGCACGTCATTGGCGACGTACAGCACGTTCGATTTCGACTTGCCCACGCGCTGGATCAGGGTCATCGCCTCGGCGGCGGCCGTGCCTTCGTCCAGCATCGAGGCATTCGCGATGCCCATGCCGGTGAGGTCGGTGATCACTTGCTGGAAGTTCAAAATGGCTTCCAGGCGGCCTTGCGAAATCTCCGGCTGGTAAGGCGTGTACGCCGTGTACCAGGCCGGGTTTTCGAAGATGTTGCGCAAAACGACACCGGGCGTGAAGGTATTGTAATACCCTTGGCCTATCAGGGATTTGAGCACCTGGTTCTTGCCGGCGATGGCTTTCAGGCGCGACAGCGCTTCCTGTTCCGGCATCGGCTGCGAGTACGCGCCCAGGGGCAGCGCGCCCTTGTTGCGGATGTTGGCCGGCACCAGGGCGTCGATCAGCGCGGCGCGCGATGGATAGCCGAGGGTCGCCAGCATGGCTTGCTGTTCGGTAGGGGAGGGGCCGATGTGGCGGGCGATGAAGGCATCGCGTGCTTCGAGTTGGGTCAGGCTGGTGCGGGTCATGATATAGAGGCCAAAAAAGACTGAAAAACCGGGATGCGGCGCGCGGGCGCAGCGCAGAAAAAATGCAAACGGGCCGCAAACGCGGCCCGTGTATCAAACGCGATTACGCGCCGGTGGTGGCGCCATAGGCGGCAGCGTCAAGCAAGCCGTCCAGGGCCGACACGTCGGCTGGCTTGATCTTGAACAGCCAGTTGGCGTAAGCGTCGGCGTTGATCGATTCAGGTGAATTGACCACGGCGTCGTTGACGGCCACGACTTCGCCGGCGATCGGCGCGTAGATGTCGCTCGCTGCCTTGACCGATTCCACCACGGCGGCGTCGTCGCCGGCGCCGTAGGTGTTGCCCACGGTTGGCAGTTCGACGAAGACGATGTCGCCCAGTGCATCCTGCGCGTATTCGGTGATGCCGACGGTGATCGTGCCGTCGCCTTCAAGGCGTACCCATTCGTGGGATGCGGTGTACTTCAGGTCTGCAGGAATGTTCATGTGTGGCTCCAGATGGTAAGTGTTCGTTATTGATTATGGTTGTACGGTCTTGCGGGCGGCTCTATAAAACCTTACGCAGCCAGGATTTTACCGTTACGCACGAAAGGCAGCTTGACGACGGAAGCGGCCAGCCGCTTGCCGCGGATTTCCACGTGCACGGTGTCGCCCACCTTCACGCCGTTCGGCACGCGCGCCAGGGCGATCGCTTCCTGCATGGTCGGGCTGAAGGTGCCGCTGGTGATTTCGCCCGTGGCGCTGCTGCCGGCGATGATGACTTTCTGGTGGGCGCGCAGCACGCCGCCTTTTTCGCGCAGGATCAGTCCGACGAATTGCGCGTTCTGGCCTTGGGCCAGCAGGGCGGCCTTGCCGATGAAGTCGCGCTCGCTGACCAGGTCGATGGTCCACGCCAGGCCCGCGTCGAGCGGGTTGACGCTTTCATCCATGTCCTGGCCGTACAGGTTCATGCCCGCTTCCAGACGCAGGGTGTCGCGTGCGCCCAGGCCGGCCGGCTTGACGCCTGCTGCCGCCAGGGCGTTCCACAGCGCTTCCACCTGGGTGGCGGCGACGCCGATCTCGAAGCCGTCTTCGCCCGTGTAGCCGGTGCGCGCCAGCATGACTTCGCCGAACGCCGTGTCCTTGACGATGACGACATTGAATGGCTTGATGGCGTCGGACGCGGCTTGCGTTTCCGGCAGCACTTGCCATACCTTGGCGCGCGCGTTCGGGCCTTGCACGGCCACCAGGGCCATGGGGGCATTGCCGTCGCGGCGCTCGGTGATCGTCAGGCCGCTGTTGGTGGCCGTATTTTGCTGCTGCATCCAGGCCACGTCTTTTTCAGCCGTGCCCGCGTTGACGACGAGGCGGAACCAGTTTTCGTTGAAGAAGTAGACGATCAAGTCATCGATGACGGTGCCTTCGGCATTCAGCATGCACGAATACAGCGCCTTGCCCGATACTTGCAGTTTGTCAACGTTGTTGGCGAGCAAGCCGCGCAGGAAGGCGCGCACGTTCGGGCCCTCGATGTCGACCACGCACATATGCGACACGTCGAACATGCCGGCGTCGCCGCGCACGGCGTGGTGCTCTTCGATTTGCGAGCCGTAGTTGACGGGCATGTCCCAGCCGCCGAAATCGACCATGCGGGCGCCGAGGGCACGGTGGGCGTTATTGAGTGGGGTCGCTTTGAGCGTCATTGAATCCTCGGGACGAAGGTAAAGGGGAAGTTAACAGAACACACAAAGCCAAACACGGCTTGTCGGCGTGATCACTGACCCCCCTGTCCTTTGTACCTGAGAGATTACGGGGGCTTGCCCCGTGCGCCCCTTCGGTGGACCGCCGGCATGTGCCGCGGTCGCTCTCCAGAGTTGAGCTAAAACATGTCGCCAAAGCAACAGCTTCAGTCCGCCTGATCGGTCCTTTTGCCTGAGAGTTTTTGGGTAGTGCCCCTTCGGCGGCAACGCTGGTTTGCCCTCTCCCGATCAAGTGTGAGGAATATATGCCAGCAGGGTCTTTCTGTCAATCTGAAAAGACGTTGTTCCGGCGCCGCCAAGGCGCTTGTTTGCGGGGCTGGCGGCAGGCCGGGCGGGCGCAAAAGGGCGCCCGCCCGCGCGCGAATGCGCTATCATGAAAGCCTGGCTTTCTTGCGGGTGCCTGCCATGAACACTACACAAAGCGAGACGCAAAACAACACCGAGCAGCACGGGTATTTCACCCTCTCCGGCGACGTCAACAGCGATATGGTGCGGCGCGTCTTCAATGCCGTGGCCGATATCACGGAAGACAAGCTCACCACCGCGCACATCCTGATCCAGTCGAACGGCGGCTATGTCAGCGACGGCATCTGCCTGTACAACTACCTCAGCAAGTTGCCGCTCGACATCATCACCTACAATGCGGGCGCCGTGGCATCGATTGCCGTGACCCTGTTCCTGGCGGGGCGCCAGCGCCATGCCAGCGACACGGCCCGCTTCATGGTGCACAAGTCGCACGCGACGGCGTCGCCCGGTTCGCGGCCCGACGCGCTCAGCATCATCGTCGAGGGCTTGCGCGCCGATGACATGCGCACCGAGCGCATCCTGCGCAACCACGTCAGCCTGACGGAAGAGCAGTGGCAGGTGCACGCATATTCCGACCTGCACCTGACGGCCGACCAGGCGCTGGACGTGGGCATGATCGCCTCGATCCGCGACTTCACGCCGCCGAAGGGCAAGCGCCTGACGAATATCTGAGCGGTCCGGTGCCTGCGCCGGTGATGGCGGCGGGAGTTATTTCCGTGTGGGAATTTTGTAATGGAATGTAATTCTTCGCCGCAGTGCATCAAAAGGCGCGCTGAACCGGGCCGTGTCATGGCATAGTGCACGTTGATCATGAATAAGCGCAGGCACGATGACTTGGTGGAACGGGATTTCTTTTGCGGCCGACATGTCCCTGATGGGGCCGGCCGGTGCGGCCATCGCCCTGTGGCTGCTGGTGTCGCGCCAGTGGAAGCTGGTGCTCAGCTGGAGCTTGTGGTACGGCGGCGGTCTGGCCCTGGTGGTGCTGTCGAAGCTGGCCTTCATGAGCTGGGGCGTGGGCAGCAGCGCGCTCGACTTCACGGGTTTCAGCGGCCACGCCATGCGCGCCGGCGCCGTGTTTCCCGTCTTGCTGTATGTCCTGTTGCAGCGGGCCGACCCGCGCTGGCGCCATGCGGGTGTCGCTTGCGGCGTGGCGTTTGCCGTGCTGGTGGCCATTTCGCGCGTGGTGGTGCATGCGCACAGCGTGTCGGAAGCCGTCAGCGGCTGCGTGCTGGGCCTGGCGGTGGCGCTGGGCTTCATGTGGAGCGCCCGCGGCGCCGTCAACATCGCCGTCAGCCATGCGCTGGCGCTGGCTTGCCTGGTGCTGATGATCGCCCTCAGCTTCAAGGCGGAACCGATGCCGACCGAGCAGTGGCTGCAAAAACTGGCCATGGCCTTGTCCGGCCATGAGCGCGTTTTTTCGCGCGCGGACTGGAAACTGGCGCAAGATGGCCGTCCCGCCCCGTGATGCGCAGGCTGGGACTGCTGTTTTTTGGCCAGAAAAGCATCAGGAAATGGTATGATGAACCACTTTTCAGCCGTGCGTGACCGGACTGCCATCGCCGCAATGGCGGTCACGGTGGCCGTGGTGACCATAAAACTGAATACGAACCGGGTTCACCCATAAATCAACCGCCAGCATAGGCCAGGAACTCTAAAACACGTGCGTCTCTCTTCCATCAAGTTGTCGGGATTTAAGTCTTTCGTCGATCCCACCAATTTCCAGGTGCCAGGCCAGCTGGTGGGCGTGGTCGGGCCGAATGGCTGCGGCAAGTCGAACATCATCGACGCCGTGCGCTGGGTGCTGGGCGAATCGAAAGCGTCCGAATTGCGCGGCGAGTCGATGCAGGACGTCATTTTCAACGGTTCCACCCACCGCAAGCCGGCCGGGCGCGCCTCCGTCGAACTGGTGTTCGACAATAACGATGGCAAGGCGTCGGGCCAGTGGGGCCAGTATGCCGAGATCGCCGTCAAGCGCACCTTGACGCGCGACGGCACCTCCACCTATTACATCAACGGCCAGCCCGTGCGCCGGCGCGACATCCAGGACATCTTCCTCGGCACGGGCCTCGGCCCGCGCGCCTACGCCATCATCGGCCAGGGCATGATTTCGCGCATCATCGAATCGCGCCCCGAGGAGTTGCGCGTCTTCCTGGAAGAGGCGGCCGGTGTTTCCAAGTACAAGGAACGCCGCCGCGAGACGGAAAACCGCTTGCAGGACACGCGCGAAAACTTGCTGCGCGTGGAAGATATCTTGCGCGAACTCAATGCCAACCTGGAAAAGCTCGAAGCGCAGGCGGCCGTGGCCACGCGTTTCCACGCCTTGCAGGCGGACCAGGAAGAAAAGCAGAAGCTGCTCTGGCTGCTGCGCAAGAACGAGGCGCAAAACGAGCAGACGCGCTATTTCCGCGAAGTGGAACAGGCGCAGACGGACCTGGAAGAGCAGACGGCCAAGCTACGCAACGTCGAGCTGACCCTGGAGCAGATGCGCCAGGCGCACTTTGCCGTGGGCGACCGTTTGCACACGGCGCAAGGCCATCTGTACCAGACGAATGCGGAAATCGGCAGCCTGGAAGCGCAGATCAAGTTCGTCATCGAATCGCGCGCGCGCCTGCAGGCGCAGCTGGCCACCCTGACGGCCCAGCGCGACCAGTGGACGCAGCAGGGCGGCGAGTACCAGGAACAGATCGAAGAGGCGGAATTCCACCTCGAAGAGCTGGCCGCGAAGGTGGAACAGTCGCAAATGATGGCCGAGCAGAAAGGCGAGCAATTGCCCGAGCTCGATGCCGCCTGGCGCGCCGCGCAAAACAAGAGCACGGAATCGCGGGCCAGGATCATGCAGGCCCAGCAGCAGCTGGAACTGGAATCGGCGCACCAGCGCAACGCCTCGAACATCCTGGCCAGCCTGTTGACGCGCCGCGAGCGCCTGCAGCAGGAAAAGAACAGCCTGAGCCTGCCCGACAGCAGCCACCTGGAAAACCTGAAGCTGCAGCTGGAAGAAAAGCAGCAGGCGCTGGAGGAGCAGGGATTCTACCTGGAAGAGGCGCTGGAGCAGCAGCCCAAGCTCGAGCAGGAACGCGCCGAGGCGCAAACGCAGGTCAATGCAGAAACAGCCGCCAACGCCCAGCTGGAAGCGCGCCTTTCCGCTTTGAAACAATTGCAGGAACGCGTACAGACCCAGGGCAAGGTCCAGCCATGGCTGAAAAAGCACGAGCTCGACACCTTGCCGCGCCTGTGGCAAAAGCTGCAGATCGAGGCGGGCTGGGAAGCGGCCATGGAATCGATTTTGCGCGAGCGCACGTCGGCCCTGCAACTGTCGAATATCGACTGGGCCAAGGCCTTCTTTGCTGACGCGCCGCCGGCCAAGCTGGCCCTGTACGCGCCGTCGACGGTGGCGCCGCTGCCGGTGGCGGAAATCGCCGGCCTGAAACCGTTCCTGAACTTGCTGAAACTTAACGATCCGGGCTTGCGCGGCCTGCTGCAGGACTGGCTGTACAACGCCTATGCCGTGGAAGACGCGGCCGAGGCACTGGCCGAGCGCGGCAAATTGCCGCCGGGCGGCTATTTCGTCACGCGCGCCGGCCATGTCGTCACGGCCACCAGCGTGCGCTTCTATGCGGCCGATTCGGAGCAGGAAGGCATGCTGGGCCGCCAGCAGGAAATCGAGAATATCGGTAAACAATTACGCGCGCAGCAATTGCTGGCCGAAGAGGCGCGCGCCCGTTCCGTAAGGGCCGACGCGGCCGTGGCAGCCTTGACGCGCAACCTGTCGGACTTGCGCTTGCGCATACAGCAGCTGACGTCTTCCGTGCATACGCTGCAACTGGACGTGGTGAAACTGTCCGAAGTGGAAGCGCGTTTCAACCAGCGCAGCACGCAGATCGGCGCGGACCTGGCCGAGATCGCCGCGCAGGAAGCGGAACAGATGCAGACCAAGCTGGAATCGGAAGAGAAATTCGAACAGCTGGACATGGAACTGGGCAACTTGCAGGAAGCGCACGAAGACGGCCACACGGACTTCCTGCAGAAGGAGCAGCGCCTGGCCGAGGCGCGCGAAGCCTTGCGCGACCTGGAACGGGCCGCCAAGGATACGGAATACGCGGAAAAAGCCCACCGCGCGAAGATCGAGGAATTGCGCCGCAACATCGCCACGGCCAGTACGCAGGCGCAGCAGGTGACGGACAGCCTGCAGGCGGGCCAGCAGGAATTGGCCAGCCTGGAAAGCGGCGCGGCCGCCGACGGCTTGCAGGATTTGCTCGAACGCCGCACGACGCAGGAGCGGGCGCTGGCCGATGCGCGCCATGAACTGGACCAGATCACGCAGCAGCTGCGCCTGTCCGAAGATGCGCGCACGCAGTCGGAACGCAGCTTGCAGCCGCAGCGCGACAAGATCATGGAAATGCAGCTCAAGGAACAGGCCGCGCGCCTGAACCAGGAGCAGTTTGCCCAGCAACTGCTGGAGTCGGGCGCCGACGAGGCCGCCCTGACGGAAAAGTTGCACCCGGACATGCGCCCATCGTATTTGCAGGGCGAAGTGACGCGGCTGACGAATGCCATCACGTCGCTGGGCGCCGTCAACCTGGCCGCGCTCGACGAGCTGGCGCAGGCGTCCGAGCGCAAGAATTTCCTCGATGCCCAGAATGCCGACCTGACGGAAGCGATCAACACGCTGGAAGACGCGATCCACAAGATCGACAAGGAAACGCGCGACCTGTTGCAAGACACGTTCGACAAGGTCAATCACCACTTTTCCGAGCTGTTCCCGATTCTGTTTGGCGGCGGCCAGGCGAAACTGACCATGACGGGCGACGAGATTCTCGATTCCGGTGTACAAGTCATGGCACAGCCGCCTGGCAAGAAAAATGCCACCATCCACCTGTTGTCGGGTGGAGAGAAAGCGCTGACCGCGACCGCATTGGTGTTTTCCATGTTCCGCCTGAATCCGGCGCCGTTCTGCCTGCTCGACGAAGTCGATGCACCGCTGGACGATTCGAACACGGAACGCTTCTGCCGCATGGTCAAGCGCATGTCCGACCAGACCCAATTCCTTTTCATTTCGCATAACAAGATTGCGATGGAAATGGCCCATCAATTGATCGGTGTGACGATGCAGGAGCAGGGCGTATCGCGCATCGTGGCGGTGGACATGGAGTCCGCCGCAAATTTTGCTACCGAGGCACAAGCAGCATGACAGACCTTCAAATTACCTTGTTCGGCGCCGGCGGCGTCTTTATCGTCGGCGTTTTCTCGTACAATAAATGGCAGGAATACAAGGCCAAGAAAAGCGTGGAGCGGGCTTTTTCCACCGACCATGACGACGTGCTGATGCGCGATGGCGAGGCTCCCGCCGTGGACGCCCAGGAACCGGTGCTGCGCCAGGAACCGCGCTTCGATGCGGCCCCGTCCGCCAAGGCCGAGCCGTCGTTCGGCGCGCCGCCGCCGGCCGCCGTGCCCGACGCGCCCGTGCATGCGGAACCGTCGCTGGGCGACGCGCCGGCCGCGCCGGCTCCTGTGGCCGCGCCACCCGCGCCGCCCGTGCAGGAAGTGAGCGCGGCCAGCGAACAGGCCACCAGCCTGGTCGACCCGCTGATCGACTGCCTGCTGCCCTTGTCGCTGGAAGCGCCTGTGCGCGGCGACAAGATCCTGCCCGTACTGCAAACCTTGCGCCTGGTGGGCAACAAGCCCGTGCATTTCATCGGCTTGCACGTGAATGGCGACTGGGAACCGATCACGCATGGCGGTGTCTACACCAAGATGCAGGGCGGCGTGCAGCTGGCCAGCCGCAGCACGGCCTTGAACGAACTCGAATACTCGGAACTGGTCACGCGCCTGCGCGGCGTGGCTGACGACATCGGCGCCGAGCCGGAAGTGCCCGACATGATGGAAGTGATGGCCGAAGCGCGCAATCTGCACCGCTTCGTTGCCGGCCACGATGCCCAGTTGGGCGTGAACCTGCACACCAACGGCGCGCCGTGGGCCATTTCCACCTTGTTGCTTGCGCTGGAGAAACAAGGCTTCGACGTGCGTCCCGATGGCCGCTTCGTCATGCCCGACGGCGATGGCGGTTTCCTGTTCTCGCTGTCGACCAACGTCACCCTGGCCGAGGAAACCACGCCCCGCTTGACCCTGCTGCTGGACGTGCCCTGCGTGGCGCCCGCGCGCGACGGCTTCGGCGCCATGATCGCCTGCGCCCGCGCGCTGGTGGGCCGCCTGGATGCGACCATCGTCGACGATTACAACCAGGCCCTGTCCGATGCGGCGCTGGCCGAGATCGCCGGCCAGGTACAGGAGTTTTACCAGGAAATGGAGGCGGCCGACATTCCCGCCGGTTCCACCCGCGCCATGCGTTTATTTAGCTGAAGAATCCCGCAACAATGACTGATCTGACCAACCAGGACGCCGCCGCGCGCAATGCCGCCCAGCGCGTTCTGGCACTCACCGCCGAACTCAACCGGCACCTGCACGCCTACCACGTGCTCGACAATCCCACCATTCCCGACGCCGAGTACGACAAGCTGTTTGTCGAACTGCAAGCGCTGGAAGCGGCCCACCCCGAGCTGCGCGCGCCCGATTCGCCCACCTTGCGCGTGGGCGCGGCGCCCTTGCCGCAATTCGAGCAAGTCACGCACGCTGTGCCGATGTTGTCGCTCAATAATGGTTTCTCCGAGGACGATATCGTCCACTTCGACCGCCGCGTGCGCGAGGGCCTGGACCTCGACGGTGCCGACGTTGCCTATGTGGCCGAAGTGAAATTCGACGGCCTGGCCATCAACCTGCGCTATGAGCACGGCCTGTTCGTGCAGGCGGCCACGCGCGGCGATGGCGCCACGGGCGAGGACGTGACGGCGAATATCCGCACCATTTCCGGCATCCCGCTGCGCCTGCATGGCAAGAACGTGCCGGCGCTGCTCGACGTGCGCGGCGAAGTGATGATGTTCAAGGCCGATTTTGCCCGCCTGAATGAACGCCAGCGCGAGGCGGGCCAGAAGGAATTCGCCAACCCGCGCAACGCGGCGGCCGGCAGCCTGCGCCAGCTCGATTCGCGCATCACGGCCCAGCGCAAGCTGCGCTTCTATGCGTATGGCATCGGCGCCCTCGACGGCGCCGCCATGCCGGCCTCGCATTCGGCCTTGCTCGACTGGTACGAAACCCTGGGCATCCCCGTCTCGTCGGAGCGCAAGGTGGTGCAGGGCGCGCAGGGCTTGCTCGATTACTACGCCGATATCGGCGCGCGGCGTCCCGCCCTGCCGTATGAAATCGACGGCGTCGTCTACAAGGTGAACCGCACGGAAGACCAGCTGGAGCTGGGCTTTGTCTCGCGCGCGCCGCGCTTTGCGCTGGCGCACAAGTTCCCCGCCGAAGAGGCATTGACCGTGGTGCTGGGCATCGACATCCAGGTGGGCCGCACGGGTGCCATGACGCCCGTGGCGCGCCTGGCGCCCGTGTCGGTCGGCGGCGTGACGGTGACCAACGCCACCTTGCACAATGAAGATGAAGTGCTGCGCAAGGATGTGCGCGTGGGCGATACCGTCATCGTGCGCCGCGCCGGCGACGTCATTCCCGAAGTATTGTCCGTGGTGCTGGAAAAGCGTCCGGAACCGGCGCCGCTGCCGTTCAAGATGCTGGAAGCATGCCCCGTGTGCGGTTCGCACGTGGTGCGCGAAGAGGGCGAGGCCATCGCCCGCTGCTCGGGCGGCCTGTTCTGCTCGGCCCAGCGCAAGGAAGCGTTCCGCCACTTCGCGGGCCGGCGCACGATGGATATCGAGGGACTGGGGGAACGTTATATCGATACCCTGGTCGAACTCGAATACGTGCATGGCCTGGCTGACCTGTATAGCCTGACCCTGGACAAATTGCTGGAAATGAAGCTGCGTGCCGATGAGCGCGATGGTTCTACGCCGGAAACGGTGCAACAAGGCAAGATTCCCACCAAATGGGCGGAAAACTTGCTGGCGGGCATAGAGGCGAGCAAGCGGCCGCCGCTCGAACGCTTCCTGTTTGCGCTGGGCATCCGCCATGTGGGCGAATCGACGGCGAAGACCCTGGCCGAGTGGCTCGGCAGCCTGAACTATGTGCGGCGGGCGCCGGCGGCCCTGTTGCGCGTGCTGCCCGATATCGGCGGCACCGTGGCTGAATCGATCGCCGATTTCTTTGCCGAAGCGAAAAACCAGCAGGCGCTCGATGCCTTGCTGGCCGCCGGCGTCACGCCGCAGGGAGAACACGCGCCCAGCGCCAAGCTGCGCACGCAACTCGAGCAAACGAAGTTGCTGGCCGCGCTAGGCATTCCGAAACTGACGGAGCCGCGCAGCAAGCAGCTGGTGGAGCGGGGCGTGACGCTGGCCAGCCTGGCCGCGCAGGGCGCCAGCTTCCACGCGGGCTTGCCTGCCGCCGTGGCCGAAGCGCTGGCCGCCTGGCTGGCGACGGAAGAGAATGTCGCGCTGCTTGGTCAACTGGACGCCTTGCGTACTGAATTGCTGTCACAATTGCCCGAGCTGCCAGCCGCCGGTGGCAAGCTCGACGGCAAGACCTTCGTCCTGACGGGCACCTTGCCCACCATGGGCCGCGACGAGGCGGCCGCTTTGATCGAGGCGGCGGGCGGCAAGGTCAGCGGTTCCGTGTCGAAGAAAACCGGCTTTGTCGTGGCCGGTGCGGATGCCGGCAGCAAGCTGGCCAAGGCCCAGGAACTGGGCGTGGCCGTGCTCGACGAAGCCGGCCTGCTGGCCTTGCTGGCACAGGAATAGCGCGCTCATGATCCACGGTCATCGGTATACATTCAATATTTTGCAGATAGACCCATGAAGAAAATCAGAAAAGCAGTCTTTCCTGTCGCCGGCCTGGGCAGCCGCTTCTTGCCTGCCACCAAGGCGCAACCGAAGGAAATGCTGCCCATCGTCGACAAGCCGCTGATCCAGTATGCGGTGGAAGAGGCGGTGGCGGCCGGCATCACGGAAATGATCTTCATCACGGGGCGCAACAAGCGCGCCATCGAAGACCATTTCGACACGGCTTATGAGCTGGAAACGGAGCTGGAAGCGGCTGGCAAGCGCCAGTTGCTGGAAATGGTGCAAAACGTCATTCCCAAGCACATCAACTGCATCTACATCCGCCAGTCGGCGCCGCTGGGCCTGGGGCATGCCGTGCTGTGCGCGCGCCCCGTGATCGGCGACGAGCCGTTCGCCGTGCTGCTGGCGGACGACTTCATGGATGTGGAAGACGGCATGCGTCCCGTGCTGGCGCAGATGGCCGATGTGTTCCAGTATGAGAATTGCTCCTTGCTGGCCGTGCAGGATGTGCCGCGCGCGGAAACCCGGCAGTACGGCATCGTCAGCGCCCAGCATTACCAGCCCGACCTGGAACTGGTGTCGGCCATCGTGGAAAAGCCGGCGCCGGAAGAGGCGCCATCGACCCTGGCCGTCGTCGGCCGCTATGTGCTGACCAGCCGCATCTTCGACCACCTGGAAAACCTGGGCACGGGCGCCGGCGGCGAAATCCAGCTGACGGACGGCATCGCCGCCCTGATGCGCGAAGAGCGCGTGCTGGCGTACCGTTATACGGGGCAGCGCTATGACTGCGGCTCCAAGCTCGGCTACCTGAAAGCCACGACGGCGATGGGCATGAAGCATCCGGAAACGGGGGCCGCCTTCCGCCTGTACCTGCAAGAACTGCAATCGACACTGGATATCAAATGACGGTACGTGAAATTTTAAAGATGGGCGATCCGCGCCTGCTGCGCATGGCCGAGCCGGTACGTGAATTCGATACGCCCGAGCTGCATGCGCTGATCGCCGACATGTTCGACACCATGCACGCGGCCAATGGCGCGGGCCTGGCGGCGCCGCAGATCGGCGTCAACCTGCAGCTGGTGATCTACGGCTTCAAGCAGAACCTGCGCTATCCCGATGCGCCGCAAGTGCCGGAAACCGTGCTGATCAATCCGGTGCTGACGCCCTTGTCGGAACGCAAGGAAGAGGGCTTCGAAGGCTGCCTGTCCGTGCCCGGCCTGCGTGGCAGCGTGCCGCGCTGGAGCGAGCTGCACTATGAAGGCGTCGACCAGTTCGGCCAGCCCATCAGCCGCGACTGCGACGGCTTCCATGCGCGCGTGGTGCAGCACGAGGTTGATCACTTGCACGGCATTTTGTATCCGATGCGTATCGTCGACTTCACGCAGTTCGGATTTACGGAAGTGATGTTTCCGGACCTGGATCCGAACGACGACGATTGATCTGCGCCTGAGAAAACGTCCATGGCGGCGTTGCATTGCCTCGCCGCACTATTCGTACAGTCTTCGGCAATGCGCCTTGCCCTGAACGTTTTTCAGGCGCCTCGTGACTTTGGCTGTTAAACAAAAAATGGCCGCGCAGCATCAGCTGGGCGGCCATTTTTCATGCGTGCAGCGCACCTAGCGTACCTTGCGTCCGCTGCCCATGTTATCGAGCAGCATTTTCAATTCTTCCTGCATGGCGACCGACAAGTTCAGGAAGCGGCAGCCGATCTGCACTTGCTCGCCCAGCAGGAAGGAGCGGAAGGTGCGCGACAGGCGGATTTCCAGGTCGGCGATCATGACCTTGTCCGGCCCCAGCTCCAGCCGCACGCGCGACAGCTTGCGCCCCACGTACAGGCCGACCGTATCGCGCGGGTGGGCGCGCATGCCGATGCCGCCGGCGGAAAAATCATACAGCTGCAATTCGTAGGGACGCCCTTCGAGCACGAAGGCGGCCAGGTAGTACACGCCCAGCGGCGTTTCCAGGCGCGTCGATTCGCGCCGCTCGAGCACCAAGCAATGGCTGGGGAAGTTCGTCAGGTAGACGTTGGGCCGTTCGGGATAGGCTTGCCATTCGCCATTGATGGTGAATTGCAGCTTGGCGCTTTGCACCCACGACACGAAGGTGGCGCCGCCCGGGGGCAGGGTGGCGCCCTCGTTGAGTTCCAGCACGAATTGCGGCAGGTCATCGTCCACCGACAGGATGCGCGCCATGATGACGTCTTCGCCCTCCGTGGGATAGATGGAAATGGCGTCGCCGTTATCAGCCAGGCTGCACAGGGTTTCGCCGATATCCCATGGGTCGCTCATGTGGTGCGGCTTGGTGCCTGGCGCCATCGGCTCGGCCACGTCAGCCAGGCTGGGCGCGCCTTTGCGCAGGGGATTGGGAATGGGATCGTTCACGACGGCGTATCTCTTCTGTTCTAATGGGGAATAGTGTATAGGTTCAGGGCAATATTTGCTAAGCAAATCACAATAATTATCCTTGTGCCACTATATTCCTGCTACTTGTGTAGTCTGGCATGCCACGCGGCATGCCATCTTGATCTGCCACCATTAAAACTGTTCGTCGGCGCTCAGATAACGCCATTGGCCCGTCGGCAGGTCGCCCAGCTTGACCTTGCCGATGCGCACGCGTTTCAGCCCCAGCACTTTCAGGCCGACGGCTTCGCACATGCGGCGGATCTGGCGTTTCTTGCCTTCGCGCAAGGTAAAGCTCAGCTGATCCTCATTTTGCCAGCGCACCTTGGCCGGCAGCAGCGGCTTGCCATCGAGCCACAGGCCATGGTTGAGCTTTTTCAATTCGCTGTCGGGCAGGGTGCCGCCCTTGGTGTAGCTGACGCGCACCAGGTATTCCTTGTCGATATCGGTATCGTGGCCGATCAGCTGCTTGGCCACGCGGCCATCCTGCGTCAGCACCAGCAGGCCGACGGAATCGATGTCCAGGCGGCCGGCCGCCACCAGGCTGCGCAGCTGCGTGGGGTGGAACTGTTCCGGGCTGCGGTCTTCCGCCCAGCGGTTCTCGGCCTTGATCAGGGCCACGGCGGGCGTGTAGCCATCTTCGGCCTGGCCGCTGACATAGCCGACCGGTTTGTTGATGAGGACGGTGACGCGTTTCGACTGCTCGGCTGCCGCCTGGCGTTCCACGGTGACGCGCTGGCTCGGATAGACCTTGCTGCCCAGTTCGGACACCACTTTGCCATCTACGCGGACCCAGCCGCGCGCGATCCATTCATCGGCTTCGCGGCGGGAGCACAGGCCCAGTTCGGACATGCGTTTGGACAGGCGTAATAATTCTTCGGTCATGGTCTGTGTTTCACTAAATCAATAAGAGTAGGCGCTGCGCGGAAAGCTTCAGACCTTCAGCGCATCGAGTAAATCGGTTTCCAGCAATATCTGGTTACGGGCATTGTTGAGCGCGGGGCCGTCGACGAGGAAGACGTCTTCGACCCGTTCGCCCAGGGTCATGATCTTGGCCGTGTGCAGGTTGATGCGGTACTTGGTCAGCACATTGGCGATCGAGTACAGCAGGCCCGTGCGGTCGTTGGCGGCCACCGACAGCAGGTAGTACTGGCCCTTTTCGTCGGGCCGCAAGTCCACGGTCGGCTGGAAGGGGAAGGTGCGCGACAGGCGCGACAGCCGTCCCTTGCCCGGCGGCGGCAGCGGCGCCTGCGACTGCAGCAGTTCGCCCAGCTCGTGCTCGATCAGGCTGATGATGTCGCGATAGCTCTTGGCGAAGTTCTGCTCGGTGACGAGGAAGGTGTCGAGCGCATAGCCATTGCGTGTCGTGTGGATCTTCGCGTCGAGGATGCTGAAGTTCTTGCGGTCGAAATAGCTGCAGATGCGCGCGAACAGGTCGGGCTGGTCGGGAATATAGACGGCCACCTGCAAGCCTTCGCCGATGGGCGCCAGCCGGCATTTTACCACCGGCAACTTGCTGTCGAGCTTGTCATACAGCGAGCGCGTCTGCCAGGCGATGTCGGAGGCGTCGTGGCGCAGGAAATACGCGACGTCGAGCTGCTGCCACAGTTTCAGATGCGCGTCCGGCGGCAAGCCGTACAGGCGCAAGGTGGCCAGCGCTTCCTGCTGGCGGTTCTTCAGCTCGCGGTCGGCCGTGTGCGGTTCGCCGCCCAGCACGCGCAAGGTGATCTTGTACAGGTCTTCCAGCAGCTTGCCCTTCCACGCATTCCACACTTTCGGGCTGGTGCCGCGGATGTCGGCCACCGTCAGCAGGTACAGGCCCGTCAGGTGGCGCTCGTCCTTCACCACTTTGGCGAAGGCGGCGATGACGTCCGGATCGGACAGGTCCTGCTTTTGCGCCACTTGCGACATGGTCAGGTGATTTTCCACCAGGAAAGCGATGAGTTCCGTATCCTCGGCCGACAGGCCGTGGTCCTGGCAGAACTGGGTGGCGTCGGCCACGCCCAGCTTGGAATGGTCGCCGCCGCGGCCCTTGGCGATGTCGTGGAACAGGGCCGCCACGTACAGCAGCCACGATTGCGAGAAATCGGCCATCAGCTGGCTGCAGAACGGATATTCGTGCGCGTGCTCGCTCATGGTGAAGCGGCGCATATTGCGCACCACCATCAGGATGTGCTGGTCGACCGTGTACACGTGGAACAGGTCGTGCTGCATCTGGCCCACGATGCGGCGGAAATTCGGCAGGTAGCGCCCGAGGATGCTCATCTCGTTCATGCGCCGCAGCGCGTGAATGATGCCGACGGGCGCCTGCATGATGCGCAGGAAGAGGGCGCGGTTGACGGGGTCCTGGCGGAACGCGGCGTCGATCTTGAAGCGTTCGTGCCACAGGGCCCGCGTGGCGCGCGACGTCATGCCTTTCAGGGCCGGACGCTCCGTCATCAGGACGAAGATTTCCAGCATGGCCGACGGGGTTTGCTCGAAGGTATCGTCGGCGCTGATGTCGATCAGGCTGTTGACCTCATTGAAGCGCGCGTTGATGGGCACGGGCACATCGTCTTGCGGAAACAGGCGGGCTTCGATGTTTTGCAGCAGGATTGTGTTGAGCTGGGTCACCGTTTTGGCGGCCCAGTAATAGCGCTGCATGAGAAATTCGCTGGCGCGGCGCATGTGCGGCCCGCTGCCCGTCGCTTGCAGGCCCAGCGATTCGGCGATGGCCGTCTGCACGTCGAACACGAGGCGGTCTTCGCGGCGGCCCGCGTGCAGGTGCAGGCGCACGCGGATATCCTTGAAGGCGCGCTCTTTTTCCATCAACTGGCGCGCTTCCGTCAGGGTGATCAGGCCGCCCGTGGCCAGGGTGCGCCAGGAATTGGCCAGGCCGGCCGCCTTGGCTACCCACAGGATCACCTGCAAGTCGCGCAGGCCGCCCGGGCTTTCCTTGCAATTCGGTTCCAGGCTGAAGGCCGTGTCTTCATACTTGGCATGGCGCTGGCGCATTTCCGCCGTCTTGGCCTGGAAAAACGCCTGCGGGTCCATCGCCGCGTCGTAGCGCTGCTGCAGCTGCGCGAACAGCTCGGCGTTGCCGCACACGAGGCGCGCCTCGAGCAGGCTGGTTTGCACGGTGATGTCGGCCTTCGACTCGACCAGGCATTCATCGACCGTGCGGATGCTGTGGCCGATTTCCAGGCCCAGGTCCCACAGCAGCTGCACCAGTTCCTCGAGCTTTTCCTGCGTGGCCGGGTCCGGCGCCTGTTGCAGCAGGATCAGCAGGTCGACGTCGGAATAGGGAAACAGTTCGCCGCGGCCATAGCCGCCCACGCCCACCAGGGCCGTGCCTGGCGGCAAGCCAGCTTCCTGCCAGGCGCGCGCCAGCACGCCATCGACGCTGTGGCGCAGGCTGCGCAGCAGTTTTTCAGGCTTGCCATCGGCGTGGAAGGCGGCGATGACGACCTGGCGGTCGGCTTTCAGTTGCTGCTTCAGCTGTTCCCGAACTTGCTTTTTCATCTAGGCCCTGGGTGGCGGTGCGTGCGATTAAAAAATTAAGCCTTGTTCAGGATCAAGGCCGGTGGCGGCGGCATGCCTGGCGACACGGTCAGCACTTCATAGCCCGTTTCCGTTACCAGTACCGTGTGCTCCCACTGCGCCGACAGGCTGCGATCCTTGGTCTTGATGGTCCAGCCGTCGTTCATTTCGCGGATTTCGCGGCGCCCCGCGTTGATCATCGGCTCGACGGTGAAGATCATGCCCGCTTCCAGGCGTTCCAGCGTGCCTGGTTTGCCGTAGTGCAATACTTGCGGTTCTTCATGGAAGACCTTGCCGATGCCGTGGCCGCAGAATTCGCGCACCACGCTGTAGCCGGCTTTTTCCGCATGTTGCTGGATAGCATGGCCAATATCGCCCAGGTGGGCGCCCGGCTTGATCTGGTCTATGCCCAGCCACATGCATTCATATGTGATTTCCGACAGGCGCTTGGCCAGGATGGTCGGCGTGCCGACGAGGAACATGCGGCTGTTGTCGCCGTGATAGCCGTCCTTGATGACGGTGATGTCGAGGTTGACGGTGTCGCCGCTCTTGAGCACCTTGTCGCCCGGAATGCCATGGCAGATGACGTCGTTGACGGAGGTGCAGATGGCTTTCGGATACGGCGTGTAGCCGGGCGGGCAATAGTTGAGCGGGGCGGGGATGGTGCCCTGCACGTTGACCATGTATTCATGGCACAGGCGATCCAGCTCGCCCGTCGTGACGCCGACCTTGACGAATGGCGTGATGTAGTCGAGCACTTCGGCGCCCAGCTTGCCGGCGATGCGCATGCCTTCGATGTCGGCGGCGGAATTGATACGGATGGTGGACATGATGTTATTCGCAATCTGCAAGATATTCGGGTGAAAAGCACAGACGCGTCCCGGTTAACGGAAAAAGTCTGCAAATATGTCGAAATTATAAACGAGGCGCCCATGATCCGCCGCCTCCTTCCTGGGGGCGGGCGGCGATTTGTGCGGCAAAGCGCGCGCTGCACCAGCCTGGTGCGCCGGGGGCTTTTCCCTGCGCGTTAGATTTGCAGTGCGGACTTGATGCGGCGGGCATTTTGGTGTAGAATCCCGGGTTGCTTGAATTCTCTTTTAAGCAATGTAGTAAAACAGTGTCTTTAATTTATATAAACACGCGAATCCGGTCGACAAGGGTGCCTGTATGGTGACTGATCGGATTCCAGACCCAACCCTGGAGTTAATAATGTCCGTAACAATGCGCGAAATGCTGGAAGCCGGTGTCCACTTTGGTCACCAAACCCGTTTTTGGAATCCAAAAATGGCACCGTTCATCTTCGGCCATCGCAACAAGATCCACATCATCAACCTGGAAAAAACCATGGCGATGTACCAGGACGCAATGAAGCACGTGCGTCAACTGGCTGCAAACCGTGGCACCATCCTGATGGTTGGCACCAAGCGTCAAGCTCGCGAAATCATCGCTGCTGAAGCACAACGCGCTGGCGTGCCTTTCGTTGATCAACGTTGGTTGGGCGGCATGCTGACCAACTTCAAAACGATCAAAACCTCGATCAAGCGTCTGAAAGACATGGAAGTCATGGTTGAAGATGGTTCGATCGAGAAGCTGTCGAAAAAAGAAGCGCTGATGTTCTCCCGCGAAATGATCAAGCTGCAAAAATCGATCGGCGGCATCAAGGACATGGGCGGCATTCCTGACGCAATCTTCGTCGTCGACGTCGGCTACCACAAAGGCGCGATCACCGAAGCAGCTAAACTGGGTATCCCGGTCATCGGCGTTGTCGATACCAACCACTCCCCAGAAGGTGTGAACTTCGTGATCCCAGGTAACGATGACTCCTCGAAAGCCATCATGTTGTACGCTCGCGGTGTTGCTGATGCAATCATCGAAGGCCGTGCAGCTGCCGGTAACGAAGTTGTTGAAATGGTTAAAGCAGCCGCTGGCGACGAATTCGTCGAAGTGAACGAACAGGCTTAATGGCCAGGCTATCGCAGGATAGCCGTTTGTAAGCACAGCAGTAAGGGAAAAGGGGTGGCAGCAGCTCCCCCTTTTTTTTAACAAAAAAACGATAGTGACCGCAGGCGAGGCGTCAGCCCGGCCGCGACTATCGACTCACCGAATCAGGAGAAACACATGGCAGCGATTACAGCAGCGATGGTAGGCGAATTGCGCGGCAAAACCGACGCACCAATGATGGAATGCAAAAAAGCACTGACCGAAGCCGATGGCGACATGGCTCGTGCGGAAGAGATCCTGCGCGTCAAACTGGGCGGCAAGGCATCGAAAGCATCGGCACGCATCACGGCTGAAGGCGTCGTGGCAACCTACATCGCCAACGGCGTAGGCGCCCTGGTCGAAGTGAACTCGGAAACCGACTTCGTTGCGAAAAACGACGATTTCCTGGCACTGGCCAACAACGCTGCCCGTCTGGTAGCGGAACACAACCCAGCTGACGTTGCTGCCTTGCTGGCCCTGCCACTCGATGGCAAGACCCTGGAAGACGTGCGCGCTGCCCTGATCGGCAAAATCGGCGAAAACATGACCATCCGCCGCTTCCAGCGTTTCGAAACCAGCAACAAGCTGGCATCGTACCTGCACGGTTCGCGCATTGGCGTGATCGTCGAATTCGACGGCGCCGATGAGCAAGTGGGCAAGGACGTGGCCATGCACATCGCTGCAATGAAGCCGGTGTCGTTGTCGTCCGAGCAAGTTCCTGCGGAACTGATCGAAAAAGAGCGTTCGGTTGCACAACTGAAAGCCGAAGAAGACGCAGCCAAAGCGGCCGCCGAAGGCAAGCCAGCGCAATCGCCGGAAATCCTGGCCAAGCGCCTGGAAGGTTCCGTACAGAAGTTCCTGAAAGAAGTTTCCCTGCTGAACCAAGCTTTCGTGAAAAACGACAAGCTGTCGGTTGAGCAAATGCTGAAGGCGGCTAACACCAGCGTCAAAGGTTTCGCCATGTACGTAGTGGGCGAGGGCATCGAGAAGAAGCAAGACGACTTCGCAGCAGAAGTCGCAGCACAGATGGCTGCCTCCCAGGGAGCGTAAGTAAAGCGGGCCGAGAGGCCCGTTTTTTTGGCCCGCCCGCACCTGTCGTGCCGGGCGGCGGCATGGGCAGCCCCGCGCGCCTATCCGGCGCTGCAAGGCGCTGCGCCATGTCATACTCGAATAACCTCATTTATGGAGCCCCAGCTCATGTCAAAACCAGCCTACAAGCGCGTCCTCCTCAAGTTGTCCGGCGAAGCCCTGATGGGCGATGATCCCTACGGCATCAACCGCGCCACGATCGAGCGCATGGTGGCCGATGTGGCCGAGGTGGCGAAGTTGGGTGTGGAACTGGCAATCGTGATTGGCGGCGGCAATATCTTCCGCGGCGTCGCGCCTGGCGCGCAAGGCATGGACCGTGCCACCGCCGACTACATGGGCATGCTCGCCACCGTGATGAACGCGCTGGCCCTGGCTGACGCCATGCGCCACGTCGGCATCACCGCGCGCGTCATGTCGGCCATCGGCATCGAACAGGTCGTCGAGCCGTACGTCCGCCCGAAAGCCCTGCAGTACCTGGAAGAAGGCAAAGTGGTCGTCTTCGCCGCCGGCACCGGCAATCCGTTCTTCACGACCGACACGGCAGCTGCCTTGCGCGGTTCCGAGATCAGCGCCGAGATCGTCCTGAAGGCCACCAAGGTCGACGGCGTCTACACGGCCGATCCGAAGAAGGATCCGAACGCCACCCTGTTCCACACGATTACGTTCGACGACGCCATCGCCAAGCACCTGCAAGTGATGGATGCCACGGCATTCGCCCTGTGCCGCGACCAGAAATTGCCGATCAAGGTATTTTCGATCACCAAGCCCGGCGCGCTGATGCGCGTCATCATGGGCGAGGACGAGGGCACTCTGGTACACGTATAAGCGAGCGCCGAGAAACCGTCCTTGGCGGCGTTGCTCCACCTTGCCGTATTATTCGTGCTGGCTGCGGTGTCGCGCCTTGCCCTGAGCGGTTTTCGGCACGCTGGACGGGCGCCAGCCGTTCTGTATGTAGAAGCACATTTAAGATTATTTATCACTAACAACGCCTGATAACACCGTCGCGAGCGGATGGCAGGGGTGGCCGGGAAGCGCAGCCGTACCAAGGTACGGTGAGCATCGCTGGCCGCCTGTGCCGACGCGCAGCAGGTTTTGACAGGCGTCACCACAGGAGAGCAGCATGTCCTTAGCTGACGTTAAAAAGAACACCCAGGAACGCATGACGAAGTCGCTGGAAACGCTGAAGGCCGACCTGGCCAAGGTACGTACCGGCCGCGCGCATACGGGTATCCTGGACCACGTGATGGTCGATTACTACGGTTCGCCGACGGCGCTGACCCAGGTTGCCAACGTGACCCTGATCGACGCGCGCACCATCGGCGTGCAGCCATACGAGAAAAAAATGGCCACCACCGTCGAAAAAGCCATCCGCGACGCCGACCTGGGCCTGAACCCATCGGCGCAGGGCGACATGATCCGCGTGCCGACTCCGCCGCTGACGGAAGAGCGCCGCAAGGAAATGGTCAAGCTGGTCAAGAGCGAAGCGGAAGACGCGAAAATTGCCGTGCGTAATATCCGCCGCGATGCAAACGAGTCGCTGAAAAAACTGGTCAAGGAAAAAGCCTGCTCCGAAGACGACGAGCGCCGCTCGTCGGAAGAAGTGCAGAAGCTGACGGACAAGTTCATCGCCGACATCGACAAGATGGTCGTCGACAAAGAAAAAGAAGTGCTGACCGTCTAGTTTTCAGCTTCTTCCAGACTGCCCGGGAAAGCATGGCTTTTCCGGGCAGTGCTATTTGGCGCATAATAGCTATCTTTTATTTTTGGCATTAACGTTTTCATGATCTATTCGAGTTCGACAACGGCAGTACCCGAGGTGGGCACGGTGCCGCGCCATGTGGCAATCATTATGGATGGCAATGGTCGCTGGGCAACCAAGCGCTTCCTGCCCCGCGTGGCCGGTCACGTCAAGGGCGCCGAGGCCGTGCGCGGCGTCGTCGAGGCGTGTCTCGCACGGGGCGTCGGCTACCTGACCCTGTTTGCCTTCAGTTCGGAAAACTGGCGTCGCCCGGAAGAGGAAGTGTCGATGCTGATGCGCCTGTTCGTCACCATGCTCGAACGCGAAGTGGTGAAGATGCATGCCAATGATATCCGCCTGAAAGTGGTGGGCGACCTGTCGCGCTTCAATGAGCAGCTGCAATCGCTGATCGCCGATGCCGAGCGCAAGACGGCGCGCAACACACGTCTGACGGTGACCATCTGCGCCAATTATGGCGGACGCTGGGACATCATGCAGGCGGTGAATAAAATGACGGTAGAGCCAGCCACCAGTGGCCAGGCTGCCGGACATGCCTACACGGAAGAGCAGCTGGCGCCGCATCTGGCGATGGCGTATGCGCCCGAGCCTGACCTGTTTATCCGCACGGGCGGCGAACAGCGTATTTCCAACTTCCTGCTGTGGCAACTGGCGTACACTGAGTTGTTTTTTACCGATACCTTCTGGCCCGACTTCAATGGCGACAGCCTTGACGCGGCAATCGCCTCTTACCAGCAGCGCGAACGGCGCTTTGGCCGTACCAGCGCGCAATTAACCGAAAAGACAAACTGATGCTGAAAACACGGATAATCACCGCCCTGGTCTTGTTGGCGGTCTTGCTGCCGGTTCTGTATCTGAATTATTTCCCCGCCTTCGCCGTGATCGCCACGGCGTTCTTCGGCGCCGCCGTCTGGGAAAGCTTCCGCATCTTCAAAAATCGCCAGGCGCTGCTGATCGCCGCCGTCTGGACCGCCGCCTTCGCCTATACGTTTTTTGTCGGCAACGGCATGGCGCAGCTCAATTTCTGGTTCGCGCTCTGCGTGGCCATCTGGCTGATCCGTTTCGTGCCGTCGCTGGCGACGGGCTTGCCGCCGACCGAGGGCCTGGGCAATACCTTGCTCAGCCTCGTGTATCCGGTGACCATCGTCGGCTGCTTCGTCGCCATCATCGCCTTGTTCCTGCATAGCCCTTTGTACCTGCTGTCCGTGATGGCCCTCGTATGGATCGCCGACATCGGCGCCTATTTCTCGGGCAAGGCTTTCGGCAAGCGCAAGCTGGCGCCAAGTATTTCCCCAGGGAAATCCTGGGAAGGTGCCATCGGCGGCGGCATCGCCGTGCTGGTCATCGCTGCCATCACCATCGTTGCCGCGCCATCGCTGCCGGTCCTGCAAGATACCTTCGCCGTGCAGCTGCAACTGCGCCGCGGCTGGCTGGTGGCCTTGCTGGTGCTGCTGCTGGTCGTTGCCGCCAGCATCGTCGGCGACCTGTTCGAATCCCAATTGAAACGCCGCGCCGGCATCAAGGACAGCAGCAACCTGCTGCCTGGCCATGGCGGCGTACTTGACCGTATCGACGCGTTGATCCCGGTCTTGCCGTTCGCCGCCCTGGTGGCCAGCTGGCTTTAAGGAACTCTTTCATGCAATACATCACCATCCTTGGTGCGACCGGCTCGATCGGCGTCTCCACGCTGGACGTGCTCGCGCGTCATCCCGATCAATACAGCGTGTACGCGCTGAGTGCGCACAGCAAGGTGGCCGAACTGGCCGCCCAATGCGTGCAGTTCCGTCCGCAGCGCGCCGTCGTTGGCACGGCGGCCGCCGCGCTTGAGCTGACCCGTCTGCTGCGCGGGCAGGGCGTGTCCACCGAAGTCGAGTACGGCGTGGACGCCCTGTGCGCCATCGCCAGCGCGCCGCAGGTCACGGGCGTGATGGCGGCCATCGTCGGCGCGGCCGGCCTGGCGCCCACCCTGGCGGCGGCACGTGCCGGCAAGAAAGTATTGCTGGCAAACAAGGAAGCGCTCGTCATGTCCGGCCAGCTGTTCATCGATGCCGCGCACGACAACGGCGCCGTGCTGCTGCCGATCGACAGCGAGCACAATGCCATCTTCCAGTGCCTGCCGCATGGCCATGGCCGCGCGCCTGGCGCCGCTGGCGTGGCGAAGATCGTGCTGACGGCTTCCGGTGGCCCTTTCCTCACGCGCGACGTCGAGACGCTCGACAAGGTCACGCCCGAGCAGGCGTGCAAGCATCCGACCTGGGCCATGGGGCGCAAGATTTCCGTCGATTCGGCCACCATGATGAACAAGGGCCTGGAAGTGATCGAGGCGCACTGGCTGTTCGGCGCGCCGGCGGAGCAGATCGAGGTGCTGATCCACCCGCAAAGCGTGATCCATTCGATGGTGTCGTATATCGACGGTTCCGTGCTGGCCCAGCTGGGTAATCCGGACATGCGCACGCCGATCGCGCACGCGCTGGCCTATCCGCAGCGTATCGCTTCCGGCGTGGCGCAGCTTGATCTGGCGCAAGTGGCCACCCTGCAGTTCGAGCGTCCCGATTTCCGCCGTTTCCCCTGCCTGGCGCTCGCGTATGATGCCTTGCGCGCGGGCGGCACGGCGCCGGCCCTGCTGAACGCGGCCAATGAAGTGGCCGTGCAAGCCTTCCTCGACCTGCAGATCGGCTTCCGCCAGATCGACCGCGTGATTGCGCATGTGATCGAGACTGTGCCGCATGGCGCCGCTTCCAGCATCGAGGCCGTGATCGAGCAGGACCGCCTGGCCCGGGTGGCGGCGCAGGCGTATATCGCCGGCAGGCTGGCCGCATGACGCTCATTACCACCTTGCTGGCGTTTATCGTCGCGCTCGGTTCGCTGATTACCCTGCATGAGCTGGGCCACTACCTGGTGGCGCGCTGGTGCGGCGTGAAAGTGCTGCGTTTTTCCATCGGCATGGGGAAAGTGGTGTATTCGCGCAAGTTTGGCAAGGACCAGACGGAATGGGCCATTTCCGCGCTGCCGCTGGGCGGCTATGTGAGCATGCTTGACAGCCGTGCGCAGGACTTGAGCGGCTTGCCGGAAAGCGAATTGCGCCGCGAATTCACGCGTCAGAGCGTGTGGCGCCGCATCGCCATCGTGGCCGCCGGCCCGCTGGCCAATTTCCTCGTCGCCATCGTGCTGTACGCGGGCCTGTTCATGCATGGCATTGAAGAGCCATCGAGCAAGCTCGGTCCCGTGGCGGAACAGACGGCCGCCTACACGGCCGGCCTGCGCAGCGGCGACACGGTCGAGACCGTGAATGGCAAGGCCGTGGCCAGCTGGTCCGAGCTGCGCTGGGAACTGATCCAGGCCGCGCTCGACAAGCAGCAGGCGCGCATCGAAGTGCGCCGGCCCGACCGCGGCGTGCAGGAAGCGAACCTGCCGACGGCCAGCCTGACGGAAGCGGATCTGGAAGGCGACGTGCTGGGCAAGCTGGGCCTGACCCTGGCCCGTTCTGCGCCGACCATGATGGAAATCATGCCCGGTGGCGCCGCCGCGCGCGCCGGTTTGCAGAAGGACGACCAGATCCTGGCCATCGACGGCAAGCCCGTGCAGGACGTCGCTGCCATCATCGATATCCTGAGCCGCACGCCGGGCCGGACCCTGCAATTGCAACTGCTGCGTCAAGGGCGGGACTTGAACCTGTCCATCACGCCCGAAGCCGTGCCGGGCGCCGGTGCCGGGGGAGCTGTAACAGTTGGTAAGATCCAGGCGAAGCTGGGCCAGGTGCCGGATATGATCACCGTGGCATCGGGACCGTTCGCCGCCGTGGGCAAGGCCACCACCAAGGTATGGGATACCAGCGTGATGAGCCTGAAAATGCTGGGTAAAATGATCACCGGCCAGGTTTCGCTGAAGAATGTGACGGGGCCGATTACCATCGCCGATTACGCGGGCCAGACGGCGCGCATCGGCCTGATAAGCTACCTGAGCTTCATCGCCTTCATCAGTATCAGTCTGGGCGTGATGAATTTGCTACCCATTCCTGTTCTGGATGGCGGGCATTTGCTGTATTATTCGCTGGAAGTTTTGACCGGACGCCCCTTGCCGGAGCGCGTAGGCGAGATTGCCCAACGCCTGGGGATCGGTCTGTTGCTGACCTTGATGGTGCTTGCCGTCTTCAATGACGTATTGCGGCTGATTAATTAAAGCGATGGTTGATGCCATTGAGTGAGTCGCACAAGCAATCTTTTGTGTATGTTGTCCATTGATTTACCATTGAATAACCCCAATGAAATTACATTCTGCTCGTTTTGCCTTGCCTTCCTTTCGCCGCAGCCTGATCGGCGCTGCCGTCATGGCCTTCTGTGCCGGCCACGCGCTGGCCGTCCAGCCGTTCACTGTCAAGGACATCCGGGTCGAAGGGATCCAGCGTACCGAAGCGGGCACTGTCTTCAGCTACCTGCCGGTGCGGGTCGGCGAGACGTTCTCCGACGAGAAGAGCGTTGCCGCCATCAAGGCCCTGTATGCGACGGGTTTCTTCAAGGATGTGCGCCTGGAAGTCGATGGCGACGTGCTGGTGGTGCTGGTCGAGGAACGCCCGGCCATCGCTTCGGTGGAATTTACCGGCACCAAGGAATTTGAAAAAGACGTGCTGGTCAAGGCACTCAAGGAAATTGGCGTGGGTGAAGCCAAGATCTTCGACAAGGCGTCCGTCGACCGCGCGGAACAGGAACTCAAGCGCCAGTACCTGTCGCATGGCCTGTACGGCGTGAAGATCACCACCACCGTCACGCCGATCGAGCGTAACCGCGTCAACGTGGTATTCGCCGTCGACGAGGGCGACGTGGCCCGCATCAAGCAGATCAACATCGTCGGCAACAAGGCGTTTTCGGACAAGGAATTGCGCGAGCAGCTGGCCCTGAATACGGGCGGCTGGTTCAGCTGGTACACCAAGGCCGACCAGTATTCGAAGACCAAGCTGACGGGCGATATCGAATCGCTCAAGTCCTACTACCTCGATCGCGGCTATATCGAGATGCAGGTCGATTCGACCCAGGTCTCCATCACGCCCGATAAAAAAGATATCTACCTGACGATCAATATCACCGAAGGCGAGAAATACAAGATCGCCGGCACCAAGTTCGAAGGCGAGATGTTCGGCCGCGAAGAAGAACTGAAGGCGCTGAACCTGATGCGCGAAGGCGAGATCTATTCCGGCGCGCGCCTGACGGCGACGAACAAGCGCATCCAGGACCGCCTGGCCACGTTCGGCTACGCCTTTGCCAACGTCAACGCCAATCCCGAGATCAACCGCGAAAAGCATGAAGTGGGCTTTACCTTCTTCATCGATCCGGGCAAGCGCGTCTACGTGCGCCACATGAATATCGCCGGCAATACCACCACGCGCGATGAAGTCATCCGCCGCGAATTCCGCCAGTTCGAATCGTCCTGGTACGACAGCAACAAGATCAAGCTGTCGCGCGACCGCGTCGACCGCCTCGGCTACTTCAAGGACGTGACCATCGACACGCCGGAAGCGCAGGGCACGAACGACCAGGTCGACGTCAACGTGACGGTGGTGGAAAAACCGACCGGCAACTTCCTGATCGGCGGCGCCTTCTCGCAATCGGAAAAATTCACGCTGTCGGCCTCGATTTCCCAGGCCAACTTCGCCGGTAGCGGCAACACGGTCGGCATCGAACTCAATACCAGCCATTACAGCCGCACCATCGCGTTTTCGCAAACCAATCCGTATTACACGGATGACGGCATCTCGCGCAGCTTCGAAGTCTACCTGCGCACGACGGAACCGCCGGCGCTGAACATCGGCAGCTACAAGATCAAGCAGACCGGTGGCCGCGTCAGTTTCGGCGTGCCGTTCTCGGAAATGGATACCGTCTTCTTCGGTATCGGCGCCGAGCGCTCGCGTATCGAAACGGATCAAACCAGCCCGCTGCGCTTCCGCCAGTATGTGATCGACAACGGCGGCCCGTCCGATGGTATCGGTTCGGCCACCACCAACTCGATCCCGCTGACGGCCGCATGGCAGCGCGACAGCCGCGACAGCGCCCTGACGCCATCGATCGGCCGCTACCAGCGCATCAATCTGGAGGCTGACCTGATCGGCGACCAGAAATACTTCCGTGCCATCTATGAGCACCAGTATTTCCGTCCGCTGTTCAGCAAGGTCACGCTGGCCCTGAAGGGCGAGATCGACTACGGCCATGGCATCGGCAACCACGTCTATCCGGTCTTCAAGAACTTCTACGGCGGCGGTATCGGTTCCGTGCGCGGCTACCTGAGTTCCTCGCTGGGCGCGGTCGAGCCGTCCACCAACGATGCACTGGGCGGCGCTTCGCGCCTGATCGCCAACGCGGAGCTGCAGATGCCATTCCCCGGTTCGGGCAATGACCGCAGCCTGCGCTGGTTCGGTTTCCTCGACGGCGGCCAGGTCTACCAGGAAGGCGAAAAAATGCGTATTTCGCAAATGCGCTATTCTGCTGGCTTGGGGATCAGCTGGATTTCACCGGTGGGCCCGCTCAAGCTGAGCTATGCCAAGCCGCTGAACGCCAAGCCGACCGACCGCCTGGAGCGCTTCCAGTTCCAGATGGGTACCGGTTTCTAACCGGCCCTCTGGACCCGGGCGCCAGCTTTTACTTTTTGACCATGGAGTATCATGAACACCGCATCCGCTACCCTGCCCAAGTCCCTTGCCGTGATTGCATTGTGCTGGAGTTCGCTGTTGCCGGTGCAGGCGCAGGCTCAGGAGTCGAAGATCGCCTGGATCAGCAGCGAACGTATTTATAACGAATCGAGGCTGGCCAAGCTGGCCAGCGCCAAGCTGGCCGAAGAATTCCGCTCGCGCGAAAAGGCCGTGCAGGAACTGGCTGCCCGCTTCAAGGTGGCCAACGAGGCCCTGGAAAAGGACATGCCGACCCTGAGCGAGGCGGAGCGCGCCAAGCGCCAGCGCGAATTTTTCGAGCTGGACAAGGAATTGCAGCGCCGCCAGCGCGAATTCCGCGAAGACCTGAGCCAGCGCACGAATGAAGAGCGCAGCGCCATCGCGGAAAAAGCCAACACCATCATCCAGCAGATGGCGCATATCGAAGGGTATGACATCGTGCTGCAGGAAGCCCTGTGGGCCAGTCCACGCATCGACATTACCGACAAGGTCTTGAAGGCGCTGGACAAGTAACTGTAATAGTTTTACGCCTGACAGTGCATGCGCTGCGTGCATTGTCAGGCGTATTTATATTTATAAAGGTAATCAGATGGGCACTCGACTAGGAGATTTGGTCGAACGCTTCGGCGGGCAGTTGGCGGGCGAACCTGACCTGGAAGTCACGGGTATCGCGCCGCTGGCCGACGCCGGCGCTTCGCACATCAGCTTTCTCAGCAACAGCAAATTCCGCGCGCAGGCCGCCCAGAGCGGCGCTGCCGCGCTGATCCTCACGCCGGCCGACGATGCGCTGATCGGCGCCGAGTACGCCGGCGCGCGCATCGTCACCCCGAATCCCTATGTGTATTTCGCGCGCGCGGCGCAGTATTTCGCCGCCCAGCATGAAATCAAGGCGCCGGTGGGCATCCATCCGAGCGCCTTTGTCGACGCGGAAGCGCAGGTGAACGCCAGCGCATCCATCGGCGCGCACGCCGTGATCGAAGCGGGTGCCGTGGTGCACGCCGGCTGCGTCATCGGCCCTGGCTGCGTCGTGGGCCGCGACGCCGTCATCGGCGCCGGCACCCAGTTGTTCGCCAACGTGACCTTCCATGCGCGCTGCGTGATCGGCCAGCGCGGCATCATCCATTCGGGCGCCGTGATCGGCACCGACGGTTTCGGCTTCGCCAACGAAGGCGGCGTGTATATCAAGATTCCGCAGACGGGCAGGGTGGTGATCGGTGACGATGTCGATATCGGCGCCAATACCACCATTGACCGCGGCGCACTGGCCGACACCATCATCGAAGACGGCGTCAAGCTGGATAACCAGATCCAGATCGGCCACAACTGCCATATCGGCGCGCATACGGCCATGGCCGGCTGCGTCGGCGTGGCCGGCAGCGCCGTCATCGGCAAGTACTGCACCTTTGGCGGTGCCGCCATGGTGCTGGGCCATTTGACGATCGCCGACCGCGTCCACGTCGGCTCGGGCAGCATGGTGTCGCGCTCGATCGCGGAACCGGGCCAGTACACGGGTTTTTATCCGCTGGCCAAGAACGCCGACTGGGAAAAGAGCGCCGCCATCGTGCGCAACCTGTCAAGCATGCGCGAGAAAATCCGCGCGCTTGAAAAAACAATTAAAACACTGACCACGCAAGACGAAAAATGACTACTGAAAAAAAGACCCTCGACATCCTGGCCATCAAATCGCTGCTGCCGCACCGCTACCCGCTGCTGCTGGTCGACCGCGTGCTGGACTGGGAAGCGAACAAATCCATCACCGCCATCAAGAACGTGACGGTCAATGAAGAGTTCTTCCAGGGCCACTTCCCGCACAAGCCGGTCATGCCTGGCGTGCTGATGATCGAAGCGCTGGCGCAGACGGCGGCCTTGCTGTCGTTCCTGACGATGGGCGTCAAGCCCGATGAGAATTCGGTGGTGTACTTCGTCGGCATCGACAATGCGCGTTTCAAGCGTCCTGTCGAACCGGGCGACCAGCTGAAGATGGACGTCGAAATCCTGCGCGTTTCGCGCGGCATCTGGAAATACAAGGCGGTCGGCTCGGTCGACGGCAAGGTCGCGCTGGAAGCGGAACTGATGTGCACCATCCGCAGCGCGCAGGATGCGAGCCAGTCTGCGAGCCAGCCAGCGGGGCAGTAACATGGCGGCCATCCACTCCACGGCAGTGATCGATCCGAAGGCCGAGCTCGACAGCTCGGTCGAAGTGGGCCCGTATTCCATCATCGGTCCGCACGTGCGCATCGGCGCCGGCACCAAGGTCGGCCCGCATGTGGTGATCGACGGCCATACGACGATAGGCGCCGACAACCACCTGTTCCAGTTTTCCTCCATCGGCGCACAGCCGCAGGATAAAAAATGGGCGGGCGAGGCGACGCGCCTGGAAATCGGCGACCGCAACACCATCCGCGAGTTCTGCACCTTCAACACCGGCACCGTGCAGGGCGGCGGCGTCACGCGCCTGGGCAACGAGAACTGGATCTCGGCGTATGTGCACCTGGCGCACGATTGCCTGGTGGGCAATAACACCATCTTTTCGAACAATGCCCAGCTGGCGGGCCACGTGGAGATCGGCGACTGGGTCATCATGAGCGGCTTCGCCAATGTGCACCAGTTCTGCAAGATTGGCGCGCATGCCTTCGTCGGCATGAGTACCAGCCTGACGCAGGACGTGCCGCCGTTCGTGCTGCTGAGCGGCAATCCGGCGCAGGCCCATGGCGTGAACATCGAAGGCTTGAAACGCCGCGGCTTTACGCGCGAGCAGATCAACGGCGTGCGCACCGCGTACAAGCTGATCTACCGCTCCGGGCTGACCCTGGAAGAAGCCAAGGCGGCCCTGTTCGAAGAAGAAGTGGCCTCGCCCGAAGCGGCGCCGCACATACGCGCCATGCGCGAATTCCTTGGCGTCGCGTCGCGTGGCATCGTCCGCTGACCAGGCAGGCGGCCTCTCGGTCGCCATCGTCGCCGGCGAGGTGTCGGGCGACCTGCTGGCCAGCCGGCTGCTGTCCGGCCTCGTGCCGCAGCTGCCCGGCGCGCGCTTCCACGGCATCGGCGGCGAGCACATGGCCAGGCAGGGCTTTGTTTCCGACTGGCCGCTGGACAAGCTGACGGTGCGCGGCCTGTTCGAGATCATTCCCCGCTACCGCGAAATCAAGGGCATCCAGAACGCGCTGCGCGACCAGCTGCTGGCCGAGCGTCCCGCCGTCTTCATCGGCGCCGACTATCCCGGCTTTAACCTGGGACTGGAGCAGCAGTTGAAGGAAGGGGGCATCCCCACCGTGCATTACATCGGGCCGCAGATCTGGGCCTGGCGCGGCGGACGCATCAAGAAAATCATCAAGGCTGTTTCGCACATGCTGGTGATCTTCCCCTTCGAGGAAGAGATCTACCGCAAGGCGGGCGTGCCCGTCACCTATGTCGGCCATCCGCTGGCCGAGATGATCCCTTTGCAGCCGGACGAGGCGGCCGCGCGCCGCACCCTGGGCTTGCCCGAGGATGCGAACGTGGTGACCCTGATGCCGGGCAGCCGCATGGGCGAACTCAAATACAATACGGCGGCCTTTGTCGGCGCCTGCAAGCTGCTGCTGGCGCGCGACCGCTCGTTGCGCTTCGTCGCCCCCATGGCCGGCGAGAAGCAGCGCCAGTACTTCCTGCAATTGATTGCCGAAGCGGGCCTGCAGGACGTCGAGATTCTGCTCACCGATGGCGGCTCGCACACGGCCATCTGCGCCGCCGATGCGGTGCTGGTGGCGTCCGGCACGGCCTCGCTGGAAGTGGCGCTGTACAAGAAGCCCATGGTCATCGCCTACAGGATGATGCGGGCGTCGTGGGAAATCATGCGCCACATGGGCTACCAGCCGTGGATAGGCTTGCCGAACATCCTGGCGCGCGACTACCTGGTGCCCGAGCTGCTGCAGAATGCGGCCAGCCCTGAAGCATTGGCCGACGCCATGTGGCGGCAGCTGAGCGACGTGCCAGGGCGCTTGCGCCTGGTGCAGCGCTTCACGGACATGCATCACAGCCTGCTGCGCGACAGCGAGCAGGAAAGCGCCAACGCCGTCATGCAGGTCATCGCCAGTCATCGGAAATAAACCCAGAGCATCGCTTCAATTAAAGAATCAACGTGAAAAATATCTATCCCGGCCTGTTTGACGACTTGCCATTCTCGCTCGACGAAATCGTCTGCGGCGTCGACGAGGCAGGGCGCGGTCCTCTGGCCGGCCCCGTCTTCGCCGCCGCCGTGATCCTCGATCCGAACCAGCCCATCGACGGCTTGCGCGACTCGAAGAAACTCAGCGAAGCCAAGCGCGACTTGCTGGCGCCGCAGATCAGGGCCAAGGCCCTGGCCTGGGCCATTGCCGAAGCGTCGGAAGAGGAAATCGACCGCCTGAACATCCTGCAGGCGTCGATGCTGGCCATGCGCCGCGCCGTCGAGGCGCTGTCCACCGTGCCGACCCTGGCCCTGATCGACGGCAACCGCTGCCCCGTGATGCCGATACGCGGCATGGCGATCATCGGCGGCGACGACAAGGTCGATTCCATCTCTGCCGCCTCGATCCTGGCCAAGACGGCGCGCGACGCCGCCCTCGTGCATTTGCATGCGCAATACCCCGAGTATTGCTTCGACCAGCACAAGGGCTACGGCACCAAGCTGCACCTGGAACGCCTGCACCTGCACGGCGCCTCGCCCGTGCACCGCCGCTCGTTCGCGCCCGTGCGCAATGTGATCGATCTGTTTGGCGCGCAGGAGGTGGTGGCATGAAGACGATCACCTCGCGCGACAACGCGCAATACAAGGATTTGCTGAAGCTGGCGGGCAGTTCGCAGGCGCGGCGCAAGTCGGGCCGCACCCTGCTCGACGGCGTGCACCTGTGCCAGTCGTATCTGCAGCTGCGCGGCATGCCGGAACAGTGCATCGTCAGCGAGAGCGCCTTGCAGAACCCGGAAGTGGCGGACATCGTCGGCCAGCTGGAAAGCCAGCGCGCGCACGTGCTGGGCTTGCCCGACGCGCTGTACCACGCCGTCAGCCAGGTCGAGCACGGCGTGGGCGTGATGTTCCTCATCGAGACGCCGGAGCGGGCCGTCACGCAGCCCGTGTCCGTGTCGGCCGTGCTGCTCGATAACCTGCAAGACCCGGGCAATGTGGGCTCCATCCTGCGCAGCGCGGCCGCCGCCGGCATCACGCAGGTGTACTGCAGCGCCGGCACGGCGTTCTGCTGGTCGCCGAAGGTGCTGCGCGCGGCCATGGGCGCCCATTTCGTGCTCGACATCTTTGAAAACGTCGACCTGGCCGCGCTGGTGGCCGGCGCCAAGGTGGCCACGCTGGCCACCAGCGGCTATGCCACGCAGCGCCTGTACGACGTCGACCTGCGCCAGCCGGTGGCCTGGCTGTTCGGCCACGAAGGGCAGGGCGTCGCCGACGATCTGCTGTCGATGGCGACGCACCAGGTGGTGATTCCCCACCTGGGCCAGATCGAGTCGCTGAATGTGGCCGCCTGCGCCGCCGTCTGCTTCTTCGAGCAGGTGCGCCAGGGCCAGGCGTAGGCATCGCGCGCATGAATGCAAACGGGGCCGCCAGGGCCCCGTTTTTGCGTCGCGCGCCGTGAATTAATATTCGCGGCGGTTCGGCTTGATCTCCTGCAGGATCGTCGTGGAGATCTCTTCGATCGACTTGGTGGTCGACGACAGCCAGCGAATACCTTCGCGCTTCATCATTTTTTCCGCCTCGTTGACCTCGTAGCGGCAGTTTTCAATCGCCGCATACTTGCTTCCAGCCCGTCTTTCGTTGCGTATTTCCGACAAACGTTCGGGCGTAATGCTCAATCCGAAAATTTTATTCTTAAATTCCAGCAGGGCCGATGGCAGCTTTTCGCGCTCGAAATCGTCGGGAATCAGCGGATAATTGGCCGCCTTGATGCCATACTGCATCGCCAGATACAGGCTGGTCGGGGTCTTGCCCGAGCGCGAAACACCGACCAGAATGACATCGGCCGATGACAAATTCTTGTGCGACTGGCCATCGTCGTGCGCCAGCGAATAGTTGATCGCCTCGATGCGGTTCTTGTATTCCTCGCTGTCGACGATATTGTGCGAGCGGCCGATGGTATGCGTCGACATCACGCCCAGCTCCTGTTCCAGCGGCGCGACAAAGGTCTGGATCAGGTCCATGTGCATGCCGCTGGACTTGCGGATCACGGCCGACAGGTCATTTTTGACCAGCGTCGAGAAGATGATCGGGCGCTGGCCATCGGCGGCGAAGGCTTCGTTGATCTTGCGCGCTGCCTCGTAGGCCTTGTCCATGGTGTCGATGAAGGGCAGGCGGATCTGTCGGAAGCGCAGATCGAACTGCGTCAGCACCGAGTGACCGAACGTTTCGGCGGTGATGCCGGTGCCGTCGGAAACGAAGAAAACGGTACGTGCCGCTGAGGGCAGAGGGGGGCGTGGATCTTGTGTCATGGGTTTTCGGATCGAGATTGTGCGTCGTCAATTTGCGCCGCACAAGGTAAAATGGCTGCAACGGTATGATTGTGCTGCACGACGCCAAGAATAACAAGAAGACTGTCTGTGCGCCGCGCGTAAAGATTTCTATCATCAGTAAGGGTGTCATTATGACCAACGCAGTATCGCAGGAGAAAGACAAGGACGCGGTGTACGTCGCCTCGTTCGAGCATTTGCGCATGACGGATGTCGAATCCGTCGGCGGCAAGAACGCCTCCCTGGGCGAAATGATCAGCCAGCTTGCCGAGGCTGGCGTGCGCGTGCCCGGTGGCTTTGCCACCACGGCACAGGCATTCCGCGACTTCCTGTCGTATAGCGCCAATGGCGGCCTGCCGCTGGCCGAACGCATCGCCCAGCGCCTGGAAGGCCTGGACATCGACGACGTGCGCTCGCTGGCGCAAGCGGGCGCCGAGATCCGTCAATGGATCGTGGAAACCCCATTCCAGCCGCGCCTGGCTGCTGAAATCGACCAGTTCTATGCCAAGCTGGTGGCCGACTCCGACACGGAAATGTCGTTTGCCGTGCGTTCCTCCGCCACGGCGGAAGACTTGCCGGATGCGTCTTTTGCCGGACAGCAAGAAACCTTCCTGAACGTGGTCGGCATCGACAACGTGCTCGACGCGATGAAGCAGGTGTTCGCCTCGCTGTACAACGACCGCGCCATCTCTTACCGCGTGCACAAGGGCTTCACGCACGCTGAAGTGGCGCTGTCCGCTGGCGTGCAGCGCATGGTGCGCTCCGACCTGGGCGCGGCTGGCGTGATGTTTACCATCGACACCGAATCGGGCTTCAAGGACGTGGTGTTCGTCACTTCCAGCTATGGCCTGGGCGAAACCGTGGTGCAGGGCGCCGTCAACCCCGACGAATTCTACGTGCACAAGCCGATGCTGGAAAAGGGCAAGTCGCCCGTGATCCGCCGCAATATCGGTTCGAAGCTGCTGAAAATGGAATTCACGAACGAAGCCAAGGCTGGCCGTTCCGTGAAAACCGTCGACGTGCCCGTCGAAATGCGCAATCGCTACTCGCTGAACGACAGCGAAGTGGTGGAACTGGCGAAATACGCCGTCATCATCGAGAACCACTACGGCCGTCCGATGGACATCGAGTGGGGCAAGGATGGCCGCGACGGCAAGCTGTACATCCTGCAGGCGCGTCCTGAAACCGTCAAGTCGCAGCAAAAGGCGACCGACGTGCAGGAACGCTTCAAGCTGAAAAGCACCGGCACCGTGCTGACCTCCGGCCGCGCCATCGGCCAGAAGATCGGCGCCGGCCCCGTGCGCGTGATCCACGACCCGGCCGACATGGAACGCGTGCAGCCAGGCGACGTGCTCGTTGCCGACATGACGGACCCGAACTGGGAACCGGTCATGAAGCGCGCGTCGGCCATCGTCACCAACCGTGGCGGCCGTACTTGCCACGCAGCAATTATTGCGCGTGAGCTCGGCGTGCCGGCCGTGGTCGGCTGCGGCGACGCGACCGATGTGCTGAAGGATGGCACCTTCGTCACCGTCGTGTGCTCGGAAGGCGACGAAGGCAAGATCTACGATGGCTTGCTGGAAACGGAAGTGTCGGAAGTGTCGCGCGGCGAATTGCCCAAGCTGGACACCAAGATCATGCTCAACGTGGGCAATCCGCAGCTGGCGTTCGATTTCCAGTCCGTGCCGAATGCCGGCGTGGGCCTGGCGCGCCTGGAATTCATCATCAATAACAATATTGGTGTGCACCCGCGCGCGATTCTTGAATACCCGAACATCGACGCCGACCTGAAAAAGGCCGTGGAATCGGTGGCGCGCGGCCATGCCTCGCCAAAAGCGTTCTACATCGACAAGCTGGCCGAAGGCATCGCCACCATCGCCGCCGCCTTCTGGCCGAAAAAAGTCATCGTGCGCCTGTCCGACTTCAAGTCGAACGAGTACAAGAAGCTGATCGGCGGTTCGCGCTACGAGCCGGACGAAGAAAACCCGATGCTGGGCTTCCGCGGCGCGGCGCGCTACCTGTCGGCCGACTTCTCCGAAGCGTTCAACATGGAGTGCGAAGCGATGAAGCGCGTGCGCAATGACATGGGCCTGACGAACGTGGAAATCATGGTGCCATTCGTGCGTACCCTGGGCCAGGCCGAGAAAGTCATCGACCTGCTGGCGAAAAACGGCTTGAAGCGCGGCGAGAACGACTTGCGCGTGATCATGATGTGCGAAGTGCCGTCGAACGCCATCCTGGCCGACCAGTTCCTCGACCATTTCGATGGCTTCTCGATCGGCTCGAACGATTTGACCCAGCTGACCCTGGGCCTGGACCGCGATTCCGGCATGGAATTGCTGGCGGCCGATTTCGATGAGCGCGATCCTGCCGTGAAAGCCCTGCTGGCCTTGGCCATCAAGGCTTGCCTGGCACGCGGCAAGTACATCGGCATCTGCGGCCAGGGTCCTTCCGACCATCCGGACTTTGCCGTCTGGCTGATGGAGCAGGGCATCGAGTCGATGTCCCTGAATCCGGACTCGGTGATCGACACCTGGCAAAAGCTGGCCGCGCTGAAAGCGTAAGCCTCTTTTCTGCCGCATGAAAAACCCGCTGCCACGCACCTGGCAGCGGGTTTTTTTTATGCCCGTCATGTAAGGACGGGCGATCACCATGCCGCGCACGCCTGTATTCGATGAGCTTGCGCCAGATCAGCTAAAATGATTCCACCAATACATTGAAACGGGAGTTCTCATGGCAAGCAAGAAACCGACCAAAGCTGCAAAGATCGATATCGGCATTTCCGAAGCGGACCGCGCGAAGATCGCGGAGGGCCTGTCCGGCCTGCTGGCTGACAGCTATACCCTGTACTTGATGACCCACAACTTTCACTGGAACGTCAAGGGCCCGATGTTCAATACCTTGCACCTGATGTTCATGACGCAATACACGGAACAATGGGGCGCGCTGGACCTGATCGCCGAACGTATCCGCGCGCTCGGCTATCCGGCGCCCGGCACGTACAAGGAATTCGTCAAGCTCGCTTCGATCAAGGAAATCGATGGCGTGCCGCCGGCGCTGGACATGGTCAGCCACCTGGTGGCGGCACAGGAGGCGACCGCGCGCACGGCGCGCCGCTTGTTCCCGCTGCTGGAAAAGGCCAATGACCAGCCGACGGCCGACCTGATCACGCAACGCCTGGACCTGCATGAAAAGACGGCGTGGATGCTGCGCAGCCTGCTCGAAGAGTAAGCTGGCCGGCCATCCTGCCGGTCCTGCGCGCCTGATATGCGGCGGCAAACCGGCCACCGCCTATTGACGCCATCAGGAATTGCGTTAGACTGCCTGTATATAGGTGTATGGCAAGAATAAAATCAGGCAGTGCTGCGCATTAAACCCCGTCGCTTATATAGGCTGCGGGGTTTTTTATTTTGGGATTTGTATGGACGGAGGCATCATGGCTGAATGGGTGGGCTGGTTTGTGGCGGCTGGCGCGGTATTGATCCTGGAGCTATTCACAGGCACGTTTTATCTGCTGATGATCGCCATCGGCATCAGTGCCGGCGGATTGATGGCGCTGGCGGGCGCGAATGGCAGCTGGCAGGCCGTGACGGCCGCGCTTGTCGGCGTGGCTGCGACGCTGTTATTGCGGCGCAGCCGTTTTGGCAAGGCTGCGCGTCGAGACGTGGCGCAGGATCCGAATGTGAATATCGATATCGGCCAAAGCGTGGCGGTCACGCATTGGGTCGATGGCGCGGCGCGCGTCATGTATCGCGGTGCCTTGTGGGATGTGGAGTTGATACCCGGCAGCGATACGCAGGCCGGCCATTACACCATACGTGCCGTGCGCGGCAGCCGTTTGATCGTTGGATAACCTGGAGAGTAGATTATGGAAGTAAGCATCGGAAGCGTGACGCTGATCTTGTTATTGCTGGCATTGGTTTTTGTCTTCAAGACGGTGAATGTGGTGCCGCAGCAGCACGCCTGGGTCGTCGAGCGCCTGGGTAAATTCCATGCGGTATTGGGACCTGGCCTGAATATCGTCGTGCCTTTTGTCGACCGTATCGCCTACAAGCACGTGCTCAAGGAAATTCCGCTCGACGTGCCGCCGCAGGTTTGCATCACGCGCGACAATACGCAATTGCAGGTCGATGGTATTTTGTATTTCCAGATCACCGACGCCATGCGCGCTTCGTATGGCTCGTCGAACTATATTGCCGCCATCACGCAGTTGGCGCAAACGACCTTGCGTTCGGTGATCGGCAAAATGGAGCTCGACAAGACATTTGAGGAACGCGATCATATCAATACGGCCATCGTGAATGCCATCGATGAATCCGCGGCCAATTGGGGCGTGAAAGTATTGCGCTATGAAATCAAGGATTTGACGCCGCCAAAAGAGATCCTGCATGCGATGCAGGCGCAAATTACAGCCGAGCGTGAAAAGCGCGCGCTGATTGCCGCTTCGGAGGGACGCAAGCAGGAACAGATCAATATCGCCAGTGGCGAACGTGAGGCGGCGATTGCCCGATCTGAGGGCGAGAAGCAGGCTTCCATCAATCGCGCCGAAGGGCAGGCTACGGCCATCGTGGCGCTGGCGCAGGCGAGTGCGGAAGCATTGCGCCAGGTGGGCGCCGCCATTCGCGAACCGGGTGGCGAGGATGCCGTCAATTTGAAAGTTGCCGAACAGTATGTAGGCGCGTTTGCGCAATTGGCGAAAACGAATAACTCGATTATCGTACCGGCCAACCTGGGCGACATGAGTGGTTTGATCGCGACGGCGATGCAAGTGGTGAAGAGCCAGAAGCCGAAAAGCGGCGTGGCTATTCCCTGAGTATCGGAGCTGACTAGTTATTCAATAGTGTGTGATTTGGCAATACTGCCCGCTTAATAGCGGGCGGTTTGCATTTGGGGAGCGGGGCAGGGGAGCAATACCGCACGATACAGGCAGGCTGCATCCCGCTGCGTTTTTTTCTTCATGTTATGCTGGTGCACCTGAATAATATGTCAGGCGTGCAGCACATGTTTTTGTTTTCGATTACAGTGAGGCCCTTTGTCTATCTGCGGCATGCAAAATAAGACCGGTGCGTCGATAGATATTCAGTTTGCGCAGGTAATGCTGAATGATGGGGGATAGTATTGCCCCCATGTGCTTTTGGAATTGTCATTTATTATTACTATAAATTGCAATGGATCAAAAAGTGCTGCAAAATAAATGGCGTCGGTCGGCGCCGCGTTGAATCCTCCATGCTCGTTCCGGCAGATTCTCTGCCTGGAAACCGCACCGATTTGGCGTGTTCACCCTCGCACGGCCCTGTAAAGCTGGTTTTTTTGGTAAAAGAATCGTAAAAAACATTCAAATCTGAAGAAAAATCACCTCAGGCGCGTTACAATTGGATAGAATTTAACTGTTCAGTTATATTTTTCAACTCACACAAGGAAATATCATGGATCTGTCCAGCTTATCCCTGTCGGAACTGCGTACGCTGCAGGATGACATCAAGAAGCAAATGAAGAAACGCGAACAGGACGACCTGTCCAAGGCGCGCGAGCAAATTCTGGCAATCGCCCAGAGCGTCGGCGTTTCGGTAAAAGATCTGGTCGGCACGGGTATCCGCGCTAAAACCGGTACGGTTGCAGTGCGCTATCGCAATCCGGATGATGCAACGCAACAATGGACTGGCCGTGGCCGTCAACCGAAATGGGTCAAAGAGTGGACCGATTCGGGCAAGTCGCGCGATCTGCTGAAGGTGTAATACACCATTCATTCGGATGCTTGTCCTGTGTGGTAGTACAGGTGTAGTACAAAGCAGCATACAAGCATCCGGAACTTCCTTTATCTGCATTCCCCCGGCCAGCCTCGGTCAACCTGTATTCTCCGCTATTATCGAAGTGGTATTTTTGATACTGCCGATCTTATTTCCCGCCTTATCTCCCGCCTTATCCGTTGTGTCTTCCCGCTTGACCGTTATGCGCTGCGTTTATTTATCCGCCAGCCGTAGGCAATGGGCAAAATAAAACCCGGCATGATGCCGGGTTTTATTTGTTTCGCTGTGCACGCCGATACGGGGCGGGTATTAGCGGCGGTGCGATTTCATCGCGGCCTGGACTTCGCGCGCGCCATCGCGGTCGCGTTCTGCGGCCCGCTTGTCGTGCTGCTTCTTGCCTTTGGCGAGGCCGATTTCGCATTTCACGCGGCCGCCCTTGTAGTGCAGGTTGAGCGGCACGAGCGTATAGCCGGAGCGTTCGACCTTGCCGATCAGCTTATCCATTTCCGCGCGGTGCAGCAGCAGCTTGCGCGTGCGCACGGCTTCCGGGTGGATATGGGTGGAGGCGGTCGGCAAGGCGCTGATATGCGCGCCGAACAGGAATAGCTCGTCGCCGCGGACGACGACGTAGGCTTCCTTGATTTGTACGCGGGCGTCGCGGATGGCTTTGACTTCCCAGCCTTCCAGCACGATGCCCGCTTCGTAGCGATCCTCGATAAAGTAGTCGTGGAAGGCTTTTCTGTTGTCTGCTATGGTCATGAGATGGTAAATGTGCGCGGGTCGGTTAAACTACTGTCTCGCGCAAGCGCGATAAAATCAAATGTATCCAACATCATAGCAAATGGTTCTTCAATGGCAGTAGTACATAAATCAGTTTTTCTCGGCTACAGCGCCGAACAGATGTTCGCACTGGTGGCGGCGGTGGAGGATTATCCCAAATTTCTGCCATGGTGCGGTGCGGTCGAGATTCGCGAGCGGGGCGAGAACACGGTCGTCGCCAGCGTGGGCATACATTACCACGGCGTGCGCCAAAGCTTCACCACGTCCAACGAGAACGTGCCGCCTACCTCCATCAAGATGAAGCTGGTGGACGGCCCTTTCAAGACCCTCGACGGCGTGTGGACCTTCAAGGCCCTGCGCGAAGATGCCTGCAAGATTGAACTGGACCTGCATTACGAGTTTTCCAGCCGTGTGCTGGAACAGATCATCGGTCCTGTCTTCGGCATGATTGCCAACAGCATGGTCGATTCCTTCTGCAAGCGCGCGGAGACCGTGTATGGCTGAGGCCGCCATTCAGGTGCAAGTGTGCCATGCCTTGCCGGAGCGCAGCTTCCTGCGCTCCCTGCGCGTGCCTGCCGGCACTACCATCGAGCAGGCGGTGGCGTTGAGCGGCTTGCTGCAGGACGTGCCCGGCCTCGACCTGGCCATCAATATGGTCGGCATCTATGGCAAGAAGAAGCCACTCGATACCGTCTTGCGCGAGCATGACCGGGTCGAGGTGTACCGGCCATTGCAAGCCGATCCGAAAGAGGCGCGCCGGCGCCGCGCGGGGAACAAGCCAGCCAAGGCCTGAGCGGGGCAGGGGGCGGCGGCAGCCCCGCAGGCCTTGCCTGGCGCGACATTTTTTTGCTATTTCCAAATATCTTTTCTATGCTGCAAGGACGGAGGGCGCTTTTTTCTGTATAAGTTGCTTTCATCCGTCACAAGCAAGCATCCATGCGGGTTCCAGCCATTCCGCAATAAGCATGGGCGAAACGTGGGCGAAAATTCTAAGCTGCCCCTGCCTTTGGCCCATCAGTCATTTTGCAATACTGATCAGGCAACACGCCACCCTCCTGCTCAACCCAGCGGCCATACGTTCGGGTGATCATGGTCGTATCGGTATGCCCCATTTGCTTTGCCACGTACATTGCGTTGGCGCCCGTCGATAACAGCGTCGACGCGAATGTGTGCCTCGTTTGATACGGATTTCGGTAGCGGACCTGGGCCTTCTTGATCATTGCCGCCCAGAAGAGGCTCAGGCGCTGTGTGTTGTCCCAGCCCTGGCCAGTAGCCGGATCAAAGAACACCAGGCCGCCAGCGAGGAAGCTATGTTGTTTCTGCGCAACCAGCGCCTCGACGGCACCACGCCGCAGGTCGACCAAGCGCCGGCCGGCGCGCGTCTTTAACTCCTCTCGGGATTCGCCCATCACGCGCGAACGCTCCACTTTCGCTTTGAACCCTGCCCAGTCGATCGATTCCCAGCGAAGCGCGATGTACTCGCTCGGGCGCATGCCCGTGTAGAAGGCAAACTGAAAGACGTTCCTGGCCTGGCCCTGGGCCGCCGCGAGGATGGCCGCAATCTCCTGGGCGGAAAACGGATCCACCTCGTATTCCGCCTTATACGCGTCGCGGTCTAATGTTTTTTGCAATTTCACCCGGTCCAGCGGATTGCTGTCGATCAAATCGTCGTTTATCGCAAGCTCCAGCGCGCCGCGCAGAGGGATGAGAATTTGACGGACCGAGGTGGCCTTCAGCGAAAGATCGACAATCCAGGTGCGCAGCGCAGCCGGCGTAAGTTCGGTGAGCAGGGTGTCGCCCCATTGCTCCAACAGAATTTTGTTGAGCACGCGCTTGTAGCTCTTCAACGTGCTGGGCGCGAGAATGCGCTCATAAATGTCGAACTGCTGTTTAAGCAGCTCGCCAACGGTTACATCCTTGCCCCGAGGTTGCAAGCCGAACTTCTTCAACTGCGTCGAATCAGGGAAGTACTTGGCATAGCTGAAATTTCCCAGCGCAATGGCGTTCAGGATCTCGCCGCGCAGCCGCTCGGCGTATTTGATGTTTGCCTTGCTGTGCGCGAGCTTCAGCGTTTCCCTGCACTCGGTGCCCCGATACATGAATTTTATGCGGATCGATTCGCTTTGGACGCCCGACCGGAGTTCGACGCCTGGCGGGCTGGACTTGCTTGTTCCCATTTTGCTACCCATTCTTCTACTGCCGGCAGGTTGATCCACAGCCGGCCATCCACAATTTTGCATTGATTGCCATCGAGCCATTTGCCAGCCTTGCGGCGGGCCTGCACGGAATCGACGGAATCGCCTGATATTTCGACGTAGCGCTCCAGCTTTACCCAAGTAAGGGGCTGGTGGGCACGCTCGATTGCGGCAACCATCCTGGCCACCACTTCGTGCTCGCTCATGTTCATGGCGCACTCCCGGCTAAGAGATTAATCATTTTTCATGCTCCAAAAAGGTTATCTCGCTTGGTTGGCGCGGTGTCGCGTCGCCCATCAGGTAAATCACGGAAGACACGCCGCCACCCAGCACCTGGGCGCTCATGCCGCGCAAGTGGTGTTGCTTGCCGTCGACCAGCACGGGCTGGCAGGTGTGGATCGCGCGCAGCACGGCGCGGTCCAGCTTGTAGGCGGCCTCGGCCGGGGTCTCCGGCACAGGCGCTGGGCTGCGGCTGCTCATGGCGCCCCCCGCTTGAACTCGATCACCCACACCCATGGATTCAATGCCCAGCTGCCGGTGCCGTTGATGGATTCCCACAGCGACGCGAATGCCTCTACAGCAGAAGCTCCGACTGGTGACATATGCCGGCCGTTGGCGCCATCAATGAAATGGCAGCCAGACCGGTCGATGGCCACGCCTTCGGCGAGAGCATCGGCCTCGCTGCAGTCGGTCAGTTGCTCGACACGCACCGACACGATCTCCAGCAGGATCCGGCTGGCCGCGCGCGGCATAAAGATGGCTGGCCGCATGTACCAGCCGGGCAGGGCGCCGCCACGGCCTTCTGCCATAGGCAGGTCAGGATCGTCTGCCGCAAACTGGTAGACGCGGTCGCACCCCACTGTCATGTCCACGAAGTGCCGTTCGTCGCGCGCCTTCTTGGCGCTGGACCGGGTTTCCCAGCGGCCGTAGGCAAAGAACGTCTCGCGCACCCGCAGGCGGTCACCATGCGCACCGTAGGGGCAGGCATCGCCGGCCATGCCGTGAGCGCCAGGCGCGCGCGTATCCGAAACGCTCACCATCGACTGGAACGCGTTGCAAGGCCACTGGTAATCACCTGGGCGATGCGGCACTGGTTCTGGCTGCGGCTTCATGATCCGCCGCGTCTGGATCTTGCTGCCGTCGAGCAAGGCGCGCACCATGGCGCTGTTCATGAGGATAGGGCGCTCTTTCACGTTGCACCGCCTTTCAGGAAGTCGTGTATCCGGATGGCCAGCGGATTGACTGCAGGCTTCTCGCCTGAGGCATGAACTGCCTTGATGTGGTCATCGTGCGGTTTCACTACTTCGCTCAGCAGCGCTCGTGCCACGGCCAGCTTGTTTTCCAAGTCTTTCGCATAAGCATTCATGCCGGCTGCCGTCCAGCCGCCGCCAAGCGCATCGTCATGCAAGCCGTCGAGTGCATTCCAGCAGGCGACCATGCGCCGGGCGTTGGCCTCGCGCATACCGGGCGCGTTCTTGAAGTCGATGGCCACTGCAATAGCGTGATTTTCAAATTGGCCGGTACCGCCGATAACGGTTTCGGGTACGCCATCGTTGTCGAGGGGCGTTTCTCCGACCATCAGCATGCCAGGGGTGCGCGCGCTCATGCTGCCGCTCCTGGCGCAGCCAGCACCGTGCGATTGCCGTTCGATGCGATGCCGCTCACCACACCCAGCGCCTCCATGGCTTCCAGGAGGTTGCCTGCCCGGTTGAAGCCGACACGTAAGTGGCGCTGCACCAGCGATACCGATGCGCGGCGCTGCGTGCGCACGACCTCGACGGCTTGGCTATACAGCGGATCGCTCGCGCTGCCGTCGCTTGGCGGCACGGTGCCGGGCGTCTGGCCGCTCAACTCCAGCACAACGCGCTGCTCACGCACAGGCTCATGGCCCGCTGCAGGACGCGCCATCGCAGCACCTACAGCCGCCAGACCCACAACAGCCTCGCCGCCCAGCGACTCGACCAGGTCGGCTAGTAGCTTCGCCAGCTCGCCCGTCATCAGCGCGAAGTCGCTGTCGAAGCGCTCGTCGTCATTGCGCGTGGCGCTTTCCTTGATAATTTCCAGTGGTTTGACGGACTTGATGGCCAGCGACTCGTCCAGCACGAAGCTGATCTTGTCGCTCCAGGTCATGGCCAGGCGCGTGCACTGCTTGCCGGCGGCGATGTGGCGGCGGATATCGTCCGCTTCGAGGGTGTGGCGCTTATACGCTACCTGGGCCTTGCTTTCGCCCGTGGCGCGCATGATCGCATCCTGATCGACCGTGAAGCCGGCCGGGGATTCGTCCGCTTGCAGCCATTCCGTCATCGCGCCGACTGGCGAGCGCATAACGCGCAGGCTTTCCAGCGGCAGCATGTCGACGGATTTCAACAGCAGCTTGACCACCTCATCGGCCTTGCTCGGACTGGCCGCATCTACCACCAGCCAGCCGTTGACCGGATCGATCCACACGGCCGTGGTGCTGAGAATGGCGAAGGCGCGCGGCCGCAGCTCGTCGGTGACGCGCTCCTTGAGTTCCTTCATGGCCTTCTTGCCGGGCGCGAAGCCCTGGGCCTCTTCCATTTCCAGCGCACGGGCGGCGGCCACCTGGTTGACTACGGTCGACGGCAGCAGCTTCTTCTCGGTTTTCAGCTGCAGCAGGAACTGGCCGCTGACGGTGTGCACCAGGGGCGCGCCGGCGCCGCGCGGTGCAGCCCAGCCCTGGCGCTGCAGCTCGGCGCTCGTGGCGGGCGTGAAGGCCTGGCGCTCGAGCATACTGTTCAGCTCCAGGGCGCTCATGGGCCAATTCACGGGCAGACGGTAAATTTGCAGGTTCTTGAAAAACATCTGATACCTTTCAGCGGTCAAACCGCAGTAGCTGCTCAACGACTGCTTCCAGGTCGTCGCGTGTGTATTTGGTTAAAATCCGGGACAGGATCACGTCGATGGTCGCGCTGTACAGGGCCTCGAACTCAATCTCGTCCATCTGCGAAAACGAAATGCTTTTCGCCTCCAGACGTACCTCGCCCTTGAGGTTCACTGTCGATTCGAAGAAACCGGCCAGAATCGCTATGTCTTTCCGGAAGCGTTCCTTGTTCTTCGCCACGGGCTGGCCCTTGTAAGTCAGGCCGCCGCGCGGCTCCCACTGATTAAAGGCGAAAGTCACAAGGGCGAAGTATTTCTTGTGAAACTGGTAATTCCTCACCTTCTTGAAGTCGGCATGCATCAATGCGCCGGCCTTCATCTTCTGGATGAAATCGGCCGCGACCTCGTCGTGTGGCACGAGTATGTTGGCCATTTTCATGAGCACGATTTCTGTCAAGGCGGTGCTCCCGCGCGGCACCCGGCCGTCACGCAGCTGGCACCAGCTCGATAGCCGGCGTGCCCATGTTCGTGTACGGATGCTTGTCGGCATGCGGCTTGATGTGCGCGTAGAAGTGCTTGCCGATGGATTCGGCACCGGCAAAGGCCGCGTATTCGGTGGCAGTGACGTTGGCGTAGTGGTACACGTCCGCCGGCGCGCCTTTGCGGAAGAACTGCACGGCCAAGGTCTCGGTTGCTGGGCAGTGGCCAATGGCGGCGATCTGCGAGGATTGAATTGCTTGCAGGGTGATTTGTGGTGCTGCGGCTGCTGTATTCATTGTTTTCTCCAGGTGGTGGGCGGGTGGTGTTTATGCCGATTCGGCGACCAGGCTGGCGCGCGCGGCGGCGAAGTCGAACTTAGCCAGACGGTCGATGGCTTCGGCTGCCGTCAGGCCGAACTGGTCGAACATCACATCGAGGATGTCGCTGTCGGCCGGGTAGAGGTCATCGGCGGCGGCGTCGAGCAGGTCCGGTGCTGGCACTGGGCGGCTCAGTGCCGGCGCGTTGGCGGCGGGGGCGCTGCGGGTGTGCTCCATAGACGTAGCAGGCGGGGCCACAACTTGGGCGGCTTGCTCGGCGGCGCGCGCTACGGCGAGCTGCGCGGCTTGCGCAGCATCATTGGCCAGGCGGTCGGCTTCGACCTGTGCCAGGCGGTCGGCTTCGACCTGTGCCAGCCGTGCGGCTTCGGCTGCAGCGGCCTGCATGTCCAGCAGTTCCTGGCGCTGGCGTGCGATTTCCACTTGCTCCAGTCGGTTTTGTTCGGCTTGGGCGTCTGCCTGCTTTTTCAATTCAGCGGCATGGGCTTCGCGCTGGCGCAGCGCCTCCGCTTCCTGCTCGGCGGCAAGCGCCGCACGGCGGTCGTCTTCGGCTTGGCGTTCGGCAGCGATGCGGTCAGCCTCCACTTGGGCGAGGCGCCGGGTCTCGGCAGCGGCTTCGCGAAGTTGCGCTAGCTCCGCGCGCTCGGCGGCAATGCGTGCGGCTTCTTCTTCGTTCGCCACTGCTGCGGCATGCAGGCTGGCCAGCTTGGCGCTCACTTCGGCAACGACCTTGGCAGCATCCTTCTCGAATTCGGCAAAGCGCTCCTTGTCCACAACGATGGCAGCCACCGTCGCTACGGCCGCCTGAATATCGGTAGCGGACTTGCCTACCAGTTCCAGCGGCGCATCATGGATCGCCGCAATATCAGCCTGGATCGCAGTAATGCGTTCGCGCTCCTTCGCAATCGCAGCTTGCTTCTCGGCCTCGACCTTGGTGTCGTAGGCGTCGCGCAGCTCGAACACGCGATTTTCTTCTGGCGTAATCAGTGCAATCAGGTCTTTTTCTTTGGCAATCACCGCCTTGCTGAAGTCGGTCGCGTCTTTCCGTGCGGCCTCGCCGACGGCCTTGATGCCGGTGCGCAGTTTCAGCAGATTCATTCCGATGCGGTGTGCCTGCTCGCGCCCGGCGGGATCGATTACGGCAGTGATATCGGTCGAGGCAGCAACCTGTTCCTTGATTTTTGCCTCGTAGTCCACGGCGCCCAGCGCGACGGCGGCGCGCTGCGGCAGGGTGAGGGCGGTGGCGGCCGGCGCGGCCTGGGTGGTTTCGGTGATCATGCTGCCTCCTTCATTCGTAAAATTGTTTCGTTTTCAGTAACCAGTTTTTCAAAATCGACCAGGTCGAGCACCATTGCATCGATGTAGGCATCGTCGCGCTCGACGCGACGGAACCACAGTTCCTTGCCGACTGGAGCCAGAGCAGGGCAGTACAGGCAGAAATCCCACCAGCGGCGGCCCGTGATCCACATGCAGCCCTGCACCTGGTCCATGAACTCGCTGAAATCGCCGTTAATCAGTACGTCGCGGAGGCGTTCGGGCGAAATCAGGCACTTGTATTCGCTGCCGCCATCGTCACCAATCAGTCCGTCCGCGCTGGCGCCAAATAGGCGATCTTCGGTAAGGACAAAGCCAGCGCGCTCGACAACGTGACCGCTTTGGACTTCGTGCTCATGGCGCGCGGCCGGCTCTAGGTCATGGCCGCGTCGCATGGCATAGGTTTCGAATCCTTCGTCGAGCGGCATGCCGCTGATGCGCTCGATGGCCAGGCGGAATGCATAGTCGTTGGCCGCTGACGTGGGCTGGCCTTTGTTTGCACCCGATTTCAGCTTGGCGCGCGCCACCACGAACATGCTGGCGGTGATGACCCCGGCCCGGGCGGCATGCCATTCGGGGCTTCCTTGCTCGCAGGTAAGGACGATCATTTGGACACCTCGACAGCTTCTGCACGTGCCTTCATTGCCGGGTAGGCGCCGGCCAGCTTGTCCTGCGTGGTCTTGGAGAGTCGATCCCAAGCGCCAACAAATGCTTCAAGGCCCTCGTCAGCGACTGCGCCAAGGTCGGCAGCCAATTCTTCCATTTCAGGCGAGAGTGGGGGAGGCGTTGCACTGGCCACCGGCGCCGCATCAACCGTACGACTTTGATCAGCAGCCACAGCTTTTGCTTTCAGGCTTTCGTGATCGGCAGCCAAGGCTTTCCGATTTGGCACGCCGGTATCAGTCCAGAATTTTTGATAGGCTGCTACACCTTTGCCTGCGGCAGCTTCGGCCGCGTCGATCAATGCTTGGGTTGCCTGGGCTGGCGCTGGTGCGCGCTTGCCTCCGGTATCCGGCGTAATATCGCGCGCCTCGCGGTTGCCTTCGTCCAGCTCGTCGGGCGTGTAGACACCCAGGATTACGTCGGGTGCATAAAGACGCGACCAACGCTTGACTGCCAGATAGGCAAGCTGTTGTTTGGGGTCGCTGGCCCAAAGTGGGGAATTGCGCACGCTCGCCTGAACCAGGAGCAGGTCGAGCACGCGTGGCACGATCTCGCCCTTGAGCGTCGAAGAGACGCGGACACCCAGGCCTGCCTCGGCCTCCATGCCGTAATCAGGCACACGGAACTGATATTCCTTTTTGTCACCTTTGGCGGGCACGGTAATTACTTTCGTCTTGCCGATGATCTTTTCCCAAGGGCCGTACCACTCGTAGCTGAAACGGTCTTCGGTCACGCCGCTGGACTGGATCACGGCGTTGACCAGCTGTGCTTCATAGCCAAGGGCACCGTTTACCAAGTGGGTTTTTTGCGCGACGGCGAACGGGTTCATGCGCCATTGGATAGCCTGCATCACTACGGCCGCACAGTCGGCAGCATTACCGCGCAGGTGTTCCGGGACGGTGGCGCGGCCCTTTGCCATAATGTCGGCCAGGCGCATCATGCTGTCCATGCTCGCGCTGTCAAGGATCAGGGCGGCGCTGCTGGTGGCTACGACGGGCAACTCACCTTGGTCGTATTGCGGAACCTGCATAGCGGTGTGGCTTTCTTGCGTAACTGCGTTCATGACTTTTTCCTTGTGAGTTTTATAATTTCTGCCTTCAAAAGCGCCAGGCGGACGGCGTAGACGATGGCGTGACCGGCATGCCAGTTGCGCAGGGCCTGGCTGGCCACGTCCATCACGGCTTGACTGACGACGTCCACTGCGCCTCCCTGTGGGCGCGGCCCAGGCGCTGCACGCGCGCGGCGGATGCGTCCAGGTCGATTAGCGCTTCGATCTGTGCGGTGATCAGTTCCTTGCGCATTTCTTCGAGGCCGGCCAGCTCGCGGCGCACGCCGGCAAGGCGCATCTTGTTCATGCGGTGTTGGTGCTGTGCCTGGTAGTAGCGGTGGGCGGCTAGCAGGCGGTGGAAGAGGGCGATCATGGGCGCACCATCGCAGTCACGCCCAGGGCGCCGTCGTCGTAGGCGGCATCGATCAGTGCGGCCAGGTTGCCGATGGCCGCGAAGTGCGCGACATCCTCGGCGCGCGGGCCGGTGCGGATGGTGATCATGTAGCTCATGTCTTGCTCCTCTGGTTAATGGTTTGCTGGCGACCCGAGAAAATCCGTCGGGCGTGTGATTCCTGCGGCTGGTGGGCCGCCAACAAAGCAAGGGGCTGGTCACAAATCCAGCTGCTTCGAGGCCGGCCTTCGCTTTAACTGAGCGAAGATCGAGGCGAAGTTCACGCCCATCCCTTGCTTTGTTGGCCGCCGGTTACGCCGGCGAGACGGGCCAGGGCGACTAGCCGGGGTGAAATTAGGCTGCCGACACCTGCGAAGGGCGGAAGCGCTGGCTTTGCGTCGAGCCTTCCAGCAGCACTTCCAGGAAGTCGCCGCGAGCGCCTGGGTGCGTCTGCACGAACTTGCCAGGGCGCGCCGCCGGGTCGGTCTTCGTGCCCTTCACATTCACTTTCTGGTTTTCTTTGAATTTCGACATGCTGTATTTCCTTCAAGGTTGGTTGTGGCGCTGGGCTTCCCCGGGCGCCTGATCCTCACGAAGATCAATCGGGCCACTCTGTACCATCGGGCATTTTTTCTGGCTGCCAGCCCCGTCCCGGCTTACCTATGGCTCCGGGCGACCACTAAACTCCTGAGAATTCGCCGTGATGTTTGAGTGCGGCAGCACGGTATGCCTGGTGTGCATCCTCTTTATTCTTGAAATTTCCAAGAAGGAATCTTTTGCCATTTGCTCGTATCTGAGCCACCCACCGCTGGTCTTTCTTATGCCAATAGACACCTTTCAACCCCGACTTGTTTGCGACGGTTTTGCCGCGATTGCATCGGTTTTGCGCGGAAGTGCATGCTCGAAGATTGGCAATTCTGTTGTCGGTTTTGATTCCATTCACATGATCAACTTGGTCATCTGGCCAGCTCCGGTATTCATGTAGCCAGGCAAGGCGGTGGGCTGCATGATTCACTCCTGAAATCTTGATCAAGACATACCCCGCACCGCCTATTGATCCCGCAATAGAGCCCTTGACCGCGTTGCTGGATGCTGTTCTGACCCGAAAGAAAAGCCCCGTTTCACGTTCGTAGCGCAGCTCTGCAATCAATTTTTCGTAGTTCAATTCCATGCAAGCCTCTTCTTTCTTGGCGGCGGGCGACCGCTTAAACCTTCGCCAGCTCCGCAATCCAGTTCAGCTCTTTGCCGTAAAACGTCCCGCTGCAAGACGCCATACGCGCATCTACTCGCGCCAGCTCATGTGCTTGATTCGGGCTGCCTGCCCAAGCTGTTGCCTGAAAATTCCCATCCTCAAACTTGATCTGCACGTTGTACTTGCGCAGCGTTGCGCGCGCCGGAGGGGCGGTGAACAGGCCGGGCAGCGCGTCGCGGGCACTCATGCTGCTTCCATCCGCCAAGGGCCGGAGTAGTTGCGGTAGGCTTCGGCGCGCAGCGCGGCGGCAGCGCCGCTTTCCACGTACTGCAACCGACCACGCGGCAAGCTGGCACCGAACGAGTTGCAAATTTCCAGGCGGCGAGGGCAGCCGATGCTGGCAACCAGGCCTGCGCAATGGCTGTCATTGGTGGTTTTCGCGGCGCTGATGTTCGAGGCGATCTTCATGACGATTAGCCGCGCGCTGGGATTGCGATTTCTGGGATTACTTCGCCGTGGGCGATGAGGACCGCTTCGAGTGCTGCAAGTTCGGCATGTGACATGGTTTGCTCCGGTGGTTGTTGTTCGACGGATTTAAGTTTAGGCATTCCTAAATGTTGTGTCAAGGTATATTTTCGGCATGCCTAAATAATTTGGATATAATTGCTTCGTCGCCTAAAAAGCGACCGGAAGCCCGGACCAAATCTCGCCGGGTAGTGCAAGTCCAGATAGATGGAGCCGGCAGCGCCTCGCAGTACCCCAGGGGAAACCGGCAAAACGAACAAGGCGTGTAGGGCGGCAAGAAGGAATTGAGTGGCCGCAGGCGTGGGTGATAGAGGGCGGAGCGCTAATCGACGGGAGCAGGAAACGGCCCAACGTCTGCCCTATGTGAAACGCGTCCCTGGATTCTCAGGAGGCATGTAGCACTTCACGGTAGTCAAGTTCTTGCTTGACTACTGGGAGGTGCTGTTCTCCGTCCCGAAGCCTAGGATATAGAGAAAAGCGCAGTGCTCTTGACCTTGAAGTGCAAGATTAAAAGCTGGCATCAAGAGCAAGATAAGGTACTTTTTAGTGCCTATAGAGGGGAAATAGGAGTGGAAAATAATTCGACTCCGTCGCAAGGAAAGCCCGGTTGGACCGGATGCGGGAAGGGTGTTGGGGTGGGTGGGACGCTGATGATCACATCCCTCGACCGAAAAAAAGGGGGGTCAAATTTCTTTATCGTCCAAATAAACGGACGCAGTACCTGTATTTGAATTTGGAATAACTAGCCTAACCAGTGCGCCGGACGATGTAAGTACTTCGATAATCACGTTCTGAATTGGTGGGGAAACGTCGTCGCCGTATATGGCTTTGACGATTTCGCTGCAAGGATCGCCCACTCCAGCGATGCGGCCTTGGCCGCCGTCAACGGTGGAATTTTCAAACAAAATATTGCTCATAAGGATTCCTTAAAATGGCAAACGAAAAACACCCAGCCGAAATAGCGCTGGCTTTGCTGCGCGATTATCCCGAGCATTGTGACGCACTCGGGATACCTTCAGTCCAATTCCGCCAATATGCCCGCCCGATCATCGACGCATACTTTGCGTCGCTGGGCGAGAAGCTCTGCCGGAAGCCCGTTACTATGGTCGATGCTACGCCGGAGCAATTGCGCGAATGGGAGACCAGGGCGGCCAAGCATGAGCGTGATGGGACGGGCGCTTATACTCCGCGCGTGCCGCGCAAGTCGGCAGCCTAATTCACTAGCCGCACACCCGCCGCCGCGATGCGGTGAGCTTGCCTTTGGTGGTGAGGCGCGGCGGGTGGCGAACCTACTGCTTCAGCCATTCGCGGCAGGCAGCCGCAATTTGCTCGGTGCGTTTAAAATCCATGCAAACACCCCACTTGCATTGGGAAAACGTGCCATCGGCATTTCGTTTTAGCTCCGATTCGCCTAGCGTGATAATTTTTCCATTACTAATCGTCATTGGCATCGTGTTGTATTTCCCCATGGATTCCCAGCAAACTTCTCCAGTTCCATTTGGGCGAATCAACATGGTATGGGTCTGCATCGTTGCCGTGCCTACCCAAGTGCCTGCAAGTTCTGGTGTTGGCGTGGCCTGATATTTGTGAGCAATATTGCTAGTTGCACAGCCAGCCAGAGAAGCCATCAAGGCCAGTAAGAGCAGGTTTTTTTTCATTTTATCGATCGGTGATTCCGGCAAGGGCGTGCCGTTGCGCTGCAGCATTATATGAAATATTGACAACAGGAAATCTAGCGAATTGTCACCTCTCAATCACAGGCCGCCTGCGCCGCATCGATGCCTACAATCTCGCCTACTTTGCGATCAGAATTTCCCGATATTTGGCGAGTGATGGCATTGGCTGATCAATAACGTATTCGATCATTTCACTGTTGGCTTTTAGCACCCTGATGCGCATGCCTTTGAATCCAATCGTTGCGGTTCCGTCGCTACCCAACTCATACGCGATGTCTTGATTAAATGCTGGCCTGGCCATGCCGCCAGAAAATTCTCTATAGGAAATCTTGACCTCACCCCTGCTTACGCCTTGATACAGGACGTCGACGTGAAAATCATCACGACTCTCAATCAGCGTTTCGGTTTTTTTAACATCATATGGCACCGGCTTTTCAAGGGGAAAGTAGCCCTGGTATTCCTTGAACATCGATTGGCGAAATACCTGGTCACCGTTGATGTCTGCAAGGCAGCCAGTGACATTCGAATCCCCGAAAAATCCCATGAGGCCGGTGTTATTCGTTACGAAGCAAAGCAGGGGCATTTTCGTATCTGGGCGCATAAGCATCACACCTTGGGCGCCGGCCTTGATGCTTAATTTATAGCCGTTTGCCATGGTGCTGGATGCATCTTCTTTAAGCGTAGCCCTATATTTTGTGAGGAGTGTTTTTGTGCCCTCTTTGTAGAGGGACTCGCCCACCTCGGCCTTGGCCACTTCACCAACTTTTGGTGATAAAAAATAACTGCTGACGTTTTCCACTCTCTCAACTGGCGGGAGGATGCGCGGCGCTGCGTTTGCGCACTGGGCGGCGGTTAGGGCTATCGTTGCAAATATGAGTTTTGTCATCGTGTTTGATACTTTAGGCAAGGATAGGTGTCATTGCGTCGTGCGATGGCACGAAAAATTACAAGTGGGGAATAAAAGGAATTATCACTTGCCAGGCCGCTATGCGGGGATGAGGTTGTCAATTATCGCCTGCGCGCCTTCCTTCTATGCTCCGCCATAACGCCAATAATTTTCAGTGGCGTTTCATCGCTCCGTAGAGTCGGGAAGTCATCATTCAGCGGCACCAGTTCAAAAATATCGTTGCCGGCCTCATTGGTGCCGCGCTGACGGTATTTCTTGAATGTTGCCTCGTCCTTGCCATTTTTGGCCGCTACACACTCTCCTGGCCGGGGTTCCCACTCTGGCTCAATGATAACTATGTCGCCCGGACGGAAATCGGGGAGCATCGAATCGCCGTCGATCTCTAGCCCGAATGCCCATTGCGAATAGCTGTCATCTACGAATACGGTGGCATATCCACTACCCACGGGGTATGGGACAGATATTTCCCTCATGGCCCCAGCCTGGATGGCCGAAATGATGGGTATGGCCCGACTTCCAAGCGCTGCCGGCGTGGCGTTTCGGTCGAAGTTACTAGGGGGCTCCGTCGACATCGCAAACGTATTGCTGTTCGGCTCGCCAATTCCATTGAGTAGCCATTCAGGTGAAATCGCCAATGCCGCGCAAACCTTTATCAAGTTGGCGCCCTCGATCATCTTGGTATCGCCGTTTTCCCAATCCGTGACGGTGGGCGCGGACACTCCTACCAGCTTCGCAAAAGCTGATTTTTTGATTCCCTTGGCCTCTCGGGCCTGCGTAAGTCGTTTGTGCCAATTCATTAGGCAATCCTAACAATTATATGAAAAGCTATGCCTAAATATATCTTGCAAATAAATTTAGGAATGCCTAAAATAAGGCATGACTAAAGAATTAACGCCCGATGAGATCATTGACGCCCTGGGCGGGACGTCGAAAACCGCGCGCCTTTGTGGCGTGAAAGACCCATCAGTATCGGAGTGGCGGAAGGAGGGCATCCCTCCAGCCCGGTTGATGTTTTTGCGGCTGGCGCGCCCCAAGGTGTTTGCTTCGCTTGAGACGGACTGCAACGCGAAATCTGATGAGGCATTACTTGCTCGCGCAACTACCCGCCGTGCCACCGACTCCGTGCTCAGCCCGGGCCACGCCGGCCGCCAGCTGCCCCCCACCAATGCCATCTTTGACACTGTGCCTGCGCGCGCCGCCGTCGGTATCGACGTGGGCGCCAAGCCATGATCCGCCTGATCCCCATTTTCCCGCCGCGCCCGGCAGGCGCCTTTGTGCACATCCCGCTGCTCGAACTGCACCAGCTGCCACCTGGCGTGCCGTTCGATGAATGCCTGAAACAACTGAAAGAGCCAGCATGAGCACCTCGACAAAGAAAGAAGCAGCTCGACCTGTGGTGAGTCCAAGCTACCGCGCAATTCAACTTGCCATCCTGGCCGAGCTACGCATTCAAACGGCGTTGCTGACGACTCTTTGCCAGCATCAGCATGACGAAGCTGCTTTGCGAGAATTTTCGGAACCGCAACGCCCGACCGCTATCACTCCAGCTGCCATAAGCCCGTCCGCCGACCCGTTCGCGCCAACCTTTGAAGTGACGCCCAGCGCTGGCGGCTACACGGCAACCATCGCAATGCGCGAGGGCTCCGTGGTGTACCTCGTCAATGCGACCGGCCCGCGTTCGAATGCCGTCAAAGTTTCAGCGGCTGGACTGTTGCCGATTTTGGTCGCGCCAGTGCTTGAGATTTCACAGTGATCGTCAGCGCTGTGGCAATCACCGCTTTTCCAGGAGCGAAGTCGACACCCCATTCACGCTCGACCACCGTCCCTTTGACTGCGAGGCCGTGGATTAAGCCAGTTATTTTGTCGCCAACAGCCGGCGCAGGCACGTCTTTAGGCCAAGGCACAGGTGCATTCGCATCCAGAGCAAGCTTTACCACATAGGTTTCGTTTTCCATGGAGGTTGCCTTTCTTGTGAATTGATACGTGGGAATGGAAATTTAACACGTTGGCAACTTCTACCTATTTTTCGCTGTACCCAAACCCTGTAACACCGACCACCAGGAGAAAACCATGAAACAGAAGCAAAAACGTACCGCGCTCGTCAAGGGCTACATCACTGACGAGAACAAGGATGCCTTACAAGCCGCATGTACTGCGATGCGCAAGACCGTCAGCGACGTGCTGAACGAATGCACGATCGTGATCATCCGCAATCACCTGGACGCCAGGCCGAAACGGAATGATACGCCGCCGTTTTCCAGCGGGGCTAGGCCCAGATCAGGAAATAACAGGGCCCAGATTTTTCCGGCGCCGCGCCCGTGCTTTGGCGTCGTCCCGCGCGTCGTGCGGATGCGGGTTTAACGGCATGGAGGCAGCTATTGAATAGAGCAGCTGAGGTCACGGCCGAGGAAAAGGAGCTGGTTTTCCAGCGTTCGATGATCTACCGGCAGGCCGAGAAAGACCTGCAGGGCGCCAAGGACGGGGAGGGCGAGAGCGCGGCGAAGGCTGCGCACAAGGAAGCGCGCCAGAAATGGCGCGATGCCACCGACAGGGTGGCGAAGAAGTACGAGGTGCCGCGGCGTGAGCCGCCATAACGAACCCGCACCCAATAGCTACAGCATCGCATGGCCGGATTTGGCCACTTTAATCACCATCAATTAGGAACATGACATGACGCAAACAACTGCAATTACGCCATATGGCTCGCTGAACAACGCCGATGGCAACAACGACCTGCTCGACACGCTGCTGGCCAAGGGCCCGAAGAACGACGCAGCTCTGGCCCGCGCGCTGGAAGTGGCGCCGCCAGTGATCTCCAAGATCCGCCACGGCCGCCTGCCAATCGGCGCTTCGCTGCTGCTCCGCATGCACGAGGTCTTCGACGTGTCGATCCGCGAGCTCAAGCGCATCGCGCGTGCCGAGGTGGCGGCTTGACCTGGGTGGTATTGCAGCCTGAGGCCGGCGCCAGCGCGGCGCGGGCCGAGGAGGGCGGCCACGCCCAGCAAGAGCCGAACGACGGCGCGTTGCCAGTCGATCCTGGCCATGTCCGGACGCGTCAGCACTACGAAACAATGCTCGAAGAGCTGCGTGCCGGGCAATAAAAAAGCCCGCATGCAGGCGGGCTTTCCTTGAATCCTAATTTCCGGAAGAAATTATGTGTGAATTGTACACCAGTAGGTCTCCTACAAACACGGCAGGTAAATCTCGGGGTTTTCAAGTTGTACTGGCTACTCTAGCAAAAGAAGTATCAATCGGGGTGGTAGATATAGTCCCCGTTGGCTCTTTGGAATTCAGTGACAGCCAGAAGACCATCCAAATCTCCATTATGAAAAACTTCGTAGCAGTAGGACTCTGCTTCGATGATAGCGGCGCGCGCGGTCTTGAACGTGGTTGGCGTGCAGATAATCTTTGGCGGGGAATATGTCTCCCCGGTGTCTTCGCGGCCAACTATGTAAATTTGACCTCTGTGGCGGTTACTAACTTCCTGAATTGTATCAACGTGATATGTAAAACCATTCACGATATGTCTATTGACGTTGTTCATCTCTCCCTTTCTAGGTCGAAATTTCAGTTTAGCAGCTCCTGTAGCAATGGTAAGAGTGTAGCTGTAGCCATATCGGTTAAGGCCAACCTGATAGTTGATGCAAATCAACTTAGCTTCATTGGTGGAATTTTGGAAGTGCCAATGATCGGAGGCCAGCCATGACGGACTGCGCTCGCATTTCGATTAACGTTGATCACGCCGCCGATATTTTGGCCATGGTCAAGCGCTGCGGTGCTGCGACCATCGTAGACCTTGCAGTCGACTTGGGTATGCACCGCGAGACCGCGCGCAAACGGTTGAGCGTCCTTGTTGAAGCCGGCAAGATAGTCATGATCGAGGCTTCCTCGAAGCACATTGGAGCCCTGTACGGTTTGCCCGATTTGGACGATCAGGCCGAATTCGACCTGTACCGCAGCCGCAGCAGCAACTGGCCTCGTGGCCAGCACGGCCGGGATAGCCTGGTTGCAGCGTTGTTCGGTGCTCCCACAGCAGCGGTGGCGTCATGCTGAAAAAACAGTCTTCAAAGGCCGTCGGCGAACCATTGATCGTCGATCCATTCCTTTGCAACCTGCAACGCATGTTCACGCGCAGCTTTTTCTGTTTCTGGGGGCTGCAACTCGTTGCGAATTCCGGAGATCGACTGTTCTTTTGCAAGAGGTGTCCGCGAAATTGTGAAGCCTCCTGCGAATTTGCCCACGTTACCCCGAGTGGTAAGTTGCTGAGCCCAAACTTCGATGTCACAACCGCGGTATTTGTAACTTTCGCGCATCCCGATCTCCAAGTTGAGGGAGGAATCCTAGCATGAAGCGAGATTTCGTTACGGCATCTTTTACGTTCGGCTCTGTGTGCAGTGGCCTAGAAGCCGCCAGTGTCGCTTGGAACCCGCTTGGCTGGCGCGCGGCATGGCTCGCCGAGATCGAGCCGTTCCCCTGCGCCGTGCTGGCACACCACTATCCGGACGTGCCAAACCTGGGCGACATGACCAAGGTTGCCGCCCTTGTCCGTGATGGCTTCGTGCCAGCGCCGGACGTGTTTTGCGGCGGTACGCCGTGCCAAGCGTTCTCGATCGCCGGGCTGCGCAATTCGCTTGACGACGAACGCGGCAACCTTTCCCTTGTTTTTTGCGAGATTGCAGATGAAATTGACGCACGACGCGCTGCAGCTGGACTTCTTCCAACCGTTGTCTTCTGGGAAAACGTCCCGGGCGTGCTCTCCACAAAAGACAATGCCTTCGGCTGCTTCCTTGCTGGCCTTGCCGGCGAAGATGATCCAATCGAACCGCCAGGGGGCAAATGGGCGTACGCTGGTTGTGTGTATGGCCCCGCGCGAACAGTCGCGTGGCGGATCCTCGACGCCCAATATTTCGGAGTGGCCCAACGACGCCGTCGTGTGTTCGTTATCGCAAGTGCTGGAGAGGGGTTCGATCCCGCAGCGGTACTTTTTGAGTTCGACGGCGTGCGCCGGGATTCTCCGCCGAGCCGAGAATCGCCGCAAGACATTGCCGGCACAGTTAGAGCGAGCGCTGCGCGCCGTGGCGGAGTGCAGGACGAATGCGGCCTCGGGTTGCAGCCAGTCAGTACCGAGGATATTGGCGGAGCACGACAGGTCGACGGGAAAGACATTGCTTTCGGTGCTTCCGTAGCCGCTCCAGTGGCGCGCAGCGTTGAGCGCCCATGTGGCGATGGTTTGGACACGCTGATTGCCGGTACGCTGCAGGCGAACGGCAAGGCCGCTGGCAGCGCCACACAGCAGGATGCCGAAGCCGGCATGCTGATCCCGATCGCCTTCAGCATGAAAGACTATGGCGGCGACGCCACGCTCAACCTGTCGCCAACGCTACGTGCGGGAAATCACAATGCGAGCCATGCAAACGGCGGACAGCCACCGGCGATCGCCTTTGATGCCCGCCAGGACTGCGTGAGCAGCACTGAAGTGTTCGGCGCGCTTGGCGGTTCCAGCCCGCAGGCGCAGGCGGTGGCCATCCGCGATAGCATGGGAATGTCGCACTGGTCGGATGTGTCAGAATCAAGCTATGCGATTCAGGCCGGGGCATTACGCACGAATCCGAACAGCGGCCCGGATGGCATTGGCGTGCAAGAGCATATCGCCTATACGTTGGAGGCGCGCGCCGAAGTGCAGGCTGTCTGCATCACCGGCGACATTGCTCACACGCTAAAAGCTGAGGGATTCGATGCAAGTGAGGATGGCACGGGACGCGGCCAGCCGATAGTGCCGGCAATGGCTTTTTGTCAAAACACGCGCGACGAAGTGCGCCTCATGGGTGGCGATGGCGAGATATCCGGCGCCCTGTCTGCGCAGCCAGGCATGAAGCAAACGACGTACGTTGCGCCGGGCATGGCAGTTCGCCGACTCACGCCCCGCGAGTGCGAGCGCCTTCAAGCCCTCCCAGACGACTACACGCTCATTCCGTTCGGCCGCACGATCCGTCCGGAAAAGCTCGATCAGGACTGGATCAAATATTTGCTGCGTGGCGGGGTGATGGCACGCGACCAGGTCGCGCGCTCAGCAGCTGACGGGCCTCGCTATAAGGCCATCGGCAACAGCTGGGCCGTCTCGAATATCGCTTGGCTTGGCCGTCGAATTGATGCTGCTATGCGCTCCAACTTCGCGCCTGAGCGCGAGATTGCGAGGGTGGCGTGATGAGAATACCTTTCTCTTACCCTTTCACAAGCCGCCCGGGCCAGCGCCCCATGTCCGCTGTCGCCGTGAAGTGCAAAAGCGCTTCTGGCTTCATAAAGCTCGCCGTGAAGTGTGCGATCGCAATTCGCGCCCCATCTTCGCAGATTGTCTCTTGCTCCCGAGCTGAGATCCAATCGTGCTGCGAAAACATGATCTTGTATGTGGGCTGCGGCTCTACACCCTTCGCGTCGAGCGCTAGATGCACGGTTACAACTGAGCCATCGGTGGAGGCCATCGCAACACCAGCTAAGCCAGCTGTAATTTCAAATTTGAAAAGCATGGGCCACTCCAATTGCCAAAAGGGCATCATAACATGATCACCAATCCAGCTCGAACTACCCGCCACCATTTGGCAAACCAAACTGCGCCCGCCTTCTCGCTGATGCGCAAGGCCTGCGCCTGCGGCAAGCGCACCACCGCCAAGCAACTGTCCCAGCACCGCAAATGCGCCGCCAGCGCGCTGGCCGCCGTCCGTGACGCAATCTTGCCTAGCGACTTCGCCAAGCTGCAGCACATGCTGGGCGCCGTGAAGCAATACCCGAAATCCAAGTGGGGCTGGCGCAATTATTTTGCCGCTGGCAGCGGCCAGCAGCTCGAGTCCATGCAACGCCTGGTGGCTGCGGGACTGGCCACGGTTGGCCGCGCCGCCAACGAAATGACTTACTTCCATGCTACCGGCCTGGGCTGCCGGGCTGCTGGCCTCGACGGCGCTGGCATCAAGCGCGCGATGGAGGATGAATCGTGAGTCGCCACGCGTACGAATTGACAGGCACCGAACAGGCGATATGTGCGGGTCGCGGCAGCGCTGATGAAGATGACTGGGGAACGGTATGACTTATTTGGGCTTCGAGGTCGAGGATTTTGGAGTAAGCGCTTTTGGCGTAACTGGCACCGGTCGAGTGCCGACGCAGCTCCACCTTTTTGCACATGCAGTGACATCGCTGCGTGGCGCCTCTACACATTTTAGGAAGCTCAAGGCGTTGTTGAGTCCGTTGAATTTGTACATCACGCCATTGTGCTCGATTTCAAGTCCGTGACGAATAGCCATTTTGGTTCCCAATAAGTTAAAGGTTTTTCATTATGAATCAAATTGATATTTTTGCAAATGGCGCCCAGCGCCTGCAAATGACCGATTCCATTGACCTGACTATCCAGTCATTGCTGGCCTACGGCGCTACGCACGAGCACTGGGGCATTGCCTGGTCCGGCGGCAAAGATTCCAGCGCCACGCTGACGCTGATCACCTTCTTGCTCGACACCAGCAAAATCGCGCGCCCCAAGTCGTTGACGGTGTTTTACGCCGATACGCGCCAAGAGCTGCCGCCGCTGGCCATCGCGGCGCGCCAGATCATGGACGAACTGGAAGAGCGCGGCATCCGCGTTGAGGTCGTCACGGCGCCGATGGACAAGCGGTTCATGGTCTACATCTTGGGCCGTGGCGTGCCGCCGCCGAATAACAACACGCTGCGCTGGTGCACGCGCCAGATCAAGATCGACCCGATGGAGCAGACGCTGCGCGACCGCCTGGACCAACTCGACGGCCAGATACTGATGATCACCGGCGTGCGCCAGGGCGAAAGTGCAATCCGCGACCACCGCATCGAAATGAGCTGCAGCAAGGACGGCGCCGAGTGCGGCCAAGGCTGGTATCAGCAGGTGCTGCCGAACGCCAAGGGTCTGCGCGGTCGCCTCTCAACGCTGGCGCCGCTGCTGCACTGGCGCGTCTGCCATGTGTGGGAGTGGCTGCCTCATTGGGCACCTTCGGCCGAGTTCGGCGACTGGAGCACGGCGATGATCGCGGACGCCTACGGCGGCGACGAGGCCGAAGAGGTCAATATGCGCACCGGCTGCATCGGCTGCCCGCTGGCGGCCGAAGACAAAGCGCTCGATACCATCCTTTTGAACCCGCAATGGGCCTATCTGGCTCCACTCAAGGGAATCAAGCCGCTGTGGCGCGAATTGCGCGGGCCGCAGCACCGGCTGCGCAAGGCCGGGCGCAAAATCCTCAAGTCCGGCGCGGTGGCGGCAAATCCCCAGCGCATGGGCCCGTTGACGTTCGAGGCACGACTGATGGGCCTGGGCCGCATCTTGGCCATCCAAGCCTCCGTCAACGCAGTGGCGCGCGCCACCGGCCGGCCCGAGATCGACCTGATCAACGCCGAGGAGGAGGCGTGCATCGGTGAGCTGATCGCTTTGGAAACTTGGCCCCATGGATGGGACGGTGACGAGCCGATCGCCACGACCATCATGGACACGGTCTACGCTAATGGCGCGGCACAGCCTCGCTTGTTTTCAGAGGGAGAGTTATGAAACAAAAACTATCTCAGCACGGCATTCAGTTGCGACAACGTCTTGCCAATCTCCCCTTTAGCAAGCAGCCACTGACTCCTCAGCAAGGGGCCATACGACTCCAGTTCTCGCCGCGCATCCGCTACTGCGTGCAAGTCCTCGGGACTTTGTGTGCGACGCGCTTGCATATTCAGTTGATTCCAAGCACTTGCGAGGCGATTGTTATAGGAGAAATTCATCGCAAGTCCACCACATGCATTCGAGGCGCGAACGATTTGAGTACGCAACTCGGCAGGCTGAACGATGCCGATTTTAGGAAGAAGTGCATTGAAGATTTCGACAGGGTTTGCCGGCACTGGATATTCCGCCAAAAAAGCTCCGTTCTGTTCATCCGCTTCAAGCATAGGGCCGACGGTAGTTTGAAGTGCCTCAAAGTTCATCAAAAGTTCGAGCTCCAAGAGCTCGAGCAACGCGCGCATCTCGTTTGTAGCCGTCCGTTCAGCGCTCTGAGCAGCCAGCCGCTGTTGATGCCAAGGGATCCAGATGGCCGTAAAAATGGCGACTATAGATCCGACAGCCTGGACCCAGGCAGGAGCGTTATTACTGGCCCAATCGAGTTGCGCTCCGATATATCCAACCGCAAAGCTCACGATTCCGATGCCGCAGAATGCTTGCCAAATTTTCATTTTTATCCAGTTTTTTATTGGCGTAATCGTACCACGGTGCCAATTGGCGGTAGGAAATGAAGCACTCTTCCATGAAGCCGGGAAAACCCATGACGCGCACGCCATTTAAGCGCACCTCTCCCATGCCCAACACCGGCATGCTCTCCGTGCAATCGCACCAGCGCACGGCGCCGAAGCGCAAGGCTGGTTTGAAGTCGAAAGGTCCGGTCTCGACGCCGATCCGGCGCGCCGCCCGCGGCCAGGACTGCACGCTGCAGTTGCCGGGAATTTGCAACCACGCCTGCGAAACGACAGTACTCTGCCATTCGAACTACTTGGCAGACGGGAAGGGCATGGGCCTGAAGGCGCCGGACACCGCCGCGGCGTTCGGCTGCAGCGCCTGCCACGACGTGCTCGACGGCCGACGCCCGCGCCCGGCTGATCTGTCGCTGGCCGGCCTGGAGGCTGCCTTTCGCGCGGCCGTGAGTTGCACAAACGAAATTTTACGGTCGATGGGCTTGCTAGCTGCGGTGCCTAGTGACCAAAAACATAATATGGAACACACATGACGCGCATTAACTTCCGTGAATTCGTGTTGGGCGCAATGCCAGGCACCAAAGCAGATATCGTCAACAAGTCAGGCGTCAGCCAAGCGGCAGTGCTGCGCTGGGTTCGCCTGCTGCACGCTGAGCGCAAGATTTACATCGCCAATTGGAAACCGCATCCGCGCGCCGGCGCTGCCATGGCCGTGTATGCCGTCGGCAACTTGCCAGACGCTCCGTGCACGGTGCAGCGCCTGACCAAGCGCCAGATTCGCCTGCGCTTCGAGGCCAAGGCCAAGAAGGATGGCCGCTATGACTCGATGAAGGCGCGCTGGCGCAGTAAGTACTGGATCCGTAAGGCGGGTGCCGTGGGCGATCCACTGGTGGTGGCGCTGTTCGGCGCGGTGCGTGCGCAGGAGGCCCGGCCTTGAACTACTACAGCCACCACATTGGCGATTACACCACCGACACCGCACATCTTTCGCTACTGGAGGACGGTGCATACCGTCGCCTGATGGATCGCTACTACAGCACGGAAGCCCCATTGTCGAACGACGAAGCCGGACTCTTCCGGCTGGTGCGCGCGCGCTCGGATGAGGAGAAGGATGCCGTGCGCATAGTCCTGCAGGAGTTTTTCCAGGCAACGGACGCAGGGTGGGTGCATAAGCGCTGCGATGCGGAGATAGCTGCGTTCAAAGACAAGTGCATGAAGGCCGCAGATGCCGCCAACAAGCGATGGAATAAGGGGAGCAGTACGGATGCTATGCAGACGCATAGCGAAGGCAATGCAGACGCACTGCCAACCAATAACCAAGAACCAATAACCAATAACCATAAACCAGTAAAAACAAAAGACAAGTCGCCTCCGGCTCCCGATGCTTTGTTTCCCGGCGTCGATTCTCAGATCGTCGCTGATTTCAAGGCGCTGCGGACGAAGCACAAGGCGCCGATTACCCAGACCGCCATCCAGGGCATCGTCCGCGAAGCGGAGAAAGCAGGGCTGACCTTGGAAGGCGCATTGCGCATCTGCTGCGAGCGTGGCTGGCGCAGCCTCAAAGCCGAATGGATCACGCAGCACGGGGTGCGCGCTGGGCCAGGGCAGGGCACCAGTACTGTCTACGACCAGACCATGGCCGCTGCAGAGCGAGCCAAGGCCCGAATTTTCGGCAACGCAGGAGCACAGGGAGGACAGTATGACGCAGGATGACTACGAGGATTTCGCCGGCATGGTGGGCGGCATTACCGAGCTGTACGGACGGGCGACCAGCGAGTTCGCGATCGCGATCTGGTGGGGTGCTTTGCGGCAGTACGACCTTGCCGCTGTGCGCCAGGCCTTCGATCGCCACGTTCGCAACCCCGATAGCGGCCAGTTCGCACCGAAGCCGGCCGATCTGATCCGCATGATGGGTGGCACGACGCAAGACTCGGCGCTGGTGGCCTGGGCCAAGGTCGACCGCGCACTGCGGGTCGTCGGCACTTACCGCAGCGTTGCATTTGATGATGCCCTGGTACACCGCGTTCTGACGGAAATGGGAGGATGGACGGCGCTGGGCGTGAAGACCGAGAAGGAGTGGCCATTTATTGCAAAGGAGTTTGAGAACCGGTACCGAGGCTATCGCATGCGTAATGAGCATCCAGAATATCCGCCGATCTTGGTGGGTCTTGCTGAAGCACAGAACGCTCAAGCGGGCTTTGAAGGAGAAGGGCCGACGCTGATTGGCGACCAGGAGCAGGCACACCGGGTCATAGCGTTTGGTTCAACTCAGCCACTGCTCGAAATGCGGCACGCTTCTGCAATGGCGATGGGTGTAACGCGGATGAATCCGAACATACGCGTTGAACATACCGTCAACAGTAGGCGGTAAATGCAGCGACTGCCCATTACGCAAGCATCTGTCTCGCAAACATTAGCCGGCCAAGCTGAGGCTTTGAAGTACCGGCTGCCAGCGGGTAACCGCAATTTTTTTAAACCCAGCCGGCTTTGGATGGATTTCATTGGCCCATTGGTTCGGCTCAAGACATCCACGGCTGTCGACAAGTAATATGCGTGTCGGATCGATTTGAGTTAGTTTTACAAGTTCGGCAGTTAGCTTGTCGATTACGAGTCTGACACAGCCTGCCTGCAAGGCTAATGGTACATTTGCGTCATCCAACGCCATGCGGAGCCATGTCGATTCCTTGCCGAACACCCCTTTTCCAGTGGGTAATGCGTAATCGTAATTGTGGAGAACGATAGGTACGTCTGGCCCCGTCGCTGCCATGATCTGGCCGATGAGTATTTCGTAATTCTCGGCGGTTTTGCGCATCAGCCATTCGAGGGTTCGGTCGTCCGTACCCGGCCGGAAGCAATCATCCGGTGTTTTCGCTGTCGAGCAATTGATATTGAGCATCGGTCTCAAATCATTGACGCCTGCAAAGTCGTTTCCACCGCCGCTAATGAACGCCGCCGAGAGTGATGGACCGTGGAGTTTGAGTGCCTTTCTGATTAACTTGGAGTGTTTGCCGGCTACATAATCGACGACCTCCGCGCCGTTTTCGCCAAGTGCGAATATGACGTGCTCTTTAGTCTCGACAAGTTCGCCAAGTTGGTTGATCAGTGAGCCTCCAGGGAATGGATACCAGAACCAGGAGTCGCCAACAGCTAGGATCGAAGGGTAGCGGCCCTCCATCATCATTGCGCTGTCTGACCAGAACACATTGCCCATAGCTTCTCCTGAAACGATAATCGGCATATCCTGCGGCTTAGGTGACGCGCTTACCCGATCCTGAGAGACATATTACTTTTTGGAAGTTACCAGAAGTTTATCTACTCCAACGTTTTAAAAACTATCCAATAGTCACGATTGCGATTTGTATTACCGTTGCATATTAGTACAAGTTATTTTTTCGGCTTAGGCGGCTTCGGTTTGGGGAACGGCAATGCATCGGCCGTGCGTCGCGCCAGCTGGCTCAGCCAATCGCGCTCGTCCCACAGTCCTCCATCGATCAAAAAATATGGTTTGGCTTGCGGGTAGGGCGGTGCTTCCTGCAGCGCGCCTTGCGCACAAATCCAGGTGCGCCCTGCGTCCGTTGGCTTGATATACAGCTGGTCGTCGGCGACGACGGCGAACATCTTACTGTCGCAATACAGGCCGTACTCGCCAAACATCTTCTTTGCACTGACGTCGCCCGCGCCCGCCATCTGGTCGAGCAAAAAATCCACCGTGCTTTGTTGTGATGCCATGTTGTCTCTCCCTTGTTCTCGTTGCAGTGTATCGCAAGGCACTGCTGCGGACGTCCATTTTTTACCAACAATCCAGCCGCACCGGTTACACTGCGGGCATTGATTATTTTGCATTGAATATGCTTGCCATGACAGTCCATGCCATCATCCATCGCGGTATTACTATCATCACCTTGGCCGCCAGTGAGGAAATCGCGCGCCATTGCGCACCGGGCCACACAGCCATCCGCCAGCAGGCCGATGGCTGGTGGCTATATTTTGTCGACATCGATGGCAGCGTCGACGGTTACGACAGCCCGTTCGCCAGCCACGCCGAGGCGTTATGGGCGGCTAAGGCGGCAGCCGAGTTCAGCACGGAATGAGGAGCAGCCCTTGGGATGCCCTCGGCTTGACGGAACGGCCCGTACCGGAGGCAGAAAGCGCCGACTATGGTGCCTGCCGCGCCGAACTGGACGGCAAGCGGCTGGTCTTGCGCGTGGCTAAAACCACGCCGACGAAAACCGGGCAATTCGTCACCGTCTGGAAGCGCCCCCATCCCGACGCCGAGATTGCCCCGCTGGACGACACTGATCTCGTCGATGTCGTCATCATCGCCGTCAGCGACGGCGCGCAGCAAGGATTTTTCATTTTTCCGCGTAGCGTGCTGATCGAGCGAGGCTTAATGTCGCGCTCCGGAGCCGGAGGCAAGCGTGCGCTGCGCGTGTACCCGCCGTGGTGTGTGCCTGAATCGGGCCAGGCACTGCGCACTCAGCGCTGGCAGGGGGCAGGTTTTGTAGCGGAAGGGGATCAGTTAGGTCTTGCTCGACTACTTGAAATTTGATTATGTGCATCTGTATGGAACTGGTTATTGAATTGCCCCAAATATTGCATCGAGAGAGGCGTGTCGATACCTGCTAAGAGTGGGCATGGTTGCCTCAGTAAGAGTAATTTGCACCTTGAGGAAGTCGGCCTTCGGGAAAAGGAAAAATGCATTTGCTTTAGTGTTTTCAAGGTCAAGAAGTACGGCGAGAACGAAGTCGCATCTGGATTCTTCGTCCATTCGGACACGCCAGCGGGGAAGGGCCTTCTTCTCGTAGAGGCACCGCGCGATAGCTGTTTTTAAAATCGTAATCCCATTAAGTAAGAACGTATTCCTCGATTGGCCTCTCTCCAAACCAACTCCTGCATTTGTTATAAACGTTGCGATTTGATCGTGCGTTTCCGCGCGGACATTGCGCACAACCGCCCGGGTAGCTACATTCTTGCATAAATTGGTAGGTGGCAATCCTGCCAAGGCATAGGCCTCTAGCATGGTCCCAAAGTAGTATGCAAACATTTGTGCGCCGGGAAGTGCATCATCCTGGTCGATTAGGGCAGTAGTTACCTTTCCGTGCTTATGATGTAACTTTCGAAGCATTTCTAAGAGTTTTTCTTTTGGTATCGGAGCGAGGCGATGTTTGCGCTCTTGCTGCGCTTTACGGAAAAGGGCAACTGGGATGAGGGGAGGAAAGGCACCGATTCTTTGTATCCACATCGACGCTGGATTTTCGATGTGATGCTTTCGGAGCTTAAAAGATGCTCTGTTGTAGATGATGTTGCCGATGTATTTTTCGTTTGTAAGAACATCCCGTACGCAGTCTCGACTCCAAGCTCGTCCGCATTCGCGAGGGGCTTCCATGGCGTTAAGCAAGAAGGCAATTTCGCTTTCACTTAGCTTTTCCAGCACATACCAGTCGTACACGCCGCGAAGAATCTCGAGCTCATCGCTAGGCCCAGGAACAAGGACCACACGGTCTGTAGGGTGGCTCTTCCTCTCGCCAAATGCCAACGCCGGCTTGGCCTTGCCACTTGCACTGACAGGGATCCGGCGCAATCCGAATCCTGCTCGGCCACCTTGTTTAAATCCCATTTCGACAAATCGACACTGAGCTGCAAATACCTTGGTAGAAAGTTCCCTGCTGTACTCGGCAGCCATCGCGCGCTTTACGCTCTTAATTATTGAGGAAACCGAAGATCCATTGTTCTCGAAGTCCTCGGCGCAATAAACGATGGAGATCCCGGCGCGGCGGCATATGTATTCGTAGTAGGCGCTCTCGTCCAAATCTTGGAATCGTCCCCACCGGCTTATATCATAAGCAAGAATCGACTGAAACGGCGCATTGCCGCTTTGCACGTCTTCGATCAGGCAACGCAGCCCCGGGCGTGATGAGTAATCGAGTCCACTTCTTCCCTCGTCGGTGTATGTTTTGATAATTTCTATGCCATTGCGATCCGCGTACTCAGCGATGCAATGTAGCTGATGTGAGATCGAGTGGTTCTGATTGTCTGTAGACATGCGAAGGTAAGCTGCGGCAGTTGGCTTTGCGCCTGATGCTTGGATCTTTGGAACGTGCACTACAGCTTTGCGTCGCATGTTATTCCTCAAGGGGCTGATACCAAACACGTGTTGCTTTTCGCACTAGCTTGATACGGATCAACACATGGACTTTCGCCTGTCGCATCCTTATTAAACAGGGAGGGTGCTATGTTCGATAATGCCACTGAAAAAACGCTACGACTTATTGCTGCTGGGGTACATCTGAAGCAAGTTCATGGTCTAGAGTTTGCACTACTGATGCTAATTGATGCAGGGTTTCTTGAGGAAGTTGCAAGAGCTGCGCTGCAAAATGAGCGGTTTTCTCGGCCTGCTGGCTCTATTTTGAAGCATCGTCAGAGCGCTGACATCCATCCGGAATGATTCAAGTGTTGTCTTAGTGTCGCACGATTTTGAAGGAACCCTCCCTTTTCTCTGATTGGCCGTCTAAATACGTGGCGCCCAATTGCGTGGTCATAGCATTGAGAAAGGAGTAACCTCTCGTGGAACTGTATTTTTAACGTATTTGAAACACACTGGTGCAAAGGATTCCGAAGATGAAAATCGCTGTATTTAGCTCACAACCATATGATCGACGTTTTCTCAATGAAAAGGCAGATCAACGTGATGCGCACGATGCGGTGGAAATGCGTTTTCACACCGAGTCCCTGTCCTTGCAATCGGTGTCGCTTGCGCAAGGGTGCCAGGCTATTTGTGTGTTTGTGAACGACGTCTTGGATGCCGAGGTGTTACACGCTCTTGCTCATGTGGGGGTGCGTGCGATTTTGCTTCGTTGTGCAGGCTTCAATAATCTTGATACGGAAGCGGCGCGGCGTTTGGACCTCTTTGTCGCGCGCGTGCCAGCATACTCACCTGAAGCTGTGGCTGAGCATGCCTTGGCATTGACACTTACTTTAAATCGACGGACCCACCGGGCCTATGCCAGAGTTCGCGAAGGAAACTTTGCACTCGACGGGCTCCTGGGAAGCAACCTTCACGGCAAGACAGTAGGCATCATCGGAACGGGGAACATCGGCTTAGCAACAGCAAAGATTTTTCATGGATTCGGTTGCCGTTTGCTTGGTTATGATCCATTCCCATCCTCGGAGTTTGAGACCTTTGGCCTGATGGTCGAGTTGTCGGAGCTTCTCGCGGAATCGGATTATGTCTCACTGCATTGCCCACTCACCACTGACACACACCATCTAATAAACGCAGACACGCTTAATCTGATGAAGGAAGGCGCCATGCTGATTAATACTTCGCGCGGTGCCCTCATTGATACGCAGGCGGTCATTGACGCTTTGAAGTCACGTCAGCTTGGCTCCTTGGCCATCGATGTGTACGAGCAGGAAAGCAATCTTTTCTTCGAGGATCGGTCCGGCGACATCATCACGGACGACATATTCCAACGTCTGATGACGTTCCCGAACGTTCTTGTTACCGGACATCAAGGTTTCTTTACGATAGAAGCGATGCGCGAGATTGCGTCAACAACCTTCGACAATTTGTCTGCATATCAGCATGGCGCCGAGTGTGTGAACCTTGTGCCAGGTACATATTGACGGTTTTTATTGTTGCCAACGTTAGCTGAGCTTTTCTTGCGCTGCAGATGACGCTTACCTCTGCCAATCAAGAGGAAATCGCATGCTACGATTGTCGAATTCGGACAGGAGTAGAGCATGGGATTTGCTGAAAGGTACATTGCGTCGATTGGATCGAGCAATCTGATGGACGATGGGCAGCACCACCAAACGGACCCGCTTGCCGCCGCGGCATTAGCTGGTGATATCGGCGCGCTGCTATGTCGCGTAAAGTACGCCGATGGCACGCTCAACCGCCTGTTCGAGGGTAACCAGCAGAACCTGATGCAGCTGCTGCGCATCTGGACAGTTGAGGTGATCCGGCGCGGCCGGACGCGGCGATGGGTGCCAGAAAACACGGCCTGGGATGCGCAGTCGGCACAGGCGCTATATCGCCGCGTGGCCGAGAGATCGCTGGCGCACTGGCTGGATGGCAAGTGCAAAGGCTGCAGTGGTACTGGCGTCAAGGTGCTGCTCGGGAACGGGCAGTGCACCTCGTGCAAAGGAACCGGCGTGGCGCCCGTGTACGGCGTGGCTGGCCTGGAGCTGGAGCGCGTCAAGGACATGGTCAGCGAGTTGAGCGCCATTTACGACAGCCATTCCGGCAGGGCGAGCGGATTGTTACGCGGCGGAGACACCTAGCGCAGGTTTTCTTTAAACCTGTGTTTGCAAACAGTATTTCCGCGGTATACTGGGGACCTTAGTTCAAGAAAATTCTTCCGGAAATCGTAATGTGCGCACCGCGCCACCGATAGCTGGAACTCGCGATAGTACCCAGCCCTGCATCGGACCTGCTCGCCTTGAATTTACCGATTACGTTTCACGTCAGATCAAAAATTGAAGCCCGCCACCTTTTGGTCGCGGGTTTTTTGTTTTCAAGCTAGTCCTTCACGATCTGTCCACCAATTATTTTCAAGGATACAAGCCATTTAGAAACCATAGTGCTTGTTAGGTGGAAGGAGGAAGGAACAGCGAAAGTAATTTTCCGAAGTGGTACAGACGAGTACCTGTCGGTAGTGACTTCAAGTGGCTCATAAAAAATTGCTACTTGCTTGGTGAGCAGTCGCAGTAGGTCGTTTAGCTCGATATCATTTACAGAAACATATATTCTGAATCGAGTAGGTAAAGCAACCTCTAAATTTTTCATCTGGACGCCGCAGGTTGATAGAATAAAATTAATTATATGTCATCTTTTGTGTGAGCTTGCGCACTGTACATTTATCGAAGCTCATTAGGCTGAACAATGCCAGCACGAAGTAAATGGTCCCTTTGGTAGTTCAGGTCGGACCATATGCTACATCGAGGAAGATGGTAATCAGCGCGGCTTTCGCCGCATCTCAGGAGCGTGACTCAGTACGCGCAACGCAGTCCATTTGCTTACGTTGTGCTCTTGCAGATAAGCCTCCGCGGCCGCCATGCCAACTTCCACTGCCATGCGCACCGCAGTTTCGATGATTTCTTCAGTTTCTTTGTCTGGACGGGAACCCGTCAACGATTGGGGCGTAGCTCCAGGATCTTTTGGTATGCACATGTATTTCCCGATGGAAAATTAAATCATGGCGAAAATAGACACTCCCGAATTGATTTTCATCAATCGTTTGTCACGTGTGCAATTCAACGCGTAATTTTCAACATCTATGGTGCTTGGCGCACCGGCGGGTGGGGACCAAGCTAAGGCGTCATGCGGGGTGCTCCGGATCAGGCGCACGCACGTGGGCGATCTGCCTGCCGTGGTGTCGTACTGGCGCCATAGCGCTGAAGTGCTGGCCGTGCTGAATGCCGGCGACTCTATCGCGCTTTGGGTGCTTGGCATGACGATGCCGCCGGACAATTTGAGCGTCGACGGTGCATGAAACACTACATCTAGTAGGTCGGAATGAAGAAAAGCCGCAATTCCGCAGCGCCCATATCGGCGCGCCCGATGCCTCCGACCGAATTCACCGACCCACTGAACAATCGGTACATGCCCGCGCCCGAGGTGTTGAAGTGGGCCCGCGGCACCATCCTCACTGAAGGCGGCGCCCTCTACAACGAAGACCACGCCCACCTGGAATATGCCGATGTGCAGTTCCTGTGGGCGCCGCACGGCTTCAACAAGGCCGGCCGCACGGTGCTGGGCCAGTGCGAAGAAGTCACGTTCCGTTGTGGTCCGTGGCAGAAGGGCCGCCAGCAACAGCAGATGGGTGACTGGTTCGGCGCCGTGCCGGACTTCCTGATTACCTTGGACGCATCGTATTGCCTGACCTGCAGCGATGCCGAGTTCTGCGCGCTGCTCGAGCACGAGCTATTTCATATTGGTCAGGAGCTCGACGAGTTCGGCGCGCCAGCTTTCAACAAATACGGGCTGCCGAAGCTGTGCATGCGTGCTCATGACGTCGAGGAGTTTGTCGGCGTGGTCCGGCGCTACGGCGCCAGCGAGGACGTGCAGCGCATTATCGACGCAGCAAGGACGGCGCCAGAAGTGGCGAAAATCAACATAGCGAGGGCGTGCGGAACGTGTCTTCTAAAGGCTGCGTAGCCTTTACGTTGCTTTACAGGAAACTAAAACATGGCCGCACTCAAGGACGAGGTGAAGCTGTACATCGTCAACGCGCTGGCCTGTTTCGACTCGCCGACGCAGGTATCGATTGCAGTAAAGGAAGAATTCGGCCTCGACGTGCCGCGGCAGCAGGTGTCGCTGTACGACCCGAATACCTACGTCGGCCGCAACCTGAGCCAGAAGTGGCGAATGATCTTCGAAGAGACCCGGGCCAAGTTCCGTGCCACGGCCGAGGAAATCCCGATTGCCAGCAAGGCATTCCGCTTGCGGGGACTTGGCCGCCTGGCGCAGAAGGCCGAGAACATGCGCAACTTGCCGCTGGTGGCCAGCCTTTACGAGCAGGCCGCCAAGGAAGTAGGCGATATCTACGTGAACAAGGGTAAGGCCGAGCAGGCCGACCAGGCGCCCACACCTGTCGCCATTACCTTCGGCGTGAAAGACGCCAAGCGCCATGACGACAATCCAGTTTGACCTGAACGTCCCGCAATCTAGCTTTCTGCAGTTGCCGCACAAGTTCAAGGCCTATGTGGCCGGGTTCGGTTCGGGCAAGACGTTTGTGGGCTGCGCGGGCATTTGCGCTCACTTCTGGCAGTGGCCGGGCATTAACCAGGGCTACTTTGCGCCGACTTATCCGCAGATCCGCGACATCTTCTATCCCACGATGGAGGAGGTGGCCTACGCGATGGGCCTGCGCATCAAGGTGAAGCAGGGCGACCACGAAGTCGAGGTGTACGAGGGCCGCCGGTACCGTGGCACCGTCATCTGCCGCTCGATGGAAAAGCCGGAAACCATCGTCGGCTTCAAGATCGGCCACGCGCTGATCGATGAACTGGACGTGATGCCGCTGAAGAAGGCGCAGACGGCCTGGCGCAAGATCATCGCCCGTATGCGCTACAAGGTGCCGGGGCTGATGAACGGCATCGACGTGACGACGACGCCCGAGGGCTTCAAGTTCGTCTATCAGCAGTTCGTGAAGGCCATCCGGGATAAGCCAGAGCTGGCCAGCCTGTACGGCCTGATCCAGGCAAGCACGTTCGACAATGAGCTGAACCTGCCGGACGACTATATCCCGTCGCTGATGGCCAGCTACCCGCCTGCGCTGATCGATGCTTATCTGCGCGGCAGGTTCACCAATCTGACCAGCGGCAGCGTGTACGCCGACTTCGACCGCGCGCTGAACCATACGAACGAGATTATCCTGCCCGGCGAGCCGTTGATGGTGGGCCTGGATTTCAACGTGCAAAACATGACTGCCTGCATCAACGTGGTGCGGGAAGGGCTGCCGCGCACGCTGGCAGAACGGGTGCAAGTCCGCGACACGCCAGCCATGGCCAGGATCCTGAAGGAAGACTTCAAGGACAAAGGCCACCAGGTGAAGATTTTCCCAGATGCGTCCGGCCAGAACACCAGCAGCAAGAACGCGAGCGAGTCCGACCTGTCCATTTTGCGCCAGGCGGGCTTCATTCTCGAAGTGAATCACTCAAACCCTGCGGTCAAGGACCGGGTCAACGCCTACAACGGCATGATCCTGAACGCGCAGGGCGAGCGCCGCTGGAAGATCAACACTGATCAGTGCCCGACCACCACCGAGGCACTGGAGCAGCAGGTGTGGGGCGCCGACGGCCAGCCGGACAAGAAGTCTGGCCACGACCACCCGAATGACGCGAATGGCTACTTCCTAGTGAAGCGCTACCCGATCGTGAAGAGCACGACGACCACCGCGCCGCTGCGCATGTAACAACAAGGATTTTCATGACCGACGCCGTACGCAAACAATCAGCCGAAGCCGCGAAGCTGAACGAGGATTGTGCGCTGATCGCCGCGCTGCTGGGCGGCACCAAGACCATGCGGGCCGCCGGAAAGAAGTATCTGCCGCAGTGGCCCGGCGAGGACGATAAGAGCTACGAGCTGCGCCTGGCCGTGGCCACGCTGTTCCCGGCATATGCCCGCACCATCGATGTGCTGTCGGCCAAGCCGTTCAGCAAGCCGGTGACGCTGGGCGAGGATGTGCCGGAGCGGCTCAAGCCTTGGCTGCAAAATGTCGACCTGTCCGGCCGCGACCTACACAGCTTCCTGTCGGAGATCACCCAGGATGCGATGGGGTACGGCTTCGCCGGCATCCTGGTCGACTTCCCCAAGGCTGGAAACCTGGTCACGAAGGCCGACGAGCAGGCCGCAGGCGTACGTCCGTACTTCGTTCAGATCCACGTGCAGAACGTCCTGGGCTGGCTGCCGAAGAATGCGACCAGCCTGAACGGGCTGACCCAGTTGCGGCTGCTGGAAAGCGTGTCCGAGCCGAATGGCGACTTCGACACCAAGGAAATCGAGCAGGTGCGCGTCTTGGGGCGCGGCACCTGGCAGACCTGGCGTCAGCGCGAAACCGGCAGCAAGAAGGAATGGGCGCTGTACGAGGAAGGTGTCACCACGCTGGAGACAATTCCCTTCGTGCCGGTCTACGGCAAGCGCCTGGGCTACATGCAGGCCACGCCGCCGCTGCTTGAGCTGGCGCACAGCAACGTCGAGCATTGGCAGAGCAAGAGCGACCAGCAGAACATTTTGCACATCGCGCGCGTGCCAATCCTGTTCGCGAAGATGCTCGAAGGAAGTGATATTGCCGTCGGGGCCGGAACTGCAGTCAAGTCAGATTCGCCCGATGGCGACCTGAAATTCGTTGAACACGGCGGAAAGGCCATCGAGGCCGGCCGTCTGTCCATCCTCGACCTCGAAGACCGTATGCGCCAGGCCGGCGCCGAACTGCTGGTGATTAAGCCAGGCAACGTGACCGAATCCCAGACCCTGGCCGACAACGAACAGGGCGCATGCGCGCTGCAGAAGATCGCGAGCAACGTTGAGGACGCCGGCGATCAGGCGCTGCAGTTCCTGGCTGAATGGGTGGGTGAGGTCGAAGGTGGCCACATCACCATCTTCAAGGACTTCGGCGCAGCGTCGCTGGCCGAGGCCAGTGCCGAGCTGCTGTTCAAGAGTGTGGCCAATAACCGGATTTCCGGCGAAACCTACTTCAATGAACTGCAACGCCGCGGCATCGTGTCGCCAGACCTGAAGTGGGAGGATGAGCAAGAGCGCATCCAGTCCGCCCCGCCTGACCTCCTGGCGGCATAAATGGGCGCGCTCGAAGAGTGGATTGCCGAGATGTTTCTCGTGCACTCGCTGAACCTGCTGCGCTTTTCCGCTGGCACGCAAGAGAAGATACTGTTGCTGATGGCCGCCATGTCGAGGGAGCTGTCGGCCAAGCTGAGCGAGGGCGAGATATCGACATACGGCAAGCAGCGCCTGAGCGCGCTGCTGCGCGAGTCGAATGCGGTGATTTCGTCGCATTACACCGGCATGCAGGCCGAAATGACCCGCAACCTGACCGGCATGGTGCGCATCGAGGCCGATTACACGGCCAAAGTGCTGACGCAGGCGCTGAAGATCGAGCTGGGCGCTAAGTTGCCGCCGGCCACCTACCTCGAAAAGCTGGTCGGCGACACGTTGATCAAGGGCGCGTCTTCTGCGGACTGATGGAAACGCCAAGCGCTCGACACGCAGTTCCGCTTCGCCAGCCAGGTCCGGCTCGGCGCGGCACAGGGTGAAACGACCTCGCAAATCGTGGCGCGCGTCGTCGGCACCAGTGCCAAGGCCGTCGGCGATGCAGAGGTCATGCCCGGTATCCTGAAGACGTCCGACGCGAACGCTCGCGCTCTGGTGCACAGTTCGGTGCAGGCCGTGGCCAATGCCGCTCGCCTGGCGTCGTTTCAGCAGAACAGCGACCTGATCGAGTGCTTGGTGTGGCTGGCCACGCTGGATTCGCACACCTGCCTGCTGTGCGCCATGCGCGATCTGCGCGAGTACTCGCTGGACGACCAAGAGCCGATCAACCACACCCACGAGTGGGCGGGTGGGCCGGGCGGCATTCACTTCAGCTGCCGTTGCGTGCTCAGCACGCGCACCAAGTCATTCAAGGATGTGGGCATCGAACTGGACGAGCCGGGCAAGAGCATGCGACCCAGCGACGGCGGCCCGGTCAGCAGCAAATTGAGTTTTAAGGACTTCCTGGCTAGCAAGGACAAGGCCTGGCGGGCGGAGTACTTGGGCCCAGGGCGCGCCGAGATGTATGAGGCGGGGAAGATCACGCTGAACGACCTGATGAACATCAGGGGGCGCAAGCTGACTTTAGATGAGTTGCAACTGAAATATCGATAAGACTGGCTGTTTGAATATGGGATATCATCCAGCTATGAATAATTTTAAGTCTTCGCAGTGTGTCAAAAATTCCATGCAGGTTGACGTGAGAATATTATGACCTTGATGCGACTGCGTATTGATTATTGGACAATTTCTCCTGCCATTCCATTATTTGATGAAGATGTCGATTTTAATTCGTCCGGAATATGGATAAAAATTGATTGCCAGTATGAAATTTGGAAAACGATTCATTTGTTTATGAGTTGGCAATGTATCGCTCCCGCAAATATCGACGGGATGGTTGGTCATTTTATTATTGATGAGGTCTCAAAATGTCCGATAGATGAAGGCACTTGGCTTCGTATTAGATTAAAATTTTTCCCCATACAAATATAATTGTCACTACGTTTTTAAATAATTTCAGGCCGCCTGGGCAACCAGGCGGCTTTTTTTATGCCGCAAGCGGACGCGACGCGGTGCACGGCCTGAAGGCCATTCACATGGGCGGATGCCCAGAAAGCCACCAAATGAAACTCAAACTCGATGCAAATGGTAATGTCGTTGTCCAGGATGGCAAGCCAGTCTACGTACATGACGACGGGAAGGAAGTCCCGTTCGATGCAGTCGCCGCGGTGCAGAAAATCCAAGGCCTGAACGGTGAGGCAAAGTCTCACCGCGAAGCGAAGGAGGCTGCCGAAGCTAAGCTGCAAGCGTTCGCTGGCATTGACGACCCTGCCGCTGCTACGAAAGCGATCGAACTGATGAAGAACGTCGATGAAGGCAAGTTGGTCGCGGCCGGCAAGGTTGAAGAAATTAAGCTGGCAGCGAAGAAGGCAGCAGAAGAGCAGGTCGCCGCTGCCAACAAGGCCCACGCCGACGAGCTGGCACGCACCAAGACCGAACTGGATGCCATCACCGGCAACCTGTATTCGGAAATGATCGGCGGCAGCTTCAATCGCTCGAAACTCATCTCCGAAAAGTTCGCCATTCCGGTCGACCTGGTCCAGGCGCGCTTCGGCCAGGCGTTCAAGGTCGAGGCCGGCAAGATCGTCGCCTACGACGGTGCAGGCAACAAGATTTTCTCGCGCGCCCGCCCTGGCGATGTGGCCGACTTTGACGAAGCGCTCGAAACCCTGGTGGATCAGTATCCGTACAAGGATCAGATTCTCAAGGGCTCGGGCGCATCCGGCGGCGGTGCGCAACAACCAAATGGCGGTGGTGGCGGCCAAAAACAAACGGGCAATCTCGGCGGGACGCGCGAAGAGCGTGCCGCTGCTTTTGCTGCTCAATATCCTGAATTAGCGAAAGGCTAAAAATGTCCCTCTCCCAAATGCAAGTTTTCAATAAGTACATCATGCCAGCGACCATCGAGACGCTGGCGCAGATGGTGGAAAAGTTCAACGCGGCCAGTAACGGCGCCATCCGTCTCACGACCGAAGGCTTCGAAGGCGACTTCCTGCAAGAATCGTTCTTCGCTGCCATTCATTCGGCGCAGCGCCGTGTGAATCGCTACGGCGCCAATGGTGCGGCTGCAGCTACGGATTTGACCCAGCTGAAACACAGTTCGGTCAAGATCGCCGGTGGCTTCGGCCCGATCCGTTTCGAGCCCTCGCAGATGACCTGGTTGCACAAGCCGACCGCGGAAGGCATCGAAGTTGCCTCGCGCAATTTTGCCGAAGCGATGATGGCGGACCAGCTGAACACCGCGATTGCAGCCCTGGTCGCTGCCATCAGCAACAACGCCAACACCGTCAACGATGTGAGCGCGACCCAAGGCGTGGACTATATCGCCATGAACGAAGCCCACGGCAAGTTCGGTGACCACAGCGGCAATCTGGTTGCGCAGATCATGAATGGCACGACGTTTCACAAACTGATCGGCACCAACCTGGCCAATGCAAAGCAGCTGTTCCAAGCCCAGAACGTCCGCGTTGTCGATATCCTCGGCAAACCCGTGGTTGTCACCGACGCGCCAGCGCTGTATTCGGCCGCTGTCGGTGCGTCGCCAGGCCCTGCTGCACCTGCGAAGCTGCGCGTGTTGTCGCTGGCCGAAGGTGCTGCAACCGTCACCGACGGTTCGGACATCATCAGCAACATCGAAACGACCAATGGCAATCAGCGCATCGAAACCACGATGCAGGTCGATTACACGTTTGGCCTGGGCTTGAAGGGTTACACCTGGGATGAAGCTTCGGGCGGCAAGTCGCCAACCGATGCTGCTCTCGCTACCGGCTCCAACTGGGACAAGATTGCCACCAGCGATAAGCACACGGCAGGCGTGATCACCATCGGTGACGCGACCAAGTAAGCCGCTGCCGCGCCTCCAAGCGGGGCGCGGCATCTTCCATCAAGCAGAAAATGGAGTATCAAATGGGAAAAGATCAAAATAACATCTGGTATCTCGCGGGACCGATGTTCCAATACAACGAGGATGTCAAGGCGCTGGCGCGCCAGGCCGGCCTCAAGATCGTTGATTCAACCGTCGCTGTTGACCGCGTGAATGCTGCTGAAGACGTGCCGGAAGTTACGATCAAGGCAGAATATGCTGAGCGGGCCATGCCCACGAATGGCGACCACGCTCCGACCGCAGCCGATCTCCTCTCAGCTCGTGCTGACCTGCTCGCAGCGAGCGACCTGCTGCTGGAGCGCGAGCGCGCACTGGATGAGCGTGAGCAGCGTCTGGTCGAGGCGAAGGAGCGCATCGAGGCGCTGGGCGCCGCCAATGAAATCGAAGCGCAGCGCCTGCGCAACGAAGCCGCGAGCCTGCAGGCTGCCAAGGATGCCGCTGCTGCCGTCACCGTGTCCACCGCTCCGCCGCCGGCCGCCACTGCCACCTCGACTGATAAGCCAACCAAAGCCGCCAAGGCATAGATACTGGCCAGCACCTCTCGCTGCGCGCGGGCATTCCACATCAGGACCATCATGCTCATCACTGAAACTGGCGCCGGCCTGACCGATGCCGAATCCTATGCCAGCGTCGCCGCGGCGGATGCGCGATGCATTTGCCTGGGTCTAACCGCCTGGGCGGCGCTGACCGAAGCGTCCAAGGAGATCGCCTTGCGCAAGGCCACGCAGTTCATGGCCACTTACCGCATGCGCTGGGCCGGCCGCCGGGTGTATCAGCACCAAACGCTGGACTGGCCACGCTACAACGTAGTCGTGGACGGCTTCATTGTTCCCAGCACTACCGTTCCTGCGGACGTGGTCAATGCCTGCATCGACCTAGCCGTGCGTGCCGGCAGCGGCGAGGATTTGCTGCCAGACCTCGATACCGGCTCGAACGCGATAAAAAAAGACAAAACGGGACCGCTTGAAACGGAGTACTTCCAGAACACCACGGATGCGCGCGAGCGCTTCGTGGCCGTGGACGCGCTCCTGGCGCCGTATTTTGGCTCGGCCGGTGGCGGCAATTCGATCAGGGTGGTGCGAGCATGAGCAGATTCCCTGTAGTGCAAATCGAGGGTTGCGCTGCGCACGAGAATACGTACAGCCATAACGGCAAGGTGTGGACGGTCACAAACCTCATCGCTCGCTCCAAGGATCTGGAGCCGTTTGACCTGCCACTGGCGGCTATCTATCTCGGCACCGAAGTCTGGTCGCCAGAAGGCTCGCCGTTCGGCATGGCGCACCACATGCGGCGCGCGCTGGACGTTGACACCCGTCATCCGGTGATTCTGAGCCAAGAGGGCTTCATCATGGACGGCTGGCATCGCGTGCTGCGCGCGCTGATTGACGGCAAGGCCGCCATCAAGGCGGTCCGCTTCAGTAAGACTCCGCCGCATGACTATCTGAAGGCTGACTGATGACCGACTACGCAAAGACGGCCGCGCGTGCCGACGCTTCGCTGCGCCGCAAGGGCGGCATCGTGGTGCTGCGCCAGGTGGTGACAGCTGAATACGACCCAGACCTAGGCGCGGCGCCCAGCACCACCACCGACTACGAAGGCACGGGCGTCAAGATCAATTACGAGGCCGAGAATATCGACGGCACGCTGATTCTGGCTGGCGACCAGCAGCTGTTGCTGTCGCCGCTGCAGCGCAACGGCACTCCCATGCCGGCGCCGACGGCGGCCGACCTAGTGCTGTTCGGCGGCGCCAGCTACACGGCGAAGGCCGTCGAAACCACAGCGCCGGTCGACGTGGCCGTGCTGTACACGCTGCAACTCAGGGGGCTTTGATGGTCAGTATGTCGTTTTCGATGCAGATCGCCGAATTCATCGCCAAGACCAAGGCGAGCCAGGACCTGGTGGTGCGCGCCATCACCATGAAGATTGACAACAAGCTGGTGCAGCGTTCGCCGGTCGGTGACGCCAAGTTCTGGAAGCACAAGCCGCCACCTGGTTATAGCGGTGGTCGCTTCCGCGCCAATTGGCAGCTTTCCATCGGCTCGCCTGCCGCCGGCGTGCGCGACCTGATCGACAAAGACGGCAGCGCCACCATCGCCGCCCACGGCAGCACGATCAGCTCGGCTAAGGCGGGCGACGTGATTTACATGGTGAACAACCTGCCTTACGCAAAGCGCATCGAGGAGGGCTGGTCCCGCCAGGCGCCCGTGGGCGTGGTGATGCTGACGGTCGTGGAATTCCGCACCATTGTGGACAACGCCGTGAACGGCGTGCGCGACGGAACCACCGCAAGCGAGTTCGCCCAGGGCTATTCGAGCTATAAATTATGAGCCAATCAACAATACGCGCTGCGCTGGAGGCGGCACTGTTCAGTCTCACGCCAGCCATCGATACCGCATGGCAGAACGTGCCGTACACGCCGGTCACTGGCCGGGCATACCAGGCAGCCTATTTGCTGCCGGCGGAACCGGCCAATCATTCCATGGGTGATGGCTCTCGCCAGGAGAGCGGCATCTTCCAGGTCAGCTTGCTGTATCCGCCGGGGCAGGGGACTGCCGCTGCCGGCGCGCGCGCTGAAATGATCAGGGAGCTGTTCCACCGCGGCGCAAGCTTCACGAAGGGCGATTTGACTGTGCAGATCGAGCGCACACCGGAAATCGCCAGCGGCCGCGAGGAAGGCGACCGCTGGATGGTCCCTGTCAAGATTCGCTGGTTCTGCAACCTGTAAGCCGCATCACCCCACACAGATCGCCTCGGCGGTCTTTTTTTTCGACCAAAGAAAGGCAATCCACACCATGACCACTGCAAACGGCATCGACAGCCTGCTCGTTATCGGCAAGCAAACAGCGGAAGGCACGAAGGCCCTGGCCGCCGCCGGCCGCCTCTATCCGCGCGTGACAGCGACGTTCGACACGGACGCCGACAAGTACTCGAGCAACGAGATCGACCCGAGCCAGCAACAGAGCGACACGCGCCTGGGCAACTTCCGGACCTCCGGCGCCATCAAGGGTGAAGCCAGCTGCGGTACTTACGCCGTGCTGCTGGCCGCGCTGCTGCGCCGCGACTTCACGGCCGGCGGTACCACCGCGGCGCAAAATACCATCGCATCGGGCGCAACAGGCCTGACGCGCAGCGCAGGCTCCTGGCTGGCCGACGGCCACCGCGCCGGTACCGTCGTGCGCATCGGTGGCTTCCTGACCACGGGCGCCGCCAACAACGGCAAGAATTTCTTCATTACGTCCGCCACGGCCCTGAAGCTGACGGGCCAGTTCATGAACGGCAGCGCCATGACTGTCAAAGCCGAAGGCGATCCGGTGACGGTGACCGCGACCGGCAAGCGCAGCTTCACGCCGCTGGCCGGCCATACCACCGACTGGTTCACGGCGGAAGTGCAGGATCCGGGCATTGGCGTCAACCGCTGCTTTATCGACCAGCTGGTTAGCAAGGTCGACCTGGCCGTGCAACCCAACGGCATCACCAGCATGGATTTCACGCTGATGGGCAAGCTGGAAGATGCAACCACGCCGGTGGCGTACTTCGCGGTACCGGCCGCCACGCCCGGCACCGGCAAGTTCTCCGGCGCCACCGCGATGCTGTCGGTGGCGGGCATCCCGTCGCAAATCTGCACGGGCATGTCGTTGTCGCTGGATGGCCAGGTCAAGATCGATCCGGTGATCGGTTCGAAGTTCGCCACGGCCGCCTCGCGCGGCAAGGTGCTGGGCAGCGGCCAGTTCACGGTGCTGATGCAGGACTCGGCATACATCGACTACTTCAAGCAGGAAGTCGTGCTGTCGCTGGCCTATGCCATGGCGGCTAGCACGGCGCCGCTGGCTGAGGTCATGACGATCGCCATGGGCCGCATCAAGATCACGTCGGCCAAGGTCGATGATGGCGAAAAAAACAAGATCATCACCTGCGCCTTCGACATCCTGCGCTACCAGGGCATCGACGCGCAGCACGAGGCCACCACCGTGGCGTTCCAGGATACGAGCCTGGTGTAAGCAATATGCCCGGCCATGCGCCGGGCTTCGTTCGGCAACCGTTTAACTGCGGTTTTTTTGCGCCCGATGGGGCTTAATATGAAAGGCAATCGCCATGCAAGAATTGAAATTTAACGACCACACATTCAAACTGGTTGAAAGCGACGGGAAAACGTGGCTCACGGCTGCGGATATTGCCACGGCCCTCGGCTACAGCAGGACGGACCAGGTGTCCCGCATTTTTTTGAGGCATCAGAGGGAGTTTTCACCTTCGATGACGCTGATTTTTCGGAACACCACTTTGGGTTTTGGCATACAACCATCGGACACGCGCCTGTTCAGTTTGCGCGGCGCTCACCTGGTCGGCATGTTTGCAAGGACAAATAGAGGTGTCGAGTTCCGCGCATGGGTGCTCGATCAGCTTGATGAACTCGAGCGTCAGGCATCGCCCACACGTTCACTGATGGCCGCCTGGTTCAAGGCAAAGGCGGCTGCGGACGACCAGGATCGCTTTGCCAGTATGTGCGGCAAGGGTCTGAGTGAGCATAAGACCCGCAAGCCACCGCTTGCCGAGCGGTTGCATCAGATCAGCATCCAGATTCAACCATCACTTCTTTCCTGACCCGGCCAAGCGCCGGGTTTTCTTTTGGCGCAAGCCGAGCCCAGCACCGACCGGTCGCTGTCGCCTTCGTGGGCGCGGCGGCCGGCACGGGCACTTATCAAAACCCACGAAAGGCACCACCCATGAACACCACCCAAGCACCTGCAGCCCTGAACGCCGCTCAAGTCATCGCCGTCGCCGGCTTCGACATCGCCAACCTGTCCGCGCCTGCCGCGCGCGTGACCTTCGACGTGCCCGTGATCTTCGATGCCGACGGCGAGCCCTTGGCCGGTATCAAGATCGTCGGCAAGAACTCTGACGAGTACCGCAAGGAAAGCCACGCGGTTCGCGCTGAAGGCTACAAGAAATCGGCGCGCCGCAAGACGGCCATCGACGCTTCGACGGATGAAGGCGCCGATCAGCTGGTGCACGTCATCGATGACAACCAGAAACGCCTGGCGCTGGCCGTGGCCGTTGACTGGTACGGCTTCACCAGCAACGGCGCGCCGGTCCCCTTCGACAAGACCCTGATCGCCACGGCGTTCGACAAATACCCGACCTGGCAAGACCGCATCATGGCCGCATTGGAAAACGACGCCAATTTTTTGAAGGTCTGATCCAGAGCTTGCTGCTGTATGCCGATCACCTGTTTGATCGTGCTTCAGCAGCCGGCGATGGAAATGCAAAGGGCGACCACATAGACACCGCCCGGCAAAACCCGCTTTATCGCGCGCCCGAGGCGCCGGCCGTGCCGCAGTTGCCGCCTGAACTGTCCTACATCTGGACCTGGTTCGCACAACTGAACCAGAAGCGCCAATGTGGCATGGCCGTGAACTCGTTGACCAGTGCCGAGATATTGGCTTGGCAGGCGCGCCACGGCGTTCGCTTCGAACCATTCGAAGAGGCAGTCATTGATCGCCTTGATGTGTTGTTTATACATCATCAAAACAAGAAGGAAAAATAATGCCTGATATCGCCGAGCTTGGCCTTTCGATTGACACGCGCCAATTGGAGCAGGGCGCCCAGGCCATGGATCGCCTCGGCGCCGCCAGTGAGAGTGTCGAGAAGAAGGTCGACAGCGCGACGACGGCCATAGACAAACTTGGCAAGGCGAGCGCGGACGCCAAGGGTAAAACTGCGGAAGGTGCAGCCGCTGTCGATGCCGTGGGCGAGGCAGGCGCGCGCGTGGTCCAAAAGGTGGATGCTGCGACCGCATCTATCGACGCGATGGGCGCCACTGCTAACCGCATCCGCACGGTATTCCTGGGCGGCAGTAACACGCTCGATGGGTTTATGGGCTCATCTATGGGCGTCTGGCGTAGCAGTGAGGCCGCCGCCTCCGGGATTGATAGTCTCGGCAATGCCACCGAGCGTACTTGGAAGAAGCAGGCTGACTACAACGGTGCGATGGCCGACACGACCCGCATCATGCGGCAGGCCGCCGAAGCAGCTCGAACCCTGGAAGAGTCCAATCACAGAATGCTGATGCAGCTGCAGCGTGAGATCGATACTTTCGGAATGGCACGCGGCGAGTTGGAGCGCTATCGCGCAGCCGAATTGGGCTTGGGGAGCGCGGCCCAGACCAAGGCAGCGGCATTGGGCAATAGCATTGATGCCATGCATCGCGAGGAGCGGGCCGCGCGGGATGCCGCCAGCGCGCAGGATCGTGCGGCCCAGGCTGGCGATCGCTTTATCAAAAGTCTGCAGGACCAAGTGGCCACGTTGGGCATGACGACCCAGCAGCTACAAACCTATCGAGCCGCCCAATTGGGTGTATCCGACGCCGCGTCACCGCTGATCAACAAGCTGGCCGAGGCCGGAGCCGGCGCGAAGTCAGCGGGCGGCCACATGGAGGGCTTGAGCTTCCAGTCAGCCAGTGCGAAGCGCGAACTGCTGGTACTCGCCCATGAGTTAAGCCAAGGCCAGTTCCAGCGTTTTGGCGGCTCGATGATGGTGCTGGGCGAGCAGACTGGTGCTGCTGGCCTGCTATTCAGCGCCGCCGGCTTAGCTGCACTGGCCTTTGCTGCAGCCTTGGGCACGGTGGCGTACGCCATGATCAAAGGCGCAAGCCAGCAGCGAGAAATGAATAATGCACTGATCTCGACGAACAATTACGCTGGCGCTACGAGTGATTCGCTCAACGAAATGGCGCGTGCTGCGACTACCGCTGGCGGAAGCATTCGAGAGGCAAAAAAGGTGGTAACCGATTTGGCGGGAAGCGGGAAATTTACAAGTGAGCAGATCGGATATATCACGAGCGCCGTAATTGCCCTAGAGTATGCCGGCAGTAGCAGTGCAAAAAATACCATAAAAGAATTCGAGTCCCTCGCGGTGCAAATGACTGGCAATGGCGCTCGCTCTACGGAAGCTATTACTCGCGCAGCGTTGAAGCTTGATGACACATATCACTTCTTGACCATTGAGGTATTTGCTCACATTCGCGCTCTAGAAAAAGAAGGCGATCAAAAGGCCGCATCTGCTCTGGCAACGTTGGAGTTTGCAAAAGCGGGGGAGGATGGAGCCAAGAAAATGCTCGCCAATCTCAGTGATGTCGCGCATGCCTGGCACGAGGTTACAAAAGCGATTGGTGATGCGGTGGACGCAATTGGGGAGTTTGGACAAAAGAATACTCCAGCCAAAGACGTCAAAAATTACAGCTTCCGTTTGAACGAGTTTGATCGGGAGTTAAAAGAAAGTAATGTTCGTTTGGGGCGAGCGCCAGATTCCATTTCTCCGGAGATGGACGCAACGAGAACAAAAATCGTGTTGGGCCTCACCGCTGCGGTTGAGAAATTGAATATTGCGCAGGCAGAGGGTATTGGCCAAGGCGATGAGCAGCAGAAAAAGTCTGCCTTAATGCATGATATGCAACGTATGCAGGCTGCAGATGATAAGCGCAAGGAGGAATCTCTCGGCCGTCTGAATATTGAACTGGAGAAGAACAGGAGGACGCAGCAAGGGCTCATCGACTTGAATTCTAGCGACCCCCTCATCCTGGCCATGATCACGCCGGAGGCCATCGAGGCGCGCCGCCTCGCGACTATCAAGGAATTCTCGAAGAAACCGACGGCTGCGAAAGTGGACCAACCCGAGAACATCCATTTGTCCGCGCAACTGAAGCAGTTCGAACGCGAGACAGCAGACACTAAGGCGCACTTCGACGCGCTTGGTAAGTTAGACGATCTTTACTTTCGGGCCGGGAATCTTTCGGCTGAGCAGTCCTACGAGAATAAGCGGTCGTATGCGCTTGCAACCTATGAGGCTGAGGTTGATGGTTATCAACGTGAACTGGCTGCCCTCAAAAGGCATAAGAGTGCGACTAAGGCGGAGGAGGAGCGGCACCAAAAGGAGATTGAGGCTATACAAGGCAAACTTGATGGTGCCGAAAAGACATTTTTTGCGGATCGGAAGTATCGCGATGAAGAGGAGCGGTTGCGCAAGGATGCTTTAACTGCGGCTTCCAATGATGCAATGAACAAGTACGTTTCGAGCATCAATCAAGAAGCGCAGAAGATCGAAGAGGCAAATCGTGGCCGCGAGGTCTCGCGCGGTTCCATCGAACGCGAGGCTGTAGCGCAACTAGATCTGGCCATCGCTTACCAGAAGCAGTTCATGGCCGGCCAAGCCGCAGCTGGTGCGACGGAGGTGGAACTGGCGCAAGCACCCGCCATTCTGAAATATCTGGAGGACCAACGCTCTGCGCGCGCGCGCCTGGCGCAAGGGCTGGATGCCCAAAGCGACGCCAAGCACATGGAAAACCTCGCCAATCAGGCTATCAAGGACTGGGACCGTGCTGGCAAATCGATTGCTGACAGCTTGTCCACCGCATTCGGAAATGGAGGTAAAGCAATTGGTCAGATGTTCAAGGCTTACAGCGAGGGTGTTGCCGGGCAACTGCGGGCGCAAAAGGAATTGCGCGAAGCGAAGAAGCTGAGCGACGACAATCCTGACAGAATCGCAGCCATCAACCGCGCGCAGCTGTCGGGCGCCACAGCACAAATCAAATCCTACGCAGACATGACTACGGCGGCACAGGGCTTCTTTAGCGAGGGATCGAGGGGCTACCAAGCCATGGCAGCAGCATCGCAGGTGATGCATGCAGCTGAGGTTGCTCTGACGGTAGTAAAAGGGATTAATGCTGTGCTGACGCAAGGCGAGGGCGACCCCTATACCGCTTTTGGTCGTATGGCTGCTATGGCTGCCGTTGTGGCAGCCCTTGGTGTTGCTATCGGCGGTGTGAGTGGAACGGACACGACCGCCAAGGACCGCCAAGCTGCAACTGGTACCGGGACGGCGCTGGGGGATTCGTCGGCGAAGTCAGAATCGATCGCACACAGCCTGGCCATTATGGAGAAAAACTCCGGCCTGGGCCTGGCTTATTCCTCTTCGATGGTGGTCTCGCTCAAGCAGATCGTATCGGGCATCGGTGGCCTTGGCAGTTTGTTGGTGCGCACCTCTGGTGTTACCGGGGCGATTGCCGCAGATAGTAAGGGAGGCGCAGCAGCATTTGGCGCCTCCACAATGGGCGTGGCGTTAACTGGTGGCATTATCGGTTTGACACTGGACAAACTTACCGGAGGTTTGATAGGCAAGATCACGGGCGGTGTGCTTGGCTCGATTTTTGGAGGGAAGGTTAGCACCCTTGATACCGGGCTGACCGCTTCGAAGGCTTCGTTGTCGCAGGTGCTCGCCAGCGGCATGACTACGAGCCAGTACACCGATATTAAAAAAAGCGGTGGCTGGTTCTCCAGTGACAAGTACAGCAGCCCTATGACTGCACTTGGTGCGGAAGCAGATGGCCAGTTCACCAAAATCATTTTGGGCATGCGTTCGACCATTGTCGGGGCTGCTGATGCGCTCGGCATGGGGGGCGATGCCTTTACCGCTCGTTTGAATACGTTTGTGGTTGATCTTGGGAAAATCAGCCTGAAGGACTTGAAGGGTGACGAACTGCAGAAAGCCTTGGAAAGCGCCTTTTCGAAGCTGGGCGATGACATGGCCAAGTTCGGCGTGGGCGGCCTGGAAAAATATCAGGCTGTCGGCGAGGGCTATCTGGAAACATTGGCGCGAGTTGCCAACAACTACATGCAAGTGTCGGACGTGCTTGCCGTGCTGGGCAAGTCCTTTAACACGACTGGCCTGGGTGCGGTGGCGCTCAGCGAAAGCCTGATCGCTGCCGCTGGTGGCCTTGAGACGTTGACCAGCGGCACGAGCTACTTCGTTGAGAATTTCCTGACGGAAGCAGAGCGCATGGCGCCGATTACGAAGTCGGTGAACGATGCCATGGGCAAGCTGGGACACTCTGGCGTCACCACGGTCGAGCAGTTCAAGGCCTTGGTAATGGCGCAAGACTTGAACACGGCCGCTGGCCAGTCCATGTATGCGCAGCTGATCGCCATCGCCGAACCATTCAAGAAGGCAGCCGACTACGCGGCCGAGCTGGCCGGTACCACGGGCGACCTGGCTGCCGCGAACAAGACTGCCAGTGAGATCGCCAGCGAACGCCGTGACCTGCAAAAGCAGCTGAACGAGCTGACGAAAAGCGAAACGGAGCTGCTGGCCATCCAGCGCGCCGGCATCGCCGACATCAACAAGGCGCTGTTTGACCAGGTGCAGGCGGCGAAGGCGGTGGTGTCGGCTAAGGATGCGCTGGCCAAAGCCTATGACACCGAATCGGCCGCGGCCAAGACGGCGCTGGAGAAATCGAAAGCGTGGGTGACCACCCTGAACGGCCTGAACGCGAGTATGAACCTGGGCAACCAGTCCATTCTGACGCCGGAGCAGAAATACGCCGAGGCGCGGGCCCAGTTCGAGAAGACCCTGGCAGCGGCCAATGCCGGCGACACGACGGCGCAATCCGGACTGTCCGCCGCCGAGCAGGCGTTCCTGAGCGCCTCGCAGGTGGTCAATGCGTCGGATGCCAAATACGCCGCTGATTACGCGCGCGTCATCGCGGCGAACCAGGACGCGGCGAAATGGGCTGCGGCGCAGGTCGACGTGCAGCAGGCCAGCCTGGACGCGCTCAAGGCTCAGGTATCAGGCCTGATCACCATCAACGACAGCGTGCTGACAGTGGCGCAAGCCATTGCCAATCTGCATGTGGCGATGGGCACGGCGACCGGCTTGGGCGTGCAGTTCGACGGCTCCCACGCCGGCGGCCTGGCCAACGTGCCGTTCGACGGCTACGCAGCCGAGTTGCACGAGGGCGAAGTGGTGGTCGATGCGCCAGCGGCGGCAGCCATGCGCCGTTACTTTGGGGGCGCGCCAAGCCAAGGGGGTGGCAACACCGATGCTCTGGTGGCCGAGATTCGTGGACTGCGTGAAGACAACAAGGGCATGCGTGAGGAAATCAAGGGCTTGCGTGCCGATCAGGGCAAGCAAACCGGCGCCGCCATCCAGGCCACAGTCGAATCGAACGCCGTTGCCGCAAAAACCGTGGTGGACGGCATCGACAAATCTGCCCGGGCAGCCGCTCGGGTGAAACAGGTGGAGTACAGCAAATGACTGATGCGCAATTTCTGGAATGGCTGGAGACACCTTCGGCCATTCGCATGGTGCTGATCGAGGTGCAGGTGAACGTGGCAGGCCAGGAGGTGACGCGGTTTATCGCCTCTCGGCCGTATCTCACGGGCACGCTCGAGGTGCCGGCGAATACCGAGTACCTGCCGCTGGCCACGGGCGGCCTGGCCTTCACCGAGCAGGTAAGCCTGACGGGCGAAGCGGGATTGTCCGGCGGTGATATCGAGCTGGACAATGCTGATGGCGCGCTCGATGGCTGGCTCGCCGACGTCTGGCGGAACCGGCCGATCAAGGTCTGGTCGGGCGACCTGCGTTGGCCGCGCGCGGATTTTCGCCTGGTCTTCGACGGCATCATTGCCGACGTGGGCAGCACGGACCGCAATGCGATCAATCTGGCGCTGCGCGACAAGCTGCAGCGCCTGGACACGCCCATCACCGAGGCCAAGCTGGGCGGCGTTTCGACCAACAAGGACGTTACGCTGCCGATCCCGCTGGGCGAATGCCACAACGTGGCGCCGCTGCTGACGAACCCGGCGACGCTGGAATACGGGTTTCTCGGCGCGGTCGACTCGATTTTCGAGGTGCGCACCAACGGCAAGCCCGTGCCGATCACGGTCGACAACGCTGCGGGCCGCTTCAAATTGACCATCAACCCGCTGGCCAATGTGGTGACGGCCAGCGTGCAGGGCGACAACGCCGGCGGCTATGCGCCACGGATCGCACCGCTGGTGCAGCGCATTGCCACCGGCTACGGCAAGGCGGACGACCGTTTCACTGCTGCCGACCTGGACCTGGTCAACCTGGCCGCCTTCGACGCAGCCCATCCGCAGCTGGTGGGCCTGTATGTAGCAGACCGGACCAACCAGGCGCAGGCCATCCAGCAGCTGGCGTCCAGCGTGGGCGCGCAAGCGCTGATGTCGCGCACCGGCAAGTTGCGCCTGATCCAGATCGCGCTGCCAGCCGCTGGCGTGCCGGTCGAGATCGGCCCCGACCAGATGCTGGAGGGTTCGCTGCATCCGTCGCAGCGGCTGGCCGTGGTGGCGGCCGTCAAGATTGGCTACGACCGGAACTGGACCGTGCAGGCCAACCTGACGACGAGCATTCCGCCCGCGCATGCCGACCTGTACGCCACTGAGTGGCTGACGGAGACGGTAGTCGATGAGGCGGTCAAGGCGCGCTACCGCTTGACCGATGATCCGCCGCAAGTCGATACATGCCTCAAAACCACCGAAGACGCCCGTGCGGAGGCGGCGCGGCGCCTGGCGCTGCACAAGGTGCAACGCACGATTTACGAGTTTGACGGAGAGCCGGAAATGATGCTGCTGGAATTGGGGCAGCCCGTGGTGCTGCGCGATAGCCGGTTTGGCCTGCAGGACGGCGTACCGGGCGTGGTGGTGACCCTGTCGCCGTCCTGGCTGACCGGCCGCGTCACCGTCGGGGTGTTGGCATGACCCCCATCGGCGGTACCCGGGACCGCTTGATCATGAGCACCGTGCCGCGCTTCGCGCCTGCCAGCGACCGGGTGCTGCTGCTGGCGGCCACGGCGCAAGCCTTCAAGGTGGCGGCCACGACGATCGCGGCGCCGGCGAGCATCGACTTTACCTCCGGTCTTGTGAATTTGCAGGGACAGGTGACGTTTTCGACAAGCAATGCCAGCGTGCTGACGCGCGTCGGCAACGTGGCCACCTTGACGTATGGCGGCATGGTGGGCGACAGCGTGACGGTCACGGCGAGCATCGTGGCCGATGGCCTGACCTATACGGCCAGCCAGACCGTCAGCAAGATATTCGACGGCGTGACTGGCAATTCTTCGCGCGTCTGCTACAGCAAGACCAACCTGTCCTCGCTGGCCAGCGCGCCGGCAACGATCAGCACAGAAGGAAGTGCTTCATTTCCGCCACTTAGCACCTGGGGCGCTGGCACAGTTTGGGAGGGTTCCCCGCAGGCTTTCGGCGCCGGCGAATCGCTGTACCGGTCTGACGGTATTTTCAACCCGGCCAGCGGGACCACCAGCTGGGCCGCACCTTACCTCAATGCACTGAAGGTGGGGCAGCTGAGCGCGATTGCCGTCGACGCTGGCGCGATCAAGGCGGGAGATTTTCAGGGTGTCACGATCCATGGCGGCAGCGGCTACCCGCACAGCGGCTATGCCTGGCCCAGCAATCTAGGAACAGGCTTTCATTTAAGCGCAAGCGGCCTGCTGCTCGGAAACGTCGCGCTTGGCAAATATGTGCAGATCGATGCCGAGGGCAATATTTATGCTCCGAAATTTTCCATTGTTAATGGCTCCCCCATTTTCAGCGGTGCGCTGGGCGCGGCAACCGGTACGTTTGCTGGCGCGCTGCAAGCGGCCACGGGTACTTTTGCGGGGGAGTTAAAGGCCGCGACAGGCACCTTTGGCCTGATTCGTAGTGCAACGAATGGCCAGCGGACGGAATACGACAGTAACGGTATCCGGATTTATAACGCTGCGGGTAATTTAATTGCCAGATTTGGAGTGTGGTGACATGCCATGCGGACTGCAACTTTGGGATGGTGTGAATGGCGCACTGTACCTCGACACAACAATGCTGATCGGGCGCTTGATTGGCCAGATTGATATCGGTACCGCGACCTCCGGATCGGCGACCTTCGCTGGACTGGCATCTGGTACACCCTTTGCCATTCCGCTGATGGGCAAGGGCCAGCCAGGCTGGTTTTATGAAAATTTCACTCTGCCCGTATGCGTATTTTCTGGCGATTCGGTTTCATGGACACGGTACCGACCTGCAGAATATCCCAGCCCCAACCTGCCACCGTGCACATTAATCTTGGGAATTAAATAATGACTGCCGGTTTCCAGTTGAAAAATGAAGGGCGTGACGATTATCAAATCGATGGCATGTATCGCTCTATGGTGCTGTCGCGCCACATCCAGGTCGTGACTGACACCGATCGAGGTGGAGACGAAGGGATCTACCAAGGCCCGGATCTTGTCAATGCCAGCTACGTGATTGTCCCGGTTGTGGCCGGTGAGATTGTTGCCTGGCGCTGCGACGCGTATTGCGTTGTCACATCGGTCAGTGGGGGGACTGCGCTCATCTTGTCTGGCGGCCCGGTAGGGACGATGATTGATCTTTATTTTTTCTTGCCCATTACTACCTCGAACGCGACGGCAGGCGCTCAGGTATTTCGCGACGACGGCACGCTGGTTTTTTGTGCGTCCAAGAAGCCGCTGGTTTTTGCTGGCGTGACCAACGGCGACGGCGTATTTAGCTATACGCCAGGTCGGAGCTATGCAGCGATTTGCATTACCGCATACATGAAAATGATGGTGACAGTGTTCGGCGCTCAACCTGCGGTATCCGCACTGTATGTGGAAATGATGGGCATGGTAAAGGCTGTTGGCGGAGGCGTGCAGATCGACAAGCGTATGACATTCAGTTATTTCGCGGCGAACGCTGGGCAGGCTGTGTATTTTCCCGTGCGTGGCGAAACGCCGCATGGGAATGTGTTTGCTGTTATTGACGTGACTGGATATTGAACCGATGGCAAATCTTCGCATCATTCATGACAATGTGGCCGACCGCGCCGTGCTTACCGCCTCCAGCCAGGCCGGCGCGCTCGGTCCGGCCAACCTGCAGCGCGAACGCAAGTCCGCAGTGCTGCGCTCGGCGGGCACGACGCTGACTATCACGGCGACGCTGCCGCTGGGCGAAATTGTCGGCGGCGTGGTCCTGCCTTTCTGCAACCTGACCTCGAATGCCAAGATCCGTGTGCGGGGCTTTGCTGCGCCAGGCGACGCCGTGCCGGTGATCGATACCGGCCTGGTCCTGGCGTGCGCCTATGCGCCGCTGGGCGCCTGGGACTGGGGCGCCACAGCCATGGCAGTGAATGCCTTTTCCTTTGGCGGCGGCGCCTATGCGCGGGCCTGGTTCCCGCGCACGACGGCGCGCCAATTCGTCATCGACCTCACTGATCCCGCCAATCCCGCCGGCTACATCGAATGCTCGCGCCTGGTGATGGGGAACTACTGGGAGCCTGAAAACAACGCCAGCTACGGCGCCAGCGTGACGCCGCTCGACACGTCGACGCTATACCGGACGGCCGCAGGCGAGCAGCGCGTTGCCGTCGGCAGCGCCTACCGCAAGCTGTCGCTGCCGCTCGAGCACATGACGCCGCGGGACCGCGCCGCCGTGTGGCGCCTGGTGCGCGGTAACGGCAAGCGCAGGCCAATTCTGGTGAGCCTGTTCCCAGGAGATGTCGATCCGGAGCTGGAACAAGCCCACCAGCTATATGGCCGACTCAGCGACCTGGCCGCCATTTCGACGCCATATTTTGAAACCTATGCAACATCGCTTGAAATCGAGGAATTGTAATGGCAGACATCTTTTATCCCGGCATGCCGGACTGGCTCGACGCGCTCAATTTGCTGGCGAAGGGGCAGCTGCAGCCAATTCAGGCCGACTGGACCGCAGCGCCTGGCTCGCTGCGGCAAATCTTGAACAAGCCCTTGCTGGCGGCCGTGGCCACTTCGGGCAATAAAGGCGACGTGGGCCTTGGGGCTGTCGACAATACTAGCGATGCCAACAAACCGGTATCGATCAAGCAACAGGAAGCGTTGGACGGAAAGGCACGTAAAGGCTACAAGGGTGATGTTGGCCTGTCCAATGTGGACAATACCAGCGATGCCAACAAACCGGTCTCGCTCGAGCAACAGTCAGCGATCAGTTTGAAAGCGAATGCGGCAAATCCGAACACTACAGGTACTTGGTCGCATTCTGGAGGGGCACTCTCCTTAAACTCGAATGCCTCTATCTGGGCTGTATTCAAATCGAACCTTGTTGCAACTTCCTACATGGCATTTATAAAAGGCGGTGGCGAGCTGCAAATTGGGTATGTCGGCTCGGATGGTGGGGCGCTGATAGCTGGCGGCACCGGCGAAAATTTTGTGGTCCGTGGCACGAGCCATTTGGTTTTAGCATCGGACGGCGGGGTAGTTCGTCCGAGTTTCGACACATCACACAATCTTGGCCTATCCAATTATCGCTGGGGGAATTCCTATTTTTCAGTCGCTCCAACCATCACCTCGGATGCGCGCGAGAAGGACGCATTTCGCTCGCTCGGATCCGTGGAGATTGCGGCGGCCACCGATCTGGCAAGGGCGATTGGAGTCTATCGCTGGAAAACCGCCATAGCGCTGAAGGGGAACGGCGCCCGCGAGCACATCGGGCCGACCGTCCAGGACGTGATACAGATCATGGAGTCGCACGGTCTCGACCCGTTCAATTATGGATTCATCTGCCACGACTCGTGGGAGGGTGAAGTCATCGAGCATGCGGCCATCGAGGCGACAGACGACCGGGAAATGCGGGCTGCCTGGACGGAAACGATTCCCGCTGGCGACCGCTACGCATTCCGCTATGACGAGTTGAACCAGTTTATCGCAGCTGGATTGGCGGCGCGCCAGACCGATATCGAGGCCCGGCTCGCCGCCCTGGAAAGCGTGGTTCCATAATTTCATATCGTTCAATCGTAGCAATCCAGCCGCCTTCGGGCGGTTTTTTCATTTCCACTACCTGAAAGGCATTCATGGCCATCGAAACGACCGCCGCCGGCGGCGCACTGATTAAAATTTTTGGCATCCCGGTCCTGGCCGGCGCTGCTGCAACCTCACTGGGATTCATGTTCATGTGGCCAAAAACTGCCAAGGAAGCGGGCGTGCGCTTCTTCGTCACCATTCTCTTTTCCGCCCTGATGGGCCCGGCCCTGGTCGTGGTCGTGCGCAATTGGATGCCGGGCCTGTTCGACAGCGCGCGCGCCGTCGCCGTACTCTACGGCAGCGACCCGGCGCTGGGCTTCCTGTTCATCGCCGCGCCGTTGATGGTGGCCGCCGGATTGCCGGCCTGGTGGGTGCTGGGCGCCACGGTGCGCTGGCTTGACAACCGCAAAGACAAGGACATCGGCGAGCTGGCGCGCGACGCGGCCGCAATCGTCAAGGACGTGCGGGGTGGCCTGTGAACCTCACCAAGAACTTCACCCTACAGGAACTGACTGCTTCGGACTGGGCCGCCCGCCATGGTGCCGACAACACGCCGACGCCGGCCGTGATGGCGGAATTGCAGTGCACGGCCGAGCTGCTGCAGCGCATCCGCAATTACCTGACGGCTTGCGCTGGCATCGACACGCCGCTGACCAACATCAGCGGCTACCGCTCGATTCCAGTGAATCGTGGCATCGGCAGCAGCGATGGCAGCGACCATGTGCGCGGCTGCGCAGCTGATTTCAAGGCGCTGCGCATGACGCCATACCAAGTATGTCAGGCGCTTCTGCCGAAATTGGACGAGTTCGGCATCGGGCAGATCATCAACGAGCTGACCTGGGTGCATGTCAGCACAAAGATGGTGGCCAAGCCGATCAACCGCATCATCACCATCGACCGCCACGGCACGCGCGCTGGTATCTTGCAGGTGCGGCCTTGAGCGCCCTGGGCGCGTTGGCGGCCGGCGTCGTCAGTGGGATCTGGAAGGCGGTCGCCATCGTACTGGCCGCCGCGCTGCTGCTGGTGGCCAGCTCCACTGGGACCGGCTGGTGGCTGGCCGCTGGCGACCGTGCCGCCGCGCGCGCTGCGCTGGTGCAGGAGCAGGGCGTCAGCGCGCAACTGCGCGCATCGATCACCGAGCAAAATCGCGCCATCGATGGGATGGCCGCCGCCACGCTGGCGGCGCAGGAGCGCGGCACTGCGGCGCGGGCGGCTGCCGTTGCCACGGGCCGGAAGTACGACGCGGCCCTGGCACGGATCACTGGCGCGCGTGCCACGACTTGCGACGAGGCCATGCCGGCCGTGAGGCTGCTGCTGGAGGGCGTGCGATGAAAATCGGCAACTTGACCAAATTGGCAGGTTTGGCTGTCGTGGTGCTGTCGGCTGGCTGCGCCAGCGCGCCGACAACCCCCGTGCGCGTCGAGATTCCAGTATTTACACCATGTGTAAAGGTAGCGCCGCAGCGCCCAGCCTACGAATTCGACGGGCTGACGTCGGTGGCAACAGACGGTGAAATGGTCTTGGCGCTGGCACGGGACTGGTCGCGCGGCCGGAGGTATGAGGCAGACTTGGAAGTTGTGTTGGCTGGCTGTCTTTAGAAAGACTGATAAGTTGGGGGTAACAGTCTTAACGTCGGGTTAGCAGAGCTGCCCAAGAAGCAGGGGAAGCGCGAGGTGGTGGTGGGGGCGCCGCAGCGGCCGCTGCAGCCGCTGCCGCCGCAGCATTAGCTGCCGCTGCTGCTGCGGCAGCCTGTTGGACAGTTAAATTTGCATTGCAATTTGCAATTCTGGTTTGCAAAAAATTTATGGCATTTTGATGACCTGCATCCCTTGGGATGCCGAGTCTTGTCACGAGGGCTGTCGACGCAGTCCGGCCATTAATTGCTAATTGATAAGAATTCTTCGCTTGTTGATAGCGCGCCGCGCCGAAATGTACATCGCCTGCGGCTTCATCAGCGTGATAACGCTGAACGATCGCTGCATTCCTATCCAAATCGGCTTGGTCTTCTGGGCGTGGCATAACGTTGTCCTTTGGTGGCTTTTTTTATAACGAGTTGTTATACGTCAGTAATCGAAGTTCGCATCCAACTTGAATGGAATTGCCTCCTCTGGCCTAAGTGAATAGTAGGTGAGATTTTTCAAGTAACACAAGTAACAATTGCAGGTGCAGAAGCGCAATTGCCCCCCGCTTTTATAGAATGCAAGGGCAGTAGCCGCATGCCGGGTACTTTATTTTTATTGGGATAAGCACAGTGGTGGCTGTAGGAATATATCGGTTGTCGCTGCGTCAACTGCGACAACCGATTTCGGTGCGGGTCAAGCCAGTGACCCAAGTAGGCTTGGATTGCCTCATGGGAGGAATTCGACTCTACCATTAGGAGGTACACATTTTGGCATTTCCCATCATCCCCTGGATCGGCGGCAAGCGACGCCTGGCCGACCGCATCATCCCTCAATTTCCATCGCATATCTGCAGAGGAATCGTGTAAAAAAATGACCGTTGAGGTAAACTTGTATTATGATACTTGAATGTCTTAATTGGATAATAAAATGTCAATATCTGAACTTCCTGAAAATATACTTAATACAATTAAAAATCGATTCAATAATACATTTTTGGCTTCAGCTATAATTTCTTGGCCGATAATTAATTATAAGTTGATGCTTGTGTTGTTTGGGGATGGAAAGTATTCCGAGAAGATTGATTTCATCGATGATGTTCTATATTCTGCCTATCCTTTTAAATGGGTTGTTTGTCTCTTTGTGTTTCCAATGGTGGTAGGTTTTATTTATTGGCGTTGGTATCCATTTTTTGATACGGCAATTTCAAAATATACAATCCAGAAATCAATTGGGAAGGCTGAAATGATTCTTGCAGAGGAAAGGAAGATTCCATTCGATCGTGACGAGCAAGTGACATACTTTAAGAATTATGAGGCCGAAAAGGATATTTGGAAGAAGGCATTGCAGGAGGCAAATAAAATCGCAAGTAAACAACAAGAAAAATCGAGGAATGTTGAAAATGATCTCGCTGGAAAATGGAAGTCAAATACTTTAAAGTTGTTCGCCATGATGTGTGATATCAAGCCGGATGAAATTTACGCTTTGAAAAAGGCATTTTCCCATAATGACGAGCAAATCCCTCCCGTTGAAATTCTTGCTAAAATAAAAAATTATCAATATTATGATCAAATGAAATATGTTGCGAAAGAGTCGATTAATATTCCAAGCTCCTCTTTAAGTGGGAGGAGAGAAGTTAGTGTAACTTGGCTTAAAAATAATACTTCTGTGCAAGATGATCATGAGGGGTTTTTTTTGGAAATTCTTTGGGCGTTAGAAATTATAATTCTTGAAAGGTATAGTCCGATAACTTATATTGCGTTAGATAATCATAGGCTCGGAAAAATAAACATGGTATTTGATACTATAGATGCGGCACCATGAGTTTTTTTGCAAACTAAAGCCTAAAATAGCCAAGAATTTTTTTGAAATTGTTGCATAACAAATGCTTTTATGTGCGCCGACTATACCCCCAGCCGTAAAGAGCAAATTGAAGGCCACTTCGGTGTTCGCTCACATCAACTCGACCTGCCGCCCGAGGCATGGCCCGGTTATATGACACCCATCCTGCGTGGCTCGCATGAGGCGCCCGATGAACTGGAAATCGCCCCTGCGATGTTCGGCATGGTGCCGCACTGGGCTGACCTTAAGCTCGCTCGGCAGACCTACAACGCGCGTACCGAGACGGTGGCCAGTAAGCCATCCTTCCGCAACGCCTGGAAGCGCAAGCAGTTCTGCATCATCCCGGCTGCCAACTTCTTCGAACCCAACTACGAAACTGGCAAGCCTGTGCGTTGGCGCATTGAGCGCGCCGACGGCGGCCCGGTGTCCATCGCAGGAATATGGGAGTACCGCCCAGCTGATCAGTTGCTCTCGTTCTCGATGCTGACGATCAACGCCGACGGGCACCCGTTGATGCAGCGCTTCCACAAGCCCGATGATGAAAAGCGCATGGTGATGATCCTGGACCCTGACCAGTATCAAGGCTGGCTGGACGGCTCGCTGGTTTCGGAAGAGGATGTTTATCGGCAGTATCCTGCCGACCTGCTCGTTGCGCAGCCCGATCCGATGCAGTCTCGAACCCGTGCGAAAGTGCCTGAGCCAGTTACACCCGTGGGGCAGGGCGGGCTCTTCTAGTTACAAATTTCGTCTTCTCGTCGCTTATTTTTGCCAATATACTGTATGTATGTACAGTATATTCGGAGTGCGTGATGAAGGTATGGGCGAAGCGACGGCGAGAGGGCGGGGCGGCGCTAGGAGCACCCGTGCCGGTGGTCGAGGGTGCCATACTATTGGAGTTGCTGGTGGTCGAAGTCACGCTGGAGGGGAATCGGCGCCCGTCAAAAGTAGCGCGCTTGCAGACGGTAGGTGCGCCGCGTATTCTGGCGCAGCTTGCCAGGCCCAAGCTGGTGCGGGCACAGGGATGGAATCTGGTGCTGAGCGGCATTGAGGCAACGAGGGATGAGTCTGGCCACGCCCGCGAGGTCGCCCAGACCTGGGTGTGCAAACTTTTCGTGCCGGAAAAAGCGATCGGATTCAGGGTCAAGGAACTGTATCGATCCGGAGTAGCGCTACCGAAAAAACTTGCGCGTGAGAGTAGTGGCTCGCGCGGGTTGCTGGCTGTGGCCGACGACTATTCAAATGTGCTACAGCGGCATACCACTTGCGCCGAGCTGCGTAGTCATCAGATTTCCACGTTTCCGGAGGGGCGTTTGATAGACTGTCACATCGAGTGGATGTCGGAAGAGTCGTTCGAGCTGGGAGGCTTGCGATTGCGGGAAGCATTTGAGAGCCGGCCCGAGCAGTTGGAGCGAGGTGGGTGGCTGATCGACATAGACTTCAAAGAACGCGAGCTGTCGAAGAGCGAGGTGCGCATGCATTAGAGTCACTCCTGCACGCCTTTAAGGTCTATCCCATCTTTCATGCAATGATTTCCCGATGACGCCCAGCCGACTACGCGCTGCGTCTGGTCGACCAGCACAACGACTTGGCCGCCGGCGGCCGCGCTGCGATAGTTGAGCAGCAGGTTGTCCTAGTGCTGGTAACTGACGGTATGCTCTAACTGGGGGGCGAGGACAGAGAATTGAATAGGATCAACTTTTTGTTAGTATTTTTTTTGATTGATCAAAATAAGCTGCGTATGGCGGTATGTTGCTGTAATTGTGACTATACTGAATTGGCAAACTTTTTTCATTGATGAATATATTTGTTCGGAGGAAATATGGTTTATGACAATCCTACTATTCACAACGGTTTTACGATTACAGCATTCGCTTGCGAACTTCCTGAGGGATGTTGGCAGGGGCAACTGATACTCAGAAAATGCGGATTCGAGGATGTCGCTGAACCGAATTTGCAAAATCGCGCAACGGAACGTGAAGCTGTACAGTCAGCACTTGCAATGGGCTGGCAAATTGCAAATTATGCAACTCCCGATCGCATTCTGAACGATAAGTAGTTTGAATTTCCCTTTTTTACATGAATGTATAGTATTGTCTCCTGATACAGAAATATGAGTGTTTGCAGCAATTTAGCTGGCGCGCGCGACGATGGCAGAGTGAGCGTCGATGGGCGAAAAGTAGTCTTTTGTCGGCCTCCACAAGCCGTAAATTTTTATCATGCGCTACATTGGACTCCCTACGGACCATGAGAGTGCGCCTCCCCATCTTCCGATTGAGATAGCTGCGTTAAATGCCTTGCACCACAAAGAGGTCAAGCTGCTGCGTGAAACGATCAATCAGTTATTGATCATGGCCAAGATGGAAGTCCAGGAAAAGGATAAATCTGATGCTTTTGCTCTGCGTATCACGCAGTTGCGCGAAGCAAATCAGAATTTGGTGCTGGCGACATTCGGCGCCCAGGATCTTCAAGCATCTGCGGAAGCGGCTACTGTAAGGCAGACAGAATTTCTTGCCATGTTGGCGCATGAGTTGCGCAATCCTTTGCAGCCGATCGCGATGGCCAATGATCTATTAGCCAGAAGAATTGAGGGTGATGCCCAACTGACGCATGTGAATGCCGTAATTGGCCGTCAGGTGGGGCATATGGCCCGATTAATCGACGATTTGCTCGATGCGTCGCGTGTCAGTAGTGGCAAAATTTCACTTCAGCTTCAGCCATTGCACTTGAGCGATATATTTTCAGGCGCTGTTGAAGTCGGCCAGCCGAACATCAACAAACGGCAGCAGATTCTGACGGTCACTTTGCCAAAAGAGCCACTAGCCATCGACGCTGACAGCGTGCGCCTTACCCAAGTTTTCGCGAATCTGATCATAAACGCCAGTAAATTTACGCCCGATTTTGGCCACATTGATATCGTGGCTAAACTAAATGGAGGCATCGTCGAAATTATTGTTAGTGATGACGGTGCAGGCATCGCCCTGGATTTGCAACCATTTATTTTCGATCTGTTCACCCAAGGGTTTCGGTCGCTTGAACGTGCTCAGGGCGGACTTGGCATCGGTCTATCCTTGGTGCGGATTATTACGCAGCTGCATGGGGGAACTGTCGAAGTATTCAGTGCCGGCGTGGGCTTCGGCAGTCAATTTATCTTGAAATTCCCGGTATCCCAGTTGTCGCCACCTATGCCGGAAGCTGTCGAGCATTCATCGCCTGAGATCATCCCGAAGAGAATATTACTGATTGAAGATAATGTGGACGCTGCGGAAATGTTGGCGCTCTTGCTCAGCCATGACGGCCATATGGTCGAGGTTCGGCATGACGGCCCGGCAGGACTGCGGGCGCTGCTGGCTGATCCTTATGACGTCATCGTGTGCGATATTGGTCTTCCAGTTATGGATGGGTATCAGGTGATTAGTTCCGCACGGGCCGGACTTATGGCGCCGCTGCCATGTTTTGTCGCTGCTTCTGGCTATAGCCAGCTTGACCAGTTCAACAGGGCAGTTGAGGCGGGTTTTGATCATTACCTGGTAAAGCCCATCAATATCGATATTTTGTCGAAAATAATCATGGCAACGGCTCTCCGTTAATGTGTGCGGAGTTCTAACGCTTTTGTTCAACATGGTCCAAGCACCGAAAACCGCAGAGAAAAGACCCGATTATGGCCACAGTCCATGAACAGCGGCAGCGCAACATAACGCACGTGCTGTTACGTGACCCAAGTACAGTGGTAGACGTCAGTATTCGCCTTTGGGAACAACTAGCCGCTGAACTGAGCCAGATTATTGGTGAGAGGGGCGTCGAGTCGATGTATGCGCGCAGCCTGCACCAGAGTCAGAAACAGTTCGTTTGGCTGGAGCCCCATCCACCCCAAGCATTGCAATCTGCCATGAGCGCCTTGCGGGCCAGCTTGATGGGACAGTCCAATGCAGTCGCTTGCGAGGCAAGTACAGAGATGATGATGCACTTTATCGATACCCTTATTTTATTAATTGGCGAACTCTTAACGAATAGCATCCTCCTGAAGGCCTGGGGTGATGACGTTGTGATTAATGCTGGAACGGAGCCGAACTAATGAACAAAGTCACCATCCAACGCCTGGCTTCAGGTGTGCCGGGCATGGACGAACTGCTGGGCGGCGGAATACCGGAATACTCCTTTAATCTACTGGCTGGCACACCTGGTAGCGGCAAGACGACTCTAGCTCACCAGATTATGTTTTCACTCGCCACGCAGGAGCGGAAGGCACTTTTTTTCACGGTGCTGGGCGAGCCGCCTCTTAAGATGTTGCGCTATCAACAGCAGTTCCCCTTTTTTGATGTTGACAAAATCAACCAGTCGATCAAGTTTGTCAATCTGTCGGCCGACTTGCTTGATGGTGATTTCGATCGCGTGCTGGCCCGTATTGCTGAAGAGGTCGAGGCGTTTTCTCCCAGTCTAGTCTTCGTCGATTCCTTTCGCTCTGTAGTGCAATCGGCTAAAGATCTGGATACAGGCGCCGCAGGCTTGCAGCATTTTGTGCAGCAGCTAGGGAACCAAATGACGAGTTGGTTGGCAACTACGTTTCTAATTGGAGAGTACTTGGCGCCTGAGGCCGAATCTAGCGCAGTCTTTACCGTCGCCGACGGCATTTTGTGGTTGTCGCAACTCGTGCATCGTGATGCCATGGTACGGAAGATTCAGGTAGTCAAAATGCGTGGGCAAGCGCAAAGCTTAGGCGTGCATACCTTTCGCATCAACGACAATGGCGTAGAAATCTTCTCGCGTGCCGTGCTGAAGTCCAGCGGCATGGAGGCGGTCAGTATTCCGGCTAACGAACGCTTGTCTCTGGGCTTGCCTGAGCTGGACAGTATGATGGGCGGGGGATTGCCGGCTGGATACTCGCTGCTGGTGGTGGGGCCTTCTGGTTCCGGTAAGACAGTGCTGGCAACGCAATTTTTGACAGAGGGCGTTCGTTGTGGCGAGCCCGGAGTGATCGCAGCTTTTGAGAAAAGCCCGAACCAGCTGCTCAGCCACCAATTGAATGAACTCGTCAATTCCGGTCAGATCGGTGTGATTAACACGCGCACCCTAGATTTGTCGCTGGATGAAATTCTGCACGATCTGGTGGGCATGATCACGCGTATGAAGGCGAAGCGCGTAGTCATTGATTCCTTGTCTGGTTTTGAAATGGCGCTGGCTTCCATGTTTCGCGAGGACTTCCGTGAATCGCTGTATCGCCTAGTGGCTGCACTGACTGACATGGGGGTTTCGGTGCTAATGACGGCCGAGCTGGAAGACCAGTACACCGTGCTGCGTTTCAGTTCTTATGGTAACGCTTTCCTGGCTGATGCTATTGTTATGCAGCGCTATATTGAGCTCGAAGGTCAGTTCAAGCGCGTGGTGTCGGTGGTGAAGGTACGCGGTAGCCGCCATAGCAAGGATATCCGCTTCTACGATATCGACGAGCAGGGGATCAAGATGGGTGCTGTATTGAGTGGCTATAGAGGTATTTTGTCTGGGCAGCCAGTATGTATCTGAACGCCTTCCTTCTCGGGAGCCGGCCTGAGCTCACCTGATCTCTGAGCTACTCGCAGTAAAACCTATATACCTATAGAAAATGATTATCAGAACAATTGCTACGGCGTGTTTTTGGCTACTTCTAAAGGGCGTTTTGTCCTACCCTGGCTTGGGAGATAATTGCTGAACTACCAGCATAAGTTGGTGTTAGGATTATTGTTGCAATAGCTATATTCATGATTGCATCAAAGAATGGTTTCATTGGCATAACTTGATCAAGATATATGTTTGTCAGCTGCCCCAAAATTTGCCGGCATCTGCGGATTTCTCGTGCTTCAAGTATGGTTACAAACAGGCTTACTAATATGGCAAATCAGATCCATACGTTGCGAATTTTAGTCGTGGACGATAATCAGGATGCCGCAGATATGATTGCCGAGTTTTTAGTCTTGTGTGGACATGATGCGCATGTTGCCTATAACGGATCCGCTGCAATCGAAGTTGCGAACTTGATTGTGCCTCACGTGCTGTTCCTGGATCTTGGGATGCCAGGGATGTCTGGTCTCGATGTTGCCACCACGCTGAGGGGTTGTGCTGCATTGAGTCATATAAAGCTTGTGGCGCTAACTGCATGGGGAGACGAAGAGACACGTACCAAGGTGAAGCATGCCGGATTTGATCAGCACTTGTTGAAGCCCGCATGCCTCGATGACATTTTGAAGTCCTTGAGCTAGTTGCATACCTGACACTTCAGGGCAAGGCAGGACCGTGTCAAAGTTGCTGTAAAACGAGGGCGAAATTTGGGCGAAAACACAGACTTTTCTAGACTTTCCCAGACTTTTTGGGGGAAGCCAAAACGGCATTCCCACTATGTCTACAGCGGTTTGCGAATGTTTAAGACAGGAGTCAAGAATTTCTGTATAATCTGCTTTTGCGCCAATAGGAAATGCTATGCGTCTACTTCAAAAAGCACTCACATTCGATGACGTGCTGCTCGTCCCAGCCTACTCCAACGTTCTGCCCGCCGATACGTCCCTCAAAACTCGCCTGACCCGCAATATCACCTTGAATATTCCCTTGCTGTCCGCAGCCATGGATACGGTGACGGAAGCCCGCCTCGCGATCGCGATGGCCCAGGAAGGCGGCATCGGCATCATTCACAAGAATTTGAATCCGAAAGACCAGGCGCGTGAAGTGGCCCGCGTCAAGCGTTTCGAAGCTGGCGTGCTGCGCGATCCGATCACGATTCCGCCAGACATGAAAATCCGCGACGTCATCGCGCTGACGGAACAATACGGCATCAGCGGTTTCCCTGTCGTCAAGGGCAAGGAAGTGGTCGGCATCATCACCAACCGCGACTTGCGCTTTGAACAGGAACTCGACGCCGAAGCATCGGCCAAGATGACGCCGCGCGACAAGCTCGTGTACGTCAAGGAAGGTGCCGATACGGCCGAAGCCAAGCGCCTGATGAACAAGCATCGCCTCGAGCGCGTGCTGGTGGTCAACGACGCATTCGAACTGCGTGGTTTGATCACCGTCAAGGATATCCAGAAGTCGACTTCGCACCCGTTCGCGTCGAAAGACAGCCAGGGCAAATTGCTGGTCGGCGCTGCTGTCGGCGTGGGCGCCAAGGATGAAGAGCGCATCGACCTGCTGGTCGCCGCCGGCGTCGATGTGCTGGTGGTCGACACGGCCCACGGCCACTCGCAAGGCATCCTCGACCGCGTCAAGTGGATCAAGACCAAGTATCCGCACGTGGAAGTGATCGGCGGCAATATCGCTACCGCCGCTGCCGCCAAGGCGCTGGTCGAATACGGCGCCGACGCGGTCAAGGTCGGCATCGGTCCCGGCTCGATCTGCACCACGCGTATCGTCGCCGGCGTGGGCGTGCCGCAAATCACGGCCATCTCGAACGTGGCCGAGGCACTGGAAGGCACGGGCGTGCCATGTATCGCCGACGGCGGTATCCGCTTCTCGGGCGACATCTCGAAAGCGCTGGCCGCTGGCGCCTCGACCGTCATGATGGGTTCCATGTTTGCCGGTACGGAAGAAGCACCAGGCGAAGTGATCCTGTACCAGGGCCGCAGCTACAAGTCCTACCGCGGCATGGGTTCGCTGGGCGCGATGTCCGATGGTTCGGCTGACCGTTATTTCCAGGACGCCACCATGAAGGCCGACAAGTTCGTGCCTGAAGGTATCGAAGGCCGCGTCGCCTACAAGGGCAGCGTGCTGGCGATTATCTTCCAGCTGGTGGGCGGCGTGCGTCAATCGATGGGTTACTGCGGTTGCGCCACCATCGACGAGCTGCGCGAGAAGGCGGAATTCGTGGAAATCACCTCGGCCGGCATGCGCGAGTCGCATGTCCATGATGTGCAGATCACGAAAGAAGCGCCAAATTATCGCTCCGAGTAAGCGGTAACGAAAGTCCAGACCGGCGCCCAGTGCGCCGGTTTTGCAATTGACCCTGAATAAAGCTCCGACCATGCATTCTAAAATCCTTATTCTCGATTTCGGCTCCCAAGTCACCCAGCTGATCGCCCGCCGCGTGCGCGATTCCGGCGTGTTTTCCGAAGTCTTCCCCTACGACGTCAGCGACGAATTCGTGCGCAACTATGGCGCCGCCGGCGTGATTCTGTCGGGCAGCCACAATTCCACCTTGGAAGGCGATTCGCCGCGCGCACCGCAAGCCGTGTTCGAGCTGGGCGTGCCCGTGCTGGGCATTTGCTACGGCATGCAAACCATGGCGGCCCAGCTGGGCGGCAAAGTGGAAAACGGCCTGGTGCGTGAATTCGGCTACGCCGAGGTGCGTGCCCGCAGCCACACCAAATTGCTGAACGGCATTGCTGATTTCGTCACTGACGAAGGCCACGGCATGCTGAAAGTGTGGATGAGCCATGGCGACAAGGTGCTGGACATGCCGCCAGGCTTCAAGCTGATGGGCAACACCCCGAGCTGCCCGATCGCCGCCATGGCGGACGAAGAGCGCCAGTTCTACGGCGTGCAATTCCACCCGGAAGTGACGCACACGGTACAGGGCAAGGCCATCATCGGCCGTTTCGTGCATGAAATCTGCGGTTGCAAGTCGGACTGGAACATGCCCGACTACATCAGCGAAGCGGTGGAAAAGATCCGCGCGCAAGTCGGTACCGATGAAGTCATCCTGGGCCTGTCCGGCGGCGTCGATTCGTCCGTCGCGGCCGCGCTGATCCACCGCGCCATCGGCGATCAGCTGACCTGCGTCTTCGTCGACCACGGCCTGCTGCGCCTGGACGAAGGCAAGATGGTGATGGACATGTTCGCCAAGAACCTGGGCGTGAAAGTCATCCGCATCGACGCGGAAGACCAGTTCATGGGCCATCTGGCCGGCGTGGCCGACCCTGAGCAGAAGCGCAAGATCATCGGCCGCGAGTTCGTCGAAGTGTTCCAGGTCGAATCGGGCAAGCTGGTCAACGCCAAATGGCTGGCGCAAGGCACGATCTATCCGGACGTGATCGAATCGGCCGGTAAAGGCAAGAAGGGCCAGACGATCAAGAGCCACCACAACGTGGGCGGCTTGCCGGACACCATGAAGCTCAAACTGCTCGAGCCCCTGCGCGAACTGTTCAAGGATGAAGTGCGCAAGCTGGGCGTGGCCCTGGGCTTGCCGCATGACATGGTGTATCGCCACCCGTTCCCGGGCCCGGGCCTGGGCGTGCGCATCCTCGGTGAAGTCAAGAAAGAGTTCGCCGACCTGCTGCGCCGCGCCGACGCCATCTTCATCGAAGAGCTGCGCAACACGCCATACGAATTCGTTGCCGGGCAGGCCGTCGATCCGGACGCGCTGCCAGCAAACTGGTACGAAGCGACCAGCCAGGCGTTCGCCGTCTTCCTGCCCGTCAAATCGGTGGGCGTGATGGGCGATGGCCGCACCTATGAATACGTAGTGGCTTTGCGCGCCGTGCAGACGCAAGACTTCATGACGGCTCACTGGGCCCACCTGCCGCACAGCCTGCTTGGCAAGGTCTCGAACCGCATCATCAACGAAGTGCGCGGCATTAACCGCGTTGTCTACGATATTTCCGGCAAACCACCGGCGACCATCGAGTGGGAATAAGTTTCCATTATAAAATTTCCTGTTCTTGCTGATTAGGTAAGCCAAAGCCCTGTTTTTACAGGGCTTTTTTTATGGCCTCGATGCCGGGGCTCCCATTGCCCGTGCTGCTGCCACAAGGCGGCGCATCTGTTTACTAGTGGTAATTGGATAGTTGAAAGGCAGTTACCAAAGAGGTAAAGTTCTCAATAAATAAATACTGTTGCCATATAGAAATATATATTTTATAATTTCCTTACATAAATAATTATTTAAGGCAACATATGCACCTGCGCTTGACGCCATGGTGCGGTGTATTTTTGTTTAGCGGCACCCTGTGTGCCGCCGTGTCCGCGCAGACCCGTCCTGAAATCGCGCCGCCCCTTCCCAATCCGCCTGGCGCCAGCCAGCGCGACGATGCCAGCCAAGAATTAATCCGCCAGCAAGAGCGCGAGCGCTTCCTGCGCCAGCAGCAGGAACGCACGCCCGACGTGCGCCTGCTCGAGGCGCCCGCAGCCGCCTCCGCCAACCGCCTGCCTTCAGGCGAAGCGCCATGCTTTACCATCGACCGTCTGGAATTGCGGGGCGAGGATGCCGCGCAGTTCCAGTGGGCGCTGGCCGCCGCCGGGCGCGACGACCTCGGTGCGCCGGACTCCGCGCTGGGGCGCTGCCTGGGCACGCAGGCCATCAATGTACTGATGGGGCGGCTGCAGAACGCCATCATCGCACGCGGCTACGTCACCACGCGCGTGCTGGCCGAACCGCAGGACTTGAGCAAGGGTACTTTGGCCTTGAGCGTGATACCGGGGCGCATCCGCCAGATCGGCTTTGCGCCCGGCACCAATCCCCGCGCCACCTGGTGGAATGCCGTGCCGGCGCGGCCGGGCGACTTGCTCAATGTGCGCGATACGGAACAGGCGCTGGAAAACTTCAAGCGCGTGCCGACGGCCGAAGCCGATATCCAGATCATGCCGGCCGAGGGTGGCAACGCGAAGCCGGGCGAGAGCGACCTGCAGATCCAGTGGAAGCAGGGTTTGCCATTCCGCCTGGCGCTGGGCCTCGACGATGGCGGTTCGCGCTCGACGGGCAAGCTGCAGGGCAGCGTGACCCTGTCGTATGACCACTGGCTGACTCTGAACGACCTGTTTTACCTGAGTCTGAACCAGAACGTCGACGGCGACCGCGACGGTCCGCGCGGCACGGCCGGCATGGTGGCGCATTATTCGATTCCCTACGCCTACTGGCTGCTGGCTTTCACGGCCAGCGACAGCCATTACCACCAGTCCGTGGCCGGCATCAGCCAGGACTACAACTACAGCGGCGCCAGCCAAAACAAGGAAGTGAAACTGTCGCGCCTGGTGTACCGCGATGCCTCGCGCAAGACGACGGTGTCGCTACGGGGCTGGCAGCGTTCCGCGCAGAACTTCATCGACGATACGGAGGTGGAAGTGCAGCGCCGCCGCATGGCCGGCTGGGAGCTGGGTATCGGCCACCGTGAATTCCTCGGTCAAGCCACCCTGGACCTGAATCTGCAATACCGGCGCGGCACGGGCGCCATGCACGCGATGGCGGCGCCCGAGGAAGCGTTTGGCGAAGGCACGTCGCGCTTCAAGCTGATCCTGGCCGACGCGGCCCTGTCGGCGCCGTTCCAGGTCGCCGGCCAGCCGCTGCGTTACTCCGGCAGCTGGCGCATGCAGCACAACCGCACGCCGCTGGTGCCGCAAGACCGCTTTGCGATTGGCGGGCGCTACACGGTGCGCGGCTATGACGGCGAAAGCAGCTTGTCGGCCGAACGTGGCTGGCTGCTGCGCAACGAAATCGGCATGCCGCTGGGCAGCAGCGGCCAGGAGGCGTATGCCGGGCTTGATCACGGCGAAGTATCGGGGCCGTCCGCCGAATGGCTGATCGCGCGCCGTCTGACGGGTGCTTTCGTCGGCTTGCGCGGCCAGTGGCTGGGCGTGCAGTACGACGCCTTTGTCGGCTGGCCCGTGCACAAGCCCGAACTGTTCCGCACGGCCAGCCATACGGCCGGTTTCAGCCTGAACGCCAGCTATTAAAAATAACACGATGAGACGCCGCCACCCGCCAGCCGTTCTCTTCTCCCCATATCGCATTAATTGATTGTCATTAGGACATTTCATGAACAAGAACCTGTACCGCATCATCTTCAACAAACGCCGTGGCCAACTGATGGTCGTCGCCGAAAACGCTTCGTCGCAAGGCAAGGCGGCCAAGGGAGAAGGTGGCCTGGACAGCGGCGTGTTTGAAGGCGATGGCGGTGCCGGGCTAAGTTTAAGTGTGAATGGCCGCTTGCGGCCGCTGGCGCTGGCCGTATTCGGGGCGCTGGGCATGGTGACCTTCGTCGCGGGACCTGCCATGGGGCAGATCGTGGCCGATCCGAACGCGCCGGGCCGCCAGCGCCCGACCGTGGTGCAAAGCGCCAACGGCGTGACGCAAGTCAATATCCAGACGCCGAGCGCGGCAGGCGTATCGCGCAACACCTACAGCCAGTTCGACGTGACGGCGAATGGCGCCATCCTCAACAACAGCCGCGGCAACGTGCAGACGCAGACGGGCGGCTGGGTGCAAGGCAATCCATGGCTGGCGGGCGGCAGCGCGCGCGTGATCCTCAACGAAGTCAATTCGGCCAACCCCAGCCAGCTGCGCGGCTATGTCGAGGTGGCGGGGCAGCGTGCCGAAGTCGTCATCGCCAATCCGGCCGGCGTGAGCGTCGATGGCGGCGGCTTCATCAATGCCAGCCGGGTCGTGCTGACGACGGGCACGCCGATTCTCAATGGCGGCAGCCTGGACGGCTACATGGTGCAGCGTGGGGTAGTGACCATCAACGGCCGGGGCCTGGATACGTCGCTGAGCGACTATACGGCGATCCTGGCGCGCGCCGCGCAGATCAACGGCGGCATCTGGGCGCAGGAATTGAAAGTGGTGACGGGGACGAACCAGATCGACGCGGCGCATGGCGTGGCGGGCGCAGCGTCTGGCGTGGGGCCGGCCGCCACGTATGCGCTGGACGTGGCACAGCTGGGCGGCATGTACGCGGGCAAGATCACCCTGGTCGGCACGGAAGCAGGCCTGGGCGTGCGCAACGCGGGCGTGTTGGCGGCCACGGCCGGCAACCTGGTGCTGCAAGCGAATGGCTGGCTGAGCAACAGCGGCAACATCCAGTCGGCCGGCGCGGGCAGCCAGACCAGTATTGCGGTGACGGGCGACGTGGCCAACAGCGGCACCGTGTATGCGGGCGGCGACAGCCAGGTGCAGGCGCAGGGCAATATCGCCAATAGCGGCGTCATCGGCGCCCAGGGCAATGTCGGCGTGCACGCCACGGGCGCCGCTGCACGTGTCGATGCGGGGGAAGGTTCCGTGCTGGCGGCAGGTCTCAAGCTGGATAACACCGTGTCCGGCAGCGGCAAGCTGAACGTTTCTGCCGGCGGTACCATTGCCGTGCATGGCACAGCCGTGGCAGCCGGCGACAGCGGCCTGTCCGCGCGCCATCTTGATCTTGCCAATGCGCAAGTGTCGGGCGCGAATGTCAGCCTGGGCGCCAGTGCTGGCGACCTCGACGCCAGCCGCGCGCAAGTGAGTGCCCGTGAGCGCCTGCAATTGGATGCGGCACACACCGTGCGCAGCGATGCGGCGCAGCTGACAGGCCAGCAACTGGCCGTCAGCGCCCACGACCTGTCAAATGTGGGCGGCCAGCTCACGCAGCTGGGCAGCGGCGATCTCGCCATCAGCTTGCCGGGCGCGCTGGACAATACGCGCGGCATCATCGCCACGAATAGCCAGGCGCTGCGCCTGCAGGCGGGCAGCCTGAGCAACCAGGACGGCCAAATCCAGCACGCGGGCACGGGCGCGCTGGAGATCGGCGCGGCGCACGTCAACTTGCAGCGCGGCAGTATCGTCAGCAATGGCGCGCTGGCGCTGACGGGCGAGCATATCGACCACCATGATGCCCGCACGGTTGCGGGGCAATTGAGCATAGACGCCGGCAGCCTCGATAACCGGGGCAGCTCCCTGGCGCAGAGCGGCCAGGGAGCTGCCCGCGTGCAACTGCGCGGCGGGCTGGACAACCGGGGTGGTGCGCTGGAAAGCAATGGCGCGCTGACGCTGCAAGCGACTTCTGTGCAAAATCAGAAAGGTCGCATCGTTGCCGGGGGCGACCTTGCGTTGAGCACGGGCGGCCTGGACAATACCGAGGCGACCCTGGCGGCGGGTGGCAAGCTGCGTCTGGACAGCGGCGACGTCGACAATACGCGTGGCCAGGTCCAGGCGCTGGCGGGCGATGCCAGCCTGTCGGTGGCAAAGCTGAATAATACGGCCGGCAGCGTGTTTGCCGGCGGCAACCTGGCCACCCAGGCCAGCGAAGTGCTTAACAGCGGCAACCTGTATGCGGCCGGCAACCAGACGCTGCAGGTGAGCGGCGCCGTCAGCAACAGCGGCGTCATTGCCGCGCAGGGCGATAACCGCATCGACGCCAGCCGCATCGACAGCACGGCTGGCAGCTTGCTGGGCGCCGGCATCCGCGCCGACGGCAGCCTGGCTGGCAGCGGGCAGTTGGCGCTGACGGCCACGCAAGCGATCGGCGCCCATGGTCAGAACCTGGCCGCTGGCAAGACCAGCATGCAAGCGACCGCCATCGACCTGAGCGGCAGCCAGACGGGCGGCGCGGCCATTGCGCTCAATGCCAGCACCGGCCATGTCATCACCGATAACGCGCTGGTGACCACCACCGGCCTGCTGTCCGTGGCGGCGACCGGCAGCAGCCAGGCCCTGTCGAACGTGCGCGGGACGTTGAGTGCGGGCCAGCTGGATATCACAACGGGATCGCTCGACAATCGCGGCGGCACCCTGATTCAGACGGGCAATGGCGACACGGCACTGCAAGGCAGCACCGTGGACAACACGGGCGGACGCATCGCCGTCAACAGCGCCAAGCTGACGCTGACTGCGGACCATGTGATCAACCGCGATGGCAGCATCGAACACGCGGGCACGGGCAGCTTGCACATAGAAGCAGGGCGCTTCGATGACGAGCGCGGCAAGGTGACGGGCAACGGCCTGGTGGATATCCAGTCGGAAACGATCGACCACCGCCATGCAGTCACTTCCGGGCAGCAGGTCACCGTGCAGGCTGGCCAGCTGGACAATAGCGACGGCACCCTGCAGCAGACGGGGCCAGGACAGATGCGCGTGGACGTGGCGCAGGCACTGGACAATACGCGCGGCAGCATTGCCGGCAATGGCGGCCTGCAAGTACAAGCAGGCGTGCTTGACAACAGCAAGGGACGCATCATGTCGGCTGCATCGGCCGATATTGCCAGCAAGGGTGCGCTGAATAATACGGATGGCGTGATTGCCGCCACGCAAGAGCTACAGTTGGCGGGGGCAGGAGTCGACAACACGCGTGGTGTGTTGCAAGCGAACAATTTACGTCTCGACACAGCGACCTTGCTGAACCAGCAGGGGACAGTGAGTGCCGGTACGGATCTGACGGCGCGCACCAGCGGCGAACTGAACAATGCCGGCCTGCTGTATGCGGGCCGCAACCAGCAACTGACGGTGGGCGGTACGCTGAACAACAGCGGCTCCATCGCCTCCGTTGGCAACACTACTATTTCTGCTGGCAAAGTCACCAGCAGCGGTTTGCTGGGCGCCGGCGTGAAAGCGGACGGCAGCCTGGGTACGGCAGGCGATCTGACAGTCAATGCAGATGGCGTGCTGCAAGCGAGCGGGCAGAACCTGGCGGCAGGCAGTGCGACGCTGACGGGTTCCAGCGTGGATCTGTCGGGTAGCCAGACGGGCGCGGCGAATATCGCCATCACTGCGCGCAGCGGCTATATCATGACCAACAAAGCCGTTATCTCGGCCAGCAATCTGCTGGCCATCACGGCCAATGCGGCCAACGGCCAGTCACTGGTGAATAGCCAGGGCCAGCTGGTGGGCGGACAGTTGCAGCTGAATGTGGCCAATGTGGACAACGCCAGCGGCGAGATCGTGCAGACGGGTACCGGCGACACGGTCATCACCACGAACAAGCTGGACAACACGGCCGGGCGCATCGCCGTCAACAGCGCCAACCTGGCCCTGAACGCGACGGTGTTGACGAACATCAATGGCAAGCTGGAGCACGCAGGTGCCGGCGTGCTGGCCATCAACGCGGGCCGGTTCGACAACCAGCACGGCAACATCACGGGCAATGGCAAGCTCGACATCACGGCAGCCACCTTCGATCACCGCAATGCCACGACGATAGCGAATCAGCTGACCGTCAATGCCGGCAGCCTGGACAACCGCGCCGGCAACCTGGCGCAGACGGGCAGTGGCTTGATGCGCGTCAATGCTGCTGGCTTGCTGGACAATACGGGCGGCAAGATCGAAGGCAATGGCGATGCGCTGCTGAAGGCAAGCACTTTGCTGAACAGCGCTGGCCGCATCGTGGCGGCGCAGGATGCCGCGTTGAACGTCGCTAGCCTGGACAATACGGACGGTACGGTGGCCGCCGGCCGCAATCTGGCATTGAGCGGTGGCGACATCGACAATACCAAGGGGCAGCTGCAGGCCGTCGTTGGCGATGCGACCTTGACCATCGGTAAATTGAACAATGCAGCGGGCAGCGTATTTGCTGGCGCCAACCTGAACACCACGCTCGATAGTTTAAGCAACACGGGCAGCCTGTATGCGGCTGGGAATCAATCCCTTGCCGCAACAGGTACAGTGACAAACACAGGCGTCATCGCGGCGCAGGGCAATACCAGCCTCATGGCGAATGGCCTCGACAGCAGCGCTAGCAGCCTCATCGGTGCTGGCATCCAGGCTGATGGCAAGCTGGGCACGGCTGGCGACCTGGCGATCAGCACCACGCAAACGCTGGCCGCGCACGGCCAGGTACTGGCGGCGGGCAATGCGAACTTGACGGGTGCCAATGTTGATATCGCTGGCAGCCAGACCGGTGCCGCCAACATCGGCTTGACAGCCACAACGGGCGACGTCAGCACGAACAAGGCGGTCGTCACGACGCCAGGCGCGTTGAATGTGACGACCAGCGCGACCCTGCACAACACGGAAGGTACCTTGCAGGCGGGCCAGCTAGACCTGCATGTGGGCAATCTGGACAATGCCAAGGGCACTATCTTGCAGACGGGCACGGGTGATACGAGCATCGTTACCGGCAATCTGGACAATACAGCTGGGCGCATCGCCGTCAACAGCGCGAATGTGACCGTCGATGCGGCCACGCTGACGAACCGCGATGGCAAGATCGAACATGCGGGTACGAGTATCTTGAATCTGCAAGCAGGCGTGCTGGACAACAGCAAGGGCCGCATCACCTCGGCGGCTGCGGCTTCTGTCGTCAGCAAGGGCACGCTGAACAATAGCGATGGCGTGATCGCCGCAACCACCGGCCTGCAGGTCGACGGCATTGCACTGGATAACACGCGGGGGGTATTGCAGGCGAGCGTAGGAAACTTGACTCTGGATGCAAGCAGTCTGCTGAACCAGCAAGGCACGGTCAGCGCAGGTACTGACCTGACCGCCAAGGTCGGTGGCGATGTGAACAACGCCGGTTTGCTGTATGCGGGCCGCAATCAGCAACTGACGGTGGGCGGTGCGCTGAACAACAGCGGCTCCATCGCCTCCGTTGGCAATACGACTATTGCCGCTGGTAAAGTCACCAGCAGCGGTTTGCTGGGTGCCGGCGTGCAGGTCGATGGCAGCCTGGGGGCGGCGGGCGATTTGACCATCAACGCCGATGGCGTGTTGCAAGCGAGCGGACAGAATCTGGCGGCGGGCAGCGTCGTGCTGGTGGGGGACAGCGTGGACTTGTCGGGCAGCCAGACGGGCGCAGCGAATATCGCCATCACCGCGCGCAGCGGTGACGTACTAACGAACAAGGCAGTGATTTCCGCCAGCAATCTGCTGGCCATTACCGCCAACGCGACTAATGCCCAGTCACTGGTGAATAGCCAGGGCCAGCTGGTGGGCGGACAGTTGCAGCTGAATGTGGCCAAGCTGGACAACGCCAGCGGCGAGATCGTGCAGACGGGCACGGGCGACACCGTCATCACCACGAACAAGCTGGACAACACGGCCGGCCGCATCGCCGTCAACAGCGCCAACTTGGCCTTGAACGCGACGGTGTTGACGAATATCAATGGCAAGCTGGAGCACGCGGGTGCCGGCGTGCTGGCCATCAACGCGGGCCGGTTCGACAACCAGCACGGCAAGATCACGGGCAATGGCAAGCTCGACATCATGGCTACCGCCCTGGATCACCGCAATGCCACGACCGTAGCGAATCAGCTGACCGTCAATGCCGGCAGCCTGGATAACCGCAGCGGCAGTCTGGCTCAGACGGGCAACGGCTTGATGCGCGTCAATGCTGCTGGCTTGCTGGACAATACGGGCGGCAAGATCGAAGGCAATGGCGATGCGCTGCTGAAGGCAAACACTTTGCTGAACAGCGCTGGCCGCATCGTGGCGGCGCAGGATGCCGCGTTGAGCGTCGCTAGCCTGGACAATACGGAAGGCACGGTGGCCACCGGCCGCAATCTGGCATTGAGCGGTGGCGATATCGACAATACCAAGGGGCAGCTGCAGGCCGTCGTTGGCAATGCGACCTTGACTGTCGGTAAATTGAATAATGCAGCTGGCAGCGTATTTGCTGGCGGCAACCTGAACACCACGCTCGATAGTTTAAGCAACACGGGCAGCCTGTATGCGGCCGGAAATCAATCCCTTGCCGCAACAGGTACAGTGACGAACACAGGCGTCATTGCGGCGCAGGGCAATACCAGCCTCACGGCGAATGACCTCGACAGCAGCGCTAGCAGCCTCATCGGCGCCGGCATGCAGGCCGATGGCAAGCTGGGCACGACTGGCGACCTGGCGATCAGCACCACGCAAACGCTGGCCGCGCACGGCCAGGTGCTGGCGGCCGGCAATGCGAACTTGACGGGTGCCAATGTTGATATCGCTGGCAGCCAGACCGGTGCCGCCAACATCGGCCTGGCGGCAATACAGGGCGATGTCAGCACGAATAAAGCCGTGGTGACGACGTCGGGTACATTGAACGTCACGAGCAACGCCACCTTGCACAACACGGAAGGCACAGTGCAGGCAGGCCAGCTCGACCTGCATGTGGGCAATCTGGACAACGCCAAGGGCACTATCTTGCAGACGGGTTCCGGCGACACGCGCATCGTCACCGGCAATCTGGACAACACAGCGGGCCGCATCGCCGTCAACAGCAAGAACCTGCACATCGACGCTGCTAGCGCCACGAACAAGGACGGCAAGATCGAGCATGCGGGCACGGGCGTCCTGACGCTGCAGGCGGGCGTGTTGGACAATAGCAAGGGCCGCATCACGTCCGCCGCATCGGCCGACATCGCCAGCAAGGGTACGCTGAACAATACCGATGGCGTGATGGCAGCGACTGCCAACTTGCATGTGGGCGGTGTGAATATCGACAACACGCGCGGCGTATTGCAGGCGGACAATTTGCGTCTGGATGCCGCTACCTTGCTGAACCAGCAAGGCACGGTGAGCGCCGGCACGGACTTGACGGCGAAAGTGAGCGCTGATCTGAATAATGCGGGCCTGCTGTATGCGGGCCGCAATCAGCAACTGACGGCCGGTGGATTGCTGACCAATCGCGGCTCCATTGCTTCCGTCAACAACACCCATATTACGGCTGGCAAAGTGACCAGCAGCGGCTTGCTGGGTGCCGGCGTGCAAGCGGACGGCAGCCTGGGTACGGCGGGCGATCTGACCATCAATGCCGATGGCGTGCTGCAAGCGAGCGGGCAGAACCTGGCGGCAGGCAGTGCGACGCTGACGGGTTCCAGCGTGGATCTGTCGGGTAGCCAGGCGGGCGCAGCGAATATCGCCATCACCGCGCGCAGCGGTGACGTACTAACGAACAAGGCGGTGATTTCCGCCAGCAATCTGCTGGCCATCACGGCCAACGCAAACAACGCCCAATCACTGGTGAACAGCCAGGGACAACTGGTGGCCGGTCAGTTGCAGCTGAACGTCGCCAATCTGGACAACGCCAGCGGCGAGATCGTCCAGACGGGTACCGGCGACACCGTCATTACCACGGGCAAGCTGGACAACACGGGCGGGCGCATCGCCGTCAACAGCGCCAACCTGGCCCTGAACGCGACGGTGTTGACGAACATCAATGGCAAGCTGGAGCACGCGGGTGCCGGCGTGCTGGCCATCAACGCGGGCCGGTTCGACAACCAGCACGGCAAGATCACGGGCAATGGCAAGCTCGACATCACGGCAGCCACCTTCGACCACCGCAATGCGACGACGATGGCGAATCAGTTGACCATCAACGCTGGCAACCTGGACAACCGCAGCGGCAGCCTGGCACAGGCGGGCGCCGGACGGATGACGGTGAACGCCACTGGTCAACTGGACAATACGGGCGGCAAGATCGAAGGCAATGGCGATGCGCTGGTGAAGGCAAGCACTTTGCTGAACAACGCTGGCCGCATCGTGGCGGCGCAGGATGCCGAGCTTACAGTCGGTAGCCTGGACAACACGGAAGGCACGGTGGCGGCAGGACGTCATCTGCAGCTGTCCGGTGGCGATATCGACAATACCAAGGGCCAATTGCAGGCCGTGGCCGGCAACGCCACCCTGAATGTGGCGAACTTGAACAATACCGCAGGCAACGTGTTTGCCGGCGCCAACCTGAACGCGACACTGGCCAGCCTGAACAACACGGGCAGTCTGTATGCGGCCGGAAATCAATCCCTGACCGTAACAGGCGCCGTCGTGAACACGGGCGTCATCGCGGCACAGGGCAACAACAGCATCACGGCGAAAACCCTCGACAGCAGCGCAAGCAGCTTGCTCGGCGCCGGCATGCAGGCCGATGGCAAGCTGGGCACGGCTGGCGACCTGACGATCAACACCACGCAAGCGCTGGCCGTGCATGGCCAGAACCTGGCGGCGGGCAAGGCGGTCTTGACAGGCGTCAGCGTAGATTTGTCTGGCAGCCAGACCAGCGCGACCAGCATCGACCTGACGGCAACCCAGGGCGATGTCAGCACGATCAAGGCGGTGGTCACGACGCCAGGCGCGCTCAACATCACGACCAATGCGACCTTGCACAATACGGAAGGTACAGTGCAGGCTGGCCAGCTCGATCTGCACCTTGGCAATCTCGACAACGCCAAAGGTACTGTGATCCAGGCGGGCACGGGCGATACCGTCATCCAGACGGGCAAGTTGGACAACAACGGCGGGCGCATCGCCGTCAACAGCAATAACCTGGCCCTGGGCGCGGCCACCTTGACGAATGCGGGCGGCAAGATCGAGCATGCGGGCAGCGGCACCCTGGCCATCACGGCAGCCACCTTGCAGGGCGCCGGCGGCAGTATCATCGGCAATGGCGCCGTCGATCTGAAGGCTGGCCTGTTTGACCACGCCAACGCCACCACCACGGGACGGACCCTGAATGTACAGGCCGACAGCGTGAGCAACCGGGGTGGCCATTTGCTGCAGACGGGCGAGGGCGGCATGACGGTTGCCGTCACGGGCCAGCTCGACAATACGAGTGGCGAGATTGCAGGCAATGGCGCGCTGTCGGTGCAGATTGGCAGCCTGGACAACACCAAAGGCAAGATCACCTCGGCAACGTCCGCCGACATCGCCAGCACTGGCGCGCTCGTCAATATCGACGGCGTGATCGCGGCGGCGACGGATCTGCACCTAGGCGGCACCATCGACAATACGCGCGGCCTGCTGCAGGCAGGCACCGGCGCCTTGAACCTGGACGCGGCCAGCGTGCGCAATGCGCAGGGCACGCTCAGCGCGGGCACGGATATCACGGCCAAGGTCAGTGGCGACGTGCTGAACGCGGGCGTGCTGTATGCCGGGCGCAACCAGACCCTGGACATCGGCGGCGTGCTCAGCAATACGGGTTCGCTGGCCGCCTTGGGCAATACGACGATCACGGCAGGCAGTCTGAGTGGTAATGGGCTTTTGGCGGCAGGCATGCGCGCCGATGGCAGCTTTGCCGCTGCCGGTGACCTGACGGTGACGGCTCGAGGCGCCTTGCAAGCTGCTGGCCAGAACATGGCGGCCGGCCAGCTGCAACTGACGGGTGCATCGGTCGACGTGGGCAGTGGCCAGACCAGCGCGGCCAACATCGGCTTGACGGCCTTGGCGGGCAATGTGACGACCAGCAAGGCCGTCGTGTCGACCAATGGCTTGCTCGCCATCACGGCCAATGCCGCCAATGGCCAGGCATTGGTGAACCAGGGCGGCAGCCTGAGCGCTGGACAACTGTCCCTGCGCGTGGCCAATCTGGACAATGCCAGGGGTACGCTGATACAGACGGGTGCTGGCGACACCGTCATCGAGACGGATACGCTGGACAATACAGGCGGGCGCATCGCCGTCAACAGCGCCAAGCTGCGCCTGCAGGCGGGCGACTTGACGAATGTGGATGGCAAGATCGAGCACGCAGGCAAGGGTGTGCTGGACATCCGCGCCACGAATCTGTACGGCCAGCGGGGCCAGCTCACGGGCAATGGCGCGCTGCAGGTGGCGGCAGCTTACATCGATCACCGCAATGCCAGCCTGCTGGCGCAGCAGGTGGGCGTGTCCGCCGGCAGCCTGGACAATCGCCAGGGGCAGATCACGCAGCTGGGCACGAGTGCGGCAACGATACAGGCCAGCACGCGTCTGGACAATAGTGGCGGCAAGATCGAGGCGAATGGCAATGTGCGTGTGGAAACGGGTGAATTGCTGAACGACCATGGTCGTATCGCGTCTGCGCAAGATGTCAGCGTGGCAGCGACGGGCAAGCTGGACAATTCCAGCGGCGTGATCGTTGCCGGCCGCGATTTGACCGTAGCTGGCGGCAAGGTGGACAACACCCTGGGCCAGTTGCAATCCGCGGGCGGCAATGCGCAATTGACGATGGACGAGTTGCTCAATGAACAGGGCAGCATCGTTGCCAGCGGCAATCTGACGACGACGGCGGGCAGCGTGCGCAACAGCGGCAGCCTGTTTGCCGGCGGCGAGCAAGTGCTGAAGGTGAGTGGGGCGCTGGAAAATGCCGGTGTGATTCTGGCCCAGGGCAACAACACCATCAGCGCCAATAGCGTCAACAGCGGCGCAGCTAGTTTGATCGGCGCGGGCGTGAAAGCCGATGGCAGCTTGCAAACGAGCGGCAATCTGCAGGTCACGACGATGCAGGCATTGGGTGCCCATGGGCAAGTGCTGGCTGCTGGCAATGCCGTCCTGAGCGGCGGCAGTGTCGACCTGGGCGGCAGCCGCAGCAGCGCTGGCAATATCAGCCTCACGGCGACAATTGGTGATGTCAGCACCAGCGGCGCCGTCGTCACCACGCCGGGCGCCTTGACGATCACATCTGGACAGGCCGGCTGGAACAACCAGCGCGGCGATGTCAGCGCCGGCCAACTGGCTGTTGGCGTTGGCAACCTGAACAACCAGCAAGGCAGCATCGTGCAGACGGGCACGGGCAACACCGTCATCGAGCTGACATCGCCAGCAGGCGTGCTGGACAACACGGGCGGGCGCATCGCCGTCAACAGCGCCAACCTGGGCCTGAAGGCGGGTACGCTGACGAATACGGATGGCAAGATCGAACATGCGGGCAGCGGCACCTTGAGCTTGCAGGCCGCGCAGTTGAACGACCAGCGTGGACAGATCACGGGCAATGGCGCGCTGGTCGTGACGGCCGGCACCATCGACCACCGCAACGCCAGCACCATCGCACAGCAAATCAGCGTGACGGGCGCGACCCTGGACAATGGCGGCGGCAACCTGACGCAGCTGGGCAAGGGCGATACCAGCATTCAACTGATTACCAGCCTGGACAATCACGGCGGCACGATTGCCAGCAACGGCAACACGACGATTGTTGCACCGACCCTCAACAACCAGGGCGGCAAGCTGCAGGCGGCCGGCACGGCCAATCTGACGGTGACGGCAAACAATGTGCTCGACAACAGCCATGGAGGCGCCATCGCCGGTGGCGGCAATGTCGTGCTGGGCGCAGGAAATCTGCTGAACCAGGGAGGCAGCGCCACGGCGGGCGGGCAGCTGACGGCGAACGTGGCGCAGGCATTGAACAATGCGGGTGGCTTGCTGGCCGCCACGGGCAATATGACCGTGAACGCGGCCAGCGTCGACAACAGCGCCGGCGGCAAGCTGGCCTCGGTACAGGGCCAGTTGCAGGTGATCTCTACCGGCGCGACTGTCAACAATGGCGGCACCATGCAAGCGGGTGGCGACATCATCCTGCGCAATAGCGGCCTGTGGAACGGGCAAGGTACCATTGCCGGTGCGAACGTCACGCTCGACACGCACGGCCAAGTCTTCAACAACACCCAGGGCACCCTGGCGGGCGCAGGAACCGTCAATTTGCAGACGGGCATCCTGGACAATGATGGCGGCTTGCTGCAGTCGGGCGGCGCCATGAACATTGATACGCACGGTAATGCCTTGCTGAACACCAATGCGGGCGCGTATGCGGTGCGCCATCCGGGCAGCGCTGGCGGCATCAGCAGTGGCGCCGGCCTCAGCCTGCACACGGGCAGCTGGAACAATGCGGGCGGCTATCTGGGCGCCGCGGGCAACGTCACGGGCAGCGTGGGCCAGCTGGACAATCGTAGCGGCCAGATCGTTGGCAAGTCGGCGCTGGACCTGACTCTGAGCGGCTTGCAGAACCAGGGCGGGCAAATCCAGGTGCTGGGCAATCTCGGTCTGAACGCCGGTGGCGGCAGCGTCAACAATCAGCAAGGCTTGATCCGTTCCGGCGCCGCCGTCACGGTGACGGGTGGCGCCATCGACAATGCCAGCACCCTGGGCGCGAACCAGGGCATCGAAGGCATCCATGTGACCCTGAACAGCGCCAATGTCAGCAATGTGCAGGGCGCGGTGCGCGCCGACGGCAACCTGGCGATCAACAGCGCAGGCATTATCAACAACACACTGGGCATGCTCAGCGCTGGCGGCGCGCTGGCGCTGCAGGACACCGGTCCCGGCCGTGGATTGGCCGTGACCAATACGGCTGGCACCATGATCGGCGGCTTGCGTACCGACATCCGCGCGGGCAGCTTGAGCGGCGACGGCAAGGTGCTGTCACAACAAGATATGGCGCTGGACCTGGCCGGCAACTTTACGCTGAACGCGGGCGCCGAGATCATGGCCAACCGCAATGCGGATATCACCATCGGCGGGCAGCTGGCCAATGCCGGCAAGATCCAGGCGCTCAGCATGCTGACCCTGGGCGCGGCCAATTTCGACAATACGAGCACGGGCGACATCAACGCAGGCACGACGCGCGTCAACGTCGGCGGCGTATTGAACAACCGCGGCGTGATCGACGGCATCAGTACGCAACTGAACGTCGGCACGCTGAACAACATGGGCACGGGCCGCATCTATGGCGACCATCTGAGCATCGGTGGCGCTACCGTCAACAATGACATGGAAGGCGGCGTGGCGGCCACCATCGCCGCCCGCGAGCGCCTCGATATCGGTGCAACGACGTTAAACAATAGTGATCATGGATTGATTTTCAGCGGCGGCGACATGGCCATTGGCGGCTATCTGGATGCCAACCGCATTGCCACTGGCTGGGCTGGCTCGGTGACCAATGCCAGTGCGACGATCGAGGCGTTGGGGAATCTGGATTTGGCAGCTGGGCAGGTTAGAGTCTTGAATAAATATTTGGAATTTAATGTTGTAGAGGATGATTCAGCTGCAATTATCCTTCAATATCAACTTATCGGAAACGGAAATATCTACGACGCAGGAGATCCGAGGATTGTTGTGATTGGGAAAACCGGAGCACCTAGTCGATATGGGGAAAATCTATACACGCTATATACCGACGTTGGAATATTCATCGAATTTATTGCGCGATCTGTGAAGAAGATTACAAGCGAAAGCGTTGTTACTCGCTCAGATCCTGGCCGAATTATCGCAGGAAATAATATAAGAATAACTTCGAGCGCTATTGAAAATGATAATAGCCATATCATTGCCGGTGGTGCATTGGATATGGATAAGACTGTTTTAAAGAATACAACAACGCAAGGGCAAAAAACAGTGCGAGTGGTGGGCACTGCCAACATGTTTACCGCCCGTATGTACAACGAAATAAATAGGGGAACCGATGTTACACGGCTCCCAGATATAAATGAAATTCAGGTACTCCCCTCTACGTCTCCGAGCACCGCACGTAACGAGCAATTTTCGACACCCGCGGGGCAAGGTACCCGGCCGACCAATGCTATAGCAACTGGCGTCAGCACTGGGGCTGAGCGCATAGGAAATACCTCTGCAAGTATTAATGCGTCAACTGTTGTCTTGGGTTCGGTCGGGGTTGAAAGCTCCGGTGATGTGAGCGGTAAGGAAATTGGTGATGTGGATGGGAGAAGTACTATTCAGAAGGCTGATCGGGTTGGCAATCCATCCGGCAATGCAGCTGTTGGTGTGGTACCGACCAGCCAGCTCAATGCAGCGCAAGGTGTCACAGCCGATACTGCCTCCGAATTGAAGCATGCATCGACTGTGGCCGTAGGTTTTGTGGCAGGACAAAGCGCAGCGCTGGCTTCCGGTAGTAAAGGAATGGAAGGCAGCGCGCGCACGGGCGATGCGGCTCGCACCGTTGCCGTTGATGCTGTATCCGGCACGCGTGTTGATGCGGTCAGCAGCGCTGGTCAGCATGGCGCGGGAGTCGATGTAGCCTTGCTGTCTCGCTCGACGGTTGGTGCGACGAAGCTCGTGTCTGGCGGCAATGGGGCCGGCAGCGGCGCTCATGGTGGCGCCCTTGGCCAGGCTGGAGAGGTTGGGACGGTGAATTCTGCTCAGTTGAGTGGTGTTGCCGGCACCCATGCCAGCTTGCATACGGGCCTCGTTCCCGTCGCCGGGGCCGGCATTGCGGCAGATCAAGTGCAGGGCAAAGGCGGGCCGGGCGGTATTGCCGATGCCGGCACGCTTGGCCGGGCAGGCGAGATCGCAACGCTGGCGTCGACTGCACTGGCGGGTGTCAACGGCGCCCAAGCAAGCGCCGCAACCGGATTGAACCCGCTGCAAGACGTGGCCATCGCTGCCTCGACAGGCAGCGCGGCACACGCCGGCGCTGCCAGTGGCATGGGACAGGTGCGCATGAATGGCATTACTCAGGTGAAACTGGGTAATCCTTCGACGCGTGCACAGGTGGTTCGCACAACAGGCTCAACCCTTCAGGTTCCGAACGCCAGCCTGTATCAGATCAGCTCTGCGCCATCGTCGCGCTATCTGGTGGAAACCGATCCCCGCTTTGCCAGTTACCGGGAATGGACGGGATCCGACTATTTGCTCAATCAAGTTAAAAACGATCCATCCGTGACGCAAAAGCGCCTGGGCGACGGCTTCTACGAACAGCGCCTGGTGCGCGAACAAGTAGCCGCGCTGACGGGACAGCGTTTCGTGGGTGACTACAGCAACGACGAACAGCAGTACAAGGCATTGATGGATCAGGGCATTGCGTTTGCCAAGCAATGGGACCTTCGTCCCGGTATTGCGTTGACGGCGGAGCAAATGGCGGGGCTGACCAGCGATATTGTCTGGCTGGTCGAGCAGGAAGTCGTGCTAGCGGATGGCAGCACGCAGAAGGTGTTGACTCCGCAAGTGTATGTGCGCGTGCGTGAGGGCGACATTGATGGCCAGGGCGGATTGTTGGCCGGCAAGGAGGTCAATCTGAATCTCGAAGGCGATTTGACCAATAGCGGTACGATTGCTGGGCGCACGATCGTCAAGTTGAACGCGGAAAATATCGAAAACCTGGGCGGGCGCATTACTGGCGATGCCATTTCCGCCCATGCCAGAAATGACCTGAACAATATCAGCGGTACCATTTCAGCCAATAGCGGGCTGCAAGTCAGTGCTGGCCGGGATATTAACGTGAAGACGTCTTCACTGACCTCCAGTAGCGATAATGGCAAGAGCAGTCTGAGTAGTACCAGCCTTGATCGGTTAGCCGGGCTTTACGTAACGGATAGCGGTAGTGGAACAGGAGGTAATCTGCTCGTATCTGCTGGTCGCGATGTCAATATCGCGGGTGCATCCATCGTCAATACGGTTGCTGGCGGTGGTGTGGGCATTGCCGCTGGCCGGGATATCGCCGTTACTACGGTAAGTAGTGGTCGGGATCAGCGACTGCAAGTTTATGGAGATGGCTACGCCACTAATTCGTCCGTACAGCAAAATATTAGCGATATATCATCGGCAGGCGATATCCAGTTGAGTGCTGGTGACAGTATTCAGTTGAAGGCGGCAAATATTCAGGCTGCAGAGACGTTGCGGTTGTCGGCCGAACGCAATATTGATATTTCTATGGTACTTGATAAAGAGACGCATCGCAGCTGGGATGGCGTGAACTCCGGAAAAAGTGCCAGCCAAAGTAGCGAACTTGGCGGTAAGCAGATCGTCATGATGGCTGGCAATGATATTAATAATGTTGGCAGTCAGGTGATAGCGACTGACAAGCTCATTGCCAGTGCGGGACGCGACATCAATGTGGTCACGACCACGGTCAGCGATGCAAGCACGAAAGGGGCGGGTAATAGCGAAACCAGTACCACTGTTGAAAAGGTGGCGGGCCTGTATGTGACTGGCACGGGCGAAGGCAATACGCTGATCGCCCAGGCGGGGCGTGATCTGACGCTGACCGGCGGCGTCATCGCCAATGCCGGCGTGAATGGCCAGACTAGCTTGGTCGCAGGCAATAACCTGACCCTCAATACCGTCACCGTCGCGTCGAAGCACGATGAAGTGCGCAACGCGGACAATTACCGCAAAGAAAGCAAGACGGTCGAAGTGGGGAGCCAGATCATCGGCGCCGGCAATGTCAATTTGCAGGCAGGAAATGATTTGCTGGCGCGCGCGGCCGATGTGCAGGCGGGCGGGGCGCTAGCATTGGTGGCGGGCAATGACATCAGCCTGCTCAATGGCGTGGCCACCGACAGCCTGGATGTGGCAAGCAAGGTCAAGAAGAGCGGTACTTTCTCCAGCAAAACGACGACCACGCACGATCTCGTGCAGACCAGCACGGCGCTGGGGACTTCATTGACGGGCAATACCGTCGATATCGTTGCCGGGCATGACCTGAAGGTGGCGGGTTCATCGGTACTTGCGCACGAGGCCGCCAATTTAATGGCAAAAAACGATATCAGTATCGAATCCGTCGGACTGGACGGCAAGGAGATTCACTCCAAGCAAGTCAAGAAGAGCGGTACCTTTGGCCTGAGCAAGTCGCTGACCAGCCAGGCCGACGATGGGCGCACCGTTACCCAGGCTGGCAGCGCCGTCAGTGGCGGCAGTGTGACGATGGTGGGCGGACGCGACGTCGCCATCAAGGGCAGCACGGTGGTGGCCGATGGCAATATTGACTTGACCGCCTTGCGCAACCTGAGCATCGTCAGTGCCGAGAATGACAAGGACACGACGTCGAGCAGCTACAGCAAGAAGTCCGGCTTTATCGGCAGCTTCACCCAGCCAGCTTTCGGCACGGTAAAAACCACCAGCGATGGCAAGAACACGGGCGTGGCGCAAGTGGGCAGCCAGATTGCCAGCCTGGGCGGCAATGTGTCGCTGCGCGCGGGCGAGACGTATACGCAGACGGCCAGCGAAGTACTAGCCACCGGCGCGGGTGCGAATGGCGGCTTGCCTGGCGATATCAGCATCGTGGGCAAGAATGTGCTGATCAAGGAGGCGTACAACAGCAATGCCAGCGAGCAGCACACGACCTTCAGCAAGGTGGCCCTTGGCGGCACGGTTAATGTGCCGATTGTCGATGCCGTAAAAAGCATCGGCAGCCTGGCAAAAGCAGCCGAACAAACGAAGGACTCGCGCATGCAGGCACTGGCGGCCGTGACTCTGGCATCGAAGGCCACGGATCTGGCTGGCATGGCTTCGAAGGGATTGACCAACACTGCTGGCATCAAGATCAGCGTCAGCCTGGGCAGCAGCAAGAGCGAAAGCGACATGCACCAGAGCAGCAGCACGGTGGTCGGCAGCGCGGTCAATGCTGCGGGCAACGTCAGCATCGTTGCGACCGGGGCAGGGGCGGACAGCGACTTGACGGTAGTTGGCAGCAAGATTGCTACAGGCGGCAATCTTACCTTGTTCGCCGACGACAAGATCAACCTGCTTGCGGCACAAAATACGGCGACGCAAACGAGCAAGAACAGCAGCAGCGGTTCCAGCATCGGCGTCGGCTATACCTTCGGCGGCGCGCAGAATGGCTTCAGCCTCGATATTGCGGCCAACCAGGCGCGCGGCAAGGCCGATGGCACGGACAATTACTACACCAACACCTATGTGACAGCAGGCAAGACCGCGACCGTCATCAGTGGTGGCGACACGACCTTGCAAGGCGCAATCCTGGCGGCGGACGCGGTCAAGGGCGCCATCGGCGGCAACCTGAACATTATCAGTCTGCAGGATACGAGTACCTACGCCAGCAAGAGCAGCAGCGCGGGCTTCAACATGAGCTTGTGTATTCCTCCTGCCTGCTATGGCGCCAGCAGCGTCGGTGGCAGCATCTCGAAGAACAAGGCCAAAGGTGACTTTGCCAGTGTCACCGAGCAAAGCGGCATCAAGGCGGGCGACGGCGGCTTCCAGATCAACGTCGCCGGCAATACCGATTTGCAGGCCGGCGTGATTGCCAGCAGCGGCAAGGCCATCACAGATGGCAAGAACTCGCTGATCACGGGCACCTTGACGACGAGCGAGCTGCAAAACAAGGACGAGCATTCGGCGAGCGGGTTCAGCTTGAGCGGATCGTTGGAAGCCAAAGTTGGGACGCAGAATACGGCGAGTACGCCGGAGAAAATCGCTGCAGCAAACAGCAAATCGGGGTCGAGTGGCTCTGCTGGATTTGGTAGCGTGTCAGGCAGCCAAGGAAGTACCACGACATCCGGGATTAGCGGCGGCGCGATCTTAATCAGTGACGCGCAGAAACAAGAAGCATTGACGGGCAAGACAACGGCAGAAATGTTGGCAGGTCTGAATCGTGATGTGAGCAGCGAAAAAGATAGTAGTGGGGCACTAAAGAAAGGCTGGGACGGCAAAAATCTGGAAAAAGAAGTGCAGGCGCAAGTGGCGATTACAGAAGCGTTCAGTAAGGCGGCCACTGCTGAAATCGGAAAATTTGCGAACGGAAAGCTGGACGAGGCCGACAAGCTGAAGAAGGCGGCAGCGGATGTGCCGGATGGGGCGCAACGTGAGGAGATGTACAAGCAAGCAGCCGAAATTGAGCATAACTGGAGTGAAGGAGGTTCCTCGCGTATATTGGCCAACGCGTTGGCTGGCGCCTTGGGGGGAGGGCTGGGTGGTGCGGTAGCAAGCGCTGGAGGGAGTAGCGTATCAGGCCTGCTTTACCATGCAAATATTCCTGAGTCCTTGAAGGCACTCTCCTATGAGCAACAAGCACGTGTGCAGAAACTTGCAACCGACGCCGGGTTCAATGAGTTCACGTCGAAGGAGGACTGGGAAGCACTGAGGCTTCTAACTAATCTGCGGTTTGACCCTGAGTCTCAAAATCTTCCCCAGAACGAGGTAAATCGTCGCATAGGAAACTACTTGAGTTTGCGTGGCGCGTCACCACAGCAAATTGCCGAAGTCACGGCCAATTTTGCAAATGCGGGGCTTTCTGCGGTTAACACTCCACGTACGCCGAATGTGGAGGTCAGACCGATGGGCAGTACAGATGCTCCTACCGGTGATGTTGAACATCAGTACACGGAGACTGGTTCTAAACAGGGTCCATTCTTGGGGACAGATATAATTGACAAGGGGACGCAAGGAGTAGGTGGTGTTTTGATTACTTTCGGCGATTACGTTGAAAGTAATATGGTTGCCAAATATACTTTGGAAACCCTCGATTTTGCTTCAGGCCCAATCATTTATGGGGTTCAAAAGATACCTGCAGTGGAAAAGCTGGTAGGACAGGCCACGGGCATCGTTGGTGGTTTTTTTGCCAATGGATTTGAAGAGGCCGGATATAATGGAGAGGCTGTTAAGAATGGAACCGTTGGCGCAACGAGTATTGCGGGGATCGGATTCGCTGGTTTTGCTGGGACCTTGAAGAAAATTGGTGGGATAGGTGAAATATTTAAAAATAGCAAAGTTCCTTCTATTGAAAAAAACATTGATGTCCCCGCAAAAGAATTGTTTAATGATCTAGAGGAAGTTGCGAAAAAAAAGGATAAAGTAGTAAGTAAACCTGTTGGTGAACTAGAAGTTGGATCATATGAAGAGTTGAGTAAGCGTGCAATTAAAGGTGATAACTTAGAACACGATCATATACCTTCTTTTGCAGCGTTGCGAATGGCGAAAGAGACTGAATTGAAACGCCCGCTAACAAAAATTGAAGCTGACAATCTTTATAAAAATGCCACTGTAATTGAGGTTCCACGTGAAGTCCATATCGATGGACGAACCTATGGCGGTAAGAATAATTTGGAAAAAATAACATTGGATGCTAACGATTTATGTGGGGCTGCCTGTAGGGATTTAAATGTTCATAGAGAAAACTTATTGAATAAAGGATATGATCCCGTAAATATTGATGCTGCAATTGATAAGGTTATTCAGAGAAATAAAGATATAGGAGTTACAAAATGAGAATTTCCATAAGTGAATGTATTTCTGCTTTGGGTGGCGCAGAAGATGGGATTTATTTTAAGCAGCTGAGAAGTTTTTTTAGCGATGTTCCTGAAGTGACTGAGGATCTTTCTAGTGATGATATTGGAAAGACCCGATATTATCAATTTAGGAAATCTGGTGTGGAATTTGGTTTTAGGGGTGGTAGTTTGAATCATATTCATTTTTATTTTTTGGGAAATGAAGAGTATTCTGCTTATAAAGGGTATTTGGATGACCTAGGAAGTGAGTCCGATGAGAATTTTGTTTTTGAAAAATTAGGCTGCCCATTGGAGTTCGGGGCGGCGCGAAAAGATCTTTTGTTGGGGGAAATTAGGAAGTGGGTGAGATATGATAAAGACAGTTTTGCTATTCATATTGAATTCTCCAATGATAATCATATTGCGCAAATGTCTATTTTTAGAACATAGAGGAGCTGGAGGAGTGAAGCTTGTGCAGGCGATCAGGTCGGCTATTTGCATGCGATTTCATTCCTGTTTTACCTTGTCTGCGGCAAGTGTCAACTTTTTTAGTTAGGTATGATTAGACTGGCTGTTTTGCTCGGTATGACGGGGTAGGTTGGCTAGTCCGGTTTTCATGGACATTCTAATAGGGGACAATGTGCCCCGGAGATATTCATGAAAAGAATCAATTGCCTTCGAAACGGGAGATCGTTCCCACTTTATCGAAATCAACACCAATGTTGCGCGCCGCATTCACAGATGAATTTAAGCGCGATGCGGTAGCGCGGCTGCGCGGGCAATCAAAGTGCCACGAATTTGGCGGTAGAACTAGGGCTACGTCGCAATTAGCTCTACAAATGGGTGAAGAAACTCGATGAGCAATCCATGGACGAAGCCTTGCGCTCACCCGGCCGGCTACCGGTTGGCAATCTGAATGAGATAGAACAGTTACGACGTGACCTTAGCAGTGCCCAGGAGGAACTGGCCATCTTAAAAAAATTTAGATGCGTAAGCGTGCCATTGTTTCGTTTCTGTTGCTATAGCGGGCCTGATATTGCGCAAGTGACAGTGTGACCGCGCGGCGCTGTTGCCTTGGCGTATCTTTGAATGCATCGGAACGCTGCGATTGCTGATGTGCTGAAATGAACGCGGCGTCGCCCAGAAGAATCTGATGGCCGCTGTGAGTGAGTGGACTTTCCTCTCCTCTCGCGCCGGCGACAAACTGGCAATGACGGGTTTTGCAGGTGAGGGTATTTTTGAGGGTATCGGCAACTGAATGGTTTGGAAAATACTGAAAAATCAAGCGCTTGGCCAGCTCGTTGACCATTGAATGAATAATTTCTTATCCGGCATCATAAGGTGACGCCAGATCAAAGTGCCTGCCAAGCCCCTGATTCATCAGGGTTTTTTTTACGCCAGCACGAGATAAGGCAAAAGTCGCTTATGCAGCCGTTGCCAGCGCCTTCTGCCGCGCTGCCAGTGCCGCGCCGATGAAGAGGGCGATGGCCGAGGCGATCAGGCCGCGCTCCAGGCCGGCAGGGCCGTCGGCGATCCAGCCGACGACGATGGGCCCGACGATCTGGCCCAGCGCGAACACCGTCGTGTAGGCGCTGATGCCTGCCGTCCAGGATGCTTGCGGCAAATTATGCCGCACCAGGGCCGTGGTCGACGCCACCACCGACAGGAACACGGCGCCAAAGACCAGGCCGGAGAGGAACACGACGGGTACAAAGCTCGTCAATGCGGGCAGGATGGTGACCGTGCCCAGCACGCCATTCAAGATCGCCAGCGATTCGCCGCCCTGGTAGCGGTCCAGCATGCGCGCCCAGATGCGCGACGACGCCACCACCGCCAGGCCCAATACAGTGTAGAACACGGTGATCAAGGCGGGTGTCATGCCTTGCTGCTTGAGCAGGGCGATGACGAAGGTCATGTAGCCGATGTAGCCGACGCCAAACATGAAGTAGCCGGCCAGGCTGGGGGCGAAATCGCGCCAGGCGAAGCGCTGCTTCGCGTCCAGGGTGCGCGGCGCTTCGCCGATGGCCCTGGCTGGCAAGGCCATGATGGCGGTGGCGAGCAGGCAGGCGATGCCGAGCGCCAGCCATGGCCATTGCCAGGCATGCGCGGCGCCGTGCTCGTGCGCGGCAGCCAGCGCAGCCGGCACCAGCAGGGCCGATAGCGCGATGCCGAAGCCCGTGCCGCCGTAATACAGACCGATATAGAAGCCGGCATGCCGGCTATGCATGGAACCGAGGCGCGCCGCCAGCACGCCGCCGGCGATGAACATGAAGGCGCTGGCCACGCCAGCGCACACGCGCTGCAGGAACAGGACCGTGGTATCGCTGACCAGGCCCGACAGCAGCATGAAGATGCTGGCCAGCACGGAACCGGCGACCAGCAAGCGCCAGACTCCGAGGCGGCGCATCAGGGCGGGCGTCGCCAGGGCGCCGAGAAAGTAGCCGAGCGCATTGAAGGTGTTCATGGCGCCCGCCAGCAGGTAGGACCAGCCGAGGTCGGCGCGCATGGGCGGCAGCAGCAAGCCATAGGAAAAGCGCGACAGGCCGAGGGCGACGGCCGCGCCCAGCGAGAGTGCCAGCGCCGTGGCCAGCGGATGGGCCGGGGAATGATCGTGTGTCGGCATGCCTGGAGACCTGTCAGTGTGTACGCGTGCGGTGGAATCGAAGCCGAGGTGCGGCATGTCGGCAGGCGGGGACTATGGGGCAGCGCGGTGCGACGTTCAGCGCATGCCTTTTTACTATCAAGTTAATGAATATTGATTTAGAAGTCAAGTATTTGCCGGCTGCCTCTCCGCTGGCCTTTTCGACTGTTGTAGCGCCGCCATGGAGCACTTTATGCCGGAGATAGGCGGGTGCTCATGCGCTTATATATTGTTGCTTTTGAAGCCATGCAATAACATATACTTGCAAATGAGAAATTAAAAGCAGTGACATTCCCGCCCTGGCTGACATCGCATGAACGCCAGCTCCATGGGCATGGCATGTGCATGCAGCAAGCACCGGCGCTGGAGGGAATCGCGGACTCGTCTTCCCGGCGCTGTTTTTCCCGAGTCCGCGCAGGTCCTGAGCAAGGAGCAATTGATGGCTACCCGATTCAACGTCAACTTCAACGTGTCAGCGGACGAGCTGCAAGGCAAGACCGTGCTGGTCTTTTTGAAACCGCAGCAGCCGCAGCGCAATTACCAGATCCACGCCTGGCAAGTGTTGACGGGATCGGCCGGCGCTACCGAATCGTTCGATTACGAGGCGCAGATCTCGACCGACGTGAGCAGCCTCGACGTCAACGACAGCAAGATCTTCTCGGGCCGCAAGAACGTCTTGCCGGGCCAGTTGCTGTCGGTCGTGAGCCCGGCCGGCTTGTCGCCGCAGCTGCAGCCTGCCGCCACGTCGCTGGCACAAACCAAGCTGACGCCGCAGCAGTGCGGCGTGATCAACCAGACCAATCCCTACATCCAGTTCGACAGCAACTGGTATGTCAGCGGCAGGCCCGTCGTGAGCATGCCGTATGTCGATACGAACATGACGGTGAGCTTCGAGTACCTGCCCAATTTTTATTTCATGGTGGCCACGCCGCCCATGGTGGGCCAGACTTACATCGTGCAGAATTTCTCGGACATGACGCAGTACGTGATGCCGGACACGGCCACCGAAGTGGACGTCGCGCTGAGCCGCAACCAGGGCCTGTGGACCTTCGACTTCGCCGCCAGCTAAGGCGCCGGCACCCCGGGGCGGCTTAGACCTCGACCGCCAGGTCGTCGAAGTCGGCCAGGGTGCCGCCATTGGCGATCAGGCGGTCGAAACTCGCTCGCCGGCGCGCGTCGATTTCGGTATTGCTGACGCCGCGCTTCCAGTAGCCGGCCACCAGTACCTGTTCCTTGGCCAGGCCGGCCTTGATGCGGAAATGCTGGCGCAGCGCGCGCATTTCGTCGCGTTCGCCGGCGCCCCAGATCACATAATCGTGCGGGTTGGCGAGCTTGCTTGCCTGGGCCGCCAGCGGGCCGTCCGGCGCCACATGCGCGCTGCCGAGGCGCTGCAGCTGCAGACCGGGCACGGCGGGAAGTTCGTCAAACGCCGCCGCATCATCCGTCACCACCCAGCCGATGCCGGCAACGTTGGCGGGCCATTGTTCCAGCATCGCGTACAGGGCAGGTATGCCCGTCTCGTCGAGGAAGAGGGCGACCTTGCGCCCGTTGCCATCGGCCACGGTGAACTGCGGGCGCGGCCCGGTGAGCCGGAAGGTGTCGCCCACGCGCAGGCCGGCGCCCCAGCGCATCATCGGGCTGGTGTGGGCATGCAGCACGATATCGAAGGTAAGCGCGGCCGTGGCTGCGTCATAGCTGCGCACGGTATAGATGCGCGATGCGCCACCATGGTCGGCTCCGTCCAGATGGATGCGGAAGGCCACGTTGGGCAGCGACCAGTTGGCGTCGTCGCCCGAGCGGGCCAGGCTGGCCGTGACGCGCAGCACGCTGGGAACGGGGCGCGCGATGGCGCTGACGGCGGCGGTGACTTCATGCAGGCTGCGGTCATGCTCGGCGCTGCGCAGCTGGCCGCTGGGTTGCTGTTCCGACATTTCTGCCATGGTACTGACTCCTTAGTCTTGGGTAATTAGTTTCATCATGCTAAACTAATTATCCAAAACCGACAACGCAGCTGCCGCCACGCAAAAATACATATGAATACTGCAACGCCTGTGACACGCCCCGGACCGCGCCCCGGGCGTCCCCGCACCATCACGCGCGAGCGCATCGCCGACGCCGGCATCGCGATGGGCTTGCCCAGCCTGACTTTTGTCGGCATCGCCGCCTTGCTCGGCGTCAGTCATATGGCGCTCTACAAGCATGTGGCGAATCTGGCGGCGCTCAAGCTGCTGGTTGCCGAGGAAATTTTTGTTCGTTGGGAAATGCCGGCTGCCGGCGACGATGGGCTGGACGCCTACCTGGTGCGCTTCAGTGCTTCGCTGCGGACACTTGTCAAGGCGCACCCGGGTCTGGCGCCGTATCTGCTGCGCCGCAAGGCAACGCCGCCCGCCATGCTGGCCAGGATCGATGCCCACCACGAACACGTCGCGCATGCCTACGCACTGCCCAAGGCCCGCGCCCGCTGGCTGCTGTCGACGGTGGCCTTGCACTGCGTGGCCCTGGCCGACACCGTGTATGCGCAGGCGGGCGATGAATGGGACGGGGAGGAGGCCGGGATCGAGGCCGAATTTGACCTGGGCATGCGCGCGCTGATCGTGGGCGCGCTTGCCCTGCCGATTGCATGGCCTTGAACGACTGGCGCCGGGATGTCAGGCGGTCCGCGCTTGCCGGCGCCGGTTCCAGAACGGCGCTGAGGGCCAGCGTGTTTCCTGGCCATAGCAGAATGCCAGGTGGCGCCGGTAAGCCGCGCCGATGGCCGCAAGTTCCCCATTGTAGTGGTGGAAAGCACCGGCATCGCCATGCAGCGTTCGGTCAGCGGCCTCGGCGGCCGCCAGGCCCGTGTACAGGGCGTTGAAGATGCCCTGCGACGACAAGGGGTCGAAGCTCAGGGCGGCGTCGCCGACGGCGAACCAGCCTGGTCCGGCGCCAGCGTCGAGGCTTGCCGAGTGGGCCGGTGTCGCCATGGCTCGCGTATCGGAGGCATAGTCTTGCTGTGCCAGCAGCGCCTGCAAGCCCGGCAGGCGCCGCGCCGCCGTTTCCAGCCAGCTGGTGTCGCGCAATGCTGCGCGCGGCAGCAAGTCGGCGTCCGTATGCAGGGCCAGCACGCGCCGCTGGCCGGGCAGGGGGGCGCTGTACCACCAGCCGTGCTCGCATGCCTCGATGTGCGAAAAACCGCGCTGCGACGGCGCCAGGTCGCGCCCATATTGCCAGACGGATATTAAGCGGTCGCTGCGCTGGCGCCGCGCGCCGGCCTTGCGCGCCAGCTGTGCATTGCGCCCCGTGGCGTCGATGACGATGCGCGCGATGGCCTCGCACGTGCCGCCTTGCGTGTTCAGCCGCACGCGCCAGCCCTCATCCCCGGCGGTCATTGCCGCGACACTGGCCGAGGCCAGCAGTGCGGCGCCGCGCTGGCGCGCCTCCTCGCGCAGCCACAGATCGAAGGTGCCGCGCGCCAGGTGCCAGCCATGGCCATCGGGGTCGCTGAGGAAGTGGTGCTCCGTCTGCGCACCGTTCCACCAGGCACGGTTGCCGTGGTAGGGCGCATGACCCTGGCGCAGGAAGGGTTCGAGCAGCCCCATGTCCCGCAGCAGGCGCGCGGCGGCCGGCGGCAGCGATTCGCCGATGCGCGGCAGCGGCGCGGCCAGCCGGTCGACCAGCAAGACCCGGTGCCGGCCCGCCAGGTTGAGCGCGGCCGTGGCGCCGGCAGGGCCGGCGCCAACGACGAGCACGTCGGCCTGCAGCACCGTCACAAACGGTGCCGCTGCAGGTGGCGCGCTTTTTCCGTCCCTTCCAAGTCGACGTCGACGAACTCGTCCGGTATGGCCGCGGCGGCGCGCAGCTGGTGCCTGCCGGCCATGGGCTGCGGCAAGTTCTCGACCTGCACGCTGGCCGGGAAGCCGCTCACGTCCGTGGGGCCGGGACGCACTTCCACCACGCCCACCTGGGCCAGGTCGGCGATCATGTTGTTGATCTGCTCTTCATAGCTGATGTTGCCCAGCGGGCGTATCCACGCGGCGCGCCGGGCGAACGCGGCCAGGCGTTCCTCGGCGGGCACTTCGCGGTTCATCAGCGTATCGTAGGCCAGCTTGCTCATCACCTGGTTGGGCACGCGCGCGGGCCAGAACGTGGGCACGTATGGATCGTAGTCGGACTGGTAGCCGGAGCGGCAGCTGGCCGTGTCGGTCTGCCATGGCACGGCCATCCAGCGCGTGACGCCGCCGGCGATCTGTGCCGAGCAGGGGCTGCTGATATTGTCTGGTGTCAAGACGGCGCCGTAATCCGGCTCCACCCAGCCAGGCGGACGGTGCGCCAGGCGGAAGGGGGCGCTGTACATGCTGGCCTGGCGCATGGGCCAGGTCATTTCGCAACCGGGGTGGAAGGCGTCGGCCAGGCAGAATTCCATGGCCGCGCGCAGCAGCGTGTCCGGTTGCAGGGACAGTTCCACCTCGGCCAGGCTTTGCGGCGGAAGCTTGCCGGGCGCATAGTCGGCCGTGAACTCGCCGGCCGCCCACTGTTTGAGGAAACGCAATTGCAAGTTGCTCAGCGCGCAGTTCTGGCGCGGCGTGTCTGCCGGCGGGATGGCCATCGCGTCGCCATACAGCCACGGCCATGGCGATGGCGCCCAGGCGTCGCGCTCAAACTGGCGGAACTGGTTATAGATGACCGTGCGCCATTCCTTGCGGTTCTCGGACGGGCTGGCCAGGCGCGCCATCCACTCGTCGCGGCTGAACGGCGTGCTGCCATCCCAGCCGAAGGCGGCGGCGAAGCCGGCGTTGACCCATTGCAGGTTGGACAGGCGCTCGAAAATGGGGCGGATATCATCCTGGAATGAGGGAACGGCGGGCGCTGCCAGCTTTCCTTCGGAAACGAACAGGTCGCGCATCAAATCCCACATCGTGCGGACCGATTTTTGCTGCGGCGCATAATCGGGCGGCGCGACGACCACCCAGGCCATGTCGACGGGCAAGGCGCTGCCCTGGTAGCGCACGCTGGCGCAGACGGGGCCGTCTGCCGTGTCGTCATGCCAGCCTTCATTGTTGGCAAAGGTGATGGCGCGCGCGCCATTCCACGAAGCCGACTTGCCGTGGCCGCCCAGCACGATCAGCCGTCCCATGGCATCCGTGCGCAATTCGCCCAGGTAGACGCGCTGGCCCATGAAGCTGCCGCTGTCGAAGGCCACGGCCGGCTGTTCGCTGCCGCTGATCTTGCGCTCGCCCGGCGTGATGGCCAGCAGCGCGCGGTCGGTGACGGCCATGTTGCGCAGGAAGGAGGGCTGGGTGGCATTGGCTTCCGGAATGTCGAGCGCGATCTGGAACTGGTACCAGGCGGCCTTGGTGTTGGCCAGCGTCACCGACCATTCGATGTCGGCATTGCTGGCGTTCAATTCGGCCACCGCGACGCCCGCTGCGTTCAAGCCGTAGATGCGGAAGCCGGCCGCCTGGCGCTTGATCGCTCCGGCCGCCTCGCGGTAATAGCCGGCCGGCCTGGGGGCCGGCTCCGGCACTTCCGGTCCCAGAAAGTATTCCGTCGGGCTATTGCCGACGCGCGCGATGCCGATCGGCGGATAGATGGCTGCCTTGACGATGCGGGTATCTTGAGGGGGAGTAAGCGAGGGGCCGGACATGATATTCCTTTCCAGGTGGCATTACAGGGAAGGAAAATATACCGCATAAAATCTCGCCCAAATACGCACATAGTCACCGCATCGGGCATTTCGCGCGGGACATTTTCACGCCCGTGGCGCATTCCCCCTGAACTTGTCCGGGCAGGGATTGGATCGGCGGAAAATGTTTTTTTGCAGCATCTGCGAAGCGCCTGGCCCGGGGAAATCCCACCGTAAGGTGATCGTAAGGTAAGAATTCCAGGCTTCCATTAGAGTAATTTCCAGCACGCAACAAGTGCATCGCGGAAAATACTTCTCATCGGAATCTCTCATGAATGCTCGACTCCAACTGGCGGCAGACGCCAGCGATGTTTCTTTTATGCAAGATGCTGTATGGCAGTCGGTACGGCAATTGCTGGCCAGTCCCACGTTCGCCAAGGCGCCGCGCATGTGCCGCTTGCTGTCGTTCCTGGTGGAGAAAAAACTCGGCGGACTCGAGCATCAGATCAGCGAGTATGCGATTGGCCTGGAAGTGTTTCGCCGCGACGCGCATCTGTACGACACCAGCCTGGATCCCGTCGTCAGGGTGCAGGTAGGGCGCTTGCGCGGCCGGCTGGCGGCCTATTACAAGAGTCTGGCGGCCGTGCCCGAGGTGCAGATTAGTATCCCGCTGGGAAAATATGTCCCGCAAGTCACGCAAAGGAGGGCGTCGTTCCAGTCCCTGGACCAGCCACCTCCGCTGCAGATGTTGTCGTTACGCAATCTTACCTGCGATGGCAGCAGCAGTGTCTTTGTCAGCGGTCTGGAGGAAGAGTTGGGTTGCCGCTTGTTCCAGGCTTTCGGCAGTGGCGTGCTGTTGCCGGACATGGCGCCGGCCTGGCCCGGGGCCGGTGCCTTGCGTCCCGCGCAGCGGCTCGAAGGCAGCATCCGCGTCGAGCAGGGCCGCGTGCGCGCATGCATGCGCCTGGTTGACGCGGCGGCCGGCCATATTGCCTGGCTATCGCAGTTCGACAGCCGGGGCGAGCTGGGCATGGCCATGCAGGAAGAGCTGGCCACGGCAATTTGCGGCCAGCTGCAGCATTACATTTCCGGACGGCCAGGCGGGATGTTGCCTTCCTGAGGATCGAACGATACTTCGATGCCGGTCAAGGCGTTGCGGTAGTTAATATAGAAGTTGTATGTGTCGAGCGTGGTGTAGGGGTTGATGGTCATCACCGACAGGTTGTACGCGCCCGCCACCTGCGCCAGCACGGGCGACGTGCCGTTTGGCGAAGTGTTGACAATGGTCCAGCCATTGCGCGTGGACTCGTAGTCCAGGAGGAACAGGCAATAGGTCGCCTGCTTGCTGGTCAGGTCGCAAATCGGGGATTGCTGATAGGTCAGGCCGGTGATGGGCGACCAGTAGCTGTACCGCACTTGCGCATTCTGATCGTTGCCTATGATGGAGATGGTGATGGTACGCTGCGGTGTAGTAAATGCCATACGATTCCTTCTTAACGAGTGGAGATGAATTGGACATACGAGTGTTCGCGATAACCGATCTGCTTCAAACGGTCGGCCGCCAGCTGGACTGCCTCCTCGTTCTGCAGGCAGGCATTGACGCGTACCCAGGGATCGAGGATTTGATGGTTCATCGTTGAGGCGCCTTCCTCTTCGATCATGCCATACGCTTGTTTACATGTCATCATTAATGATATGAAATCTTTTTGTTCCTGCTGAAGCGTCGCCAGCAGCAGCAAGGTTTCGATCAGGGCCAGCCTGCCGCTCAGGCTGGATGGGTTGCCGGCGTACAGCTGCTGCAGCGCCGCGCTGGCCCTGTCGATTTCCTGCCGCGCCGCTTCCGCCTTGCCCGTCGCCCGCAGCGCCGCACCCATGCGTGCGCGCGCCAGCGCCTCGCGGCGCGCCCAGGAGGCGTTCTTCGGGTCCAGGGCCAGCATCGTTTGCAGCCGTCCATGCACGGCCGTCAGCCTGGGCAATACCTTGGCCGCCGGCGTGCCGCGGGCGATCACGCGCAGTTGCTCCTGCTCCAGGTTCGTCAGCTCTCCCTGCCAGGCCCGGTTGTTGCGGTCCTGTCCCACGATCTGGGTAAACAACTGTTTCGCTTCATCGTAGTCGCGCAGGGCATCGGCATCCATGCCGCGCGCCACGCCCAGCATGGCCCGATGCTGCAAGGCGCGCACCAGGCGGTAGATCCACATCGATTCGCCAGGGAAACGCTCGCGCAAGTCCAGCGCCAGCTGCATTTCGTGCGCGTACAGCTGTTGCGCCTCGTCCAGCTCGCCCAGCGATTCCTTGGCCGACGCCAGCCAGGAATAGCTGTCGGCCAGCTCGGCGGCGACGCTATGCGAATCGGGCGCGTGTTCCAGCGCGCGCCGCTTCAGGGCGATCGATTGCAGGAACTGCGGCACGGCCTGCTGCGGCATGCCGCGCGTCTGCGCCAGCGCGCCCAGGTTGTTGTGGGCATACGACTGTTCCACCCACCATTCGACATTGTCGGGCTCCAGCCGGTGCAGCAGGTCGGCGAATTTCTGGTATTCACGCCAGGCGTCTTCGGCCGCCTGCCAATTGTTCTGGTCCTTGTGCATCTGTCCCACCCAGTAGGCGTTCGCGCCCAGGTTCTTCAGCACCTGCGTATCTTGCGGCGCCATGCGGTGCTGGCGCATCAGGATGGTGTTGGCTTGTCGCAAAGCATCGATGGCGTGTTTCGAGTCGCCGCGTGAACGGCTCACTTCACCAATCACTTGCAAGCCTCTGGCGCGCAAGGTCAGCGCGTTCGGGCTCAGGTCGTCGTCCTGCGAACCGCTCAGGTAGCGCAATGCCTTCAGGCTGACCGACTCGAGGAATTCCAGCCGGCCCAGTGGCCGGAGCTTGTCGGCGAAGTCGCCCAGCATGAAATCCATCAGGCTTTCGGCCTCGCTGCGGCGCAATTCCGCCGTGCGCTTGGCCGCCAGCGCGCTCAGGCCGAGGATGGACGCCAGCAAGGCCAGCACGACGATCAGCGCCAGGGCCAGCACGCGCACGCGGTCGCGCTGGCGCGCGCGCCGCTCGGAACTGCGGATGAATTCGCTTTCCGGTTCCGTCAGCGTCAGCACGCCGGCTTGCCGCAATTCCTTCGCTTCGTCGAGCAATTTTCCTTGTGGCAACAAAAAATCCACGGGCCGGCCTTCGTCGCGCCAGCGGCCCGCCTGCTGCGCCAGGCGTCCGCGCGCCCGCAGCGCGCCGCGGTGGGCCGTGATCCAGTCCGTCATGCGCGGCCAGCGCCGCAGGATGGCGTCGTGGGCGATGCCGAACACGGGCACGCCACCGACCAGGTCGCTGACGAACAGGCGCGACTCGACCAGCGCGTCCATCGCCTGGCGCGCCGCCTCGCCGCGCAGGGCCGACCACGGCGCGCGCTGGCTGGTGACGTTCTCTTCATCGATCGACAGCACGCTGACGAGGGACATGATATGCGGCAGGAACGCTTGCTGGGCCTCGCTCATGGCCAGCACGACCTGTTCCGCGCGCAGGCCGATGGCGCCTTCGAGGTCGCCCAGCTGATGGAAGGCTTCGAAGCTCAGTTCGCCATCCTGCGTGCGCATGCGATACAGTTCCTGCAGGCAATATTGCAGCAGGGGCAGGGCGTCGGGACTGTCGGCCGCGCATTTGCACAGCACATCGTCGAGCCGCGCCAGCGAGACGGGGTCGATGCCGAACGTCAGCTTGGCCGCCGCGGCCGGCTTGCGGATGATTTCCGCAAAATCGCTGACGCCGGGCGGGCCCAGGTCGAAATGGCCGCCGTGGCGCTTGCCTTCCGTCAGCAGGGTGTATCTGGCGAGGCTGGGATAGAAATCATTGCGGCAGGCCAGCACCAGCACGGCGGCGCTGCTGCGGGCCAGCTGTTCCAGCGTGTGCAGGAAGGCGCGCCGCTCCGGCTCGCCGATGCGCGTGACATTGAACAGGGCCTCGAAACGGTCGATGAAGATGGCAAAGCGCGTGCCGGGCAGGTTCCGTTCGGCCAGCGCGGCGTCCAGCTCGGCGATGACGCTGGCACAGCCGTGCTCCAGGCGCGTGCCGAGGGAAACGGCATTGTCGCCAGGAAACGCCCAGCGGTCTTCCCATTGCAGATCCAGCAGCGCGCCCGCCAGCGCTGTAAACAGGGTCTGTTCGCCCTGGTCGATCAAGTCGAAGGTGGTGCTGGCCAGCAGGCGCAGCTCGGCGCCCGCGCGTTCGCCCGACAGGGCGGGCAGCAGGCCGGCCTGGATCAGCGAGGTCTTGCCCGAGCCGCTGGGGCCCAGCACCAGCATCAGGGCAAAGCCGCTGCTGACCTGTGCCTGCACGGCGTCGCTGAGCTGGCGGATGCTTTCGTCGCGCCCGAAAAACACGTCGGCGTGGCTTTCATCGAAGGCCAGCAAGCCGCGAAACGGCGAGCCGGCGCCCCAGCTCTTGCGCGCGGTATTGCCCGGCAAGTCGAAGTCCAGCGGCGCCAGGGCACGGTAGCCGCGCTTGCGTATCGTTTCGATGTAGACGGGTGACGTGGCGTGATCGCCGAGAAGGCGGCGCAGTTGCGCGATATTCTTGTGGAGGGGACTGTCGCCGTACAGGGTGCTGCCCCAGCACCGCTCCAGCAGCTCGTCCGCGCTGACGATGTCGCCCTTCGCCATGCACAGCGCCAGCAGCACATCCATCGTGCGCGGTTCCATCTGGCGCCGCTCGTCCGCGTTCTCGATGCTGTTGGTGGAGGGATGGACGAACCAGGCACCAAAGCGAAACCGGTTTTTCATGCGGCGGCCGGGTGCGGTGAAGGAAGCAGGGCGGAGGCACGCAAAGCAGACATGATGATGTGTTTCTGTAATGCAATTTTACTATCTTAGCACGATTTTTCTTGGCCGCAACAGCGAAATGGACGTCTTTTAACGGCTGTCTGTTTCGCGTAACAGCGGCGCGTAACACGGCGCCCAGGCGACACACGGGTCCGGGCCTGATACCACGTTGATACTTGTGTTACGCCGCGGCACAGTCCTACCATCATTTCCGAACTACCCGATTTACAACATGTGTGGACGGTGTTTTCAACGGTTGGCCCGGGCTTGCGCAAGCTGTGCGGCGCTTCACCCACCCACCTGGCCGTCTCTCCGCTGCATAAAATTTCTAGTGAGGGTGTGATGTCAGACAGCTTGCAAAAATGGGTGGGACGGAACCGTCCGCCGCGCGTCCAGATTACCTACGACGTGGAAGTGGGGGGCGCCATCGAGAAAAAGGAATTGCCGCTGGTGGTGGGCCTGCTAGCCGACTTGTCCGGGCAGCCTCTGGTGGCGCCGCCGAAACTCAAGGCGCGCCGCCTGGTGGAAATCGACCGCGACAATTTCAACGAGGTGATGGCGAAGATCGCGCCGCGCCTCGACCTGTCCGTGCCCGATACCTACAAGAAGGACGGCAACCTGAAGATCGAACTGAACTTCAAGCAATTCGACGATTTCCATCCCGAAGCCATCACCAGGCAGATCCCGCGGCTGGCCAAGCTGCTGGAAGTGCGCCAGCAACTGCGCGACCTGCTGGGCAAGCTCGATGGCAACGACGAGCTCGATTCCTTGCTGGAAAATATCGTGCAGAACACGGAAGAGCTCAAAACCTTGCAGGCAGAAGGCGGCACGGCCACCCCGGCGGCCACGGCCGCGGCACCTGAAGCGGCTGCCGAGAGCACCGAGCCCGCCGCATCCTGATAGCGCCCACGCGCTGTTTTCTCCCACATTCAGAGAAAGAAACCATCATGGCCAGCAAGCAAGCGGTACAGGCCGGTGCAAGCACTACCAACGAGGAACTCAGCCTGTTGGATCGCATCGTCCAGGAAGGAAAAATGGCAGTCGAGCCATCGCAAAACGCCTACGCGCGCACGCTCCTGGGGCAATTCGCCACCCAGGTGCTCGACGAAGGCATGAAAAAAGCGCCCGACAAGGGCATCGTCACCATGATCAACGAGCGCGTGGCGCAGATCGACACCATCCTCAGCGAGCAGCTCAACGCCATCCTGCACGACGAGCGCTTCCAGGCACTGGAAGGTTCCTGGCGCGGCCTGCGCGACATGGTGATGGGCACGGAAACGGGCAGCAAGCTGAAACTGCGCCTGCTCAACGTGTCGAAAAAGGAACTGCTGAAAGACCTGGAAGGCGCCGTCGACCACGACATGAGCGTGCTCTTCAAGAAAGTCTACGAAGAGGAATACGGCACTTTCGGCGGCCACCCGTACTCGCTGTTCATCGGCGACTATTATTTTGGCCGCGATCCGCAAGACATGGCCCTGCTGCAGCGCCTGTCGAAAGTGGCGGCCGCCGCCCACGCGCCGTTCATCGCCGCCGCGTCGCCGTCGCTGTTCGACATGACCTCGTTTACCGAGCTGGGCGTGCCGCGCGACCTGTCGAAGATCTTCGAGAGCGCCGAGCTGACCACCTGGCGCGGCTTCCGCGAAACGGAAGATTCGCGCTACGTGGCCCTGGTGCTGCCCCGTTACGCGGCGCGCCTGCCGTACGGCGCCAAGACCAACCCGGTCGAATCGTTCGCCTACGAGGAAGACGTCGACGGCAAGGACCACGGCAAATACCTGTGGGCCAACGCGGCCTACCAGCTGGGCTTGCGCATCACGGATTCCTTCGCCAAGCACAGCTGGACGACGGCCATCCGCGGCGTCGAGGGCGGCGGCAAGATCACGGGCCTGACGGCGCACTCGTTCAAGACGGACGATGGCGACGTGGTGCTCAAGTGCCCGACGGAAGTGGCGATCACGGACCGGCGCGAAAAGGAACTCAACGACCTGGGCTTCATCGCGGTGGTCAATTCCAAGGGGTCGGACATGGCGGCCTTCTTCGGCGGCCAGTCCGTCAACAAGCCCAAGCTGTACAACCTGGACACGGCCAATGCCAACGCGGCGCTGTCCTCGCGCCTGCCGTACGTGCTGGCCGCCTCGCGCTTCGCCCACTACATCAAGGTGATCATGCGCGACAAGGTGGGCAGCTTCCAGACGCGTTCGAGCGTGGAAAACTTCCTCAACAACTGGCTCAGCGACTACGTGCTGCTCAGTTCCAACGCCTCGCAGGGCGAGAAGGCGCGTTTCCCGCTGTCCGAAGGGCGGGTCGACGTGACCGAAGTGGCCGGCAAGCCGGGCGCCTACTCGGCCACCGTGTTCCTCAAGCCGCACTTCCAGATGGAAGAGCTGACCACCTCGATACGCCTGGTGGCGGAATTGCCGGCCTCGGCCGCTTGATGGTCCATTCCTAACGCACCTCCGCACGGCCGCGGCATGACGCCGCTGCCGCTGCGTTCACCTTACGGAGCTATTCATGTCAGACGTACTCATCCTTGATCTGGGCGCCACCATCAAGGGCAACTGCACCATCACGGGCTATGCCGACAAGATCATCGTCAGCTCGTTTTCCCACAACGCCTACCTGCCCATGGGTAACGATGCCGGCAACACGGAACGCACCATGGGCCGCGCCGTGCTGTCGGAAATGTCGTTCTCGAAGTCGTCCGACCTGTCGACCACGGAACTGTTCAAGGCTTGCACCCAGGGCACCAAGATCGGTCCGGCCAAGCTGAACATCGGCCGCGTGGAAAACGGCGTCTACATGAACTTTATGACCTACGTCATGGACAACGCCATGATCTCGCAAATGAGCTGCAGCGGCGGCGGCGGCATCCCGAACGATTCGTTCTCGATCAATTTCACCAAGATCAAGGCCGACTTCACGCAGCAGAAGACGGATTCGACGTCCAAGGGCACGGGCACGTGGAACTGGAATCTGGAGACGATGAAGGCGGATTAAGGAGTAGAGCGCGTGCATAAAAAATTGCACGACGCCAATATAACCTGTGAGCATAGCGGCTAAGTTAGCGCCACAACATGGACGCTTTGCTTGCGTTACCTTGCATTTCGACAAACCTTAGCTTCTGCAGGTCGCCGAAGGCGACATAGGGAGGCGCCCGGTGCGGAACCGCCTGGCTATCGGCATATCCGTTTTGCCACTGGGGTGAGGTATTGGTCTGGATGTCCGCATGCCTTCCACTCAACAAAAGCGCCACGAGGTGGGGCATGGCAGTTTATGGCAGCGCGTGAAATGCGCCTGGTATCCCGGGTAAAACGATTATCGCAATTTCGCCAGGTTGTTAAGAAAATTTTCAGAGTCGGGGTAAATGTATGGCACTCGAACATTTGGTCGGTTGCAATCAAGCCATGTTCAGGGCGCGGCCTGGCGGTGCGTGTTGGGGAATCTCAATTGAGTTTTGCAAACACGCGCTAGATACTGGCGATGCGGTGCAAGCTATCTATGAAATGTTCGATCGCATATCTTCGGTAGCACGCAAGGCCGAGTCGCATATGCAGGCGCAGCAACTTAAAGTTCACGACGTGGCGAGGCCGATGTATGTGCGAGACGAACTTGGAAATATAGATGCGAACATAGAAAATCTATCGGGGCGGTTGACTCAGAACACGGCAATACAGGTTCGCCACAATGTCATTACGGAGATGATGGTTGGTAATGGAATCAAGAATATCGGCACCCTTTCTTCTTACTATGAGGGCGGGACTGGTCCGTTGATTGAAACTCTGATTTTGCTGAGTAAAAAAGCGGGTAATGCTGCAACGCTTTTTGACCTTCAGCAACCTTTAGGACATACGGTCGTCCTGCATTACTCGGGGGAAGGGCTCCATTTTTTCGATCCTAATGACGGATTGTGGCGTGTCGATTTATCAACTGCGGTTGCTGATCTGGTTGAGCGCTTCATGCCTTATACCTTTACGTTCGGCCATCTGTTGGTCAAAAAGAATTAAGCGCCAAGCCCGCCAATTATGCGTGATTCTCTGACAATGCCTGATTGGCTCCTGATCCCGGCGCCCCTTGGTGGACATACACTGGAGAAATCAAAATGGTTGCCAAATTAATCGTCGTCGCCGGCCATGCAGACGCCGTGATGCAACAAGCAGCAGAAGGCAGGCGACGATGCAAGACGCCTGACGCTCCGGAAAATACGTCCATTGCGCTGGAGACGGCGTCACCACACTTGCTCAATACACTAGACGACGATGGCACGCTGTACATCGACGCGCATGGCGCTGCGCCAGTGCCCGCCGACGTGGCACAGGCAGCGCAATTTTTCGGGCCGGTGACGCCAGAACAGCTTGCACATTTGCTCATGTCCAAAGGTTTGAAGAGCACGTTTCAAGGCAAGATAGTGTTGAACGGTTGTCAATCTGAAAACGGCCATGGCCTGCAATATGTACTGCGCTTTCAATATGCCATGGCAACGCGCACGGTACTTTGCAGTGTCAAAGGCCATGCCGGCGCAAGTCAGGTCAATGAAGGCGGCAAGGCAGCCGTTATCGCTTCCGCGCCCACGAGTGACAGCGGTGCTGCCCGTGCGTATCGCAGCCAGCGCCTTGTTGCCCGCTAATAAAACAGGCCGATATGGGCCACGACCAGCGTTCCGGTGTGTGCTCATGCCGATAGCGGCATGGCTGCTGCTGGCCAGGGAAGGCTTCCGCCATCGTTCGACTCCGTATCCGTGCTGGTCCCGTCCAGGAACCCTGGGCAGTCTGGTCATTGATTGAATTGCATCCATGTATAAAATCCCCATCACATTCACCCCGGACGAGCGCAAGGACAGGGCGGTCATCTGTGACCGTTTCAAGGATTGCCTGGCGGCGCACAGGGATGGCCCGGTTTTCGTCATCGGCAGCTGGCAAACCGGTGATTTTTGCCATATCTACGCGGCGGCGATTCACCATTTCTCGGTCGATCCATCGAGGCCATTTGCGATACTGCTCGTGGTGGCGGAAGAATTTGGCGCGGCAGGCCTGTTCAACGATATTCATTTCGCCATACAGCCGATTCTCAAGGTCGGCAACCGGTTTACCCTGTACCACACGGACCCGCTCACGAAGAACTGGGCGATGGTGGGTATGTCGGCGGTGGCAAATCTCGACAATGCCCGCACACCGTATGACGCCACGTTCTATGCGAAAGACGCGGTGCAGCAGATGGCCAGGGGCCAGCCTTTGAGTCCGGTCTGGGCCGATATCGTGCGCGGCGGGGAACAAGTGCAGTCCAAGGCCTACAACGACATCTGCATGTCGTTCATGCAGGAATACATAGACCGTTTCGGCAGGTCCACCGGACGCGAAAAGTTCATCTGCATGTGGGGCCGCACGTCCGGCGCGCCGAATCCGTCGCGCGCACTGGGCGGCGCCAACCCGCACTATGATTCCTCCGAAACAGGCAATTTTCAGCTGTGCGCCGCGCTGTACGCGTTCTGTAACGTGAAGGCCATTTTTCTCGTGGGCGATGGTTTTAACGAGGAAACCGCGGCATTGCCCTTTGTCTTCAATCTCGGCGCATTCTGGAAGCGCAGCCGGCGGGAAGGCTTCATGGGGCGATTCCAGGAGAACGGTTTTTTCAATTACATGACCACCTTCTATGACTGCGACGTGGTGCACGTCGGCATGAAAAGCGGCGGCATGGACGCGCTGGGATTGTGGGGGCAGAAAGTGGTCTTCATGGATACCCTGACGTCGCCACAGGTAACGATCAACAGGGTCGAAGCCTGGCACACGCCGAATATTGTCCCGGTGACGATCAGTGCCATGCCGACCTCGATGGGCAAGGCGATCGAAGCGCAGCGGCGTCGTGATCCCGCCGCATTCAAGACCACGTTTGGCAGCAAGGGCAAGGTGACTGCGATGGCCGAGATTGCATCAAAACTGTCGAATGCATTCAAGCTGGCCGACATGAAGAAAGTTGCGGCGGCAGTCATGCATCTGTTCGACTAGTCGCCCGGCTGTCCTTGATCCATCCGCCCGGCAACGACTCCCGTCCCTGATACCCACCTGTTACTTGTGTTACGCCATCCCCCGGTCCTACCATCAATCCGCACTCTCCGTTTCCCCGGGCGCGCCTTGCCATGGCAGGGAGCCGGACTTTCCAGTAACCACCTGAATGGGTTTTCCATGCACGCCACGCCAGCCGGCTCGCTAGTTCCCCTGTTCGACCGCCTCGGCGGCGAGCCGGATGCGTCCGCCGATGGAAGGGTGCTCGACGTGGATGGCTTGCGGCACTCGCTGCAGCTCGATCTGGCGCGCCTGTTCAATGTGCGCAACGGGATGAGCATCGCGCAGTTCCTCGGCGACGCGCCCACGGTGCTCGACTACGGCTTGCCCGACACCCTGGCGCTGTCGCCGCAGTCGGCCGCCGACCTGGCCCTGTGGCAGCAGGTGCTGGCGCACGCCGTCGCCCTGTACGAGCCGCGGCTGTCGCGCGTCAGCGTGCGGGTCGCGCCGGATGCCGGCAAGCCGACGGCGGCGCGCGTGGCCATCGCGGCGACGGCGATGCTGGGGCGCCAGCTGTGCCAGGTGCAGTTCGACGTCGTGCTCGACGACCGGGCCGCCCAGGGGGCGACGCGATGCGCATGAATCCCCAGGACGAGCTGCTCGAATACTACCGGCGCGAACTGGCCTATCTGCGCACGCAGTCGGCCGATTTCGCCGCCCGCTACCCGAAGGTGGCGCAGCGCCTGGTGCTGACGGGCGCCGAGACGGCCGACCCGCACACGGAGCACCTGATCCAGTCCGTCGCCTTCCTGAACGCCCGCGTGCACCGCGAGCTCGACCGCGATTTCCCCAGCGTGGCCGCCGCCATGCTCGACAACCTGTGTCCCAGCCTGACGCAGCCCGTGCCGGCCATGACGGTGATGCAGATGGCGCTCGACCCCACGGAAGGCAAGGTCACGGCCGGCACGCGGGTGGCGCGCGGCACCATGCTGTCGGCCACGGCCGCCACGGGCGAGCAGTGCCGCTTCCAGGTGGCGTGGGAGACCACCCTGTGGCCGCTGCGCGTGCATGCCATCGTGCAGGAAGATCCGCGCACCCTGCGCCTCGAGGTGCGCTGCGACGAGGGCGTCGACGTGGCCGAGCTGGAACTCGACACGCTGCGCCTGCACCTGTCGGGCGATCTGCTGACCACCATGCCGCTGCATGAAATGCTGATCAGCAGCCTCGATCACCTGGAAGTGGTGTCCAGCGGCGGCGTGCAGCGGCTGGCGGCGCGCCACCTGGCCGAGGTGGGCTTTGCCGAGGACGAGGCCATGCTGGGCGGCCCGGCCCACGCGCATCCCGCGTACGGCCTGCTGCAGGAGTATTTCGCCTTTCCCCGCAAGTTCCAGTTTTTCGACGTCAGCGGCCTGCGCGGGCGCCTGGGCAGCGGCGCCGGCTTCGCGCTGCGCCTCGTGTTCGGCCACAGCGCGCCCGTGCTGGCGCTGCTCGACGCCGGCAACGTGCTGCTTGGCTGCGTGCCGGCCCTCAATCTGTTCCCCGTCACCAGCGAGCCCGTCGTCTTCGACCGGCGCCACTATGAATACCTGCTCGTGCCCGACCGCCGGCGCGACGCCGTCATGGAAGTGCACTCGGTCCTCGGCGTGACGGTATCCGACCCGCGCGGCGAACGCAGCGTGGACATCCCCAGCGCGTTTGCGCAGGCGGGCGGCGAGGGCGCCGACGCGGAGGCGCCAGCGCTATCCTGGACCATGCGCCGCGAAACGAGTCTGCGCAAGGGCATCTGCGGCACCGATGTGTACCTGGGCTTTGTCGACCGGGGCGACGTGCGGGAAGCCTTGAGCGAGCCGGTGGCGTATGCGCGCCTGCTGTGCACGAACCGCCTGCTGGCCGAGCAGATCGGCCCCGGCACGCGCTTTTACGGCGACGGCGTGGCTGCCTCGACGACCATCCGCGCGCTGTACCAGCCCAGCGTGCAGCGCCCGCCCACCATGGCCAACCACGCCCTGTGGTCGCTCGTGTCGCTGCTGCGCCTGAACCACCGTTCGCTCGTCGATGGCAGCACGGGCGCCGATACGCTGCGCGACATGCTGCTGCTGTTTGCCGGCGGCAGCGCGCGCGACCAGGTGCAGATCCGCGGCATCAAGCGCCTGGCTGCCCGCGCCGGCACGGCCCGCGTCGGCAGCGAGGGCTGGCGCGGTCACTGCCGCGGCACCGATATCGTGCTCGAATTCGACACGGACGCCTTCGCCGGCACGTCGCCGCTGGTGCTGGCCGGCGTGCTGGCGCGCTTCTTCGCCCTGTACACGACCGCCAATTCCTTCGTGCGCCTGTCCGTCGTGCGCCACGGCGAACCCTGGATGCAATGGCCTGCCATGACGGGACGACAATGCCTGATCTGATCGCACTGCTGCGCCGCGCGCCGCACACCTTCAACCTGTTCCAGGCCATCAGCCTGCTCGAACGCAGTGCGCCCGCGCGTACACAGGTCGGCCACGGCCAGGGCCTGGACGAGGCGCTGCGCCTGGGCGCCCACGTGGACATGGCGTTTGCCCCCAGCGACATCGCCAGCCTGGGCGACAGCGCGCGCCCGGGACCGGCCCTGACCCTGCGCACGGCGGCGCTGTCGCTGGCCGGCGCGCAGGGCCCGCTGGCCGCGCCATTCACGGAACTGCTGCTGGCAGGGCGCCGCCAGCGCGACGGCGCCGGCCTCGATTTCCTCGACATCTTCAACCAGCGCCTGCTGGGATTCTGGTACCGGGGGCGCGGCAAGCACCACCTGGCGCTGCAGCCGGGCAGCGTTTCTCCCGTGCCGCAGCCAGGGCAGCGGCCGACGGCGCCGCTGCCGCGCAGCCTCGACGCCTTGTCCGGCCTGGGCCGCGCCGAGGGCGCGCAGGCGCCCGGCGGCGAGCTGGCCTGGCTGCGCCACGCGGGCTTGCAGGGGGCCGCCCCCCGTTCCATGGCCACCTTGCTGACCCTGCTGCGCGACCGCATGGGCATCGATTTTCGCGGCCAGCAATTCATCGGCGCCTGGCAGGAACTGGCCGCCAGCGACCGCGCCCGCCTGCAAGGCCGCCAGGCGCGGCGCGGCATGGGCGCGCAAACCCTGGGCATGGGCGCCTGCCTGGGCGCGCGCGCCTGGGACCAGTCGGCTGGCATCGCGCTCACGGCACCGGCGCTGGCGCCGGCGCAATTCGCCGCGCTGCTGCCCGGCGGCGCGCAGTGCGCGCTGCTGGCCTGGCTGGTGGCGCGCCACCTGCAGCGCGGCATGACGGCGACCCTGGAACTGACCCTGGCCGCGTCGCCGGCCAGCACGCTGGAACGGCCCGCGGCCCAGGCGCTGGCGCCCCGGCTCGGCCACAGCGCCTGGCTGTGCGGCCGCGCCGGCGGCGCATCGTCCGCGCATGTGCAGCCGGTGCGTTTCGTGCTGAACGCGGCCGGCGCCCATGCCGGCACCACCCCCACCCACGCCGACGACTGGAACTGAGCCCCATGGAAATCGATATCCGCACCTTGCTGTCCCACCTCAATCCCGAGTGCAAGCGGGCCATGGGCGGCGCGGCGGAACTGTGCGTCAAGCAGACGCACTTCAATGTGGAAGTCGAACACCTGTTGCTGGCGCTGCTCGACGCGGGCGCTCCCGACTGGGTCTTGCTGCTGGCGCACTTCGGCGTCGATGCGGACGCCGTGCGCACGCAGGTGCAGGCGTGCATCGACGGCTTCAAGCGCGGCAACAGCCGCACGCCGGCCATGTCGCCGCATTTCGTGCCGCTGCTGCGCGAGGCCTGGCTCACCAGTTCCATGCTGCTGGGCAGCCAGCAGATCCGCTCCGGCACCGTCCTGCTGTCCCTGCTGGAACTGGACAGCCTGCGCGGCATGCTGATCGAGACGGCGCCGGCGTTGCTGACGATACCGCGCGAATCGCTGAAGGCGCAGCTGGCGTCGCTGCTGGCCGGCTCCAGCGAGGACGCCGGTCCCGCCGGCGCCGCGCCGGGCGCGCCGCTGGCGCCCGCCATGCCCGGCAGCGCCGGCGGCGGGGCGAACGGCACGCCGGCGCTGGACCTGTACACGGTGGACATGACGGCGCAGGCGCGCGCCGGGCGCATCGACCCCGTGCGCGGCCGGAATGCGGAAATCCGCCAGATCATCGACATTCTGCTGCGCCGCCGCCAGAACAATCCCATCCTCACCGGCGAGGCGGGCGTCGGCAAGACGGCCGTGGTGGAAGGCTTTGCCTTGCGCGTGGCCGAAGGCAGCGTGCCGGCCGTGCTGGCCGACGTGCGCGTCTGCTCGCTGGACCTGGCGCTGCTGCAGGCGGGCGCCGGCGTGCGCGGCGAGTACGAGCAGCGGCTGAAATCCGTGATCGCCGAAGTGCGCGCGGCCGCCACGCCCGTCATCCTTTTCATCGACGAGGCGCACCAGCTGATCGGCGCGGGCGGCAGCGAAGGGCAGGGCGACGCCGCCAACCTGCTGAAACCGGCGCTGGCGCGTGGCGAACTGCGCACCATCGCCGCCACCACCTGGGCCGAGTACAAGAAGCACGTCGAGCGCGACCCGGCCCTGGCGCGCCGCTTCCAGGTGGTGAAGGTGGAAGAGCCGACGCCGGAAGCGGCCATCGGCATGTTGCGCGGCATGGTGGCCACCCTCGAGCGCCACCACCAGGTGGAAATCCTCGACGAAGCCGTGCGCGACGCCGTGCGCCTGTCGCAGCGCTACATCACGGGACGCCAGCTGCCGGACAAGGCCATCAGCGTGCTCGATACGGCGTGCGCGCGCGTGGCCATCGCGCTGGCCGGCACGCCGCCGCAGCTCGAGGCGCTCGAATACGACATGGTGCAGGCCACGGAAGGCTTGCGCATCGTGCGCCAGCAGCTGGGGCGTGGCGAGGGCGACGCGGCCGAAGGCGAACGGCAGGCGGCCAGCCTGGCGCGCATGAACGAGCGCCATGCGGCCCTGGTGGCCAAGCTGGCGGAAGAACGCCGCGCCGTGGAGGAAATCCTGGCCCTGCGGCGCACGATCGCCGCGCGCGTGGGCGGGGCCGACGCCGGCGGCGATACCGGTGCCGAAGCCGACGAACATGCGGCGCAGGCGGCCCAGCTGCAGCGCCTGCAAAAGGGACTCGAAGCGATCCAGGACGACGAAGCCATGGTGCCCGTCTGCGTCGATTCGTCCATGGTGGCGGGCGTCATCTCGGGCTGGACCGGCATACCCGTCGGCAAGATGCTGGCCGACGAGGTGCACACGGTGCTGCAATTGCACGAGCGCCTGTGCGAGCGCGTGGTGGGGCAGGACCAGGCGCTGGACGCCATCGCGCGCCGCGTGCGCACCTTTCGCGCCGAGCTGGACGATCCGGGCAAGCCCGTCGGCGTGTTCATGCTGGTGGGCCCCAGCGGCGTGGGCAAGACGGAAACGGCGTGCGCGCTGGCCGACATGCTGTATGGCGGCGAGCGCAACATGATCACGATTAATATGTCGGAATTCCAGGAAGCGCACACGATTTCGAGCCTGAAGGGCGCGCCGCCCGGCTATGTCGGCTACGGCAAGGGCGGCGTGCTGACGGAAGCCGTGCGCCGCCGTCCGTACAGCGTGGTGCTGCTCGATGAAATGGAAAAAGCCCATCCCGACGTGCTCGAGCTGTTCTTCCAGGTCTTCGACAAGGGCACGATGGAAGACGGCGAGGGCGTCAGCATCGACTTCAAGCACACCTTGATTTTGCTGACGTCGAACGCGGCGCAGGATGTGATCACGCGCGCCTGCCAGGATGCGCGCGGCAAGCGCCTGCCCGACCCCGAAGCCCTGGTGGCGCAATTGCGCCCGGCCCTGCTGCGCCAGTTCAGCCCCGCCTTCCTGGGGCGCGTGGTGCTGGTGCCGTACTACCCGCTGGGCGACGCGGAAATCAGCGTCATCGTCGAAATGAAGCTGGCGCGCCTGGCCGAGCGCTTCGCCGCCAACCACCACGCGCGCTTCAGCTGGGACGACGCCGTGACGGCCGCCATCACGGCGCGCTGCACGGAAGTCGACAGCGGCGCGCGCAATATCGATTACATCCTCACGCAGACGGTCTTGCCGCAATTGTCGGGCCTGGTGCTCGAGCGCATCGCCACGGCTTCCGCGTTCTCGGCCGTGCACATGGCCATGGGCGCCGGCCAGCAGTTCGTCTACGGTTTCCGGGACAGCCCCGTGCGGGGGGCCGCATGAAGGCCAACTTCAAGCAGGCGGGCTTGCTGCGCGTCAGTTCGCCGCTGGGCGCCGACGATTTGCTGCTCGACAGCATGACGGGCAGCGAGGGACTGTCCGAGCTGTTCCGCTTCCACCTGCACATGCGCTCGCCCAGCACCAGCCTCAGCGCCGCAGCCGTCGTGGGCAAGGACATGACGGTGACCATCGCGCTGCCCGACGGCCCGTCGCGCTACGTCAGCGGCATCGTCACGCGCTTCATCCAGAGCGGCCAGGACCGCGATTTCGCCGCCTACGAGGCGGAACTGGCGCCGGCCCTGTGGCTGCTGACCCTGTCGCGCGACCGCAAGATCTTCCCCAACCAGGGCGTGGACGCCGTCATCAAGGCCGTGCTGACGAGCTTTGGCATCGCCTTCGATTCCAAGCTGGCGGGCACGTATGCCGCGCGCGAGTATTGCGTGCAGTACGACGAGACGGCGTTCGACTTCATTTCGCGCCTGATGGAGCAGGCCGGCATCTTCTATTTCTTCACCTTCAGCAGCAGCGGCCACACCATGGTGCTGGCCGACGCGCCGGCCCATTGCGCCGATTGCGCGGGCGCGGCCACGGCCCGCTTCTGGCCCGACACGGGCATGCAGCGGCCCGCCGACACGGTGACGCGCTTCGCCAGCGAGCACCGCATCGCGCTGCAGCAGATGACCGTCAACGACTACGACTTCGTCACCCCGGACACCTCGCTCGAAGGCAGCTTCGCGGCCACGGGCGGCAAGGGCAAGAGCTATGAGTTTGCCAGCGGCCATCCGACGGTGGCCGCCGCCAAGGCGCTGGCCCAGCTGCGCGTGGAGGCGGACCAGGCCACGGCCGAGGTGCTGCGCGGCGACAGCTATTGCTATCCGTTCGCGGCCGGCACGCGCTTTGCGCTGTCCGGCCATTTCGTGGCGGCGCTGAACGCCAGCTTCGTGCTGCGCCGCGTGCAGCATACGGCGAACAGCGAGGGCTACAGCAACTGTTTCGAAGCCTTTCCCGCCGCCGTGCCGTTCCGCGCGCCCGTGGTGACGACGCGTCCGCGCGCGGCCGGCTGCGAAACGGCAAAGGTCGTGGGGCCGGCCGGCGAGGAAATCTGGACCGACAAGCATGGCCGCGTCAAGGTGCGCTTTCCCTGGGACCGCGACGCCGCCGACGACAAGCGCGCGCCGTGGATACGCGTGGCGCAGGCGACGGCGGGCAAGGGTGTGGGCGCCTTCTTCCTGCCGCGCGTGGGGCACGAAGTGGTGATCAGCTACATGAACGGCGACCCGGACCGGCCGCTGGTAACGGGCAGCGTCTACAACGGCACGAACGTCACGCCGGCCACCTTGCCCGCCAACCAGACGCAGTCCATCCTGCGCACGCTGTCGTCGAAGCAGGGCAGCGCCGGCAACGAATTGCGCTTCGAAGACAAGAAGGACGCCGAGCAGCTGTACCTGCACGCGCAGAAGGACATGCTGACGGAAATCGAGAATGCGCTGACGACGACCGTCAAAAAGGGCGCCGAAATCCATACCCTGGACGAGGGCGACCGCACGGTCGACGTCAAGAAGGGCAAGGAAACGCACACGGTGGCCGGCACGCGCGGCGTGACCGTGACGGGCGCCGAGACGCACGCCAACGAGGCCGCGTTCAAGCACACGGTGAAGGGCGACTATGCGCTGACCATCGACGGCAGCCTGAGCATTACGGTGAAGGGCGCCATCAAGATCGTCTCGGACGGCGCCGTCGCGCTGGAAGCGGGCACCACGCTGGCGGCCAAGGCCGGCACGGCGCTGAGCAACAAGGCCGGCACCGAGCTGGCTTGCGAGGCGGGCACCAAGCTCAGTACCAAGGCGGGCGTGCAGATCGACCACAAGGCGCCCGTCATCAACAGCAAGGCCGACGCCACGCAGACGGTGGAAGCAGGCGCCATGCTCACGCTCAAGGGCGCCATGGCGAAGGTGAACTAGATGACGAGCGACTTTTCAACCGCCGCCGCTCCCCCCGCCGCCGTGCGCGAAAGCCGCGTGGTGGAGGAGCACGATGACGCCGGCATCCTGCTGTTGCGCAGCACCATGGCCGGCGGCGTGCTGCACGGCCCGCTGGAACAGTACGGGCCGGGCGGCCAGCCAGCGATGACGGCGCATTTCCAGGATGGCAAGCTGCACGGCACGGTGGCCCTGTATGGCGACGATGGCGTGGTGGTGCAGCGCAGCGCCTTCCAGCACGGCCTGGCGCACGGCCTCATCGAAACCTTCCTCCACGGCCGCCGGATCGCCGCGCAGACCATGTCGGGCGGCGTCGCCAGCGGACCGTCGCTGTCGTTCGACGAGGCGGGCCAGATGACGGCGCGGCTGCAGCTGGCCGACGGCCAGCTCGACGGCCAGGCCCTGTTCTACCACGAGGGACGCCAGGTGCGCAGCGCCTGGTACCGCGCCGGCCTGCTCGAAGGCGAGAGCGCCGATTACGACGCCGAAGGCCAGGTGCTGCAGCGCTGCACCTACCGCGCCAACCTGCTGCATGGGCCGCTGCGCCGCTACTGGCCCGGCGGCGCGCTGATGGAAGAAGTGATTTACCGCGAAGGCGTGCCGCTGGCGGCGCCGGCCCGCTTCGATGCGCAGGGCCGGCGCCAGGGCAATGCCGAGGCGGCGCCGGCCCTGTTCGAGCGCCTGAAAAAACTGCTAAGGGGGGACTGATGGGACAACAAGTCTGCGCCGGGGCGATGCTGAAATGCTCGTTCGGCATGGCGCCCGGCACGCTGATGGTGCTGCCGTTGAACAAGGTGATGACGATTATGCCGGACGCCAACATCATGGACAACAAGCCCATGGTCAACATCCTGCCCTTCGGCATGTGCATGTCGATGGCCAACCCGCAGGTGGCGGCGGCCACGGCGGCGGCGCTGGGCGTGCTGGTGCCCATGCCGTGCATTCCCATGACCACTGCGCCGTGGGTGCCCGGTTCGCCCACGGTCTTGCTGGGCAATATGCCGACCCTGAACAACGCTTCCAAGCTGATGTGCATGTTCGGCGGCGTGATTGAAATCTGCATGCCGGGCCAGATGACCGTGGCCGTGCCCTGAACGTCCGTTACATCCGATGAACCTTGACTTTGCCGAGTGAGCCGATGGAATACCGATTAAGCCTTACCCCGCGCCTGGTGGCCGTCGGGTTTTTTGCGGTGGTGGCCCTGCTGGTGCTGCTGTTCGCGCTGGGTTTCCAGCTGGGCCAGAGGCTGGCCGCCGGGGAAGCGCCAGGCGTGTCGCGCGGCCATGGCGTCGCGCGCGGCCATGGCGCCGCCGCCGCTGCAACGCCATCGGCCGTGGCGGTCGCGCCGCCGGTGGCGGCCGCCGCGCCGGCGGGGGAGGCGCCATGACGCGCCTGCCACGCTGCTGCCGCGCCCTGGCGCTGGCGCTGGCCTGCGCCTGCGCGCCCGCGCTGGCCACGGACGGCCTGCCGCCGCTGCCGGCCGGCTCGCCCCTCGTGCGCGGCGCCGATGGCCGCCTGATGGCGCCCGACATCGCCCGCATCGTCGCGCGCGGCGAACTGGTGGTGGCCATGTTCAAGGCCGACAGCCCGCCGTTCTACACGGAGAAAAATGGCGTGCTGAGCGGCATTGACGTCGATCTGGCGCGCAGCATCGGCAAGGAGCTGGGCGTGCCCGTGCGCTTCGACCGCAGCGGCGCCAGCATCGACGGCGTGGTCGAGCTGGTCGGCGTCGGCCAGGCCGATATCGCCATCGGCCGCCTGGGGCGCACGCTCCGGCGCAGCCAGATGGTGCTGTTCTCGACGCCGTACATGCTGCTGGGCCACGCCATGCTGATCAACCGCGTGCGCTTCGCGGAAATGGCCGGCGAGCGCCCGCTGAAGCAGGTGATGCGCGACTTCAAGGGCCAGATCGGCGTCATCGCCCACACTTCGTGGGAGGAGTACGCGCGCCGGCATTTCCCGCAGGCGACCGTGAAGCCGTATCCCACCTGGCCGGCGCTGGTGGATGCCGTCAGCCGCGGCGAGGTGGCCGGCGCCTACCGCGACGAGCTCGAGGTGCGCGCCGTGCTCGAGCGCGATCCGCGCCTGGCCCTGACCCTGCGCACGGTGACCTTCAGCGATGCGCAATCCGTGCTGAGCGTGATGGTGGGCGTGCGCGACACGACATTATTGTCCCTGGTCAACGAGGTGATCGGCACGCGCGCCGACAAGCCCAGCGTGGCCAGCGCTCTGAAACTGGCGAGGTAGACCATGCATACCCCCGTGAATGCCGACATCGACAGCGTGGCCGCCGTGCCCGCGCCGCAGCCGGGCGCCGTCTTGCGCCGCTTCCGCGCGCTGGCCATCAATCCCTTCATGGTGCTGGCCTGCGTGCTGCTGGGCGCGAGCATCGGTTGGGCGGCGCCCGGCGTGGCGCGTCCGCTGGGCCTGGTCGGCGTCGTCTACGTCGACCTGCTGACGATGGTGGTGCTGCCGTTCATGATGTCGGCGGTGGTGCTGAGCCTGCAAAACCTGTACCGCGAGGGCGGGGCCGGCAAGATCGTGCAGCGCGTGGTGGTGGTGTTCGTGCTGCTGGCGCTGGCCGCGGCCGTGCTGGCCACCGTCGCCACCTGGCTGCTGCATCCGGGCGGCGGCATGTCCGAGGGCACGCGCGCCGCGCTCGGGCATATCGTCGGCGGCGATGCCGATGGCAGCAACACGGCCATGGCCCTGCTGACGCCGGAGCCGGCGCCGGCCTCGGCCAGCGCGCAGGAGATCCTGCGCACCCTGATCCCGTCGAATATCTTCGCCGCGCTGGCGAATGGCGAAACGCTCAAGGCGCTGGTCTTCGCGCTGCTGTTCGGTTTTGCCGTGGGCCAGGTGCCGAGCCGCATCTCGACGGGCTTGCAGGATGCGCTGGAAACCGTCTACAAGGCGTGCCAGACCCTGACCGGCTGGATCAACCTGCCGCTGCCGTTGATCCTCGTGTGCATGGCGGCCGGCCAGGTGGCGCGCACGGGCCTGGCGCCGATGGCGGCCATGGCCGGTTTCGTCGGCGGCTTCCTGGCCGTCAGCGTACTGCTGGTCGGCGTGGCCATGGCCGTCGTGCGCCACCGCGCCGGGGTCGGTGCGCGCGCGGTGATGAAGGCCATGCGCGAACCGTTCGCGCTGGGCGTGGCGACCAACAACAGCGCCGCCTGCATGCCGGCCATGGTCAATGCGCTGGTGGGGCGCCTGGGCTTTGCCCGCTCGCGCGTGGAACTGCTTGTGCCGCTCAGCGTGGCCCTGCTGCGCGCCGGACCGGTCGCGTATTTCGTCTGCGGCAGCATGTTCATCGCCGCCCTGTACGGCCGCACGCTGTCGGCGTCCGACCTGGCCCTGCTGGCCGGGCTGTCGGCGCTGACGGGCTTTGCCTCGTCCGGCATGGCCGGCGTCGTGACGGTGTCGCTGATGGGCGTGGTGTGCGCCAGCCTGTCGCTGCCGTTCGAGGCGGCCTTCGTGCTGTTCGTGGCGGTCGATCCCGTCTGCGCCATGGCCCGCACGGCGCTTACCGTCATCGCCAACTGCGCGGCCGTGTCGCTGATCTGCGCGCGTCCCGTGACCCTGCAGTCATGAAGCTGCTGCGCGACATCCTGCACCAGCCCGCCACCTTGCTTGGCGCGGTGCTGCTGGGCGCCTGGGTCGGCATGCTGTGGCCGCAGGGCGCGCCCCTGTTTGCCGCCCTGTCGACCATCTATCTGTCGCTGATCCAGGTGGCGGCCTTGCCCTTCCTCGTGCTGGCCGTGTATTTCGGCTTGCAACGGATGGCGGCGGCCGGCGAGCAGTGGCGCCGCCTCGGCGTGCTGGCGCTGCTGGGATTGCTGCTCATGCTGCTGTGCGCCCTGGGCGGCGCCGTGCTGGCCAGCCTGGGCGCGGCCGGCGCCGGCCTCGATGCGGGCCAGGAAGCGTCGCTGGGCCGCCTGGCCATGCGCGCCGAGGCGCCGCCCGTGGTCAGCCTGCATGCCGGGGAGGCGGCGGCGGGCGCGGTGGCGGCGCCGCCGCTGGTGCCGCGCAACCTGTATGCCGTGATGGCGTTCGGCTCGGCGCCGTCGGTGCTGATCGGCGTGCTGCTGTTCGGCGCCGCCGTGGCCGTGCAGCGCCCGGAGGCCAGCAATCAGCTGAGCAGCATCCTCGAAGCCGTGTACCGCGGCATGGAGCTGGCCATCCGCTCCGTGAATATCGGCTTGCCGCTGACGGCCTTCATCCTCGCCGCGGCCGCCACCAGCAGCGCGGGCGGCGAGTCGATCGGCCTGCTGACGGGCTTCCTGCTCACCTGGTACGGCAGCGTGCTGCTGTGCTGCGCGCTGGTGGTGGGGCTGCTGGCCTGGCGCCTGAAGACGCACCCGTGGCAGGTGCTGACGGCGCTGCGCGAGCCCGTCACCGTCTGCCTGTTCGCGCCAGTCGGCGCGGCGGCGCTGCCCGAATTCATCGAGGCGCTCAGCGTGCGCCTCGGTTTCAGCCGCGGCGTGGTGGAGCTGATGGCCTCGATCTGCCCCGTCTTCATCAAGACGGGCGAGGCGTTGTTTTTCGCCGTGCTGGCCGTTTTCGTGGCGAATGTGTACGGCCAGCCGCCGGGCATGGCGGACATTCTCCTGATCGGTTTTCTGGCTGCCTGGACGGCCCTGTGGGCTATCGGCGTGCCCGGCGTGAAGGCGGTGCTGTGGGCCGGCGTGCTGCAGGCGTCGCTGGGCTTGCCGCTGGACGCCATGCTGCCCGTGCTGCTGATGCTCGAAGTGCTGTGCGAGGGCGCGCGCAACCTGGTGTCTTACCTGGCCGCCGCCGCCCTGATCGCGCTGGGCAGCGAGGCGGCGCTGCCGCAGCAGGCGGTGGCGGCCAGCGCCGCTGCTGCCGCGCCGCTGCTGCTGGTGCTGGGACGGCGCCAGGCCTGGCTCGGCGCGGGCTTGCTGGCGGCGGCCCTGCTGTCGGTGTTTGGCGCGGGCCTGGGCGCCGGCCTGCGCAAGATGCTGATGCTGACTTACTAAGGTTTTCTTACTCATTACGTACAGGATATTCCATGTCTTTCAAGCCCGAATCGACGCAGGCCGGCGCACACCGCGCGATGACGCAGCTGGCGCTGGCCCTGCTGGCGGCCAGCATGCTGGCCGGCTGCGGCGCGCTGGCCCTGATGCGCGGCGACCCGCGGCCCGTCAAGCCCGACTGGCAGACGGTGACCCTGGTGGCTGCCAACGATGCCAACGGCAACAGCGCGCTGGCCGTCGACGTGGTGCTGGTCAGGGACAAGGCCGTGCTCGACACCCTGGCCGCCATGCCGGCCAGCCGCTATTTTGCCGCCAAGGGCGACTTGCAGCGCACCTTTCCCGAAGCCCTGACGGTGCTGGCCGTGGAAATCACGCCGGGCCAGGCGCTGCAGCTGGACGCCAAACGCTTCGGCGAGCAGCGCGTCTGGGCCGCGCTGGTCTTTGCCAATTATGCCAATCCCGGCGAACACCGCGAGCGCTTGCTGCTCGGCAGCAGCGCCTATGTGCTGCAGCTGAACGCGCAGGGGTTCGCCGCCAGCGACATCAAGACGGGCGCCGCCCGCTAACCGAGGAAGCATCTGCCATGGCCGAAGCAATGTTGTATGACCGTATCCAGTGGCATGAAGGCATGCTGCTCACTCCGCAGCATTTCCAGCAGGAGAGCGCCCGCGTGGACGCCCTGGTGGGCTGGCAGGCGCTGGCCGCCCAGCCGGCCGCCTGGGGCGTGCGCGTGCTGGCCATCGACGAGGCTAGGCTGAGCAGCGGCAAGCTGCGCATCACGGCGCTGCAAGCCATCTTGCCCAACGGCATGGCGGTGGCGTACGACGCCGGCCAGGCGCAGGACTACGTGCTGGAACTGGACCTGGCGCCGTACGCCGCCGGCATGGAGCAGCACGACTTGCCCGTCTACCTGGCCGTCGGCACTGCGCGTTCGCTGCGCCTGCCGGGGCAGCCAGCCATGTTCCGCCGCGTCGACAGCCCGCTCGTCGAGGACGAAGTGTCCGAAGCGCTGGCCGACGAGGTGCCGCGCATGGCCGCCAACCTGTGCCTGATGGCCGGCAAGGTGCCGGGGCCGGCCTGGGTGCATCTGCAGCTGATGATCTTGCGCAAGGAAAACGAAAGCGTGCGCCGCTGCGCCTTCTGGCCGGCCCAGCTCGAGGTGCCCGCCGCCTCGGCCATTTTGCAGCGCGCGCAGGCGCTGGCCGCGCTGATGCGCAACAAGGCCGTCTTCCTCGCGCGCCAGACGGCCACGGGCTCGTCGCGGCTGGAAGACCGGCTGGCCATGCTGGAACAGCGGGCGCGCCTGTCCAGCCTGACCCTGCACCTGCCGCTGCTGGAAGCGGCGCTCGATGCGGGGCCGGTGCAGCCGCTGCCGCTGTACCTGGCCCTGTGCGCCCAGCTCGGTCCCTTGTCGGCGCTGCGCCCCGGCGCCGTGCCGCTGGCGCCGCCCGCCTACGTGCATGGCGACAGCTATGCGGCTTTCGACAGCGTGCTGGGCAACCTGCTGGACCTGGTCGGCGAAGTGAGCCAGGAATGGAAGACCTGCACCTTCAACTTGAACGGCCAGGTGTTTTCCCTGCCGCTGCGGCCGGAATGGCTGGGCGGGCAGGGCACGCGCCTGGTGGTGGGCTTGCGCGGCCAGCGCGAGCGCGAACTGGCGGCGTGGATGGCGGGCGCCGTGATCGGCTCGCGCACGGTGTCGGCGTCGCTGGGCGACCGCCGCGTGCTGGGCGCGACGCGCGGCCCCATCGACGGCGCGCCGGAACTGGGCTTGCGCGGCAGCCAGGGCTGCAGCCTGTTCGCCATCGAGGTCACCGACCAGTTCATCGTCGCCGGCCAGGATTTGCTCATTAGCAACATCAACGAACACCTGCAGGCACAGCGCCCGCAGGAAGTCGTTTTGTTCATCAAAGGCTGAAGCATGACACTCCAGGATACTGTCCATGGCGCGCACGGCGCCAGCGGCGCGGCGGCAGGCGCCGCGCGCCCTCTCGGCGGCGATGGCAACGACCTTGCCAGCGTCCAGTTCCGCGCCTTCGTGGCGCTGCTCAACCAGTCCGTTGCCGAGGGCGCGGCCCTGGGCGAGGCGGATGGCCGCGCCGGCGCGGAAGCGCTGAGCCGCAAGCTGAGCCAGCTGATCGAGCTGCAAACCTTGGAGGCGGGGCGGCAGGGCGGCAAGGCGGGCGCCGAGGCGGAATTGCAGGGACGCTTCCTGAAGGCGGCCCTGGCCGACGAAGTGCTGCTGCACACGGACTGGGCCGGACGCACGCACTGGCGCCACGTGCTGCTCGAAGCGACGCTGTTCAATTCCGGCCACGCCGGCCAGCAGGTGTTCGCCGATATCGACCAGCTGCTGCGCGAGCGCGAACCGGCGCGCCGGGCCGTGGCGCGCCTGTACCTGTACCTGCTGTCGCTGGGCTTCCAGGGCCGCTACCGCGACGGCGCGGGCCTGGCGCAGATCGCCGACTACCGGCGCGAGCTGTTCCAGTTCGTCTACCAGCGCGCGCCCGACATGCGCGCGCGCGACGCCGTCCTCACCGAGCAGCCGTATGCGAGCACGCTGTCGTACAGCGGCGGGCGGCGCCTGTCCCGGCTGAGCCGGCGCGGCGCCATCCTGGTGCTGGTGCTGCTGATACTGCTGGGGATATCGGAAGTGTTGTGGCTATGGCAATCGTGGCCCGTGCGCAAGGCCCTCAGCGCGCCTGTCTCGCCGGCCATCGTGCACTTGCGGCCCGCGCCGCCGCTGGCGCTGCAAGCTGTCGCGCAGGGCGAGGTGGCGCCATGCTGAACTTCCTCTCCGATAACCTGGCCATCGCCGTGCTACTGCTGGTGACCCTGCTGGTGCTGGTGCTGCTGGCCGTCGTCATCAGCGCGGCGCTGCGCAGCGGCGGCCAGGCCGCCACGGCGAATGCGGGCAGCAAGCTGCGCCTGCTGGGTTCCGAATCGCTGCGCCTGTCCTTCCGCCATGCGATCGAGCTGATCGAAGCCAATCTGGCCGAGCGCGCCGAGCGCTACAACCTGTCGTGGACCTTGCTGCTCAATGAAAGCACGGGCCGCGCCGTGCCGCTGGCGCAGTCCGGCCTGTCCAGCGCGCTGAGCGCCGACAGCAGCCTGACGGCGGCCGCCCAGGGCATCGCCTGGAATTTCTTCGACAAGGGCGTGGTGGTGCAGCTGCAGTCCGAGTACCTGGGCTCGCCCGATCCCGACAGCGCCGCCAGCAACGGCATCTGGGACGATTTCCTGGGGCTGTGCCGCGCCTACCGGCCGCAGCGGCCCTTCGACGGCATCGTGCTGGCCATGCCGTGCGCGGCCCTGCTGGCCAGCGATCCGCAGGGCCAGCTGGAACTGGTGGCGCGCGCCAAGGCCATCCACCGGCGCCTGTGGCTGGCGCAGAACCGTCTGGCGCTGCGCTTTCCCATCCACCTGGTGGTGACCGAGTGCGAGGTGCTGCCGGGCTTTTCCACGTTCGGCGTGGCCTTGCCCGAGCCGATGCGCCGCTCCATCCTGGGCTGGGCATCGCCATATGAACTGGTGGCGCCGTTTCGCGTGCAGTGGGTCGACGCGGCGATGGACCAGATCGTCGGCGCCGTGGCCGACAGCTGCGCCGAACTGTGCGCGCTGGAGCAGGCCGACGCCGACAGCCGCGCGTATTTCCTCCTGCCCAGCGAGGTGGAGCGGCTGCGCGCGGGCCTGAAGGTGTTTTGCGAGGAGCTGATGCGGCCCAGCGCCTATCACGAGCCCTTCCTGCTGCGCGGCATCTACCTGACGGGCGACTGCAGCGACGAAGCCGCGCTGCTGGCCGCCACAGCCGGCGCGGCCGCGGCGCCCGCATTGACAGACGGGGCGGAGCACACGCAGCTGGCGCTGGCCGGCGCGGGGGCGCAGGACGCGGCCGTCGCGGCGCCGCAGGACGGCATGCCCGTCTTTTTGCGCGACATCTTCGAACGCAAGATCTTTGCCGAAGTGGGCCTGGTGCAGGCGTCGTCGCAGCGCATGCGCCGGCCGGCCGTCGGCCGCCTGGCCTACTGGTCGGCGCTGCTGTTGCCGGCCCTGTGGGCGCTGGGCCTGATTGTTTCGAGCTTCCAGCTGCACCGGCTGGCCGGCGAAATGATCGTCTATCTCGATGCGCTGAACGGCGACGACCGCGCCAGCCTGCAAAGTGGCCGCGCGGCGGCCGGCTGGACGGCGGCCGCCGGCGGCGCGCCCAATGCCCAGCGCAGCCAGCAGCGCGCCGTCGACGCCTTGCTCAACATCGAACAGCTGGGCGAGGCGCATTTCAGCTCCCTTTTCATGCCCGGTTCCTGGCCCATCTTCGACGACTTGCACGACCGCGTGCAGCAGCGCCTGGAGCAGGGCTTCGCCGACAACGCCTTCGAAGCGCTGAGGCGTGCCGCCTTCGCGCAGCTGAGCCAGCTGACGGGCGTGCCGCGCGACCCGGCCACGGGCAGCCTGATCGCGGGCGCCCAGTGCACCTTGCCGGCGCGCTGGCATGAGCAGGCGGGCGTGCCGGCGCCCAGCGCGCTGAACCTGGAAGACTTGCCGCACTACCTGGCGATGCTGCAATACCTGGCGCGCATGGATGAGCTGGACCGCGTCGTCAGCGCCATGCTGCGCCTGAAGGGCCCCAGTTCCGTGCCGGCCTCGGGCGACGACCTGGCGCTCGTCGTGCGCGTGCTGCTGGGCACGGAATTGAACGGCACGCCGGCCCGCACGGCCGCGCTGTTTCGCGAAGTGGCGCAAAACGTGCCGTCGCTGGCCATCGAGCCGATGCAGGAGGCGGCCCGCTGTTCGCTGCACCTGGCCAGCGGCGCCATGTACCGCCGCCTGTTCGACGAGAATGGCTTGCTGCGCGCCGAGCAGGCCGTGGCCGCCAGCACGGGCGGGCTGTTCGACGGCGTACAGCGCAGCAGCGACCTCGACACCCAGCTGCGCCAGTGGCAAACCCTGCGCGCGGCGCTCGATGCGCAGCAAAGCCAGCTGATGGTGGGCAAGGGCGGCTGGATGCATCAAAGTAACCTGAACCTGGGCGCCGCGCACGACGCCATGCTCGAACGCATCGGTGCCAATTCGCTGCTGGGCAAGGTGGGCGCGCAGGACAGCCGGCAGCTGGCGACGCAGGGCTTCGGCCGCTTCGTCATGGCCTGGGACGCCACCCTGGCCGCGCCCAACCCCGTTGACGCGGGCGGCCCCGGCCTGGCCTGGGCCGGCGCCACCGCCAGCTGGGCCTTCACGCCCGAACGCAAGGCCTTGCATGAAGCCGTGTCGGCGCTGATGGCGCCGCCGTACATGCGGGCCGAGACGCCCGTGCGCCTGCCTGACGTGCCAGCCGGCGCCACCATCCGCTGGGACAAGGCGCAGCTGGAGCGGGCCGCCAGCCTGGCCGAGGCGCGCAAGGCGTTCCAGGCGGGGCCGTACACGCGTTTGCCCAGCCGCTTGCAGCAGCCGGCCAGCGCCCTCGTCGACCAGGCCCTGGCCGGCAGCGTGCATGGCGCGCTGGCGCAGGCGCTGACGATTGCGGCGGCGGAATTGCCCAGCGCCGCCAGCGACGCCGACTATGCGAGCGTGCTGCGCGTGCGCGCCCGCCTGGAGGAGATGGGGGCGCGCCAGGCCGTGGCCGAAGTCGATACGGCGCTGGCGCGCGACGCCATGTCGCGCCTGCGTCGGCTGGACGAGGTGTTCACGGCGGGCGAGGTGTTCGTGCCGCGCGACCGCGCGTTCCAGGGCTGGAAGGGCGAGAAGGGCGCGCTGGTCGAGGCTTTCGCGGCTGGCGACGGGGCCGGCCTGAACGCTTACCTGGCGCAGCAGCAGGAATTCATCGAGATCCTCGGCAAGCAGGTCGAGGGCGTGCTGACGCAGCTGTCCGGCGCGGCCGCCAGCCAGCCGCTGGTGGCGCGCTGGCAAGCCATCCTGGCCGATTTGCGCCGCTACCGCCTGAAAAGTCCCACCAGTTCGCTGCTGGCGGTGGAGCAGTTCATCCTCAACGGCAGCGCCGACATCGACCTGGCCAACTGCGCCGACAAGCTGGGCGCGCGCATGGCGCAGCGGCGCGGCGCCGACGTGTTTGCCGAGCGCCTGCATGGCCTGCAAAGCGGCTTGCTGGCGCGCTGCCGCGAACTGTCGGCCAGCCATTACCAGGGCGAGTGGGAGCGTTTCGCCGAGGTCTACAACCGCGACCTGGGGCGGCGCCTGCCGTTCGTCGCGCTGTCCGGCGCGGCGGGGACGCGCGGCCGCGCCAGCGACGCCGTGCCGGCCGACCGCGAGGAAGTGGGCGCCGTGATGAAGCTGTATGAACGGGCCAGCGCCGCCAGCGCGCAGGCCGAGCGCGAGCCGGGCCGGCCCGCCGTCAGCGCCGCCGTGCGCAAGGCCAACCTGCAGCTGCGCCGCGTGCGCGACGTGCTGGCGCCCCTGTATCCAGCCGAGGAGGGCCAGGCGGGCGGCCTCGACGTGACGGCGCAGTTCCGCGCCAATCCCGGTGCTGAGGCGGAAGGCAACAAGATCATCGAATGGACCCTGAGCATCGGCGGCGCCAGCGTGCGGCAGAACGAGGCCCCGCGCGCGCTGCGCTGGGAGCCGGGCATGGCCGTGCTGCTGTCCATGCGCCTGGCGCGCGACGGCACGGGCACGCCGAAGGCCGACGCGGGCCAGCCGCACATGGCCGTGGCCGAGCGCACGGTCAGCTACCGTTTCGACGACCCGTGGGCCCTGTTCTCGTTCATCGGCGCGTATCGCGAGGAAGAGGCGCCGGGCAGCGACGGGCGGGCGCCGCTGCTGCGTTTCGAGTTTCCGTTGGCCAATACCGACGCCACGGGCAGAGTGCCCGCCGCCGACAGCCGCGCCCGCGTCTTCGTGCGCCTGGCCGTCAGCGCGCCGGGCAAGCGCACGCCGCTGGCCTGGCCGGCCGTGTTTCCGGTCCAGGCGCCGGCCTGGCAGGAAGCGGCCTTGCCCGCCACGGGCGGCGCCGCCGACAGGCTCAGCATGCAGGCCGACAGGGGCGAGCGGTGAGCGCCACCGACCGGGGGCATGCGGGCGGGGCGCCCGTGCGGGTGGCCGTGTTCGGCAGCTTTTACCGGGGTTTTCACGTGCTCAGCGAATTGCTGAAAGGCCCGCTGGCGCCGCGCATTGAGGTGGTCGGCGTGGCCACCGATGACCCGCGCGTGGGCTTTGTCAGCCGCGAGCGGCGCGTCTGGTCGTATCCGCACAGCGCGGACGAGGAGGCGATGGTGGCGCGCCTGGCGGCCGCACACGGCTTGCCGGCCTACCGGGGCCGCGTGAAGAGCGAGGAGTTTTACCGCCTGTACGAACGCGAGTGGCGCCCCGAGCTGTGCATCGCGGCCACCTTCGGCCAGCAGTTCGACGCGCGCCTGCACCGCTTCCCGCGCCACGGCTTCTACAACCTGCACCCGTGCGTGGACGATGGCTGGCCGTCGGCCTACGCGGGACCGAACCCGTTCCAGGCCCTGCTCGACGATGGCGCCGACCATGCCGTCATCGCCCTGCATGAAGTGGACGACGGCTTCGACACGGGCCGGCTGGTGGCGCTGTCGGACAAGATCTACTTTCCGCCGGCCGCCTCGGTGGTCGACCTGCACAAGAGTACCTCGCCGCTGGCGGCCAAGTTCCTGGCGCAGCAGGTGGCCAGGCTGATCGACGCCGCGCAGGCCCGCCATGCGGCCGCCTGACGATGGCGCCCGCTTCCTCCTTCCTGGCGCGGCTGTCCCTGCCACGCCAGCTCAACCGAAAAGACACGACCATGCACGCCATTCCTGATTTCCTGCTCAGCGCCGCCGACCAGCAACGCCTGAACGCCTTGCTGGCCCCCCTGTCGCCCGAGGCGCCGTGCGGCGAGTCGGCCCGCTACGACGCCGTCTGCATGGAGATCCGCCTGCTGCGCGAGGAGGATGACCCCAGCCTGCCGATGGGGCAATGGGAGCGCCCGCTCAAGCGCGCCGACTGGGCGCTGATCGAACAGCATTGCGGCGAGGTGTTGACGGCGCGCTCGAAGGATGTGCAGATCGCCGCCTGGCTGGCCGAGGCGTGGCTGCGCCAGCGCGGCTTTGCCGGCCTGTATCACGGCCTGCGCCTGGTCGACGCCTTGCTGCGCGATTACTGGCCGGACGTGCATCCGCTGATCGACGACGACGGCGACGCCGATGCGCGCCTGGCGCCGCTCGAGTGGCTGAATGAGTCGCTGAGCGTGAGCGTGCGCCTGCATGCGCCGCTGCTGGTACTGGGCGGCAAGCTGCCGCCGCTGACCCTGGCCGACTGGGAGCGCATGACGGCGCAGGACGTGGCGCCCGTGCCTGGCGAGCGCGCCGATGCGGGCGCGGGCGAGGATGCGCCGCTGACGCGCGCCGACATCGTGTTCGCGGCGGCGCAGATGGGCGGCGAGCTGGCGCGCGTGGGCGCCGCCGTCGCGCACGGCCTCGATTGCCTCGACGGCATGGCGGACTTCCTAGACACGCGCCTGGGCGAACAGGCGCCACGGCTGCTGAAGCTGCGCGGCGTGCTGGAAACCGTCCAGCGCGTGCTGCTGCAACTGCAGGACGAGCAGGCGCTGGACCCGGCGCCGGACGAGGCGGAAGCGGAGCTGGCCGCTTGCGCCGCGCCGGACGGCGGCGATGCGATGCCGGCGGCCGCGCCGGCCGCCAGCCCGGCGCCCATGGCCGCGCGCTGGCGCAACCGCACGGAAGCCTACGCCACGCTCGAGGCGCTGGCCGAATACCTGGCGCAGATCGAGCCGCACAGCCCGACGCCATTCCTCATCCGCCGCGCCGTCAACTGGGGCCGCATGCCGCTGCCCGAGGTGATCGCGGAAATCATCCGCGAGGAGGGCGACTTGAACCGCCTGGTGAATGTGCTGGGCATACGCTTGTGAAATGCGACTGTAAAACGCGACGTTGCGGCAAACGAGGAGGCAAGCCATGTATCTGTTATTAAGGGGCACCCATTTTGTCATCGATGGCATGCATCTGCTGGCACTATGCGAAAAATTGGCCGGTGCTGCGCTGACGGCGCGGCACGTGCACGGCAGCGGCACGACAGACAAGCCCTTCGTGCCCGAAACGGCGGAGGATTGGCTGAACAGTTCGCAGCGCATGAAAAATACGGCCGGCAGCGGCAATGACAATGTGTATTTCAATGTCTGTGGCCGCCTGCTGCACAAGGACGTCAAGGTATATTTCAGCGATATCGGCCCCGTCTGGCGCAAGGGGCTGGCGCCGAACGACATGAAGGGCCTGGACGACCGACACCTGCTGGAACACAGCACCATGGGGGTCAATGACCTGGCGGCCTGGAAGAACAACAACACGCTGAGCGAACCCACCTACCAGGTAGGCGCCCAGCGGATTGCCGATCCCGCCAGCATATTTCCTAATAGCAAGCCTTTTCATGCCAGTGAGGTGCCCAGCTGGAATACGCTGGAAAAGGCACCCATGGTAGCCAAGGCCATGCGCGACATCATGAAAAGACAGCTCAAGGTGTCAATCGGGAAAAATTATTCGCGGCTGCAGCATGGCTTGCCCGTGTTTGTTGCCGCCATCTTCCTGGCGGAACCATCGCGCAACATCCGCGCCTGGCCCATCAACCTGATGCTGCTCGATATCGCGGAAGGCGCCGTGCCCGGCTTTACCTGGGGGGCCATCCTGTGGCATCCGCTGGCCCTGCAGCCTGTCGGCGCATTCGATGCGGTACCCGGTCCGGAACTGAGGGCGCCCGTGGGAAAGGCCGATTATGCGCGCGACTGGAGCGAGGCGGTGCGTGCGGACGACAAGGCCCGCATGGCTGAACTGGCGAAGAAAGATCACTCCATCAGCCGTGCCATGGGGCCCGTCACGCGTGCCGGGCAACTGCACCTGCTGGGCGGGAAAATGCCATCGAGCCCCACCAAGGGCGGGGAAATCGGTTCCATTGCCCTTTTCGACAGCATTGTTCCAGCCCATCCCCGCAGCAAGAATCAACAGCCGAGCGTGAAGCTGGCTGGCGCGCGGCAAGACTATATCCATGTCAAGGAGATCGAGGTCGTACTCACCTGGCTGCTGACATTTCCCGACATCGCCAGCGAATGGGAGCAGCGCGACAGCGCCCCGAATATGGAAATTGTCGACCTGGCATGCGTCTTTGGCGTGAACAGCAGCAACGACCCGCGGCTCAAGGGCAAGGCATATCCGCCCACCTTCGATCTCAAGCTGGACCGTATCAGGAACAAGATTATTGCGCGCATTGCCTCGCTGGAAAGACATATGTAAAGGCCCGCTTTTTCACGCAGGAACATTGCCACGGTAAGATAGCGGTCTTTTCAAGATTTTGAGGGAACAGGCGTGCGCGTGTTGCTGGTGGAAGACGATCCGATGATCGGGGAAAGCATGGTCGAGGGCTTGCTTGGCGAGTGCTATGCCGTGGACTGGGTGCGCGATGGCCACGATGCGGAGCTGGCGCTGGCCGGCTTCGCCTACGACCTGATGCTGCTGGACCTGGGCTTGCCCGGCAAGGAGGGCATGGAAGTGCTGCGCGCCACGCGCAGGCGCGGCGCCGACTTGCCCGTGCTGATCATCACGGCGCGCGACGGCACGCCGGCCCGCGTCGAGGGGCTCGACAGCGGCGCCGACGATTACCTGGTAAAACCGTTCGACCTCGACGAGTTGCTGGCACGCATACGCGCGCTGCTGCGCCGCAGGGTCAGCCGTTCGCGCTCCATCATCGAGCACGGCGCGCTGACGCTGGACCTGGCCAGCCATGACGTCACGTTCGAAGGCGAGCAGATCAAGCTGCCGCCGCGCGAGTTTTCCGTGCTGCGCGCCTTGCTCGACGATCCGGGCAAGGTGGTGTCGAAGCGCCAGCTGGGCGAAAAGCTGTATGGCTGGGACAGCGAAGTGGAAAGCAATACCGTCGACGTGTACGTGTACCAGCTGCGCAGGAAGTTCGGCGCGGACTGCATCCAGACCGTGCGCGGCGTCGGTTACAAGATGCGCGTGGCGCCATGCTGAGCATTCGCCGCCAGTTGCTGCTCGGATTGCTGGCCGCCACCTTGCTGTGCGTGCTCGGTGCGGGCATTTCACTGTTCCGCTCGCTGCTGGAAGAAACCAATGAACTGGCCGACTTGCAGCTGCGCCAGCTGGCCGTGGCCTTGCCCGACGAGTTCGAACCGCAGACGGGCATGCCCGCCGCGCAGGATCCGGAAGAGGCGTTCGTGCTGCAGGCGTGGGATGAGGCGGGCCAGCCATTACCCGTTTTGCCGGGCCAGTCACCACTGCCGCGCTATGCGCTGGCCGGTTTTGCCGACGTCCTGGTGCAGGGCGAGGACTGGCGCCTGTACGGCGAGACGCGGCGTGGCCGTTACGTGCAGGTGGCGCAGGCGCAGGCCGTGCGCGACCAGCTGGCGTGGCAGATGACCATGCGCGCCGGCGCGCCGCTGCTGGTGTTCGCGCTGATCCTGGCGCTGCTGATCGTCGCCGTGGTGGGACGGGCGCTGGCGCCGCTGCACCGGCTGGCCGCATCGGTGGCGGGCCGCTCGCCGGATGCGCTCACGCCGCTGGCGGCCGACGACATGCCGCCCGAACTGCGGCCCGTGGCGCTGGCGCTGAATGGACTGATGGGACAGTTCGAGGCGGCGCTGACGGCGCAGCGCACCTTTGTCGCCGATGCCGCGCACGAATTGCGCTCGCCGCTGACGGCGCTGAAGCTGCAGTTGCAGCTGGCCGAACGGGCCAGCGGCGAGGCGGCGCGGGCGGCCGCGCTGGCCAGGCTGCACGAGCGGCTCGACCGCAGCACCCACCTCGTGCGCCAGCTGCTGAGTCTGGCGCGCCACGAGACGGCGCTGACGGCCAGCCAGCTGCAGTCTGTCGATCTGGGACAATTGCTGGAAGCGGCTGTGGCCGACCACAGCGCGCTGGCCGACAGCCGCGACATCGACCTGGGCGTGGTTGAAACATTGCCGACCAGGGTGATGGTGAAAGCCGACCCGGACGGCTTGCAAGTCTTGCTGAACAACCTGATCGACAATGCCTTGCGCTACACGCAGCAGGGCGGCAGGGTCGACCTGCAGGCGGCGCAGGAAGATGGCCGGCCGCTGCTGCGCGTGCGCGATAACGGTCCCGGCGTGCCGTTGCAGCACCATGCGCGCCTGTTCGACCGTTTCTTCCGGCCCGATGGCAACGATGCCTGGGGCTGCGGCCTGGGCCTGTCCATTGTGCGCCACATCGCCGAGCACCACCGGGCCGACATCGCGCTGGCCGACGGCGAGGCGGGACGGGGACTGTGCGTGACGGTGCGCTTTCCGCAGGCGGCGTGAACGAAAAAAAAGCGGATGCCGTTGCCGGCATCCGCTTTTTCGAGAGGCGCGGTGCTTACGCCAGCTCGGTGATGAACTGCTCGCGCGCCGGGCGCACTTTTTTCAGGTCGACCAGCCAGTCGCCTTCATCGGCGCGGTAGCCGAGCGGCAGCATGACGACGGAGCGCAGGCCTTTTGCGCGCAGGCCGAGGATTTCATCGACCTTGGCCGGGTCGAAACCTTCCATCGGCGTCGAGTCGACTTTTTCCTGCGCTGCGGCGATCAGGGCCGTGCCCACGCCGATGTAGGCCTGGCGCGCCGCGTGCTGGTAGTTGGTCTCGGCGTCGCGCTGCGGATACGTGGCGAGGATTTGCTGGCGGTACGCTTCCCAGCCTTCGTTCTTGAAGCCGCGCACGGTGTTGACGAGGTCAAACATCTTGTTGATGCGCTCGACCGTGTAATTGTCCCAGGCGGCAAACACCAGCAAATGCGAGGCGTCCGTCACTTGCGACTGGTTCCACGCATGCGGCTTGATCTGCTCGCGCAGGGCCGGATTCGTCACCACGAACACTTCATAGGGATGCAGCCCGCTGGAGCTGGCCGTCAGGCGCACGGCTTCCAGGATGCGCTCGACCTTGTCTTGCGGCACCGTTTTCGTCGGGTCCATTTTCTTGGTGGCGTAGCGCCATTGCAGTGTTTCGAGCAAATCGGACATATAAATCCCTTTCATAATGAATAGTTCAGATTGGAAATGATAGCGGATTCAGCCATTTCAAGTGCGACGGGTAAAAAGAAACTTGTATAGCGCACTCAAGCATGGTTGTCTACAGGCCAAGCATGTCCAGCTCATGCTGCGGGTAGCGCGCGCCCTGCACGGCGTTGGGCGCGATGGCGGCGCCGATGGCGGCCAGCTCGCTGTCGCTCAGGACGATCTGCGCGGCGGCGACGTTCTCTTCCAGGTGCGCCAGGCTGCGGGCGCCGGGAATCGGCACGATGTCGCCGCCTTGCGCCAGCAGCCAGGCCAGGGCCAGCTGCGCCGCCGTGGCGCCGCGCGCGGCGGCCAGGCGTTGCAGCGCGGCCACCAGGCGCCCGTTGGCGGCCATGGCTTGCGGCTGGAAACGGGGCAAGCTATGGCGATAGTCGTCAGGCGCCAGCGCGGCGCTGGAAGCGAGCTTGCCGGTCAGGAAGCCGCGTCCCAGCGGGCTGTAGGGCACGAAGCCGATGCCCAGCGCGCGGCAGGCGGGCAGCACGTCCGCTTCCACGTCGCGGCTCCACAGCGCATATTCGGATTGCACGGCCGCGATCGGATGCACGGCGTGGGCGCGGCGCAGGGTGGCGGCCGACACTTCCGACAGTCCCAGGTGGCGCACCTTGCCCGCCCGCACCAGCCCGGCCATGGCGCCGACGACGTCCTCGATGGGCACGGCGGGGTCCACGCGGTGCTGGTACAGCAGGTCGATGCAGTCGACGCCCAGCCGGGACAGCGACGCTTCCACCACCTGGACGATGTGTTCCGGGCGGCTGTCCACTCCGGCCATGCGTTCCACGCCCTGGCCGTGCGGCAGGATGCGGAAGCCGAACTTGGTGGCTATGCTGACCTTGCCACGCAGCTGTTTCAGGGCGCGCCCCACCAGCGCCTCGTTGGCGTAGGGGCCGTATACTTCGGCCGTGTCGATCAGGGTGACGCCCAGTTCCACGGCGCGGTGCAGCACGCGCAAGGCGCTTGCCTCGTCGGTGCCGCCGTAGGCAAAGCTCATGCCCATGCAGCCCAGGCCGATGGGTGCGACGCTCAGGCCCGATGTGCCCAGTGTGCGGTATTCCATGGTCATTCCTCTTCAAAAAAAGATGCAATGAGTATGGAGCAGGCAACAGCATGCGATAAGATCGCTTATCCTGCATGTATTGCTGAATTTTTCTCATGAATGATGGCCGACCTGAATGAATTGACGGCTTTTGCCGCCGTCGCCCGCCTGCGCAGCTTTCGCAAGGCGGCGCTGGAGCGCGGCGTGTCCGCTTCCGCCCTCAGCCATGCGCTGCGCGCGCTGGAAGAGCGCCTGGGCGTGCGCCTGCTGAACCGCACCACGCGCAGCGTCACGCCGACGCAGGCGGGGCAGCAGCTGCTGGCGCGGCTGGAACCGGCCATGCGCGAAATCACGGATGCCTTGCTGGACTTGAGCACGCTGCAGGATGTTCCTGCAGGCAAGCTGCGCCTGAACGTGCCGCGCCCGGCCGCCCGGCTGCTGCTGGCGCCCATGCTGGCGTCGTTCGTGGCGCGCCATCCGCGCGTGCAGGTCGAGCTGGTCACCGATGACGGCATGATCGATATCGTGCGCGACGGCTTCGATGCGGGCATCCGCTTCGGCGAGTACGTGGCGGCGGACATGATCGCCGTGCCCGTGGGCGCGCCGCAGCCTTTCGTGGTGGTGGCGTCGCCGGCCTATCTGGCGGCCCATGGCGCGCCGGCCACGCCGCGCGCGCTGCTGGCGCATGCCTGCATCGTCCGGCGCTTTCCCAGCGGGCGCGAGTATGCGTGGGAGTTCGAACAGGCCGGCGAGGGCGTCAGCATCGCCGTCGGCGGCCCGCTGGTATTTGACGACGATGAGCTGATGCTGCGCGCGGCCCGCGACGGCGCCGGGCTGGCGTATGTGTACGAGGCCGATGCGCGCGCGGACATCGCGGCCGGGCGGCTGGCGTGCGTGCTGGAAGGCTGGTTGCCGCCGCCGCCCCGTTACTTCCTGTACTACCCGAGCCGGCGGCAGATGCCGGCCGTGTTGCGCGCCTTTGTCGACATGCTGCGCGCGGACGGCGGCGCGTAGCCGGCGTGGTCAGGCAGCGGCTGGCGGCGCGCCATGCTCGACCGGCCATTTCACTGTAAACAGGGTGCCGCCCGCCGCGCCGCGGGCGCAGGCCGCGCTGCCGCCGTGCGCGCGGGCGATGGCCTCGACCACGGCCAGTCCCAGGCCGCTGCCCGCGTGCAGGTCGACGCGCGCGCTGTCGCCGCGGCGGAACGCCTCGAACACATGCGGCGCCAGTTCGTCCGGGATGCCGGGACCCGCATCCTCGACGCTGAGGAAATACTGGCCGGCCTGCACGCGGGTGCGCACGCGCAGCAGCCCCGGATGCGCATAGCGGCGCGCGTTGTCGAGCAGGGCCAGCACGATTTGCCGGATGCGCGCCGCGTCGCAGCAGACGGGATGATCGGACAGCTGCAATTGCAGCACAAAGCCGGCCGCTTCCATGTCCGGCGCCAGCAGGCGGCCCACTTCCTCGATTTCCAGGGTCAGGTCCGTCCACGCCATGCGCAGCTGCATGTAGCCGCTGTCGGCCAGGCTCAGGGTGCGCAAGTCCTCGATCAGGCGGCCCAGGTCCTCGACTTGCGCCAGCAGGCTGGAAAACGGCACTTCCTCGGGCTTGAAGACGCCATCGACGACGCCTTGCAGGGTGCCGCGCAGGATGGTCACGGGCGTGCGCAGTTCGTGCGCGATGGCCGCGTTCCACGTTTCGCTTTCCTTGGCCGCCCGCTGCAGGCGTTCGGCCATGCTGTTGAAGTCATCGACCAGCATGGCCGTTTCGCCCAGGCTGCGGTCGCCCGCGAAAGCGCGCGCGGACAGGTCGCCATGGGCCACGCGGCGCACGCTGTCCATCACGGAATTGATCGGTTTTAAAATGCGCGAAGCGAGCTTGATGGCAAAGAAGGCGGCCAGCAGCAAGCCGAAGATGGTGATGGCAAAGATCCACAGCCATTCCGCCGTCGTCGGCGACCAGTCGTCCGGCTCGGACAGCATGCCGGGATCGATCTTGAAGGCGACGGCAAAGAAGATCCAGGAACCGATCCAGATGAGCAGGATGCTGCACACCATCAGCACGGACATCGACAGCACGATCTGCCGGTTCAGGCCGGTAAAGCGCATCAGGCGTCGCTTTCCAGGCGGTAGCCGACGCCGCGCAGGCTGGCCGGCATGTTCATGACGCCGGCTTCCTCGAGCTTCTTGCGCAGCTTGCTGACATGGCTGTCCACCGTGCGTTCCAGCGAATTGCTTTCAGGCATGCACGCTTCCAGCAGTTCCAGGCGGCTGCAGACGCGGCGCGGCGTGCGCGCCAGGTGCGCCAGCAGGCGAAATTCCGTCAGGGTCAGGCTCAGCGGCACGGGCGTGCCGTGGCGCAGCACGCTGGCCACATAGGTTTCCTGGTCGATATCGATGGGGCCGCAGCGCAGGCGCTGGCCGCCGACCGGGTGATGGCGCACGCGCGAACGGCGCAGCACGGCGGCCACGCGGGCCACCACTTCGGCCGGATTGAAGGGCTTGATGATGTAGTCGTCGGCGCCCACGCGCAGGGCGGCCAGCTTGTCGGCGTCCTGGTCGCGCGCCGTCAGCATGATGACGGGGGTCTCGCCGCGCCGCCGCACTTCCGTCAGCACGCCCCAGCCGTCGACCTGCGGCATCTGCACGTCGAGCAGCAGCAGGTCCGGCGCCAGCGCCAGGTGCTGGTTCAGCGCTTCGCGCCCGTCCAGCGCGAAAGCCGTGCGGTAGCCGTCGCGCTCGAGGTAGCCGGCCAGGATGCGGGCGATCTGCGGTTCATCTTCGGCGATCAGGACGAGGGCGGCGGGCGGGGTGGTGGCAAGGAACGATGGTTGACTGGAGCTGTGGAGATAGTTCATGCAAATAGTCTAGCATTCTTCGCGCTCTCCATCGAATCTCCACATTTCTTTGACGGAACATCCATGCTGGCCTTTTATGCTCTGGTTATCTGTCGACCGGACCGCCGGTTGGGATCAGCCATAGAGAAAAGTCATGCCAGTAAAGTACTTCACCAGGAAAAATAGTTTGATTACCGCGGCGCTGCTCAGCCTGGCCGCCTGTTCCCAGCCCGCGCCCGAGGAAGGGGCCGCGCCGCCTGCCGCCGTGACGGTGCTCAAGCTGCACGCCGCGCCCGTGGTGCTCAGCGACGAATTGCCGGGCAGGGTGGCCGCGTTCCGCACGGCCGACATCCGCCCGCAGGTGGGCGGCATCGTGCTGCGCCGCCAGTTCGAGCAGGGCGCCGACGTGAAGGCGGGGCAGAAGCTGTTCCAGCTCAATCCGGCGCCATTCCAGGCCGACGTCGATTCGGCCGCCGCCGCCCTGCAGCATGCGGTGGCCACGGCGAACCGCGCCAGCAGCCAGGCCGAGCGCCTGAAGCCGCTGGTCGAGGCGGACGCCATCAGCCGCCAGGCGTATGACGACGCCGTGGCGCAGCGCGAGCAAGCCCTGGCCACCGTGGCGCAGGCGCGGGCCAGCCTGGCCCGGCGCCGCCTGGACCTGGCCTTTGCCAGCATCGAGGCGCCGATTGCCGGGCGCATCGGCTCCGAACTGGTGACCGAGGGCGCGCTCGTCGGCCTGGCGGACGCGGCGCCGATGGCGCGCATCCAGCAGATCGACAAGGTGTATGTCGACGTGCGCCAGCCGGCCGCCGCGCTGGCCGCGCTGCAGGCCGCAGGTTCGGACGGTACGGGCGGCGCCGACAAGCTGCCCGTGACCATCCTCGGCGCCGATGGCCGGCCGCATCCCGTCACGGGACGCATCCTGTTCTCCGGCATCAGCATCGATGCGGGCACGGGCGACGCCACCATCCGCGTGCTGGTCGACAATCCGCAGCGCCAGCTCTTGCCGGGGATGTTCGTGCGCGCGCGCATCGCCCGCGCCGTGCAGGCCGACGGCGTGCTCGTGCCGCAGCAGGCCGTCTTGCGCAGCAGCGATGGCCAGGCGCAGGCCTGGGTGCTCGATGGCACGAACAAGGCCAGCCTGAAACCGATCGCCGTGGGCGACGTCGTCAACCACCAGTATGTGGTCAACGGCGGACTGAAGGCCGGCGAAACCGTCGTCATCGAAGGCCAGGAACGCCTTCAGCCGGGCGCCACGGCCGCGCCGCAACCGTGGAAGCCAGCCGTCGTGGCAAGCGCTGCTGCCGCCAAGACGCGTTGATCCGTATTCATTGAAAGCGTACTTGTTGAAAGTTTAATTACATGCCTCAATTTTTCATCAACCGCCCCGTCTTTGCGTGGGTGGTGGCGGTCTTCATCGTCCTGTTCGGACTGATCGCCATACCGCAATTGCCGATTGCGCGCTTCCCCTCGGTGGCGCCGCCCAGCGTCAGCATCAGCGCCAACTATCCCGGCGCCACGCCGCAAACCATGAACGATTCCGTGGTGGGCCTGATCGAACGCGAACTGTCCGGCGTCAAGCACCTGCTGTATTTCGAGTCGTCCACCGATACCTCGGGGTCGGCGTCGATCACCGTCACCTTCCAGCCGGGCACGAACCCGGAAATGGCCCAGGTGGACGTGCAAAACCGCCTGAAAGCCATCGAGCCGCGCCTGCCGCAGGCCGTGCGGCAAAATGGCCTGACCGTGGAATCGGCATCGTCCGGCTTCCTGATGATCGTCAGTCTGATCTCCGACAATGGCGCCCACGATGAAGTGGCGCTGGGCGACTACCTGGCGCGCAACGTGACGGAAGAGCTGCGCCGCATTCCCGGCGTGGGCAAGGTGCAGCTGTTCGGTTCCGAGCGGGCCATGCGCATCTGGGTCGACCCGGCCAAGCTGGTGTCGTACAACATCGCCATGGGCGACATCACGGCGGCCGTGGCGCAGCAAAATGCGCAGATCGCCCCGGGCCGCCTCGGCGATTCGCCGGCCGTGGAGGGTCAGCGCGTGACCATCCCGCTGACGGTGCAGGGCCAGCTGCAGACGCCGGCAGAATTTGCCGCCATCGTGCTGCGGGCGAATGCGGACGGCTCGAAAGTGACCATCGGCGACGTGGCGCGCGTCTCGCTGGGCGCGCAAAGCTTCAATTTCAGCATCCGCGAAAATGGCCAGGCCGCTTCGGGCGCCGCCATCATGCTGTCGCCGGGCGCCAACGCCGTGCAGACGGCGGCCGCCGTGCGCGCGCGCATGGCCGAACTGGCGCACACCATGCCGGCCGGGATCAAGTATTCGGTGCCGTTCGATACGGCGCCGTTCGTGAAGATCTCGATTGAAAAGGTCATCGTCACCCTGCTCGAGGCGATGGTGCTGGTGTTCCTCGTCATGTACCTGTTCCTGCAAAAGATACGCTATACCCTGATTCCCGCCATCGTCGCGCCGATCGCCCTGATGGGGACATTTACCGTGATGCTGCTGGCCGGCTACTCCATCAACGTGCTGACCATGTTCGGCATGGTGCTGGCCATCGGCATCATCGTCGATGACGCCATCGTGGTGGTGGAAGCGGTCGAGCGTTTGATGGCGACCGAGGGCCTGTCGCCGAAGGAAGCGACGTCGAAGGCCATGCGCGAAATCACGGGCGCCGTCGTCGGCATCACGCTGGTGCTGACGGCCGTGTTCATCCCGATGGCGCTGGCCAGCGGTTCCGTCGGCGCGATCTACCGCCAGTTCACGCTGGCCATGGCCGTCTCGATCCTGTTCTCTGCCTTTTTGGCGCTGACCCTGACGCCGGCCCTGTGCGCCACCATGCTCAAACCCATCGGGCCGCACGACCACGACAAGAAGGGCTTCTTCCTGTGGTTCGACCGCTGTTTTGACCGCATGACGGCCCGCTACGAAAAGGGCGTGGTGGCGATGCTGAAACGGGCCGGCCGCTCGATGTTCGTGTACGGCGCCATCGTCGCTGCGCTGGGCGTGGCCTTCCTGCAGCTGCCCTCGGCTTTCCTGCCGGAAGAAGACCAGGGCTACTTCATCACCTCGATCCAGCTGCCGTCCGACGCCACCATGGAGCGCACGCTCGATGTCGTCAAGCAGTTCGAGGCGCATACGGCCACGCGGCCCGGCATCGAAGTGAACCAGTCGATCCTCGGCTTCAGCTTTTCCGGCGCGGGACCGAACGCGGGCCTGGCATTCACCATGCTGAAGGACTGGAAGGAGCGCAACGGCGCCACGGCGCAGGAAGAAGTGGCGCTGGCGCAGGCCGCCATGGCGCAGGCGAAGGAGGGCGTGATCATGAGCCTGATGCCGCCGGCCATCGATGAACTGGGCAATTCGTCCGGCTTTTCCCTGCGCCTGCAAGACCGCGCCAACCAGGGCGTCGCCGCCCTGCAGGCGGCGCAGAACCAGCTGCTGGGACTGGCCGCGCACAGCAGCAAGGTGGCGGGCGTGTATCCGGACGGCTTGCCGCCCGGCGCCAGCGTGCGCCTCGATATCGACCGCACCAAGGCCGAAGCGCTGGGCGTGTCGTTTACGGCCATCGCCGACATGCTGACGGCGGCCATGGGGTCGACCTATGTCAACGACTTCCCCAACGCGGGCCGCATGCAGCAGGTGATCATCCAGGCCGATGCGCCCGCGCGCATGCAGCTGAACGACGTGCTGGCCTTGCGCATCCGCAATAACGCGGGCGGCATGGTGGCCATGGGCGAGCTGGTGCGTCCCGTGTGGAGCGAATCGCCGCTGCAGCTGGTGCGCTACCTCGGCTATCCGGCGGCGCGCATCTCGGGCAGCGCCGCGCCCGGCGTGTCCAGCGGCGACGCCATGCTGGAAATGGAGCGGCTCGTGAAACAGCTGCCGCCCGGCTTCGCGCTGGCGTGGACGGGACAGTCGCTGCAAGAGAAGGAATCGGCCTCGCAAGCGCCGATGCTGATGGCGCTGTCGATGCTGGTGGTCTTCCTCGTGCTGGCGGCCCTGTATGAAAGCTGGTCGATTCCCGTCTCCGTGATGCTGGTGGTACCGCTGGGCTTGCTCGGCGCCGTGCTGGCCGTGATGATGCGCGGCATGCCGAACGACGTGTTCTTCAAGGTCGGCATGATCACGATCATCGGCCTGTCGGCGAAGAATGCCATCCTGATCGTCGAATATGCGCGCCAGCTGCAGGCGCAGGGCAAGGGACTGGTCGAGGCGACGGTGGAAGCGGCCAGGCTGCGCCTGCGCCCGATCTTGATGACCTCGCTGGCCTTTGCGCTGGGCGTCGTGCCGCTGATGCTGGCCACGGGCGCCAGCGCGGAAACCCAGCACGCGATCGGCACGGGCGTGTTCGGCGGCATGATCACCGCCACCGTGCTGGCCGTGTTTTTCGTGCCCGTGTTCTTTGTCGTGGTGCTGGGCGCCGTCGACAAGGTGGGCAGCTATGTCAAGAAACGCAATAGTCACACCGCCGTCAAGGCGGTGGAAGGAGAGTCGTAATGCGTTGGTTTTATCTGTTACCCGTCGCCGCGCTGTTGTCGGCGTGTTCATTGACGCCGCCGCTGGTCAAGCCGGCGCCGCCCATCCCCGCCAGTTATGACGCGGCGGCGCCGTCGGCGGCAGGCACCGCCGCCGACCTGGGCTGGCGCCAGATGCTGCTCGATGCGCGCCTGCAGCGCCTCGTCGCGCTGGCGCTGGAAAACAACCGCGACTTGCGCGTGGCCTCGCTCAACGTGGAAGCCGTGCGGGCCCAGTACCAGATCCAGGATGCGGGCCGCTATCCCGCCATTGGCCTCAACGGCGGCGGCACGCGCCAGCGCGCTGCCGATGGCGCGGGACAAAATCCCGCGGTACAAAGCCAGTTTTCGGCGGGCGTCGCCATGAGCGCGTTCGAGATCGACCTGTTTGGCCGCCTGCGTTCCTTGTCGGACGCCGCGTTTGCGCGCTACCTGGCCACGGAGCAGGGCCAGCGCGCCGCGCGCATGGCCCTGATCGGCGGCGTGGCCGATGCCTACCTGGAACAGCGACTGGCGGAAGAGCAGCTGGCGCTGGCGCGGCAAACCCTGGCCGACTGGCGCCAGGCGCTGCTCCTGACGCAGCGCCTGCATGGCGCGCAGCAGGGCAGCGGCCTGGACGTGGCGCAAGCGCAAGGGCAGGCCGCCACGGCGGAGGCGGACGTGCAGGCCCGCATGCGGGCCAGTGCCCTGGCGCGCAACAACCTGGAATTGCTGCTCGGCGCGCCGCTGCCTGGCGATTTACCGCCAGGCCATTCCCTCGACGGCCAGCCCGTGCTGACGCAGCTGCCGCCTGGTTTGCCGTCGGACTTGCTGGCGCGCCGTCCCGACATCCTGCAGGCCGAATACGCGCTGGTGGCGGCGAATGCGGAAATCGGCGCCGCGCGCGCCGCCTTCTTCCCCCGTTTGTCGCTGACGGCGCAGCTGGGCCTGGCCAGCCCGGAGCTCGGCGACTTGTTCCGTGGCAGCGCGCGCAGCTGGTCGTTCGCGCCCCAGCTCACGCAGCCGCTGTTCCAGGGCGGCCAGCTGCGCGCGGAACTGCGCCTGTCGCAGTTGCGCAAGGACGTGGCCGTGCTGCAGTACGAACAGGCGATCGAGACGGCTTTCCGCGAAGTGCGCGACGGCCTGGCCGGCAGCGCCACGTATGCGCAGCAGATCGACGCCCAGCAGCGCGTGGTGGCGGCGGCGCAGCAGCGCCAGCGCCTGTCGCAGCTGCGCTACGACGCGGGCCAGGACAGCCGCCTGGAATTGCTCGACGCGCAGCGCCAGGCGTATGCGGCGCGACAAACCCTGCTCGACGTGCGGCGCGACCAGTTCAAGTCGGCCGTGGCCTTGTACAAGGCGCTGGGGGGCGGGCTGGAAGAATAGCGAACTTTGGCCGGCGCGCGCCTACCAGCTCACGTGCAGGGGCTGCGGCATCCAGGGATGCCCGATGAAGGCAAGGCTCCATGGCAGCTGGTTCATCAGCACGTCGACCGTCCTGCGCTGGACGGTCAGCGTGCATAGCCCGTCGCGCCATTCCAGGCGGCCTTCGCGCTGCAGGAAGGTTTCGCGCAAGGCCGCTGACGACATCTTTTGCATGTTGAGCCAGTTGCCAATGACGGCGGCCAGCAGGTGGTCGCCGAGCGCCATATCCTCTGCCGCAAGGTGCACGGGTGGCGCCGGAAAGTCGGGATCCAGGCCGCACAGCAGCTTGTTCAGCACCAATTGCGAGCCTGGCCTGTCGCTCCTGCCATCGATCAGGTATTGCAGCAAGTGCACGGCACGCGCGCCGTCCTCGCTGCGCACGCGCATCGCGCCAGGCTCCGCGGGCATCAGCACATTGAGTTTTCGCAACATCATCTCAAGGAAAGGATGGAACAGCACCAGGCCGGCGTTGTTGACGTAGCTGACTTCCGGGGGGGCGCCGGCGGGCGCCGCTGGCGGATGGATGGCGTCGTTCATGTAATTATCCGGTAAAGGCCGCAATCGGCCGGTTGCGTGCCAGGCTCCAGCCCGTCGTGTGCTGGGCGCCGGGCTGGCCGTCGGCCTGCTGCACGCTGTGGCTCCAGAGGATTTCCGTAAAGCTCAGCTTGAACTGCTCGGTCGGCATGTCGTCGGCATGGGTTTGCAGCTGGATTTCGCTGATCAGCGCGTCGCGCAGGGCAATGGTGATGACGTTGGCCGTCGTGCTGCTCGAATGGCGGGCGATGTACAGCCTGGTCGGCTGGGTCGCGCCGGTGCCCAGCGGTCGCGCCAGCAGGCACAGCTCGTACAGTTTGACCGAAGTCGCATCGACATATTTGACACAGGTAAATTCGGTGATGACGGGCCGGCCGGCGGTGCGCGCCGCGTTGCCGACGTCGGTCGTCACTTGCTGTTTCATGCCCTGGTGCAGCGAGACCAGCTCGATGCATGGGCCCATGCCCTGCAGCGCAGCGGCGTCGCGCCAGATGGCGTCGATTCCCTTGCTTTCACCGCCCGGCGCCTTGCCGAATACGAGTTCCCCGTTGCCGGGTTCCAATAAGATCAAATCCATGGCGATGCTCTCTCTTGTCGATGCTCGGGGGCGGTGTGCGCTTACAGGTGGATATGTTTCGGGCGCGCCACTTGCCAGCCGGCGTCAGCGGCGCGGTCGACAAAGCAGATGCTCAGGTGCGCCATGACTGGCGAACAAAAGTACACGCATGCCGAGGCACTTTTCCGGTCGTCGATGAAGAACCACATGGCCTCGCCGTGCGCCATGCCCAAGCTGGCCGGGCGGTGCACGAGCAGCTCGGCGCTGTCGCGCGCCACCAGGGCCACCCGTACCGTGGCTTCGCCCATGTTGCTGGTATGGTAGATACGGGCCACCTGCTTCTCCTGTCGTGAGTGGGTCGATGCGCGTGTCGGGCACCCTGGCACTATACACCGGTTTAGTTGCCTAAAGACAATCACAATAGGGGCGAGGGAAAACTTTTTTTGCACCGCTGCATCCAAATGCGGGCATGGCGCGTAGTACAGGGGTGCGCTCGCCGCGAATGCGGCATGGCGGCACGTCCACTCACTCTTACAGGGGCCACGACCATGCCACATTTGCCAACCTTGCCATTTGCCAAGCTGCTGCTTGTTTCCGCCGTCGCCATGAGCTTGTCCGCCTGCGGCGGCGGGAGCAGCCACGATGATTCCGTCACGCCACCGCCGCCCGCGGTGGTCGCCGGCGACGTCTTCGTGTTGACCGCCAGCAACAAGCTGCTGTCGTTCGACCGCGCCACGCCCGCGACCATCCGCACCACGGCCACCGTCACGGGCTTGCAGGCGGGCGAAAACCTGCTGGGCATCGACTTCCGGCCCGCCGACGGCCAGCTGTATGGCCTCGGCAGCACGGGGCGCCTGTACACCCTGAACGGCGCGACCGGCGTCGCCACGCTGAAAGCGACGCTGGCGGCCGACGCGGCCGACGCCACGGCGCCATTCACGGCGCTGGCCGGCACGCAGTTCGGCGTCGATTTCAACCCGGTCGCCGACCGCCTGCGCATCGTCAGCGACACGGGACAGAGCCTGCGCATCAATGCCGACACGGGCGCCACCACAACGGACGGCAATATCAATGGCGGCGCCGCGAATACGGCCATCACGGCCGCCGCCTACACCAACAGCTTCGCCGGCACGGCCAGCACGACCTTATTTGTCATCGACGCGGCCAACGCCACGCTGTACACGCAGAATCCGCCCAACAACGGCACCCTGACCGGCGCCGTGCCGCTGGGCGTGGCGGCCACCAGCGTGGCGGGCTTCGACATCGACGCGCGCAGCAACACGGGCTACGCCGTCATGACGGTGGCCGGCGCGCGCAACCTGTACACCCTGAACCTGGCGGCGACCGCCGCGCCGGCCACCCTGGTGGCGGCCATCGGCGCGAGCGAAGAGCTGCGCGGCATCGCCTTGAAGGCCCAGGCGGCGCCCATCGCCTACGGCTTGACGGACGACGGCCGCATCGTCACCTTCAAGACGGCCACGCCGAACACCCTCGACGCCAACGTGGCCGTGACGGGCCTGGCGGCGGGCGAGCGCCTGCTGGGTTTTGACATCCGGCCCAAGGATGGCGTGCTGTACGGTATTTCCTCGGCCGCGCGCCTCGTCACCATCGACCCTGCCACGGGCATGGCCACCGTCAAGGCAACCCTGGCGGCCGATGCGGCCGACGTGACGGCGCCCTACACGGGCCTTGCCGGCACGGCCTTCGGCGTCGATTTCAATCCCGTCGCCGACCGCCTGCGCGTGATCGGCAACACGGGGCAAAGCCTGCGCATCAATGCCGACACGGGCGCCACCACCACCGATGGCGCCATCAACCGCGCGGGCGCGGCGCCCGTCGTCACGGCCGCCGCCTACACCAACAGCTATGCCGGCACGACGGCGACCATGCTGTTCGATATCGACACGGCCAGCGCTGCCCTGGCCCTGCAGAATCCGCCCAACGACGGTGCCCTGGCGAACGTGGGACCGCTCGGCGTGGCGGTGATGGGCGACGCCGGCTTCGATATCGCGGGCGGCGCCAACGGCCTGGTGCTGGCGGCCCTGCGCACGTCGGCCACGGGCCCCAGCTCGCTGTACCGCATCGACCTGGCGACGGGCGCCGCGGTGCCGAGCGGCGGCGCGGCCACGCCGGCCCTGTCCGCCATCGGCAACGGGGCGGTGGGGCTGGCCGATCTCGCCATCGCGCTCAAGTGACGTCAATCCGCCGCGGCTTTGCTTTGATTCAATAATTCCAGTATCATGGAAGTATTGTTGACATTCACAGGCTGCGGCGCATGGTGCCCGCGACGCCGCATCGTACGGGACTTTATCGCATGCTCACCGCCTTCCTGATCTTCCTCGCCACCCTGACCCTCGTCATCTGGCAGCCGCGCGGCCTGGGCATCGGCTGGAGCGCCGTCATCGGCGCCGGCGTGGCCTTGCTGGCCGGCGTCATCCACTGGGCCGATATTCCCGTCGTCTGGCATATCGTGTGGAACGCCACCGGCACCTTTGTTGCCGTCATCATCATCAGCCTGCTGCTGGACGCGGCCGGCTTCTTCGAGTGGTCTGCGCTGCACGTGGCGCGCTGGGGCGGCGGCAGCGGCAGAAAACTGTTCGTGCTGCTGGTCCTGCTGGGCGCCCTGGTGTCCGCCGTGTTCGCCAACGACGGTGCCGCGCTGATCCTGACGCCCATCGTCATCGCCATGCTGCGCGCCCTGAAATTTTCCGCGAAAGCCACGCTGGCCTACGTCATGGCGGCCGGCTTCATCGCCGACACGGCCAGCCTGCCGCTGGTGGTGTCGAACCTCGTGAATATCGTCTCGGCCGACTATTTCAAGATCGGCTTTGCCGAATACGCGTCCGTGATGGTGCCCGTCAACGTGGTGGCCGTGCTGGCCACCCTGGCGGCCTTGCTGCTCTTTTTCCGCCAGGATATCCCGCGCGACTACGACGCCACGCAGCTCAAGCTTCCCGGCGCCGCTATCCGCGACCTGGCCACCTTCCGCGCCGGCTGGCTGGTGCTGGCGCTGCTGCTGGTGGGCTTCTTCTCGCAGGAAGCCCTGGGCGTGCCCATCAGCCTGATCGCCGCCGTGGGCGCCGCGCTGCTGCTGGGCGTGGCGGGCAAGGGCCACGTGATTTCCACGCGCTACGTGCTGCGCCATGCGCCGTGGCACATCGTCGTCTTTTCGCTGGGCATGTACCTGGTCGTCTACGGCTTGCGCAATGCGGGCTTGACCGGCTATGTGACGGCCATGCTGAACCACTTTGCCGCCTGGGGCGTGTGGGGCGCGGCCATGGGCACGGGCGTGCTGACGGCATTGCTGTCGTCCGTGATGAACAACCTGCCGACGGTGCTGGTGGGAGCGCTGGCCATCGACCCGACGACGGCGCAGGGCACCGTGCGCGAAGCGATGATCTATGCAAACGTCATCGGCAGCGACCTGGGGCCGAAGATCACGCCCATCGGCAGCCTGGCCACCTTGCTGTGGCTGCATGTACTCGACAGCAAGAATATCCACATCTCCTGGGGCTATTATTTCCGCGTCGGCATCGTGCTCACCGTGCCCGTGCTGCTCGTGACCTTGGCGGCGCTGGCGCTGCGCCTGGGCTGAGTTCCGTGTATGGTGGCGCTTGAGAAGCCGCCACAACGAGGAAAGCATGCAATTGATACTGATAGGGGCCACGGGCCTGGTGGGACGCGCAGTGCTGCGCCTGGCGCTGGCCGATGCGCGCGTGACGGGCGTCGTGGCGCCGTCGCGGCGGGCCTTGCCGGCGCAGCCGAAACTGCAGGCGCCCGTCGTCGACTTCGACCGCTTGCCGGCCGACGCGCCGTGGTGGCAGGCGGACGCCGTCATCTGCACCCTGGGCACGACCATGAAAGTGGCCGGCACGCGGCAGGTGTTCAGGCGCGTCGACCATGACTATCCGCTGGCCGCGGCGCGCCTGGCGCTGGCGGCCGGCGCGCGCGCGTATGTCTTGAATTCGGCGGCCGGCGCCAACGCGTCTTCGCGCATCTTTTATAACCGCGTCAAGGGCGAGCTGGAACGCGACCTCGAGCAGCTGGGCTTTGCCTCGCTCACGCACGTGCGTCCCGGCCTGATCGGCGGCGAGCGCGAGGTGGCGCGCGCGGGCGAGGGCGCCGCCTTGCGCATCCTGCGCGTGCTGGGCCCCATGCTGCCGCCGCGCTGGCGCATCAATCCGGCGCCGCGCATCGCCAGCGCCTTGCTGGAAGCGGCCATCGCCGCCGCGCCGGGCGTGCACGTGGTGGCCTCCGACAGATTGCTGTGAACGCGCGCGCCGTATAATTCCCGTTCCTTGACTTGCGAGTACAGACTATGCAGACAGTACGTCCTTACCTGGCCAGTGACCGCGATGCCTGCCTGGCCCTCTTCGACGGCAACACGCCGCGTTTTTTCGACCCCTCGGAGCGCGTCCGCTTTGCCGCCTGGCTCGATGCATCGGCGCACCCCTATTTCGTCATCGAGCGCGTCATCGACGGTGATGCGCGCATCGTCGCCTGCGGCGGCCATGCGCTCGAGGCGGACGGCACCGTGGCCAGCCTGTCCTGGGGCATGGTGGCGCAGCACTTGCATGGCCAGGGTCTGGGCCACGCGCTGACGCAGGCGCGCCTCGATGCCATCGGCGCCATGCCGCAGGTGAGCAGCGTGAACATGAATACCAGCCAGCACACGCAGCAGTTTTATGCACGCTTCGGCTTCGTGCCCGTGAAGGTGACGCCGGATGGCATCGGGCCCGGCCTCGACCAGTGGGACATGGTCTTGCAATTGCCCGCGGAGCGGGCGTAGATGGCCGCCGCCGACAGCCATGTCGCTGCGGTGCCGCTGGAAAAGGCGTATCGATTGCTCAACCATGGTCCCTCCATCCTCGTCTCGGCGCGCCATGGCGGCGTGGACAACGTGATGGCGGCGGCCTGGGCCTGCGCGCTCGACTTCGCGCCGCCGAAGCTGACCGTGGTGCTGGACAAGGCCACGCGCACGCGCGCGCTGGTCGAAGGCAGCGGCACTTTCGTGATCCAGGTGCCGACGGCGGCGCAGCTGCAGCTCACGCATGCCGTCGGCACGCACAGCCTCGACGCGCAGCCGGACAAGCTGGCGCGCGCCGGCGTGCAGCTGTTTCAACGCGAGGGGTTCGATATGCCATTCGTGGCCGGATGCTCGGCCTGGCTGGCCTGCCGCCTGATCCCCGAGCCGCACAACCAGGGAGCGTACGACCTGTTCATCGGCGAAGTGGTGGGCGCCTGGGCCGACACGCGCGTGTTCCGCGACGGCCACTGGCATTTCGAGGATGCCGGTCCGGAGTGGCGCAGCCTGCATTACATCGCGGGCGGGCGCTTCTATGCGATCGGCGAGGCGCTCGACGCGGCTACGTAATCAATCGAGGGCGATGACGCGGTCGTTCGCGCCCGGCACGCAACCGTCGGCGATGGCTTCCCAGCCCCGGTGCACCACCACCTGCTTGCCGTCGTGGCAGATTTCCACGCGTTCGCTGGCGGGCAGGCGCTGGCGCGCGAACGCTTCCAGGCTGGCCGGCAGGCTCACTTGCAGCCGCATCGTGCCGATGGCTTCGCGCGGGTGGTCGTCCATGTGCACGAGCGGTACGAAGACGGAACCGAGCATCAGCCAGCGCGAGCCCACGTCGACGGGTGCGGGCGCATACGGCGCGGCGCGCAGCCAGTCCTGGGCGCGGGCGCGCAAGTCGCTGCCTGCGGCCAGCTCGCCCCAGGCGGAGGCCAGCAATTCCACCACCCACTGGTTGCAATTCTGGTATTTCAAATCATAGGCATAGGCGTTGGCGCTGTAGCGTCCCGCCAGCAGTTGCTGCACGCGCACGGGGTCGAGCAGGGCGCGGCGCAGGGGCGCCACCGTCTCCGCCGGCAGTTTTACCAGCGCGATGTAGCCGAGCGAGGGATTGTCCGTGCCCATGGCGAAACCGGCCGTGCCCTGGTCGAAGATGCGCGGACGGCCTTCGTCGCAGGCGTAGTACAGCTGGCGCGCGGACCAGCCGCCGTCATCGTCATGGCGCCAGGCCAGCGCCGCGTGCGAATAGCGGATGCCGAAGCGCGCCAGGTCCAGGCCCGAGCGGCTGATCAGCGCCACGCTGCCTTCGGTGGCGGCCAGCTCCTCGCGCACGACGGCGGCAAAGCGCAGCAGGCGGTCCTGTTCCGCGGCCGTGAGTTCCTGCGCGCGGTCGCAGAAGCGCGCGGAAGCGGGCGACGTGCCTGCATGCGCCGCGCCGGCGCCGCCGAATGCGGCGCAGACGGCCAGCAGCAGCGCCAGGCGGCGCGGGCGCACGCTTGACCTCAAACGCCGAATCAAAGGCTGACGGGACGCGTGGCCAGTTCGCCGTACCAGTCGTCGGCCAGCACGAGGAAGAAGGCGGCGCGCGTGTCGTTGCGCGAGAACTCGATGCCGTAGGCGCGGTTTTGCGCATACACCATGTCGCCCTGCGCCAGCTGCTGCTTGTCGAGGGCCGCTTGCGGCAAGTCCAGCACCAGCGGCGCTTGCGTGGCGTCGGCCCGCAGGGTGAGGCGCGTCATGCCGTCGCGGCCCGGCATGGCGGCCACGTCGATGATGCGGTAAGGGCCATTGGCCACCTTGTTGTCGCGCGACGAGCTGTTGCTCGAGCCGTTGAGCGAATCGGAAATGCTGCCGCTCGACTGGGAACCGGCGCTGGAGGCCGAGGAAACGAAGCTGTCGGCGTTGGCGTTGCACGCCATGGTCAGTGCTGCGGCCAGGCCGAGCATGCGTAAGGAGGTAGTCAAGGCAGTTTTCCAGTGAGCGGATGACGCATTAGTAATTGCAAATAAGGGGCAAGCCGGGGTCGTCCCGGCCTGCGCATCATAGCAGATCGGCCATCAGCTGAGCAGTACCGCGATCAGGCCCCTGGCCTCGGCCGAAGGCTGCTCGCGCAGCGTCTGCAGCACGGGGTCGCTGTCGAGGTAAGCTTGCAGCGGCGCGCTGACGGTGACGGACGCCTGCGGCAGGGGCGAGGGCACGGGCGCCAGCGCCTTGGCCAGCAGCAGGGTGTCGCGCAAGCCTTCCGGCGGCAGCATGATGGTCGAGCCGGGCAAGGCGACGATCGCGTCGGCCACGGACGGCGGCACGCCCAGCTGGCCCATCAGGCCGCGGCCGATGACTTCCAGCGCGGGCGCCATCTGCGTTTCCAACTGCGCGTACAGGCCCGGCGTCTTGTCGGCTTGCGCCAGCAAATAAAAGCCGGCTACCTCATGCACGATGCCGGCAAACAGGGCCGTATCGGCATCCGTGTCCGTGACGATGCTGGCAATTTCATGGGACAGCGCGGCCACGTGCACGGTGTGCGCCCACAGCTGGGTAGCCCGGCCGCGCAGCTCAGGGTCCTTGATGCCCGCATTCAGCTGGCGGATGACGGCCGCCGTCGCCAGCGAATACAGGTTGCGGTGACCCAGCCGTTCCACGGCCGCGCGCACGCTGGTGATGGCGGGCGCCATGCCGGGCGCGAACAGGGCCGAGTTGGCCAGGGCCACGGCGCGCGCCGACAAGGTCGGTTCGCACAGCAGCAAACGGCTGATCTCGGCCGAATGGCAATCGGGATTGGCCAGTTCCTTTTGCAGGAGCAAGGCCGTATTGACGCTGGTGGGAAAGGCCAGGGATTCCGTTTCGGCACTGGCCAGGAGTTGCGCCAGGCTGCTGAGGGTGTTGACGTGCATGGATAGGGGCCGCGAAATAGCAATGCTGAATATTATCAGGCTATGCGCGCCGGCACGCGTTTCGCTGCCGAACGGGCCATGATGAATGTCAAGCATGGCGGGCGGGCTGTTTGCGTTGACGGCTGAAAGCTACGGCAGCAGCAGCGCATGCTGGCTGGCCGTGTGGAAATCGCGCCAGACGCGGTTGATGGTGCTGTCTTCGCGGGCCGCGTACAGGCCGCAGTACGGATACAGATCGTCGACGGCCGCGCGCGCGGCGGCCACCAGGGCCAGCGAGCTGGCCTGCACGGCCTGCATGGCGTCCGCCTCCAGCGAGGAGCCGGCGGCAACCGTGGCCCAGCTGCCGTCGAGTTCGGCGTAAAAGCGCGCGCGGGCGGCCGCAAACGCATCCTGCTTGCTTTGTAATAAGTCCGCCACTGCCGGCACCTGCAGCAGCGGCAAGCCTGCGCGCGCGTGGCGGCGGTGGCGCATGCATGCTACGGCCAATTCCATGAAGTGGCTGGCCATGCCGGCCACGTTGGCCGCCAGGGTCACGTAAGCGAGTGAATAGAACGGGTAGCGGTAAAGGGGGCCATCGGCCGTCGCGGTGTCGGGACTGATCGTAAAACCATGCTCCTTGCCGAGCCACTGGCCGTCGATGCGGTAGCTGTGCGAGGCGCTGGCGCGCATGCCGAGGCTGTTCCATGAGGGCACCAGCTGCACCTGCGCGGCCGGCACGAGGAAGGCGCGGATGCGCGGTTTTCCTGCGTCATCGAGCAGGGGGACGCCGTTGGCGCGCAGCTGGGCGTTCAGGGTGAAGTGAGTCGCCATGGGCGCGCCGCTGGCGTAGTCCCAGCTGCCCGTGATGCGGTAGCCGTCGCCTTCCTCGTCCGCGTGGCCCGTGGCCGCGCCGCTGCCGCCCAGGCACACGCGCGGCGTGCCGATGATGCTGCGCGCCATTTCGGGGGCGAGGAAACCGGCGAACCAGCCGGCGCCCGCGCACAGGGTCAGCACCCAGCCCATGCTGCCGTCGACGGCGGCGACGGCTTCTTCCAGCCGCACCACCTGCGGCAGGGGCAGCTCGGCGCCGCCGGCGCTGCGCGGCGCCAGCATGCTCAGCCAGCCGCGCCGGTGCAGCAGCGCCTGCTGGGCAGGGTGCAGGAAGCGGGCGGCGTCGGCCGCCGGCGCATGGTGCGCGATGCGGCGCGCGTCGCGCTCGGAAAGGGGGGCTATGGCAGCGTGCGGCATGGGCAAGGTCCGGCAATGGCAAAGGCGGGCATTTTCGCATAGTGCGGCGTGTACGGGGTGGTTCGGGGTGGTTCGCCGTTGGTGCGCCGCTACCGGTGAGCATTGCCGCAGTCGGGCATAAGCAGGTACAGTGCATGATCTCTTGCCACGCAGCGCCTATCCTGAAAGCATACAACCATGGCCCATCTTCCGGACCCGCACTTCGCCGAGCGCGTGCGCGCCAGTTTTGACTTGCAAAATGCCATGACCTTGATCCAGGCCAGCCTGCCCGTGGTGGCGCATGGCAGCACGGAAATCCACGTGCCGCACTGGAGCGGCATCGAGCAGCAGCATGGCTTCGTGCATGGCGGCGTGGTGGGCATGATCGCCGATTCGGCCGCCGGCTATGCGGCCATGACGCTGGTGCCGGACGGCGCGTCCGTGCTGACGGTGGAATACAAGATGAATTTGCTGGCGCCCGCCGATGGCGAAAAGCTGATCGCGCGCGGCAAGGTGGTGCGGCCGGGCCGCACCCTGATCGTCACGCAGGCCGAAGTGTTCGCCGTCAAGGAGGGCCGGGAAACCTTGTGCGCGCTGATGCAGCAAACCATCATGGTGATGCACGGCAAGGCGGAAAGAACCTGAGTCCCGGCCAGCAAGACGGCGTCAGGCCGCCGTTTTCTCGGCCGCCAACGCCGCCTTGACGCTGTCGCGCTGGCCCACGCGGGCCAGGAAGGCTTGCACATTGGCCAGTGCGGACAAATCCACGCCCAGGTGCGGCGCCCAGCCCGTGATGACGAACAGGTAGGCGTCGGCCACCGTGAAGGTGTCGCCCGTCAGGTAGGACTGGCCTTCCAGGCGGCTATTGACCCATGCATATTTTTTGCTCAGTTGCTGGGTGAACAAGGCCTTCGCGGCCGCGTCGAGGCGGGGATCGAACAGGGGACTGAACGATTTGTGCAGCTCGGAGGTGATGTAGTTCTGCCATTCCAGCACCCTGTAGCGGGCAAAGTTGCCCACGGGCGGCAACAGCTCCTGCTTGCCGGCCTGTTCGGCGATGTACTGGGCGATGACGGGACCTTCGCTCAAGGTAGTCCCATCGTCGAGCGCCAGCAGCGGCACCTGGCCTTTCGGGCTGAGTTCGTAGTAATTGCCGCCTTCCTGCGTGCGGTGCTGGCCCAGGTCGACTTTCACCAGGGTGAACGGCGTGCCCGTTTCGCGCAGGATAATGTGGGGAGCCAGCGAGCAGGCGCCCGGAGAATAAAAGAGTTTCATGGCGATCCTTGAACAGGTGGGAAAGATGCCACTATAGTCCTGCGCTGCCGCACGGTAAATGCGTGTTCGTTCACTTCTTTGTTCACGCCCAGTAAAGGATTGCGCTGGCTCAAACCGCGGGATGGCGGCGCCGGCGATGGCCGGGACACCGTGTGTGCGCCGCGCGCCAGGCGCCGGGCCGGAACGACACAGCGGCCGGCGGCGGGGGGGCTGGGCGGTTCGGATACGGTCGACAAGGGCGCCGGCGGGGCGGGACAGCGGACGGCTTGAGCTCAGGCAGCGTGGCTGGCCGCGGACCACTCGCGCAGCAATTGGCCGAACGCCTCGGCCGCCGCCGTCTTGCTGGCGCTGCGCCAGAGCAGCTGGAACTGGGCGGCGGGCAGGGCGGGCAAGCCATGCTGGCCATCGATGACCACCATGCCCGCTTCCAGATCGCCTTGCGGCAGGGCCGTGATGGCCAGCCCGGCCAGCACGGCGGCGCGCAAGCCCTGCTGGCTGGGCGAGGTAAACGCCACGCGCCAGTCGAGCCCGGCGCCTTCGAGGGCATCGACGCCCACTTGCCGGTGCATGCAGGGCGCCGGCGAAAACGCCAGCGGCAGCGGCAGTGCGCCGTCATGGCTGAAATCCTGCGCCGCCGCCCAGACGAAGCGCGTGCGGCGCAGCACGGCCGCGTCCTCCTGGCTGCCGGCCAGGGCCATGACGACGGCCAGGTCCAGCGCATCGGCCGCCACCAGTTTCTGTAGGTCAAGATAGGTGCCCACCGTGACATCCATGCGCACGGCGGGAAACAGGCGCGCGAATTGCGCCAGCAGGGCAGGCAGGCGGGCGCCCATGAAATTTTCCGGCACGCCAAAGCGCACGGCGCCGGCAATCGAGGAGCGCTGGAAACGCCGCGACAGCGCATCCTGGGCCGCCAGGACCTGCCGCGCGTGGCGCAGGAAATCCTCGCCATCCTCGGTCAGGCGCAGGCGGCGCGTCGTGCGCACGAGCAGCGCGGTGCCGGCCTGTTCCTCCAGGCGGCGGATCTGGTGGCTGATGGCGGACTGGCTCAGGTGCAGCCGTTCGGCCGCGCGCGTGAAACCGCCCGTTTCCTGTACGGCGACAAAGGCGCGCAGCAATGCGGTATCGAAGTCCATGGCCTGTGGTCCTGATGATTCATGATGAAAATGAATGAATTGTACAAAATTTTATCATTTCCCTCATGAATCGGGGCTGCCTAGAATGGCGCGGCACAGGCATTTCTTGCCGGGTGCCTTAACCAATGACTTTGACTGGGCTTCGATGCTACTTTCTTCTACACAACAAAATCGCATGACACTGGCCGCCGTGTGCCTGGCTTCGCTCATGTTCGGCCTGGAAATTTCCAGCGTGCCCGTGATCCTGCCGACGCTGGAAACCGTGCTGCATGGCGACTTCAAGCAGTTGCAATGGATCATGAACGCCTACACGATCGCCTGCACCACGGTGTTGATGGCCACCGGCACCCTGGCCGACCGCTATGGCCGCAAACGCCTGTTTCTCGCCAGCCTGGCCCTGTTCGGCCTCAGTTCGCTCGTGTGCGGCTGGGCCGGCAGCACCGGCGTGCTGATCGCCGCGCGCTTCCTGCAAGGCATGGCCGGGGGCGCCATGCTGATCTGCCAGGTGGCCGTGCTGTCGCAGCAATTCCAGGCGGGCGCCGCGCGGGGCCGGGCGTTTGGTGCCTGGGGCATCGTCTTTGGCATCGGCCTGGGCTTTGGTCCCCTCATCGGCGCGGCCATCGTCGCACTATCAAATTGGCAATGGGTGTTCCTCGTGCACGGGCCGCTGGCGATTGTGACGCTGCTGCTGGTGTGGCTGGGCGTGCGCGAATCGCGCGACCCGCAGCGGCGCAAGCTCGACGTGGCGGGCATCGCCAGCTTGTCGCTGGGCGTGTTCAGCCTGGCGTGGTGCATCACGCAGGGGCCGGCGCTGGGTCTCACGGATCCGCGCAGCGTGGCCAGCCTGGCCGTGGCACTGCTCAGCCTGATGCTGTTTGCCGTCATCGAGCGGCGCCGGGCGGAACCGATGGTCGATTTTGCCGTGTTTCGCCTGCGCCGGTTTTCGGGCGCCTTGCTCGGTTCGGCAGGCATGAATTTCAGTTTCTGGCCTTTCATGATGTATTTGCCCCTGTACGTGCAAAATTGCCTCGGCTACAGCAGCGTGGGCACGGGCCTGACCTTGCTGGCCTACACCTTGCCCACCTTGCTCGTGCCGCCGCTGGCCGAGCGGCTGGCGCTGCGCTACCGGGCCGATGCGGTGATCCCCGCCGGCTTGCTGGCCATCGGCGCGGGTTTCCTGCTGATGCTGTGGGGCAGCCGCGCGGACGCCGCCAGCTGGCTGACGATCTTGCCCGGCTGCCTGCTGGCCGGCACGGGACTGGGCTTGACGAATACGCCCGTCACCAACACGACGACGGGCGCCGTGCCGAACGAACGCGCGGGCATGGCCTCGGGCATCGACATCAGCGCGCGCATGGTCAGCCTGTCCATCAATATCGCGCTGATGGGCTTTATCCTCGTCGAATCCATCCAGTCCGCCGTGCGCGCGCAGTTGCCTGCCGGCCTGGACGCCGCCGCGTTGCGGGCCGTGGCGGAAGGCTTGTCGGCAGGCAAGGGCGCTGGCGAACTGGGCTTGACGCTGCCGGCTGGCGCCGTGCGGCTGGCGCTGACGCAGGGTTTCGGCGCCGTGATGCTGTACGGCGGCGTGGCCGCCTGCCTGTTTGCCGCCGCCAGCTGGCTGGTGTTCGGCGTCAGGCGGGCGCAGCGCGTGGCCGGTCTGCCCATGCGCTAGCGTGCGGGCGGCTATAATCTGCGCACGTTGGCAAGTGTTGCGCAACGTCATTACGGAGCCGCACATGCACAAACTGATTTCTGAACTCAACCGCCTGTATCTGTTCGATGCACAGCAGCAGTATCTGGACGCGGAGGGCGGCGCGCAGCCGCTGACGCCGGCCGTGCTGGCGCGCCATCTGTCGGGCGAGCAGACGGTAGCGGTGCGGCTGGTTACCGATAGCGGCCTGGCGCGCGCGCTGGTGCTGGAGTTTGGCGGCAAGGGCGGCGGCGAAGCGCACTGGAGCGCGCTGTGCACGATCGCCAATGCCGTGCAGCATGAGCTGGACTTGCCGGCGCCTGCCGTCAGCATTTCGGGCACGGCGTTCCAGTTATGGCTGTCGCTGGCCACGCCCGTGCCCGTCGCCCAGGCGCGCCAGTTCGTGCAACTGCTGCGCGCGACTTTTTTGCCCGCATCGACCGAGATCCTCGCCGTGGCGCCGCCCGCCTACGTGGAGCAGGCGGCGCTGCCGCCATGCTTGCAGCCGTCGGGCAAGTGGGCTGCCTTTATCCACCCCAGCATGGGCGCCGCCTTCGTCGACGAGCCGGGCCTGGACATGCCGCCGCCGCCGACGGCACAGCTGGGCTTCCTGGAAAGCTTGCGCAGCATCAATCCGGCGCAGTTCGCGCAGGCGCTGGCGCAGCTGCAGGGGCATGCGGGGCTGGCCGAGGCAGTGCCTGCCGCCGTTCCCGCCGCCCCATCACCCGTGGTCACGCCCGCTCCCCAGCCAGGCTTGCTGTTGCAGGACGCCACGCTGGAAGACATCGTGCGCTGGCTGCATGCGCGCAACATCGAACCCACGTTCCGGCACCGGCTGCCATAGCCGCGGCATGCCTGGCCTGAGGTGAACAGGCAGTTCAGCCGGGCACACTACAATGGAGTCGGACGCAAGTGATATGGGCCGACATTCTGAAGGGGACTGGTTTTGTCGGTCTCCTTTGTCCATTGCTAGTTGGGTGCCGAATGCGCGTAGCTGATGATGCGCGAGACACGCCATTGCTTGCCATCCTGCTGCCAAATATGCATGAATTTCGCCACAGTCGTCAATTTTTCCGGTTTGCCCGGCAGAGTCCTGTAAAAATTATGCGTGCCAATTTCAACGGCGCCATAATTTTTAATTGGATAGACTTCAAGACTAGCCTTGACTAATTCACGCCGCAGCTCACCGTTTTTCGATTGCTCGGCACAGCGCATTTTCAAGCCTTCCGCCTGAGAATCGGCCGATAGCATGAGGCCACCTTCGTCATGGTAAAACTCGACATCCGGAGTCAGGTAGTTTGTAAATGCGGCGACATCGCAGGCATTGAAAGCAGCGAACAAGGCTACGTCCATGTGTTCTATTTGCTTCTTTAATTGCTCCGGCGCTTTGGAAAACGATTGCTGATGTGCCGTTTCATTCGAAGTGGTGCAGGCAGCAAGAGCGGCGACCGACGCCACTACGAGGCAAGAGCGCGCGGATACAGATTTCCACATGAGTTGTTCCTTTTAGAACTGGATGAAAGTTATCGACGGCTGGCTGCCTCTATTTGTGAAGACCGATTTTAAGGGAAATGTGACATGCTTGATGTCAATTGCGACGGACTGCACGAATCGAGGGATGAGTTGCATCTCGGGTTTTTCAACAGGGGGCGTTGTATATCGCCGGACAGTGGCCGCAGCCAGATGCGGACGTTCGAATGGTTGTGTCTTGCCGCCTATTGCCTGATACCTTATCGTTTCCCGATTTTTACGATACCTTAATTTTTCTGCGATTATGCTCAACGCCAACTACACATCCGAAAACATCTGCCGGGCGCTTGGCCTTGGCGGCTTTGCAAACGATTGGCAACTGACCAAAGCTGAGGAGTGCATTCGCGTTCTGTTGGCACCAGCGTTTCATCGAGAGATCTGCATCTCTGTGTGCCGCCCGGCGCATGTGGTTTCTGTTTCAGTGGTAACGGCACTGTCTCAGGGTGGTGGCGTTGGCGCCCCGGATGAACCAAAAGCCAGCGGACAATTTTCAGGCTTGCAAGAGAGAGCATGATGCGTATAAGTAAAGTTGGAGTTTCGTTTTTTGCCTTGGTATTGCTTATTGCAGGATCTTATTTTTGGTCGCAGCGAATAGTGGAATTGAAAATTGCAGGGCTAACCTTTCGAGTTCCAAATCCTCAGATTATTATTGCTTCCGATGTTGGAAGGGATGCCGCTCCACTCGATAACACGGAAGGTGCGTTTTTGGAGATTCCCAATGGTCCTTATTTCGGCAAATGGGGTATTTTCCTGCAGTCCAGCATGGAAAGAAAAGGAAAAGGCTTTCCTTCTCCTTTCGATGCGATGGTTGACGAAGGGGACACTGCGAATGCGCTCAAAATGACGCAGTTTGGATGGTATCAATGCATCGATTCCTGCGGTCGGTATAATTGGTATTTCAGGAAAAGTCCTGAAAAAAATGATTCGGTATATACAATCGGCTCCATTATTTGCTACGAAACTGAAATCTGCCATTTGTACTTTTCGTACCGGGATGTCGACGTGAAGGTTTCTCTTCAGCACAGTAAAATTGAGAATGCTGGCGAAGTCATGCAGCAAGCCGCCATACTGGTGTCATCTCTTGCTGTTGCCGGGAAGTGAGTTGATGCGGCAGGCGGCAAGTCAAGCAGGGAGCCGCCGATAGGGACGAGCAATTTAGCTGCTGGATACCTGGAAATTGGCGCCAGCAAAATCGAAGCTGGATGCAGCGGCCTGATTGGCGTTGCGAATTGCCAAGGCACATTGTGAACGACTCTTTCGCAGGTGGCCAGCTGGACGCCGCGAGTTTGTTGGTGGCGGTGACAATAGGTTTATTACTGCCATGGGGCCGTATGCGGTTTGCTGCCGTCCTGCGCGATCCCCCGACTATTGCGGTAGTCATTTCACCTCACGGTGCGCAGTCAGCGGGCCAACGACGGCAACCGGCCAGGAACATGTGCCCCAGCCAGTATCTATCGTATTGAATAGACCGCAATAATCCGATATGGCCCAGGCCCGCATGCGGGAAATCCATTGTTTTCTACTGCCTGCCTGGCTACATGGAATGTATTGAATAGACAATGCTGATTGGCGGGAAGCGTCGCAGCGAAGGAATTGCACGAGAGGGACGAGCATTCCGGGGAGGTCTGGCACGTAAATAAGGTTACGTTGAAACTTTGCAAAACTTTGGTTTGAGGTAAGACAACGTTCAGTTCGAATGAGGACTCGGGTTCGAAAGTTCTCCATTCCCTGCTCTCACCGTCAAATTCTTCTTCGAATAGTTCATAGTAGAAGAGCTTGAGGCCGTCGAGTACAATCGCATTGTCGGCCGCCAGTTTGATCATGACGGACGGTGAGTCGAAAAACCAATATCCGTTGTGTTTCCAGTCGCTTATATGGTCCGCAAAGTTCGTGGAAACGCAAGCGCTCAGTGAGTAGGCGTCGCTAACGTTTGGTGCATGCAGCCATTCAGGTCGCGATGCCACGTCTTTGTAGCGATAAGCTATGGGGCGCATTTGGGCATGGCGAAGTTGTGCTTGTCTGCGCTGGGTGTAGCGTTTTATAGAATTCTACTCATTGAAACAGGGGAATGCCCGCGTGAAGAACATCCTGCTTGCCGTTGCGCTGTGCCTGGCCGCAGGCGTGTCGTCGGCGTCGCCAGTATCGCTTGCCGCCGACGCCGCCTCCACGGTCACCATCGAAAACGCGTTTTCGCCCGATGGCGGGGCGGAGGCGCTGGTGCTCAAGGTCATCGATAGCGCGGCGTCGACGATCCGGCTGGCCGCCTATTCGTTCAGCTCGCCCCATGTGGTCGAGGCCTTGCTGCGGGCGCGGCAGCGGGGCGTGGACGTCAGGGTGCTCGTCGATGCGCGGCGCAACGCGCGCAAGAACAGCCGGGCCGCCTTGAACCGCCTTGTCGATGCGGGTATTCCCACCCGTATCATTTCCCGCTACGCGCTGCATCACGACAAGTACATCGTTGCCGATGGCGTGAGCGTGCAGAACGGCAGCTTCAACTACACGGCCGATGCCGCTACCGCCAACAGCGAAAATGTGCTCGTCGTGTGGCAGAGCGCGCGCCTGGCGCAATCGTACCTGGCGCACTGGGAAAACCGCTGGGCCAGCGGCCTCGACTATGCGCGCGTGCCGCAGCCCTGATCATTGCTCCTGCGCCGCGCCTTGCGCGCGCAGCCAGTCGAATACTTGCCCGACGATGGGCGAACGCGGATGTTCCGCCACGCCTGACAGCCACCAGGTGGCGCCCGGCACCCTGGGGTAAGCGGGCAACAGGTGCAGCAGGCCGCGCGCCAGGCTGGCATCGACCAGCAGGCGCGGCAGGCAGGCGATGCCGCGCCCGTCGAGCGTGGCGTCCAGCAGCAGGCGCGCGTCGTCGTAGATGGCCCGCTTGCGAAAGCGCGCCAGCGGGCCCAGGAACAGGGGCGCCGTCGCGTCGCCCGTCAGGCTTTCTTCCAGACACACCAGATCCGCGTGCAGGTGATGCGCCTCCTGCGGCATGCCGGCCAGCCGCGCCGCCAGCTCGCTGTTGGCGACCAATACCCATTCATCGTGCAGCAGGGGGATTTCCTGCAAGTCCTGCTGCAGCAGGGGACGGTCGCCGATGGCGATATCGACGTCGATTTCATCGACGAAGCGGGCGCTCTCGTCCACTGACAGCAGCAGGCACAGTTCGGGCAGCTGCGCCTCCAGCGCGCGCAGCCGGGGCTGCAGCCAGCCGTGCAGCAGGGGCGCCGGACACACGAGCACCACGAGGCCCGGATCGAGATAGGTGGCGATGCGTCCCAGGCCGCTGCGCAGCACGGTCATCGAGCGCTGCACGCTGCGCAGCAGCACTTCGCCGGCCACCGTCAGCTCCACGCCCCGTCCGGCGCGACGGAACAGCGGCTGCTTGACCTGTTCTTCCAGCAATTGCACCTGGTGGCTGATGGCCGACTGCGTCACGTGCAGCTCGTCGGCCGCGCGCGAGAAATTGCCGTGACGGGCCGCCGCCTCAAAGCCCATCAACAACTTCAGCGAAGGAATGCGATGTTCTGACATATGAGAAAAGTTAATGAATTAAGGCAAATCATATCATTTGTTTTCATGTCTTGATCGGCCGACAATGCTCTCCATCCCGAGACGCCAGCTATGGCGCGCGGCAATCTTGTTAATGAATAAAGGATGGATATGCACACACGTCGATATTTCTTGCGTCATTGCATGGTGGGCGGCAGCGCGCTGGCCATGGGCGGCTTGCTGGCCGGCTGCGGCGGTGGCGCCGAGGGCGGGCCGGGCACAGGTCCCACCGCGCCATTGCCGCCGATCAATAGTGGCGGCAACGGAGGCCTGCCTCAGGCCGACGGCTGGCGCATGCCCGACGAGGCCGAATCCCACAAGGCGACATGGATGGCGTACGGCGCCTCGAACGCCATCTGGACGCGCGCGCAAGTGCCGCAGGTGCAGCTGGCGCTGGTGCGCATCGCCAACGCCATCGCCGCGCACGAACCTGTCAACATGCTGGTGCGTCCAGCCGAACTGACCAGCGCGCGGCAATTGCTCGATGCGGGCGTCACCCTGATTCCCGCCGAGCTGGACGATTTATGGATGCGCGACACGGGGCCCGTCTTCGTGCGCAAGCCGAACGGAGAGCGGGCCGGCGTGAAATTCAACTTCAATGGCTGGGGCAACAAGCAGCAATCGGGCAAGGATGGCGTGGTGGCCGACGTCGTCGCCGCCCAGGCCCGGGTGCCGCTGCTGTCCACGCGCCTGGTGCTGGAAGGGGGCGCGCTGGAAGTGGACGGCAAGGGCACGGCCATCATCACGGAAAGTTGCGTGCTGAATAGCAACCGCAATCCGGGCTGGAGCAAGGCCGATTGCGAGGCTGAACTGTTGCGCCTGCTGGGCATCCGTAAGGTGATCTGGCTGCCTGGCATCAAGAACCAGGACATCACGGACGCCCACACGGATTTCTACGCCCGCTTCGTGCGTCCCGGCGTGGTGGCGGCGCACCGCGAGATGGACACGGAATCGTACGACCATGCGCTGACGCGGCGCCACCTGAAGATCCTGCGCGGTGCCACCGATGCGGATAACCAGCCGCTGCAGATCGTCGTCGTCGATGGTCCCGGCCAGATTCGGCCAGGAAACAATCCAAATACCTTCGCCGCCGGCTATATCAATTACTATGCCACCAGGAGCGCCATTTTCATCCCCGAATTCGGCGATGCGCAGGCCGATGCCCGGGCCAGGGCGCAATATATGGAACTGTATCCGGGGCGCGCCGTGATCCAGATCAATATCGACCCCATCGCGGCCGGTGGTGGCGGCATCCATTGCACCACGCAGCAGGAAATTGGATAAAAGGAGAACAGCATGCTACGACGACACTTCCTGACTGGCGCCCTGGGCCTGGCGGCCGGCGCCGCCAGCGGCCTGCCTGCCATGCCCGCCCTGGCGGCGGGCGCGGGCTGGCGCATGCCCGACGAAGGCGAGCGCCACTCCGCCACCTGGATGGCGTTCGGCGCCAACGACGAGGTGTGGGGCGAGCGCCTGAAGGCGGGCGCGCAAGCGAACCTGGCGCGCATCGCGCAGGCGATTGCCAGCGTCGAGCCCGTGCACATGCTCGTCAACGAGGAGGACTACGACGTGGCGGCGCGCCTGTGCGGCAGCAAGGTCAGGCTGCTGGTGCAGCCCATCGACGACCTGTGGATGCGCGACACGGGGCCCGTCTTCGTCAAGCAGGCGGGCGGCGCGCTGGCCGGCGTGAATTTCAATTTCAATGGCTGGGGCGAAAAGCAGGATTACGACGACGATGCGCTGGTGGCCGGTTTTGTTGCCGGGCGCGCCGGCGTGGCCGTGCTGGAAAGCAGCCTGGTGCTCGAAGGGGGCGGCATCGAAGTCGATGGCCAGGGCACGGCCATCATCACGGAAAGCTGCGTGCTCAACGCCAACCGCAACCCTGGCGTGAGCAAGGCCGCATGCGAGCGGGAGCTGCGCCGGCTGCTGAGCATCGAAAAAGTCATCTGGCTGCCCGGCATCGCCGGCCAGGACATCACGGATGGCCACACGGATTTCTATGCGCGCTTCTGCGCGCCCGGCGTCGTCGCGGCCGGCTTTGAAAGCGACCCGACGTCGCCCGAACGGGCCGTCACGCAGCGCCACCTCGACATCCTGCGCAAGGCGACCGACGCCCGCGGCCGGCCGCTGCACGTGGTGGTCTTGCCGGGGCCGGGCCATGTGCGCCCGCAGTATGAAAACAAGGACTTTGCCGCCGGCTACATCAATTTCTATGTCTGCAACGGCGCCGTGCTGTGCCCGGAATTCGGCGATGCGACAGCCGACCGCAATACCAAGGCCATCTTGCGCGAGCAATTCCCGGGGCGCGACATCGTGCAACTGAATATCGACGCCATCGCGGCCGGCGGCGGCGGCATCCACTGCACCACGCAGCAGCAGCCGGCGTGAGGGCCAGGCCGGCAGGCGTGTCGTTGTCCGTCCCTTGCATGGGAACGGCGGCGACGGCGCCGCCGGCTCGGCAGGTCGCGCCTCATCCGCTGCTCATCCGCTGAACACGCAGCGCATGAAGTCGCGCCGCAGCCCGTTGATTCTGGCGGAATCGCGCGTGTAATACAGCTTGTTCGTCAGCAGCACGCCATAGCGGCCGCGCCGCGGGCTGAGCCACATTGCCGTGCCCGTGAAACCCAGGTGGCACCAGATGTCGTCCCCGGGTTCCGTGCCTGCCGCCGGATGCCAGAACAGCCCGCGCGCGGGATGCAGCGCGCCCGTCTGCACTGTCAGCGAAGCGCTTACCCAGCCGGCATCGAATGCCCCGCCGTGCTGCCCTGTCGATGTCGCCAGCATTGTCTGCAGGAAGCGTTGCAGGTCGAACACGTTTGAAAACAGCCCGGCAATGCCGCACACGCCGCCCAGCAGCCGGGCCGAAAAATCATGCACGACGCCGCACAGGTGGGCACCGGCCTGCTCGCAGTACTCGGTGGGCGCGACCAGCTGGCCGTGGCGCGGCGCCACCGGGCCGAAGCCCGTGGCGGCCATGCCCAGCGGCCGCAAAATGTACTCTGCAAGCGCCTCGTCCAGCGGCATGCCCAGCAGCCGCTCGATGACAAAGCCGAGGATCAGGGCCGCGCGGTCCGTGTAGTCCACGGCCACGCCGGGCCGGCCTTCCAGCGGCTCGCGCAGTACGCCGCGCACGATGTCCTCGCGCACCTCGCCGTAGCTGGCGCGCAGGCGCGCGCGCAGCGGCAAGCCCGCCGTATGGGTGAGCAGCTGGAAAATCGTCACCGGCCCCAGCGCATAGCCTGCCGTACCGGGCAGCACGTCGGCCAGGCGGCTGTCCAGGCGCAGCCGTTTCTGGCCCACCAGCCTGCCGGTCAGCGCCCATACGCTGACGATCTTGGTCAGCGAAGCGATGTCGAACAAGGTGTCGGCCCGCATCGCGGCGCTGGCGGGATCGGGCGTGAGCCGCCCGGCCGCGCCCGCCATACCGTGGTGGACGGAGCCCATGGCCCAGGCCGCGCCTGGAAAAACCTGGTCGTGCACGCCGCTTTCCACCAGCGCGGCCAGCTGGTCTGCAGGATCTGTCTGGTGTGTCATTTGCATGTTGACGGTGTCGTGCATGCCTGGTCATGGTCTGCCGCTGCCACCCCCAGCCAGCGTGCCAGCGACTGCGCCACCCATAGCCCCTCGTCGAGCGGCAAGTCGTGGCCCGCGTCGCCGTGGATCAGGCAGTCCGCTTGCCAGGCCCGCGCCAGGCGCAGCGAGCAGCGGTGGTCGACCAGTTGATCTTGCGCGCCGGCCATCACCAGCACCGGCATGGCGGGACGAGTGGCAGGGGCGCGGTAGCGGGCGGCCGACAGCAGCTGGCGCAGCGCATTGCGGCGGCTGACCGGGTATTGCTGCTGGTAGCCGAGCCAGTCGGCCAACAGGGTGGGGTTGCCTTGCGCATGTCTGCGGCTGGTCAGGCGCAGGATCAGCGCTTCCTGGCTGCGTTGGTCGCCCAGCAGCAGCTGGCGCAGCAGCGCGCCGTAGTTTTGCCAGCGCAGCCGCCGGTAAAACGGACTGTAGGGCCGCATGCTGGTGTTGAGCAGCACGCAGCGGGCCACTTCCTGCGGATAGCGGTGCGCCCATTCCACGGCCACCATGCCGCCCAGCGACAGGGCCAGCAGGCGGTAGGGCGGGGCGATTGCGCGCGCCAGCAAATCCTGGCGGCACGACTCCACCATCGCGGCCACGCGCGTGGCGCTGTCCTGCGCATGGCGTTGTCCGTTGCCGGGCAAGTCGGGCGTGACGATATGGGCGCCGGGCAGGGCGCGCGCCAGGGTGGCGGGGAAGGCGCCCCAGTGGCGCTGTTCGCGCATCAGGCCGCGCAGCAGGATCCAGTTTTCCTGCGTATTGATCTGCGTCATGATTCGTACCACTGCGCCAGCGCGCGCCGGCGCTGGGCCTTGTGCGCCAGGCCTTCCGGCACCCAGCGGCCGTGGCTGCTGGCGGCGCGCATGAGGAAGTCGAACCACACCAGGTGGCGCCGCAGCACGCGCTGCAGGCGGTGCGTGGCCGTCGGGTTGAAGATGCTGACCCGGTTGAACAGCTGGCGCGGGTTTTTCTTGACCCAGCGCCACGAGCCCATTTCCAGCGTCAGCGGCAGGAACACGCGTCCGCTGTAGCCGGTGCCGTTCAGGTACAGATAATCCCACAGGTCGCCATGCGTGCGGTATTGCCGGCTTTGCGGCTCGAACACATAGTCGTGGTTCGGATAGCTTTGACTGAACAGCTCTTCCAGCGCTCCGATCTCGGCCAGGTGCTGTATCGGCACCTTGGTATGCGCGTGGGGAAACCAGATGCGGTCGCGCAAGCCGAAGCCGGAATGGCAATCGAGGGCGATGCTGAACTGGCGCGACAGCAATTCGCGCTCGACGAAGTCGCATACGGCCTGGCTTTCCGCTTCCATGCTCGCGTCTTGCGCGCCCCGGTACCAGGGCAGGCGCGGACTGTAGCGTTGTCCGCCCAGCATGAACGGCACGCTTTCGCGCGCGCTCAGCGGGGCATTGCGCATCAGGTCGACGCCGTTCGGATTGCAGCGCGTGGCTTGCCACATGCCGCCCGGATTGACCAGCGGCATGAACACGAGGCGCATCGTTTCCAGTTGCTGGTGCAGGGTGGCATCCCAGCGCAGGCGCGCGATCAGGCTTTCCAGGAAGGACAGCAGTACTTGCGTGCCGATGCGCTCGAGGCCGTGGATGCCGCCGAAAAAGCCCAGCACGGGCACGTCCGGACCGGGGTTGCCCAGCGCAATGGTGTACACGGGAAATTCGCGCCCGTCCATGGCGACAGTGCAGGGCGCGGCCACTTCCAGGTGCTTGCCGCCCTCGTCGATGAGGCGTTTCAGCATGACCAGTTCGGGCAAATTCTTTTCGATCATTCGGCGTCGGAAAAGGAGAGTGACAGCCAGTGTAGCCGAAATCAGCAGCGTTCCCGACATCCCGCATGACGAAATTTATTGATGGCCGGCATGTCACGAAGCCGTCATGTTTGCTGTGTAGTCTATTGCAGTTGACGCAAGAATTTTAACTTGGCAATACCCCAATTTGCGCAGTTCCCCCTTCACACGATAGCGACAAGATAGCGATATGACAGGCAGCCCGGCATCCGTCCATGTGCTTGCGCTGGCGGGATACCTGGTGCTGCTGGGCTTCCTGGCCGCGGCGGGGCCCGTGCGGGCGCAGGCCGCCGACGCTCCTGTCTTCCAGTTCGATATCGCCGCGCAGAACCTCGGCGACGCGCTCGATCTCTACAGCCGCCGCACGGGCATCGCCGTGCTGATGGAGCAGCGCTACGCGCAGCGCCAGTCGGGCACCGTGCGCGGCGCGCATGCCGCCGGCGTGGCCCTGCAAGCCTTGCTCGAGGGCACGAGGCTGCAGGCGCGCCAGTCCGATGCCCAAGCCGTCATCGTGTATGCCCCGGCCGGCGCCGACTTGCCGCAGGCCGCCGTGGTGGCGGCCGCCGACATTCCTGGCGCCCTGCACGGCGGCGGCGACCATGCGGCCTACGTGAGCCGCCTGCAGCACGTTTTGCTGGGGCTGCTGTGCCGCGCGGCGCAGACGCGTCCCGGCGGCTACCGCCTGGCGCTGCAGCTGTACCTGAACCGCGCCGGCGTGGTGGACCGGGTGCAACTGCTCGACAGCACGGGCTTGCGCGCACGCGACACGGCCATCGCGCGCCTGGTGCTGGGCATGCGCGTGGGCGCGGCGCCGCTGCCGTCGATGCCGCAGCCCGTTTCCATCCTGCTGCTGCCGCAGGGGCCGGGCAGCGAAGTCGATTGCGCCGCCAGCGCGCCGGGAGGGGCCGCGCCATGAGCATGCCCGACCTGCGCACCAAACTGAAGCGGCACCTGAGTTCACGCTACGCCGTGCTGCGCTGGCGCCTCGAGCGCGTGGTCGGCTGCAAGCACCATGCGGCCGATGCGCTGCAGGAAACCTGGCTGCGCCTCGAAGCGATGGTGTCGCCGGGGCCGGCCTCCGCTCCCGTCCACAATCCCGACGCGTATCTCCTGCGCATGGCGGCCAATATCGCCACCGACGCCTATCGGCGCGACCGTATCATCGTCACGGAACGCGAACGCGAAGAGCTGATGCACATGGCCGACGAGAGCGGCGACGATATCGGCGACCCGGCGCGCATCGTTTCGGCGCGTCTCGACGTGCAGGCGCTGGACGCGGCGCTGGCCGGGCTGTCGCCGCGCCGCCGCGCCATCCTGACGGCGGCCCGGGTCGACGGCTTGCTCAACGCGGAGATCGCCGAGCGCTTCGGCATTTCCGTGGCGATGGTGAAGAAAGAATTGCAGGCCGCCATGCAACACTGTAAAACGTGCATGGCCGACGCCGAGGCCGTCCAGCGCAGCGATGTGTCGGGCCGCCGTAAATATTGATGAAACCCATGAATGCTCCTGACCCCGATCCACGCGGCCCCGCCGCCAGCGCCGATGACAGCGACGCGGCCATCGGCCGGCAAGCCGATGCCTGGTGGGCGCGGCTGCGCGGCGACGACTTTACGCGGGCCGACGCCGATGCCTTGCGCGCCTGGTGCGCGCGCAGCCCCGCGCATGCGCGCGCCTGGCGCGAGCTCAGGCAGCTGTGGCAGGCGCTCGACCCGGCGCTGCAAGGGGAGGCGCAGGCGGCCGCACCGCAGCGGGCGGCCGTGCTGGCGTTCCCGGCCCGGCCCGGACGCCGCGCCTTTCTCGGCGGCGCGCTGGCCGCCGGCGTCGCCGTGCTGGCCCTGCGACCGCCGCTGGGCGCCTGGCCATCGCTGCAGGAGCTCAGCGCCGATTACCGCACGGGTACGGGCGAGCAGCGGCAAGTGGCGCTGTCGCGCCAGCTGACGGTGCAGATGAACACGCAGACGCGCATCAATGTGCGGACGCAGGAAGCGATCGAACTGCTGGCCGGCGAGGCGGAAATCGTTGCCAGCGGTGCCAGCACGCCCGTGACCGTGGTGGCGGGCGAGGGACGCCTGCTGGCGCAATCGGCCCGCTTCAATGTGCGTCACACGGACGATGCCGTCTGCGTCACCTGCCTGGCGGGCGCCGTGGAAGTGGCCTGGCAACACCGCCGCCAGACCCTCGATGCGGGACAGCAACTGGTGTATGACGACAAGGCCATGCTGGCGGCCACGGCGGCGCCGGCGGGCGAGGCCAGCGCCTGGCGCACGGGGGCGCTGTCGTTCGCCGGCAAGCCGCTGTCCCATGTCGTCGATGAAATCAACCGCTACCGGCCGGGCAAGGTACTGCTGCGCAATGCCGAGCTGGGCCGCCGCCTCGTGCGCATGCGCTTTTCCATCGGCCAGACCGATGGCGCGCTGGCGATGATACGCGACCTGTACGGCGCGCAAATGACCAGCCTGCCGGGCGGCATCGTGCTGCTCAGCTGATGCGTTTTTCTTCGCGGCCGGGTTGATAGAAAATATTTTTCAAAAAACATTATCCCTTCCGCCATCCAGCTACGTCATGGAGGTGTGGACGCTTGTGCGACAGCCAGGCTCCGTTCCCTTCTCTCTAGCCAGGAAACCATTGCCATGACCAAGCTTCACACTGCCCAGCGCCCCGTCCCGCACGTTGACACGGGTGCGCAGCGTTGTTCCACGCTGGGCAGCCGCTTGCGGCTCACGCCGCTCGCCTATGCATTGACCACCATGCTGATGGCGGGCGCCTTCACGACGCCGGCGCGCGCGCAGCAGGCGTTCAGCGGCGGCTGGTTCGCGGCCAAGGGCGCGGCGCAAAATACGGCTAGCACGGCCGGCCGTTTGCCGAGCGGCCAGCCGCTGCCGCAGGGTAGCCGGCCCGAGGGCCAGCAGGCGAATCAGCAGTTACAGCGTTCGCTCAACAATCTGCACCTGGCCGCGCGCGCCATCGCCGCGCAGCAGGCGGTCCAGGCGCAGGCGCGCCAGCAGGCGGCGGGCGTGCCCGGCGCGCCCGATGGCCTCGTGAAAGGCGGCTTGCAGGTCGACACCAACAGCCTGACGGCCGGCTGGCTCAACGCCCAGGCGCCCGTGCAGACGGTGGCGGCGGGCAAGACGGCCGTGGTGGTGCAGCAGACGGCGGACAAGGCCATCCTGAACTGGGAAACGTTTAACGTCGGCAAGGACACGAGCCTGACCTTCCAGCAGCAAAAGGATTGGGCCGTGCTGAACCGGGTCAACGATCCGCTGGCCCGTCCCAGCCAGATCCAGGGCCAGATCAAGGCCGACGGCACGGTGCTGATCGTCAACCGCAACGGCATCGTCTTCAATGGCGCGAGCCAGGTCGACACGCGCAGCCTGGTGGCGGCCGCGGCCCGCATCGGCGACGCGCAATTCCAGAAGGACGGCATCTACAGCCCCGGCACGGCCGGCGCCGCGACGTTTACCGAGGCGGCCGGCAAGGTGCAGGTGCTGGCCGGCGCGCGTATCAGCAGCAGCGCGCCCAAGGGCAGCACGGAAGGCGGCGGTTACGTGATGCTGCTGGGTAAGGAAGTGCACAACGGGGGCGAGATCAGCACACCCAAGGGCCAGGCCCTGCTGGCCGCCGGCGACAGTTTCAGCATCAAGAAAGGCGTGGGCACGGACGGCAACCCCTTGTCGACCACGCGCGGCAGCGAAGTCACGCCCCAGTTCGCGGCAGGCAGCACGGCGGGCAAGGTCGTCAACACGGGCCTGATCCAGGCGCGCGAAGGCGACGTAACGCTGGCGGGCCGCGAAGTGCGCCAGGACGGCGTGCTGCTGGCCACGACCACCACGGCCACGCGCGGCACCATCCACCTGAACGCGCTGGGCAGCGACGCCGGCGTGACCCTGGGACGGGGCGCCGCCACGACCATCGTCATCGAGGACGACGGCAAGACGACGGCGCTCGACAGCCAGCGCGACGCCATGCGCGGGCCGGCCGTGGCGACGGAAAACATCGCCGCCGTGAGCGACCGCCGCGACCAGTCGCGCATCGAAATCGGCAGCGCCGGCACGGTGGAGTTCCTCGGCGATTCGCTGACCCTGGCCACGGGCGGCCAGATCGCCGTCAACGCGGCCAGCCGCAGCCTCGTGCGCGACGGCGCCCGGCTCGACGTTGCCGGCGCCGTCGGCGTGAAGGTGGCCATGGCGGCGAACAATGTCGAGATCAATGTGCAGGGCAACGAGCAGCGCGATGCGCCCGTCAACCGCGACGGCAAGGCCTTGATCAACAACAGCATCTGGGTCGACCGCCGCAAGCTGGTGCTGCTACCCAAAGGCACGAACGGCTACGACAGCGACCGCTGGTACACGGCCGGCGGCTTGCTGGAGGTGGCCGGTTACCTGGGCACGCAGGGCCACTCCGTCAGCGAATGGATGGCGCAGGGCGGCACGGTGACCTTCGGCGGCCACGATGTCGTCACGCAGCTTGGCTCCAGCATCAACCTGTCGGGCGGCACGCTGGACGTGCAGACGGGCGCGTTGCGCCAGACCTGGCTGACAGGCGCGGACGGCAAGCTGCACGAGGCGGGCAGCGCGCCGGCCGACCTGGCGTATGCGGGCGTGTACAAGGGCTACGAGGAAGAGCATGCGCGCTGGGGCAAGGATGCCAGCGCGTTTTACGCCAGTCCATTGATCGCCGCGCAACAGCGGCTGGAAAACGGCTACACGGTGGGGCGCGATGCGGGCAAGCTGGTGGTGGCCACCGGTTCGGCCGTGCTGGAGGGCGGCATCGCGGGCGACGTCTTCCAGGGCGAACGCCAGACCCAGGCGCCGCAGGCGCTGCTCGACGGCTACCAGCAGTCGCAGCTGGCGGCCGCGCAGCGGGGCCAGCTGATCGTCGGCCAGTACCAGCCGATGTTCGACAAGCGCACGGGCGTGCTGCAGCATGCGCTGTCGGCCGTCATGGACGAGGTACGCCTGACGCGCGTGCAGGATGGCATCGCCGCCGGACTCGACGTGGACAGCGTGCTGGCGCCCGAGCGCCAGGGCAGGCTGCTGCTCGACACGGGCTTGCTCAATGAGCAGCAGCTGGGTGCCATCCGCCTCGCCGCGAAAGGCGCGATCACCATCGACAGCGCGCTGCAGGTGGCCGATGGCGGCAATATCACCGTGTTCGGCAAGGACGTCGCCATCAATGCCAGCCTGCGCAGCCGTGGCGGCAGCATCGCGGCCGGCAACGTGCTGAACCAGGTCGGTGCGCTGGGCATGCTCGATACCTACGTCAATCCGGGCGCGCCCCCGGGCACGCTGGTGCTGGCCGACGGCGTCACGCTCGATGCCAGCGGCTTGTTCAGCAACGTGCTGCGCGATCCGCTGGCCGCCGCCGGCCTGCCTTACGTGAACGGCGGCAGCGTGTCCCTGCGCGCGTTTGGCGACGTGCGCGTCGGCAATGGCAGCCTGGTCGACGTGAGCTCCGGCGCGGCCATCCTGGCGCAGGCGAAACAGCAGGGCGGCAAGGGCGGCAGCGTGACCCTGGCCAGCTATGGCGCGAAGGCCGACCTGGCGCTGGGCGAAGGCGCGCAAGTGCGCGGCCATGGCGTGGCGGGCGGCGGCAAGCTGGAATTGCAGGCCAACAAGATCATGATCGGCCCAATGGAAAAACCCGAGGCAGGCACCGTGCAGCTGGGCGGCGGCTTCTTCGACAAGGGCTTTTCCAGCTACAGCCTGGTCGGCAAGCAGGGCGTGACGGTAGCCGACGGCACGCAGGTGGACGTGCGCATGCCCGTGCTGCGCCTGGTGGACAATGAAAAACTGGCCCTGTGGATGCCGGAACAGGTCACGGAAAATCCGCTGAAGGGCGCCTTGACGCAGCGCAAGGGCGCCAGCCTGGCCCTGCAGGTGGGCGACATGCAGTCCGGCGCGGCCGACATGGCCATCGCCGAACTGCTGGTGGGCAAGAATGCCGTGGTCAGCGTCGATGCGGGCCAGTCCATCAAGCTGTCCAGCGTGGGCCAGCTGACGGTGGAAGGCCGGCTGAACGCCTGGGGCGGCAAGATCAGCCTGGGCGGCGTGGGCGTCGACAGGCCGGTCGCCGAGGCGGTGGAGGCGGCCGGCCATGGCCGCTCCATCTGGCTCGGCGAGAACGCCGTGCTCGACGTGGCCTCGCGCGCCGTCAGCGCCACGGATGCGCAGGGCCGGCGCTACGGCAAGGTGGTCGATGGCGGCAGCATCGTCGTCGGCGGCGAGATCGACCATGCGCAGGGCAGCACCTCGGCCGCCAGCCTGTTCGTCGTCGTGCGCGACGGCGCCGTGCTCGATGCGTCCGGCGCGCACGCCGTGCTCGATGTCGATGGCGACGCCATCGACGTAGCCAGCGCAGGCGGCAGCATCGCGCTGGCGTCGAACAATGGCCTGTATCTGGACGGCCAGCTGCGGGCCAGGGCCGGCGGCGCGGGCGCGGCGGGCGGCACCCTGTCCGTGGCCACGGGCACGCCCGAATACCTGAAAGTGCTGGCCACGCCCAGGGTGCTGCAGGGCCGCCAGCTGCGGCTGACGCAGCGCCAGGCGGCCAGCGACCTGGCTGACAAGGTGACAGCCCGCGACGGGGCGCAGGCGCTGCAGTACGGCCATGGCCGTTTTTCTGTGGAGCAAGTGGAAGCGGGCGGTTTCGGCAACCTGGCCCTGCTGGGCGCCGCCAGCTTCGATGGCGACGTGGCGCTGACGATGCAGCAAAGCTTCCAGCTGTACGGCGCGCCCGTGCTCTCGCCCGGCAGTTCGCCCGATGCGAAGGTCAGCGTGGCGGCGCCGTATGTGCGCCTGGCCAGCATCAGGCCGGCCGGCCGCGATTTCTATACGACGCCAGGCAGCGCAGGACAGTCGCCGGTCGCCAGCCAGATCAGCATTGCGGGCGACCTGATCGACGTGCGCGGCATGGTCGACGTCGCGGCCAACGACGTGCGCCTGACCAGCCGCGGCGACCTGCGCTTCCTGCTGTCGCCGCTGGGCTGGGATGGCAACCAGCCGACGACCGTGCTGTCGGCGCCGGGCGACATGACCCTCAAGGCGGCCCAGCTTTATCCGGCCACGGGCGCCGGCGCCGCCGTGCGCGTGGGCATGGACATAAAAGATGGCAATATCGTCTACGACCCCGAGCGCAGCCTGACCATCGCGCGCAGCACGGACAGCATTCCCGCCGTGCCGTACTCGGCCTTTGGCATGCTGCAGCTGGGTGCCGCCCATATCGAGCAGGGCGGCATCGTGCGCGCGCCGCTGGGCCTGCTTAACCTGGGTCTCAGCCTGCGCGCGGACGAGAATAGCCTGAGCATCAATTTCTTGCCTGGCAGTGTTACTTCCGTCAGCGCCGCCGGCATGGTCATGCCGTATGGCGGCACGGCCGATGGCCAGAACTGGAACGTCGACGGCAAGAAGACGGAGTTTCTCGGCGTCGGCGGCAGCAGCGCCAATGGCGCCATGCGCATCGGCGTCGATATCGCCAGCGTGGCCGTGGCCGTCAAGCCGGGCGCGCTGCTGGACCTGTCCGGCGGCGGCGAATTGACGGGCGCCGGTTTTGTCGCCGGCCGCGGCGGCTCCACCGATGCGCGCTACCATCCGCTGCTGCAGGTGGGGGCGAACGGCGGCTTTGTCTTGCCGGGACTGGCGACCAATCCCGTGTACGCCATCGTGCCGGGCGTGCAGGCGCCGCAGGCGCCCGTGGGCGGCGACAAGGGCGCTGCCGACCCGGCCGTGGGCCGGCAGGTGACGATAGGCAGCGGCGTGCCGGGCTTGCCCGCCGGCACCTACACCCTGATGCCATCGACCTACGCCTTGCTGCCGGGCGCCTTCCGCGTGGAACTGAACGGCCTGGCGGGGCAGGCGAGTGGCGGCGCCCCGGCGCAGCCGCTGCGCAACGGTTCCTGGGCCGCGCCCGGCACACTGTCGATCGCCGGCACGGATATCCGCGCGCCGCTGGCCAGCCAGCTGATACTCACGCCGGCCAAGGTCTTGCGCACGTATTCGCAGTACAACGAAATGGGCTATACGGCGTTTGCCCTGGCCGACGCGCAAACGCGGGGCATTCCCCGCCCGCTGCTGCCGGCCGATGCGAAGACGTTCAAGCTGCAGCTGGCGCCCGGCGCCGGCATCGATTCCTTCCAGTTCGAGGGCACGGGCAAGTTCGGCGCGGCCACGGGCGGCTTCGGCGGCACCGTGTCGGTGATCGCGGGCGGCCCCGAGGATCTGGAAATCATCGCCGACGGCGCGCCCGCCACGCCGGATTTTGGCGGCGTCACGCTGCGTGCCAGCAGCCTGAACGCGATCGGCGCGGCGCGCATCGTCATCGGTTCCACGCCCATCATCAATTACGGACAGGGCGGCAACTACATCAGTTTTGGCACGGCGCAGGCACATAATATCTACCTGCGCCGCGGCGCCATCCTGGCGGCGCCGGAAGTGATGCTGCTGGCGCGCGATCCCTGGAATACGGAATGGACCGCCGGCCTGATCGATGTTGCGCCCGGCGCGGGCATCAACACGCTGGGGCGCGGCAAGGCCGCCTATGACTCCAACGACGGTTTTATCTACCAGAGCAACGAGGGCATCCACATGCTGGCCGCCTCGAACGGCTTGATGAATGTGACCCCGGTCGGCGGTTCGGCGCGCGGCGGCATCAGCATCGGCGTGTGCGGCGACGCCTGCGCCGGCACGGCCAGCCTGTACTCGGAAGGCACCTTGCTGATGTCGACGAATGGCAGTTTTGAGCTGGACAACTCGGCCCGCTACGGCACGCGCAACCTGAGCCTGGCGGTGGGCGCCATCAACATGGGCAGCAGCGAGGCGCTGGCGGCGGCCCAGGCCAGCGGCACGCGCTCCAGCGGCCTGGCCATGAACCAGGGCGTGCTGGAGCGCCTGCTGCGCGGCGACACCAGCACGGGCGCGCCGGCCCTGCAGGCACTGATGCTGAGCGCGGCCGACAGCGTCAATTTCTATGGCGACGTGGTGCTCGATACCTACGACAAGACGACGGGAAAGTCCACCCTGGAGCGCCTGGTGCTGACCACGCCGGCCATGTATGGCCAGGGCGGCGACGACGCGGTGGCCACCATCCGCACGGCCAACTTGATCTGGGGCGGCGCCCTGTCGCCGGCCGGCAATGTGATCACGCATGGCGCCGGCACGGGCAGCGGCACCCTGAACCTGGAAGCGGAACGCATCGATTTCGGCTTCGGCCCGTTCACGCAGCCGGCCGGCGTCGCCTCGTTCGACCGCCTGGCGCTGGGCTTTGCCAACGTCAACCTGAAGGCCGGCGGGCAAGTCACGGCCAACCACAAGGGCAGCCTGTCCGTCTACCAGGCGCAGGACGGCTATGAGACGGGCAAGGGCTACCAGTACAGCGGCGGCAAGCTGAACATCATCACGCCGCTGCTGACGGGCGACGCCGGCTCCGTGCACAGCTATACGGCGGGCGGCGCGCTGACGGTGGCGGCGCCGGCCGGCGTGGCGCCGGCGGCACCCGTCAAGAACAACGATGGGCTCGGTGCTCAGCTGAGCCTGAAGGGCGACAGCGTCAGCGTGGCCACGGCCGTGGTGCTGCCGAGCGGCAAGCTCACCGTCAGCGCGCAGCACGACATCACCGTGGCCGACGGCGCCCGCCTCGACCTGGCGGGCCGCAAGAGCACTTTCTTCGACGTGGACAAATACAGCTGGGGCGGCGACGTGACCCTGGACAGCCGCGCCGGCGACATCCGCGCAGCAAGCGGCGCCGTGATCGACCTGTCGGCCGAGCACAACCGCGCCGGCAGCCTGAAGGCGGTGGCGCTCGACGGCGGGGCCGGCATGGTGGATTTGCTGGGCAAGATACTGGGCGGCGCCAGCGGCAGCTACGACGCGGGCGGCACCATGGTGCCGTACAAGCAGGGCAGCGTGGACGTGCGCGCGCAAACCCTGGGCGCGGGCGGCAACCTGGACAGCCAGTTCGCGTCGCTGAACACGCGCCTGACGGAAGGCGGCGTGACGGGCGCGCGCAGCTTCCAGCTGAAACGGGGCGACTTGACGATAGGCAATGAGCTGAAGGCGGGCGAGGTGCAGGTGTCGGTCGACAATGGCCGTCTCACCGTCGCTGGCGTGATCGATGCCAGCGGCGAGCGCGTGGGCAGCATCCGCCTGGCCGGCAAGCATGGAGTGACGTTGGCCGGCAACGCCGTGCTCGACGCGCATGGCACGGTCTTGCGCGTCGATAGCTATGGCAAGATCATCGACAGCCCGAACCGGGCCATGGTGGAACTGAATGCGGGCGAGGGCGCATTGAACCTGGCCGGCGGCGCGCAGATCGACGTGCGCCACGGCACGGCCGCCGTGGCCGGCAAGGGCAAGGGCGAATACGACGGCGCCGCGCGCGGCACGCTGGAATTGAGCGCGCCGCGCCTGGGCAGCGGCGGCGCGCGCACGGACGTCGACGCCGCCACCTTTGGCGACATCGCCATCGCGGCCGGCGGCGGCCTGACCATCCGCGGCGCGAAGTCCATCGCCGTCAACGCCATGCAGCGCTACGACGACGCGGCCTACGCCATGACGCCCGATGCCAATGGCGTGCTGGCGCCCGACCTGTCGGCCGGCGGCCGGCCGTACCAGGTGATCAACCAGGCTTACCTGGACAGCAAGCACGGGGACAGCGCGGCTTTCATCGACGCGGCGCTGGCCAACACGAACTTGCGCAACGGCAAACTGGCGGGCCTGGCCACGGCCGCGTATGCCGATGCGCTGCATGTGCGTCCCGGCGTCGATATCGCCAGCAGGACGGCGGACGGCGACCTGGTGGTGCAGGGCGACGTGGATCTGTCGGGCATGCGCTACGCCAGCCTCAATCCCCGCTTCCAGCGCACGACTGTGCGCGGCTCGGGCGAGGTGGGCAGCCTGCTGCTGCGCGCCGGCGGCGACCTGAGCATCTACGGCAGCATCAACGACGGCTTCGCGCCGCCGCCCGCCACCAAGGACGAGAACGGCTGGCGCCTGCTGCCGGGGCGCGACATCAATGGCAGCGACGTCATCGTGCCGGGCAAGGGCGTGACCGTGGCCGATGGCACGCTGTTCCCGGGCGGAATCGCGCTCAATTACGACCTGCCCATCAAGGGTTTCAACCTGATGGCCAATACGCGCCTGCCCGTGGCCGTGACCCTGGACCAGGCCATGATCGTGCCGGCCGGCACGGTGCTGGCTGCTGCCGTGCGCGACAGCGCCGGCAAGATCGTCCACGCGGCCGGCAGCCTGCTGGCCACGGAGCAGACCTTTACGGCCGGCATGCGCCTCGACGCCGGCAGCGTGCTCAAGCAAGCGGTGAAAGTGAGCGCCATGACCTGGCCCAAGGGCGTGCCGCTGCCTGGCGTGGCCGGTGAACGCTCGGTCTTTGTACTCGATGGCAACCTGGCGCTGGCCGTGGGCTCCCTGATCCCGTCCGGCACCGACGTCAAGCTGTTGCCCAATGTGGCGGCAATCGAGCTGCGTCCGGAAGTGGCGGGCAGCCAGGGCAAGCTGTGGGCCATCGCGCCCATGCTGGCCGAAGGTTCGCAAGCGTGGGGCATGCGCCTGGTGGCGGGCGCCGACCTGGACGGGGCCGACACGCGCAGCGTGCAGGCGCATCCCGCGCGCGGCACCCTGCGCCTGGCCGACAGCCACTACGGCATGTATGGCGTGCTGGTGCCGCCGAAGGGCGTGCAGTACTGGAGCAAGGAAGCGGGAGAGCAGGGCATCGAAGGCATCGTGGCGGGCGAACCGATCTCCGAGGAATTTCTCAATCAGAACGGCACCACGATTGCGAAGTTCTGCGCCGACACCGCCAGCTGGTGCGATCTGAGGGTGTCCTACGTGTGGACCAAAGAAGGCGCGGAAGAGTTTGCCGACCCCAGAACCAAGGAGGGCGACCTGCTCGATCCGGTGGCGCTTGGCTGGCCCACCATTTGCGAGGAAAATCCCACCTGGTGCGGCACGCCGAACCCCACGTTCGACTACAAGGCGAGCAGCCTGCGCCACAGCGTGCTGCGCACGGGCACGGGCGACCTGGACCTCGTCAGCGGCGGCGACCTGCGCATGGACAGCCTGTATGGCGTGTACACGGCGGGCATGTCGTCTTCGCCGACGGTGGCCGGCGATCCGTACAACCTGCCGCGCTCGCGCAATGCGAACGGTACTGTGCTGGGCAACCCCGACGGCGCGCATGAACGCCTGGTCGATGGCGGCGCCGACAGCATCTACCGGGCATGGTATCCGGACCAGGGCGGCAATCTGCTGCTGAAGGTGGCGGGTAACTTGAGCGGCGCGTTGATCAACGCGGCGAGCGCCAACAACGAACGTCCCGTCAGCAAGGATGGCCTGGCCGATTCGGTGCCGGTGGGCAACTGGCTGTGGCGCCAGGGCAGCGGCGGCGTGGCCACGGGCGGCCCGGCCCAGCCGACGGCGTGGTGGATCAACTTCGGCAGCTATATGCGCCGCGATACCCTGGCCGACACCGTGCTGGGCTTTACGGGCTTCGGTACCCTGGGCGGCGGCAATGTGCGCGCCGAGGTGGCGGGGGATGCGGGCGTGCAGACACTGCTGACGGGCAGTTCTTACAACGCCAGCATCAATCCCCGTTCGCAGGGCTTGCTGCTGGCCGTGGGCAGCACGGGCCGCGTGCAGGCCGACGGCAGCCTGCTGCTGACGGGCGGCGGCGACCTCGACCTGCGCGTGGGCGGTGCGCTCAATCCCGCCAGCACGCCCGGTGGCGGTTATCTGAATGGCGCGCTGGTCGACTTGCGGGGCCACGCGGAAACGTCGGCCGCACAGCTGGGCAGCCTGGCGCTGGAGTACGGTTCGCAGCCTACCCAGCACGTACCGCTGGAAACGCGGGCCTATGATGCCTTCACGGCCACGCGCGCCACGCCGCGCGGCGGCATGCTCCTGGTACCCGGCGACGCCACCTTCAGCGTGGCGACCCTGGGCGACCAGGCGCTGCAGGATGTGGCCGACCCCGGCCGCGCGACCCTACCCAATGCCACGCCATTCACCGGCCCGTCCGGAGAGCAGGGCTATGGCTACAGCTGGTTCAGCCTGTGGACGCCGCGCACGGCGCTCGACCTGTTCTCTGCCGGCGGCAATATGACTCCCCTGAGCGGGTCGCTTGGCACGGCCACCGACCTGGCCATCGTCTACCCGTCCATCGTGCGGGCCGCGGCGCCGCATGGCAGCTTGTATTACGGCAAGGCAGTTGTCGACTCGAATGGCGCCACCAGTTATGCTGATCCGCTGGTGCTGGCGCCATCGCCCAATGCGCAGCTGCAGTGGCTTGCCGGCGATTCCATCTATGCGGGCGGCTATGCCGTCAGCCAGTCCGGTGCCGCCGCCGACAGCATCGTTACGCCGTTCAAGCCTGGCTTTACGGGCTGGGATCTCAGTACTTACGTGACCAATCCCCTGGCTGCCAATGTCTCTAACAAGGGGACGCCAGCAACGAAATGGAACTTCCCGCTGTTTGCCTTCGGACCGAATTCCTCGGCCGGCCCTGCGAACAGCGGTACGCAGGCCGCCCGCATCTATGCCGCCACGGGCGACCTGGTGGGCGTGAATAGCGGCCGCATCATCGAGTTCACCGATGCCGCGCATGCGGGCATCACCTGGTACGAGGGGGCGCAACCCGTGTGGATGAAGGCGGGACGCGATATCGTCAGCAGCGGCACGGCGCAGCTGGAAGCCCTGGATGGCACCGCCGCCGGCGAGATGCGCTTCAGGATACTCAGCAACCTTTTCGTGCACAACAATGCATATGACGTATCGGTGGTCTCGGCCGGGCGCGACATCCTGGGCAGTTCCTTCAACGTGGCCGGTCCCGGCACGCTCGATATCAGCGCGGGCCGCAACATATTGATGCAGGATAAAGGCAGCGTCGTCAGCCTCGGTCCCGTGGTGGCGGGCGACAAGCGCCCGGGCGCCGGCATCGCCATGCAGGCGGGCGTGGGCGCGGCCGGCCTCGATTACTTGCGCTTCGTCAAGCCGTATCTGGACCCGGCGAACGTGGCGCAGAAGGGCGTGCCGCTGGCGGACCAGGCGGGCAAGGTGGTGAAATCGTACGACAGTGAGTTGGCAACCTGGCTCGGTGAGCGCTACGGCTTCAAGGGCACGGCGGCCGAGGCGCTGGCCTTTTACCTGGCCTTGCCCGAGCCGCAGCAGCGCGTGTTCGCCCGCACCGTGTATTTCGCGGAACTGAAGGCAGGCGGGCGCGAGTACAACGATGCGGACAGCTCGCGCTATGGCAGCTTCTTGCGCAGCCGCAACGCCATCGCGGGCCTGGCGCCGGCCACGGACGCCAGCGGCAAGGCGATTTCGTATGCGGGCGATATCGTCATGTACCGCGGCACGTATGCCGCCTACAACCCGATTTCGCTGAACTATGACCGCATCGTTCCCCGCAGCGGCTACGTGCACACGAATTTCGGCGGCGATATCGCGCTGCTGACGCCGGGCGGCCAGCAGGTGTTGGGCATCGAAGGCGAGGCGCCGCCGTCGACCTCGGGTGTCATCACCAAGGGCGGCGGCAATATCGACCTGTTCTCGCACGGCAGCATCCTGCTGGGCCAGAGCCGCATCATGACGACGTTTGGCGGCGACATCCTCGCTTGGTCGTCGACGGGCGACATCAACGCGGGCCGTGGCTCGAAGTCGACCATCGTCTACACGCCGCCCAAGCGCGTGTATGACAACTGGGGCAACGTGACCCTGTCGTCCGACGTGCCCAGCACGGGCGCCGGCATCGCCACGCTGGCGCCGATCGCGGAAGTGCCGGCCGGCGACGTCGACTTGCTGGCGCCGCTGGGCACCATCGACGCGGGCGAGGCGGGCATCCGCGTCTCGGGCAACGTCAACCTGGCCGCGCTGAAGGTGATGAACGCGGCGAATATCCAGGTCAAGGGCGAAGCGAAAGGCATGCCGACGGTGGCGTCCGTCAACGTGGCGGCCATGACGAACGCCAGCGCGGCCGCTTCCCAGGCCACGGCGGCGGCGCAGGACGTGGTGCAGCGCGAGCGCGCCGCCACCCGCTCGGCGCAGCCATCCGTGTTCACGGTGCGCGTGCTGGGCTTTGGCGGCGACGCGCCGCCCGACAGCGCGCAAGCGGCCCCGCTGGACGGCGCCCGCATCGAGGCGGCCGACTACAACCCGCGCAGCGCCGTGCGCGTGCTGGGCCTGGGCCCGCTGCCGGAATCGGCCACGCGCCAGTTGACGGCGCAAGAGCGCAGCAGGCTGTCGCCATGATGGCCGGCATGGTGGAAATGTTGCCATTGCGCATGGCAGCGGGCGCTGTGGGGCATGCGCGCATGGCCCGCTGCTGGCCAGCCATGCGGCCCCGTCTGCGGGCCGCCAACGACATGGCGTCGGCGCCAGGGCCGGGCGCGCAGCTGCAGGCGGTGTTGGAAAGCCATTACGCGGGCCTGCACCGTCGCCTGACGCGGCATCTGGGCTGCGCCGAGCTGGCCAGCGACAGCCTGCACGACGCCTGGCTGCGCCTGGGGGCGGGCAATGGCGCGCCGCTGGCGCACAGTCCCGTCGCCTATGTCTTCCGCGTCGCCTGCAATGCGGCCACGGACAGCCTGCGCCGCAACCGCGCCTGGCTGTATGCGGACGCGGGCGATGGGGAAGAGGAGGGCATCGAGCGCCTGGCCGATGCGGCGGCGGGGCCGGAACGCCTGGCCGAACTGCATGCGGACCTGCGGCGCCTGGCGCAGGCCGTCGAACTGTTGCCACGGCGCCACCGGCAAGTGCTCGAAGCGCTGCGCGTCGATGAGCTGACCCGGCAGGAAGTGGCCGAGCGGCACGACATGTCGCTGCGCAACGTCGATACGGCCCTGCGCCAGGCGCTCGACCACTGCGCCCGCCACACGGGCTACGCGGCGCTGGGCGGCGTCGGCACGCCCCGGCGCAGTTTGCGCGTGCGCCAGGGACAGGCGCAAATGGGGAGTTAAGCGGAGTTCTGCGTACGTTCGCGTACAGACGCGTACATGTCCTGCCGCCAGACTGGCACTTCGGGCCTGCATGCGCCCACCCAGCCAACTGCCAGGAGGAAGCGCGACATGAGCGAGATCAAGCAGGTCCATCGTATCGATACAGGCCGGCGCGGCTTGCTGATCGCCGGCGCCCTGTCGGCCACCGCCGTGGCCGTGCCCGGCGTCACCGGCGCGGCGGAAGCGGTAAAAACGGCCGCCCAGGCCGGCCAGGCGCCGCCGCCCGTGTTGATGAACGTCACGCTGGAGGTCAATGGCCAGCGCCACAGCCTGGAACTGGACACGCGTACCACCTTGCTCGACGCCTTGCGCGAACACCTGCACCTGACGGGCACCAAGAAGGGCTGCGACCACGGCCAGTGCGGCGCCTGCACCGTCATGCTTGACGGCCAGCGCATCAATGCCTGCCTGACCCTGGCCGTGATGCATGACGGCGCCAAGCTTACCACCATCGAGGGCCTGGGCACGCCCGACAAACTGCATCCGATGCAGGCAGCCTTCATCGCACACGACGGCTATCAGTGCGGCTATTGCACGCCGGGGCAGATCTGTTCGGCCATCGCCGCGCTGGGCGAAATCCGCCAGGGCATCCCCAGCCATGTCAGCGCGGACCTGAACGCGGCGCCGCAGGCGACGCCCGAAGAGTTGCGCGAACGCATGAGCGGCAACCTGTGCCGCTGCGGCGCCTACTCCAACATCATCGATGCCATCGCCGAGGTGGCGGGGAGGCCGGCATGAGAGTGTTTACTTACCAGAAGGCCGCCACGCCGGCCGAGGCAGCGGCGGCCGCGCTGCGCACGCCGGGCGCCCGCTTCATCGCCGGCGGCACGAATCTGCTCGACCTGATGAAACTCGAGATCGAGACGCCCGCGCATCTGATCGACGTCAATGGCCTGGCCCTGGACAAGGTGGAAGCAACAAACGATGGCGGCTTGCGCATCGGCGCCCTCGTGCGCAATACGGCGCTGGCGGCCCATGCCACGGTGCGCCGCGATTACGGCGTGCTGTCGCGCGCCTTGCTGGCCGGCGCGTCGGCGCAACTGCGCAACAAGGCGACGACGGCCGGCAACCTGCTGCAGCGCACGCGCTGTCCTTACTTTTATGACACAAACCAGGCCTGCAACAAGCGCGTGCCGGGCAGCGGCTGTTCCGCCATCGGCGGCTTCAGCCGGCCGCTGGCCATCGTGGGCGGCAGCGATGCCTGCATCGCCACGCACCCGAGCGACATGGCCGTGGCCATGCGCGTGCTCGACGCCAGCATCGACACGGTGCGCGCCGACGGCGCCGTGCGCACGATACCGATCGCCGACTTTTACCGCCTGCCGGGCAATACGCCGCACGTGGAGACCGTCTTGCAGCCAGGCGAACTGATCACGGGCGTGGTGCTGCCACGGCCGCCGGGCGGCACGCATATGTACCGCAAGGTGCGCGACCGCGCCTCGTACGCGTTCGCGCTGGTGTCCGTCGCGGCGGTGATCTTGCCGGACGGCACGGGCAGGCTGGCCCTGGGCGGTGTCGCGCCGCAGCCGTGGCGGGTTGCGGGCGCGGAACAGGCCATGCCCGATGGCGCCGCCGCCGTGGCCCGGCAGTTGCTGGCCGGTGCCAGGCCGACGGACGACAATGGCTTCAAGGTGACCCTGGCCGAGCGCACGATAGCCTCCGTGCTGAGGGAAGCACAAGCAGTCCAAGCGAAGAAAGGCTAGGGCCATGAAATTCACGACACCTGCGACCACCAATCCCATCGACCAGCTGAAAGTCGTGGGCCGGCCCACGGACCGCATCGACGGCCCCCTGAAAACCACGGGCACGGCGCCGTATGCGTATGAACAGCACGCCGCCGCGCCGCATGCCGCCTACGGCCATGTCGTCGGCGCCGCCATCGCCAAGGGCCGCATCGCGTCCATCGATACCGGCGCCGCGCGGCGCGCGCCAGGCGTGCTGGCCATCGTCACGGCTGAGTCGGCGGGCAAGCTGGGGAAGGGCAAGATGAATACGGCCCATCTGCTGGGCGGCCCGGACATCCAGCATTACCACCAGGCCATCGCGCTGGTGGTGGCGGAAACCTTCGAGCAGGCCCGCTCGGCCGCGCAGTTGCTCGACGTCACATATGTGGAACAGCAGGGCGCATTCGACCTGGCCAAGGCCAGGGGCGGCGCCAGCAAGCCGAAAGACGGCAAGCCCGACAGCCGCGCCGGCGATTTTGCCGGCGCCTATGCCAATGCCCCCGTGCGCCTCGATGCCATGTATGCGACGCCCGACCAGTCGCACGCGATGATGGAGCCGCACGCCTCGATTGCCTCCTGGGAAGGCGACAAGCTGACGCTGTGGACGGCGAACCAGATGGTGGACTGGGGCCGCGGCGACCTGGCGCGCACCCTGGGCGTGCCGAAAGACCAGGTGCGCATCGTCTCGCCCTACATCGGCGGCGGCTTCGGCGGCAAGCTGTTCGTGCGCGCCGAAGCGTTGCTGGCGGCGCTCGGTGCGCGCGCGGCGCAGCGTCCCGTGAAGGTGGCGCTGACGCGGCCCCTGATGTTCAACAACACGACGCACCGGCCCGCCACCATCCAGCGCCTGCGCATCGGCGCCACGCGCGACGGCAAGATCACGGCCATCGGCCATGAATCGTGGTCGGGCGACTTGAAGGGCGGCCAGCCGGAAACGGCCGTGCTGCAGACGCGCCTGCTGTATGCGGGCGCCAACCGCATGACGGCCATGCGCCTGGCCGTGCTCGATCTGCCGGAGGGCAACGCCATGCGAGCGCCGGGCGAGGCGCCGGGCTTGATGGCGCTGGAAATCGCCATGGACGAGATGGCGGAGAAATTGAAAATGGATCCCATCGTCTTGCGCATCCTCAACGATACGAAAGTGGATCCGGAAAAGCCCGGCCGGCCGTTTTCCCAGCGCCGCCTGATCGACTGCCTGCGCACGGGCGCCGTGGAGTTCGGCTGGAAGGAGCGCCTGGCGCAACCGGGCGCGCGGCGCGACGGCCGCTGGCTGGTGGGCATGGGCGTGGCGGCCGCCTTCCGCAACAACCTCGTCATGCAGTCCGCCGCCAGGGTGCGCCTCGACGGCAAGGGCATCATTACCGTGGAGACGGACATGACGGACATCGGCACGGGCAGCTACACCATCATCGCCCAGACGGCGGCCGAGATGCTGGGCGTGACTCTGAACCGGGTCGTGGTGCGCCTCGGCGATTCGGATTTCCCCGTCTCGGCCGGTTCGGGCGGGCAGTGGGGCGGCAACAGCTCGACGGCCGGCGTGTACGCGGCCTGCGTGCGCCTGCGCCAGGCCATCGCCGGCAAGCTGGGCTTCGACGAGAAAGACGCGCGCTTTGCCGACGGCCAGGTGAGCCAGGGCGAGCGCAGCGTGCCGCTCGCTGCCGCCGCCTATCATGGCGACGTCGTCGCGGAAGACCACATGGAATACGGCGACCTCGACAAGAAATTCCAGCAATCGACGTTTGGCGCGCATTTCGTCGAAGTGGGCGTGGAGCGCGACACGGGCGAAGTGCGCGTGCGCCGCATGCTGGCCGTGTGCGCGGCCGGCCGCATCCTCAATCCGAAGGCGGCGCGCAGCCAGGTGATCGGCGCCATGACCATGGGCGTGGGCGCGGCCCTGATGGAAGAGCTGGTGGTCGACCAGCGCCGCGGCTACTTCGTCAACCACGACCTGGCCGGCTACGAAGTGCCCGTGCACGCCGACATCCCGCACCAGGACGTCATCTTTCTCGACGAAACGGACCCCATGTCCTCGCCCATGAAGGCCAAGGGTGTGGGCGAGCTGGGCATCTGCGGCGTGGCGGCCGCCATCGCCAATGCCGTGTACAACGCGACGGGGGTGCGCGTGCGCGAGTATCCGCTAACGTTGGACAAGCTGATTGGCAAGCTCGATGGCAAGCTGACGGCGTAACCGGACGCGTGGGGAGCATGGCGCGATGGCTGCGCCATGTCACCTGGCATCGTTTCGCACCGTCGGGTGTTTTTTCCTCCGCGGCGTGACGGAAACGCTGTACTTGGGGTGGCCCGCGCTATCGTAAAAGACTGCTATTCATGACGATTTCTCTTATTTTTATCTCAAAATAGTAATGCAGGGCGCTGTCTTCGCTGTACTGGTTTTCCAGGACAATCACATCGACATCTTTCTCAGGAAAATATACCTTGATCGATGCGAATCCCAGGCCTTTGCCAGAGTGCCCTATGTATGTGACGGGCGTCTTGTCGCTCACATAGACACCGTACCCATAGCCATGTTTTTCGCTGCCAAAAGCCACATGCTGGCTGGAGATGTCGTAACTGGTCATCAGTCGATAGGTCTCCGGCTTTAAAATTTTTCCCTTGTGAAGCTTTTCATCCCAGATATTCAAGTCCCTGGCGTTTGAAACAATGCCACCTGCTGGAATGAAGCTGATCCAGCCTTTTCCCTGCACTGGATGCTCGCGCAATTCGAAGGCGTTTTTCGCATTGACATAGCCATTGATGACCTTATTGCTTTTGTTTTCCTCATAGCAAAAACTGTTTTTCATGCCCAGTTCCTTGAACAAGTCATTGGCCGCCTCGATATACGTTTTGCCGGAGACTTTTTCAAAAATACTGCCCAGCATGCTGTAGGTGGTCACGCCATACAAAAAGTCCGTTCCGGGCTTGAAATTCAGTGGCTGGTCGATTGCGCTGATGCCTGCCGAAAAGTTGAGCAACTGATGCACGGTCACTTCGTCGGCCCAGGCTTGCGGCAAGTCAGGCAAGTACTTTCTGACGGGACTGCGCAAGTCTATTGTGCCTTTTTCAACTTCTCTTAAAATCAGCACCGCCGTAATTTGCTTGCTGTTCGACATGATCCTGAAGTTGTCTTCGGGCGTTAATGGGGTTTTATTTTTAATATCCGCATAGCCGTAGGCTTTTGAGTATTTCGTTTTGCCATGTTGCGTGATGAGGACGACGCCATTGAAATTTCTTGGACTGGTTGCTTGTATCAGGCGGTCAATTTTGGCGGAGTAGTCATCTGTCTTGGCTGCCGACGACCGATCGCCGGCCTGGGCATGCACGAAGCTGGAGAGGGTCAATACAAAAGACATCGTCAAGATTGGTAGTGAAAAAATCGTTTTGCTGTCAGCGGAAGAAGTTTTCATGGGGGATATGGTGGCTTGGTTGATGGCAAAGGAAACGCTGCGCCGCTTGTGCGAATGAGGCTGGCGGCGGCGTCGATGACCTTGCCCATGCGTTCGTGCGCCTGCATGCATGGACGGGAAAGCGTTGCCAGTGTATGACAAGAACGGCAAAATTCGAAGACATGTGACGGCGGATTGCCCGCCTTGCCTTCCCCCCATGACGCGACCCGACCGGCAGCCTGCACACGGGCCGGCTGCGAAGTACCCGCGCACGCCGCTATCGCGCATGCTGCCTGGCTTTTTACCGTCAAGTATGACGTTGGGAAACTAATTTCCTCATGGTTACAATGTGAGTGTTTGGACATCACTTAAGTTGCTAGACTCAGCAACATCCCTCGCCTGAACGGCTTTTCGGTGGCGTTCAATCTTCGGTATCCGATGTTTTGAAGTGATAAGCATGTTGAGCTAATCCATGCACAAACTGTCGTATTTTCATTTGTTTTCCCCGCACCGCCCTTTGCTGGCGCCCTTCGTTGACGGCCAGCCCATTTCCGACTGACAAGCGAGTTTACGGAGGCATGCATGTTCAAGATACCGCAACGGTTGACAATACTGGCCACGATGTTCATCGGCGCCGGCCTGGCCCTGGCCGCGTCCGCCGCCCATGCGGCCAAGCCCGAGGCCGCCGTGACGCCTGGCGTGGCGCGCGTCGTCGACACGGCACGCGCCGGCCCGGTGAACGGCATGCAGATGAACTCCGACGAGTTCATCTGGCGCTTGTTTACCAAGTTCACGGCGCCCACGCCAGGCGCGCAGCCACCATCGGTGATCTTTGATACCTGGGCGTCGGATGCCGACACGTTCACGGCGACGCCCGCCTGGCCGAGTCCAGGTACGGCGCGGAAATTCCAGGCCAGCGCGTTGCTGAGGACGAAACTGCACGGCGGCGGTCCGGTCGATTTGCCTTGCATCGCGCCGGGCAATGCCGCTGCGGGCGGTTTTCCCGTCGATGGCACGCCGGTGCCCTGCATCGCCGAAGAGGTGAGGCGCAATCGTCCGCAGTTTGACTATATCAAGAAGAACGGCTTGCATACGCGGGCGGGCCTGGCCGCGGCCTACCAGCGCGCGCTCGATGTGCAGATGCCGACCGATGCCGTCTCCGTCAAGGGCGACTGGGTACCCGTGGATACCTTGCTCAAATGGATACCCGAGTTGCGCAGCCCGGAACGCATCCGCTCGCTGTACTACACCAGCGTGTCCGAGAAGGTGGAATATGCCTTGGTGGCCCTGCATGTGAGCAGCCGGCAGAACCCGAACTGGGTGTGGGGCACTTTTGAACACCAGAAAAATCCAGGCCGCTGCGACGACCTCGGCTGCTATGACAGCTTTGGCGCCGAGCAGCCCGTGGTGGCGCCCAACCGGCGCGCCATCAACACCCAGTACGGCGCCTGCGACAAGTCGAGCATGCTGCAAATGCTGATGACCCAGGCCAAGCTGTCGCCGGTCTGGCAGAATTACTGCCTGAAGTCGACCCAGGTCGACTATGTGACGGCCGACGGCACGCCGACCGCACTGGGCAATTCGGTCATTGAACGCGTGGTCGGCAATGGCACGGTGACGGCGTCATCCTGTATCGCTTGCCATGCGTATGCGTCGTACGACGCCACAGGCGCGACATCGCTGGGGGCCAAGGCCATGCTGCCCTTCAATCCGACCGGCGCGCCGATGCCAGCCGTCCTGAAGGGCTCCCGCAAATTCGACTTCATGTGGGGAGTGCTGCAGGCCAAGTAAGGGCGGCCATGCAGCGCCTGACGTATCGGTATTGATGCGCGTCAAAACCGGTACGTCAACGTCCCCCGCACACTGCGCGGCATGCCATACGTGCCTTGCGCATAGGTGTTGATGTTGATGTAGTGCTTGTCGAGCAGGTTTTCCACGTTCAGCTGGGCCGTCAGCTGGCGCGACAGCTGATACGTGGCCATCAGGCTGACCGTGCTGTAGGCTTGCTGCGTGATTCTTTCCTTGCCGTCCGGGCCCTCGTCGTCAAAGTAGAACTTGCTTTGCCAGTTGATGCCGCCGCCCACGGTGAGGTCGGGGCGCACTTTCCAGGTGGTAAACAATCGTGCCGTCGAGCGGGGCGACAGGGTGTTGATATCCTGCTGTTCGCGGTCCTTGGCGCGGAAGTGGCTGGCGCTGGCCGTCACGTTCCAGCCCGGCGCCAGACGACCCGACAGTTCTCCCTCGACGCCACGGCTGGTGGCGCCCCGCGCCGCGTAATACGCTTGCGTGGTGGTGCCGGGAATCCTGTGCGCGCCGTCCGGCTGGGCCAGCTTGTCCTGCCTGATCTCGAAGATGCCGATGGCGCCGTTCAACTGTCCACCCGGCAACTCGCCTTTCAAGCCCACTTCCATGCTTTGCCCCGTCAGCGGGTCCAGCCAGGCGCCCGTGCGGTCCTGGTTTTCCTGCGGGCGGAAGATGTCCGTGTAGCTGGCATAGGCCGAATACACGCTGTTCAAGTCGACCACCAGGCCCGCATACGGCACGAACTTGCTCTTGGCGAAGGCAAAGCGGGCGCTGCCATCGAAGCCGATGCGGTCCTTGTCCCAGCGGCTCAGGCGCCCGCCGACGATCAGCCGGGTGTGGTCGGCAAGGTTCAGCCGCGCCGCGCCATACGCCCCATATTGCTTGGTGGTATATTTTTCCGACAGCACGGGCTCGCCCCAGGCCGGCTGCGGGTAGCTGCCGTCCCAGGCGAGAAAATTGCCGATCGGCTCGGGATCGAGCGCTTCCTTGACGCTGAACTCGGCGCGCTGCAGCGTGTAATTGGCGCCGACGATGACTTCGTGCTGGCGTCCGCCCAGGGTGAACGGGCCGGACAGCTTGAGGTCGGCGCTGCTCTGCTCGCGCTGGCCGATGTAGCGGTTCGGATAGCCGAGCATGCCCAGACCCGTGATGCGGTCCGGCCGCTCGGCCAGGAACAGCAGCGGCGTGTCTTCCGTATGCTTGCTGTACATGGCTTGCGCCTGCGCCTTCCAGCCCTGGCCCAGCGCGTGCTCCACGGTGGCGTGCACATTCGTCTGCTCCGTGGCCCAGGCGGCCCAGCGCGGCGCCGTCGAGACGGAACGGTCGAAATCCGTGCGCGTGCCGTCGCTGTACCACAGCGGGAAGCCGCCCCAGTTGCTGCCTTTCGGGTCGTTCTTCTGGTAGCTGGCGCCCACGCTGGCCACCGTGCCGGGCGCCAGGTCCGCCTCGACGGTGGCATAGACGAGCTGGCGCTGGTTCGCATAGTGGCTGGTGAATGATTTGCGGTCCTGCCAGGCGCCGGCCACGCGGCCGCGCACGGAACCGTCGCCGTTCAGGGGCGTAGCCAGGTCGACGGTGCCGCGGTAATCGCTCCACGAACCGGCCGCCAGCGACAGCTGGCCTTCGAACTGCCTGGCGCTGGCCCGCTTGCGCACGAGGTTGATCGAGGCGGACGGGTAGCCGGCGCCCGTCAGCAAGCCCGTGGCGCCGCGCGTCACTTCCACGCGGTCATAGATCAACGAATCCATTTCCGACTCGCCGCCCGAATACTGCACTTTATACGTGGTGGGCACGCCGTCGTACTGGAAATTGTCGACGTCGAAGCCGCGCGCGGAAAAGGTGCTGCGCTCCGTGTCGAACTGGTTGACGGCGATGCCGGGCGTGTTGCGCAGCACGTCGCGCACCGTCAGCAAGTCCTGGTCATCCATGCGCTGGCGCGTGATGACGCTGACCGATTGCGGCGTCTCGCGCAGCGACAGCACCAGGCCCGTGGCGCTGGCCGTGGCCGGCGTCGTATAGGATCCCGTGCCTTCCGTGCTGGTGCTGCGCTCGGCCGTGGCGCGCACGGCGATGCCGGGCAGGGTGGCGGCGTCCGCCGCCGACGGCTGCTGGCGTACGGCGTAGTGGCCGCCGCCCTGGTCGATGGCGATCAGGCCGCTGCCGTCGAGCAGGCGGGCGAAACCGTCGGCCACCTTGTAATGGCCGTTCAAGCCGCGGCTGCTCAAGCCCGCGTACAGGCTGGCGGCGCCGGAAATGCTGACGCCGGCCTCGGCCGCAAACGCGGACAGGGCCGTGCTGAGGGGGCCGGCGGCCACCTGGTAGTGGCGCGCTGGGCCATCCTGCTGCAGCTGCTGCGCGTGCGCGAGCGGTGCCAGGGCCAGGCTGCCCAGCAGGGCGAGGGTGATGCTGGTGTTGCGGTAGTGCTTCATTGCGTGTTTCCCTTCGTTCATGTGTTGGTCCTGTGTGGATTGACGGGGCACATGGCGGAAAGGGACATTCTTTGTAAAAGTTTTATGCGGGCTCGACTGAAATCCAGAAACGGCTATGGCGCCGCACGCGGATGGGCAGCGACGCTTGCAGCAGGGCCAGCAGCGCGTCCGTGTCGCGCAGCTGGTAGACGCCCGAGACGCGCAGGTGCGCCACGGCCGGATCGCAGCGCACGACGCCGTGGCGGTAGCGCGCCAGCTGCGCCAGCACGTCGGCCAGCGGCGTGTCGTCCGCGTACAGCAAGCCCTTGAGCCAGGCGTTTGCCTGCGGCGCCAGCGGCTGCGGCGCGCTGGCGGCCGCCGCGTCGAAGCTGGCTTGCCAGCCGGCCTGCAGAATGACGGGACGGCCTTCGGCGGGCCGCACTTCGACGGCGCCCTGCGCCACGGCCACATGGGTGCGCGCGCCCAGCAGGCTGGCGTCCTGGCGCACCGTGAAGCGCGTACCGATGGCACGCACGCTGCCGTTACTGGTGCGCACGATGAATGGGCGCCGGCCAGGATGGGGATCGGGGGCCGTCGTCACGTGGATTTCGCCGGCACGCAGGTGCACCAGGCGCAGCGCGGCGCTGAAGCCGATATCGGCGGCGCTGGCCGTGTTCAGGCTCAGGCGGCTGCCGTCGGCCAGGGTCAGGTGGCGGATCTCGCCCGTGGCCGTGCGCAGGTCGGCCGTCCATTCCTGCCACGGCGCCACCTTCAGCATGGCCCAGCCGGCAGGTCCGGCGACGATCAGCACGGCCAGGGTTTTCAGGGTGGCGCGGCGCTGGATGCGGGCTGGGCGGTCCAGTACCGGCATGGCCAGCGGCGCGGACAGCATGCCGAAGGTGCGGCACACCTGCTCGGCGCGTTGCCAGGCCGCCTCATTGCGCGGATGGCGGGCGCGCCAGCGGGCCAGCGCCTGCCGTGACGCGTCGTCCAGTTCGCCGCCTTGCAGGCGCATCATCCAGTGCGCCGCTTCATGCGCGGCGTGCGCATCGATGGCGGCGCTCATGCCAGCAGCAGGATGCATTGTGCCAGCGCCTGCACCATGTAGCGCTTGACGGTACGCTCGCTGATGTTCAGGCGCGCGGCGATCTCGGCGTAGCCCAGGCCTTCCAGCTGCGACAGCAGGAACGCCGTGCGCACCTTCGCGCCCAGGCCATCGAGCAGCGTATCGATCTGGTGCAGCGTTTCCAGGATCAGCAAGCGCTCTTCCGCCGACGGCGTGACGGGCGCGGGCAACTGGGCCAGGGTGGCCAGCCAGGCCTGTTCCAGCGACTGGCGGCGGTAATGGTCGATCAGCAGGCGCCGCGCCACGGTGGTCAGGTAGGCGCGCGGCGTGCGCAGGCCGACGGCGCGCTCCGTTGGCGTGGCCAGCAATTTGACGAAGGTATCTTGCGCCAGGTCGGCCGCGTGGTCCGTGCAGGCCAGTTTGCCGCGCAGCCAGCGCAGCAGCCAGGGATGGTGCTCGCCGTACAGTCGGGCGACGGGATCGGCGGCGGGGGATACGGCATACGTCACGGCACACTCCAGGTTGGCGCGGAAGTCCCCATGCCGCAGGCGTGCAGGTGCTTCTTAAATGCGAATGGTTCTCATTTTACATTGACGTGCCTGAATGTCAATGGAGGCGCCATGGGCGGCAGCATGGCTCGATGGCATGGAGTTGCCATATGGAAATATTTAATATATTATCTTTTATGGCAATATTAATTGCGTTGAATCAACTAATATTTCGATGAAACTTACTTTGGATCTGGATTTCTTGTGCGTAAAAATAGTGTGCGTGGTGTATTAAGTGTCTTGCTGGCTGTGGCCGGCGCGAGTGCCGGGGCAAGCCAGGCGGGTGACGAGGTCGTGGCGGCGCCGGCGGTGGAAACCCCGGCGGCGGCGCCTGCCGTGGCCGAAGCGGCCGCCGCGCCGGTCGTCGCGAAGCTGAGCCTGGTATCGTCGGGCGAGCAGATGGTGGTGGAGTACGGCACCAGCGGCAGCGCGGAAGGGTGCAAGGATTTTACGCCGGCGGGCAAGGTGTACGACGCCACGACCTTGCGCGAGAAATTGCTGCCATTTATTTCGAAGATGGTCGAGCGCTCGCGGCGCATGACGGGCGTGCTGCCGGAAGTGGAGAAGACGCTGACGGCGGGCGAGCCGGTGTGGGTGCAGGCCTACGCCGACTGGCCGGCCGAACATGGCTTGCGCGCCGGTTCCTGCGGGCCCTTGACCTTGCAGCTGACGCCGGAAGCGGGCAAGAAATACCAGGTGGAGTTCCGTTTCCTCGGTGACAACAAGTGCAGGCAGGTGTTGCTCGACGTGACGGACCCGGCGGCGAAACAGGAAATCGCCGCGCCCGTCACCGCCAGCTGCGCGGCGCCGAAAAAATCGCTGTTCGGCCTGTTTTAAGCGCTGTGGCGGGCGGAGCGGTCAACTTAACAGAGTGACAAAGGCCATTCCGCTATACTGGCGGCCCGACATCGTAGCCCGAAAACCACCATGGACCTCAGTACCCACGCCGCCGTCGTCAATTGCGAAGCGTATCGCGACGGCAAGAAGATCGCGCATTTCGATATCGACAAGGTGAGCGACTTTCTCGGCGACCCAGACTGCTTCGTCTGGATCGGCCTGGCCGGCCCCGATGCCACGGCCATGCAGGCGCTGCAGGCGGCTTTCGGCCTGCACGAACTGGCCGTCGAGGATGCGGAAGGGGCGCACGAGCGGCCCAAGCTGGAGGAGTACGGCGACACCCTGTTCATGGTGCTGCACACGGCCAGCCTGGATGGCGACGCCATCGTCTACGGCGAAACCCACGTCTTTCTCGGCTGCCGCTTCATCATCACCGTGCGCCACGGCCCCTCGGCCGGCTATGCGAAGTTGCGCGAACGCAAGGAAAGCGTGCCGGACAAGCTGGCCAGCGGTCCCGGCTATGTGCTGTATTCCATCATCGATTTCATCGTCGACCAGTATCAGCCCTGCATCGACCATCTGCAGGCCAGGTTCCAGCAGTATGAAACCCAGCTGTTCAAGCCCAGCCTGAGCGAAGACAAGCTGCAGGATTTCTACCAGCTCAAGACGGAACTGCTGAAACTCGACGCGGCCGTCAACCCCCTGCATGAAATCTGCACCCAGCTGATCCGTTTCCATGGCGACATCGTGCCCAAGGAAAACCGCATCTATTACCGCGACATCCTCGACCACGTGAAGCGCGTCACGCACACGGCGGGCCAGATGCGCGAGATGGTCAATTCCGCCATGCAAGTGGCTTTGGGGCAAATCTCGATCCGCCAGAACGAGGTCGTCAAGCGCCTGGCCGGCTGGGGCGCCATCCTGGCCGTGCCCACCATGGTCTTCAGTCTGTACGGCATGAATTTCGAATTCATGCCCGAGCTGAAATGGCGCGGCAGCTACCCGGCCGTGATCGTCGGCATTTTCGTCGGCTGCTACCTGCTGCACCGCCGCCTGAAGCGCGACGGCTGGCTGTAACGGCGGCGGGCGGCATGCAAATATTGGAGAGTTTTCCCGCCGAATTAGCTGCTACGATGAAATGGTCTTAGTGAAGGTGGTTGATGGCAAGTGGCTGAACCTCCTTGGCGTGGATAGCGGTCCGGCCGGCGCTGCACCCCAGAGCCGCCGGTGCGGATCACATCGTCTGTCCGACGCCACAAGGCTCCTGGTTTCCAGGAGCCTTTTTTTTGCCCGTGCCGCCTGTGCCGCCTATGCCGGCGCCACGGCGCCCGCGGCTTCCAGGATCAGTGCCGTCACCTCGGCGGGGCGCGAGGCCAGCGAAGCGTGGCTGGCGTTCAGGGTGATGACTTTTCTCGCGTTCAGGCGCGCCGCCATGCGCTCCTGGTTGACGGGGGCAATCATGCGGTCGGCGCTGGAAATCTGGTACCAGCTGGGTTTGTGTTTCCACGCCGGGTCGCTGACGGTGTCGCCGAAGGTGCTGGCCAGCGGCGCCTTTTGCACCACGCCCAGCACGGCGCCTTCTTCCGCATCGAGGTCCTGGCAAAAGCTGTCGTGGTATTGCTCGGCCTTCACCCACAGGTAGCCGTCGCTGTCGCCTTCCAGGTTGGCCGCGCCGAGAGGCGGGTGTTCCTGGGTGATGCTGCCCGGGCTTTCGCCCGCGTCAGGGGCGAAGGCGGCGATGTACACGAGGCCGACGACGTTCGGCGCGTTGCCGGCCACGCTGATGACGGCGCCGCCGTAGGAGTGGCCCACCAGCAATACCGGTCCCTGCACCTGCGCCACCATCTTGCGCGTGCGTTCGGCGTCGTCGGCCAGCGAGGTGAGGGGCAGTTCGACGGCGCGGATGGCCGTGTGGCCCTGGCGGCGCAATTCCAGGATGACGCGGCTCCAGTGGGCGGCGCCGCCCCAGAAACCATGGACGAGGACGATGGTGGCTTGCTTGCTCATACGGGTACTCCTTGTGGTGTAGGGAAGGACGTATGCCGTGCAGTTGCCTGGAAGGAACGACACGGCGGCAGGTGCTCATCCATTGTAGACCTTCCCGGCGCACATGGCCGCCGGCGTTTTACTTCTCCCAGCGCATGGCTTCGATGGCATGGACCACGGCCGTCTCATACTCGATGAAGAAGTCGGCGTGGGCGGCGTTGTCGAGCACCAGCAGCGTGCTGCCCGGCAGCGCCGCCACGGTGCGCGCAAAGTCGGCCTGGTGCGCCTGCGGGTAGATGCGCAGGAAGGTGCGCGCCGCCGCCAGCAGGCGCGGTTCGCTCTGCGCCGTGAGCCAGGGCGTGACGTCGCGCAGGCTGCCCGGCTGGGCGGCGATCACCAGCGCCGGTGCGCGCACGGCCCGGTAGTCGGGGACATGGGCGTACGCGCCCGTGGCCATGGCCGTGGCGACGGCCGCCGGCGTAGCGGGGCGCACCGAGCCGTCGGCCTGCACCTGCAGCGTATCGCGCCAGTAGGCATCGAGGGCCGGCCACCACTGCTTGTGGATGCGCTGCGCATAGGCGATCGAGGCGTCCATCGACGCCATGTCGGCCGGCGCCGGCTCGGGCGGGTTCAGCTCATCCTCGTCGGGTTCCGGCTCGCCGCGCCAGGGCAGGGGATTGCTGTAGTCGAACGTGGTGTCGAGGTAGACGACGCCGCGCACGCGGCCCGGATGGCGGCCGGCGAACAAGGTCACCTCGTTGCCGGCGATGGAATGGCCGGCCAGGATGATGCGCCGGACCTGCAAGGCGTCGAGCACGGCCAGCAGGTCGGCCACCAGGATGGCGGGCGCGTAGCTGGCGCCGTCCACGGGCAGCGGCTTGCTGGAAGAGCCATCGCCGCGGCGCGTGACGGCCAGCACGCGGTGGCGGCGCGCCAGCGCGGGCGCCAGGCTGTCGAATGCATGCGCATTGCCGCCCAGGCCGGACAGCAGCACGATCACATCGTCCTCGCTGCCAGGAGCGCCGCGCCAGTCGCGCACGTGCAGGCTGACGCCGGGGGCGACGGCGATGCGCCGGTCGCTCACCGCGGCGGCGAATGGCAGCGTGCCACCACCACCGCAGGCGGCCAGGCCGGCCAGCGCGCCCATGCCGAACAGCAGGCGCCGGCGGGCGTGGAGATGGGGGATGGCGTCGTCGGTTCCGGTCATGCGGTACTCCTGTAGGGATGAGGGCATGGCCAGTATCGGCGCCGCGCATGAAGCGCCGCTGAGGATGGGGTGAAGGAAGGCTGAAGACGGCGCCGGCCGGCACCGCCTCCTAGTGCGACACCAGCACCGGCAAGGTCATCTCCTGCAGCACCGTGCGCGTGACGCCGCCCAGCAACGTTTCGCGCAGGCGCATGTGGCCATAGCAGCCCATCACCAGCAGGTCGCACCGGCGTTGCGCGGCCATGGCCAGCAGGGCCGCGCCCACGTCCTGGCCAGGCGGCGTGTCGTGCTGCAGCACGTCGACATTGACGCCGTGGCGCGCCAGGTACAGGGCCAGGTCGGCGCCCGGCTGTTCGCCATGCGCGGCCGGCTGCGCGTGGGAATTGACGACGGCCAGGGTCACCTGCTGCGCGCGCCGCAGCAGCGGCAGCGCATCGGTGATGGCGCGCAGCGCTTCGGCGCTGCCGTTCCAGGCCAGCAGCGGGCGCTGGCCGATGGCGGCGGTCGCCGTGGGCGAGGGCGCGTGCGGCACCATCAGCACGGGGCGGCCGCAATGCAGCATCAGATACTCGGCCGTGCCGGCGATCACGCGCGAGGGCGTGTCCTGCGCGTCCGTCTGGCCCAGGATCAGCAAGTCGCAATAGCGCGCCTGCAGCAGCAGGGCGCCTTGCGCGTCGTCGTCGACGAAGCGCGTTTCATACGCCGACAAGCCTTCTTCGCGGGCGATGCGCTCGAAATCGTGCAAGGCGTCGCTGGCCTGGCCGCGCAGCGCCTGCATTTGCGCCGGCGCGAACTGCAAGGCGTTGACGCCGCCGCCATACGCGTAGCGCGAGATGCCGCTCATGGCCGAGCCGATCAGGTGCGCCCCTTCGGCGATGGCCAGGCGCACGGCCAGGCGGACGCGCCGCGGGCAGTGGCTAGAATTGTCTACGTGGACCAGCAGGGTGGTGTAGGGCATGGCATCGTCCTGGAAAGTGGGGAAAGGGGGAAGGGAGGACTCGGCTCAAGGCTGCAGCACATAACTGCCCGGCGCGTCGCCCAGCGCGCCGCCCATCGCCGGCGGCGCCGCCCGCCCGCCCGAGCGTTCCGCCAGCCAGGCCTGCCAGGCAGGCCACCAGGAACCCTGCTGGTGCGGCACGTCCCGCTGCCAGCTGTCCGCGTCGATATACGCATCGTCGTGGCGGTGCGTGGCCAGCTGGTAGCTGCGGCGCGCCTGGCCCGGTGGCGAGACGACGCCCGCATTGTGGCCGCCCGAGGTCAGCAGAAAGGTGACGTCCGTGTCGGTGAGCAGCTGCAGCTTGTAGACGGAGCGCCACGGCGCCACGTGGTCCGTCAAGGTGCCCACGGCGAAGATGGGCGCGTCGATGTCGGGCAGGGCGATGTGGCGGCCCGCCGTGCGGTAGCGGCCTTCGGCCAGGTCGTTGTGCAGGAACAGGCGGCGCAGGTATTCCGAGTGCATGCGGCAAGGCATGCGCGTGGCGTCCGCGTTCCACGCCATCAGGTCGCTGTCCTGCTCATCGAGACCCAGCAGATAGTGGTTCAGCCGGCGCGACCAGATCAGGTCATTCGAACGCAGCAGCTGGAAGGCGCCCGCCATCTGCCGCGTATCGAGATAGCCCTGCTTCCACATGGCCGCTTCCAGGAAGCTGACCTGGCTCTCGTCGATGAACAGCGACAGCTCGCCCGGTTCCTTGAAGTCCACCTGCGACGCCAGCATCGTCAGGCTGGCCAGGCGCGTGTCGCCGTCGCGCGCCATGCTGGCGGCGGCGATCGCCAGCAGGGTGCCGCCCAGGCAATAGCCGACGGCGTGCACCTGCGGCGCCTGCGCGATGGCCGCCACCGCGTCGAGCGCGGCCATCACGCCCAGCTGGCGGTAGTCTTCCAGCGACAGCTCGCGGTCTTCCTCGCCCGGGTTTTTCCACGAAATCATGAACACCGTGTGGCCCTGGCCCACCAGGTAGCGCACCAGCGAATTGTGCGGCGACAGGTCGAGAATATAGAACTTCATGATCCAGGCGGGCACGAACAGCACGGGCGTCGCGTGCACCTTGGCCGTCGTCGGCGCGTACTGGATCAGTTCGATCAAGTCGTTGCGGTACACGACCTTGCCCGGCGTGACGGCCACGTTCCCGCCCACGTTGTAGCGGCGCGCATCGGGCGCATATGGCCCCATGGCCGCGTGCTGCCAGTCGTCGGCCGCGCGGGCCATGCCGCGCGCCAGGTTGGCGCCGCCGCTTTCCAGCGTGGCCTGCCGCACCACGGGATTGGTCAGCGGGAAGTTCGACGGCGCCAGCATGTCGAGCCACTGGCGCACGGTAAACGTGACGACATCCTCGTGGTGCGGCGAGACGCCGCGCACGCCCGTCGTGGCGCGGTGCCACCACTGCTGCTGCAGCAGAAAGCCTTGGTAGACCAGGTTGTAGGGCCAGCGCTGCCAGGCCGGGTCGTCGAAGCGGCGGTCCTGCGGCAGCGGGGCGATGCACGGCTGCCCGAGCGCGGCGCCGGACTGCGCCGACTGCATGGCGTACTGCTGCCAGCGGCCGATCTTCTTCCACGCTTCCAGCAGCAGGGTTTGCTGTTTCGATGGCGCCAGCGCCAGGTGGCCGAGCCAGTCCGCATAGGCATTGCCCAGGGCGACGGGCGAGATGCCGCCCGTGAACTTGCCCAGCCAGGCATTCAGCAGCAGGTCCAGGGTGGCGCCTTCCGGCGCGCTTTCCGGGTAATCGGGCACGGGCGCGCCTTGCCAGGCGCTGCCTGCGCGTTCATGTGCCGTTGCTGCCTGCTGCCTCTTGCTCATCCAGGACTCCCGTCATTTTTTTACAGGATAGCAAGAGCTTGTTCAAAAAATTATGATCTACATCAAGTTTGGCCGGATACGCCCGCCGCCCGTGCCTCTTCGATGATCCACGCCATGAACGCCTGCACGGCGGGGCGCGCGGCCGCATCGGGACGCGCCACCAGGTAATAGGCGAAGCGCGCGGGCCACGGCAGGTCCAGCACCTGCACCAGGCGCCCGGCGGCGATTTCCTCCTGCGCATACAGCTGCGGCACGAGGGCCAGGCCCTGGCCCGCCTCGGCTGCGCGTATCAACAGGAAATCGTCCTCGAAGGCGGAACCGCGCGCCGCGCGCTCCTCATCGGGCGCGCCGTGCGCGGCCAGCCACAGGGGCCAGTCGGCGCGGTCCGTGTCGTGCAGCAGCGGGTAGCGTAGGCAATCGGCTGGCGTGGCGATGGGGGGCTGGCCCGCCATCAGGGCCGGGCTGGCGACGGGCACCAGCACGGGCGCCATCAGCCGCGTCACCAGCAGGCCCGGATAGTCGCCGAGGCCGTGGCGCAGCGCCACGTCGACGCGGTCGCGGCGCAGGTCGACCAGGGCCGACGTGGCTTCCACGCGCACCTCGATCTGCGGGTGGCGCTGGTTGAAGCGGCCCAGGCGCGGCACCAGCCAGGCGGCGGCAAAGGTGGCCACCGTGCTGACGGTCAGCGTCTGGCGCCCGGCAATGTCTTCCAGCGCCTGGCTGGCGCTGGCGATCTGTGCGAACGCGGCCAGCAGGGCAGGGTGAACCTTGCCGCCCGCTTCCGTCAGGCGCAAACCCTGGCGCTCGCGTGTAAACAGCGCCATGCCGACCCGCTCTTCGAGCAAGCGGATCTGCTGGCTGACGGCGCCCGACGTCACATGCAGCGCCTCGGCGGCGGCCTTGATGCTGCCGCGCTGGCCCACTTCGACAAAGGCGCGCAGTGCCTGGAGCGGTAAAGGATGGTTCATCGGTATAGTTTTTCTATAGTCATGAGGCAAAAAGCATCGTTTCAGTTTTATTCGACAGCAACGCATTATACGGGCCTGCGACGCTCATTTTGACGTTGAGTAAAACTATATCAATAGGATGGTTATGCTACTTTCACATCGGCAACTTTGCCTGATCCTGCTGTGCACGACGCAATTCGTCGCCTTGCTCGATTTTTCCATCACCATGATTCCCTTGCCGCAAATCCAGCGCAGCCTGGGCTTCACCCCGGGCGGTTTGCAGTGGGTCATCAACGCCTATGGCGTGGCCATCGCCGGCTTCCTGCTGCTGGGCGGGCGCGCGGCCGACATGTTCGGCCGCCGCCGCGTCTTCCTCGCCGGCGTGCTGCTGTTTACGGCGGCGTCCCTGCTCGGCGGCTTTTCGCACAGCCCGGCCATGCTGGTGGCCACGCGCGCGCTGCAGGGCCTGGGCGCCGCCATGTTTTCGCCGGCCGCATTCTCGCTGCTGCTGGCCGTCTTTCCCGAGCCTGCGCAGCGCAACCGGGCGCTGGGCGCCTGGACGGCCGTGGCGGCCAGCGGCTTTGTCGCGGGACTGATCCTGGGCGGCTTCATCACCGACCTGCTGGGCTGGCGCTGGGTGCTGTGGATCAATGTACCGGTCGGCGCGCTGGTGCTGGCGCTGTCGCCCGCCTTGCCGGCAGGCAAACCCGATGCCGCCGCGACGTCCGGCCCGCTCGACGTGTGGGGCGCGCTGCTGGTGGCCTCGGGCGCGGCCATGCTGGTGTTTGCCTTCGCCAACAGCGAACACGTGGGCCTGGCGCACCCGCTCACGTTCGGCCTGGTCGCCGCGGCGCTGGCCCTGCTGGCCTTGTTCGTCTGGGTCGAGAGCCGCGTGGCCGCGCCGCTGATGCCGCTGGCCGTCTTCTGGCGCCGCTCGACGGGCGGTGCGAACGTGGTGTCGCTGCTGGCCAATACGGCGCTGGGCCCCACCTTTGTCGTCGTGGCCCTGGCCATGCAGGAAGTGCTGGGGTTTTCCGCCACGCGCACGGGGCTGGGACTGCTGCCCATGGCCGTCGCCTTCATGCTGGCCAGCGCCTGGGCCGGGCCGGCGCTGATCGCCCGCTGCGGCACCAAGCCCGTCATCGTCGGCGGCATGCTGCTGTTCATCGGCGGCCTGGCACTGCTGGGCAGCGCGCTGGCCACGCTGTCCGCCTGGAGCGCGTCCATCCTGCCCGGCACCGTGCTGGCCGGCATCGGCTACGGCCTGGCCTTTCCCGCCTGGACCGTGGCCGGCATCGATGGCGTGCCGGAAGCGGACCATGGCCTGGCGGGCGGCATGCTGACCACCACGCAGGAAGTCGGTTCCGCCGTGGGACTGGCCGTGGGCGTGGCCGTCAGCATCGCCGTGCTGGCCGGCGGCGGCACGGCCGCGCAAGGCTACAGCAGCGCCATCCTCGTTTCCGCCTGCCTGGTGGCGGCGGGCCTGGCCTGCGCCGTGGCCATTCTGCCCGGTAAGGCCGTGCGCCGGGAGGCGACGCCATGATCGAGCTGTACACCGACAGTTCGCCCAACGGTTTCAAGGCCACCATCGCGCTGGCCGAACTGGGCTTGCCGTACCGGCTGCGCCACGTGCGCATCGAGCAGGGCGAGCACCGCCAAGCCGCTTTCCTGGCCCTCAATCCGCACGGCCGCATACCCGTGCTGGTCGATCACGAGGCGGGCATCACCGTGTTCGAATCGGCCGCCATCCTGCTGTACCTGGCCGAGAAGACGGGGCGGCTGCTGCCGGCGCAACCCGCGCAGCGCTGGGCCGCCATCACCTGGCTGGTCTTCCACGCGGCCAGCATGGGGCCGCTGCTGGGCCAGCGCGTGCATTTCGAGATTGCCGAAGCGGGCGCGAATGCCGCCGCGGCGGCGCATTTCCGCCAGCTGTGCGATGCGGCCTTCGCCACCATGGAAGGCCGCCTGGCCGCCTGCGCCTACCTGGCCGGCGACGAGTATTCGATGGCCGATATCGCCAGCTTTGGCTGGCTGCACATCGCGCGGCTGGTCGGCTTCGACTTTTCCGCCTGGCCGCACGTGCGTGCCTGGTACGCCCGCGTGGCGGCCCGCCCGGCCGTCCGGCTGGGCATCTCCATTCCCGCGCCCGCCACGGGCGCCTGATCCACGACAAGGAACCCCATGATCATTGACACCTCCGGCGCGTCCTCGCACGCGTTTGTCCGTCATGCCGGCTACCGCCGCATGTTCGCGCCCGGCGCGCTCACGCTCGGCATCTTCCTGCCGCTGCGCTTTTACCAGGGCGACATGCGGGCGCTGGCCGGCCAGGCCGACCTTGTCGCCGCCATGGACCGGCAAGGCTTTGCCGCCGCCTGGGTGCGCGACATTCCCCTGTACGACCGCCGCTTCGGCGATGCGGGCCAGCTGTTCGACCCGTGGACCTACCTGGCGTACCTGGCGGCGCGCACGCAGACGCTGGCCCTGGCCACGGGCAGCGCCATCTTCACGCTGCGCCATCCCGTCGACCTGGCCAAGGCTGCCGCCAGCATCGACCAGCTGTCGGGCGGACGCCTGGTGCTGGGCACGGCCGCGGGCGACCGCGCCAGCGAATTTCCCGCGTATGGCGTGCCGCACGCGACGCGCGGCGAACGCTATGCGCAGGCGGTGCACATGTTCCGCCAGCTGCTGCGCCCCGGCCCGGCACAGATCAGCGGCCCGCTGGGCAGCCTCGATGGCCTCGAACTGCTGCCGAAACCGGCCGCCGGCGCCATTCCCCTGGTCGTCACCAGTTCCTCGGGCCAGCCTTTGGCATGGATAGGACGCCACGCGGATGGCTGGCTGACGTATCCGGAAGCGACGCATACGCCGGACGGACCGCGCCGCCTGGCGGACAAGATCCGCGCCTGGCGCGCCTGCATCCCCGATGGCGGCTTCCGCCCGCACATGTGCAACGAGTGGCTGGACCTGGTGGACGACGCCGATTACCCGCGCACGCCCGTGCGCAGCGGCTATGTGCTGCGCACGGGGCGCAAGGGCTTGATCGACCTGCTGGGCGAGTGGCGCGAAGCGGGCGTCAACCACGCGGCACTGGGCATCCAGCACGGGCAGCGGCCGGCGGCGCAAGTGCTGCAGGAGCTGGCCGAGGAGGTGCTGCCGCATTTTCCCTCGCATGCGGGCATGCCGGCGCGCGGCCCGCAGTGGTGAGGGGCCGCTAGAACGCCTGGCTGGCGGCGTAAATGAGCAGGCCGGCCAGGCCGCCGACGACGGTGCCGTTGATGCGGATGAATTGCAGGTCGCGGCCGATGGCCAGCTCGATGCGGCTGCTCATTTCTTCCTTGCTCCACAGGGCCAGGCGGTTTTCGATGAAGGCGCCCACTTCGCCCCGGTAGCGGCGCACCAGCGTGCCGCTGCCGGCGACGATGGCGTCGTTCAGCCAGGCGCGCGCGGCCGCGTCCTTTCCCAGCACCTTGCCCGTGTTCCGCGCCAGGCCGGCGATGGCCTCCGCCAGCACGGGCCGGTCGGCGTGCAGGTCGGCCAGCAGGCGCGCGTGGATGGTGTCCCACAGCTCGCCCAGCATGGCTTGCACGGTGTCGCTGGCGACCAGCTGCTGCTGGTAGCGGCGCACGGTTTCCTGCCAGTGCGGATCGGCCTTCAGGTGCAGCGCGCTGTCGGCGATCCAGCCGGCGATGCGCTGGCGCAGCGGGTGGCCGGGGTCGAGGCGCACGGCGAGGGCAAACTTTTGCAGCGAGGCGATCATGCGCGGTTCATACGCCTTCAAGGCCTTTTTTACGAGCGCGTTCTCGATCTGGAAGGCGCCCAGCGCGAAGTCGCCGATGGTGGCGTGGTGGCGCTCGTCGGCCAGGTAGGCGGCGCTGCGGTCGAGCAGGAAATCCACCAGTTCCTGCGGCTTGCCGTCGGCGACCAGCGCATCGATGCAGTCGGCCGCGACGTCCGACACGTTCAACTGGCCCAGGTAGGCGCTGGCCTGTGCGCGCAGCAGCCGGCCCAGTTTTTCATGGTCGGCCAGCGCCAGCAGATGCTTGGCGACGCCGGCGCTGGCCATGCCCAGCTGGCGCGCATGCTGCGGGTCGTCCAGCCAGGCGCCCAGCCGTCCGGCCGGATCGGCTTGCGCGATGCGCTCCGCGATGCCTTGCTCGGTGATGAAATGGTTTTCCACGAAGGCGCCCAGGCTGCGCCCGATTTCCATCTTGCTGTTCGGGATGATGGCCGTGTGCCACAGCGGGATGCCCAGCGGGTGGCGGAACAGGGCGACGACGGCGAACCAGTCGGCAATCGCGCCCACCATCGCGGCCTCGGCAAACGCTTCCACATAGCCCCAGGCCGGGTGGCCGCCGCGCTGCGCGCGGGCGACGGCAAACACCAGCGCCGCCAGCAGCAGCAAGCCGGCGGCCAGCAGCTGCATATTGCGCAGGCGCGTGCGCTGAAGCTGGTCCGTGCTGCGGTCCAGCTGTTCGATGAGGTCGGGGGAGCGTTGCATGGATGGCGGCCTGCATGGGTTGCGAGACCGCCATCTTAAGGCGCCGGCGGCGAAACGTGTCGCCGGCGTGATGGATTACTGCGGCGGGTGCAGCAGCGAACGCCGGCGCGCGTAGCCGAAGTAGATGATCAGGCCCAGCACGAGCCAGATGGAAAAGGCGACCCAGGTGACCCAGCTGAGGAAGGTCATCAGGCCCACGCACAGGATCACGGCCAGCGCCGGCACATACGGCACGCCAGGGCAGCGGAAGGCGCGCGGCAGGTCGGGACGGCGCTTGCGCAGCACCACGACGGCAACGGAAACCATGGTGAAGGCGGCCAGGGTGCCGATGTTGATCAGCTCGGCGAGGATGTTGAGCGGGATCACGGCGGCGATCAGGCCGAACACGATGCCCACCAGCCAGGTGGCGAAGAACGGCGTGTGGAAGCGCGGATGCACGGTCGACAGGCGCTTGGGCAGCAAGCCGTCGCGCGACATGGCGAAGATGATGCGCGTCTGGCCGAAGGCCATCACGAGGATCACGGTGGTCATGCCGAGGATGGCGCCCAGGTCGACGAAGCCGGCGATCCAGTTTTCGCCCGCGTATTGCAGGGCCAGCGAGACGGGATGGTCGACGCCGAGGAATTTCTGGTACGGCACGATGCCCGTCATGATGGCCGAGACCACCACGTACAGCACGGCGCACACGGCCAGCGAGCCGATAATGCCGATCGGCAGATCGCGCGACGGTTTCTTGACTTCCTCGGCGGCCGAGGTGACGGCGTCGAAACCGATGAAGGCGAAGAACACGAGGGCGGCGGCGCTCAGCATGCCGTGGTAGCCGAACGGCATGTAAGGCTGCCAGTTGGCCGGCTGCACGTGGCGCGCGCCGAAGATGATGAACAGCAGCACCACGCCCACCTTGATGGCCACCATGATGTTGTTCAGGCGCGCCGATTCGCGCACGCCCCAGCCCAGCATGGCCGTCAGGGCCAGCATGATGACGAGGGCCGGCAGGTTGATGAAGGTGGTCACGCCAGGCAGGGCGCCCGGGGCGGCCGTCAAGGCCACGGGCAGCACGATGCCAAAGCCCGACAGCAGCGACTGGAAGTAGCCGGACCAGCCGACGGAGACGGCGGCCGCGGCCAGGCCGTACTCGAGCAGCAGGTCCCAGCCTATCATCCAGGCGGCCAGCTCGCCCAGGGTGGCATAGCTGTAGGTATAGATGGAGCCGGCCACCGGCACGGTGGAGGCGAATTCCGCATAGCACAGGGCGGCGAAGCAGCAGGCGACGGCCGCCACGACGAAGGACAGCGAGAGGGCGGGGCCGGCCGTCAGGGCGCCCGTGCCGGTGAGCACGAAAATGCCGGTGCCGACGATGGCGCCTATGCCCATGAGCACCAGGTCGAAGGGGCCCAGCACTTTCGCCAGTCCCCCCGGCTTCTTGCTGTGGGCGATCATATCATCCAAATTCTTGGTTCTAAATAAGCTCACTGTCTCTCCTGTGTGTTTTTGTCATGGCGCCATTGCCGCCTCGTGGGCAGCACGACGCAGCCAGATTCTAGCCCAGCCTGCAGGCATTCTAGAAGGAAATATGTACTTTGCCGTGCACGCCAGCCCTGCAAGCTTGTTCAGCAGGCAAAAAAAAGCCCCGGGATGATGGACCGGGGCCGTAAAGGAGACTGCCTTGCCTGCTTAATGACTCATTTGGCGAAGTGCGCTTCGATTTCCTCGAGGGTCTTGCCCTTGGTTTCCGGCAACAAAAACGCGGCGGCCAGGAAGTACACGACGGTGCAGCCGGCGCCGAAGAAGAACAGCGTCGAATAGCCGTGCAAGCCCACCGTCGGCAGGAAGATGGCGGCGATCACCGTCGAGACGAACTGGTTCACCAGCAGCGCGATGCTCATGCCGTTCGAGCGTATGCGCGTCGGCATCAGCTCGGACAGGGCCAGCCACACGCACACGCCCGGTCCCACGGCAAAGCTGGAGACAAACACGCAGATGGCGATCGCCACCAGCCAGCCGTGCGTGGACGAGGGCACGGGACCGAGGCTGGCCTTCTCGATGCGCAGCGGCGCCTTGCGCCCGGCGGCCGGGTCGGCGAACGGATTCAGGTGCAGCTTGCGGAAGAACACGCCGATGACGCTGTCGGCCTGCACGGCATCCTCGCGGGCGATCGTCACCTGGCGCAGCACGGGATCGTCGCTGCGCAGGCTCTTCACGTTGGTGAACGGGCCGTAGGCGTAGGCGATGGTCAGCTGCTGCGGCGTGCCGTCGGCGGCCGCGCCCAGCGCGCTCAGGGTGGCCGCATCGAGGTGCAGGGCCAGGCCATCGTTCTGGATCTGCGCGGCGATGGCGGGACGCACGTCGGCCAGGCCCGCTTCGGCGCCGCGGAACAGCAGGCCCGCCGCCAGCAGCGAGACGATGATGCCGCCCGTGCCCAGCATCAGCAGGAACTTGCGGCCCTTGCGGTCCACCAGCAGCACGGCCACCACCGTCATCACGGCGTTCAGCACTTTCAGCAGGACGTCGGCCATGTTGGCCGAGGCGCCGGACAGGCCGGCCTGGTTGAGGATGTTGACGACATAGGCGAGGATGGAATTGATGCCCGTCGCCTGCGTGCAGGCCAGGATCAGACAGGCCAGCAGGAAGGGCAGCACGTAGCGGCGGCTCAGCAGCGGATCCCTGGCCTTGCCCTTGCCGTCCACCCTGGCCGCATTTTCGGGGGTATCGAGGATCTCGCGCAGTTCCGCGTCCGCTTCATGGGGCAAACGCGTGCGCAGCAGCGACTGGCGCGCCTGTTCCACGCGGCCGCGGCGGGCCAGCCAGCGCGGCGACTCGGCCAGCAGCAGGGCGCCGACGGTAAACACGAGGCCCGGCGTCAGGCAGACCCAGAAGATGCTGCGCCAGGCGTGGTCCTTGGCCGTGAAGATGGCGGCGATGCGGCCCGCCTCTGGCAGCGCCTGCGCCGCCTGCGTGGCCGTTTCCACCGTCTGCGCTTGCACCAGTCCGATCAGGGCGGCCGCCACCAGGCCGATGGTCAGCAGCAGCTGGAACAGGGCCGCGCCCCGTCCCCGCTGTTGTGCGGGCAGGCATTCGGCCAGGTACAGGGGCACGACGACGCCGATCAAGCCGCCGCTGATGCCTTGCAGCAAGCGACCGAGCAGCAGCGGTGTGTAGCCGTCGGCCAGGGCGATCAGGGGGATGCTGGCGCTGAACAGGGCGCCGGCCCAGAACATGACCCAGCGCCGACCCAGCAGGTCGGCCAGGGCGCCGGCGAACAGCGACGACAGGACGGAACCCAGGAGCACGGCGGCGACGATAAAGCTCAGCTGCTGGGCCGTCAGTTTCCACGCCACCGAGGCCGTCGATTCCAGGTAGGGCAGGGCACCGGCGATGATGCCGATGTCTATGCCGTACAGCAATCCCCCCATGCCGGCAATAAATAGCAGGTAGCGCATGGCCCACACGGGGGCCTTGTGTGACGTGTCGTGCATGGAAACTCCGGAGGTGGGGTTGAAGTGGTCTAGCGGGTGGAAAGATCGATGGCCGTGCCTTCGACGAAGACGGACACTGGCTGCAGGCTGGCGTCGAGGACGACGATATCGGCCCAGGCGCCGGGCGCCAGGCGGCCCCGTTCGGATTCGCCCAGGTAGTCGGCCGGGTACAGCGACAGGCGGTTCGAGGCGTCGGCCAGGTCCAGGCCCAGGTCGACGAAATTGCGCAGGGCCTGGTCCATGGTCAGCACGCTGCCGGCCAGCGAGCCCGTGGCCAGGCGCACGCAGCCCATGCATTTGTAGACGCGCTGCGTGCCCAGGCCGTATTCGCCGTCCGGCATGCCGGTGGCCGAGGTGGCGTCCGTCACGCCGTACAGGCGCGGGATGGCGCGCAGGGCCGCGCGCAGGGCGCCCTTGGCCACGTGCTGCAGGTCGGGGATGATTTCCGCGTATTCGGCATGCGCCAGCGCCGCGCCCACCATGCCGGGATCGTAATGGGTCATGCCCGTCATGCCGTTGTACAGGTGCGTGAAGCCGGAGACGCCGGCCTTCAGCGCAGCTACGCCTTCGTCATAGGTGCCGGCGCTGTGGCCGATCTGCACGCGGATGCCCATCGCCGCCAGCTGCGGGATCAGCTCCAGGTGGCCGGGGATTTCCGGCGCCATGGTCAGCACCTTGATGGGGGCGATGGCGTGAAAGCGCTGCACCAGCGCCAGGCTGGCCTGCACCACGTCGGGCGGCTGCGCGCCGAGGCGGTGCAAATTCAGGAACGGGCCTTCCAGGTGCACGCCCAGCATGCGCGCGCCGTTGGCCGGGCGCTGCGCGATGACGCCGGCCAAGCCTTGCAGGGCGCGCAGGATCGACGGCTCCTTTGCCGTCAGCGTGGTGCCCAGCAGGGCCGTGGTGCCATGGCGCGCATGCACTTGCGCCACGGTGGCGCCGGCGTCGCCGCCTTCCATGATGTCGACGCCGGCCGCGCCATGCACGTGCAGGTCGATGAAGCCGGGCAGGATGGTCAGCGCGCTGTCGGCGGCAGGGTCTTCCTGTATCTGGACGATACGCTGGTCAAAAGTGATGGTGCCCGTGATCCAGCCAGATGGGGTAAGGATTCTGCCGCTCAGCATGTGTTATTCCGCTATGAAAAGTTCGATGCCCAGCTTTTGCAGCCCTTCGCGGTACTCCTGGCTGATGCTGGCATCGGTGATGACGGTATCGACGCGGTCCAGCTGCACGATGCGGTGCAGGCTGACGCGGCCGAACTTGGAGGCGTCCGTGAGGACGATGATTTTCTTTGCCCGTTCCACCATCTTGTGGTTCAGGCTGGCTTCCGCCTCGTGGTGGGTGGTGACGCCGAACTGCAGGTCGAAGCCGTCCACGCCGAGGAACAGCTTGTCGAAGCTGTAGGCTTGCAGGCAGGTCTCGGCCTGGCTGCCCTGGATCGACAGCGACTGCTTGCGCAGCAGGCCGCCCGTCAGGATCAGGTCCACGCCCGGTGCATCGGCCAGTTCCCACGCGATATTCAGGCCGTTCGTGGCCACCGTCACGCCGGTGGCGTCGCGCAGGTGGCGCGCCAGCGAGATGGTGGTGGTGCCCGAGTCGATGATGATGTTGTCGCCCGGTTGCACCAGCCGCGCCGCATAGGCGCCGATGCGCTCCTTCTGCTCGTGGTTGATGGCGTCCTTCTGGCGTATCGTGTGCTCGGGCGGCGGCGTGCGCGTCAACGTCGCGCCGCCGTGGCTGCGCGTGGCCATGCCTTGCGCTTCCAGCGCATTGAGGTCGCTGCGGATGGTGACCGCGGACACGCCGAGCTTTTCCACCAAATCGGTCACTTGCACCGAGCCCTGCTGGGCGAGCATTTGGAGGATGGATTCACGGCGTTGGCTGGTATTTCGCATGGTGGCGGGCTCAGTAAAAAATGAAAATGCCGAGCTTAACAGATTGCCGCTTCGGCAACGATGGCCACCGCCGCATTGCGGTTGCAGGCGCGCGCATATTGCGCCAGCAGGCTGCCGATCTTGTGCTCGATCAAGGCCGGCGCCGCCACGGCCAGGCTGCCCTCTACCACGGCCAGGTACTGTTCCGGCAAATGCTGGCTCAGCAGCGGCAGCGGAATCGCCAGGTCCTGCAGGTTGGCCAGCAGCTTGTCGACGGCGGCCGCCACTTCCGGCTCGCCCCAGTAATAGCGGCAACGGTCGCTCAAGCCATAGCGGCGCATCAGCCGCTGTTCTTCCGGCGTGCCCAGGTAGTGCTTGATCCAGTTCTTCGGCTTGGCCAGCATGACGTCGTCGAGCACCTGCATCAGTTGCGAGGTCGCCGCCGCCGGCAGCAGTTCTTCCTCGATCTGGCACAGGGCGAACAGCGCTTCGCGCAGGGCGAAGGTGGCGGCGGGACCCACTTTCAGGATGGCGAAATGGTCGCGCACCATGGCGTGCAGGGCCGCTTCGCGCTGGTAGTCGGTGGAATGGGCTTCGAACACGAGGCCGGGCTGCTCGGCGACGAAGGCCGACAGTTCGGCGGCGGCATCCGCGTCGTAGTGCTGGATGCTGCTCTGGTCGAAATCGACGCCCGGTTGCACCACCATGGCGATCACGCGGCGCCAGGCGCCATGCAGGCCGTTGTCGAGGAAGGCGCGGCGGTGCACGTCCAGCGTGCGGCGCGCCGCCTGCGGGCTGGTGACGGCGCCGGCCTGCGCCAGCGACGCTTCGCCGCCGGGAATCGGTACTTCCGTGCCGATCACGTAGACGGGCGGCGTAAAGCCCGCCGCGGCGGCCGCCGCCTCGGCGACCTTGCACAGGCGCGCCGAGCGGGCGGCCACGGTTTCATCGTCGAGCAGCAAGGGGTCATCCAAGCAGCGCATGCTGCAATCGAGGTGGATTTTATGGAAGCCGGCCGCCGCGTAGGCGGCGATCAGGGTTTCGGCGTGGTCCATGGCCGTCGCCGCATCGAGGTGCTGCCAGGCGTTCGGTCCCAGGTGGTCGCCGCCCAGCACCAGGCGCTCGGACGGGAAACCCTGTTCCCGCGCCAGCGCCAGCATGGTGTCGCGGAAGACGGCCGGCGTCATGCCCGTGTAGCCGCCGAACTGGTCGACCTGGTTCGAGGTCGCCTCGACCAGCAGCACGGTGTCGTATTCGCTGGCCACGCGCATGGCGGCGCGCAGCACGCTCGGGTGGCTGCAGCAGACGGCATACAGGCCGACGACTTCGCCGCGGCGGTGCGCCTTGATCACTTGCTGGACGGGCGATAAGGTAAAAGACGGGGTTTCCACTTGGTTCATCGTTCTCAAGCCTTCGTATGTTGTCGGATCAGGAGGGCGGCGCCGCGTGCGCCGCCGGCGTCGCCAAAGCGCGGCGGCAGGATGGGCGGCACGTGCACGCCGGGGAACAGGTGGCGCCTGACGGCGGCCGGCAGCTTGTCGTACAGGTGCGGCAGCTTGGACAGGCCGCCGCCGAGCACGATGGCGTGCGGATCGTAGGCCAGCACCAGGCCGGCCAGCGCGTGGCCGAGGATGTCGAGGTGCACGGCCACCGTGCGCTGGGCCACGGCGTCGCCCATGTTGGCGCGCGCCATGATGGCCAGCGGCTCGGCGCCGTCGCCGCCGAAATGCGCGTGCAGCTTGCTCATGGCCGGACCGGAGACATAGCGCTCCAGGCAGCCCTGCTTGCCGCAGGGGCAGGCGTAGTCCGTCAAGCCGTGCTGCACCAGCAGGGCGGCCGGCAGGCTCCAGTGGCCCCATTCGCCGGCCACGCCGTTAAAGCCGCGCAGCAGCTGGCCGTCCACGCAATAGCCGCCGCCGGCGCCCGTGCCGAGGATGGCGCCGAACATGCTGGCGACATGGTCGGCCGCGCCGCCCTGCGCCTCGGACAGGGCGAAGCACTGGCAATCGTTGCCGATGGCGACGGGGCGCTGCAAGGTTTGCTGCAAGGTCTGCGCCACCAGGCGGCCGTTCAGGGCCGGCACGTTGGAGCTGAGCTGGCGCCCGCTGGCGCTGTCGATCACGCCGGGCAAGCCGATGCCGACGGGCGCGGCGCTGCCCAGCGCCGCGTCGCCATGCGCCACCAGGTCGACGATGGCTTGCACGAAGGCGGGGAAATCGTCGCCGGGCGTGGCCACGCGCTCGCGGAATACTTCTTCCAGCGCGCCATCGCGGTCAGCAAACGCCACCAGCTCCATCTTGCTGCCGCCGATGTCGATGCCGTGGTAGCCGCGCCGCTGCGCGTGCTGCTCAGGATTAGAATTGCTCATGGCCATAGATGGTGACGCCCTGCACGACACGATTGACGATGCCGCCGGCGAATGGATTGTCGGGGCGCAGTTGCAGCAGCGCGGACTGGTGCAGCGCGTATTGCTGCGCCATCAGCAGCCACAGCGGGGCCAGCCAGGCGTCGGGCCAGGCCGGCGCGTCGGCCGACAGGTCGCCGCCGATGCCCACGGTCAGGCATGCCTGCGCCACGCTGTCGCGCTGCAGTTCTTTCAGTAAGTCGTCCTCGTACTGGCGCGCCAGCGGCTTGCTGCTGCGCAGCAGGATCACCAGCGACTCCGTGGTGACGGCCGATTTCGGGCCGTGGCGGAAGCCCAGCGCCGTATTCGCCATCGCCATCACGCGGCCGCCCGTCAGCTCCAGGATTTTCAATGCCGCTTCCTTGGCCAGCGCTTCCAGCGGGCCGCTGCCCAGGTAGACCACGCGCTGCACCGGCTGCGAACCGAGGTCCGCCACGGGCGCCGACCAGTCGCGCAGCGCCTGTTCGCCCAGGCTGGCCAGGGTATCCAGGCGCGCCAGGTCCGTATGCTTGCCCAGCACCGCCAGGGCCGCCAGCAGCATGCTGCTAAAGCTGCTGGTCATGGCGAAGCCGCGGTCGCAGCTGCCGGCCGGCATCAGCAGGTTGTAGGTTTGGGCGTCATTGGCGCCCTGGCGCGCCAGCTTGCCGTCCGCATTGCAGGTGATATTGAGGAAGCGCGCGCCGGGCACGACCTGGCGCAGCAATTCCACGGCGGCCAGGCTTTCCGGGCTGTCGCCGCTGCGCGCAAACGACACGAGCAGCGTGGGCGCATCCGCTTCCAGGTACAGCTCATGGTGGGTCAGCAAAGTCGTGGTGGCGATGGCGCGGATCTGCGCCGGCCAGGCGGCATTGAGTTCATCGACGACGATCTCGCCCACATAGGCCGAGCTGCCGGCGCCCGTCAGGATGACGCGCTGCCGGGGATTGGACAGCGCGTCGCCGAGGAAGGCGGCCAGGCTGGCTTGCTCGGCGCGCAAAATGCCGGCCAGCGCGCGCCAGATGGCTGGCTGATGGGCGATCTCCTCGGCCGTATGCAGGCCGCCGATGTCGCGCCAGGTTTGAATGTCACGCTGAAGAAGGGTAGTCATGGAAGTGTCAGTAAAGTGTTTGTTGTGATAAAGCATAAATACTAAATTTCGAAAAGTCAAATACGAAAGTAAAACGAAAGTAAATACTTTGTTGTCTTGCGATATGCCTGCGTTTATGTGTCCGGCAATGGCGGTTTTTTGCAGTGCACAAGCCCATGTCGAGACGATTTGTCGCCGATATACGACGATAACGAAAGTGCATAGTGTGACATTTTGGTGAATCGAAAGATAAATGCGCCATATTTGGGCTTTTTTAGAATAATTTCACGCAATAACTTTCTTTTTATTGACGATGTTTATTTTTCTTCTTAAAGTATTCCCATCGCATCGCACTTTTCTGAAAGCCTGTCAGATGAAACCACTCCCGCTTCCCCGCCGTGCCATCGCCGCCTGCGTGCTTGCCGCCTTGTCCACCCTGGCACTCCACGGGGCGCATGCTGCTCCCATCGGCAACCTGCAGGCACTGAGCGCCGTGCATGCGGCCGACGTGGCCAAGGGCGAAGGGCTGGGCTGGGATGTGCGCAGCGACACGGGCGTGCAGCTGCGTATCAGCCTGCCGCAGGCGGACGTGCTGCGCATCTGGGCCGGGCCGAAAACGGGCTTGACGGGACCTGGCGACAAGGCCGCGCCCATCGTCGTCGGCCGGCCGGCCGCGCAGGTGGCGTATAAAGTCAGCGAACAGGCCGACCATATCCTGATTTCCACCGAGGCGCTGAGCCTGCGCATCGACCGCAAGCCGCTGCGCTTTACCCTGTTCCGCGCCGGCGACAGCGTGCCGCTGTGGCGCGAAGTGCAGCCGCTGTCGCTGGACGCCAAGCAGGGTGTGCAGGTGCTGTCCAGCGCGCCCGGCGAACGTTATTTTGGCGGCGGCCAGCAAAACGGCCGTTTCGAATTCAAGGGCAGGCAGGTGCCCGTCTCCTATTCGGGCGGCTGGGAAGAGGGCGACCGCCCGAATCCCGCGCCATTTCTCATGAGCTCACGGGGCTGGGGCATGCTGCGCAACACCTGGTCCGACGGCAATTACGACTTGCGCGACAACGAACAGATCTCGCTGCAGCACGCGGAAGGCCGTTTCGACGCCTATTTCTTCGTCGGCAAGGATGTGCGCGACGTCGTCGCCCGCTACACGGAACTGACGGGCCGCGCGCGCATGCTGCCCCGCTGGGCGCTGGAATACGGCGACGCCGATTGCTACAACGATGGCGACAACGTGAAAAAGCCCGGCTCCGTGCCGAAAGGCTGGAGCGATGGCCCGACGGGCAAGACGCCGGACGTGGTGGAAACCGTGGCGCGCCAGTACCGCGAACATGACATGCCGGGCGGCTGGATCCTGCCCAACGACGGCTACGGCTGCGGCTATACGCAGCTGCCGGAAACCGTGAAGGGCCTGGCCGGCTATGGCTTCCGCACGGGCCTGTGGACGGAAAACGGCGTCGACAAGATCGCCTGGGAGGTGGGCCAGGCCGGCAGCCGCGTGCAAAAGCTGGACGTGGCGTGGACGGGCAAGGGCTACCAGTTCGCCATGGATGCGAACAAGTCCGCCTACGACGGCATCCTGAACAATTCCGACAGCCGTCCCTTCCTGTGGACGGTGATGGGCTGGGCCGGCATCCAGCGCTACGCCGTGGCGTGGACGGGCGACCAGAGCGCCAGCTGGGACTACATCCGCTGGCACATCCCGACCCTGATCGGCTCGGGCCTGTCCGGCCAGGCGTATGCGTCCGGCGACGTCGACGCCATCTTCGGCGGCAGCCCGGAAACCTATCTGCGCGACCTGCAGTGGAAGAGCTTCACGCCCGTGCTGATGGGCATGTCCGGCTGGGCCGCGGCCGAGCGCAAGCATCCATGGTGGTTCGAGCAGCCGTACCGCGACATCAACCGCCGCTACCTGAAGCTCAAGATGCGCCTCACGCCGTATATGTATACGCTGACGCGCGAAGCGGAGCAGACGGGCGCGCCGCTGGTGCGGGGATTGATGTGGGATTACCCGCAAGACCCGGCCGCCTACACGGAAGCCTACAAATACCAGTTCCTGCTGGGCCGCGACGTGCTGGTGGCGCCCGTCTACCGCAGCCAGGCCGTCAGCGGCGGCTGGCGCAAGGGCATCCACCTGCCGCAAGGCACGTGGTACGACTACTGGGATGGCCGCCAGGCCACGGCCGGCGCCAGGGGGCGCGACCTGGACCTGCAGGTGACCTTGGAAAAGCTGCCCGTGTTCGTGCGCGCCGGCGCCATCCTGCCCATGTATCCGGAAATGCTGTACGACGGCCAGAAGCCGAAGGACCGACTCACGCTCGATATCTATCCGCACGGCGACTCGGAATACACCCTGTATGAAGACGATGGCAACACGCGCCAGTACCAGGGCGGCGCCTTCAGCCAGCAAGTGATGCGCATGCACGCCAGCGGCGCCGATGTGCGCGTGGAGATTGGCGCCGTCGACGGCAAGTACCAGGGCCAGGAAGCGCGCCGCGGCTATGCGCTGCGCATGCTGGCGGGCCAGCGTCCGGCAACCGTGCATGCGGGCGAGCGCCTGCTTGCCGCCGCAGCCGACCGCGCCGCCTACGACAGGGCGGCCGAAGGCTGGTTCTTCGATGCGGCCGAGCGCCAGGGCACCTTGCACGTGAAGGTGGCGGCGCAGGATATCCGCCAGGCCTTGATGTTGCAGGTCGCCGGCGCGCTGGCCGTGGCCAGGACCGATGCCGATTTCCCGGCCGCCCCCGTGCCGGGCCGCGCCTTGCCGGCCGACGCCATGCAGGTGGTGGCGCGTCCCCTTGAAGAAAGCGGCTATGCGCTGGAAAACGCCTTCGACGGCAAGCCCGAGACCTGGTTCCGCACCGTGCGCAGCCCGGCCGTCAAGAGCGGTCCGCATGAATGGGTGATCGGCTTTACGGAGCGGCGCCTGGTGGACGGCATCGAACTGGCGCCGCGCAACGACCAGCACTGGAAACATGGCCAGGTGCGCGACTACGAGATTTATATCGGCGACAACAACGGCGAATGGGGCGCGCCGCTGGCGCGCGGCACCCTCAAGCTGGCGCAGGGCACGCAGACGATCAATTTCCCGGCCACGGCAGGGCGCTTGCTGCGCTTCCGCGTCATGAGCACGCAAAATCCGGAAGGCGACGGCGCGGCAAGCACGGACCCGATGGTCACGGCGGCGCAGGCCGCACCGGTGGCGCGCGCCTTCGACGCCGCGCTGGCGACCGACGTGGCGCCCGTCACCCTGTCCGAATTCCGCGTGCTCGAGCACCGCGTGGCCGAAGGCGCGGAAGTGCAGCGCTACCTGTCGGACCTGGCGCTGCCGAAGAACATCGGGCGCGACCGGCCGGCCGGCAAGGCTGCCGAGATGCGCATGAACGGGCTGTGGTTCCGCAAGGGCCTCGGCGTGGGACCTGCCAGCCGCATCGACCTGCAGCTGGCGGGGAACTGGAATCTGCTGCGCGCCGACCTGGGCGTGGACGATAGCTGCCGCAGCGCGGGCGGCTTGCAATTCCAGGTATGGAGCGGTGAGCGGCTGCTGTATGACAGCGGCCTGGTCACGGCTCCCGGGGTAGTCAAACCCGAAATCGATGTACGCGGCCTGAGCCAGCTCAGTTTGCGCACCCTGGGCGCGCGCGGCGCCCAACCGGCCCAGGTCTGCGGCAATTGGGCCAACGCCGTACTGACCGGCACGGAAGGCGCGACCGTCAAGCCGCGCTGACCGAACTACCACCAACAATAAAAAAACGCACCCCTCTTCGGACCGGGGAGGGGCGCTTACAACCCTCATATATAGACGGAGAGACCATTATGCATAGCACCCGACTCAAATTGCGCGACATCAGCCGCGCCGCCGCGATTGTCATCGCGCTGGCGGTAGGCGTGCCAGGCCAGGCCTGGGCACAGTCGAACGCCACCAGTACCATTTTCGGCGAAGTGACCGCGCCGGCCGGCGCCACCGTGGTGCTGGAAAACCTGGCGACAGGCGTGCAGCGCACCTTGACGCCGGATGCGTCGGGCCGCTATGTGGCCAATTCCATGCCGCCTGGCCGCTATGCGGTGCGCGTGCTGCGCGCCGGCGCCGTCGAGGCGGCGCAGGAAGTCGAGGCCCTGATCGGCGCCGGCGCCGAGGCCAACTTCGGCCCGGCCAGCGCGGCCGGTCCCGTCAGCCAGGAACAGACCGTCGTCGTGAAGGCGTCGCGCAACCCGATCGACGTGTCGAACACCAACAATGGCGTGATCTTCACGGCCAAGGAACTCAAGGCCCTGCCGGTGGGCAACGATGTCGCGTCCATCGTGCAGCTGACGCCGGGCGTCTCGCGCGGCACCAACAGCGTGTACGGCAACGCGCCGTCGATCGGCGGCTCGGGCCAGTCGGAAAACGCGTTCTACGTCAACGGTTTCCCGATCACGAACATCCTGACCCAGGTGGGCGCGTCGGAACTGCCATTTGGCGCGATTTCGAACATGCAGGTGCTGTCGGGCGGCTATGGTTCGGAATTCGGCCGTTCCACGGGCGGCGTGATCAACATCACCACCAAGAGCGGCGGCAACAAGGTCGAATTCGGCGGCAAGGTTTCCATCATTCCCCGCTCGCTGAAGGGCGAGCCGGAAAACATCTACTACCCGAACACGGGCGCCAATCCGAAGACGGACGGCAATCTGCTGTACTGGAACCGCGACAATGGCAGCACCAGCAAGGTGGTGGGCCTGTATGGCAGCGGTCCTTTGATCAAGAACAAGCTGTTCGCCTTCGTCGCGCTGGAACAGACGCGCACCGACGGCCAGGCCGTGGCGGCCGCCGCCGACTCGGGCACGGCGCTGGCGCGCGGCTGGAGCACCAGCCAGAGCAAGGTGGACCGCATGATGGCCAAGCTCGATTACAACCTGACGGACGACCATCACTTCGAGTACACCAAGCTGTATGACCGCACCCGCACGGACAGCCAGTCGTATGGCTACAGCTACGACACGCATTCGAGCAACGGCGTCCAGTCCGGCAAGGGCGAGACGACGACCAACTGCTGCGGCTCGTCGGCCGCGCCGGGGGCGAACATCGACATCTTCAAGTACACCGGCTATTTGACCGACAACCTGACGCTGACGGCGATGATGGGGCAGTCGCGCACCTCGCACACCCGCACGCCGAACGGCTACAACCCGCTGCTGGCGCAGACGTCGTCGAATTCCTCGACCCAGGTGCCAGGGCTGACGTATGCCAATCCGCAGACGGTGACGGGCACCCTGATCGACCCGTCCTCGGAAGACCGCCAGAAGGCCAAGCGCCTGGACCTGGAATACAAGCTGGGCAAGCACTCGCTGCGCGGCGGCATCGACCGCATCGACGTGGAATCGAAGGTGGGCCTGAGCCTGGCCGGCGGCTACCGCTGGAGCTACCAGAAGGCCGCCGATCCGAACCGCCCGATCAACGGCGCGTTTGAAACGCCGGCCCAGGGCGGCGGTTACGGCACGCAGGGTTACTATGTGAGCAAGGACTTGAACGCCAACCTGGCGCGTCCCACCAGCGTGCAATCGGCGCAATACATCCAGGATCACTACCAGGTCACTGAAAAAGTGCTGCTGGACCTGGGCCTGCGCCGCGAACAGTTCACCAACTACAGCACCGACGGCGTGGCGTTCATCTCGCAGCGCAACATGATCGCCCCGCGCGTGGGCGCCACCTGGGATTACCTGGGCGACGGCACCCTGAAATTCTTCGCCAATGGCGGCCGTTACCACCTGCCGGTGCCATCGAATCTGTCGAGCAACATGGCCAGCCCCTTCCTGGCCACCAGCGAAATGTACACGTACACGGGCGTCGATCCGGTGACGGGCGCGCCGACGGGTCTGCACGCCATCAGCAAGCCGTATTCGGCCAACAATGCCTACGGCCAGAGCCGCGATGCGCGCGAAGTGACGGCCATCGGCCTGAAGCCGCTGTCGCAGGATGAATTCTCGCTGGGCTTCGAACGCGCCCTGAGCAAGAAGCTGGTGGTCGGCGCCAGTGTGCTGTACCGCAAGCTGAACGACACCAACGACGACGTCTGCGACGCGCGTCCGCTGCAAGCCTGGGCCACGCGCAACAGCGTCGACACGAGCAACTGGGGCGGCTTCCAGTGCGCCATCATCAACCCGGGCCGCGACAACAGCCTGATGGTCGACTTCGACGACGGCAAGGGCCTGCGCCGCGTCGACATCTCGGCGGCGGAGTGGGGCAATCCGCTGCCATCGCGCACCTACCGCGCCCTGAACCTGTTCGTCGAGCACCCGTACACGAACGGCTGGTACGGCAAGCTGACCTACACCCTGTCCGGCCTGAAGGGCAATATGGAAGGCCAGACCGACAGCATCGGCGGCGGCGACGTGGGCCTGACGGTCAGCGACGACCACAAGGAACTGATGTACAACGCCTATGGCTACCTGCCGGGCGACCACCGCCACGCGTTCAAGGCGTATGGCTTCATGCAGGTCGTGCCAGACGTGACCGTGGGCGCCAACATGTCGCTGATCTCGGGTGCGCCGCGCAACTGCATCGGCGCGCTGCCCGATGACCTGAAGTTCGACAACGACTACGGCGATTCCTACTTCTATTGCAACGGCAAGCCGGCGCCGCGCGGCAGCCAGGGCCGCCTGCCATGGCAAGCCCAGCTGGACCTGAATGTGGCCTATACTCCCAGCGCCGTCAAAGGCCTGAGCTTGAAAGTGGACGTGTTCAATGTGTTCAACAGCCAGACGGTGACGCGCTACAACGAAACGCGAGAAGACCATGGCGCCATCGCCCGCAATTACCTGCAGGTGGCCGGCCGCACGGCGCCGCGTTCGGTGCGCTTCACGGCGGAATACACGTATTAATCTGCCGTAAGGCAGGATCCATGGGCGCCCGTGCCGGCCTGGCGGGCGCCCGGCAATTACCAACGGAGTGAGAAGAGACTAATGACGACACAATTCAATCGACGCAATTTCCTGTCCGCCAGCGCAGCGCTGGCCGGTGGCGCCATGGCCGGCAGCGCGCTGCTGCCCGGCGACGCCGTTGCCGCCCCCGCCGGCGGCCGCGACAAGGTCCGCCTCGGCATGATCGGCACGGGCATGCGCGGACAGGTGCTGCTGGCTGAACTGGTGCGCCGCGACGACGTGGAAGTGGTGGCCCTGTGCGATATCGAACCGATCATGCTCAAGCATGCTTTGGGCCAGGTGGCGAAAGCCGGCAAGCCGCGGCCGCGCACCTACGGCGAAGACCGCGACCAGAACGCCTACAAGCGCATGCTCGACGCGGGCGGCCTCGATGGCGTGATCATCGCCACGCCGTGGGAATTCCACGCGCCGATGGCGATTGCCGCCATGCAGGCGAAGATACCCGTCGGTTGCGAAGTGGTGGCCGGCATCACCCTGCAAGACCACTGGGATGTGCTCAATACCCAGCTGAAGACGGGCACGCCGTACATGTTGCTGGAAAACGTGTGCTACCGCCGCGACGTGATGGCGGCGCTGCAGATGGTGCGCGCCGGCCTGTTCGGCGAACTGCTGCACCTGCAGGGCGGCTACCAGCACGATTTGCGCGCCGTCAAATTCAACAGCGGCAATCCGGCCAAGCCGTATGGCGGCGGCGTGGAATTCGGCGAAAAGGGCTGGTCCGAAGCGCATTGGCGCACGCAGCACTCGGTCGAGCGCAACGGCGAGCTGTATCCGAGCCACGGCATCGGCCCATGCGCCATGTACACCAACGTCAACCGCGGCAACCGTTTCACGCGCATCAACGCCTTCGCCACCAAGGCACGCGGCTTGCACGACTATATCGTCAAGCAGCCGGGCGGCGCGCAGCATGCGAACGCCAAGGTGAAATTCAGGCTGGGCGACGTCGTCACCACCACGCTGGCGTGCGAAAACGGCGAAACCATCATCCTGCAGCACGATACGAGCCTGCCGCGCCCGTACTCGCTGGGCTTCCGCGTGCAAGGCACGGACGGCCTGTGGATGGACTTGAACAATTCCATCCACATCGAAGGCGTCAGCAAGCCGCACGCGTGGGATGACTTCAAGGCTTACCAGGACAAGTATGAGCATCCGCTGTGGCGCAAGTACGCGGCGCAGGCCGAGGGTGCCGGCCATGGCGGCATGGACTTCTTCGTCATCCACGCCTTTGTCGAAGCGCTGAAGGCCAACGCGCCGATGCCGATCGACATCTACGATGCCGTCACCTGGAGTGCCATCACGCCGTTGTCCGAACAATCGATCGCCGCCAACTTCCAGACCCTGGACTTCCCCGACTTCACGGGCGGCCAGTGGAAATCGCGCAAGCCGATTTTCGCCTTCGACGGCAAGTACTAAGCACCGACAACCCGCTACCGCGCCACCTGCCGTAGCGGGTTTTTTCATCTATCCCCAGTTTTTCAACCGCGGCGCAGGCTGCAGGTCCCTGTACGCCCGTCGCAAGCAGCACCACCAGGAGACGTTGATGAAACACAGAAGTTCATTACTCTATGCATTCCTTCCCGCCATGCCGATGTTGCTGGCAGCCTGCGGCGGCAGCACCGCCACGGCCACGGATACGGGCGGCACGGCCTTGCTGGCCATGAGCGTGGCCGCGCAAGGTGCGCCGGCGACCGTGGCACTGGCCGGCAATGCCTTCATCACCAGCGGCGCCGGCGGCGCCGTCATCAATGAAAAAGGCTTGGCCAGCTGGAGCAATCCGAATGCCGTCGCCAGCACGTATTTCCGCGTCGCCGAGGCGGGGCCGGTGCAGGTGGCGCTGGACGCCAGCCTGGCCGATGGCGGCAACAGCACCATCCGCGTGAAGATCAACGGCACGCCGTTCGACGTCAAGCTGGCCGGCAAGGCGCGCAAGACCTATGCCGTGGGCACGGTGAACGTGGCGGCAGCCGGCTATGTGAAGGTGGACATGCAGGGCCTGTCGCGCGTGAAGGCCACGTTTGGCGACGTCGCCGCGCTGAAGGTGACGTCCGGCGCCGCGCTCAATTACGCCAACGACCCGGAAAATTACTACTGGTCGCGGCGCGGACCATCCGTGCACATGGGCTACACGGTGCCGGCCAATACCGAGTATTTCTACAACGAGATGACGATACCCGTGGGCCAGGACGCCATCGGCTCGTACTTCATGGCCAATGGCTTCAGCCAGGGCTACATGGGCATCCAGGTCAAGTCGCCCAGCGAGCGCTGGATCCTGTTCTCCGTCTGGGATGCGGACAATGGCGCCAAGACCACCCTGGTCAGCAAGGGCGCCGGCGTGGTCGACAATGCGTTCGGCGGCGAGGGCACGGGCGGCCAGACCTATCTGTCGTATAACTGGGCGGCCGGGACCACCTACCGCTTCATCACGCGCGCGCGGCCCGACGGCAACGGCGGCAGCGACTACTCGGCATGGTTCTTTGCGCCGGAGACGGGCAAGTGGCGCTACATCGCCACCTGGAAGCGGCCGGCGATCAGCACTTACCTGACGGGCGTGCATTCCTTCCTCGAAAACTTCATCGACACCCTGGGGTACACGGAGCGCCGCGTCCAGTTCGGCAACCAGTGGGCACGCAATAGCGCTGGCGCCTGGTCGGAAGTGACGGCGGGGCGCTTCACGGGCGACGCCACGGCCACCAATGCGCAGCGCATGGATTACGCGGGCGGCCTGGAAAACGGCAAGTTCTACCTGCATAACGGCGGCTTCTTCGCCGACTACGTGAAGACCAACCAGAACTTCACGCGGCCGGCGACGGGCCAGGCGCCGGCCGTCGACGTGACGGCGCTGCCGATGCAATAACCTTCTCCGGCTCCGGAGAGCCGGGCAGCAGTGCGGGCGCCGCTCAGGCGGCGTCCGCAGTTCGCGATGGCAGGCGGGCAGGCCGCTGATCGCCATGCCCGCCGATGCGGCGCCTCGCACGAGGGTGTCCTGTCGCCACGGCCGGCGGCAATGGCCGTCAAAAGTGCAGGCCTTGCCGTTTTTCGACGGACGCCGCACGCGCCGTCACGGCTATTGCCGGACAGGGCTGCTGTTGCCGGCCTGCCACGGGCCATGGCGGCGGTTGCACGGTACGGGCTGCGCAAGTTAGAATGCGAATCATTATTATTTGCGCGCGAGGAATGCCGTGTCGGCTGCCCAATCCGGCGTCCACCAGGAGGTGGGCGGCCTGTATCACGACCACCACCGCTGGCTGCAGGGCTGGCTGCGGCACAAGCTGGGCAACGCCTTCGACGCGGCCGACGTGGCGCACGATACCTTCATGCGCTTGCTGAACCGCGATGACGCCATCGGCGCGCGCGAGCCGCGCGCCTTCCTGACGACCGTGGCCAAGGGCGTGCTGGGCAATCTGTACCGGCGGCGCGATCTGGAGGCGGCCTACCTGGAAACCCTGGCCAGCCTGCCGGCGCAGTGCGCGCCCGATCCCGAGGCGCAAGCCATCCTGCTCGAAGCCCTGTGCGACATCGACCGCCGTCTCGACGGCCTGGCGCCGCCCGTGCGCCGCGCCTTTCTGCTGTCGCAGCTCGACGGCATGCCGCAGGCGGCCATCGCGCTGGAGCTGGATGTCTCGCTGGCCACCGTGCAGCGCTACCTGGTGAAAGCCATGCACCAGTGCTTCTTTTCCCATCCGGCGCCGTGACGGGCGCCATGACGCCGCACGCGGCCAGCCTGCAAGCCGTGGAGTGGCTGGTGCGCCTGCAGGCCGGCGATTGCGCGCCCGAGGTGGAGCAAGCCTGGCGCGCCTGGCGCGACAGCGATCCGGAAAACGAACTGGCCTGGCAGCATGTGGAAGCGTGCATGGCGCGCATGCGCAGCTTGCCCGCGTCGCTGGCGCACGGCACCCTGGCGCGTAAACCCGTCCATGCGCAGGCGAATGCCGCGCGGCGCCAGTCGCTCAAGCTGCTGGCGCTGCTGGCCGTGGGCGGCGGCGCCTGGCTGGCGGGCGGCGACGAGCAGGCGGCTTCCTGGCTGGCCGACTACCGTACGGGCACGGGCGAGCTGCGCCACCTGGTGCTGGCGGATGGCACGCGCATCGCGCTCAATACGGCGTCCAGCATCGACGTGCGCTACGACGCGGGCCAGCGCCTGGTGACGGTACGAAAGGGCGAGATCATGGTCGCCACGGCGCGCGATCCGGCCGGCCGTCCCTTTGTCGTGCAGACGGCGCATGGCCGCTTGCAGCCCGTGGGCACGCGCTTTGCCGTGCGCGCCGGCAGCGACGGCACCTGCCTGGGCGTGTTCGAAGGCGCCGTCGACATTCAACCGGAGCGTGCACCCGCTGTGGCGCGCAGGCTGCACGCGGGCCAGCTGGCCAGCTTCACGTCGATGCAGATCGCTGCGGCACAAACCCTGCCGGCCGGCGCCGATGCCTGGACGACCGGCATGCTGGTGGCGCACGACATGCCGCTGGCGGAGTTCATCGGCGAACTGGCCCGCTACCGCCATGGCCGCCTGGCGTGCGACCCGGCCATCGCCCACCTGCGCGTCTCCGGCATCTACCCGCTGGCCGACACGGGGCAAGTGCTCGACATGCTGACGCGCACCTTGCCCGTCGACGTGCGCCAGACCACGCGTTTCTGGGTGACGGTGGTGGCGCATCGCCAGCGTCCATAAAATATTTCCAGAAAAAGTGAGGGGTTTTCGATTTTCGCGTGACAAGCACAGTGAAACCTCCATTCACTTTCAGGAAAACAGTCCGCATGCCGAGCAAACCACCGACTTCCGTTTCTTCCATTTCCCATCCATGCCGCCGCCGCGTGGCCGCGCTGGCCGTCAGCCAGGCCCTGTGGCTGCTGGCCGCCGGCGGCGCCGTGGCGATGGCGCCCGCCGCCATGGCCGCCAACGCAAACAATGCCGCCCGCATGCAGGTGGCGATACCCGCCGGCACCCTGGAGCAGGTGCTGGTGCGCTTCGGCCAGGACACGGGCACCATGATTTCCTACCAGGCCGCAGCGCTGGCGGGCAAGCGCAGCGCCGGCCTGGCGGGCAGCTACAGCGTGCCCGAGGCGCTGGACGCCATCGTCGCCGGTTCCGGCTTGCGCGCCGTCGCGCAGGCGAATGGCGGCTTTGTGCTGGAAGCGGCGCCGGCCAGTGCGGGCCAGACCATGCCGGAGATGAAAGTCACCGCCAGCGCCGATGCGCATGGCGCGACGGAAGGCAGCGGCTCGTACACGACGCAGACCATGCGCTCGGCCACGCGTTTGGGCCTATCCGCGCGCGAGACGCCGCAAGCCGTCAGCGTGGTCACGCGCCAGCAGATGGACGACCAGAACCTGCAGACGGTGGAAGAGGTGCTGCAGAACGCGGCCGGCGTGGCCATCAACCGCTACGACAGCGACCGCACCTCGTTTTTCGCGCGCGGCTTTTCCATCGCCAGCTACCAGTACGACGGCATTCCCACCACGGTCGACAATGCCTATAACGTGGGCGACAGCACCTTGGACATGACGGCTTACGACCGGGTCGAGATCGTGCGCGGCGCCACCGGCCTGCTGACGGGCGCAGGCGAGCCGTCGGCCACCATCAACCTGGTGCGCAAGCGCGCGTCGTCGACGCAGCTGGCCGGCGCGGCCGCCCTGAGCCTCGCTTCCTGGAACAATGCGCGCGCCAGCGCGGATCTCTCCACGCCCCTGAGCGCGGACGGCAAGGTGCGTGGCAGGGTCGTGGCCAGCTACCAGGACAGCGAATCGTATGTGCGCCTGTATCACGGCAAGAAAGCCATGGCGTATGCCACCGTGGAAGCGGACCTGGCGCCCGGCAGCGTGCTGATCGCCGGCTATGAATACCAGGACAACCGCCCGCGCGGCGGCATGTATGGCGGCTTGCCGCTGTGGTATGCGGATGGTGAACGGGCCACGTTTTCCCGCTCCGCGACGACGGCCGCCACCTGGAGCCGCTGGTTCAGCACCAGCCAGACGGCCTTCTTGCGCCTGGAGCAGGAGCTGGGCAGCGGCTGGAATCTGACGGCCATGCTGAATCACGGCTGGGGCAACTACTCGGCCGCCGAAACCTTCGCCTACACCTGGCCGAACAAGGCCACGGGGCAGGGCGTGACGGGCAGCCCCGGTTTTTACGCGGGCACGCGGCGCCAGGACAGCGTCGACGCCTATGTACAGGGGCCCGTCCAGTGGCTGGGGCGCACGCACGACCTGGCGTTCGGCGTCTCGGGCAGCAACCAGTTCGCCAGCAATCCCGGCATCTCGGGCGGCAGCGTCGACTACGGCAATTTTGACCGGTGGCAGGGCGTGGCACCCGAGCCGGACTGGAACGATCCGGCTTTCTACCGCTGGAAGCTGCTCGACACGGTGCAGCAGCGCGGCATCTATGGCACGGCGCGCTTTTCGCTGGCCGATCCGCTCAAGCTGATCGTCGGCGCGCGCTACAGCCGCTACAAGGCGGACCATGTCGACGACTGGGGCGGCAGCTACGCCTATGCCAAGCACGCCGTCACGCCGTATGCGGGCCTGGTGTGGGATATCGACGCGCAGCATGCGCTGTACACCAGCTACAGCAAGATCTTCAAGCCGCAGGGCAACCAGGACCGCTTCGGCCGCTACCTCGATCCCGTGCAGGGCAAGAATGTGGAAGTGGGCGTGAAGGGCGAATACTTCGGCGGCCGCCTGAATGCGGCGCTGGCCGTGTTCCGCATCGCGCAGGATGGCCTGGCGCAGGAAGATACGGGCCACTTCGTCGGCAATTCGCTGACGCAGGCCTACTACGCGGCGGATGGCACCACCAGCAAGGGCGTGGAACTGGACGTGTCGGGCGAACTGGCGCAGGGCTGGAACGTCTCGGCCAGCGTGTCGCACGCGGCGGCCAAGGATAACAAGGGCGCGCGCCTGAACAGCTACGTGCCGCAGACCCTGGCGCGCGTGTTTTCCACATACCAGCTGCCTGGCGGTTGGCGCGCATTGTCGGTGGGCGGCGGCGTGAACTGGCAGAGCGGCGCCTACCGCGATGCCACGGGACCGCAGGGCGTCGAACGCGTGGGGCAGGGCGGCTACGCCGTGGCCAGCCTGATGGCGAAATACGCGCTGTCGCGCCAGCTGTCGCTGCAGGCGAACATCAACAACCTGTTCGACAAGCATTACTACAGCCAGATCGGCATGTACAACCAGGCTTACTGGGGCGCGCCGCGCAATGCCAGCGTCACCCTGCGCTACATCTTCTGATCGATCAGAATGGCCAGGCCTGCTTGGTGACGGCCACGGCGACGATGTAGGCAAACAGCAGCACGGCGCCGGCGAACGCGGCGCCGCGCGCGGCTGGCGTCTTGCCGCGTTTCAGGGCGATGGTGCCCAGCACGATGTAGCCCACCAGCGCGCACAGCTTGGCGGCCAGCCACGGCTGGCTGCCCGGCGACTGGCCGCTCCACACGGCCAGCGTGATGGCGCTGAGCAGCAGGGCCGTGTCGACCAGGTGCGGCAGCACCTTCACCCAGCGCTGTTGCAGCGCGGGCGAGGCGCGCAGCATCCAGGCGCCGCGCAGGAGGAACAGAAAGCCGCTGGCGGCGGCGCAACCCATGTGGAAATGCTTGAGGCTCAGATAGTCCATGTATGTATGCTGCCGTCATTGAGAGTGGCGCCAGCATAGCCGCCTTTGGCCTTGCGCGCCATACGTCGTCGGGATAAGGCGGGCCTAGCGCAGGAATTTGACGTACACGAGCTCCGGGTCGCCCTCATCGAGATGCTCGATCCGGCCGCTGCGCACAAAGCCGGCGCTGGCGAACAGCCGTTGCGCGGCCAGGTTGGACTGGTTCGTCGAAGTGAACACTTTCTCCGTCGGGCACGCTGCCCCGGCGGCTGCCAGCAGCCGCTCTCCCACGCCCAGGCGCCGGTGCGCGGGCGACACCACCACCAGGGATATGAAGCCGTAGCCGAAGAAGTCGTCGTGCACGAGCACATAGCCGGCGACCTGGCCGGCCCGCAGGGCGAGCAGGCAGTGTCCCTTGCCGACGGCGGCGCGCACGGCCTCGCCACGGGCGGCGTGCGCCTGCGCGTAGGTGTCGCAGGCCAGCATGGCTTCCACATCGCCAGATGCCGCCGCGCGGGTGATGATCTCGTCTGCTGCGCCGCTGTTCTCCATGCCGCTCCTTGGCTCCTTGTTCTCCAGGCGCCGAGTGTGCCAAAAACGCGGCGTTTTGTAAAACCCCCCGCCATCCAGGCTAGGTCCATTCCGCATCGCCTAGTCACTTTTGCCGATGCGGCTATCCAGATTGCCTTTCCAGAATCACCCTGTGGCCGATAGTGCCTTTCGCGGCTGGCACGTAAGCTGGTCGGGACGGCTGGCCAGACGGCCAGTGCATTCATGGAGAAACATCGTGGCTACCCTAGATGGCACTAACAAGAACAGTAACAACAACAAGGCAGCCGAACCGGGCATGCGGCGCAAGCAGGCGTCCGTGCTGGTCAGCAGTACCTTCGCCTTCACGATCTGCTTCGCGGTATGGATGATGTTTGCCGTACTGGGCATCCCCATCAAGACCAGCCTGGGCTTGACTGAAACGCAATTCGGCCTGCTGGCCGCCATGCCCGTGCTGACGGGCTCACTCGTGCGCGTGCCGCTGGGCATCTGGACGGACAAATACGGCGGACGCCGCGTCTTCTTCCTGCTGATGCTGGCCAGCGTGGTGCCGATCTACCTGATCGCCTACGCCACCGCCTACTGGCATTTCCTCTTGCTGGGCATGTTCGTGGGCCTGGCGGGCGGTTCGTTTTCCGTCGGCACGCCCTACGTGGCGCGCTGGTACGAGAAGGAGCGCCGCGGCCTGGCCATGGGCATCTTCGGCGCCGGGAACTCCGGTTCCGCGCTGACCAAGTTCGTCGCGCCCGGCATCGTCGCCGCCTTCGGCTGGCAGATGCTGCCCAAGGTGTATGCGGTGGCCATGCTGGCCACGGCCGTCATCTTCTGGCTGTTCTCGTACACGGACAAATCGCACCTGGCGCCATCGGGCGAGAGTTTTTCGGCGCAGATGAAGGTGCTGAAGGACCCGCGCGTGTGGCGCTACTGCCAGTACTACTCGGTGGTGTTCGGCGGCTATGTGGCGCTGGCGCTGTGGATGACGAAGTACTACGTGGCCGAATACGGCTTCGACCTGAGCCACGCGGCGCTGCTGGCCGCCTGCTTCTCGCTGCCGGGCGGCGTGCTGCGCGCGCTGGGCGGCTGGATTTCGGACAAATACGGCGCGGCGAAAGTCACCTGGGCCGTGATGTGGGTGTGCTGGGTGTGCTTCTTCCTGCTGTCGTACCCGCAGACGCAGATGGTGGTGGAAACCGTCACGGGGCCGCTGGCCTTCCATATCGGCCTGTCGCCGCTGTGGTTCACCGTGCTGCTGTTCATCGTCGGCATCGCCATGGCCGTGGGCAAGGCGTCCGTCTTCAAGTTTATCGGCGATGATTTTTCCGACAACATCGGCGCCGTTTCGGGCGTCGTGGGCCTGGCCGGCGGCCTCGGCGGCTTCATCCTGCCCGTGATGTTCGGCGCCCTGGTCGACTTCACCGGCGTGCGTTCGAGCGCCTTCATGCTGTTGTACGGCACCGTCTGCGTCTCGCTCGTCTGGATGCATTTCTCGTTCAAGCCGCTGCGCGCGGCCACTACCAATCAACCTGCAGGAGTAAAAACATGAGCCGCTACATGATCAATACGTGGGAGCCGGAAACACCGAGCTTCTGGCAAAGCACGGGCAAGGCCACGGCCGCGCGCAATCTGTGGATTTCGATTCCCGCACTGCTGCTGGCGTTCGCCGTGTGGATGGTGTGGAGCGTGGTGGTGGTGAACCTGCCCAACATCGGCTTCACCTACAGTAACAACCAGCTGTTCTGGCTGACGGCCTTGCCGGGCCTGTCCGGCGCCACCTTGCGCATCTTTTACTCGTTCATGGTGCCGATCTTCGGCGGCCGGCGCTGGACGGCCATTTCCACCGGCTCGCTCTTGATCCCCGCCATCGGCATCGGCCTGGCCGTGCAGGACGTGAACACGGGCTATCCGACGATGCTGATCCTGGCGCTGCTGTGCGGCTTCGGCGGCGGCAATTTCGCCTCGTCGATGGCCAACATCAGCTTTTTCTATCCGAAGGCGAGCAAGGGCTTCGCGCTGGGCATGAACGCGGGCCTGGGCAATCTGGGCGTGTCGGTGGTGCAGTTCGTCGTGCCGCTGGTGATCACGTTTGCCGTCTTCGGCGCCTGGGGCGGCGATGCGCTGACCTGGGTCAAGAATGGCGTGAGCAAGGACATGTGGTTGCAGAATGCGGGCTTCATCTGGGTGCCGTTCATTGCGCTCTCCACCTTGCTGGCCTGGTTCGGCATGAATGACCTGGCGTCGGCCAAGGCTTCGTTTTCCGAGCAGGCCGTGATCTTCAAGCGCAAGCACAACTGGCTCATGTGCTGGCTGTACACGGGCACCTTCGGTTCCTTCATCGGCTATTCGGCCGCGTTTCCGCTGTTGATCAAGATCCAGTTCCCCGACGTCAATCCGCTCGACTACGCCTTCCTCGGTCCCCTGGTGGGCGCGCTGGCGCGCGTGGCCGGCGGCGTGATCTCGGACAAGCTGGGCGGCGCGCGTGTCACCCTGTGGTCGTTCCTGCTGATGATAGGCGCCGTGCTGGGCGTGCTGTACTTCATGCCGCAAGGCGGCGTTGGCGGTAACTTCAATGGCTTCTTCTGGATGTTCATGCTGCTGTTCGCCGGCACCGGCATCGGCAATGCGTCGACCTTCCGCATGATCCCCGTGATTTTCCTGACCGAGCATCAGCGCGCCGCGGCCGGCAAGGGCAAGGCGGCGCAGGAGCAGGCCATCGTCGACGCCAACAAGGAAGGCGCGGCCGTGCTGGGCTTCACGTCGGCCGTGGCGGCCTACGGCGCCTTCTTCATCCCGAAAAGCTACGGCACCTCGATCGCCATGACGGGCAGCCCCGACGCGGCCCTGTGGTGCTTCATCGGCTTCTACGTCAGCTGCATCGCGATTACCTGGTGGTGCTATGCGCGCAAGAATGCGCCTATGCCTTGCTAAAGTTGGCATGCCTGGCAAGCCGGTCTTGCCAGGCGTTGAGGAAATGAGAGTATGTGATGGAAGAACTGGAAAAATTCGTCAACGGCTTCAGCCTGTTTCAGCAGCAGTATTTCAGCGAGCCGCAGACTTTGTACGACAGCTTGCGCGACGGGCAGCGGCCTTCGACCCTGCTGATCGGCTGCTGCGATTCGCGCGTTGACCCCATGCTGCTGACGGGCAGCGACCCGGGCGACATGTTCGTCGTGCGCAATATCGCCAACCTGGTGCCGCCGTGTACCCCCGATGCGCCGCCCGGCGTCAGTTCGGCCATCGAGTTTGCCGTCTGCAAGCTCGAAGTGGCCAGGGTCATCGTGCTCGGCCATGCGCGCTGCGGCGGCATCCGCGCGCTGCTGGAGCCGCAGCCGCGCGCGCAGGGGCAGGAAACGGACTTCGTGGGGCAGTGGATGCGCATCGCCGAACCGGTGGCGCAGCGCGTGCGGCGCGACCTCGGACACCGCTCGTCGGCGGAACAGCATCATGCGTGCGAGCTGGCCAGCATATTGCAGTCGCTGGACAACCTGCTCACCTATCCCTGGCTGAAGCGCCGGGTCGAACAGGGCGTGCTGAAACTGCATGGATGGTATTTCGATATCGACAGCGGGGCGCTGATGGCGTATTCGGCGCGCCAGCAGCAGTTTTTGCCCCTCGTCTGTCCCATCGAACGGGCGCGCCATTTACACGAGCGGCCGTGGCCGGATGCGGCCAGGTAGAGGTGTCGGATTACGCGCGGCGTTGCCGCGCTAATCCGACCTACGTCGCGACATTCTTCCGTCAATTACGCAAGGCAGGTCGGATTGGCCGGTAGGGCGTCATCCGACAAGTTCCTTCAGCTGAAACGCAGCAAATCGCCGCTGCGGTCGAACGCCAGCAATGTATCGATGCGGCCTTGCTCGATGGCCGTCACCATGGCGCGCAGCGGCGCCTCGCATTCCTGCGGCGCGGGCGGCTGGCCGTCCCGGCCCGCCAGTCCCGCCACGAAGACCACGTCCCAGTGCGTCTGCATCTGCTTCGATTCCTCCGTGAGTTTTTCAAAGCTGTCCAGTTCATCGGGCAGCTTGTCGGCGCACATCACGGGCGTGAGCGACTTGCCCTGGCCGCCAGGCTGGGCCTGCGCCTGGGTAAACGTGAACAGCAGCCGTTGCGGCTGTTCCTGGGTGCGGGCGCTGCGCAGCAGGCTGGCGTAATCGGTAATGGGCATGGCTTTTCTCCTGGTTGAATGATGGCGACAGGTATACCGCAGCGCGCGCGTGCCGCCCATAGGCAATAGTGACTATCCGGGTGACTACGCGCCTATGCATTCCTGGTGCCGGAAACCGACTTCTTGCCAATACCGCCGCGCAGGGCGCATCGCTAGACTGTTGGTATCGACGCTTGAGCCATCGTGCTTGCAGCGTTTCTTAAGACCTGGCGCCGCTGTCCGCGGCGCAATGTGGAGGTAGCATGAGTCACTTTCTGGACCGCCTTAAATTTTTTAGCAAGCCCGCCGAGCCGTTTTCCAACGGCCACGGCACCGTGGTCGATGAAGACCGTACCTGGGAAAACGCCTACCGCCAGCGCTGGCAGCACGACAAGATCGTGCGTTCCACGCATGGCGTGAACTGCACCGGCTCGTGCAGCTGGAAGGTGTATGTCAAGAATGGCCTGATCACCTGGGAAACCCAGCAAACCGATTACCCGCGCACGCGTCCCGACCTGCCCAATCATGAACCGCGCGGCTGCCCGCGCGGCGCCAGCTATTCCTGGTATGTGTATTCGGCGCAGCGCGTGAAGTACCCGATGGTGCGCGGCCGCCTGATGGAAATGTGGCGCGAAGCGCGCAAGACCATGGACCCCGTCACGGCCTGGGACTGGATCAGCCAGGACCCCGTGCGCTCGCAGCAATACAAGTCCATCCGCGGCCTGGGCGGCTTCGTGCGCGCCACGTGGGACGAATCGAACGAGATCATCGCCGCCGCGAATGCGCTGACGATCAAGAAATACGGCCCGGACCGCGTCGTCGGCTTTTCGCCGATTCCCGCCATGTCCATGGTCAGCTATGCCTCCGGCACGCGCTACCTGTCGCTGATCGGCGGCGTGGCCCTGAGTTTCTATGACTGGTACTGCGACTTGCCGCCGGCCAGCCCGCAAGTATGGGGCGAACAGACGGACGTGCCGGAATCGGCCGACTGGTACAACTCGACCTATCTGATGGTGTGGGGCTCGAACGTGCCGATGACGCGCACGCCGGACGCCCACTTTTACACGGAAGTGCGCTACAAGGGCACGAAAACCGTGGCCATCTCGCCCGACTACGGCGAAATGGTGAAGTTCGGCGACATCTGGCTGGCGCCGAAACAGGGCACGGACGCCGCGCTGGCGCTGGCCATGGGCCACGTCATCCTCAAGGAATTCCATGCGGAAGGCCAGAGCGCCTACTTCCGCGACTATGCGCGCCAGTACACGGACTTCCCCATGCTGGTGCTGCTCAAGGAGCATAACGGTACCCTGGTGCCCGACTACTTCCTGCGCGCCTCGCACCTGGACAACAACCTCGACGAGACCAACAACCCGGAATGGAAAACCCTCGTCATCGACGAAAGCACGGGGGCGATCACGGCGCCGGCCGGCTCCATCGGCTTCCGCTGGGGCGAGTCGGGCAAGTGGAACCTGGAACAGAAGGCGGGCGGCAGCGGCGCGCCCATCGTGCCGATGCTGTCCATGATCAACGACAGCGACGCCGTCACGGAAGTGGGTTTTGCCTACTTCGGCGGCAAGGACGCGGCCGACATGCTGCTGCGCAAGGTGCCCGTGAAAACCATCCGCCTGGCCGACGGCACGACGGGCCTGGTGACCACCGTGTTCGACCTGACCCTGGCCAACTACGGCATCGACCGTGGCCTCGGCGGAGAAAATGTCGCGGAAAGCTATGACGACGACGTGCCGTACACCCCCGCGTGGCAGGAAAAGCATACGGGCGTGAAACGCGCCGACGTCATCACCGTGGCGCGCCAGTTCGCGGAAAACGCCGACCAGACGCGCGGCAAGAGCATGGTCATCGTGGGCGCCGGCCTGAATCACTGGTACCACATGGACATGACCTACCGCGGCATCATCAACATGCTGATGATGTGCGGCTGTATCGGCCAGTCGGGCGGCGGCTGGGCCCATTACGTGGGCCAGGAAAAGCTGCGTCCGCAAACGGGCTGGACGCCCTTGGCCTTCGCCCAGGACTGGGTGCGCCCGATGCGCCAAATGAACGGCACCTCGTTCTTCTATGCGCACACGAGCCAGTGGCGCCATGAAAAGCTGGAAACGGGCGACATCGCCTCGCCATCGGCGGCCGGCGGCACGGGCGACCTGACCCTGCTCGACTACAACGCCAAGGCCGAGCGCATGGGCTGGCTGCCATCGGCGCCGCAGCTGCAAACCAATCCGCTGGAAGTGGCCAAGGCCGCCAGGGCGGCAGGGCAGGCGCCGGCCGCGTATGCGCTCGACCAGATCAAGGCGGGCCAGCTGCAGTTCTCGTGCGACGATCCGGACAATCCGGCCAACTTCCCGCGCAATATGTTCGTCTGGCGTTCGAATATCCTCGGCAGCTCGGGCAAGGGCCACGAGTACTTCCTGAAATACCTGCTCGGCACGCAGAACGGCTTGCTCAGCGACGAAGACGACTGCCTGAAACCGCAGCAGGTGAAGGTGCGCCCGGCCGCCGAAGGCAAGCTCGATCTGCTGGTGGTGCTGGACTTCCGCATGTCGACCACCTGCCTGTACGGCGACGTGGTGCTGCCGACGGCCACCTGGTATGAAAAGGACGACCTGAATACGTCGGACATGCATCCGTTCATCCATCCGCTGTCGGAAGCCGTGCAGCCGCTGTGGCAATCGAAGTCGGACTGGGAAATCTACAAGGGCATCGCCGAGAAATTCTCGGAAATCGGCGGCGAGCTGCTGGGCACCCAGCAAGACATCATCCTCACGCCGCTGATGCACGATACGCCCGGCGAACTGGGCCAGCCTTTCGATCCCAAGGACTGGCGCGCCGGCGAATGCGAGGCGATTCCCGGCAAGACCATGCCGAACATGACGGTGGTCGAGCGCAATTACCGCGACGTCTACAAGAAATTCACGTCGATCGGCCCGCTGCTGGAAACCATCGGCAATGGTGGCAAGGGCATTTCCTGGAAAACGGGCCATGAAGTGGACGTGCTGCGCGGTATCAACCGCACGGTGCTGGAAGCAGGCGTGTCGCAGGGCCAGCCGCGCCTCGATACGGCCATCGATGCGGCCGAGATGATCCTGTCGCTGGCGCCGGAAACGAATGGCCACGTGGCCGTGAAAGCCTGGGCCGCGCTGTCCGCCATCACGGGACGCGAGCACACGCATCTGGCGCTGCCGCGCGAGCATGACAGCATCCGCTTCCGCGACGTGCAGGCGCAGCCGCGCAAGATCATTTCCTCGCCCACGTGGTCGGGCCTGGAAAGCGAGGAAGTCAGCTACACGGCCGGCTATACCAACGTGCATGAACTGATCCCTTGGCGCACCCTGACGGGCCGCCAGCAGTTCTACCAGGATCACCTGTGGATGCGCGACTTCGGCGAAGGGCTGTGCGTGTACAAGCCGGCCATCAACACGAAGACGACGGAAGCGCTGCTGGGCACCCAGCCGAACGGCAACAAGGAGCTGGCGCTGAACTTTTTGACGCCGCACCAGAAGTGGGGCATCCATTCCACGTATTCGGACAACCTGCGCATGCTGACCCTGTCGCGCGGCGGACCGCACGTGTGGCTGTCGGAAATCGACGCCAAGACGGCCGGCATCGTCGACAACGACTGGATCGAAGTCTTCAACGTGAACGGCACCCTGACGGCGCGCGCCATCGTCAGCCAGCGCATCCCGGCCGGCATGACGATGATGTACCACGCGCAGGAAAAGATCATCAACGTGCCCGGCGCGGAGATGACGGGCAAGCGGGGCGGCATCCATAACTCGGTGACGCGCGCCGTGCCCAAGCCGACGCACATGATAGGCGGCTACGCCCAGCTGGCCTACGGCTTCAATTATTACGGCACGGTGGGCTCCAACCGCGATGAATTCGTATTGGTGCGCAAGATGAACAAGGTCGACTGGCTCGAAGGCCCGTTGCAGGAAGAAGGAGCATAGTATGAAAATCAGAGCGCAAATCGGCATGGTGCTGAACCTGGACAAGTGCATCGGCTGCCACACCTGTTCCGTCACGTGCAAGAACGTGTGGACCAGCCGCGACGGCGTCGAGTACGCATGGTTCAACAACGTCGAGACGAAACCGGGCATCGGCTATCCGAAGCAGTGGGAAAACCAGGACAAGTGGAATGGCGGCTGGCGCCGCACGGATGCAGGCAAGATCGAGCCGCGCCAGGGCAGCCGTTTGAAAATCCTGGCGAATATCTTCGCCAACCCGAACCTGCCCGCCATCGACGAGTACTACGAGCCGTTCACCTACGACTACGAGCACCTGCAAAGCGCGCCGTTGTCGCAGACGCCGCCGACGGCCCGTCCGATCTCCGTGCTGACGGGGAAGAAGATGGAAAAGATCGAGTGGGGCCCGAACTGGGAAGATGACCTGGGCGGCGAATTTGCCCAGCGCAGCAAGGACAAGCTGTTCGACAACATGCAGAAGGAGATGTACGGCACGTTCGAGAACACCTTCATGATGTATCTGCCGCGCCTGTGCGAGCATTGCCTCAATCCGACGTGCGTGGCGTCGTGCCCGTCCGGCTCCGTCTACAAGCGCGAAGACGACGGCATCGTGCTGATCGACCAGGACAAGTGCCGCGGCTGGCGCATGTGCATCTCCGGTTGCCCGTACAAGAAGATTTACTACAACTGGTCGTCCGGCAAGGCGGAGAAGTGCACGTTCTGCTTCCCCCGCATCGAAGCGGGCCAGCCTACCGTGTGCTCGGAAACGTGCGTGGGCCGCATCCGCTACCTGGGCGTGCTGCTGTATGACGCCGACAGGATCGAGGCCGCCGCTTCCGTGCCGCAGGAGCAGGACCTGTACCAGGCGCAGCTCGGCCTGTTCCTCGATCCGCACGACCCGGCCATCATCGCCGAGGCGCGCCGCCAGGGCATCCCCGACCTGTGGCTGGAAGCTGCCGTCAAGTCGCCCGTCTACAAGATGGCCGTCGAGTGGAAGGTGGCGTTCCCGCTGCATCCCGAATACCGCACCTTGCCGATGGTGTGGTACGTGCCGCCGCTGTCGCCGATCCAGGCGGCCGCCGAATCGGGCAAGCTGGGCGTGAACGGCATGCTGCCCGATACGCAAAGCCTGCGCATTCCGGTGCAGTACCTGGCCAATCTGCTGACGGCCGGCGACCAGCCGCCCATCGTCTCGGCGCTGGACCGCATGCTGGCCATGCGCGCCTACATGCGCAGCAAGACCGTCGAGAAGGTGGAAAACCTGACGGTGCTCAAGCAGGTGGGATTGACCCAGGCGCAGGTGGAGGACATGTACCACATCATGGCCATCGCCAACTACGAGGACCGCTTCGTCATCCCCAGCAGCCACAAGGAAATGGCCGAGGACAGCTTCAACGAGAAGGGTTCCTGCGGCTTCAGCTTCGGCAATGGCTGCTCGGACGGAGTCAGCGAGCCGACCTTGTTCGGCAAGAAAAAACACGGTTCGGCCATCTTCATGCAGATGCCGAAGTCGCGCAAAACGGCGCCAGGCGCTTAAGGAGCTCATATGGACTACGCTATGAATCACTATCACATCCTCTCGCGCCTGTTGCTGTATCCGGAGCCCGAGCTGATCGCCCACCTGCCGCAGCTCGATGCCGCGCTGGCGGCCGTGCCGGAACAGCACGCGCTGCTGCGGCCCTTGCTGGCGCACCTGGAAAGCAGCAGCCTGATCGACCTGCAGCAGCAGTACGTGGCCACCTTCGACCGCAATCCCTCGCACTCGCTGCACCTGTTCGAGCATATCCACGGCGAATCGCGCGACCGGGGCCAGGCCATGGTCGACCTGATGGAGGAATACAAGCGCCACGGCCTGCAGATGGTGGGCGACGACTTGCCCGACTTCGTGCCGCTGTTCCTGGAGTTCCTGGCGCAGCTCGACGAGGCGGCCGCCGCGCCATTGCTGGGCGACGCCGTCCACGTGCTGGCGCATATCGGCCGCAAGCTGACGGCCAACGGCAGCCCGTATGCGCCTGTCTTCACCCTGCTCGAACGCCTGAGCCCCGTGGCGGCAGAAACGCTGGCCGAACCGCCGGTGCGCGACATGGACGAAGCGCTGGAAACCTTCGGTCCCGGTGCGGACGGCGTCGAGCCGCTGCTGCGCCAAGGCCATGGCCAGGTCGCGGGCGGCGTCCATCCCGTGCATTTTCACCCGCAGCCGCGGCGCGCCGCCTGAACGGCGTCCGCATGAAGAGGAGTACATCATGAGTCATTACCTGCATCAATTCGTCTACGGCATCTATCCGTACATCGCGCTGGCCATCTTTTTTCTCGGTAGCCTGATCCGTTTCGACCGCGAGCAATACACGTGGAAGTCCGATTCCAGCCAGCTGCTGCACCGCGGCAGCCTGCGCCTGGGCAATATCCTTTTCCATATCGGCATCATTGGCCTGCTGTTTGGCCATGCGGCCGGCTTGCTGACCCCTGTCTGGGTGTGGGACACCCTGGGCGTGTCGCACAGCCTGAAGCAGGGCGTGGCCATGGCGGCCGGCGGCGTGATGGGCGGCCTGTGCCTGGTCGGCCTGCTGATCCTGCTGGCGCGCCGCTTTTCCAATGACCGGCTGCGCGCCGTCACCACGGCCGGCGACAAGCTGGTGATGCTGTGGATCTTGCTGACCTTGCTGCTGGGCCTGTCGTCGATCTTTGTCTCCGCCTCGCACATGGATGGCCACATGATGGTCTTGCTGATGCAATGGGCGCAGCACATCGTCACCTTCCGCGCCGACGCGGCCAGCTTCATCGTCGACGCGCCGCTGGTCTTCAAGCTGCACCTGTTCATGGGCATGTCACTGTTCGTCATCTTCCCGTTCACCCGCCTGGTGCACGTGTGGAGCGGCTTTGGCGCCATCGGCTACCTGGGCCGCGCTTACCAGTTGGTGCGCCGCCGTTAAAAAAAACGCCATGAAAAATCTACTGCGCGTAGCGATTTTCGGCCTGCGATGCTCACTGCGCATGCGCACAGCTGCGCTTCTCAGCCGCAACTCATCTCCGCTCGCGACGATTTTTCAGGCTATTTATGGAAGGAAAGTAAGATGGGAATCTCCGTCAATGGCATCGATATCGACGATGCCGACATCGCGCAGGAACTGCCGCATCACGACAGGGCCGGCAATCCGCTGAAACAGGCCGTGCATGAACTGGTGCTGCGCCGCCTGCTGCTGGACGAGGCGCAGCGCCTCGGCGTGCAGGGCGCCAGTATTGATGACCGCATCGAGGCGCTGTTCGCGCAGGAAGTGCGCGTGCCGCCCGCCGACGATGCGGCCTGCCGCACGTTTTACGCGCAGCGCCCGCAGCTGTTTCGCAGCGGCGCGCTGGTGGAGGCGCGCCACATCCTGTTCCAGGTGACGCCCGAGGCGCCTTTGGAGCTGCTGCGCGCCACGGCGCAAGCCGTGCTCGATGCCTTGAAACTGGCGCCCGAGCGCTTTGCGGAACTGGCGGAGCAGTACTCGAACTGCCCGTCCGGCGCGCTGGGGGGCAATCTGGGCCAGCTGTCGCCGGGCCAGAGCGTGCCGGAATTCGATGCGCTGCTGTTTCGCCTGGAAGAGGGCGCGCTGGCCGGCCACTTGCTGGAAACGCGCTTCGGCTACCACGTGGTGCAGGTGCTGCGCCGGGTCGAAGGCCAGGCCATTCCCTACGAGGCGGTGCAGGCGCAGATCGCCGACCGCCTGTCGCGCGCGGCCTGGCAGCGCGCCGTGCACCAGTACCTGCATTTGCTGGTGGGCCGCGCCGAGATCGCCGGCATCGAGCTGGAAGGCACAGCCAGTCCGTTAGTGCAATAGACCGGAAGGCGTAGGCCGCTAGGCCTTCTGGGGCACAGTCAGATCGTGCCCCAGCCTTTACAATCGAGGAAGAAACAGGAGTAGCGTCATGAGTAGCGTCAAGTTGCAGGACCGTTTTGGCCGTTCGATCGATTATGTGCGGCTGTCCGTCACCGACCGCTGCGACTTGCGCTGCAGTTATTGCATGCCCAAGGGCTTTCGCGGCTTCGAAGAACCGAAGGATTGGCTGACGTTCGATGAAATCGAGCGCCTGCTGGGCATTTTCGTGCGCCTGGGCACGCGCCGTGTGCGCCTGACGGGCGGCGAGCCGCTGTTGCGGCGCAAGCTGCCCGAGCTGGCGCGCAAGCTGTCGTCGCTGCCCGGCCTGCAGGACCTGTCGCTGTCGACGAATGCCACGCAACTGGGCAAGCACGCCACGGCCTTGCGCGCGGCGGGCGTGGACCGCATCAATGTCAGCCTCGATTCGCTCGACCGCGCCTGCATGCAGCAGATCACGGGGCGCGACAGCCTGCAACCCATCCTCGATGGCCTGATGGCGGGCAAGGCGGCCGGTTTTGACCCGATCAAGATCAATATGGTGGCCATGCGCGGCGTCAATGACGGTCAGATCGAGGCCATGGCGGCGTTTTGCATCGAGCAGCAGTTCATCCTGCGCCTGATCGAAGCCATGCCCATGGGCAGCACGGGCCGCGATGCCCACTACATGCCGCTGGCCGCCGTGCGCGAGCGCCTGGCGGCCCGCTTCGGCCTGGTGCCGCAGGCGCAGGAGCTGGGCGGCGGGCCGGCGCGCTACCTGGCCACGCCCGATGGACGCTCGAGCATCGGCTTCATCACGCCCATGTCGCAGCATTTTTGCGCCAGCTGCAACCGCGTGCGCCTGTCCGTCGATGGTACCCTGTACCTGTGCCTGGGACAGGAAGAGAAATTCGCCTTCGGTCCCATGCTGCGTGGCGGCGCCACCGATGCGGAGCTGGAAGCGGCGATCCGCGCGGCCATCGAACTGAAGCCGCAGCAGCATGATTTCAACACGCAGCCGGACAAGATTATCCGTTTCATGGCCCAAACCGGAGGCTGAACGGTGCGGTGCCAAGTAAAGGATGTATGAAATTTAAAGCGATGTTTTCCTCCTGGCAGAAACTGTCGACCAAGATCGTCGGCGCGCTGCTGCTCATGCTGGTCCTGGCCCTGACGGCCATCGGCTGCACCCTGTTCCTGTCGTGGCAGCTGGAAGGCAGTTCGGCCGCCATCAACGAGACGGGGCGGCTGCGCATGCAGACCTACCGTCTGACCCTGCTGATCGCCAGCGATGCCCGCGTGCAGGCGCAGCAGCAGGCGCTGCTGATCGACGAAACCCTGGCCAAGATCGCCCACGGCGACCCGCAGCGTCCTTTGTTCCTGCCGCCCAGCACCGCCATCAAGTCCGAATTCGAGCGCATCGGCGACGCCTGGCGCGATGGCTTGCGCCCGGCCGCCCTGGCCGCCGACAGCACGGCGCGCGCGCGCCAGTTCGAGCATGAGGCCGACACCTTTGTCGGCCAGGTCGACCAGCTGGTGCGCCTGATCGAGCACGATAGCGAGCAGCGCACGTTCTGGCTGCGTGCCTCGCAGCTGGTCTTGCTGGCCATGGCGATACTCGGCACGGTCAGCATGATCTTCCTGATGTTCATGCTGATCATCGAGCCCGTGACGCGGCTGCGCCTGGGCATGCAGCGCATGAAGGAGCGCGATTTCAGCGTGCGCCTGGCCGTCGAGAGCAATGACGAATTCGGCCAGCTGGCCAGTGGCTTCAACCAGATGGCCGACCGCCTGCAAGCCCTGTACGGCAACCTGGAAGAGGGCGTGCGCAGCAAGACGGCCACCCTCGAATACCGCAACCGCGAACTGGCGCTGCTGTACGAAAGCGCCGCCTTCTTGCAGCGCCCGCAGCCGTTGGAAGACATCTGCGGCGGCTTCATGCAGCGCATCGTCGATTATTTCGAGGCCGATGGCTCCACCGTGCGCGTGCTCGACGCCGAGCGCGGCAACCTGCACATGGTGGTGCACACGGGCCTGTCAGAGGAACTGGTGGCGTCCGAACACTGCCTGAAGGTGGGCGACTGCCTGTGCGGCACGGCCGTCGAAATGAAGGTGGCGAAGGTGCACGACATGCGCCGCATCGACAAGGCGCACGAGCTGCGCTGCCACCGCGAAGGCTTCGCCACCGTCTCCGTCTTCCATATCCATGCGCACGAACAGCACCTGGGCTTCTTCAACCTGCATTTCCGCCATGCGCGCGTGTTTTCCGCGCGCGAGCTGGCCTTGCTGGAAACCCTGGGCCAGCTGCTGGGCATCGCGCTGGAAAACCTGCGCCTGGCTGCGCGCGAACGCGAGATGGCCATTTCCGAAGAGCGCAACCTGGTGGCGCAGGGACTGCACGACAGCATCGCGCAAAGCCTCAATTTCCTCAACCTGCAAGTGCAGATGCTCGACGACTCCGTGCGCAATGCGCGTTTCGACGAGGTGGCCGGCATCGTGCCGGCCCTGCATGCGGGCGTGAAGGAAAGCTATGAAGACGTGCGCGAGCTGCTGGCGAACTTCCGCAGCCGTCTGATGGAAGACGACTTGATCGGCTCCCTGCGCGCGGCGCTGGAGAAATTCCGTCGCCAGACGGGCATCGACGCCGAACTGCTGGCCGATGTCGATGGCGCGCCATTCCCACGCGAGCAGCAATTGCAGCTATTATTCATCGTGCAGGAAGCGCTGTCGAACATCCGCAAGCACGCCCAGGCCAGCCATGTCGAGGTGCGGCTGGACGATCACCAGGACTTTACGCTGACGATCAGCGACAACGGCGTCGGTTTCGATGCCGCGGCCGTGCTGGAAAAGGGCGACAGCCATGTCGGCATCCACATCATGCGCGAGCGCGCGCAGCGCATCGAGGCCACGTTCGAGGTGCATGCCGCGCCAGGGCGGGGTACCACGGTCGAGCTGCACCTGCCGCGCGCGCAGCGGCGCGCCGCATGAGCCATCACTTGAACCATCATCGCGCAAGCACCTGAAAGCATAAAAAATGGAGACTCCCGTCAAACCGATCACCGTCATGCTGGTCGATGACCACGCGCTGTTCCGCAGCGGCATACGCTCGCTGCTGCAGCGGCATACGGATTTTTCCGTCGTGGGCGAGGCGGCCGACGGCGTGGAAGGCATCAAGCGCGCCATCCAGCTGCAGCCCGACGTGGTGCTGCTGGACCTGAACATGGCCGGCATGTCCGGCGTGGAAGCGCTGCAGCTGATGCAGCACGATTGCCCGGACACGGCCATCGTCATGCTGACCGTTTCCGAGGACGCCGAAGACCTGGCCACGGCCCTGCGCGCGGGCGCCTGCGGTTATCTGATCAAGAATATCGACGCCGATTACCTGGTGCGCGCCATCCGCCGCGCGGCCGCCGGCGAAGTCGTCATCGCCGAAGCCATGACGGGCAAGCTGGTGGCGCAGCTGCAGGCGGGCACGCGGCGCGAAGAACCCGTGTCGGAGCTGGACAAGCTGACCCCGCGCGAAAAGGAGATCATCGACTGCCTGTCGCGCGGCGAGAGCAACAAGGGCATCGCGCGCACGCTGGACCTGGCCGAAAGCACGGTCAAGATCCACGTGCAGAACGTGCTGAAAAAGCTTAACCTGACCAGCCGCGTGCAGGCGGCCGTGTACGCGGTCGAGCACCGCCAGGGCAGGTAGCCGGCAGCGCGATGCCGGGGGCTGGCCCGCCGGCTCGGGCCCCATGGCCGTCGCGCCATCCTTCCCGTCCTTCTAGTCCTTTTTGCCGATGGCCGCCATTGCGCTTTTAAAGTAGTATATTAAATATATCTTTGAGCGCGAGTCCACCATGGCCATTACTCCCATCAGCGAACCATCTTCTCCTGCCGCCGCTCCCGGTGCCGCACCGTGGCATGCCCGCCATGCCGTCTGGCAGCTGGGTTTTCGTCCGTTCTACCTGCTGGCCGCACTGTTCGCGGCTGTCAGCATTCCCCTGTGGCTGGCCAGCCATGCCGGCCTGCTGCAGGGCGGTCTGCACGTCGGGCTGGGTTGGCATATGCACGAGATGGTGTTCGGCTTCGCGCTGGCCGTCATCGTCGGCTTCCTGTACACGGCGGGGCGCAACTGGACGGGGCTGCCCACGCCGCACGGCGCGCCGCTGATGGCGCTGGCGGGGCTGTGGCTGGCCGGACGCATGGCCATGCTGTGCCTGAACGGCCCGCTGGCGCCCATGGCGGCGCTGGTGGACTGGCTGTTCCTGCCGCTGGCCACGTATCCGCTGTACCGCGTGCTGCGCCGCTCGGGCAATACGCGCAACCTGTTCCTCGTCGGCTTGCTGGCCCTGCTGGCGCTGGCCAACGGCCTGTATCACGCGGCCGCGCTGGGCTGGCTGTCGCTGTCGCTGTTTCTGCCCGTGCAGGCGGCCATTCTGATTATCGTGCTGATCGAATCGGTGATCGGCGCGCGCGTCATCCCCATGTTTACGCGCAATGGCGCACCGGGCAGCACGCCCGTGGCCAGTCCGAAGCGGGCGCTGATGGCCGTGGGATGCATGGCGTTGGCCAGCATCGCCTGGCTGGCGGGCGCGCCGGCCTGGGCGACGGCGCCGCTGGCCCTGGCGGCAAGCGCCATGTCGCTGGCCAACCTGCTGGCCTGGCAGCCGCGGCGCACCCTGCGCGTACCGCTGCTGTGGATCTTGCACCTGTCGTACGCGTGGATAGGCATCGGCTTTGCGCTGCTGGCGCTGGCCAGCTGGCAGCTGCTGCCGGCCAGCGCCGCATTCCACGCGCTGACCGTGGGGTCGATGGCGGGTCTGATCATCGGCATGATGACGCGCACGACCCTGGGCCACACGGGGCGCGCCCTCAAGGCGGGCAGGGCGGAAGCGGGCATGTACTGGCTGGTGCAGCTGGGCGCACTGGCGCGGCTGCTGGCAGCCGTCGGCCCCACGCCATCGGTGCTGCCGTCGCTGTGGGCGGCAGGCTTGTGCTGGTCGCTGGCGTTTGCCTTGTATGTGCTGGTGTATGCGCCTTACCTGTGGCGCGCGCGCGTCGATGGGCGTGAAGGCTGAGGGAACTCAGGACGGGCGCCAGGCCAGCAGCTTCTTGACTTCCGGCGTCCAGTAGGACAGCGATTCGCCGACGACGAAGAGCAGCATGCCCAGCATGAAGGCTCTCAGCAGAAGGTCACGGCACACGATCATCGCAGGCTCCATGGTTGATTGGGATAAGTATAACATTTCCAATAAGGAATTGATTTTTAATTAGCAAGTCAGCTGCGCCATTCATGCTTGCGTTTCCTGGTACTCGGCCATGCCGCGCCGCACTTCCGCTTCCACGAGCGCCAGCAGGCGCGCCGTTTCATCGAGCCAGCCCGGCGCCGGCCGCTCCTGCAGGCGCGCCAGCCGTTCCAGCTCGGCCAGGCGGCTGACCAGCGCCGTGGCGCCCAGCAGCGCCACGCTGCCGCGCAAGCCATGGCTGCCGTGCACGATGGCTTGCGGCGTGCCGCTGCGCACGGCTTGCGCGAGCTGGCCAAACATGGCCGGCGCCGTATCGAGATAGGTCTGGCACAGCGTGAGGAACAGCGGCACGTCCTGGCAGGCGGCGTGCAGCAGCAGAGCGGGGTCGATATGGCGGTAGGCTGGCATGGCTGGACGGCTTCAGGCGGTGCCGTGCCGCGCGTGGCTGGCGCAGCAGGCGCGCAGGTAGCCGCGCAATTCGTCGTAGTTGACGGGCTTGGAGAAGAACACCACGCCCGGCGGCACGCCGCCCCTTTCATCGAGCGCTTCCGGCGACAGGCTCGACAGCATGGCGATGTGCATGTCCGCCAGCAGCGGGTCGGCCAGGATGGTGCGTATCACTTCGTAGCCGTCGATGCCTTCCATGATGATATCGCTCAATAAAATATCGGGTTGGTCGCGGGCGATTTCCAGCAATGCCTGGTAGCCATTTTCGCAGAAGCGCAAGCTGGCCTGCAAGCCCCATGAGGCAATCTGCTTTTGATACAGCGCACGCTCGATCGGATGATCCTCGATCACGAGGATGGAAGGCGCGCGCAGGCCGCCGTCCTGCCGCGCGGGACGCGGCGCGCGCGACTCCTGACTATGTTGTGTATAGCCACTCTTGTAGGCGTGCACGGCCGACAGGGGGATGCGACGGTGGCCACCCTTGGTCTTCCACGCCTCGATGACGCCCGCCTCCACCAGCTGCTGCACCGAGGTGACGGAAATGCCGAGCAATTCGGCGGCTTTTTGCGTGGTGCAGACGTCATCAGCTTGCATGGAATAAAGAGTCGGTGAGGGTGAGGAGAGCATATGCGGGTCCGTTCAGAAAATCAAATCCGGCAAATCTGATGAATTTGGCTCAGGGCAGGCTTTCCGCGTCGCGCCGCCGCTCTTCGCGACGCTGCGGCTGCTGGAGCTGCGTGACGGCCGTCGACAGCACTTCCAGCGCCATCAGCAAGTCTGCATGCAGGCGCCGCTGCGTTTCGATATCCTCGGTGAAACTGGCATGCACGGCCGCGCCTGCAAGGCGCTTCAGCTGGCCCAGGCCCAGGGCCGTGGCGGTGTCGAAGATTTCCTGTGCCAGCACGCGGGCCGGCGCCGTGCGGCCGCAGCGCAGCGCATGCGCGATGCCGGCCAGGCGGTCGCGCGTCTCGGCCACGAACAGGGCCAGGATTTCGCCCTGCAATTGCCGGTCTTCGCCAAACATCGCGTCGAGGCGGGCTTGCTCGAACGGCAGCGCGCGCCGTTCCGCCGGTTTGGGCGCCGCTGGCGCCGCCTGTCCGGCCATGGGGCCGGCCGGTACGGCGCTGCGCGCGCGCAGCAATTCCGGCAAGCCCGCGTGTGGCCAGGCGTCGGCCAGCTTGTCGGACGCGCGCTGGCGCCGGCGTGGGCGCGGGCGCCGCCACAGCAGGGCGGCCAGCAGCAGCGCCAGGCCCGTCAAGGCCAGGCCCGGGCGTACCAAGGTCATGCCGTCGTAGCAAGCCAATAAATAGGTGTAGATGAAGGCGTTCATGGCAGTGGCTGCCAAATGGCGTCGCGGCGGGAAGAAGCGCGTGGCATGCTGGACCTCCTGTTGAAAGACGTCGCGCTGCCCGGTGCCGGCAGCGGAGGAAACGTTTTTAACAAAAATCACGATATAGTCAGTTTAGAGCAATATTTGATTTATTTGGGAAATTTGTTTTTCTTTGTGGATATAAATTAGCGGGCAAGGGCAAGCGCGCCTGTGGGGAAAAGCAACACTCGCAAAAATTGCTTTCTGGCGTGTGCCACGCTTTGCAAATTAGTGAAAAAATGAAACGTTCTTGATCGCCCTCAATCCGGTGCGCAGGCGCGCGCCGCCGACACATCCTTGTAAAGGAGCATCATGACTGCCTCATCCCGGCCTGGACCATTGTTGCTACTCACCGCAGTCATCTTTATCTTGCTGGGCCTGGCGCTTGCCGGCGGCGGCGCCTGGCTCGTCAGCCTGGGCGGTTCCTGGTATTACGTCGTGGCCGGTATCGGCATGATAGTTGCCGGTGCGCTCGTGTGGAAAGGACGGCGCAGCGCCCAGCCTTTCCTGGCATTGCTGCTGTTCGCCACCCTGATCTGGTCCGTGATCGAAGTGAAGTTCGACTGGTGGCAATTGTTGCCGCGCCTGGATATCTGGTTCGCGGCCGCCGTCTGGCTGCTGCTGCCGTTCATCGACCGCCGCCTTGATCCGCCTTTGCGTGCCGGGGCGAAACCGCGCGACGCGGGCAAGAGTGCCTTGCTGGCTGCCGTCGTGGCGACGGCGGCCGTGGGCGTCTTTTCGCTGTTCCAGGATTATTACACCCTGCATGGCGAGGTGCCGGCCGAAAACATGGCGGCCGCCCCCGAAGGCGATTACGCGCCGGGCGTGGCGCCCAATGACTGGGCCGCGTATGGCCGCTCCGGCTATGGCGACCGCTACGCGCCGGCCGCGCAGATCACGCCGGCCAACGCCTCGCAGCTGAAGGAGGCGTGGGTCTACCATACGGGCGACTTCAAGGGGCCGAACGACCCGGGCGAGATCGCCAACGAAGTCACGCCGCTGAAGGTCAACGGCATGCTGTATATCTGCACGCCGCACAACATCGTCATCGCGCTCGATCCGGACACGGGCAAGGAGCTCTGGCGCCACGATCCGAAGATCAACCGCGACGCCTCGAGCTACCAGCACATGATCTGCCGCGGCGTGGCGTACTGGGACGTCAACGCGGGCCGCGCCAAGGACAGCCCGGCGCCGGAAGCGGCCGGCATGGAGTGTCCGCGCCGCATCTTCGCGCCCACGATGGATGCGACCTTGATCGCCGTCAATGCCGATACGGGCGAAGCGTGCAAGAGCTTTGGCGAAAATGGCGTGATCGGCCTGTACCATGGCATGGGCATGAAGAAGCGCGGTTTCCTGATGCCGACCTCGCCGCCGGCCGTGGCGCAGAACGTGGTGGTGATGGCCGCCAGCGTGACCGACAACTTTTCCACGGAAGAACCCTCGGGCGTGATCCGTGGCTACGACCCCGTCACGGGCAAACTGATGTGGAACTGGGATGCTTCGAACCCGGACGACACGGCGCCCATCGCCGATGGCAAGACCTACACCAACAACTCGCCCAACTCGTGGGGCGTGTCCAGCGTCGATGAAAAGCTGGGCATGGTGTACATCCCCATGGGCAACGAAACGCCCGATACCTGGGGCGGCAACCGCAATCCCCATGGCGAGAAATACAATAGCGCCATCGTCGCGCTCGATCTGGCCACCGGCAAGGTGCGCTGGGTGTACCAGACCGTACACCACGACATCTGGGACATGGATATCGGCGGCCAGCCCACCTTGGTCGACATCGACACGCCGAAAGGCAAAATCCCTTCCGTCGTCGCCACCACCAAGCGCGGCGACATCTATGTGATCGACCGTCGCGACGGCAGCCTGGTCGTGCCGGCGCCGGAAAAACCCGTGCCGACAGCCAACGCCGCCCCTGGCGACCGCCTGTCGCCCACGCAGCCGTTCTCGGCCCTGACTTTCTTGCCCGAGAAAAATATCAGCGAGACGGACATGTGGGGCACGACGCCATTCGACCAGCTGGCGTGCCGCATCATCTTCCGCCAGCACCGCTATGAAGGCCCGTTCACGCCGCAGACGGTGGCCGAAGGCAAGATCAAGGGCGCCATCATCTCGCCTGGCCCGCTCGGCATCTTCGAGTGGGGCGGGGCGGCCGTCGATCCTGGCCGGCAATTGTTGCTGGTCAATCCAGACTACATGGGCTTTCTGGAACGCCTGGTGCCGCGCGCGCAAGCCAACGCGAAGGGCGGCACGGGGTCGGAAATGGGCTTGCAGCCGCAGACGGGCGTGCCGTTCGCCGTGGAAATCAAGCCCTTCCTGTCGCCGCTGGGCTTCCCTTGCCAGGCGCCGCCGTGGGGCTATATCGCCGCCGTCGACCTGCGCACCATGAAAAAAGTGTGGATGCACAAGAACGGCACCACGCGCGACAGCGCTCCCGTGCCCATCGCCTTGCCGCTGGGCGTGCCCAGCCTGGGCGGCATCAGCACCACGGGCGGCGGCGTGGCATTCCTCAGCAGCACGCTCGACTACTACATCCGCGGCTACGACGTGCGCAATGGCAAAACCGTGTGGAAAGCCCGCCTGCCGGCAGGCGGCCAGGCGACGCCGATGAGCTATGTCTCCGACAAGACGGGCAAGCAATATGTGGTGGTGATGGCTGGCGGCCACGGCTCATTGGGCACGAAGATGGGCGATAGCCTGGTGGCGTTTGCCTTGCCGGACGAAGCGGTGAAGGAGGCGGGGAAAGCGAAGTAGCGATGCTCACCGCGGCATGCACCGGCAATGCCGCGGATGCGCGCCAACATGGCCAGCAGCCATGTTGGCGCCCGGCGCTACTGCAAGCGGCGATTCAAGACGATGAGTTCGGCATTAGCCGCCTGATCGTCGGTCATCGGGTAGAGCACGACCGCATAAGCATGGTCCGTCGTCTTGTTGATGCTTGCAATGACCAGGTTGTCACGGGGTATCGGCAGCAGTTCGTTTGTCAGCAAGTTCCTGTAGCCTTGCTCACCCTTGCTATAGAATAATTCCAATAACTGATCATTTTTCGTGGTCAGCCAGCCGTTTCCAAACTCGCTGTTGAAACGCGTGACAAAAGTGTCGTCAGCGATTTGGACTGGCTGCCAGGTATTGAAAAATGGATCGGCAAAGACCGCCAATTCAATGGTGTCGCTTGCCCCATTCGCATCTATTTTTTTGATGATGATTTTATCTTTTTCTTGCGCCAGCAGATAAGACTCCTTGTCGAAGGATGAACTTAATATCTGCAAAACATCTATACCCTTCGCGTCGATTTCCCGCTGGCGCGTCACATTGCCTTTATCATCGATCTCTCTGTGCTGGAGCAGGCTGCCATCATTGGCCAGCAAATGAATCGCCTTGTTGGAAATGGTGATTCTGTTATTTGCAGGTAATGGAACTTTGATAGTGTTTTTCTTTTTCAGTTTTCCATTGATAAATTCGATGGCCAATATTTTGTCAGGTTTGTTATCGTAGAAGTCCACATCGTGAAATATCGAACAGGCTGCCGTCGTGCCAATGAAGTTTCCCGTGTATGGCCGATTGCCCTTTGGCATTTCCACATCCTCGCGATGAAAGATGGGAATGCTGATTTCCAGTTCCTTATCAGGATGATAGGGAATGATGGAGACATAGTTTTCCTTATCCGGGCTCAAGAACAGTGTCGGCAAGATCCCGTCATCCTCGACATAGTTGTCGATATTGCCGTCAATCTCAATCGTCGTATAAATCAGCTGATACGTGCCATTTTTTTCGTACACATAGCTCGTCAGCAGCGTTTTTTCACCAAATGAAATGCTATCCTTTGCTGATATCGCTGTCTTCGCAAGCAGCGTTGTCATCGTACCCAAGTTGCCCTGTGTAATAGACGCAGTATAGGGCGCTACCTTGTCGAGGTTTTTCATACGTCAGATTATCTCCGTGTCTTGGCGCATCCAGCATAAGCTGCCGCGCCTTGCGATCTGGGGCCGCCGATGCCCGCTGACTCGGCGTCCCCGCGCGCACAGCTGCGCTGCCTGGCCAAGAGGGGGCGCCGAGCCGACTGCCGCTCGCGACGGTTTGGTCAGGCGCCCTTATTGTGCCGCCAATCCCAGTTTCAATCCCACCAGCTTGCCCGGCGCGGCGTCCGTTTTTTCCGGCGCGCCCGCGCTGACCCGGGCCGCTGGCGTGCCATCCTGCTGCAGGGCAGCGAGGATGGCCGCGCTGCGCTGGGCGCCCAGTTTAGCGAGCGCATCGGCAGGCAGGGGCTGCTTGGCTTCCAGCTGCTCGCGCAAGCCGGTATAAAACGCGCTGGCGTCGGCAACTTGCGGCTCGCCTTCGATCAGCTTGCCCAGGCGTTGCCAGACGGGGATCTTCGCCGCGGCGGCCGGTGCGGATGCCCCGGACGCCGCCGCTGCCGATGCCGCGGCAGGAGAGGCGGATTCCGCCGCCTTCTTCTGCTTGTCCAGCTCGGCCTTGCCGAAGCGTTCCCCGTACAGCTCGCGCAGGGCGCCGCGTATCTTGCGTTCGCCCAGGTTCAACGGTCCCGGTTCCTCGCCCGCTTCCAGCTTGATGCCGGCCTTGGCGGCGACGGCGCGGCGCACGGCCTGGGCGCGCAGGGCGGCCGCGTCCGTGTCGCTGTACTGGCCCGGCACGGCCAGCTTCAGCTGTTCGCGCTTGCCGAGGATTTGCGCCACCTGCTTGAGTTTTTCCCGTTCCGGCGGCAGCAGCACGGCGCTGCCCGCATCGAAGTCGATCGATTCGAGCTTGTCGGCGCTGATGCCCAGCAAGCTGCCCAGCGCGCGGAACGGCGCCGTGACGATCTTGGTCAGCACATTGCCGACGGCTTTCCAGATCAGCGCGCCATAGCTGAATTGCGGATCGTTCATGTCGCCCGACACGGGTAAGCCCAGGTCGATGCGTCCGTCGCTATCCTTGAGGATGGCCAGCGCCAGTTCCAGCGGCAGTTTCAGGGCGTCCGGGCTGTCGATGCGCTCGCCCAGGGTCAGTTTGTCGAGCACGATCTGGTTGGTGCCGTCGAGCTGGCGGTTGCGCACCTTGTACTGCAAGTCCAGCGAAATCTTGCCCTCGGCCACTTTGTAGCCGGCAAACTTCATCGTGTACGGCGAGGCGGAAACCATGTCGACGTTCTTGAAGACCACGTTCAAGTCCGTGTTGTCGGTCGGGGCGAACGGGTTGAGCTGGCCGCGCACGCGGGCCAGGCCGAATTCGTCGATGCGGCCATCGAGCTCGATCTGGCTGCGCGCATCGCGTTTCGTCGACAGGCCCGTGACGACGCCGTTCAATTCATAGATCTTGGCGGCGAATTGCGGTCGCAGGCTCAGGTCGGCAAAATCCAGCTTGGCATTCTGCAGGCGCACGCGGCGCACGCGCACGGGGAAGGCGGCGTCCGGCGACGCCGCCGTGGCGGCCGTGGATGTCGCCGTTGCCGGCGTCGCCGGCTGTGCCGCTTTGGCTGCCGGTTCCGGGGCTTTGACCAGCAGCCGCTGCGCATTGAGGCTGCGGTCGTCTTCGATGATCAGCTGGGCGTTCGGTTCCACCACGCGCAATTCGGCAATGTCGACAAAGTCGGGCCCCACGCTGGCCGTCAGCTTGTCGGCACGCACGCTTTTCCAGGAGGCAAAGCGCTTGCCATCCGTTTCATTGAGCACCAGGCCGGCGATGTCCACGCCGCCCTCATAGCGCAGCTTCGGCGACTTGGGCGCGCCGCCGCCTGTCGTCAGGCGGCCGCCGCCGGAGATGGCGCCGCCGGCCAGCTTCAGCTTCAGATGTTGCGCCAGCAGCGGCTGCACGGGCGCCAGCGCCAGTTGCTTGAGGTTCAGCTGCGCATCGACGGCGCCCGTGCCCGGCACGAACTTGCCGTTGGCCGTGAGCAATCCGCCTTCGCGCAAGCCCACGCCCAGCTCGAACGGCAACGCCTGCTTCATGTCGTTGCTGACATGCTGCAGCGACAGGCGGGCGTCCTGCAAGTTGCCCTTGATGCCAGTGCCCGCATCGTCGAAGCGGGCGCCGAACTTGCTCAGTTCTACCTTGTCTATCCTGGTGGACCACGGCGCGGACGGCGCCTCGGCGACGGTGTCGGCCTTGCTGGAAGCAAACACGGGCAGCTTTTGCGCGATCGCGAACTGGCCCTGGCGGTTGCGCGCCAGGTCGATCTGCGCGCCGCTGGCCGTCACGGTGCCCAGGTGCACCGCGCGCGCCGCCACGTCAATCTTGCCTTCTGTAAACCCCAACTGGGCCAGCTTGAACGGCGTTTGCGCGCCCCGTTGCATGGCGAGATCGGCCAGCGCGAAACTGGCGCCGTCGATGACGGTAGTCATGCCGGATGGCGCTTGCTGCAGGGCCAGTTGTAATTGCAGTTGCAGCTGTTTGGCGCTCAGCTGCAGGGCCGGCGAGACGGTTTCATCGATGGCGGATACGTCCACATTGGCCAGCGCCACCTGTTTCAAATCCACCTTCCACTTGCCCGGCTTCGAGGGCGCGGCAGGGGCCGCGGTGGCGACCGGCGCCGCTGCTGGCTTGCCAGGCAGCATCAGGTTCGCCAGGTCGATCTCGCCCTTGCTGTCGCGGCGGATGGCCAGCTTGCCGCCGTCCAGGCTGATCTTTTCCACCGTGACGCTCTGGCGCGCCAGGTCCACGTTCGCGCCCGTGACGGCCAGGGTGGTCATGGCCGTAAATGGTTCTCCCTTGCCGTCGCGCACCAGCGCCAGGTCGCGCAGGGCCAGGCCGGCGCCCGCCAGCTTGGCGTCGAGCGTGCCGTCGGCATAGGAAAAGTGATAGGGCAGGCGCGCCGACAGCTTGCCGCTGGTCACTTCGGCGCGCGTATAGGCTTTCAGGTAGGCGGCCAGGCCGGGCAGGGAGGCGTCAGTCAGGACCAGTTCGCCTTCGCCGCGGATCGGGTTCAGCGAGGCCGTGCCGCGCCAGTGCAGCTTGCCGCCGCGCGCCGCATCGGCGCTGAAGGTATAGCTGCCGTTGGCGTCGGGCAGGGTCGAAATATTGTCGAGCGTGAAGGCGATCGGCGTGAAGTTGTCCGCATAGCCCGCCTTCTGGTCTTGCCACGCCACCTTGCCTTGTTCCAGCGCAAAGTGGCCGATGATCAGGCGCGGCATGCCGCCCTCGCTCTTGTCCGGGTGGTTGCGTTGCCAGGTGGCCAGCACTTCGGCCAGGTTGAACTTGCCGTCCGGCGTGATGGTCAGATGGGCCTGCGGTGCCGTGATGCGGATTTCCGCCAGGCTCCAGGCGCGGCGCACGATGGATTTCCATTCGAGCTGCACGGCCACGGCGCCGATGGACAGCAGCGGCGCGCCGGCCGCTTCCTGCAAGGCAATCTTGTCCGCTTCCAGGCGCAGGGTAAACGGGTTGAAGCGCACGTCGGCGATGCTGGCCTGGCGCGCCAGTTCCTTGTCGGCAAATTTGGGCAGCTGGTTTTTGATGACTTGCGGCACCAGCCAGAAGCCGGCCGCGCTGTAGGCGGCGAGGGCGCAACCGGAGCCGATGGCCCAGCGCTGCCAGCGTTTCCAGCGAAATGTTTTCGTCTGCACGCTTTTCTTGTCGATTGTGTTCACGAACTTACCTTTTAGTATCTTGTTGGACGGCGCGTCCTGCGCGCCGTGACTGTCAGTATGCCTCTTTGCCAGCTCATCTGCAAAATTCAAACGTGCTCATGTGATAACAGAGTCCCTCGCGCGCTATTTATTGCGCCAAAACTCACGCAATCTCACTTATTATTGCGAATGATTCTCGTTACGGTTATCATGCAGGGTAACCTGAAGTTTCCTTCTGTCTATTTTCTCTGTAGAAAGTCCTGTCTTTATGCGCGTAGCTTTTTCTTCTTTGCAACTACTTCCTGTGGCCGCCGCCTTGTCGCTGGCCTTTGCCCCGCACGCCGCGCTGGCCGCCAATGCAGCCCATGGCCAGGACGACTTGACGGCTGGCGATGAGAAAGTCATGCAGGCCGTGCAGGTGACGGGCGCCCGCGCGCAGGGCCTGGTGCCGCTCACCACGGAGGCGGGCAGTTTTCGCGGCGCCAGCATCATGGACGTGCCCTCGACCGTCAACGTGATCACGCGCGAATTGCTGGAGCAGCAAGCCGTTTCCGGCCTGTACGATGCCGTGCGCAACACGGCCGGCGTGACGCGCCAGCAAAACGGCGGAGAGACCTGGGACCAGCTGGTGATACGCGGCATCGCCGTGGAAAACCGCACGAATTACCGCCTCAACGGTTCCATGCCCATCATGAACTTCTCGCAAGTGCCCATGGAAAACAAGGAACGGGTGGAAGTGCTGAAGGGTGCCTCGGCCCTGTACTACGGCTTCACGTCGCCGGCCGGCGTGGTCAACTTCGTCACCAAGCGGGCCGGCAGCAAGCCCGTCACCAGCCTGGGCTTGAGCATCGACGACCGTGGCAGCGCGGTGGCGAATGTCGATGTGGCGCGCCGGTTTGGCGCCGAGCAGGAAGTCGGCGTGCGCGTGAACGCGGCCGGCGGCACGCTCGGTTCTTACCTGGACCATGTCGGCAATGGCAACCGCAGCTTCCTCTCCGCGGCGCTGGACTGGCGCGTGACGAACAGATTGCTGTTGAAGGCCGACCTGGAGTACGACCGCCGCAAGGTGACGGAGCAGGCGGGCGTGGCCCTGCCCGCGGCCGTGAAAGGCGTGATCAGCTTGCCGCGCGCCGTCGACCCGCGCCAGTTGATCGGCCCGGACTGGTCGAATTTCGAGGCGCAGACGAAAAACGCGCAGCTGCGCGCCGATTACGCCATCACGGATGGCTGGGCCCTGACGGTGGAAGCGGGCCACTCGGAAACGGCGCGCGACCGCCGCCTGGCGATCTTCCGCCTGAATAACGCGGCGGCGCTGGCCACGGGCGCTGGCCGCATCACGGGCAATATCCAGCACAGCGTGACGGCCTCGGACTTGCTGCGCGCTGAGCTGGCGGGCAACTTCCATACGGGTGTCATTGCGCATGAACTGACCCTGGGCGTGTCGCGCACGGACAAGTCGCAAGATCCTATCTACCAGAGCAACTACACGATCGCCGCGCAAAACCTGTATAAGCCCGTGCCCGTGACGAATGTCGTGTTCGGCCCCAAGCCGACGGCGCCGACGACGGCCGCGCTCGATACGCGCGACACGGGCTTGTACGCGCTCGACCGCATGGTCTTCAGCCCGCAATGGCAAAGCGTGGTCGGCGTGCGCCGCAGCAGTTATCAAAGCGACCAGGGCGCCAGTCATTACGACGTCAGCAAGACGACGCCGATGGCGTCATTAATCTACAAGCTGACGCCGGAGCTGTCGTTCTATGCGTCCACGGCGCGCGGCCTGGAAGAGGGCGAGACGGGCCCGACGGGCACGGCCAACCAGGGCGTCAAGATGGCGCCCGGCGTGAGCAAGCAGAAGGAACTGGGCGCGCGCTGGCTGGCGCCGGGCGGCACCCTGGTCTCCGCCGCGCTGTTCGACATCACGCGTCCCGGCTACTATACCAATAGCAGCAATGTCTTCACGTCGGATGGCGAACAGCGCTACCGCGGCCTGGAACTGTCGACCCAGGGCAAGCTGACGCGCCAGCTGTCGTGGCAAACGTCGGCCCAGTTCCTCGACCCGACCTTTGCGCACATCAACGCCGACTACAACGGCAAGGCGCCGGAAAATGCGTCGAAGCGCACGGCCAGCGTCTTTTTGGCGTATGCCTTCGATGGGCTGCCGGGCCTGTCGCTGAGCGGTGGCGCGTATTACTACAGCGCCCGTCCCGTTAACGACCTGAACCAGGCCTTCCTCGGCGGCGTCACGCTCTTCAGCGCCGGCGCCCGCTATGCGGGCACGCTGATGAACAAAGCCGCCGTGTGGCAGCTGAACGTGGAAAACGCGGCCGACAAGCGCTACTGGGCCGGCGCCGGCACGCGCCTGGCTTCGGGCGCGCCGCGCGCCATCAAGCTGTCGATGAAGGTCGACCTGTAAGACGCGCCGCTAGCAGGCAGGACGGCCTGAGCCGACGGCTTGCCTGCTGGCCTGAGCCTGAACGGCTGACTTGACCCTGGGCCTTGGCCGCGGGGCAGGGCGGCGGTTATAATTGTGGCATGTTCATCAGCCAAGGCCGCGCCGTCATCGTCCTGTGGATCGCGTGTATCGCCATCCTCCTGGCTGCGCTCGCCCCGACCGTGTCGCGCGCGTTCACGGTCGCCAGCGGCCGGGCCGTGCCCAGCTTCGAGATTTGCTCGGTGGCCGGTGGCATGAGCATGCTGCCGATGAAATCGAGCGTGCAGGAACCGTCCGCGCCGCAAAAGCCGGCGATGAACATGGGCGATTGCCCGTGCTGCAGCATGCATGCGGCCACCCTGGACATCGCGCCCACGGCCCTCGTGCTCGCTTCCGGCGAACTGATCGCCGGCTTGCTGCCGCTGCTGTTCTACCAATCCCCCACACGGCTGTTCGCCTGGACGCCCGTCCAGCCCCGCGGCCCGCCTGCCGCTTTCTGATACTGCCATCCCGTCCGTGAACCGCCCCGCGCCGCGCCGCTTGCGCGTCCGTGGCCGTTCGCCTCGTCCATACAGAATTCGAAAGCAGCAGCATGAACCATTTCCCTTTATTGATTTCCCTCGCCCTTGCCATGTCCGCCATGCCCGCCGTGGCGCAGTCCCGCAGCGACGTCGACACGGCCGTCCTGCCTGAACTGAAAGTCATCGTCACGGCCGTCAAGGATGGCTACCGTCCCGCCGCCGACACGGCGCAAATGCTCAGCAGCACGCCAGGCTACAGCGTGGCGGCCGGCGGCGGCGTGTCCGGCTTGCCCGTCGTGAATGGTTTCGCCGATGACCGGCTGAAGATCCGCATCGACGGCATGGAACTGACGTCCGCCTGCGCCAATCATATGAATGCGCCGCTGTCGTACATTGATCCGCAACAAGTGCAGCGCATACGCCTGATCGCGGGCGTGACGCCCGTCAGTGCCGGCGGCGACAGCATCGGCGGCACCATCGAGGTGCAGTCAAACGCGCCCGTGTTTGCCCAGCCCGGCGCGGCCCTGCACACGCAAGGCAGCTTTGCCGTGTCGGGACGCAGCGTCAACAACAGCGTGTCGACCAGCGTGAACGCGTCGGCGGCCAGCGACGTGCTCAGCATCGGCTACAGCGGCGCCTATGCGCGCGCCCACAGTTATGAAGATGGCCATGGCAACACGGTGCTGGCCAGCATGGTGGAAAGCATCAACCAGGCCATCGTGCTGTCGGCCAAGGGCAAGGGCCAGCAACTGACCCTGCGCGCCGGCGTGCAGCATATCCCGTACCAGGGTTTTCCCAACCAGTACATGGACATGACGGACAACCACGGCCAGTTCGCCAACCTGGCCTATCGGGGCGAGTTCGGCTGGGGCGTGCTCGACGCGCGCGCCTACTGGCAGCAGACCGACCATGAAATGGGCTTTTTCACGCCCGAGCGCACGGGCACCATGCCGATGCTCACGCACGGGCGCAATACGGGCTACGCCTTGCAGGCCAGCCTGCCCACGGGCACGGGCGAATTGCGCCTGGGCCAGGAATGGCACGGTTTCCGCCTCGACGATTACTGGCCGGCCGTGCCCGGTTCCATGATGATGGGGCCGCGCAGCTATCTGAACATCAACGACGGCAAGCGCGAGCGCACCGTGCTGTTTGCCGAACTGGACACGCGCCATGCCGCGCGCTGGAGCAGCGTGCTGGGCCTGCGCGCCGAATCCGTGCGCATGGATACGGGCAAGGTGCAGTCGTATGGCACGAACATGATGAACATGGCCGACAGCATGGCGGCGGCCGCCTTCAATGCGCGCGAACGCCGCCAGCGCGACACGAATATCGATGCCTCGGCGCAAGCGACCTACACGCCGGACACGGCCAGCAGCTATGAATTCGCGCTGGCGCGCAAGGTGCGCTCGCCCAACCTGTACGAGCGCTACTCGTGGGGCCGCGGCTCGATGGCCATGACCATGACCAACTGGTTTGGCGATGGCAACGGCTATGTGGGCAATATCGACCTCAAGCCTGAAACGGCATATACGGCGGCGTTCACGGCGGACTGGCATGGCGGCGGCGAGGAGGGCTGGTTCGTGCGCGTCAATCCGTATTACAGCAAGGTCGACAATTACATCGACGTCGACGTGCTGTCATCTTTCCACCCGTACATGCAGATGGGCGCCAACGGCAACTTGCTGCGCTTCGCCAACCACGACGCCAAGCTGTACGGCGCCAACCTGGCCTGGCAGCTGCCGCTGGCCAGCAGCGCGCGCTGGGGCCGCTTCATGGCCACGGGCAACGCCGCCTATACGCGGGGCAAGCGCAGCGATGGCGGCGACCTGTACCGGATGATGCCGTTCAACGCCTTGCTGGCCGTCGAGCACAAGCTGGGCGCCTGGAGCAGCCGCATCGAGACCAAGATCGTTGCCCGCAAGGACAGGGTCGATGCGCGCCGGCTGGAACGGGAAACGGGCGGCTATGCCCTCGTCAACCTGCGCACCAGCGTGGCGCTGGGCAAGACGGCCAGCCTGACTGCGGGCGTGAGCAACCTGTTCAACCGCGCGTATGCGGACCCGCTCGGCGGCGTCTACCTGTCTGGACTGAAGGCGAACGGCGGGGCGCTGCAAGCCTTGCCGGCCGAGGGCAGGTCGATTGATATGGGCTTGCAGCTGCAGTTCTAAGGCCGAGCAGGAATAGAGCGCCTTCGGCCTTGATGCCTAAGGAGGAAGGCGCTTGCCGGGCGCAAAATAGGCGACAGATATCGAGCGGGCGGTTATAGTTGATGTGGATAAATATTATTCTGAAAACCTTCCCGATTCATGCAGACGATACCGATAGACGCGCTCTCCATTATTGCCAGGCAATGTATCGCCGTGACCTGTCTCCAGCGCTTTTGCCAGCGTCATGCCATTGAGCATCCGGCATTGACGGCTTTCGTCGAGCACGTCTGGAAAGTGGCGCAGGTCGAATCTGGCAATTTTGCCTCCTGGGAATGCGGCTTCGCCGCCTTGCCTGTCAGCGGCATGGGCGATCCCTGGCCGGAAGAGGTCAGCACGGCAATACCGACAACACTTCTTGGCACCTTGACGGAACTTTTGCAGCACGTACAGGAAACGAGTGCCTGCACGTGGCATGGCGATGACTTGCCAGCGACCCGGCGGCAGCTGGAAGCCGTGTTCCGCCTCTGCGGGCGACATGCTGTCGCCGTGCCGGCGCTGGGACACTATGCGCAGCACGATGCGGCGCTCCGCAACGGCTGGGGGCCGGCGCTGACGGACGGGGAATTGCGCGCCTGGCGCGCCCTTGTGCAAGGCGAGGCAGCGGCGGCGCCTGTGCATGGTGCAGCCGATCAAACATGATTTTTCCTGGCGATGCCATCGTAGCCCTTGCCTATGCCGAGCCATTGATTGCATGCCAAATGGCAGGCTGTTGGCATGTATTTCAAGAAAGCCTGGAGGATCCGGCGATTGATCCCGTGGTGGATTGGGCGTCAAAAAGGGCAGGGCTGGCCCCCGATTCAGGATGGTCGGCCGGGAGTGCCGGGCGCATATTGTGTCCCCGCCATGGGGAATTCGCGTGAGCCTCGTTTTCCGGTCTAAGGTGGAAAACGTTGGCGCCACTCATAGTGTCTTCGAGGCGCAGGCCGCATACGACAGCAACTGGCCCGTGGCGGATGCAGATGGCAGCAACAATTTTTGAAGAGTTAATCGATGCACCATGCCTTGAGCACCGCCGTAAATGCATTTCGACGCTGGGCGTCGGAGCGTCCTGTCGATGAAAGAAGTGGCGAGTGGGAATGCGACTATGCGAAATGGCCTGAAATAAACGCTGCTTTTCTGACGCATATCAAGACCGGCCCTCCGCACGCTTCCACGGCAGGCGACATTGCAGACCTGCTGTATGCGATTGGCAGGGACAATGAAACCGCATATCTGGTCAGGGAACTGGCCGGGCGCGAAGACTGGTTCCTGTTCCTCCTGCCACATGCGCTTGCGGTCAACGATCCAGACGTGAAATGGCAGTTTGCCGTGCAATTGGGCGTGGGAGCCTTTCCTTTTGTAGCTGCGGAGTCAGCCTTGCTGAAACTGGTGCAGGACGAACATGAATATGTGCGCCGGATGGCGCTGCAAGGACTCGGCCGCATGGCATCGCCCCATGCGGAACCCCTGTGCGTACGCGCATGGGAAAGCAATCATGAATATCAACGCATCATGGTCCTGTGGGTGCTGAAAGAGCTCAAATCCCGGAACTTGCATGAATATATACTGCTGGCCAAGGCCGATGGCAGGCAGTTTTTGATGCGTAATGTTGCTGAGATCGAGAATGGGATGGCACCATCGGATAGCCAGGTAGACCAGCGGCAGCACACATGACCTCCCGTCACCCATTGCCTGATTAACCATCCTTTGCCAGCCGCGCCCGGATGGGGTCTAATCATGGCTTGTTCCTTGACGAGGTTGCCATGCTGCCCACACCTGCCATCGCCGCGCTGCGCGAGCAATTTCCCCTGATTACAGAATTGATGGCCTTGCGGCCCTTGAGCTGGTTCAATCCCGGCATCGCGCCGGCGGCCGAGGCTCTCGCTGACGTCGGTTTGACGGCGGCCGACGTGGCCGACGCCAGTGCGCGCCTGGCCCGCTTTGCGCCGTACCTGGCCAAGGCCTTCCCGGAAACCCAGGCCAGCGGCGGCGTCATCGAATCGCCCGTCGTGCCGCTGCCCGCCATGCAGGCGGCACTGGCGGCGCGCACGGAAGCACCGATTCCGGGCCAGCTGTGGCTCAAGCAGGATAGCCATCTGCCCATTTCCGGCTCGATCAAGGCGCGCGGCGGCATCTATGAAGTGCTGAAACACGCGGAAACGCTGGCGCTCGATGCCGGCTTGCTGAAAGAGGGCGACGATTACGGCGTGCTGGCCAGCGACGCCGTACGGGCGTTTTTCGGCCAATACGCGATCGCCGTCGGCTCCACGGGCAACCTGGGCTTGTCGATCGGCATCATGAGCGCGCGCCTGGGCTTTCGCGCCACCGTGCACATGTCGGCCGACGCGCGGCAGTGGAAGAAGGATAAATTGCGCAGCCACGGCGTCACCGTCGTCGAGTACGCGACCGATTACAGCGTGGCCGTGGAAGCGGGGCGCCGGCAGGCACAGGGCGATCCGACCTGCCATTTCGTCGACGATGAAAACTCGCACGATCTGTTCCTCGGCTACGCGGTGGCCGGTGAACGCCTAAAGCGTCAGCTGGAAGCGGCCGGCGTGGCGGTCGACGCCCAGCATCCGTTGTTCGTGTACCTGCCGTGCGGCGTCGGCGGCGGCCCCGGCGGCGTGGCGTTTGGCTTGAAGCTGGCCTTTGGCGACGACGTCCATTGCGTGTTCGTCGAACCGACCCACTCGCCGTGCATGTTGCTGGGCGTGCATACGGGCTTGCACGAGCGCATCAGCGTGCAAGACATCGGCATCGACAACGTGACGGCGGCCGATGGCCTGGCCGTGGGCCGGCCGTCCGGCTTCGTCGGGCGCGCCATGCAGCGGCTGATCGACGGCTACGCCACCGTCAGCGATGAAGAACTGTACCGCCTGCTGGCCTTGCTGGAGCAAACGCAGCAGCCGCGCCTGGAACCGTCCGCCGTGGCCGGTTTCGCGGGCATCGACGCCGTGCTGGCCGCGCCGCAATACCGGCAACACCTGGGGAATGCCACGCACCTGGTGTGGGGCACGGGCGGCAGCATGGTGCCGCAGGAGGAAATGGCGGCCTACGTGGCGCGTGGCCGCGCGCTGCTGGCGGCCGGAGCCGATTGATGCCGGCCGGCGCGCCGCCCAGGGCCACGCTCACGGCCAGCCAGTTCGCCAACCTGCACACGTTTCTCGTGGCGGCGCGCCACGCCAGCTTCGCGCTGGCCGCGCAGGAACTGGCGCTCACGCCCAGCGCCGTCAGCCACCGCATCGCGCGGCTGGAAGACAGCCTGGGCATGCGGCTGTTCGAACGGTTGACGCGGCGGGTGAAACTGACGCGCGATGGCGAACGCATCTTTGCCGCCCTGCAGGCGGGCTGGGACGGCCTGCATGCGGCCATAACCGGCGGCGATGCGCTGGCGGGCAGCATCACCGTGCATGCGCGCCCATCGATCGCCCAGTGCTGGCTGGTGCCGCGCCTGGCCGGCTTCACGGCGCAGTTTCCTGATTTGAGCATCGACTTGCGCGTGGGCAATGAGGCCGTGGACTTCCGCGCCGGCCAGGTGGACCTGGCGCTGCACTATGGCGACGGTAACTTTCCCGGCCTGGCGGCGCGCAAGCTGATGGACGAATGGCTGGCACCCGTCTGCAGTCCCGCGTATGCGCGCCAGCACGGCTTGCTTGATATGCCGCAACACTTGCCAGGCGCAACGCTGCTGCACGACACCCTGGCCTGGCCCGCCTGCGCGCCCGACGCCGAGTGGCGGCTGTGGCTGGACGTGCAGGCGCCGGAAGTGGCCTTGCCCGCGCGCAGCCTGCGTTTCGACCGCGCCGACCTGTGCGCGCAGGCGGCCATCCACCATGCGGGCGTGGCCATGGGCCGGCGCCAGCTGGTGCAGCCGTGGCTGGCCAGCGGCCAGCTTGTTTTGCCGTTCGGCGGTTTTGCCTTGCCCAGCCCGCAAGCGTATTATCTCGTGCACAGCGCGCGCGCGCCGTTGCCGGCACGCGTGCAGGCGCTGCTGGACTGGCTGGTGGGGCAGGCAATTTGATACACTGCGCCCCTTACTCAGACACGCGCCAGAAAGTAGTCCCATGCAGCCATCTCCACTGATCCCCACGCCGCCGCAGGAATTGCGCGCGTATGCGCTCGCCTGCCTGCTCGAACCGGACCCGGCGACGAAGGTGGCGATGGTGGCGGCCATGGCCGAGGCGCCACTCCCGCTGGATGCGCAGTCGCCGCTGGCGCCAGGCGGACCCGTGCCGGGCCGTCCCGAGCGCCCGGAACTGGTGCCGCCGCGCCTGGTGGGGCGGCGTTCGATGATTACGCCGGAAGGGCGCGCCATGCTCGTGCACGCGCTCGCGCATATCGAGTTCAATGCCATGAACTTGGCGCTCGACGCCCTGTGGCGCTTCCCGGACCTGCCGGCCGAGTACTACACGGACTGGCTGCGCGTGGCAAAGGAGGAAGCCACGCACTTCGCCATGCTGCAGGCGCACCTGCAGGTGCTCGGTCACACGTATGGCGATTTTCCCGGACACGACAGCCTGTGGGAAATGGTCGACAAGACGCGCGGCGACGTGCTGGCGCGCATGGCGCTGGTGCCGCGCACCCTGGAAGCGCGGGGCCTGGACGCGATTCCGCCATTGCGCGCCAAGCTGGCGCAGGCGGGAGATATGGCGGCCGCCGCCATCCTCGACATCATCCTGCGCGACGAGGTGGGCCACGTCGAGATCGGCAACCGCTGGTATGGCTACCTGTGCGACCAGCGCGGCCTGGAATTGCGCGCCACCTATGCCGAGCTGGCGCTGCGCTATGAGGCGCCGACCCTGCGCGGCCCGTTCAACCTGGAAGCGCGGCGCCGGGCCGGGTTCTCGGAACTCGAATTGTCCGACTTGCCTGGCTGAACATGCCAGACGCCGCCGGGTCGCTCAGGGATGGGCCGTCAGGCTCAGGTGCCAATGGCTCAGGTGGGCGGGATCGATGCTCACCTTGGCCGGCTTGGCCCAGGCCCCCGCGCCCGGTATCAAGCCCTTGGGCGGGTTGGCAAAGCGGCCATCGACGAGGGCCAGCTTGACGAAACTGTGGCCGATGTAGATGACGCGCGTGTCGGCGGCCGCCGCTTCCAGCGTCAGCATGGCGCGGTTGGCCGTGATCCACGCCACCAGCAAGGCCAGTCTCGGCTTGTTCACCTGGCCGGCCGCCACTTCCGCCTGTGCATCATCGATCAGCTTGCGAATGCCGGCGCCGTTGCCCTGGCCGCCCAGCGTATCGGCGTAGCCGCCCGCGCCGTCCGCGTAGCGCATGTCGATCTGCTGACCATCGCTGTGGCCGCTGTGCCCGAGGATGGAGCGGCCTGCCGCCGTTTGCGTCACGTGCTGGCCGCTGATGTCGTCGAAACGGTAGGGCTTGTTCAGCAGCCAGGCGATCGTCAGCCGGGTGGCCCAGGAATCGCCGCCGGCATCGCGCGAGCCGTAGCGCCGCGCCGCCAGCGCCGCCTCGTTGTTGGCCAGGTACAGCGGGATGAAGGCCGTGTCGCCCTTCAAGTCCACCTGTCCGCCCTCGTTCGGATCGGACGTCGCTTCGGTGCCGTTGATCTGCCCCTTCAGGCGGATGGTGACGACGGCCTTCTTGTCGATCTTGGCGCCGGCAAAGGTGGGCAGCACCAGGCCCGGGAACTTGACCTTGCCGGGATTCTTGGTGTTTGCCTGGGCCAACAGGTTGTCTGCGCTGAAGGACGGGTTGCCGCCGCTGGCGGAAATGCCGATGTTGACTTCCGTAATGGTGGCCGCCGCCGGCGTGTACTGCAGTTCCAGCGGCACCGTGTGGGTGGGCGTGGTGGCTCCCTGCGACACGGAGACATAGGGGCCCGGCAAGTTGCCCGCTACCCTGATCGGTTGCAAGATGGGATGGGCATCCTTGTTCGGCGACAGGAATCTTGCCTTGGTGATTTTCAGGCCCTTGCACACCAGGCTCAGCTCCACCCGAGTAACCGTCGGCAGCAGGTTGTCGCCGATATTCGTGGCGCTGACACCGCCGCCGACGGCCAGCGGGCCATTCTGCGTTTGCTTGCTGACATCGATGCAATCGGTCCTGACGATGGTGCCTTGCGTGAAGTGCGACTGGTTCACGGCGCCGGCCGCCGCCAGGTTGGCGCCGGGCAAGCCGACCACGGAATACGACCAGGTATCGTTGTAGCGGCTTTGCTGCGTCGTGTACACGGGATATTCGGCGGTGCTGACGGTGATCTTCACGCCCACGTTTTTCGTGCCCTTCGGTACCGTGTAGACGATGGGCGTGGTCATGGTGTTGTTTTGCGCGGCCGCCGTGGCGCTGAAGGTCTGGCTGCCTTCGTCATCGAGCGGCGTGGCGTCCGGCGGCGCGGCGCCCGCGCCCGCGTCCGTTCCGCCGCGCGCCGACGGCGCGGCGCCATCCTGCGTCACCGTGCCGGCCGTATAGGTGTTCGCGGCGGCCGGCGGCGCCAGGGCCGTCGCGAACGGATAGACGATGCCGACGTTGACCGTTGTGCTGCCAGGAAAGACGGCGGCGCTGATGCTGACCACGTTCGGATGCTCGAGGTCGTTCAAGGTCAGCTGGTAGGTGTCCGGGATGACGCCGTCGAAACGGAAGGCGCCCGTGGCGTCGATCACGGCCACGCGGCGTTGGTGGGAATTATAGCCGGTGAGTAAGATTTTCTTGCCGGCCAGGCCCGTCGCATTGCCGCCCGCCGGCGTGCGCATCTGTCCCAGCAGCACGGTATTGGATTTGATGACGCTCAAGGCGTACGACACGGAAAATTCGCCATCCTCCGACACGAAGTTGAGATTCATGTCGAGCGCGCCGGACGGCAGGACGGCCAGCAGCAGCTGCATGGCCGTAGCGCCGATGGTGAAGCTGCCCGTGTCGGGATGGAAGACCCAGTAGGACTTCAGGCTGATGGCGGGGCCGCCGGGTGCGGCCAGGAAACCGTCACTGTCATTCTGCAGGGCCATCGCCGGCGCGCCGCTGAGGCGGAAGGCCAGGCCATCCGCCAGCAGCGTATTGTTCGCTCCCAGGCCCGTGATGGCCAGCTGGGGCGGGGTGGGCGGCAGGCTGCCATCGTCGAGCGGCTCGACATAGGTGTCCACTGCCGTCGGCAATTCTGTCTGGATCAGCACATCGAAGACCGAGACCGCGCCGCCCCTGCTAATGAACAATTGCGCGTGCTGGTCGACACCCGTATCGCCGGGCGTGGAAAAGCGCAGGGTGCCATCCCTGAGCAGTACGTCGCTGATGGCGCCGCTGGCCTTGACGCTGTCTGCACCGTCCGGCAACCCCAGCTCGGCCAGCGACAGGACCACCACCTGCGCCGGCCGCACGGCATCGAGCGCCACGCTGTCGACGGCCGTGATATTCCAGATGAGGCCGCCCAGCTCGAACGGACGCGTGCGGTTGATGCGCAGCACGACGACGTCGGTGGCGGTGACCGTCGCGCCTGCCGCGATGCTGCCGGCCTGGACGTCGCCGTCGACGACGGTGGCGCCGGCTGGAATGCCGGCAAGGACGGCGTGCACATTGTTTGCCGTCTCGCTGCCATTGTTGCGGATGCTGATGCGAAACGTGTATTCGTAGATTCTGCGGTTGATGCGCCGCTCCGCCGTCTTGCGCAACGAGGTGACGTCAAAGGGGCCGACGGCAACGCTGGGCGCCGTGGCAGTCGTCGCCTCCATGGCGGCCGCGGCCGCATCCTTGTCTGCCAGCGCATCTTTGTCCGCTGCCGCCTCCATGTCCGCCGCCAGCATGACTTTCGGCGTGGGCGGCTGCGTCGGATCGTTGGAACCGCCGCAGGCGCACAGGCTCGCCGCCAGCGCGACGACGGCCAGTTGCCGGCGCCGCAGGCACAGCATGGCCAGCACGCCGGCCAGCAGCAGGCAGGGCGTGGCGGGCAGGGGCACCGCTTGCGTGCTGCCCGTGTCGAGTTCGATGAAGGAAACGGGATCGAGAACGACGAACAGCTGGGGGCCGGGACTGCCTACGCCCAGATAATCGAAGGTGACGGAAAAGCCCGTTGCCGTGGCGCTGGGAGCGATGCCGCCCGCCAGCGCCAGCACATCGAGGTAGCCGCTGTCGGGAATGGCGGGATCGGGCTGCACCAGCAAGAAGTCCCAACCGGGCGCCGTGGAAACGTTTTGCAGGTTGATGTAGGGGCCCACGCTGAAGAAGACGGTGAATTCCTCGATGGGCACGGCCAGCGTGGTATTGCTGACGGTATAGTCGTAGCGCCACTGCGTGCCGCCCAGGGCGGTAGCCGTGTAGCCGATGCTGGTGGCATGCGCGGCGCTCATCGCGCACAGCAGCAGCGCCAGCAGCGCTTGTTTGATGACGTTCATGATTGTTCCCCCGTTTGCTGGCGCCAAGCGTGCCCAGGCAAGAGGTCAAGCAGGAAGCGTTCCTGAATAAAAAGTCCTTCTGAAACAAGGGGTTGAAGGCTGGTGGAGGCGTGCTGCGCATGAGCGTGTCAATTGTGCCGACACGCATGGCCGCGGCGCGGCGCTCGCGGGCTGTCACGATGGCCGGGTGCTGTCAGCGCTGTCCTACCCAGCTTGTCGAAATCGTCTGATTGTATGCCTTGCGGAAACACGCGATGATCGTGTTCATGCTGCAACAGCCAACCATTCCGACGGAGTATGCGATGCACAAGCGAGCCGAGCCAAGCCATTTGAACAAGCCATTCCTGCTGATCTGCCTGTTTACGGTGTCGACCCTGGCCGCCACGCTGATCAATACGGACGAAACGCAGCCGACCGAAGGCGAGAGCGCGCCGGCGCCCGTGGCGCGCGATGCGGGCCATGGCGCCATGCCGTTGTGCAACGGCGACGCGTTCAAGCTGTCGGCGCAGTGCCAGCCGCGGCGCGCGGCCTGACGCCGGCCTGGTCCTTCGCCTCGCCCTGCAAGCGTTGTTGCAGCAAGGCCAGCACGGCCGCTTCTTCCGGCGCCAGCGCCGGCAAGTCCTCCTGCAGTTGCTGCCGCGCCCGCGCGCGCATGCCTTCCAACAGACTGCCATCCAGATACGCTTCCAGCACGGCCGGGTGCACATAGCACTTGCGGCAGATGGTCGGCGTGTTGCCCAGCTTTTTCGCCACCGACTCGATCGCCTGCACGATGTTCTTCTTGGCTTGCGCATCGGAATCGACCAGTTCGAATGCCTGCAGCGCCAGCGCGGCCAGCAGGGTGCCGGCCCAGGTGCGGAAATCCTTGGCCGTATAGTCCTCGCCCGTCACTTCCCGCAGGTAGTCATTGACCGCGCCCGAATCGACGCCGTGCCGCTCGCCCGCGTCGTCGACATACTGAAACAGTTCCTGCCCCGGCAAGTCGCGCATGCGCTGCAGCACTCTGGCCAGGCGGCGGTCGCTGAGGCGGATATCGTGGCGCACGCCGCTCTTGCCCTTGAAATGGAAGGCCACGGCGCTGCCATCGACCTGCACGTGGCGCGTGCGCAAGGTGGTCAGGCCGAACGACTTGTTCGTGCGCGCATATTCCTCGTTGCCGATGCGCATCATCGTCAATTCCAGCAGATGTACGATGGTGGCCAGCACTTTTTCCCGCGGCAAGCCGGGCAGCTGCATGCCGCGCGCGACGGCGGCGCGGATGGAGGGGAGGGCCTTGCCAAAGCTGAGCATGCGTTCATATTTCACTTCGTCGCGCACCTGGCGCCAGCGCGCATGGTAGCGGTACTGCTTGCGGCCGCGCGCATCGCGCCCCGTCGCCTGCAGGTGGCCGTTGGCGCGCGCACAGATCCACACATCGGTCCAGGCGGGCGGAATGGCCAGCGCCTTGATGCGCGTCAAGGTGTCGTCGTCGCGCACGGCCTGGCCGTCCGCGTCCACATAGCGGAACTTGCCCGGTTTGCCCAGGCGGACGAGGCCGGGCTGGTGGTCGCCCGTGTAGCGCAGGCCGGCGGCCCTGGCGGTGGTGGTGGCGGAGATATCCATGTTTTTCCTATGCATGCGTTGCCGGGGTGTCGCGCAACTGGCGCGCTCTTATGCTAAGGTGCGCATTCGTAAAGCCGTGCGCGGCAGACAGGAGCAGCAGATGTTTGGCAGAAGAAAAAATCTCGAACAAGACCACGCCCCCCAGGCCGACAAGCAGTATGAAAAGAAATATACGGATGACAGCTTCTGGGACAAGGTGGTCAAGTTCGCCAAGACGGCAGGGCGCGAAGTCATCGAAAAGGCCTTGTGGCTGTACTACGCCGCCCAGCAGCCGAATACGCCGCTGTGGGCCAAGACGGCCATCTATGGCGCGCTCGGCTATTTCATTTCGCCCATCGATGCGATTCCCGACATCACGCCCGTGGTCGGCTATGCGGATGACCTGGCCGTGCTGGCGGCGGCCGTCGCCACGGTGGCCACCTACATCACGGCCGACGTCAAGCACCGCGCGGCCGAGAAGCTGCGCGGCTGGTTCGGCGCCTAGCCGGGGCGGCCCTGGCTAGGCGGCCGCTGCCGGCTGGCCCTTGACGGCATTGCGGTACCTGGCCCTGGCTTCGGCTTTCTTCACGGCTTCGCGGGCGATGTTGTCCGCCTTGATGCGGGCCTTTTCGCTCTTGCTGCGCTGTTGCGCCACGTCCTTGTTGCCGATGCGATTCGTCATGCCGCTCTCCTGTGATTGGTCGGTGTGACCCAGCATACCGGCTCGACCACCGATCACCGTGCGCCGCCCCACATAGCGCGAGCTTCCTAGACCCTGGCCGGTTTGCCGGCGCCGTGCGCCAACAGGCGCCGCACGACTTCTTTCTGGAACGAGCGGAACTCCTTGTCGGCGCTGATGTTGGCGAAGGCCAGCACGGCCGTCTTGCTGGCGCGGTCGACGCAGACGATGGACGCCGCGCCCGGGTCGCCGCCGCTGTGCGTGGCCAGCGACGCGCCGTCGACATCGCGCAATTGCCAGACCAGGGCCTGGCGCAGCGCGGGATCGGCAGGCGTGATCGCGGCCGCTTGCGGTGCAAAGAACAGCTGCAGGGTGGCATCTTGCAAATAGCGGTGGCCATCGACCCGGCCGCCATTGCTGAAGATGGCCAGGAAACGGGCGTAGTCATGCGCGGAACTGCGCAGCAGGCCGGCCGGCCAGTCCGGGTAGCCGACGGGCGGCAGCAGTTGCAGGCCCGGTTCCTTGTGTGCATACGGCTGGGCCACGACGGCGCGGCGCGGCAAGCCGGCCAGGCTCCACGCGGTGCGGTCCATGCCCAGCGGCTCGAACAGGTGCTCGTAGGCGTAGGTGTCGAGGCCGTCGGGGTTCAGGCGGCCCACCAGATAACCGAGCAGGGCCACACCGACATTGCTGTAACGCCATTCCGTGCCGGGGCGGGCGGCAAACGACAGGTCCGCGTCATACCAGGCGCCGCCGCGCGACAGATAGCCCTTGACGAAGTCGCGCAAGGGCAGGCGCGGGTCGCCCTGCACGGCAAACGCCGTCGTCTTTTCATACACGGCGTCGGAAATGCCCGAGGTATGGCTCAGCAAATGGCGGAAGGTGATGGGCACGTCGGGAAACTTCGGATGCATGAGCGGGAAGTCCAGGTAGGCCGAGACCTTGTCGTCGAGCTGGAAGGCGCCCTGTTCCAGCAGCATCATGATGGCCGTGGCAGTGACGAGCTTGCTGACGGACGCCACGTGGAACGCCGTGTCGGCATCGGCCTTCTTGCCGGCCTCGATGTCGGCCCAGCCATAGCCGCGCGCGAAGAGGGTTTGCCCGCCGCGCACCACGGCCACGCTCATGCCCGGCGTTTCCGTGCGCGCCAGGCCGTCGTGCATGAAGCTGTCAAATTCCTTTTCCCATTCCAGCCTGGCCGGATCGGTGGCGCAGCCGCCTTGCAGCAGGGCCAGCGAGACGCCCAGTCCCAGCACGCTTCTACGTTTCATTGCTTCTCTCTTTGCCGTTTTTAATTATCTTAACAACATTTCCGCAAGATATAGGTCTAATTGGCAAATTATTGCTGTGAAGCAATGACAATGGCGCCGCATGACGGCCTATTTGCGCCAGTAGCGCGCGAACAGGGGCTTGACGGTGAGACCGTGCGCGACGATGGACAGGATGATGACGACGATGGTGATATTCGCCAGTTCGTGCGCCAGCCGGGGCGGCAAGCCGTGGGCGATCGCATAGCACAGGTAGTACATGGAGCCGATGCCGCGCACGCCGAACCAGGCGGCCAGGCCCCGCAGGCGCAGGCTGGTGCCGGATCCCAGCAGGCCGAGCATGACGCTGCACGGGCGCGCCACCAGCAGCAGGAACAGGCCCGCGCTCCACGCCTGCCAGCTCCACGCGGCGGCCGTGACGGCGCCGCCCAGCAACAGCACCAAGGTCAGTTCGGACAGGCGCTCCAGGTGTTCCTTGAATACCAGCGATTCGCCGCTGACGGTCAGCGGCGCCGCGTTGTCGTGCGGCTTGACGGCCGAACCGCCATGCACGTCCTCGGCCTGCAGCAAGCCCTGGCGGTCTTTCGGGGCGCCGGCCAGCACCAGTTCCGTCTGGCGCAGGGCCACGCCGGCGAAGAACACGGCCAGGAAGCCCCACGCGTGCAGCCACGTGGCCAGGCCATACACGAGGGCGATCAAGCCCAGTCCCGCCAAGTCGTCGAGCACTTCGTGTTTCGGCTCCTTGCCGCGCACCTGCCAGCCCAGCCAGGCCAGCAGCGCGCCGCCGGCGGCGCCCAGGGCGATGGCGCCCGCGCTGGCCCACAGCAGGTCGTGCCACAGCCAGGTGCCGCCGCCCGGCCCCAGTTCATGCAGGCCCAGCAAGCCCAGGCCCAGCATGACGAAGGGAAAGCCGCTGCCATCGTTCATGCCCGCTTCGCTGGTCAGGGTAAAGCGCAGCTGTTCGCTGTCGCCCGCGTGGCGCACCTGCACGTCGGTGGCCAGCACGGGGTCGGTGGGCGCGAGGATGGCGCCCAGCAGCACGCCGGCGCCCAACGGCAAGCCCAGTACCAAACAGGAAAACGTGGCCACGAGGGCCACGGAGATGGCCATCGACAGCCAGGCCAGGCGCAGCGACGGCAGCCAGCGCGCCAGGCTGAACGGCACGGGCATCTGCACGCCGGCGGAAAACAGGGAGATGAGGACGGCGATTTCCGCCAGGGTTTCCAGCAGCGGCGCCTGCTTGACGAGGTCGAGCGAGAACAGGCCGAGGAACATGGGACCCAGCAGCAGGCCCACGCCCAGGTAAGCCATGGCCGAGGTAAACGGCAGGCGCGCGATGCTGGCGGCCCCGAGGCCGCGCGCCAGCATCATGCAGCCGATCAGGATGAACCAGGCGGTGGTGCTCATGCGCCTTATTCTAGCGGCAGGTGGGCGCGGGCAGCGCGCCGCAGGTTTTTCAGGCCTTGTGCAGCGAGACGCTATCGTTCTGCGCCTGCATCTCGCGCACCTCGATCGGATCGTGCGTGGAGCGTAGGCGCGGCAGGCCGTGCGGATAGTTGGCCGTGATGAAGGCCAGCATCTGCTCGCGCACGATGCAGCGCAGCTCGAAGGCCGTGCCCGAATCTTGCGCGCTGATCAGGAAGCGCACGCGCACGGCCCGTTCGTTCGAGTCCGTCGCCTGCACGGTGCAGACGCGCCGGTCCCATTGCGGCGCCGCTTCGCAGATGCGCGCGAGTTCGGCGCGCAGCGGCTCGAGCGGAATGCTGAAATCGAGCCACAGGAACACCGTGCCCAGCAGGGTCGACGAGCTGTGCGTCCAGTTCTCGAACGGATTTTCGATGAACCACTGCAGCGGCACGATCAGGCGGCGCTCGTCCCACACGCGCACGACCACGTACGTGCCCTTGATTTCCTCGACCTTGCCCCATTCGCCATTGACGATCAGCACGTCATCGATGCGGATCGGTTGCGAAAACGCAATCTGCAGGCCGGCGATGAAATTGCCGAGCACGGGGCGGGCGGCGATACCGGCCACCAGGCCCGCCACGCCGGCCGACGCCAGCAGGCTGGCGCCGATCTGGCGCGCGCCGGGCAGGGTCAGCAAGACGAAAGCCAGGCCCAGGATGACGACGATGGCGTGCGCGCTGCGCGTCAGCACGCGGGCCTGGGTGATCAGGCGGCGCGCGCGCAGGTTGTCGGCCACGTCGACGGGGTTGACTTCGGAAATCGTGATGGAGAGTGCCTGGATGCATTGCATGGCCAGCCAGGTCAGCGCGATGATCAATGCCACGCTGGTGACATGCGACATGGCCAGCAAGCCCGGCGTGTCGTCGGGCGCGCCGGCCAGCACCATGCGCAGGCCGAAGACGATCACGCACAGCTGGCTGGCGCGGAAGGCCACGCGCGTGGCGTTGGTGGTGAACGGGCGGCCGTTGGCCAGTCTTTTCAGCAAGCCGATGCCGGCCCGGTGCACGCCGATGGCGACCAGGGTGACGAGCAGGGCGGAAACGAGCACGGTCAGCGCCGAGCGCAGCGGGCCTCCCATCAGCGAGTGAAACGTGCTGAGATCCATAGGCGAAAACTCCTTGTAGTTAAGTGAAATGGATGTCGGAACGTTCTATTTTACGGGCAGACGAGAAAGCGGGGACGTGCGTTGCCGAACGGATAAGGTCGCCATGCAGGTAGATACTGGAAGCAATTGCTGCGGTGCGCCATCCCACGCTGACGTTTCGATACGGAAAGCAAACGGGCGTCGCCGTACTGGAAACATAGTCATACTTGCCATGCTTTTTGTGTTTGCAAAGGAAAACGATGATAGTACGATCACTCCGAATGTCCTTGCGCTTCATCCTGCCGCTGGCCCTGGTGCTGGGATTGTTTGCTTATATCGTGGTACCCCTGTTGGACAATATCACCCTGCGCTGGTATGTGCGCGACCTCGACAGCCGGGCGGAATTGCTCGCAGGCACCCTCCGACCCTCGCTCACCGAATACCTGCCCGCCCACGACGCCAGCCGCATCGGCGAACTGTTCCAGGGCGCCACGCGCGACGAACGCCTGATCGCCATCGGCTTTTGCGACAACGCGGGCCACTTGCTCTACCAATCCCTCGAGTACCCCGCTTCGATCGGCTGCTGGAGCACGCCATCGACGGGCGGCCTGTACAAATCGCTCGCGCAATTGCCGCAAGGCCAGGTCCACATCAGCGAAACGCCCGTCATGCAGGATGCGTCGCAGCTGGGCCGCCTCGTGCTGGTGCAGGACATGAGCTTTGTCGAGCGCCGCAATACCGATACCAAGCGCTTCATCTTTGCCTTCCTGGCCGTGCTGGCCGTGCTGATTTCCCTGATGACCGTGTTCGTGGCGCACCTGAGCTGGCGCGGCTGGCTGGCGGCCGTGAAGGACATCCTGCGCGGTGAATTGCTGACGAAAAAGAACCTGGCCGCGCCGGCCGATGCGGCCAGCGCACCGGCCGCCACGCCGGCCCCGCCGCCGGAAATGCAGCCGCTGATCGGCGACCTGCGCGAATTGCTGCAGGAATACCATCTGGAGCGCCAGGGCGACAATGGCTGGTCGTCGGACTGGACGCCGGAAAAGCTGCGCGCCCTGCTCGAAGCGGACCTGGCGGGCGACCAGGTGCTGGTGGTGTCGAACCGCGAACCGTATATCCACACCAAAACGGAAGCTGGTATTGCCGTGCAGCGCCCGGCCAGCGGCCTGGTGACGGCCGTGGAAGCGGTGATGCGCGCCTGTTCCGGCACCTGGATCGCGCACGGCGCCGGCTCGGCCGACCGCGAGACCGTGGATAAGCTCGACCACGTGCCCGTGCCGCCCGACAACCCCAGCTACACCTTGCGCCGCGTGTGGCTGACGGAAGAGGAAGAGCAGGGCTATTATTATGGTTTCGCCAATGAAGGCATGTGGCCGCTGTGCCATATCGCCCACGTGCGCCCCGTGTTCCGCTCGTCCGACTGGGAGCAGTACGTGAAGGTCAACCGCCGCTTCGCCGACGCCGTGATCGCCGAGGCGAAGACGGACAATCCCGTCGTGCTGGTGCAGGATTATCACTTTGCCTTGCTGCCGCGCATGGTGCGCGAAGCCTTGCCGAAGGCGACGATTATCACTTTCTGGCATATCCCGTGGCCGAACTCGGAATCGTTCGGCATTTGTCCGTGGCGCGAGGAAATCCTCGATGGCTTGCTGGGCAGTACCATCCTCGGCTTCCACACGCCATTTCACCGCAAGAATTTCCTCGAAACGGTGGACCGCTACCTGGAAACGCGCATCGAGCCGGAAGCGTCGGTGATTTCCTACGGCGGCGAGATGACGCAGATCGAGGATTACCCGATTTCCATCGCCTGGCCCGACGACAGTCCCGGACAGCCCGACGTGGCCACCTGCCGTGCGCAGATTCGCGGCGAACTGGGCGTGGCATCGGACCACCTGCTGGGCATCGGCGTCGACCGCCTCGATTACACGAAAGGCATCGTCGAGCGCTTCCAGGCCGTCGAGCGCATGCTGGAACAGCAGCCTGGCATGGTGGGGAACTTCACGTTTGTGCAGATCGCCGCGCCCAGCCGCGCTTCGCTCGATGAATATCAAAGCTTCGATGCCAGGGTGCGCAAGATGGTCGAACGCATCAACCGGCGTTTCGGCAGCGGCAACTACGTGCCCATCCTGCTGAAGGCCGAGCACCACGGCCAGGACGATTTGCAGCGCTATTTCCGCGCGTCCGAAGTGTGCATGGTGACGAGCTTGCATGACGGCATGAACCTGGTGGCCAAGGAATTCATTGCCGCGCGCGACGACGAGATGGGCGTGCTGGTGCTGTCGCAATTCACGGGCGCCGCGCGCGAGCTGCACGAGGCGCTGATCATCAACCCGTATCACATCGAGCAGGGCGCCGACGCCCTGTACCGCGCCCTCGTGATGCCGCCCGTGGAGCAGCGCGAGCGCATGAAGAGCATGCGGGCCAGAGTCAAGCATTTCAATGTCTACCGCTGGGCCGGGCGCATGCTGCTCGACGCGGCCCGCCTGCGCCAGCGCGACAAGGTCATGACCAAGATCGACGCCCACAGCCGCATCAAGCGGCGCAAGGGGATCTGATGGAGCCTCTCATCGACGATAGCGCCGCCCTGTTGCAGCTGCTGAGCGCGTCCGGTAGTGCCGTCTTCCTCGATTTCGACGGTACCCTGGTCGACCTGGCGCCCACGCCCGACGGCGTGCGCGTGGCGCCGGGCGTGGCGCACGCGCTGGCGCTGCTGGCCGAACGCCACGGCGGCGCGCTGGCCATCATTTCCGGTCGCCCCGTGGCGCAGATCGACGCCATGCTGGCGCCCTTGCGCCTGCCGGTTGCTGGCGTGCATGGCGTGGAGCGGCGCAGCGCCGACGGCCGCCTGCATCTGGCGCCCACGCCCGAGGTGTCGCCCGTGCTGGCGCGCGCCGAGGCGCTGGCGGAGCGCCACCCGGGTTTGCTGGTCGAGCAGAAACGCGGCGCCGTGGCCCTGCATTACCGGCTGGCGCCGCAGCTGGAGCCGCTGTGCGTGCAGGAAATGACGGCGGCCGTGCAAGCGTGCCCCGGGATTTTGCTATTGCATGGCAAAATGGTCCTGGAAGCCAAGCCGGCCGCCACCGACAAGGGCGGCGCCATCGCCGCCTTCATGGCGGAAGCGCCGTTTGCCGGCCGCCAGCCCGTGTTCGCGGGTGATGACACCACCGACGAGGCCGGCTTTGCCCATGTACAACAGGCGGGCGGGCAGGGCGTGAAAGTGGGCAGCGGCCCCAGCGCCGCCGTCCTGCGCCTGACCAGCCCCGCTGCCTTGCGCGCGATCTTGCTGCAAGCGGCCTTGCCGGCCGCCCCATCCCCCATTCAGGAGTAGCCGATGACGACATCCCATGAGCAGTCCCATGCAACGCCCAGCGCCGCCGCCGGCACACTGGCCGCCGCGGTCACGGTCACGGTCACGGCCGCGTCGGCACCTGTCACGCCCATCCAGGCCAGCCTGAATTGCGGCGTGGTGGGCAATTGCGCGTTCAGCGCCCTGATCGACCAGGCAGGGCAGGTCGTCTGGTCGTGCCTGCCCCGTTTCGATGGCGACCCCGTCTTCAACAGCTTGCTGGACGCCTCGGAAAACGGCAGCGTGTGGGGCATCGATATTGAAAACTTTGCCCGCAGCGAACAGTTTTATGAGCCGAACACGGCCGTGCTGCGCACGCGCCTGTACGACACGGACGGGCGCGGCGTGGAAATCACGGATTTCGCGCCGCGCTTCCTCAGCCGCGACCGCATGTTCCGCCCGCTGATGCTGATCCGCCGCGTGCGTCCGCTGGACCGGGCCGTGCGCATCCGCGTGCGCCTGCGTCCCCGCTACGACTGGGGCCGGCTGGCGCCGCAGATCACGCAGGGCAGCCACCACATCCGCTATGTGGGGCCGGAACAGACCCTGCGCCTGAACACGGACGTGTCGCTCAACTATGTCTTGAGCGAAACCTATTTCGTGCTGGGGAGCACCGCCAACTTCCTGCTGGGTCCCGATGAAACCCTGGCCGGCGGCATCGACGAGACGGCGCGCATCTTCGAAAAGGACACCATCAATTACTGGCGCACCTACACGCGCCGGCTGGCCGTGCCGCTGGAATGGCAGGACGTGGTCATCCGCGCCGCCATCACCTTGAAGCTGTCCTTGTATGAAGACACGGGCGCCATCATCGCCGCCATGACCACCAGCATCCCCGAAGCACCGGGCAGCAGCCGCAACTGGGATTACCGCTACTGCTGGCTGCGCGACGCCTTCTTCGTCGTGCGCGCCTTGAACAGCCTGTCCGAAGTGGGCACCATGGAAGAGTATTTGCGCTGGCTGACGAATATCGTCGCCCGCTCGAAGGGCGGCCACATCCAGCCCCTGTACGGCATCGGCCTGGAAGAGCAGTTGCCCGAATCCATGCTTGACCACTTGCCCGGCTACCGCGGCAATGGCCCCGTGCGCGTGGGCAACCAGGCGCAGGAACACTTCCAGCACGATGTGTACGGCAATATCGTGCTCGGTGCGGCGCAGGCTTTCCTCGACCACCGGCTGTTCCACCGGGCCGGCAAGGCGGAGTTTGCCGCGCTGGAAGCCGTGGGCGACCAGGCGTTCCGCCTCCATGCGGAACCGGACGCGGGCATGTGGGAGCTGCGCACGCGGGCCCGCGTCCACACCTCGTCGATGCTGATGAGCTGGGCCGCCTGCGACCGCCTGGCGAAAGTGGCGCACAAGCTGGGCTTGCCCGACCGGGCCGAGCACTGGAGCAGCCGCGCCGTGCTGATCCGCGAACGCCTGCTGCGCGAAGCGTGGAGCGAGGAGCGCCAGGCGTTCGCGGAAAGCCTGGGCGGGCGCGACCTCGATGCCTCGGTCCTGCTGATGGCGGAAGTCAACTTCATCGACCCCATGGACCCGCGCTTCATCGCCACCGTCGATGCGCTGGAAGCGTCGCTGTGCGACGGCCCCTACATGCGCCGCTACGAGGCGCCCGACGACTTCGGCAAGCCCGAGACCGCCTTCAATATCTGCACCTTCTGGCGCATCGACGCGCTGGCGCGCATCGGCAGGAAGGACGAGGCGCGCAAGATATTTGAAACGATGTTGATGGCGCGCAATCACCTGGGCCTGCTGTCGGAAGACACGCACCCCGTGACGGGCGAGATGTGGGGCAATTTTCCGCAGACGTATTCGATGGTGGGCTTGATCAACTGCGCCGTGCGGCTGTCAGCGCCGTGGGACAGCGCCATTTAAGCGTCCCGGTGGGGGTCGCGATCGCGGGCCCGAGAGGCGCCCAGGGCGGCGTTGCCTGGGCGTGTCGCAGATTCGTGCCGACTGCGCCCGCACGCCCGCGCGGGCGCAGCACCCCCGCATGTTGCACCGCGCCAAGGCCCGTTACAGCCTGGCATTCACTCCAAGCTGGAAACCCCGGCCTGGCAAGGGCGCGATGTATTTCAGTGGCGAATTATGCGGCCGGGCATCTGCATCGAGCAGGTTGGTGCCGCTGATAAATACCTCGATGCCGGCAAACGGCGCATTCGGCACCCGGATCTCGCGGCTCACCTGGAAGTTCACCATGGTGTAGCCATCGAGCGGGACTTCCTCGCTGACACTCTTGCCCAGGTACTGCTGCTTGTCGTAGCGGGTGCCGGAAAGCCTGGTTTTCCAGCCCTTGTTTTCCCACAGCACATTGGCGCCGTAGCGGTTGGTGGGCATATTGGGCAGGTAGGCGCCGTCATTGTGTGCGCGCAGCTTGTCCGGATTGTCCGCCTTGTTCTTGACCAGGTCTGCAAACACGGAGATGTCCAGCTTGCCGTAGCCGCCAAGCCGCAGCGCCTGGGAAGCGTCGACCTCGAATCCCCTGACCGTCGTATCGGTCTGCTTCCAGTACTTCAAGGGCAGGCGATTCGCCATCTGGGCACCCGAGTGGCCAAGGTAGAGATAATTCTCGTATTTCATGACGTAGCCGGTTGCGGACAGGTTGAAGCCGCGATGGCCGAACAAGGCGGTGAGCTCGGTATTCCTGGCGCGTTCAGCCTTGAGTTTCTGGTTTCCCTCTTCCTGGGTCATGATCGAATAGTGCCGGTTGCTCGCATACAGCTCATTGACATCGGGCGCCCGTTCCGACGCTGCATAGCGCATCTTCGCACCGAAAAGCGGGCCAAGCTTGGCCGAGGTGCCCAGGCTATAGCTGTTCAGGCTGAACGCCTTGTCCTCGAGTTTGGAGTTGCTCGCATTCCTGGACGTCTTGAATTGGCTCTTGCGTATTTCATGCTCCACTTTTTCATGGCGCAAGCCGGCATCGAAGGTGGCCCAGTCGAAGTCGAGGCTTTCCTTGACGAATAGCGCGCTGCTGACCGTGCTCGTATCGGGCAGGTACAGCTGCGGGCCGCTGCCGGTGATCTCCCGGACCCGATGGCTCAGGCCAAGCAAGCCGCTCAACGGGCCAGCGCGCCGCTGCGCAAGCAGCAGTTCGGCCTGATTGGTGTCGAACTGGTAGTCATTCGCCGTGGCGGCGCCGAGGCGTTCTCCCGATGCATTGTTCAGGCGCGACACGCGCAGCTGCGCGCTTTCAAGATACGCAAGGGGATCGCGCAGCAGCGCTTCCAGCGCATATTTATCCTGCTTGATGACGACGCCGACCGGCAGGCCCTCGGCGTAATTCGAGCCGAACGACTGGTTTTCCATGGAAAAGCCCGGGACGCCGTACTTGCTGTCCTTGGTATCGAGGCTGGCGGCCACGTAGCCCCGCTCGAAAAAGTAGGTCGTGCCGACGGCGAAATGGGAATTGCTGGCGTAGCTGTTTCCCAGTTTCTTGTGGTAATCGGGGGTCACATCCTTGTTGATCTTGTTCTGCACCGTCATGGGCGTGCCCGGCACGTAAGCGGGGTTGGCGGGATTGACGTAGGTCTTGCGCTGCCAGACGGAGGTCGGGTGATTGGTGTAAAAGGAAAAATCACCGTCCGCCCAGTCCGGATTTTCCGTCATGAACTGGTCGATATACGGTTGCGAGGACTTGTTATAGATCTGCTGGATCCGCGCCTCCTTCTGGCAACTGTCGGCCAGGAAGGTATTCACGCCGCCTTTCACCGGGAACAGCCCGCTGTTGCACACGCCTGCCTTGCTGTTGCCCGGAATAGCGTAATGCCCGATCTTCTGGAATGACATCTGCAGATTGGTCGAGAAGTGCTTGCCATCGTTGAAGTTCATGCGCAAGCCCTGGGCATCGGCATCGTTGACGCCCTTGCGCAGGACCAGTTCCAGGTCCTTCTCCTTGTCTTCCATCTTCCTGGACACGATGCCGGAGTCGACGTCGACGCTGCCGCCGATGGCATTGCCGCCGTAACGCACGCTATCCGACGACTTGTTCACGGTTACGCTGCGCACGAAGAGCGGATCGAAAGGGATGTTGATGTCGCCGCTGAGCGCATTCATGCCGAGGATGGACTGGCCGTCTTCCAGGATCTGCACGCGGCTACCGCTCAGGCTGCGAATCACGGGCGCGCCGGCATTCGGCCCGAAGGCGCTGCTTTGTACGCCCGAGACATGTTCGAGCATGCCGCCCAGGGTCCTGTTCTGAAGCTGGTCATTCTCGACGGTGACGACGCTGTCGATGGATGATGGCCGGTCCGCCCGCACCTTGATGGTTTGCAGGGTGACGTCGTCCGCCGCGTAGGCGATCGGGGCGGTGGACAGCATGGCGGCTGCGAATACGTGATGGCGCATAGGTCTCTCTGAAAAGGGGTGGAAAGCGTTGCTGGCGGCAGAAATAGCAGACGCGTGGCGTTATAAATGCAATTGAGTTGCAATAATAGCTGGCACCCAATGTTAATGCAAGTTAACTGCGTTTGAGGGTGCTGCGCGGGGAATGGTCAGTTGTCTGGATGACGGACGCACAGCAGCCGGCATGTGCCAGCTACCGTGTAGCAAAGTGCAGAGGTGCGATGGTCTCGCCCGTCGCGGGCGTATGCATGCCGGTGGCAAGCTGTGGCGGCACGGGCTGGCGCGCGGGAGAGGGCCAGGCCGTTTGTGCCCTGATGAAGTTGCTGTTTCAGGCTCAGGCGGATTTTATGGCCTTCTTCGCCTGCAGCCGACGCGAGCGCCGCTTGCGTTCCCAGATGACGATGCCCGTCACCGACAGCATCGCCACCATCACGCCCATGAAGGACATCATGATGCGCCCCGGCATGCCGAGGATGCGGCCCGAGTGCAGCGGGAATTGCAGTTGCACGAAGACGTCGGCGGCCGTGCCTTCCCACGGCTTGTGCTGGCCGATGATGGTGCCGTCCATGCCATCGACGTACAGGTTCGACAAGCCCATGCCGGCCGTGCCGAATTCGTCGGCCGGGTCGAAGAAGGAGACGTTGTAGAACGAATAATTGCCGCCGTAATAAATGCCGCCGATAGGGGCGGTGATGCCGCGCTGCACGGCTTGTTTTTTGGCAATGTCTACCGCCTGCTCGAAGCCGATGGCGGGCTCGATATACGTGCCGTACGGTGCCGGCGTCTGCGTTTCATACGGACCCGGCGTGGTGGTCGAGACGAGCGACATGACGGGGTAAAACACTTCGCGGTACAGGTTCAGCGAGAACGACGTGAATGCGACGACGATGAGGATGATCCACACCCACAGGCCGCCCGCGCGGTGCAGATCGAAGTTGAGCTTGTAGCCGCCGGCCGCCCAGCGCACCACCCACGACGGTTTCCAGCGCTGCCACCAGCCGGCGGCGTCGCGGTGGCGCGGCGCCTCGTCGTGCGCGCGCGGGCGCAAACGGCGCGGCGTGGTCAGGTACAACGCCACCATGCTGTCGAGCAGCCAGATCAGGGCCACGCTGCCCATCAGCCAGTAGCCCCAGCGGTCCGTGCCCCAGAAGGCGGGCACGTGCAGGCTGTAGTGCAGATGGCGCAGGAAGGGCATCAGGCTGCGGCGCGACAGGGAAATGGCGGTCGAGTCGCGCGTGCCCGTGATCTGCGCCGTGACGGGGTCGATGTAGACGGTGTTGTAGTCGAGCACGAACGGTTTGTTGGTGGCCGGATCCGTCAGCGGACGCACCATGAAGGCGGCCGCGTGGCCTTCTTCCAGTCCCAGGGTCATGTAATTGACTTGCGCGCGCGGGTCGGCGGCAGCGACTTTTTGCGCCAGCGCAAACGGCTGCTGCAGGGGGCCACGGCCCGGCGTTTCCATGATGTCCGCGTTGAGCCATTCGTCGAGTTCGTGGTCCCACGAGGTGATGGCGCCCGTCAGTCCGGCAACGATGAGGAAGAGGGCGATGGTCAGGCCGGCCCAGCGGTGTATGACAGTCCAGAAAGCGCGCATGCGGTACAAACCTTCAAAATAAAACCGGCTTGTTGCCGCCAGCGGGCGCCATCGCGGCGCACAGAGTTACACCGGACGCAGGTCCGGTAGTTTGATAATGGGAATCGTTCTCATTATCCGCCGAGGCGCCCCGTTTGTCCAGCAGCGATGCTGCTGGCCTTGCATAAAATGCGCATGCTAAGATACTAGCAAGATGCTAACTTACATTCCACATGGAAATATTCAAGGCTGAACCGGCATGCGCATAGAAGATCGTCACAATGTCCGCGTCAGCGAGGCCACGCAGGCGCCACAAGCGGGCGCGGCAGCCACCATGGTATTCATGCATGGCTTTGGCTGCGACCAGACCATGTGGCGTTACCTGGAACCGCTGTTCCGCCCGCGCTACCGCACCGTGCTGTTCGACCTGCTCGGCAGTGGCGCGTCCGACCTCGGCGCCTATGATTTCGATAGCTATGCCCGGCTCGACGCCCATGGCGCCGATCTGCGCCGGGTCATCCATGCCGTCGGCGGCGGCCCCGTCATTTGCGTCGGCCATTCCGTCAGCGCCATGAGCGCCTTGCTGGCCAGTATCGCCGAACCGCCGCTGTTTGCCGCACAGGTCATGCTGGCGCCATCGCCATGCTATATCGACGATGAAGCGGCCGGCTACCGTGGCGGCTTCAGCCGCGCCGATATCGACGACTTGCTCAATGCCATGGACAGCAATTACCTGGGCTGGTCCGCCGGCATGGCGCCCGCCATCATGGGCGCGCCCGGGCAGCCCGCGCTGGGCGACGACCTGGCGCGCAGCTTTTGCCGCACCGATCCCGCCATCGCCCGGCATTTCGCGCAAGCGACCTTTCTGTCCGACCACCGCGCCGTCTTGCCGCGCAACAGCACGCCGGCCCTGGTCGTGCAATGCAGCGACGACTTCATCGCGCCGCCGTCCGTGGGACATTACCTGCGCGAGATGTTGCCGCTCAGCAGCCTGCAAGTGGTCGAGAATGTGGGCCATTGCCCGCATATGAGTGCGCCTGACGCCAGCTACCGCGCCATCCGCCACTTTCTCGACGGACTGCACCTGTGATGCGCGACGCCATGCCTTCCTTGCCTGACGCCCATACCCTGTTCCAGCATGCCGCCTGCGGCTTGCTGTTGTGCAGCAGCGACGGCACCATCGTGCAGGCGAACGCCACCTTTTGCGGCTGGCTCGGCTATGGCGCAGGGGAATTGATCGGCAAAAAGAAACTGCAGGACTTGCTGACCATCGGCGGGCGGGTGTTCCACCAGACGCACTGGCTGCCGCTGATGCAGGTGCAGGGCAGCGTCTCGGAAGTGCTGCTCGACATGCGCCAGCGCCAGGGGCAAGCCATCCCCATGCTGTTCAACGCCGTGCGCCGGGTGCACGACGGCGTGCGCTACGACGAGATCGCCGTCTTTGTCGCCAGCGACCGCCGCAAATACGAGCAGCAACTGCAACTGGCGCGCACCGAGGCTGGCGTGCTCAACGAGCAGCTGGCGGCCGCCGACCGGCGCAAGGACGAGTTTTTGGCGACCCTGGCGCACGAGCTGCGCAACCCGCTGGCGCCGATGCGCAACGTGCTGGAAGTATTGCGGCTGGCGCAGCTGGACGATCCGCAGCTGTGCTGGGCGCGCGACGTGCTGGGGCGCCAGGTGGGCCACATGACGCACCTGGTCGATGACTTGATGGAAGTGTCGCGCATCACGCGCGGCCGCCTGGAACTGCGCCGCGACAGCGTGGAACTGGCGCCCGTGGTGGAGGCGGCGCTGCACAGCGTGGCGGGCCTGGTCGCGCAGTCCGGCCACAGCGTGCACGTGGAGCAATGGCCGCAAGCCATCTGGCTCGACGCCGACGCCACGCGCCTGGGCCAGATGATCGCCAACCTGCTGACCAACGCCGTCAAGTACACGCCGCCGGGCGGCGCGATCTGGCTGGCTGTCGGCTGCACGGCCAGCGAGGTGTGCATCAGCGTGCGCGACGCGGGCATCGGCATTGCGCCCGAGCACCTGGAAACCGTCTTCGACATGTTTTCCCAGCTGGAGCCGGCCCTGTCGCGCGCCCAGGGCGGCCTGGGCATCGGCCTGTCGCTGGTGCGCGGCCTGGCCGAATTGCACGGCGGCAGTGTCAGCGCGCACAGCGATGGCGTGGGGCAGGGCAGCACGTTCGAGTTGCGCCTGCCGCTGCCCGCCGTGCCGCTGGCGCCGCCGCCCCCTGTCGACCGGCGCCTGCTGGCCGGCACGCGTGAAGGCAAGGTACTCGTCATCGACGACAGCGCCGATGCCGCCGAAAGCCTGGCACTGGCGCTCGACATCCTCGGCTACGCAGTGCAGACGGCTTACGACGGCGCGGCCGGCATGGCGGCGGCGCAAACGTTTCTGCCGCAAGTCATCCTGCTCGACATCGGCCTGCCGCACATGAATGGCTACGAGGTGGCGCGCCTGCTGCGCTCCCAGCCGTGCGGTCGAGATGCCATCCTCGTCGCCGTGACAGGCTGGGGCCAGGACAAGGACCGCAAGATGGCCTCCGACGCGGGGTTTGACTTGCACCTGACCAAGCCCGTGGACTTCTATGAGCTCGATGCGGTGTTGCAAAAGATGCTGAATCTCGCGTAAGGCCGGACTCGGCATGGCCGTCACTGCACTCGAATGAAAAAACATGGAACAACTGACAGAACTTGAAATTGCCGCTTTCCAGCTCAGCATGGGCTTTGCCCAGGCTGACCGCTGCGTGGACTGGGCCGTGCAGCGCCTGGGCCTGGACCAGGAAGGCGACGACCTGGAGATCGTGCTGCTGGCCAGCGCAAGGGGGGCCGGCGAAGTGCTGCCGCTGGCCGAGGCGATCATCGAGCGCTACCGAGGTGCCGGGCGGCTGAATGCGCAATTTCTGGCGGGCAAATACATCGCCGAACTGCGCGCCGCCTACCTGGCGGGCCGGGAAAGCGTGCAGTCGCTCGATGCCATATTGACCCGCTTGTATCCGGCGCTGGGCTATCCCGACTGGCTGGTCATGCTGAGCCGCAATTGCGAGTATGCGACGGACGTGGCCGATTTTCAGCAGCCGTTCGAGCGGGAATTTGACTACATCGCAAGCTTGTGGGCAGAAGCAGGCGATGTTGGCACCTTTGAACGGCTGTATGACCGCGAGAAGTCGAACCGGCAGGGTGTGCCTTGCGCTTGAGCGCCGCGAGTGCCATGCAACACAATGAAAGGAAGGAGAGCCGCCTTGTTGCCGATACCCGAAGGGGAGTTGACCGCTGAAGATCTGGAAGATTTTGCCAGCCGCTGCCTGGGCAAGCTGTTTTTTGTTTTCTCCCGCATAGAATTGAATCTGACGCTCAATCTTGTGGTGATGGCTGTCACTGCCAGGATGGGAACATCGGAAGCGGCATTGTCGCACTGCCATTTTGCAAAAAAGCTGGATTTTTTCCTGTGCTTCGTCGACGTACTGCATCAGGAGCGCGCCGATTTTCTGCTGGAGTGCCATGCGTGGCATGCGGCAGCGAAGTCGATCAGTCTCAAGCGGAACCGTTTTGCCCATGGCCGCTGGGCCATCCTTCCGTACACGCAGCAAGTGGTGCACGTCAGCGGCTATCCAGGCGGGCATCAGGATGAAGTCCGGTATGCATTGGTGGACTTACATGCCATTGTGCTGGAGGCGGAAAAAGTCGATGCGCAATTGACTGAGCTTATCAACAAACAGTTGTACTGATGCATGATTTGAATACATGAAGAAAATCGATATTTTTGTCTGTTCCCACGCCGGGATGCACGCATGTGCCAGCTGGGAGGAGGCCGTCGATTCCTTTCCCGTCACCGGCATCACCTTGCCCGGCGAACTCGATTTTGCGTCGTTGGGGCAATTGCTGACCCACTCGGCGGCACCTGCCATCCGGCCCGTGCCTATCCCGGGACGCGAACTTTACGTGTGCAACGCCGCGATTGCGCTGGCGTTCGAGCGGATGACGGCCGACAACCTGGCCGATATCGCCGTGGCATGGGCGCAGACCGCGCCGTGGGCCGGCCTGGAGGTCAATCCCGTCGACCTGGCCGGATTCCTGCTGGAATTGCAATCGAAATGGCAGCAGTGCGCCACGCCGGACAAGGCCTTGTTCCTGTGGCTGGACGCTTGATGGGCAGCGCATGACCGGCGCTGGCCGCCGTATAATTTGCGCAACTCATCTCGCAGGGGAAACACGGTGCAAGACAAGACGATAGGGCTCATCGGCGGCATCGGCTGGGCCTCGACGCTGGAATACTACCGGCTCATCAATGAAATGCTGGTGGCGCGCATCGGGCCCGCGCACAGCGCCCGCATCCTGCTGGTCAGTATCGACCAGGCCGATTTCGTCGCGCATGCGGCGCAAGCGGACTCCCACGCCATCGAGCAATTCCTGATTGGCGAAGGACGGCGCTTGCAAGGCATGGGCGCGGATTTCTTCCTGCTGTGCGCGAATGGCGCTCACCGCTTTGCGCCGGCCATCGTGCCGCGGATCGGCTTGCCGTTCATCAGCATCGTCGAGGAAACGGCGAAAACAGTGCGACAGTCGGGCCTGCGTACGGTGGGCTTGCTGGGTGTCAAGCAGACGATGGCAGGCAGTTTCTATCACCAGGCGCTGGAGCAGCTGGGCATCGCCACGGTGACGCCCGATGCGGCCGACCAGGACATCCTCCACGACATTATCTACACGGAACTGGTGCAGAATATCTTTACCGACGCCAGCCGGAAAATTTTCCTGGACGTCATCGAGAAATTGCGGCTGCAAGGCGCGCAGGGCGTGATACTGGGCTGTACGGAGATACCGCTGCTGATCCGGCAGGGCGATGTGGATGTGCCGCTATTTAATACGACGGCCATTCATTGCGAGGCGGCGGTGGCGTTTGCCCTGGCCAGCTAGCCGCAGGCAAATGCGCGGCAGCCTGATCAGGCCGCCGCCCGCTTAACTCATCAGGCCGGCTGTGCGCCGCCCAGGTTGCGGCTGCGATTTTCCACCAGCACGGAAATGCCGAGCACGACGATGCCGCCGCAGGCCAGCATGGCGCCGACCCAGCCGGTCGAGCGCAAGCCCATGCCCATGGCGATGGCAATGCCGCCGGCCCAGGCGCCCAGCGCGTTGGCGATGTTGAAGGCGGAATGGTTGAGGGCGGCGGCCACGGTTTGCGCGTCGCCGGCCACGTCCATCAAGCGCGTCTGCACGGCCGGGGCGACGGCGATGCCGGCGCCGATGGCGAACAGGTTGATCGCCGTCAACCACACATTGCTGCTGGTATAGGTGAAGGCGGCCAGCGCGGCCACGTTCCACAGCAGCACGCCGAAGATGGTCCACAGGCGCGAGCGGTCGGCCAGCCAGCCGCCGATCAGATTACCCACCGTCATGCCGATACCGATGATGGCCAGCAAGATGGAAATGACGAGGGGCGAGACTTTCGTGATTTCCAGCAAGGTTGGCGTGATGAAGGTGTAGACGGCGAACATGCCGCCGAAGCCGATCGCCACCATCAGCAGGGTCAGCCACACTTGCAGGCGGCGGAACACGCCCAGTTCGCGGCGCGGGCTCGAGTCGCCGGCGGCGACCATGGGCACGAAGATGCGCACCATCAGCATGGTCAGCAAGCCCAGCGCGGCGACCAGCAAAAAGGCCGAGCGCCAGCCCAGGGTCTGGCCGATGTAGGTGGCCAGCGGCACGCCGAAGATATTTGCCACAGTCAAGCCCATCAGGACGCGCGCGACGGCCTGGCCCCGCTTGTCCGGTTCGGCCAGCGCGGCCGCCACCAGCGCCGCCACGCCGAAATAGGCGCCGTGCGGGATGCCGGCAACGAAACGGGCGACGACCAGCAAGCCGTAGTTGGGCGCGATGGCGCTGAGCAAGTTGCCGCCAGCGAACATCAGCATCAGACAGATCAGCATCAGCCGGCGCGGCATGCGCGCCAGGAAGATCGTGATCAGGGGCGCGCCGATGACCACGCCCAGCGCGTAGGCGCTGATCATGTGGCTCATCTGCGGCAAGGTGGTGCCCAGGTCGTCGGCCACCACGGGCAGGATGCTCATGGAGGCGAATTCGCCCGTGCCGATGGCGAGGCCGCCGATGGCCAGGGCCAGGTCGGCGTAACCGGCGCCAAAAGGCGCGGTGACGCGCGGAATCAGGGGATCTACGGATGCGTGCATGTTCTTATTGGTAGGGTAACGGTGGAACCGGGTGAAGTAGCGTGCTGTGGCTCAGCCGCAGGGATGGCAATGCGCCACCGGATGCGAAGTGAAGAAAGGCAAGGAGCAGGAAACCGCCCGGCATTTCGGGCTGGAATAGCTGCCCACAGACAATATTGTAAAAGATTCGGGCAAGTTCTGCCGGCGGCCGGCCAAAATATGCTGCACTGCACATGCTATCGCTTGTCCTTGTTGTTAACGATAACACGGAAAGCGCCGGATTCCGCCACAGAGGCGGTGAAGAAAATCGCTCTGTGGCGGAATTGCCGCTAGTTGCCGGATGACTTGCGCAACGATTGCTGCAGCGCTTCCAGGCCGGCCGCATAAATGCCGTGGAACAGCTCCGTCACTTCCTGCTCGCTCACGCCGACGGGCGTAAAGCGGCCCGACCAAGTGACCCTGGCGCCATCGCCGCCGGCAAGTGCTTCCACTTGCAAGGTCGATAAGTAATCGCTGGCGGGAAACGGCGCCTGCAGGATGGAATAGCTGTAGCTGCGCGCCGCATTGTCGTACGTTTCCAGCTGCTCGACGATGACGTCGCCGGCCGGGTTGGCCAGGTGGCGGATGCGGCCGCCCTCACTGAGGGTGCTGCTGGGAATGTAGGGCAGCCAGTCGGGCAGCGAATTGAAGCCGCCTATCAGTTGCCATACTTGCGCCGGCGTGGCGGCGATGTCGATCGAAGTGGTGGTATGTGCCATGCTGAGTTCCTTGTGTCTATATTAATTAGATGGCGTCGCCTGGCAGCGGGGCGAAGGCCGACACCAGCTGTTCGGCGCGCATGTCTTGCCAGAAGGCGGCGGGGATGACGCTGTTCAATGCCGCCAGGTCTTCGGCCAGGCGTTCCGGGCGGCTGGCGCCGGGGATCACGGCGGCCACGGCCGGGTTGGCCAGCGAGAATTGCAGGGCGGCCGCCTTCACGCTGACGCCATGGCGCGCGGCGATGGCCTTGATGCGTTCCACTTTGGCGATGATCGCGGGCGAGGCCTTCTGGTATTCGAAATGCGCGCCGCCGGCCAGGATGCCCGAACTGTAGGGGCCGCCGACGACGATGTCGACGTTTTGCGCTGCCGCGGCCGGCATCAGACGCTGCAGCGCCCGTTCATGGTCGAGCAGGGTGTAGCGCCCGGCCAGCAGGAAGGCGTCGGGCTGCGCTTCGGCCAGGCCCAGGGTCAGTTCCAGCGGTTCCACCTTGTTCACGCCCACGCCCCAGGCCTTGATCACGCCTTCTTCGCGCAAGCGGGTCAGCGCGCGGAAGGCGCCCGTGCGGGCAATCTCGAACTGCGCCAGCCAGTTGTCGCCGTGGAAATCCTGCGCGATGTCGTGCACCCAGACGATGTCGAGGCGGTCCGTGTCCAGGCGCTTCAAGCTGTCTTCGATCGAGCGCAGGGTGGCGTCGGCCGAGTAATCGTCGACGATCTTGTTCTTGCGGCCGAATTCGAACAAGCCGCCTTTTTCGCCCAGTTCGCGGGCAGCCGGGTCTTCCAGTTCATCGAGGATGAGGCGGCCGACCTTGGTGCTCAAGACATAATCGTCGCGGCGGCGCTGTTTCAGGGCCGCGCCCAGGCGCAGTTCGGCCAGCCCGGCGCCGTAGAACGGGGCCGTGTCGAAGTAGCGGATGCCGCTGTCCCAGGCCGCGTCGACGGTGGCCAGCGCCTCGGCTTCAGGAATGTTGCGGAACATATTGCCCAGCGGCGCCGTGCCGAAACCCAGTTTGCCTGTCAGTAAGTGTTTGATTGTCATGGTGTTTTCTTTCAATGTGTGGAGGAGTAGAGACAGAATAGCTGGACAAGTTAAGCCTGTCCAAGACATAATTGGCGCAACTTGAGTCCTATAAGGTCTGACATGCTTGATATCCGCCAGTTGCAATACTTCATCGCCGTCGCCGAGGAAGAACACGTGGGGCGCGCCGCCGAGCGCCTGCATATTTCCCAATCCCCGCTGAGCCGGCAGATCGCCCAGCTCGAAGACAAGCTGGGCCTGACCCTGTTCGAGCGCAGCGCCCAGCGCATCCGTTTGACGCGCGACGGCCACACCTTCCTGGCCGAAGCGCGCGCCTTCATTACCCATGGCAACCGCCTGGAAGCGCTGGCGAAGCGGCTGGGGCGCGGCGATGAAGGGGGGCTGTGCATCGGCTATATCGAGAACGCCATGCATGCGGGCGTCTTGCCGGACGGCCTGCGCGCCTTGCGCGCCACGCGGCCGCAAGTGCACATCGCCCTGTACAACCTGCATTCGGCCGAGCAGATCGAAGGCTTGCGCCAGCGCAGCCTCGACATCGCCCTGCTGTGCGAACCGCCGCTGCCGAATGACCCCGACCTCGATTGCGCGCAGGTGCTGAGCGACCCCATGCTGCTGGCCTTGCCGGAGACGCATCCGCTGGCGGCCAAGGCCGAGCTGACCCCCGCCGATCTGGCGGGCCAGGAATGGATTGCCGTGCTGCACAAGGAAAGCGCGTTGAAACACGATAATTTCGTCGCCGCCTGCGCGCGCGCCGGCTTCACGCCCGATATCCGCCTGGAAGCGACGGAACCGCTGACGGCGCTGGGCCTGGTGGCGGCCGGGCTGGGCATGGCCATGATCCAGCATAGCCTGCGCCAGCACGCGCCGGCCGGCGTCGTCGTGCGCGCCTTGCCATGGTTCAGCTATCGCACGCCGCTGTGGCTGGCCTGGCACAAGGTCAACCTGCGCCCGCTGGTGGGAATTTTCCGCGCAACCTTGCTGGAACAGGCGGGCGTAGCCGCCTAGATTTTCCTGGCGTGCTTCAAATGCAGGGGCAGCCACCACCACATGCAGATGATGAGTGAGCCCATCAGCGCGCAGGCGACGATGCCGGCGATGTGGCCGAAGACTTCCGAGATCACCAGGTTCGTGCCCAGGATAAACGCCAGCGCCAGCGACAACGCCCCGGCCATCATGATGCGGTCAGCCACGCGCTTGAAGCGTTCGCGGTCTTGCAGCGGGCGCATCACGCGGTGCTGGATGGCTGGCGCGCTGAGCAACACCAGGCTGGTCATGGAAAGAAAAAACGTCAGCAGGAAGACGATCTTTTCCGCCTGCACGATCTTGGCGAAGCCGCCATTGAATGGCAGGATGATGAGGAAGGCCGTCAGCATCTGCGCACCGGGCAGGAGGATGCGCAATTCGCTGAGCAGATCGGACAAATCGCCTGCGTCGCCTGACTGGCCGTCCTCGTCCTGGTGTTGCGCGTGTGGCATGGGGCTGTCCTCGTGGTGGTGATGCGGCCAGTCTACGCGCTGGCGCCAGCCCTGACTGTGGCCAAGCGCACCTTCAGAAGCATTGCGCGATGCGTGCGGGCGCGCGTCTGGCGTATTCGCGCAAGCGCCACAGGGGCGTCGAAACGATGGCGCCGGGGCTGTGCGTGGCGTCGTGGCCGCAGTGGCCGCACGTATGGCGGCGGTGCGGCGCCAGCGCGAAATCGCCCAGGTCCAGGTGCGGGTGGCCGCAGCGGGCGCAGTCGCTGCAGCCGAGCGGCACGCCGGCTTGCAGCGCGGCGGCGAAGGCGTGCGCGGCCGGCGGCGTGATGTTCAGCTGCACGATGTCGGGGTGAAACAGGCCGGGCAGGGTGCGGCAATCGATGGCCAGGGCCGGCACGTCGCGGCTGAACAGGGCGCCGCCGGCACCGGCGCGGGCGCGCAGCTGCAGCAGGCCTGTTGCAGCCTGGCGCACGGTGATGGCGTGAAACTGGCTGGTGTCGAACAGTTCCGGATACAGCACATAACCCATGGGGCTGGCGTGCTGGCGGCAGCGCAGCTGCCGCGTTGCCTGCAAGCCGTCGACGTCCGCCCGCGTGCCCCAGTAGCATTGATGGGTGCGGCACCAGTGGCGCGCCGCGCCGTTGCGAAACTTGCCGGCGGGTTGCACATCGCACAGGACGATGGCGTCCAGGCCCGCGCCGGCGCGGAAGTGGCCCGTGATGTGCTGTGTCGTCATGGCAAGATGGCCCGTGCTTGCCTGCAATGGCCAGCAGATGCCGGGCAGGGTCAATGGCGTCGCCAAGCGCGCCTCCGCGTGGCTATCGGCTTGCCAGCCGCTGGCGCGCCACAATGAAAAAGCCCGCCGACGGAGGCGGGCTGTGCTGACGGGTATGCCTCGGGCATGTCCCTGTCTTATTCTTCCGTATCGGCGAGGGTGACGATGGCGCGCGCCCATTTCGAGTATTTCAGGTTCGCCAGGTCGCGCACGGTCTTGATATTGAAGGCCTGCTTGAGCAGCTCCGCATCCTTCTCGCTCACGCCTTGCAGCGCATCGACGGGCGCATCGGCGATTTCCTTGAACGTCTTTTTCTCGTAGGCCTTGTCTACCGCTTTATTGATGTTCATCTCTTGATACTCCTCAGTAAGTAGGAAAATTAATTCTACACGTTTTTGTGAACCGTCAATTTACGCTTGCAAGTTGTGCCGAAGTAAATATGATGGAGGTGGGCGAACTTGTAGTCGAGCCTGTTTTTGGCTTCCTGTTAAATTGTAATTATAGCATTTTTATTATTCATAGTATAATGGTTATGTGTGTCGGAGAATGAGTGCCGGCCTTGACGAATGCCGCAATCACGCGGCACTAATGGATAGCGTTCAGGAGAATACGATGAGTTTGCTAGATCAACTTGCAGGACAGGCGATGAGCGCTTTGGGCAACAAGGGCACGGATGGCGACGCGCAATCGGGACTGCTGGGTAGCGTGATGGACCTGGTCAACCAGCATGGCGGCTTGCCCGGGCTGCTGCAGAAATTCCAGGAAAGCGGCCTCGGCGATCAAGTGGCCAGCTGGATCGGCACCGGCGCGAACGCGCCCGTGTCCGGCGAACAGATCAAGGATGCACTGGGCAGCGACACGGTCACGCAAATCGCGGAAAAAGCCGGCGTCGCCCCGGACGCCGCCCTCGGCGGCCTGGCGGCCCTGCTGCCGCAGCTGATCGACAAGCTGACGCCGGATGGCCAGGTACCGGAAGGCAATGACCTCGTCAGCCAGGGTTTGAACATGCTGAAGGGCAAGATCTTCGGTTGATCGTTTGGTGGTGGAAGTGAAAAAACCTCGCATTCGTGCGAGGTTTTTTTTATGCCTCCGAGAACGAGGACGGCTGAAAAATGCCCCGGGCGGGGCGCCGCCCCGACGACAGTACGCGAGTACGGCGCAAGACCAGCGTAGACCCGGCAACAACGCCACAGGCGTTTTCTCAGGCGTTCTAGGCGGCGGCCATCATGCCGAGGCGCTGTGCCATGTAGGCCGGCTCGCAGGTCAGTCGTGCCGTACTGCCTTCCACCAGATACGAGCAATAGCGGCGCCGCTCGGCGAGGCCGCCGCGCCGCTCCATCAGTTCGCCCAGCATGGCGACGGCGTCGGCGGCCATCTTTTGCACGGGCTGGCGCAAGGTGGTGATGTCATAGCTGAGCCAGCCGGATGCTTCCAGCGCGTCGAAGCCGGCCACGGACATCTGCAGCGGCACCTGGATGCCCATCTGGTGGCGCGCCGTGTCCAGGCAGCCGATGGCCATGATGTCGTTGCCGCAAATGACGGCATCGGGCACGCGGCCCAGGCGGTCGATGACCTTGCGCAAGCCGCGCCCGCCGCTGGCGTAATCGTAGTTGCCGCTGACGACGATGGGGGCAGGCAAGCCCAGGCTCAGCAGGCGGTCCAGCACGCCGGCCTTGCGTTCCTGCGCCACGGCCGAATCGCCGGGGCCGTCGATGATGGCGAACTGGCGGTGGCCCGCCTCGGCCAGGCGCGACACGAGCAGGCGCGCCGCTTCGGCCTGGTCGCACAGCACGGCATGCACGGCGTGCTCGCGCGGACTGCGGTTGAACAGCACCAGCGGCACGTCGCGGCGGCCGAACTCGACCAGCTGCTCGTCCGACAGGCTGGCGGCCACGACGGCGCCGTCGACCTGGTATTGCCAGACGTCGCCGAGGACCTTGCCGATGTCGGCCTCGCGCTCCAGGGTAAACAGCAGCAGGCGCTTGCCCAGGCGCGCGATTTGCTGGCTCAGCTCGGACAGCACTTGCGGATAGTAGAGGTTGGCCAGGTTGGAAGTGATGACCGCCACCAGGTTCGAGCGGCGCGTGATCAGGCTGCGCGCGGCCGCGTTGGGAATGTAGTCGAGGGTGATGGCCGCCTGCATGACCTTGGCGTGCGTGGCGGGCGAGACGCTGGCGCCCGGTTTGAAGCAGCGCGACACGGCCGACTGCGAGACGCCGGCCAGCAGGGCCACGTCATACGAGGTGACGCGCCGTCCGGCACCGGGCACGCTGCGGTTGGCGGGGGCCGCGCCGGGGTTCCTGGCTACAGTATTCTTTTTTCGCATAGCGGTCTGGCAAGCAACCTGTCTCAAAGTATTCCTGCAGGCCCGGCCGCTTGTGGCGGCCGGGACGGGAAAGCTGAGCATAGCGTAAAAGATTGCCTTATGGCAAGACTGTTTTCTTATTCATGTTGCAAAAAATATGACTGATTGGCAAGGGATATGGCCGCCGCCAGCCCCTAATCGGCGCTGTCGCAGGCGCCGCTGCCATACGGGCTGGTCTGTCCTGGCGGCGCCACGCGGCGCTCGCTGAAATCCCTGGCCACGGTCGCCAGCGGCAATTCCGCCGTGGCGCTCGCTTCCGTGCCGCTGACCGTGCCCCTGACGGTAAGGGCCAGTTGCACCCAGGAACCGTAATTGCGCGGATAGCTGACGGTGACGGTGGCCATGCCCAGCGCATCGCTCAGGTCGCTGGCGCTGACGGTCAGCGGGATGCCCGGATCGAGCACGCCATTGCCATTGCTGTCGTAGGCGGCGTCATAGATGCCGTTGCGCAAGACATCCTCGTTGGCGCAGCTGTAATGGGGCAGGGCCAGGCGCCACACGCCCGTGTCGGGGAACTCGGGCTTGTCCGCCTGCCACACATAATAGCCCTTGGCATAGCGGCTGGGCCAGGCGGCTGCCGTGATGGCCACGCCGGAGACGGCATTGCCGGCGCTGTCGGAAACAAAAACGGCGAACTCCTTCTGCAGCACGCTGGCCGAGTGTTCACGCACCAGGTTGCCCGTGCCCAGCTTGATCGACAGCGCCTGCCTGGCCACCGTCAGGCGCACGAGGCCCGTGGCCGCGGCCTGCGCGGCGCCCTCGATGCGGGCCTGCAGCACTACGCCGTCGCGTCCGCTGTCGGCCGGGCCGGCCACATACACGCTGCGCGCCAGGCCGTCGCTGCCGCTGAAGACCCGGCCCGTTTGCCGCAGGTAGCCGCCGCTGGGGTCGCTCAAGATGGTAAACACGACGGGCGCGTTCTTGACCAGGTTGTTCGCCGCGCCATCGCGCACGACGGCACTGATGACGCTGACGTTGTCGGCAGGCGCGCCATTGCCGGGATTGGCACGCAGGACGGCCGGCTCGGCTTGCACGGCGAGCTTGCTGGCACCGCTCAGCGGCGCGACGAATTCGAGCCGCGTCTGCGCCGTCGGGCCGCCCGCCACGGCCGCCGTGACGGTGGCCACGCCCGCGTGCGCGGACTGGATATAGCTGCGCGGCAAGTTGCCATTGTTGAAGATCAGGCTGGCCGGCAGTGCCTGGCCGCAAACGCTGTCGCTGAACAGGCTGCCGCGCGAGGTGGACAGGCTGGCGCTGCCGGACTGCGCCACGCCCGCCTTCTCATAGCGCGCATCGATGGGCTGGCAGGCTAATGTCGCCACTTCCGGCAGGACATCGGCGCCGCCCGCATCCTGGCCCACGGCCGGGCTCAGGCGCAGGTCGCTGCCGGCCACGACATACGCCTGTGTGGCGGCGGCGCCCAGCGCGCTGACGGAGACGGTATCCCTGCCCAGGCTGCCAGCGCTCAGCCGCAGCACCAGCTGGCCTTGCGCATTGCTGAGCGCCGCGCCGTCACCCTTGACGCGCACGCTGTTGCCCGTGCCCGTGCTGTAGGCGATGGCGGCGCCGGCCACGGGCTTGCGCGCCGAGTCGCGCACGGTGACGGTCAGGTCGCTGCCCTGGCCCAGCATCAGGGACGCCGGTCCCTGCAGTTCGAGCGTGCTGCCGGTGACGGCCACCGTGCCGCTGCCCGTGCGCGGCCCGACCGTGGCCGTCACCGTGATGCTGCGGTTGGCATTCGCGCCGCCCGTGCCCAGCAGGGCGCGTGCCCGGCCATTCTTGTCCGTCACGGCATCGACGCTGCCAAGGATGCCGGAATCGGCGCTGAACGATATCTTTGCATTCGGCAAGGCCAGGTTGGCGCCATCCTTGACGAGAGCCGTGACGGTCACCTCGCCGCCGGCCAGGCCGGCCGAGGCCAGTTCCGTGCTGGAAAAGACGAGCGTGACGGCGCTGGCCAGGCTGGCCGGTTCGGGCGGCGTGACCGGTGGCGTCACCGGCGGGGTGACGGGCGGCACGATGGGCGGCGGCCGGCTGCCGCCGCAGCCGGCCGTGCCGTGCAGCGAGCAGCCGGCGCCGGCCTGGGTATCGCCGCCACCGCCGCCGCAGCCGGCCAGGACAATGAGGACGGCAGCCAGCAAGCCAGCTGGCAAGAGTGGATGGGGCAGGCGGACGAGGGGCACGATGGGTCTCCGGGAGCTGGCCGAATTGCTCGGCGTCAATTTCCCAAGAGTAGCTTTTGCGCGCCGCGGGTATTTGATGCAGAGCAAGCTTGTTGTCTTGACCGTGCCGGACGTATTTTTCTGGTGCAATGGCGCCCGTTCTGATAACATAACGCCCCTTTATTCAGGGAAGGGTCGACATGGCCAATGCTTGCGGCGTCGATTTCGGCACGTCAAATTCCACGGTAGGTTGGGCACGTCCAGGGCAGAGCACCATGCTCGGCCTGGAAGATGGCAAGACGACCTTGCCATCCGTCGTCTTCTTCAATGCGGAAGACGAGGAAGTCAGTTTTGGCCGCGCCGCGCTGGCCGGCTATCTGGCCGGCTACGAGGGCCGCCTGATGCGTTCGCTCAAGAGCCTGCTGGGCACCAGCCTCATCGATGGCCAGACGGAAGTGGGCGGCCGCGCGCTGCCGTTCCGCATGTTGCTGGCGCAATTCATCGGTGAAGTGAAGCGCCGCGCCGAACAGTCGGCCGGCCGCGAATTCTCGTCCGCCGTGTTCGGCCGTCCCGTCTTCTTTATCGACGACAACGCCCAGGCCGACCAGCTGGCGCAGGACACCCTGGCCGAAGTGGCCCGTTCCGTCGGCTTCAAGGAGGTGGCCTTCCAGTTCGAGCCGATCGCCGCCGCCTTCGACTACGAGTCGCAGATCGCCAGGGAAGAGCTGGTGCTGATCGCCGACATCGGCGGCGGCACGTCCGACTTTTCGCTGGTGCGCCTGTCGCCCGACCGGGCGAAGAAGGCCGAGCGCCGCGACGACATCCTCGCCACCGGCGGCGTGCACATCGGCGGCACGGACTTCGATAAATACCTGAGCCTGTCGTCCGTCATGCCGCTGCTGGGCTATGGCAGCCGCCTGCACAACAATAGCGAAGTACCATCGAGCTATTATTTCAACCTGGCCACCTGGCACACGATCAACCTCGCGTACACGAAGAAGATCTGGGTGCAGCTGGCCGACGTCTGCCGCGATGCGCGTGAGCAAGACAAGATGGGCCGCCTGCAAAAGCTGATCGACGAACGGGCCGGCCACTGGCTGGCCATGAAAGTGGAAGAAGGCAAGATTGCCCTGTCCGACGCGGCCGAAGTGCAGCTGGAGCTGGACCGCCTGTCGCCCGCGCAAAGCCTGTTGCTGAAACGTGCGCAGTTCGACGAAGCCATCGGCCACCTGTGCGGTTCCGTGGAAGAAACCGTGCTGCGCCTGCTGCGCGACGCGGGCGTGGCGCCGGAAGCCGTCGACACGGTGTTCTTCACGGGCGGCTCGAGCGGCGTGCGCCTGCTGCGCGAAAAGATCGCGGCCCTGGTGCCGGCGGCGCGCAAGGTCGAAGGCGACCTGTTCGGCAGCATCGGTGCGGGATTGGCGCTGGACGCCGTGCGCAAGTTCGGCTGATACAATGCCCATGGCGGCGTTGCCGCGCCTTGCCCTGGGCATTTTATCGATATCCTAGTCGTACCCCTTGGCCGTACCCACGAAAGAGCGCTCCATGAATGTGTTTGACAAACCGATCGTCATGATCGACTTCGAGACGACCGGTCTGTCGCCCGACATGGGCGACCGCATCACGGAAGTGGCGGCGCTGCGCATCGAGGGCGGGCAGATCACGGACCGCTACGTGACCCTGATCAACTGCAATGCGCGCATTCCCTCGTTCATCACGGGCTTGACGGGCATCACGCAGGCGATGGTGGACAAGGCGCCGCCCGTGGCCGACGTGGTGCCGCAATTGCTCGACTTCATCGGCAGCGACGCCCTGTCGGCGCACAATGCCAGCTTCGATGAAAAGTTTTTGCGCGCGGAAAGCGCCCGCCTGAACCTGGCGCCCGCGCACCAGTCGCTCGTGTGCTCGCTGAAACTGTCGCGCCGCGTGTTTCCCGGCATGTCCAGCTACAAGCTGGGGCTGCTGTCCAGCCAGCTGGGCATCGCTTTCAAGAGCGCGGCCCACAGGGCCGAGTCCGATGCGGAAGTGGCGGCGCAAGTGCTGATCCATATCGGCCGCCATTTGCGCAGCAACTACGGCATCACCGATGTCGATGCGGACCTGCTCGTGTCGCTGAACAAGCTGGCGGCCGCGAAAGTGCCGCAATTCCTGCAGAAACATCCGTCGCGCCGCTGACGGCCGCCTGCCTCCCGCCGCGCGCCGCCCTGGCGCGCAGCCCAGACGGGCACGATCCTTCAACGAGACATTTTCGGCCAGCAAGACGCGGAAGACGCGTAGCGTCAATGCCATCGCGCGTGCCCAAAAGCGGACTCATCAAAACGATATAATTTTGTTATTTTCTTTGAGTTCGCTCAAGCCCTTCGCCCGCATCGAATTTAAAATTTAGGCAACACACACGATTTCGCCGCCCTGGGCCGCCGTTTTGCGCGCGCTGCCGGCAAGCGCAATGTGGATGGGGGCGCACATGGACAAGCACCATACTGCCAGAGACAGCCACCAGGCGTATATCTGGTTTCGCACGGCGGCCGAGCAGGGCAATGCCTATGCCCAGTTCAATCTGGGCTTGATGTACAAGAAGGGCGAAGGCGTCGTGCATGACGACGCGCGCGCGTTTGTCTGGCTGCGCCTGGCGGCGCTGCAGGGCCTGGCGTTCGCGCAGAATCACCTGGGCGCCCTGTATTACCACGGCCGTGGCGTGGCGCAGAGCGATGAAGAGGCCGTGCTGTGGTTCCGCCGCGCGGCGGCCCAGGGCGATGCCTCGGCCCAGCAGAACCTGGGGCAGATGTACCGCAAGGGACGCGGCGTGCTGCAAAGCGACGAGCTGGCCCTGGCCTGGTTCTACCGCGCGTCCGAGCAGGGCGTGGCCAGCGCGCAATCGCTGCTGGGCGAAGCGTATGCGCAGGGGCTGGGCGCGAAAAAGAACGATGCGCTGGCCCTGGCCTGGTTCCGCAAGGCCGCCTTGCAGGGCGATGCCCAGGCACAGCTGAACCTGGGCCTCGTCTACAAGCGGGGCCAGGGCGTGGCGCAAAGCGATGCGCAGGCGCTGGCCTGGTTCCGCCAGGCGGCCGCCCAGGGCCTGGCCGTGGCGCAACGGCAACTCGGTGTGGCGTATGCGCAGGGCCTGGGCGTGGCGCCCGACCAGCTGCGCGCGTATGCGTGGCTGCAGCGCGCGGCCGAGCAGGACGATGCCGACGCCCAGTTCAACGTGGGCCTGATGCTGGCGCGCGGGCAGGGCGTGGACAAGGACGAGGCGCGCGCCGTCGCCTGGTACCGCCGCGCCGCCTTGCAAGGGCATTGCATGGCGCAATACAACCTGGGCGGCATGTATGCGGGAGGGCGCGGCATCGTCCGCGACTTGCGCCAGGCGCTCGACTGGTATGCGAGGGCGGCGGCCCAGGGCGCGTCGAACGCCCAGTTCAACCTGGGCGTGATGTATGCCAACGGCCACGGCGTGGCCCGCGACGAGGTCTGCGCCGTGCGCTGGTACCGCACGGCCGCCGAGCAGGGCGATGCCAGCGCGCAAAACAACCTGGGCGTCATGTACGCGAATGGCCACGGCGTGCCGCAGGACGACGGCCTGGCCGTGCACTGGTATGCGCGCGCGGCCGAGCAAGGCCATGCACTGGCCCAGTACAACCTGGGCGGCATGTATAACAGCGGCCGCGGCGTGGGCAAGGACCCCGTGCGCGCCTACATGTGGCTGGAGCTGGCGGCCGAAGGCGGCGATGGCGCGGCCGGCAGCGCCCGCGAAGCCAGCGCCGGCAAGCTGGCGCCCGAAGCCTTGCAGGCGGCGCAGGAATTGACGCGGCAATGGCGCCAGGCGCACGTCTTGCCGGCGCCACCGCACGCCTGATGCGGCGCTGCCGCAGCCATGCGATAATTGCCGCTCAGTATGTCCGTCGTGTCAAGCGAGCACGGCGCGTGGGGCATGGATTGCGATACAGTACAGTGAAAGGTGGACGATGGTCAGGAAGGCAGGCGAAGATGCATCAGAGCAAAAAGTCATCGATGACATTGCCACGCATGGCTGGCATTGCGTGCATATCAGCGGCGATGAAGAAGGCCCCGGCTACAGTTTCACGATCGGCGTCTACCATAGCTTCGGCTTGCCCGACTTCCTGATCATGGGCTTGCCGCAGGCGACGGCCCATCAGATACTCGACGTGGCGCTCGATGCCGCGCGCAGCGGCGCCATCACGGATTTCACCGGCACCACGGACGCCTTGCTGAAAGGCCATCCATGCGCGTTCGTGCGCGTGCCCGAGGCGCAATACCGCGACTACGTCGGCTATGCGCGCTGGTATTACCAGGGCAATGATTTTACCTTGCAGCAAATCGTCTGGCCGTCGCGCGACGGCCACTTCCCGTGGGATGCCGAGGCCGGCGAGGCGTATATCGCCAGCCAGCCGCTGCTGGGCCCCGCGCCGCGGCTGGCCTGATGCCAGCGGTGGCAGGCCGCACGTTCACGCTGTCGACCGACACGGCCACCGTGTGCGTGTTCGATCCCGCAGGCGTGCGCCACAAGCTGGCCGATGACTGCGACTGGTGGAGTATACCCGGCGCGGAACTTGCGGCCGTGAATGCGGGACAGGTGGCGTTCTTCAATCTGGGCAGCGATGGCGCGTACGAGATCGAGTTGCTCGCCGAACTGGCCGCGCCGCACGCCAGCGTGCATCTGGCCGTCGTTTCGGGCCGCGTCTTCATCGGCGCCGGCGAGGATGTCACGGGCGGCGGTCTGGAGCCGGACACGGCGTACGGCGGCCTGTTCGTGGATCTACCCGTGGGCAGCTACCGCGTGCAGGCGCGGCGCGCTGGCGATCGCATCGCGCTGGCTTTTCTGCCCGATGCCTGCGGTACGAATGCGTTCAGCGAACTGCTGCGTATCTAGCGGCCTGCTTACTGCCCGGGCTCGCTACGCATCCATGCGCGCCACGCCCGCGCCCTGGCGCCGGTCCAGGAACAGGCTGTTGCCGTGGATCTTCTTGGCCTGCTTCTTCGCTTCCGCCGCCTGCGTCGCAATTTGATGGTGCGTGTAGTACTGGTGCGCTTCCACCTTGATCACGCCCAGCGACAGGCTGATCAAGGAGTAAAACACTTTCTTGCCTTGCCGGTCTTCGCTGATGTAGCCGCCCCGTTCGCAGTCGCCCGTGCTGTAGTAGGCGAGGATGGCGGCCGCGAAATCGTTCAGCATGGCCTGGCAGCGCGTTTCCCAGTCTTCGCTCTGGAACAGGATCATGAAATCGTCGCCGCCGATATGGCCGATGAAGTCGCGGTTCGGGTCGCAATGGCCGCTGAGGATTTCTCCCGTCAGCTGGATCACGTCGTCGCCCTTGCGGTAGCCGTACACATCGTTGAAGGGCTTGAAGTGGTCGAGGTCGCAATAGCAGACCCAGAAGCGGCTGCCGCTGTGCAGCAGGCGGTCGATGTGCTCGTTGATGGGCACGTTGCCGGGCAATTGCGTGAGGGGATTGGCGTAGCGCGCCGCGTTGATCTGCATCTGCGTGATTTCGCGCATCAGGTCGTGTCCCGTGCCCATGCCCAGATAGCGCCCGTGCTCGGTGATGATGAAACCGTTGAACAGGTGATGGGCATCCGATTGCACCATGGTGTAGCTGAGTTCCTGCAAGCTTGTCTCGTGGTCGGCGATCAGGGGCGTGGCATCCATGAACAGGCTGCATGATTTCTTGCCGTACAGTTCGCGCTGGTAGGGGCGGGCGAAGTGGTCGATCATCTCGAAGCGGCTGATCAGGCCCAGCGGCACGCCCGCGTCGACGACGGGGATGATCATCAGCTTCGGGTCTTTCAGGAAAATGTCATACACCTCGTTATTGTTTTTCTCGGGCGAGACGGCCGCCACGCGGTGCAGCAGCTTGCGGATGCTGGCGCCATTCTTCTCCAGGTTGCTACGCTGCGGATACACGGCCACGCCATGGCGCCCCAGCGCCTGCACCACTTCGGCCGGCAGCGCGCGCGCCGGCACCATATTCGGACGGCCCAGGTGGTAGCCCTGGCCGAACGCCACGCCGAGGTCGCGCAGGACCAGCAGTTCCGTCTGCGCCTCGATGCCTTCGGCGATCACCAGGGTGCCCGATTTTTCCGCGATTTCCTGGATCGAGCGCACGAACTGCAGTTTCACGGGATCGTGATTGATGCCCTGGATGAAGTGCATGTCGATCTTCACGTATTCGGGCCGCAGTTCCGACCACAGGCGCAGGCTGGAAAAGCCTTCGCCGAGGTCGTCGATGGCGATCTGGAAACCCATATTGCGGTAATGCAGCACCGCTTCGCGCATCAGTTCGTAGTCGTAGGTGGGCTGGTTTTCCGTCAGCTCGATGATGACCCGGTCCGGATTGATGCCGATGTGCTCGATGTATTCCAGCGTTTCGCCATGGCGCGCATTGCGCAACAACAAACATTCGGGGCTGACATTGAGGAACAGCTTGCCGGGCAGCTGCAGTTCGGCAAAGCGCTCGAGCACGACCTGGCGGCACAGGTGCTCGACTTCCAGGGTCAGGTCATTCGCGCGCGCCACCTTGAACAGGTTCATCGGCGCATGCAGGGGGCTGTCGGACGGGCCCCGTATCAAGCCTTCATAACCGATGATGTCGCCACTTTGCATGTGGATGATGGGCTGGAACAGGGCGCTGAGCTTGCGGCCGGCGAGGATCTCGTGCAAGGCGTCCGTCCCTTCGATGTTCATGGGTGTGGATGGCGGCTTCAGGTAGGCCACGTTCGACGGCGGGGCGGCGGGCGCGCAGGTGGCGGCGGGGAGGGCGAGAGTGTGCATAGGCGGACGTGGCGGCACGGCCGCTGGACGGGCCATGAACATGTTGCCGATAGTAAAGAAGATTTATGACCGCTTGATGAAACGACTTTGTTTTTGATAATGTTGCTTGCATGAACGTCCGTTTGTCGATTTCGGTGAAAGCGAGATAAATCATGGTCATTACCGGGAATTTCCCAAACAAAAGTCGGTAAAGCGGCCGGATAACTGTGCATTAAAAGTGGCAATCCGCGCTATGATTTCTCTTGGCGAAAGTCAACATGGGCAGCCGTACTTGAGCGGCCTGCTTTCCTCGACATCCAACAATGAGACAAAAACCCATGCAATTACGTAGTGCAACCCTCATATTCAGCTTGATGGCCGCCTTCGGTGGCAATGCCCTGGCGCAAAGCGCCGCCACGCCATCGTGCCCGGCAGGCGACGGCGCTGCCGTGACGTATCCGGTCAGCAAGAAGGTCGACCAGCAGGACAGCTATTTCGGCACCACCATCGCCGATCCTTACCGCTGGCTGGAAGACGCCAACAGTGCCGAGACGGGCGAGTGGGTCGCGGCGCAAAACAAGCTGACGCAAGCGTACCTGGGCACCATCCCCGAGCGCGAAGCGATCAAGCAGCGCCTGACCAAGCTGTGGAACTATGAGCGTTTCTCTACGCCGACCAAGCAGGGCGGCCGTTATTTCTACAGCCGCAACGATGGCTTGCAGAACCAGGCCGTGTTGTACACGGTGAAGAAACTGACGGACGAGCCGCGCCTGCTGCTCGACCCGAATACCCTGTCCACCGATGGCACGGTGGCGCTGGCCGGCACCTCGATCAGCCCGAACGGCAAATACCTGGCCTACGCGACGGCCGCTTCCGGTTCCGACTGGAACGAGTGGAAAGTGCGCGATATCGAGACGGGCAAGGATTTGACGGACCACATCAAGTGGGCCAAGTTCTCCGGTGCTTCGTGGACCAAGGACAATACCGGCTTCTTCTACAGCCGCTATGACGCGCCGAACGAGGCGACCAAGCTGGCCGATATCAATTACTTCCAGAAATTGTATTTCCACAAGATCGGCACGCCGCAAAGCGATGACGTGCTGGTCTTCGACCGTCCCGACCAGAAGGAATGGGCGTTTGGCGGCAGCACCGTCAGCGACGACGGCAATTACCTGATCATCACGGCCACGCAGGGCACGGAACGCAAGAACCGCGTCTTCTACAAGGACTTGCGCCAGAAGAACGCCAAGGTTGTGGGCTTGCTGGAAGCGTTCGACGCCTCCTACTCGTTCATCGACAACGACGGCCCCGTGTTTTTCTTCAAGACGGACAACAAGGCGCCGAAATCGCGCGTGATCGCCATCGATACGCGCAAGCCCGCGCCTGCGGACTGGAAGGAAATCGTGCCGCAAAGCGAGGAAACCCTCGTCGCCGTCAACCTGATCAACAACCAGCTGGTGCTCGACTACCTGAAAGATGCGCAAACGCAAATCAAGATCGTCGACCTGAATGGCAAGCTGGTGCGCGAAGTGGCCTTGCCGGGCATCGGTTCGGCGGGCGGCTTCGCCGGCAAGCGTGGTGACACGGAAACGTTCTACTCGTTTACCAGCTTCACGACGCCAGCGACCATTTACCGCTACGACATGAAATCGGGCAAGAGCACGGTGTACCGCCAGCCGAAGGTCGATTTCGACCCGAACGCCTTTGAAACGCGCCAGCAATTCTTCACCAGCCGCGACGGCACCAAGGTGCCGATGTTCATCGTCTCGAAAAAAGGCATGAAGCTGGATGGCACGAACCCGACCTACCTGTACGGTTACGGCGGTTTCAATATTTCGCTGACGCCGAGCTTCTCCGTGGCCAATCTGGCCTGGGTGGAAATGGGCGGCGTTTACGTGATGGCCAACCTGCGCGGCGGCGGCGAATACGGCGAAGCCTGGCACCAGGCCGGTACCAAGCTGAACAAGCAAAACGTGTTCGACGACTTCATCGGCGCGGCCGAATGGCTGGTGGCCAACAAGGTTACGTCGCCATCGAAACTGTCGATCGGCGGCGGCAGCAATGGCGGCCTACTGGTGGGCGCGGCCATGACGCAGCGTCCCGACCTGTTCGCGGCAGCGATTCCGCAGGTAGGCGTGCTCGACATGTTGCGCTTCCACAAGTTCACCGTGGGCTGGGGCTGGGTGCCTGACTATGGTTCGTCGGACGACGCCGAGCAGTTCAAGGCGCTGGTGAAATACTCGCCGCTGCACAACCTGAAGGCGGGCGGCTGCTATCCGGCCACCATGATCACGACGGCCGACCACGACGACCGCGTCGTGCCGGCGCACAGCTTCAAGTTCGCCGCCGCCGCCCAGGCGGCGCAAGGCGGCGCGTCGCCCGTGCTGATCCGCATCGACAGCAAGGCGGGCCATGGCGCCGGCAAGCCGACGGCCAAGCAGATCGAGGAAGTGGCCGACCGCTGGGGCTTCCTCAGCCGTTCGCTGAAGATGACGCCAGCCGTGAATACGGAACCGGCCAAGGTGGCGGCGCAGTAATCAGGTAGTTGCTTGACAATGGAAAGCGCGGGCCAATCGGTCCGCGCTTTTTTTTGCTTATTTGATTTTCAATCGGACGCATGAGAAGACGCATGTATTTCTGTTAGCGCAGCCTGACAGTATCAGGGTCCTGCATCTGTCTTCTGGTTTTATGTTATTTCTGAAAAATGATATTTTAAAAATTTTATTTTTTTGGAACTTGTTCGGCAAGATGGTGTTGTGAAAATAAATAATGTATCCTCGGTATTGAATTTTTGAATAAAGATAAAATGCGCGAGGGCTTGAATAATGAAGAAAGTTTTGTGGGTAAAATTCGGTTGGTCTGACTATTATCGCGGAGAACCAGTTGACGGAAATTTTAGCTGGCTGAAAGGCAAGAAAAATAGCAAGACAAGAGGCCCGGGACATGAAGCTTTCAATTTTAACCCGAGCCCCGACGGAACATTTTACTGCTATGTTCCGCCACAGAATAAGAAATATACGCCATCAAATAATGATCCACATGGCTGGACTGTCATTTGTTTGGCGAAAAATCCGAAACATAAGGGTATTCATATTGTCGGTTGGTATGAGAATGCTACATTGCATGGAGAATGGCTTGCGCCACCGGACGGCGTCATGAGGCAGCGCGGTGAATCTGGAAGCCCAGGCTACGATTGGTCATATTGCATAAGCAGTAAGACCGTACATATCATCCCTCCAGAATGCCGAACCAGGCCATTCTCTGATCCTACCGTAAGGCAAGGGAAATACTCTTTTTTAGCGGGGCCAGACGTCGATACAAACGACAGCAAGAAGCGTGTTCTTCATCTCCTTGAAGGCAGAGTAAAGGAGTTGGCTCCATTGGCGGTCAAAAATCCTAACGAGCAAAATCTGCCCAATCCCGAGCTTGACGCTGCTGATCCCTTGAAAGGATTTGGTACAGCAGAGCATCGGAAAAAAGTGGAGAAGGCAGCGGAGCGTGTCGCTATAGCACATTATGCAAAATTGGGATATACATGCGAACGCGTCACGCACCTGCCGTGTGGTTATGATTTCGCTTTTACAAAAGGGAAATTGACTCTGCATGTGGAAGTGAAAGGCACGGCCGGTGCTTCGCCCCAGTTCTTTCTTACCAGAAATGAGCACAGAAAAGGTCTGCAATCCAATTCATCCTGGCGCCTTGCCATGGTCACATCTGCATTGTCGGCCACGCCGGATATCAATGTCTATGATGCGGCTGAATTGGCGAAGGTATTCGACCTGGCGCCTTATGTATATATTGGAACGTTTGTTCCCGTTCCAGGCAATTGAGCAATAGTTTAAAGTTTAAAGATCGAGTGGCTGGCTATTTGGGGACGGTCAAGGTCATGGCAGTGGGGCAATCCTCGCCAATACCCCCATTCCAAACATCGCCTGAAACGGCAAGTCCTTGCGCTGCGCGTAGCCGATATAGCAGTCGCACTTGAAGCGCGGGCATGGTTTTTCGCGCAGGATGTCCGCCAGTTCGTCTGTGTATAAATTCCCCAGCCGCTCGGGCACGAAGTGGCAGCGCGCCAGTTCGCCGTCGCCGTCGACGGATAGCGACGCTTCGCCCGCCAGGCAGGGCTTGCCGCGCGACGGGGCCGGGCGGCGGTTTTGCGCGAACCATGGGTCGATGGCGTCGAGCCAGGCCAGGTCTTCCGCGCTGTAGTAGCCGGGGCCACGGCGGTCATACGCATTCAGCCACAGGTAGACGTGGGCCGGCAGGGCCGCGCGCAGGACGCGGATGGCGTCCAGGTGCGCCTGCATGGCCACCACGCCGACGGAATAGCGCACGCCCATGGCGTCGAGGCGCGCGCAGCGTTCGAGGAAGCGCGCCAGGGTGGTCTGGTCCGGGTGGTAGGTGCACCACAGGCCGACCTTGTCCCGTCCATCCATGCCATCCAGCCAGTTCAATGGGCCGGACAGATTCGTCTGCAGCGCCACCTGGCGCACGTGCGGCAAAGCGGCCAGTGTCTGCATGGCCGCGCGGTAGTGGCGCCGCACCAGCGCTTCGCCCCATGGCGTGAACAGGATGCCGATGGGGCGCGTCTGGCGCGCCACCCAGTCGACAAACCGCGCCACTTCGCGCGCATCGCGGGCCAGCGCGGCGCGGCTGTCGCGTTTCTTGGCGAACGGGCAGTAGCCGCAGGCGTAGTTGCAGCTGGCCAGCGTGCCCCGGTACAGCAGGGACAGCGTTCCCGCCTGCGCGAAACCGGGCGGCGCTGTCAGCACGCCTGGCCGCTTTCCGCCATCAGCGCGCGCACCGTATCGGACGCCAGCCACGGGCCGATGGTGTCGGCATACGCGTAGCCGCGGTCGTTCAGGCGCAGCAGCGCACCGTCGTACTCCACCAGGGCCAGCGCATGCAGCTCGGCCAGCTGCGGCAAGTCGTCCTCGCACGCCGTGCCGAAGCGGGCCGTGTAGGCGTCGCGGTCCAGTCCCGGCTCCGTCAGCAGCGACTGGATCACGTAACGGCGCCGCTGTTCCGCCGCGTCGAGCACATAGCCGTGCTCCGCCTGGGCGAAGCGCGCCTCGTCGAGCGCCAGGTATTGCTCGATGATGCCGATGGTTTCCGTGCGCGCCACCGCGTATTCGCTCGAATAATGCAGGTTGGCCGTGTACGAGCGGGCGCCCGCGCCCAGTCCCACCATACCGTCGTTCTGGCAGCAGTACGAGGGACCGTCCTGTTCCGGCGCATGCGGCGCGCGGAACATGCGCATCGAGACTTGTACGTAGCCCCGCGCGCGCAGATGGTCGCGTGCGGCCGCGTACAGGGCCAGGCGGCTGTCGCCGTCGCGCGCCAGCATGATGGGGTTGAGCGTGGCGGCGCCCTGGCGGCGCGCCACTTTCCCGAGCCCCGTCTGCTCGCGCACGTACAGCGGGTACAGGTACAGCTCCTCGGGCGCGAAGGCCAGCGCGCTGTCGATCGAGGCCAGCAGGCTGGCGATGGTCTGGCCCGCGATGCCGTAGATCAGGTCCAGGTTCAGCGTGGGAAAACCCGCTGCGCGTATCAGGCCGATGGCGTGATGGACGGTGGCGTTCTGCTGCGGACGGGCCAGCGCGCGCATTTCGCCGGCGGCAAAGCTCTGGATGCCGAGGCTGACCCGGTCGATGCCATGGGCGCGGCACACGGCAAGCCGTTCGGCCGTGATGGTTTCCGGCGACGCTTCGATGCCGGCCGGCGTGCGTTGCAAATCGATGCCGAGGATGTCGCGCGCGCCGCACAGCAGGGTGTCGAGCTGCGCCGGCGACAGATAGGTGGGCGTGCCGCCGCCCAGCGCGAAACGGGCAAAGCGGCGTTCGCCCAGCGCGCCGGCCAGGGCGCGCATCTGCACCAGCACCTGCTGCACGTAGCGCTCGACCATGTCGGCGCCGGGTCGCGCCATGGCGAACAGGTTGCAGAAACCGCAGCGCATCTCGCAAAACGGGATGTGGATGTAGGCGAAGAGGGCGGAGCGGTCCTGCCGCGCCCACAGCGGCGCCAGTGGCGCCGCTTGCGGCAAGCCACGGTAGGCCGCCTTGTGCGGATAGGAATACGAATACGCCTGGTAGGGCGTGTGGCGCATGCGCTGCGCCAGGGTGTCCGTTGCTACGAATGGGTTCACGGTGGGGTTTCCTGGGAATGCGGGTGTAAGGTCTATGGGGCTGGCGCGATGAAGAAGTGCGCATACGGCACGTTCCACACGCTGTCGTGCGCCACTCTGTGGCCACGGTAGCCGTCTTCGCCATACGCGCTGCCGTGGTCCGAACAGATGATGGCGAACGTGGGCGCGCGCGCGGCGCAGGCGGCAAACAGCGGCGCCAGCGCGCCGTCCACATAGCGCAGGGCTGCTGCGTGGCTGTCCAGATTGTCGGCGCGGCAGCCCGGCAGGTAGGCGCGGTTCGGCGTGTGCAGGGCGGCCACGTTGATGAACAAAAAGGTGCGCTGTTCGCCGTCTGCCAGGCGTTCGATGGCCAGCGCCACCTGTTTTTGCGTCGAATGGCGGCTGGCCACGCCCATGCCGGCGCTCCAGTGGCTCTCCTGGAACAGCGACGGCAGCACCGTGCCCAGCGCCGTCTGCTTGTTGAAGAAACCGACGCCGCCGATGCAGATGGTGCGGTAGCCGCGCGCGGCCAGCGCGGCGGGAATGTCCGCCTCCGCGAAGGCGTAGGTGTGCTTCGAGGTCGTCTCGCTGCCGGCAAAGGCGGAGGCGAACAGGCGCGGATGGCGGCCGGGCGCGGCCGGCGTGGGCAAAAAACCCGCGAAGAAGGCCTGGTGCGCCGCATACGTAAAGGTGGCGGGCGAGTGGCGCCGTTCCCAGCCGCCGGACGGCAGGAAGCGTCCCAGCACGGGCAATTCGCCCGCCTCATACAGCGCCTGCGCCACATCGTAGCGCAAGGTGTCGAGCGTGATGAAGACGATGTCGTGGCTGCCCACGACGCCGTGCATGTCGGGGATGATTGCTGTGTCGTTAAACATGTGTCAGTTGCGCCGCGTAAGTGTCCGCGCCTTGCCAGAGCAGTCCTGGCAGCAGGTCGCCGAAGGCGTTCGCCTCGAGCGCGTGGGCCTGGCCGTGGCGCACCACGAGGTCGTAGCCCGTGACGTGGCTGGCGGGGAAGGCGCGCGCGGCCAGGGCCGCGGTTTCCTCCAGCGCCGCCAGGTCGGCCGCGTTCAACAAGCCGGCGGCGTCTCCGCGCCGGTTGTCCAGGTGCAGATTGGTCATCATCCGGTCGCCGATGCGCGCCACGCGGTGCGCGGGCCGGCCGGCCACGGTGACGACGCGCAGGTCGTAATGGCTGTCGCCGCAGCGCGGCTTGTTCAGCCACGCTTCCGCGTACAGTTCTTGCGCGGCCAGCGCGTCGACGAGGGCCGCGATGTCGCGCTCCGTCTCGTAGCGCGCCATGCGCTTGACGTTGAACAAGCGGGTCCGGCCTTCCGCCTGCGACAATGCCGCCGAGGTGGTGGCTTGCTGCCTGCCCGCGCGGTTCCGGCGATAGGCGACGACGCCGGACGCGGACGAGCCGTAGCGCGGTTTCAGGTATGCGCGGTCAAGGTCGTGTTCATGCAGCAGCGATTGCAAATGCGCGTAGCCTGCCACGGGCCCCAGCAAAGTCGGAATGGGCACGCCGTGCGCCGCCAGGTGGCGCTGGCAGGCCAGCTTGTCCGTCATGAGAATGATCTCGGCTGGCGCATTGTAGACCTGCACGTGCGATTGGACGGCCAGCTGCGCGGCCACGGCCTGCATGGCGGCCGCGAAGCCGGCAAACCAGGCATCCATCGCCAGCAGCTCGCCATGGTCGGGCGCAGGCACGGGAGGGCGGTCCTGCAGCCGGCAGCCCGCATGCAGCAACAGCAGATGGGCGGCGGCATCGTCGCCGGGCGGCTCGATCTTCAAGCGGCCGGGCTGGCGCAAGGACTCTTCCAGCAGCGCCGGTTGCGCCAGCCAGTCGCGCCATTCCAGCACCCGTGCCGGCGGCAGGCGCAGTTGCGCGCGCGCCGCCTGCATCAGGCGCACGCGCTTGCTGCCGGCCGTGGCCAGCAGGGTGAGTTGCGTATGCAAGGGATGAAACTCCGCTTATTGGCCCACGATTACTCGCCGACGGCCACGTAGCGGTAGGTTTCGCCGTCGTCTTCGTCCTCTTCCTGCGGGTCGTCCAGCACCACGTCGAATGGCAGCGCTTTCAGCTTGGCCTGGTTTTCCTCGGAAATGTAATGGTGCGACAGGTCCAGGCGCTTCAGCTTGCCCAGCTGCGTGTGATTGAGCACGGCCACGGCGCCCAGGTTGCCGATGGTGCCCAGCGACAGGTCCAGGGTGTCGAGCTGCGCCACCAGCGCTTCTTCCGCCAGCCAGACGGCTAGGTCGTCGGCGATTTCCGCGTCGCGCAGGCCCAGGTAGCGCAGGGTCGGCACGGTCAGCTGCGCCAGCACCTTGCGGTACAGGTCGACGTCGCCCGAGAAGCCGTATTCTTCCGTGCCCAGCCACAGCTCCAGGTGCGCGAGCTGCGGCATGCTCGATTGCGCCAGCGCCTCGGCGATCTTTTGATCGAGGCCGCCCGATTCGATGGTCAGCTTGCGCAGGTGCTGGTGCGCGAACGGTTCGATGACCAGTTCATTGCCGCCGCGGATGCGCAATTCCTCCAGTTGCGGGAAGGCGTCCAGCAGGGGCTTGTAGCTGCCCTGGACGATCCACGAGATTTCGCATTCCTCGTACGTCATGTCGCCGATGAAAATGGCGCGCAACCTGGGCAGTTCCGCGGCGTGCGCGATCAGCGCGGCCATCACCTCGTCGGCGCCCGCTTCGTACGGGTCGCCCCACATGCCGATGATCAGCGCCTCGAGCGCGCCCTTGTCGGCCTTGTCGAGGAAGCCGGCGATCAGTTCCGCCATCTTGCGCTTGTCGTCGTATTCGAGCGACAGGCGGTAGACGATGCCTGGCGACGCGTCAAACGCCAGGTCCGGATCGTACTGAACGACTTTTTTGTTGTGGAAGGTGGTGGTGCTGTCGGAAATGGTCATCGCGCTGGGCTCCGTGTAAGCGGTGGATGCCTGGATGCCACGCGAGCGGCCGCGCCGTGACGCTGGGACGAGCCGGGATGTGCTGCGGCGCTCTGCGAAGACATCCAGGCCTGGAAATCTTGTTTATTCTAAAATCTTAGCATAGGCATCTATGCATATTGCGCACCGCAGGAGTGTGAACGTTGCCGTAGGGTATCGCGGCTTTTCCGTGTGCAGTCGAAGCCGGATGAAAAACGGTCAGGGCAAGGCACGTGCCCGAAGACAGTACAGACAGTACGAAGAGTACAAATAGTACGGCACGGCGAGGGCGTGCGGCGCAGCCATGGCCGCGCTTTCGCCTGCCTGTCCCATTCGCTTTCTAGCGGTGTATGACCACCAGCAAAGCCTTGCCCTCGGTCTTGCCCAGATTGCGGATGATATGCGGCTGGTCGGCCGGATAGCGCGCCGTGCCGCCGTTCTTGACCTTTTTCTTCGCCGCGCCCACTTCCAGCTCCAGGTTGCCATGGATCACCGTCAAATGCTCGGTGGTGCCCGGGTCGTGCGGCTGCGACGCCAGTTCGCCGCCTGGCGCCAGGGTCACTTCATACCATTCGTATTTGCCGGCCAGTTCCATCGGCCCCAGGATGCGCAGCACGTAGCCGGCATGGTCGCCGGGCAGGGTGGGGGTTTCGTGGGCGTCCGTGATGCGGATGGTTTCCACGGCTTTTTCCGCGCTCGACAGCAATTCGCCGATCTGCACGCCCAGCGCGTTGGCCAGGCGCCACGTGATGGCGATGGTGGGATTAGCCTTTTCGCGCTCGATTTGCGACAGCATGGACTTCGAGACACCGGCAATGCGCGACAAATCCTCGAGTGTCAGGCCGCGCGCCAGGCGCAGGCGTTGCAGGGTGGCACCTACTTCAGGGGGAGAATTGGTCGAAACGCTGGTTTTCATCGGCAGGTGGCTTGCAAAGTTCAAAAGGCTTGGGTAATATCCACTATATTGAATTTCAGTTCGAAATAGTGGATTTTGAAGGAAATCACGGAAACGTGTAGACTTCAAACAGCGCTTCACGGTACAGCATACTGCGCGCACCGGTCAAGCGACGGCTTTTCCCTATGGCGGCAGAGGTCACACGGATACAACAAACACGCATACAACAGGGACACACAAGGATCATCATGAGCGAGCAAGCGAAGAACACCTTTTTCAGCGGTCTGCAACAGAACCTCGATCAACTGCGCCAGCAAGGCTTGTACAAGCCCGAGCGCGTGATCGCCTCGCGCCAGGGCGCCGAAGTGGTGTGCGACGATGGCCGTACCCTGATCAATATGTGTGCGAACAATTACCTGGGCCTGTCCGGCGACCTGCAGACGCAAGAGGCGTCCATCGCCGCCACGCAAAAATACGGCTACGGCCTGTCGTCCGTGCGCTTCATCTGCGGCACGCAAACCGTGCACAAGGAACTGGAACAGGCGATTTCCGCTTTTCTCGGCACCGAAGACACGATTTTGTACGCGGCGGCATTCGACGCCAACGGCGGCGTGTTCGAACCGCTGTTCGATGAAAACGACGCCATCATCTCGGACGCGCTGAACCACGCTTCCATCATCGACGGCATCCGCCTGTGCAAGGCTGGCCGCTACCGCTACGCCCACAACGACATGGCCGACCTGGAAGTGCAGCTGCAGGCGGCCATTGCCGCCGGCAAGCGCCACAAGGTCATCGTCACGGACGGCGTGTTCTCGATGGATGGCACGATCGCGCAACTGGACAAGATCTGCGACCTGGCCGACAAGTACGGCGCGCTGGTGATGATCGACGAATGCCACGCTTCCGGCTTCATGGGCGCGACGGGCCGCGGCACGCACGAACACCACAATGTGATGGGCCGCATCGACATCATCACGGGCACCCTGGGCAAGGCCCTGGGCGGCGCCATGGGCGGCTTTACGTCGGCGCGCAAGGAAGTCATCGACACCTTGCGCCAGAAATCGCGTCCCTACCTGTTCTCGAACACCCTGGCGCCATCGATCGCCGGCGCCTCGCTGTCGGTGCTCGAGCGCCTGGCCAAGTCGACGGAACTGCGCGACCGCCTGCATGAGAACACGGCGTTCTTCCGCAGCGAGATCGAGCGCATCGGCTTTACCATCAAGCCGGGCACGCATCCGGTGGTGCCGGTGATGCTGTTCGACGCTCCCGTGGCGCAGAAATTCGCCGCCCGCCTGTATGAACTGGGCGTGCTGGTGACGGGTTTCTTCTATCCGGTCGTGCCGATGGGCCAGGCCCGCGTGCGCGTGCAGCTGTCGGCCGCCCACACCCGCGAACAGCTGGTGAAAGTGCTGGCCGCCTTCGAGCAGGCCGGCAAGGAACTCGGTCTGCTGACCACCACTACTAATTAACAAGAACTCAGGACAAGAAGATGGAACGCATTTTAGTCATAGGCGCAAACGGCCAAATCGGTAGTGAACTGGTGGGCGCACTGGCGCTGCAGCACGGCGCGGACAACGTCATCGCCAGCGACATCGGCACCAACAATCTGTACCAGGCCAAGCGCTATGCGCAGTTGAATGTGCTGGACAAGGACGGCCTGGCGCAGATCATCGCCGACGAAAACATCACCCAGGTGTACCAGCTGGCGGCCATGCTGTCGGCCACGGGCGAGGCGGCGCCATTGAAGGCGTGGAGCCTGAACATGGATGGCTTGCTCAACATCCTGGAGCTGGCGCGCGAACGGGGCGAGGCGGGCAAACCCCTGCGCATCTTCTGGCCATCGTCGATCGCCGCCTTCGGCCCGAACACGCCGCAGGTCAACACGCCGCAAATGACGGTGATGGACCCGACGTCGATGTACGGCATCAGCAAGCTGGCCGGCGAGCGCCTGTGCGAGTATTACTTCAACAAGTATGGCGTGGACGTGCGCAGCATCCGCTACCCGGGCATCATCAGCTACAAGTCGCCTCCGGGCGGCGGCACCACCGATTACGCCATCGCCATCTTCCATGCGGCCTTGCGCGGCGAGCGCTATGACTGCTTCCTGGACGCGAACACCACCTTGCCGATGATTTACATGCCTGACGCCATCCGCGCCACCATCGAGCTGATGGACGCGCCGGCGGCGCGCATCAAGATCCGTTCGTCCTACAATGTGGCCGGCGTGTCGTTCAACCCCGAGCAGCTGGCCAAGGCCATCGTGCACATGGTCCCGGACTTCAAGATCAGCTACAAGCCGGACAGCCGCCAGGCCATCGCCGACAGCTGGCCGCAAAGCCTGGACGACAGCACGGCCGGCGCGGACTGGGGCTGGAAAGCGCAAATCGGCGTCGAGCAGATGGTCACCGACATGCTGGCCAATGTCGACGCCGGGCAGGCGGCCAAGGCAGCCTGAAGTCGTACGAACACAATATAAATAACTAAAACACAAGCAAAGAGACACTATATGGACATGAGCGTATTTGACCTGTTTAAAATCGGCATCGGGCCGTCGAGTTCCCACACGGTGGGGCCGATGGTGGCGGCGCGGCGTTTTCTGGTCGAATACGGTCCGCTGGACCAGGTGGTGGGCGTCGAAGCGGCCCTGTATGGCTCGCTGGCGCTGACGGGCGTGGGCCATGCCACGGACAAGGCCGTCATTCTCGGCCTGATGGGGGAAACGCCGCAGCACGTGGCGCCCGATGCCGTCGACAGCAAGCTGGCCGCCATCGAGGCGGCCGGTGAAATCGCGCTGCTGGGCACGCACGTGGTGCCGTTTACGGCGGCCACGGGCCTGATCTGGCACAAGAGCGAGTCGCTGCCCGAGCATCCGAACGGCATGTTGTTTACCTTGAAACTGGCGGACGGCAGCCGCGTCGACAAGGTGTATTACTCGATCGGCGGCGGTTTTATCCGCGAGGCCGGCGAAGCGCAGGCCGAAGCGGCAGTGGAATCGGCCGCTTCCGCGCGCGTCGTCTTCCCTTTCGACACCATGGAGCAGCTGCTGGCGCATGGCGTGGAAAGCGGCCTGTCGATCCCCGAAATGCTGCGCGCGAACGAATGCGTCAAGCGCAGCGACGCGGAGCTCAATGAAGGCCTGGACCGCATCTGGCACGTCATGCGCGACTGCATCGCGCACGGCCTGGAAACGACGGGCAACCTGCCGGGCGGCTTGAACGTGAAGCGCCGCGCCGCCAAATTATGGCGGCTGGCACAGGACGCCAAGGCGTCGGACAACCGCGCCAACGACTTGCCGCACGACGCCGTGCACCTGGTCAGCCTGTACGCGATGGCCGTCAACGAGGAAAACGCGGCCGGCGGGCGTGTCGTCACGGCGCCGACCAACGGTGCCGCCGGCATCATCCCGGCCGTGCTGCGCTACTACGCGCAGGACTGCCGCCCCAGCGATCCGGTGGGCGGCGTGCGCCGTTTCATGCTGACGGCGGCTGCCATCGGCATGCTGTGCAAGCGCAATGCCTCGATCTCGGGCGCCGAAGTGGGCTGCCAGGGCGAAGTGGGCGTGGCGTGCGCCATGGCGGCGGCCGGCCTGGTGGCGGCACTGGGCGGCACGAATGAACAGATCGAGAACGCGGCCGAAATCGGCATCGAACACCACCTGGGCATGACGTGCGACCCGATCGGCGGCCTGGTGCAGATTCCGTGCATCGAGCGCAACGGCATGGGCGCCGTGAAAGCCATCACGGCCGCCTCGCTGGCGCTGAAGGGCGACGGCACGCATTTCGTCAGCCTCGACGAAGTCATCGAAACCATGCGCCAGACGGGCGCGGACATGCAGGACAAGTACAAGGAAACGTCGCTGGGCGGCCTGGCGGTCCACGTGATCACGGTGAATCATGCGGCTTGCTGATGTGTTGCTGGTAGTGTCGGATTACGCGCGGAGCGCTAATCCGACCTACGATACGCCACGGTCGGCGTAGTGTACGTAGGTCGGCTTAGCCCGCAGGGCGTAAGCCGACATTGTCCATCGCGTCGCCGCGACGTCCCATGCGACTCTTTAACATCGCGTAGGTCGGCTTAGCGCAAAGCGCGTAAGCCGACATCACCACGGCAGCAAGCCATCACCCTCACTCTTCCTCGAACAGCTGCTCCAGCCTTCTTGGATAATTATTCAGGAAATCGCGCGTCACGGCGAAGTGCTCGGTGTCTTCATATGCCACTTCGTGGATGCCGCCGCCCGTAAACATCAGGATCTTCGCGTGCGGGTAGGCCAGCAGGATGGGCGAGTGGGTGGCGATGATCAGCTGCGAATCGTCCTGCACCAGCTGGTGGATCACCGATAAAGCCGCCAGCTGGCGGCTCGGCGACAGGGCAGCCTCCGGTTCGTCCAGCAGATACAGTCCCTTGCCCCGCAACTTGTTGATCAGGGTGGCCATGAAGGCTTCGCCGTGCGACTGCGCGTGCAGCGACTTGCCGCCATAGCTGCCCAGGTATTCGGGCATGTCGTCCATATACGTGGCGACATTGAAAAAGCTCTCGGCGCGCAGAAAATAGCTGTCGTCCGGTTTCTTGTAGCTCTTGCTCAGGCGCAGATGCGCGTGCAGGCCCGATTCCTGGTCTGATTCCTGCGCAATGCGCACGCTGCGCGTGCCGCCATCCTTGCCGAAGCCCAGCGCCACGGCCAGCGCTTCGAGCATGGTCGACTTGCCGCTGCCATTCTCGCCGACGAAAAACGTCACGTCGCGGTGGAAATCGATGTGCACGAAATCGCGGATGGCGGGGATGGTGAACGGATAGCGGTCCAGGTCGACGACGGCGTCAGGGCGCAGCGCGGCGCTTTGCAGGTACGGTTTTTTACTGATCGGCATGGCCGGTTTTCGACTCCATGGTTCTCGATTCCATCATTGGCACGGTACAGGGCAGAAAGCACAGTGTGGCGCAAATCGGCGGCGCGCGCCAGTGCGTACGCCGGCCATGTTCGCCTGGCTTGATCTCATGCCATTATGGCCTGTTTGATAATAGTCAGGCTCTCCAATTGTCACATCCTGCCCTGGTCCGCGCCACGCGATTCGCCTTGGACGGCGGCTGGCACTATAATATCCGCTGCCATTCATGATCAACCGCTCTCAGCTCAACTGGACTCTTCAAATCTATGCATTACGTGTCTACCCGCGCTGATACAGCGCCATTGCAGTCGCAACAATCATCTTTGCAGCAATTCTCCGACATCCTCCTGGGCGGCCTGGCCCCCGATGGCGGACTGTATCTCCCTGAACACTACCCGCAAGTCACTGGTACCGAGCTCAACGCCTGGCGCACATTGTCGTATGCCGATCTGGCCTGCGAAATCCTGAAGAAGTTCGCCACCGATATCCCGGCCGCGGACCTGAAGGCACTGACGGCGAAAACCTATACCAAGGCAGTCTACAAGAACGCCCGCGCCGGCGAAAACGCGGCCGACATCACGCCGCTGCGCGTGCTCGAAGAAAACGTCGTCAAGGGCGGCCAGACCACCCTGATCCTGCAAGCGCTGTCGAACGGCCCGACCCTGGCCTTCAAGGACATGGCCATGCAGCTGCTGGGCAACCTGTTCGAATATACGCTGGCCAAGCACGACGCCGAACTCAATATCTTCGGCGCCACCTCGGGCGACACGGGCAGCGCGGCCGAATACGCGATGCGCGGCAAGAAGGGCATCCGCGTCTTCATGCTGTCGCCGCACAAGAAAATGAGCGCCTTCCAGACGGCGCAGATGTTCAGCCTGCAAGACCCGAACATCTACAACATCGCCGTCGAAGGCGTGTTCGACGACTGCCAGGACATGGTGAAGGCCGTGTCGAACGACCTGCCGTTCAAGGCGAAGCAGAAGATCGGCACCGTCAACTCCATCAACTGGGCGCGCGTCGTGGCGCAGGTCGTGTACTACTTCCGCGGCTACCTGGCGGCCACCACCAGCAACGAACAGAAAGTGTCGTTTACGGTGCCATCGGGCAACTTCGGCAATATCTGCGCCGGCCATATCGCCCGCATGATGGGCTTGCCCATCTCGAAACTGGTGGCCGCCACCAATGAAAACGACGTGCTCGACGAATTCTTCCGCACGGGCGTGTACCGCGTGCGCAAGTCCGCCGAAACCTACCATACCAGCAGCCCGTCGATGGATATCTCGAAAGCGTCCAACTTCGAGCGTTTCGTCTACGACCTCGTGGGCCGCGACAGCGACCGCGTGCGCGCCCTGTTCACGAAAGTGGAAACGCATGGCGGCTTCGACTTGTCCGGCAAGCCTGGCAGCGACGGCGACGAATTCAAGCTGGTGGCCAACTACGGCTTCAAGTCGGGCAAGTCCACGCACCAGGACCGTCTCGACACCATCCGCGACGTCGCCGACGACTACGGCATCACCATCGACACGCACACGGCCGACGGCATCAAGGTGGCGCGCGAGCACCTGGAGCCCAATGTGCCGATGATCGTGCTGGAAACGGCGCTGGCGGCCAAGTTCAACGAAACCATCCTCGAAGCGCTGGGCGTGGATGCGGAGCGCCCGGCCGGCTTCGAGAACATCGAGGACTTGCCGCAAAAGTTCGTCGTGATGGGTGCCGACGTGGAAAAAATGAAGGCGTATATCGCCGCCAACACGGGCCTGTGATGAGCGCTCCTACTGCAGAACGCAAGCCCATGCTGTCGGTGGCCGAGGCGCAAGCCTTCATGCTGGGCGCGGCGCGCCCCGTGACGCAGGTGGAGCAGGTCGACACCATGCGCGCCAACGGCCGCGTGCTGGCGGCGCAGCAGACCTCGACCCTGAACGTGCCCGAGCGCGACAACACGCAGATGGATGGCTATGCCGTGCGCGCGCAGGACTGCGCCAGCGGCGCGGCCAGCCTGCCCGTGTCGCAGCGCATCGCGGCCGGCCACGTGGGCCAGCCCCTGCAGCCGGGGACGGCGGCGCGCATCTTCACGGGCGCCCTGATCCCGGACGGCGCCGACTGCGTCGTGATGCAGGAACAGTGCACGGTGACGGACGGCGTGGTGACGGTGAACCACGTGCCGCAGGCGGGCGAATGGGTGCGCCGCCAGGGCGAGGATATCCGCGCCGGCGGCGTGATCCTCGGCGCCGGCCGGCGCTTGCGCAGCCAGGAAATGGGCCTGGCCGCCTCGGTGGGCCTGGCGCAGCTGCCCGTGCTGCGCAAGCTGCGCGTGGCCGTGTTTTTCACCGGCGACGAACTGGCCATGCCCGGCGAGCCGCTGGCGCCGGGCGCCGTCTACAACTCGAACCGGTTTACCTTGCGCGGCCTGCTGGAAAACCTCGGCTGCGAGATCACGGACCTGGGCATCGTGCCCGACAGCCTGGAAGCGACGCGCGCCGTGCTGCGCCAGGCGGCCGAGGGCAATGATCTGATCATCACCTCGGGCGGCGTATCCGTGGGCGAGGAAGACCATATCAAGCCGGCCGTGGAAGCGGAAGGGCGGCTGAACATGTGGCAGATCGCCGTCAAACCGGGCAAGCCGCTGGCCTTCGGCGAAGTGAAGGACGCGTTCTTTGTCGGCTTGCCCGGCAATCCCGTTTCCAGCTTCGTCACCTTCCTGCTGTTCGTGCGCCCCTTCATCCTGCGCCTGCAGGGCGTGGAAGGCAGTGTGGCGCCGCGCAGCTACCGCCTGCCGGCCAATTTCGAGCGCCTGAAGGCGGACAGGCGCAATGAATTCCTGCGCGCCAAAGTGACGGACGACGGCGCGCTGGAACTGTTCGCCAATCAGAGTTCGGGCGTGCTGACCTCCACCGTGTGGGGCGACGGCTTGATCGACTGCCCGCCGGGACTGTCCATCGCGCGCGGCGACATGCTGCGCTTTATCCCGTTTAACGAATTGCTGTACTAAGGAAGTCTTGATGAAGATCAATCTGCGATTTTTCGCCAGCGTGCGCGAGCTGGTGGGTACGGCCCAGGAAGTGCTGGTGGTGGAAGAGGGGGCCGCGCCGCTGCGTACCGTGGGCGACGTGCGCGCCCAGCTGATCGCCCGTGGCGGCAACTGGGAATATGCGCTGGCGCAGGCGCGTTCGCTGCGTATGGCGCACAACCAGGTGATGTGCGATGCCGATACGCCCGTATCGGATGGCGACGAGGTGGCGTTCTTCCCGCCCGTGACGGGCGGCTGATGCCGGCGCCTTGAAAGTGGCCGCTCCCTGGAGCGGCCATTGTCTTATGAGGCCTTGTTTTTCGGCTTGCCGCCCGTGGCGTCGCTGCACGTCGCACACGCGACGGCTTTCTTGTAGCGCCAGTACTTCGAACCGATGAAGATGGCCGACGCCACCAGCGACCAGGCCAGCGCGCTCAGGATATCGGCCTGGCTGGTCGTGCCCTTGCTGTACTCGACCACCATCAGGATGATGAATAAAATCGAGCTGGCCAGCAAATAGCGGGAAATCCAGAATCCTGCGCCCATGTGTTTCTCCTCTCGTGTCTCGTCGTCTGGTGATATGAAACTGCTGATCGTTGCAGCATGCGCTAGCAGTATGCCTCATTTTTGGGCTCGATCGTCATCGGGCAGCCTGAACACCGTCAATCTCGACTAAAATGCCGGGGTTTTCACCGTTTCCCAGCCTGCCATGTCCAACTCCAGCCTTCCTCCCTTCCACATCGCCATCATCGGCGGCGGTCCCGCCGGCCTGATGGCCGCCCAGGCGGCGTCCGAGCGGGGGGGCAGGGTGGAGCTGTTCGACGCCATGCCGTCCGTCGGCCGCAAATTCCTGCTGGCAGGGCGCGGCGGCATGAACATCACGCATGCGGAAGGCTACCAGCCCTTCGTCTCGCGCTACGGCAGACAGGCGCAGCGCGTGAAACCGGCACTGGACCAGTTCGGCCCGCAAAAAGTGCGCGACTGGGTGCACGGCCTGGGCGTGGAGACCTTTGTCGGCTCGTCGAACCGCGTCTTCCCCACCGATATGAAGGCCGCGCCGCTGTTGCGCGCCTGGCTGCACCGCCTGCGCGAAGCGGGCGTGCAATTTCACATGCGCCACCGCTGGACGGGCTGGCAGGACGGCCAGCTGGCGTTTGCCACGCCGGACGGCGAGCGCCGCTTCACCTTTGACGCCGTGATCCTGGCGCTCGGCGGCGGCAGCTGGGCGCGCCTGGGTTCGGACGGCGCCTGGGTGCCGCTGCTGCAAGGGCAGGGCGTGGCCGTGGCGCCTCTGGCGCCGGCCAATTGCGGCTTCGACGTGGACTGGAGCGGGCATTTCAGCAGCCGTCATGCGGGCGAACACCTGGCCACGGTGGCCGTCACGGCGCGCGACATCGATGGCTTGACGATCAAGCGCCAGGGGCAGTTCGTCATCACGGCGGGCGGCGTCGAGGGCAGCCTGATCTACGCGCTGTCGGCCGCCCTGCGCGAGCAGATCGCGGCCGAGGGCAGCACCACCATCTGGCTCGACCTGGTGCCCGACCACAGCCATGCGCGCGTGTTCGAGGAAGTGACGCGCCCGCGCGGCGCCCGTTCGATGTCCAGCCACCTGCAAAGCCGGCTGGGAATAAAGGGCGTGAAATCGGGCTTGCTGCGCGAATGCCTGAGCGCGGCCGACTTTGCCGACGAAGCCAGGCTGGCGGCCGCCATCAAACTGCTGCCCGTCACCTTGCGGCGCCCGCGCCCCATCGATGAAGCCATCAGCAGCGCCGGCGGCGTGGCATTCGACGGCGTGGACGGCAGCATGCTGCGCGCCATGCCGGGCGTGTTCGTGGCGGGGGAAATGCTGGACTGGGAAGCGCCGACGGGCGGCTACCTGCTGACGGCCTGCCTGGCGCAAGGCAAGGCGGCCGGCGAGCAGGCGGTGACGTGGCTGGAAGAGCGCCGCGCCTGAGGCGCGGCTGTCAACATCAATGCCAGATGATGTCGCCTGAGCCGCTCTTTTGCGCATCGCGCTGGCGCGGGTTGCCGTAGACGTGGATGTCGCCGCTGCCGCGCAGGCTCAGGTTGGCGGCGTCGCGCACGAAGATCGTGCTCTGGCCCGAGCCTTGCAGGCTGACGCTGGCCTTGTCGGCGGCCAGGTGCTCGGCGTCGATATCGCCCGAGCCGCTCAGGTCGGCGCGCAGGAACTTGGTATTGCCGCTGGCGGCGATGCGCCCCGAACCCACCATTTCCAGCACCACGCTGTCGCTGTTGCCGCCATTGATGTCGAGGTCGCCGCTGCCGTTGACGGTCGCTTGCACCTGCTTGTAGCGGCCCGTGAAGCTGACGTCGCCCGAACCCGTTAATTCCAGGATGAAACTGTCGCCGGAAAAGCCCGTGATCCGGCTGTCGCCGTTGCCGTGCACTTCCACGCGGACGAGGGCCGGCAGCACCAGTTCCACCTGCAGCGGCTGGCGATGGTGGAACAGCATGCCTTTCGGGCCGATATGCAGGGTCGTGCCGTCGGCCGTCGTGTCGACATTCGACAGCAGGCGCTGCTCGCCGCTCACCTTCAGCGATGGCGTGGCGCCGCGGCGCAGCACGAGGTCGATGGGACCCGCCAGGTCGATGCTGGTGATATCGGCGGGGATGGGGCGCGTTTCGCTGCGCACGGCGCGGCCGGCGGCGCTGCTGGGGCTGCTGATGCCCTTGGCGCGCAGCGCCGCATACGACATGGCGATCAGGACCAGGGCCAGCAGGAACATGCTCAGACCGACTTTGAGTAAGCGTTTCATGACAGCCTTTCTTAGTGACCTTTGAGCAGGGAAATATTCATGGCGATATAGCGTTTGAGGCCGATCAAGGTATAGCGCGTTACTACCAGGCTGAGCAGGAAAATGACTATGCCGCCGAGCAACATGCCAACGCCGAACACGGTTTGCGTGGTGCGCGCATCGCGGTCCATGTCGGTCGAGATGCGGATGCCGCTGCCGGCCAGCGCTTCGGCCCGCTCCATCATGCGCGACGAGGTATTTTGCGCCTCGGTCTCGCCCGGCTCGCGCTGCACGGGACCGGGCACGTGGTCCACCTCGATGCCCGTGTCGCCGATGATGATGCGCGTCTCGCGCCTGTCGTCGCCGTCGCCGCCATCGTCGTCGTGGATGAAGATGTGGCGCAGCGGGCCGTCGAGCACCAGTTCGTTGGCGCCCGACAAGCCGCTGGCCGTGATGGCGATACCGGCCAGGTAAAAGCTCAGGCCGACGGCATACAGGGTGGCCAGCAGGGCCGCGTAGACGGCGGCGGGCACCACCATGAACAGGTTGAAGATGGCCAGGCCGATCAGCGAGATGAGCAGGCGCAGCAGGTTGACGGGCGTCTTCTTCTGTTCGAAGGCCTGGCGGTGGGTGCTGGTGCGCAAGGTCAGGGCGATCTTCTTCGGATCGCCGAGGTCGTCGGCGATTTCCTGCTCGCTGCGGCCGGCCGCCGCGCCTTCGATGAAGGTCTGTTCGTAATAGTCGAGCGTCTTGGCCGCCAGGTCCGGTGGCAAGCCTGCCAGTGCGCGCCGCAGCGCCTCGAGATAATCTTGTTTATTCATGGTTGTCATGTCCGTTGCGTGGCGCGTATCAGCCGAGTGCCGGCAGCAGCATGCTTGCCTGGCTCAGCGGCAGCGGTGCTGCTTGCGCCTGTTGTACTTGCTGTCCGTCCATGACGAGCAGCATGGCCAGCACCACGCCCGCCAGCAGCGCCACGGCTTTCAAGCTGGTTTTCAAGTGCAGGGTGGTGTGCATGGTCTTCCTCGTGGCATGGTGGTTGGCTATGGTCGGACTGTACCCAAGCGCACGCGGGTGCACCAGCGCGGTGCGACAGAATGCAATTTCACGGGGTCCAGCGACACCAGGGAGGGATGCACCGTCAAGTCTACTTTGGCGTCCGCCCCGTCTGGCTGCCGGCGCGGACGGCCAGCGCCGCCGCCACGCCGCTGCGCACGGCCGCTTCGATGGTGGCCGGATAGTCTTGCGTCCGGTCGTCATTGGCCGTGTAATCGCCGGCCAGCACCAGGCCTGGCAGGCCGCTGGCGTTGCCGGGACGCGCCAGGTCCGGCGTGCAGGCAAAGGTGGCGCGCTTTTCCGTGATCAGCTGGCTCCACAGCGGCTGCGCCAGCGCCGGACGCTGCAGCACCTGCGCCAGCTGGGCGGCGATGGCTTGCGCCAACGGCGCATGGCCTTGCTCTGCGGCATCGCCTGAAGCGCTGATGACGACGGCCAGCAAGCCCGCCTGGCTGCTGTCGAGCTGGCCCCGGTCGAAGACGAACTGGCCCCAGTGCTGGCTGTCCGGCGCATCGGCGAGCGCGTAAAACGGCAAGTCCAGGCGCACGCCGGCGTCGTACTGCAGGTAGCAGGTGCTGATGGCTTCCGGCGTGAACGCTTGCATCTGGCTAATTACGGTGTCCAGGCGCGCATCGTGCACGCCTTGCAGCAGGGCGGCCGCCTGTACCGACGAGGTGGCGACGATGACGCCGTCGAAGCTGGCCGCCTCGTCGAGTTGCCAGCGGCCGTCGGGCAGCGCTTGTATGGCGTCCACCTTGGCGCCCAGCTTGACGGTGCCGCCATGCCGTTCCACGTAGCGGGCGGCCGCGTCGGGCAGCACGGCGCTCAGGTCCGCCTTCGGGATCAGCATGTCGGAGGCGCTGCGGCGGCGCGCGCCCAGGCTGTCGCGCAGCACGTTGATGAAGACGCGGGCCGAGGCCCGCCCGGGCGGGGTATTCAGCGCGGCCAGGCACAGCGGGTGCCACATCAGCCGGCACAAGGTGTCCGTCTGGTCGAAGCGCTGCAGCAGTTCGCTGACCGTGCAATCGTTATACAGTTGCCAGCCCATCCAGCGCATGGCGGTGGAAAAGCGCATCAGCGACAGCTTGTCGGCGCGCTGCAAGCCTTTGGCGCGCAGCAAGGCCCACGCCAGGTGCAGCGGCGCGGGCAGGCGCGGCGCGATGAAATCCATGCCGCCCGCGCCGGGCGGATAGCGCATCTGCAGGGGCAGGGTGAGGATCAGTTCGCGTGGATCCTGGCCCGCCAGCTTGATCAGGCGCAAGGTTTCCGTGTAGGCACCGAGCAGGATGTGCTGGCCATTGTCGAGTACGGCATTGTCCTTCTCGACGCGGCGCGCGCGGCCGCCCAGCGTGCGGGCCGCTTCGAACACGGTGACGGCATGGCCGGCGCGCGTCAGTTCCATGGCGGCCGCGCAACCAGCCCAGCCGCCGCCGATGACGGCGTAGCGTTGCTTCACGCTATGCTCAGCCACGGACCCAGGTCTTCCAGGCCAGCCACAGTTTGCGGATCGGCGTGAGCGAGATGCGCTGTTTCAACACGTGATAACCGTCGCGCTCGACTTCATTGAGCAGGGTGCGGTAGATGGCGGCCATGATCAGGCCCGGGCGCTGGGCGCGGCGGTCTTCGGCCGGCAGCAGCGCGAACGCCTCGTCATACGCTTTCTGCGCGCGCGCCACCTGGAAACGCATGAGGTTTTCAAAGTTGTCGCTGTGGCGCGCGTTCAGCAGGTCGGCCGCCGTCACGTTAAATTGCTGCAACTCGCTGATCGGCAAATAGATGCGCCCCTTGCGCGCATCTTCGCCCACGTCGCGGATGATGTTGGTCAACTGGAAGGCGTGGCCCAGTTTTTCCGCATACAGCAGGGTTTCCGGGCGGGTCGCGCCAAAGATGCTGGCCGACAAGATGCCGACCACGCTGGCCACGTGCCAGCAATAGCGGCTCATGGCCTGGTAGTCGAGGTAGCGGGTCTGGTTCAAATCCATTTCCATGCCGTCGATGATGGCCTGCAAATGCTTTTCTTCCAGCGTGTAGATGGCCAGGTGCGGCTGCAGCGCGCGCATCACGGGATGCGTCGGGTTGCCCTCGTACATGGCCTTGACTTCCTTGCGCCACCAGACCAGCTTGGTGCGTGCCACGGCTTCGTCCGTGCATTCATCGACCGTGTCGTCGACTTCGCGGCAGAAGGCGTACAGGGCCGTGATGGCCTTGCGGCGTTCGGCCGGCAGGAACAGGAAGCTGTAGTAGAAGCTGGAGCCGCTCTGGGCGGCCTTTTGTTGGCAGTATTCGTCGGGAGACATAGTCAAAAGAGCAAGGGTTGCAGATCGAAGCCGCTATTCTATCGTCTTACAGAGTGGGCGACGGGGGAAAAGCCGTTTTTACTTGCGTCTCTTGACGCAGGCTTTTGCGCGACATGCGCAAGGCGCGCCAGAAGATGATCAGCCAGTCGCGCTTCTCCAGCTTCGGCCGGCGCCGGAAGACGTCGTAATTGACGGCCTCGATGCACTCGAGGATGCGCAAGCCGCCTTGCACCACGAGGCGCAGTTCCCAGCCGATGCGCCCGCGCAGGCGCAGGGCCAGCGGCGCGCCGGACAGCATCAGGGCCCGCGTGCGCGCCACTTCAAAGCGCATCAGGGCGCTCCACTTGCCGTGCGCCTCGGGGCGCTCGAAGGCGGCCGGCGAGACGGCGAAGCGGGTCAGATCTTCCATCGGCAGGTAGATGCGCTCCTTTTGCTGGTCGATGGCAACGTCTTGCAAGAAATTAATTAGTTGCAAAGCTGAACATATCGCGTCGGAATCGCGTACATTCTCTTCATCGGCCGCCCCATAAAGGTGCAACATCAACAGGCCGACGGGATTGGCGGAGCGGGCGCAATAGTCGAGGACATCCTCGTAGCTGGCGTAGCGCGTCGTTTCCACATCCTGTTTGAAGGCCGACAATAAATCGTAAAACGGTTTCATTGGCAGCTGGAATTTGGCGATGATGGTGGCCAGGCGCTCGAAGATGGCCGCGCTTTCGCCCGTGTGGCTTTCCTGGCGCTCGATCCGGGCCAGCGCCGCTACATAGGCGTGCAGGGCGTCCAGGCGCTCGGCCGGCGTGGCGTCGCCCTCATCGGCCAGGTCGTCGGCGCTGCGGGCGAAGGCATAGATGGCTTCGACGGCGGGCACCAGGCGGCGCGGCAGTAAAAATGATGCTACAGGAAAATTTTCGTAATGATCTACAGGCATGAACACACTTCTCTAGTCTTGCAGTGATGTCGAACGCCGTCCAAACCCGCGGTTTTGCCGGACGTTGTACATCTCAAGATTAATGACGCAAAAGTCACTAAAAACTTTTGGCCGCGATTATAATTACTAACCAGAAAGTCATTAACGGTGCCTAAGCCTCCGCCATGACCAAGCTGATATTGTCACAAATTTAAGGATATCGCGTGCGAAAAAATTTCGTTCGAGCCAGCCGCCAAGCGAAAAGTTTCCTCACGTAAAAATCTAACAGCCCGCATAGTAAAGGAAAATACCTTGTTTGCCCTGAAAACCCTGCGCCGCGAGACCGGCGCGCCAGCTCTTCCCGCCCTGCGCCTGATCGCCGCCGCGGCCCTTGCCATGACCATGGCGGCCTGTTCCAAGCCTGCGGCCAAGGTGGAGGACGTGCGCCCCGTGCGCGCGATTGTGTTGTCTAGTACCAATATCGATGTGAATGCGGAGCTGGCGGGCGAGGTCGTGCCCCGCGTGGCGTCGCAGCTGGGTTTCCGCGTGGGCGGCAAGATCGTCGCGCGCAAGGTCGACGTGGGCGCCGTGGTGAAAAAGGGGCAGCTGCTGATGCAGCTCGACCCCGTCGACCTGCAATTATCGCAGGCGCAGGCGAAGGCGGCGCTGGTCAGCGCGGAAACGAACCGCGACCTGGCACGCGCCGAGCTGAAGCGCTACAAGGACTTGCGCGAGAAAAACTTCGTCAGCCAGGCCGTGCTCGATAGCAAGGATGCCAGCTACAAGGCGGCGCAATCGAATGTGGAAGCGGCCCAGGCCGCCTACCGTGGCCAGGCCAACCAGTCCGGCTATGCCAGCCTGGTCGCCGATGTCGATGGCGTCGTCACGCGCATCGAGGCGGAAGTGGGGCAGGTGGTGGCGCCCGGCACGCCCGTGGTGGTGGTGGCGAAGTCCGGCGAGAAGGAAGTCGTGATCGGCATTCCGGAAGACAAGGTCGATACCTTGCGCCAGGTCAAGGATGTCGTCGTGCGGCTGTGGGCCGACCCGAAGCAGGCGCTGCCAGGAAAGATCCGCGAAGTGTCGCCCGTGGCCGATCCCGCCACGCGTACTTACGTGGCCAAGGTCAGCATCCCCGACGCGCCGCAAGCGCGGCTGGGCATGACGGCCGTGGTGCAGTTCGCCTCGCAGACGGCCACGCCGCAGATCAAGGTGCCGCTGACGGCCCTGTTCAATGAGAAATCGCAAAGCTCCGTGTGGGTGGTGGAGAACGGCGCCGTGAAACTGGTGCCGGTGACGGTCGGTGGCGTGGCCGGCAATGAATTGCTGCTGAGCTCGGGCGTGAAAGCGGGGCAGACGGTGGTCACGGCCGGCGTCAACCTGCTGAAACCAGGCCAGAAAGTCACGATCCTGGGCGCGGAAACGGCCGCGCCGGCAGCCGCGTCCGCCAGCGCCATTACAGTCGGGGCCGCCAAATGAAGGGCGGCTTCAATCTGTCGCGCTGGGCGCTCGAACACATTCCGCTGACGCGCTACCTGATGGCCGTGCTGCTGATCGGCGGCATGCTCAGCTACGCCAGCCTGGGCCAGGACGAGGACCCGCCATTCACCTTCCGCGCCATGGTGCTGCAAGCGTACTGGCCGGGCGCGACGGCCCTGCAGATGGCCGAGCAAGTCACGGACAAGCTGGAAAAGAAGCTGCAGGAAACGCCGTATATCGACGAAATCACCAGCTATTCGAAGCCTGGCGAGACCTTGATCCTGCTGGAATTGCGCGAATCGGCGCCGCCCAAGGAAACGGCGGCCGCCTGGTACCAGGTGCGCAAGAAGATCGGCGACATCCAGGGCACCTTGCCGGCCGGCGTCGTGGGACCGTTCTTCAATGACGAGTTCGGCGACACCTACGGCTCCATCTTCGCCCTCTCCGGCGACGGTTTCACCTATGCGGAAATGAAGGATTACGCGGACAAGGTGCGCCAGGAACTGCTGGCCGTGGGGCAGGTGTCGAAGGTGGAACTATTCGGCGTGCAAGATGAAAAGATCAATATTATCTTTTCCCACAAGAAATTTGCCCAGCTGGGCATTCCTTTCTCGGCCATCGTGCAGCAACTGTCCGAGCAAAACTCGATCAACGCCACCGGCGTGCTGGTGACGCCGACGGACAACCTGCAAGTACGCGTGACGGGCGCCATGGTGACCGTCAAGGACCTGGAAAACCTCGAGCTGCGCGCCAACGGCACCACCTTCCGCCTCGGTGATTTCGCCACGGTCAGGCGCGAATTCGTCGATCCGCCGAAGGACAAGATGCGCTTCAACGGCAAGGAAGTGATCGGCCTGGGCGTGTCGATGGAAAAGGGCGGCAACATCATCGACATGGGCAAGGCCCTGCAAAAGACGGTGGCGCGCATGAAGAGCGAGTTGCCGGTCGGCATAGAGCTGCAGCGCGTGTCGAACCAGCCGGAAGCCGTGTCGGCCTCCGTGGGCGAGTTCGTGCATACCCTGATCGAAGCCATCCTGATCGTGCTGGCCGTCAGCTTCGTCGCGCTGGGCTTGCACACCAAGCCGCTGCGCATCGACGTGCGGCCGGGCCTGGTGGTGGCGCTGACCATCCCGCTGGTGCTGGCCGTCACCTTCCTGTGCATGCGCATGCTCGACATCGACTTGCACAAGATTTCACTGGGCGCCCTGATCATCGCGCTGGGCTTGCTGGTCGATGACGCCATCATCGCCGTCGAGATGATGGTGCGCAAGATGGAAGAGGGCTTTTCCCGCTTCGACGCGGCCACGTTCGCCTACACGTCGACGGCCATGCCCATGTTGACGGGCACCCTGATCACGGTGGCGGGTTTCCTGCCCATCGGCCTGGCCAAGTCGGCCGCGGGCGAATACACGTTTTCCTTGTTCTCCGTCAATGCGCTGGCCCTGATCATTTCCTGGGTGGTGGCCGTCGTCTTCACGCCATACATCGGCTACATCTTGCTCAAGGTCAAGCCGCACGCGCATGACGACCATGAATTGTTCGATACGCCGAATTTCCGCCGCTTCCGCCGCGCCGTCACCTGGTGCGTGGAATGGCGCAAGACGACGATCGCCGCCACCCTGGCCATCTTCGCGCTGGGCATCTATGGCTTCAATTTCATCGAGAAGCAATTCTTCCCCGATTCCAGCCGGCCGGAACTGATGGTGGAGCTGTGGTCGCCCGAAGGCACGACGTTTGCCGCGAATGAAAAGCAGGTCAAGAAATTCGAAGCCTTCGTTGGCAAGCTCGACGGCGTGGAAAGCGTGACCAGCTACGTGGGTACCGGCAGTCCCCGTTTCTATCTGCCGCTCGACCAGATCTTCCCGCAGACCAACGTCTCGCAAGTGGTGGTCTTGCCGAAGAGCCTGGCTGACCGCGAACGCTTGCGCCAGCAAATCGTCGATGTCTTCAAGAAAGACTTCCCGGAAGTGCGGGGCCGCGTGAAACTCTTGCCGAACGGACCGCCGGTGCCGTATCCCGTGCAATTCCGCGTCACGGGGCCGGAAGTGGAGGGCGTGCGCGCCATCGCCGACCAGGTCAAGGACATCCTGCGCGCCAACCCGAACACGCTGGGCGTGAACGACAACTGGAATGAATCGGTGAAGGTGCTGCGCCTGGACCTGGACCAGGACAAGATGCGCGCGCTGGGCGTCACCTCGAAAACGGTGATGCAGGCGGCCAATACCATCCTGTCGGGCACGGTCATCGGCCAGTTCCGCGAAGACAACAAGCTGATCGACATCCAGGTGCGCCAGCCGCTGGAAGAGCGGGCGACGATTTCCGTGTTGAATGACACGAATATCCCGACGGCAACGGGCAAGTCCGTGCCGATTTCGCAGCTGGCCCGCGCGCACTTCGTGTGGGAGCCGGGCGTCGTCTGGCGCGACAAGCGCGAATGGGCCATTACCGTGCAGTCGGACGTGGTCGACGGCATTCAGGGCGCCACCGTGTCGACGCAGCTGGCGCCGCAGCTGGACGCCTTGCGCGCCAAGCTGCCGGCCGGCTACCGCATCACCGTGAAGGGCGTGGCGGCCGACAGCGGCGAAGCGGAAGCGTCGATCGCGGCCAACTTGCCGCTGGCCATCTTCATCATCTTCACCTTGCTGATGCTGCAGCTGCACAGCTTCTCGCGCGCCTTGCTGGTGTTCCTGACGGGGCCGCTGGGCGTGGCGGGCGCCGCATTTGCCCTGCTGGCGCTGGGCCGGCCCCTCGGTTTCGTGGCCAACCTGGGCATCATCGCGCTGTTCGGCATGATCATCCGCAACTCGGTGATCCTTGTCGACCAGATCGAGCAAGACATCAAGGATGGCTCGGCGCCGTGGGACGCCATCATCGACTCGGCCGTGCGCCGCTGCCGCCCCATCGTGCTGACGGCCGCCGCCGCCGCGCTGGCGATGATACCGCTGTCGCGCTCCGTGTTCTGGGGGCCGATGGCCGTCGCCATCATGGGCGGCCTGATCCTGGCGACGGCCTTGACCCTGCTGTTCCTGCCGGCCCTGTACGCGGCCTGGTTCCGGGTCAGGAAGCCGGAGCCGGCGAGCGCAAAAGCGGGCTAGGATGCGGCAGTAAACTAGCGGCATAAAAAAGGCGGCATTCCTCTGGGAAATCCAGTAGAATGCCGCCTTTGCTTTACCGCCGGCTTGCAGTGCAAGTCCAAGGTAGCCAGAATGCTCCCGAGTTGTTAAAATCGGGGGCAGCAGTCAAGTGGTATGTACAAGCTGCGTACAAATATGCGGATGTGGTGGAATTGGTAGACACGCTGGTCTTAGAAGCCAGTGCTTCGGCTTGGGAGTTCGAGTCTCCCCATCCGCACCAGCCCGGGCTGCTCCAGCCCGCGGGTGCAGCACCATCGAGTTGTTCTCATGTTTCTTCATGCGCCATATGCGCCGCCGCGCCGCCGGCAGCGCCGGCCCGGCCCTTTATTTTCGACAGATTTACGCCCGTAGCCGCTATCCGGCACGCCTGCGCCCGTGCTGTTTTTCGCCTGAAATGCCCGGGCAGGACAGGGCGCCGCCGGGGTTTTGCCTGAAAAATGGCCAAATTGAGGCAAATCAATGGTTTTTTGCCCGAAAACTTCGCTGTCAGCGCATTTCTTTGTTTCGGACGGAGCGACAGTTCGCATATACTAATGAACGAAGCAGGCTGGAAAGCCTGTCTCTGGCGAAATGAAGTATGCCGGGGCAAGAGTAAAGACAGGGCAGACCCAGGCTGTGGCGACTCGTTCGCCGCCGCTGGCATCCCCTGTGGCCGGGCCGCAAAGCCAGCCACTTCTCCGAAGTCCTTTGTTATAATGCCACGCTTTACCGAATGATGGCCGGCCCTGCGATTACCTTGAAGCATGGCTGGACGCTCGGAGCCCTGTCGCAGTATTGGAAGCGGCGGATTGTTTGGTGCCTGGTGGCTTGTTCCATGCCGGGTAGACCAGGTCCATCATCCTGCTTGCAGTACGTTACAGATGAATATGCGAGCGAGTGAAGCTGGACCCATGTCTTGTCGTCATTAATGGCGCAAGGGGTCGGGTCTTCTTTTCTCGCACCAACAGTATCTTATTTTTTGGACGATTTTTTACATGGCAACTGCAGTCGAAACCTTGGGCAAACTCGAACGTCGTATCACGATCTCCTTCCCGCTGACGGACGTCCGCACGGAAGTTGAGAAGCGCCTGAAAGTGCAAGCCCGTACGGCTAAGGCACCGGGCTTCCGTCCGGGCAAAGTGCCGTTGAAAATGGTCGCAGCACAATACGGCTACCAAATCGAATCCGAAGTGCTGAATGACAAAGTCGGCCGCGCGTTCAACGACGCCGCCAACGAAAACAACCTGCGCGTCGCCGGTTACCCGAACATCGTGTCGAAAGACGACGCCGCGGAAGGCCAGCTGGCTTTCGACGCCACCTTCGAAGTGTACCCGGAAGTCGTCATCGGCGACCTGGCCGGCGTTGAAATCGAAACCGTGCAAGCCGACGTCTCGGAAGCCGAAATCGACAAGACCATCGACATCCTGCGCAAGCAGCGCGTGCACTTCCACACCAAGGGCGAAGCTGGCGAACACGGCGACGGCGGTGAGCCGATCGCTGCCAACGGCGACCGCGTGACCGTCGACTTCGTCGGCTCGATCGACGGCGTTGAGTTCCCAGGCGGCAAAGCTGAAGGCTACGCTTTCGTGCTGGGCGAAGGCCGCATGCTGCCAGAATTCGAAGCAGCGACCCTGGGCCTGAAAGTGGGCGAATCGAAGACTTTCCCGCTGTCGTTCCCTGAGGACTACCATGGCAAGGACGTGGCCGGCAAAACCGCCTCGTTCACCATCACGCTGCAAAAGCTGGAATGGGCGCACCTGCCGGAAGTCGATGCCGAATTCGCAAAGTCCCTGGGCGTTGCCGATGGCGACCTGGCCAAAATGCGCGAAGACATCAAAGTCAACCTGCAGCGCGAAGTCGCTGGCCGCGTAAAAGCGCGCAACAAGGAAGCCGTCATGGACGCGCTGATCAAAGTTGCTGAGCTGGAAGTGCCAAAAACGCTGATCGCTCAGGATTCCGAGCGCCTGGCCGAAATGACCCGCCAGGACATGGCGCAGCGCGGCATGAACGTCAAGGACGTGCCTTTCCCAGCAGAACTGTTCGCGGAAAAAGCCGAGCGTCGCGTACGTCTGGGCCTGATCCTGTCGCAACTGGTGGGCGACAACAACCTGCAGGCAACGCCTGAGCAAGTCAAGGCGCAGATCGAAGATTTCGCCCAAAGCTACGAAGATCCGCGCGAAGTGCTGAAGTACTACTACAGCGACCGTCGTCGCCTGGGTGAGATCGAAGCCCTTGTATTGGAAGAAAACGTCGTCACTTACGTGTTGGGCCTGTCGAAAGTCACGACGAAAGCAGTTGCTTTCGACGAACTGATGGGAAGCAACGCACAAGCGTAAACCAGTTGGTATTGGGATGCCGCCTCTTGCCGTAAGGTATATGCGGCATCCCCTAACTGCTTCACAAGGAAATGAAATGACAGGTATGAACCGTAATCCAGCGCTGGACACACAGATGCTCGGCCTGGTGCCGATGGTGGTGGAACAAAGCGGTCGCGGCGAGCGCTCGTATGATATTTACTCGCGCCTGCTGAAGGAACGCTTGATTTTCATGGTCGGCCCGGTCAATGACCAGATGGCCAACCTGGTCGTCGCCCAGCTGCTGTTCCTGGAGAGCGAGAATCCGGAAAAGGAAATCTCGCTCTACATCAACTCGCCAGGTGGCTCGGTCTCGGCCGGCATGGCCATCTACGACACCATGCAGTTCATCAAGCCGGACGTCTCGACCCTGTGTACCGGGATGGCCGCCTCGATGGGTGCCTTCCTGCTGGCCGCCGGCGCCAAGGGCAAGCGTTTCTCGCTGCCGAACTCGCGCATCATGATTCACCAGCCGTCCGGTGGTTCGCAAGGCATGGCGTCGGACATCGAGATCCAGGCGAAGGAAATCCTTTACCTGCGTACCCGCTTGAACGGCATCATGGCCGAGCGCACGGGCCAGTCGATCGAACAGATCGCCAAGGACACCGACCGCGACCGTTTCATGTCCGCCGACGAGGCCGTCGAGTATGGTTTGATCGACAAAGTGTTGACCAGCCGCGCTTGATGAGCCCCTACCGGTATTGCTAAGCAAGTAAGTAAACGCCCGGGCGATCAAACGTTCGGGCGTTTCGCTTTTATTTCGGGTAGCATGGAGCTTGTGCACGTTGTTGACTTGCGCCATGGGTGGCTGTCTTTGCGGGCAACTACCGCACTCCGGCTTGCGATTTAGCAATATTGTTAATGCAGTTCCAACCAAAATGCCTTATGTCAGACAAAAAATCCTCTAGCGGCGAAAAATTACTGTATTGCTCGTTCTGCGGCAAAAGCCAGCACGAGGTGAAGAAACTCATCGCCGGCCCGTCCGTGTTCATTTGCGACGAGTGCATCGACTTGTGCAACGACATCATCCGTGATGAAACGTCGAGCATCGAGACGGTGACCGGTACCAAATCCGACCTGCCGACGCCGCAAGAAATTGCCGCCTTGCTCGATCAGTACGTGATCGGCCAGCAGACTGCCAAGCGCATCCTGTCGGTGGCGGTGTACAACCATTACAAACGCCTCAAGCACCTGGGCAAGAAAGACGACATCGAACTGGCCAAGAGCAACATCTTGCTGGTCGGTCCTACCGGCTCGGGCAAGACCCTGCTGGCGCAGACCCTGGCGCGCATGCTCAACGTGCCGTTCGTCATCGCCGACGCCACCACGCTGACCGAAGCCGGTTATGTGGGCGAGGATGTGGAAAACATCATCCAGAAGCTGCTGCAAAGCTGCAACTACGACGTCGAGAAAGCCCAGCGCGGCATCGTTTACATCGATGAGATCGACAAGATTTCGCGCAAGTCCGACAATCCGTCCATCACGCGCGACGTGTCGGGCGAGGGCGTGCAGCAAGCCTTGCTGAAACTCATCGAAGGCACGATGGCTTCCGTGCCGCCACAAGGCGGCCGCAAGCATCCGAACCAGGATTTCGTGCAGATCGACACGACCAACATCATGTTCATCTGCGGCGGCGCCTTCGACGGCCTGTCGAAAGTGATCGCCAACCGTTCCGAAAAGAGCGGTATCGGTTTCTCGGCCACCGTGCGCAGCAAGTCGCAAAGCTCGGCCAGCGAACTGATGCTGCAAGCGGAACCGGAAGACCTGGTCAAGTTCGGCCTGATCCCGGAACTGGTGGGCCGTCTGCCCGTCATCGCCACGCTGGCGGAATTGACGGAAGAGGCGCTGATCCAGATCCTCGTCGAGCCGAAGAATGCGCTGATCAAGCAGTATTCGAAGCTGCTCGAGATGGAAGGCGCGGAACTGGAGATTCGTCCGGCCGCCCTGCATGCGATCGCCAAGAAGGCGCTGGCGCGCAAGACCGGCGCCCGCGGCCTGCGCTCCATCCTGGAACACGCTTTGCTGGACGTCATGTACGAACTGCCGAGCGAACAGAACGTGGTGAAGGTCGTCATCGATGAAAATACCATTACCAGCGGCGCCAAACCTTTGTTGATTTACCAAGAGACTGCCAAGGCCTCCGGAGAAAATTGATTACTGCCGAGACAAATGCATAAAAAGGGTTTTGATTCCTTAATGCATGGCAGTACAATTTAAATCAATGAGTGCAGGCTTCAATCGGAAAGCCACTCGCGGCGCTTAGCTGCGCGTGGCTTTTTTACTGTTACAACTGCACTTGTTACAGTCATGCGGGTGTGTTTTGCGAAATGAACAAAATGTTTGTTTCACAGAATTATTTATTCTCGCCGGTCTTGTGTTTTGGCAGCGAGCGCCAACATCGTAAACACGCTTTCTATAAGGTACGCCATGACAACTTCCAAATTAACTGAGCAAACTCAACTGCCGTTATTGCCGTTGCGGGATGTCGTCGTTTTCCCGCATATGGTGATACCGCTGTTCGTTGGCCGTCCAAAGTCGATCAAGGCGCTGGAAGCTGCGATGGAGCAGGGCAAGAGCATCATGCTTGCCGCTCAAAAAGCAGCCGCGAAGGACGAGCCATCGCCTTCGGATATCTATGAAATTGGCTGCGTTGCCAATATTCTGCAAATGCTCAAGCTGCCCGACGGCACCGTCAAGGTGCTGGTCGAGGGTGCGCAGCGTGCCCGTATCAACCATATCAGCGATGCGCCGACGCACTTCATCGCCGACCTGACGCCGCTCGAATCCGAGCCGGGCGACGAGTCGGAAGTCGAAGCCATGCGCCGCGCGATCGTGCAGCAGTTCGACCAGTACGTCAAACTGAACAAAAAAATCCCGCCGGAAATCCTCGCATCGCTGTCGGGCATCGACGATGCCGGCCGCCTGGCCGACACGGTGGCTGCGCATCTGCCGCTGAAGCTTGAGCAAAAACAAGTCATCCTGGAAATTTTCAGCGTGGCCAAGCGCCTCGAGCATCTGTTGGGCCAGCTCGAAGGCGAGCTTGACATCCTGCAGGTGGAAAAACGCATCCGTGGCCGCGTCAAGCGCCAGATGGAAAAATCGCAGCGCGAGTACTACCTGAACGAGCAAGTCAAGGCGATCCAGAAGGAACTGGGCGAGGGCGAGGATGGTGCCGACCTCGACGAGCTGGAGAAAAAAGTCGCTTCGGCCAAGATGCCGAAGGAAGCGCTCGACAAGGCCACCAACGAGCTGAAAAAACTCAAGCTGATGTCGCCGATGTCGGCCGAAGCCACCGTCGTGCGCAACTACATCGACACGCTCGTCAATTTACCGTGGAAAAAGAAATCCAAGGTCAATAACGACCTGTCGAATGCGGAAAAAGTGCTCGAGGGCGACCACTACGGCCTCGACAAGGTCAAGGAACGCATCCTCGAGTACCTCGCGGTGCAACAGCGCGTCGACAAGCTGAAAGCGCCCATCCTGTGCTTCGTCGGCCCTCCGGGCGTCGGCAAGACCTCGCTGGGCCAGTCCATCGCCCGCGCGACGAACCGCAAGTTCGTGCGCATGGCCCTGGGCGGCGTGCGCGACGAAGCGGAAATCCGCGGCCATCGCCGCACCTACATCGGCTCGATGCCGGGCAAGATCCTGCAATCGCTGTCGAAAGTCGGCGTGCGCAATCCTCTGTTCCTGCTCGATGAAGTCGACAAGATGGGCGCCGATTTCCGTGGCGATCCCTCGTCGGCCCTGCTGGAAGTGCTCGATCCGGAACAGAACCACACGTTCTCCGACCATTACATCGAAGTCGATTTCGACCTCTCGGACGTGATGTTCGTGGCGACGTCGAACTCGTACAATATTCCGCCAGCCTTGCTCGACCGCATGGAAGTGATCCGCCTGTCCGGTTACACGGAAGACGAGAAGACCAGCATCGCGCAGCGTTATTTGCTGCCGAAGCAGATCAAGAACAATGGCTTGAAGGAAGACGAAATTTCGGTGGCCGAATCGGCGCTGCGCGACATCATCCGCTACTACACGCGGGAAGCCGGCGTGCGTTCGCTCGAGCGCGAAGTGTCGAAGATCTGCCGCAAGGTGGTCAAGATGCTGCTGCTGAAGAAGTCCGACAAGAAAGTCATCGTCAACTCGAAGAACCTGGACAAGTTCCTCGGCGTGCGCCGCTACGATTTCGGCGTCGCGGAGAAGGAAAACCAGGTAGGCCAGGTGGTCGGTCTGGCATGGACGGAAGTGGGCGGCGATCTGCTGACCATCGAAGCCGTGTCGATGCCGGGCAAGGGCAATGTCATCCGTACGGGCACCCTGGGCGACGTCATGAAGGAATCGATCGAGGCGGCCCGCACCGTTGTGCGCAGCCGTTCCGCGCGCCTGGGCATCAAGCCGGACGTGTTCGAGAAGAGCGACATCCATATCCACGTGCCGGAAGGCGCGACACCGAAGGACGGTCCTTCGGCTGGCGCGGCCATGACGGTGGCGATGGTGTCGGTCTTCACTGGCATCCCCGTGCGAGCCGACGTGGCGATGACGGGCGAGATCACCTTGCGCGGCGAAGTATTGCCGATCGGCGGCCTGAAAGAGAAGCTGCTGGCGGCCCATCGCGGCGGCATCAAGACGGTCCTGATTCCAGAGCAGAACGTGAAAGACCTGGCCGAAATTCCGGACAACGTCAAGAACAAGCTGGAGATCGTGCCGGTGCGCTGGATCGACAAAGTGCTGGAAATTGCCCTCGAACGCATGCCTGAAGCGCTGACCGAAGTGGCCGCAGTGGAGGCCGTCACGGCCGCCGCGGCGAAGCCTGATGCGGCCGGCGAGGTAGTAAAACACTAACGTTTTACCCTGTTTTTCCCCAAACAAGCGCTTTTAGAGCGCTTGTTTTATATTGAAACGTGAATTGCGCCCCCAAAGCGCTTGACACATATACAGTGTGGCTTGTTTAATACGCCTGCACATTTTTTTCGCCGGACAGCTGTGGTGCCAAAAGTGCCGCAACGATACGGTAAACGTTTTATACCTTTGTAATTGGGGATGCTAGTGAACAAGACTGAATTGATCGACCACATTGCTGAAAAAGCTGACATTTCCAAAGCCGCCGCTGCGCGCGCACTCGACGCTGTTATCGGCGGCGTGACGGAAACTTTGAAAAACAACGACAGCGTGACGCTGGTTGGTTTCGGTACCTTCTCGGTCAGCGAACGCGCTGAGCGTACCGGCCGCAATCCGCGTACCAAAGAAGCGATCACGATCGAAGCTGCAAAAGTTCCAAAATTTAAAGCTGGTAAAGCTTTGAAGGATGCTGTAAACTAACGGACTTCGGTGAGGTGACAATCACCGGAAACATTTGGCGGCGCCTCCGGGTGCCGCGATTTCAGGATCGACGTTCCTCGAATGACGATCCTGGATGCAAATGCAAGTAGTACTGTGTATTTTTCGGAGTGGTAGTTCAGTTGGTTAGAATGCCGGCCTGTCACGTCGGAGGTCGCGGGTTCGAGTCCCGTCCGCTCCGCCAAAAAAATACGCTCTCAAGGAGTGGTAGTTCAGTTGGTTAGAATACCGGCCTGTCACGTCGGGGGTCGCGGGTTCGAGTCCCGTCCGCTCCGCCAGAATATAGAAACCCGCGCTGCTGAATAAGCAGCGCGGGTTTTTCTTTTATGCGCGCGATTATCTTTGCGCCTCTGCATTTTCAATTCCCCGCCTGCCGTTTTTAAATGGCCGGCGCGGGTATTTAAATCCCCTTTAAGCTTTGCCGGGTTTAATGTCCAGGCTGGCGCCTTGTCCGCCTTGCAGCACATCCGCCGTTTTGCGGCGCAGCATGCGGCGCCGGGGCAGGGCGCGGGTCCTGATTTACTCTTGCTATAGCGCTATGGGCATTGTAGAATCAGGAGATAATGGCTTGGGCGTCAGAATCCTGCTTTAGTTCCAGCGCCAAGTTGTTGAATCTAAAGGGGAAGTGGACATCTGTCCCGTCCATTCCGCCGAAGAAATCAAGGCGAACGCATGTTCGCCTTTTTTTATAGTGATCCACTCATCCCGAATTGGCTGACCATGTTTGAATTTATTCGTACCCATCGACGCTTGATGCAGTTTCTCTTGATGCTGGTCATCGTCCCGTCTTTTGCACTGGTCGGTATCAGCGGCTACCAAAGCTTCGGCGACGGCGCGAACACCATCGCCAAGGTCGGCGATCAGGTGATCACGCAGCAGCAATATGAAGAAGCGCAACGCCAGCATATCGACCGCTATCGCCAGATGATGGGCGAGCAGTTCGACCAGAAAATGTTCGACACGCCGGAAGCGCGCAAGAGCATTCTCGACAACCTGATCGCCGAACGTGCCGTGGCCGCCGAAGTGGGCCGCAGCCACCTGGTCATCAGCGATGCCGTGCTGCAAAAGGAAGTGCTGGAGATTCCCGGCCTGACCTTGCCAGACGGTAAGTTCGACCTCGAACGCTACAAGGCCATGCTGGCTGCCCAGGGCATGACGCCGCAGATGTACGATGCGCGCCGCCGCAGCGACCTGGCCCTGCAGCAACTGGCCGGCGCCGTGCAAGGCACGGCCTTCGCCCCGAACACCGTATCCAAGCGCCTGTCGGACATCACCTCGGAAGAGCGTGAAGTGCAGGAACTGCTGTTGCCGATCGCCCAGTTCGTGCCGGAAGTGAAGGTCACGGACGCCATGGTGAAAGCGTTCTACGACAAGAACAGCAAGTTCTTCGAAATCCCGGAACAAGCCAAAGTCGAATACGTCGTGCTCGATGGCACGGCTGCCGGCGAACAGGTCGATGTCAGCGACGCGGACGTGGCCAGCTACTACGCGAAGAACCAGAAAGCCTACACCAGCGAAGAAGCGCGCCGCGCCAGCCACATCCTGTTGGCCGTCAAGAAGGACGCTTCCGCCGCCGACAAGGCTGCCGCCAAGGCCAAGGCCGAAGCCATCCTGGCCGAAGTGCGCCAGGCGCCTGCAAGCTTTGCCGCCGTGGCCAAGGCCAAGTCGGAAGACCCGGCCTCTGCCGAACTCGGCGGCGACCTCGACGTCGTGGCCAAGGGCGCCTTGCCTGGTCCAGTCGAAGCGGCCATCTTCAAGCTCAAGCAAGGTGAAATCAGCGACGTCGTCGCTTCCGATTTCGGCTATCACATCCTGACCGTGACCTCGCTCAAGCCGCAGCACGTGAAATCGCTGGACGAAGTACGCGGCGAAATCACGGCCGACCTGCGCAAGCAGTTCGCCGCGAAGAAGTACTCGGAAATGGCGGAAACCTTCACCAACACCGTGTACGAGCAATCGGACAGCCTGAAGCCGGTGGCCGACAAGCTGAAACTGAAAGTGGAAAGCGCCGCCAACCTGTCGCGCACGCCGTCGCCGGCCCTGGGCAATGCGCCGTTCAACAACGTCAAGTTCCTGAAGGCGATTTTCTCCAACGATTCGCTGAAAGAAAAACGCAATACGGAAGCCGTGGAAGTGGCGCCGAATACGCTGATCGCCGGCCGCGTGATCGAATTCAAGCCAGCATCGAAGCGTCCGCTGGCCGAAGTCGAAGCGATGATCCGTCAGCGCGTGACGATGGAAGAAGCGGAAAAACTGGCGAAGAAAGCCGGCGAAACCAAACTGGCCGCGCTGAAAGCGTCGGGCGACGCGACCGGCTTCGGCGCCGCACAGTGGGTCTCGCGTAGCAAGCTCGACGGCATCAACCGCGCCGCCATCGCGCAAGTCATGAAGGCCGATACGAGCAAGCTGCCAGCCTATGTGGGCGTGGACCTGCCAGCCCTGGGCTACGGCATCTACCGCATCGCCAAGGTGCAGCAGCCAGCGCAAGTCGATGCTGCGCGCCGCCAGCAAGAGAAAGACCAGATCAGCGGCATCCTGGCGCAGCAGGAAATGTTCGATTACGTCGAGTACCTGAAAAACAAGGCCAAGGTGAAGATCGTCAAACCGGTCACCGCCCCAGCCGCCGCACCGGAAGCGCCATAAGATTGGGCTTCCAGGCATGAAAATAGCCGCTCTCGAGCGGCTATTTTTTTTGAGCGCCAGCTAAAACTTACTGCGCGTCGTGACTTGGGTCTGGCGATGCTCACCGCCTTGGCGGCCCCGAGCAAAGCACGGCGCCGCTTCTCATCCACCATGCACTTCCGCTCGCGACCGTTTTATCAGGTGTTCGCTGCATGGGCTGCTTACTTGGCTTTCAGCAACGGCGCCAGCTGCGGCCAGATGTTTTTCAGGATGGCCGGATGGGCCTGCGCATTCGGATGCATGCGGTCGGCCTGGAACAGCTGCGGCTGGTCGGCGATGCCTTCGAACATGAACGGCACGAGCGGCGCCTTCCATTCCCGCGCCAGCTTGCCGTACACGCCATAAAACTGCTCGCCATAGGCGCGCCCATAATTGGGCGGCATGCGCATGCCCACCAGTACCACTTGTGCGCCAGCTTTCCTGGCCGCTTCGCCCATGGCGCGCAGATTCGCCTCGGCCGCCGCCACGGGCAAGCCGCGCAAGCCGTCGTTGGCGCCCAGCTCGATCAGCACGACGTCGGGCTGGTGCTTCGTCAGCAGGGCGGGCAGGCGCACCCGTCCGCCGCTCGTGGTCTCGCCGCTGATGCTGGCGTTGACGACGCGCGTATCGTTCTTTTGCGCTTTCAGCCGCTGTTCCAGCAGCGCCACCCAGCCCGTGCCGCGCGCCAGTCCATACTCGGCCGACAGGCTGTCGCCGAGCACCAGCAGCGTTTTTGGTGCAGAATAGGCGTTCGCCATGCCTGCCACCAGGAGCAGGGCTGCCGCAGGAAGCAAGGAGAGGGTGCGCCGCCGCGTGCGGTGGAGCGCTTTCACGCTCGCATCGCCACTGGCGTTGACCTTTATTTGTTCACGAATTTTTTTAAGATAGATCAGCATGCCCGAATTCCCTAAAGCGACTTCCACCAATTTCCTTCCGTCCGAAGCAGCTGCCCAGCGGCCTGCCGCAACCAACAGCCAAAACGGCCAGCCGGCCATCGAAGTGGTCCAGCTGGCCAAGCGCGTACCCGATGCCGATGGCGAGCTGACCATCCTGCACCGCGTCGATTTTACCGTGCAAACGGCCGAGACGCTGGCCATCGTCGGCGCCTCCGGGTCCGGCAAGTCCACCTTGCTGGGTTTATTGGCCGGCCTGGATACGCCCAGCGAGGGCAAGGTCATGCTCGACGGCACCGATATCTTCGCCCTCGACGAAGACGGCCGCGCCGGTTTTCGCAAGGAAAAGCTCGGTTTCGTGTTCCAGTCGTTCCAGCTGCTGGCGCACCTGACGGCGCTGGAAAACGTCATGCTGCCGCTGGAATTGCGCGGCGACCCGGACGCGAAGGAGAAGGCGCAAGCGATGCTGGGCCGGGTCAACCTGGGCAGCCGCTTGAAGCACTATCCGAAATACCTGTCCGGCGGCGAGCAGCAGCGCGTGGCGCTGGCACGCGCGTTTGTGACGGAGCCGCCGCTGCTGTTTGCCGATGAACCGACGGGCAGCCTCGATGCCGCCACGGGCGAAGCCGTGATCCAGCTGATGTTCGAGCTGAACCGCGAACGCGGCTCGACCCTGGTGCTGGTTACGCATGACAGCTCGATCGCGGCGCGCTGCGGCCGCACGATCACCATTGCGGCGGGTCGGCTGGTGTGATTGCCGGTGGTTGTCGGATTACGCGTGCCGTTAATCCGGCCTGCTTGCTTTGCCGTAGCTTGGATTAGCGCAGCGTAATCCAACGCCCCAGTGCCGCATGCTTATGCCGACAAGGCATTGATCAGCTTGCGTATCGCCGGGATCAACTCCCCGGCCGTCAGGCCGATAGGGCCACTGCCGGACGCCACCAGCGCATCGGCGGCCGCGCCGTGCAGCCAGACGGCGCCGACGGCCGCTTCCCATTCGGGCCAGCCCTGCGCCAGCAGGCTGCCGCACAAGCCTGCCAGGACGTCGCCCGTGCCGGCCGTGGCCAGCGCGGGGCCGCCCGTATTGTTGATCACCACGCCGCCATCCTGCGCGGCGATCACCGTGCCCGAACCTTTTAACACGACGATGACGCCCAGCTGCGCCGCCAGCTGGCGCGCCGCGCCCAGGCGGTCGGCCTGCACTTCGGCCACCGTCATGTCGAGCAGGCGCGCCGCTTCCAGCGGATGCGGCGTGAGTATCGTCGCGCCCGCGCGCAGGGCCAGCGCCGATTGCAGTTCCGGTTCGGCCGCCATCAGGTTCAGCGCATCGGCGTCGAGCAGCAGCGGACTGTCGCTGTCGAACGCGCGCTGCAGCAATTCCACCGTGTCGGCCTGCTCGCCCAGGCCGGGGCCCGCCACCAGCGCGGCAAAGTGAAAGCCCGAGAAATCCACGTCCTGCGCGCGGCGGCACATCAGCTCCGGCTGGCCGCTGTCGAAGGCGGGCGGCGTCTCGGGGAAGGCGACGACGACTCTGCCCGCGCCCGCATGCAGGGCCGTGCGGGCCGACAGGACAGGCGCGCCGGCCATGCCTTGCGCGCCGCCGATGATGGCCACGCTGCCGTAGCTGCCCTTGTGCGTGTTTTGCCGGCGCGGCAGCAGATGGCGGGCGAACAGGTGCAGGCCGCTCAGCTGGGCTTTGGCGGGCGGCAGCGGGGCGGGGGCGATGGCCAGCGACGCCACTTCCACTTCGCCCGCGACGTCGCGGCCGTTCGCCGTATGCAGGCCGGGCTTGTCGCCGATGAAGGTGAGCGTGTGCGTGGCGCGGATGGCCACGCCGTCGATGGCGCCCGTGTCCGCGTGCAGGCCGCTGGGCACGTCGAGCGCCAGCACGGGGCAATCGAGATTGTTGACCAGCTGCGCCACCTCGCGGCATTCGCCCGCCAGGGGACGCGTCGCGCCGATGCCGAACAGGCCGTCGATGACCAGGTCCCATGGCGCCGCGCCGACGGCCGCCGAGGCCGTGCTGGTGCCGGCGTCCATGAAGCGCGCGGCGCTGTTGCGGGCGCGGCTCAGGGCCACTTCGCGTTCCGGCGACGTGGCTTGCGCCTCGGGCGCCAGCCACACCAGCACCTCGATGCCGCTGCCGGCCAGGTGCGCCGCCGCTTCCAGCGCGTCGCCGCCATTGTCGCCGGGACCGGCCAGCACGAGCACGCGCATGTGGCCCGCGCTGGCGGCGTCTTCCTGCGCGTGCAGCAGCTTCAGGGCGGCACTGGCGGCGGCCTGGCCGGCGCGCTGCATCAAGGCACCTTGCGGCAAGTCTTGCGCGGCGGCCTGCTCGATGGCGCGGATGTCGGCGATGGCGTACAGCGGGGTGGCGGAGTCGATCAGTGTCATGGGGGCTTCCTTAGTCAGTATGCTGTCAACATAAGGCCGATCCACGCGGAAGGCAAGGTGCGCACGCCTGAAGTGCGGCGCAAATTGTGCGGCTACAATAGCCATCTCACATAGTCATCATCATTGGCGGAGGCGCGGCACATGGATTGGCAATTCTGGATCGACCGGGGCGGCACCTTTACGGACATCGTGGCGCGCCGTCCCGACGGCAGCCTGGCCACGCACAAGCTGCTGTCGGAAAACCCAGGCCAGTACCGCGACGCGGCGCTGGCCGGCATGCGCCACCTGATGGGACTTGCGCCCGCTGCGCCGCTGCCCGTGGAGCAGGTGGGGGCCATCAAGATGGGCACGACGGTGGCCACCAACGCGCTGCTCGAGCGCAAGGGCGAGCCGACCGTGCTGGCCATCACGCGGGGCTTTCGCGATGCCTTGCGCATCGCTTACCAGAACCGTCCGCAACTGTTCGCGCGCCAGATCATCCTGCCGGAACTGCTGTATGGCGAAGTGATCGAGATCAATGAACGCGTGGGCGCCCACGGCGAGGTGGTGGAGGCGCTCGACGAGGCGGCCGCGCAGGCGGCGCTGGAAGACGCCCATGCGCGCGGCCTGCGCGCCATCGCGATCGTGCTGATGCATGGCTACCGCCATCACGCGCACGAGGCGCGGCTGGCGCAGCTGGCGCGCGCGGCCGGCTTTACGCAGGTGTCCGTGTCGCACGAGGTCAGCCCCATGATGAAACTGGTGGCGCGCGGCGACACGACGGTGGTCGACGCCTACCTGTCGCCCATTTTGCGCCGCTATGTGGACCAGCTGGCGCAGGAACTGCCCGGCGTGCACCTGCAATTCATGCAGTCGAACGGCGGCTTGACGGACGCGCGCGCCTTCCAGGGCAAGGACAGCATCCTGTCCGGTCCCGCCGGCGGCATCGTCGGCATGGTGCGCGCCAGCGCTCTAGCCGGTTTCGACAAGGTGATCGGCTTCGACATGGGCGGCACGTCCACCGACGTGTCGCACTATGCGGGCGAGTTCGAACGCGTGTTCGAGACGCAGATCGCCGGCGTGCACATGCGCGCGCCCATGATGAGCATCCACACGGTGGCCGCCGGCGGCGGCTCCATCCTGCATTTCGACGGCGCCCGCTACAAGGTGGGGCCGGACAGCGCGGGCGCCAACCCCGGCCCCGCCAGCTACCGGCGCGGCGGCCCGCTGGCCGTCACCGACTGCAACGTCATGCTGGGCAAGCTGCAGCCCGCGCATTTCCCCCGCGTCTTCGGCCCCGACGCCAACGAGACGCTGGACGTGGCCACCGTGCGCGCCCAGTTCGAGGCGCTGGCGCGCACGGTGAACTCGACGCCGGAACAGGTGGCCGAAGGCTATATCGCCATCGCGGTCGGCAACATGGCCAACGCCATCAAGCAGATTTCCGTGCAGCGCGGCCACGACGTCACCGAATACACCCTGACCAGCTTTGGCGGCGCGGGCGGCCAGCACGCCTGCCTGGTGGCCGACGCGCTGGGCATGCGCACGGTCTTCATCCATACCCTGGCGGGCGTGATGTCGGCCTATGGCATGGGCCTGGCCGACCAGAGCGCCATGCGCGAAAAAGCCATCGAAGCGAAACTGGGGGCCGACCTGGCGCGCCATTTCGCGACATTGGGCGCGCAGGCGCGCGACGACCTGCTGCGCCAGGGCGTGGATGCGGACCGCATCGCGCTCGTGCATCGCGTGCACCTGCGCTACGAGGGCACGGATTCGGCCCTCGTCGTGCTGTTCGATACGCTGGCCAGCATGCAGGCGCAGTTCGAGGCGGCGTATAAAAAACGTTTTTCCTTCCTGATGCCGGCGCGCGCGCTGATCGTCGAAGCCATTTCCGTCGAAGCCATCGGCGCCTCCAGCGCGCCGCAGCCGGCCGCGCCCGCGTATGCGGCCCGCATTGGCGAGCTGACGCCGTTGGCGACGGTGGCCATGTACTGCGCCGGCGCCTGGCGCCAAAGCGGCCTGTATGCGGCTGCGGCGCTGCGCCCCGGCGATGCCATCGACGGCCCGGCCATCGTCAGCGACGCCAACGCCACCACCGTCATCGAACCGGGCTGGCGCGCCAGCGTCACGGCGCACGGCCATTTGATCTTGCGCAGGATGGCCGCCGTGCCCGAACAGCGCGCCAAGGGTGTGCAAACAGCGACAAAAGCTGATCCCGTGATGCTGGAAATCTTCAATAACCTGTTCATGTCGATCGCCGAGCAGATGGGGCTGCGCCTGCAAAACACGGCCCATTCCGTCAATATCAAGGAGCGGCTCGACTTCAGCTGCGCCATCTTCGACGCGCAAGGCAATCTGATCGCCAACGCGCCGCACATGCCCGTGCACCTGGGGTCCATGGGCGAGAGCATCCGCACCGTCATGACGCGCAATGCGGGCGCGATGCGGCCCGGCGACGTGTTCATGCTGAACGACCCGTACCACGGCGGCACGCATTTGCCCGACGTGACGGTGATCTCGCCCGTCTTCGATGAAGAAGGCGCGGACCTCCTGTTCTACGTCGGCTCGCGCGGCCACCATGCGGACATCGGCGGCACCACGCCCGGCTCCATGCCGCCCGATTCCACGCGCATCGAGGAAGAGGGCGTGTTGATCGACAATTTCAAGCTGGTCGACGGCGCCATGGGGCGGATGGCGGAAGATGAAACGCTGGCCCTGCTGGCGGGCGCCAGCTGGCCGGCGCGCAATCCCCGGCAAAACCTGGCCGACCTGCGCGCCCAGGTGGCGGCCAACCAGAAGGGGGCCGAGGAACTGCACAAGATGGTCGCGCACTTCGGTCTCGATGTCGTGCAAAGTTATATGCACCACGTGCAGGACAACGCCGAGGAAGCCGTGCGCCGCGTGATCGGCACCCTGAAGGACGGCACGTATGCGCTGGACCTGGACAACGGCGCGCGGATACAGGTGGCGATCAGGGTCGATGCGGCGCAGCGCAGCGCCATCATCGACTTCACGGGCACCTCAAGCCAGCTGCCAAACAACTTCAACGCGCCTTCCGCCGTCTGCATGGCGGCCGTGCTGTACGTGTTCCGCACCCTGGTCGACGACGAGATTCCCCTGAACGCGGGCTGCCTGAAGCCGCTCACGGTGATCATCCCGCCCGGCTCCATGCTCAACCCGCAGTATCCGGCGTCCGTCGTCTCGGGCAATGTGGAAACCTCGACCTGCATCACCAACGCCCTGTATGGCGCGCTGGGCGCGATGGCCGCCTCGCAGGGGACGATGAACAATTTTACGTTCGGCAGCGAGAAGTACCAGTATTACGAGACGATATCGGGCGGCTCGGGCGCCGGTCCCGGCTTCGACGGCACGGACGTGGTACAGACGAACATGACCAATTCGCGCCTGACGGACCCGGAAATCCTCGAGTGGCGCTTCCCCGTGCGCCTGGACAGCTACGGCATCCGCGCCGGTTCCGGCGGCGCGGGGCGCTGGCATGGCGGCAATGGCGGCGTGCGCAGGGTGCGCTTCCTCGAACCGATGACGGCGGCCATCCTGTCGAACAACCGCATCATTCCGCCGTTCGGCATGGACGGCGGCGAGGCGGGCGCGCTGGGGCGCAACTATGTGGAGCGCGCGGACGGCACGGTGGAACACCTGGCGCATATCGGCAAGACCGACATGCGGGCGGGCGACGTGTTCGTGATCGAGACGCCGGGCGGCGGCGGCTACGGCAAGCTGGAGTAAGCCGTGCCGGCGCCCGCGCCGCTCAGCTGCGCGCGCACCAGGCCGACGTCGCGCATGGGCGCGCGGCCGAACTGGCGGCTGTATTCGCGGCTGAACTGCGATTCGCTGGCGTAGCCGACCCGGTAGCCGGCCGTGCCGGCGTCGATCTGCTCGACCAGCATCAGCCGCCGCGCTTCCTGCAAGCGCAGCAGCTTCTGGTACTGCATCGGCGTCATGGCGGTAATCGCCTTGAAGTGGTGGTGCAGCGAGGACATGCTCATGTTCGCCATGCCGGCCAGGTGCTCGATGCGCAGCGGCTGCGCGTAATGGTGCTTGATCCAGTCGATGGCTTGCCCCACCTGGTGCGACTGGCTGCTGGCCAGCGCCATGTGGCGCAGGCGCGCGCCGACGGGGCCATTCAGCAGGCGGAAGGTCAGCTCGCGGCGGATCAGCGGCGCCAGCGCGGAGATTTCTTCCGGCTTGTCGAGCAGGCGCACGAGGCGCAGCATGGCATCGAGCAGCTCGGGCGAGACGTCGCTGACGGAAATGCCGCGTGTGGCGGCAGTGATTTTCTGCGCCGCCGCGCCGCTGCCGCCACTTTCGCCGTCGAGCAGCGCGGCCACGTCGGCGATGTCGATGCCCAGCACCACGCACAGGTGCGGCGCTTCCTCGCTCGCTTCCACCACGCGCACCTGCACCGGCAGGTCGACGGACGTCAGCAGATATTGCATGCGGCTGTAATGGAAGGTTTCGCTGCCCAGGGTGACGTCCTTCGCGCCCTGCGCGATGAGGGCCACGCTGGGGCGCGCCGCATGGAACAGCGATTCCGTGACCGAGGACTGGCGGTGAAAGGTGAGGTTGCCGATGGCCGTCACGTAGTCGCCCGTGCGCGGCGCGTGGCGGCTGATCAGGGCGGCGATTTCGTCTTGGGGCAAGGATAAGGTAGGCATGGCTGGCAGTATGCGGCAGGCGAGGGAGGGCAGGGGCTGATCTTACGCAGATTTGGAGGATCGTGCAAAGGTCTTGCAGGATCGCGGTAACGGCGGGCGGGCATCTGAGGCACACTTGTGCAATCGCATGCATGGCACGCGTTCCCGCAAGTATCACCACTCAAGGAGTTTTCATGACCACCATCGCCAAAGGCTACGCCGCACTGGGCCCGACTTCCGCACTGCAACCGTTTACGTTCGAACGCCGCGCCCCGCGCGAAGACGACGTCGCCATCTCGATCAAATACTGTGGCGTGTGCCATTCCGACATCCACCAGGCGCGCGACGAATGGGGCGGCGCCGCCTTCCCGATGGTGCCCGGCCATGAAATCGCCGGCGTCGTCACGGCCGTCGGCGCCAACGTCAGCAAGTTCAAGGTGGGCGACCACGTGGGAGTGGGCTGCTTCGTCGACTCGTGCACCACCTGCAAGACGCGCAACGTGGACCTGGAACAGTACATGCCAGGCCTGATCCAGACCTACAACGGCGTCGAAGCGGACGGCAAGACGGCCACGCAGGGCGGCTATTCGGACAGCATCGTCGTCAAGGAAGGCTATGTGCTGTCGATTCCCGACAACCTGCCGCTGGACGCCGCCGCGCCGCTGCTGTGCGCCGGCATCACCCTGTACTCGCCGCTGAACCACTGGAAAGCCGGCCCTGGCAAGCAGGTGGCGATCCTGGGCATGGGCGGCCTGGGCCACATGGGCGTGAAGATCGCCCACGCCATGGGCGCCGAAGTGACGGTGCTGAGCCAGACCCTGTCGAAGCGCGAAGACGGCCTGCGTTTGGGCGCCGACCATTATTACGCCACCAACGACGCGGAAACGTTCAGCAAGCTGGCCGGCACCTTCGACCTGATCATCTGCACCGTGGGCGCGTCCATCGACTGGAACCAGTACATCAACCTGCTGAAAGTCGATGGCAACATGGTCATCGTCGGCATCCCGGACGGCGCCGTGCCGCCCGTGAGCGCCTTCGGCCTGGTGGGTGCGCGCCGCAGCCTGTCCGGCTCCATGATCGGCTCGATCAAGGAAACCCAGGAAATGCTGGATTTCTGCGGCAAGCACAATATCGTGTCCGACATCGAGATCATCCGCATCCAGGATATCAATGAGGCGTTCGAGCGCGTCGTGAAGAGCGACGTGCGCTACCGCTTCGTCATCGATATGGCGTCTTTGTAACAGCCGAGAAAAAGCCCAGGGCGTTGTTGCCGCGTCTCGCCGTACTCTTCGTACTGTCTTCGACGCGGCGCCTGGTCCTGGGCAGTTTTCGGGCGCTTCAACCGGTAAGCTTTAAAAGCACAACCGTCTACTGTCTGCGCGCGTTGGATTACGCGCCTTGCGCCAATCCAACCTACGCTTATCCGGCGGTCCGGGGATGACGCGCTTTGGGCTAATCCAACCGACGCCTATCGGGCGGTCCGGCAGACCGGATTCGCGCGCAAGCGCGTAATCCGACCACCCTGTCCATCCGCCATCCGCGCCAAAAATCAAGCACCCGCATCAATTTTTCTTTCCTTGCGTCAAAAATCGGCATAAAATGAAACCGTACAGTACAGTTTCACTACGTAGCTTTAAAAAATCAGCCATCCCCGGCGTGTTGGCCTGGGCAGGGGAGGCGTCATGGATAAAAAATGGACACTTCAGCAAATAAAGGAGCGCCGGCGATCCCGGCTGTCTTCAGGGGCAAGCGGCTTGCCCTTACGGTTTTTGGCGTTTTTCTCGGCTTCTCCGGCCTGGCCCTGGCGGCGGGCGGCATCGAACTGATTACCCTCGGCGGTTCCTGGTACTACCTGCTGGCCGGTCTCGGCCTGATTCTCGCCGGCGTGCTGTATCTGCGCCGCAAACGGCTGGCCAGCGCCATCGTCGCCGTGCTGCTCATCGCCACCCTGATCTGGGCCGTATGGGAGATCGGCTTCGCCTTCTGGCCCATGGTGCCGCGCCTGGCGCCGTTCCTCGTCATCGGCCTGCTTGCCGCCCTCGTGCATCCGTGGCTGGCGGGCAGCGCGCCGCAGCAGGGACAATCGGGACAGTCGCGCGGCTTCGCGGCCCTGTTTGCCGTGCTGCTGGTCGCCGGTTTCGCTGCCATGTTCAAGCCGCATGGCGTACAGGAAGCCGCGGTGCAGCCGCAGCAGGATGCCGTGACGGCCGTCAATGACGGCAGCGCCAACTGGGCGCATTATGGCTATGGGCCGAAAGGCACGCGCTTCGCGCCATACACGCAGATCGACAAGGCCAACGTCGGTCAATTGCAAGTGGCATGGCGCTACCGCACGGGCGAGCTGGCCGAGGGCGCGTCCGAGTCGCAGAATACGCCGCTGCAGATCGGCGACACCGTCTATACGTGCACGCCGACGAGCAAGGTCATCGCGCTGGACGCCGACACGGGCAAGGAGCGCTGGACCTTCGACCCGAAACCGGCCAACACCAAGACGTGGAACCGCTGCCGCGGCGTGGCTTATTACGAGCCGGCCAAGGTGGCAAAGCCGTTCCGTTTTGAGGGCATGCAGGCGGCCAGCGCGCCTGATGCGGGCGCGTGCGCCAAACGCATCGTGCAAGTGACCATGGATGCGCGCCTGATCGCGATCGACGCGCAGACGGGCAAGCAGTGCGCAGGCTTCGGCGACAGGGGGGAGGTGGACCTGACCGTCGGCCTCGGCAAGGTGAAGATGAACGTGCCGTACTACGCCTACACGTCGGCGCCGACCATCGCGCGCAACCTGATCATCCTCGGCGGCTGGGTGTTCGACGGACGCTCGACCGACGAGCCGTCCGGCGTCGTGCGCGCCTACAGCGCCGACACGGGCGAACTGGCCTGGGCCTGGGACCTGGGCAATCCGGCCATCACCAGGCTGCCGCCGGAAGGGCAGACCTACACGCGCAGCACGCCGAACATGTGGTCCACGCCCGCGTTCGACGACGAACTGGGCCTGGTCTACCTGCCGACGGGCAATGAGCAGCCGGACTTCTGGGGTGGCAAGCGTCCGCCGCTGACGGAAAAATACGCATCGGCCATCGTCGCCCTCGACATGGCCACGGGCCGCGAACGCTGGACCTACCAGACCGTCCACCACGATATCTGGGATTACGACGTGGCCGCGCAACCGGCCCTGTACGACGTCCCGGACGGCAAGGGCGGCAAGATCCCGGCGCTGGTGCAGCTGACCAAGCGCGGCCAGATCTTCATGCTGGACCGCCGCACCGGCAAGCCGATTGCCGAAGTCATCGAAAAAGCCGTGCCGCAGGAGCACGCGGCCGGCGACTGGGTGTCGAAAACGCAGCCGTATTCGACCGGCATGCCGGCCCTCGGCGCGGATACGCTGACGGAGCGCGACATGTGGGGCGCCACCTTCTTCGACCAGCTGGCCTGCCGCATCAGCTTCCGCAAGCTCAATTACCAGGGCGAGTTCACGGCGCCCAGCACGAAAGAGACCTTGATCTACCCTGGCTACTACGGCGGCTTCAACTGGGGCGGCGCGGCCGTCGATGAAAGCAACGGCTATCTGTTCGTCAACGATATCCGCATGCCGCAGGTGGTCAAGCTGGTGCCGCGCGAGACGGTGGACGTGGCCAAGCTGACGTCGGGCCATGGCGTGGGCAGCACCTATCCGATGGATGGCACGCCATTCGTCATCGACCACAAGGCCTTCAACTCGCCGCTGGGCATTCCTTGCCAAAGCCCGCCGTGGGGCGTGTTCGCCGCCATCGACCTCAAGACGCGCACCAAGGTGTGGGAGCGTCCGGCCGGCACCGTGCAGGACGCCGTCATCAACGGCGTGCGCGCGCGGCTGCCTGTCCCGCTGGGCATGCCGACCCTGGGCGGCGGCGTCAGCACGGCGTCCGGCCTCGTGTTTTATGCGGGCACGCAGGATTACTACCTGCGCGCCATGGATATCGCCACCGGCCGTGAAGTGTGGAAGGCGCGCATGCCGGTCGGCTCGCAAGGCACGCCGATGACGTATGTGTCGCCCAAGTCGGGGCGCCAGTATGTCGTGGTGGTGGCCGGCGGCGCCCGCCAGAGCCCGGACCGGGGGGATTACGTGATAGCATACGCGCTTCCCAAGACACAGTAAGAGTTTGCTTCATGCCCCAGTTGCGCACCGTTCCGGCTTCCCCCAGTACTCGAAGCGAGGAGCGGCGGCGCAAGCTGCTGGTGGCGGCGGCGGACCTTTTTCTCGCCTCGGGCTACGATGGCGTCAGCATGGACGCCATCGTGGCCGAGGCGGGCGGCTCGAAAGCCACCGCCTACCGCTACTTCGGCAGCAAGCAGGAGCTGCTGGTGGCGGTAGTCGAGTACCTGTGCGCCGACTTCATCATCGCGCTGCGCCAGCTCGATACGGCGCAGGCGGGCCTGGAGCAGGGCTTGCAGCTGATCCTCGATGAACTGGTGGCCGTCGTCACCAGCCCCCGCCACGCGGATTTCTACCGCCTCGTCGTCACGGGCGCGGCCGCCGTGCCGGCCGTCGGCCTCACCTGGTACGAGCACGGCCCGCAAGTGTGGCACGCGCTGATTTTGCGCCTGCTGGAACAGCAGCGCGCGCAAGGCCGCATCGCCCCCGATGCCTCGTTTTCCAACCTGCCGCAAATCCTGTTTGACGCCGTTTTCTCCCATCTGACGACGCGCACCGTGATGCTGGGGCAGGGCGGCGACGCGGCCACCTTCCGTCCCCTGATCGCGGAGCTGATCGAGCTGGTGGTGGCGCGGGTGGCGCGCAAGTAAGCGAGGGACGCGGGCCGGATCAGCCCTCGCAGGGCCGTCATCCGACAACGTTGCTGGCGCCAGCTCAGCGCATCAGGCTTGCGGCTCCGTCCAGGCCAGGTTCCACAGGCGGCCGTCGATAGCCTCGAAGCCCTGGTCATGCATGACGCCATGCTCCAGCAGTGCCTGCACTACCGGTGGCGGATTCACCAGTACAATCACCGCATGGAGATTGGATGAAGGATGGGGAAAAGTGATGAAACAAGTGAGTGTCGACAATAGCGCGATAGCCGCCACCAGTGAGATTGTTACCAAAATCAATGACGATATGCTACTTGAGCCTATTTTCAAGAAAGCCACCGACTGGGATGAAAAATTAGACGCCAGGGATTCTTTTGAGTTTGATAAGGCATGGAGTGTTAGCCATGAAACAGTAACTTCATCTTGCCCGCCTGAAGATGGCTCGGTCAGGGAGGTAAGGGAGGCTGCATACAAGAAGGTTTATCGAATAACTGAAAATGCTGATCTTGCTGCATGCGTATCGGACGATATGGGCCTGATCGCCCTGGCATTCAAGAATAAGCTTGATGTTGAATTTATTAATAATCTTTGGAAAAGCTATACGCAAGGGGAGTTTCCAGGTTAAATCTATGAGGGGCATGGTGCTCTCGTGGCCGAGGCAGGCGGCTAAAACGTCACCGCCTGTCGCTACTTCGGCAGTCAGCAAAAGCCGCTCGTGGCGGTGATCGAATACCTGCGCGCCGATGATCATCGCCCTGCGCCGGCCCGATACCGCAACAGGTCCTGTCGACACTTTTGAGCCACAATCGAGGCTCAGAAGATCATGGGTGGGAAGCGGTATAGGGAAGAATTCAAGGCGTTGGACGGCCAGGCGCCAGTATGGGTCCCAAGTGGCCAGCGTCGCCGTCAGGCCTGGGATTTTATGCGCTTGTGCAGCGGCTTCCCGTTGAGCGCATCGGTGGCCCGGTCCACGTATTGCCTGACGTCCCCCACCTCGGCAAACAAGCCGGCATAGGCTTCCCGAATCAGCACCGTGCACTGCTCGAATTTCGCAAGCTGCGACAAGCCTTCATCCGTGGGCATAAATAACCGCCGCCGCGCATCATTGTCATCGTTCCGATACTGTATGAGGCCCAGACGGAGCAGCTTTGGTATCTTTTGCATGACCAACTGGTGCGAATGTCCGAGTTCGCGCGCCAGATCCGACGCTGATGCCGCGCCTAGCGTTGCAAGAACAGTCATCAGCGAACACGAACGAACGGGGATGACGATCCCCATCGTATCGAAGACAAGCTTGGATTGTTCGGCGATGAGGACGCTCAGCCGTTCGACAGCGCGGCCGAGAAACACGGCGTCATCGATCGCGGCCGGGGAATGCGTTTCCTTAGTCAAGGCGCTGGTACCTCTGGATGCTGCCGTCCTTATTCACGCGTTCCAGCGCCGTCACTTTTCCATCCAAAGTATTCAAGCGGTATCGAAAATCCGACACGCCTTCTACCGCGAGCAGGTCGGGACCTATCGGCTCAAGCGCGACCCGAAACCGATCGCGCCAGATATAGTAAAGAATGCCATTGTCCAGGATGATCTGGCGGCCTTCATATTTTCCGGCCGCTCTCGTCAACATCGCGGCATCGATGTGCGGGCGCTCGATCGCTGCCGTCAGGCTGGGGAGCAGCCAGGCAAATTCGGTTCGTCTGGCGTCATCGGTCTTCGCCAGATTTTCAAGCGCCAGCTTGTGTGCCAGAGGCAGCGCGCGAATGGAGGGGCTTGGGATATCGGGTTGCACGCCGACGCCTTCGAAGTCGCCATGGTCAACGGGATCCTGGATCTGGCCGATCGGCACTTGCACGAAAAAATCATCGTTGAGCGGCTTGCGTGCCACCGGATGCGCGCCACCGGCGGTCCGCTCCCCGATCAGGGTGGCTCGCCCAAGCTTCTTCATCGCACAGGAAAACCATTCTGCGGAGGAAAACGACGTGGAGCCGGTGAGGATATAGACGGGCTTGTCCACCATGCGCTTGCCTGGCAAGCCTGGCAGTACCCATTGCCCGCGCTGGATACGCTTGCCGTCCTCGTTGTAATAGTAGTCGAAGAGTAGCTGGTCTTTCTCGCTGGAGAAGAAATAACTCGCTAGAAACTGCGCCATTTCCAGATGTCCGCCATTGTTATAGCGCAAATCGATGATAACGGCATCCGTATTGCCCAGGAAGCGCATGACGGATGCCGCCGTATCATAGGCGAGTTCCGGATCGGCAAAATAGCTGAATCGTAGATAACCGATATTTCCCTTCAGGCGAGAGACCTCGTCGAAACCGAAATTGGTCTCCTCCAGCCTGCTCGATTCTTCTTGTCGTATCTTGGCCTTGAGCGCCGGGTTGGCCTTTGCCTTGAATTCCGCGATCCATTCCGGGTCAGTCGCCACCAGGAAATGCAGGTCGCCGCTGACTTTGATGAGATCGTCGGTCAGCTTGCTCGCAAACTCCGCCTTCGTGGTCGCCGAGTCATAAGCTCCCTTTTTCAGATGTTCCTGAAGCACCGGCCTAATTTTTCGTGCGATGTCCGGAAATGCGTAGTTTGCATTCAGGGTGCTATCGAGGGAGGCGATGATTGCGCCTTTCTCGTTCTGTGAGATGCCCGGCGCCCCGGCAAAAGCGCTCGATGCGCACATGATGGACAGTGCCGACAGCGTTTGAAGCAGAAACAGGTGATGGCGCATTCTGATGTTACCCCCTCGGTGAAACTCGAGCATACAATATATTGTGCAATATATTGTAGAAAAATTCGCTGGCAGCGGTCTGGAGAGCAAGCACTTCTGCTTGCGTCCAATACACCCGGCAGTCACGGGCTTGCGACAGGTTCAGGTAGCGATACCGTATTTATGCTGCGTGGCCGCATATTGCTGCTTGAGCGACTCCAGCTTCGGATGCTTGGGATCGATCTTGCGGATCACCTGCATCTGGTGCTGCGCCTGTTCTGCCAGCGGCGCTTCCCAGCCCAGCATGTTGAGCTGGCGCAAAATGGCGTCGACGGAGGCGAACAGCACGGGCAGGTTGCCCGGCGTCTTGCGCAGGGCCTGGCGCAGCACGAAGACGGCGCCCTTGAGTTCCCCGCTTTCCGACTTGCTGGCCGCATCCTGCATCAGTTCCTGCACCTGGTTCGTGATCTGCTGACCCATGCCTTGCGCCAGGTCATGGCGTCCCGCTTTTTCAAACACGTCCACGGCTGCTTCCATCGTCACTTCGCTGTCGGCTTCGTTGACGAGTTTCATCATGACGTCGGACGCGGCCTGTTCCAGGTTGTTCTTCAGGCAGCTCTGCACCAGGCCCACCTTCAGCTGCGTCGACAGGCCGCGCGCGCCGTCGAGGGCGGCGGCGGCCAGCTGCAGCTCGCTGGCGGCGGCGATGTCGTTGCCCGACAGTTCATGCAGCATGGCGGCCGAGATGGCGCGGCACGCTTCCACGTTGGCGCCGCCGCGCAGCGAGCGCTCCATGTCGCGCAGCACGCCGCTCGCCTGCGGCGCGTCGCCTTTCTTCACCAGCGTTTTCACCAGGTTGACGTGGTCTTCCGGGTCGCGGAATTCCGAATACTTCGCCTTGGTGACGACCTGCTTGTAGGCCCGCTCGGCCGCGCCGATGTCGCCCGTGTCGAATGCGATGCCGCCCAGGTGGCGCAGCCGGCGCACCATGTGCGGCGATATGGCCACGGCGTCTTCGAGGATTTTCTTCGCCTGCAGCTGCTGGCCCATGGCTTCGTGGTTCTTCGCCAGCAGGTCGTAGGCGGCCATGTAGCGGGGATTGACTTCCACCAGTTCCAGCAGCGCATCCTGCGCATCCTCGTGGCGCTGCTGCTCGAACAGCGCGCGCGCCAGTCCCAGGTGGGCCCAGGCCATGGGCCGCGTGGCCAGCGTGTCGGCGTAGATCTGTTCCGCTTCCTTCCATTCGCCCAGCGTGATGTGCAGCTCGGCGCGCAGGCGGGCGAAATCGGCCGCCAGGCGCGGGTGCTGCAGTTCGGCCGCGCGGCAGGTTTTCACGGCTTCGCGCAAATCGCCCTTGTCGATCTGCTGGTAGACGGGCAGGAAGATGGCGCGCCGTTCGATGGCGCGCTCGATGCGCCCGCTCAATACGTCGACGGTAAACGGCTTTAATATGTAGTCGGACGGCGTCAGCTCGGCCGCGCTGATCACCTTGCTGTGGATGGCTTCGGAGGTCAGCATGATGAAGATGGTCCACAGGCCGATCAGCTTATGGTGGCGCAAGTCTTCCAGCAACTGCTGGCCGTCCTGGCCGTCCGTGCCACTACCAAGATCGTATTCGCACAGGATGATGTCGAACGGTTTCTTCGTCAGCAGGCGGATGGCCGTGCCGGAATTGACGGCGTATTCCACCTTGGTGATGGCGGCCTGGTTCAGCATATTGTGCAGATTGCCCCGCATGCTGGGGTTCGGGTCGACGATCAGGACAGATAAGTCGCTATATTCTGGCATTGTTCAGCTCTCGTTCATCTGTATATGGCTGTGCGGCTCGATGGTGCAACGTAGTTGCCTAATAATATTATTATTTGTCAGCATACTGCAAAGCTGGTGCAAATCGCTAACAAAATGCAGGCGAACGCGCACGGCGCGACACGGCAGGCGCGTACGCTTGCGGGCAGGGCAGGCGCGGGGTATCCTGAAGGCAACCTTTTACGTTTGACCATGCTGGACACTTCGCCTGGAAAGCCGCCATGTATTTGAACGAGACGCGCAAGCAAACCCTGCATCATCTGCTCTTCGGCGGTGGACGGGCCCACGCTGAAAAGTACTTCCCGGAGTTGCGCCGCATGGCCGTCATCAGCCAGTCTTTTGCCCTGGTCAGCATGTTGCTGGTGTGGGCCTTTATTCCGCATGTAAATACGCTTGACATGGGCGCGCTGCTCTATACGCTGGCCGGCATCGTGCTGGCCATCGGCATCAATGTGGGCGCGCGCGCCATCTGGGTGCTGAAACTGGGGGGCGCGGCGGGCATGTGCGCCATTGCCTGTGGCTTCCGCCTGCTGGCGGAGGCGGCGGGCCAGGCGGAATTCTGGATGCAGCCCGTGGGCGTGTTCATGGTGCTGCTGGCGGCGCCGATCTTCAACGGCTGCGCGCTGTATCTGCTCGTCGCCGCCGCCGTCTGGCTGATCCTGAGCTACGGTCATTTCCCGCTGGACCCTGCCATGGCGCATGCGGCCTGGGCGAACTTGCTGATCGCCTACAGCATGCTGTTCGGCCTGGTCCTGAACATCAGTTTCAATCTGTTGCGTCTGCGCGACTTTCGCGCCAGGGAGGCGCTCACCCGCCTGGCCTACCAGGATGGCTTGACGGGCTTGAATAACCGCCGCCGTTTTACCGAACTGACGCAGCAATTGCAGCAGCAGCGGCAACCCATGTACTTCCTGATGATCGATATCGACAATTTCAAGAAAATCAACGATACCCTGGGCCATGACGCGGGCGACGTGGTGCTGGTCAAGACGGCGCACATCATCGCCGACGCCTGCGGCGGCCACCTGTGCGGGCGCCTGGGCGGCGAGGAGTTCGGCATCGTCTACCTGGGGGACCGGCGCGCCGTCTGCCAGTTCGCCGCCAGCCTGGTCGATGCCGTCTACCTGGCCTTCAATCCGGCGCAGGCCGTGTCGATCAGCGTAGGCATTGCCGAGCTGGCCTGTGACACGGAGCTGGCGCACAGCTACCGCGTGGCCGATGCGTCGCTGTACCAGGCCAAACACCAGGGCAAGAACCGGTATGTCATCGCCTGACGGCATGCACATGAGTCTTGCGGAGGCGCCGGGGAGCGGGTATTCTGTTTGTATTAATATATCAGCCGCAGGCAGGCGACATGTGGCGCAGACGCAGAGTTTCACCGTAACGTGACCGCTGGCGTTTCACCTTTACCAGAGAAAATCCAGCCTTCGTGATGCGCCTTCCTTCCATGAGTACCCTGCGGCGCGTTGCCGTCCCCCTCGCGTTCGGCGGCAACAGCGAGCAGCAGCACACGTATTTCGCGGAACTGCACCGCGTCGGCATGGTCACGCAAGTGCTGGGCATCATCGCCTACAGCCTGACCTGGCTGCTGATGCCGGCGCCGTTCCAGCCGAACCTCACGCATGCCGTGCTGGCGCTGCTGGGCATGCTGGCCAGCCTGGTGGTGCGCTACCGCTGCACCACCTTGCCCGTGCTGACGATTACGGGCGCCTGCGCCGTGCTGGCGCTGACTTTCGGCCTGCGCACCATGGCCGACGCCGTCCAGCACGCCAGCTTCTGGGTCTTGCCCGTGGGCGTCTTCATGACCCTGGCCATCGCCTCCATCTTCAATGGCGGCCTCAGCTACCTGGCCGTGGTGGCCGGCGTGTGGTGGAACGTGGGCCACGGCCTGTATCCCGTGAACGCGGGCTTGCCCGACGAATCGTGGGCGCCGCTGATGATCGCCGTCAGCGTGCTGTTCGGGCTGGCGCTGAACGTCAGCTTCAGTTTATTGCGTCTGCGCAACTATCACGCCAAGCAGGAGCTGATGCGGCTGGCCTTCCAGGATAGCCTGACCGGCATCAACAACCGCCGCATGTTCACGCAGCGCGCGCAGCAGATGCATGGCGCGCCGCATGGCGGCATGCTGCATTTCCTGATGATCGACATCGACAATTTCAAGGTCATCAACGACCAGCAGGGCCATGATGCGGGCGACGAGGTGCTGATGCGCACGGCCGCCATCATCGCCGACAAGGCGCAAGGCCATCTGTGCGGGCGCCTGGGCGGCGAGGAATTCGGCATCGTCTACGCAGGCGACCGCGACGCCGTGTGCGCCTTTGCCGGCTCCCTGGTCGAGGCCGTCAGCCAGGGTTTCCTGGCTGTCCAGTTCGTGTCGATCAGCGTGGGCGTGGCCGAACTGGACCGCAGCAAGGAGCTGGGTCACAGTTACCGGCTGGCCGACGAAGCGCTGTATCTGGCCAAGCGCCAGGGCAAGAACCGCTATGTGATCGTCTGACGCTGTTGTTGCAAGTTGGGGAAAACTGCCGCTTTCCGGGGGCAAAGCCACAAGTTCCGGTCATAAAGCAGGGGTAAAACGGGTATAATGCGCGCAAAGGAAATTTGCCGTACGAAAGATATTGTCATACCTACCTTTAACCCGCAGCCACGCTGCATCAACCACCTTCCAATCATGTTGATACTGCCGGGTTCCAATGCCCTGTCCGTTTTCCGTAGCCACCGTCTGTTAAGCCAACTGCAAGCCGTTTCGCCTGCGATTGTTGCCGTGCAAGCACGCTATGTCCATTTCATCGATGCCAGCGCGCCTCTCACCAACGACGACAGCACGCGCCTGGGCGCCTTGCTGACGTACGGCGAGCCGGCCCACGCTGACAATACGGAAGGCGCTGCCGAAGAATTCTTCGTCATCCCCCGTTTCGGCACGATTTCGCCGTGGGCCTCGAAGGCCACCGATATCGCGCACAACTGCGGCATGGCGCACATCAAGCGCGTCGAACGCGGCATCGCTTTCCGCATCAACCTGAAATCGGGCATCCTGGGCAGCGCCATCGGCGCCGGCAAATTGACGGACGAGCAGGTACAGGCCGTGGCCGACCTGCTGCACGACCGCATGACGGAATCCGTGCTGCGCAGCGCGGACGACGCCAAGGACCTGTTCCGCACCCTGGAAGCGCGCCCGCTCGAATCGATCGACTTGCTGGGGCAGGGCAAGCTTGCGCTGGAAACGGCGAACACGGAGCTGGGCCTGGCGATGTCGGAAGACGAAATCGACTACCTGGATGCCGCCTTCACCAAGGCTGGCCGCAACCCGACGGACGTGGAACTGATGATGTTCGCGCAGGCGAACAGCGAGCATTGCCGCCACAAGATCTTCAACGCCGACTGGACCATCGACGGCGTGGCGCAGCCCAAGTCGCTGTTCGGCATGATCAAGAACACGCACGAACTGCAGCCGAAGGGCACCGTCGTCGCCTACAGCGACAATTCCTCGATCATGGAAGGCGCCACGGTGTCGCGCTTCTATCCGCGCGGCGACAAGCACGAATACGCGGCATCGACGGAATTGACGCACACCCTGATGAAGGTGGAAACGCATAACCACCCGACGGCCATCTCTCCATTCCCCGGCGCTTCCACGGGCGCGGGCGGCGAGATCCGCGACGAAGGCGCGACGGGCCGCGGCGCCAAGCCGAAAGCCGGCTTGACGGGTTTCACGGTATCGAATTTGTCGCTGCCGGACGCCGTGCGCAGCTGGGAAACGGCCGCCTCCGTGACGGCGCCATTGGCCGCGCGTAGCGACGCGGAGCAATACGGCAAGCCGGAACGCATCGCGTCGCCGCTGCAGATCATGATCGAAGGTCCGCTGGGCGGCGCCGCGTTCTCGAACGAATTCGGCCGCCCGGTCCTCGGCGGCTACTTCCGCACGTATGAACAGAACGTCGGCGCGAAAGAAGCGGGCGCCCCTGACGCGGTGTTCGGCTATCACAAGCCGATCATGATCGCCGGCGGCATCGGCAATATCTCGGCGCAGCACACGCACAAGAACGACATCCCCGTCGGCAGCCTGCTGGTGCAGCTCGGTGGCCCGGGCATGCGCATCGGCATGGGCGGCAGCGCCGCCTCGTCGATGACCACCGGCAGCAACACGGCCGACCTGGACTTCGATTCCGTCCAGCGCGGCAATCCGGAAATGGAACGCCGCGCCCAGGAGGTCATCAACGCCTGCTGGCAAATGGGCGCCGACAACCCGATCATCTCCATCCACGACGTGGGGGCGGGCGGCCTGTCGAACGCTTTCCCGGAAATCACCAACGACGCCAAGCGCGGCGCGATTTTCGACCTGCGCAAGATCCCGCTGGAAGAATCGGGCATGGCGCCGAAGGAAATCTGGAGCAATGAGTCGCAGGAACGCTACGTTCTGGCCATCGCGCCGGAAAGCCTGCCCCTGTTCAAAGCCATGTGCGAACGCGAACGCTGTTTGTTCGCCGCCGTGGGCGTGGCCACCGAGGAACGCCAGCTGAAGCTGATCGACCCGGAACTGGGCAACGAGCCGGTCGACATGCCGATGGACGTCTTGCTGGGCAAGCCGCCGAAGATGCAGCGCGACGTGGTCCACGTGGCCAACGATTTCCCCGCCATCGATCTCACCGGCATGGACCTGGTCGACGTGGCGCAAAAAGTGCTGCTGCTGCCGACCGTGGCCGACAAATCCTTCCTGATCACCATCGGCGACCGCAGCGTGGGCGGGATGACCGTGCGCGACCAGATGGTGGGACCATGGCAAGTGCCGGTGGCCGATTGCGCCGTCACCACCATGAGCTTTGAAGGTTATCTGGGCGAAGCGATGGCCATGGGCGAACGCACGCCGCTGGCCGTCATCGACGCCGCCGCCTCGGGCCGCATGGCCGTGGGCGAAGCCGTCACCAACATCGCCGCCGCGGCCATTGGCGACATCTCCGACATCAAATTGTCCGCCAACTGGATGGCCGCCTGCGGCCAGCCAGGCCAGGATGCGGCCCTGTACGACACGGTCAAAGCCGTCGGCATGGACCTGTGCCCGGCGCTGGGCATCAGCATCCCCGTCGGCAAGGATTCGCTGTCGATGCGCACGACGTGGAAAGACGAGAGTACGGGCGCGGCGAAATCCGTCACGTCGCCGGTGTCGCTGATCGTGTCCTCGTTCGCGCCAGTGACGGACGTGCGCAAGTCGCTGACGCCGCAGCTGAAGACGGACCAGGGCGACACGTCCTTGATCTTGATCGACCTGGGCCGCGGCAAGAACCGCCTGGGCGCCTCGGCGCTGGCGCAAGTGGTGCAGCAGCTGGGCAACGCCACGCCAGACGTCGACAGCGCGGAAGACTTGAAGGGCTTCTTCGCCGCCATTCAAAAGCTCAACAGCGACGACAAGTTGCTGGCCTACCATGACCGTTCGGACGGCGGCCTGTACGCCACCCTGACGGAAATGGCCTTTGCCGGCCACACGGGCATGTCCGTCAACCTCGACATGCTGACCATGGAAGGCGAGCATTCGAGCGATTGGGGCGACGCCAAGAACTGGGCCGGCCAGGTGGCGGAACGCCGCAATGAACTGACCCTGCGCGCCCTGTTCAGCGAAGAGCTGGGCGCCGTGATCCAGGTGCGTGCGGAAGAAAAGTCGCTGGTCATGGACGTGCTGCGCACCTTCAACCTGGGCGCCTGCAGCCATATCATCGGCAAATTGAACGACCGCGACGTGATCGAATTCACGCGCGACGCCAAGCTGATTTACACCCAGCCGCGCGCGGACCTGCACCGCCTGTGGAGCGAAACGAGCTGGCGCATCGCCCGCCTGCGCGACAATCCTGCCTGCGCGGACGCCGAATACGACCGCCTGCTGGACGTGCAAGACCCGGGCATGTCGCCTATCGTCACCTTCGACCAGAACGAGAACATCGCCGCGCCATTCATCGCCACCGGCGTGCGTCCGCGCGTCGCCATCCTGCGCGAGCAGGGCGTCAATTCGCACATCGAGACGGCCTACGTGATGCACCAGGCCGGCTTCACGGCCGTCGACGTGCACATGAGCGACCTGATTGCAGGCCGCGTCAAGCTGGACGACTTCCAGGGCGTCATCGCCGTGGGCGGCTTCTCGTACGGCGACGTGCTGGGCGCGGGCGAAGGCTGGGCGAAAACCATTCTGTTCAACGCCAGCCTGGCGGAACAGTTCGCGCGCTTCTTCAACCGCACGGACAGTTTTGGCCTCGGCATCTGCAACGGCTGCCAGATGATGAGCAATTTGAAATCCATCATCCCCGGCGCCCACGCCTGGCCCAAGTTCACGCGCAACAAGTCGGAGAAATTCGAAGGCCGCTTTGCCATGGTCGAAGTGATGGATTCCCCATCGATCTTCTTCAACGGCATGGCCGGCACCCAGGCCGGCATCGCCATCGCCCACGGCGAAGGCTACGCCGACTTCTCGCAAACGGGCGACATCACCCAGGTCACGAAAGCCATGCGCTTCGTCGACAACAAGGGCGCCGCCACCGAAGCCTATCCGTACAACCCGAACGGCTCGCCGGAAGGCATCACCTCCGTCACCACGCCAGACGGCCGCTTCACGGTGCTGATGCCGCACGCGGAGCGCGTGTTCCGCTCGGTGCAACAGTCCTACCACCCTGAAGCATGGGGCGAGGATTCGCCGTGGATGCGCATGTTCAGGAATGCGCGGAAGTTTGTGGGGTAATTAAGTTATTTACGGCGTGGCGTCTGGGTCCAGGGCGCTGCTGTTGGGATAGGAATGAAAAAGCCGCTGTCGGGAGACAGCGGCTTTTTTTGCATATATCTCACCTTATATTGTCAATATTAAATTATTTCATATCGAATTAATTGCAAAAATTACAAAAATTTATTAAAATAAAAATTCTACTTTGATAAGGAATGCCATGCGCCAGCTCGCTTTCAGCCGTATCGCCGTACTCATGGGCACTTGCCTGACAGGGCTGGCCATCGGGGCGCCCACCGTGCACTTGTCTGCCAGCCCGGAGGTGGTGCCCAAGGGGACGAGCACCTCGATTGCCTGGGATGCCTTGGGCGCCGAATCCTGCGCTTCGTCGTGGGCGCCGTCGCTGCCCCTGACGGGGTCGTACACGCCGCCGGCGCTGCAGGCGGCCACCAGCTATACGGTGACGTGCCAGGGTGGCGGGGCCAGCGTGTCGCAGCAAGTGACGGTGCAGCTGGCGCCCGCCTGCGTGACGAACTGTTTTACCAAACGCTGGATCTATTTTTATGGCGGCATTGCCTGGGGTACAAAAACCGCGAACGCGGACTTCAACAAGCTGTCGGCACTGATCGTCAACGCGGCGGCGCTGGGCTATAACGGCATCGTCGTCAATATCGGCGGCGAAGACTCATATATTTCCGACTCGCGCGATGCGCCCGATTTTGCCGGCAACCTGGCGGCCATCAAGCAATTGGCGCTGGATAAAGGCATCGAACTGATACCGATGGGCGGCCATCCGCAGATACCGGCACAGCTGCAACCGGAACTTGCCGAAGCGGTTCCCGTGGTGGATACGCCGTTTGTCGTTGCCAATGGCGTGGCCAGGGTCGCCACCCATTGGCTGGCAAATGATAATTTTGCCGCAGGAAAAAGCGATTGGGACCTGTGGGACCTGAATATCCAGCATGATCCGACGGAAGGACACAACGGGCCAGGATCGCTCAAGCTGGTGCAACCCAACGGCTTTGACCCGGTCGCCGCAGGCGCCCAGCCAAAGCGGCACGAGCAAACGCGCTTGCACCGCCGCTTTGTCAATTTGCAGCCATTCACGTCCTACCGCGCCTCGTTCTGGATCATGGTTAAAAATTACAAGGCGCCATTAAAGGTCCAGGTACTGGACGATACAAGCACCATTCCCCTGTATGACAGCCTGTATCCGCTGGGATGGGGAAGCAGCAATGGCGCGTGGAACGCCAAGCCGAATGCACTGGGGGCCTATGGCGAGTGGAAAAATATCACCATCGATTTCAATACCAGGGAGTTTGGCAACATTAATTTCTATGTGGGCGCGTGGAGCAACGCCAAGAATGACGAGCCGGGGGAAGCGTGGATAGATGATATGCAGATCCGGGAAACAGGTTTGGCCCATCCCGTCGTGCGCAATCACCTGGAAGTCAGCGTGCGGTCGAAAACCACGGGCACCGTGTACAAGGAGGGGCTCGATTTCACCGTTGCCAACGAGTCGCTGAACATACTCAACGGGCGCATTCCCGATGGAAGCCAGCTGCTGGTATCGTGGTATCAGCAAGCGAAGAACATGATGCCCGTCTGGACGGCGCCGGCCAGCGCTTGCCCGCCCGAGTATATGGCCTGGCAAAGGACGGGCTATGAAAAAATCAAGGAACTGTATCCATCCAGCAAGAAATTCTTTATCAATTATGACGAATGGCGCATCATGAACTGGGACCCGAGCTGCCAGTACGCGAGCGCGGGTGCCTACCTGGCCGGCACGATGACGGCCATGCAGGCCATGCTCAAGCAGGTCAATCCGGGCGTGGAACTGTATGTGTGGAACGACATGTTCGATCCCGACATGAATGCCGTCGACAAGTATTTCATGGTCAATGGCAGCCTGCTGGGGGCTGCCGATGGCATCCACCCGAATACCGTCATCGTCAACTGGACGCAGAGGAACGTGTACGTCAAAGCGCCGCCGATCCCGCTGCAGCAGTCTTCGTTGAAATTTTTCCACGACCGCAACCTCAAGCAGGTGATCGCCCTGTATTACGACGACTTGCCGCTGACGGACGAATGGCTCGACAACCTGGATGCGGCGGAAGCGGACGGCGTGACGGGCGTCGATGGCTTCATGTACACCACCTGGGTCGACAATGGCAAATATGACGACCTGGCAGCGGTCGCCAGCAAGATCAAGGCGCGCGCCAAGGCCCGCTGGCCGCAGTGACGGTGGGCGGCGCATCGCTTGTATTCCAGGCATGCGCCCCCAGTTGACTGGAAGTGGCCGCTCGTATTGCAGCCGCATCCACGCCAACCCGGAGGTGTACCATGAGTTTCGATTCCTTTCTGTCCAAACTGAAGACCAAAGCCAGCGAACTGAAAACCGAGGCCTTGAAGTACAAGAACAAGGATTTCCTGAACGCCGCCATGGCGGGGTCGGCCCTGATCGCGATGGCCGACGGCAGCGTCAGTGCGGAAGAAAAGCAGAAGATGGTGAAGTTTATTGAAAGCAATGACGCGCTCTCGGTGTTTACCACCACGGACGTGATCAAGGCTTTCCAGGAATATGTCGGCCAGCTGGAGTTCGACAAGGATATCGGCGAAGCCAAGGCCTACCAGGCGCTGGGCAAGATGAAGTCGAATGTGGAGGCGTCGCGCTTGCTGGTGCGCATGATTATCGCGGTGGCTTCGTCGGACGGCAATTTCGATGCCAACGAGCAGCGCGTGGCCGGCAAAATCGCGCGCGAGCTGGGCTTGACTCCCGGCGAGTTCGAGTTGCAGTAAATTTATTGTCAGTCAGGGCAGGTGGCGGCGCGCATCGGCTTGCGGCCGCCGCCAGCGCTTGCCAGCCCGCTGGTGTTGGCATGAGACTGGCTGCTAGTCTTTATCCCACCACGGCGGCGCGCTCTCCGACCTCGGGCATGCCATCTTCAAAGCACTTATCTTGTAGCGGATCTCGATCACCTGCCCATGGTGAAACGGACCGCGTATCCAGTCGCCGGAATTAAAGAGGTAGGACTTGCCGTTGATGCAGCGTTCGGTCGGCATGTCGCCGATGGGGCCGGTCGAACGCAGGGTGACGCGCACTTCGCCAGTGGCATCGAGCGGCGCGTCGGCGCTTGCATAGAGTATATCTATGCCGACATCGCAGACACGGGTGCTGCCTATCTTGCTGCAGTACTTGATATACGTTTGCTGGCGCGCCATGACCATGTGATCTTCATGCCGCATCGGCTTGCCGTCGTCAAAGGTAAAGCGCAGGATGACTTGCGTGGGCTCGCTGGCAGGATGGCGCATGGTGCTGGTGCAGGCGGCGCTGACCAGGGCCAGCAGGGGCCAGGCCAGCAGGCGCAGGCCACGCCGCAGCACGGTGAATATCGGGTTACTGCCAGGTGTCTGCATTGCGCTCCATGGGCCGTTGCCATTCGTTCAAGGAATTTGGCGGCGATGATAGCACGCGATGGCGGCGCGCGACTCCCTGGAACTGCGCTACGGTGTAGCGCTATTCATTTCTTGCAGGACTTTTTTACACGGCAGGCCGTGGCCCGCGCCGCGCCTGCCGCGTTACCCTGCCGCCTCAACGCGATGCCAGGCCGACGTTTTGTACGCGGGAAGGCACGATGTCGCCGCCCGACAGTTTCTGCGACGGCACCACCATCACCAGTTCGCCGTCGACGCTGCCGTCATCGTTGTGGTCGATGCGTACCTTCAGCTGGCGGTCCAGCGCGACGAAGGCGTTGCGGTCGGTGGCGACGATGCGGTGCTCGTCCTGCTTGCCGATACGCGCATACATGACGGCGCCAGCGAGGCGCAGTTCCAGGGTGTCGCCATTCGACAGGTCATAGGCGCCGACGAATTTCTTGAAATCCTGGCGCATCATGTAGCGCGGGTGGTCGGGCACATCGATGCGCAGCGAATTGCCCGGCACGGTGACGGTGTGCTCCGGCGGCAGGGTCTGTGCGGTGGCTGCCGGGCTGGCGGCAGCGAGGCACAGGAGTGTGCCCAGGATGATGGTTTTCATGGTGTCTTCCTCGATGATTGATGAGCTCTGACGCATGATGCGGGCGGGCATGGGGCAGGAACCAGTCTAGACACGGGTTTGGCGCTGCGCATCCTCCATTCGATGGAGAAAGGCCTGAATATTTTGCATGGCGGGCCACCGCATGGCTGAGGTTTATGCCGCGCCGGCTGTCAGCGGGGCTATGCAGTCACGCAGTGATTCATTTCTTGCAAAACCTTTTTGCACAGCACTCCGTAGCCGACGCCGGTGCCGCGTTTGTGCTCGGCCAGGTCATAGCTGGCGCTGATGTCGCGCCATTCCACGCTGCCGGGCAGGGGGTGCAGGGCGTCGTCGAGATCCATCTCGAAGTGGATGAAGTGGCCATCGGCGCTCAGCAGCTTGCCGTACACGGCGGGCATGCCGGGAAACGCCAGCTGCAGGTCGAGCATGATGGCCGCCTCGAGCGCCACGCCGTGGCTGGCCGCGCACTCGCACAGGGCGTCGGGCAGGGGACGCGCGCGCCACCAGGCCGCCGTCTGGCGGATGGCCGCCAGGGTCAGCGCGTTTTGCTGCTGGACGCAATATTGCTTGCTCATGGCTGCCACGCATGGGGAAGAGGGCCGGGCCGGCAATGATGGCACTGGCCCGGCACCTGTCTGCCGCGTCAGCCCGCCGCCCTAGCGCGCAGCCAGGCTCAGGCTTTGCACGTGGGCCGGCACGATGGCGCCGCTGGCCAGTTTCTCTGCCGGTACCTGCATCAGCACTTCACCGCCCACGCCGCCGTTGTCGCGCAGGTCGATGCGTATCGCCAGCTGCCGGTCGAGTGCGACGAAGCTGTCGCTGTCGGTGGCGATGATGCGGTGTTCATCCTGGTCGTCGATGCGCGCATACATGATGGTGCTGATGGCGCCGGCATTGCGCAGGTACAGCACCTGGCCGTTCGACAGTTCATAGGCGCCGCGGAACTGGCCAAACGCTTCCGGACTCATGAAGTGTTTATGGGCCGGCAGTTCGATCGTGTGCAGGCGTCCGCCGGGAATGGTGACGGTCTGGCTGTCGGGCAGCGATTGCGCATTGGCCAGCAGGGCGCAGACGCCCAGGGTGCCGGCGAGTATCCATGTTTTCATTTTTCAGCCCATCCTTGCATGTTGCAGCCGTGCCGTATTGGCGCGGCGAGGTTGATGTGGGTGCCACGGGAAAGTCGGGCCGGCCTGCCAGCGACGCTGCGGTCATGCTGGCAAGGCGCTGCCAGCCGGTCTTGCCAGTGTAGGCAGACAAGTTGCCTTGCGAATCATCCGATCGGATGACACGGACTCAGGCGTCAAGGTTGGCCAGATGCGCCGTGGCGCCGTGGATCAGGGCGATCAGCTCGCCCTGGCGCCGCGTATCGGTCTTCAGGTAGGTGTGGTGCAGATGCGTCTTGACGGTATTGACGCTGATGCCGCAGCGGGTGGCGATTTCCACGATGGTGGCCCCTTGCGCCAGCGCCTGGCCCACCTGGGCCTCGGCTTGCGTCAAGTCAAACAATTGGCGCAGCGCGGGAACGGATGTGCTCTGCAAGCTCGGGTCGCGCGCGATGACGATGGCGCAGGGGACGTGCCATGCGGGGAAGGGCGCCACCGTCAGCACCAGCGCGCAGGCCTGGCTGCGCGGCAGGCGCAGCGACTGGCATTGCGCGGCGCCGTCCATGCTGGCGATCACCACGCGCACGGCGCGCGCCAGCGCCGGTGGCGGCCCGATCCGCAACGGAGCGTCCAGCAGGGCGTGCCCGCCGGAATTGGCGAACAGCACGCCCAGGCGGGCGTCGAGCAGCAGCACGGCCGCGCCCATGGCTTCCAGCGCCGCCATGCCGCAGCGGCTGGCCAGGCTGTCGTCCTGCAAGCGCTGGCGCAGGCGCAGGGCGCGCTGCAGGTGCGGCAGGAAAGCCTGCAATTGCCGCCTGGCGCGCCACTCGATTTCTTGCGGGGTCCGGTGGCCATAGATGGCCAGCACGGCCGTGTGGTGCGCACAGATGGGCACGATGGCGCCCAGCAACTGGCCCGTGTCGGCCGGGGGCGCGATGCCTCCCAGCAATTGGCCGGCCGGCGCATCGCCGCAGACGGTGAGGGTGGCGCAGGCGGCGTCAAAGGCGCGGGCGATATCGTCGCACAATTGTGGCCAGCAAGCATCATCGCCGGCCGCGTCCAGCAGTTTGCCGATCAGCTCACCCGAAACGCACCGGACCTGGCCTGGCGCCGTCATGCTTTCCCCCTTCGCTCGTTGCACAGTATTGCCAGGGCATGCGGTTGCGTGGCTGGGTAAGGGCGGTGATGCAACGGGAGCCGGGCCGCCTTCGTGTGGGACGGGCTCGCCGCTGGTATCTGGCCTGGGCATCTATCAAGATAGACCAAAGGCGTGGCTGCCGCAATGGCGGCTGCGAGGGGAGCGCTATAGTGTTCTGTAGGAAACTTGCACGAGAAAAACACTCGGGTGATGTAAGATTCGCACTGTGTCTGATTTTACATTTACCCATTACCCATGAGTTCAATAATGATTCCCGACGTCGCCCTGGTCGACAACACCGAACAACGCACGCCGCTGGTGCTCGTGCTCGACTGCTCCGGCAGCATGGATGGCGAGCCCGTCGCGCTGCTGAACGAAGGCCTGGCCTTGCTGGAACAGGAACTCAAGTCCGATGTGATCGCCTCCAAGCGCGTGCGCATCCTCGTGATCCAGTACGGCGCGCACGATGAAGCGGTGGTCGCCAGCAACTGGTGCGACGCCATGGATTTCACGGCGCCCCGCCTGGAAGCGAACGGCACCACGCCAACGGGCGCGGCCGTGGAACTGGCGCTGGCCGAGATCGAGCAGGAAAAGCAGCGTTTCCGCCAGGCCGGCGTGGCCTACACGCGGCCATGGCTGTTTTTGATGTCCGACGGCGAGCCGACGGACCGCTGGCAGCACGGCGCCGAGCAGGCGCGCGCGGCCGAACAGGCCAATAAAGTGGCGATCTTCCCCATCGCCGTCGGCGACAATGCGAACATCGACTCGCTGGGACAGTTTTCCAGCCGTGGCGAACGGGGCGTGAAACAGCTGAAAGGCTTGCAGTTCCGCGAACTGTTCCTGTGGCTGAGCGCCAGCATGCAAGTGGTGTCGCAATCGCGTCCGGGCGCGCAGGCGCAGCTGGCGTCGACGGACGGCTGGTCCGTCGTGAATACGTGAACGCCCGCTGATCCATGACGATAGTAAACAAGCATTGGCGCGTGTTCGGCGCCGCCGTCACGGGCAAGGCGCACCTGGACAAGGATATCCCGTGCCAGGATGCGCACGCGCATGCCGTGGTCAACGATACCTTGCTCGCCATCGTCTGCGACGGCGCCGGTTCGGCCCGTTTGAGCCAGCAGGGCGCGCAGTTTGTTGCCGCACACACCGTGCAGGCCCTGGCCGGACGGCTGGAGCAGGGCGCCACCGTGCAGGATTTAAAGGACGGCGCGCTGGCCGGCACCCTGGCGCAGATCCGCGCCGCGCTGGACGACATCGCCAGCGCTGCCGGCGCCACGCTGGACGACTACGCCAGCACCGTGGTGGGCGTGGTCATGGGCAAGGACAGCGGTTTCTTCTTCCACCTCGGCGATGGCCTGGGCGTGGCGCAGCTGGACGATGGCGGCGAACTGATCTCGCTGCCGGCCAATGGCGAATACGCGAACGAAACCTATTTTCTCAGCGGCGAGCACTGGCGCGAACAGCTGCGCCTGCTTGCGATTCCGCAAGCCGTGCGCGGCGTGGTGCTGATGTCCGACGGCTGCATGCCGTTTGCCATGAGCAAGAACAATGCGGCCCTGTATGCGCCGTTCATGGATGCCGTGCAAGGCTATCTGCGCACGGTCGACAGCGTTGAATCAGGCAATGCGGCGCTGGCGGCCACGCTGGCCGACCCGCGCACCCACCAGATCACGGGCGACGACAAGACCTTGCTGCTGGCCTTGCGCACATGAGCCGGAAGCAGGGCGTGACGCCGGGCCTGAGTCCGGGTGGGAAAATTTGGCTGGACAAAGTCCGTAGTCTGATCCTGGGCAAACTAATTAAAAGCGGCGGCGCGGGCAGCGTCTACCTGTTGCCCGATGCGCCCGCCCAGGTCGCCAAGCTCTACCATCCGCACCTGGACCGCGCCGCCAACCGGCGCAAGCTCGAAGCGATGCTGGAACTGTCGCCCGAGCTGCCCGACCAATTGGAAAACGGCAAGCGCTACGTGCAGATCGCCTGGCCGCAGGCGGCCGTGTTCGACGGCCAGGGCGGCTTTGTCGGCTTCGTCATGCCCCTGCTGGACATGGCGCAAACGGCCGAGCTGGAACAGGTCATGCAGGAGCGCCAGGCGCGCGCGGCCGGCTTGCCGACGGGACTCGGTCCCAAGCTGACCCTGGCCGCCAACCTGGCTGCCGTGATCGACGCGCTGCACCAGCAGCAGCATTACGTGGTCGACCTGAAACCCGTGAACCTGCGCTTTTACCGCGATTCCCTGTACATCGCCATGCTCGACTGCGATGGTTTCAGCATCCAGGGCCATGCCGAGCGCTTTCCTGCCGAGCAATTCACGGCCGACTACCTGGCGCCCGAGTTCCAGCGCAAGGGCATGCCGGCGGGCACGGAAATGGCGCAAGACCGCTTTGCCCTGGCCGTCGTCATCTTCCAGCTGCTGAACTTTGGCATCCACCCGTACAGCGGGCGGCCCGGCAATGCGCAAGTAGCCAGCGACATTCCCGGCCGCATCCGCGACGGCTGCTATGCGTATGGCGTCAAGCGCCACAAGCAGCTGGCGCCCAACGCCACCAGCGGCCACGCGCTGATGCCGCCCGAGTTGCGGGCCATGTTCGACCGCGCCTTTTCCCCGTCACCGAAACCGCAGCGGCCATCAGCGGCCGACTGGGCGCAGTTGCTGCGCGGTTATGCGCAGCGCAGCGGCGGCAAGCTCGTCATTTGCGCCGCGAATCCCGAACACCAGCATTTTGCGGGCCATGGCTGCGCGGCCTGCGCGCGCGAGAAAGTCATCGCCGCGGCCGCGCAGGCATCCGTGCAGGCGCAACAGTTGCAACGGCAACAGCAATCGTTGCCGCTGCAACGCAGCGCGCGCCGCACGGCGCCGGGGCAGGCCCCGGCCGCCATCCCCGTGGCGGCCAACACTGGCGGCGGCATCAGCGGCAAGGGCTGGGCCGTGGTGGTGCTGCTGATCGTGCTGTTCCTGATCGGCTTTACGGCCTGGACTTCGTCGCCCGATGCAGTGAAGGACAAGGCCAGCCTGCAGGCGCAAGCCGACCAGGCGGCAGGCCTGGAAGTATTTTCCTGGCGTCCGCGCAGGACGGCCGGCTTCCAGCCGTCCGACGCGCGCAAGGCCGTGCGCAGCCTGTCGCAAGCGATCAGCAAGGGCGACGACGATGCCGTCACGCGGGGCTTGCAACTGCTGTACCGTGCCGGCGAAGAAAAGCAGTCCGGCTACGGTGGCGACCGCACGCAGGCGCAGCTGCGCGCCTCGCTGCTGGAAGGCCTGGGCTGGGTGCCCGGCTATGAGCCGGCGCTGGTCGCCAGTTATCTTGATCTGCTGCAAGCCAACCCGCGCGACCATCTGGTGGCGGCGGCCATGGGCCGCATGCACCTGAGCCTGAACGAACCGCAGGCGGCGCGCCAGTACTTCGAGCAAGCCGTGTGGGCGCGCCCGACCGATGGCACGGCCTGGCTGGGCATCGCGGCGGCTGCACAGCTGCGCGGTGGCGACGAGCGCGATGCCGTCAATCTGGTGGCGCTGGCGCGGCTGACGGCTTACCGTTATGCCGTGCAGAACGCCTTGCCGGCGGACCCGGGCGAGCCGGCCGACAATGGCGTCGCGCGCACGATGCAGCGCATGGACCTGACCGCCAGGGTGTTGCGCCTGGCGCAACCGGGCGCCTACCAGAAGCGCTGGGACAAGACGCTGGCCGAGGGCGTGCTGCTGGCGCAAAAACTCCAGGCCATGCCGCCCCTGCGGGACCAGGTCGGCGGCGTGCAGCGCGAGACGATGACGACGGTCGACTATGGCGTGCTCGACAAACAGCACGCGACGGGCGAAAACCGTTTGACCCTGACCATTGCCGCCGACGGCAGCCTGACGTACGCGGCGGCGGAATTGCCGATGGAACCCATGCTCAACAAGGTGCTGCTCGATAGCGTGAAACGCTGGACCTATCTGCCTGCCGTGCAGCACGGCCAATTGCTGGACGCCAAGGTGGTGGTACTGGTGCGTTACCGCGATGGCCGGGTCAGCTTCGTGCCGGGCGGTGTCGCCGTCACGGCGGAAAATTAGAGGAATACCATGAAAATCAAGACGATATGCGCCGTGCTTGGTGCTTCCTTGCTGTGCCCAGGCATGGCGCAGGCGGACATCGTGCAGCGCCAGGTGGTGACCAGCATGGCTGGCGAGCCCGATAGCGAAGGCGGCGATGTGTACACCATTGCGGGCACGACGGCCTGTGGCGGCAAGCAGATACGCATGGATGCGCGCTCGGTGAACCTGGACGAGGCGCCGTACGCAGCGCTGAAAGCGGAGCTGGCCCGGCGCATCCGCGACAGGACGCCCATGCTCGTGACCGTGAAAAAATGCCCGGAGGATGCGAGCGTGCCCATCGTGCGGGAGATCGCCGCCTGCACGCCAGCCGCCTGCGCCGATGGCCGCGCGCGCCTGTACCTGCACGAGAACTTCTTCCCCGTCGAGCAGGAAAAGGCCGCCAACGTGCTGCTGTTGCCTTTGCCGAAAGGCAAACTGCCGGGGACGTGGAAGGTGGAGATTGTCAGCGTGGCCGGCCACAAGCTGCGCCTGTCGGGCCAGGTCAACCGCGCCGACTATGCGCAGGGCGAGCTGGTGGGCGGCTATGTCACGTATTACCCGAATGGCAAGATCGAGAAGCAGGTGGCGCAGGATGCCAAAGGCCAGCAAGACGGTATCGGCAGCAAGTACTTTCCTGATGGCACCCTGGAGCTGCGCGGCAACTGGCGCCATGGCTTGCCGGAAGGCGAGCACCAGCGCTATCACGCGACGGGCAAGCTGAGCGAGACGAGCCGCTACCGCGATGGCAAGCAGCTCGACGGGCCCGTGCAAACCTTCGATGAAAATGGCAAGCTGAGCAGCAGTTACGCTTTGCGTGACGGCAAGATGGAAGGCGAGATGCTCACATACTTCCCGGATGGGAAAATTTCCAGCCGCGCGGAAATGCGGCAGGGCAAGTTCAGTGGCGTGAGCACGAATTATTATCCCGATGGCGCCGTGCACGCCAGGATGACGCAGGTCAACGATTTACCTGTGGGCGAGGCGCTGGAGTTCTATCCGGACGGCAAGGTGCAAAGCCGCCAGCAGTATGGCGACAAGGGCGGGCTGCTCAGCGTCCAGCGCTACAGCCCCCAGGGCGTGCTGGTGCTGGAACGGCAATGGGATGCGCAGCTGCGCGAGCAGGGCACATCGCGCTCGTGGTACGAGAATGGCAAGCCCGAGCAATCCATCGATTACGTGAATGACCGGCGCGACGGCTGGAGCCGCAGCTGGCGCGCGGATGGCACGTTGCACAGCGAATGCCGGTATGTGGCCGGCAAGGCGCAGGACGGCTGCGGCGAAGCGTCGCCATCCCCGGAAATCGTGCGAAAGGAGCAGGCATGGCGTGCCTTAAATTAAATCACCTTGTTGGCGTCATGCTGCTGTTGCCGGCGCTGGCCCAGGCCGAGATCGTGCAACGGCAAGTGATCACGGCGCTCAAGGCCGCACCCGGCAACATTGGTGGCGACGTGCTGACCGTGGACGACGACACGGGCTGCGGCGGCCGACAGCTGCGCATGGATGCCGCGTCGATCGGACTGAGCGAGGAACAGTATGCTGTCATGAAGGTCGAGCTGGCCAACATGATACGCGACAGAAACCCGCTGCTGGTACGCCTGCGTGCCTGTCCGGCGCCCGACCGGACGGGCGCCACTGCCATCCCCGTCATCCACATGCTGCGCGGCTGCGATGCACACTGTGCCGATGGCAAGGCCCGTCTCTATCTGAACCACAACCTGTCGCGCGGCGAGGCCATGGAACATGCGCGCTATGCGCTGGTCGTGCCGCTGCCGCCAGGCAAGACGCCCGGCACCTGGCAAGTCGAGATTTATCACGTGCGCGAAGGCGAGCCGAAGCGGCTGACGGGCCAGGTCAATGCCCCCGATTACCTGGGCGGCAAGCTGGTGGGAAACTACAGCATGTATTACCCGCATGGCCAGCTGGAAATGCAGGTGGAGCAGGACGGGCGCGGCGTGCAGGAGGGTATCCAGACCCGTTATTATCCGGATGGCAAGATATCCATGCGCAGCACGTGGCGCAATGGCGTGCAGGAGGGGGAGGAACAGGCTTACCACCAGAGCGGCAAGCTGATCGAATCGCGCACCTACCGCAACGGTGCCCGTGCCGATGGCCTGGTGGAAACGTTCGACCAGGATGGCAAACTGCGCACGCGCATGACGCAGCTCAAGGGCCAGACGGATGGCGAACTGCTGCTGTTTTATCCCGATGGCAAGGTGGAAAGCCGCAGGCAGTATGTCAACGGCATCATCACGGGGCCAAGCACAGACTATTTCCCCGATGGCAAGGTGCGCAGCACGGGCAGTTATGTCGATGGCAAGCCGGCGGGCGAGAGCGTCGAGTATTATCCGGACGGCAAGGTGGCCAGCAGGCACACGCACAGCGGTCACTACGTGTTGCGCAGCAAACAACTGTTCAGCCCCCAGGGCGTGTTGCTCGTGCAGAAGCAGTGGAACGCCGGCGGACGCGAGGAGGGCGCATTGCGCTCGTGGCATGCGAATGGCAAGCCGAAGCAGCTGATCGAATATGTCGATGGCGAGCGCCAGGGCTGGACCCGGCACTGGCGCGCAGATGGCAGCGTGGAAAGCGAATGCCGCTATGTGGCCGACGAGCCGCAGGGGGATTGCACGGGCGAGTCCGCCAAGTTTTCCTACACGGAAGATGGGATTGAGGTGGTGATGCCGGAGCAGCCTGAGCAGCCGCAAGAGTGAGGGAATGCGTGCGGTCGGCACGCATTCCCCTGCATTTACCGGTGCGGCGGCGTCAGCACGCTGGCAATCGCCTTGGGTAAGGTTTCCGGATAATCGCGGCTGAAGTGCAGGCCGCGGCTTTCGCGGCGCGACAGGGCGCTGTTGACGATCATCGAAGCCACGTCGACGAGATTGCGCAGCTCCAGCAAATCGTGCGTGATGCGGAAGTTGCGGTAGTACTCGTCGATTTCCTCTTTCAGCAGGGCGATGCGGTGCTGGGCCCGTTCCAGGCGCTTCGTCGTGCGCACGATGCCCACGTAATTCCACATGAAGCGGCGCAGCTCGTCCCAATTGTGGGAAATCACCACTTCCTCGTCCGCGTCCGTGACGCGGCTTTCATCCCAGTCGGGCAGGTAAGGCGTGCCCAGCTTTTCCTTGCTTTCGATATCTTGCGCGCAGGCACGGCCGATGACGATGCATTCCAGCAGGGAATTCGACGCCAGGCGGTTTGCGCCATGCAAGCCCGTGCACGCCGTCTCGCCCACGGCATACAGACCCGGCAGGTCGGCGCGGCCGGACAGGTCCGTGACGACGCCGCCGCACGTGTAGTGGGCTGCCGGCACGATGGGAATCGGCTGCTTGGTGATGTCGATGCCCAGTTCCAGGCAGCGCGCGTAAATGGTCGGGAAGTGTTCGATGAGGAATTCGGCCGGCTTGTGGCTGATGTCCAGGTGTACGTAATCGAGGCCGCGCTTCTTGATCTCGAAGTCGATGGCGCGCGCCACCACGTCGCGCGGCGCCAGTTCGGCCCGCTCGTCGTGGGCCAGCATGAAGCGCTGGCCGGCTGCCGCGCCCGCTTCAGGCGGCAGCTTCAGCAAGCCGCCTTCGCCACGGATGGCTTCGGTGATCAGGAAGGACTTGGCGTACGGGTGGTACAGGCAAGTCGGGTGGAACTGGATGAATTCCATGTTCGACACGCGGCAGCCGGCGCGCCAGGCCATGGCGATGCCGTCGCCGCTGGCCGTGTCGGGATTCGTTGTATATAAATACACCTTGCCGGCGCCGCCCGTGGCCAGCACGGTGTGCTCGGCGGCAAAGGTCAGGACCTTGCCCGTTTGCTCATCCTGCACGTAGAGGCCGTGGCAATGGGGCTGGGCGTTGCGCTGGGTGGGTTTCATGCCCAGCTTGTCGGAGGTGATGAGGTCGATCGCGCAATGGTGTTCGAACAAGGTGATGTTCGGGTGGGCACGCACCTTTTCTTCCAAAGTGATTTGCACGGCGTGGCCGGTGGCGTCGGCCGCGTGGATGATGCGACGCTGGCTGTGTCCGCCTTCGCGGGTCAGGTGGAAGCCCAGTTCGGCCGTGGCGTCGCGCGTGAACGGCACGCCTTGCTCGATCAGCCATTCGATCGCTTCGCGGCCGTGTTCGACGATGTAGCGCGTGGCGCTCTCGTCGCACAGGCCGCCGCCGGCGATCAGGGTGTCTTCGATGTGCTGCTGGTGGCTGTCGCCCGAGTCCAGCACGGCCGCGATGCCCCCTTGCGCCCAGTTGCTGGCGCCATCGAGCAGCGCGCGTTTGGAAATGATCGCGACGGTGCGCGTCTCAGCTAAATGCAGTGCAACCGATAAACCCGCCAGGCCACTGCCGACAATCGCTACATCAAATTTCATGACATTTATCTTTTTTTAGGGGAAGCATACTATATTCCATTTCCCCCCATTCGGTAATGTGTTGAGATAAATTCTGCAAGCGAAAGATAGCCGCAGCCGTAGCTTGTGGCGCATCAATGCTTGCGCGGAACAGTCCGCCATGATGAGAAGACGGGTATCGGACCGCCGCGCGCATGGCCGCATGCATGGCTTGCCGGTCCGGGCCGCTTCTTGCCGCAGGGGGGACCACATGATCCGCATCTTCAGCCATTACGTGTCAAAAACGGCATTCATCCTGCTGTTGCTGGAAATCCTGATCCTGCTGCTGTCGGCCACCCTGACGTCCCTGCTGTGGCTGGCGGATGGCAGCCGCCTGGTGAGGCTGAGCGAGGTGTACCTGTCGTCGTCGATCTTCGCGCTGGTCATCGTCCTGAGCATGAGCACCCTGGGCATGTACCAGCACCGCTCGCGCGACGACATCCGCAACACTTTATTTCGCATCCTGCCCTCGTTCGCGCTGGGTTTTGCCGTGCTCAGCCTGCTGGTGCGCTTCATCCCCGCGCTGCATTTCGGGCGCGGCGGCGTGCTGATCTTCGGCTTGGGCGCCATCGGCGTGCTGCTGGCGCGCCTGGTCGTGTTCAAGTCCTCGCAATCGGCGCTGATGGAAGGCCGGCTGATCCTGGTGGGCGGCGGGGCGCTGGCGCGCGAATGCATGGAGTTGGCGGCCAGCAAGATCGGTTTCCACCAGTTCACGGTGGTGGGATGCATTGATGTGGCCGGTGAGCAATGCTGCGTGCCGGCCTCGGCGCTGCTGCCATCCGGACCGTCGCTGCTGGCCATGGCGCAGCGCCATGACGCGCACGAGATCGTCGTCTCCGTCAGCGACCGGCGCAATGGCGCGTTTCCCGGCAAGCAATTGCTCGAATGCGCGCTGGGCGGCGTGAAAGTGATCGACGCGGCCACGTTTTTCGAGCGCGAAGCGTGCCAGATCCGCATCGATTCCTTGCAGCCCAGCTATCTGATCTATGGCGGCGGCTTCGACCAGAGCTTTTTCCGCGCCGCCTCGAAGCGTTTGTTCGACCTGGCCGCCAGCAGCGTCATCTGCCTGGCCGCGCTGCCCGTGATGCTGGTGACGGCCGCCTGCATCCGCCTGGAGGACGGCGGCCCCGTGTTTTACCAGCAGGAAAGGGTGGGGCGCGACGGCTTGCCCTTCCATGTGCTGAAATTTCGCAGCATGCGCAGCGATGCCGAGCGCGACGGGACGCCCCTCTGGGCGCTGGCCAACGATGCCCGCGTCACGCGCGTGGGCCAGTTCATCCGCAAGCTGCGCATCGACGAGCTGCCGCAGGTGCTCAATGTGTTTCGCGGCGAGATGAGCTTCGTGGGACCGCGTCCCGAGCGCGCCTACTTCGTCGAGCAGCTCAAGGAACAGGTTCCGTACTACAACATTCGCCACAGCATCAAGCCCGGCATCACGGGCCTGGCGCAGGTGCGCTACCAATATGGCGCCTCCGTCGACGATGCCGTGAAAAAGCTGCAATACGACCTGTATTACGTCAAAAACAATAGCCTGTTCCTCGACCTGCTGATCCTGCTCGACACGGTGCAGGTGGTGCTGTTTGGCAAGGGCGGCCGATGATGCGGGAACAGTCGGCGTGGCTGGCGGCGGCCGATGCGGCAGCGCTCAGCCATGGATTGGCGTCGCTGGCCTTCTTCGCGCTGGCCTTGCTGCTCATCAGCAACTGGCGCGCGCGGCAGAACGTGCGCGCCTTGCTCGTCGCCTGCCTAGCCACGGGCGCGTGGGCGACGGGCACGGTGGTGCTGGTGCTGCTGGGACACCGCATTGTGCTGGCCGGCGATGCGCTGGAAATGCTGCGCACCCTGGCCTGGCTGGTGTTCGTGCTGTTGCTGATCGAACCGTCGCGCCCCCGCCTGCGCTTCGTGCTGGCCGGCGTCGTCCTCACGGCGCTGGCGCCCGCGCTGTCCGCGCTGGCCTCGTCGTGGCTGGCGTTGCCTTTGCCGGCGCGCATCATCGCCAGCGTCAGCCGCCTGTTGCTGGCCGTGCTGGGCATGCTGCTGGTGGAACAGTGGTACCGCAATACGCCGCCGCTCAAGCGCTGGGGCATCAAGTTCGCCTGCCTGGGCGTGGGCGGCTTGTTTGCCTACGATTTCTACCTGTACAGCGATGCCTTGCTGTTCCGCACGATTAACGACGATATCTGGGCCGCGCGCGGCATCGTCGACGCCCTGTGCGCGCCGATGCTGGCCGTATCCGCCGCGCGCAATCCGGGCTGGGCCCTGGGCCTGTCCGTCTCGCGCCAGATGCTGTACCGCTCGGCCGCCTTGCTCGGCTCGGCCATCTATCTGCTGGCGATGGCGGCCAGCGCCTATTATTTGCGCTATTTCGGCGGCACCTGGGGTTCCTTGATGCAGATGGCTTACCTGGGCGGCGCAGGCCTGCTGCTGGCCGGCGTGCTGTTTTCGGGCAGCTTGCGCGCCAAGCTCAAGGTCAGCATCAACAAGCATTTTTATAACGCCATCTTCGATTACCGCGAGGAATGGCTGCGCTTTACGCGCGCCCTGTCCGAGGATGGTCCGGCGCTGGGCGAGCGGGCCATCCAGGCCGTGGCGCAGCTGGTGGAAAGCCCGGCCGGCGCGCTGTGGATCTTGCGCGAGCAAGGGCTGTTCGCGCCGGCCGCCAGCTGGAACTGGCCGCCGCCGGCCTGGAGCGAACCGGCGGCGGGCAGCCTGTGCCAGTTCCTCGAGGCGCGCCAGTGGGTGATCGACGTGCCCGACTGCCAGGGCAATCCGCGCCAGTACGCCGGCCTGGCCTTGCCGCCGGCGCTGCTGGCCTTGCCCAATGTGTGGCTGCTGGTGCCGCTGACCCTGCATGGACAGCTGTTCGCCTTCGTGGCGCTGGCGCGGCCCCGCACGGCCATCGGCCTGAACTGGGAAATCCGCGACGTGCTGAAAATTGCCGGCAGCCAGGCCGCCAGTTACCTGGCGCACCGCGAATCGCTCGACTCGCTGATGGTGTCGCGCCAGTTCGAATCGTTCAACCGCATGTCGACCTTCATCGTGCATGACCTGAAAAACCTCGTGTTCCAGCTGTCCTTGCTGTTAAGCAATGCGGAAAAGCACCGCGCCAATCCCGCCTTCCAGGAAGACATGCTGGGCACCCTGGACCATTCCGTGCAGAAAATGAAGACCCTGCTGCAAAAGCTGGCGCGCGGCGAGGCGCCGGAAGCGCCGGCGCCGCTGCGCCTCGACGGCTTGCTGCGCCAGGCCGTGGCGGCCAAGGCCAGCCTGGCGCCCGCGCCGCGGCTGGAGATCGTCGATGGCGAACTGACGGTGCTGGCCAACCGCGCGCGCCTTGAGCGGGTGCTCGGTCATCTGATCCAGAACGCCATCGAGGCCACGGCCAGCGATGGCCAGGTGGCCGTGCGCCTGTTGCGCGAGCGCCAGACGGCCGTGGTCGAGCTCGACGATACGGGGCAGGGCATGAGCGAACAGTTCATCCGCGAGCGCCTGTTCAAGCCGTTCGACACGACGAAGACGGCCGGCATGGGCATCGGCGTGTTCGAAAGCCGCGAATACCTGCGCGAAGTGGGCGGCAGCCTGGAAGTGCGCAGCGCGCCGCAGGTGGGCACGACGTTTCGCGTGATCCTGCCGCTGCATGCCGCGTGAATGGAAAGGACAAGCATGGCCAAGCAGAAATTACTCGTCATCGAAGACGACCCCGGCCTGCAAAAGCAGCTGCACTGGAGTTTCGATGCCTACGAGGTGTTGCTGGCGGGCGAGCGCGAGGCGGCGCTGGCGCTGGTGCGGCGCCACCAGCCGGCCGTCGTGACGATGGACCTGGGCTTGCCGCCCGACCCCGACGGCGCCACGGAAGGGCTGGCCACCTTGCAGCTGATCCTCGCGCTGGCGCCGGACACGAAGGTCATCGTCCTCTCGGGCAACCAGGAACGCGCCCATGCGCTGAAAGCCATCGCCCTGGGCGCCTACGATTTCCACCAGAAACCGTTCGACGCCGACATGCTGGGCCTCGTCATCGCCCGCGCCTTTTATCTGCACGCGATGCAGCAGGAAAACCGCCGCATGCTGCAAACCCAGGCCGACTCGCCATTGGCCGGCATCGTCAGCCGCGATCCCGGCATGCTGAAACTGTGCCGCAGCGTGGAAAAGGTGGCGCCTTCGTCGGCCAGCGTGATGCTGCTGGGCGACTCGGGCAGCGGCAAGGAACTGGTGGCGCGCGGCTTGCACGCGCTGTCCAGCCGCCACGCGCAGCGCTTCGTCGCCATCAATTGCGCGGCCATCCCCGAAAACCTGCTGGAAAGCGAGCTGTTCGGCTATGAGCGGGGCGCGTTTACGGGCGCGGCGCGGCAAACCCTGGGCAAGATCGAACTGGCCCACGGCGGCACCTTCTTTCTCGACGAGATAGGCGACATGCCGATGGCGCTGCAGGCGAAGCTGCTGCGTTTTTTGCAGGAACGCGTCATCGAGCGCGTGGGCGGACGGGGCGAGATCGCCGTCGACGTGCGCATCGTCTGCGCCACGCACCAGGATCTGAAGGTGCTGGCGGAACAGGGACGCTTCCGCGAAGACCTGTTTTACCGGCTCAGCGAAATCGTGCTGCGCATCCCGCCCCTGCGCGAGCGGGCCGGCGACGCGGCCTTGCTGGCCCACCATTTCAAGAATAAATTTTGCGCCAGCGAAGGTCGCAGCAACCTGCATTTCAGCGCCGGCGCGCTGCAGCTGATCGAAGCGTATGGCTGGCCCGGCAATGTGCGCGAGGTGGAGAATTGCATCAAGCGCGCCGTCATCATGAGCGACGGGCCGCAGATCGCGGCCGACGACCTGGGCTTGCCTGCCAGCGCCCAGGCCGCGCCCGTGGACGACGCCATCAACCTGCGCCAGGCCCGCGAAGCGGCCGAATACAAGGTGATGGTGCGCGCGCTGGCCCGCGCCGACGGCAATATCGCCAAGGCGGCCGAACTGCTGGGCGTGAGCCGGCCCACCCTGTATGACTTGATGGGGCACCACGGCATCAGGTAGGCCGCTGTATTGATATGGATTAAATATCAAGATTGTGTATGGCGTCGCACATACGCTGGCGCCGCCTCGGCGCATCCTAGCCTCATCCACAACGAGGAGGCGCCATGAACGCGATCAGTTTATTGATGAAGGACCACAAGGCCGTCAAGGCCCTGTTTGCGCAATATGAAGGCTTGAGCGACCGCTCCTTTGCCACCAAGAAAAAGCTGGCCGACCAGATCTGCCAGGAATTGACCGTGCACACGCAGCTGGAAGAGGAAATCTTCTATCCGGCCGTGCGCCGGCCCATCCACGATGGCGACTTGATGGATGAAGCCGTCGTCGAGCACGCGAGCGCCAAGGAACTGATCGCGCAGATCGAAGCGATGGACCCGGCCGACGACCTGTACGACGCCAAGGTCAAGGTCCTGTCCGAGCAGATCGAACACCACGTCAAGGAAGAAGAGGGCGACATGTTCCCCAAGGTGCGCCATACGGGCGTCGACCTCGATGCGCTGGGCGAGGAAATGGCCGCGCGCAAGCTACAGCTGACGGGCGCCGCCGCCTGACCGCGTCATACAACAACTGACAACAACTGACCAAGGGAGAACTTCATGCAAGCTACGCAACTGTCCGTCTCGGACATCAACCAACCGGGCGTTTCCTGGGGCGCCGTACTGGCGGGCGCGGCCGCGGCGGCCGCCTTGTCCTTCATCCTGCTGATCCTCGGCGTGGGCCTGGGCCTGTCGTCCGTGTCGCCATGGTCGTTCAACGCGACGGCCATCGGCGTGTCGACCATCGCCTGGCTGGCCTTCATGCAACTGGCCGCATCCGGCATCGGCGGCTACATGGCGGGCCGGCTGCGCGTGAAATGGAGTGCTATCCACACGGATGAGGTGCATTTCCGCGACACGGCGCATGGCTTGCTGGCCTGGGCCGTGGCGACCCTGGTCACGGTGGCCGTGCTGGCCGGCGGCACGCGCGCCGTGCTCAGCGGCGCCATCGACGCGGGCAGCGGCGTGGCCGCGGCTGTGGCCCCGGCAGCAGCCGCGGGCGCCGGGGCGGCGGGCGCCAAGGCGGGCGAGGGTGGCGGCGCCAATCCGCTCGATTACTTCTCGGACATGCTGCTGCGCGCCACGCCGGCGCCGGCCGCCGCCAATGGCACGGCGGGCATGCCTGCCGCACCGGTGGCCGAGGCGGGCGTCACCATTGCCGACCAGCGCGTGGAAATCGGCAAGATCTTCGCCACCGGGCTGACCACGGGCAGCCTGGCCGCCGATGACCGCGCCTACCTGGGCCAGCTCGTCGCCAAACGCACGGGCCTGACCCAGGCCGAAGCGGAAGCGCGCGTCGACGCCGTATACGGCCGCGCCGCCAAGGCCGCCGCCGACGCCAAGGCTGCCGCGCAGCAAGCGGCCGACACGGCGCGCAAGGCCGGTGCCCATACGGCCCTGTGGATGTTCGTGGCCCTGTTGCTGGGCGCCTTCGTTGCGAGCCTGGCGGCAACCTTCGGCGGCCGCCAGCGCGACCATGAGCGCGTGCTGCGCCACGTCACCATCTGAACCCTCACATATCTATAAAGGAGTCTGCCATGCGTTCCATCCTGTTGCTGTTGCTCGGTATTCCACTGCCCATCGTCATCCTGATCGCCCTGTTCGTGCATTAAGAAGTTGACGCAAGTAACGGCGCCCGCCGCAAGCCGGGCGCCGTTTGTGTTGAAGCGGCTCCATGTGTAAGATGGCGCGATCCTTCCACCGAGACTCTCCATGAATGCGACCGCCATCCGTCCCTTGCTGAAAACCGCCGCCATCGCCGCCTTTGCCTGCACCGTGCTGGCCTCGTGCTCCACCCTGATCGGCCCGCGCGACGTGAACGTGTCGCTCAGCAAGATGCAGCAAGGGCTGGAGCGCCGCTTTCCCATCGACAAGCGCGTGCTGTCCGTGCTGGATGTCAAGCTGACGCAGCCGCAGCTGTCGCTGCAGCCCGAACGCGACAGAGTGGCCCTCAGCGTGGACGCCAGCGTGATGCCGCCCTTCATCCGCCAGACCTGGCGCGGCAAGCTGGCCATGTCGGGCCGCCTCGTGCTCGACGCCCAGCGCAACGCCGTCTACCTGAGCGAAGCGAGCGTGGATACGGTGAATATCGATGGCATGGATGCGTCGCAGCAGCGCCAGTTCGCCAAGGTGGCCAGCCTGGTAGCCGACCAGCTCATGCATGAAACGCCGATCTACACCTTCAAGCCGGACGAGCTGCGCTATGCAGGCGTGCAATTCGTGCCGACGCAGATCAGGACCACGGGCAACGGGCTGACGGTGACGTTCGAGCCGGTGAAATAGGGCGCGGGAACACGTGCCGGCGGCGCCAGGGCCGGCTCTGCGTCAGGCGCGGGAGTCAGGGAAACAGCCGGGTTGTCGTGTTATTGCGCGGCGTCGCATCCTCGTGGAACAGGTCGGCCAGATATTCGCCCAGCGCATCGGCCTGGATATCATCGGGAATAATGAAATCGGCGGGCCGGCGCTTGCCTTCCGCGCCGAGATAGCATGCGCGCCAGGCGCCCGGACTCCCCCTGACGGCAATCAGCGTGCCAAACACATTGAATCGACATTCCTGCATGAAAATACTCCCAGTTATTGAATGGATTGCCGCCCGCTTGCCTGGCACCGGCTGTGCCGATTATACAAAGCATGGCGTAGCGCCCCGGCACGGCGATTCCTGAGCGGGGGCTGTTGCCTTGGCGATGGGCGGACTATAATCTTGCGTCGCATGCCTGGAGACAGCATGCGACGCAAGATGAAGTCAGACCATAATTATTAAAGGAATCTTCGTGAAACGTTCGCTTATCAGCGCCGCCTGCTGCGCCTTGTTCGCCTTATCTTCGCCCTCGCTGTACGCCCAGCAGGGCGCCGCCGCGCCAGTTTCCGGCATCGACCTGAAAACCCTGGACCCGGCCGTCAGCCCGAAAGATGATTTTTACGGCTACGTCAATGGCGTGTGGACGCGCAATACGGAAATCCCGGCCGACAAATCCGTCTGGGGCACGTATATCGAATTGCGCGAAATCGCGCAAGGCCAGCTGCGCGGCCTGATCGCCGACACCTTGAAGCACCCCGGCAAGCCCGGCAGCGATGCGCACAAGATCGCCGACCTGTACACGAGTTTCATGAACGACAAGGCGCGCAACGCGGCCGGCTTCAAGCCCTTGAAGGCCGAACTGGCCCGCGTCGCGTCGCTCAAGGACAAGCAGGACTTGCCGGCACTGTTTGCCTACCTGCAAGGCAATGGCATCGCCACGCCGTTCTCGGCCTATGTTGCGCCCGATGCGCAGGATCCCGAGCAATACACGATCAATATCAGCCAGTCGGGCCTGGGCTTGCCTGACCGCGACTATTACCTGAAGGACGACGACGCCAAGCTCAAGGCCGTGCGCGAGAAATACCTGAAGCATATCGAAGCCATGCTGGCCATGAGCGGTGACAAGGCCGCCGCTGCCCATGCGGGCCAGATCCTCGACATCGAGACGCGCCTGGCGGCCGTGCAGTGGACGCGCGTGCAGATGCGCGACCCCGTGAAATCGTACAACCGCGTCGGTTTCGACAAATTCGCGGCGCTGGCGCCGGCCTTCGACTGGAACGCCTACTTTGCGGCCGCCGGCCTGGCGAAAAAGGAAAGCTCGGCCGTGGTGCGCCAGCCCAGCTTCATCACAGGTTTTTCCGAGACGGTGGCCGCCGTGCCGCTGGAAGCCTGGAAGAGCTATTTCAACTGGCGCATCATCGAAAGCTATGCCTCCTACCTGGATAGCGCCAGCGTCAAGGAACGCTTCGGCTTCGAAGGCACGGTGCTGCGCGGCGTGCCGCAAAGCGAACCGCAGTGGCAGCTGGCGCTGCGTTTCACGGATGGCGCCATCAGCGACGCCATCGGCAAGCGCTATGTGGAGATGTATCTGCCGCCGGAAACCCGGCCCCGCGTGATGGCCATGTTCGACAATTTCGTCGCCTCGTTCAAGGATGGCATCGAGCAGCTCGACTGGATGGGTCCGGAAACCAAGAAGGAAGCCCAGCTCAAGCTGGCCGCCCTGAAGCCGAAGATCGCCTATCCCGATAAATGGCGCGATTACAGCGCCATGCGGACGCAGCCGAATGACCTGATCGCCAACGTGCGCGCGTCGCGCGCGTGGAGCCGCCAGCAAAACGTCGACAAGCTGGGCAAGCCGGTCGACCGCGACGAATGGTCGATGACGCCGCAAACCGTCAACGCCAGCTACAGCCCGTCGCTCAACGCCATCACGATCCCGGCCGCCATCCTGCAGCCGCCATTCTTCAACGTGAAAGCGGAAGATGCCGTCAATTACGGCTTGCTGGGCATCACGTTTGGCCATGAGATCAGCCATGCCTTCGACGATTCGGGCAGCCAGTACGACGCCAGGGGCCGTTTGCGCAACTGGTGGACGGCAGAGGACCGTGCCGCCTTCAAGGCGCTGGCCGCCGGCCTCGTCAAGCAATATGGCGCCTACAGCCCCGTGCCGGGCTACCACATCAACGGCGAGCTGACCCTGGGCGAGAACATCGGCGACAATTCCGGCCTGTCGATCACCTACAAGGCCTACCAGCGTTCGCTCGGCGGCAAGCCGTCGCCCGTGCTCGATGGCTTGACGGGCGAACAGCGCCTGTACATCGGCTTTGCGCAGAAGTGGCGCGCCAAGCTGCGCCCGGAGGCGGCGATCGCCCAGATCAAGAGCGACCCCCATTCGCCGGGCGAATTCCGCGCCAAGGGCACGGTGAAGAACCAGCCCGGCTTCTACGAGGCGTTCGACATCAAGCCGGGCGACCCGATGTATCTGCCGCCCGAGCAGCGCGTGATCATGTGGTAAGGAAATAGGGCGGCCAGGCATGCCCTGGCTGCCTGGCAACAGCCACGCCGGGGATTATTCCTTGGCGTGGTTCAGCGTGTATCTCGGCAGCTCCACCGTCAGGTCTTCCTGGTTCAGGCGCGCCTGGCAGGACAGGCGCGAGTGGGGCTGCAAGCCCCAGGCCTGGTCGAGCATGTCTTCCTCGTTGTCGCCCAGTGCATTGAGCGAGTCGAAACCCTGCACCACGACCACGTGGCAGGTGGAACAGGCGCCGACCTGTCCGCAGGCATGTTCCATGTCAATTTTGTTCAATAGCAATGCATCGCAAATGCTCATTTTCTCGGGCGCGTCGAAGACGGCGCCGTCGGGAGCCAGCTCGGGATGGGGCAGGACGGTGATTCTGGGCATACGGGATTCTCCTTGAGTCGCTTGAATACCGTCACCTTGGACCTTCCCGCACCGGCAAGGTCAAGCCCCTTTCTGATCAGCGCGACGCCAGCTTGCGCACGAAATCGCTGGTTTTGCCATCCCACAGGCATTTCCGGCAGTGGCCCGCCTCGAACTCGTGCTCGCACCGCGGATAGCCATACAGCGCATGCGCGCAGGCGGGACACAGGCTGGCCATGGCCGAGGCTGCGCCACGGTAGGCGCTGCCGCATTCGTCGCAGGTCGTCACAGCTTCGATGCCGGGTGTTCCGCCAGCGGGACGAACTGGCCCGTAGATTCGTCGAGCGCGTCCAGCGAACCGTTTTCGATGTCATACACCCAGCCATGCAGGGTCAGGCGCTTTTGCGTGATGCCCAGGGCCACCGAGGGATGGGTGCGGATGTTATTGAGTTGCGCGACCACATTGGCGCGCACCATGCCATCGATGCGGTCCTGTTCCGTTGCATGCTCGATGGATTCATTGATCATGCGCGCCGCATCCGAGTGCCGCAGCCAGTTCTTGACGGCCGGCATGTGATCGAGGCAGGTGCAGGTGGCGATGGCTTTCATGGCGCCACAGTCGGAATGGCCGCAAATGACGATGTCGGTCACGTTCAGGGCCGCCACGGCAAATTCGACGGACGCGCTCACGCCTCCCGGTTCGGGGCCGAACGAGGGCACGATGTTGCCCGCGTTGCGGATCACGAACAGTTCGCCCGGTTCCCGCTGCGTCACCAGCTCGGGCACCATCCTGCTGTCGGAGCAGGAAATGAACAATGCCTTCGGCGTCTGTCCCGTTGCCAGTGTCTTGAACAACTCTCGGCGTTCGGGAAAGACTTCCTTCTGGAATCGTAAAAATCCGGCAATGATGTCGCGCATAAATAGAAGGGGAAAGTGGTGTAAGCCGATATTATCGCCGATTTGCCGGCGCCGATGCAGGCGCCGCCGTCAAACCGGGCTGGCATGGCCGGCGATGCGGCTTGCGATATGCTCAAGCAGGCGCAGGAAGACGCGGCTGTCGCACGCGTTGTTCATTCTGTTGCTCAGGACGACGCCGCTGGCGATGGCTGCCACGGCGTTCCTGGCCGACGCGCACGCTGCCAGCAATGGCGCCTGATCCAGCCCGGGCAGCGCCGCGTCGATGGCGTCGCGCGTGAAATCGAAGGCGTCGAAACCGCAGCAGCCGGCCACGCAATGGCTTTCCAGGCGGTCGATCAGCGGCCCCAGCCCTGCGAGGTGGGCATCGATGTCCACGGCCTGGCCATAGCGTGCCTCGATACTGATGTGTTCGATCCATTCATCATCGTCGATCTGGAGATCGTACTGGCGGTCGCGTTCGGTCATTTTTCTAGTCTCGCTTTCAAGGTGCTGATTCCGGACAGGTGCACGGCACTGTAACGCATGGGGCGGCGATAGCGATGCACAATAAAAAAACCGCCCGAAGGCGGTTTTGATCAAAGCAGCCATGCCGCAACTAGATAAAGTAAATCAGCGCGATGATGCCCACGACCAGCGCCACGCGGGTGACCTGGTAAGCCGTCTTGTTCCACGCCTTGAAGCGGCGGCGGTACTGGCCCATGGTCCAGGAGATCTGGAACAGCTTGCTGACGCCGCCGACCTGGTCGCCCAGTTCGTTGGGCGAGGCGGCGGCCGTCATCAGGGTGCGGCCCAGCCAGCGGTTCAGCCCTTGCGCCCAGCGGTAGCGCATCGGGCGTTCGATGTCGCAGAACAGGATGATGCGGTCGCTGTCGGCATCATTGCGGGCCCAGTGGATATACGTTTCATCGAACATCACGGCCTGGCCGTCGCGCCAGCTGTGGCGTTCGCCATCGACGTCGATGAAGCAGCGGTCGTCGTTCGGCGTCTGCAAGCCCAGGTGGTAGCGCAGCGAGCCGGCGAACGGGTCGCGGTGCGGGTTGAGCTTGCCGCCCTGCGGCAGTTCCGCGAACATGGCGGCCTTGATCGAGGGGATCGATTGCAGCAGCGCATAGGTTTGCGGGCACATCTGTTGCGCCGACGGGTGGTTGGCGTCATACCATTTCAGGTAGAAGCGCTTCCAGCCATACTTGAAGAAGGAGTTGAAGCCCACGTCGTTGTTCTTTTCGGCCGCCTTGATCTTTTTCATTTCCTGCATGCGCAGCGCTTCATCGCGGATGATTTGCCAGTTCTGCTGCAGCGGCGCCAGTTCCGGAAATTGCTCGACGGACAGGTATGGCGTGGCCGGCACCTTGGAAAAGGTGTGCATGAACAGGTTCAGCGGCGCCATGAACGAGGAGTGATCGAAGATCTGGCGGCGGAACGGCAGGCGCACCTTGCCACGAAAATGAATATGTAAAACGGAAAACACAAAAATGCCCAGCAAGGCCCACTTCATACACAACCTCGTTTTTTAAGAATGGGGCAATTATAACCAGTTAATGACATCGCCACCCCGCACCCAGGTGAAGGAATCATGAAGCGGCGCGCGCGCCGTCGCTGCCCTACAATAGCTTCATTTCATCACTGAAGGAATAGCAATGGAAATCTGGCACGCAGCGCTCGACCTGGCCTCCCTCAACGCGGCCAGCGAAGGCACGGCCATGCGCCACCTGGGCATCGTCTTCACGGCCTTCGGCCCCGACTGGATCGAGGCGACCATGCCCGTCGACCACCGCACCATGCAGCCGTTCAAGCTGCTGCATGGCGGCGCTTCCGTGCTGCTGGCCGAAACCCTGGGCAGCATGGCCGCAAATGCCTGCCTCGACGGGCGCCGGCAGGTGAGCGTGGGACAGGAAATCAACGCCAACCACGTGCGCGGCGTGCGCGGCGGCCATGTGACGGGGCGCGCCACGCCCATCCACCGGGGGCGCACGAGCCAGGTCTGGGAGATCCGCATCGTCGACGATGACGGCAAACTGTGCTGCATCTCGCGCATCACCATGGCCGTCATCGACGCCCCTGGCGCGGGCTGATATTGTCGTTATTGACATGCGTCAAGGCACTAAAAGTGAACGCGTGGAATTATAAATAACGCTGTTCGCTTATAATTCAGTGCGCTTATGTGCCGCGCGGGGTGGCCCGCGTGCATACACATTGCCCGAAATAGAAGCTGACTGCCCAAAAAACGCCAGTTAGATACCCATCCTGCGCCATGCAGGAAAGGCAACACGACGGCGAACAGGCATTACCGGTTCTAGCGGAACCGGCAACATTCAACTTTTAACAGGGCATTCACAACAATGAAGTCATTCAATCGCTTGACGATAGGCGCGCGCCTGAGCGCGGGCTTTGCCGCGCTGGTCATCCTGATGCTGGTGCTGGCCGCCTTCGCGCTGCTGCGCATCGGCGCCATCGCCGACGCCATGGACGCGCAGGAAAGAGTCCAGCAAGAAAAACTCGAACCGCTGTACGTGGCGCGCGAAGCGCTCGACCAGACGGGCCTGGCGGCGCGCAACGCGTATATCTTCCACGACCAGGCAGCCGCCGAGAAAGAGCTGGCCATCCTCGACAGCCAGAAGGCGCTGTACCTGGAAGCGCTGGCCACGCTGGCGCCGAAATTCGCCGGCGATGCGCAGTTCGAGAAAGTCAGCGCCGGCTTGAAAACCATGGCGCAGGAACTGCAGCGTCCGCGCAAGTTCCGCGCGGCGGGGCAGATGGAGCAGTACGGCACCTTCCTCGTCGAGGAGTGCAGCCCCCTGCGGCGCCAGATCGTGGCCGACATCGATGCCGTCCTGAAAAGCGTGCAGCGCGAATCGGAGCAGGCCAGCGCGGCCGCGCGCGCCATCTATGGCCAGTCGCTGCGCTGGATCGGCGTGCTGGCCGCGCTCAGCGTGCTCATCTGCATCGCGGTGGCCACCGTCATCACGCGCGGCCTGCTGCGCCAGCTGGGCGGCGAACCGGCGTATGCGGCCGCCATCGCCGGGCGCATCGCCCTGGGCGAGCTGGCCATCGACGTGCACACGCGCCACGGCGACGACAGCAGCCTGCTGTTTGCGATCAAGACCATGCGCGACAACCTGGCCGCCATCGTCGGCAAGGTGCGCCACGGCACGGAAAGCATCGCCACGGCCTCGACCGAGATCGCCTCGGGCAACCGCGACCTGTCGCAACGCACGGAGCAGCAGGCCGGTTCGCTGGAAGAAGTGGCGTCGTCGATGGAAGAACTGATTTCCACCGTGCGCCAGAATGCAGACAATGCGCAGCAGGCGAACCGCCTGGCGCGCGACGCCTCCACCGTGTCGGAACAGGGCGGCAAGGCCGTGGCCGAAGTGGTGCACACGATGGGCCTGATCAATGCCTCGTCGAACAAGATCGTCGACATCATCGGCGTCATCGACAGCATCGCCTTCCAGACGAATATCCTGGCGCTGAACGCGGCCGTGGAAGCGGCGCGCGCGGGCGAGCAGGGGCGCGGCTTCGCCGTCGTCGCCACCGAGGTGCGCAACCTGGCGCAACGCTCGAGCGCCGCGGCGCGCGAAATCAAGGTGCTGATCGACGATTCCGTCAGCAAGGTGGGCACGGGCACCCTGCTCGTCGAGCAGGCGGGCGCCACCATGCACGAGGTGGTGGCCGGCATCGGCCGGGTCAGCGGCATCATGGCCGAGATCAGCCACGCCACGCAGGAGCAGGGCGCCGGCATCGAGCAGGTCAACCGCGCCATCGTCGACATGGACAGGGTGACCCAGCAAAACGCGGCTCTGGTGGAACAGGCGGCGGCCGCCGCGCAGGAATTGCAGCAGCAGGCGGCGCAGCTGGAGCAGGAAGTGGGCATCTTCAAGCTGGCCAAGGCGGCCAACAGCCCCTTGCGCCTGACCGCCTGACGTCCCGCCGTGCAGTGGCGCGGCGCGCCAAGCGCCATATTCCGCGCTACAATGAGAGCTGGATCACCGCCAGGACATCTCATGCAAGTGCACAGCAGCCACGATGTTTCCAGCCCGGATGACGACCCGCCGGCGCCGCCCGTGCTGCACCAGGCCTTGGCCGGCCTCGGCTGGGGCTTGCTGACGTGCGTGCTGTGCTTTGCCATCCTGTTCCTCACCAAATGGCTGCTGCCGCCCGTATACTGGGGCGCGCACACGGGCCTGGCCAAGTTCAAGCGCGAAATGTCGCTGCCCCTGCTGGTGTTCTGGGTGGTCATCTATTCGCCCATCCTGGAAACCTTCCTCGGCCAGCTGCTGCCGCTGGAAATCCTCAGGCGCCTGGGCGCCAGCCGCCAGCTGAGCATCGCTGCCGGCGCCATCCTGTGGGGCGTCGTGCACTACATCAGCGGCGGCTTGCTGCACGCCATCGTCGCGCTGGGTTCGGGCGCCATGTTCAGCTTTGTCTACCTGCGCTACCGCGCCCCGGGCGTGGCCGCCGCCTACACGACGACGGCCTTTTCGCGCGCCTGCAATAACATCGCCATCCTCATTGCCGTGTTTTACGGCCTCGACGCCTGAGCCGCTTCCTTCCTGAACAAATACAGCAGCAGCGCGGCCAGGGCCACGGCCAGGCCAGCCAACAGCCGCAGCAGGTGGCGGAAGGCGTCGTCATAGCTGGCCCGCAGCAAGGCTTGGTGGCCAGGCAACAGTTGCGCCGCCTGCTGCAGGTCGCCCAGCGCGGCGCGGCTGGCGGCCGCCAGCAAGGGCAGCCCGGCCGGCAACTGGCGCGCCAGTGCCGCCCCGATCAGGCCGGCCAGCACGGCGCCGGCCACGGCCAGCGCCACGCCGTCGGCGCTGATGCGCACCGTGTTGAAGATGCCGGTCGCCATGCCGGCCCCCTGCGCTTCCACCGCGCTCAGGGCCATGCCATCCATCAAGCCCCACGGCAAGCCGATGCCGATGCCGACCAGCAGCAATGGCCAGGCCAGCGCCGCGCCGCTGCCGGTGCCCAGCACCTGCGCCAGCCAGGCCAGCGCGACGGCCACCAGCAGCAGTCCCGCCGCGCACAGGGTGCCGGCCTTGAACCAGCGCAACAGCAGCGCCGCCAGCACGGGCACGACCAGCAGCGGCGCGGCCAGCGCGATCATCAGGCGGCCCGCCGCCAGCGCCGAGACGCCATCGATGCCGATGAAACGCCCCGGCAGCATGACGATGAGCACGATGAACAAAAAAGCGGGCGAGGCGGCCAGCACTTGCACGCCGACAAAGCGGCGCTGGCGGAACAGCCGCAAGTCCAGCATCGCTTGCCGCGCCTTGCCTTCGATCACGATGAAGCCCCAGAACAGCAGCCCGGCCAGGGCCAGCGGCAGCAGCACGGCCGCGCTGCGCCAGCCGTGTTCGGGCGCCAGCAGCGTGCCCACCGTCAGCAAGGCCAGCGCGGCGCTGAAACTGATGGCGCCTGGCCAGTCCAGGCGGCCACCGGCCTGCGGCGCATCGGCCGGCACGCTGGCCGCCACCAGCAGCGCGCCGATGGCGCCCAGCAAGGCCGTCGCGTAAAAGATGGCGGGCCAGCGGGCCAGCTCCAGCATGGCGCCGGTCGCCAGCGGGCCGAACGCGAGGCCCAGGCCGAAAGTCGTGCCCAGCAAGCTCATCACGCGGTTGCGCGCGGCACCCCGGAACAGGGGCGCCAGCGAGGACATGGCGGCGGCAAACGCGGCCGCGCCGCCGAGTCCCTGCACGCCGCGCAGCACGGCGATCCACGCCACCGTGGGCGCCCAGGCGATGGCCAGGGTCGCCACACAGAACAGCGCCAGCCCGCTGAGCCATACGCGCCGGCGCCCCAGCACGTCCGTCAGGCTGCCGGCCACCATCATGGCGCTGCCATAACTGAGGATATACGCGTTGATGACCCAGTTCAGGGCCGAGGCGCTGCCGTGCAATTCGGCGCTGAGCGCGGGCAGCACGACGGCCGGGCCCGTGAAACACAGGGGGATGAGCAAGCCCGTCAGGCAGGCGGCCAGCACTTGCAGGGTCAGCATCAGCTTGGAAGAAAAGGGCATGGACAGCAACTCGAAAAGAAGGAGGGACGAGTATGGCGTGCCGCCGATTAAAGAAAAACAGGCTAAACTGACGAACATATCGGACAAATTTGTCTTCAATAAGGCGTGATATGGATAGTCTGGGCGGCATCGCCATGTTCGTGCAGGTGGCCGACAGCGGCAGTTTCTCGGCCACGGGCCGATTGCTGGGCCTGTCGTCATCGGCCGTCGGCAAGAGCGTGGCGCGCATGGAGGCGCGGCTCGGCGCGCGCCTGTTCCAGCGCAGCACGCGCCACCTGGCGCTGACGGACGAGGGTGAAAAATTTCTCGCGCGCTGCAAGCGCATCCTGGCCGAGGTGGCAGCGGCCGAGCGCGAACTGGGCGAATCCACCGGCGCGCCGAGCGGACGCCTGCGCATCAGCCTGCCGCGCTACAGCGGCTTGTTCGAGCCCGTCATCGCCGCCTTCATGCTGGCCTATCCCGCCATCGAACTCGACCTCGATTTTTCCGATGCGCTCGTCAACATCGTCAGCGACGGCTTTGACGCCGCCGTGCGCACGGGCGAGCTCGACGATTCGGGCTTGACGCGGCGCAAACTGTGCACGTTTCGCCGCCTGCTCGTGGCCTCGCCAGCGTACCTGGCGCGCCATGGCCAGCCTGGCCATCCGGCCGACCTGGCGCAGCACCAGCGCCTGCACTACCGTTTTCCCGCCACGGGGCGGCTGGAACAGTGGCCGTTGACGATGGAAGGCACGCCGCCGGCGCCGGGCATGGTCTGCAACAGCGTGGAAATGCGCGTCCACCTGGCCGTGCAGGGACAGGGTATCGCCTACCTGCCCGCGTTTGCCGTGCAGCGCGAACTGGCGGCGGGGCAGTTGATCAGCCTGCTCAATGAGCACACGCAGCAGCAAACGGGCTTCTGGCTGCTGTGGCCCGCCAGCCGCCACATGCCGCCGCGCCTGCGCGTGTTCATCGACTTCCTGGTAGAACAATTTCAGAACCGTACTTTTGGAGCCTGGCCTTGAGCGACGATCCGCGCCTCACCGACTTGCAGCGTCACGTGGCGGGCGCCACCGTGCGCCACGCGCATCCGTTCGGCGATGCTTCAGCCATGCCGCTACCGCCGCTGACGCCGGCGCTGCGCGACGACTGGGTGCGGCCCCTGTACATGGGTTTGCACCAGCCGCAGGCGCAGGCGTGCGCGCACCGGCTGGCGCAGGCCGACGACGCCGTCATTGCGCGCCTGCTGGGCCAGTTCGACTGGCGCAGCCGCACGGCGGGCGCCTACCTGGCCGCATTGAAGGAGCGGCCCGCCTTCACGGCGCAGCTGGGCGGCCTGCTGCTGGCCAGCGAGGTGTGCTATGCGGGCAGCGCCTACTGCCTGGCGCTGGCCGCATTCGACACGCCGGACAGCCGCGCCTACCTGCACCGCTATCTCGCACATTATTTGCGCCAGCCGCAGCTGCACTTTGATCAGGCGCAGGCGATGGCCGCCATCGCCTATCTTGACGACAAGAACGGCACCGACGCGGCGGCGCGGCATGCGCCAGCCTGGGCCGATTTCACGGCCAGCCGGCCGGGCCTGGCGCTGGATGAGGCGCTCGCGGCATTTACATCCCGCATGGCCACCTTGCGGGCCTTGCAGGCCGCAGCGCCTGGCAAGTAAGCAGCCCGCTTCCTTCTCCCCCGCGTCGCCGCCGTGCCCCGGCCCGGCCGCACAGGCGGGCCCGGCATTGCCATTCCTGCCACTCCTGCCATTCCCCGTCCACCTGCGTGCAGTGTGACATTTGCATGACAAATAACAGTGTTTCTTGCGTCCGAACGTCAGTAGGGGGTGCATGCGAGGCGACGCTCAACCGCGCGCCGTCCATGCGCCGAAAGTGCCGGACCGTTGAAGGTGCACGCTGGACTGCAAGTGGCGGCGGCCGGGACTTTTGCCTTGCATGTCAGCTTGCGCCGACATATTCCATCATGGTTTTGACGTTTAACGACAGGAAACTGCAACATGACTCAACAATCTGCATCGCAAACTTCCACCGCTGCGGGTGACGGCGTGTCCGCCCTCGAGGCTTACCTGAACAGTATCGCGGCGGCCCCGCAGCGCTACACCGGCACGCCGAACGCGGACGTGCTCAACGGCTCCACGGGCGCCGACGTGCTCGAAGGCCTGGCCGGCGACGACACGTATTACGTCAACCACAGCGGCGACGTGATCGTCGAGCTGGCCAACGGCGGCACCGATACCGTGTATACCAGCGTCAATTACACGGTGGCCGACAACGTTGAAAATGTACGTCTCACGGCCGCCGGCCTGACGGTGACTGGCAGCGCCAACACCAATAACTTCTTTTATGTCGACGTGGCCGGCGGCAATGTACTCGATGGCGGCGGCACGGGCAACTCGGTCAATTACCTCGGTTCCAGCGTGGGCGTGACGGCGAGCCTGGTGGCGGTGAATGGCGCCCCGACGGCGACGGCGGGCAGCGATGTGCTCGTCAATTTCAGCAACGTCGTCGGCAGCAAGTTCGACGACGTGCTGACCGGTAACGAGCTCAGGAACTCCCTCGTCGGCGGTTATGGCAACGATACCTTACGCGGTGGCAAGGGCGACGACTTGCTGGCCGGCATGCAGGGCGACGATACCTATATCTTTGCCCGCGGCGATGGCGCCGACTCCATTGCAGAGGTGGAGGAGGCGGGCAGCCGCAATGTCGTTTCCTTCCTGGCCGGCGTCGGCGCCGACCAGCTGTGGTTCCGCCAGGTGGGCACGACCCTGGAAGTAAGCACCATCGGCACCACCGACAAGATCACCGTCAACGGCTGGTATGCGGGAACGGGGCTGCGCATCCAGGAATTCCGCACGGCCGACGGCCGCGTGCTGCTGGGGCGCGACGTGCAAAACCTGGTGCAGGCGATGGCGGGCCTGACGCCGCCAGCAGCCGGCCAGCTGACCCTGCCGGCCAACATCGCCGCCATCCTGGCGCCGGCGCTGGCGCAGAACTGGCGCACGGAGGGCCCGAACCAGCCCAGCAATGGCGCCTATGTCGGCACGGCAAACCCGGACATCATCAAGGGCACGGCCGGCGCCGACGTGATGGCGGGCCTGGCCGGCGACGACATCTATTACGTCAACCATGGCGGCGACGTCGTCATCGAGCAGGCCGGCGGCGGCCGCGACACGGTGTATACGACGGTCGATTACTCCCTGGCCAGCCACATCGAAGAGGTGCATCTCAGCGCGGCCGGCCTGACGGTGACGGGCAATGGCAACGACAACGTATTCCACGTCGATGTCGCCGGCGGCAATGTGCTGCGCGGCATCGGAACGAACGTTTCGGCCACCTATGCGGGTGCCAGGGCCGGTGTGACGGCCAGCATGATCTCCAGCAACGATAACCCCGCGCCACGCCCGGGCAGCGATGTGCTGCTCAACATCGGCCGCGTGGAAGGCAGCGCCTATGATGATGTGCTGTTCGGCAACGAACTGTCCAACACCCTGTCTGGCGGACTCGGCAACGACACCTTGCAAGGCGGCAAGGGCGATGACGTGCTCGTTGGCGGCCTCGGCGACGATACCTATGTCTTTGCGCGCGGCGACGGCGCCGACATCATCGCCGAAGCGTCCGCCGACGCCAATTACGACGCCATCGCCTTCCTGGCCGGCGTGAATGTCGACCAGCTGTGGTTCCGCCAGGTGGGCGCGGACCTGGAAGTGAGCACCATTGGCACCACGGACAAGATCACCATCCGCTCGTGGAACGCGGCCGTGCCGAACATCGAGGAATTCCGCACGGCCGCCGGCCACGTCATGCGCGGCGTCGACGTGCAGCTGCTGGTGCAGGCGATGGCGAACCTGACGCCACCGCCGCTGGGCCAGCTGACCCTGCCGGCCGGCACGGCCGCCGCCCTGGCGCCCGCGCTGGCCCAGGCCTGGCACTTCAACGGCCCCACGCAACCGACCGGACAGCACTTTGTCGGCACGACGGGCGCCGATGTCATCAACGGCACGGCCGGCGCCGACCTGCTGGAAGGCCTGGGCGGCGACGACACGTATTACGTCAACCACGGCGGCGACTTCATCGTCGAGCGGGGCAATGGCGGCAGCGATACCGTGTACACCAGCGTCAACTACAAGGTGGCAGACAACGTCGAGATCGTACGCCTGAACGCGGCCGGCCTGACGTGACGGGCAGCGCCTACACGAGCAATATGTTTTATGTGGAAACCGCTGGCGGCAACGTGCTCGACGGCGGTGGCGCCGGCAACACGCTCAATTACGCCAGCGCCACGACAGGCGTGACGGCCGCCTTCGCACCGGTCGGCGGCCCCATGGTTGGGCGTCCGGGCGCCGACGTGCTGGCCAATTTCAATATTGTCATCGGCAGCAAATTCGATGACGTGCTCATCGGCAATGAGATCAAGAACATCCTGGCTGGCGGCCTCGGCAACGACACCTTGCAGGGCGGCAAGGGCGACGATACGCTCGCTGGCGCGCTGGGCAACGATACCTATATCTTTGGCCGCGGCGACGGCGCCGACATCATCGCCGAGGTGGTGGAGGCGGGCAGCCACGACGTCGTATCCTTCCTGGCCGGCGTCAGTGCCGAACAGCTGTGGTTCCGCCAGGCGGGCGCGCACCTGGAAGTGAGCACCATCGGCACCACGGACAAGATCACCGTGAACAACTGGTATGCGGACACGCCGGTGCGCATCGAGGAATTCCGCATGGCCGATGGCCGCGTCTTGCTGGGCTCCAATGTGCAAAACCTCGTGCAGGCCATGGCGGGCCTGACGCCGCCGCCGGCCGGCCAGCTGACCTTGCCTGCCGGCACGGCTGCCAGCCTGGCGCCGGCCATGGCGCAGAACTGGCGCGTCCCTCAGCAAGCGCTTGCCGCCAGCCAGGGCGGTTACGGCGCCTTGCAAGCCGATTCCGCGCAGCTGGTGCAGGCGATGGCCGGTTTTGCCGTGCCGGCGTCGGCCTTGGCGCACTGGCAGGCCCAGGGCGGCGCTGCCACGCAGATCCAGCTGGCGGCGGCGCACTGATAGCGTGAGCAGCTAGCTTCACCATCACGCAGCCAGGCCGGGGTCGCATGCCCGGCCTGGCTGCGCCATAGACTTTTTGATATCGCCCGATGACCGCACTCCCATACCGCAACGATACGCCGCACGCCCCAGCCACCGCAACCGCCGAGACAGGCGCGCCGCCCGACACGGGCTTGCTGTCGCTGCTGCTGATGGCCAGCCTGCACGGCGTCGCCGCCGACGGCGCGCAGCTCCGGCATGCCTTTGGCCAGACCGTGTTCACGCGGCAAACCATCGTGCTGGCCGCCAGGCAGCTGGGCTTGACGGCCAGGCTGGTGCGCCAGGCGCCCGAACGGCTGGCGCAGGCGCCGCTGCCGGCCATCGCCATCGATACGGCCGGCCGTTTCTTTATCCTTGGTAAGGTCGACACGGGCGATGACGGCGTGAGCAAGGTGCTGATCCAGCATCCGGGCCAGCCGCCGCAAATCCTCGGCCGCGACGCATTCCTCGCCGCCTGGACGGGCGAACTGATCTTTTTCACCAGCAAGGCCAGTTATGCCGGCGAGACGGCCCGCTTCGACTTCAGCTGGTTCATCCCCGCCATCGTCAAATACCGCAGGCTGCTGGGCGAAGTGCTGCTGATTTCCTTCGTGCTGCAGCTGATCGGCCTGGCCACGCCCCTGTTTTTCCAGGTGGTGATGGACAAGGTGCTGGTCAACCACGCCATGCAGACCTTGCACGTGGTGGCCATCGGCCTTGTCTGCGCCATCGTCTTCGAAGCCGTGCTCGGCGCCATCCGCACCTATGTTTTCGCGCGCACCAGCAGCAAGATCGACGTGGAACTGGGCGCGCGCCTGTTCCGCCACCTGCTGGCCTTGCCGATCGCCTACTTCCAGGCGCGCCGCGTGGGCGATTCCGTGGCCCGCATCCACGAACTGGAAAACATCCGCTCCTTTTTGACCGGCAACGCCATGACCCTGGTGCTGGACGTGCTGTTTTCCTTCATCTTCATCGCCGCCATGCTGTGGTACAGCGCCACCCTGAGCGTCGTCGTGCTGGCCTCGATTCCCGTTTACGCGGCGCTGTCGATGCTGCTCACGCCCATCCTGCGCGCGCGCCTGAACGATAAATTCAACCGCAGCGCGGAAAACCAGTCTTTCCTCGTCGAAACGATCAGCGGCGTCGACACGGTCAAGGCCATGGCCGTCGAGCCGCGCTGGCAGCAGCAGTGGGAAAAACAGCTGGCCGGCTATGTCTCGGCGGGCCTGTCGGCCAACCACATCGGCATGCTGGCCGGCGGCGGCGTCACCCTCGTCAGCAAGCTGGTGACGGCATCCATCATGTGGTGGGGCGCCATCCTCGTCATCGACGGCAAGATGACGGTGGGCGAACTGGTCGCCTTCAACATGCTGGCCGGGCAGGTGGCGTCGCCGATTTTGCGCCTGGCGCAGCTGTGGAACGACTTCCAGCAGGTGGGCATCTCCATGAGCCGCCTGGGCGACATCCTCAACGCCCGCACGGAAGCGGGCAGCCAGAAGGCGCGCATGCCGCGCATCGCCGGCGCCATCGAATTCCAGCAGGTGGGTTTCCGCTACCGGCCCGACGCGGCCGAAGTGCTGCGCGATGTGTCGCTGCGCATCGCGCCGGGCGAGGTGATCGGCATCGTCGGGCGTTCCGGTTCCGGCAAGAGCACCCTGACGCGGCTGGCGCAGCGCCTCTACCTCCCCGAGCGGGGCAAGGTGCTGGTCGACGGGCAGGATATCGCCGTCATCGACACGGCCTCGCTGCGGCGCCAGATCGGCGTGGTGCTGCAGGAAAACATACTGTTCAACCGCTCCGTGCGCGACAACATCGCCCTCAGCGACCCGGCGCTGCCGATGGAAACCGTCATCGCCGTGGCGAAACTGGCGGGCGCCCACGAGTTCATCTGCGAGTTGCCAGAAGGCTATGACACCATCGTGGGCGAGCACGGCACGGGCCTGTCGGGCGGCCAGCGCCAGCGCATCGCCATCGCCCGCGCCCTCATCGCCAATCCTCGCATCCTGATTTTCGACGAAGCCACGAGCGCGCTCGACTACGAATCGGAAAAGATCATCCAGGACAATATGCGCGGCATCTGCGCCGGGCGCACCGTGCTGATCATCGCCCACCGCCTGTCGGCCGTGCGCGAGGCGCACCGCATCGTCGTCATGGAGCGGGGCCAGGTGGCCGAGGTGGGCAGCCACGACGCGCTGCTGGCGCAGCCGGGCGGCATCTACGCCCATCTGTACAGCCTGCAGCAGGGCGCGGCGGGGAGCGCAGCATGAGCGCCGGCCACCGTTTCGCCGCGTATGGCGACCTGCTGCACCGCTACGGCCAGGTGTTGCGGCATTGCTGGCGCATCCGCGCCTCGCTGGGCGGCCCCGTGCTGAGCGAGGACGAGGCGGCCTTTTTGCCGGCCGCGCTGGCGCTGCAGGAGCGGCCCGTGTCGCCGTCGCTGCGCATCACGGCGCGCGTGCTGATGCTGCTCGTCGCCTGCGTCGTGCTGTGGGCCGTCTTCGGCCGGGTCGACATCATCGTCAATGCGGCCGGCAAGGTCATTCCTTCCGGCAATACCAAGACCATCGCCTCCGTCGATGTGGCGGCCGTGCGCGCCCTGCATGTGCAGGAAGGCCAGGCCGTGCAGGCGGGCGAGCTGCTGATTGAGCTCGACAGCCGTGGCCCCGACGCCGAGCGCGACAAGGCGGCAGGCGACGCCGTGGCGGCCGCGCTGCAGGTGGCGCGCTCGCGCGCGCTGATCGCCGCCATCGGCACGCTGACGCCGCCGGTGCTGGGACCGCTCAAGGATATCCCCGCCGCCGACCGCGCGGCCGCGCAGGCGCACGTGGATGGCCAGTACGCGAGCTTCCGCGCCAGGCTCGCCCACCTCGACGGTGAAATCGCCCGCTACGCCCAGGCGCTGCCGCTGGCCACGCAGCGCGCCGGCGATTACCAGGCGCTGGCCCAGGCGCGCGACGTGTCCGAACACGCGTGGCTGGACAAGGAACAGGCGCGCATCGAGCTGGCCGGCCAGCTGGCATCGGCCCGCAGCGAACGCGCGGCCCTGCTGGCGCAAACGAGGAAAGACGCGTACGACGCGCTGACGGAGGGCGCGCGGGTGGCGGCCGCCAGCGGCCAGGATGCGCGCCGCGCCGGCGCCCGCGGCAGCCTGCTGCGCCTGACGGCGCCCGTCGACGGCACGGTGCAGCAGCTCAAGGTGCATACCCTGGGCGGCGTGGTGCCGGCCGCGCAGGCGCTGATGCAGATCGTGCCGCGCGCCAGCACGCTGGAAATCGACGCCGTGCTGGACAACCGCGACGTCGGCTTCGTCCAGGCGGGGCAGGCGGTCGCCATCAAGGTCGACGCCTTCGACTACACGAAATACGGCACCGTGCCGGCCGTCGTCAAGAGCGTCTCGCGCGACGCCATCGAGGATGAGAAGAAGGGCCTCGTGTATGCGGTGAAGATCAGCGTGCGGCAGCCGGCCATCGTCATCGACGGCAGGCGCGTGCCGCTGTCAGCCGGCATGGCGGTGCGGGCCGAGATCCGGACGGGGACGAGGAGGGTGATCGAATACGTGCTCTCGCCGCTGGTGCGGCACCAGAAGGAGGCCCTGCATGAACGCTAGAGACCGCGCCATGGCCATCGCCGCCGGCTTGCTTTTCAGCGCCGTTTCGGTACAGGCCGGCGATTTCCCCGGGCAGCCGGACGACCCGCTGCGCGCGCAGCCGGCCGTGCCGGCGGGCGGCTTGCCGCTGCCGGGCGACCTGGGCGTGGCGCCGTGTCCGCCCGCCTACGACGCGGCCGCGCCGCTGACCCTGCCGGCGGCCGTCGACCTGGCCCTGTGCCACAACGCGCAGGTGCACGGCGCCTGGGCCGGCATCAAGCTGCAGGCGGCCAGCCTGGGCGAGGCCAGGGCCGCCTACCTGCCCACCGTGAACGGGGGAGTGAGCCGCGTGCATGACCGCACGGCCTATCCCGGTTCACGCACGGGCGCCAGCAGCTTGAGCAGCAATACCGGCTCGCTGAGCCTGTCCTGGCGCCTGTTCGATTTCGGCGGCCGCGCGGCGGGCCAGCGTGCGGCCGGCGCGCTGCTCGATGCCGCCCTGGCCAACCGCGACGCGGTGCTGCAACGGACGCTGGCAGCCGTGATCGGCGCCTATTTCGATGCGCAGACGGCGCTGGCCGGCGTGCGCGTGCGGCAGGAATACCAGGCCCTGGCCGAGGAAACGGTGGCGGCCACGCAGCGTCGGGCGCAGCGCGGGCTGGGTTCCCACAGCGACACCCTGCAGGCGACGAGCGCCCTGGCCAAGGCGACGCTGGGCGCCAGCCGCGCCGATGGCGATTACCGCAAGGCCAGGGCAGTCCTCGTCTACACGCTCGGTTTGCCGGCCAGCACGAACGTGGTGCTGAACGAGGAGGCGGATGCCGGCGGCGCGACGGCGGGACTGCGCGACGACTTGCACGCCTGGCTGACGATGGCCCGGCAGCGGCATCCGGCCATCGTCGCGGCGCAGGCGCGCCTGCAGGCGGCGCGCGAACGGGTGGCCATCGCGCGCTCCGAGGGCCGCCCCAGCATCGACCTGACGGCGAATATCTACCAGAATGGCCGTCCGAACCAGGGCTTGTCGCCGGCCTCGACGCGCGAAACGCTGGTCGGCGTGTCGCTGAACATTCCGCTGTTCGACGGTTTTGCGCGCAACTACAAGGTGCGCGGCGCGCTGGCGCAGGCCGAGCAAAGCCAGGCCGAGGCCGAGGAAGCGCAGCAGCAGACTCTGATGGACCTCGTCAAGGCGCATGCGGAAGCCGGCACGGCGCTGGGGAACCTGGCGGCGGCGCAGGCGTGGCAGGACGCGGCGCAGGAAGCGCTGGCCAGCGTGCAGCGCAAGTTCGGCCTCGGTGCGGCCGACATCCTGGAAATGCTGGCCACGCAGTCCGCGCTGCTCGAGGCGCGGCAGGAGCGCGTCCGTTGCCAGGCGGAATGGCGCGCGTCCCGGCTGCGGCTGCTGGCCAGCGCCGGCATCCTGGGGCGCGACGCCATCGCGGGCCGGGATGCGCCGCACTAGCCATCCCGGGGCGGCTAGTGCGCGCCACGACGGTGTGAAAATGTCTATATTGAGGCTGGTCCTTCCCGCGCGGGGAGGTGTTGCTATTTTGACCAAGGGAGACATCATGCACAGCGTTCAAAAGATTACCCCGTGTTTATGGTTCAACGGCCATGCGGAGGCGGCGGCCCTGTTTTATACGGGGATTTTTCCCAATTCGAAGATCGGGCAAATCCTGCGCTATGGCGAGGAAGGCAGGGAAATCCACGGTCAGGAGCCGGGCAGCGTGCTGACGGTGGCGTTCGAGCTGGACGGGCAGACGTTTACCGGCTTGAATGGCGGCCCCCTGTTCCAGTTTTCCGAAGCCATCTCGTTCCAGGTCAATTGCGAGACGCAGGACGAGGTCGACCATTACTGGAAGCAGTTGTCCGAAGGGGGGCCGAAGGAAGCCCAGCAATGCGGCTGGCTCAAGGACCAGTTCGGGGTATCGTGGCAGATCGTGCCCACCATCATGATCCGGCTGCTGACGGATCCCGATCCCGTCAAGGCCCAGCGCGTGATGAAAGCCATGATGGGCATGAAAAAGATCGACATCGAGCAGATCAAGCGCGCCTACGCGGGCTAGCTTGCCCGCCGGACAGGTTTCGCAGGGGGGAGTGCGTCCGCGTGCGGGCGCACGGCAGTCGCGCGCCCTGTCCAAGATGGCCGGCATTTGTTATAGTCCCAGCCATCTTTCCACCGCCTGACTGAACCGCCATGACGACCAGCACCCTTACCAGCAGCACCATCGCGCCCCGCACCTTCGGCACGCCCCTGTCTTCCACCGCCATCAAGGTCATGCTGCTCGGTTCCGGCGAGCTGGGCAAGGAAGTGATCATCTCGCTGCAGCGCCTGGGCGTGGAAGTGATCGCCGTCGACCGCTATCCGAACGCGCCGGGCCACCCGGTGGCGCACCGCTCGCACGTGATCGACATGAGCGACGGCGCGGCGCTGGCCGCCCTGATCGAGCTGGAAAAGCCGGATCTGATCGTGCCGGAAATCGAAGCCATCGCCACCGACACGCTGGCCGCGCTGGAAGCGGCCGGGCAGATCACCTGCATCCCGAACGCGCGCGCTGCCGTGCTGACGATGAACCGCGAAGGCATCCGCACCCTGGCGGCCGAAACCCTGGGCGTGGCCACGTCGCCGTACCGCTTCGCCAGCAGCCTGCAGGAATTGCAGCTGGCGTGCCAGGAAATCGGCTTCCCGTGCGTGGTGAAACCCGTGATGTCCTCGTCGGGCAAGGGCCAGTCCAAGCTCGATGGCGCACACGACGTGGAAACGGCGTGGGCGTATGCGGCCAGCGGCGGCCGGGTCGATACGGGCCGCGTGATCGTCGAAGGCTTCATCGACTTCGATTACGAAATCACCCTGCTGACCGTGCGCGCCGTGGGCGCCTCGGGCCACATTGAAACGCAGTTCTGCGAGCCGATCGGCCACCTGCAGGTGCAGGGCGACTACGTGGAATCGTGGCAGCCGGCCCGCATGGCGCCGCTGGCCCTCGAGCGCTCGCGCGAGATCGCGCGCAAGGTGACGGACAACCTGGGTGGCCTGGGCCTGTTTGGCGTCGAGCTGTTCGTCAAGGATGACATGGTGTGGTTCTCGGAAGTGAGCCCGCGTCCGCACGACACGGGCATGGTCACCATGGCCAGCCAGGTGCAGAGCGAATTCGAGCTGCACGCCAAAGCCATCCTCGGCCTGCCCGTCAACGTGGCGCTGCGCTCGCCGGCCGCCTCGGCCGTCATCTACGGCCAGGTCGAAGCGAAGGGCATCGCCTTCGAAGGCGTGGCGGACGCCCTGAACGTGCCGGGCGCGGACTTGCGCCTGTTCGGCAAGCCGGAATCGTTCGCGCGCCGCCGCATGGGCGTGGCGCTGGCCACGGCCGACGATATTGCCACGGCGCGGGAACGGGCCGTGCTGGCCGCCTCGAAAGTCAAGCCGGTCGCCCGCTGATGGCCGACCCCAGCCTGCCGCTGGCCGACGCCGGCGGCGACGACATCAAGCGCAAGCTGCGCGGCCACATCGCGCGGCGCAACCTGGCCGGCGCCGCCAACGACTGCAAGTGGAACGAACTGCTGGCCTTCATGCGCGGACGGACCGATTGGGTGCCGTCGTACCGTTATGGCTCCGTCTCCGGTTTTGTCTCGCGCTGGGATACGGAATGGGATTACCACCCGCCGTTTCCCTTCATGGGCGTGGAGTGGTTCGACATCGGCCTGTACTCGGAAGAACACGTGGGCATGCTGCTGCCGAAGACCATCATCGACCATGGCGCGTGGATCGTGCCGGAGCTGGAACGCATCGGCTTCGATTTCGAGGTGCGCGACAGGGTGGCGCGCATCTGGGGCTACTTGCCGCGCAGTTATGATGACTTTCCACCTGCTGACTAATTAATAAGCAAAGAGCATAGGCATGACTGACAACGAACACGATATTCCGCAAGTACCGCAACCGGACGACGCCGTCGTCGGCAAGGAAGCGGGCGCGCAGATGCTGGCCGCGGCCTGCGCCGCCCGCGACGCTTTTTATGCCACGCTGGGCACGGTAGACGCCGACGTGCTGGCGCCGGCGATCAATCCCGCCTTCATGGGCGGTCCGCGCTGGCCGTCGCTGCGCCAGGCCTGGCGCGTGATCCGCCGGCCCGGCTCCATCCTCCTCGCCAGCGATGGCTTGAGCGACCCGTTCGAGGATGACGACGACGTCTTCGTGCCGCGCGGCCATCTGCTGGAAGTGTGCGTGGAAGCGCCGCTGGCCGCCTTCGACGGCGCGGACGTGTCGCGCTCCTGGCTGTTCGACCTGATCTACCAGGTGAGCCAGAACGCGGCCGATCACGGCTCCATCGACCTGCTGCTGCAGCGCCATGGCAGCGTCTCCATGGTGCTCGACCTGCGCGATGCGCCGGCCGGACTGGAAGACGGGAACGAACAGGTGGGCGTGCTGCTGCACCAGTCGGCAAGCACGATTCCACCATCGTTCGACACGCCGTATGGCGAAGTGCTGCTGCTGACGGCCACCGTGCTGCAGCCGGCGGAACTGGCCTTCATCAGCGAGGCCGACGACAAGGCGCAGTCGCGCCGCGACCTGGCCGCCGCGCTGGCCGCGTCGCCGGCGGGCCATCTGAGCGTGGCTGGCCGCGCTGCCGTCATGCCCCGCTAGGCGGCGCCGGCACGGTTTCCTCCACCGGCGCCACCGCCGGTTCGGCGGCGCTGGCGGGCGGCGCCACGGCATCGGGCACGGACGCCGCTTCCGTGGCGGGCGGCGCCGGCGGCGCTTCGCGCCACTTGCCGGCCGCCTTCAGCTTGTTCTTCAGTCCGGGCAGCGGAAAGCCCAGCGCATAGGCCTTGTGCGCATGGACGCCGGCCTTCTCGTATTCCTTCTTTTTCACATACATCAGACCCAGGTTGTACTGGATGGTGGCCTGCTCGGGCGCCAGGCGGCTGGCCGCGTCCAGCTGCTCGAGGGCGGCCGTGTCCTGGCCCGTGGCCAGCAGGTAGTTACCGTACACCATGCGCGCCGTCACGTCGTGCGGCGCGTAGGCGATGGCGCGCTCGAAAAAGCAGCTGACCGTGTAGCGGGCGCCGCCCGGCTGCGCGCTTTTCTGGCGCAAGCCCAGCTTCGCCATCGAGGCCAGCGCCCGGTGGTGGTTCGGGAAGTGCTCGAGCGTGTACAGGAATTCGCGCTTGACCTTGAGGATTTCGATCATTTCCAGCATGCCGCGACTGGCCGCGTACACGGCGCCCGACCACGACCAGGCGCGCGGATCGCCTTCGTCGCCGTATTGCGCCACCTTCGACAGGTCGACGGAACCGACCAGGTCGGCCAGGTCGGCCGTGGTGGGGTCATGCGGCGCATACGTGCCGATGCCGCAGCGGCCCGCCTCGGAGATGTGGATGCGTTCGACGGGCATGCGCAGGAAGTCGCCCGCATACTGTTCTTCCAGCCGTGCGCGGCAATGGGGGCACAGTTCGCCCTGCAGCTCGACGCCGTAGCTGGCGCGAAAGTCGGCGCGCATGCCGTGCGGCACCAGGTGCAGCGGCGATTCATGCACGGGACAGCCATCGATGCCGTACAGCGCGCCTTCGCTGCTGTGGCTGTATTCCTCCAGTCCCCGCTTGAGCAGGATCACCATGGTCGACTTGCCGCCCGACGGCGGCCCCAGCAATAGCAGCATGCGCCGGCCCACTTCGGAACCGGCGGCGGCCGCCTTGAAATAGGCGGCAACGCGGTCGATCGCTTCGTCGATGCCGAACAGTTCGTCGTCGAACAGGCGGCATCGGAAGCGCCCGCCGCCATCCGTCTGGCCGTTCCAGCGCATCATGTCCCACAGGTACTGGTGGGCGTTGCGTGCCAGCAGAGTGGCGCCCGTGGGCAGGATTTGCTCGAGAAAATCGGCAAACTGGCCGCGCCAGGGCGTGATGCGGTGTTGCGCCGCATAGGCCGCCATGTCATGGGCGAAGCGGGCGCGCGGCGCATCGTCCTGATGTCCCGCCTGTGGGGCGCCATCGAGTAGCGGTGCCATTGCCGGCGTTGCAGACTTGCGCGCATCGTCGGGAGGCTGGTGAGTGCTGCCTGGGCTCGTCATTGTTTTTCCATCCCTGCCGTCACGCGGTGGCGCTGCGGCTAGTTGATTGACCCAGTATACGGCGCAGCCTCTAGCCGCACGCCTGATCTCGCTCAAGCTTAAAAACGGAACTATTTCCGGCGCATTGAACACAGGTGGCGCACGGCGCTCCTGCGCAGCACAGTTGAATCCAGATCAATACCGGGTGCCGTGGCCGGCCCACACTGGACTTCCAGAGCGACCCACGAGGAGAACGACATGATCGGCAATGACAATGGTTTCAGCGCGCCGCCGGGCGGCGCGGCGGGCAAGGGACAGAGTGCGGACGACGAAGAGGCAGTGAACCAGTTTGCCGATCCCGGCGACGGCGACGGCAATATCGAGAGCGCGTCCGTATCGGAAGCATCCGATGCCTTGAGCGGCGTCAGCATGGAGTTACTGGAAATCAAGCGCAGCATCGAGGACGGCATGCGCCAGGCCATCCTGCAGGCGGGGGGCGTGCGCGCCGCCGACGCCTTCAGCGATTCGGGCAATATCCAGGGCGTGTCGATCGGCCTGGGCGAGGGCGCCAGCGACAGTTCGTCCGGCGAGCCGGGCATGCCGGCCCTGACCCTGTATGTAGCCGAGCCGACCTCCGTCGACCGCGCCAAGGCGGCCATCGTGGGTGCCATGGGCGTGCGCGCCGTGGCCAGCGACAGTGTGCCCGTGAATATCGTCGTCACGGGCATCATCGATGCGCAGCCGCACCGTTTCCGCCTGCGCCCGGCGCCGGGCGGGGTTTCGGTCGGGCATTTCCGCATCACGGCCGGCACCATCGGCTGCCTGGCCGTGGGCCGCAGCGCGCCGCGCAACAACCGCCTGATGATACTGAGCAATAATCACGTGCTGGCCAACTCGAACAATGCCGTGTTCAACGATTGCATCGTGCAGCCTGGCCCCATCGATGGCGGCAGGTGTCCGCAAGACCAGGTGGCGGTACTCGAGCGCTTCGTGCCCATCAATTTCAGCGGCGGCGTCAATTTCGTCGACTGTGCCACCGGCTGGGCCTGGCCAGACCGCGTGCGCCCCGAACTGGTCTTCCTCAGCGGCGGCGTGCCTGCCTATTTCCGCATCAGCAACGCGCTGGTGGCGCCCGCCTTGGGCATGCTTGTCGGCAAGTCAGGGCGCACGACGCAACTGACGCAGGGCCGCATCACGGGCCTGGGCGCCACCATCAACGTCAACTATGGCGGCGGCAGGATCGCGCTGTTCCAGGACCAGATCGCCATCACGGGCGTCAGCGGGGCCTTCAGTGCGGGCGGCGATTCCGGCTCGTCCATCTGGACCTGGAACCAGCAGCGCAATCCCGTCGGCCTGCTGTTTGCCGGCGGCGGCAACATCACGTTCGCCAACCAGATGCGCCGGGTGGTGGTGGCCCTCGACATCAACCTGTACACCTGAATGCAGTGACGCGGCGGCGTTACGCCACCTTGCATAACGCCGCTCCTTGCACGATGATGAACTTGTCAGTGGCGCCTGCCGCGCATGCTGCTGCCCGGCAGGCGGCGGCGGTGGCGACGCCGGTTTGCCGGGTGTATCATGGACAGCATCAGGAGGGCTTGTCATGTCAAACAGTAAATTCGTACAGGCGCCGTACGCCGTCTTTGAAGATGCGGCCATGCCTTACCTGCCGGACGGCGGCGGACAGGCCGCGGCGGGCGGCGGCCTGGGCGGGCAAACGCAGCCGCACGGCCGGCTGGAAGCGGCAAAGCGGCGCAATGAGCGGGCACTGATGGCCATCGACGGCGTCGAAGGCGTCAGCCTTGGGCAAACGGCCATCGGCCGGGAAGCCATCGTCGTGTACCTGCGCGACTCGTCCGTCAAGCCGCGCGTGCCGCTGCAAGTAGAAGGTTATCCGGTGGAAACGAGCATCACGGGCCAGATCGATATCCAGCGCTGGTAAGCGGCATTCCGGCACCATGGCGTGCGCGGGCGCCTGGTCAGGCTCCGGACTGGGGTCCTCGCACGCGGCGGCTGCCGCTGCAGCTTGTCGTGTGTTTGCCTGGCCGTTGTCAGCTCGCGTCGCCAGCTCGCGTTATCAAATCGCCATCCATCGGATGCTTATCCGATCGCTGCCTGGCCGCCGTCCCGTATTGCCCGAGGCGCGAGCAGGCATTTCCTGCCGCAGGCTGTCGCCGCGGCAGGAGGTACGGGTCTTGCGTGCGGGTCTTACTTGCTCAGGCGGCTAATCGCCTCGGCCACGCCGGCGCCATAGGCCGGGTCGCACAGGGTGCAGTTGCCGATGTGGCGTTGCTTGACCTCGTCGGATGCGCCCGAGATGGCGCGCGCCGTATTCTCGAACAGGGCTTGCTGCTGTGCCGGCGTCATCAGGCGGAACAGGGCGCGCGGCTGCGAATAGTAATCCTCGTCGACGCGGTGGTTCCAGTGATCGGCCGCGCCCTCGATGCTGAGCGGCGGCTCGCGGAAATCGGGCTGCTCGGCCCATTCCTGCTGACTGTTCGGCTCATAGCCCAGGGTGCCGCCCTGGTTGCCGTCGACGCGCATCTGGCCGTCGCGGTGGTAGCTGTGGAACGGGCACTTCGGCGCGTTGACGGGAATGTGGCTGTGGTTGACGCCGAGGCGGTAGCGCTGCGCATCGCCATACGAGAACAGGCGGCCCTGCAGCATCTTGTCCGGCGAAAAGCTGATGCCGGGCACCACATTGGCCGGGTTGAAGGCTGCCTGTTCCACTTCGGCAAAGTGGTTGTCGGCATTGCGGTTCAATTCCAGCACCCCCACTTCGATCAATGGATAGTCGCCGTGCGGCCACACTTTCGACAGGTCGAACGGGTTGATGTGGTAAGTGCCTGCCTCTTTTTCCGGCATGATCTGCACGTACAGGGTCCAGCGCGGGAAGTCCTTGTTCTCGATGCTTTCATACAGGTCGCGGTGCGAGCTTTCGCGGTCCTTGCCCACCAGTTCCTCAGCTTCGGCATCCGTCAGGTTTTGAATCCCTTGCTGGGTTTTAAACGTGAACTTGACCCAGAAACGCTCGTTTTGCGCATTCAGGAAGCTGAAGGTATGGCTGCCGAAGCCGTGCATGTGGCGGAAGCTGCGCGGCAGGCCGCGGTCGCTCATCACCACGGTGACCTGGTGCAGGGCTTCCGGCAGCGAGGTCCAGAAGTCCCAGTTGCTGTTGGCGCTGCGCAAACCGGTGCGCGGGTCGCGCTTGATGGCGTGGTTCAGGTCGGGAAATTTCAAGGGGTCGCGCATGAAGAAGACGGGTGTATTGTTGCCGACCAGATCCCAGTTGCCTTCTTCCGTGTAAAACTTCAGGGCGAAGCCGCGGATGTCGCGTTCCGCATCGGCCGCGCCCCGTTCGCCGGCCACCGTGGAAAAGCGCGCAAACATCGGCGTTTTCTTGCCCACTGCGCCAAAGATTTTCGCCCGCGTATAGCGCGTGATGTCGTGCGTGACGGTAAACGTGCCGTGTGCGCCCGAGCCCTTGGCGTGCATGCGGCGTTCCGGGATGACTTCGCGGTCGAAGTGGGCCAGCTTTTCCAGGAACCAGACATCTTGCAACAGGGCCGGGCCGCGCGGGCCGGCCGTCTGGATGTTTTGATTGTCTACAACAGGCGCGCCAAAGGCGGTGGTCAGCTTTTTCATTGGACTCTTTCTTTATAGGGAGGTCAACGGACGAGCCAAGGCGCCTACCCAAACACTGGCTGGGTTGAGCATGCGGTACTGATACGTACCGACTCACCGAGGCTGGTCCAGAGCAATCAATTTCTAAAAAGCAAATTCAGTGTAATCCATTTCGGGGCCGGCAGCAGCCCCGCCGCCTCCGTGGAGGCGGCGCGTCCATCATAGCCCTTCGGCAATGTCTACCCCAACACCATTGACGCAGCGCAAAGCTGCAGCAGCATTCCTGCCGTGTCGGCGATAGTTGGCCCAGTTCGTTCGCAGCCAGTCCGGCACGCCCGCATGGCCGTGTATTCCTGCCGGCAAGTGGCGCCGGATCAGGCGTTCGCATTTCAATGCCGTCTGCCGGCTGCCGCCCGACCAGCTGTTGCCGCTGTATCGCACCGCATGCCATGGTGGCGGTTCAGCAGCGCGCTGTCGCGGATGGCGCGCCGTGCCGGGTCGTCGCCCGGGACCGGGCCGTCTGGATAGCTGAATGGCAAGTCGCCATGCTTCATCGGGCCCGTCCGATGGTCTGCCATGCTTGCCTCGCGATCCGATGGCGCACGGACACCTGCGCGTGCCGGGCCAGCTTATGCCTGCAAGCTGCCTTCCACTTGGAAATGCGGCCTGGCCTTGAGCCGGCTTAAAACCGGTTCCAGTTGTTGTGCCGGTGTTCCGTCGCTTCCTTCATCAGGTGGCCGGCGCGCAGCGCATCGTCGGCCTGCAGCGTCATGGCCAGTTCCTGGATGGCGGGCGGGTATTCGTGGTGGGCCGCTTCTTCCAGCAGCTCGCGGCCCTTGGCCGGGTCGCGCGCCACGCCGCGGCCTTCGCGGTAGGCGTTGTAGAGCAAAAACATGGCGTGTGCATTGCCCAGCGCGCTCGATTTGTCCAGCCAGCGCGCCGCCTCCGCCTGGTCTTTCGGCACGCCTTCGCCATTCGCCGCCAGCAGGCCCAGCATCAGCGCAGCTTTCGCGTGGCCTTGCTGCGCCGCCTGGCGGTACCATGGCCACGCCTGTTCCGGCGCGGCCGCGCGCAGCATCTGGCCCAGTTCGAACGCGGCTTCCGTGTCGCCGGCGCGGGCCGCCTGTTCGAACAGGGGCAGGGCATCGGCGCGGCGCTCGGGCCTGGCCTGGTAAATCAACGCCAGTTCGCGCTCGGCGACGGGCATGTCCTTGCTGGCCCAGCCGCGCACGCGGCGCTCGGCCTTGTGGTCGCCCGCCTGGCGCGCATGCATGGCGACGGCTTCGATCTCGGCCGAGGTGGGCGGCGGCGACGCCTGGCAGGCGGCCAGCGCTGCGGCCAGCACGACGGCGGGCAGGGAGAGTGCGTGTTTCATCATGATCACCTTCAATCAAGGCGGGCCGGAACCACTGCTGTCCCGGCCCGCCTGAGTTGCACAACGGATTATTTAGACAGGTCGATCTTGTACTTGGCAAAGCCGCTGGCGTCGAGACCGCCTTCGGACGCCACGTTGACGATGCCGCTGCCTTGCGCCAGCGCCAGGTGGCCCGGCGCCGAGCGCAGGATCACGGGACCGGCCGTGGCCGTCTTGACGAAGCTCCAGCTGCGCGCGCTACCGTTCGCCGCCAGCGTCACCTTGCCGCCCTTGGTGCTGAGCGAGGCCAGGTAGTTGCTGACCACGGCCTGGTTGGCATCGGGCGACTTGATGATGGTCTTGCTGCCGTCGATGCCGGGCACGGCGCCGCCGCCGCCGGCGCGGTAGTCGTTGGTGGCGACGATGAAGTCGGCACTGTCGGCCACGGGCGCGCCCTTGTAGCTGAGGTTGACGATGCGGCTGCCGGCAGGTTTCGTCACGTCGATCTGGTACGTCAGGGCATTGTTTTCCGCATAGAACACGTCATAGTTATAGATCGTGCCATACGACGGCACCAGGTCCTGCTCGGCCGTCTTGGCCGGGTCGATCTGGGCAAATTGCTTGGCCGACGTTTCCAGCCACGCCTTCAAGTCCGCCCCCTTGATCTTCACGGCTTGCAAGTTGTTGTTGCTATATAAGTACAGGTCGCCCGGATTGCGCACCTGCAAGCCGATCGGCGCGGCCGGCGTCGCGCCAGCGGCCACGTCCGTGAAGTCCGACGGCCCGTTGCGGCCCGCCTTGAACGGCGCGCTGCACGAGATGACGGGGATGTCCTTGTAGCTCGACAAAGTGGCGTCCGTGCTGGTGGCGATGAAGTTCTTCACGTAGTCGAGCTGCGCCTGGTTCACCAGCTGGATGGCGCTGACATCGCCCACCAGCGCGAAGTAGGCCGACATCTCGAAGTCCGTGCTGATGCCCAGCGGCTGCCTGGCGTAGGCAATGGTGGCCGCGTGCTCGGTGGCGACCAGCGGCGCGATGGCCGGGTCGGCTTTCACGAGGGTCGTGCCATCCGTGTACTTGAAGCCGCGTGACTCGACCGTCGTCTTGGCCGGCTGCACCACCCACTTGCCGCCCTGGTAGGCGAGCGTCAGCTTGATGATGCCCAGGCGACGGCCCCAGCTTTGCGCCATGACGGTGGGCACGCCGTTGACGAAACCGTTGACGGCGTCGATCTTGGCGCTGGCGGGGAAGGCGGCAAACGAGGCGTCCAGCGCGGCCGCGCCCACTTCCTTGCCTTTCGGGAAGATCAAGTGCGAGTGGCCGATCATCAGCGCATCGATGCCGGTGCTGGTCAGGTGATAGCTGCCGTTTTCCATCTTCGGGCTGTAGGCGCTGGTGTCCAGGCCGCCATGCGACAGGGCCACGACCAGGTCGGCGCCCTTGCTGCGCAGTTCCGGCACGTACTGTTTCGCCGCTTCCTGCACGCCCGTTACGCTGACCTTGCCAGCCAGCACCTTCTGGTCCCATTCGAGGATTTGCGGCGGCACAAAGCTCAGCACGCCCACATTGATCTTGACCTTGAGCTTGCTGCCATCGGGCGCGGTCGCATCGAAATCGCGGGGCAGCACGGTATAGGGCTGGAAGATGGGCTTGCCGCTGGCCACGCCGACGACATTGCTCAGCACGGAAGGGAAGGCGGGAGCGCCGCAAGTGCCCGTCGGCTTGACCACGCCGGGGATGCCGAAGTCCGTATTGGTGATCTGGCTCAGGTAAACCAGGCCATAGTTGAATTCATGGTTGCCCATGCCGCCCGCGTCGTATTTCAGCGCGTTCATGGCCTTGTGCACGGCCAGGGTGCCGCTGCAAGGCACGGGCGCGGCCACGGCCTGCAGGTCGGCCAGCAGGGTGCCCTGGATGACGTCGCCATCGTCGAGCAAGACATTGTTCGGATTTTCCGCGCGCGCCGCCTGGATCAGGGTTGATGTGCGCTCCAGGCCCAGGCTCGTGTCCTCGGCCAGCGCATAGTAGTTGTAACTGAGGACATTCGAATGGATGTCCGTCGTTTCCAGCAGCGCCACGGTGACCGTCGTGCCTTCGGGAATGGCCGGCACCGCCGGCGTATTCGAACTGCCGTTGCAACCGACGAGACCCACACTTGCCAGCGCCGCCAGCATGACCCAATTTGTTTTCATTACCGCCCTCGGAAAGATTCAAAGGACGCGACTGTAACGCCGCCATGTGACGCCACCATGACAGCCGCGCGGGGCGCATGGAATCAGGGGTGCGCGCAGGCGGCCACGGCGCCGGCCAGCCAGGCCGCATCGACGGCCCCCAGCCGCCGCGTGCAGACCTGATGTTGAGAGTTCAGAATCACTGTGTACGGCAAGCCCTTGATTTGATTGCCAAAGATGGGCAACAAGTCTGGCCAGGCCAAGGCCTGGGGATAGCTGGCAGGGTGGCTTCGCAGGAACGCTTGCGCGGCTGCCCGCGTATCGATGGCGATGCCGATCAGACGTTGCCGGGGCGCGCTGGCGGCGTAGGCATTCAATATCGGCAACTCCCGGACGCAGGGCGGGCAGTTGCTGGCCCAGAAATTGAGCACCACGGCCTGGCCCCGGTACTGGCGCAGGCCCAGGCTGCCGTCCGCATCGAGGCGGGGCAGGTCGAAGCGCAGCGGCGCGGCGGTCGCGCTGCCGGCGATCAGCAGCGGCAGCAGCCACGCTTTCATGGCGGCACCACGGTGGCGTCCGTCATGCGGTAGTACAGGCCCATGGGGTCGCTGGCCAGCACTGTCAGCTTGCCCTGCAGGATGAAGGGCGCGTAGCTGAACTTGACCGGCGTGCGGCTCTTGATCTCGACTACGCCTTCCGGGCCGGCAGGCAGGCAAAAGGGACAGCTGGCCGAAGTGACGGTCAGCAGGAAATGCTTCTGCTTCTGGCCCGGTTCCAGGGGCATCATGAAGCCTTGCACTTTCACGTCCGTGTTGTCGAGCGCGCGGATGTCCGGCGTGTACTTCGGCACCATGCGGCCCTTGCTTGCCTTCACGGTGGTGGCCTTGCCCAGCAGTTTCCACGAGACCACTCCCGGGATATCCGTCAAGGGGGCGAAGAACGAGGGCGGCTCGTTCAGCGCGCCGGCCAGCGCGGAAGCGGAGGCGCTGGCCAGCAGGCTGGCGCCGGCCAGTGCGCCAGCGCCCAGTACGAGGCGTTTCAACAAGAGGCGATGCAACATTGCATTTTCCTTTCACGGGCGCGCCAGGGTGGCGGCGATATCGGTGCGGTAGGCGCGCGCGGCGGGCAGGGCGGCCGCCAGCAAGCCCACGGCCGCGGCGATGACGGGCAGCCACGCTTCATCGGGCGCGAGGCGCCAGGCCTGCAAATTCAGCGTTTGCTCGCCATCCATGCTCCACTGCAACAGCGCGACGCCGCCATGCCCGAGCAGCCAGCCCAGCGCCGCCCCTGTCGATGACAACAGCAAGCCCTGCATCAGTAGCAGGCCCAGCAGTTTGGCGGGCGAGGCGCCCAGGGTGCGCAGGATGGCCAGATCCATCCTGCGTTCTTCCAGCGCGCCATACAGGGCAACGAACAGCGACAGGGCCGCCACCAGCAGCACGCCGGCGGCGATGGCGCGCAGCACGGCGATGCCCACGCCCAGCAGGTTGAACAGGCGCGCCGCCTCGAACGCCGGCTGGGCGGCCTGCAATCCTGGCTGGCCGTTCACCCAGCGCGGCAGGCTGATGGCGGCCAGCGGCGATGCGTATTGCAGCAGCACGGCCGTCAGTTCGCGCCCGGGGGCCGTCGCGGCTGGCTCGGCCGGCTGCTCGTCGGGGTCCGTTTCGTGCACGCGCCACACGGACGCGACCGGCGTGACGATCAGGCGGTCGAGCACCGTGCCCGTCGGCTTGAGGATGCCCGCCACCGTGTAGGGCGCGTGGTCATGCAGTTCGCCGCCCGCCGCCAGCCCGTGCGAACCGGCGAAGGTGGCGCCCAGGGTCGCTCCCGTGGCGCGCGCCGCCCGGGCGCCGAACACGGCTTGCATCGCTTGCGAGGGCGGCCCGCCTTGCGCCAGTTGTGCGCCGTAATGATCGAGCAGCGCCGTCGTGCTGCCGACGATGCGGAAACCGTGGAAATTGTCGCCCAGGGCCAGGGGGATGAGCGACTTCACCAAGGGCTGCGCGGCGACCGCCGCCAGCGTGGTCTCGGGAATGTTGCCGGTCGGAATGTCAGCGTGATACACGGACGACAGGATCAGCTGCAGCGGCGAGCCTTTCGCGCCCACCACGAGGTCGATGCCTTGCGCATCGCGCCCGGCGTGCTCCTCCAGCTGGCTGGAGACGGCCAGGATGAAGGTCATCATGGCGATGCCGATCGCCACCAGCAGCAGATTCAGGCCCGATGCCAGCGGCTTGTGGCGCAGGGCGCGCCAGGCCAGCGTCACCGCGTTCATGGCGCCAGCCCGGCGCGAGGCAGGCGCAGCACGGCGGCGTCCGGCAAGGCGGCCAGCACGCGCGCGTCGTGGCTGGCGATGACGAGCGAGGCGCCAGCCTGTGCCGCCTGCCGCGCCAGCAGGTTGACGACGGCCGCGCAGGCGCCGTCATCGAGGTTGGCCGTCGGCTCGTCGGCCAGGATTAGCCGCGGGCGCATGAAGACGGCGCGCGCGATGGCGGTTCGTTGCCGCTGGCCGCCGCTCAAAGCGTGCGGATAGGCGGCCAGCTTGTCGGCCAGCCCCAATTGGCCCAGCAGGCTGGCCGCGCGGTTCCGGTCGGGCCGCTTGCCGCTGGCATAGGCGGGCAGCAAAACATTGTCGAGCACGTTCAAGCTGGGCACCAGCGCCAGTTGCTGTGGCAACAAGCCGACGGTGCTGCCGCGCCAGCTGTCGCGCTGGCGCGGCGAGAGGCCCGCCAGCGACGTGCCCGCCACTTCCAGGCGGCCTTGCTGCGGTGCCAGGATGCCTGCCAGCAGATGCAGCAAGGTCGATTTGCCCGAGCCGGATGGTCCCAGCAGCAGCGCGTGGCGCCCGGCCGGCAAGTGGAAGGCGGCGATGTCGAGCACGGGGCACGCGTCGTCATAGCCGTACGTCAGTGAGGCGAGGTGGAGCATGGTTTCTCTTTCCGGTAGCAAACAAACGAAGATTGCCGCACAAATGCAAGTGAGCTGCATTATAATTCAAAACGCAATAGACTTGCATTTAAAAATCCGCGTCCATTGCAGCCCTTGCTTGCCCCTATCAACACCCCCATCCGAAAGATACCCATGACCCAGCGCAAACTCCCCGTCACCGTCCTGTCCGGCTTTCTCGGCGCCGGCAAGACCACCTTGCTCAACCACATACTGCGCAATCGCGAAGGCAAGCGCGTGGCCGTCATCGTCAACGACATGAGCGACGTCAATATCGACGCTTCGCTGGTGAAGGACAGCGCCGAGGCGGCCGGCGCGGCCTTGTCGCGCACGGAAGAAAAACTGGTGGAAATGTCGAACGGCTGCATCTGCTGCACCCTGCGCGACGACCTGCTGCTGGAAGTGCGGCGCCTGGCCGCGGAAGACCGCTTCGACTACCTGCTGATCGAATCGACGGGCGTGGGCGAGCCGATGCCCGTGGCCGCCACCTTCGACTTCGAGGACGAGCATGGCGACAGCCTGAACGACGTGGCGCGCATCGACTGCATGGTGACCGTGGTCGACTGCGCCAACTTGCTCAACGATTTCCACAGCGAAGACAGCCTGGAGCAGCGCGGCGAAATCGCGGGCGAGGGCGACGACCGCCAGCTGGCCAACTTGCTCACGGAACAGATCGAGTTTGCCAATGTCATCGTGCTCAACAAGGTCGACATGGTGGGGGCCGACGAGCGCCGGCGCGTGCTGGCCATCCTCCACGCCCTCAATCCGGGCGCCACGGTCATCGAAACCAACCAGTCCGTCGTACCGCTGGACGCCATCCTTGGCACGAACTTGTTCGACCTGGAGCAGGCGGCCAGCATGCCGGGCTGGGCGCAAGAGCTGGCGGGCATCCATACGCCGGAAACGGAAGCCTATGGCATAGCCAGCTTCGTCTACCGGGCGAAGGAACCGTTCCACGCGCAGCGCCTGCACGATTACATTTCCCGGCCGATACCCGGCGTGGTGCGCAGCAAGGGCTATTTCTGGCTGGCCAACCGCCCCGAATGGGTGGCCAGCCTGTCCGGCGCGGGCAAGCTGATGAATATCGAACCGGTGGGCCTGTGGTGGGCCGCCGTGCCGCGCGAGCGCTGGCCGACGGACGCCGAGTCGCTGGCGGAAATGCAGGCGGGCTGGAACGAGACGTATGGCGATCGCTACCAGGAAATCGTCTTCATCGGCCAGGACATGGACCAGGCCGCGATCGAGGCGGACTTGAAAAAATGCCAACTGAACTATACGGAAACGCGCAAGGGCATGGCGGCCTGGCGCAGCTTGCCCGACCCGTTTCCCCAATGGCAACGCATGGAAGAACTGGAAGACTAACCTTGAAGAGGAAAAAAGCATGACAGAACTGATCCCCGTCACCATCATCACGGGTTTTCTCGGCAGCGGGAAAACCACCTTGCTCAAGCGCATATTGCAGGGCGATCACGGCTACCGCATCGCCGTGATCGAAAATGAATTCGCCGCCGAAAGCATCGACCATGGACTGCTGGTGCAGGACAGCGACGAGCAGATCGTGGAAATGAACAATGGCTGCATCTGCTGCAGCGTGCGTGGCGACCTGATCCGCATCCTGGGCGAACTGCACGCCAGGCGCGCGGCGGGCGCCATCGATTTCGACCACGTGATCATCGAAACGACGGGCCTGGCCGCGCCGGGTCCCGTGGCGCAAACCTTCTTTGCGGAACCATCCGTCAGCGAGTTTTACATGCTCGACGCCATCCTGACCGTGGTCGACGCGCGCCACGCGCAGCAGCAACTGACGGCGCACAGGGAGGCGCAGGAGCAGGTGGGCTTTGCCGATCGCCTGCTGCTGTCGAAGACGGACCTGGTCAGCAAGGCCGAGCTGGCCGCGTTGCGCCAGCGCCTGGCGGCCATCAATTGCCGCGCCGGCATGCAAAAGCTGAGTTTTGGTAACGTGCCGCTGCGCGACATCCTGGACATCCGCGGCTTCAACCTGAACGCCATCGTCGAGCTGGAGCCGGATTTCCTCGGCGAACTGGGCCATCGCCATGGCGACGGCGTGCAATCGTTCGTGTATCACCAGTCCCAGGCCCTCGACCTGCTGCAGGTGGAAAATTTTCTCGATGCCGTGGTGCAGCTGTTCGGCACCCAGCTGATGCGCTACAAGGGTATCCTGCATGTCGCCGACCTGCCATGCCGCGCCGTCTTCCAGGGCGTGCACATGCTGATGGGCTCGGAACTGGGTGCGCCGTGGCGCGAGGATGAAACGCGCGCCAGCACCATGATCTTCATCGGCCGCGACTTGCCGCAGGATATGCTGATCCGTGGCCTGGACCGCTGCGTGGCTGGCGCCGCCAGTCCGGCCAGCATGATGGCCGAGGTCGTGGCGGGGGCGGCAGTCGGGGTGGCCGCATGAGCGTGGAAGCGGGCTTGCCCGCCCTGGCGCTGATCTTCCTGCTGGGCATGCGGCACGGCCTGGAACCGGACCACCTGGCCGCCGTCGATGGCCTGACCCTGCGCAGCCTGCCCGCGCACCCGCGCTGGGCACCGTGGATGGGCGCGATGTTTGCGCTGGGGCATGGCATCACCGTGCTGGTCATCGTTGCCGTGGCCGCCTTGGCGGCGGAACAGTTCACGCCGTCGGAAGCTGTGTTCGGCTGGCTCGAGTGGCTGCCCATCGCCTTGCTGCTGCTCATCGCCGCCATGAATGCGCGCACCTTGCTGGCCGGCGCGCAACTGGCCAATGTGCGCGCCCGGATGTTGCCCGGATGGCTGAAAGGCGCTGCCGGCCCGCTGGGCGGCATCCTCGTCGGCATGCTGTTCGCGCTAGTCTTCGATACGGCCCTGCAGGCGGCCGCCTGGGGCTATGCGGCCGTGGCCCTCGGTGGCATGGGGCCGGCCTTGCTGACGGCGCTGGTGTTTGCCGTGGGCATGGGCGTGACCGATACCTTCGATGGCTGGGTGACGGCCAGGGTCATGCGCACCGGCAAGGAGGATATCGTGCGCGCATTCCGGCGCCGCCTGGGCTGGCCCATCGTCGCCATCTGCGTGGCCATGGCCGGCTACATGGCGGCCGGCAAGCTGGAGCCTGCGTGGTCCATGCCGGAAAGCTGGACCGTGGCGCTGGGCGCGGCCATGGTGCTGTTGATGGCGGTCCTGTACGGCTGGACCCTGTACGGCTTGCGCGCGGACAAGGTGCACTAGGCGTGCGCTGCAGGGGCGGGCGGCGTGGGTATAATGGGCAAAAACAGCCGGATCCCGCCATGACAAACGCCAGCGCCCACGATATCGCCATCCGCCTGCTGACGCCGGCCGACACCACCGCCTTTTGCGCGCTGCGCCTGCGCGCCATCCAGGAGGCGCCCAGTGCGTTTTCCTCGTCGCGCGAGGATGAACTGGCCCGCACGCCAGACGAACACGTGCAGCGCATCGCCGGCGGCGCCATGCAGCGGGCGTTTGGCGCCTTCGACGGCGAACGGCTCGTCGGTTTTGCGGGCTTGCGGCGCGAGCCGATGCGCCAGCTGTCGCACAAGGCCCTGCTGTGGGGCGTCTTCGTGGACGTCGCTTACCGGGGCCAGGGCGTGGCGCGCCGCCTCGTCAATGCCTGCATCGCGCTGGCCGAGCATGATCCCGCCATCCTGCAAGTGCATCTGAGCGTGAACGCGGAAAACAATGCCGCCTTGCGCCTGTATGAATCGCTGGGCTTTATCGGCTATGGCACGGAACCGCGCTCGATGCGCGTCGGCGAGCTGTTCTATGACGAGCATCACCTGGCCTTGCTGCTCAGGTGATGTCTACAGGTGATGTCTTTTGGGAAATTACTTGCAGCGCGGGCACAGGCCCTTGATCAGGTAATCGACCTCGTCGCCGCTGAAACCTTCTGGCAGGGCAACGGGCGTGGGCAGCTTGACCTCGTTGAAACAGGTGACGTTCGCGCATTTCGTGCACTGGAAGTGCGCGTGTTCGTGCGCCTGGTGACCGGCGCCCGCGCTGAAGCGCCACACCTGGTCGGCACCCGCGATGCGGTGCACCAGTTCATTTTCCGTCAGCCACTCGAGCACGCGGTACAGGGTCACGGAATCGATATCGCTGTCCTGCGACAGCGCCTGCTGGATTTCATGGTGGGTCAGCGAGCGGCTTTGCGCCATTAAAAAGTCGAGCACCTTCACGCGCGTCTTGGTGACGCGGGCGTTGGTGTTGCGGATCAGCGACTCGGCTTGCGGTGTAAAAGAAGATGTCAACATGATATGGCCTGCTTACGGGTGGACGGGCTGGCGGCGTCATCGCCGTGCCTTTGGCACCCTCATGGCCGTATCTTAGCATGCGTGCCCCCGTGCATGAAGCCGCGTCACGGTTTGAATGTCCAATAGCGGCCGGCCACGGTATCGACGGGGTCGAGAAAGCGCTGGTCGGCGCGCGCATTGTTGCGTATCAAATAAAACATGTCGGACAGGGCCGAGCGCTTTTCCGCGAAGTAGGAATGCTTGATGAAGCTGGTATCGACGCCGCTGGCGTCGATGGTCTCCACGCCGGCCATGATCAGCATGCCGGCGCCGCTGTCGCCCGCGCGCGCGTAGCCGTGCACGGTTTTCGAGGCGGCCAGGGCCAGGTCCTGCGACGAGGCGTACAGGGTGACGGGGTTGCGCGCGCCGGCCAGTTTCGGCGCGATATCGTGCCTGAAGATGGCGGCGTCGATGTCGGGCGCCGTCAGGATGATGTCCGTGATCTTTTGCGCCAGCTGCGGCTGCGCCCCCATCAGCTCGGCCACGGCGCGCGCCAGGCCCCGGTTGCCCATGCTGTGGCCCACCAGATAGACGTGCGCCGCCTCGCTGTGCGCGAGGAAATCGGCCAGGAAGGCGGCGATGTGCGGCGTGCTCCATTCGATATTGTTTTCATCGACGGTGTAGGCCGCCAGTTCGCCGCGCGACGGCCAGCTGTAGAACACGGGCGCGCCATCGAAGCCCAGGTCGTAGGCCATCTGCCCCGTGCGCCGCGCCGCGTCCTCGAACGTCACGTTGTAGCCGTGCACAAAGACAAAGGCGCTCTTGCCGGCCGAGGCGCGCACTTGCGTCCTCAATGCCGCAAAGAAATTATCGCGGTCCTGCACCTCGGTTTCCAGCAGCACGACGTGCTTGGCCGGGTCTTCGCGCAATTCCAGGCGCCACAGCGACGGCGATTCCAGCTGGCCCATGCGGTGGTCGCGCGGGATGCTGATGTCGCAGCTGCCATAGCTGAGCGGGGCATCGCCGCCGCCCGTGCTGCGTTCGCCGCTGAAACGCAGGGCCGCCGGCTTGCCCACGTCGCGCTGGCGGTCGGTGGCGAAATATACTTTCACGACGGCATAGTTGGAGACGACGGCGCTTTTGTCGGCGGGCGTGGGCACGCTGGCCGGCGTGATGTCGATGGCGGTGACGGGGCGTTGCAGGGCATCGAGCAAGCCTTGCGCGGCGAACAGGGTTTCCATGTCGTCCGGCACCTTCGCCGTGGAGAGGGCGGCCGCCAGCGCCAGGCGCAGCTGGGGATGGGCCGGGTCCGCCTCGAGCGCGGCGATGGCGGCCAGGATGGTAGCCGCACCGTCGAACTTTGCGATGGCCGTCTTCAGCTGCCGGTAGCGGCTGCTGATGGCCTCGGCGGCGTGGCCGGGGGCGCCATGCCCGATGGCCGCGACGACGGCGGAAGTGATCAAGTCCATGCGCCACCTGCCTCTCTATGCAATATGGATAGCCTAGCTAGCCATATTGCCATAAAAGCACGCGGAAGGCGACTTGTCCAGCACCGCGCGCAGGCGGTGCGCGGCAGATCAATGCTGCTTGTCGTCGCTGAATTGCTGCGCCAGCGATTGCAGGGGCGCCACGCTCAGGCCGCCACGGCTGACGTGTCCGGGAATGCTGACGCGCACGGGCTTGCTGTGCATATTCGTCGACGACAGCACGTTGGTGGTGGTTTCCGGCGTGGCATTCCATACGGGATCGGCGATGCCTTCGAACACATGTTTCAATTGCTCGCCCCACGTGTCGCGGATCATGCGGAAATACTGGTTCTTTTCATCGATGGTGACGAAGCGCGTGACGGCCAGGCTGTCCGTCCCGTAGACGAGCAGATCCAGCGGCAAACCGACGGAAATGTTCGAGCGCAAGGTGGAATCCATGGAAATGAGTGCGCACTTGGCCGCCTCGTCCAGACGCGTGGTCGGGTTGATGACCCTGTCGATGATGGGCTTGCCGTACTTGGCTTCGCCGATCTGGAAATACGTGTTTTCATCGTGCGATTCGATGAAATTGCCGGCCGAATACACCTGAAACAAACGGCAGCGCTCGGCGCCTATCTGGCCCCCTAAAATGATGCTGACATTGAAGTCGATGCCGCACTCGGCCAGGGCCTTCGCTTCGCGCTGGTGCACGGTGCGCACGGCTTCGCCCACGATACGGGCCGCGTCGTACATGCTGGCCACGTTCCAGATGCTGCGTCCGTCCGCATCCACGTGCTCGGACACGAGCTGGCGGATGGCTTGCGAGATCGACAAGTTTCCTGCCGTCATCAACACCAGCATGCGGTCACCCGGGTTTTCAAACACGCTCATCTTGCGGAAGGTGCCCACCTGGTCCACGCCAGCGTTGGTGCGGGAGTCGGACAGGAAGACCAGGCCTTCGTTCAGGCGCACGCCTATGCAATAAGTCATCGTAGCAAATCGAGTAAAAGGGGAAGCATTCTACACCAGCCGGGCCCAGGCGATCCGCCGCAAGGCCCGGCCAGCCTCATTCCTGCAGGGTTACACGGGCACAATCTGTACATCGACGCGCAACGTTTCCGTGCCGCCACCCTGGCGCACGCCGCGCACGGGGGCGGCCGAATCGTAGTCGCGGCCGATGGCCAGCCGGCAATACGCATCCGTCATCAGGCGGGCATGCGTGACGTCGATGCTGACCCAGCCCGCGAAGTCCGTGTCCTCGGCCCAGGCATCGACCCAGGCGTGGCTGGCCGCGTGGCCCGTCGTTTCCGGGTCGATATAGCCGGAGACATAGCGGGCCGGGATGCCCCACGCATGGCAGCAGGCCAGGAACAGGTGCGCGTGGTCCTGGCACACGCCGCGGCCCAGGGCCAGGGCGTCGCCGGCCGTGGTGGTGACCATGGTGGCGCCGCTTTCATAGGCCACCTTGCCGACGATGCTTTCGGCCAGGCGCAGCAAGTGGCCCGTGCCGGCCGTCACGCGCCGGTCCGGCAGGCTGGCGCAAGCCAGCTCCAGGATGGCCGGGTTGGCCTGCGTCAGCGGCGTCGGCATGGTAAACAACAGCGGCGACAGGGTATCGACCAGGTTCAGCCGTCCCTTGTGCGGGTAGATGGTTTCCACCACGCCCTGGGCCACCAGGCTCAGCGAATGATGGCTGCCATTGATGGTCAGCATGTGCGACAGGTTGCCGTAGGCATCCGTGTAGGCGTGGCACCGGCCCGGCGTCGTGATCTGCCAGGACAGGGCGCGCTGCTGCGGCTCGATACGCGGCGTCAGGTGCAGCTGCTGGATGGTGTAGGCCAGCGGCGCGCTGTAGGCGTAATGGGTTTCGTGGCGGATGGTGAGCTGCATCAGGCCGCCAGGGGAACGAGGAAGTCGCGGCTGACCCGGTTGCCCAGGTCATAGATGTTTTCCAGAAACTCCGTCAGGGTCAGGTGCAGGCCCGCCTTCATGATGTCGTCGATATGGCCGAATTTCAGCTCCGCATGCAGCTTGCCGGCGAAACGCTCCGTATCGGCCGAGACATCGTTGCGGATATGTTTCAGGTTTTCCACCACGTCTTCCATGCAGGCAAGCAGGGACCTGGGCATGTCGCCGCGCAGCATCAGCAATTCCGCCACCCTGGCCGGCGTGATGACGTCGCGGTACACCTTGCGGTAGATTTCAAAGCCGGAGACGGAGCGCAGCAGCGCCGCCCAGTAGTAAAAATCGCGCTGCGTGATGTCTTTCGACGTGTCGCGCGCGCCGTGGAACTTCACGTCGAGGATGCGCGCCGTGTTGTCGGCCCGCTCGAGGAAGGTGCCGAGGCGGATGAAATGGATGGCCTCATCCTTGAGCATGGTGCCCAGGGTCACGCCGCGCGACAGGTGCGAGCGGTATTTCACCCATTCGAAGAACTGGCTGGGGTCCGTTTCCAGCAGATTGCTTTTCAGGCGTTTCTGCATGTCGAGCCAGGTGGCGTTCTGGATTTCCCACACTTCCGTCGTCAGGGTGCCGCGCACGGCGCGGGCATTTTCGCGCGCGCCCGTCAGGCAGGCGAGGATGGACGACGGGTTGTTCGGATCGCGCACCATGAAGTCGAGCACGTCGCGCGTGTGGAAGCGGCCATATTTGTGGTCATACGCGCTCTGCAGTTCGGAAATGCCCAGGGTGGCGCGCCAGCCCTGTTCGGCATCCTGCTCGGACTGCGGCAGCATCGAGGTCTGCATGTTGACGTCGAGCATGCGCGCCGTGTTTTCCGCCCGCTCCGTGTAGCGGGCCATCCAGAACAAATGATCGGCGGTGCGGCTCAGCATGTTTTTTCTCCTGCAAAGACGGACGATGGTTCCAGCACCCACGTATCCTTGGTGCCGCCGCCCTGCGAGGAATTGACCACCAGCGAACCTTCGCCGAGCGCCACGCGGGTCAGGCCGCCGGGCACCATGGAAATCGTCTTGCCGGACAGCACGAATGGACGCAAATCGATGTGGCGCGGCGCGATGCCGGCCTCGACATACGTGGGGCAGGCTGACAGGGCCAGGGTGGGCTGGGCGATGTAGCCGCCCGGATTGGCCAGCAGGCGCTGGCGGAAGTCCTCGATCTGCGCGGCACTCGACGCCGGGCCCACCAGCATGCCGTAGCCGCCGGCGCCATGCACTTCCTTGACGACCAGTTGCGCCAGGTTCGCCAGCACGTAGGACAGATCGGCCGGCTTGCGGCACTGGTAGGTGGGCACGTTGTTGAGGATCGGCTCCTGCGACAGGTAAAACCTGATCATGTCGGGCACGAAAGGGTAGACCGACTTGTCGTCGGCCACGCCCGTGCCGATGGCGTTGGCCAGCGTCACCCTGCCGGCGCGGTAGACGGACAGCAGGCCCGGCACGCCCAGCGACGAGTCCGACCGAAACGCCAGCGGATCGAGGAAATCGTCGTCGACCCGGCGGTAGATGACGTCGACGCGCTTCGGGCCGCGCGTCGTGCGCATGTAGACCGAGTTATCGTTGACAAACAAATCCTTGCCTTCCACCAGTTCCACGCCCATCTGCTGGGCCAGGAACGCGTGCTCGAAGTAGGCGGAGTTGTACATGCCGGGCGTCATGACGACGACCGTGGGATCATCGATCCCCATCGGCGCCACGGAACGCAGGTTGTCGAGCAGCATGTCCGGATAGTGGTCGACGGGGGCGATGCGGTTGCGCGCAAACAGTTCCGGGAACAGCCGCATCATCATCTTGCGGTCTTCCAGCATGTAGGAGACGCCGGATGGCACGCGCAGATTGTCTTCGAGCACATAGAATTCACCCTGGCCGGCGCGCACGATGTCGACGCCGGCGATGTGGGCGTAAATGTCGGAAGCGACGGCGATGCCCTGCATTTCCGGGCGGTACTGGGCATTCTTGTAGATTTGCTCGGCGGGAATGATGCCGGCCTTGATGATGTTTTGTTCATGATAAATATCATGGATAAACATGTTCAGCGCCTGCACGCGCTGCACCAGGCCCGTCTGCATCTGCGCCCATTCGGCGGCCGGGATGATGCGCGGGATGGTGTCGAACGGTATCAGGCGTTCCGTGCCGGCATCGTCGCCATACACGGCAAAAGTGATGCCGACCCTGCGGAAGGTGAGGTCGGCTTCGGCCCGCTTGCGGGCGATGGTGTCGGGGGATTGCTGCTCCAGCCAGCTATTAAATTCACGATAGTGTTCACGTACCTTGCCGTCCGTACCCACGTCATCTGCAGTCATTTCATTGAAAAAATTTGCCATGTTGTGATTTCCCCTTGAGCCTTGGTCTGACTATAGCTCAGCAGGAAGTGTGCCAATGCCGCAGCAATGCCGCACGCGTGAAATTGTGTAAAAAATGACCACTTTTGTGGCGTAAATCCGTCATCTGCACCGTATTGGTGCGTTACTTGTCAGTTTATGGGGAAGTCGGCCGGATGGACGAAGGGCCGGCAATCGACGGGCAAGTCGAAGATGAAGCTCGTGCCCGTCTCGGGCGAGCTGTCGACGGCGATGCTGCCGCCATGGCTTTCGGCCACGTTCTGCACGAAGGGCAGGCCGATGCCCCAGCCTGGCGCCGGGCCATGGTTTTCGCGCCGCAGGTAGTCGAAGATGCGCTCGGCCTGTTCCGGCGCGATCGGGTGGCCGCCATTGTGCACGGTGATGATCATGCGTTCGTGCGTCTGTTCCACATGCAAGCCGATGGCGGCGTCATCGCCGTACTTGAGGGCATTGCTGAGCAGGTTTTCCAGCGCGCGCCGCAGCGAATTCTCGCACCACCAGCCGACGACAGATTGCCCATTGACAATACATTTATCGGGCCGCTGCAGGTTGACCTGGCTGGCCACGGCGCGCACCAGCGGCAGCACGTCGAACTGGCTCAGCACCAGCGGCAGCTGCTGGCCCTGGTGGTAGCTGAGGGTGTCGAGCAATTCCTCGATCATGCTGTCGAGCCGCTTGCTGTGTTCGGCAATCTTGTGCGCCAGCACGGCCACCCGTTCCGGTTCGGCTGGCCTGAGCAGCAACTGGGCGCTGGTGCTGATCACGGCCAGCGGATTGCGCATGTCGTGCGACAGGCCGGCCGCGATGCGGCGGCGGAAGCCTTCATGCATGCTGGTAAATTCGCGTATCGATTCGCGGATGCCCACGTCGATCGATTCGTTGATCACGCACCAGTCCTTGCGGCGCAAGGTGATGCCGGACTCGTGGGCGACGGCGGCGAAGCAGTCGCGGAAGATCTGGTATTCCTGGATCACCTGTTCCGGCCCGTAATTGGTCATGCGCGCCCGCTCGTTGCCATGCACGGCCGGCACATTGCTGTTGCTGGCGGCGTTTTCGCGCGGATGGCCGGGCGTCAGGGCCTCGGCCAGGTTGTCGAAAAAGGCCGGCAAGGTATTGATGAGGATGGGCGTGAGCAGCTGGTCGGCGCCGCGCACGCAGGCGCGCACGCGGTCTTCCCAGGCAGTGAGGACGGCGTCGCGCATGGCAAAGATGCGCTGCGCGCGCGCCAGCGGCGGGCCTGCGGCTGCCCGACGATCCGCGTGATGATGCGTGGTGTTACTCACCTGAACTCCCTGGCAGGAATGGCTATGCGCTTAATAGTATGCGCCAAATCAGCCGTCAGGGAAACGCATTATTGTCCAGTATTGGCCTGGCGCAGGGCCGCCTCCAGGCGCGCAAGCGAGGCTGACCAATCGGCCAGGGAAAAGTTCTGTGGATCATCATGACCGTTCGCAAAACCCGTGTCGAGCACGGCGTGGAAGGCGGGAATCAGCCACGTGCCCTTGCGCACGCTGGCGGCCAGGTACAGCAGGGCCAGGCGGTCATACTGCGCCGGCGTGAAACCGGGGTCGGGCGCCAGGCCATCGTTGCCCTTGCCGCCGGCGGGCACGGAACGGCGCGGCTGCACCAGCTCCACGTGCAGGAACAGGCCCGTCAGCGACGGCTTGTCCTTTTCCAGCTTGCTGGCGTAGCCGGCCGTGCCAAAGTCGCGCACCGCCAGCGAATCGCCGAGGCGGTTCACATACACATGGCCTTTCGGACCGCCGCCCAGGGCGGGATTGCGCAGCGTAAAGTCGTTGAAATCCCAGCTGGCGTCGTTGACGTGGGCGGGAATCGCGTCCAGCAGGAAATTCGGGTAACTGGTGTCGTGGATGACGAAATAGCGGGCCACGGGCGCCACCAGCCGTCCCACGGCGCGCGACAGCGGCGCGTCGACGGCGCCGCCGACGTCCATTTCATCGATGCCGTGCGTGGACAGATACGCGCGCAGGCTGGCCGGGGCGATGTCCGTGTGCTGGCCGACGTGGCTGTCGAGAAAGGCGGGCAGCGGCGCGCTGGCGCCCAGGCGCGCATACAGCTTGACGGGGCGCAGCAAGCACGTGGCCTGGGCCCGCGCATCGCCCTTGAAGCCGCTTTTCCAGGCAGCATACGGACAGGCAACTTGCTGCTGGGCAGCTGCGGGCAGGGACAGGGCCAGTGACACGAGCAGGGCAGGGGAGAGTTTCATGCGGGCATTGTCGCCGAACCGGGCGTGCCGGCACAGGCGCGCACGCGAAAAAAAAGCTGCCACGGGGACGGGCAGCTTTATCGTGAGGAGGCTTAGAAGTCGACGGACGCTGACACCACGACGGTGCGCGGTGCGCCCAGCACCAGATAGCCAGCGCCGGACGCGCCGCCGGCGGAAGCCCAGTAGTTTTTGTCGGTCACGTTGTCCAGGCGCGCGCGCAAGGTGACGGCGCGGTCGGCGATGGTGGTCAGGTAGCGTGCTCCCAGGTCCAGGCGCGTCCAGGACGGCACTTTCTGCGCATTGGCGCCATCGAGGTACTGCTTCGACGTGTACAAGGTGCGCCCCGTCAAGGCCAGGCCGCGGACGCCCGGCACGTCCCATTCCGCGCCGAAGTTCAGCTGGGTGCCAGGCACGCCGATCGCATCCTTGCCCACGTTGGCGGGCTCTTTGGCGCTGATCTGCTTCGTGTCGAGCAGGGTCAGGCCGCCCAGCAGGCGCAGGCCCCGGGCCGGCGTGCCGAATACCGACAATTCGATGCCACGGTTGCGCTGTTCGCCAAAGACGCCGAAGATGCCGTTTTCCACATAGGCCGATGGCTGCTTGGTGGTAAACAGGGCAAGGCTGGCGCCGATGCGGCCGCCGTCATACTTGACGCCGATTTCCTTCTGTTTCGACTTGTAGGGAGCGAATGCATCGCCGACATTGGTCACTCCCGCGCCGCCTGCGACAGCGCCCTTTTGCAGGCCTTCGATATAGTTGGCATAGACGGTCACTTCCTTGACGGGGCGATACACCAGGCCCAGCACAGGCGTGGTAATGCTTTCGCTGTAGCTGCTGTCCGCAAAACGGACGCCCGTGTTGTAGTCGTAGGAATCATCCTTGATGGTCTGGCGGCGCGCGCCCACGGTCAGCAATACCTGGTCATCGGCAAAGGCCATGGTGTCGGCGATGGCAAAGCTCGACAGCATGGTGCGCGCCGTCACCAGCGGATGCGCGAGGTCGCCGCCCATGAACCAGGTTGGCGCAGGCGCGGCTACCTGCACGGGGGCATGGATGTTCGTGCCAAAGCCCGTCACAAAATCGCTCATGCCATAGGCATTCTTCGATTGCGACCAGAACGTCGATGCGGTGGCGCTGACGGTATGGCCGACGGCGCCCGTGCGCAGCTTGCCGCGCACGCCGATTTCGCCCGTACGCACGCTGTCGTGGCGGGTATTGTCGAAACGATACGAGCTGGCCGCGCCCGATACGCTGTTCACCGTGGGCGCTGCCAGCACGTTCGACTCGTCGCCGTTACGAAAGCCCATGGCTGCCCAGGCCACGACATCCTTGGCGACGTCGTATTCGCCGCGCAGGGTGCCGAAGGTATCGCGCTCGTTGGATTGCGTCCAGTTCTGCGCGAAATTGCTGCCGGAATCAGGAGCAGCGGGCACGGCAACGCCACTGGCCACGCTGACGCTGGGGCGCGGATTGCGCAGCTTGTGTTCCTGGTAGCCGGCATCGGCCGACAGGCGGAAATCGCGGCCGCGGAAATCGGCGCCGATCGAGAATACGCTCAGTTCGCGCTTTTCGCGGTCAACGGCCGTGTCGCCATCGCGGCGCACGGCGTTGATGCGGATGCCGGTATTGTTGTCGGGGCCGAAGCGACGGCCGATGTCGGCTGCCACATAGCCCTGGCCGCCGCTTTCCGTGCCCACCGTAATCTGCGTGAGCGGGGCATTCGTGGCGCGCTTGGGCACCAGATTGATGGTGCCGCCAACGCCGCCGCCACCTGGCGCGGCGCCGTTGATGAAGCTATTGGCGCCCCGGAACACTTCCACCCGTTCCAGCAACTCGGAGGCGACAAACTGGCGTGGCAGCAATCCGTACAAACCGTTATATGCCAGATCGTCCGAGTTCACGGCGAAGCCGCGGATCACATACATCTCCTGGAAATTGCCGAAGCCGCGCGTGACGCGCACGCCGGCATCGTTTTGCAGCACGTCGCCCACGCCTTGCGCCTGCTGATCCTGGATCAGCGCCTGCGTGTAGTTGGTGCTGCTGAACGGCGTATCCATCATGTCCACGTTGCCCAGCAAGCCCAGACGCCCGCCGCGCGCCACCTGTCCCCCCGCATACGCCTTCGACAAGCCTTCCGCCGACGCATCGGCCGATGCATTCACGACGACGGTGGGCATGCTTTGCGCGTCGCCGCTGGCTGGCGCGGCAGCGCTGGTTTGGGCGTGGGCGGCGGTGCTGGCCAGCAGGAAGGCGGCCAGGGCGAACGGGGTAGGAGCGAGGTGGAACTTGCGCATGATGTTGTTTGGATAGTAATGAGAATGATTATCATTATATTCCGCCACGCGGGATAGCGTGCAAAATCGTGCGCCTGGCAGTCAAAAAATGGTGCGTAGCACAACACTTGACGCATCAGGCACCGGATTCTGCATGAAAAAGGCGCGCCAGACGATACCTTGCGAATTCATCAACCCATGCCAGGCGCTCCCGCTAAAATGCAGCATCGCGCCTTGCGCCCACAGGACACCGCATGCCCATGCTTCGCCATTCCCCGCCTGATGCGCCGCGCACGCGCCTGCCGCGCTGGCTCAGCCTGAAAGGCGCCGCCGTCGCGCTGATCCTCGCCATGCATGCGCTGGGCCTGTATTTCCTGCTGCTGCCGGCGCGCCAGCTCAAGCAATACACGGAAGTGGCCTTCCTGACCCTGATGCCGCCCCGGCCCTTGCCGCGCACGCCGCCGATGCCCTTGCCGATGCCCCGCGCGCGCGCGATTGCGCCCGTGGCGCCGCCCGCCTTGCCGCCCGTCCTGGCCGAATCCGTCGCCGCGCCGGCGGAAACCATCACCGCGCCCGTCGATGCGCCGCCTGCCGCGCCCACGGAAGACTTGCGCACGCGCGCCAGGCTGGCGGCGGGCGCCGCCGACAAGGCCCTGCGCGCCGAATTGCAGAAAGACAAGCCGTGGCTGGCCGCGCCCGAGATCGACAGCCAGACGACCTTTCAGAAGCTGGTCGCCTCCGCCCGGCGCGGCGGCGCCGTGCTGGCGGTCGACGACTACCTGACGGCCGACGGCCGGCCCGCCTCGCGCGTGCGCACGCCGGGCGGCTCGACCTGCTTTGCCATGGGCGACAATCCCGGCGCGGGCGCCGACCCGTTCAAGACGGGCGGCAAGCTGAAACGCGTGGCTTGCCCGGGCTGAAGAGCGAGGCAAAGCCCGCGTTGCGATCAGGGTTTTGAGGGCATTTACGGGGCAGGCGGCCCCGGCAGGGCGTCAAATATGCTAAGTTGCGTCTGCGTTTGTTTCCCGTTCCCCTATGCCGACACCATCCTGGACGCCCATGCCCCCCGAACTCCTGATCCTCGCTCCCAGCCCCTCGGCTGCCGTCAACGCGCAGCTTGAGCACGATTACACGTGCCACCACGCCTGGCAAATCGCGCCGCAAGAGCGCCATGCCTGGCTGGCGGAGCGCGCGCCGCGCATCCGCGCCGTCGTCACGACGGGCGCGCTGGGCTTGAACGCCACGGACATGGGCTTGCTGCCCGCGCTGGAAATCATCGCCGTCAACGGCGTCGGCCTCGATGGCGTGGCGCTCGACGTGGCGCGCCAGCGCGGCATCGCCGTCACCACCACGCCGAACGTGCTGACCGATGACGTCGCCGACGTGGCGCTGGGCCTGCTGCTGGCCAGCGCCCGGCATATTGCCGCGCTCGACCGTTTCGTGCGCGATGGCGGCTGGGAACGCCGCGAAGCGATCACTCCCGCATCCAGCCTGCGCGGCAAAACGGCCGGCATCTTCGGTTTCGGGCAGATCGGACAAGCGATCGCGCTGCGCCTGGCCGCCTTCGGCGTCAACGTACGCTATTACCAGCCGCGCGCCATTCCTGGCACGCCCGTGCCGCGCGCGGAATCCTTGCTGGCCCTGGCGCAGGAAAGCGATTACCTGATCGTCTGCGCGCCGGGCACGCCGGCCACGCGCAAGATCGTCGACCGCCAGGTGCTCGACGCGCTGGGTCCGCAAGGCACCCTGATCAATATCGCCCGTGGCGCCCTGATCGACGAAGACGCCATGATCGCCGCCCTGCAGGATGGCCACCTGGGCGCGGCCGGTCTCGACGTATTTACGGACGAACCGCACGTGCCCGCCGCCTTGCGCGCCTTGCCCAACGTGGTGCTGACGCCGCACGTGGGCAGCCTCACCGTGGAAACGCGCCATGCGATGGGGCAATTGGTGGTGGACAACCTGGCAGCGCACTTCGCCGGCTTGCCCTTGCCCACGCCGGTTTAAAGCCATCCGCCTGCCGCGCACAGCAAATTGCTCCCGGCACCCGCGAAATGCGTTAGCATCCTATACATAGTTTTCCATACGATGTTTTAATGAAGGGACGGCGATGCATACGATAGTGGTGATGGGCGCGGGTTTCGCGCTGCTGGCACTGTGCCTGCTGATTGGACGGGGCAGGGGCGCGATGGCGCATGCGGCCCTGGCCTTCATTCCCCTGTGGCTGGTGGGCGCGGGCATCAACATGGCCGTGGGCGTGCTCGGGGCTGGCTATTCCGTGGCCGAGGAACTACCGATTTTTGCAGTAATTTTTGCCGTGCCAGCCTTGCTGGCCGGTTTTTTGTGGTGGCGTTTACAACGCGCCTGAGCCGCCAGCCCATGGGCAGCACCGCCAGCGCGGCCAGGATTGACGATGAAAGAGTATGTATGGAATTGACAAAATCGCTGTTGCGCAAGCGCGGCGGGCAGGACAGCGGCAAGGTGGGCATGATCGAGCTGTTCTTCGACCTCGTGTTCGTGTTTGCCGTCACGCAACTGTCGCATGGCTTGCTGGCGCACCTGAGCGCCACGGGCTGGCTGCAGACGGGGCTGCTGCTGATGGCCGTCTGGTGGGTCTGGATCTTCACGTCGTGGATCACCAACTGGCTCGACCCCGAGCGCATTCCCGTACGCATCAGCCTGTTCGCCCTGATGTTGGGCGGCCTCATCATGTCTGCCTCGATTCCCGAAGCGTTCGGCACGCGGGGCCTGGCCTTTGCGGGCGCGTATGTCGCCATGCAGGTGGGGCGGCCCCTGTTTGCCTGGTGGGCCGTGCGCCACGAAGCACTGTCGCGCCGCCGCAATTTCCAGCGCATCGCCCTGTGGGCCGTGCTGTCCGGCGCCTTCTGGATCGCCGGCGGCCTGGCCGACCCTTCGCAGCGCATCTTCTGGTGGGCCGCGGCCCTGCTGATCGACCTGGCGGGACCGTGGATGCAGTTCGGCGTGCCCGGCCTGGGCCGCTCGTCGACGGCCGACTGGGACGTCGATGGGGGCCACATGGCCGAGCGCTGCGCGCTGTTCGTCATCATCGCGCTGGGCGAATCGCTGCTGGTAACGGGCGCCACGTTCGCGGGCCTGGAATGGACGGCCGCCAACTGGCTGGGTTTCCTGTCGGCCCTGGTCGGCAGCATCGCCATGTGGTGGATTTATTTCGACACCGGAGCCGAAGCGGGTCATCACCGCATCGCCCATTCGAAAGATCCGGGCCGCATCGCGCGCAAGGCTTACACCTACATCCACATGCTGATCGTGGGCGGCGTGATCGTCAGCGCCGTGGCCGACGAGCTGGCCCTCGTGCACCCTGACGAGGCCAGCTTCGCCGGCATCAGCGCCTTGCTGGGCGGCCCGATCCTGTATTTGCTGGGCAACGCCCTGTTCAAATGGGTCAGCAACGACCGCGCCACGCCGCCGCTGTCGCATCTGCTGGGCATCTTGATCATCCTGGCGCTGATCCCGATGGCGTACGGCCGCCTGTATGCGCCGCTGACCCTGGCCTGCATCACCAGCTGCGTGCTGGTGTTGGTGGCCGTGTGGGAACATCTGGCCCTGCGCCGTCCGCCGCCGGACATCGATCCCTGAGTCTTGCCTGAAGTTAGCTGGACGGCGTGATGCCGTCCGGATCGCTGCGCGCATCGAGCGTCAGCTGCAGGAACGCCAGGTCCAGCCAGGCGCCGAACTTGGTGCCCACCTGCGGCAGCAATCCCACCTCCTCGAAACCGAGCTTCTTGTGCAGGGCGATCGAACCGGCATTGCCCGCTTCGATGCCCGCCACCATGACATGCTTGCCGATGCCGCGCGCGCGCGCGATCAGCTCCACCATCAGCGCCCTGCCCGTGCCGCTGCCGCGGCAATCGGCGCGCACATACACGGAATGCTCGACCGTATGGCGGAAGCCGTCGAAGGCGCGCCAGTCGCCGAACGAGGCGTAGCCGGCCACGTTTTGCTGCGCGTCGATGGCGACGAGCACGGGATAGCCGGCCCGCAGGCGGTCGGCCAGCCAGGCGGCGCGGTTGGCCGCATCGACCGTCTGCTCGTTCCAGATGGCCAGGGTATTGCTGACGGCATCGTTGTAGATGGCCGTGATTCCCTCGATGTCGCCCGCATGGGCGTCGCGTATCTGCATGGTTGTTTCCTCGCTGGGCGTCTACTATAATGGACAAATCATAGATTGCCGCCCACACTTTTGTCCAATAAATCCTGAGTATGTCCACTAAACCAGACGAATTGAACCAGCGCATAGGGGCCAGGGTGCGCATCGAGCGCGAGCGGCTGGGCTGGTCGCTGACGGACCTGGCGGCCCGGTCCGGCGTGTCGCGCGCGATGGTGCACAAGGTGGAGCGCGGCGATTGCAGCCCCACGGCCACCTTGCTGGCCCGGCTGTCGGGCGCCTTCGAGCTGAGCATGTCCGAGCTCATCGCCCGCGCCGAGATGCGCGAGGGGCGCCTGCTGCGCAAGGCGGGCCAGCCCGTGTGGGTCGACCCGCAGAGCGGCTACGTGCGGCGGCACGTATCGCCGGCGTCCGACATGCCGCTCGATCTCGTGCACATCACCTTACCGCCGGGCGCGGCCGTGCCCATGCCGGCGGCCGCCTATGTGTCGCGGCGCCAGCTCATCTGGGCGCTATCCGGCAGCCTCGTCTTCATCGAAGGCGACACGCGGCATGCGCTGGACGAAGGCGACTGCCTGGAGCTGGGGCCGCCGGCCGACTGCGTGTTCAGCAATGAAACGGCGACCGATTGCACCTACGCCGTGGCCGTCCTGAAAAGCGCCTGAGCGGCGATGTCAGGCCAGCGCCGCCGCGCGCAGCTGGGCGATGAAGGCGCGCGCGGCCGGCGCCTGTTCGTGGCGGCGGAAGGCGACGGCGATTTCCGAGCTGATCGCGGGCTGCGCCAGTTCGCGAAATTCCACGCCCGGCAGCCGCACGCTGGCCATCACCGAGTGCGGCACGATGGCGCAGCCGACGCCCAGCGACACTTCCGTCAGCACGGCCAGCAGGCTGCCCGGGCGCGACATCACCTGCGGCGCATAACCGCCACGCCGGCTGAACTCGACTGTGCCCAATTCCTGTTCCGGCACGATGAATGCCTGCTGCGCCAGGTTCGCCGGCGCCACCACGCCCAGCCGGGCCAGCGGGCTGTCGGCTTGCACGGCCAGCACGAAGCGGTCGCGCAGCAAGACCACGCTGGCGACGCCATCGGGCAGGCGCAGGGGCGGACGCACGAAGGCCAGGTCGAGGCGGCCCTGGTCGAGCAGTTCGGGCAGCGTTTCCATCGCATATTCGCGCGCGCCGATGCGGATGCCCGGGTGCGCCGCCCGGAAGCGGGCAAACTGCGCCTGCAGCACGCCGGCATAGGCCGCCGACGCCACGTAGCCGATTTCCAGCCGCCCCAGTTCGCCCCGGCCCGCGCGCCGGGCCACGTCCTGCGCCTGTTCCAGCTGTTCCAGCGCGCGCGCCGCTTCCGGCACGAACAGCTCGCCGGCGGCCGTCAGGGTCACGGCGCGCTTGCTGCGCTGGAACAGCCGCGTGCCGAGCAGGCTTTCCGTTTCCTGCACCTGCTTGGTCAGCGCGGGCGGCGAAATGCCCAGCTCGGCGGCGGCCCGCGCGAAATGCAGGCTGTGCGCGACGGCCAGCACGCAGCGGAAGTGCCGCAGCTCCAGCGATTTTTCTGTATTCACCATGAGTGAATTATAAGTCGATTGACTTATAACAAGAAATAATACCGGCCTGCTTACAATCCAGGCATGAAAAATACCAACTGGACTTTGTATACGTGCTCGGGCGTCTGCGCCCTGATCATGCTCGACACCAACGTCGTGGCCGTCTCGCTGCCCTCGATCGCCCGCTCGCTGAACGCCAGCTTCGTCGACGTGGAGTGGGTGGTCAGCGCCTACATGCTGGCGTTCGCCTCGTTCCTCTTGCCGGCCGGCAGCATCGCCGACCGCCTGGGGCGGCGCAGGGTCATGCTGTCCGGCCTGGCCGTGTTCGCGCTGGCCTCGCTGCTGTGCGGCCTGGCCTGGACGCCGTTCGTGCTCAACGTGGCGCGCGCCGTGAAGGGCCTGGGGGCCGCGCTGCTGCTCACTTCCGCGCTGGCCGTCATCGGCCACACTTTTCATGCAGAAAAGGAGAGGGCGCGCGCCTGGTCCGTGTGGGGCGCGGCCATGGGCGTGGCCATGACGGTGGCGCCGCTGCTGGGCGGCCTCGTCACGAGCGCCATCAACTGGCGCTGGATCTTTTACCTGAACCTGCCCGTCGTCGCCATATTGATGTGGCTGGTGCAGCGCCACGTGGACGAATCGAAGGATGCGTCGAACGCCAGCTTCGACCCGCTCGGCGCGCTGCTGTTTTCCGCCGGCCTGTTCTGCATCATCTGGGGCTTGATCGACGCCAGCGTGGCGGGCTGGGACAGCCGCGCCACCATGCTGCGCTTTCTGGCCGGGGCGGTGCTGCTGTGCGTGTTTGTCGTGGCCGAGCGCCGCCAGCGCGCGCCGATGATCGACCTGGCGCTGTTTGGCCGCCGCGTCTTCGTCGGCGCCGTGCTGGGCATGTTCGGCTACGCCATCGCGGCGCAGGTGATGATGACATTCTTGCCGCTGTACCTGCAGAACGCCTTCGACTTTTCCGCCGTCATCGCCGGCTGCGCCATGCTGCCATTCGCCGTCGCCATGGTGGTGCTGTCGCGCCTGGCGCCGCGCGCCATGCGCCGGCTCGACGACCGCGGCATCCTGGTGACGGGCTTGCTGATCGTCGCCGTGGGCAATGTGGCCACGGCATTCGCGGCCGCCAGCCTGCAATATGCATGGGTAGCGGCCGGCATGGTGGTCACGGGCGCCGGCGCCGGGCTGCTCAACGGCACCACGCAAAAAGCTATCCTCGCCTGCATCCCGCGCGAACGGACAGGCATGGGCTCGGGCATCAGCACCACCACGCGCTTCGTCGGCATCGTGCTGGCCGTCGGCGGCCTGGGCGCCGTGCTGGCCATGCGTACGGCGGCGTCGTTCGAGCGCCTGGCCTGGCTGCACGGCTTGAAGGCGACGCCCGAGATGATAGGGCGCATCGTCGCCGGCAACGCGGCCGAAGCCTTCGGCCAGCTGCCGCCAGCCATGCAGGCGCTGGCGCAGGAAGCGGCGCGCCACGCCTTCGTCGACGGCTTCGCCAGCGTGCTGTACCTGGCCGGCGCCTTGGCAGCCGTCGTGGCGGCGCTGGTATTCGTGCTGGCGCGGCCGGCTCCGGCGGCCGTGACGGTCAAATAAAAGTGTAACTAATCGGTAGGATCCATGTGCGCCGGTCCCGCTTGTAATATGATGCCATCGAGCAATACATAGCATTCAAATAACAGCGGTTCATCGGAGGGGTAGCATGCGCAGAAAACGCATTATTGTAACGAGCGTGCTGGTGGCAGTCATCGGCGTGGCGGCCCCCCTGAGCCTGGCTTTTTACCTGTCGTCCGTGCGCGCCGTGCAGGGCGAGCAGGACCGTTTGCGCCTGCTGGCCGGCTACGCGCTCGAACGCGCGCACCGCTCGATCGCCTCGGCCAGCGCGGCGTTGCGCAGCGCCGACGCGCTGGACCTCGTGCCATGCTCGGAAGCGCATATCCAGCAGTTGCGCCGCATCACCATTACCACGCGCAGCATCGACGATATCGGCTATGTCGAGAACGGCTTGCTGAAATGCACCTCCACCGGCATCGAGGAGGCGCGCATTACCGTGACGCCGCCCGATTTCATGCTGGACAATGGCATGGGCCTCGATTTCAACCTGCGTCCCGTCGTCAGCGGCGGCAAGCGCATGGTGGGACTGACGTACCGCGCCTACAAGGTGCTGATCGATCCCGTGCGCTTTTCCGACGTCATCGTCGACAGCGACATCCAGATGGCCGTCGCCATCGGCAAGGAAGGCGTGCTCGACACCTTGCACCATCCGGATCCTGCGCAGGTGCAAGCCTTGCTTGCCGGCACACCCACGGCGGGCGACATCGCGCACGATGGCAGCATTCATGCAACGCTGTACCGCGATGGCTTGACGGCCGTCATGATCGAACCGCGCAGCAAGCTGAACGACAGGCTGCGCCGCGAACAGTTGCTGCTCCTGCCGATGGGCTTGCTGATGGCCGCCTTCATCGTCGGCATCGTCGTCTGGCTGTCGCGCCGCCGCCTGTCGCTGATGGGCGAGTTGCGCATCGCCATCGACCGGCGCGAGTTCTTTGTCCATTATCAACCCATCATCGCGCTCGACACGGGCGCCTGCGTGGGCGCCGAGGCGCTGATACGCTGGCGCCGTCCCGATGGCAGCATGATACGGCCCGACCTGTTCATCCCCGTGGCCGAGGAGAGCGACTTGATCCTGCCGATCACGGACCAGGTCATCGACTGCGTCATCGCCGACCTGCGCGCCGCGCTGGTGGCCGACCGCGAGCTGCATATCGCCATCAACCTGTGCGCCAGCGATATCGAGACGGGCAGGGTGCTCGACGTGCTCGAGCGGGCCCTGGCCGGCACCGGCATCGAGGCGCAGCAGATCTGGCTGGAAGCGACGGAGCGGGGCTTCATCAATGTGGAGGCGGCCCGCGCCACCATCGAGAAAGCCAGAGCGCGCGGCCACGCGGTGGCCATCGACGATTTCGGCACCGGCTATTCCAGCCTGTCGAGCCTGCAAAACCTGCCGCTCGATGCCTTGAAGATCGACAAGTCCTTCGTCGACACCATCGGCACGGACGCGGCCACCAGCAGCGTGACGCCGCACATCATCGCCATGGCGCGCAGCCTGAAGATGCTGATCGTGGCCGAAGGCATCGAAACGCAGGCGCAGGCCGACTACCTGGCGGAACGCCAGGTGGAATTCGGCCAGGGCTGGCTGTTTGCGAAAGCGTTGCCGGCCGCCGAATTTCTCGCCTTTTACGAAACCCGCCGCCCACCGCTGACACCATCGACGCCATGAGCACACCGCGCTTTCCCTATCCCTTGCAGCCGCTGCGCGTTCCTGGCGGCTGGAGCATCACCGTCAACACCCTGTTCGAAGTGGAACCGGGTCCCGAGACCATGCAGTGGTTCAGCAGCGCATTGCTGCTGTGGGGCAGCTGCCGCGACACGGGCTACTGCTTCAACTCGCATTTCGAGCCGGAAGACGATCCCGCCGGCGAATTCGTGCTGGAGATGGGCAAGGTGGCCTACGACCGCCACGGCAACGTCGTCAAGGGCAGCGATGCCTTCCTCGGCGAATTCCGCACGCGCAGCAAGGCGGCATTTGTCGCCCGGGTCGAGCAATTCATGCGCGACCCGGGCGCATGAGCGCTAGGGCTTGCGCGGCAAGACCACGTCCTGCCCGCCTTGCTTGAGCAGGACGCTGTCGATACGGCCCTGGGCATCGCGCGTAAACGCCAGTTCCGCGTCGATGGCGCGGACGAAGAAGCGGTCTTTCGCGCTGGCAAACACGGGCGCCGAACCGACGCCCGTGCCGGCCGCTTCCAGCCCATCCTTGCCCAGGCTCACCGTCAAGGTGAATTCCTTGCCAAGCGGATACTCGCCTACATACTCGGCCAGCGCCGCGCGCGGCAGGTCGATGGCTGCTGGCAGCTTTTTGATGGCTGGCAACGGTGTGCCCGGCAGCAAGGCTGACAGTCCCAGCTCGTCGATGGTGCGCGCCGTATTCGTCAGCACCACCACGCCGCGCTTGCCATCCGTCGTGAACGCCACATAGCTCGAGTAGCCGCCCGTCTGGCCGCTATGCCAGGCATAGCCTTGTCCCTGCTTCTGCTCCAGCAGCCAGGCCAGGCCGATTTTCGTGTCGCTGTCCGGCGCTAGCGCGCGCTGCGGCTTGACGGCCAGCGCATACGGGCGCAACGGCCGGAGCATATAGGCTTGCAGGTAGGCCACCATGTCGCGCGCGCTCGAATACACGCCGCCGGCCGGCGCCACCACGTTCAAATCCCAGGCCGGCGTGGGCTGGCCCGTGCCCAGGTGGCCGGGCGCCAGGCGCGCCAGCATGCCGGCCGAGGCCGTGTTCGACGTCGAGCGCATGCCCAGCGGCACGGCGATGCGCGACTGCAGCAGCGCCTCATAGCTGGTGCCGGCCTGGGCCGCCAATGCCGTGCCCAGCACCGCATAGCCGATGTTCGAATAGTCGAAGGCGCTGCCTGGCGCGCGCGGCAGGCGGTAGGCGGCGAGGAATTGCCGCTGCAACTGTTCCGTGTAGTCGGCGTAAGGGTTGGCCGGGTCCTTCGGCGCGAAATTGCCGGGCAGGCGCGGCAGCGATGAATAATGCGTGGCCAGGTCGAGCACGGTGATCGGCTTGCCGTCAAAGCTGGGGAGCGTGTAGCCGGGCAAGAGTTTCGCCACGGGCTCGTCAAGCGCCACCTTGCCGGCCACGACGGCGTCGGCCAGCAGCAGGGCCGTCATGGTCTTGGTCACGGAACCGATCTGGTAGACGGTGTCGGCGCCGGGCTTGGCGGGTTTGCCCGCCTGCGCATGGCCGAAACCGTATACGGCGCTGTGCTTGCCGTCGATGACGGCGATGACGATGCTGGAATGCAAGCCCGTGCGCGTCAGTTCCTCGGCGCGCTGGCGCACGGCGTCGTCCAGCACGGGGGCGGCCAGCGCGGCGGAACCGAGCAGGCAGAGGGGGAGGAGGGCGAAAGTGGGTGTCATGGGAACCTGTCTAGAGTTGGTCTGAACGGCAAGTTCACGCCAGCCCCTGGGTAAAGTGGCTGGAATGAACGCCGAGCATAGGCTGGCTACATGAAGGTTGCCTGAGTTTTATTCCATTATTGCTGAAAAATCAAGGTTTGCGCTTGCCCGGCATGGCCATGCCGTTCTGGTGCAGGATCACGCCAGTGATGGCGCCCTGGGCGTCGCGCTGGAACACCAGCTGCGCCTCGACCGCCTTGTAAAAGAACGTGTCTTGCGCGCTGGCGAACACGGGCGCTTCGCCCTGGCCCGTGGCGCCCACCAGCAAACCGTCCGGCCCCTGGCGCACGCTGAGCACAAACGTGGGCGCCAGCGTATACTGGCCCGCGTATTGCGCCAGCCGGGCCGGGTCGATGGCGATTTCCTTCGGCGGCGCGCCATCCTTTTCCAGGGGCGGCAGGCTGCCAGGCACCAGCACGCCGACGCCCAGCCCGTCGACGTCGCGCGCAGTATTGCTCAGCACCACCACGCCCCGCTTGCCGTCGAGGGTATAGCCGACAAAGCTGGCGTAGCCGCCCGTCTGTCCGTTATGCCAGGCGAAAGGCTGGCCATCGACCTGGTCGAGCACCCATGCCAGGCCCACTTTCTTGACGCCGTCGCCGTCGCCTTCGCCGGCCAGTATCTGGCGCGGCTGCACGGCCAGCCGCTGTGCCGCGCCGGGTGCGCGCATGTATGACTGCACATAGGCAATCATGTCGCTCGCGCTGGAGCGCACGGCGCCGGCCGCCGCGATGGCCTGGAAATGCCAGTTCGATGTGGGCTGGCCATCCTCCAGATGACCAGGCGCCAGGCGGGCCCGCAGGGCGGGCGTGGTCTGCGTCGAGCTGGAAAGCATGCCCAGCGGGCGGAAGATGCGCGCCTGCAGCAGTTCTTCATATGGCAGCTGCGCCCGTTCGGCCAATGCCGTGCCCAGCAGCCCATAGCCGAGGTTCGAGTACTCGTAGGAGGCGTCCGGCGGACGCGACAGGGTGTGGCCTGCCAAGAAGCTGCGCAGCTGCGCTTCCGCATAGTCGGCGTAGGGATCGTTGATGTCCGCCGGCGCCAGGTTGCCGGGCAGGCGCGGCAAGCCGGAAAAATGCGTGGCCAGCTGGGCCAGTGTTATTTGCTGGCCGGCATGGGCAGGAATCGTATAGGCGGGCAATAGCTCGGCGACGGCCTGGTCCAGCCCGGCATTGCCGGCCACGACGGCGTCGGCCAGCAGCAGGCCCGTCATGGTTTTCGTCACGGAGCCGATTTCGTAGACGGTGTCGGCATCGGGCTCAGCCGCATCGCCAGGCCGCGCGCGGCCAAAGCCATACACGGCGCTATCCCTGCCGTCGATCACGGCGATGACGAGGCTCGCATGCTTGCCCTCGCGTACCAGCGTTTCCGCGCGCTCGCGCACGCTTGCATCGAGAGTGGGGGCGGCCATGGCGCCGGCGGCAGACAGCGATACGATGGGCAATAACAGGGTGGGCAGGCGTGGTGGCATGGTCAACTCCGTCCGTTAATTGTTAATGGTGGGAAGGTAAAACACTGCTATCGAGGGTATCGCTTTGCTGGCAAGGTGCTTCGACCGCCATTGCCGCAGGCGCGTCCAGCAGGAAGGCCAGTTGGGCGCGCATGTCCGCCGTCATGCCGAGCAATAATTCGCCGCGCCGGCGCGCATCGGCGCGCTTTTTCGACGGTACGTCGGCCAGGTCCGCTGGCCGGTAGGCCGCGCACGGCAAGTGATAATTGCCGTCGCGCATGGGCAAGGCGCGCAATTCCTGCCACGCCTGGTCATAATCGGCGGCGATATGGCGGCGGCGCCGCGCATTCAGGGCGATGCGGTTGTGATTGCTGACCAGGAACAGGTTGGTGCAGGCAAAAAAATCGCCGAAGTCGCGCAGGGCGGCCACCATCAGGTTTTTCGGCCGGCAGCCGTGCAGGGCCCGCGTGGCCGCCTTGACGGCTTGCGCGCCCGCTTCCGAGCGCAGCCCCTGCAGCGCGCCCAGCTGGATCGACACGCCATCGGCGCGCGGCGTAAACAGGAAGCTGGCCAGGTACAGGGGCAGGCCGTTGCGCGTCAGCCGCAGGCACAGCTCGCCTTCGCGGTGGCTGTCGTGGATGGCCGTCAGCTGCAGCCGGTACAAGGCCTCATCCTTGCCGGCGAAGGCCGCCAACAGCACGGGATGGCGCGCCGCCTGTTCCACCAGCGGCCGCGCGCCCGCCTGCCACAGGAAGCGGTAGTGTCCTTCGAGCAAGGTCAGGCGCGCCGAACAGCCCAGCTGGCGCGAGGCGTAAGGGCGGAAAATCTTGAAGCGCAGGCAGGGATGCAGCTGCGCCAGCGCGGCCATGCCGGGCGTGCTGCTGAGAAACGCCTGCCAGCGCGTGCGCTGGCGCGGAAAGAACAGGGCGCCCAAGGCCGCTTTCAGGCGGTGCCCGCTCGCAGGCCGTTGCGACAAGGCGGGCGAAGCAGCCAGGACCGCGGTGTTCATGGCAGGCACGCCGCGAGGCGTGGGTTGGCGTGCTGGTACATAAAAAAGGTTTGCATGGTTGTATCCGTCAATGGCAGACCTTGCTCCATGAAGGCCTTGCCAATTTGTATGCTACGCAGGCAAGGTGAATTTCATATTAAGGACGCCGGCACGCCGGATGCACATACTTAAATGACAATCTTTCTCAAATGGAGTACAGTGGCTGCCGCGCCATGCACTGCGCACAGGACGCAAACATCCGATTCCTTCATGCGGCTCACTCATGCTATTCATAAAAATACTCGCCGGGCTCTTCGCGCTGACCTTTGGCATCGTCAACCGACGCATCGATGCCAAACACCGCAAGCGCAAGGCCTATGCGCCGGGCGATGAATGGGCCTATTACTCAAAGCTGAGCAAGCAGGGCTGCCGGGAAGGCCGCTTCATGGTGCTGTCGGCCTGGGTGGGGATAGGCGTGGTCTTTGCATCGCTCGTGTATCTGGCGTCCATGCTGCTGACGCGCTAGCGTCGCTGTGGCCGGTCCAGTACTGCGGCAGGCGGCCATGCAGCCTGGCATATCATGGAGGAAGGAGTGCCAGCCATGCAGAAAGAACAGGAATTCCCTTCGCACCAGATCGATGCGGAGATCGCGCAGCTCGGCGACTGGCGCGGCGCCATGCTGGCCAGGGCGTGCGCGCTGCTATGGGCCGCCGTGGCCTTGAACACGGCGCCGAAAACCAAACGGACCAGCACTTGAGAAATTATCTGTATATATGGCACGACCCGGACCAGCAGATGCTCGTCGCTTCGGGCATCGAATTCGGCGATTTTTTGCCGGCGCTCGGCGAAGCGGGCGGCGTACTGCTGCTGAAAGGCGATGCCGCCGCGGTGCAGTACGACGCGCCATCGGGGCTGCAGCACGTGCCGCAGACGCAGTTGGCGGCGCTGGCGCGCGAGGACATGGCGTCCTGGGGCAGCCATGCCTGGGCCGATTACCAGGATGCCGCGCTGCCGCCGCTGGGCGACATGGACGTGGCCGAGGCGCTGTTCTTCGCGCATCGGGGGCGGCCGCTGCGCCGCCCGCGGATTCCTGGCCTCGGCAACCGCTTTCTTGCCTACGCCCACGATGACGGCTGGTATCTGAAACTGTTTTACAGCGCATGGGACGATGTGGCGCAGCTGCTTGCCGGCATCGTGCCCGCCGCGCTGGGAACGCTCGACATGCAGGGCTTGCAGCAGGGCGATGCCGGCTACTGGCTGCGGCAGGGCGTCGTGCAGGCGGAAGTGCGGACGCACGATATCGACAGCGTGCTGAACCGCCGCCTGTGATGCCAGCAATGACATGCCGGCAAGCGGTGCGCCAGCCATGTGCCTGATCCGTCCCTGCACCAGCGTGGATACGGCGTCATGCGCCACCATCCTGGCGCTGGCCGGGCGCGACAGCTTCGGGCCGGTGGCCGATAGCGGCGTGTTCCGGCGCGCCACGCAGGACGAGCAGATCCTTGTCGCCGAATGCGGCGGCAAGGTCGTCGGTTTTGCCGCCGTGCACACGGGCGATGCTCCCGAGCATTTCCTGCATCATCTGTACGTGCATCCGGCGCATGGCGGGCAAGGCGTCGGCGCGCGGCTGCTGGCGGCCGTGGTGGCGCGCTTCGGCCCGCCTCTGAGCCTGAAAACGCAACTGGCCAATACGCGAGCGCGGCGCTTTTATGCGCGCGCCGGCTGGGTGGAAGATCACGGCGACTGCGGCGTGGACGCCATCGGCGCGTGGATACGCATCCGCTGCCAGCCACCGCAAGGTGAATAAAGAAAACGCCCTGTAGCGCATCTCGGCAGGGAGCGTCTGCTGCGCATAGTCTTCGCCGTCGTCCGTCATCGGACGGGTGAAATAATGCGCTTGCCCCGGCAGTTGGCGATGCCCGTGCGCGTGCCGTCATACATCGCCCAAACCATGTAAACCTGCTCAACTATCGCGTTTCTCCCGCGCATGCAGCGAGATCTGCGCCAATTGCGCCGCCATGCCCGCATGTTCGCGCAGCAAGCTGTCGCGCTCCAGCGCCAGCGCCTCGGCCTTTTGCTGCGACGCCTGCGCGTTTTGCGCCAGCATCTCGAGCTGGCGGTCCTGCGCGGACAGCGCCACCCTGGCGTCGTTCAGCGCCTGCAAGGCCGTATCGAGCTTGGCCAGCAGGGCGTCGGCGGACGCCGCCGCCTGCAGGTACTGGAACTCGAACTGGTCGCGCTCGGGACGCACGCTGGCCAGCGCCTCGCGGTCGGCGGCCGCCTCGCTGGCGAGTCGTGCCTGTTCCGTCTGCAGCTGGCTCAGGCGCATGTCCTGCTGCACCAGGGTGGCTTGCTGGCCTTGCAGGCGCTGCTGCAGCTGGGCGTTTTCCTGCTCCAGCCGGTTTTCGCGCTGCTGTGCCTGGGCCCGTTCCTCGCTGCGCTGCGTGGCCGACGCTTCCTGATAATGGTCGAACTGCGAACGCACCTGCGCCAGCTGGCGGTGCAGGGCGGCGATATCCTCGTTGCGGTCGGCCAGGCGCTGCGTCAAGCCCGCATTATCACTATGCAGGGTCGCCAGGGTAACGGCGCGGAAATGGTGCTCTTCCTTCAGCTGCGCCAGCGCGTGCTGCGTGGCGCGCAGTTCCTGGGTGAGGGCGGCGCGCGCCTCCGTCAATTTCAGCCGTTCGTGTTCCGTCTTTTTCAATTTCTCCGTGGCCGCGTCGAGTTCGGCGCGGTTTTGCCGCATGCCCGTTTCCAGCTGCTGCGCCACGTCGCGCTGCTGCTTGTCATACACGCCGCGCATCGCTTCCATCAGTTCGGCCGGCAAGCCTGACTCCGTCTTCACGGCGCCCGCACCCTGAAACTCTTCCTTCCAGCGCTTGAGCAGGGGCGCGATGGTGCTCTTGCTGCCCGTGCTGCCCAGCGCTTCGCGCACGTTGTCGACCGTGGGATTACGCCCATCGGCAGCGACGATCTGGGCTGCTTTCATAACATCAGAGTACAGAATGCCGGTGCGGGCCATGAAATCACCTATGAGCTAAATTTAGTAACGTATTACATGATACGTAATATCGAATAATATTACGATATAAATTTTACGAATTTTTATAAGGAATAAGTCGCGATAAGATTGCTTATCGCGTGTTATGGGGGTGTTGCGCATGGTATTCTGTGATCCTTCCAGTACAACAGCGTGATTTCAGCCCATCCATGCCCGATCTGCCCCTCCCGAAACGCCGTGCCGCCTTGCCGAAAACCGCGCCGGAGCCCCTGGCGCCCGCTGTCACCGCCATGGCCCCGGCACATGGCGCTTTGGTCGATGCCGAGCTGGCCGCACGCCACCAGGCGTTTCTCGCCGCCGCGACCTCGGACAACACGCGCCGCAGCTACCGCTCGGCCATTCGCCACTTCCAGACGTGGGGCGGGGCGCTGCCCGCCGATGAGTCCGCCGTCATCCGCTACCTCATGGCGTATGCGGACAGTCTGAACGCGCGCACCCTGGCCTTGCGCCTGACGGCCCTGTCGCAATGGCATGCGTACCAGGGCTTTGCCGACCCCGCGTCCACGCCGACCGTGCGCAAGACCCTGGCCGGCATCGCGCGCCTGCACGGCAAGCCGAAAAGGAAGGCCAAGGCCTTGCCGCTGGAAGACCTGGAACGGATCGTGGCGCAGTTGCACGCATTGGGCAGCGTCAAGGCCCTGCGCGACAGCGCCTTGCTGCAACTGGGATTTTTTGGCGGCTTCCGGCGCAGCGAACTGGCGGGATTGCAGCTGGCAGATGTCGGCTGGGAGCCGCAGGGCATGGTGATCACCTTGCCGCGCTCGAAGACGGATCAATTGGGCGAGGGCATCGTCAAGGCGATTCCGTTTGGCGACGGCGTCTGCTGCCCGGCCACGGCCTTGCGCGCCTGGCTGGCGGCCGCGCACATCCGCACGGGGCCGCTCTTGCGCCCCGTCAATCAATGGGGCCACGTGAGTGCGCAAGGGCTGCACGCGGGCAGCATCAATACGATACTCGATGGCTGCGCGAAGCTGGCGGGACTCGATTACGTACCGGAACTGTCGAGCCACAGCCTGCGTCGCGGCATGGCCACCAGCGCGCACCGGGCCGGCGCCGACTTCCAGTCCATCAAGCGCCAGGGCGGCTGGCGCCACGACGGCACCGTGCATGGCTATATAGAAGAGGCGGGGCGCTTCGAAGACAATGCGGCCGGCAGTTTGTTGAAGGCGAAGAAGAAGCCGGCCGCTTGAGGACGCCCAGCAAAACCTGGCGGCGCAGCTCCGGCAGAGGAAGGAGTTGGGGAGCGCTTGATGAAAACCGGCTCCTCGCTCATGGCGGATGCGCGGTCTGCGAAATCGGCGCAGTCACCCAGGAGATCGGTCAACGCCCCACGATTGCATCAGTCAGGCGGCGAACAGGGCGAGTAGCCGACTGTTCGCGCCATGGATGTCTACTTGTTTCTTCGCCCCAAAGCAGACGCCTGCAACGCATAAGTCATCGTACCTGCGCGGCTTTTCGCGCCGGCCTGCGGCATTAACGGCTTGGACGCCCCTCCTTTGGTGCTCTTCGTCCTGCGGGATTGCCTCAGGACATCGTCTGCTGCAGCTGTTCGGCAAGCCCGAGGAGGATCCCTTCGGGCCCACGGATATAGCAGAGCCGATACATGTTTTCATACTGGACGACTTCGCCCACTAGCTTTGCGCCGCGTTTGACGAGCCGGTCGAGCGTATCGTCGATATCCTCGACGGTAAACATGACGCGCAGGTAACCGAGCGCGTTCACTGGCGCGTTGCGGTGATCGGCGACCACGGGTGGCGCGAGGAAACGCGATAACTCGAGACGGCTGTGACCGTCCGGCGTACGCATCATGGCAATCTCGACGCGCATGCCGTGCAGTCCGGTGACGCCATCTGCCCAGTTTCCCTCAACCGGGGCGCGCCCTTCGAGAACGAGCCCAAGTTCGGTGAAGAACTCAATGGTGGCATCGATGTCCTCGACCACGATGCCGACGTTGTCCATTCGCTTAACTGTCATGTTGCCTCCTGGGTGTCCAAGGTGAACTGGGCGTCAAATTGACATATTAAGGTATGGAGAATGATGTGGCCGAACGACGACGGTCGACAAAGTAGGGATGCTTGCCGCGCTTAAGCGACGGGTGGCGATTCACTAGGCGCTCGGGGCATGCATCTATTTGGCGTGATGCCGCCAGGGACATGTCATCCTGTGACGTCCGTTATGGAGATGCAAGGCCAGCTTGAGCTCAGCAGCAGACTCTGCAGGACAGGGAGACAGACGGGGCAAACCCGATGCCGTCGCTGGATCAGGCAATGACGAAATCGCACACCAGGCGTCGGGCAAGCCACCCAGGGCCCCACCATGCTCCACCGCTTCTTTTTCAAGAACCATGGATCACTAAGACAACGGCTTGATGAGATGGATACGCTCCCTGGCCACGTCGCCAAAGTCCTCGACGGCGCATATCCGATAGCCGTTGCGGATCAGCAGGCGCAGCATGGCGGGATAGCGGTTCATCGATTTCACCGTGACGGCCGGATAACCATGCGCGCCGGCCCATGCTTCCTGGTATTCCAGCAGGCGCTGCGCCAGCCCCGTCTTGCGATGCGCGGGCAACACGCCGCCGAGCCAGCTATATAAGGAGCCGTCGTCGGCGCGGTAGGCCAGCTTGCAGCCGGCGGGCCCGGTGTCTTCCTCGGCGATGAGGATCAGCGCATCGGCGGGCAGCCGCTGCCGCAGCTGCGCCACGGTGCGCGGCTGCTCGAATTCGGGGATCGCCCGCAGCACCTGCCAGGCTTCCTCGATGGTGCCTGGCCGTATCATGCGGCGGCTTGCTCCCGCGGGCGGATGATCATGCAGGTGGCCGTCGCGTGCGCATAGAGTTTGCCGGCCTCGTCGCGGATGGCGCCTTCGGAAATGACCAGGTTGCGGCCCGCATTGATGACCTTGCCCTCGGCATAGAGCGTCACGTTGAAGGGCAGGGGACGGCACATCTTGATGTTCAGGTCCGTCGTGCCGTAGCTTTCGCCGGCCGGCAAGACGGTGTGCGTGGCGCAACCCGTGACCGTGTCGAGCACGGTGGCGGCGAAACCGCCGTGCACGCCGCCCATGGGATTGGTGTGGTTGTCATTTGCCGTGGCCGTGAAGATGACGCGGCCGTGCTCGACCGTTTGCGCGTCCATGGGCATGGTCTTGGAAATGCCGGGACGGGGAAACAGGCCCTGGGCGAAAGCTTGCATGAGTTGCAAGCCTGTCATGTCGTTCGGATGCATGGGTGACTCCTGTGGGTGGTGACGGATGGAAATTCAGATATCCTGCGCGAAACGCAGGCGCGAGGCATGCAGCAGGAAGCGGGCGACGATGGCCAGTTCCGCTTCGCTGAAACCCGCTTTCAGTTGTTCGTTCAGGCTGTCGAGCAGGGGCAGGGCGTCGGCCAGCACGGCGCCGCCCTTGGGCGACATGTGCAAAGTGCCGGCACGGGCGTCGAGCGCCGACTGGCCGCGCACGATGAGGCCGTTTTCTTCCATGCGCGCCACCAGCCCCGTGACGGCCGAGTTTTTCAGTTGCAACGCCCGCCCCAGGTCCTTCAGCTGGCAGCCTTCCTCGCCCTTCAGGGCGAACAGGGCCACCACTTGCGTGCCGGAGTAACCGAGTTCGCTGGTGAATACGGCATCGGCCGAGCGAAACAGGTTCTGGCGCGCCAGGTTGAGCAGGTTGAACAGGCGCGGCGAGCGCTCGCCCAGCGGGCAGGCAGCAGCATCGACGTTTTCGGTGCTGTCGGATGGGGTGGGGATATTGGTACGCATGCGGAGTATACTACTACGTATGCGTAATAAAACAAGTGAAATATGTCAACACGAGGCGGGCAGAATATCGTGTCACACATTGAGAGAGATGGAATGCATATCGAGCGCTATCTGGGACGCCAGGTCGTGGCCATCGGCTGGGACGGCGGCCCCATGGTTTCCTGCCCGACTAGCGCGCGTCGCCGTATCCAGCTGGCCGTTGCATCCATTTCGGCGACCTCGACCCGCTGGAGCGCCATCGTTCGGTGCCGCCATCGGCCTGGCCATCGGTGGCGAATTGATCCGCGACAATTTATAGGTGTTCAGCGAACGAGCTTGCCACCAGCCAACGCTATAATCCGCGCTCGGGACGGTACCCGGCAAAGCATCCAACAATCAATAAAGGCAAGCGTATATGCGTCATGAGGGCCCTAAAAATATCATCGTCATCGGCGCCGGCATCGTCGGGGCGTCGCTCGCGTATCACCTGTCCAGCAAGGGCGCGCAGGTCACGGTCGTCGAGGCGGGCGGCATCGCTTCGGGCGTGACGGCTACCTCATTCGCCTGGATTAACACCGCGTATTCGGGACCGGATCCGATTGCCGCCTTGCGCGGCGCGGCCATTGCCGCTTACCGTCGCCTGGAAACCCAGGTGCCCGGGCTGCAAGTGCGCTGGACGGGCGCCTTGTCGTATGGCACGGACGAGGGCAGGGCACCGTCGTCCTCGTCCATGCTGCTGGACAGCGCGCAGATTGCGCGGCTGGAACCACATCTGAAGAAGCCGCCGCCGCAGGCCGTGTACGAAGCCGGGCATGGCGCCCTCGATGCGGTGGCCGCCACGCATGCCTTGCTGGCGGCGGCCGTATCCCATGGCGCGACGCTCCGCACGCACACGCCGGTGCTGGGTTTTACCGTCCAGGATGGGCGGGTGACGGGCGTGGACACGGGCAGCGGCCTCCTCGCCGCCGATGTGGTGGTGCTGGCGGCCGGCGCGGCCACGGCCAGCCTGGCGGAAAAATTGAACGTGAACCTGCCGATACACGCCTCGCCCGCCATCTTCATGCGCTACAAGGCGCCGCCCGGGCTGGTGCGCAGCATCATCTCCAGCCATGCCATGGAAGTGCGGCAGGGCGCCGATGGCGGCTTGCTGGCGGCGGAAGACTATCTGGACGACACGCCGGAAAACCAGCCCGCGGCCATGGCGCAGCGCACGGCCGGCGCCATCCGCGATGAACTGGCGGGCGCCGATGCGATCGAGCCGGAACTGGCCTCCATCGGCCTGCGGCCCATGCCCGCCGACGGCATTCCCGTCATCGGCTACCTGCCGCAAATGGACGGCGCGTATGTGTGCGCCATGCATCCGGGCGTCGTGCTGGCGGCGATCGTGGGGCAACTTGTCAGCGAGGAAATCGTCGATGGCCAGCCAGCGGCAGCGTTGAGCGCCTGCCGGCCTGCGCGTTTCCTGGCGTAAATGACGTAAAGACCCTGTGCCGCGCTGATTCCTAGGGCACCGGCACGACAAATACGGGCAGGATGAACGGCGCTGGCTCCTGCGCGTCGCCGTCCTCCTGCGGGGCCTGCATATAGTCTTCGTTGTGCCAGTCCCCGTCCACCACGCGGTCGACGATCAGCGCCAGATCCTGCGTTTCGCGCACTTCGCAGCGAAACGGCAGCCGGCCATGCGCGCGCGAGACCAGGCTGAAGCGCAGCTGCCGGCATTGCGCATCGTGCCAGCAATAGAACAGCATCTCCTCGCCAGCGAGCGCGCTGCTGCGCGCCGCCACCAGCTTGCTGATGAACGCGCGCATATCCGCCGCGGTGATCTCCGGCGTTTCCTCGTCCGTGGGCGAAAAGCGCCACATATTGCTCATCGCTTCGTGATTGATGTCGGCAGCATCAATTTCCACGGCATCGTCTTTCGCCATGTCGAACCACTTGCCGACGACCATGCTGCTAATCATGCAAATCCTTTCATATCAATAGGTCATTGAATCGGTCATGGAACAGGCAATGCGCGGCGCATTCTCCGTCCTGCCGTCATTATTGCCAAAAAATATCATCCGCGCGGCCCGTCGAGCAGCAATTCCGCCAGCCGCGTCGTCAGCCACAAGCTCGTCTCACTCAGCTTCTTCCCATGGATCGAGAGCCGCCGCACTGGCAGGCGCGACAGGGCCAGGGCGGGGCAGGGCACTTCCTGCAAGTAGCCCTTGTAATTGTCGTAGTTGGCGATGTTCAGGGGCAGGATGGCCCAGCCTAGCTCGTCCGCGACCATTTCCGCGATGCTATAAAAACTGTCGGAAAACCAGACGGCGGGGCTGAACGCGTGTTCGCGGTTCAGCTCGGAATCCATGATCAGCTGGCGGTAGCGGGTCAGCTCGTTGCGGCTCACTTCCTGGCCGTGCGCCATCGGGTGGCCTTTTGCCACGAACACGCCTTGCGCCACGCTGCCGATGTGCTGCTGCTCCAGCACGGGCGAGATGGGACCGCGGTCGAAGTGGAAGGCCACGTCGGCTTGCTGCTGCTCCACGTATTGCGCCACCTCGGACGCCGTGGCGTTGAGCATCACCAGCTCCAGCGCCGGGTAGCGCGCCGCCAGTTCCTTGACCAGGGTGCCGATGGCCAGGTAGGGCAGGGCTTCGTCCAGCGCCAGGGTCAGCTGCGCTTCGGGCGCCGCACTCAGCAGCTGGGCCCGCAGCTGCAGCCGTTCGGCCTGGCGCAGCAGTTCGCATGCTTCCAGGTGCATCACCTTGCCCGCCTCCGTCAGCACGGCGCTGCGGCGCGAGCGGTCGAACAGTTCCACGCCGAATTCCGCTTCCAGCAAGCCGATCGAGGTGCTCACCACCGATTGCGCGCGGCCCAGCCGGCGTGCCGCGCCCGAGAAAGAGCCGGCCGCGACGGCCGCTTCGAAGTAGCGCATTTGTTCCAAAGTCCATTGCATGGCATCAACCTATCTGTTTTACAGATGGATTTTAACTTGAATGCCATTCAGGGGCGACATAAAATGTGTTTTACATTCAATAACACGAGATCCGCCATGAAAAACGCTCAAGCCAGTACCCCAGCCATCAGCTTCAGCTGGTGTCACGACGCCACCGCCGAAGACGCGCTGTGCAAGCTCTACCTTGACAACGTCAGCGCCGACTATATCTCCCATTCGGAGCTGCAGGGCGAGCGCGCCGATGCGCCCGGCAACTGGCGCGCGGACTTGCCCGAGGTCATACGCGGCGAAATCCGCGCCGCCCTGTCGCACGACTGGGAGCATGGCGATTCGACCCTGCTGGCCGTCGCCACGGCGGGCGAGGCCATCGTCGGCATGGCGCTCGTCTCCATCGACACGCGCCAGCGCGCCTCGAAATCGTTCGCCGCGCTGGACGACCTGGTCTTGCTGCCCTCCGTGCGCGGCAGCGGCATCGGCAGCCTGCTGGTGGAATGGGTGGCGACCGAACTGCGCAGCCACGGCATCGCCCGCCTGTTCCTCGAATGCGGCGCGCACAACCTGACGGCGCAACAATTCTTCCAGGGCCGCGGCTTCAAGCAGGTGTCCGTCGTCATGCTGCGCGAACTCGATGCCGTCGCGGTTTCGGCCGCCGTGGATGACAAGGATGGCGACCGTGGCTGACGCCCGCCGCCCCCGACCAGCCCAGGCCCGTGGCAGCCTGGAACGCAAATATTTGCGCAGCACCAAATTCATCCAAACAGACAGTTGTTAAAAGTTAAACTATAAAGCAATGAGTTACCCATGCATTCAATGAAAAAATGGCTGACGCTGGCCATCGTCTCCAGCGCCCTGTTCCTGATCGTGGTCGACATGACCGTGCTCTACACCGCCTTGCCCGCGCTGACGCGCGACTTGCAGGCCACTTCCTCGCAAAAACTGTGGATCATCAACGTGTACGCGCTGGTCGTCTCCGGTCTGTTGCCCGGCCTCGGCACCCTTGGCGATCGCCTGGGCCACAAACCCGTCTTCCTCGCCGGCCTGGCCGTGTTCGGCATCGCCTCGCTGAGCGCCGCGTTTTCGCCGGCGGCCGAATGGCTGATCTTTGCCCGCGTGCTGCTGGCCATCGGCGCCGCATTGATGATGCCGGCCACTTTGTCCATCATCCGCCTGACGTTTACCGATAACCGCGAGCGCTCGTTCGCCATCGGCGTGTGGGCCGCCATCGCCTCGGGCGGCGCCGCGTTCGGCCCCGTGCTCGGCGGCTTCCTGATGGAGCATTTCTGGTGGGGTTCGGTCTTTCTGATCAACGTGCCCATCGTCGTGCTGACCCTGGTGCTGGCCGCCGTCATCCTGCCGAAACGGGCCGGTAACCGCGACAAGCCGTGGGACCTGGTCGGCTCCCTGCAAATCATGATGGGTCTGCTTGGTGGCGTGTACGCGATCAAGGAGCTGGGCAAGTCGCAGCCGTCGTATGCGCTGGCCGCCGCCTCGTTCGCCGTGGGCGCCTTCTTCATGCTGAAGTTCGTGCGTCGCCAGGAGCGCCAGTCCAAGCCGCTGATCGACTTCGCCCTGTTCCGCGAACTGCCGTTCTCGAGCGCCGTGGCCGCCGCCATGGTGGCGTCCGCCGCCCTGATCGGCATGGAACTGGCGCTGAGCCAGCACATGCAGCTGGTGCGCGAACTGTCGCCGCTGGAAGCGGGCTTGCTGCTGTTGCCGCTGCCGCTGGCGTCCGTGTTTGCCGGTCCCTTGACGGGTTTCATGCTGCCGCGCGCCGACAAGGCCAAGGTCTTGTGGGGTTCGCTGCTGCTGTCCGGCATCGGCATGGCCAGCTATCTGCTGCTGCATGACGCCGCCGTTTCGGCCCAGGTGGCCAGCCTGGTGATCCTGGGCCTGGGCCTCGGTGCCGTGATGACGGCCGCCTCGAGCGCCGTGATGCTGAACGTGGCGCCGCAACAGGCCGGCATGGCCGCCTCGATCGAGGAAGTATCGTACGAGCTGGGCGCCGTGATCGGCGTGACGGTGCTGGGCACCATCCTGTCGGCCGTCTACAGCGCCACCCTGGTGATCCCGGAAAGCGCGGGCCTGCTGCCGAACGCCCATGACACCCTCGATGCGGCACTGCTGGCCGCCGAGCAATTGCCGGCCGAACTGGGCTTGCAAGTGTCGGAACTGGCCCGCTCGGCCTTCGACAAGGCGTTCATCGTCGTGCTGGCCACGGCCTCGGCCATCCTGATCGCGGCCGCCGCGACCATCCGCTACCTGCACCTGAAGGCGCGTCGCGCCACCCGCGCCATGGCTTGATCTGGCAGGGTCGGAGCGACCGCCATCCATACCGGCCCGCCGCGCAAACGGCGGGCCGGTTGCCATCCGGGCTAGCAGTAGGCTTAGCGCAGCAGCGGCGCCACCTGCTCGCGCAAGATGCGCCACTGGGCGTCGAGCACGGCCTGGTTGGGGTCGTGTCCGGCCCGTTTCACCAATGTAAAACTCTTGTGCGGCGCCGTGATGCTGTCGAAATACGCGCGCGCAATGGGGGCGGAGGTCAGCAAGTCTTCCTCGCCCATCACGAGGAAGACGGGCAGCTCAAAACGCGTGCCCAGCGCGGGCAGGGCCACCTTGGAAAACATGCCGTCGCCGCGCATGCCGATGAACTGGATGTAGGAATAATCGTCGGCCGCCTCGGCGTCGGCCAGCGCCTGCGGCGTGGCGTAGAACGGGGCCGGCTGCCACCAGTGTTTCGGCGGCGCATCCGTCACCAGCGCCTCGTACTTGCGGTCGAAGCGGCGCAGGATGCCGAAATTGCGCGGATCGCGCCACGGCGGCAGGCCCAGCGCCGCCAGTTTGTCCACCGTCGGGCCATCGTTTGCCGCCTGCGCCAGCGCAAGGACGCGGCCATACATATCGGCCATGTTCTGCTGCGCATCGACCACCTGCGCCGTGCCGACATAGGCATGGAACAGCTCCGGTCGCGCCTTGGCCATGTAGGTGCCGAGGATGGAGCCCCAGGAACTGCCCATCAGGATGACCTTTTGCTGGCCCAGGTGCTGCTGCAGATAACGGGCCACGGCAATGCCGTCGTCGCGCATCTGCTCCAGGCTCAGGGGCGTATCCTCCGTCGGCCGCTGCTGCGTATAGGTCATGCCCGCGCCGCGCTGGTCCCACTGCACCAGGGTGTAATCCTGTTGCCAGCTGCCATAGATGGCGTCCGCGAACGGGCTCAGCGGGTTGCCGGGGCCGCCATGGATGAACAGGATCACGGGATTGCCGCAGCGCGCGCCCGTGATCGTGATCCATTGCTCGATGCCATTGATCGGCACATAGCCTTGCTCGCGCACAGGCTGCGCGGGCGAGGGGCACGCGGGGGCCGGCGCCGCGTGCGCCAGGCCGAGAGAGGAAAACAGCAGGAATGCCAGGCAAGTCTTGCGCATATGGACCTTTATATGGTGTGAAGGCAGGAAACTACAGCGTGCAATCGTGTGCCGGCTTGCCAGCGATAAAGCGCAGGCTCGCCTGCTCGAAGCAGGCGGGCGCCGTCCACAGGATGAAATGCGGCGCATTCCTGATCGTGGACAAGGCCACCTTGCCGGCCTTGCGCTGCGTCAGGGCGCTCACCTGCGCCTGCGCGCCCGCATAGGGCGTCTTCGGATCCAGGGTGCCGTGCAGCACCAGGGTTGGCGGCATGTTTTCCGGCAAGGCGCCGAAATAGCGGTCGCGCGGATAGGTGGGCAGGCCGCCAGCGAGCAGGATGCGCGGCAGCGGGCTGGTAAACAACAAATCGGCGTCTTCGCGGTCGATGTCGACGGCTGCCAGGGTGGGCCGCAGCGAGGGCTGCAGATTGTTTTCCGAATTGCTGATGATGCTCACCAGCGGAATCGACAGCGGCGACTGCGGATAGCTGCCCAGGCTGGCCGCCGCCACGTTCAGGGTGGCGCGCACGGCCGCCAGTTCCGGGTCGCCGCCCTGGTCGAGGTCACGCAACAGGTAGGGAATGCGGGCGCGCGCGGCCGGCACGTCGAGCATGCCGCCCAGGAAGTTTTTCAGGTTCTTGCCGGGAACCTGCGCCAGCACGGCCGAATCGGCCTGCGCCTTGTCCAGCACGCGGCGGTACAGCGTCTCGGCCGGCTCCCCCAGTGCCGCGTGGCAAGCGGGATCCGCATCGCAGCGGGCCAGCACCTGCCTGCCCACGGCATCGACCACCTGCGAGCGCTGGCTCAAGTCCCAGCGCGCATCCGTTTGCGGCGGCACCAGCGAGTCGAGGATGACGCCGTTGACGGGCAATGGTCCCAGCTGCAAGGCGCGCAAGACCAGCTGCGTGCCGTACGACACACTGTATACATACACGGGCGGCTGTTTGCCTTTGGCTGCACGCTGGCCCTCGAGCAGGGCCTTCAGGTCGCGCGCGGCCGTGGTGATGGAAAACTGGTGCGCGTACTCCGGCATCAGCTTGATGCCGGCAAAGCAGCTGGCCCATTCGGCGCCGGCCAGGGCGCGGCCGCCCGGACTGCGTTCGGACTCCTCCACCTTGCACAGGCGCGAAGAATGGCCGGTGCCGCGATGGTCGGGGATCAGGAATTCAAAGCCGGGAAAGCCGCGGCGCAAGGTGGGCAGCAAATTGTAGAACGAAGCGCCCGACTCGCCGGGCCCGCCCGCCACCAGCCACAGCGTGCCCCTGGCGGGCTTGCCGGCAGGCACGTCGGCGGCGATCTTGCGCACGAATACATGCATGGCATCGTTGTCGCCGACGGCGCGGCCCTGTTCGTCATAGCTGCCGGGCACGTTCAAGCCCGAGCACAGGCTGCCGGGGACGGCCGTGTCGGAGCAGGGCGTGAAAAGCAGGGGGGCTGCCTTGCCGGCCAGCGGCGCGGCCAGCAGGACGGACAGGATGGCGCGGCGGTACAGAGGGGTCATCGGCTACTTTGGCTGCGGTGGAGAACAGCCGCCAAAGTAGCGTTTTTTACACCAATTGTCCAGATGGAAAGTTTTCCACGTGGATTTATTTGGCCTTGCTGCCACGCAGCAGGCGCAAGCCGTTTGCCACCACCAGCAGGCTGGCGCCCACGTCGGCGAACACGGCCATCCACAAGGTCGCCATGCCGGCCAGCGCCAGGCCGAAGAAGACGGCCTTGATGCCGATGGCAAAGCTGATGTTTTGCACGAGGATGCTGCTCGTGCGCTGGCTCAGGCTGATGAATTCGGGCAATTTGCCCAGTTCATCGTCCATCAGGGCGACGTCGGCCGTCTCGATGGCCGTGTCGCTGCCGGCCGCGCCCATGGCGAAGCCGATGTCGGCCTGCGCCAGGGCCGGCGCATCGTTGACGCCGTCGCCGAGCATGGCGACGACGCCAAACTGCTGCTGCAAGGCCTTGATTTCATCGAGCTTGTTTTCCGGCAGCAATTCCGCCTTCACCAGGCTGACGCCGACCTCGGCACCGATGCGCTGCGCCGTCAGCAAATTATCGCCCGTTAACATGACGGTGGTCACGCCCAGCGCATTCAGGCGGGCGATGGCGGCCGCGGCCGTCGGGCGCAGCACATCGGCTACGGCGATCACGCCCAGCGCGCCGGCCGGCGTCGCCAGCACCATGGCCGTGTAGGCTTGCTGTTCCAGACGCGCCAGGATGGCTTGCAGTTCAGGAGTCAGCACCTTGAGTTCCGTCATCAGGCGCGCATTGCCCAGGTAATACGTCTGGCCGTTCATCGTGCCTTGCACGCCGCGTCCGTTCAGGGCGGCAAACTGGCTGACCGGCAAGTGGCTGCCGGCTGGCGGGCCGGCCTTGACGATGGCGGCGGCCAGCGGGTGCGCGGACTGGGCGTCCAGGCTGGCCGCCAGCAGCAAGACTGCGTCGCGGCTGCTGCCTGCCAGCGCCACCACGTCCGTGACGGCCGGTTTGCCCATGGTCAAGGTTCCCGTCTTGTCGACGGCGATGGCCTTCAGGCGATAGCCGGTCTCGAGGAATTGCCCGCCTTTCACGAGGATGCCGCGCCGCGCGGCCGCCGTCAGGCCGCTGACCACTGTCACCGGCGTGGAAATGACCAGCGCGCACGGGCAGGCGATGACCAGCATCACCAGCGCCTTGTAGACCCAGGCCATGAAGGGCTGGCCCAGCAGCAACGGCGGCACGATGGCCACCAGCACGGCAAACACCACCACGGCCGGCGTGTAATAGCGGGCGAACTGGTCGACGAAGCGCTGCGTGGGCGCCTGCTTGCCCTGCGTTTCCTCGATCACCTTGACGATGCGCGCCAGCGTGCTGTTGCCGCTGTTGGCCGTCACCGTGACGTCGAGCACGCCCCGTTCATTGATGGTGCCCGCATACACGACGTCGCCCACGGCCTTGTCGACCGGCATGCTTTCGCCCGTGATCGGCGCCTGGTTGACGGACGACTCGCCGCTGGCCACCACGCCATCGAGGGCGATGCGCTCGCCCGGCTTCACGCGCATGGCCGCGCCGATGGCGACCGTGGCCACGGGCACCTGTTGCCAGGCACCGCTGGCATCGGCCACCGTGGCCACGTCGGGCGCCAGCTGCATCAGGCTCTGCACGGCGTTGCGCGCGCGGTTCAAGGACAAGCCTTCGATCAGCTCGGCGATGGCGAACAGGAAGATGACCATGGCCGCTTCCGGCCACTGGCCGATGGCGATGGCGCCGATCACGGCTAGGCTCATCAGGAAATTGATATTCAGGGTGAACGTTTTCAGGGCGATCCAGCCCTTTTTCAGGGTCGGCCAGCCGCCCGTGGCGATCGACAGCAGGGCCAGGGCGATCACCAGCGGCGAACTGTCTTCGTGCGTCGTCCACGCCAGCGCCTCGGCGCCGGCCGCGGCCAGGCCGGACACCACCAGCAAGCCTTTTTGCATGCCGCTCAGGCTGCCCTCGTTCGGGGCGCGCACGATGGCGGTGCCGGCTTCCATCGGCACGGCCTGCATGCCGATGCCGTGCAGGGCCGCCTCCACCGTGGCCAGCGAGGGCAGGGTGTGGTGCACGTCGAGCACGCGGTTCATCAGGTTGAAATCGAGGCCGACGACGCCCGCCATGCCACCCAGCTTGTTGCGGATCAAGCGTTCTTCCGTCGGGCAATCCATATTCGCGATGCGGTATTTGGCCGTGTGCGCGCCATCAATGGCTGTGCTGGGCAAGGCGGGAGCGGCCTGGGCCGCGGGCGTTGCCGAACAGGCATGCTGATGCGAGCAGCAGCTTGCGCCGGCAGCCTGCGGTACAGGGGCAGGCCCGTGGCCGTGAGCGTGGTCGTGACTATGAGCATCGTCGTGAGCGTGTGTATCGTGCGGCATCGCAGCGTCCTTCCGGTTTCGTGTATGCTTCCATTAGAAACCCTGTAGCCGCTACAGGGTCAAGCGGAATTTGCAGATTGGAATGAAAAGAGGATGCCATGCGTATCGGAGAACTAGCCAAACGGACAGATTGTGACGTGGAAACCGTGCGTTACTATGAAAAGGCTGGCTTGCTGCAGGAGCCCGGCCGCAACAGCGCCGGCTATCGCGAATACAGGGAAGAGCACCAGGAGCGGCTGCAATTCATCCGCCATTGCCGCTCGCTGCAGATCGGCCTGACCGATATCCGCGCCTTGCTGGAATTTAAGAACAATCCGGCCGAAGGTTGTCAGAGCGTTAATGAATTGCTCGACCACCATATACTGCGCATCGCCGAACAGATGGCCAATTTGCAAACCCTGCAGCAGCAACTGGTGACCCTGCGCCACCAGTGCGACCAGCCGCAGCCGTCGCAAGACTGCGCCATCCTGCAAAACCTGTCCGAGGCGGCCAGCGGCCACGACTGTGCCTGCCATACCGACCTCCATTGATTCCTTTATCGACCCTCTTGATTCATGCCGAAACTGTTATCCAAAAGTACACTGCTGACCTTGTCCCTGTTGTCGCCGCTGTCCCAGGCCGCCGATGCCGTTCCCGCAACCGGCCACTACCTGACCTTGTACGCCGTGCCCGGCGTGCCACAAAACGATGATCCGTATACCTGGAGCACGGCCGGCGGCAAGCAGCTGAGCAAAGGCGTGACGAAGGCCGATGGACGCGCCTATGTCAGCTGGGAGGAGGGCGAAGAAAACTATATCCTGAAAACAGTGAGCATGCGCTGGCAGTTGAAGGTCCCGGCGCAATGCTGGCAGGGCGCGCCGGCGGCCTTCCTCGACTGTGTGCAACTGGCGAAAACCACGAGCCGCTATGACGAAGAGCAGGATGCGCTCAAGCTGGCCGAGCAGCAGAAGGAAGTGCAGATGCAGGCGAAGATCGCCGCCTATGCGGTGGCGGCGCGGGCCAACGACGATGAACTGGCCTGGCTGGGCCGCCTGCCTGCCGGCTGGACCCTGGAAGGCTATGGCAAGCGCCTGCTGGGCATCGGCGACAAGGTGGCCCGTTACATCGCCGACGAATTCAAGGAGGGCGTTCCCGACGTGCGCCAGTTCGTCTGTCGCACCCCCGATGACTATGGCCCCGTGCCGGACCAGGCAGCCGTCGCCGCCTGGATGGCGGCGCCGCGCGACGTGCGCAAGGTGCGGGCCGGCCCCGCCTGGGATGCGCTGGTGGCGGCAGGCGAGAAGGGCAACTGGATGGCCCGTCTGGAACTGTATTACGCGCTGGCCGGCGGCAAGGTCGGCGATTTGAGCCTGCTGGAACAGTACCGCATCGTGCAGTTGATGGAATGGCTGCACAAGAAGAAGGTCGGCGGCCTGTACAGTTTCTTCAGTGCCGGCGCGCCTGTCGCTCCCGGCCCCGGCAACAGCGGCACCTGGCGCAGGCAGGACCAGATCTATCTGTATGCCGCCATGCTGGGCGATTACCATGAGCAAAACAGCATGGGCAAGGTCTTGCAGCGGGAGGCCGATCCCGCGCTGGTGGCGGCGGGCCAGAAAATGCAGGCTTGCGCGGCGGCGGTACTGCCGCCGCGCTAAGGCGGCAGCAGCGTCCGCGCCGCATCACCGAGGCGGAAGGCGTCGACCACCTTCAGCATGTCGCGGGCCTGATCCTGCATGTTTTGCGCGGCGGCGGCCGATTGTTCGACCAGCGCGGCATTGCGCTGGGTCAGTTCATCCATGTCGGTGATGGCACTGTTGACTTGCTCGATGCCCTGGCTCTGGCGCTCGCTGGCCGCCGTGATGTCGTTCATGATCGCCGTCACCTGCTGCACGGCGGCGACGATCTCGCCCATGGTGCGCCCGGCGCTGTCGGCCAGCCGGCTGCCCGTTTCTATCCTGTCCACCGAATCCTCGATCAGCTGCTTGATTTCGCGCGCCGCCGTGGCCGAACGCTGCGCCAGGCCGCGCACCTCGGTGGCGACGACGGCGAAGCCGCGACCCTGTTCGCCCGCGCGGGCCGCTTCCACGGCCGCGTTCAGGGCAAGGATATTGGTCTGGAACGCGATGCCGTCGATGACGGCGATGATATCGACGATGCGGCCGGAACTGGCCTTGATCGAGCCCATCGTCTCGACCACCTGGCCCACCACGCGACCGCCTTCCAGCGCCACGTTCGATGTCGACAGCACCATCTGGTTGGCCTGGTGCGCATGGCTGGCGTTTTCGCGCACGGTGCCGGTCAAGGCATGCATGGACGATGCCGTTTCTTGCAGCGATTGCGCTTGCGACTCGGTGCGGGCCGACAAATCCGCATTGCCCAAGGCGATTTCACCGGCTTCCACGGTGATGGTGGCGCCGGCCTGGCGTATATCGCCCAGCAAGGTGTTCCAATTGTTCAAGACGGTGGCCAGCGCCCGCGACAGCTTGCCCACCTCATCGTCGCTGCGCACCTCGATGCGCGTCGTCAGGTCGCCGGCGGCCAGGCATACGGCGGCGCGGCAGGCTTCGGCGATGGGGCGCAGCACGGAGCGCGCCACCCATGCCGCGATCAGTGCCAGCACGGCAAAGCCCAGCGCCATCGTGCCGAGCTGCAGCCAGGCGGCGCGCTGGCCCGCGCTCCGGGTATCCTGCAGCGCGTCGGCGGTGCGCCTGTCCAGGTTCAGCAGCACCTGGCGCAGCTGGGCCCGCACTTGCTGGTAGTGCGTGGCGGCATTCTGCATGGCGGCCACGCCCGTATTCGGATCCATCGAGGCCAGGTCCAGCGCCTGCGCCACGCTGGACCGGTAGCGTTCGACGGCCGGCAAGGCCTGGGCCGCTTCCGTGGCGGCGCCCGGGTAGGTCTTCAACTGCGTCAAGCCTTGCGCGATGGCGTTCAGCTGCCCGTCCGTGTGCGCGCCGAATTGCTTGAATTGCGCTTCCGACAGGCTGGCGGCGATGGCGATCCGCGCATACGCGTCCGCATGCACCTGGCTCAGGGCAATAACTTGCTTATTAGCAAGGCGTTCGGCGGCCAGCGTGACATCCTTCAAGCCGCGCATGCGCTGCTCGTTTTGCTGCATGCCGACATAGGACAAGGCTCCCATGGCCAACAGGCAAGCCAGCGCGGCCAGCGGCACGATCAGCATCTTGTGCGCGATTTTCACGGCTGGCCCCTGTGGTCTGCCATCCCGGCACCGGCGGCGCGGCGGCGGGCTACAGGTAGATGCCGCCGCAAACGACGGTCTCGTCGAGCTTTTCGCAATACATCACCTTCGGTTCGATCTTCTTGTTTTCCGGATTCGTGAATTTATATTCCTGCCAGAAGCTGCCCTTGCTCCTGGCCAGGTCGACGCGCTCCTTGACGAAGGCCTTGCCGTCGATATCCTTCAACTCGATCAAGTTCTTGCCCACCATTTTCGGATTGGCGCCATGCGCGACGACCGTGCCGTCGAGCTTGTAGACCACCAGATACAGGTCGTGCAGGATGAATTGCGGCGACTTGGCCGTGATATCGCCATACGCCCTGGCGTCGCCGGCGCTCTTGATATGGGCCACGCCTTTCTTGACCATGGCTTCGGCATCGGCGCGCGTGGCGCCGCCCTCGGCAGCGCTGGCGGCCAGTGGCGGCGTGCCGAAGACGACGGCGAGCGACAGGCAAATGGCAGGGGCAAGCTTGGACATGACGGTCTCCTTCTCATGGCGGCAGGCGGCCGCCGGTGGGGAACCGGCGCGCCGGGGGCGCTTATCGGAGCGCCGACGTCGCATACTAGCGCGATGCCGGCACGCATGTGCTCAGCAGTAAAAAATATTTATTGCGAGCATTTTTGCAACGCCGCGTGCACATGGCCGCGATCGCGGTTTCAGAGGGGAAGGGAGGCGGCCGGCTATCGTCACGCTAGTGTGGCGCGCGCACCGCGTGCGTGCGCCGCCTCACCAGTCGGCAGGGTCTTCCGCCGCCGCGCGGGCCAGGTCATCGCGCCAGTCTTCGCGCGCCAGCCGGTAGATATCGGCGAAGAAGGCGCGCGGATCGTCCATCTCGTCCCACAAGGCGGGCAGGGCGTGCGTGCTTTCGGGGTCATGTTCGAGGATGGCCTGGAAATCGTAGCCGGGCTCCTGCAGGGCGCGCGCCAGCACGTCCAGCAGCGCATGGCGGTGGCGGTAGCTGAGCTCCTTGTACTGGCCCGTGATGTCGCGCCGTATCAGCGCCGCGCGCTGGGCCGGATCGTTCATGTCGTGGGTCTCCAGTTCCACGCCCAGGGTTTCTTCGCGGTCATACACGTCGAAGGGGCCGAGGAAATGGTGGAGCGTGGGGACGTACAGGGCGTCGCTCCAGGGGCCGCGCAATCCCTTGTGTTTTGGCATCAGGCTACTCCGCTCACGCGCATTCGGGCAGGGTCCAGCCCTCGTAACCCATGTCGGTCGGATAGATGGCGCGGTTCTGGCCCCAGCGGGCATGGTCGAGGATGCCGTCTTCGTGCATGTCGAGCACCCATTCCGTACTTTCCAGCAAGGTACCATCCTTGTGATACACGCGGAAGAAGGTGGACGTGCTGAATGCGCGCACGATGTTCTGCGGCACGCCGCCGCCATAGTGGGGCACGAAGGTCTTGATCACGCAGGTGCCGCTGGCGTTCCATTGCTGCGCGTACACCGTCGCATTGCGGGCGGCCGCCACCTTGATGAAGAGCCAGCCTGCCAGCAGGATGAGGAACAGGAGGGCGGCGGCAATCAGGCCGGTCTTTTTGAGTAGCTGCATGGGGTCGTCGCGTAGCCGAAAACAAAGTTGCCGCATTGTATGTCAAGAGCAGAAATACTTGCTGTACAGCACGCACAGCAAGTCGATCCCCGCAGACTAAGCCTGCCTGGCCAGCGCCGCGTGCAGGGCGTTGGCCATTGCCAGGTGATGTTGCAATGCCGGCAAGGTCTTCGCCGCGAAGGCCTTGATGGCGGGATCGCTGGCCTTCTGGCTCGCTTCCGTGAACAGCTTGACGGCGTCCTGGTGCGCCGCCACGCCGATGCTGGCCGCATATTCCGTGTCGAACGGCTTGCCGTCCAGACGGCTCAGCCTGGCGATCTGCGCCTTGTGCTTCGCCCCCGGCTCGTCGCTGACCTCGATCTGCCTGCTGCTGGCCAGCTGTTTCAATTCCTCGGCCACCTTCGTGTGATCGGCAACCATGGCGTCGGCGAATTTCTTCACTTCCGCATTGCTGCTCTTGCTTTGCGCTACTTTACTAGCGGCAATTTCCGTGCTGCCCGCGTCGGCTGCCTTGCTGAGGAACTGCCTGTCGTACGCGCCCGGCGCGGCGGCGGCGATGCTGTTGATGGCGATGCCGCTCAGCAGCGCCACGGCGGCGCCGATGGCCACGCTCTTCAGGGTGGGCGCGCGGGAACTGGTGGTGGAAATACGCATGGGATATCCTTTCCGTAGTGGTGTTTTCTGCAAGCTGGCGACAATGTTAAGCCCGCAGCCTGCGCACACCCATAGGACGCACACGGTCCTTCCCGTAGGACTACTCCTGTTCGCTAGCGTACAATTGGACTTGTTTAAGAGTAAACATGGCGGCGATGCCGGCATCCTGGCGCCAGGCCGGCATGCCGATATCGAGCCACTGCGCCATCGCTTCCAGGTGCGATGGCTCCGAGACGCTGTGTTCGAGTTCGTCGAGCACCGTGTCGCGGTCGATGTACAGGCTGTCCAGCCAGGCGTCGAACGAGGGCGCCAGTTCGATGAAGCCGTGGGCGCGGCGCCCCGTCCAGCCCGGCAATTCCTGCACATAGCTCATGACGCGGCCGCCGCCTTCCGCCGTCAAGTCCAGAAAGACCATGGAATTGCCGCCATCGCGGGCGAACGGCAGGATTTGCGCGGGCATGGACATGTGCTTGCGCGCCGCGCGGATCTCGCCGACCAGGGTTTCATCGCAGAAATCGCCCTCGTCAGCGCTGAAAAAGGTGTTGAAGCCCATTTTTTCCACGCCGCCCTCGCCATCGGGCACGTCGCACGTGTAGTCGAAATAGGCGCCGTTGGCGACCTGCAAAAAAGCCAGGAAGGCGGGCGGCAAGGGCGCTTCCAGCAAGGCTTCGATGGCGGCGATCTCTTGCGCCGTGGGCGCCGGCCTGGCGCCGTCGAGCGCCAGGTGGCGGTATTGCGTGTAATAGTTGCTCATTGTTTATCCTTGAATGTGGCGTCCGGCGCACCATCGTCGCAGCCCGTCTCCACCTTGGCCAGCGCGTCGACGAGGCCGGCGCGCAGCACGGCCATCGAGCGGGCCTTGTCGTCGATCTGGGCAATTTTGGTTTCCAGCATGGCGCGCTTGTTGTGCGCATCGAGGGTATTTTCCTGCCATACGGCAATCACTTCGGCGATTTCCTTCAGTGTGAACCCCAGCGCCTTGGCGTGGCCGATCAGTTCGATGCGCCGCAAGGCTTGCGCCGAATATTCCTTGTAGTTATTCGTCATGCCCGGCTGCGGCGCCGCATCGAGCAGTCCCTGGCGCTCGTAAAAGCGCACCGTATCCTTCGTGACGCCCGTCAGGCGGGTGATTTCACCAATGCGCATGATTTTTTCGTTGACAGTGGACTAAAGACCACAGTTTACAGTGAAAACACCTTCCATTACGACACTCTTGCCATGACCACCATCAACTATATAAACCAGACCGTACTGATCACGGGCGCCTCGTCCGGCATCGGCCGCGTCTTCGCGCAAACCCTGGCCGCGCGCGGCGCGCACCTGCTGCTGCTGGCCCGCTCCGGCGCCGCGCTCGACAGCCTGGCCGCCGAACTCTCCCGGCGCCACGGTATCCGTGCCCATGCCCTCGTGGCCGACCTGAGCCTGCCGGGCGCCGCCCGGGACGCGCATGCGCAGGCCTGCGCGCTGGGCATGCCGCCGGACGTGCTGGTCAATAATGCGGGCTTCGCCACGCATGGCCGCTTCGAGAACATCGACCTGGCGCGCCAGGCCAGCGAGGTGACGGTCAATTGCACGGCGCTCATGGAGTTGACGCACTGCGCCTTGCCGCACATGCTGGCCCAAGGGCGGGGCGCCATCATCAACGTGGCGTCCACGGCCGCCCTGCAGCCCGATCCCTATATGGCCGTGTACGGCGCCAGCAAGGCCTTCGTGCTGGCATTTTCGGAAGCGTTGTGGGCGGAAAACCGCCGCCGCGGCGTGCGCGTGCTGGCCCTGTGCCCGGGCGCGACGGATACGGCCTTCTTCGACGTCGTGGCCGCGCCCGAGGCGGCCGTGGGCAGGCGCATGGCGCCGCAGGCCGTCGTCGACGCAGCCTTGCGCGCACTCGACCAGGGCCGCAGCAGCCATGTGGCGGGCCGGCAAAATCGCCTGCTGGCCTGGCTGCCGCGCTTGTTGCCCCGTGAAACCGTGCTGGGCATCGTGGAAAACATGCTCAGGCCAGGCCAGGCTTGAACGCCGGCCGGCCATGCTTCAGCCCAGCTTGTGCGCCACGAAGGCGGCCGTCCGGTAGGGTACGGTGACGACGTCCTGGCCGCGCAAGGCCGGTTCGGCAGCGATCAGCTGGCCGATGTCGTCGTCGATGCGCTGGCGTTCCTGCGGCGGCAGGGCGGCGATGAAACTGGTCGAGCGCACCCTGTTGAGCAGCACGTCTTCCGCCGACCCTGTATGCCCGTGGGAAAAATGCGTTTCCTGCAAGGGACTCAATCCCGCATGGGGAAACGCCTGGCGCCAGGCGCCCGTGTAATAGCGCGGCGTATCGCCTTCGGCCCGGTTGACGATGGCGTCCAGCCGCGCCACCCAGGGCACGCTGGCGTCGCGCAGGTTCCACACCAGGCCCAGCCTGCCTCCGGGCTTGAGCACGCGCAGGATTTCATCGAGCGCCGCCGGCGTGGCGAACCAGTGGAATGCCTGCGCGCAGACGACGGCGTCGACGGACGCGTCGGGCAGGGGAATGGCCGTTGCCGCGCCCGCCAGGGCCGTGACTTTCGGTAGGGCGGCGGATAATTTTGCCAGCATGGCGGGTACGGGCTCGACGGCAATCACCGTGGCGCCCGTATCAAGCAGGCGCGGCGTGAACTTGCCCGTGCCGGCGCCCAGGTCCAGCACCGTGACGCCCGGCCGCAGGCCCAGCGCGTCCTTCAGCCAGGCCGACACTTCCGGTGGATAGTCGGGCCGGCCCTTGACGTAGCTGGCGGCCGCCGTGGCGTAGCCGTCGGCGGCCGCGTGATGAATGTTGTCGCTCATGCAATGCTCCCAGGATGGTCATGGCATGAGCATAGCGGATCCGGACGTCAGTAGCGCGCATCCGTGGGCTTGCCGCCTTTCGGCCAGTCCTTCACCTTGTCCGGGAAGTCCGGACGCGGCATGTGGGTGAAATACTCGGCCACGTCGACGGCGTCCTGGTCGGACAGGTTACCTTGCCCCAGCGGAAACTTCTGGCCATGGCCCATCACCATGTTCGCTTTCACGAAGCCGGCCGCCGTGTAGGTGCGGGCCATGCCGGCGCCGATATTGAACGAACGCTCGCCCCACAGCGGTGGAAAGGCCGGCACGCCATTGGCGCCCTGGATGCCTTTGCCATTCGCGCCGTGGCACACGGCACATTGCTCGGCATATACTTTTTTACCATGCACGGGATCGGGCATGATGTTGCGGTCGATCTTCGCCACGCCGCGTCCCGGCACCTTGTCGTTCGCTTGCGTGGCGCCCTTCATCCAGTCGATATAGGCGACCATGGCCTGCAGCTCGGGGCCGTCGACGGGCAGCGGCTTGCCGTGCATCGAGCGGCGGAAGCAGCCGTTGATGCGCTCGCCCAGGCTGATGACCTTGCCCGCGCGCGGCGCTTCCGAGGGAAAGAATGCGGAAATGCCGAGGAAGGGCGAACCGTTGGCCACGGTGCCGCCATTCAGGTGGCAACTGCTGCAATTGAGGTCGTTGCCCACGTTGCGCGGCAGGCGCGCGCGCGTTTCCGTCATCAGCTGCATGCCGTGGATCAACTGGCTGGCATTCGGATCGGCCGCCAGGGCGGCGAAGCGGGGCGTGACGAAGCCGCCCGAATCCGGCGCCTTGAGCTTGAGTTCCTTGCGCACCTTGGCGATCTGCGCCGTCGTGACGGGCGCGCCGTGGTTGCCCCACTTGCCGCGCACAAAGGTGAGGATTTCCGCCAGTTCCGCATCCGACAGGCGGTCATACGAAGGCATGCCGAACGAGCGCGGCGATTGCTGCGTGACGGCTGACTGCCAGCCGGTCAATGCGATGTGGATGACGGAGGTGGCATCCTTCGACTGCACCGAGTCGTTCTGCGCCAGCGGCGGGAAGATGTTCTCGACGCCGCGGCCATCGCGCCGGTGGCAGGTGGCGCAAAACTGCAGGTAGCCGAGGCCGCCGCGCGTGTTGTACAGGGCGTCGTCGCTGGCCGCCACGAGGGGAGCCGGCGCCTTTTGCGTCACTGGCGCGCCCGGTTTGGCCGGCAAGTCGTGCAGGTAGTGCGCCAGCGCATCGAGGTCGCCATCGGTGAAATACTGCGTGCTGTGCGTGATGACCTCCGTCATGCTGCCGGCTGCCGTGCCGAAACTGTTGCGGCCCGTTTTTAGCAGGCGCACGATTTCCTCCGGCGTCCATAAGTTGCGCAAGTTCACGGCATGCCAGCCGTCGAAGGTGAAGCCGGACAGGTAATGCTTGCCGCCGCTGCCATCCTGGCCCAGGGCCTTTTCCTGGAAGGCCACGCCGCGCGGCGTGTGGCACGATCCGCAATGGCCGAGGCCCTGGGCGATATAGCTGCCCCGGTTCCACACGGCCGACTTGGCGCTGTCGGGCTTGAACGGCGCGTCGTCGAGGAAGACGGCGTTCCACAAGGACAAGCCCCAGCGCATGCTGAACGGCCACTTCATGTCCGTTTCGCGGTTTTGCTGCGCCACGGGCGCCACGCCGCGCTGCAGATACGCGTACAGGGCCTGCATGTCGTCGGGCGAGATCTTCGCATAGGACGGGTAGGGCATGGCCGGATACAGATTGTGGCCATCCGCCGCCACGCCCTTGCGCATGGCGCGGTCGAACTGCGCGAACGAGTAGCCGCCCAGCCCCGTCCTGGCGTCGGGCGTGATATTGGTGCTGTAAATGGTGCCGAAAGGCGTTTTCAGCTCCAGGCCGCCGGCCATGGCGGCGCCGTTCGGGCTGGTGTGGCAGGCCACGCAATCGCCCAGGCGCGCGACATATTCGCCGCGCTTGACGAGTTCGGCGGACGGCGCCGCTTGCGCCGCCGCGGCTGGCGGCGCGGCGGCTGTGGCGGAAGTGGCGCACAGCAGGATGCTCGCCAGGAGCAGCAGCGCCTGCATCAGTGCGGATGAAAAGGAAAAGCGGTGCGGCGAACCGGGATACAAGGTGGAAGTGGCATTGGCGTTCATGGTGACCCTCTATTATTCGGGTCCAGCATACGCATGCGCCGCCATGGCGAAAATTGGGAGTTTCTTTCGGTCGACTAGGTAATCTTGCCTAGTGCATGCCGGCGCAAATTACTGTATGGCAATTATGCTCTGCGGCAGGCGGAAGGTGCCGCACACCTTCCGCACACCTTGACCGACTGCCGGTCAAGGCGTGCCCGCGTCAGGTCATGTGCGCATAATCGGGAAGCGCCAGGGCATCTGCCTTGGGAGTCAAAAACCTGGCCAGAATTGACTTCACAATTGGAACATTGCTCATGCGCAGCATCGCATGGCCAAAGGCGATCCCGGCGCGGGAATGGGGCGAGGCAAGCCGGGGCGCGAAGGTGGGCACGCTCTGCGCCTGATCGACATAGGGGCGCATGATCGCTTCATACGCGGCAAACGCCTGCGTGTGATCGGCGTGGCGTCCCAGTTCCCCTGCCAGGATGTAAGCGCCGCACAGGCTCAGGCTGGTCCCCATGCCGCTGATGGGCGAGGCGCAATAGGCGGCATCGCCGACGAGCGCGATCCTGCCCTTGGACCAGCGCGCCATTTTTACCTGGGAAATCTGGTCGAGATACAGGTCGGGAGTCGCGTCCAGGGCGGCAAGTATGCGCGGCGTTTCCCAGTTCAGCCCGGCAAATTTTTGCTTCAGCAGTGTCTTTTGCTCGGCAGGCGACAGCTTTTCGTAGGCGCTGGGCGGTTCCTGGAACGAGAGCAGGGCGCGGGTGGTCCCCAGGTTGTCCGGACGCAAGCATACGCTCAAGCCGCCAGGCGCATTGAACCATCGCATCTGGCGCTCGTCGCCGGGCGCGCGCGCGATGGTGAAGTAGGCCGTGTAGAGGTCGAACGACCGGCGTGTGACTTCGTCTCCGAACACGAGCTTGCGCGTATGCGAGCCCACGCCCTCGGCAGCGATGACGAGGTCGAACCGCTCTTCGCCGCCGTGTTCGAAGCGCACCTCGACGCCGTCGGGCAGTTCCTCGAGCGCAGCGATACTGTCGCCAAAGCGGTAGTTCACCTGCTGACGACCATGCTCGATCAGCAGCTTGGCCAGTTCCCCGCGCAGGATTTCAAGCTCGGCCACCGGCCCGTTGCCCTCGAACGCCCCGATGCCGATTTCCGCCCTGGTGCGATCATGCTCATCGACAAACCGGATCCCATCCTCATGCGTGCTTTTGGCGCGGATGGCGCTCTCGAGTCCCATCCGCTGCGCCACCACCTTGCCGGCGCCGCGCACGTCGATCGTTTGCCCGCCATCGCGAAACTCGGGCGCGCGTTCGACGACCGTCACCTCCATGCCCTGGCGCGCCAGCCAGAAAGCCAGCGTGGGGCCGGCGACACTTGCACCCGTTATCAGGATTTTTCGCTTGTTCTTCATTTATTCTTCTTTTCTGCTGCCGTTGGCAACGTGGTCTGGTAAACCGTAATCACTTGCTGGAGAAAATGCTCTATCGTCGTGCGCTCGCCCGCGGACAAGGCGCTCAGCACCGCGTCCAGTCCATCGAGCATCGGCGCGATATGCCGGTACGTCTGCGCCACCGATGCCTGCACCGGATGCACGAGCACGCGGCGCTTGTCGTCCTGCTGGCGTTCGCGCGTCACGTGGCCGGCACGTTCCAGGCGGTCGATGACGAGGGTGACGCCGGCCGTCGTGACGGCAAGGCGCGCGGCCAGTTCATTCGGAGCGAGGGGACCATTGCTGATCAGCTGCTCCATCAATGCCATATCGGTCTGGTTAATGCCGAGCGCGGTGCTCAGGCGCTGCGCCGTTTCGCGCGTCAGGATCGCGATGTCCTGCAGCTGGCGGCCGATGACATCGCCGGCGATGTGCATGCCGCGCGGGTCTTCGGGGGCGAATGATTCAATTGTTGCTTGCTGGTCATGCATGGTTTACCTCGAGTTCTGATTTTGCGGCAGGGGGAAAAAATAAGGTCACGCCCATAAAGGCGACGAGTATGACGGCCTGGATCGCCAACGCGGCGCTCAAAGCCCGGCCTGGCGTCACGGCGGGATGCGCGGCAAAGAATGCGCCGCTGAACACGGCCACGCCGATCGAGGCGGCAATCGATTGCACGGCAGACAGAACGCCGGAACCCGAGCCTATCTGCCTGTCGTCCAGGGACGCAAGGATGATGCTGAAGAGGGCGGCAATCACCAGGCCGGCGCCGATACCGCAGACCAGCATGCCTGGCACTACATGCCATGCAGAAAAGGCCGCCGTATTGCCCAGTTCATATTGCAGCAGCGCCACGCCGGCAAGCTGGACGCCGGCGCCCAGTTGCAGCACCCGGCGTCCGAAACGCGCCGCCAGGACGGCGCCGCTCAAGGTGGCGCCGCATGCCGTGCCGATAGCGAATGGCAGATTGGCAATACTTGCTTCGCCCGCCGTCAATCCATGTCCGATCTGCAGAAACAGCGTCAGCACCAGCTGCATGCCGACGAGCGAACAAAAGAACAGGGCAATGCCGGCCAGCCCGGCCGTGTACGCAGGCCGCTGGAAAATCGACGTCATGATCAGCGGCGCCTGCCCGGCGCGCACCACCGACGACTGCCGCAGGCCAAATAGGCCGAAGCCCAGCGCGGCCAGCACGATGCAAGGCCAGCCCCAGCCCGGCCAGGCGCCAGCCTCGCCCAGCGGCAAGACCAGCAGCACCGAGGACAGCACCAGCAGGGTGGCGCCGGCGACGTCGATGTTGACCGAGCGGTCACCCGCACGATGCGGCAAGTAACGCCATGCCACGAGGAAGCAGGCGACGCCTGCCGGGATATTAATCAGGAACACGGCTCGCCAGCCCAGGCCGAACAGGTTCAGTTCAAGCAGCATCCCGCCAAGCACGGGGCCGAGTATGCCCGCCAGGCCCAGGATGGGACCGAAGATGCCGAACACCTTGGCCAGATCCGGACCGCTGTAGTTTTCACGCAGCAAGCCCAGGCCTTGCGGCAACAGCATGGCGCCGGCCAGCCCCTGGAGCAGGCGAAAGGCGATCAGCATGGCGATGGTCGGCGCCACGGCGCAAAAGAGCGACGCGACGGTAAACGCGGCCAGGCCGATGAGAAACATGTTGCGCCGGCCGAAGCGATCGCCGAGGCGCCCGCCGAGCACCAGTCCGGCGCCCAGGGCGAGCGCATAAGCGCCAATGACCCATTGCATCTGGGCCGGGCTGGCGCCAAGCGAACTGATCAATGCAGGTCCACCGACATTGACGATGGTTGAGGCGGCAAGGTCCATGATCTCGGCAACGATCATGGCAAGTAAAATCGGCCAGCTAGGCAGTGGAACGGTAGACATTCTAATTAATAGCTAACTTAGTTAGTGATAAAGTTAGACGATATAGGGGATCGCGCTCCTTGTCAACAGCGGCAGGGCGGCCAGGCGGCGCATCAAGCCCGCTTTCCGCATCACTACGCGACAAATCCCAGGATGCGCTCGCGCAGCCAGCGGTGGCCCGGGTCCAGGTGCAGGCGTTCGTGCCAGACCATGGCCATCTCGTAGTCGGGCAGGCTGACGGGCGGCTCCCACGTGCGCAGTGCGCCCAGCGCGTTCTTCAGCAGCCGCGACGGCAACAAGGCCACCATGTCGGACGCCGCCAGCAAGGGCGGGACGATGAGGAAATGCGGCACGGACAACACCACCTTGCGCTGGCGGCCCAGCCGCTGCAGGGCCGTGTCGACAGCCGTGCGGAAGCCGCCGCCGTTGGGCGAGACGACGATGAATTCCAGCGCGCAAAATCGCTCGAGGTCGGGCGGGGCCTGCAGCAGCGGGTGGTCGTGGCGGCCCGCCAGCACATAGTGTTCCGTAAACAGGGTGCGGTGGCGCAAGCCGGGCGGCGCTTCTTCCTGCGCCAGAAAGCCCAGGTCGACCTGGCCGCTTTCCAGCTCCTGCGCCATGCGCGCCGGCACAGCTTCGAACACGGCCATGCGCGACAGCGGCGCCTGCGCGCGCAGCGCCGGCAGCATGGGGAGCAGAATCGCATACTCGGTGGCGTCGGCCGCCGCCAGGTTCCAGCGCACCTCGGCCGTGGCCGGGTCGAACGCCTGTTCCGGCTGCAAGACTTCCTCCAGCTGGGCCAGCACGGCTTGCAAGGGCGCGAACAGGGCCAGCGCCCGCGCCGTGGGCAGCATGCCGCGCGGACCCGGCAACAGCAGCGGATCGTCGAAGGCGGCGCGTAGCTTGCCCAGCTGCACGCTGACGGAAGGCTGGCTCAGGTGCAGCCGCGCGGCCGCCCGCGTGACGTTGCATTCGATCAAGAGCGCTTCCAGGGTCAGCAGCAGATTCAAGTCCAGCTTGCGTAGATTGTTCACGACTATACCTCGTATATTAACTATTCATTTCCACAATGATAGCGCAAGCCCTACAGTTGTTCCTGTGATCTACGCTTTTAAACCATTACAGGAGAAATCTGATGCAACTCCATGAATATACAAGCTTTGATGGCCTCGGACTGGCCCGGCTGCTGCGCGACGGCGAAGTCAGCGCGGCGCAATTGCACGACGCTGCCATGCGCGCCTGCGCCGCCGTCAACCCGCACATCAACGCCGTGGTCGGGCTGTGGCCGGCCGACCTTGCCGGCATCGACAAGGCCGCGCCGTTCGCCGGCGTGCCCTTCCTGATCAAGGATGTGGCCGTCACCATGGCGGGCCAGGCCAGCGAGGCGGGCAGCCGTTTGGGCGCCGGCCATGTCGCGGCCGCCGATTCGCACCTGATGGCGCAGTTCCGCCAGGCTGGCCTGGCCACCTTTGGCCGCACGGGCACGCCGGAAATGGCGTTTGCCACCACCACCGAACCGGTCCTGTATGGCGCCACGCGCAATCCGTGGAACCTGGCCCTGAGCGCGGGCGGCTCCAGCGGCGGCGCGGCGGCGGCCGTGGCGGCCGGCATCGTGCCGCTGGCCCATGCGACGGATGCGGCCGGTTCCATCCGCGTGCCGGCCGCCTCGACGGGTCTGTTCGGCCTGAAGCCGAGCCGTGGCAGGGTCTCGAACGGCCCGACCATGGACGAGATCTTCAGCGGCCTGGGCGTGCAGCTGGGCGTGAGCCGCACCGTGCGCGACAGCGCCGCCTTGCTCGATGGTGTGCAGGGAAGCATGGCGGGCGAGCCGTACGTGACGGGCGCGCCCCGCCTCACCTGGCTGTCGCAGGTCAGCGTGGTGCCGGGCAAGTTGCGCATCGGCGTACAGCGCGCGGCCAGCAATGGCGCGCAACCGGTGCCCGCCGTGGACGCCGCGCTGGACGAAACCGTGCGCCTGCTCGAAGGGCTGGGCCACCATGTGGAACAGGTGACGCCGGCGCTGGGCGTGTCGTGGGAAGCGTTCGTGCAGGCGAATGCGCGCATCTGGTGCGCCAACCTGGTGCCGTGGATCGATGGCCTGGCGCAGGAAGGCGGGCGCAGCGTATCGCTGGAGACACTGGAAGCAGCCACCCTGGCGTGCTACCGCTATGGCAAGACGGTCTCTGCCGTCGAATTCGTCGCCGCGCTCGACGTGCGCAACACCGTCACGCGCCACGCGGGCGCCTTCTTCACGGAATATGACGTGCTGCTGACACCCACCATGCCGGATTTGCCGTGGCAGCTGGGCCGCTACGGGGAAAATGAAGGCACGTTGGACGGCCTGGGCTGGACGGCGCGCCTGTTCGAACATTCGCCGTACACGCCACTGGCGAACGTGGCGGGCTTGCCGGCCATGTCCGTGCCGCTGGCGATGTCAGCCGACGGCTTGCCGATCGGCATGCAGTTCATGGCGGGTTACGCCCAGGATGGCGTGCTGCTGCGCCTTGCCGGGCAGCTGGAGCGGGCGGCGCCATGGGTGCAAAGGCGGCCGCCCGTGTGGGCTGGCAGAGAATAACGTTGATTACAGGGCCGCCAGGCGCGCCGCGCCACGGCTTTCCTGGCGGGCACGGACACGTTCCCACAGGCGGTCATGGAAGGGCAGGACGATGACGTTGCAGATGGGCTCGACCACGGCCAGCAAGCCGCCGAAGGCCATCGAACCGGTGGCCCAGTACATGACGCCGAAGGCCACGCTCATGTGCAAGCAGGTCTGGCTGACCTTTTCGCCGGCCAGCGCGGCAAAGCCGAGGCGGCTGGCGGCGTAGCGGCGGCGGATCGCATGCCAGGCCTTTTCATGCCAGGGCAGCAGGGCCACATTGATGACGGGTTCGATAATCGCCGCCAGGCCACCGAGAGCCAGCGAGCCCGTCAGCAAGTAGGCGAGACCGAAGGCGATCGACATGTGCGTGAGAACCTGGCTGAATGTTTTGATCGCTGTAAACAAGGGACGCTCCTTTTCTGTTGAATTCGCTTATCCTTGAAGTAGATAGTAACGATTCTCATTTACAAAAGGAAGTAAAATATTTCAATCGAGTTGATCATTGAAAACTATCAATAAATCTTCTTTGATTATATTTTTCAATTTCCGTTCAATTAGCCCCTGTTTGCCCGTTTGCCCGGGCAGCCACTCGCTACACCTTGTTAGGCCAGTAGTTCTGGTGAATGCGGAGAAGCGAATGAATACCCTGTTTGATGACATCCTGACCACGGTCCAGCCCTGGTCGCAGCAAATGATTGCCGAATGGCGCGATATATTTCCATCGCAGCACGGCGCCAGCCTCGAAGATTTCGTCGTGCGCGAGTGCCGGCGGCGCGATGCGCGCATCGACATGCGGACGGTCGTGGGCCAGTCGGAACACTATGCGGGACAATCCTGGCGCGAGGCGGCGCTGGCGCCGCAGTACCGGCAGGACAAGATGCGCGGCGTCTTTGAGCTGTATGAGCGCCATCCCGACTACTATTTCAATGGCGACCTCGATAACGGCATCATGCTCAGCTCCATCGATGGCACGCACTGGTATACAGACGGCGGCGGCAGTCACCGCACGGTGCTGGCCAGGTTCGCCTGCGACCGCATTGCGCGCCAGACGGGCCGGTATCCGCTCGTGCGCGGCGTGTCGACCTGCCATTACCAGGCGGATATGCAGGCCTGGGACCTGTTTTGCCAGCTAAGCCAGTTAAGCGAGCGCCATGCGGCGGTGATTTTCGTACGCGTCAGGCGTGAAGAACTGCCTCCACGTCTAGTGCCTGGCGGTACGGACATCACGTGGCGGCTGCGGTTCTTTGTGGTGGACCGGCGTTTTGGCGGTGTTCCCCGCGCCGAGCACATCGACGCGGTGCGGTTTTGCGCGTATGCGCGGCACGTGCTGGCCCATGACGGCAAGCCGAGCTGGAGCGACCGTGTGCTGGACTGGCGGATTGGCGACCAGGAGCGGCTGGTGTACCAGTCCGGGGCTTGAACGCGCCACACTATATATATAGTGTGTGCAGAAACGGCAGGCCGGAGGAGGGGAGTCCTTCTCCGGCCTGCCTGGCGCCTTATGGCAAGGTTTTCAGCACATTCTTCGTCGGCACGGAGAAGTTATAGTTGTCGTGGCGGTCCCAGTTGATCGACCACGTCATCACGCCGCGGAAGTCCGGATACGCCTGCAAGGGCTTGATGGTGCCGCAGTTGAGCAGGCGCGTCAGGCAATTGAGGGCGTTGCTGACGTCGGCGTTGGTGGTAAAACCCGAGCCGGCCGAGCTGCGGCCCGACGGCACGCCGAAGCCCACCTGGTCAGGACGCAAGCCGGCGAAGGTGTTGCTGCCATAATTAAAGCCTTCGATCAGCATGCGCGCCGTGGCCACCAGCTGGTCCGCCGAACCGGCCTTGATGGCGCCCGTGGCGTACGGCGTGTAGATGTCGCCATTGTTGTAGTACTGCGGGTGCAGCACCGTCAGCTCGGAGCGCAGGGCGTTGATGATGGGAATATAGGCGCCCCAGATGCTGCCGTAGCTCGTATAGCCGCCTTCCACGTACACCCATTCGGGCGCCATCGACAGGTAAAAACTGTTGCCGACCTTGGCTTTCAGGTTTTTCACGGCAATCGGCAGGTAGGTCTGGATGGCAGCGCCTTGCGCCACGCCGTTTTCCAGGTCCAGGTCGATGCCGTCGAAGCCATATTTCGTGATGATGGCGTACAGGCTGTTGGTGAAGTTGGTGGCTTCGGCCGTGTTGCCGACGGAAACGGAGCCGTTTTGCCCGCCCAGCGACAGGATGACTTTCTTGCCTTTCGCCCGCTTGGCGGCCACGTCGGCGATGAATTGCGCTTCCGTGCCGGCGCCCGGGTCGATGGTCAGGCTGACATTGCCGCCGCCCGCGTTGTCGCCGAACGAGACGACGATCACATCCCAGTCGTCACTGACCTGGCTGATCGGGTAGGTGGCGCCGCTCGGATTGGTGAAATTGTGCCAGTAGCCGATCAGCGCGTGCTTCGCCAGGCCGGTGGGCGTCGGAGTCGGAGTCGGAGTCGGTGTAGGCGTTGGAGTCGGTGTAGGCGTTGGAGTTGGAGTTGGAGTCGGTGTGGGCGTCGGAGTCGGGGTTGGCGTTGGCGTTGGTGTCGGAGTAGGTGTTGGTGTGGGAGTCGGGGTAGGTGTCGGGGTAGGTGTCGGGGTTGGCGTTGGCGTGCCGCATTCGCCCACCGCCGTCCACGGCTGGCCGCTGCCGGCGCCGCCGCTGCTGGTCGATGGGTTATTGCCTTGTGTCCACCAGTTGGCGTTGTAATTGACATTGTTGTAGCTGGCCTTGCCGCCGCCGTTGTAGGCGGTGCTGCTGTTCCACGGCGTGTAGCAGGCGACGGCTTCCGTCGTGCCGGCCAGCAGCTGGCTGGCGCCCGCGGCGGATCCTTCACTGCCGCCGCCGCACGCGGCCAAAGTGCCCCCGAAGAGGGTAACGATGAGGGTATTCATGACTGTCCGGTTCACTTGCATCTCCTTGTGTGTTTTTTATCATGGCGGTCCGGTTCATCACCGTCCGATTTTCCAGAGTGCAAGCATTACAGGTGGTAGTCAACTGGTTTTATTCTTTGCGCAAGATCACAATACCAGTTGCGGCATCTCCCCATAGACTGGGCAATCCGAGCCATACCAGTGCTGATTTTCCGGGCCGCTGGTATGGTGACTGGATGGGCGCCAGCGGCGCGGCTTGACACGGCGCCGGGAGCAGGGCGGGGAAGGGAAGACGATGCCGGACGGCAGCGCGTGCGATGGCCGGGGGCCAGGCAGGCTGGCTGGCGCAGGCGGACAAATCAGCAGCGATGGCAAGCGCGATGGTCGCGCGCAGGCAGGGCTGGGACAAGGTCAGATGTTAAGACTTTTGATTCAAAATACTCTGCAAGGCAATGATTTCATGCATATCTCGCTCATGGGCAGCAATCTGACACGCGACAGCGTGGCGCCAAGGCAAGGGCGTTGTGCATGCGGTGCTGGCCTGCTGTTACCTGTTTGTATCGGGCTGATACGTACGCCGTTCCATGGCTTGTTATAACGTTGCAAATAGACCCGACATTGATTATCTTGGCCATTGCCGCAAAGGGATGGCTCTTGAGCAGGTGGAGACGCGCAGATGGACAAACTGGCACTCGAATTGTTTTTGGCGGAATCGACGGCCGTGGCCGTGGTGGGGGAATTTGACGCGCTCGGCAGCATGGCCAGCGCACTGAACAAACGGCACAAGGTGCGCCAGACCGATCTGCTCGATCTCTTTGAACTGGCCCAGGCCCAGGGGCCGAATACATTCGAGCGCGCCATCCTCGTGTTTTACCTGATGATCCTGGGCGGCGGCGCCTATGATGATCCCATGAATATCATCCAGGCAGCCGACCTGAAAACCCTGAGAATCAAACCCCATTGGGACGCCAGCGGCTTGCACAATTTCGATACGGTCTGCATCTGGGAACCGATGAATTTATGGGCTGGCTGGGCCAATGAAAATCAAAGCAACAACAACACGACCATTGACCCGCACATGCTGAATTTTTTCCAGAATTGCAAGGTCGTATTTACCGATGTCACGCCGCAGAAAACCAATACGACGCCGAACATGACGCTGGCCAACCATTTTTTGCCGGATGCGACGGCGAAGACATCGTGGACCTACGGTGGCGTTGCCAAGCGCGAACGCCGTTATTCGGCCCATAGCGACATGCTGGTCAGGCAACAACAGCATATTCAATATGAACTGGATAACTTCCAGCACCTTGCCAAGCCCAACACGGACAGCTCGCTGGCCGCGCAGGAGCTGCAACGCTACATGGACAATATCGGCATCCTCGAATCGCAAAGCACGACGGCCGGCACCCAGCACTACATAGAATTGCTCGATTCGCTGACGGCCAGGAACCTCGCCAATCTGGATTTCTACAACAAGATCGATGGCGCCAGGCAGCGCTGGATCAGCAACCGGGCAAAACTACGCGTCATCATCGACGACTGGACCCAGGACTTGCGCAACGGCGTCATTACCGGCGGCATGTTTTACAAGCCGCAGGCAAAGGGCATACCCAATCCCAAGAAGAGCAAAACGTTTCACTAGCGCGGATACAGCACCGACGCATGAGCCGAGAGCGCACGTGGCCATTGCCGGCAGCGTGATATGCGCCGGTAGCCAGGTCCGAAGCAGGCAGGCGGCGCAGCGATGACAAACGAACGGCGAAGCCGAAACATGACAAAATCGCATATGCGACTGGCGATCGAGCAAAATGGGGTTTTTCCCATATACATCCAATACTTCGCATAATTTATATTATGTCAAATTTATGATGGAGGTTAGCGGCTTTTCGTTCCTGGTGACGAGTTCCCACATTACTTCCATCTGGCGCGCGGCACGTTGACTGGTCGCAAGCTGTTCGCCAAATTGCCCTGTTGCCTGTTCGTCGTACAGCGATTTTTCAGCCGGTCAGAACGCAGCAGCCAACGGGCACCCGATGATTTGAGCGTATCGTTTCTCCCTGCGTTGCATCATGGCTTGCCGCTGCGGCCGCAACTTTGCCTGCAACTGTAGTCGCCGTCGCTCTAGGTGTCGGTGCTTCGGGTCTTCACCCTGACGTTCCGGGAATTCGCTGCCTGTTGCTGCAAGCCGTGGCGCAGGTGGTTTTCTGCTGGCAGCCGGAACAGTTAACCCGCTACCTTCGCCCTGCTTCTTCGTCGCTGATGCTGGGATACTGGCTCAGGCCACTGCCCATGGGCCGACGCCAGTTTCCGCTGCATGCTGGTCTCGATTACGACACGGCGGCCTTCTCTCCCGGCGCGTTTTGCCCCGATTGAATCCATGGGCTTCCAAAAATCACCGGTCTTGTGTTCTATATTTCACTTTTACTGGCTATGCCGATGCTTTCCATGACTCTGGCGACATTGTCCTTGCAAGCCAGATCATCAGGTTTTGCATCGATCAGTTGAATCAGCGACAGCAGATGGGCTTTGTTCTGGGCTAGGCGGACTTCGAGTGATTCAATATCCGCAATCTTCTTTTTGAGGGCCACCATCAAATCATCATGTCGCCATGAGGATATATCCTCTGGCAGGACTTGCCTGATTTCATCCAGGGAAAAGCCAGCCTGCTGCGCATCACTGATAATGGATAGCACCGCCACGGCTTCAAGCGGATAGTCACGGTAGCCGTTCGATTGCCGGCTCACGACTTTCAGCAAGCCCTTCGATTCGTAGAATCGAATCGTCGATGCGGCAAGGCCACTGCGCTTGGCCAATTCACCAATTTTCATAGTTTTTCCTGTTGTACAATCGTTTGCAACATTGTATTAGTCATTATTGCGGTTTGTTATTCTGCAGCGCCTTGAGTAGCGCTTGTGCCACTTCCTTGCCCGATCCGGGACTCTGGCCCGTGACGAAGCGGCCATCTGTAATCACGAAGCTGCCAAACGGGATAAAGCCCTTTGCATAGCGCGCCCCCTTGCTCTCCATCTCACTTTGCAGCAGCTAGGGCACTTTTTGGATTGTCCTCCACATGGTTGAAAGTACCAGGCCATGTCCGCTGACACGGCACGATCAACTATAAGCTTGAAGCCAACTTCAAGGTCAAGGGCCCAGTGCGCAGCCGATGGTTTTTTCTGTTCAAAGGATGGCAGTTCTGCAAACGCTTGTCTCGACCGGGATAGATGCGCAAAATTTTTCGTTTTAGGGCTTGACCTTCAAGTTAGCTTAAAGCTTATCGTGAGCGTATCGCAACCTTGGAAAATAACGATGAAACCCTTCACTGCACTGACGCTGCCCAATGGGGCAGTCATTCCGAACCGCCTGGCAAAGGCCGCCATGGAAGAGAATATGGCGGATAAAGATCATGCTCCTTCGGCGGAGCTGATTCGCCTGTACCGTGCGTGGGCTGACGGTGGCGTTGGCCTGATGATCACTGGAAATGTGATGATCGACCACCGCGCCATGACGGGACCGGGAGGCGTGGTTCTCGAGTCCGCACAATTTGGCGAACGTTTTGAGCAATGGTCCCGAACCGCCCGCGCACAAGGCGCGCAGATCTGGATGCAGATCAATCACCCGGGACGCCAGATGCCCGCTGCAATGGGACAGGAAACCATCGCACCGTCACCCGTGCCCATGGACCTGGGGAACTTTTCAAAGCAGTTTTCGGCTCCGCGGGAAATGACGGAGGCCGACATTGCCGACGTCAGACAGCGCTTTGTCAGGACCGCACGGCTGGCCGAAAGGTTCGGCTTTACGGGCGTGCAACTGCATGCCGCACACGGCTACCTGATCAGCCAATTCCTGTCCCCCATCACCAACAAGCGTACTGACCGCTGGGGCGGTTCACTTGAAAATCGCGCGCGGCTGCTGGTCGACATCGTCCAGGAGGTGCGACAGGCGGTGGGCAAAGGCTTTGCCGTTGCGGTGAAGCTCAACTCGGCGGATTTCCAAAAGGGTGGATTCAGTTCGGAGGACGCCAAGAAAGTTGTCTCCATGCTCAATCCCATGGGGGTGGACCTGATTGAATTGTCCGGCGGCAGTTATGAGGCGCCGGCCATGCACGGCCAGACCCGCGATGGCCGCACGCTTGCCCGCGAGGCCTATTTTCTGGAATTTGCCAAAGACATCGCAACGGTGGCCCGGATGCCCATCATGGTGACAGGCGGCATACGCCGTTATCAGGTAGTGGAGCAAGTGCTGAGCAGCGGCATCGATATGGCGGGCATGGGCACGGCGCTGGCAATCAATCCGCGCCTGCCTGAAGCATGGGCTTCTGACACATCAGCAATTCCGTTGCTTAGAGCGATCACCTGGAAAAACAAGGTGCTGTCGTCCATCGCCTATATGGCGATGGTGAAGTATCAACTGCGACGCCTCAGCCACGGAAAGCGTACCAGGCCCGATGTGGCCCCTGCCCTGGCGCTGCTGATTCAGCAATTGGAAACCAAAGTCAAGAACTGGCAGTATCGCCGCAGGATGGATAAACCGCGCAATGCCTGACGGCTGGGCGACGGCAGCTTCTCCACCTACATCAAGACACTGAAGCTGGGGAAAATGATGAAATATGAATACGTGCCAGAATTCCAGAGTGCACTGTATGCGCCGAAGCCACTCGCAGCCCTCGACGCCGAAAAATGATCTTGCGCGCATCTCGCCAGGCCCGCACCAACAGCGGGCCGGCGGGCGCCAGGGGGTGATCCACCGGCGCCCGTGGCTGTTAGCCTCGCACAAACGCCAGCAGGTCGGCGTTGATCGTGTCGGCGTTGGAAGTCGGCATGCCGTGCGGGAATCCCGGATAGGTTTTCAAGATGCCGTTCCTCAGCAGCTTCGCCGACAAGGGCGCGGAATTTTCATAAGGGACGATCTGGTCGTCGTCGCCATGCATGACCAGTACGGGAATGCTGATGCTCTTCAAGTCGTCGGTGAAGTCGGTCTGCGAGAAAGCCACGATACCGTCGTAATGGGCCTTGACACTACCCATCATGCCCTGCCGCCACCAATTCAGGATGACGCCTTCCGACGGCTTGGCGTCGGGGCGGTTGTAGCCATAGAAAGGGCCGGCAGGAATGTCGCGGTAAAACTGCGCCCGGTTCGCCGCGAGCTGGACCTGGAAGTTGTCGAAAACCTCCTTGGGGAGGCCGCCCGGATTGCCATCGGTCTTCACCATTAAGGGCGGCACCGCGCTGATGAGCACCGCCCTGGATACGCGATCCTCGCCGTGACGGGCAATATAGCGGACGACTTCGCCGCCGCCCGTGGAATGGCCGATGTGGACGGCCTTCTGCACGCCGAGGTGGTTCACGAGCGCCGCCACGTCATCGGCATAATGGTCCATGTCATGGCCGTCCCCGACTTGGCTGGAGCGCCCATGGCCGCGCCGATCGTGAGCCACTACCCGAAAACCGTTGGCCAGGAAAAACAGCATCTGCGCATCCCAGTCGTCAGCGCTGAGCGGCCAGCCATGATGGAAGAAGATCACCTGCGCCTCGCGCGGCCCCCAGTCTTTGTAGAATATCTCGACTCCATCCTGCGTTGTGACGTATGCCATGGTCCGTACTCCTATGTAATGTGTGAGTTGCCACCTGGTGAGGTATGAGCTGCTTGCTGTCACTCGGTAAAATCCTGCTCCTTTACGGTTTGGGCGAGACGACGGGAACGACTCGAACGGCCTGGCAACGTTTGCTTTCAGGACGGATCCCCCGCCCTGCCTGCCCAGCCGTGGCTCTACTCTAAGACTAAAGTCAACGTTAATGTCAATGCTCTTTTGATCTGGCACAGGAATCGGAGAATTGGCGCAGTGCCGTTTCCTGATGTTCTCCCCTCCCCGCCCGCCGTACGCGTGGGCCTGCGCCCGCGCCACGCTCCCTGCGCACTGATACGCAAGGCCAATCTTGCCGGCATCGCCCCGAAGCCTGGCCGCGCCATGCGTTGAGCAGTATTTGACAGAAAATTTGGGTGGCTGCTTATTATTTTTATGCAAGTAACAAATGGATGTAACTTTTTGAGCCGAGATGTTACTTGTTTTATCGTTCAATAATAAAGATGATGATGAGAAGAAATGTACGACCGTCGAACGCAGTATGCATCACTGGATTTTCAGGGTATTTCTTTCTTGTACAAAACCACGACAAGGTAAAATATGGCACAAATATCGATGGGCGTTCGTCGTTCCATTTTGGAAATCCAGACCAATTTCGAGAACAAGACGGATACTGAAACCCTGGAAAACCTGATGACTGCCTGGGCTGGCATCAAGGCGCTGGATTCCTCCAACCTCAATTCATTTTTTGTGCTTGGCGGTTATCACGGCGAACCGTTCCGCGGCGCTGGATATGGCAGCAGCGCATGGTGGGGCGGCTGGTGCAATCACGGAAACGTCCTGTTTCCAACCTGGCACAGATTGTATCTGGTGAAACTGGAAAAGGCATTGCAAAGCATTCCAGGATGTGAAAGCGTGATGTTGCCGTATTGGGATGAAACAGATGAATACTCACTGGCGCAAGGCATACCATCCTGCCTGACGGACGAGTTTTTCACCTATAGCAATGGAAATAAGATTCCGAATCCGCTGCGCTCATTCACGTTTCCAGTCAATATTACGGATAATATCTCCACGGACCAGGAAGGTGGCGCGGGAGGCTTGTATACCAAGAATGCAGGCTACACGACGGTTCGCTACCCTTATTCCGGCCTGGTGGGCACGCCTGCCAATCTGGCCGTGACTAAGCTGCACAACAGCCAGTGGAACGCGGCCGAAGCGGTTGTCGTGCTTAACCAGAACGTGGTTAACTGGCTCAATCTTGCCGTTATCAATATTCAACCGGATAACGTCAATAACAATACAACGATATCGGCCGGCATCCATACTGCCTACCAGAATTGCTTGAATGCGCCCAATTATACGGTTTTCTCGAATACGACGTCTGCCCAGAATTACAATGATTTACTGAGTACCGGTGAAACTCTGGCAGTGCCGCTTGAACAGCCGCATAACGATATGCACGTCGCGGTCGGCGGCGTCGATATTACAACGGTCGCCACGCAGAATTTTGACGGATCGCCGATCGTTGGCGCCAATGGCGACATGGGTGAAAATGACACGGCGGGCCTGGATCCGATTTTCTATTTCCATCACTGTAATGTCGACCGCATGTTCTGGGTCTGGCAAAAGAAAACTGGCAACCTCAACACACTCGATATCATTCCCCAATATCCGGGCACCAATTCTGTCGATAATCAGGGACCTACGCCCGGGGTGGCCGGCAATGTCTGGCTGTCGATGGACTCGCCGCTGATGCCATTTGTCGATGCGAACGGCAAGGTGCAAGTCGCCAGCGACGTGGTGAATATCGAGCAGCAGTTGAATTACACCTATTCGATCGGCTCGCTTGACCAGGCGAGCTGGCCGCAAACCGGGGCGTGCCGACAACAGATGCTGAACGTATCGGAAGGTTACAGCGGCCAGGTATTGACGGTGTCTGGCGCCAACAAGGCGGCCGTCCGCGGCTCCTTCCTGATCGCAGGCTATGCCACGGTGAATGGCCAGAAACACCTGGTCGGCGTCCAGTCCGTCCTGAGCCGGAATGCGATCCAGGGTTGCGCCAACTGCCAGACGCATTTGAATGTCAAGGCACACTTCAGTTTGAATCACCTGCCACAGAGTGTGGTAGCGAATTCCGACACGACCTTCAGTGCTGAAATTGTCGGCCACCAGGCCGATCCTGGCGTGAATACGCTGGCGCTGGCGTCGACTGCGGCGCCCCTCAGGAAGGCCTTGCGGGTCAGCCTGAAATAAGCAACAGCAACGCAGGCTGAAAGACATGGAATTGCGCTCTTTCAGCCTGCGTGATCCACGTATCTCTTTCAATTTGTCCTACCGCAAAGAATTCTTTGTCTGGTAACAGGAGCATGGTGAAAATTATGCGGAAGGATAAAGTGACCCTCCCCCACGCATGGCATCCTGGAGCGGCGGCACGTGCCCGCTCTCTTATCGGATCGGCAAGCTGGCGTTCCCCCCGGCCTGCACGCGATCTGCTCCTGCTATTTTGCTTTTCCTGGCTGGCAACCTTGCTGCCGCTGCTGCCACACCAGGTACCGACCCTGTGGCTATGGGGAGCGCTCAGTGGCGCGTGTCTGGTAACGACATCCTGGCTGCTCTTTCACCTGCATCGGCGGCGCAGTGCCATCTGGTCCCTGCTCGGGTGTAGCGCCTTGATCAGTATTGCCAGCCTGGGCGACTTTTGGCGCGTGTCGCCTGTTTTCCTGTTGTCGCAGTGCCGTAGCGCCATGCAGGAAGCATTCCTCACCGGCATATGGCGGCATATCGAATTTCATTTCCAATGGTTCCCCATCACGACTGTCGCGATGCTGCTGTGGATATGCCTGGGTTTTCATGCCGTCGCAGTACCAGAGCAAGGCTCCGTTGCGGCCGGCACAGGATGGTGGCTGCGCATCCGGCGCGGCATGCGGGCGCAGATCTTGCCGCGCCTGGCGTATTGCTTGCTGATGCTGTTTTGCATGGCGATGGCGATGAGCGGATTTGAATCGCTTGGTATCGTCGTGCAGAAAAATTTGAGTGCGGATGGGTTTGTCTGCGCAATGTTGTGCGGTATGTCCTTGTATCACCTTGTATTGACTGTGTATGTGTATTTCTCTGCTCACCGATATGTAAATTTCTCACTTGAAAGATGATTGAAATTATGGAACAGATAAATCAAGACGCCAAATCAAAAAACCCATTGGTTGGAATGTTTCCCGATGGCGTATATCCGGCGCATACAGCTGAAATGAAAAAGATCATGGATGAGTTGCGGGTGATCGTACGCAATCCAGTGGTCGAAGCGGCTTACAACACCGCCATTGCCAACCTGGATCCATTCATCATGGAACTGGGCATGCAACAGGAAAACCCTTGGACCAATACCACGGTGGATGATTTCGTCGGCTATTTCGACAAATGGTTTACCTTCCTGCCGCAGCCAGACAGCGGCCTGGGTTTCATTGTTCCATTGACCTTTTTCTATGTGAATAATCCACAGGCATTCTATTTCATGAACAGGTTGCAAAGCAAAAGCGGTCATGCGGAAGAATACTCGAGGGAGATATTCAACTGGTCGGTCAAATTCATCAAGGAGCGCGGCCATTTCATGGACTCGCCTGCCTCCATCAATCAGGATTATCTGAAGGAATGGATGGCGACGTTTCCGAACAGGGACTTCATCATTCCTGCAGGCGGCTTCAAGACTTTCAATGAATTCTTTACCCGTCGCCTGAATATCAGTGCCGCCTACAATCCCCGTCCTGTTTCCGATCCCGAGGATAATTCCATACTGGTGGCTTCAGGCGATACCGAAATCAACTTCATCGAATCGAACCTCACGCTCAAGACTTCCCTGCCGGTCAAGACGCGGGAATTGAATGTAACGCAATTGCTGAATAATTCCAAATTTGCCAGGCATTTCGTGGGCGGCACCGCCCTTTCCTGCGTATTGATGCCGACCAGTTACCACCATTACCATGCGCCGGTCAGCGGCAATATCGTGGAAGGCATGGAAGTTCCGGGTATCTACAACGGCATCATGGATGGCGAGCACTGGTTCGGCGAAGGCAATATCGGCGAAAGCGATACCGACTTCAGCATTTTTGAAGACTTCCACCGTGCCTATTTCATCATCGAAACGACGGATTACGGCTACGTGGCAGTGGTGCCGGTCGGACTGAACACCATCAGCGCGATACATCCATCGGTGGTGAGCGACACCTACGTGCGTCCGGGCGGCACCCCCGTCAAGATCAAGAAAGGCGAGGAACTCGGTTATTTTGCTTATGGCGGATCGCTCAATATCCTGCTGTTTCAACCTGGCGTGCTCGATTGTATTTCCGTCTTGCAGGGACAGCGCATAGGCAGCATGTCGAAGGTGAAAAAATAGGCTCCGCTTCTCCCCTCGCAGTGTAGCGGCCTGCGCGCGATCCCCGGTGTCACCAGCCTGTGCGCAGTCGCGGTTGCGCGCGCAGGCTGCGTCGCCGGTGGGCGGGGCTGTTGATGCAAGTCATTGCCTTTCATTGTGAACTTTGCAACAATCATTCAAGCGCGCTCATCTTTACACTGCCGAAGTGTCAGTTGCGCCTGACCTGATCCAGTCTTTGCCATCCGTGTCGCCCGATCTTTCCCTGGTTTCGATTACAAATGGAAATATGCGATGAGCCTTCCCGCCGGAACCAAGTGCATCTGCTGCGGCAACGTCAAGTTGCTCGTTGACAGGCAATCTCATCCGGCCGAGCTGGCCTTGCTCGGCAAAAAAATGCTGACCGCCTATCTCGACGTCGCGATCTGCACAGAATGCGGTTTCATCCATCGCTTCGTCCCCACCCATCTTCTTCCGCTGCTGTCAGAGCAACTGGCGCAAGGTGCACCGGAGCAGCACACCTAACCCCTCCCTGAAAGAGCCGAGCCATGTTCAGTTACAGAAGGAAGATCCGTGCGGCATGTGAAACGACGATCTGGGGCGCTGCCGATTCGCCGCCCGACGCTCATCGCGGCTGCAGCGCCACCCTGTGCGTGCAGGTGGAAGAAATCGGCGAGGACGTGACCTTGCTCATCTTCGAGCGCAGCTGGTTTTTCTGGGTGCGGCGGCGCTGCCTGCGGCTGCGGTCCGGCGACGTGTATGCGCTCGACCTGGACCGTGTGCTGAGCGTCAGGGCAGCGACTGCCAAGACCGGCGACAGCAGCGTGAACTGCTCCATTCTTTCTTCTGCGCGAGGCTGACATGAGGCCAGGAAAAATTCGTTCGCTGTCGGTACGGCCCTACAAGTCGGCCGACCTCGCCTTTGCCACGCCTGGCATTCTCGGGCGGCAAGGAAACCAGACATTGCTGGGCGCGGCGGTCGCGTCCAGCGCTGCGCTGCTCGAATCGATACAGCAGCGGCTACACGAGCGCGTTGCCGGCGGCGACCGCAAAGGCAGCTTGGTGGCAACGGCGCAATCGCTTGAGCAGGATTTGGCGTGCGCCGCGCTGTTCGTGCAGGTCAACGGCAAGCTGGGCGCGGAAATCGACCAGGCGATCGCGAAGCACCGCTCCCTGTACCTGCAAAATTTCGCGGACTCCGCCGCCATCGGCCCTATCCTGCGCGCCAACAATGCGGCGCGCCAGCAGGACACGCTCGATTTGCAGCAGCGGGTGGAAACACGCTACCAGGCGCTGCGCCAGTCGTATGCGGCCAGCCATGCCGCCGTGGTGACGTCGACCACCTCCGAAAGCCGGCACGCCGGTGACGTGGCGCCCGTCACCAAGACCTATTCCGCACCCCTGCAGGTGCAGACGGAGAGCTACAAGATCACGATCGGCGGCGGCGGCCTGCCCGCCGCGATGGTGCATACGGTCGATCCGGTGGTCGCCAACCCCAAGGTATTCAAGAATGGCGCGTTCCAGCCCATTAGCGAGGAGCTGGCCGTCGACATGAATGCCGGCGGCAGCTACACGGGTACCCGCGGCGTGCTGACCCAGGTGAGCGAAACGCTGCAAAAGCCCGTGCTGACGACAACCGAGATGCCCAGCCACGCCTACCCCAGCGCGGACGAGGACATCGGCTCGCGCTCGGCACTGGTCGACCTGGCGGCGGGCCGCAAGGATCTCGAGGTGGAAAGCCTGCAACTGCTGCATTTCGAATCGATCGTCGATGCCGAGGATGAAGCGCTGGTGCTCGACGTGCGCCTGCGCCAGCTGGCCTTTCTCGACACCTTCCTGGTAGCCCCGTTCGCCGGCCGGATCACGGCCATCTTCAAGGATGTGGGCGAATTCGTCCAGGCCGGTGAACCGGTGCTGCGCATTGAAAGCGACGAGCGGCTGCGGCTGGTCGGCCTGATCCAGTTCAAGGGCCTGGTCGGTGTCGGCGACCAGGTGGCTCTCAAGGTGCGCAATATTTTTGAAGGCGGCGATGAGCTGCGCATGGCTGGCAGCATCGTGTCGGTACGGGGGCATGACGCCGATGACGATGAATGGGATCTGATCATCGATATCGAGAACTGTTCGGGGCAGCAGCTGTCGCACCCGGACGGCAGCGTGGAAACCATCCACCTGCCGCTGAACGTGCAGTTCGACCGCTTCGAAACCGAGATCGCCCTGGGCAGGCCGTAATGGCAACGCCGTTTCCATCCGTCGTGGTGCATGACGCTGTTGCGGACCGGCACCCGCAAGCGCTGTCCTTCCGCTGGGATCCCGTGGCGGACGCCAGCGGCTATGTCAGCGAACTGGAAGGTTCGGAGGGCAGGCACACGCTCAACAGCGTCGAAGCCGCCGCGGCCTTTACCGGCCTGGTGCCGAATCGACGCTATCTTTTCCAGGTCACGGCCCTGCTCGGCGCGGCCAGCACCGACCCTGCGCCCGCCTTTCTCACCAGCACGACCCTGCCCGAACCGCCGGCTCCCGTGGTCGTGCCCATGCCGGGCATGCTTTCCGCGACGTCCATCCACTGGGACTGGAGCGCGCTGGCCGCGGATCGTGCCGTGACGATCACAGTGCGCATCCTGCGCGATGACGGCGGCAATACGGCGGCCATCAGCGAGAACCCGGCGGAGACAGGCAACGTCGTCGACTGGGCCGCCAACAGCGGCATCCGCTATCGGCTGGAACTGTCATGCCCGATGCCGCACGCGCCTGCCGGCGTCAACCGGAGCCTGAGCGCGCCGGTTCATGCCGTGCTGGCGCCCGGTAGCGGCGCCGAAACCGTGGGCGGTTCGCCCCTGCCGCATCACATGGCGATCCAGCTGTTACGCATGCGCGGTGGTGTGTGATGACCGGGAAAAACGGGAATCGCGACGCTGCAACGCCCTCGCCCGGGAAAAAGGCGGAACCGAAGGCCGAGAAGAACCGTGTCGACCCGGGCGAGCGGCACGACAAGCCGGGCAAGGGCGATTCCAGGGCCAGCCAGGACCGCGCACGCAACGAACGCAGCGTCAAGGAGGCGCAGCAACGCGGCAGCGAGCGGCGCCAGTCGGCACGCGTCGCCTCGGATAAAGCTGCGCGCGCGGGCCAGGCGCAAGGCGCAGGCTCGCAACGGCTGGCGAGGGAATCGGCCGATGCGAAAGCGGCCAGGCCGGCGGAAAAACGCGCGGCTGCCACGCCCGAAAAGCACGGCGCGTCGTCCAGTCCCGGTGGACAATCGAAAAAACAGCGCGAGACGAGCAATCCTGAGCGGCAAAAGCAGCTGGAGCTGGAACGCCTGGCAAAGGACCCGTCGATCACCGACCAGTCGGTGCAGGAGCGCATCGGCGGCAAGGTGCGCTCCAGCAATGGCACATCGGCCCATGGCAACAGCCTGCGGCTTGTCTTCCACAGCGACGATACCGGCCGTTCCGCCGTCTTGACGGAGTCGAACGGCCGGGGCTGGGTGCACACCTCGGCGCGCACCTCGAATGGCGGACGGATCAGCGGCTACGAAAAAACCGAGCTCCATGGCCATGTCGTTCGCCATGAAAGTTTGAAAGGCTTTGATGGCAGTTTCAAGATGGAATTCTGGACCCGCGAAAGGGACTCCCGGACGGTGGAGGCGCCGGGGAGGCTGTCGTTTCAGCGGTCGGAAAAGAGCGTCAGCCACGGACGCGCCCACGCCACGGTCGACAAGCCCAAGGCCGGCGGCCTGCCCGAGAAGAACCTCATGCCGCGCCCCGAACGCGGCGCGGACGGCAAAGCGGCTCCGGGGACGCAGCGGCACGAACGGGCGCCGCAGCTGCGCGAGCACGACGGCATGGCTGCCCATGCCGGCAAGTCCCTGGCGCACGCGAGCGCTACGGGCGTAGCCGAACCGGGTCCATGGGAAAGCCTGATTCCCGTCTGGGGCAGCGGCAGGCAAGCCATTCATGATTTTCAGCAAGGCCATTATGGCTGGGGCACTTTCAACGGCTTGCTTGCCGTGTCCGACCTGTTCCTCGTCAGCACCCTCGGCAAGGGCCTGGTCAAGGGTGGCTTCCGGCTGGGATTCAAAGCCAATTCACAGACATGGAATGCGGCGCGCAAGTGGTACGGCAAGTATTACAGCCGCTTTTCACCGTTGCCCAAGTACACCCAGGTGCACCATGTTTTCCTCCATCGCGGCACCAAATACCGGTGGCTGCCGGATGCGATCGAGAACGCAGTCAAGAATCACCCCTTGAACCTGAAACCCATACTCGCCACTCAACAATACAGCAGCCAGGCACTGCATACCTATATTCATCATGGCAGCAATCCGCTCAAGCGCTGGTGGCTCGGGTATCCGGGCTGGGCCAAGGCCGGCGGCGTGAACATCCCCGGTCACCTGAGCGGACAGGCGCGCAACCGCGAGCGCGGGCGCGGGCAAACCCACGACGCGGAGCAGCCATCCATCTGGCTGCCTTGAAAACGCCAGGAAGATACGCTTGCACACGGCATGCATGCCGGACTGATGGACATTCACGCTGCCGTGCTGGCGGTGGACCAGATCATTGTCGGCCGCCTCCGGGATTTCCCGCGTTTTCCACTACTGCCGGCAAGGTGGATGCTGTCATTATCCCCAAACCCGAACTCAGGTCAGATTCACGACGTGATCGGAGTTTCCGACATCGATCAGCCTCATTCCCACCTTGCCGTACGCACCGGTCGAGCCGATCTTTATGCCAGACGATCGTCGCGCAATTAGGCTCTCTGCTGCAACAGGCCATGCTTGCACCACTGGTGGCCGCTGAAACAGTGGCCGCGTTGCAGATAGTCGGCTCCGTCGATGCGCAGCAGATTCTGGAAAAATATCGCTCAGAGGACATCAGCCGGCTGCCACATCGGGCGGCGTTGGCCGTTGAACAGGTGTTGCAAGCTGGCGCACCACCGTAGCGGCGACTTTTCCATCTGCGCCACCCAGTGTCCACGCCGGATTGCCGTGAAAAGAGAATATGCCAAACGTTATTGTCGCCATCGACGAAAAAAAGCAGGCGCAAAGCTGATATCTGTTCCGTTATTGGATGCCGCCTCGGCTCAGGAAAGTAAGCACCCATGCAAGCAATAGCACCATTCGACCGCTTGCGGCTGTACTGACTTTAAGCGCTAGCGCACCGCGTTTTGCATGCAGGCGGCTTACCTCAATAGCAAGCGCCGCGTTGGTGTTTTCAGATGCGATACGCCAAAGGCAATTACCCGAATTGGCGTATGCATTTTCATGGCCCAAATAATCATTACCGGCTGTATATCGTCATTAAACAGGCGTGGTCGCTGGACACGCGGCACTTTGATGCAGCATTTCCGCCGCGGTCGGCCAACACCGCTACAGGCGCGCCTCCTGCTTGCATATCTCTCTCGCACCTGCTGCGATGATACGGCTACAGGCGTTCCACATCTTTGCCGCCGCAACTCTCATCAGGACTCGACAAGCGCGCGTGGCTTCTTTGCCTCTATAGAAATCGCCATGCCAGCGATTGCCGTTCTCATCATGACATCCCATATTGAATGGGACATTTCTTGAGAATGCGTCATTCAAAATACTGTATGTATTTTTGAATAACGGAGAAATCCCCCTGCGTATTGCGCACATTATCTTTCAAAAAGGATACAAAAAACTCATCAACTTGTCCTGTATGAGACTTGTCTTGATGCGTGCCAGGCCTAATTGACAAATAGAATCTGCTCTTTCAAGTCAATAATCGGACGCCCCAACCCCGTGCGCGCGTTGACACCCCGCAGTAGCTGTCCTATAGTCGCCGGGTTAACAAGAAATGAGAATGAGAATCATGTTCATCAAAATGAAGAAACGGCTCGTTTGCCATCTCCTGATGGCAGCCGCCCTGCTGCTGGCTGGCGGCGCGCAGGCGCAAGCGACCGGGCAGGACACGGGGGCCAAGCAGCTGTGGCAATTGATCGACTATGTTGCCGTCGATTACAGCGGCGCCGTCGAGCACGGCAAGGTGGTGAGCGAGGCGGAGTACGCGGAAATGCTCGATTTTACCGACAACGCGACGACGCAGATCGCCGCCCTGCCCGCCCACGCCTCGAAAGCGACCATTGCCGCCGCCATCGCCGACCTGCGCAAAGCCGTCGTCGCCAAGGCGGATGGCGCGGAAGTCAAGCGCCTGGCGCACCACGCGAACGGCTTGCTGATCGCCGCCTATCCGATTCCCGTGGCGCCGAAAGTGCTGCCCAACCTGGCGCGCGGCGCCGCCCTGTATGCGGCCCAGTGCGCCTCTTGCCACGGCGTGGCCGGCGGCGGCGACGGTCCGCTGGCGGCCAGCCTGGAGCCGAAACCGATCGCCTTCACGGATGGCGAACGGGCGCAGTCGCGCAGCCTGATGGCGCTGTACCAGGTCATCTCGCAAGGCGTGGCCGGCACCTCGATGGCCAGCTTTGGCCAGCTGTCCGAAGACGAGCGCTGGGACCTGGCCTTCTATATCGGCGGCATGTCGCACGATGCGGCGGCAGGCGCGCGCGGCGAAACACTGTGGCAGGACGATCCGCGCAGCAAAAAACTGTACGCGGACCTGGCCGCCGTGACGACGCTGACGCAGGAAGCGGCGGCCGCCAAGCTGGGCGCGGACGAGGCGCAAGCCTTGACGGCGTATCTGCGCCGCCATCCGGACAAGGCCGAGGCGCACAAGCCGGCCGGCCTGGCCCTGTCGCGTTTGCGCCTGGCCGAAAGCCTGGCCGCCATGCACGCGGGCGACCGCGCGGGCGCCACCCGCCTGGGCCTGTCCGCCTACCTGGACGGCTTCGAGCCGATCGAACCGATGGTCGGCGCGCGCAACAAATCGCTGCTGCTGGCCGTGGAAAACGCCATGCTGGTTTACCGCTCCGCCGTGGCCAAGGGCACGGTGGCCGATGCCGACGCGGCCGGCGAAAAGCTGCAGCAACTGTTTACCCACGTGGAAGCGGAACTGGGCGACGCCAAGGCCGATCCGATGACGACCTTTGTCGGTGCCCTGACGATCTTGCTGCGCGAAGGCGTGGAAGCGTTGCTGATCGTGATCGGCATCATCGCCTTCCTGCGCAAGGCCAAGCGCAACGACGTGCTGCCCTACGTGCATGCGGGCTGGGCCAGCGCGCTGGTGGCGGGCGGCCTGACGTGGGTGGCGGCAACGTATCTGGTGACCATCAGCGGCGCCAGCCGCGAAGTGAGCGAAGGCCTCGGGTCCGTGTTTGCGGCCCTGGTCTTGCTCAGCGTGGGCTTGTGGATGCACCAGAAGAGTAGCGCCGGACGCTGGCAGGAATACCTGCACGAGAAACTCACGGCAGCCATGTCGCGGCGCTCCGCCTGGGGCCTGTTCGCGCTGGCCTTCATCGCCGTCTACCGCGAAGTCTTTGAAACCGTGCTGTTCTATTCCGCCCTGGCGGCGGACGGCAATGGCGGCGCCCTGCTGGGCGGCTTCCTGGTGGCCATCGTGCTGCTGGTCGTGATCGCCTGGGCCTTGCTGCGCACCAGCGCGCGCATGCCTATCGGCAAATTCTTCTCGTGGACGTCCGCCTTCGTGGCCGTGCTGGCCGTGATCCTGATGGGCAAAGGCGTGGCCGCGCTGCAGGAAGCGGGCTGGGTCGGCGTGAGCCCCGTCGATTTCATCCGCGTCGATCTGCTGGGCATCCTGCCGACCCTGGAAACCTTGCTGGCGCAAGCGGCCATCCTGGCCATCATCGTCGCCGGCTATGGCTGGAACCGTTTCTCGGCAGGCAAGCACAAGCTGGCCTGAGCCGGTAACGTCCCGCGGTAACTAACAGCCCCCGATAGCTGCCGGCAGCTATCGGGGGCTGTTGCATTGCGGCGGCTTATCGCGCAATGTTGCCTGGCGCATTGCCGTGGCGATGCACTCTGACTCCTGCCAGCCAGGTCTCCTCCACCACGATGTCGCGCAGCTTGCGCACCGTCTCGTCCAGCGGGTCTTGCGCAAGGATCACCAGGTCAGCCCGCTTGCCGGCTTCCAGCGAACCCACCAGATGATCCATGTGGCAATGCCAGGCGGCATCGAGCGTGACGGCGCGCAAGGCCGCCATGCGGCTCAGGCACTCGCCCGGATTCAGCACGTCCTTCCCCGACGTCGCTTCCATGGTGCGGAACACCGCCTGCTCCATCATGCGCAAGGGCCCCAGCGGCGAGACGAAATGGTCCGAGTGCAAGCTGATGTGCATACCCGCTTGCACCGCCGAATGGCAGCGGTCCAGCAACTGGGCCCCCTCCCGGCCAAAAATGGTGCTCTGGAACGAGTACCCCCAATAGCCGACGTGGCCGATGAGGAAACTGGGGTTCAATTGCAGTTCCGCCATTTTATTGATGGCTACATCATTCAGCAGCGATGCGTGCTCGACGCGCAGGCGCAGCTTGCGCCGCTTTTGCGCTTCCTCTTCGCTGATGCCGCCCGGCTGCGCCGTCAATACCTGCTGGTAGCTGTCCAGCACATATTCCACCGCCTTGTCGCCGTTGGCGTGGACCAGCACGGGCCAGCCCTGCCCCACCGCCTTGCCCAGCATGCTTGTAAACAAGGATGTCTGGGGGTAATTGCTCAAGCCGGTGTCGGGCACGCCAGGTATCGAATGTTCATGCGAGCAGGCATAAGGCTGGTTCTGGTAACCGGTCAAGCCCTGGTTGGAGCCATCGGCAATCAGCTTGATCGCCTTGATGCTGAAACGCTGGTCGCCGTGGCTGTCAAGGTCCGGCTTGTAATGCTGCAGCCACTTGTCCAGCGCTGCGGCTTCGGGTTTGGTAAACAGCGCGGCGCCGATGCGCACGGGACCGAGATGGGCCGCCAGCTTGAGCAGGCCGATCTCCAGCTGCGGCTGCTCGGTGGCGCCCAGGCCGGCGTCGAAGACGGTGGTAAAGCCCATGGCGGAGGCATTCTCCAGCACCTGCTTCAGGCTAGCAATAAATTCCGGCAGCTTGGGCTGCGGCGCGGCCAGCAGCGCTTCGGCGATCTTGATCTCGGTCAGCACGCCGGAAGGGTTGTCCTGGATGTTCGCCGCGTTCAGCGCAGCGGTATTCAGATAGGCAAGGTGGCCGGAAGAGTTCATCAGCAGGATAGGCACCGTGCTGCTCAACGGGTCCAGCTGGCTGGCGGTGATGTCTTCCCAAGGCTGCATCAGCGAAGGATCGACGCCAAAACCGAGCAGCCAGGGATTGCCTTTCTTGTCTTTCTGGAGCTTTTCCGGCTGCGCCAGCGCGCTGAGTATCTGCTGGCGGATGCTCTGGAAACTGTATTCCGGATTCAACTCCTGTTGCCGGGGTGCCTGTTGGAAAGGCGTCAGCGACAGCCAACTCTTGTACAGCGCGCTGGGCAGCACGTGCATGTGGGCTTCGACGAAGCCTGGCAGCAAGGTACGGCCATGCAGGTCCGTCTCGTCCGGCTGGTGCGTCTGCATGGCCTGGCGCACTTCGTGCAGCGTGCCTGTAGCGATGATGGTGCCGCCGGCGATGCCCAGGGCATCCACCTGCTCGCTGCCGCCCGTGGCCAAGGTATGGATGACGCCGTTATAAAAGATCACGGCTTGCGGCCCCAGCTTCCCGCCGTGCGGCGCATATGCTTGTTGAAACGCGGCATCCAGTTCGCCGCTGAGTGCGCTTTCCGTCAGCAGGCCGCTGGTCAGCGTTGGCAGGTGAGGCAGGTTGCAGCAGGCGCAACCGAGGTGGTCATGGCTCATGCAGATTCCTATCAGAAGTAATTGATTTAAATCAATGAAGTCATCCTTAATTCTGCATCGAATATACCCAACAACAGAATATCGGGAGAACGGCATGTTTTTACCGGCTCGCCGGCTGCCAGTAACTGCCATACAGCATAGCGAATTGAAAATCCAAAAGACTCAAACATTGTCACTTGAATGTAAAAGTCTGCATGTGTTTTTCAGAAACCCTGCAATATATTTATTCTCCGCGATAGCTCATCATTCAATTTACCGATAGACAATAGACAGATATTTATCATCGCGTGACAATTGAATAGTAATATTTTATAAATTTTAATGATATTCATTCTTGACGCGAAGACGCGCGCGGTGGCGGGTGGCCCGGGCAATACCGTATGGGTATCGGCGGCGATGGCGAAGCGGATTCGCATCGCGCGGTATTGCTGGTGCAGACCCCGGCGATAAAACGCAAGTTGGTGGAGCACTATTACACGCAGGACCGCTCGACGTCCTTTTGCCGCCTGAAGAATTAAGCAATACACGAGAACTTATTGCAAAACCGCAAAGGACATAAGCAGTCGCCATGCAAAACGGCGCACGGCGCCGCTTATGGGCAGCACAGTGGACAGCACAGTGCGCAATCATTTATTGGTGGTCGGCGGAATTTTCTTTTTAGAAATCAAGCGGCTGCGGGAAAATGCCGCCGGCGTTCTTTGAAACGCCGGCGCATTCGACTCGATGGTTTGCTGCGCCTGTCTACCCTTGGCTTTCACGCCCTGTTCCCGGCGTTGAAAATCCGGTCTGCGCCTGACGCGCGCGCCAAGGTCTGCGCCGGAAGCGGCAGCTGGCCTCAGCCCACGGTCAGGTGGAACAGCGCCGTGGCAGAGCCGTGGGAAGCTTGCAGCGTGAACGGGCCATCCGCAAAGTAGGCCCTGACGCTGAAGCCGCTCATCCGGTTCAGGGTGCTCATGCCGTTGGCGTCGGTAAAGGTGATGGAGGACATGCCGCCACCCGGCTCCGTCTGCAGCGCCATCTCGCGCGGATGGGATGGTGACGACCAGCTGATCTGCTGTCCGTCAAGGGGCACGCCGTCCGGCCCCTTGAGCTGCACCGTCAGCGCCGCGAAGTTTGCCGCCGCGCTGCGTCCGGCGCCATGGATGCGCGCCTGCGTCTGTCCATCTCCCGCGTGCACGGCCAGGCTTGCGCCGGCAATGGGCGCGGGCGGCGGCGCGGACGGCGCCACGGTGAGCGAAAAAGTTGCCGTCGATGAATTATCGGCGCCGGCGACGATCGTGAAGGCCCCTTCCGCGTAGTAGCAAGCCAGGCCGTGGCTGCCAGACCTGTCGAGGGTGGCGATGCCATTCGCATCGGTGGTCAGCAGGGCCCCCTCCGAATTCGAGCTCATCTGAATGGCCATGCCCTCCGGCTTGACGCCCCCCCTGAAATAGACGTTCGCCCTGGGTACCGGCTGCCCCGACGCGTCGGTGAGCTTGACTTGCAGCGTGCCAAAGACGGCTTTGCCGCCGGGCACCGCGAAACCCGCGCGCGCCACGCTCTGGTGATCGCCGGATAGCACGCTCAGCGCGAGCGCGGGCGGCGCCAGCCCGGCGACCGTCTGCTTGAATGCGGCGCTCGCCCCATCGCATGCCGCTGTGACGCCGAAGCCGCCATCGGCATAGTAGGCGAAGACGGCGTTCCCGCCCATTCTGTCGAGGACGGCCACCCCATCGGCTCCCGTGACGGTGACGCTGCCAGCGCCCCCGCCCGGCTCTGTCTGCACGGCCATGGACGCCGGCTGCCCGGACGCGCTCCAGCTGACCTGACGGCCCGCAAGCGGCACGCCGCCGGAAGACACCCGGACGGAAAGCGGCGCGAAAGTCGCGACTGCATTGCCGGCTGCCGTAACCAGCCTGTACTGGTTTTGATTGTTGCCCGATAAAATCTCTATGGTTGCGTTCGACATATTTCCTTGTAGGCGTTGAGCGATGCGATAGGGAAAGAGAAGCCGCCTGCATTGCACGTCCGCCATGCAGGCTGGAAAGGGTTTGCCGGCCATGTTAACGGGATTCCCTGCATGAAAATACACGCATTGTCACACCGTAAATAGCGAGCGAAGGAAGCGGTCAGGGCGGCGCGTCGCGCGCATCCACGTAAGCCCACGCTTGCCTGCCCGATGCCAGGGTGACGCGCGCGCGCCGGTAGGCGGCCACCTCGTAGCCGTCCGCCTGGCGCAATTCCTCCGGCGAAACTGCCAGCACGGCGCCGGGCACGCAATCCGTCGGTTCGCCGCTGCGCGAGGCGATCGGATGATGCGTCTTGCCGCTGGTGGCCACCACCTGCGCATCGTCGATGGCCAGCAGCGCCAGGCGGTAGCCCGGCAGCTGGTCGGGCTGGCTGTCGAGCAGGCGTCCGAAGGTGGCCAGCTGCACATCGGCCTGCTGCAAGGTGCCGTAGGAAAACAGGTGTTCCGTCATTGCCGCTGGAATAATTGCCATTTGCCGCTCCTTGTATAGGTAGTTGTCCGTGAATGCAATCACATCTGCCGGAAATGCTGCAGGTAGCTGCGGCTGACGGGCAGGGTTTCGTCGCTGCCGCGCAAGTGCAGCTGCGCCGTTTCATTCATGCCCCGCGTGACAGCACCGACATGCGCGAGGTTGACGATGACGGCGCGGTGCGTCTGCACGAAACGGTTTGGGTCCAGCTGCTGCATCAGCTCCTTGATGCTGGTGCGTATCAGGGCTTCGCCCTCCTCCCACGCCACCAGCGTGTATTTCTCTTCGGCGCGCAGATAGCGCACTTGCTCAACGGGAATCAGGCGCACGCTGTTGCCCACCGATGCCCGGATCCAGTGCAGCCAGGCAGGCGCCGCGGCGCGCTGCCCCAGGCGGCTGGCCAGCTGGTCCAGCATGGCGTCCAGTGCGCCGCCATCGGCCAGCCGGGTGGCGAGCCGGCCTTGCAGCCGCTGCACCGTGTCGGCCAGGCGCGCCGGGTCGACGGGCTTCACCAGGTAGTCGACGGCGCCCTGCTCGAACGCCTGCAGCGCATACTGGTCGTACGCCGTGACGAACACCAGCTGGGCGCGGCGGGCCAGCGCGCGCGCCGTAGCGATGCCGTCCAGGCCAGGCATGCGGATGTCGAGAAAGACAATGTCGGGTTGATGCAGCTCAAACAGTTCGAGCGCTTCGGCGCCGTTGCGCGCATCGCCGATCACGGTCAGGGCCGGCCACAGGGCGGCCAGATGGCTGCGCAGGCGCTCGCGCAGCAGCGGTTCATCGTCGGCGATCAGCGCGGAAATAGTGTTCAATGCCTGCCTCCAGAAAAATGCAGTTCGGCGCGCACGCCATGCGGGGCGACCGCGTGCAGTTCCAGCCGGGCATGGGCGCCGTACACGGCCTGCAGGCGGCTGCGCACATTGCTCAAGCCGGTGCCGGGCTGCGCCGTCGGCGCCATGCCCACGCCCGTATCGCTGACCCAGACGCAGCTCGCGCCGCCAGCCGCGTCCACCGTCGCGCCGACGGCGATGCGCCCGCCCGCCACGCCGGGATCGATGCCGTGGCGCACGGCGTTTTCCACCAGGGTCAGCAGCGCCATCGGCGGAAAGCGCAGGCTGGCCGCCTGCGCGACGTGGGCCACGTCGAACTGCAGGCGGTCCGGCATGCGCACCCGCATCAGTTCCAGGTAGGCGCGCACCAGCTGCAATTCCTGCTCCAGCGTGGCGCCGGCGTCGTTCAGGCGCGGCATGGCGGCGCGCAGATAGGCGATCAGGTGGCGCAGCACGGGGCCCGCATTCGGCGAGCCGGACGCCACCAGCGCTTCCACATTGGCCAGGGTGTTGAACAGGAAATGCGGCTCGATCTGCGCCTGCAAGAGACGCAGGCGCGCATCCAGCAGTTCCCGCTCCAGGGTGTTTTTCTCCAGTTCGACCTGCAGGCGGTCGGCCCGTTCGCGCTCGCGCCGTTCGCTGCGCATGGCCAGCAGGGAAAACAGCACGCCGAAGACGACAGCGAGCAAGACCATCAGGAAGTGGCCGACGAGGGTTTGCGTTTGCGCAAGATAGGCAAAGAACTGGCCCCGCTGCGTGGCCAGCGCCGTGACCAGGGCGGCCACGGGCGCCATCAGCACCACGGCGCCCAGGCGCGCGGCCGCCAGCGACAGCCAGCGCGGACGCAAGGCCCCCGCCGCCGAGTACGCCAGCAGCAGCACCGCACCGATAAAGCCGATGCGGCCAAACACGCCCAGGTACGAAGTGCCGCTGAGCAGATGCAGCAGCCACGACAGCAGCAAGGTGAAGACCGTCACGACGAGCGCCTGCCGCGCGGTCGGCAGGAACGCTGGGGCGCGGCGGACGGTGACAGGCGCGGGCATCATGGCGCCACGATACGCGGGAAGCGGCCGCCATTCAAGTCCTGAAAACCGCCGTTCGTCGCACCGTCGCCGCCTGTTCGCGCCCGCCAGGCAGGCGGCCGCCTATGCTGATGGCTGCACACCCTGTCAGGAGAGACCCCATGCCATCCGCAACTTCCACCGCCATGCCCTGCCCCTCGCCGTTCCAGGCCACGGCCGGAACATGGAGCACCACGGCGCTGTCCGCCTCCGCCGCCTTCTGGTTCCTCGCCACCGTCATCGGCCAGCTGGTGTTTGCCGCCTACATCGTGGCCCTGTACGGCGGCCATGCCGCGCGTGGCCACTTCCAGGGCTGGAACACGGTCATGACGCATGGCCACGTACCCGGCGACGGCATCGGCAACCTGGCCACCGGCGTGCACCTGCTGCTGGCGGCCGTCATCATGCTGGGCGGCGCGCTGCAGCTGGTGCCGCAGGTCCGCCGCCGCGCGCCCCGCCTGCACCGCTGGAACGGCCGCATATATCTGGCCGGCGCCGTGCTGGCCGCCGTGTCGGGACTGTACATGCTGTGGTGGCGCGGCGCCGTGGGCGACATGGTGCAGCATCTCGGCATCAGCCTCAATGCCGTGCTGGTGCTGCTGTTCGCGGGCCTCGCGCTGAAAAACGCGGTGCGGCGCGACATCGCGGCGCACCGCCGCTGGGCGCTGCGCCTGTTCCTGGCGGTGAGCGGCGTGTGGTTTTTCCGCGTGGGACTGATGTTCTGGCTGGCCGTCAACGGCGGCCCGGCCGGTTTCGACCCGGCCACCTTCACTGGACCGGCCCTCGGCATCCTCGCCTTTGCCCAGTATCTGCTGCCGCTGGCCGTGCTGGAAGCCTATCTGCGCTGCCGCGATGGCGGCGGCCCGATGCTGCGCCTGGGCATGGCGGCCGTGCTGGCGCTGCTGACGGTGGCGATGGGCGCGGGCATCGCCGTGGCGGCGATCGGCATGTGGCTGCCGCGCATGCACGGCTGAACGGACCGCCGTAGCCCGCAGCCGCTATCATGCCGGAATCTTTATGACAGGAAAGTAAGGCGATGACCTCAATCTCTGAACGCTTGCAGGAACTGGGATATAGCGACAGCCAGGCGCACGCCCTGGCGCAGGCGGCGCAACGCGAGGACCATGGGCCCTTGCTGCGGCACTTGCTGCTGCGCGGCCTGTGGTCCGACGTCGTCGATGAAAGCCAGCCGCAGCCGCAGTGGCTCGAGCGCTGGCGCGACCTGGGCGAGTCGGGCTTTCCCTTCATTAACTCCCCGGCCCTGCAGCGCCTGCTGGACGCCGGTGTCGATGTGCACGACCTGACGGACGTCGTGCGTTCCGCGCAGGTGTTGACGATCTACAATGTGGCCCAGCTGATCGACGACCCTTGCCGCGACCTCGGCTACGACGTCGAGGACGCGCCCGACCTGCAGCTGGCGTATCTGGCCGACGCCGGCGCGCCGCAGCGGCCCGGCAGCCTGCACGACGCACTGGAAGAGCTGGACCCGGCGGGCCGCCACGGCCAGCCCCGTTCTCTGGAACTGCGCCGGTTCGGCGCCTTGCCACCAGCGCTGCAAGAGGAAATCCGTGGCTTGCTGGCGCAAAAAGCCTGGTCGCAAACGGCCGTCCTGTGGCAGCGCGCCGTCGGCGGCGAGCTGGCGCACTGCCTGGCTGCGATGCAGAGCCTGGCGCGCCAGCTGTAGCTGCGCCTTACCAGTAGCCGAGCAGCTTCCACCACGTGGTGCCGACGATGGCAAAGATCAGCAGTTCCAGCACGCACATGATGAAGCCGACGCGCCACCAGTTGCCCATCGTCACGAAACCACTGCCGAAGATGATGGGCGACGTACCCGTCGCATAGTGGGTCAGGGTCATCATGATGGCCGAGCCGGCCGTCATCATCAGCATGAAGGGCACGTGGTATGCGGCCGGGATCAGGTGCAGGCCGACGGTCAGGAAGGCCAGCAGCATGGCGCTGATGTGGGCCGTGGTGCTGGCAAAGAAGTAATGCGAAAACACAAACACCAGCACGAGCACGGCCGCGATCGGCAGCCAGTCCATGCCGCTGGCGACGATGGCCGCCTTCATGCCGGCCGAGAACCAGGCGATCACGCCCGTCTTGTTCAGTTGCTCGGCCATCATCACCAGGGCGCCGAACCACACCAGGGTGTCCCAGGCGCTCTTTTCCGACAGCACGTCGTCCCAGTCGATGGTGCCGGTAATAATCAGCACGAACAGGCCGACGAAGGCGACCACCGTCGCATCGAGCGAAAACGCGGGACCGAACAGCATGGCGGGCACGTTGGCCCACAACAGCAGCAGCAAACCGAAGGTGCCCAGCATGACTTTTTCCGACGGCGACAGCGGGCCCATGCTTTTCAATTCCGCCTTTGCATAGGTGACGGCGTCCGGCGTCGCCTTCAGTTCCGGCGGCGACAGCCAGTAAATGACCAGCGGCATCACCAGCAGGCACGCGAGGCCCGGCAGCAGCATGCACAGGGCCCAGGTGGTCCAGCTCAGGTGAAAGGTCTGGCCGCTGGCCTTGGCGACGAAGTCGACCACCAGCGGGTTCGGCGCCGTGGCCGTCAGGAACATGGCCGAGGTTATCGGGTTGGCGTGGTAGTTGACGAGGGCCAGGTAGGTGCCGACCTTCTTTTCCGTGCCCTTGGCCGGATCCGAGTCGAAGGCGTTGGCGATCGATTTCATGACGGGGTGGACGATGCCGCCGCCGCGCGCCGTGTTACTCGGCGTAAAAGGCGCCAGCACCAGTTCGCAGATGGCCAGGCCATAACCGATGCCCATGGTGCGCTTGCCCAGCAGCGAGATGAACAGCAGGCCGATGCGGCTGCCCAGCCCCGTCTTTTTCAGGCCGCGCGAAATCAGGATGGCCACGACGATCAGCCAGATCAGGGGATTCGAAAAACTGCTGAGCGCATCCGTGATGGCGCCCTTGGACGAGGTCGACGTCACCTGCGACAGCGAAACGATGACGATGGCCATCATCGCCATCACGCCGATGGGCATGACTTTTAAAATGATCGCCAGGATGGTGGTGAGGAAGATCGCCACCAGGCCCCAGGCCTTCGGCGTCAAGCCTTCCGGCGCCGGCAGCAATAACATGCCAACCAGCAAGGCAGTGCAAATCAGGGCCGGGACGAGCCGGAATGGGACGGCTTCCTTGAAATGCAGGAACATGTCGCGCACTGTCTTATACATCATCGTTACCTTTCACTGTGGGTCAGGCATCCTGGCAAGCGGCATCGTGCGCGCAGAGTCTCGGGCGGACGCGCGGGAAAAACGCGCCTTTGAAGATGACAGATGCCCAACAATTCTGTTCGGCAATATCATACACGCAAGACTTCACCGCCCCTTGCTCTGTAGCGCCATTGCCTGCCCACTATCTTGAAAATCGTTGACCTGTGAGCGACACGTGTCGCATAATTGCCCCCTCAGTCGCCAGCCGGCATAGGCCGCTGGCCGCGCGCGTACCCGCCACCCTCTTGCGACAAGGATGCACATTGAATACCCGGAACAGCCATATCGACGCCCTGCGCGGCGCCGCCATCCTGTGCGTGCTGGTGCTGCACTTCGCGCTGGCTTACGGCCTGAAGAACAGCCCGCTCGAAGCCTTGCCCGGCTGGCTGCTGCGCGCCGCCTATCAGGGCAATTATGGCGTGACGATGTTCTTCGTCATTTCCGGCTACCTGATCACGTCGACGTCGCTGCGCCGCTGGGGCGACCTGGCGCGCATCGACCTGGCCGCCTTCTATGTCTACCGCATCGCCCGCCTGCTGCCGTCGCTGCTGCTGGCCCTGTCCATCATCGTCATGCTGGGCACGCTGGACGTGCCCTTCTTCGCCAACTCGGACGGCGGCAAGGACTTGCCGGCCAGCTATTTCGTCATCGCCATCGCTTCCGTGCTGACCTTCTGGCACAACGTGCTGATGCAGAGCGCCGGCTATTTCAATTACTGCCTGAACGTGTACTGGTCGCTATCGGTCGAGGAAATGTTTTACTTGCTGCTGCCGCTGTCGTGCCGGCTCTTGCGCAAGCGGCACTGGATCCTGCTGCTGTGCGGCGCCGCCATCGTGGCCGGACCCACCTACCGCAGCCTGCACGCCGACAATGAAATTTACTTCATGTACGGCTATTTCGCCTGTTTCGACGCCATCGCCATCGGCTGCCTGACGGCCCTGCTGGCGCAATCCGTGCGCCTGCGACCACGCCAGGGCCAGCTGTTGCGCCTGCTGTCCGGCCTTGCCCTGGCGGCGCTGTATGTGCGCGGCATCGGCGGCCACGAAGTGTTTGGCTTTACCTGGATCGCCGTGGCCAGCGCCGCCTTCATCCTGGGCGGCACGACCGCACAGGCGGCCCGCCCGCCCCGGTTCGCGCCGCTGCAGTGGCTGGGACGCCACAGCTATGAACTGTATTTATTCCATATCATCGTGCTGGCCGGCATGCGCAACGTCGTCGACAAGGCGGGCCTCGCTTATGCGGAGCGCCTGCCATGGCTGCTGGTGTTCCTCGCCGCAACGGCGCTGGCGGCGGCCCTCGTCGCCCGCTACCTGTCCGAGCCGGCCAACGCCGCCATCCGCCGGCGCTTCCGGCGCAGCGCCACGGCCGCGCCTTCCTGCGTACCATAGGCGATGCAGGCCCCTTTAAAAGGCGTTCCCGCCCCGGAGCACCGTTGCCCCCTGTGCGGCGGCCCGAACGGCTGCGCACCGGCCCGGTCGGGCAGCTTTGCCACGCCCTGCTGGTGCCAGGCGCAGCCCATTGACGCGGCCGCGCGCGCCCGCGTGCCACCCGAACAACGGGGCAAGGCCTGCATCTGCCGGCGCTGCGGCATAAAAACATAGCACTTTGCCTTGTGGCAATGGCAAACTATGCTTTTTGCCATCCAGGCCAGGACGCCATGACTCCAGCACACACCAGCCGCGCGCACGCCTATTTCGAGGCGAACACGGGCTTTTCCTTCGAACAATTGATCGCTCCCCTCGATGCGTCCACTGCGGCCGCCGCTCCCGCCGGCGCCCCGCTGCGCGGCGGTCCCGTGTACCACGCCATCGAACAGGCGCGCCGGCACGATGATGCCAGCTTGCCGATGGGCGCCTGGGAGCATCAGCTCAGGCAGGCCGACTGGCAGCGCGTGGCCGGGCTGGCCGCGCACGCGCTGGCGCACGACAGCAAGGATCTGCAACTGGCGGCATGGCTGCTGCAGGCGCAAGTCCATCGCACGGGTGTCGACGCCCTCGCCCCCGGCTTCAGCCTGCTGCAGCAATTGTGCGCGCGGTACTGGCAGGCGCTGTACCCGGCCGACGACGAGCACCGCGCGACCATCTTCCGCAGGCTCAATGAAAAGCTGCTGCCAGACTTGCGCCTGCTGCCGCTCACTTCCGGCGAGCCCGCCTTTGCCCTTGCCGATTGGGAGCGGGCGCGGCGCCAGGAACAGCTGCGGCAGCATGGCGGCGAGCAAGTGGCTGTGGATGCGGGGCCGGACCTTGCCGGGCTCGCCGCTGCCGTGGCCGCCACGCCTGCGGCGTTCTATCTGGATCTGCAGGCGCGGCTGGACGAGGCACTGAGCAGCCTGGACGCGCTGGCTGGCTGCCTGGACGAGCGGTTTGACGAGGACAGCCCCAGCCTGAGCGCGCTGGCGGCCGCCCTGCAACAGATGCGCGACGTGGCCGCGGCGGCACTGCAGGCACGCGGCGCCTGACGGCCCGGCCCGGCGATACCTGGCCAGGCGAAAAAGTGAGCCAGGTCAAGAGAGCGCATGCCGGCCGCGTGTTTCCGGGCGAATTCCAGCCCCGCCTTGCCATTCGCACTATAATGTCGGCACCGCGTGCGGCAGCAATGGCGGCGATAGACGGTAACAATTTCGTGTGGACGCCAGTACAATAGCGTCTGGGCCTACACAGGGTTTCACTTTTGCCAGCAGTTGCCAGCAACTAACCATTTTTTTGACCAGCCAACAAACACTATGAGTTCGATGAATGAAGAGCGCGTATTAAGCGTGCACCACTGGACGGATACCCTGTTCTCCTTTACCACCACGCGCGACCCATCGCTGCGTTTCTCGAATGGCCATTTCACCATGATCGGCCTGCGCGTCGACGGTAAGCCATTGCTGCGCGCCTACAGTATCGCCAGCGCCAATTACGAAGACCACCTGGAATTTTTCAGCATCAAGGTCCCGGGCGGTCCATTGACGTCGCGCCTGCAGCACTTGCAAGTGGGCGACACCGTCATCGTCGGCCGCAAGCCGACGGGCACCCTGGTCTCCGATTACCTGCTGCCAGGCAAGCGCCTGTACATGCTGTCGACGGGCACCGGCCTGGCGCCTTTCCTCAGCATCGTGCGCGATCCGGACATCTACGAGCGCTTCGACCAGCTGATCCTCGTGCACGGCGTGCGCCAGGTCGATGAGCTGGCTTACCACGACCTGCTGGTCGAGCACCTGCCGAACCACGAGTTCCTCGGCGAAATGGTCAGCGACAAGCTGCGCTACTACCCGACCGTGACACGCGAAGACTTCCGCAACATGGGCCGCATCACCGAACTGATCGAAACCGGCAAGCTGTTCGAAGACCTGGGCGTGCCTGCGCTCAATCCCGCCGAAGACCGCGTGATGATCTGCGGCAGCTCGGACATGCTGCGCGACCTGAAAGACATGCTGGAAGAGCGTGGTTTCAAGGAAGGCAACACCTCGACGCCAGGCGACTTTGTTGTCGAGCGCGCATTCGCCGAAAAGTAATCAAGCATTACCCTTGGGGCCCGGCCCCGCCGCACTGCGCGGCGGCGCCGGGCCCTTGTCGTTTCAGCGCACCCTCAACGCAGGATGGCTTGCCGGCCCGCCGCCTGCGGCGGCACCGCGCCGCGCTGGTAGCGCACGCCGTTCATGAAGCGCGGCACGGGCGTGAAGGCGTTGCTGAGGATATCGTCGTGCGCCGCATAGTAGCGCGTCTCGATCTTCAGCAAGCCCAGCACGGTCGCATCGAGCTTGTCCGTCTGGTACGGCCGGCTTTCCAGCACGGCGCGCGCCACGTTCGACTGGCCCAGCTGCCGGTTGCTCCACATCAGCATCGGAATTTCATAGCCGCTCTTGTCCGACGCGGAATGGCCGGCGTGATTGCGGCTGTGACCGACTTCCTGGCCGTGGTCGGAGACGAACAGCAGCGAGGCGGCGCGGTCGGACTTGGCCAGGTCCGTCATGGCGATCAGATTGCCCAGCACATAGTCGCCATAGCGGATGGCGTTGTCGTATTCGTCGCGCTGGTTGCGTATCCACGCGGAGCGGCCCTGGCTGGCCATCTGCGCGCTGACGGTGTCGCGTTGCTTGTCGAAATGCGAAAAACGGCTGGGATAGCGCATGTCGTAGCTGGGATGGGCGCCCAGCAAGTGCACGACGATCAGCTTTTTCGGCGCCTCGTCGCGCAAGGCATGGCCAAATGGCTGGAACAGGTTGCCATCGAAATTGTTTTCGCCACGCCCGGTGCCGAAGTTGATGAAGTCGCTTTCGTCGGCCTCGCCAGCCAGCAAGCCTATCCAGCCATCGTTGCGCGCCTGGTTGGACACCCAGAATGTCTTGTAGCCGGCCGCCTCGGCCAGCATCAGCAGGTTCGGCTTGGCCATCCATGCGGTCGGATTGCCGATGTCGGCCGGCGTGAGCATCGTCATCATCGATTCCACCGTGCTCGAGGCCGGTGAAATCACGTCATTGAATACCAGCAACTGCGAGCGCATGGCGTCGAGCTGCGGCGTGGTGGCACGCGGGTAGCCATACAGCGACATCGAGGCGCGGTTCGTGCTTTCGCCGATCACCAGGATCACCGTGTGCGCATCCTCGCCCGCGTAGCGCACCTGCCAGTCCGGCGGCGACGCCATCTTCGTTGCCAGCGCGCGCTGCATGGCTTGCATAGCTTCGAGCTGGGCATCGTACTGCTGGTAGCGCAGCGGCCAGAACAGGAGCGGGTTTTCGCGGCGCATGGTGGTATTCACGTGCAGCAGCACCAGGAACACGCACATGAAGGCGGCAAAGCCCCGCTGCCATGGGCCCGGCACCATGGCGCGCATCCGCTGCCGGCGCTGCAGGCAGTGGTCGGCCAGCATGACGGCCGCCGTCACCGCACCAAACCAGCCGGCCGCCTGCAGCAGGGCCAGGCTGTTATGCTGGAAGAATTCCGCCGTTTCCGCTTGATCTGTCGCAAACATTGCCTGCAAAACCGCATTCGGATTGGGGCGCATGCCAAAATAGCCACGTAAAAAGCCCTTGATGGCGGCATCCAGATAAAACACGGGCAGCGCAATGCGCAACAGCAGCGTGATGGCGCCGTCGCTGCAGCCCCATGCGTTCAGCGCGCCACCCACGCCCAGCAGCAGCGCGGCCAGCAGGACGCCCAGCTTGGCGAATTCGTTCGCGCTTAACTGATCGAGGAGGAAGAACACGAACAGGCCAGCAATGCTGAGCAGGACACGGCAAAACAGGATCAGCATGGCGGCGATGGCTGGCTAGAGATAGATTGCAGGAATGACTACGGGCGACACGGCACCGTCCGCGTGGACGGGTGCGCGATTGTAGCGCAGCTTGTTGCGGTTTGTATCATCATTTCTTGCCGATAGCATCTGCGGCCCAAGGCAGCAAGCCCGGGGCCATGGCCGCGCTCCTGACAGAAACTGTCAGTGTCTTTTATTATGATTTCGCCACCAACGGGCCAGCCGGCCCGTACCATGCCGACACCACCTGAGACAGGATCTTGCAATGACACGCGCCATCACCATCCTTACCGAAAACTTCGCCGACTGGGAAACCGCCCTGATCAACTCCACGGCGCGCCTGTACTACGGCTTCTATACCCAGTTTGCCACGCCGGGCGGCCATGCCGTCACCTCGTCGGGCGGCATGCTGGTCACGCCCCAGCTGGCGCTGGAAGCCATTTCACTCGAGGAACTGGACTTGCTCATCGTTTGCGGCGGCAGCAGCTGGCAGACGCCGCAGGCACCCGAGCTGGGCGCCCTGCTGCGCGCCGCGCGCGACAAAAACATCGTGCTGGCCGGCATTTGCGACGGCACCCGCGTGCTGGCGCAAGCTGGCGTGCTCGACAACGTGCGCCACACTTCCAATTCCGCCGAGAACCTGACGGCCGTCGGCTATGCGGGCGCCGCCCTGTACCAGGACGTGCCGTGGGCCGTGGCCGACCAGCGCATCATCACGGCGCCGGGCACGGCGCCCGTCACCTTCACGGCGCAAATCCTGCGCACCCTGGGCATAGACGACGACAACCTGCAAGCCTACCTGGCCATGCACGGGGCCGAACACGGCAAGCAGGGCTGACGCCCCCGACCCGCGCGGCTAGTTGGCGGCCAGGCTTTTCAGGCGCGCCACGGCGTGCGCATTGCCCGCATCGAGTTCCAGCGAGCGGCGGTAGTGCGCGATGGCTGGCGCCGTGGCGCCGTCCGCCTCGAATGCTTCGGCCAGGCTGTCGTGGCCATTCGCGCTGTCCGGATACAGCTGGACGCCCAGTTGCAGCACGGCCACGGCCTGCTTCGGCTGCTGGCGGGCCAGCAGGCGGTAGCCCCAGGCATTCAAGTCGTCTTCCGGCGGATTCGGCAAGGCGTGCTGTTGCCGGATGGCCGACAGCTTCTGCCCGAGGTCCGCATACGCGCCATTGCCCAGGCCTTGCCGCAACAGGTGCGCGGCATAGGCGCCGCCGCTCTGCTGGCGCAGTGCCGGGATGTAAAAGCCGGCCACGCTGTCGATCAGCTGTTCCGGCTGGCCGCCGGCCAGGTTGCTCAGGATAATGATGGCCAGGCCATCGTCCGGATATACATAGAATGCCGAGCGGGCGCCGCCGATGCCGGCCACGGCGCGGTGGCTGTCGCGGCGGATGGTGGGCCAGCCCAGCGCCCACGGCGCCGGCTTGCCATCGCTGAAAGTGGTCGGCTGCCACAGCCGCTCCACGCTGGCGGGCGCCAGCAGGCGCCCCGACTGCAGCGCGATGAGCCAGTTGGCCAGTTCGCCCGCCGTGCTGTTGATGCCGGCGCCGGCCCGCATGAAGACGGGGAAATCCTCGATGACGTTGCGGTACCCCTTGCCGCCCCGGGCCAGCACATAGGAACTGGCCTTGTTGGCGACCACGTCCTTCGCATCGCCAAAGCCGCTGTGCCGCATGCCGGCCACGTCGAACTGGTGGCGCTGGACGAAGTCGACGAAGGGCTGGCCGCCCTGGCGCTCGATCAATTGCGCCAGCAGCACATAATTGCTCTGGTTATAGCGGTAGCGCGTGCCCGGCTGGAAATCCATCGGCAGCGCCTGCACGGCTGTCCACGCCGCATCGGCATCGTCCGGCTGCGGTCCCACCAGCTTGCCGCTGCGCTGATCGAGCACGTCGGGCAAGCCCGATGTATGGTTGAGCAGCTGCGTCACCGTCACGGCTTGCCACGCAGGGGGCAAGTGCGGCAGGTAGCTGCCGATCGGCGCGGCGAGGTCGATCTTGCCCTGCTGCACCAGCTGCATCACGGCCACGCCCGCAAACGCCTTCGTGGCCGAATTGATGGAAAACAGGCTGGCGTCCGTCACCGGCACCTGGTACTGCAAGCTGGCCACGCCAAAATTGCGCGCCAGGACAACCTTGCCCCGCTGTATGACCGCCAGTTGCAGCCCGGGAATCTGGCGTTCCTGCATTTCGCTGCGCAGGAAGGCGGCGATATCGTGTTCCGTGCGGGCGGACTGCTGCTGGCTGGACGGCGCAGCCTTGGCTGCCATGGCGCCAACAGGGACGGCGGCGAGCGCCATGACGAAGATGGCGGCGGGGAAACGTACGGGCATGGTGGTTCTTTCTCGAGGACGAAGGTAAAGAAACGGACCGCGCAGCATCACATACCTATTTACCAACGTCAACGAGAATCTTGCTACTTAGAAACCTATACTTCCAGCCACACATCCTCGTACCCTTCCCGGTCGAGGATGAACTTGGCGCCGCTGGGCAAGGCCAGGTAATCGAGCACTTGCGGCAGCATCTCGTGCAAGTGTTCCGCATGCAGGGGCTGGTAAAAGTCCAGGGCGTCGTCGTGCTCGCCGCAATGGATGAACCAGCTGATGGTGCCATTCTCGGGCAACGCGACGCGCGTGCCGTAGATGGGCGACTGCGCCAGGCTGCCGATGGCCAGGGCCACCATGGGTTCGGGCGCCTGCGCCGGCAAATCAAATTTATCGCAGATGCGCTGCTGTCTTTCGCTGACCATGTCGTTCATTTCTATCAAGAACCGATGTATTTATAAGATAACTGCAAGGCGCCATCGTGGCCGGACACTTCCAGGTGCAGGACCGCTTCGTCCGGCTTGCCGTCGGCAAGCAGCAGGCATTCCATGCCCAGCGGGCCGGCATCTGTGGCATACACATCGACGGGCGGACGCCCGCCCCTGCCCGCCATGAAGGCATCTGCCTGGGGCGCCAGGGACAGGCGCTGGCGCGGCGCAAAATAACCGTCCACCATGTCGACGATTTCCCCGGCCAGCGCGGGCGACATGGCCCAGCCGTCCTGCAGCGCAACGGGATCGCGCCGGTCGAGCGCCTGCACGAAGGCCTCGGCCAGCGCATATGCCTGCCGCCGCAGGCTGTCGCTTACTGCCATTTCCATATGCTGACTCCTCTCGCTAGGGCAGGCGCCATTATAGTGCGCGGCAGGCGGCGGCGTCCCGCCTGGCGTGACGCCGCGGCGGGCGGGCATGCGAAACCCCGTTGTCTGGATTGGCATTCTGGGCGATAATTGCGGCCATGAACGATACCACCACCTTACCCCCATTGCCCGATCGCCTGTCGATCGACCCTAGCAGCCCTTACCACGTTGCAGCCGTGTTCGAAAACGACGTCGGCATCCGCTTCAACGACAAGGAGCGCCTTGACGTGGAAGAATATTGCATCAGCGAACGCTGGATCAAGGTCGCTTCCACCAAGTCCCTCGATCGCCGCGGCCGTCCGCTGCAGATCAAGCTGAAGGGCAAAGTCGAAGCGTTTTACCGCTAATTTACCGCTAAGCACCGCACTCCCATCGAGGCCGATATTTATCGGCCTTTTTTGCGCCTGCCGCGCGCGCCTCCTGCTCAGGCGTCACACGCGATCAGGCCGGCCGCGGCCGCCATTGGCAGCCACAACATGGCGTCCGCTAGCACCTCGTCCTGTGGCCTGCCGCTGGCCACGGCGGCCCGCCGGGCGCACTGCGCAAGCGACGCGCCGTCCGCCAGCGCCTGCAGCCAGTACCATTGCCATGGCTGCACCGCATGCATGACAATTCGATAATGCAGGCGGCTTATCGCGACAAACCCGGGCGCCGCCGCAGGCTCGGGCGGCGCCTCGCCTTCTGGCGCCACCTGCAACTGTTCCCAGAAGGCACAAACGGGAAACGTCACGGCCAGCAGCCGCGTGCACGGCGCCACGCGCCACGCTTGCGCCCCTCCCAGCAGCAACTCCAGTCCCGGCGGCAGTAGCGGCTGGGGCTGATTTTCCAGTCCCGGCGCCCGCGCCGCCTCGCTGCGCGCCCGCTCCAGCTGCGCCAGTTCAATGGGGAAACGCAGCGCTTCGGCGCGCGCGCCGGCGCCAGACTGGGTGGCGGCGAGGAAGCCGGCAAAGCCGGCGCCCAGGTCATGCAAGGTCGTGGACGTGGACGGGTGGCGCCAGATATAGGCGCGGGCAAAGAAATCGAACAGTTCCTCGCCCATCACCTTGCGCAAGACGGGATAGTCGGCTTGCAGGCATTCGAGCAGGCGCTGCACATAGCCGTCGGCATGGATGCGCAGCCGCGCCACGCCCTGTTCGCCGCCCTTGAGCACGTGCCCCGGCGCCAGGCCGTGGCGCTGCTGCGCCAGTGCCACGCCGCGCGCCGCCCCGCCCGGCGCCGTCATGGCCGTCAGGAACCAGGCTTGCAATTGCGCCAGCGGCACCGGCGGCGGCTCGGCCGCGGACAGGGCAAGGACCACTGGTTCAGGCATGGATGGCCTCCAGGTGAAAGCCCAGCGGCGTCGAGGTGGCGCCGCCCGTGGGGGCCGCCATGGCGTCCTGCGCGAACACGCCCCGTTCGGCCGCGCGCGCCTTGTCCAGTTCGGCCAGCAGCTGCGGATACGGCGGAATCTTCGCATCCCACTCCAGCAAGGCCGACACGCCGCCCGTCAACTGCTGCGCCAGCGCATACAGGCGCCAGACGGCGGCCGGCACGGGCGCGTCGTGCGTGTCGACCAGCACGTCGCCGCAATCGGTGGGCCCGGCCAGGTGCAGCTGCACGATGCGGTCGTGCGGCAACTGGCGGATATAGGCCGCCGCGTCAAAGCCATGGTTATGCGCGGACACGTGGACATTGTTGACGTCAAGCAAGAGCCCGCACCCCGTGTCCTCGGCCAGGCGCCCCAGGAATTCCCATTCCGGCATGCTGGAGCGGGAAAATTCCACATAGGTGCTGGGGTTTTCCAGGATCAATGGCCGTCCGAGGAATTCCTGCACCTGGCGCACGCGCGCGGCCACATGGCGCAGGCTGGCGTCATCGAGCGGCAGCGGCAGCAAGTCGTGGCTGTTGAGGGTGGCGGCGCCCGTCCAGCACAGGTGATCGGAAATCCACGCGGGCCGGACCTCGGCCGCCAGCTGGCGCAGCTGGCGCAGATACGCGAGGTCCAGGGGCGCGCTGCTGCCGATCGACAGCGACACGCCATGCATGACGATGGGCACCTGCGCCGCCACGCGCTCGAGCACATGGCGCGCATAGCCGTGGTTGTCGATGAAGTTCTCGCTGATGATCTCGAACCAGTCCACCTGCGGCCCGTGGCGCAGGATGTGCTCATAGTGCTGCGGCCGCAGCCCCACGCCCAGACCCAGGTTCGGCAGGCCCAGGCGCGGTGGCGCGCCGGTCGTGGCGGCCGGCATCAGGTCGACGGCGGCAAGGCCAGGCGCAGGTCGGTGGGCGCCGGCGCCGCGCCCACGGGCGTGCCGCGCGCCGCCATCACCTTGCCGTAGGCTTCCCAGGCCTTGTCATAGACATTGTCGCCCAGCGAAAACGTCAGGGTCTGCTGCAGCGGCTGGGGGTGGTGGTCGGGCGCGGGACCGAAATCGTACAGCACCATGGTGGCGGACTCGGGCGGTTGCGTCTTGGTGGTGTTCGGATACAGCTGCGAGGCCGAGATCGGCACGGCGCAGCCGCCGAATGTCGCGCATTTGTTGTCGCTGGGCGCGCTATAGATTTGCTTGCCTGGCGGAACCGGCTTGGGCGTGCCGCACAGATTGCCCGCTGCCGCGACGGCTTTCACCGAATGGCCGCAGGACGAGCCGCCCGTGTCCGGCTGGGCAAAGCCGCAACCGCCCTGCGCATGGCAGCCATTGGAGCCGCGGCAGGTATGGTAGACGGCCAGCGCGGCGCAGGTGGACGACGCCTCGCCTGCCAGGTGCATGCCCTGGCAGGCGTGGTACAGCACGCCCTTCTCGGCCACCGGCACGCCCGTCGCCAGGTTCGGCGCCTGGCCCAGCACGGCCCAGCAGATGGCCATGCGGTCGCCCGCGCCCACCATCGACGGGTAAGGGAACTCCGTGCCTTGCTTTTGCCAGTAGGTGTCGAGCACCGACGTGATGCCATAGATGGCGCCCGTCGCCACCGTGCTCAGCATCTTCAAGGTGCCGGCCGTGTCCTTCAGGCGGTTGAGCGCGCCCGCCACGTCGCCCGGCGCGGGAATATTCTTCGGCGCCGTTGCCTTGTGATAGCGCTCGTTGGTCAGCATGGCTTCGTCCCAGCGGTGGCCCTCCTTGTGCCACTGGGCCCAGGTTTTCACGGGCAGCATCTCCTTCACCTGGCCAAAGCGCTCGTAATGGTCGAACGGCGCGCTGTCGTGGCGCGCGGCCGCATCGCGCGATGCCGCCTCCTTGCCATCGTTCGAGTACGAGGGGTAATCGACTTTCAGGGCCGCCAGGTCTTCGCGGTAGTCGGGCTGCACGGCCATCAGCCGCACGGCCGCGTCGCGCCGGTAGCGCTTGATGGCCGTCTCGCTGCCCTCGCCCTGGTCGGTGATGGCCGCCATCATGTCGATGGCCTTGTTGAACGAGCCGGTCAGGCCGCCATCCTGCTCTTGCGGACCGAAACAGGTGTCGAAACGGGGAAACTCGGCCTGTTCATGCCCATCGACCTTCTTGTTGAACATGTCTTGCTGCACGGAGCCGTTGACGAACAGCTTTTGCCACAGCGCCTCGCCGTCCGTGTATTCGATGCTGATATAGCGCGCATAGCACTCGTACATATAGCCGATGGTGCCGAACAGGGGCAGGTCGTGCACATGCTTGCCCGGCGTCCAGCCGGCCAGCGGCACGTCGGGGAAGTATTTCGTGTGATCCTGGCGGTCGAACGCGCGCAACTGTTCGCGCGCCTGTTCTTCCGGCTGCTCGATGGCAAGGAACAGGTCGCACTGGTTGCCGTTCAATTCCTCGAGGTTGACACGCACATGGCGGTAGCCGGACGTGTCCTGCAAGTCGACGATGTGCGGAATCACCGTGCAGTCCTTGCCATAGCAGGTCCAGCCATGCTCCTGCGATTGCAGTTCCGAGCCCGTGAAGCACGGCGCCGCGCCGATGGCCGTGGCCAGGTTGGCGGCCATCTGCAGGTGCAGCATCTCCTGGATGAAGACGCTGAAGATGATGTTGAAGGCTTTCTGTTCCGCCAGTTCTGGTCGCGCCGTGGTGCCCATGCCCGGCCATTGGCGGCCTTCGTAATAGGTGATGCCCTGCGAATTGATCTGGTGCGTGCCCTGGATCGAATACATGGTAGCCATGTACAGGGGAATGGTGAACAGCTCGACGCTGACGGCCGCCTGGGCAATGGCGCGCACGGCCGCCGTGTCGGTGGCCAGCATGTCGAGTGGGCGGTTGGTAATGGCGGCTTGCGTACTTCCTAACACGGGCATTTTCATTCTGGTCTCTCCACGGGATGAGGCGTTTCGGATGTCAGGCCGTCGCCGCGCCATGCAAGGTGCGCTGAAAACGGCAAGAATATAATACGCTTAGGAAAGATGTTTTTGCGGCAAGAGTTGCATGCCGATGCGGGAATTGATCTGCGTCAATTTCCAGCCAGGCTAGCCTGGCAAAAGGCGGGGTTTATGCGCAATTCGATGACAATTGGAGAGATTGCCGGCCAGGCGCACGTGTATAAGCGCCGCGCCGGCAAGCGCCGGCGCGTGGCTTGCATGATGATAGTCAGGCGGCTGGCGGCGGCTGGAAGGCGCAGAAGCCCGGATACTGGTCGCGGCTGTCGCACACTTTCAGGCAACCCTTGCCATCCTTGAAGGTGGCGCTGACGCTGATCGGAAAACCATAGCGTGGCGTGATGGCCTTGAAGGCGGATGGACAGCTTTTTTCATTGCTGAAACGGAAAGTGATTTCCTCGCGGCGATCCTTGCGCGCAAAGCTCAGCATGAAGGTTTCATTGCTGTTCCACTGCGCCTTGCCCGGCACGCGGAAGCGGTAGCGCTGGCCGCCCTGCTGCGATGCATCGACTTGCTGGCCGAAGACGCGGCTGCTGGCCGTGGCCGTCTCGACCTTGGCAACCGGATACACGACGGCAAAGATGTAGGTGCCGGCAAAACCCTGGTCGAAGCCGAGGCCCTTCTGGTAGAACGGCACGACGATGTGCGGCGCCCCCGAGTACTCGAGGCTGCCGTCGGCGCGGGCCGAGCTGCGCGACGTCAGCTTGTAGTCGGGCGCCTGTTCGAAGGCGACGTCCAGTTCCAGCAACGCCTGCTGCCTGTCGATGTCTTGCGCCAGATAATCCCTGGGAAACATTTCGCCATGCACGCAGCCGGCCAGCAAGCCCGCGGCAAGGCAGGCGCCGAGGAGGTGATGGATTTTCATGGCTGTGCTCCTTGTGCGGCGACAGGCGTGGTCGTCAAGCCCAGGCCCGTCACCTGCCAGCCGTGCTGGCCCTGTTTCCATTGAAATTGCTCGCCAAACCAGGCCAGTTCCAGTTCGCGCCGGATGCGGTTCGAATCCGTGCGGCCCTTGCCCGCCTTGATGGCGACGTGCGCCTGCTCGGAGGCCTTGTCCGACAACGGTTTCAGCCAGCGCTGGTAGGTATCCGGCGGCAAGGCCAGGGCGCCGGCGATGCCGTCGTCGCGCGTGGCAACGATGATCTTCACCTTGGTCAGCGCATTCGACAGGTAGGCGGCGCGCTGCCTGTCGGGCGAGACGGACACCAGCATGGCATTCGGATAATCGCCGGTGACGACGCCCTGCACGTCAAACCACAGCAGCTCGCCCGTGCGCGTATCGAGCGCGCGTCCGTCGCGGGCAAACAGCAGCAGGCTGTCGCGCCCCCGCTGCGGCACACCCCATTCCGGGTCGCGCTCCGTGCGCACCATGCTGTCGCGCTGCAGGGGGCTGACGGGACGCATCAGCGGTTCGCCGTTCTGCACGCCGATGAGGATGGTGCCCTGGCCCGTATAACCCTTGGTAAACGCCAGCAGCATGGGCTGGCCTTCGCGCGTGGCCGGCAGGGGCCGCACTTCCACCACTTCGCGCGCGCCGCCTGGCCAATAGCCCTGCTTGCGGAAAGTCAAGGTGACGAGCGGGTCGTGGCGGTCGTTGGTGACGACGAAGTCGCCATATTGTTTGCTCACCGGCACGTACGGCGTTTGCGCCTGCACGGCGGGCAGGATGACGGCGGCCAGGACGGCGGCGACCGTCAGGCGGCATAAAGGTAGGGACAGCATGGCATCCTGTAAAGGTCGCACCGGGCGAAGGATGAACATCATAAACGATTCATCCCCAGCAACACTGTCCCGCAGGAAACATCAATGGCGCTGGATCTCGATCAGCTCGATCTCGAACAGCTTCGGCCACAATTTCCCCGTGACAAACAGGCGCTTGCCGCGCGCATCCCAGGCGATGCCATTGAGCACGGCGTCGGGATTGGCCGTGCCCCGCTGTTCGGGCGGCAGCAGGCCCGTCAGGTCGATCCAGCCCACCACCTTGCCGCTGGCCGGGTCGATGCGGGCGATCACGTCGGCGCCCCACACATTGGCGAACAGCTCGCCATTGACCATTTCCAGCTCGTTCAGGCGCTCGATGGGACGGCCTTCGGCCTTCACCTCGACACGGCGCACCTCGGCCAGGGTCTTCGGATTCAGCACGCGGATGGCGGACGTGCCGTCGCTCATGTAAACGGCCTTGCCGTCGCTGGCCAGGCCCCAGCCTTCGCCCTTGTAGCTGAAAGTGCGCTTCAGCTGGAAGGTTTTCTGGTCGAACACATAGCCGGTCTGCGAGGTCCACGTCAGGCCGAGGATCTCGTCGCCCACGGCCGTGATGCCTTCACCGAACACGTTCTTGTCCAGCATGGCCCGCTGCAGCACCCTGCCCGTCGCCAGGTCCACCTTGCGCAACGACGACTGGCCATTCTGGCCCGTGCTTTCATACAGGTGGCCATCCTTGAACAGCAGGCCCTGCGTGAAGGCGCGCGGATCGTGCGGATAGCTATTCTTGACGAAGTAGCCATAAACGGGAATGGCGGCCTGGGCATGGCCCATCTCGCTCATCAGGCCCACAGTGCACAGCAATCCCAGCAGCAATGAGCCTGCCGTGCGCTTGAGTTTGGCGTTACCGATGTTCTTCATGTGTTTGGCGGTGGTTGGCGAGCGCCTATTGTAATCGCCCGGGCGGCGCCATGTGCGCCCTGACGAGATCGAGCCAGGCGCGCGCGGCGAACGACAGCCGGCCGCCGCGGCGCCAGGCCAGCATCAAATTCCACTCCACGGGCGGGCCGTCGAGCGGGATGACGGCAAAATGCGCGGCGTCGAGCGTGTCGCAATACATCTTCGGCAGCAGGCAGACGCCCACGCCCAGGCGCACCAGCGAGGCGATGAAATCCCACTGGCCGCTGCGGCCGGCGATGCGCGGCACGAAACCGGCGCGCTGGCAGGCGTCGAGCACGATGTCGTTCAGGGCGAACGAGGCGCCGTAGAACACGAAGGGACTGCCGGCCAGCTCGGCCAGGGCCACCGAGGCGCGGCCGCGCCAGGCGCTGTCGGCCGGTGCCAGCAGGCACAGGGGCGAGCGCACGAGGGGCAATGCGTCGAAATCCTGCCAGGTGGCCGCATTGCCCGGGTAGTCGAGCATGGTGCCCAGCTCCACCGTGCCCGTGCGCAAGTCGCGCTCGATGGCTTGCGTGCCGCTTTCATACATCTTCAGCTCGATGCCCGGATAGCGCTGGTGGTATTCGGCCAGCCACGGCGCCAGCGTGGAATGGGTCTGCGGCGACACGCCCACGCGCAGCTCGCCCCGCTCCATCTGCTGCAGGTCGCGCAATTCCACCTTCAGTTCCGCATGCAGGGCCAGCAGCTCATGCGCGCGCGACAGCACCACCTGGCCCGCATCCGTCAGGGTAAAGCGCTTGCCGGCGCGGTCCAGCAGGGCCAGGTCCAGCGACTGTTCGAGCTGCTGGATCATCTTGCTGACGGTGGGCTGCGTCACGTGCAGCCGGGCGGCCGCGCGCGTAAAACTGTTCTGCTCGACCACTTCGACGAAGTAGCGCAGGGAGCGGATATCCATAATGCATTCCAATATCGAATGATGATCATGAGTTTAAGTCATTTTATCTTTTGATGTGCAATCCCTACAATGAAAACTTCCCCCTGCAACTTGAAAGCCCGCCGTGAAAGCCGTCCCCCATCCTGTCGCCGCCCTGCCCTCCATGCCCGCCTGGCGCCAGCCGGCGCAGACGCTGTGGCAAGTGGGCGTGCTGATCGCCGCCTGGTGGCTGGCCGACCAGGCCGCCGCCGCCCTGCACTTGCCGTTTTCCGGCGGCGTCGTCGGCCTGTTCGTGCTGGTAGCCCTGCTGCTGGCGGGCTGGGTGCGGCCGGCCGCCATCGAACTGGGCGCCAACTGGCTGCTGGCCAACATGCTGCTGTTCTTCATCCCGCTGGTGGTATCGGTGGTGCAATTTACGCAGCTGTTGAAGTCACAGGGCTTGATGCTGTTCGTGAACATCGGCCTGGGCTTTGCCTGCGTGATGCTGGCCACGGCCCTGACCGTGGAATGGGTGTGCCGCTATGAACGCCGGCTGCGCCTGCAAACACTGCGGCGCCAGCGCAATGCCAGGGCAGCAGCATGAGCACCCTCGTCTTGTCCCTGCTTTTTTTGCTGCTGACCCTGGTGCTGTTCTATGCCAACCAGGCCGTGCACAAGCGCCACCCGCACTTCCTGCTGACGCCGGCCATCTGCACCTCGGCCATCCTGATCGTCATCGTGCAGGCGACGGCGACGCCGTTCTCCACGTACTTCGGCGAGACGCGCTGGCTGCCGTGGCTGCTGGGGCCTGCCACCGTGGCGTTCGCGCTGCCCATCTTCCAGGAGCGCAAACTGATCCGCAAGCACTGGCTGGCCTTGTCGCTGGGTAGCTGCGCCGGCATCGTGGCATCGGTCGCCGCCACCCTGCTGCTGGACCGCTTGCTGGGCGTGCACGGCGACATGGCGCGCAGCCTGCTGGCGCGTTCCGTGTCGACGCCGTTCGCGCTGGAAGCGTCGCGCCACATGGGCGGCTCGGCCCAGCTGACGGGCATCTTTGTCGTGATGACGGGCCTGTTTGGATTGATGCTGGGTAAACCGCTGCTGAAACTGCTGCCCCTGCGCATGCGCATCGCCCGCGGCGCCCCGTATGGCGCGGCCGCGCACGGCTTCGGCCTGTCCGTGGCGCGCCGCGTGGGCACGGAAGAAGGCGCCGTGGCCAGCCTGACGATGATTTTTTCCGGCGTCGTGACGGTCTTGCTGGCGCCGCTGCTGGGACGCCTGCTGGGCTAGCGGCCCGCCTGCAGCGCCTGCAAGCCATGCACGATCAGGTCGATGCCCGCCAAAAAATCCTCGCGGTCGTCGTGCGTGCGCAGCTGCCCCGCCACCTTGCGGGCAAATGGAAACGCCTGCGCATCGAGGCGCGACCACGCGGCTGATAGGCTGTCGAGGAAATGAGACCTGTCCAGGCCGTTGGCGCGGCCGATGGCGGCGTTGGCCGCATTCTGCCCGCTCACGCCCAGCAGATAATTGAGCAGCGTGCAGGCGGCCAGCCATTGCCGCTCTGCCGGCACGCCCAGCGCGTCCACTTGCCGGCCCAGGCGCTCGAGGATGCGCACGGTGGGCAACTGGCCCGGCGCGCGCGCCAGCGCCGAGCCCAGCCACGGATGTGCATCCATCGCCTCGAACACGGCCAGCGCCACGGCCCGGATGCAGGCTGGCGGCGTGGCGCCCGGCAAGACAGCCTCCATGGCGCGCATGACGACGCTGTCGCTGGCCGCCGTGAACAGCTCGTCCTTGTTGGCAATGTGCCAGTAAATCGCGCCCGCGCCCGTGGCCAGGCGCGCGGCCAGGGCGCGGAATGTCAGGCCGCTCTCGCCGGCCGTGTCCAGCAGGCTGATGGCGGCGTCGATGATGGTGTCGCGCGTCAGCGAGGCGTCGCGCCGTGGTGGTTGCGTTACATTTTTCAGCATCGCTTATCTTGACACAGATGATGCGATGCCGCAAAATTCTTGTGGAACGCCGTTCCATTCATATGGTTGAACGCTACCGCCCCTCCCCTTAAGGAATCCCCATGCATCCACACATCACCATCATCGGCGCGGGCCTGGGCGGGCTGATGCTCGCCCGCGTGCTGCATGTCCACGGCATCGCCGCCACCATCCATGAAGCGGATGCGTCGCCGCAGGCGCGCGGCCAGGGCGGCATGCTCGACATTCATGAAGAGAATGGCCAGCGCGCACTGAGGGCGGCCGGCCTGTACGACGCGTTCCGCGCCATCATCCACGCGGGCGGCGAAGCGAGCCGGGTGCTGGACATGCATGGCACGGTCTTGCTCGACGAGGGCGACGATGGCACGGGCGGGCGTCCGGAAGTGCCGCGCGGCGCGCTGCGCCGCATCCTGCTCGACTCGCTGCCGGCCGGCACCGTGCGCTGGGGCCACAGGCTTGCGGCCGCCACCGCGCTGGGCGGAGGCAGGCACCGGCTGACCTTTGCCGATGGCGCGACGGCAACAACCGACCTGCTGGTGGGCGCGGACGGCGCCTGGTCCCGGGTCCGCCCCCTGCTGTCCGGCGCGCAGCCCGTGTACTCGGGCGTCTCCTTCATTGAAACATATCTGCTCGATAGCGACCGCCAGCACCGGGCCAGCGCGCAAGCCGTGGGCGCCGGCGCCCTGTTTGCCTTGGCGCCCGGCAAGGGCATCCAGGCCCACCGCGAGCCCGATGGCGTGCTGCATACCTATGTGGCCTTGCAGAAACCGGAGGCATGGCTGGCCGGCATCGACTTTGGCGATCCCGCGGCCGCCCGCGCCCGCGTCGCCGCGGAATTTGCCGGCTGGGCGCCGGCGCTGACGGCGCTGATCACGGATGGCGAGACGCCGCCCGTGCCCCGTCCCGTGCATACCTTGCCGCCCGACCATGCCTGGCGGCGCGTGCCGGGCGTGACCTTGCTGGGCGACGCGGCCCACCTGATGGCGCCCGCCGGCGAAGGCGCCAACCTCGCCATGCTCGACGGCGCCGAGCTGGCGCAGGCGCTGGCGGCCCATCCCGGCGACGTGGAAGCGGCCCTGCAAGCGTATGAAACGGCGCTGTTTGCGCGCAGCAGCGCGGCGGCGGCGGAGTCCGGGCGCGTCTTCAGCCTGTGTTTTGGCGAGGACGCGCCGCACAGCCTGCTCAATTTCTTTGCGGAGCAGCAAGAACCAGGCTAGGCGGCGCAAACACCGACGGCACGGGCGTTTATCGGGGATAATATGCGTTTCCCCTTGCCAGCGCCCTCGCCACGATGAAATACCCCGCAGTCCTGCCTTTCAGCGATATCCTGCCCCGCCTGACCGAATTCGATGCCATCATCGACGTGCGCAGCCCGTCCGAGTTCGCGGAAGACCACTTGCCGGGCGCGATCAACCTGCCCGTGCTGGACGACGAACAGCGCGTGCGCGTGGGTACCCTGTACAAGCAGACGAGCGCCTTCGAAGCGAAGAAACTGGGCGCAGCGCTGATCGCGCAGAATATCGCGCGGCATATCGAAAACGGCTTCCTCGGCCATCCGCAACAGTGGAAGCCGCTCGTGTATTGCTGGCGCGGCGGCAACCGCAGCGGCGCCATGGTGCATATCCTGGCGCGCATCGGCTGGCCCGTGACCCAGCTCGACGGTGGCTACAAGGAATACCGGCGCCACGTAAACGCCGAGCTGGCCACCCTGCCCGAGCGTTTCGATTTCATCAACGTGCTGTGCGGCCCCACGGGCAGCGGCAAGAGCCGCTTGCTGCAGGTGCTGGACCGCCAGGGCGCGCAAGTGATCGACCTGGAAGACCTGGCCGCCCACCGCGGCTCCGTGCTGGGCGGCTTGCCGGAAGAAGAGCAGCCATCGCAAAAGGCGTTTGAAAGCGCGCTGTGGCAGCAGTTGCGCCATTTCGACCCGGCACTCCCCGTGTTCATCGAATCCGAAAGCAAGAAAGTGGGCCGCTTGCGCGTGCCCGACGCGCTGATGGAAAAGATGCGCGCGGCCGCCTGCACCGACGTGCGGCTCGATATCGGCGAGCGCGTGCGCCTGCTGATGGACGATTACGCGCATTTCGTCGGCGACCCGGCGCGCCTGAACGTGCAGCTGGCCCTGTTGACGCAGCTGCATGGCCGCGAGAAAATCGCCCATTGGCAGCAACTGGCGACGGCGGGCCGCATGGCCGAGCTGGTGGAGGAATTGCTGGTCCAGCATTACGACCCCGTGTACCGGCAATCGATCGCGCGCAATTTCAGCCGCTACGCGCAGGCGACGCCGCTGGTCTTGCCCGATATTTCAGAACATGCCTTTGAGCAAGCCGCGCGCGCATTATGTGCTATCGTCGGCGAACAACGTACCGCCAGCGCCGCGTGATGCCTGGCTTGCCATCTAATTACTTATTTCAGCAGGATGAAGACCATGTCCGATAGCGTTCCAAGCCCCATCCGATTGACCGAATTTGCCCATGGCGGCGGCTGCGGCTGCAAAATTGCGCCAGGCGTGCTGGCCGACATCCTGAAAGGCAGCGGCGGCTTCCCCCTGCCGAAGGAATTGCTGGTCGGCATAGAAACCTCGGACGACGCGGCCGTCTACCAGCTCAACGACGAGCAGGCGCTGATCGCCACGACGGATTTCTTCATGCCCATCGTCGACGACCCGTTCGACTTCGGCCGCATCGCCGCCACCAACGCCATTTCCGACGTCTACGCCATGGGCGGCACGCCCATCATGGCATTGGCCCTGGTCGGCATGCCGATCAACAAGCTGCCGGTGGAAACCATCGGCCTGATATTAAAAGGCGGCGAAACCATCTGCGCCCAGGCCGGCATCCCCATCGCGGGCGGCCACACCATCGATTCCGTCGAGCCGATCTACGGCCTCGTCGTGCTGGGCCTCGTGCACCCCTCGCAGGTGAAGCGCAACGCGGGCGCGCGCGCCGGCGACAAGCTGGTGCTGGGCAAGCCGATCGGCGTGGGCATCCTGTCGGCCGCGCTGAAGAAGAATGCGCTCGACGCGGGCGGCTATGCCTCGCTGATCGACAACACCACCAAATTGAATACCCCGGGCAAGAAGCTGGCCCTGCTGGACGGCGTGCATGCACTGACGGACGTGACGGGCTTCGGCTTGCTTGGCCACTCGCTGGAACTGGCGCGCGGCGCCAAATTGCAGGCGCGCATCGCCATGCGCGACGTGCCGCTGCTGCCGCAAGTGCAGCAACTGGCGCAAAACGGCAACATCACGGGCGCCTCGGGCCGCAACTGGCAAGGTTATGGCGCGCAGGTGCAGCTCGACGATGGCCTCAGCGCCATCGACAAGGCCATCCTGACGGATCCGCAGACGGCCGGTCCCCTGCTGGTGGCATGCGCGCCGGAAGCCGTCGAACAGGTGCTGGCGATTTTCCGTGCCGAAGGTTTTGCCGAGGCAACCGTGATCGGCGAGATGCAGGAAGGCAACATCGGGGTTTCCGTATTTTAATGAATATTTTTTGCAAAGGCAGTCCCATGACCACGTTCTCTAAATTCCCCGCCATCCTGGCCACCGTCGCCGCCACCCTGGCCATCCACAGCGGCCTGGCGCAGGCGCAGCAAGTGCTGCGCGTGTCCGCCATTCCCGACGAAGCGCCGACGGAATTGCAGCGCAAGTTCAAGCCGCTGGGCAGCTACCTGGAGAAAAAGCTGGGCATGAAGGTGGAATTTACGCCCGTGACCGACTACGCGGCGTCCGTGGAAGGCTTGATCAATAACAAGCTCGACATGGTCTGGTTCGGCGGCTTCACCTTCGTGCAGGCGAACGTGCGCAGCGGCGGCAAGATCGTGCCGCTGGTGCAGCGCGAGGAAGACACGAAGTTCCGCTCCGTGTTCGTGACCACCAGCAAGGACATCAACCAGTTGTCCGACCTGAAGGGCAAGAATTTCACGTTCGGCTCGGAATCGTCGACGTCCGGTCATTTGATGCCGCGCTACTACTTGCTGGCCGCCAAGATCAACCCGGATACGGACATGAAGCGCATCGCGTTCTCGGGCGCGCATGACGCCACCGTGGCGGCCGTGGCCGGCGGCAAGGTCGATGCGGGCACCCTGAACATCTCCGTGTGGGAAAAGCTGGTGGAAGCGAAAAAGGTCGACCCGGCCAAGGTGCGCGTGTTCTACACGACGCCCGGCTACTACGACTACAACTGGAGCGTGCGCGCCGACATGAATCCCGTCGTGCGCAAGAAGCTGACGGACGCCTTCCTGGCGCTGGACCCGTCCACGCCTGAAGGCAAGGAAATCCTCGAACTGCAGCGCGCCACCCGGTTCATCCCGACCAAGGCCGAGAACTACAAGGATATCGAAGCGGCCGCGCGCGATGCGAAGCTGTTGAAGTAACTGCTGAAACCTGTCGGATCACGTCCTGCGGACTGATCCGACCTGCGCTGCTATTGCATGGCGCAGGTCGGATTAGCGGCCCAGCCGCGTAATCCGACACCCCCCCTCCCCAAGACCGAACATCGCATGACATTCCAACTTCACAAGGTCAGCGTCCACCACGCGGGCGCCGCCGGCAATGCGCTGGCCCTGCTCGAGCTTAGCCTGGACGTGGCGCCGGGTGAACAGATCGCCCTGATCGGCCCTTCCGGCGCCGGCAAGACCAGCCTGCTGCACACGCTGGCCTGCGCGCTGCGTCCCGCAGCGGGCACCTTGAATATACTTGGCAGCGCGCCGTGGGAAATCGGCAGCGCGCAGCGCCACGCCCTGCGCGCGCGCCTGTTCCTGGCGCCGCAGACGCCGCCGCTGCCGCCGCGCCAGCGCGTCGTCAACGCCGTGCTGGCGGGCCGGCTGCCGCAATGGAGCTTGTGGACGGCCATCCGTTCGCTGCTGGCGCCCGTCGACCCGCGCGCCGCCTGGGTCGCGCTGGGCAAGTTCAACCTGCAGGACAAGCTGTATGCGCGCGTCGACCGCCTGTCCGGCGGCGAACGCCAGCGCTGCGGCATGGCCCGCGCGCTCGTCTCGAACGCCGAGGTCTTCCTCGTCGACGAGCCGCTGTCCGCGCTCGACCCCACGCTGGCCCTGCAGACGATCGCCGTGCTGCAGGCGGAAGCGCAAGCGCGTCATGCCACGCTGATCTGCAGCCTGCACCAGGTGGAAATCGCGCGCGCCTGCTTCCCGCGCATCATCGCCTTGCGCGACGGCAAGGTGGTGTTCGATGCGGCCAGCGCCGACGTCAGCGACGCCATGATCGAAGCGCTGTACCGCAACCAGGCCGACCCCGCGCCCGCATTCGAGGCCGTGGAAGCGCGGCTGGACGCCGCGAGGCCCCTTTGCTGAAGGCCGCCGACGCCGCCCTGCCGCGCGACCCCGCCTGGCGCGGTCGCCTGAGCGCCGCCGCCATCGTGCTGCTCGTGCTGTGGCCGATGCTGGTGCAGGCCGAATTCAAGCCGTGGATCCTGTTCGACGCGCAAAGCCTGGAAGCGACGTGGAATTTCATCGCCAGCTTCGTGCCGCCCGCGCACTCGCTGGAATTCCTGCACCTGGTGGCTGTGTCCAGCTGGGAAACCATCGCCATGGCGACGGCCGGCATGGCACTGGCCATGCTGGGCGCCATCCCCTTGACCTTATTGGTGACGGAACGGCTGTCGATTTCGCGCATCGGTTCCGGCCACGTGTCGCCGCCGGCCGCCGCCCTGCGCCACGGCGTGCGCGCCGTGCTGGTGCTGCTGCGCAGCGTGCCAGAACTGGTGTGGGCATTGCTCTTGGTGCGCATCGTCGGCCTGGGGCCGACGGCAGGCGTGATCGCCATCGCCCTCACCTATTGCGGCATGCTGGGCAAGGTCTACGCGGAAATCCTCGAATCGTCGGATGCCGCCGCCTGCAACGCCCTGCTGCACAACGGCAGCGGCAGGCTGAAGGCCCTGCTGTACGGCGCCCTGCCCGAGTCGGCCGCCGAACTCGTGTCGTACACGATCTACCGCTGGGAATGCGCGATCCGCGGTTCCGTCGTCATGGGCTTCGTCGGCGCCGGCGGCCTGGGCCAGCGCATGGATGAATCGATGAAGATGATGGCGGGCAATGAACTGGCCACCATGCTGATGGTATTCGTGCTGCTGGTGGCGGGCGCCGACGCCGTCTCCGCCATGCTGCGCCGGAGGCTGGCATGAAGAACGACACGTCCATGCTGCCTGTTTCCACGCCCGTGCGCTGGTCGACCTGGGCCTTGCTGGCCGGCTTGTTGCTGCTCGTCATTGCCAGCTTCGCCACCCTGCCCCTGAAATGGGGCGAGTTCTTCAGCGCGGACGCGCTGCGCACGACGGCCGACTTCCTGCACGGCTTCGCCCCGCCCGAGCTGGCCGGCGCCTTCCTCGTGAAAGTGGGCGTGGCCACTTTCGAAACCCTGGCCATGTCGGCCATCGGCACGGTGATTGCCGCCGTGCTCGGTGCACTGCTGGCCCTGCCTGCCAGCGGCCGCTTCGGCAATGTGGCGCGCAACGCGACACGGGGCGTCCTGAATGTGCTGCGCTCGATTCCCGAACTCGTGTGGGCCTCGATCCTGCTGATCGCCGCCGGCCTGGGCCCGTTCGCCGGCACCCTGGCGCTGGCCCTGCACACGGTGGGCGTGCTGGGACGTCTGTTTGCCGACGCCTTCGAGAATTGCCCGCCGCTGCCGGCCGCCACCCTGCGCATCAACGGGGCGCGCCCGGCCGTGGCCTTCCTGTACGCCACCCTGCCCCAGTGCGGGCCGCAGATGATGTCCTACACCCTGTATCGCTGGGAAAACAATATCCGCGCCGCCGCCATCCTCGGCGTCGTCGGCGCGGGCGGCCTGGGGCAGATGCTGAAGTACCATCTGTCGCTGTTCCAGATGCAGAGCGCCGCCACCGTCATCATCGCCATGCTGCTGATGGTGGCGGCCGTCGATGGCCTCAGCTATGTGCTGCGCCGGGCCATGACGCGCTGAAGCACTTATTTATTACAGGGAATCATTTATGTCAGGCTGGTGGACCATCATTTCGACAGACACGCCGCAACGCATGGCCGATATGACGAAAGTCAACAAGGAAGCGTTCCTGGCCACGTGGGAAGCGGGCCTGTTCGGCGCCGACTGGATCGCGCAACTGTGTGCACAAGGCAAGGCGACCCAGCTGTCGTCGAACGGCTTTCCCAACCGCTACACGGCGCTGGCGGGCGACATCCTGCCCCTGCTGGAAAACGGCATCGCCGTCGCGCAGGATGGCGTTTTTCCCCGCGACCAGCCCACGGGCTGGCCCGGCTGCATCACCGTCCACGGGGACCGCATCGCCGCCTGCGCGCCAGGCCAGCTCCTGACCATTGAAGTGTGGGACCAGTCATGAGGAACAGTACATTGATCATACGCAAGGAAACCGCGGCCGACATCGGGGCCATCGACCAGCTGACGCGCGATGCTTTCCTGCACGCCGCGCACACGGACCACACGGAACAGTTCATCGTGAAAGCCTTGCGCGACGCGGGCGCCCTGAGCGTCTCGCTGGTGGCCGAACAGGACGGAGAACTGATCGGCCACGCGGCCGCCTCGCCCGTCGCCATCGGCGACGGCGCGCCGCACTGGTTTGGCCTGGGGCCCGTTTCAGTGGCCCCCAGCCATCAGCAGCAAGGGGTGGGCAGCGAGCTCATCAAGCAGTTGCTGGACGACTTGCGCCAGCGGGGCGCGGCGGGCTGCGTGGTGCTGGGCGAGCCTGCCTACTACGGGCGCTTCGGCTTCCAGGCACACGGCGCGCTGGTGTTGCCGGGCGTGCCGGCCGAATATTTCCAGGCGCTGGCTTTCGATTCGGCGCTGCCATCGGGGAATGTCGCCTATCATCCGGCCTTCGATGCCAAGAGCTGAGCAGGCCAAACAGACCATGCACTCCCGTCACGACAAGGTACCACAGCAAATAGAACACCTCGCCTGGTTCAGCCAGCACCTGGGCGGGCGCTTTCGCACGGCGGGACTGCGCATCCAGTTCCATGACAATCAGGACAGGGGCATCCACTGGAAGGTGGCGTGCCCGGACGAATACCGGGACGCCATTCTGCACGGCTTGCGCGATGGCTTGAATGACTGTTTCCCCGGCTATCTGGCAAGCGGCAGCGTGTGGATCAATGAAGTCATCATCGACGACGTCAGCTCCTCGGCCAACGCCTTTTACCGTGCTGGCTTGCTGGTGGCGGCCCAGGCCAAGGCGCTGCTCGATCTGTCGGCGCGCACCTACCGTGCGGAAATGGGCGAACGCGGCAGCGGCGCTGTTAATATAGGCAAATAATCCACGACCACGCCGCACAACAAGGAATTCCCTGGTTTGAACGCTATCCACATCCGCCCCACCACCCCGGCCGATTGGCCCGCCCTGAAAGCCACGCGCCTCACTTCGCTGCTCGACGCGCCGACCGCCTTTGGCGTCAGCCATGCCAGCGCGGCCGCCTATGCCGACGCGGACTGGCGGCAGCGCGCCGTCAGCACGGCGCAGCGGACGTTTTTCCTCGCCTTTGACGGCGAACACGCCATCGGCATCGCCGCGCAAGTGGTCGCCGGCAATGGCGAGTGCAACCTGATCGCCATGTGGGTGCAGCGAGAATACCGCGGCATGGCCGTGGCGCAGGGCCTGGTCGATGCCGTGAAACGGCAGGCCGTGGCCACTGGCCATGCGCGGCTGGTGCTCGATGTGGCGCCGGAAAACGCGCGCGCGGCGGCGTTTTACCAGAAGCAGGGTTTTGTCTTCCTGCCGGAATGGGAAGCGCTGGAGAGCCACCCGCATATCCAGGTGCAGAAGATGGCGTGGCTGGCGCCGGCCTGATGTTGCGCGCCCGCACCGCCCCTTAGAAAACGCTATGCCGGGCCCGGCTTTGGCGCTAATCTTGGTGCCTGTTCAATCTCTTGCGGAACCACCATGAAAATCATCACATCGATGTTCGTCGCCGCCGCCCTGTTTGGCGCCCAGCCCGCCATGGCGCAGGAATCCTCGGAAGTGGCGGCCGCCAAGGTCGCCGCGAACAGCTGGCTCAAGCGCATGGATGCGGGCGACGATGCGGGCACGTGGGACAGCAGCGCGGCCTCGCTGCGCAGCGAAATGTCGAAGTCGGGCTGGAAGATGCTGATCACGGCCGTGCACTGGCCGCTGGGCGAGTTCAAGTCGCGCAAGCTGAAGTCGGCCGCCCTGCAAAAGGCGCCGGCCGGCAAGCCGGGCCCGGACAAGGTCGTCATCGACTACGTGAGCCAGTATGAAAACAAGGCCGACGTGCGCGAAACCATCACGACCGTGCTGGAAAAAGATGCCAGTTGGAAAGTGTCGGGCTATAACATCAACGGCTAAACGCCAGCCTATTTGACGCGCTGCTTCTCCAGCTTGCGCGCCAGGGTCCTGCGGTGCATGCCCAGGCGACGTGCCGTTTCCGAGATGTTGAAATCCGTCTCGGCCAGCATTTCATGGATGCGTTCCCATTCCAGGGTCTTGATGTTGGTGGCGCGGCTCGTCAGTTCGATGTCGGCGTTGCCGGCCACGTGGCCGAAGGCCGCTTCGATATCGTCCGTGTTCGACGGTTTCGCCAGGTACTGGCAGGCGCCCAGCTTGATCGCTTCGACGGCCGTGCCGATGCTGGCGTAGCCCGTCAGCACGACGATCAGCATGTCCGGATCGTGCTGGTGCAGCATCTGCACGCAGGCCAGGCCCGAGGTATTGCCATTCAACTTCAAATCGACGACGGCGTAATCGGGGCAATGCTGCTCGAGCAAGGCGCTCGCTTCATCGAAATTGGTGGCCAGGATGACCTGGTAGCCGCGCCGCTCGAACGAGCGGCCCAAGGTGCGGGCAAACGCGGCATCGTCTTCCACGATCAGTAACAGACGGTCATCCTGCATGGTGGTCGCTTTCTCTTTCCAGTTTGATGGCTGCCAGCGGCAGGGCCAGGTGCACCACCGCCCCGCCCTGCACGCGGTTGCGCGCCGTCACCGTGCCGCCCAAAGTCCGCGCAACGTTGACCACCAGGAACAGGCCGAGGCCGCCGCCGGGCTTGCCCTTGCTGCTTTGATACGGTTTGCCCAGGTGCGTCAGCATCGACGGCTCGAAGCCGGGGCCCGCATCGGTGATCACCAGGTGCAAGGCGTCCGCTTCGCGCGTCGCTTCGAAGCGCAGCCAGTCGGGCGACGCTTCCAGCGCATTGTCGAGCACATTGCAGATGGTTTGTTTCAGGGTCGAATCGAAGACGACGGGCACGTCGTGCTCGATGCGGTTATCGTACTCGAAATCGTGGATGGGCCGGCTCGTGCGCCATTCTTCCACGAGGTCGTTGAGGAAGGTGTTGATCGTCGTCTTCACGGACGATTCGCCGCGCGCCTCGCCTGCCGACAACAGGATGCCGCTGACGATGCTCTTGCAGCGCTGCAGCTGCGCCTGCATTTCCGTGATTTCTTCCAGCAATTCGCCGTTCTTGCTCAATTCCGGCATGCGGCGCCAGTCGCCAAGGATGACGGACAGGGTCGCCAGCGGCGTGCCCAGCTCGTGCGCGGCGCCCGAGGCCAGCAAGCCCATGCGGATGATGTGCTCTTCTTCCGCCGCGCGCTGGCGCAAGTCCGCCACCTTGGCGTCGCCGGCGCGCTGGTTGCGGTTGATGCGCGTGATGAACACCACCAGCAAGGCGGCGTTGAGGATGAAACAGATCAGCAAGCCTTGCACGTAGAGGCTGGAAAAGCCCCGCTCGGGGTCGATCGGCAGGATCAGGGGGCCGGGCAGCAAGGCCAGGCCGGCCAGGCACAGGCTGGTGATGGCCACCATGATCCAGGTCGACCACACTTCCAGCAGCACGGCGCTGAGGATGACTTGCAGCAGATACAGGAAGGCGAACGGGTTGCTGATGCCGCCGCTCAGGTAGAGCTGGGCCGTCAGCACGGTGACGTCGACCAGCAAGGCGAGGAACAGCGCCGTGTTCGAGACGGGCTGGCGTTCGTGCCAGCGCAAGAGGCTGGCCAGGTTGAAGGCGATGAGGCAGGACAGCACTTCGAGCATGTAGGGCACGGGCAAGGCGATGCCCAGTCCCACGCCGACGCCGAAAATCGTGCTGATCTGGCCGATCACGGCCAGCCAGCGCAGCTGGATCAGCAGCTTCATGTTCTGGTGGCCGGCCGGATGTTCCATCTCGGCCGCTACCGCACCGCGCTCCAGCACTTCGCGGTTGGGCAGGATCTCAATCCTGCCCGGCATGGTCGCTTTCTTGACTGCTGTTACCACCGGCACGGCGCGCGCGGCGGCGCCTGTCTTCGCGCACGATCCACCACGTGATGCCCGCCACCATCAAGGCCAGCGCGAACCACGTCAAGGCGTACACGAGGTGGTTGTTGTGGAAGGAAATCACGGTCAGGCCGCCGACGGGCGCGTCCGCGGCCGTTTCCGACTTTGCCTTCGCATCGACGAAGTATGGCGCCACGTTGCTCAACATGTGCGAGGCGCCGATGGCGGCCACGTCGCGCGAATACCAGTGCTGCGTGACAGGACTGTTTTCGCGCAAGAAACCGCCGCCCGTCTCGCTGATGCGCAGCAAGCCATCGACGTGGACGATGCCGGCCGGCGTGCTGGCGCCGATGCCTTCGCGCCTGGGCACGAAGCCGCGGTTGACCAGCACGGTGCTGCCATCGGCCAGGCGCAAGGGCGTCACCAGCCAATAGCCGCTGCCCAGTGCCGTCGTTGCCTGCACCAGGGTATTGAAAATGGGGAGATAAGTACCGGAGAGTCGCACATGGCGGTATTCATCCGTTTGCTGCGTGACCTTGGCCCAGGCTGCGGGTCCAGGTGCGTCCGTTGCGGGCGCATGTACGCGTTGTTCGACGCGCTCGATCAGGTCAAGCTTCCAGAACAGGCGCTTGACTTGCCAGGTGCCCAGGGCACAGAAACTGGCAAAAACGATCCCCGTCAGCAAGGCCAGTGCGTAGCGCACCGCCATGCCGCGTGGGCCTGGCGCGGCATCTTGCGATGCGGCGCCAGGGGCGCGCCCGGTGCTGCTTGGGCGCGTTTGACTCATCATGGAGCCGTTTTCGTATGCATGTACTCAGGCATCAGATCCGGCATCATGTTGTGGTTCATGTGGTACATGACCCACAGCGAACCGGCCATGGCAATACCCACGATCATGATGGTGAAGATCAGCGCCATCATGTTCCAGCCGCCTTCGGACTTGGTGTTCATGTGCAGGAAGTACACCATGTGCACCACTACTTGAACAGCCGCGAACGCCAGCAGGACCAGGCCCATGGTGCCCGAGTTGGTGATGGCTTTCGTCATCACCAGCCAGAAAGGAATGGCCGTCAGGATCACCGACAGGATGAAGCCGATGGCGTAGCTTTTCAGGCTGCCATGATCGTGGTGGTCATGGTGGTGGCTATCGCCGTGTGTGTGGTGGTCGCTCATGGCAGCACTCCCATCAGGTAGACAAAGGTGAAGACGCCGATCCAGATGACGTCCAGGAAGTGCCAGAACAGCGACAGGCACATCATGCGACGGCCGTTTTCCGGCGTCAGGCCATGCTTGTTCAACTGGAACATCAAGGTCACGAGCCAGATCACGCCGAACGTCACGTGCAAGCCGTGGGTACCGACCAGGGCGAAGAACGAGGACAGGAACGCGCTGCGCTGCGGACCTGCGCCTTCGTGGATCAGATGCATGAATTCATACATTTCCAGCGACAGGAAGGCCAGGCCGAACAGGCCCGTGATGCCCAGCCAGACCAGGGTGCTGCGCAAATTCTTGCGCTGCATGGCCAGCATGGCGAAGCCGTAGGTGATCGACGACAGCAGCAGCATGGCCGTGTTGACGGCCACCAGCGGCAGGTCGAACAGCGCGGCGCCCGTCGGGCCGTCCGCGTAGCTGCGGCCGACCACGGCGTACGTGGCGAACAGACAGGCGAAGATCAGGCAATCGCTCATCAGGTAGAGCCAGAAACCCAGCAGGCTGCCGTTTTCCGGGTGGTGCTCGCGCACAAAGTAGCTGCGCGTGCTTGGTGCGGCGCCAGCGGCGCCGGTGTTATGGGCGATGGTATCAGACATGGCTGCTCAGCAATTTAGTATAAGCGTCTTCGGTACGGACCACTTCTTCCGCAGGAATGTAGTAATCGCGCTTGTAGTTAAAGGTATGGACGATGATGGTGACCATCATGATCACGAAGCCGATGCTGGCGACGAGCCACATTTGCCAGATCAGGCCAAAACCGACCAGTGCGCTCAGCGCGGCGATCACGAAACCAGCCCAGGTGTTCTTCGGCATGTGGATCTTCGTGAAACCGGACGTCGGACGCTGGTAACCGTGTTTCTTCATGTCGGTCCATGCATCGAGTTCGTGCACTTGTGGCGTGAAGGCGAAATTATAGTCTGGCGGTGGCGACGACGTCGACCATTCCAGCGTACGGCCGCCCCATGGGTCGCCGGTAACGTCGCGCAGGGCGTGACGGTTGCGGTAGCTGACATAGAACTGGATCAGCATGGAAGCGATGCCCAGCGCGATCGAGACGGCGCCGAACCAGGCGATGATGGTCCAGATTTGCAGCGATGGATCTTCAAAGTGGTTGACGCGACGGGTCACGCCCATCAGGCCCAGCACGTACAGCGGCATGAAGGCCAGGTAGAAGCCGACGAACCAGAACCAGAAAGAGCACTTGCCCCAGAACGCGTCGAGCTTGTAGCCGAAGGCTTTCGGGTACCAGTAGTTGATCGCAGCGAAGACGCCGAAGACCACGCCGCCGATAATCACGTTATGGAAGTGGGCAATCAGGAACAGGCTGTTATGCAGCACGAAGTCGGCTGGTGGTACGGCCAGCAGCACGCCGGTCATGCCGCCGATGGTGAAGGTGACCATGAAGCCGATCGTCCACAGCATGGGCAGTTCGAAACGGATACGGCCGCGGTACATGGTAAACAGCCAGTTGAAGATCTTCGCGCCCGTCGGGATCGAAATGATCATCGTCGTGATGCCGAAGAAGGAGTTGACGCTGGCGCCCGAACCCATGGTGAAGAAGTGATGCAGCCAGACCAGGTAGGACAGGATCATGATGACGCAGGTGGCGTACACCATCGAGGCGTAGCCGAACAGGCGCTTGCTGCTGAACGTGGCGACCACTTCCGAGAACACGCCGAACAGCGGCAGGATCAGAATGTAGACTTCCGGGTGACCCCAGATCCAGATCAGGTTGACGTACATCATGGCGTTGCCGCCCAGTTCCGTCGTGAAGAAGTTAAAGCCGGCAACGCGGTCCAGCGACAGCATGGCCAACACGGCCGTCAGCACCGGGAAGGCGGCGACGATCAGGATGTTGGTGCACAGTGCGGTCCAGGTGAAGACGGGCATTTTCATCCAGGTCATGCCGGGCGCGCGCATCTTGACGATGGTGGCGATCAGGTTGACACCGGACAATAGCGTCCCGACCCCGGCAATCTGCAGGGACCAGATGTAATAGTCTACCCCCACGTCCGGACTGCCGACGATGCCCGACAGCGGTGGATACGCCAGCCAGCCCGTGCGGGCGAATTCGCCGACGAACAGCGAAGCCATGACCAGGGCGGCGCCCATGGTGGTCATCCAGAAGCTGAAGTTGTTGAGGAAAGGGAAAGCCACGTCGCGCGCGCCGATTTGCAGCGGCACCACGTAGTTCATCAGACCCGTCACGAAAGGCATCGCGACGAAGAAGATCATGATCACGCCGTGGGCGGTGAAGATCTGGTCGTAGTGATGCGGTGGCAGGAAGCCGGCATTGTCGCCAAAGGCGACGGCCTGCTGGGTACGCATCATGAGCGCGTCGGCAAAACCGCGCAGCAGCATGACGAGGCCCAGGATCATGTACATGATACCGATTTTTTTATGGTCGATACTGGTGATCCAGTCGCGCCACAGGGTACCCCAGACGCGGAAATACGTCAGTGCCGCAACGAGTGCGATACCGCCCAGGGCAACCATGGCAAAGGTCACCAGCAGGATAGGTTCGTGAAATGGAATTGCATCCCAAGTCAGACGGCCGAATATAAGCTTCGTCAGATCAATATGGTCTAGCATTGTTACTCTCAGAGAAAAAAGGGAGGCGCCAGGCAAGCGGCGCCAGTATCTGCAGCGCTAAGTACTTATGCGCTGCGGGATTCATGCAGTCGTTACTTGGCTTGAACGCCCTTTTCAAGCACTGCATCGCTAGCGACTACTGCCGTTACGGCCGCTACCGGGCTATTTGCCACCGCCAGTTTGTATGGCTCGACCGGCGTCACGCACAGGGCGTCGGAAACGATGGTGCGGTTCAAAATTGCCTTGTACAGATCGCTAGGTACAGCGCTGTAGCGGCGCACGGGATCGCGCTCGCTCGGCTGGGCCAGCGTCAGGTAGTCGTCGCGGTTCAGCGCGCCGCCACCGGCACGTGCCGATTCCACCCATTTGTCGAAGTCCGCATCGTTCACGCCATGGAACTTGAAGCGCATGCCCGAGAAACCGGCACCGCTGTAGTTGGCGGAAAAGCCTTTATACACGCCTGGCTTGTTGATGACGGCATTCAACTGCGTTTCCATGCCCGGCATGGCGTAGATCTGACCTGCCAGTGCGGGGATGAAGAACGAGTTCATGACGGACGAGGCGGTGATCTTGAAGCGGATCGGGCGGTCGACGGGCGCGTACAGCTCATTGACCGAAGCGATGCCTTGCTCAGGGTAGATGAACAGCCATTTCCAGTCCAGCGCCACGACTTCGACGATCATCGGCTTGTGGCTGGCAGGAATCGGACGGTTGGCGTCGATACGGCTCAGCGGACGATAGGGATCGAGGGTGTGGGTGCTGATCCAGGTCAGCAGGCCCAGCACGATGATGATCAGCAGGGGCGCGCCCCAGATGATCAGCTCGAGGCGAGTCGAGTGGTCCCAGTCCGGCTCGTATTTGGCCGCGGTGTTGTTTTTTCTATAGCGCCATGCGAAAAGCAGGGTCAGGGCGATTACCGGAACGATAATCAACAGCATCAGCAATGTCGAGATGACAATCAGATTGCCTTGCTGAACTGCGATGTCTCCGGACGGATTCAGTACCACCGTATTGCAACCAGCCAACAATGCGAGAGGTAAAAGAAGCAGTCCGCGACGAACTTTTAATGAAAACATACAGGAAAGTCCAGTACAGGGGATGAAGATATGGTACTGTATTCTCACTGGAGCGCGTTGGCAATTGGACGTTTTGTCCTACCCCTTGCTCGGACTTTCACTGTGTACGTACGGAGTTTTCCTACGACTACCTGATGGATAGTCCTACTCCGGGCGTGAGACACCCGGGGTATGTTACGCGTTGGCCGAACTCGAAACTATATTGGAGACGATCATCATGTCCAGCACGCGCATACACAGCGGGGATGTACCCGCTGACTTTTCCCCCCATTCCCTGCGCGACGCACGCGGGGCCGGCACGGTCGAATCGCATATCGACCCCGGTGAGATCGCCGTCGGCGTGATCATCGGCCGCGCTTCCGAGTATTTTGACTTCTTTGTGTACGCCATCGCCTCGGTGCTGGTGTTTCCGCGCGTCTTCTTCCCCTTCGAAGAGCGCCTGGAAGGCACCTTGTATGCGTTCCTGATCTTCTCGTTCGCCTTCATCGCCCGTCCGTTCGGCACCGTGATCTTCATGGAAATCCAGCGCCGCATGGGGCGCAGCGCCAAGCTGACGTTCGCCCTCTTCCTCTTGGGCGTGTCGACGGCCGGCATCGCTTTTCTGCCCACTTATTCGCACCTGGGCTTTGCCGCCATCATCTGGCTGTCCGTGCTGCGCATCGGCCAGGGCGTGGCGCTGGGCGGCTCGTGGGATGGCCTGCCGTCGCTGCTGGCCCTGAACGCGCCTGAAAACAAGCGCGGCTGGTACGCCATGCTGGGCCAGCTGGGCGCCCCCGTCGGCTTCCTGATCGCCGCCGGCCTGTTCTGGTTCATGCTGACCACGCTGACGGACGAGGATTTCCTCGACTGGGGCTGGCGCTATCCCTTCTATGTGGCATTCGCCATCAACGTGGTGGCCCTGTTTGCCCGGTTGCGCCTGGTATCGACGAATGAATATGCGCGCCTGCTCGACGAGCGCGAACTGCAGCCCGTGAGCGTGTTTGAAATGAGCCGCGGCCAGGGCCGCAACGTGCTGATCGGCGCCCTCGCCGCGCTGGCCAGCTACGCGCTGTTCCACCTCGTTACCGTGTTTCCGCTGTCGTGGATTTCCGTCTACCAGACCCGTTCCGCGCCGGATTTCCTGCAAATCCAGATGCTGGGCGCCGTGCTGGCCGCCGTCGGCGTGGTGATTTCCGGCTTGCTGGCCGATAAAGTGGGCCGCCGCACCACCCTGGGCGTGCTGGCCGTGCTGATCGCCATCTTCAGCGCCTTCGTGCCGACCCTGATGGGGGGCGGCAATACGGGCCAGGACGTGTTCATCCTCGTCGGCTTCAGCCTGCTGGGCCTGTCCTACGGCCAGGCGGCCGGCGCCGTGACGGCGAACTTCCCTGCCCGCTTCCGCTACACGGGTGCGGCCCTGACATCCGACCTGGCCTGGCTGGTCGGTGCCGGCTTCGCACCGCTGGTGGCGCTGGGCCTGTCGGCCAACTTCGGCCTCGCCTATGTCAGCTTCTATCTGCTGTCGGGCGCCGTCGCCTCGCTGGCCGCGCTGAGCCTGAACCGGGCGCTGGAAATCCGCGACTGACATATATATATAGACAGGTGTGCGCTTGCCGCATGCCGCCATGTACGCCATGCGCCGGATTCGTCCGGCGCATTTTTTTGTCGCCGGCCCTGCGCGCCGGCCGCGCCGGAACCGGCACCATGACCCCGCTGCTGGCGCCGGTTACTGTATCGCCAGCTGCCTGCCGCCCGTGCCCGCCTTTTTCGGCAAGTCCAGCAACAGCACGCCATTTTCATAGCGGGCCTGGGCGCCAGCTTCCTCCACTTCATGCGGCAACACGAAGCTGCGGTATTGCTGGCCATATTCGCGCTCGCTGCGCACGACCTTGCCGCCGCCATCGCGCAGTTCGCGTTCATTCTTCAGTTCGGCAGCGATGGATACCCGGTTGCCGTCGATCGATACCTTGATGTCACCCTTGCTGACGCCCGGTATGTCGGCCTGTACCAGGTAAGCTTGTTCGGTTTCGGAAATATCGACGCGGATGCGCGGCGCGCCGCCTTCGCGCAGGCGCAGGGCCGGCGTGAAGAAATCGCGCATCAGCTCTTCCATGTCGCTGAAGGGGTCGAAGTGCGCCAGCGGGTTGAGCGGATCGCGGTGGATCAGATGATTGGCCATGATGTCCTCCTGCATGGGCAATGGCATTGCACACGGTGGCCAGCCGCGCGGCAAGCTGCCATCCGCACGGACGCCACCACCATCTGCATACTAGGACGCAAACCGGCGCACTCTTTGCGTTATATCAAACGTGCAAGCATTGACTTCTAGCGAACTTGAACATGGCCCGCATCGCATTGTTCGCTGCCTCGCATACACAAGTATTACAGCAATGAAACTGGCGCAAGGCTGCTATGCTAGCGCACGCTATGCGCAATCCGCATAAATACTTGCATTTCCATTAAAATTGATTTTTTGCACCAGCCCTTACCGGACATGATGAATACCAAGACCCCGATCGACTCCTTCAGCTTTCGCCGCATCCTTGCCCGCAACGTCACCCTGCCCCTGGTCATCGGCGTCGTCACGGCCCTCGTATTCGTCGGCCTGATCGCCTACCTGCTGTCGGCGCTGCGCTCGGTCGAACATTCCGAAAGGGTCATCGGCAATGCGAATGAAGTCATGAAGCTGTCCGTCGACCTGGAAACGGGCATGCGCGGCTATTTGCTGACGGGCGACGAAACCTTCCTCTCGCCGTATAAATCAGGCAAGGCAAAGATCGCCGTCGAGATGAATACCCTGCTCGAGCTGGTCTCCGACAGTCCCGTCCAGGTGGACCGCCTGCGCCGCATCCGCGCGCTGCAAAACCAGTGGATGGAATACGCGGAAAGCGTCATCGGGCAGCGCCGCAGCAACCAGGAATTTCTCGCGCGCGTGCGCCAGGGCGAAGGCAAGCTGGAATTTGACGAGATCCGCCGCGAATTCCTGTCCTTCCTGTCCATGGAGCAGCGCTTGCGCCAGGAACGCGGCGATACGGCCGAAAGCCGCACGGTGCTGGCCGTGGTGGTGTTCCTGGTCCTGAGCCTGGGACTGTCCGGTCTGCTGGCCTACCTGGGCCGGCGCGAACTGCTGCGCCTGTCCGACATCTACAATGAGGCGCTGGAACAGCGCGGCAAGGATAACGACGTGCTGCAGGAACAGGCCTGGCTGCGCACGGGGCAGACGGAGCTGGCCGCGCATACGAGCGGCCAGCTGGCCTTGCCGCAACTGGGACGGCAAGTGCTCGACTTCCTCGCCAACCGCCTGGACGTGGCCGTCGCCACCATGTATGTAATCGATGACGACGGCAGCCTGCGCCGCACGGCCGTCTACGGTTTCAACGAACAGGGCGTGAAGGACAAGCAGGTATTCAAGCTGGGCGAAGGCCTGGTGGGCGAAACGGCGCGCGAGAAACGGCTCAAGCACATCAAGCAGGTGCCGCACGATTACCTGACCGTGACGTCCGGCCTGGGCCATGGCGCGCCGCTGGAACTGGTATTGACCCCTGTCAACAACGAGGGCGCCGTCAACGGCGTGATCGAGCTGGGCTTCACGCATCCCGTCAGTCAGCGCGCGAAAGAATTGCTGAACCTGATCGCCGCCAATGTCGGCACCTCGCTGGAAGCGGCGCTGTACCGCCAGCGCCTGCAAAACGTGCTGGAAGAAACGCAGCAGCTGAATGAAGAGCTGGAAGTGCAGCAGGAAGAGCTGCGCACGGCCAACGAGGAACTGGGCGAGCAGTCGCGCGTGCTGGAGCAGTCGCAGGCCCACCTGGAAGAGCAGAAGGCGGCGCTCGAGCAGTCGAACGAGCAGCTGGCCGTGCAGGCGCTGGCGCTGGACCAGAAGAACATGGCGATAGTCCAGGCGCATGCCCAGCTCGAGGCGCGCGCCGAAGAGCTGCAGCGGGCCAGCCGCTACAAGTCCGAATTCCTGGCGAACATGTCGCACGAACTGCGCACCCCCTTGAACAGCTCGCTGATCCTGTCCAAGCTGCTGTCCGACAATAGCGGCGGCAATCTGACGCCCGAGCAAGTGACGTTTGCGCAAACCATTTATTCGGCCGGCAACGACTTATTGACGCTCATCAACGATATCCTCGACATTTCCAAGGTCGAGGCGGGCAAGCTGGAACTGATGCCGGACACCGTGCCCTTCGATGAACTGCTGAGCAGCATGCGCATGCTGTTCGGTCCGCAGGCGCAGCAAAAGAAACTCGCGTTCAACGTCAGCGTGGCGCCGGATGCGCCCGCGTCGTTTGTCAGCGACCGCCAGCGCCTCGAGCAAATCCTGAAAAACCTGCTGTCGAACGCCATCAAATTCACGGATGCGGGCACGGTGGCCCTGCAGGTGAGCACCGATGACGGCGGCAACGTGCGCTTCCAGGTGCAGGATTCGGGCATCGGCATCGCCGACGACCAGCAGCAAAAGATCTTCGACGCCTTCCACCAGGCCGACGGCACCACCAGCCGCCGCTATGGCGGCACGGGCCTGGGCCTGTCGATCTCGCGCGACCTGGCAGCCTTGCTTGGCGGCACCATCGAACTGGCCAGCACGCCTGGCCAGGGCAGCACGTTTACCCTGGTCCTGCCGCCGGCCATGCCGCAGCGCGCGGCGGCGCCGGACGCCCTCGCGCCCGCTACCGTCACCGTCCAGCCCGCCGCGGCGCGGCCAGCCACCGTAGCCGCCGCCGCGCCGAAAGCGGCGCCCGCCGCCAAGCCCGTGCCTTTGGCCACGTTCCAGGATGACCGCGACAGCGTACCGGCCGGCAAGAGCGGCCAGCGCTCCGTGCTGGTGATCGAGGACGAGCCCTCGTTTGCCGGCATCCTGTTCGACCTGGCCCACGAAATGCAGTACCGCTGCCTGGTGGCGCATGGCGCCGACGAAGGCTTGCGCCTGGCCGAGCAGTTCCTGCCCGACGCCATCCTGCTCGACATGGGCTTGCCGGACCGTCCCGGCTTGCTGGTCTTGCAGCAGCTGAAGGAAAACCCGCTGACGCGCCACATTCCCGTGCACATCGTGTCCGGCAACGACCAGGTGCAGGAAGCCATGCAGCTGGGCGCCATCGGCTACGCCACCAAGCCGCGCACGCGCGAACAGCTGAAGGACGTGTTCCGCAAGCTCGAATCGAAGTTCACGCAAAAGATGAAGCGCATCCTGCTGGTCGAGGACGATGAACGCCAGCGCGAAAGCGTGGTGCACCTGATCAGCGACGACGACGTGGAAATCACGGCCGTGGCCCTGGGCGAACAGGCGCTGGAATTGCTGAAGACGCAGATTTTCGATTGCATGATCATCGACTTGAAGCTGCCCGACATCCAGGGCAACGAATTGCTCGAACGCATGGAACACGAGGAACTGTGCTCGTTCCCGCCCGTCATCGTCTACACGGGCCGCAACCTGAGCCGCGAGGAAGAGGCGGACCTGATGAAATACTCGCGCTCGATCATCATCAAGGGCGCCCGCTCGCCCGAGCGCCTGCTCGACGAAGTGACCCTGTTCCTGCACAAGGTGGAGTCCGAACTGTCGAGCGAACGCCAGGGCATGCTGCAGCAGGTGCGCAGCCGCGAACGCGTATTCGAAGGCCGCAAGATTTTGCTGGTCGACGACGACGTGCGCAATATCTTTGCCCTGACCAATGCGCTGGAACAGAAAGGCGTGGTGGTGGAAATCGGCCGCAACGGCTTCGAAGCCATCAGCAAGCTCAATAGCGTGGACGATATCGACCTGGTGTTGATGGATGTCATGATGCCGGGCATGGATGGCCTGGAAGCGACGCGCTTGATACGCGCCGACGGCCGCTACAACAAGCTGCCCATCATCGCCATCACGGCCAAGGCCATGAAGAACGACCAGGAAGAGTGCCTGCAGGCAGGCGCCTCCGACTACCTGGCCAAGCCGATCGACCTCGACCGCCTGTACTCGCTGCTGCGCGTGTGGATGCCGAAGATGGAACGCATGTGATGGCGCGCCTTTCGCCTGTTTCGCACAGGATGGAGCGGCACTGATGTCCGCGCGCCACACGGATGCGCAACTGCAGGCGCTGATGGAAGCCATCTATCAGCGCTACAGCTATGACTTCCGCGACTACACGCTGCCCTCGCAGCGCCGGCGGCTGAACCACGCCCTGGACCGCTTCCAGTGCGCGGACCTGCCCGCCATGCAGCAGCTGGTGATCGAAGACCCTGCCGCCTTTGGCCGGCTGCTGCAGATTTTGACCGTGCCCGTCACGCAAATGTTCCGCGACCCCGCCTTTTTCCTCGCCTTGCGCGAAGATGTCGTGCCCGTGCTGAAAACCTACCCGTCGCCAACCATCTGGGTGGCCGGCTGCTGCACGGGCGAGGAAGCGTTGTCGCTGGCCATCGTGCTGCACGAGGAAGGCTTGCTCGAGCGCAGCCGCATCTACGCCACCGACATCAACCCGCAGGCGCTGGCCACGGCCGTGCGCGGCACGTATCCGCTGCACCGGATGGAAGAGTATGGCAACAACTACCGGGAAGCTGGCGGCCTGGGCCAGCTGGCCGAGTACTACACAGTCGAGCACGCCACGGCGCGCTTCCCCCGGCAACTGCTCGACAAGATCAATTTCGCCGACCATAGCCTGGCGACGGACAGCGTCTTTGTTGAAACGCAATTGGTGCTTTGCCGCAATGTGCTGATCTATTTCAACAAGCAACTGCAGGACCGCGCGCTGGGCCTGTTTCATGAATCGCTGTGCCACCGGGGCTTCTTGGGGCTGGGCAGCAAGGAAAGTCCGCATTTCACCCGTTTTTCCACCGAGTTCGAGCCATTGCCCGGCGTCGAAAAACTCTACCGCAAACGCGCGCCATCGCGCGCCGCGCCCTCTTACGCTGGACGGCAAAGCCATGCCAGGAATGACACATGATGACTGAAACCAGTACCAAATTATTAATCGTCGACGACTTGCCGGAAAACTTGCGCGCGCTCAATGCGCTGATACGCGAGAGCGACCGCAGCGTCTACCAGGCCTCCTCGGGCGAGGAAGCGCTGGCCCTGCTGCTCGAACACGATTTCGCGCTGGCCATCCTCGACGTGCAAATGCCGGAAATGGATGGCTTCGAACTGGCGCAACTGATGCGCGGCACGGAAAAGACGCGCCACATCCCCATCGTCTTCGTCACGGCGGCCGGCAAGGAAATGAATTTCGCCTTCCAGGGCTATGAGAGCGGCGCCGTCGATTTCCTGCACAAGCCGCTCGACATCAATGCCGTGCAAAGCAAGGTCAACGTGTTTGTCGCCCTGCACCAGCAGCGCAACGAAACGCGGCGCCAGGTGCAGGCGCTCGAGTACAGCCGCCAGCAGCAGGAAGCGCTGCTCAAGGAATTGCGCGCCACGCAGGCCGAACTGCAGCGCTCGCTGCGCCTGCGCGACGAATTCATGTCCATGGTGGCGCACGAATTGCGCACGCCATTGAACACCCTGTTCCTGGAAACCCAGATGCGCACCGTCAACCTGGAGCGGGGCAACCTGGCCGCCTTCGAAGCGGATAAGCTGAACAAGATGGTGGCCCGCGACGGTCGCCAGATCCGCAGCATGGTGCGCCTGATCGACGACATGCTCGACGTTTCGCGCATCACCAGCGGCAAGCTGTCGATACGCCGCGAGCCGGTCGACCTGGCGAGCCTCGTGCGCCGCGTGGCCGACGATCTGGCCCACTATGCGGCGACGACGGGCAGCGTGCTCGAAGTGCTGGCCTTCGAGCCCATCCAAGGCTACTGGGATGCCTTCCGCGTGGAACAGATCGTTGTCAATCTGATCAGCAATGCCTTGCGCTACGGCCAGGGCCAGCCCGTGGAAATCAGCCTGGCGCACACGCAGAACAGCGCCGTCATCGAAGTGCGCGACCATGGCATCGGCATCAGCGCCAAGGACCAGGAACGCATCTTCGACGCCTTCGAGCGCGTCATGTACCAGGACCGCTCGGGCGGCCTGGGCCTGGGCCTGTTCATCACCAAGCAGCTGGTCGATGCGCACGGCGGCGCCATCACCCTGCAAAGCCAGCCCGGCAATGGCGCCCTGTTCAGCGTCACCCTGCCGCTGGCAGGAAGCTGAGGCTGGCATGACGGAACACCGCACCACCACCGGCCCCAGCGGCGTGGCCTTCCTGCTGCAACTGGAGCGCCGGCTGCGCCTGCTGCACGACACGGGCGCCATCCTCGCCCTGTCGGCGCAAATGCTGGGCCAGCGCCTGGGCGCGCAGCAGGTCGCCTGTTTCGACATTGACCAGACCCTGCAATGCCCCACCCTGCAACATGCATGGAGCGATGGCCTGGCGCCGGGCGCCGCCGGCGAATACTTTCTCGGTGACTATGCCGCCGGACTGGCCGACACCCTGTCGGCCGGCCACGCGCTGGCCGTCAGCGACGTTGCCAGCGACCCGCGCACGGCCGCGCCGGCCGCGCTGGCCACGTTTGCGCGGCTGGGCATACGCGCCTTCCTGAACATTCCCATCGCCAAGGATGGCCGGCTGGCGGCCCTGTTCGTCGTCCACAGCCGCGCCGCGCGCATCTGGCGCGCGGACGAGATCGAACTGGCCGTGCAAGTGTCGGAACGGGTCTGGTCGACCATTTTGCGGGCCCAGGCGGAAGAACAGCTGCGCCTGCTCAGTGCCAACATGGAACAGCAGGTGGCCGAGCGCACGCGCGAATTCGGCCGTACCTGGCGAGTCAGCCCCGACCTGCTGGGCGTGCTCAACCTCGACGGCTATTTCGAGCACTCGAACCCCGCCTGGCAAGCCACGCTGGGCTGGTCGGAAGAGGAAATCCGCACGACGAAGTTCCTGGAACTGATCCACCCTGACGACTTGAAGCGCACCTATGCGGCATGGGAGGCGGCCAACCAGGGCCAGCCGGCGCTGCGCTTCGAGAACCGCTACCGCCACAAGCACGGCGGCTGGCGCTGGCTGTCGTGGGTGGCCGTGCCCGAGGGCGACAAGGTGTATTGCAGCGCGCGCGACATCAGCGTGGAAAAGAAGCTGGAAGCGGACCTGGCGGCACGCAACAGCGAACGCGAAAGGCTGTGGCGCAGCGCGCACGACCTGATGGTGGCCGTCGATGCCGAATATTGCTTCGCCGCCGTCAACCCGGCCTCGGCCGCCATCCTCGGCTGGCTGCCCGAGGAAATGCTGGGCCGCAGCGTGTTCGATTTCGTGCTGCCCGAGGATGCCGCCGCCACGCGCCGGGCGCTGGCGCAGGTGGCGCAAGTGACGCCGGAAGCCATGCCCAGCTTTGAAAACCGCTACCGCCACCGCGACGGCGGCCACCGCTGGCTGTCCTGGGTGGCCGCGCCCGAAGGCGACCTGGTGTTCGCCACGGGGCGCCACATCACCCTGGAAAAGGAGGCGGAAAGCACCTTGCGCAGCATGCAGGAATCCTTGCGCCACAGCGAGACGGCGCTGCTGCAGTCGCAAAAGCTGGAAGCGCTGGGCAAGCTGACGGGCGGCGTAGCCCACGATTTCAACAATGTGCTGCAAATCATTTCCGGCAACCTGCAGCTGCTGCAGATGACCGTGGGCGACGATCCGCTGGCCGCCAGGCGCATCGCCAGCTCCACGGCCGCCGTGGAACGGGGCGCCAAGCTGTCGGCGCAGTTGCTGGCCTTTGCGCGGCGTCAACCGTTGAAACCGCTGGTGACGGACCTGGCGCACCTGCTGCGCTCGACGGAGGACTTGCTGCGCCGCGCCACGGGCGAGACCATCGACACGCGCTTGCTGCTCGATGAAGGCGCCTGGCGCGCCCTGGTCGACCCGCACCAGCTGGAAAACGTCATCCTCAACCTCGCCATCAATGCGCGCGACGCCATGGAGGGCCAGGGCCAGCTGACCATCGAGCTCAGCAATAGCGTGCTCGACAGCGCCTATGCGGCCCGCCATGCGGATGTGGTGCCCGGCGACTATGTGCAGCTGGCCGTGTCGGACACGGGCACGGGCATCCCGCCCGAGCTGCTGGACAAGATCTTCGAGCCCTTCTTCACCACCAAGCGCGAAGGCGAAGGCACGGGCCTGGGCCTGTCCATGGCGTATGGTTTCCTGCGCCAGAGCGGCGGCCACCTGAAGGTGGACAGCGTGCCCGGCCATGGCAGCACCTTCCGCATCTACCTGCCCCGTTCGCTGGAAGCGGAATCCGAACTGCCGCTGCAGCTCGGTGGACCCGTGCTCGGCGGCAAGGAAACCATCCTCGTCGTGGAAGACGACCTGCAGGTGCAGACGACGGTGGTCGACATGCTGCGCGGCCTCGGCTATTTCGTGCTGCGCGCCAGCGATGGCGAAAGCGCGCTCAACATCATCGGCAGCGGCATCCCCATCGACCTCCTGTTTACGGACGTGGTGATGCCGGGCAAGGTGGCCAGCACAGAGCTGGCACGCCAGGCGCGGCTGCTGCTGCCGGAACTGGCCGTGCTGTTTACCTCGGGCTACACGCAGGATGCCATCATGCAGGGCGGCCGCCTGGAACCGGGCGTGGAGCTGCTGAGTAAGCCCTACCGGCGCGAAGACCTGGCGCGGCGCATCCGCCATTTGCTGGCCAACGGCCGCCACGTGGCAGGCCTGCAGCAATACCGCGCGCAGCTGGCGCCGCAGCCGGCCGCGCCCGCGCTGCCCGGGGCACGGCCCGGCACGCGTCATATCCTGCTGGTGGAAGACAATGCGGACGCGCGCGCCATGACGGGCGAACTGCTGGCCATGCTCGGGCATGCGGTGCTGGCCGTGGGCACGGCCGAGGAAGCCGTGCCGCTGCTGGGCACGCCTGGACTCGAGTTGCTGCTGACCGACATCAGCCTGCCGCACATGTCGGGCGTCGAACTGGCCGAACTGGTGGCGCGCGAGCATCCGCGGCTGGAAGTGGTGTTTTCCACGGGCCATGCGCCGGCCAATTCCGGCGTGCTGGACCCGGCGGCGCGCTTCCTCGTCAAGCCATTTACCCTCGAACAGCTGCAGCAGGTCCTGCTGCCGCCCGGCAAGACAGGCGCTTAAGTCCCGGGCCGGCGCGCCTTCAGGGCCGCGGCCAGCTCTTCCAGGCTGAACGGCTTGCGCAGGAAACGCGCGCTGGCGTCCTGCATCAGGCTGGCGCCCCAGTCGTGGCCGGAAGCGAAGATCACTTCCAGCTGCGGCCAGTGCTCGCGCGCATGGCGCGCCAGTTCCAGGCCCGACATGGTGGGCAGGCTGATGTCGGTGACCAGCACGTCGAGGCCCGGCAAGGCCAGCAGGGGCAAGGCGTCCTCGGCGCTGGCCACGCCATACACGGTATGGCCCAGCATGTTGAGCATTTCCGTGCTCATTTCGCGCGCATCGTCATTGTCTTCCACCAGCAGGATGCGTCGCCCGGACGGGTCGGGCGCGCCCACCAGGCGGCGGTCGGCCAGCAGGTGGCGCACCGTGCGGGCCAGGTCTTCGCGCCGGTACGGTTTGCTCAGCAGCTCCACGCCCGGGTCCAGCCGGCCGCCCTGCATGATGGCGTTGTGCGTATAGCCCGAGGTAAACAGCACGGCCAGTTCCGGCAGCAACAGCCGCGCCTGGCGCGCCAGCTCCTTGCTGCCCACGGGACCCGGCATGACCACGTCCGTAAACAGCAGGTCGACGGCGACGCCGCTGCGCAGCAGGGCCAGGGCCGAGGCGCCGTCGTCCGCGTGCAGCACGTCGTAGCCGAGGCCGCGCAGCATGTCGACCACCGTGTGCTGCACGGGGGCGTCGTCTTCCACCACGAGGATGGTCTCGCCGCCGCCCAGCACGGGTCCGGCCAGGCCGGGCGGTGGCTCGGCCAGTTTTTCCAGCGAACGCGGCAGATATATCTTGAAGGTCGTGCCCGCTCCCGGCGCACTGTGCACCTTGATGTGGCCCGCGCTCTGGCGGATGAAGCCGTAGGCCATGGAGAGGCCCAGGCCCGTGCCCTCGCCTTCGCGCTTGGTGGTGAAGAACGGCTCGAAGATCTGGTCGATCACGTCGCGCTCCATGCCGTGGCCCGTGTCCGTGATGGTCAGCAAGACATACTGGCCCGCCAGTACGTCCGCATGCAGGCTGGCATAGGCGGCGTCGAGCGTGACATTGCTCAAGGTAAACGTCAGGCGGCCGCCCCCTTCCATCGCGTCGCGTGCGTTGATGGCCATGTTCAGCAGCACGTTTTCCATCTGGTTCGGGTCGACCAGCGTATGCCACAGGCCTTCGCTGATGAAGGTTTCCTCGGTCACCGCCTCGCCCAGCGCGCGGCGTATCAGCTCATGCATGCGGCGCAGCAGGCGTCCGAGGTCCGTCACCAGCGGTTTCAGCGGTTGACGCCGCGCAAAGGCCAGCAATTGCGACGACAGCTTGGCGCCGCGCTCGACGGCCGAGGCGGCGGAATCGAGGCGTTTCGCCGCCTGCGGGTTGTCGGCCACCGTCAGCTTCAGCAGCTGCAGGTTGCCGGAAATAATTTGCAGCACGTTATTGAAATCGTGGGCCACGCCGCCCGTCAGCTTGCCGATCGATTCCAGCTTTTGCGCCTGCAGCAAGGCTTGCTCGCTGCGCACCAGCGCCAGCCGCGCCTCTTTCTCGTCCGTGACGTCGCGGCCGATGGCGTGGATCAGCTTTTGCGCCGGCACGGCCGTCCAGGAAATCCAGCGGTAGCCGCCGTCGCGGCGCCGGTAGCGGTTTTCCATGCGCAGGGTCGGCGCGCCATGGGCCAGGCGCGACAGGTCCTTCAAGGCCGCCATGCGGTCCTCGGGATGCACGAGGCTGATGAAATCCATGCCCAGCGATTCGATTTCCGGCCGGTCCAGGATGCCCGTCCAGGCGGGATTGACGGCGATGATCATGCCGCTCATGTCGGCCACCAGCATGATATCGGTCGACAGCCGCCACATGCGGTCGCGGTCGGCCGTGCGGTTGGCCATCTCCACTTCCAGCGAGGAATTCAGGTAGGCCATCTTTTCCAGCACGTTCTTCTGTTCCTGCACGTCCGTGTTGGTGCCCACCCAGCGCAGCACCTTGCCGGCCTCGTCGAACAGGGGCAAGGCGCGCGCCAGGAACCAGCGGTACTGGCCGTCGCTGGCGCGGCGCATGCGGAACTCGTATTCATAGGCGCTGGACGTGCTGACGGCCCGCTCCCAGCTTTGCTGCGTGGCCTGCATATCGTCCGGATGCACGCAGTAGCGAAAGCCGCTGGCCACGAGCGATTTCATGGACTGGCCCGTGTAGGCGCAGACCTGTTCGTTGACCCAGTAGGTGGCGCCGTTGCCGTGCGCCAGCCAGGCCTGGTTGGGCATGGTCGAGGCCAGCGAACGGAACTGTGCTTCGCTGTCGAGCAAGGCATTGCGCGCTTGCCAGTGCTCTTCGATATCCTCGCACGAGCCATACCATTTCAAGGGATTGCCCCGTTCATCCTGCCGGCAAAAGGCGCGTGTATGCATCCAGCGGTACTGGCCGTCCTGCCGGCGCACGCGCATTTCCGCCTCGAACGGCTGGCCGCTGCCCACCGCTTCGCTCCATGCCGCCAGGGAATGGGGTACATCCTCGGGATGCAGGGCCTCGAGCCAGCTCGTGCCCAGGCCGCTGCCCCCCGTCCATTCGCGCCAGCGCTGCGCCACATAGTCGAGCTTGCCGTCTATGTCGGCCGTCCACAGCACCTGGGTATTGAGCTCGATGGCGTAGTGAAAGTGTTCGCGGCTGTCGTGCAGCTGCCGTTCCAGCTGGCTCCGTTCGATCACATGCGAGGCGACGCGGGCGGCCAGCGCCAGCAGCTCGATCTCGGGCTGGGTCGGGTGACAAGGCGCCTGGAACAGCAAGCCCAGCACGCCCAGGATATGTCCGCTGGCGCCGAACACGGGAGCGACCCAGCAGGCACGATAGCCATGCAGCACCGCTTCCTTGCGCCCGGCGCTCCATTGCAAGTCGCGCGTGATGTCGCCGCAGTATGCGGGCGCGCCGGAAAAGGCGGCCGTGCTGAACGGCGATGGCTGTTCGCCGCCGTGGCGCAAGGCCAGGCACAGGTCCTGCGGCAGGCTGGGCGCGGCCAGGCCGCAAAAACGGTCGGTCTCGTCGATGAGGACGAGGCAGGCGTGCATGGCTTCGTCGGACTGCGACTCCAGCGCCAGCAGCAAATGTTCCAAAGCATGGGCCAGGTCGACACCGGCGGCGATGCTTCCCAGCGCGCGATGCTCGGCGTCCAGCAATGTGATGATGTTGTTTGCGTGCACCGTGTCGATAAGCGGGTAACTGATGCCCGAAATATACCATGGGGCAACGCTTCCCATAGGAGAAAACCGCATCTCCGGGAGTGATGAGCGCGCCAGCCTATGCTAGAGTGTTGCTCTTCTCTCAAGCGTAATCGCACATGACCATGTCCCTGCCGTCCTCCCTGATCGCCACCGCCCTGCTTGCCGCCAGCCACGGCGCCGTCGCCGCTCCCATGAGCCTGGACGATTACCTGGCCCTGCATGGCCCCGCGCCCACGACACGGATCGCCTATGGCGCGGCGCCGTCGCAGTACGCGCAGCTGTTCCGGCCCGAAGGCAGCGGACCGTTTCCCGTCGTCGTGCTCGTGCATGGCGGCTGCTGGACGGTGGCGTTCGGCGGCATCACGCAGATGCGCAACGTGGCCGGCGCCCTCGTGGCGCAGGGCATCGCCGTGTGGAATGTCGAGTACCGGCGCGTGGACGAGGCAGGCGGCGGCTATCCCGGCACCTACGACGACATGCACGCGGCGCTCGACAGCCTGCAACAGCATGCGCTCCAGTACCAGCTCGACACGAGCCGCATCGTGGCCATGGGCCATTCGGCGGGCGGGCAGCTGGTGCAATGGATCGCCGGGCGTGAAAAACTGCCGCGTACCAGCCCCCTGTACCGCGACAAGTTCTTGCCAGTAAAAAATATCCTGAGCCTCGGCGGCCTGGCCGACCTGCGCCACGAGAAAGACTTGATCAAGAGCAGCTGCGAGCGCGATATGGTGCAACTGGCGGGCAGCGCCAGCAATGATCGTCCCGACATCTACAGCGATACCAACGCGGCCGACCTGATGCCCAACGGCAGCCGCACCGTGCTGGCCACGGGCGAACTCGACACCATCTCGCCGCCCCGCGTCGCGCACGACTATGCGGCCAAGGCGAAGCTGGCCGGCGACCATGCGGAAGTACTGATACTGCCCGGCGCCAGCCACTACGACGAAATCGCCGCGACGTCGCCCGCGTGGCGGATGATCTTGCCGGTGATCAAACAGATGCTGGGGATGGCAGCACAATGAAACACGCCATCGCCTGTGCCGTGCTTGCCGCCTGCTCCGTCATGGCGTTCGCCGCCGACACCCCGTCGCTGGAAGGCGGCTTGCTGCATGCCTTGCAACTCAAGAAGGGCACGACCGAGCGCACGGGCACGTCCGGCCAGGCCATCGAGGCCTATATGCGGGCTGGCCTGGTCGGCAAGAAGCCCAACCGGCGCGCCGACTACACCGACTACTACCTCTTGAAGACACCAGCCCCCTTCCTGGGCCATGAACTGGTGCTGATCGAGGAGGAATACATCACGCAATACATCGGCTGCTGCGTCAGCCCCGGTGCGGGAGTCACGGTGAAGGTGCATGGCAGTACCCGGAAGCTGAAACAGTTTGCCCGCGCCAACCGCTGCACCCTGAGCGATCATGTTGATCTGGCGCATGAACTGCGCGCGGTGGCGATCAGGAACAAGGTCCCCAAGGGGCACTATGCATCCCTGAGCTGCCGCGAGCGCGATGCCAAGCGGGATGAGTCATGACCGTTCCCCGCGTGGCCAGCCTGTCCGTGCAGATAGAACGCCATGTCGACGACGCCTTTCCAGGCTGGGTCGCGTGCGTGCTGATCGATGCGAATGGCAAGCAACATGCCTTTACCGAGAAAGTGCCCATGGTCAGTGCCGCCGACCTGCAGGCGGACAGCAGCTATCCGCAGCCGGGGCACATCGATTGTATCGTCGAGAGCATATGGGTGGATGCGGCGGGACGCCGCCTGGCGCGGGTCAGTACGGAGCAGCCGTGGGGCATTGCGTCTGTCTCTGGGGAAACGGTGTTCAAGGTGCTGGATGCGCAAATCATTCATGAAAATCAATGAACAAACCATGTTGAACGCTGTCGAGGCTGCCCTGCTGGATGATGACGGCTCCTGCCGGGACATCAACTTTGAGGAATGCATCTCGACGTCTGGTGCTATCGGCGTCCTCCATGTTCTGGCTGCTTACTGGCAGCTAAGGCAGGCGAAGACCTACAGCGGCGAAGACATTCCATACGCGGCCTTGGCCCGCTTCCTGGAACAGCGCACCGGCGCACTGTCGACGCTATGGGACGATGGCAGCAATCCCAAGCACATTCAGGCGTTCTTCTACTGGGACGCCGCAGGGAGCATATTCTGCGAACTTACCTTCTTCCCGCAAGACTTTGATCGCGCCCATTTTTCACTCAATGAATTTTTGCGGATGTTAAGCAAACTGGTCAGTGCCGCCCACAGCAAGGAATACTATGTGCGATTCGAGAATGCATCCTGGCAACACGGCAAACCAATGAAGCATGGGAATGTCATTCTTTCTCATAAGAAGTTTCCACTGCCAATAGCCGGAGCGGCCATGAATGCGAACGGAACGATATGAGGCAGTATGAAACCATCGGTGACGCCCTTCTTCTGGCTCGCGACGTGCTGGACAGGTCGCTCGATGCCAACCAGGGCTGCGCCCTGATAGCAACCATCGCAGGAAAGCTCGGACACCCTCCATCGCTGGAAGACTTCACGGTGCTGGCGCACGAACAAACAGGGCACCAGTGTTTTGGCATTGCGGCGGAGGATTGTGTCGACGAGATTTTCTCGGCCTGCCACAGCTTGCTGGAGGCTGGCATAGCCAAAACTGACGCTTAGAGGCGTGTGTTGAATTGTTCAATCTTTGGCAGTGAGGAAAAATATGCAAGTCATGCGGATAGTGGCCAATTTCCCGGCGCCGGACCTGGGGCTGGCCCGGACTTTTTACCAGGAAGTGCTGGGTCTCAGCCTGTTAATGGATCACGGCTGGATCAGGACATATGGTTTGCAGACCGAGATGAGCGTTCAGGTGAGCTTCGCGACGGAAGGCGGCTCGAACACTGCCGTGCCCGACCTTTCCATTGAAGTCGATGACGTCGATACGGCACTGGCACGCATGTCTGCGGCAGGCTTTCCCATTGAATATGGCCCAGTCGATGAACCTTGGGGCGTAAGGCGCTTTTTCGTGCGCGACCCTTTCGGCAAGCTCATCAATATTCTGTCGCACACATAGGCACGGCGGCGACCTGCCCGCGTTCATGTCGGTGCTTGCCGGCGAACACCAAACGGGCAGACAGGAGTAAGCCGGGCAGGCTCCCGCTGCCAACCCAGGCACTTCGGGCCCGGCGTGCCGGGAAAATGGCCATGGCCGTTTTCTCAGGCCCGCGACTCCGGCCCGCCGTTTTCAACGAAACCGCGCCAGATCACTGCACGCGTGCCAGGTACTGCGCCAGCTGGCCGAACGTGGCCTTGAAGCCCTCCGTCATCGACTCATGCCCTTCCACAAAAGTCCGATGCTGCTCATCCGTCGCCTTGTGCGGCGTGGAACGCAGGGTCATCGTCGTCTTGCCGTTCTCTTCGGTCAGCGTCATGGTATTGAACGATTCCAGCGGCCACGTGGCGCTGACGGGGTGCTGCACGGCATTGCCCTGCTTGTCGGCGAACGACAGGATCGACACGATCCTTTCCGGCGCGTCGATAGCCTGGTAAGTGAACTTGCCCCACATCTCGTAACCATTGTCGGCGCGCATGCCGTAATGAAAAATGCCGCCCGGCCGCAAGTCGAGCGCCAGCACGCTCAATTCGAAGCCCACCGGGCCCCACCACTGGGCCAGGCGCTCCGGCTCCACCCACGACTGAAACACCAGCTCGCGCGGCGCGTCGAAAGTTTGCGTGATGACAAAGTCGCTGCCGTCACGGTGCTGTCCTTCCTGTTTCTGTTCTGCGGTCGTCATGCTGTCTCCTGAAGGTGATGGACTGGCACTAATGTAACAGCGGCGTGGGAAAACAGAAAGGCCTGCACGCGGCGCACATCTGCATGCTAAAATATTAGTTCGATACCTAACTATTAGACGACTTACTTTATGATTTCTATCGAAGAGCGTTTCTCCGCCGCGCTCCACAAGACGGCGCGCGGCTGGCGCCATGCGATCGACCGGCGCCTGAAAGACCTGGACCTGGGACAGGCCAGCTGGATGGCCATCGCCATGATCGCCAAGTCGCCGCAGCCGCCGTCGCAAAGCGAGCTGGCGCACCAGCTGGGGGTGGAAAACCCCACCATGGTGTCGATGCTGGACCGGCTCGTGAAATCGGGCTTCGTGCAGCGCCAGCCATCGGAAACGGACCGCAGGGTGAAACTCGTCGTCCTCACCGACGCGGGCATGCAGGTGTATGACACGGTGCGCAAGGAAGCGGACGGCTTCCGCAAGGAACTGTTGCAAGGCATTGACCCAGAACAATTGCGGGCCGCCACCGAACTGCTGGAAGCCTTGCAGGCGGCCACGGAGAAATCCGCATGAGTTCGGCCACTGCCGCGTCCTCCGTACCGGCTGCGCAAGATCCCACGCTGAACCGGCGCATGATCACGATTTCCATCATGCTCGCCACCATCATCCAGGCGCTCGACGGCACCATCGCCAACGTCGCCCTGCCCCACATGCAGGGCAGCCTGTCCGCCTCGCAAGACCAGATCACCTGGGTGCTGACGTCGTTCATCGTCGCCGCCGCCATCGCCACGCCCCTGACGGGCTGGCTGTGCGACCGTTTCGGCCAGAAAAACACCTTCCTCGTCTCCGTGGCCGGCTTCACGCTCGCTTCCGTGCTGTGCGGACTGTCGGGCACCCTGTCCGAGATCGTCGCCGCCCGTCTGCTGCAGGGCGTGTTCGGCGCGGCCCTCGTGCCGCTGTCGCAGGCGGTCTTGCTCGACATCAATCCGCGCGAAAAGCACGGCTCGGCCATGGCCATCTGGGGCATGGGCGTGATGATAGGCCCCATCCTGGGACCGACCCTGGGCGGCTGGCTGACGGACAGCTACAGCTGGCGCTGGGTCTTCTTCATCAATATCCCGATCGGCGCCATGGCCTTTTATGGCATCTGGCGCTACATCCGCAAGGACCCGCCCAACCGCCGCATGAATTTCGACATGTTCGGTTTCGCTACCCTGAGCCTGTCCATCGGCGCCTTGCAGATGCTGCTGGACCGTGGCGAGCAGAACGACTGGTTTTCCTCGACGGAAACGTGGATCGAAGCCATCGTGCTGGCCATGAGCTTGTGCTATTTCATCGCCCATACGGCCCTGCGCCCGGCCGGCAAGTCCTTCCTGGATTACCGCCTGTTAAAGAACTCGAACTATGTGAGCGGCCTGCTGTTCATCTTCATCGTCGGCCTGGTGCTGTTTGCCACCCGCGCGCTGACGCCGTCGATGCTGCAAGGCTTGATGAACTACCCGGCGGCCATTGCCGGCCTGGTGACGGCGCCAAGCGGCCTGGGCACGATGATGGCCATGCTGATCGTCGGCAAGCTCACGGGCAGAATCGACACGCGCATCCTGCTGGGCGTGGGCTTTTCCATCACGGCGTTCTCGCTGTGGCAGATGGCCAATTTCACGCTGGACCTCGTGCCGAAGACCGTCGTGTGGAACGGCATCATCCAGGGCATCGGCCTGGGCCTCGTCTTCGTGCCCCTGAGCGCGGCCACGTTTGCCACGCTGTCGCCGCAGATGCGGGCGGAAGGCACGGCCATCTATAGCCTGGTGCGCAATATCGGCAGCAGCATCGGCATCGCCCTCGTGCAAACCTTGTTGGTGCGCAATACGCAGATTGCCCATGCGTCCCTGACGGAACACATCAATATCGCCAACCCCGCCCTGCACGACCCCGGCATCGCGCAAGTCTTCGACCTGGGCACGGGCACCGGCATGGCGGCGCTGAATGGCGAAATCACGCGGCAGGCGTCGATGATCGCCTACCTCGACGATTTCTGGCTGATGATGTGGCTGACCATCCTCGTGTTGCCGCTCTTGCTCCTGATCAAACCACCGAAGAAGAATGCGCCGGTCGTGGTCGACCACGCGGCCATGGAATAACTCTCATGCACACACCTATGAAACTCTCCCTCGGCGTACTGGCCCTCAGCGTATCGCTGGCCCTGGCCGGCTGCGCCAGCATCCCGCCCGACGCGCAACGGCTGCCGCAGCAAGACCTGGCCACCGTCCAGCTGGCGGCCGACATCCACCTGGCCAGCGAAGGCTGGCCCGCGGCCCAGTGGTGGCGCCAGTTCCGCGACCCGCAGCTGGATCAGCTGGTCGAGCAGGCGCTGGCCGCCAGCCCGGGCCTGGACGTGGCGCATGCCCGCATCGGCTCGGCCCTGTCCGCCTTCGACGCCCGGCATGCGGAGCGCGGCCCCCGCGTGGATGTGAACGCCGCCGCCAACCGCCAGCGCTATTCAGGCAACGGCCTGATGCCCGCCCCCATCGGCGGCAATTACTACAATGAAGCGACGGTGGGCGTGCAAGCCCATTACGACCTCGACTGGTGGGGCCGGCACAAGGCGCAGATCGCGGCCGCCCTGGGCGAAGTCAACGCGCGCCGCGCCGAGTACGCGATGGCCGAGCAGATGCTGGCGGCCGAAATCGCCAAACATTATTTCAGCATGCAAAACGGCTGGGCCCGCATGGACAACCTGCATGCGCTGGTGGCATTGCAGCAGCAACTGGTGGCGGACAAGGAAAAGCGCATCGCCAACGGCCTCGCCGTCAGCGACGACCATTTGTCCGCGCAAACGCGGCTGAGCCTGCTGCAACAGCAGATCGCCATGCTGGAAACGCAGATCGTCATGGAGCGCGAAGCCTTGCGCGCGCTGCTGGGCGCGGATGGCACGGCCCTGGCCAGCCTGCAGCCGAAGGAGGCACAGGCGCTGCCGCACGCCCTGCCCGGCAAGCTGGGCATGGAATTGCTGGCGCGCCGGCCCGACTTGCAGGCGGCGCGCTGGCGCGTGCAAGCGTCGCTGAGCGGCATCGAGGCGGCCGAGGCCGCGTTTTACCCCGATATCGACCTCGGCGCCTCGTTCGGCCTCGATGCCATCAAGCTGGGCAAGCTGCTCGAGTCCGGCAGCCGCACCCTGTTCATCGGCCCGGCGTTGTCGCTGCCCCTGTTCGACAGCGGCCGCCTGCAGGCGCAGCTTGCCGGCGCGCGCAGCGAGCGCAATGAACTGATCGCCGACTACAACCAGAACGTCTACAACGTCGTGCGCGACGTGGCGCAGGCCGGCGCCAGGGTACAGGGCGTGGAAAACCAGCTGCGCCTGCAGCAGGAAAACCTGCGCGCCAGCGAAGCGCAGCTGCGCAATGCGAATGCCCGTCTGAAACAAGGACTGGCCGACCGCGCCACCCAGCTCAGCGCGGAAATGACCGTGCGCGGCCAGGTGGACCTGGGCATGCAGCTGCAAAACCAGCGCCAGAACGCGGAAATCGGCCTGACCGTGGCCCTGGGCGGCGGCTACCGGGGCAGCAGCGACTTTTCCGCCAATGCCACCGCCCAACAATAACCATCGATTACGGAACACATCATGAGCAGCGATACCACAGCAACAAGCACCCCAGCCGAACAACCGGGCAAGCGCAAGGCCGTACTGATGGCCATCACGGCCGCGTTTGTCGTGGCCGGCGTAGCCTGGGCCGCCTACTATCAACTGGTGCTGGCCAAGGAAGAAGTCACGGACAACGCCTATGTGGGCGGCAACCTGGTCACCCTGTCCGCCCAGGTAACGGGCAATGTCGATGAAATCCGCGCCGACGAGACGCAGATGGTGACAGCGGGCGCGCCGCTGATCACCCTGAACGGCATCGATGCGGACCTGGCCCTGCGCCAGGCCGAGGCGCGACTGGGCAACGTCGTGCGCCAGGAACGCGAACGGTATTCCAGCGTGGCGCAGTACGACGCCGTCATCGGGCAGCGCCGCCTGGCCCTGGCCACGGCGCAGGGCAATCTGGCGCGCCGCGCGCCGCTGGCCGCGGACCAGACGATTTCCGGCGAAGACCTGGCCCACGCGAAACAGGCCGTCAACGATGCAAAGGCGGCCCTGGTGGTGGCGCAGCGCCAGGCCGAGTCCGCCAAGTCGGGCGTGGCCGGCGTGAACCTGTCCAGCCATCCGGCCGTGCTGTCGGCCAGGGGCGACGTGGTGCAGGCGTGGCTGGCCGTGCGCCGCAACGCCGTGCTCGCACCCGTCTCCGGCTACGTGGCCAAGCGCAGCGTGCAGCTGGGCTCGCACGTGACGCCGGGCACGCCCTTGATGTCCATCGTGCCGCTCGATCAATTATGGGTCGACGCCAACTTCAAGGAGTCCGAATTGCGCAATATCCGCGTCGGCCAGGCGGCCACCATCGAAACGGACTTGTATGGCAGCAAGGTGGTGTATCACGGCAAGGTGCTGGGCATGTCGGCCGGCACGGGCAGCGCATTTTCGCTGCTGCCGGCGCAAAACGCCACGGGCAACTGGATCAAGGTGGTGCAGCGCGTGCCCGTGCGCATCGCGCTGGACCCGAAGGAACTGGCGGCCCACCCGCTGCGCATCGGCCTGTCCACCACCGTGACGGTCGACACCAGCCATGGCGAAGGAGCGACCCTGGACCAGCCGATGGTGGCGTCGACCGTCTACACGACGAAGGCGCTGGGCCAGCCGGTGGCCGAGGCGGAAAAGATCGCCGATACCATCATTGCGCAGAATCTTCTGAATTGATGCGTAGGTCGGATCAGGCCGCAGGCCGTCATCCGACAACATCGTTGGCGTTGCCGGTGGTGGCGTCGGATGACGCGCTTGCGCGCTAATCCGACCTACCCGCCTCTATTTGGTTTTCCCCGCCGCCGCCACCTGGTCAAGGATATGCTTGGGTACGGCCGCATAGTGCTTGAATTCCATCGTGTAAGTGGCGCGGCCCTGGGTCAGCGAACGCAGGGTGGTGGAATAGCCGAACATCTCGGCCAGCGGCACGAGGGCCTTGACGATGCGCCCCGCGCCGCCGGGAATGTCGTCGACGCCCTGCACCATGCCGCGCCGGGCCGTCAAGTCGCCCATGACGTTGCCCATGAACTCTTCCGGCGTTTCCGCCTCCACCTGCATCATCGGCTCCAGCAGCACGGGAGCGGCCTTGCGCATGCCATCCTTGAAGGCGATGGAGCCGGCCATGCGGAAGGCATTCTCATTCGAATCGACGTCGTGGTAGGAGCCGAAGGTCAAGGTGGCCTTCACGTCGACCACGGGATAGCCGGCCAGCACGCCCGATTTCAGGGTTTCGGCGATGCCCTTGTCGACGGCGGGAATGAATTCGCGCGGCACCACGCCGCCCTTGATGGCGTCGACGAACTGGTAGCCCGTGCCGGGTTCGAGCGGCTCGAGTTTCAGCACCACGTGGCCGTACTGGCCCCGTCCGCCCGACTGCTTGACGAACTTGCCTTCCACATCTTCCACCGTGCGCGTGATGGTTTCGCGGTAAGCCACCTGCGGCTTGCCCACGTTCGCTTCGACGCCGAATTCGCGGCGCATGCGGTCGACCAGAATTTCCAGGTGCAGCTCGCCCATGCCCGACATGATGGTCTGGCCCGACTCCTCGTCCGTGTGCACCTTGAACGACGGGTCTTCCTGCGCCAGGCGGTTCAGGGCGATGCCCATCTTTTCCTGGTCGGGCTTGGTCTTCGGTTCGACGGCCTGCGAAATCACGGGTTCCGGGAAGATCATCTTTTCCAGCACGATGATGTGGTCGATGGCGCACAGGGTGTCACCCGTGGTGACGGCCTTCAGGCCCACGGCGGCGGCGATGTCGCCCGCATACACTTCCTTGATTTCCTTGCGCTCGTTCGCATGCATCTGCAGGATGCGCCCCAGCCGCTCGCGCGCGCTCTTGGTGGGGTTGTAGACCATGTCGCCCGAGTTCACCACGCCCGAATACACGCGGAAGAACGTCAGCTGGCCCACGAACGGGTCCGTCATGATCTTGAAGGCCAGCGCGGAAAAGTGCTCGTCGTCCGTCGGATGGCGCTCCACCTCGTTGTCGTGCTCGTCATGGCCCATGATGGGCGGCACTTCCATCGGCGACGGCAGGTATTCGATGACGGCATCGAGCATGGCCTGCACGCCCTTGTTTTTAAACGCGCTGCCGCACAGCATGGGCACGATTTCATTGCGGATGGTGCGCGCCCGCAAGGCCTGTTTCAGCTCGGCCTCGGTGAAGGTGTCGCCGTTCAGGTAGCGTTCCGTCATCTCGGAGCTGGCTTCGGCCGCATGCTCGACCAGGTGCTCGTGCCACTCCTGCGCCTGCGCCTGCAATTCGGCGGGAATCTCGCCATAGCTGAACTGCACGCCCTGGCTGGCGTCATCCCAGGTGATGGCGCGCATTTTCAGGAGGTCGATCACGCCCGTGAAATGCTCTTCGGCGCCGATCGGCAGCTGGATGGGCACGGCCACGCCTTTCAGGCGCGCGCCGATCTGCTGGCGCACGCGCAGGAAGTCCGCGCCGACCCGGTCCATCTTGTTGATGAAGGCGATGCGCGGCACGTGGTATTTGTTGGCCTGGCGCCAGACGGTCTCGGACTGCGGTTGCACGCCGCCGACGGCGTCATAGACCATCACGGCGCCGTCGAGCACGCGCATCGAGCGTTCGACCTCGATCGTGAAATCCACGTGGCCCGGCGTATCGATGATGTTGATCCGGTGCTCGGGGAAATTGCCGGCCATGCCTTTCCAGAAAGCCGTGGTGGCGGCCGAGGTGATGGTGATGCCGCGTTCCTGCTCCTGTTCCATCCAGTCCATGGTGGCGGCGCCATTGTGCACTTCGCCTATCTTGTGATTCACCCCCGTATAAAACAGGATGCGCTCGGTGGTGGTGGTCTTGCCGGCGTCGATATGGGCGCTGATGCCGATGTTGCGGTAGCGCTCGATAGGTGTTTTGCGGGTCATCACAATCTCCATGGCTAGCCCCGGCACGCCAGGGTTTGCGCCGGTTTTCCAGTGTAGCAGACATCGATTTTGGCGGCACGGCAGCGGGCCGTTTACCATGCACACAACACTGTCCGCCGCGCGCACGTCAGGCGCACCGGGGCTAATTGCGGATTCAGCTATACTTTCATAAGTACTAAATCAACAAAGATTAATCAGTATCAATATGCATGGCATCCTGCCATGCAAGGCGACGCCGCCGGCATGCAGCCCAGGTGCGCACCGAACGACATGCCCCACACAGCCTATGACTATTCAACTAAGAAAAATAATTCTCTCTTCCCTGCTGGCGTCGCCTGCGCTATCCATGGCCGGCGAACTGGAGCAGCAAATGCAGCGTTGCGCCGTGCTCGGTGACGCCAGCGCCCGCCTGGGATGCTTCGATACCCTGGCCAAGGCGGCGGAAAAAGCCACCATCGCCGCCGGCGGCGATCCGGCGACGGCGGCCGTGACCCTGGCGGCTGCCGCCGAGGTCGCGCCCCTCACGCTCATCAGCCCGCCTGGCGTCGCCACGCCGGAAGCCGTCAACGCCGCCATTCCCGCCATCGCCCAGGCTGGCGCGGCGCCGCCGGAAACGCCGATTTCGCGCACCCAGCAATCGTGGGAATTGAACGAGGCGTCGAAACGCGGCCTGTTCAACTTCCGCCCCCACCGCGACACGTATCTGTTGCTGGCCAATTACAGCAACGCTTCCAATGACGAACCGTTCCAGGATTTCACGCCGGGCGGCATCAAGAGCCAGCATGTGGAGCTGACTTTCCAGCTGAGCTTTAAGATGAAAATGCTGGAAGACATCGCCGGCACGCCGATCGACATGTGGTTTGGCTACACGCAGCAAAGCTTCTGGCAGGCGTACAACCGCAAGGCCTCGAGCCCGTTCCGCGAGACGAACTATCAGCCAGAACTGATGCTGGTCATGCCGATCAACAAGAATCTGGCCGGCCTGGAATTCAATTACCTGAACTTCGGCCTGGTGCACCAGTCAAACGGCCAGACCTCGACCCTGTCGCGCAGCTGGAACCGCGTATATGCCGAGCTGGGCATGGAAAAAGACAATCTGGCCATCACGGCGCGCGTGTGGCACCGCCTCGACAATAGCGCGAACGACAATGATAATATCGACATCATCGATTACATGGGACATGGCGATTTACGCTTGAGCTATCGCAACAAGGGTCATGAATACGCCGTCACGGCCCGCCGCAATTTCAGCAAGAAGCATGGCTCCATGCAGGCCAGCTGGGCTTTCCCGCTGAAAGCCAACCTGAAAGGCTATCTGCAGCTGTTCTCCGGCTATGGCCAGAGCCTGATCGACTACAACTATTCGCAAAAGTCGATCGGCGCCGGTTTCATGGTCGACCTGTAAGAGTACTGTCCGACAAATACAAAATGGCGCCGGGGGCGCCATTTTTTTATGGGGAGGAGCGCTTCAGCGCCGTCCGCCGCCCAGCACGCGGGCCGGCAGCATGACGATGGCGCGCAACAGCTCGAAGACGCCCTCGACGCCGATGCCGATCAGGCGGAACGGCAGCAACAGCAGCCAGGCCAGCGGATACAGCACGAGCGCCAGCAAGGCCAGGGGCCAGCACAGCATCAACAGCAGCAGCCACAGCACAAAACCCAGCATGTCGTTCCCCTTGAATGAAATGTGCGGAGCAAGCTGTGCTTGCCCCGCTACCGTGACGCCACTATATAAAAGCGCCGGCATGGCGGCAACGGCAATGCGATGAACGGCACAATGGCACGATGAACGGGGCGAAAGCGGGAATGAACGGCGGCTGCGGCGTGTTTACTGGCCGACGCAAATCACCTTGGTGACGTACTCGTGCGCGTTCGGTTTCTTGCTGGTGGCCCATTTGATGGCCTGGTTGGCATCCTCGATGGTCATGACGGTCGCCTTGTCCTTCGACTTGATGAAGGACACGCCTTCAAACACGCCTTCCTTGCTGCGCATCACCTTGGCAAACACGGGCGGCTTGGTCTCGCCGTCGCTGATTTTGTTCTGTTGCACGAGGTAACGCTGATCGATCTGTTCCATGATAGTAAAGCTGTCCGGTGGGTAAAGGACGAAATATACCCTGAATGGACGAACGCCGCAGGACGAAATGCCTGCGGCGTTAGCAAAAGGTGCGTCAAGACGCCTGAAACAACCATCGCGAGCGGCAGCGGGTTGTGGCCGAGAAGCGCAGCTGTGCCAGGGCACAGCGAGCATCGCAGGCCGCACATCGCGACGCGCAGCAGCTTAGGCCGGCGTTCAGGCGTAGACGGCGTTCTGCACGACAGGCTGCAGGTTGACGTCGTAGATGACCTGCGCGCGGATCGACGCTTCCAGCGAAGGGATCGAGCCGCCGGCGCGGTACTGGAAGCTCACCTGCAGCACGTCGCCCGCCTTCACGGCGACCGGCATGGCCAGCGGCAAACACATGTAGTGATTCAGCCAGTCGATGGTGGTGGAACGCTCGGGCACGACGGCCAGGATGTTCTTGGTGACGAAACGCAAGGCGTTCAGGGTGCCGCTGCGCTCGACGACGAACTTGCCATCGAAGCCGAACACGCTGTCCGTCGGCTGGCTGAAGTCGATGATGCTGTAGACGGACGGCGGCGCCAGTTCCTGCACGCCAGGATGGATGGCCGTGGTTTCCTGGAATTGCACGATGGGCGCGTAAAAGCCTTCGAAATCGTATTCCTGCTGCATCGGCTGCACGGCCATGATGACGGCCTCGGGCAGGAAGATGGGCAGCGGGCCGCCGAAACGGGCCAGGTAGCGGCGCTTGAATGATTCGATCACTTCCACCTGCTTTTCGCGCAGCATGCCCACATGGATCATTTCGCAGATGACCACGTCGACGGGCTCGGGCGGCAGGTATTCGAAGGCGTCCGCATGCACGACCTCGACTTTTTCGCCATTCGGGTTAAGCGCCAGCATCTTGCGCGCTTCCTTGACCATGTCCGGATTGAACTCCACGCACCACACCTTGTCGGCGCGGGCCGCCGCAAACCACGACAGCACGCCCGTGCCGCCGCCCAGCTCCAGCACCTTCATGCCGGGTTTTACCGCGTAATCGATCGCCGACTTGAACCCGTGCATGCGGTTCTGGTCCATCAACATATTGTGGTGGTAATGGACGGGGATAAATTGCCCCAGGTAACAACTCTCGATTTCTCGTTCATTCAGCATGTCTGTCCTCTTGGAGTCTGGCTCCGATGGCCGGTCGGTTTTGTCATTCCAGAAAGCAGTGATATCGCACGGGCTGCGCGCGGGGCGGCGGCAGTACAGCCGGCGCCTGGCCTTGATGTGATTACCCATGCGAAAGATCTCCTGATTAATGCGACACAATCATTATCGTTAATCAGGGGGATGAACAAAGGGCTGAGGTGAGAGGCAATTCCATGCCAGTTTGAGCGCTGGCATGGAAAACATTGCAGGAATGATACTGGAACGATTACTTGCGGCTGGCGCGCGCCTGCAGCTGGCGTTCGATGATGGCCACCACGCCCGGCTTGTCGCCGGCCTGGGCGAACTGGATGGCCGTCCAGCCATGGTCGCTCTTGAGTTGCGCATCGGCGCCCCAGGACAGCAGCAGCTTGACGGCGCCCTCCTGGCCTTCGCGGGCGGCAAACATCAGCGGCGTGATGTTGGCGGGCGCGCGCGCATCGACGACGGCGTCGCGGTCCAGCAAAATCTTCATGATGGGCAGGTCGCCGGCCGAGGCCGCGTAATGCAGCGCCGTCCAGCCGCTCTGGTTGACCTTGGCACCCTTGGCCAGCAAGGCCTCCACGGCCGCCTGCTTGTGCTTGTAGGCGGCCATCATCAGGGCCGTGTTGCCATTCGCCGAGCGGGCTTCCAGGTCGATGCCGGGCGCGGCCAGCAAGACCTCGAAGACCTTGTCCGCATCGTCGCGCAGGGCCAGCACGAGGGGAACGTCGCCGCGCTGCGCGTCGGGCAGGTTGGGATTCATGCCGTCGGCCAGCATGCTGCGCACGCCGCTGTCATTGTTGACGGAGACGGCGCGGGAGAAGGCTTCCGGTTCCGGCGCCGCCTGGCTGGCCCCGGCCCAGCACAATAGCGCCGCCAGCGCGAGTTTTCGCATCATAATCAACCTTAATAAGTTATGGCAACTGATTGAATAACTTGAAGAAATTATCCGTCGTCTGCTGCGCCACCTGGACCAGTGGTATGCCTTTCAGGGTCGACAGGTATTCCGCCACGTGGGCCACGTAGCCCGGTTCGTTCATGCGGCCGCGGAAGGGCACGGGCGCCAGGTAAGGCGAATCCGTCTCGATGAGGATGCGCTCGAGCGGCACTTCCAGCGCCACGGCTTGCAAGTCCTTGGCGCTCTTGAAGGTGACGATGCCGGAAAACGAAATATAGAAACCCATGTCGATGGCGGCGCGCGCCACTTCCAGGGATTCAGTAAAGCAATGCATGACGCCGGCCACGCCGCCGTCGGCCACGCCGGCGCCCTCTTCGCGCATGATGCGTATGGTGTCTTCACTGGCCGCTCTTGTGTGAATAATCAAGGGCTTGCGCGTGATTCTTGAAGCTTTGATGTGGGTCCTGAAACGCTCGCGCTGCCACTCGAGGTCGCCAGTCAGGCGGAAATAGTCGAGGCCCGTCTCGCCGATGGCGATGATCTTCGGATGGTCGGCCAGCCGCACCAGGTCGTCCACGGACGGCTCCGGCGTATCCTCGTAGTCGGGATGGACGCCGACGGAGGCAAAAATATGCGGATACTGCTCGGCCAGGGCCAGCACTTGCGGAAAGTCCGGCAAGTCGACGGACACGCACAAGGCGTGCGTGACCTTGTTCTCGGCCATCTTGGCAAGAATCTCGGGCATGCGAGCAGCCAGCTCGGGGAAATTGATATGGCAATGGGAATCGATATACATAGGCGAGATTGTACCGGAGCGGGAGGAAACTGGCAGCGCCCAGGGGCGCGCCGGCAAGGCGCCATGGCCGGCGCCGCGGTCTTCAGCTTTTCTTTAACAATGCGGCAACACCATGCGGTAGTATTGTGCGATGACAAACCACCTCCTCGCCCCCGTCCTTGCCGCGGCGCTCGCCGCCGTCGGCGCTCCCGTCCATGCCCAGCTTGCGCCTGCGCCAGCAGCTGCCGCACCCGATGCGGCCCCACCCATCGCCTGCGAGACGGGCGTTTACCGCAAGGATGAGACGGCCTTCGTCGCCCTCACGAAAGGAGGCAAAGGCTATGCCTACACCTTCAGCGACGGCACGGTCGGCAATACACTGGATGCGGCCGCCCTCGTCGCCTGCGAAAAGGACGGCGTGCGGGTGCGGGCAACGCAGACCTGGCCGAAAGTGGCGATCGCCGAGTCGAACACGCGCTTCGCCTCGCATGGCGTGATGCTGGCCGGACGGCTGATGGAGCCGCCTGGCGCGGGCAGGCAGACGCCGCTCGTCGTGTATGCGCATGGTTCCGAAGGCAGCGGCTGGATCGACCGCGCGCGCGACCCATACCAGATGGTCGGACGCGGCGTCTCCGTCTTCGTCTACGACAAGCGCGGCGCGGGGCTGTCGGAAGGGGAATATACGCAGAACTTCCCGCGCCTGGCCGATGACCTGGTGGCGGCATCGGGGGAAGCGAAGCGGCTGGCGCAAGGCCGCTACGGCCGTTTCGGCTTGCTGGGCGTAAGCCAGGGCGGCTGGATCGCCCCGCTGGCGGCGCAGCGCGCGAAGGCGGAGTTTCTCGGCATCGGCTACGGCCTGGCCGTCGACATCACGGAACAGGACGCGGCCCAGGTCAGCAAGGAATTGCGCGAGCGCGGCTATGGCGACGACATCGTCGCGCTGGGCCGCGCGGCAAGCGACATCACGGCCAGGATCGTCAAGTCGTCGTACAGGGACGGGCTCGACGAGCTGGCGGCGTTCCAGCAGCGCCATGCGAAGGAAGCGTGGTTTGCCGTCATCAAGGGCGGCTATACGGGCGTGCTGCTGGGCATACCGGCCGGGGAACTGCGCCAGCATGGCGTGCCGCAATTCGACAAGCTCGATATCGACTGGTCGGTGCAGCCCATGCAGGTATTGAGCGGCGTCAAGGTGCCGCAGCTGTGGGCATTCGCGGCGGAAGACCGGCAGGCGCCGATTGCACAGACGCTAGAGCGCCTTACGCAGTTGCGCCGGCAAGGCCACGATATCGCCGTCTACCTGTTCCCGCTGACGGGCCACGGCATGTGGCATTACACCGAGGCGGCCGACGGCACGCGCAAGTCGACGCGCATCGCTGCCGGGTTTTACGACCTGATGGCGGACTGGGCCAAGGGCAAGCTGCAGGGACAGTACGGCGCGGCCACCCCGGACCGCGTGGCCGCGGCAAGCGCCGGCGCCAGCCGCTAAGCGTCAATCGCGCTGGTGGCGCCCGACATAGCGGGCGCGCGGCCGTATCAGCGTGGCCGCCGTGGCCTGCTCGGCCGCATGCGCGATCCAGCCGGCCGCGCGGGCCAGGGCAAACAGCGTGCTGCCTGCCGCTGCGGGCCAGTCGAAAGCCAGTTCCAGCGCGGCCAGCGCCAGGTCGGCATTCGGGCGGGCGTCGAGCACCCGGCCCGCCGCCTCGCACGCGGACAGGATGGCGGCCAGCCGCGGCCGCTCCTGCGCCAGGGGCGCCAGACGCGCGAGCACATACGCCGCGCGCGGATCGCCATGCGCATACAGCGGATGGCCAAAGCCGGCCAGTTCCGGCGCGATGCTCCGGTAATAGCTGGCGATAAATTCCTCGGGCTGTGTCGCGGCCAGCGCGCCGGCCAGCATGCGCCTGGCCGCGGCGCTGCCGCCGCCATGCCGGTCGCCGGACAAGGCGCCCAGGCCGGCCGCGAGCGCCGCCGCCAGGCTGGCGCCCGTCGAGGCGACGCAGCGCACGGCAAACGTCGACGCATTCAATTCATGGTCGGCCAGCAGCACCAGCACGGCGCGTATCCATTCGGCCTGGGCCGCATCAACGCCCCACGCCAGGGCCACTTGCCGGTGCAGCGGCAAGGCGCTTGGCGCCGCCTTCAGCAGGATGGCGGCCAGCAGACGCATCAGCAGCGGGCCAGACTGCAGCATGGCCTGCGGCTGCGGGCCGGGCGCCGGCAGGCATTGCGCCAGCAGCGGCAGCGTGGCCATGGCGCGCGCCAGCGGCGCCGCGTCCGGCGCCAGGGCCAGCGCGCGCTCGAACATGCCTTCGGCCAGCACGGGGGCGCCCGCCATGAAATAGTCGACCTGGCCATCGTCCCACAGCAGGCAGGCCACAGTTTCGAGCGTTGCATGGCCGGCCAGCGCCGCCGCATCGCAGCCCCGGTACAGCAGTTGATCATCGGCAATATGGGAAATCTGCGTCTCCAGCACGGGCATGCCCCAGTGCATGGCCGCCACCGCCGTCTGTCCGCCGCGCCGGGCGTCGCCCTTGCGGGCAGCCAGGCGCAGCACGTCCTCATGCGGATAGCGCTTGCGGCGCGCCGGCCCGCTGGCGCTGGACGCGAGCAAGCCACGGCTGACGTAGGAATACAGGGTGGGCAGGCTGACGCCGAGGATGCGCGCCGCCTCGGACGCGGACAGGTCTTTGTTCATGGCCGCCATTGTAGCGTTGATGGCTGCATGGTCGATTCCGCGAATCAAGATTGACCGGCCCGGCCTTCCGTCTCTAGACTCATGCCTTTCAATCGCGAGCCGGCCGCGTGCCGCCACAACATTCATGAGTCCCTACACCATCCGCACCCTGCGCCTGGACGACGCGCCGCAACTGCTGGCCTTCGAGCAGGATAACCGCGCCTGGTTCGAACGCCACATCGATCCGCGGCCCGACGAGTTTTACAGCGCGGACGGCGTGCTGGCCCACATCCGGCACTTCCTGGCAGGCCATGCGGGCGGCAGCCTGCACCCGTGCGTCATCCTCGACGAGCACGGACAGCTGGCCGGACGCGCCAACCTCAAGGATATCGACCGGCAGGCGCAGACGGCCGAAGTCGGCTACCGCGTCGGCCAGCAGCATGCGGGCCAGGGCCTGGCCACGGCCGCCCTGCGCCACCTGATCGGCCTGGCCCGTGAAGAGTGGCGGCTGGCGCGGCTCTATGCCTGCGCCATCGATGGCAACACGGCATCGATCCGCGTGCTGGAACGCTGCGGTTTCGCGCGGGGAAATGGGGTTGCGGATATCGCCATTGTGCATGGTGTCGTGGTCGACGGCCACCAGTTTTCGCTGGACCTGGAACCGGGCAGCAACTAAGAACGCACCACGCGCCACATTCCAGGCGCCGGCATTGCCATGGCGACGCCAGCCCTGCGGCCATGGACGCGTCTAGACGTGGATTTCCTCGATCTCGCCTTCGTCCTCCACGGGCAGCACGCGCCTGAAGGTATGCCAGTTTTCGTCGCAGTGAAACGGCCGCGCCGCACTGGTGTACATGTCATCGCTGTAAATCCCTGCGCCCAGGCGCCAGCCGATCACATGGCCGGCGTACATGCCGTTCGCCAGGTGGCTGACCACGTCGGCCCGGGTAATCCAGTCGACGGAGCGGCCAAACACCGTGACACCGGCGCATGCCGCGTCGATTGCGAGGGCATCGGGAGCGGCGAACCTGGCGCGCGCACTGCGAAACTCGCGCAGTACCTGTCCCTGATTAAAGTGTGCGTTGATTTCGGTATCGCCGAGGCCTTTGCTGTCCCGGTAGTCGTCCGCGTTCTGGTTGGCATAGCTCAGGTCGTGGGCATGGGTCAGCTCGTGCGCGATCACGCAGGCTTGTTGCGGCAGCGATAATTGCGCGAAATTGGGCGTCAGGTGGATGGTGAGGGCATCCACGGTTCTGCCATATGCCCCATTCAAGTCATGGGAAATGATGGCGCGCACGTTGGCCGTGCGGATGCTGTGCAGGAGCTGTTGCCCGGTCGGCAGGGTCAGCAGGGCGTCGCGGGCAGTGGTGTATCCATCTGGAACGTGCAGCATGGTGCATCCTTTCAGTGACGACGACACGGATAAGAAGACTTTCCCCGAAACTCAGGGAAACGATGCCCAGGCGCCGCCAGGGCAATGACCGTCCTGCCTGCTTACTGGCCCGGGGGCGGCTGCCACAGCTCGACCTTGTTGCCCTCGGGATCGATGACCCAGCCAAACTGGCCGTATTCGGAATCGGGGGCCTTGTCCAGCACGTTACAGCCCTCTTCCCGCAGCACATGCAGCAGCGCGTCGAGGTTGTCGACGCGGTAATTGATCATGAAGGCAGCCTTGCCCGGGGCGAATTGATCGCTGCCCGCTTCGCTGACGGACCAGATGGTGGTGCCGGCCGTGGGCTTGCCGTCGGCATCCGTCCAGGTAAAGGCGGCGCCGCCCCACGGCAAGACGTCGAGCCCCAGATGGCGCTGGTACCAGGCGCGCAGCGCGGCCGGGTCTTGCGCGTGGAAGAAGATGCCGCCGATGCCAGTGACCCGTTTCATGTGATGCCTCCGGTGCGGGACGATGCCCGTTATGAAAAGTTACTTTCATTTCACTTTAACACCATGGCCCGGGCGTGGCAAACAGGCATGGCGGCAGGAAGCGGCGCGCCGGCCAGGCAGGACCGGCGCGCGCACTTTCTTTCTCATATTTCAGATGAGATAAGCAATACAAGCGCTTGATTTGATTGAAACTTTACCTACTGGCAGCTGGCCGCGTAGTCGAGCAGCATATCTTCGAGGAACAGCTTCGGCGACAAGGGATGTTCGGCGATGGCGCGCCGTTCGTTGGCGGCCTTGATGGCGGCCATCAGCCGGCTCACGTTGATGCGTCCGGCCAGGGCTTCCAGCTCGCGCCGGTGGCGCGGGTAGTAGCGGATGGTGCCCGACAGCTTGATGGAAAACAGATCGTACAGCCAGCGCTGCAGGGAAGCCACGAGGGGCGCCAGCGGCGCCTTCTGCAGCTTGTCGGCCGCCTTCAGGGCCGCTTCCACGCCCGGATTGGCCAGCACCTGCAGCAATTGCTCCGTTTCTTCACGCCCGCCCGACTCGGACTGGGCCAGCGCCGCCAGTGGCGCGCCGCCCTGCTCGCGCAGCCAGCTGTCGGCGTCGTTCAAGCCTTGCACCTTGAGCCAGGCCAGCGCCTGCTCGTGGCTGGGCATGGGCAGGGCGAACTTGCGGCAGCGCGACAGGATGGTCGGCAGCAAGCGGTCGAGGCTGTTCGATGCCAGCAGGAACAAAGTGCCTGGCGGCGGTTCTTCCAGCGTCTTCAGCAAGGCGTTCGACGCCGGCGTGTTCAATGCCTCGGCCGGATACAGCACCACCACGCGCAAGCCCTGGCGGTGCGTGGAGATGTTCATGAAGTCGGCCAGGTTGCGGATCTGCTCGATCTTGATGTCTTTCGACGGCGTCTTGGTCTTGGCGCTTTTCTTCGCACCCTCGCCGTCTTCGCCCTCGTCGGCCACTTCGTCTTCCAGCGCTTCCGGACGCACGCGGCGGTAATCGGGATGGTTGCCCTGGCTAAACCAGCCGCATGAGGCGCAGGCGCCGCAGGCATGCCCGTCGGCGCGCACGTCTTCGCACAGCAGCGCTTGCGCAAAGTGCTCGATGAAGTCGGCCTTGCCGATGCCCTGCGCGCCATGGAACAGGATGGCGTGCGGCATGCGCGGGCGCAGGGCTTGCAGCTGCTGCCACGCGTCCTGTTGCCAAGAATAGAGAGAACTGGTCATATTATTCTTTGTTAATCAGTGACTTGCGATACTTTTCTCAAGCAGCACATCAAGCAACTGCGCGAGCTGTACCTGGATGTCAACGATGCTTTGCGTGGAATCGATGATGCGGAAACGCTCGGGGAACTGGGCCGCGCGGCGCAGATACTCGTTGCGCGTGGCGGCGAAGAAATCGGCCTGCTCCTGCTCGAACTTGTCGAGCGCGCGCGTGGCGTCCAGGCGGGCGCGGGCCACGGCCAGCGGCACGTCGAACAGGAAGGTCAGGTCCGGCTGCAAGTGCGGATGCACCCACGCTTCCAGTTGCTCCATCTTGCGCAAGTCCATGCCGCGTCCGCCGCCCTGGTAGGCGAAGCTGGCGTCCGAGAAGCGGTCGGAAATGACCCACTCGCCCCGCTCGAGCGCGGGGGCGATGACTTGCGCGATGTGTTCGCGGCGGCTGGCGAACATCAGCAAGGCTTCCGTTTCCAGGTGCATCTTTTCATGCAGCAGCAATTCGCGCAGCTTTTCGCCGAGGCTGGTGCCGCCCGGTTCGCGCGACGAGACGAGGCGCACGCCTTGTTGCTGCAGGTAATCAGTGACAAAGCCGATATGCGTCGACTTGCCCGCGCCATCGATGCCTTCGAACGTGATGAAGCGGGGTTGGTATTGTTGTGTCATGAAACTTCTTATTCTCTGATGTTAACGCTGATACTGGTTCACGGCGCGGTTATGGTCGGGCAGGTTGGCCGAGAACTGGCTGGTGCCGTCGCCGCGCGCGACAAAGTACAGCGCCTGCGTGCGGGCCGGCGCCAGCGCCGCCGTCAGCGATTGCGCGCCGGGCAAGGCGATCGGCGTGGGCGGCAAGCCGCCGCGCGTGTAGGTATTGTACGGCGTGTCCGCTTCCAGGTCGCGTTTGCGGATCTTGCCCTGGTAACTGTCGCCCATGCCGTAGATCACGGTGGGGTCCGTCTGCAGCAGCATGCCCGTCTTCAGGCGGTTCACGAACACGCCGGCGATCATGGCGCGTTCGGACTTTTGTCCCGTTTCCTTTTCCACGATGGAGGCCATGATCAGCGCCTGGTACGGGTTTTTATACGGCAAGGCCGGGTCGCGCTTGTCCCACGCCTCGGACAGCCGTCCGATCATGGCCGCGTGCGCCTGCTTGAAGATCTGCATCTCGCTGGCGCCCTTGGCGAACAGATAGGTGTCCGGGAAGAACAAGCCTTCCGGCTGCGGATACTCCGGGCTGATCCTGGCCATCAGTTCCTTGTCGGACAGGCCCACGGTGTCGTGCTTGAGGCCGGGGTGGCCGGCCATGGCCAGGCGCATCTGCCTGAAGGTCCAGCCTTCGATGATGGTCAGCGACTCTTGCGCGAACTCGCCGCGCGCCAGCTGCGTGATCAGGCGCTGCGGCGTCGTGCCCGGCTTCAGCTCGTAGGAACCGGCCTTGATCTTCGACGTCTTGCCTTCGATGCGCGCCAGCAAGTTGAACAGGATGGGCACGATGGGCACGCCCGCGTCCGCGATCTGCTGGCCGGCCGCATGCGCGCCGCTGCCTGGCGAAATCGTAAACGGAATCGCTTCGCCTTCCGTCGTGATGGGCTGCTGCGCCCAGTACACAAAAGTACCACCGACGCCGATGGCGGCGATGACTGAACTGACTACGAGTTTTTTAAAGAAAGCCATTGTTCCGATTCTTGTTATGCCGGCGCCTGTTCCCGGCGCCCGCTTGTTGTGATCGTTCATTTGTGAAGAAAGTCTGCGCAAACCTGCACGAATGCTGTGTTTCTTGCCGCTGCCGACGCGATCCGCGCGACATCACTATAATGAACCCGTAATGATAATGCTTAATCGCTGATCTAATGGAAATTATGAATAACTGGAATCAATTTTTAGCTGCGCAAGGCGCCCGTCCCGTCCCTCCCGAAGGCGCGCCTGACAGTACCGCCCCCGCCACCGCGTCCCCCATCGCCGATTTCGGCCAGTCCCTGACAGTGCCCCAGCTGCAAGACGGCTTCGTCGCGGCCATCACGGACCAGGGCTTGATCGGCCTCGATGGCGACGATGCGGCCAGTTTCCTGCACGGCCAGCTGACCAACGATGTCGAGCACCTGAACCAGGAACAAGTGCGCCTGGCCGGCTACTGCACGCCGAAAGGCCGCTTGCTGGCCAGTTTCCTGATGTGGCGCAACGCCACCACCATCTATCTGCAATTGCCGCGCGCCATACAGCCGGCCATCCAGAAGCGCTTGCAGATGTTCGTGCTGCGCGCCAAGGCCAAGCTGCACGATGCCACCGCCGATGCGGCGAACCAGGTCGTGCTCGGTGTCGGCGGCCGGCAAGCCGACGCGGCCCTGTCCGCCTGGTTCCCCACCCTGCCCGCCACGCCGTTCAGCAAGGTCGAACATGCGGCGGGTACCCTGCTGCGCGTGGCCGACGCCTTCGGCAGTCCCCGCTACCAATGGCTGGCGTCGGCCGCCACGGCGCGCGACGCGTGGCCGCAATTGACTGCCCGGCTGGCCAAGGGCGGCAACGACGCCTGGCAACTGGCCGAGATCCATGCGGGCATTCCGCAGATCACGGCCGCCACGCAAGAGCAGTTCGTGCCGCAAATGGTCAACTTCGAATTGCTGGGCGGCGTCAATTTCAAGAAAGGCTGCTATCCGGGCCAGGAAATCGTCGCGCGCAGCCAGTATTTGGGCAAGCTCAAGCGCCGCACCACCCTCGTCAGCATCGCCGGGGTATCGGTAGCGGCCGGCGGCGAACTGTTTGCCGTCAGCGATCCGGACCAGCCTTGCGGCATGGTCGTCAACGCGGCGCCCAACGGCGCCGGCGGCGTTGACGCCCTCGTTGAAATGAAGTTGGGGGCGATCGAAGCAGGTTCAAGCGACGCCGGTGCCGTGCGCTACGGCTCGGCCCAGGGTGCCGCCGTGCAATTCCTGCCCATGCCTTACGTGCTCGACGCACTCGACTTGTGAGAATGCCATGAAAGATCTGTACATTTACTATCAGGTAAAAGACGAGCACGCCCAGGCGCTGGAAGCCAGGGTCCGCGCCCTGCAAGGCAAGCTGGCGGCCGCCTCCGGCGTGGCGCCGCAGCTGAAGCGCCGCCCGGAAGCCAAGGACGGCTTGCAGACGTGGATGGAAATCTATCCCGTCGTCGGCGAAGGCTTTGCCGACCTGCTGGCCAGCGCCGCCGACGAGGCCGGCCTGCTGGCGCTGACGGCGGGCGCCCGCCACACGGAAGTGTTCATGGATTTGCCCCCATGTGCCTGATCGTTTTTGCCTGGAAAGTCAATCCGCACATCCCGCTGATTGCCGCCGCCAACCGCGACGAATTCTATGAGCGCGCCAGCGCACCCGCCGGCGCCTGGCCCGAGCACCCGCAAGTGTATGCCGGGCGCGACCTGCAGGCGGGCGGCAGCTGGATGGGCATCACGCAGACGGGCGGCGGCAGTTCGCGCTTTGCCGCCATCACGAATATCCGCAGCCCGCAAGACCGCAACCCGGACGCCCCCTCGCGCGGCGCCCTGGTGGCCGACTACTTGGCCGGCACGATGTCGCCGCAAGACTACATCGCGCAGATCCGCCCCGGCTGCAAAGCCTACAACGGCTTCAACCTCGTGCTGGGCGACGCCAGCACCCTGATCTGGTTCTCCAATCGCGGCGATGGTGATGCGCGCAACGGCCAGCCTTTGGCGCCGGGCATCTACGGCCTGTCGAACGCCCTGCTCGACGCGCCGTGGCCGAAGGTCCTGAAAACCAAGGCCCAGTTCGCCAGCCTGCTGTGCCAGGGCGCCCCGGACGATGCCTATTTCGACATGCTGGCCGACACCACGCGCGCGCCCGACTTCCGCCTGCCCGACACGGGCGTGCCGCTCGACCTCGAGCGCGTGCTGTCGGCCGTCTGCATCGAAACGCCGGGCTACGGCACGCGCACGTCCACCGTCGTGAAACTGTTCCCCGACTCCCCCGGCGAACTGCATGAGCTGCTGATTCAGTAGGTCGGGTGAGCGCGCAGCGCGTAACCCGACACCACCCGCCACACTCCATCGGCATCACCGCCGTCCCCGATGTCGGATTACGCGCGCCTCCGGCGCGCTAATCCGACCTACGCACTGGCGCGCTAATCCGACCTACGCACTGGCGCGCCAATCCGACCTACGCACCGCACGAGCAAGCAAAGTAGGTCGGCTTGGCGCGCAGCGCGTAAGCCGACAACGCCAGCGGCCTTGCCGGCAACATCCGCCGTCCGCCATAACCTTCCCCAGCTCGTCGGATTACGCGTGCTTCGCGCGCTAATCCGACCTACGCACTCATCGAAAACCCACACGCCATCCATGCGCACAAAAAAGAAAGTAAAGTAGGTCGGCTTAGCGCGCAGCGCGTAAGCCGACAACGCCAGCGGCCTTCCCGGCAACATCCGCCGTCCGTCATTACCTTTGCCGAGCTTGTCGGATGACGCGTGCACAAAAAAAGAAAGCGCTTGCGCAAGCGCTTTCTTTTGTTTACGATGGATTCCAACGCGGCGACACAGCCGCATCCAATCGCAGCACATAAGAATAAAAAACCATCAGGAGACACCATGGCCACCATGGAAGACGTAGCGCGGGCGGCGGACGTATCGCTGTCGACCGTCTCGCACGTACTCAACGGCACCCGCAAGGTCAGCCCGAAAACCGTCGCCGCCGTCAACGCGGCCATGCAGCAGATCGGCTATGTGCCCAATATGCTGGCGCGCGCGCTGGCCGGCTCCTCGTCGGGCACCATCGGCGTGGCCATTTCCGCCTTCACCAACCATTATTTCAGCGAAACCGTGCGCGCCATCGAGGCCGCCTGCACGCGCCACGGCCTGATGATGCTGTTTTCCGATACGCATGACGACCCCGAGCAGGAACTCAAGGTGGTGCAGAACCTGCACCAGCGCCGGGTCGACGGCATCGTGCTGGCGCCGTCCGGCGACGCGCACAACCGCGCCCTCGACTATTTAAGCAGCAACAAGATCGCTTCCGTGCTGGTCGACCGCATGTCGCCGCAGGCGTTCGATCAGGTGGGCGTGGAAAACATCGAGGCCACGGCCGAACTGGTCGGCCACCTGATCGCGGCCCACGGCCACCGCCGCATCGGTTTCATCGCCGGCGCGCCGGGCCTGTCCACCACGGACGAGCGCATCGCGGGCTACCGCCTGGCCTTGCAGCGCGCCAACATCGCCTTCGATGGGGACTTGCTGCGCTCGGGCGACTCGAACCTCGAGCGCAGCGGCATGGCCACGCGCGAACTGCTGGCCTTGCCGCAACGCCCGACGGCCATCGTCGCCGGCAACAACCTGATGACCATCGGCACCATGCACGCCTTGCGCGACGCCCATATTGCGGTACCGCAAGACGTGGCGCTGGCCGGCTTCGATGATTTCGACTGGGCCGATTATTTCAGCCCGCGCCTGACCGTGATGGCGCAGCCGCTCGAAGAACTGGGCGCCATGGCCGTCGACCTGCTGATCGACCGTATCGCCAACCCGGGCCGCGCCCAGCATGTGCAGCGCTTGTCGCCAGCCTTGCGCGTGCGCAATTCCTGCGGTTGCCCCTGAACTTTTACGCCAGACACCCATGCATTCAGCTATTTCCCTCGGTATCGACCTCGGTACCTCCGAACTGAAAACCGTGCTGATGGACCGCGACGGCAACTTGCGCGGCCAGGCCTCCGTGCGCCTCGACGTCAGCCGCCCGCAGCCGGGATGGTCCGAACAGTCGCCGCACGACTGGTGGGCCGCCTGCGTCGCCGCGCTGGGCCAGCTGCGCGCCGGCTGGCCGCAAGACTTTGCGCACATTGCCTGCATCGGCCTGTCGGGCCAGATGCACGGCGCCGTGCTGCTCGATGACCATGATGCCGTGATCCGCCCGGCCATCCTGTGGAACGATGCGCGCGCCGATGCCGAAGCGGCCGCCCTGGCGCGCGATTATCCCGCCTATGCGGACGTGACGGGCAGCCTGGCCATGGCGGGCCTGACGGCGCCGAAACTGCTGTGGCTGAAAACGCATGAGCCGGCCGCCTTTGCCGCCATCGCCTGCCTGCTGTCGCCGAAGGATTATCTGCGCCTGCGCTTGACGGGCATCAAGCTCACGGACATGTCGGACGCGGCCGGCACCCTGTGGCTGGACGAAGCGAAGCGCGCCTGGTTCGCGCCCATGGTGGCCGCCTGCGGCTTGGCGCCGGAGCAATTGCCGCCGCTGGCCGAAGGCGATGCAGCCACGGGCACGGTGCTGGCATCCATCGCCGACAAGCTGGGCTTGCCGGCGAACGTGGTGGTGGCCGGCGGCGGCGGCGACAATCCCGTCTCGGCCGTGGGCATCGGCGCCGTCAACGGCGGCGACAGTTTTATCTCGCTGGGCACCAGCGCCGCCATCGTCAGCGTCACCGAAGCGCCGCTGGGCAACCCGGCCGGCGGCGTGCACAGCTTTTGCCACGCCCTGCCCGGGCGCTGGTATGCGATGGGCGCCATCCTGTCCGGCGCCAGCTGCCTGCGCTGGGCCACGGGCGTGCTGGGCTTGCCCGACGAGGCGGCCCTGCTGGCGCTGGTGGAAGCGGGCTTGCCGCTCGATACCGCCATCGCGCCGTCGGCGCCGCTGTTCCTGCCCTACCTGTCGGGCGAGCGCACGCCGCATAACGACCCGCAGGTGCGCGGCGCCTTCCTGCAGCTGGGCCACGACAACAATACCGCCCAGCTCGGTTATGCCGTGCTCGAAGGCGTGGCCTTTGCCTTGCGCGACGCCATGGCGGCCGTCACCTCGACGGGCGCCGTGGTGCCGCACTGCCTGCTGGTGGGCGGCGGCGCGCGCAGCCAGTACTGGGCGCAGCTGCTGGCCAATGTACTGGGACGCGAAATGCGCACCCTGCACCACAGCGAGCTGTCGGCCAGCCTGGGCGCGGCCAAGCTGGGCTTTGCCGCCATCGGCGACGCCAGCCTGCTGGCGCAGGGCTTGCCCGTCAAAAATACTTTCTTGCCCGATGCCGCGCACAGCGCAGCCTTGAGCGTCCGCTACGGTCGATACCGTAGCCTGTTTCCTGCCGTGCAGGCCTTGCACCAACTTAGCGAAGGATAAGTAGCAATGACTCAACTGCAACAACTGAAGCAATACAGCACCGTCGTCGCCGACACGGGCGACTTCATGCAACTGGCCCGCTTCGCGCCGCAAGACGCCACCACCAATCCGTCGCTGATCCTGAAGGCCGTGCTGCAGCCCGATTACGCGCCCTTGCTGGAAAGCACGGTCGCCGAGCATCAAGCCGCCTCGCTCGACGACATCGTCGACCAGGTGCTGGTGCGCTTCGGCCTGGAAATCCTGAAGGTGGTGCCGGGCCGCGTGTCGACGGAAGTCGATGCCCGCCTGAGCTTTGACCGCGCCGCCACCGTGGCCCGGGCGCGCCGCCTGATCGCCCTGTACGAGCAGGCCGGCATCAAGCGCGAACGTGTGCTGATCAAGATCGCCGCCACCTGGGAAGGCATCCAGGCGGCGCGCGAACTGGAACAGGACGGCATCTTTTGCAACCTGACCCTGCTGTTCGCGTTTTGCCAGGCCGTCGCCTGCGCCGACGCGAAAGTGCGCCTGATTTCGCCGTTTGTGGGCCGCATCTACGACTGGCACAAGAAATCGCTGGGCGCGGCCTGGGACGAAGCGGCGCGCAGCCTGTCCAACGATCCAGGCGTGCAATCGGTCACGCGCATCTTCAATTACTACAAGCAACATGGCATCGCCACCCAGGTCATGGGCGCCAGCTTCCGCAACGTGGGCCAGATCACGGCGCTGTCCGGCTGCGACTTGCTGACCATCAGCCCCGACTTGCTGGCCAAGCTGGAAGCGGCGGATGCGCCATTCGCGCGCGCCCTGGGCGGCGACCTCGGCGCGGCGCAGGCGGCCATCACGTATGACGAGGCGGCTTTCCGCTACGCCTTGAACGACGATGCGATGGCCACCGAAAAGCTGGCCGAAGGCATTCGCGGCTTTGCCGTCGATGCGGGCAAGCTGGACGCCATGATCGAAAAATTAAAGAAGCAATAAGTTTTACCCGTAGCACCCCTGCTCTCACAATAAAAACCCTTTGGAGATACCCATGAAAAAAGTCCTTACCGCCACCCTGCTGCTGTCCGCCGCCTGCGGCGCCTTCGCCGCCGACAAACCGCTGAAATCGATCGGTGTCAGCGTGGGCGACCTGGCCAACCCCTTCTTCGTCGCCATCGGCCGCGGCGCGGAAGAAAGCGCGAAAAAGCTGGGCGGCCCCGGCGTGAAAGTCACCACCGTGTCGAGCAAGTACGACCTCAACACCCAGGTGGACCAGATCGAGAACTTCATCGCCAACAAGACCGACATCATCATCCTGAACGCCGTCGATTCCAAGGGCATCGCGCCGGCCATCAAGAAGGCGCGCAATGCGGGCGTGGTCGTCATCGCCGTCGACGTGGGTGCCGTGGGCGCCTCGGCCACCGTGATGTCCGACAACACCATGGCCGGCGACGTTTCGTGCGCCTACCTGGCCAAGCAGATCGGCGGCAAGGGCAATGTGGTGATCCTCAACGGCCCGCCCGTCACGTCCGTCATCGACCGCGTCAACGGCTGCAAGAAGACCCTGGCCGCGTTCAAGGATATCAAGATCCTGTCCGACAACCAGAATGCGGGCGGCAGCCGCGACGGCGGCATGACGGTGATGTCGAACCTGCTGACGGCCCATCCGAAGATCGACGGCGTGTTCGCCATCAACGACCCGACCGGCATCGGCGCCGAACTGGCGATCAAGCAATCGAAGCGCACGGACGTGAAACTGATCACGGCCGTCGATGGCGCGCCCGATGGCCAGAACGCCCTGAAAAACAAGGCCGGCCTGTTTGCCGCCACCTCGGCGCAAAACCCGTACCGCATGGCCACCGATGCCGTGCAGATGGGCTACGACATCATGAACGGCCGCACGCCGAAGCAGACCATGGTGCTGTTGCCGACCCCGGCCATCACCAAGGAAAACGTCGCCACCTATACGGGCTGGGTAAAGAACTGATCTGCCTGACCTGAACCACATGTCGCCCGCCCCGGCTCCGGCCCGGGGGCGGGCGACAGTTTCACAGCAAGGATATTCCCATGAGCGACGATATTATTTTTGAAATGCGCGGCATCGAGAAGCGTTTTGGCGCCACGCGCGCGCTGCGCGGCGTGCACCTGACGGTGCGCAGCGGCGAAATCCATGCCGTGATGGGCGAGAATGGCGCCGGCAAGAGCACCCTGATGAAAATCCTGTCGGGCGTCTATACCCCCGATGCCGGTGAAATCATCCTCGACGGCAAGCCGATTCGTATCCGCAACCCGGGTGAGGCACGCGCGCTGGGCATCAACCTGATCTACCAGGAATTGAGCGTGGCCAAGAACATGACGGTGGCGCAAAACGTCTTCATGGGCAGCGAACCGCAAGGACCGTTCTGGACCGTCAAGGGCGGCGAGATGCGCGCGCGCACGAACGCCATCCTGGCCGACCTCGGTTCCCGTTTCGATGCCGACACCATGGTGTCCAGCCTGTCGATCGCCGAGCAGCAGCAGGTGGAAATCGCCCGCGCCCTCGTGCACGAAAGCCGCATCCTGATCATGGACGAGCCGACGGCCGCCCTGTCCGACCGCGAGACCGAACAATTGTTCCGCATCATCGAAGAGCAGCGCGACAAGGGCCTGGCCGTGCTGTACATCAGCCATCGCATGGCCGAGGTGGAGCGCCTGGCGCGCCGCATCACGGTGCTGCGCGACGGCGCCTATGTGGGCGAGCTGGGCAAGGATGAGCTGGATCAAAAGAAAGTCGTGCAAATGATGGTGGGCCGTCCCGCCGACGACTTTTACTCGCACCAGCGCCGCACGTCGCGCGGCGCCGAACGGCTGCGCGTGGAAAACGTGGGCGGCGGCAAGGTCAAGCCCGCTTCGTTCGCCCTGCATGCGGGCGAAGTGACGGGGCTGGCCGGCCTCGTCGGCGCGGGCCGCACGGAACTGGCGCGCCTGATCTTTGGCGCCGACAAGAAGCAATCGGGACAAGTCTGGCTCGATGGCCAGGAAGTGCATATCCAGCGGCCGCTGGCGGCCATCCGCCACGGCATCGGCTACCTGCCCGAGGACCGCAAGAGCCTAGGGCTGTTCATGCAATTGTCGGCCATGGAAAACATGTCGATGAATATCCTTTCCAAGCATTCCACGGCGGGCGTCGTCAACCGCGGCGCCCTGACGCAGCTCACGCGCGAGGCGATTGCCAACCTGAACGTCAAGGTGTCGGGCCCGGAAGGCATCGTCGGCGGATTGTCGGGCGGCAATCAGCAGAAAGTCTTGCTGGCGCGCTGGCTGGCCATCGCGCCCAAGGTCCTCATCCTCGACGAACCGACGCGCGGCGTGGACGTGGGCGCGAAGAGCGAAATCTACAAGATCATCCACCAGCTGGCCGATGCGGGCACGGCCGTGCTATGCATTTCCAGCGAACTGGCCGAGCTGGTCGGTATCTGCGACCGCGTGATGGTGATGTGCGAAGGACGGCTGACGGGCGAAGTGACGGGCGACGACATCACGCAGGAAAACATCCTTGCCTACGCCACCCAGCTGGAAGCGGCATAAGAACACCTGTCAAAACCTGCTGCGCGTCTCGACCACAAGCCGCTTCCGCCGGCTACGGTTTTGTCAGGCGTTCCAGGAATACGTATTAGCATAATCATTCAGGAGATAGACCATGACTACGAGTACCACCAGCGGCGCCGCGCGCGCCGGAGAACCCTTCAATGCCTCGAACCTGATGCGCCGCCTGGGCATGCTGCCCGTGCTGGTGGTGCTGTACCTGGCCATGTATGGCTTGACCGTGTATTTCTCGGCCGACGGCACGTCGACCTTCATGACCAGCAACAACACCATGAATATCTTCCGCCAGGTGTCGATCAATATCGTGCTGGCCTCGGGCATGACCTTCGTCATCCTGACCAGCGGCATCGACCTGTCCGTCGGCTCCGTGCTGGCCGTCTCGGCCGTGGCGGGCATGCTGATGTCGCTATCGGCCCAGTTCGCCGGCTTCTCGATTCCCACCTTCCTCATCGTCGGCCTGCTGCTGGGCGCGCTGAACGGCGTGCTGGTGGCCCTCGTCGGCCTGAACCCCTTCGTCGTCACCCTGGGCACCATGACGGCCCTGCGCGGCGCCGCCTACCTGCTGGCCGACGGCACCAGCGTGCTGAACACGGAAATCCCCAGCTTCGAATGGATGGGCAATGGCAGCTTCCTGGCCGTGCCCTGGCTGATCTGGCTGGCCGCCGCCGTCGTCGTGCTGACGTGGTTCATCCTGCGCAAGACGACGCTGGGCCTGCATATCTACGCCGTCGGCGGCAATATCCAGGCGGCCCGCCTGACGGGCATCAAGGTCGGCCTCGTGCTGATGTTTGTCTACACCATCAGCGGCCTGTTCGCCGGCCTGGGCGGCGCCATGTCGGCCAGCCGCCTGTACGCGGCCAACGGCAACTGGGGCACGGGCTATGAGCTCGACGCCATCGCCGCCGTCGTGCTGGGCGGCACCAGCCTGATGGGCGGCGTGGGCTCCGTCTGGGGCACCGTCATCGGCGCCTTGATCATCGGCGTGATGAACAATGGCTTGACGATCCTCGGACTGTCGTCGTTCTGGCAGTATGTGGCCAAGGGTGTCGTGATTGTCTTGGCCGTCATCCTCGATAAATGGCGCCAGTCGCACGCGCAGAACTGATTGTGCTGGTGGTGTCGGGTTATGCGCTGCGCGCTGACCCGGCCTGCCATAGCCGCAGCAGGTCGGCGCAGGTCGGATTAGGCGGGGCCGCCGAGGCCGCAGGCCGTCATCCGACAACATCGCGCGCAAGGCTCAAAACTCCAGCCGCATCTCCACGTGCGCTATCCCCGCCTCTTCAAATTGTTCCCCCTGCTGCACGAAACCGTGGCGCGCATAGAATGGCGCGGCCACGGTTTGCGCGTTCAGCACGACGGCGCGATCGCCGCGCTCACGGGCTTTTTCCATCAACAGCTGCAGGATGGCGCCGCCCACGCCCGTGCCGCGGCCCGGCTGGCGCACGGCCATGCGGCCGATGTGGCCATCCGGCAGTAAACGGCCCGTGCCGACGGCAACGCCGGCCGCGTCATAGGCGACGGCATGCAGGCAGACGGCGTCCATATCGTCGAGTTCGATCTCGGCCGGCACTTTCTGTTCATCGACAAAGACTTCGAAACGGATGGCGGTGGCGTCCTGGCCCAGGGTGGCCCAGTCGCCGAGGCGGATGGTGTGCTTGGTCATGGTAGGCAGTAGTAAAAGACAGGCCGTTATTGTCGCACGGCCTGCCCTTCTTTAGCAGGGCACTCAGCCCGGCCGCGTCAAGTCAGCTTCACCAGCTGCTTGCCGAAGTTACGGCCTTTTAACAGACCGATGAAGGCTTCGGGCGCGCTGGCCAGGCCGTCGGCCACGGATTCGCGGAATGTCAGCTTGCCGGTCGCCACCAGCGAACCCAGTTCCGCCAGGCCTTGCGGCCAGAATTCCGGCTGTTCCGAAACGATGAAGCCGCGCACGGTGAGGCGGTTGGTGAGGATCAGGCGCGCATTGTCGAGCGGCGTCGGCTCGCCATTGTAGCCGGCGATCCAGCCGCACACGGCCACGCGGCCAAACGCATTGGTGCGCGCCAGGGCCGCATCGAATACGGCGCCGCCCACGTTTTCGAAGATGGCGTCGATGCCGTCCGGCGTGGCCGCCGCCAGGTCGGCCGCCAAATTGCCCGCCTTGTAATCGATGCAGGCGTCAAAACCCAGCGTATCGACGACGTACGCGCATTTCTCGGCGCCGCCGGCGATGCCGACCACCCGGCAACCTTGCAATTTCGCCAGCTGGCCGACGACGCTGCCGACGGCGCCGCTGGCGGCCGACACGACCACGGTTTCGCCCGCTTTCGGCGCCATGATCTGGTTCAAGCCATACCAGGCCGTCATGCCGGGCATGCCTACGGCACCCAGGTAGCCGGAGGCGGGAATATGCGTGGTATCGACCTTGCGCAGCATCGTGCCGTCCGACACGGCCACTTCCGTCCAGCCCAGGGTGCCCACCACCGTGTCGCCGACGGCAAACTTCGGATGCTTCGACTCGAGCACCACGCCGACCGTGCCGCCTATCATGGTTTCATCGAGCGCCTGCGGCGCCGCATAGCTTTTATTCGCGCTCATGCGCCCGCGCATATAGGGATCGAGCGACAGATAATGGTTGCGCACCAGCAACTGGCCCTCCGCGATGGCGGGATTGTCTTTGGTTTCCAGGCGAAAATGCGCCGGCTGGACTTCATCCGTGGACGCGGGGCGCGAAGCGAGGACGATGCGTTGATATGTGCTCATGATGCTCCTGTCTGTAAAGTTGATGGCTAACATTGATATTCACGACACCGTACCAAACCGTCGCGAGCGCAAGGCGGAGGCAACCGGGAAGCGCAACCGTACTGAAGTACGGTAAACATCGCGGGCCGCCTGTGCCGACGCGCAGCAGGTTTAGTTCTGCGTCCCTACACTTCGTAATCCATGCATTGCCGCGCTTCGCGCACGGCGCCGAAAAACGGCTTGATCTTCACGTGCTCGGGGTGGTTCTGGTAGGCATCGAGCGCTTCGCGGCTGGCGAACTCGCTGTACAGCACGATGTCATACGTGGCTTCCAGGCCAGGCTGGGCCACTGCCGCCTCGAATGTCACGATGCCGGGCACCAGGTCGGCGCAGGAATCGAGCAAAGCCTTGAGTTTCAATGCGTTTGTGGCGCGGTCCGCGCCTTCGGCATGGTCTTTGAGTTTCCAGAAAACAATGTGCTTGATCATGGTGGCAGGCTGGTTGTTTATAAATGAAGCATTACTGTAACCGCTATCGGCGCGCTCTGCAGGAACACGGGGCGGAATGCAAACGGGCGGCCCCAAAGGCCGCCCGCAGACGCGATTACATGGCTGGACTCGCCCTCATCACAGCACTTCGAACAGGCCGGCCGCGCCCTGTCCGCCGCCGATGCACATGGTCACCACCACGTATTTGACGCCACGGCGCTTGCCTTCGATCAAGGCGTGGCCCGTCAGGCGCGCGCCCGACACGCCGTACGGGTGGCCGACGGCAATGGCGCCGCCGTTCACGTTCAGGCGCTCCATGGGGATGCCCAGCGTGTCGGCGCAGTACAGCACTTGCACGGCGAATGCCTCGTTGAGTTCCCACAGGCCGATGTCGGCCACCGTCAGGCCCGCTTTTTTCAACAGTTTCGGGATGGCAAACACGGGGCCGATGCCCATTTCATCGGGTTCGCAGCCGGCCACGGCAAAGCCGCGGAAGACGCCCAGCGGCTGCAAGCCTTTCGCTTCGGCCACTTTGGCGTTCATCACGATGGCCATCGACGCGCCGTCGGAAAACTGGCTGGCATTGCCGGCGCTGATGACGCCGCCCGGCATGGCGGGCCGGATCTTCGCCACGCCGTCATATGTGGTGTCGGCGCGGATGCCTTCGTCGGCGGCAATCGTCACTTCGCGCGACACCAGCATGCCGCTGGCCTTGTCGGCCACGCCCATGATGGTGGTCATCGGCACGATTTCCGCGTCGAACAGGCCCGCGGCCTGGGCCGCGGCGGCGCGCTGCTGGCTTTGCGCGCCATACACATCCTGGCGTTCGCGCGAAATCTGGTAGCGCTTGGCCACGGTTTCGGCCGTCTGCAGCATGGGCCAGTACACTTCCGGCTTGTGCTGCTGCAGCCAGACGTCGCGGTACATATGCGTATTCATCTCGTTTTGTACGCAGGAAATCGACTCCACGCCGCCGGCCGCATAGATATCGCCTTCGCCGGCGATGATGCGCTGCGCCGCCAGGGCGATCGCCTGCAGGCCGGACGAGCAGAAACGGTTGACGGTCATGCCGGCCGTCGTCACGGGGCAGCCGCCGCGCAAGGCCACCTGGCGCGCGATATTGCCGCCCGTCGCGCCTTCCGGAAACGCGCAGCCAACCAGTACGTCTTCCACTTCTTCCGCCTCGATGCGCGCGCGCTCGACGGCGGCGGCCAGCACATGGCCGCCCAGGGTGGCGCCATGCGTCATGTTGAACGCGCCCTTCCAAGACTTGGCCAGGCCCGTGCGGGCGGTCGAAACGATGACGGCTTCATTCATGCTGTGTCTCCTTGTGGGAATGTTTTGTGGTGATGTCTATGGTGCAGTGCATGCAGGCAGAATAGCACATTTAAGTACGGTCGTTCGCAAAGTTGCACGCTGTTTTGCGCCCGCGTAAAAGCCGCGCACTGTAAGCTCCGTGTAAGTTTCAAGCAAGCATGACGTAAGGTTAAGAGAACACACTCGGCTCCAGCTGTTGCAAGAATGGTCAATCTAAGACCTCGGCAACGGTTCACTATAAATATAGGGAGACAAACCATGGCAACACCATCCGGCTCGGCCGACGTACGGAAAATTTCCACCAAGGGAACTCCGATTACGCCGGAGGAACGCAAGGTCATCTTTGCGTCCTCGCTAGGCACCGTCTTTGAATGGTACGATTTTTACCTGTACGGTTCGCTGGCCTCCATCATCGCCAAGCAATTCTTCATCGGCGACCCCACCACCACCTTCATTTTCGCGCTGCTGGCCTTTGCCGCCGGCTTCATCGTGCGTCCCTTCGGCGCGCTGGTCTTCGGCCGCCTCGGCGACATGATCGGCCGCAAGTACACCTTCCTCGTCACCATCATCATCATGGGTGGCTCCACCTTCATCGTCGGCTTGCTGCCGGGCCATGCGTCCATCGGCATCGCCGCGCCTATCATCCTCGTCATCCTGCGCATCCTGCAAGGCCTGGCCCTGGGCGGCGAATACGGCGGCGCCGCCACGTATGTGGCGGAACACGCCCCTGAAGGCAAGCGCGGTGCGTTCACGGCGTGGATCCAGACGACGGCGACCCTGGGCTTCTTCCTGTCGCTGATGGTCATCCTGGGCACCCGCCTGGCGACCGGCGAGCAGGCATTCGAAGCGTGGGGCTGGCGCGTGCCGTTCCTGCTCTCCGTGGTGCTGCTGGGTATTTCCGTCTGGATCCGCATGGCCATGAATGAATCGCCGGCGTTCGCCAAGATGAAAGCCGAAGGCAAGACCTCGAAAGCGCCGCTGACGGAAGCGTTCGGCAAGTGGAAAAACCTGAAGATCGTTATCCTGGCCCTGATCGGCCTGACCGCCGGCCAGGCCGTCGTCTGGTACACGGGCCAGTTCTACGCGCTGTTCTTCATGATCCAGACCCTGAAAGTGGACCTGGCAACGGCCAACGTGCTCGTCGCCATCGCCCTGCTGCTGGCCACGCCGTTCTTCCTGTTCTTCGGCAGCCTGTCCGACCGCATCGGCCGCAAGTACATCATCCTCGGCGGCTGCCTGATCGCCGCCGCCACCTACTTCCCGATCTTCAACGGCCTGACCCACTTCGCCAACCCGCAGCTGGAAGCTGCACTGAAGAACTCGCCAGTGGTCGTGGTGGCCGATCCCGCCTCCTGCCACTTCCAGTTCAACATGACGGGCACCAAGAAATTCCCATCGTCGTGCGACATCGCCACCGGCTTCCTGTCGAACAGCTCCGTCAACTACACGAAGGAAGATGCACCGGCAGGCAGCATCGCCAAGGTCCGCATCGGCACGAAGGAGTTCTCCTCGTTTAACGCCGTCATGACGGCCGATGGCCTGAACTTCGACGCCGAGAGCAAGGCCCATGAAGCGGCGCTGAAGAAGGAACTGGGCGCCGGCATCAAGGAAGCCGGTTACCCTGCGAAAGCCGATCCGGAACAGATCAACAAGCCGATGGTCGTGCTGCTGCTGTTCATCCTGGTGCTGTACGTGACCATGGTGTACGGCCCGATCGCCGCCATGCTGGTGGAAATGTTCCCGACCCGCATACGCTACACCTCGATGTCCCTGCCTTACCATATCGGTAACGGCTGGTTCGGCGGCCTGTTGCCGACCACGGCCTTCGCGCTGGTGGCCTTCAAGGGCGACATCTACTATGGCCTGTGGTATCCGATCGTCGTCGCCCTGGCGACTGTCGTGATCGGCACCCTGTTTGTCGGCGAAACCAAAGACAACAATATCTACGCCGACGACTGATGCAATGCAAGCCCCGGCCGCGCTGCCGGGGCCCGCAAAGCAAAACGCCGCTGATATCTCAGCGGCGTTTTTTTTATGCGGCGGCGGGAAGCTTACTTTTCCGTGGCGCCCTTTTTCAGCTTGTCGCGCTGCTGCACGTACTCCTGATAGCTGGTCTGGTTGCGCTTGCGGCAGGCATTGCGGTCGTCGAAATTATTCAGGCTGTTGCAGTACTCGCCGATCTTGTCCCGGTTCGCGTCATACAGTACCTCGCAGCCGGTAATGGCCAACAGGAAGGGAACGATCAGATATTTCATTGCATCTCTCATGTGTATGGAAGGGATTGCGCGACAAAAAACACCAGATTACAAGCTTGATAAGCGAGCGGCTTTATCTTAACGCGATCCCGGCGCGAAGTACAAGCGCTCGGTATTACTGAATGGTAATAATTAACGGGGGCGCCCATGCTTCCCGGCCCAGCCTGGCGCGCCAGCCCGGCCGCATGCTATGGTAGCTGTTGCTTTCACGCTCAATGCTCCGGACATGCCCGCCACCGCCACCTTCCTGCCGCCCGCCCCCGACGCTGCGCTGCAGCCAGCCTTCGACGCCCTGTTGCAGGACGCCTGTGCCACCCTGGCCGCGCACGCCGGGGACTTGCTCGATGGCATCTACCTTTACGGCAGCATCGCGCGCGGCGACGCCACGCCTGGCGTATCCGACCTCGACCTGACGCTGGTGCTGCGCCAGGCGCCGACACCGGCGCATGCCGCGGCGCTGGAAACGCTGCGCCAGGCGTTGCAGGCGCGCCATCCGGAAGTGCTCAAGGTCGATTTCGATATCGGCCACCGGGCCCAGGTACTGGCGCCGGAGCACTTGTACAGCTGGGGCTACTGGCTCAAGCACCAGTGCCGCTGCCTGTGGGGCGACGACCTGGCCTGTCACTTTGCGCCGTTCGCGCCCTCGCGCGCCATCGCCATGGCCGTGAATGGCGACTTTGCCCACGTGCTGGACGACTACGCGCGACGCCTCGACAGTGCGACCGAGCCGGCCGCCATCGCGCGCCTGCAGCGGGAAGCGTCACGCAAGCTGATCCGTTCCACGAATATCCTGCGCCGCGACGGCGACGCCTGCTGGCCCGCCAGCCTGGACGAGCACGCGCAGCTGTTCCTGCGCCGCCACCCCGCCATGCGGGCGCAGCTGGCCGGCTTCCTGGCCCAGGCCAGGCCGGGCGCCGCGCCGGCTGACGGCTTCGTGACGGCGCTGCGCCAGTTCACGCGGTGGCTGGCGCGGCAGCAGGCGATTTAAGCGCCCGGCTCCCCGTTCAACAGGGGATTGCCGGCCGCAAACGTGGCCAGGTGCTCGAGCAGCACGCGCACGCGGGCCGGCAGGTAGCGCCGCTGCGTCCACACGGCGTACACGTGGCGCGGCTGCGGCATCCAGTCGGGCAGGACGCGCACCAGGCTGCCACGGGCCACTTCGTCGCGGCATTGCAGTAGCGGACACAGCAAGATGCCGATGCCGGCGTCCGCCATTTCCACGGCCAGGCGCATTTCATTGACGCGCAGGCGCGCCTGCGGCTGGATCACCATTTCGGCGCCGTCGCCGGGCCGCCGCAAGCGCCAGCTGCGCAGCGGTTCGGCCACGATCAGCTCATGCCGCTCGAGTTCCTGCAAGTCTTGCGGCACGCCGGCGCGCGCCAGGTAAGCGGGCGCGGCGACCATCACCAGCGCAGCGCTGCCCAGGCGGCGCTGCATCAGCGAGGAATCGTCAAGCGCGCCCACGCGGATGGCCAGGTCGGCGCCGCTCACCACCAGGTCTTGCAGGCGGTTCGACAGTTCCAGCTCCAGGCGGATATCGGGATACTGCCGCATGAAGCTGACCCAGGCCGGCGTCAGCAGGCCGCTGGCAAAGTTGACGGGCGCCAGCACGCGGATGCTGCCCGAGACGGCCGACAGGCTGGCGTCGAGCTGCCGCGTGGCTTGCCGCAAGGCATGCACGAGCGGGCGGCACTGTTCATAGTATTGCCAGCCCTCCGCCGTCGGCTGCAGGCGGCGCGCGCTGCGGTTCAGCAAGCGGTAACCGAGCTGGCTTTCCAGTTTTTGCAGGCGGCGCGTGACGGTGGCGGGCGGCAAGTCTTCCTGCACGGCGGCCGCATGCAGGCTGCCCGCCTCCACGATGGCGACAAACAGGGCCAGGTCATCCAGCATGATGCGTCGAATATGATTTCATTTATGGAATTTGAAATTAAAAATTTCGCTCTAGTATAGATTGCCGCAAGTGTTTACGCTGTCATTTCTCAATCATTTGGAAGATGACGCCATGTCCGACGCCCTGCGCCTGCGTTTTGTGTTTGCCCTGCTAATGTCGCTGGTGATGACCTTGCTGATGAGCGCCTGGGTCACCTGGCTCAATATCGGCCTGCAGGCGGACTTCCTGCCGCGCTGGCGCCATGCCTTCCTTGCCGCCTGGCCCGTCGCCTTTTGCGCCGTGATGCTGTTCGCGCCGCGCGTGCAGGCGCTCAGCCGCGGCATCGTCGCCAGGATCGCCCGTCCGGCGCCGGCATGCCAGACCTGTGCTTCCGGCGGCGCGCCAGCAGGCACGGCCTGCTCCTGCTCGTCCTGAGCCGCCACCGCGCGCCGCTCTCCGCCTGATCTGGGCCTGCCTTGACCAAAGGTAGTCTTCGCACAGGATCACTTGGTCATTCTGCCCTCGCCAGGCCCACATGGCGTCCGATACGGGCTATGCTATGGCCGTCCCCGATTACAGTGGAGTGCCCATGCTCGATCACGTTTCCCTCACCGTCGCCGACCTGGCGCGCGCGGAACGCTTCTACGACGCCGTCTTCGCCGCGCTGGGCGTGCCCAAGGTGGGCAGCGACCATGCGAACGCGTGGATAGGCTATGGCGAGCGCAGCGATGCCGACCACCCCGGGCGCAGCTATTTTTCCGTGCGCCTCGGTCCCGCGCCGGACGATGCGCCGCGCCGCCACTGCTGCTTCAAGGCGCCATCGCGCGCCGCCGTGGACGCCTTCTGGCAGGCGGGCCTGGCGCACGGCGGCTTCGACCTGGGCGCGCCGGGCTTGCGCCATTATCACGCCAGCTATTACGCGGCCTTTCTGTTCGATCCGGACGGCAACCGCATCGAAGCCGTCTGCCATCGCGCCGACGCCGGCTGACAGGACGGAAAACCGCCTCTGTTCGGCATTTCCACTTCGGGACGATTTGCCTATAATGGCTGGCACGCCATACCGGTCCCCGGTCCCTGCACCAAGAAGGAAATTCATGCATCATCTATTCGTCGACCGCCGCGCGCGCGCCATTCTCCTCGGCAGTGTCGGGCTGTTGCTGTCCGGTTGCTCCCTGCTGCCATCTTCCCCCGTGATGCCCGGCGTGCCGGCCACCGCCGCCCTGCCCGACGCCACCATCGCCTACACGCTGACAGGACAAGGCACGCTGCCGGTGGTCTTCCAGTCGGCCATGGGCGACGGCAAGGATGTGTGGACCACCGTGGTGCCCGAAGTGGCAAAGCAGCACCGCGTGCTCGTGTATGACCGTCCCGGCTACGGCGACAGCCGGAAAACCACCACGCCGCGCGACCCGTGCACCATCGCGGCCCAGCAGCGCGCCCTGCTGGCGCAAGCGGGCCTGAAGCCGCCGTATGTGCTGGTCGGCCAGGGCTTGGGAGGCCTGTACCAGTATGTGTATGCCAAGCTGTATCCGCAGGACGTGGCCGGGCTGGTCTTGCTCGACCCTACCCACCCGCAGCAATGGAGCCGCATGCAGACGGACGCGTCCACCTACGCCATGCTCGTGAAGACGCGGCGCAAGCTGATGTTCAACAGTGCCGAGTCGGCCGAATTCGATGCCCAGGCGCAGTGCCTGCAGCATGTGGACATGGCCAGCCCGCTGCGCATCCCGGCCATGCTGCTGGTGCGCGACAAGTTCGGCATCGAGGAAATGGGCTCGTTTGAAGCCCTGGTGCGGGCGCAGGAGAAGGACTGGCAGCGCCTGTCCGGCGCGCCGGCCATCGAGCGTATCACGGGCGCCGGCTACTACATCCAGAAGGACAACCCCGTCATCGTCAACGAAGCGGTGAAGATGGTGGCGAAGAAGAAATAACAACGCAGGTCGGATTGGCGGCATGCCGCGTAATCCGACACCGCTACGGCCAACAATGTTGTCGGATTACGCGAGGCGCAGCCTCGCTAATCCGACCTACCCCATCATCAGCTATTGAATCCCTTGCCCTCGCCCGCCAGCTTCACCAGCAGCGGCGCCGGCGTCCACGCCTCGCCGTGGCGGCCTTTCGCGTAGCCATTGATCGTATCGAGCACGTTCGGCAAGCCGACGCTGTCCGCATAGAACATGGGGCCGCCGCGGAACAGGGGGAAGCCGTAGCCCGTCAGGTAGACCATGTCGATGTCCGAAGCACGCAGGGCGATGCCCTCCTCCAGGATGCGCGCGCCCTCGTTGACGAGCGCATACACGAGCCGCTCGACGATTTCCTGGTCGCCGATCTTGCGCCGCGCCACGCCGATGTCGGCGCTATGCTGCACGATCATGGCATTGACCTGCTCCGATGGATAGGCCTTGCGGTCGCCCGCCTTGTAGTCATACCAGCCGGCGCCCGTCTTCTGGCCATAGCGTTTCAATTCGCACAGCAGGTCGGCCGTCTTCGAATACGTCACTTCCGGCTTTTCCACATAGCGGCGCTTGCGGATGGCCCAGCCGATGTCGTTGCCGGCCAGGTCGCCCATGCGGAACGGACCCATGGCGAAGCCGAATTTCTCGACCGCCTTGTCCACCTGCTCCGGCAAACAGCCTTCTTCCAGCAGGAATCCGGCCTGGCGGCTGTACTGCTCGATCATGCGGTTGCCGATGAAGCCGTCGCACACGCCCGAGACGACGCCCGTCTTTTTCAGCTTTTTCGACAGCGCCAGCGCCGTCGCCAGCACGTCCTTGCCCGTTGCCTTGCCACGCACGATTTCCAGCAGCTTCATGACGTTCGCGGGGCTGAAGAAATGCGTGCCGACCACGTCTTGCGGCCGCGCGGTAAACGCGGCGATCTTGTCCAGGTCCAGGGTCGAGGTGTTCGAGGCGAGGATGGCGCGCGGCTTCATGACGGCGTCGAGCTGGCGGAACACGGTTTCCTTCACGCCCAGCTCTTCGAAGACGGCTTCGATGACGATGTCGGCCTGCGCGATATCCGCATAGGCCAGCGTGCCGCTGACCAATGCGATGCGCTGCTCGGCCTTCTCTTGCGTCAGCTTGCCCTTCTTCACCGTGTTCTCGTAATTCCTGCGGATGGTGGCCAGGCCCTTGTCCAGCGCTTCCTGCTGCGTTTCCAGCAGCGTCACGGGTATGCCCGCGTTGGCGAAGTTCATGGCGATGCCGCCGCCCATGGTGCCGGCGCCGACGATGGCCGCGCTGGCGATCGTGCGCACGGGCGTATCGGCCGGCACGTCGGGCACCTTGCTGGCCACGCGCTCGGCAAAGAAGGCGTGGCGCAGGGCTTTCGACTCGGGCGACTGCACCAGTTGCATGAACAGTTCGCGCTCATACTTCAAGCCGTCGTCGAATTTCATCGTCACGGCGGCCGCCACGGCATCCACGCATTTCAGCGGCGCGGGGAACGGGCCGGACATGGCTTTCACCGTATTGCGCGAAAACTGCAGAAAGGCTTCGTGGTTCGGGTAATCGACCTTGCGCTCGCGCACTTTCGGCAGCGGGCGCACGTCGGCCACCTTCGTCGCGAAAGCCACGGCGGCGCTCAGCAAGTCCGCGCCCGGCGCGATGACTTCGTCGAACAGGGCCGTGCCGGCCAGCTTGTCGGACGCCACGGGCGTACCGGAAACGATCATGTTGAGCGCCATTTCCAGGCCCAGCACGCGCGGCAGGCGCTGTGTGCCGCCCGCGCCCGGCAAGATGCCCAGCTTGACTTCCGGCAAGGCCATCTGCGCGCCCGGCGCGGCCACGCGGTAGTTGCAGCCGAGCGCCAGCTCCAGGCCGCCGCCCATGCAGACGCTGTGGATGGCCGCCACGACGGGCTTGCCCGACTGCTCGACCACATTGATCAGGGTATGCAGGGTCGGTTCCGTGAGCGCCTTGGGCGAATTGAATTCCTTGATATCGGCGCCGCCCGAGAAGGCCTTGCCGGCGCCCGTGATGACGATGGCTTTCACGCTGTCGTCGGCCAGCGCCTGGCGGATGCCGGCGACGGCGGCCGTGCGCGTTGCCAGGCCCAGGCCATTGACTGGCGGATTGCTAAGGGTAATGACGGCAACGGCGCCGTTCACCTGATATTCAGCACTCATGTCTCTTCCTTATTGGTTTTGCTCAACGTATGAGGTGGTTGCAAGGGATGAAGCTTCACTATACCGCATAAAAGAACGCTCGTATTATTTTTGTCGTGGCGTGCCAGGCGGTCGCCCTGGGCGCCATGGTACAACATCGCCCACCTGCGCAGGGCGGCACGGACCGCGCCCGGCGCCAGCAGCTATCGTTTGGATATTCATTTAAATAATAAAACAGCAATAAGAAAAACATCGTTTTATTATATGAAAAATGCCCCGATATATACCAACACTGGACAATAACGACACTTTTCGCATTATTTATTCAGCCCCCTTGTTTTTCGCCTGACGCTGGGGAATAATAAAATAGTTGATTCAAATCAATACTCTGCAATTGATTTAATATTAGGCACAGTCATTGCCGAAATAGCCGTGCGTATTGCGGACATTCTCACCGATTATCACCGCGCGCACGGTCGCCATCATTTTTTCATGGATGTAAGCCATTTATGTAGTCATTACCAGATCAGTATTATCGCCCCCATTCACTTCGCCTCACACAGAAGGAAATACTATGGACGCAGCCAGCCATGTCAGCCATTCGCAGGATCTGGACTTACAAGCGATAAATACTGCACTCAACCGTGTACAGGCCGTGATCGAATTCGAACTCGACGGCACCATCCTGCATGCGAACGACAATTTCTTGAACGTGCTCGGCTATACCCTGGCGGAGGTGCAAGGCAAGCACCATGCGCTGTTCTGCGACCCCGAGTATGTGAAAACGCCCGAATACCGCAACTTCTGGGCCCGGCTGGCCCGCGGCGAATTCGACCAGGGCGAATACAAGCGCCTGACCAAGGATGGACGCGAAGTGTGGATCAACGCTTCCTATAACCCCATCCTCGACGCCGACGGCAAGCCGTACAAAGTCATCAAGTTTGCCACCGACATCACGGCCAGCAAGCGCCGCACTGCCGATTACGAAGGCAAGATCAACGCCATCAGCAAGGCGCAGGCCGTGATCGAATTCCGCCTCGACGGCACCATCATCCGCGCCAACGAAAACTTCCTCAAGGCCGTCGGCTATACGCCCGAGGAAATCGAGGGCAAGCACCACCGCATCTTTTGCGAAGCCGAATACGCCAAGAGCGACGAATATGCGCAGTTCTGGCAGAAACTGGGACAAGGCCTGTTCGACGCCGGCGAATACAAGCGCGTGACGAAGGATGGCCGCGAAATCTGGCTCAACGCCACCTACAATCCCATCTTCGACGCGGAAGGCCGGCCGTTCAAGGTGGTCAAGTTCGCCAGCGACATCACGGCCCTGAAGAAACGCAACGCCGAGTACGAGGGCAAGGTCAGCGCCATCGGCAAGGCCCAGGCCGTGATCGAGTTCGACATGCAGGGCAATGTGCTCGACGCGAACGAAAATTTCCTCGCCGTCATGGGCTACGATTTGAGCGACATCAAGGGCGAGCACCACCGCCAGTTCTGCGAGCCCGAGTATGCGAGCAGCGCCGACTACAAGAAGTTCTGGCAAAAGCTCAACCGCGGCGAATTCGACAGCGGCCGCTACAAGCGCCTGGGCAACCACGGCAAGGTGGTGTGGATACAGGCCACTTACAACCCCATCCTCGACCTCAACGGCAAGCCATATAAGGTGGTGAAATTCGCCATCGACATCACGGAGCAGGTGAACCTGGAAAACAGCATCCAGGCCAGGTCCGCCAACGACAGCCGCAAGGTCAATGCCCTGCTCGAATCCGTGGCGCGCGCGGCGCAAGGCGACCTGACCTGCAATATCGTGCCCGAAGGCGAGGAACCGATCGACCTGCTGGCCGGCGGCATCAGCAAGATGATCGTCGACCTGCGCGGCGTGATCGGCAACGTGGTGTCGGCGGCGAACGGCTTTGCCGACGCCTCGCACGCGATCGCCGAGCGGGCCACGGGCGTGGCCGTCGGCACGCAGGCGCTGGGCGCGACGGTCGAGGAAATGAACGCGTCCATCGACGGCCTGACCTTTTCCATCAATTCCATCGCCGAAAACACCTCGAACGCCGACTACCTGGCGAAAGCCACGCAGCAGGAGGCGGAAGCGGGCGCGCGCGCCGTCGCCAAGTCGATCGAGGCGATGGACTTGATCAACCGCTCGTCGGAAGACATCGGCGAAATCGTCAAGGTCATCAGCGAAATCGCCAACCAGACCAATATGCTGGCCTTCAACGCGGCCATCGAGGCGGCACGCGCGGGCGAACACGGCCTGGGCTTTTCCGTCGTCGCCGACGAGGTGCGCAAGCTGGCCGAGCGCTCCTCGCAGGCAACCAAGGAAATTTCCAAGCTGATCAACGAATCCGTCAAGCGCGTCTCGACGGGCAGCGAGATTTCGCGCCAGGCCAGCGACGCCTTCGACAAGATCGTCTCGGGCGTGGCGAAAACCACGCTGGCCATCTCGGATATCTCGAAGGCGGCCAACGAGCAGCTGCTGACGGCGCGCGAAGTGTCGACGGCGATCCAGTATATCGCCGAGGAAACGGAAAAGTCGGCTGCCAACTGCGACAGCATCGCCCGCTCCACCGATGGCCTGAACGAGCGCGCGGGCAGTCTGAACCAGACTGTCTCCGGCTTCGTGGTGTAGGCCATGAGCCACGCGGCCAGCCTGACGCCCGAGGTCCTGACGAGCCTGATCGCGCTGGTGCGCGAGCATACGGGCATCGCCATGACGCCGCGCAAGAGCGTCTTGCTGGAGCGGCGCCTGCAGCCCCGGCTGCAGGCGCTGTCGCTGCACAGCTACCAGGCTTACCTGGAACGCGTGGCCAGCGACCGCGACGAGGTGAGCCATTTCATCGACCTGGTGACCACCAACGACACCCTGTTCTTCCGCACGCCGCAGGTGTGGGACTATGTGCGCGACCGCTACCTGCCCGCCTGGGCCCGCGCCCATCCTGGCGCCTGCCTGAAAGTGTGGTCGGCGGCCGCCGCCAGCGGCGAGGAACTGTATTCGATCGCCATGCTGTGCGAGCAATTCAAGCTGCAAGTGCCAGCCTTTCGCTACCAGATCCTGGCCAGCGACATTTCGCAGCAAATCCTCGCCGCGGCCCGGGCCGGCCAGTACAGCGGCCGCTCCGTCGAGCGCATCCGCCTGTCGCATCCGGATTTGCTGCGCAAGTATTTCACGCCCTCGCCGTATGGCGTCAGCATCAACGAGGAGCTGCGCCAGCACGTCAGCTTTGCCCAGCACAACCTGCTGGAAGGGCTGCGCCCGGCCCAGCAGTTCGACCTCGTGTTCCTGCGCAATGTGCTGATTTACTTCGACGCCGAGCACCAGGAAACCGTGCTGCGCCAGGCGCGCGCCAGCCTCAAGGACGATGGCCGGCTGATCCTGGGTGAGTCGGAAACCATCGCCCGCCTCGGCACCGGCTACCAATTCGAGTTTCCCATGATTTATAAGGCGGGCACGGCATGAGCAGCAGCGTCCTTCTCCCTGAACACGGCGTGCCCCTGCAGCAGGTTGGCATGGGGCAACTCAGCGTGGGCACGCACGGCGAGCAGCTGCAAGCCTTGCTCGGCTCCTGCATCGGCATCGGCTTCCTCTGGAAGAAAGGCCATTGCTGCGGTCTCGCCCACTGCCTGCTGCCGGAAGCGCCGGGCCGGGAAGCAGCCCTGGGCGCGCGCTATGTGAGCCAGGCCGTGCCCTCGCTGCTGCGCCTGATGGGGGCGCGCCAGGCCGATTATCCCGACATCGAAGTGGTGCTGGCCGGCGGCGCCAGCATGTTTGGCCCGCGCAACGGGCGTCTGCAGGTGGGCCGGCAAAACGCGGAAGCGGCGCAGAAATACCTGGACCAGTGCGGCCTGCACGTCAGTTTCTGCGCGCTGGGCGGACGCCACGGCCGCCAACTGCTGATCGATTGTGCCCGGCACAGCTATGCCGTCATCGACGTGGTGGCGCACGCCCCTTTGACTCAACGCAAGGAAAGCGCATATGGACATGCATGAAGCGACGGGCTTGCACACCGAGGCCGGCGGCGAGGCGGCCACGGAACTGTTCGGCTCCTTCTTTCTCGGCGACGATGAATTCGCCCTGCCCGCCAGCTGCATCCGCGAAGTGGTCAACTATCCGGCCAGGGTCACGACCCTGCCCCTGTCGCCGCCCTACCTGGAAGGCATGTTCACCCTGCGCGGCAGCGTCATTCCCGTCGTCAACCTGGGCCGCTTGTTCCATGCCGACGCACCGCGCGCCGCGCCCAGCGACAAGATCGCCATCCTCGACTTCCAGCAGGTGCTGATCGGCATCGTCTTCCAGGATACGGGCGAAATCCTGCGCGTGCCCGCCAGCCAGCGCAGCGCCCTGCAATATGCGGCCGGCGACGCCCATGCCGTCATCGCCGGCACGATATTGCTCGACGGCGGCGCCCGCCTGCTGCAAATCCTCGACCCGCAAGCCATGCTGCGCATCGAAAACGTGCCGCACGTGCTGGCCCTGCAAGCGAGCGGCGCCAAGCTCAGCACGGCCCGCTACCACGCGCAAAGCGAGCGCCGGCAGTGCGTCAGCTTCCATGCGGCGGGTGCCACGTTTGCCTTCGAAATGTGCGCGATCCAGGAAATCATCCGCGTGCCGGAACTGCACAGCTCGATACTGAATAGTGCGCTGTGCCTGGGACGCATGCACTTTCGCGGCAGCCAGGTGGCCGTCGTCGACTTCGGCGCCCTGCTGCATGCGGCCGCATCCGGCAAGGCGGCCACGCCGGACCAGCGCATCATCGTCGTGCGCCTGGACGACACGACGGTGGGCTTCCTCGTCGATTCCGTCGACAGCATCGTGCATTTCTTCGGCGATGAAGTGCTGCCGATTCCCCTGCTGAGCAAGGCGCGCGCGGCCATGTTTGCCGGCTGCATCACGAAAGAGGGGCTGGGCGACATCATTTTCCTCGACCATAAGGAAATCCTGTCGCAAACGGAGATCGTCGAGATGCGCGACGGCCACGCGCGCCTGTATCCGGCCGACGCGGAAACGGCCAGCGCCGCCACGCTGAAGGCGCAGCGCCGCGTCTACATCACCTTCACGGTGGAAACGCAGTTTGCCGTGGAAATCGGACAGGTGCGCGAAATCATCGACTTCAGCGCCGCCATCACGACGCCGCCCGGCATGCCGGCCTGCATGCGCGGCATGCTCAACCTGCGCCAGCAAATGATCAGCATCATCGACTTGCGCCAGCTGTACGCGATGCCGGCCTTGCCGGACGCAAGCGCTGGCAAGATCCTCATCGTGGAACGGGGCGAGGAGCGCTACGGCTTTCTCGTCGACCACGTCGACAACATCATGACCATTTCCGACAGCCAGCGCTTTGCGGCGCCGCAAATCATCCGCACGGGCACGCACGACGACTTGCGCAGCGACATGGATGACATGATCGATATCGGCACGGAGGCCCAGCGCCAGACCCTGTCCGTATTCCAGTGCGAACACTTGCTGGAAAAGCTGGGCTCGGCGCTGCCGCAGGCCGCGTAAGGCCCGCGCTGCGCCGCCTGCCTACAGGCCGGGCAGCTTGTGGCCCTTGAACTGCTCGCGCAGCTTGTTCTTCTGGATCTTGCCCGTGGCGCCCATGGGCAAGGCGTCGATGAACAGCACGTCGTCGGGCGTCCACCACTTGGCGATCTTGCCCTCGAAGAACTGCAGCAAGGCCTCGCGCGTGACAGCCATGCCCGGGCGCACCACCACCACCAGCACGGGGCGCTCATCCCATTTCGGGTGGAATACGCCGATGCAGGCCGCCTGCAGCACGGCCGGGTGCGCCATGGCCAGGTTTTCCAGGTCGATGGTGCCTATCCACTCGCCGCCGGACTTGATCACGTCCTTGCTGCGGTCCGTGATCTGCATGTAGCCGTCCGCATCGATGGTGGCCACGTCGCCCGTGGGGAACCAGCCATCCTGCAGCACCTCGCCGCCCTCGTTCTTGTAGTAGGACGAGATGATCCACGGCCCTTTCACCAGCAAATGGCCATACGCGACGCCATCCCACGGCAATTCCTTGCCGTCGTCGTCGACGATCTTCATGTCCACGCCATAGATGGCATGGCCCTGCTTGTGCAGGATGTCGCGCTGTGCTTCCTTGCTCATGGCCAGGTGGCGCGTCTGTAAGCCGCCCGTGGTGCCCAGCGGCGACATTTCCGTCATGCCCCAGCCATGGATGACTTCCACGTCGAACTTGTCGATCAGGGTATCCATCATGGCCGGCGGACAGGCGGCGCCGCCGATCACCGTGCGGCGGAAGGTGGAAAACTTCAAGTCGTTCTGCAAGGCGTAGTTCAACAGTCCCAGCCAGACCGTGGGCACGCCGGCCGAGAACGTTACCTTTTCCGTTTCGAACAGCTCGTACAGCGACTTGCCGTCCAGCGCCGCGCCGGGAAACACCATGCGCGCGCCCGACAGCAGCACGGAATACGGCAAGCCCCAGGCATTCACGTGGAACATGGGCACGACGGGCAGGACCGTGTCGGTGGCGCGCACGTTCAGGGCGCTGGGCATGGCCGAGGCATACGCATGCAGCACCGTCGAGCGGTGCGAGTACAGCGCGCCCTTCGGGTTGCCCGTCGTGCCCGACGTATAGCACAGGGCGGCGGCCGAATTCTCATCGAACAGGGGCCAGGTATATTCGTCCGAATGCGTGTCGATCAAGTCTTCATAGCACAGCAGGTCGGGGATGCTGCTGGCGGGCATGCGGTCGCGGTCGCACATCAGCACGAAGTGCCGGACGAAGGTGCAATCGGCGGCGATCTTTTCCACCACGGGCAGGAAGGTCAGGTCGAACAGCAGCACCTGGTCTTCCGCATGGTTCGAGATGTAGGCGATCTGCTCGGGAAACAGGCGCGGGTTGATCGTGTGCAGCACTGCGCCCGAGCCGGACACGGCATAGTAGGCTTCCAGGTGGCGGTAGCCATTCCAGGCCAGGGTGGCGACGCGGTCGCCCATGCCGACGCCGAGGCCATGCAGGGCATTGGCCAGGCGCCGCGTGCGCTGGTGGCAATCGCGGTAGGTATAGCGGTGCACATCGCCCTCCACCCGCCGCGAGACGATTTCGCCGCTCCCATAATGACGCGCTGCAAACTCGATAATGCTGGAAATCAGCAGAGGCTGATTCATCATCTGGCCCATCACTGGACTCAAGGGGAATGCCGACATCGTGTCTCCTGGTAAGCGAATAGCGGCAGGGCCCGGGATGGCTCGCTTCTATTCTTGAGTTTTAACTAAGATGGCCTAGTTTCGTACGGTCGTGCGGAAATCGTCAACGCATTTCGATATTGCAATGCAGCATGGAATTTTCCATTCCGTTTTTTCGCCGTTTTTCCCGCCGCGCGCACGGGCAAACCGGCACGGCGGCGCGGGGAAATGGCACGGCGCCGCACGCCGCGGCGGCGTGCGGTAAAATCGCCTTTCCGGCCGGCGCACACCGCTGGCGCGCTTGACACTATTGAATGGAATCGCCATCACCGCTCATACCTTACCCCTGGACAACTCCTTCGCGGCCTTGCCGCCCGCGTTCTACACGCGCTTGATGCCCACGCCCCTGCCCGCACCCTACTTTGTGGCCGCCAGCGCGCCGGCGGCGGCCCTGGTGGGGCTCGATGCGGCACGCCTGGCCGAGTCCGACTACGTAGCATTATTCAGCGGCAACGCCGTTGCCGAGCGCTCGCAGCCGTTGTCGGCCGTGTATTCGGGCCACCAGTTCGGCGTCTGGGCCGGCCAGCTCGGCGATGGCCGCGCCATCTTGCTGGGCGATATCGCCACGGCCGATGGCCCGATGGAGCTGCAGCTGAAAGGCGCCGGCGCCACGCCGTATTCGCGCATGGGCGACGGCCGCGCCGTGCTGCGCTCGTCCATCCGTGAATTCCTCTGTTCGGAAGCCATGGCGGCGCTGGGCATCCCCACCTCGCGCGCGCTGTCCATCATGGGCTCGCAGCAAGGCATCATGCGCGAAACGGTGGAAACGGCCGCCGTCGTCACGCGCATGGCGCCCAGCTTCGTGCGCTTCGGCTCGTTCGAGCACTGGTTTTACCGCAAGAAACCGGACGAGCTGAAAATCCTCGCCGACTACGTGATCGACGGTTTTTATCCGCATTTGCGCGCTGCATCAAATCCATATCAAGCCTTGCTGGCCGAGGTGAGCGTGCGCACGGCCGAGCTGATGGCGCAATGGCAAGCCGTCGGCTTCATGCATGGCGTAATGAACACGGACAATATGTCCATCCTGGGCCTGACCCTCGATTACGGCCCGTTCGGCTTCATGGAAGCGTTCGATGCCGAGCACATCTGCAATCACACGGACCAGCAAGGCCGCTATTCCTACGCCAACCAGCCGCAGGTGGGCCACTGGAATTGCTATGCGCTGGGCCAGGCCCTGCTGCCGCTGATCGGCGAAGTGGAACTGGCGCAGGCGGCGCTGGACGGCTATCAGGGCGCGTTTGCCGCGAAGATGAACGCCTTGCTGCGCGCCAAGCTCGGTTTGCGCACGGCGCAGGACGAGGACACGGCGCTTTTCGACGGCATGTTTGCGCTGATGCAAGCCAATCACGTGGATTTCACGAACTTTTTCCGCACCCTGTCTACACTGCAAGTGGCAAGCCCGGAAACGGATGCGCCGCTGCGCGACATGTTCATCGACCGGCCCGCCTTCGATGCGTGGGCAGGCAGCTACCGCGCGCGCCTGCTGCAGGAACACAGCGTCGATGCGGAACGGCAAGTGGCCATGAATGCGGTCAACCCGAAATACGTGCTGCGCAACTACCTGGCGCAGGTTGCCATCGAAAAAGCCCAGCAGCACGATTACACGGAAGTGGCAAAATTGCTGGAAATATTGCAAAAGCCATTTGACGAACAGCCCGAACACCAGCACTATGCGGCGCTGCCGCCCGACTGGGCCAGCCACCTTGAAGTCAGTTGCTCATCCTGAGGTATTACCATGACCACCAATAAAGTCAAAAAAACGGACGCCGAATGGCGCGCCATGCTCGATTCCATGCAATATGAAGTCACGCGCCACGCGGCCACGGAACGGGCCTTCACGGGCAAGTTCTGGGACCACCATGAACACGGCATCTACACCTGCGTCTGCTGCAACACGCCGCTGTTTGCCTCGGACACGAAGTTCGACTCCGGCTGCGGCTGGCCCAGCTATTTCCAGGCCCTCGATCCGGCCAACGTGACGGAAATCGTCGACCGCAGCCATGGCATGGTGCGCACGGAAATCGTCTGTGCCGTCTGCGACGCCCACCTGGGCCACGTCTTCCCGGACGGCCCGCCACCGACCGGATTGCGCTATTGCATCAATTCGGCTTCCCTGCGCTTCGATCCGCAGCCTTGAGACACGGGGATCGCCTGGGAGCGCCATGCTTGCTCCTAAGCCATTCCTAAGATGCTTTTAACAAGACCATAGTAAAGTCTCGCCATGAAATTTCTATTCGACCTCTTCCCCCTGATCGCCTTCTTCGCCGCCTTCAAGCTGGGCGGCATGTATGAAGCGGCCACGCACGACTTCGTGCAGCACTATTTATCCGGCTTCGTGTCCGGCGGCCTGATCAAGGCCGACCAGGCGCCGTGGATACTCGCCACCCTCGTCGGCATCGTCGCCACCGCCTGCCAGGTCAGCTACCTACTGTTGCGCGGACGCAAAGTGGACGGCATGCTGTGGCTGTCGCTGTTCATCTTTGTCGTGTTTGGCGGCGCCAGCATTTATCTGCATGACGATTTCTTCCTGAAATGGAAGCCGACCCTGATCTACTGGCTGTCCGGCCTGGCCCTGCTGATCGCCCACGTGGGCTTCAAGAAAAACCTGATCCGCAAGACCATGGAAGCGCAAGTGCAGCTGCCCGACGCCGTATGGAACCAGTTGCTGGCCGCATGGATCATCTTCTTTGGCGCCATCGGCGCGCTGAACCTGTTCGTTGCCTTCGTGCTGTACAAGGGCGACATGGCGGCCTGGGTCAGTTTCAAGGCGTTTGGCGCGACGGGCATCTTCTTTGCCTTCATCGTGGCGCAAACCCTGTTCCTGGCCAAACATATCAAGGAAGACGCATGATGCATACCACCACCGAAAACACCGCGCCGGAAACCCGCATGCAGCGCATTCGTAGCCGCCTGGAAACGGCGCTTTCCCCTCTGGAATGCGTGCTGGAAGACGACTCGGCACGCCACCGCGGCCATGCGGGCGCCGCTTCGGGCGGAGGCCATTACAATTTGCGCATTATTTCTAGTCAATTTGAAGGCCTCAGGCTCGTCATGCGCCATCGACTGGTGTATGATTCCGTGCACGATATGATGCATAATGAGATACATGCATTGGCGATTGTTGCATTGGCGCCGTCCGAGGTAGCATAAGGATGGCGTTTTTGGCGTATCCGCATTTTTGCGGATATGCCGCAGCCTACGCCATGCGGAATTTCTTCCATGCGTTTTTTACGAAACTTTCCCTAACAGGATTTAATAATGACTTTTAAGCCAGCCCGCTTGCTGATCGCACTACTCGCCGTTGTCGCGGTACCTGTTTTTGCGCAAAATGTTGCCGTCGTCAATGGCAAGCCTATCCCATCGTCGCGCGTTGATGCAGTCGTCAAGCAAGTCGTCGCCCAAGGCCAGCAACCGGATTCGCCGCAATTGCGCGAAATGATCAAGAAGGACTTGATCGGCCGTGAAGTGCTGATGCAAGAAGCGGAAAACAAAGGTTTCGGTAAAGATGCAGCCGTCAAGCAGCAAATCGAGAACGCGCGCCAGGCCATCATCATCAACGCCCTGGTCGGCGACTACCTGAAAAAGAACCCCGTCACCGACGCTGAAATCAAGGCCGAATACGACCGCTTCGTGGCCCAGTCCGGCGACAAGGAATACCATGTGCGCCACATCCTGGTGGCCACCGAAGCCGAAGCGAAAGACGTCATCGCCAAGCTGAAAGGCGGCGCCAAGTTTGAAGACCTGGCCAAGCAATCGAAAGATGCCGGCTCGGCCGACAATGGCGGCGACCTCGACTGGGCAGCCCCATCGTCGTTCCCGAAAGTGTTCTCGGACGCCTTCGTGAAACTGCAAAAAGGCCAGGTCACCGATACCCCGGTGCAAACGCCTAACGGTTTCCACGTGATCAAGCTGGACGACACCCGCGCGGCAAAACTGCCAACCCTGGAAGAAGTCAAGCCACAGATCGCTGAAGCGCTGCAGCAAAAGAAACTGCAAGCGTATCAAGAAGAAATGATCAAAAAAGCGAAAGTTCAATAAGAACTGACCTCCCCGGCGCCCTTTTCGGCGCCGGTCGTGTATTCTGCGCCTGAATGCGTTCTGTCCGCCAGACGCGATCTTTTGTATATCTATTAGGAATGAACATGATTTTGAAGCCAGCCCGCCTGATCTTAGCCTTGGTAGCCGTTGCGGCGATCCCTGCTTTCGCCCAAAACGTTGCCACCGTGAATGGCAAGGCCATTCCATCGTCGCGCGTCGACCAGGTCGTCAAGCAAGTCGTCGCCCAGGGCAAGCAAGCGGATTCGCCGCAACTGCGCGAAGCCATCAAGAAAGACCTGATCGGCCGCGAAGTGCTGATCCAGGAAGCCGACAAGCAAGGCTACGGCACCCGTCCGGAAGTCAAGTCGCAGATCGACAATGCCCGTCAAAGCATCATCATCAATGCCCTGCTGGCCGACTACGTGAAGAAAAACCCGGTCAAGGACGCTGAAATCAAGGCCGAGTACGACAAGTTCAAGGCCCAGGCCGGCGACAAGGAATACCATGCACGCCACATCCTGGTGGCCACCGAAGCGGAAGCGAAAGACATCATCGCCAAGCTGAAAGGCGGCGCCAAGTTCGAAGAACTGGCGAAAGTATCGAAAGACGGTTCCGCAGCCAATGGCGGCGACCTGGACTGGGCTAGCCCAGCTTCGTACGTGAAGCCATTCTCCGACGCCATGGTCGCCCTGAAACCAGGCCAGGTCACGCAAACGCCAGTGCAATCGCAATTCGGCTTCCACGTGATCAAGCTGGAAGAAACCCGCCCGGCCAAGCTGCCGTCGCTGGAAGAAGTCAAAGGCCAGGTGGCTGAATCGCTGCAACAGAAGAAGCTCGCCGCTTACCGCGACGAACTGATGAAGAAAGCAAAGATTCAGTAAATCGGGCATCCTGCCCGGATATAAAGCGCTCCCTGGAGCGCTTTTTTTACGCCCGGAGAGCGCCATGCGTTTACATGCAGAATTGAAAGCCGCCCTGCAAGCGGCCGCCGACCCGGCCCGCGCCCTGCCCATGCAGGCCTATATGCGCGACCAGTTCGTGTTTCTTGGCGTCGCTGCGCCGCAGCGGCGGCTGGCCGCGAAGGCGCTGCTGGCGGGCTTGAAGGGTGCTGGGGCCGATGTCCTGCTGGAACAAGCGCAGCGGCTGTGGCAGGAGCCCGAACGCGAATACCAGCATTTGGCGCTCGACATGCTGGCCCTGCACCGGCGCCAGCTGACGCCGGCACACCTCCCCGCCCTGCTGGCCCTGGCGCGCCAGCGCGCGTGGTGGGACAGCGTCGACGGCATGGCGGGCATCGTGGGCGACGTGCTGCAGGCGGAACACAAGCGCGGCGGCGACGGCCATGCACACATGGACGCGGCCTTGCGCCATGACGACTTCTGGCTGCGCCGCATCGCCATGCTGCACCAGCTGGGCTGGCGCGCCGACACGGATGCCGCCTGGCTGTATGACGCCGCGCTGGCGCTGGCCCATGAAGACGAGTTTTTCATCCGCAAGGCCATCGGCTGGGCCTTGCGCGACTACGCGCGCCACGCGCCCGAGGCCGTGCTGGCCTTTGCCAGCGCACACCGCCAGCAACTATCTGCGCTCAGCTACCGCGAAGCGCTGAAGCACCAGCCAGGCTGAAACCCTGCCCGCCCAGCAGCCGCAGCGCGGCGTCGATGCGCGGCGCCGCATCCCAGGCGGGCGCGGGCGCCAGCAAACCCAGCGCCATCTGCCGCAGCGGCTCGGCAATCACCATGGACAGCAGCAAACCAGCCACTTCCCCCGCATTGCCGAGCGCCACGCTGCCGTGCGCCGCCTGGCGCTGCAGCCACTCGGCCAGCAGGGCCGTACCCCGCTCGATGCCGTTGCGCTGGTAGGCGGCCAGCAAGTCTGCACGCGCGGGAAACTCCGTGCACAGCAGGCGGAACAGGCCGACGGCCTCGGCCGTCAGCACGCGCGCCGCCATCGTCTGCAATATGTCCTTCAGCAAGGGCAGGACCTCTGCGGGCGTGGCCGCATCGTGCGCCATGGCGGGCAGGAAGGCGTCCGTCCAGCCGCGCACGACGAGGGCCACGAGTTCCTCGCGGTTGGCCGCGTACTGATACAGCGATTTCTTTGCCATGCCCGCGTGGCGCGCCACGGCTTCCATGGTCGTGGCCGCATAACCTTCATGCAGCAGCAGCCAGGTGGCCGCCTGCACGGCCGCTTCGCGCCCCTCTTCGGGCGGACGGGCCGGACGCCCGCGTCCGCGCATGGTCTTGCTGTCTGCTTCCTGCATGCCTGCTCCTGCTTGATCGATGGCCGATTTTACACTGAAAAACATTTAGGAAACGTTTTACGTTTCTTTAATATATAATTGGCTCACCTCAACAAAGGAGAACAACATGGCTGACACAAACCATCCTGCCACACCGTGGCGTATCGCCGGCACGGGCGACTTGCTCGACCCATTCCCCCTGCACCTGGAAACGGGCGTCACGCGCCTGGACGACGGCTGCCTGCTGGTGGCGGCGCGCACGCAATTGCATGGCTGCAGCGGGCGCATGCTGGACTGGTGGTTCACGTTCTTTGAAACGACGCAGCACATCAAATGGTGGCATCCGCACGACCACGTGGCCCATCACGGCTGGAACAGCGTCTGGAAAAAGGGCGAGAGTTACCATGGCGCCTCGATCGAGGCGGTGGAAGCGCTGGGCGACATTCCGCCCGTGAAAGCCAAGCTGAAGTTCCATGATCCGAAGTGTGTATTCGATGCGGCGCAGCTGCGCCACGCGCAAGAGAGCGGCGCCCTGTCGGCGGCCGTCTGCGCGCGCATCGGTTTTGGCGACCAGGTCGAACTCGACCCGCAAGGCGATCCGCTCGATGGCGAAATGCTGCACCTGGCGCGCGACACGTCCACCGGCTGCGTGCTGCGCAGCCGCTTCCTGCTGGGGCGCAACAGCCTCGACCCCGTGCGCGACGTACCCGACGTGCTGGGCCTGAACTTGCTGCGCCATTGCTACAGCGAATTTACCTATCTGTCGCGCTTCCTGCCTTCGCTGTACTACGCGGAAAATGGCAACGGCGAACAGGCGCCGCTGCCCTGGTAAGGCATGGCCTCACAGCCGCTTGTGCATGCGCGCCAGCGGCAGTTGTATGCCACCAGGCAAGTCCAGGTGAAACTCTTGCGTGGTGGCAAAGCCGCTGGCCAGGTACAGCGGCACGCCGGGCAAGGTGGCGGCCAGTTCCAGCGCCGTAAACCCTGCCGCCCGCGCCTGCCGTTCGCAATGGCGCATCAGCATGCTGCCCAGGCCCTGGCGCGCGGCCGCGGGGTCGACAAAGAATGCGCGGATGCGGCCCGGCTGGCTGGTCGGGTCGAGCAGCGGGTCCGGCCCGCTCTTGGCGCGGTCGGCGCCGTACAGGGTGGCGCGCCGGCTCCAGCCGCCGCAAGCCAGCATGGCGCCATCGCGCTCGATGACGAAATACGTCTGGTCGGCCACCAGCTGCGTATCGACGCCGAACACGTGGCGCGTGACGGCCTCGGCCTGCTCCAGCGTATAAAAGCCCGTACTCAATTCCACGCCGGAACGGGCGATCAGCGCATTCATGGCGGGCACGTCGCTAGGCAGGGCCACGCGCAGCCGCGTCAAGGCGCCAAAGCTGAACCAGGCGCGCGCGATGCGCCCCTGCGCCACTTCATACGTGGCGACCAGTTCCTGCGCGGAAACACCATCGTCCGTGTCGCCATGGACGATCTCATGGTCGATCACCAGCTTGCCGCAGGCGATGCGGTTGAGCAACTGCGCCTGCGGCCGGCTGGCGGCAAAACGGGCCGTAAAGCGGGAAGCGATCTGCGCGGCGCCCGTGGCCAGCAAGGTATCCGGGTGCTGGAATTGCTGGGCGTCATCGGAGTAGATGGCCAGCAAGGCAGGCACGTCGTGGGCGTTATAGGCGTCCAGTTGGGCCTGGACCACCGCCGCGGGCGAAATGAGTGTATCGTTGGCAAGCACCATGCATCTACCTGTTGTCGTGTGGGTGGAAAGTTGCAAAGCGTAACACTGTCGCTCCTGTCGCGGCGCGGTTTGCTGCGATAATTATAAGATTCGTCGCAAGAAACATTTTGAGGCGTCACCAATCAATCGCACAATCGCAGCAGGAGTAGACATCATGAAATGGGAAGGCAATCGCGAAAGCGACAATGTGGAAGACCGCCGTGGCGAAGACGGTGGTGGGGGCGGCGGCGGTGGCGGCTTTGGTTTTGGCGGCCGCTCGATCGGCATCGGCACCATCGTCATCGCCCTCGTCGGCTCGTATGTGCTGGGCGTCAACCCTTTGACCTTGCTGAATCTGCTCAGCGGCGGCGGTGGCCAGGTCAGCACCCAGCAAAGCCAGGCGCCCGCGCGCCAGCCGCCCGAATCGGACGAGATGGCGCGCTTCGTAAAAACCGTGCTGGCAGATACGGAAGACACGTGGAGCAACCTGTTCAAGGCCGAAGGCGGCAACTATGTAAAACCCAAGCTGGTCTTGTTCTCGGGCAGCACGCCGACCGCATGCGGCACGGGCCAGAGCGCCAGCGGCCCCTTCTATTGCCCCGGCGACCAGAAAGTCTACCTGGACCTGGACTTCTTCAACCTGATGCAGCAGCGCTTCAAGGTGTCCGGCGAATTCGCGGAAGCGTACGTGATCGCGCATGAAGTGGGCCACCACGTGCAAAACCTGATGGGCCTGTCCGAAAAGGTCGACAATGCGCGCCGCACGGCGTCCGAGCGCCAGGCCAACGCCATGTCCGTGCGCCTGGAGCTGCAAGCCGACTGCTTCGCCGGCGTGTGGGCGTATCACGCGAATGCGGACCGCAAGATCCTCGAGCAAGGCGACGTGGAAGCGGCCCTGAAAGCGGCCACGGCCATCGGCGACGACGCCCTGCAGCGCCAGGCGCAAGGCCATGTCGTGCCCGACTCCTTTACCCACGGCACCTCCGAGCAGCGCGTGCGCTGGTTTAGCAAGGGTATCGAAAGCGGCCAGATCGCCCAGTGCAACACGTTCGAGGCGCGCCAGCTGTAACGGCGCGAACGCCCATGCCGCCGCCGGTGGCATGGGCGGCAATGGCATGAGCGCCTATTTCACGTCGATGCGCCCATACCGGCCATGCGTCTCATCGTCCGGCCCGGCCGCGTAGAACAGCGTGTTCGCCGGCTGGCCGTTGACGCCATTGCCGAAGGCGATGCCCCACAAGCCGTCGATCTCCAGCGCCTTGCCATCCGCCTGCGCCAGCTTGCCGATGACCGCGCCAGTCTCCGCATCATAGGCATTGATCCTGCCATCGCCAAAATTGCCCACCAATAAGGCATGACTGGCGCTGCCGAAATTGGCCGGCGCCAGCGCCATGCCCCATGGCGCATTCAGGGCCCCGCCGCGCACCAGTTGCCTGATCAGCGTACCGCCGCTGTCATACACGCTGACGATGCCCAAGCCGGCCCCAGTCTCCTCCTCGTCGCCGCTGGCGCTGCTCTTCGCATACGCGACATAGATGCGCTCGCCGATGGCCTGGATGCCGAATGGCGCGTAGCCGGCCGGCATGCCGGGATCGCTGAACGCGCCGGACCAGCTGACTCTGGCGAAGCTGGCATCGAACACATCGATGCGCTGCTTGTGGAAATCGGCCGCATACAGGTAGTTGGCGCCGGCATGGCGGGACATCGCCAGGCCCTTGTAGACGCTGCCGCCGGCGCCGCCATCGACCACGACGAGGGCCGTGGTCGGGCTGACCGAGGGCGACCAGGCCGAAATGCTGCCGTTCTCGGCGGCGAAAATGAAGGGACTGGGCGCCGTCACGCCGTTCCGGCTCAGCTTGAAATCCTGCGTGCCGTTGAAAACGATGCCGGTGGGCCCCGCAGGCGTACTGACCACCAGCGATTGCGGCACGCCATTGCCGTCATACAAGGTGGATTTCGCCGTGCCGTTGGCCGCCACCCAGGCGAAACCGCGGGGATTGAAGGCCAGACCCCAGGCATTGACCAGGTTGGCATCCGTGTGCGCGGCGGGCAGCTGCGCCGTATCGGACACGAGACTGGTCGCGCCATAGCCTTCCAGGCTCGGCGGCTTGTGGTGATGGTGGCCGCCGCCGCAGGCAAACAGGACCCCGGCCAGCACGGCGGTGAACCCGGCGCAGACAAGCTTGCTGATGTGGTGCGTATGCATGGCGTCTCCCTTCAACGAGGTGGACAGTATTCGCTGCCTGTTGTCAGGGTATAGCCAGGCCATGCGGCATGGTTGAGGCGCGTCAAGCGCAGGAGAAATAGGCAGGCTGAGCCGCACTGGCGGCACGCCCGTCAGGGCACGCTGACGTCGAAACGCTTGCCCAGTTTTTTCAGTTCGCCCGTCTCGATCAGCATATTCAGTTCCTGGTCGAATTGCAGGCGCAGCTTGTCGAATGTGGGCGAACGGGGAAAGGCAAAGTAGCCATTCTGTACTTCTATGACTTTCGGCAAGGGTTTCACCTGGCGTCCGTAGCCAAGCCGGGCGATGACGGGATCGGTGTTGCGGCGGTTGCTGACAAACACGTCGACGTGATTATGCACGAGCATTTTCAAGCCATTTTCCACGTTGTTGGCCACGCTGACCTGCAAGCCGGGCCGCGCGCGCTCCCAGTCCGAGCCATAGGCCCAGCCATTGAGCAGCACCACCCTGCGGTTCTTCAGCGTCGCATAGTCGCCATCCCAGCCGAAACTGGCATCCTGGCGTGTATAGAAGACGATCTGGTCCTGGTAGAACGGCTTGTCGGAAAACGCCATGCTGGCGATGCGGTCCGGCGCCTTGTAGGGGCCGATCAAGATATCGGCCTGGCCCTGCACCAGCATGGCTTGCGCGCGCGCCCACGGCACCATGCGAAAGCGCACGGTATTGCCCGTGCGCGCCGCCATCAGGCGCAGCAGTTCCGCGCCCAGGCCGCCATATTCGCCGCTATCCTGGTATTCGAACACGCGTTCGAACTGCGCGCCCACGGCCAGCAATTCGCGCGCTGGCGCCTGCAAGGGCAAGGCCAGCGCCGGCCACAGCAGGGCCATGGCCAGCATGCGCGTGCGCGCCAGGCGCCGCCCTGCTGCCGTCATCAGCCGACGATGCGCAAGGAGTAATCGGTGGCCCGCACGTCCTTGGTCAGGCTGCCGATCGAAATGCGGTCGACGCCCGTCTCGGCAATCGCGCGCACGGTATCGAAATTGATGCCGCCCGACGCTTCCAGCAAGGCACGGCCCGCCGTGAGCTGCACGGCGTCGCGCATCATGTCGTTGCTGAAGTTATCCAGCAGCACGGAGACGGCACCCGCGTCCAGCGCTTCCTGCAGTTGCGCCAGGGTTTCCACCTCGATTTGCACGGGCACGCCCGCGTCGAGGTTGCGCGCGTTTTCCAGGGCCTGGCTGACGCCGCCTGCCGCCGCGATATGGTTTTCCTTGATCAGGATGCCGTCGTACAGGGCCAGGCGCTGGTTCTTGCCGCCCCCCACGCGCACCGCATACTTTTGCGCCAGGCGCAGCCCGGGCAAGGTCTTGCGCGTATCTAAAATGGATGCCTTGGTGCCGGCCACCACGGCCACGTACTGGCGCGTGGCCGTGGCCACGGCCGACAGCAGCTGCAGGAAATTGAGGGCGCTGCGCTCGGCCGTGAGCAAGGCGCGCGCCGGCGCCTGTATCGTGCAGACGACGCTGTCGGCCGTCATCATGTCGCCTTCCGCGTAATGCCATGCAATGTCGATGCTGCGGTCCAGGCTTTTCATGATGCCTTCGAACCATGGCGCGCCGCACAGCACGGCCGCTTCGCGCACGATGACGCGGGCCGTGACGATGTGGTCGGGCGGCACCAGCTCGCCCGTCAGGTCGCACTGGCCCACGTCTTCCAGCAGGGCGGCCAGCAAGTTGCCCTCGAACGCGCGCGCCAGGGCCGGATCGAAGGGAGCGAAAGAATTAACAAGGGTACTCATGCTGGACCGATTCCTTGGAACAATTTAGTTTCTTTTGCCAGATCGGCGCCCGGCTGCAGGCCAGCCTTCTTGGCGGCGGCGAAGTCGAGCATGCGGTTGATCGAGCGCACGGCCAGCTGGCCGACGGCGGGATCGACGTGGATCTCGTTGTGCATGTTTTCCAGCGTTTGCGCCAGGTTCAGCAAGCCATTCATGGCCATCCACGGGCAGTGCGCGCAGCTCTTGCAGGTGGCGCTGTTGCCGGCCGTGGGCGCTTCGATGAAACGCTTGCCCGGCGCCGCCGCGCGCATCTTGTGCAGGATGCCATTGTCGGTGGCGACGATGAAGGTATCCGTGTCCATGGTTTGCGCTGCCGCAATCATTTGCGACGTCGAGCCCACCATGTCGGCCAGCGCCACCACGTTGGCCGGCGATTCCGGATGCACGAGCACCTTGGCCTGCGGATACTCTTCCTTGAGCAAATCGAGTTCGATGCCCTTGAATTCGTCGTGCACGAGGCAACTGCCTTGCCACAGCAGCATGTCGGCACCCGTCTGCTTCTGGATGTACGATCCCAGGTGTTTATCGGGTGCCCACAGGATTTTCTTGCCCTGCGCATGCAAATGGGCAACGATGTCGAGGCCGATGGACGACGTCACCATCCAGTCCGCGCGCGCTTTCACTGCCGCGCTGGTGTTGGCGTAGACCACGACGGTGCGGTCGGGATGGGCGTCGCAGAAGGCCGTGAATTCATCGGCCGGGCAACCGAGGTCGAGCGAACAGGTCGCGTCGAGGTCGGGCATCAGCACGGTTTTCTCGGGACTGAGAATCTTGGCCGTTTCACCCATGAAACGCACGCCGGCGACGACCAGGGTCTTGGCCGGATGGTCGCGCCCGAAGCGGGCCATTTCCAGGGAATCGGAGACGCAGCCGCCCGTCGCTTCCGCCAGGTCTTGCAGGTCAGCATCAACGTAGTAGTGGGCAACGAGCACGGCTTCGCGCTCGATCAGCAGGCGCTTGATGCGCGTGATCAGTTCGGCTTTTTCGGCCGGGGAAGGCGTCGCTGGCGTGCGTGCCCAGGCGTGGGCAGTGCAGCTGGCTCCGTCTTGTGGATGTTCATACTCGACGGATTTGATTGCTAAAGTTTGCATGGCTGTGTCAAACAAAAACGGAATAGACCGGCACTATCGCATGAAAGCAAGTGCGCCGGAACGAAAGGACCGCGGCGCGTCGGTGTGGTGCTGGCGGTTGACGTTGCAGGCTGGCATTGTAATGTCGGATTACGCTACGCCTCGGCGGCCCCGCCAATCCGACCTACGCGGCCAACCCAGTCAACTCACTCTGACGTAGGTCGGATCAGCGCACAGCGCGTTATCCGACGGAACGTTCCCCTACAAAATTAATCGATACCCTGGCTCTTCAGGTAATCCTCGTAATTGCCGCGGTAATCGACCACTTCATCTTCCTTGATCTCGATGATGCGGTTGGCCAGCGAGGAAACGAATTCGCGGTCATGCGAGACGAAGATCAGGGTGCCCGCGTATTTTTCCAGCGCGATGTTCAGCGATTCGATCGATTCCATGTCCATGTGGTTGGTCGGCTCATCGAGCATCAGCACGTTGTGGCGGCCCAGCATCAGCTTGCCGTACATCATGCGACCTTTCTCGCCACCGGACAGTACCTTGACAGCCTTTTTCACATCGTCGCCGCCGAACAGCAAACGGCCCAGGATGGAACGCACGGCCTGGTCGTCGTCGCCCTCTTTCGTCCACTGGCCGATCCAGTCGGTCAGGTTCGTATCCTTGGCGAAATCTTCCGTCGGATCTTGCGGCATGTAGCCGACGTTGGCGTTTTCCGCCCACTTCACGCGGCCCTGGTCCGGCTGCAGGCCAGCGATGTCGCCCGCGATGCAGCGCAACATGGTGGTCTTGCCGGCGCCGTTGGCGCCGATGATGGCGATGCGCTCGCCAGCTTCAACCATGATGCTGAAATTCTTGAACAGCTGGCGGTCGAAGCCTTTCGAGATATTCTCGACTTCCACGGCCAGGCGGTGCAATTTCTTCTCGCCGTCGAAACGCACGAAGGGATAGGCGCGCGACGACGGCTTGATGTCATCGACCTTGATCTTTTCAATCTGCTTGGCGCGCGACGTCGCCTGGCGGGCCTTGGACTTGTTCGCGGCAAAGCGGCGCACGAATTCCTGCAGCTCGGCCACCTTGTCTTTCGCTTTCGCGTTGTTGGCCAGTTGCTGGTTGCGCGCCTGGGTCGAGGCGAACATGTATTCGTCGTAGTTGCCTGGATAAATCTTCAGCGTGCCGTAATCCATGTCGGCCACGTGGGTGCACACCTGGTTCAGGAAGTGGCGATCATGGGAAATGATGATCATGGTGGAGTTGCGCTCGTTGAGCACGTCTTCCAGCCAGCGAATCGTGTTGATGTCCAGGTTATTCGTCGGTTCGTCGAGCAGCAGGATGTCCGGATTCGAGAACAGCGCCTGCGCCAGCAGCACGCGCAGCTTCCAGCCCGGCGAGACATTGCTCATCGGGCCCTGGTGCAGGTCGATGGCGACGCCGGCGCCCAACAGCAGCTCGCCGGCGCGCGATTCGGCCGTGTAGCCGTCGTATTCGGAGACTTTGCCTTCCAGTTCGGCCGCCTGCATGTAGTCGTCGTCGGTCGCTTCCGGGTTCGCGTAGATGGCGTCGCGTTGCTGGATGGCGGCCCACATTTCCGTGTGGCCCATCATGACGACGTCGAGCACGCGCATGTCTTCAAAGGCAAATTGGTCCTGGCGCAGCTTGCCCAGGCGCTCGTTGGTATCGAGCATGACATTGCCGCCCGATGGGTCCAGGTCGCCGCCGAGGATCTTCATGAACGTCGATTTGCCGCAGCCGTTGGCGCCGATCAAACCATAGCGGTTGCCGTCGCCGAACTTGACGGAGATATTCTCAAACAATGGCTTGGCGCCAAACTGCATCGTAATATTTGCGGTTGAAAGCATGTGATATTAGGTCTTTATTCAGTTAAAACAGCTAGTTAAGTACTTTTCTCCCATTATACAGCACCGGCCACCGTCCCCTCCATAGGGGCCGGGAAACGGCGCCTGGCGCGGCCAGGCCAGCGGATGCGGTCAAGATAATGGCAAGAAATTACTATTGCCGCATTTTCATTTAACAGATACGCTGCGCTCGCCCGCTTCAGGCCGCCATGCGAGGCGGCGTGACAGCGCCTTTTCCTTTTCATCACATAGGCATCCCTTGAAAAAAATCACCATCGCCGCCGCCGTGGCCGCCGTTGCCATCGCCGCCACCATCTATGCCTCGCCGTATTACGCCTTGCACCAGATCAAGACCGCGCTGGCCGAACGCAATGCCGACGCGCTGGCCGCGCACGTGGACTTCCCCGCCCTGCGCGGCAGCGTCAAGACCCAGCTGGAAGCAAACATGGCCAACAGCATCCAGGCAGTGGCCGGCAGCGACAACCCGCTCGCCGCGCTCGGCCAATCGATTGCCGGTGCCATGCTGGGCAAGATGGTCGACGCCATGGTCTCGCCCGCAGGCGTCGTCGCGCTCGTCAACAACAGCGCGGTCAGCCCGCAGGAGGAGGCAGGCGCAGAGACCGGCGCAGCAGCCGATGGCGCACGCAACAAGGCCGGCTACCGGGCCGGTTATGCCGGCATCAACCAGTTCGTCGTGCGCGCGAAGGATGGCAAGACGCAAAATGGCGCGCTGGTCTTGCAGCGACACTGCATCTGGGGCTGGAAACTGAGTTCGATCGAGCTGGCGCCGGCAGTTACGGGGCGGTAAGACAGCTGCGGCGGCACGATGCCCTGCCCTTGACAATTAAACTTCAGACAATCTATGATAATTTCCATAAATAAACATTTATCTGGAGAATTTAATTGGCTCAAAAAACAAGTAGTTGCTATCAATGCCATTTCGAATTCAATGTTGGCGCGCATGTATGCCAAGGCTGCCGAGGCGACATCGTGTATGGCGCCACGCAGGGGGAGGTTGCAGAGGCGGCCAAGATAGGAGCGGGCGTTTTTGGGGTTGCCAGCCTTGCCCTGATCTATGCGGCGCCCTTTTTCCTGAATAAATACGCGAGTACGGACATTCAAGTGGGTTGGGGAATGGGATTTTACGGACTGGGCATTGCCGCTGCCGCTGCCGTGGTGGGCGCCTATAAATTCACATCGGATTTACATCAGCGGAAAAGATCCTCGATCCGCACATTCCGCCGATAAAACGCTGGCTGCTGTCAAGGCAGGACTCAGCCGATACCGCCAGCAAGGCAATCCGGGAACCAGCGCGCTTTCCCGTGCCATGCCAGGCAGGAAGCCATTTTATGCTCGGCTTCCGCCTGCACGCGGCGCAGCCAGACCAGGGACACGATACCGTCCAGCCTGACCACTCCCCCCCTGATCAGACTGGCGTGATGCCGCCAAAATGCACCGTGCTGTTAAGCGTCGTGCCCGTAATGCTGTAGTTGGCGCAGCGTGGCGAAGCCGGGTCGTACAGGAAGTAAGTTCCTCCCGTACGGTCGTTTCCCGCCACGATGTCGATATACATCTGCACCAGCGAACCGCTTGCCACGCCCCTGTCGCCTGGCTTCATCGTCTCGTTCTGGCCAAGCGCGATCATATCCCAGCGATCAGACGTTCCCGTGCCGCCATTGGGGTCGATAAAACTCACTTTGCCAGCGCAGACAAAGCCGCCATTGTTCGCAAGATTCAAGCTGCCGATCGTTTGCATGATCATTTCCTCATTGATTGGTTGAAGGTGTATCGGTTCCGTACTCAAGGAATCCATATGCCATGACACCAACTTGCACGGGAGCGACAGACACTGCCCTATCCATCGAAGCGATGGATAGGGAGTCGCCACAAGGGCCTGCCTGCATATTTATTACAACAAAACTGGTGGACCGATGGAGGCACGGTATGCCGACCCGCATTGGCCAGCAAGTAACAGCAGGTTACGCGGCACGTAACCTGCTGGGCAGAAAAAATCGCACTGGCGCTCACGCCAAAGACGCGCATGGCAGTCACCGCACAGGCGCCAACGACATGCGCGGCGCTCCGCTGACGTTATTACTCAAAAACAACAGCGTGTATATTGGCGAGAAATTTGCAAAATATATATATCACAATGCAACTTGCAGTTACCGAACTGAGCAAATCCACCCATAAGGAGCTCACATGCAAGTCACCTGTCCAATAGCTGTTGCAGCACTGGTCATTCTCAGCGGTTGCTCTTCCCTTCCCGGCACCAAGTTTGGCCTATCTACCGAAGCAATCATGCAACTGGTGCCGGGGTCGAATACAGAACTCCAGGAAAAACTCAAGGCAACATCGAGCGATTTTGATGCGGCGCTGAATGTCTGCCGGAAGAAAATGAAAGAGAATGAAAGCAGGATTGCCCGAACAAGCACGGCGGAAGTGGGGATAGTGACTGTTGGAATTATTGCCGGCTCGATCGTTGTGCCTGCGCTAGCGGCAAAGGCGGCAGCGAAATCGGCCATCGCTGCCTGGGGTGGCGTATCCGGTGCAGCCAACGGCTACCAATATGCGGCGACTCAACGGGGAATAGATTCAGCACAATATGCCGCCGCTTCCAGCGTGATGTCGACGAAGATTGCGCTTGCCATGACGCAATACGGTAACGCCAAAACGAATCCCACGGAAGCCGCCAATGCGGTGGCGAAGTTAATCGTTGCCTGCGAGTTTCCATCGCCTGCAGAAATTTCCGCAGCCATGCCGGCCAACGCGCCTGATGCCCCAAAGGATGCGGCATTTGAAGCTGGGGCAAACGGTAGCGGGACCATCAAAATTACGCCTCCAGATAATGATGGCGGAGCCAACATCACGGACTATCTGGTCAGCATCCACCCAAGTGGACCAATATTGTCCCCAGCGGATTTCAGGGATCGCGCCCATCCTTTCATTACTGTCACCTCGCTGACCGCGAGCCAGGAGTACCAACTGCTGATTCGCGCACAAAACCGCATCGGCGCCAGCGGCGGGATTGTCAAAATCATACCCAAGGGAGCCAAATGAAAACTGCCGCCACTTTCCTGCTGGTACCCATTCTTGCATGGGCCTTTCCCGATACGGCGCACGCCTATCAAATCAGCCCATGCTACCGCGTGCTGACCTACAGCGACGCCGCGCCACATCAGCAGACGGTGCGCCATGTTGGCCGCTTGTGCGCGCTGGTCATGAGCCAGCAGCAGAGAACTGCCGTGCATGAACACATGACAGCGGCGGCGATACGCGAATATCGCGCCAGCCCCATGGCTGTGCAGGCGGCGCCCGAGTGGAAGTGGCAATACATGGTTGAACCTACATGGACGATCAATGCTCGCCAGCATCGTTCATTCGCCATCATTTTCGGCACCTGGTGGAATGACGACCCGCTGATGCTGACGCTGGGCCAGGGCGCGGATTTTTCTACAGGCGGATATAAAGTCTGGTCAGCCTTTCAACCGCAGCGCGCGACATACGCTGGCGCGCAACGCAACTGCGGTGTGGACGCCGACATCCACCTTGCCAGGGCTTCCCATCTGGGCAAGCTGCAACATTTGCATTTCATGACAACGGATGCAACGACGGACGATGCCGCGCGCAGTCAGCGCGTGGAGCAGACGGTGCAGAGCGCATTGACGTGGATGGCTTTTGCCTACCAGGTCGCGACTGGCGAACTGCGGCCTGATCAAGCTCTCACTGCCGAAAAGCAAGCGGAGTTAAGCCTGCCTTCCATTGCCCTCAATCATTGTGTACGTCCCGAGAATGTCAAGATCCGCACCCTGTTTGCCCGCCAGGGGCAGCCGACGGAGGAGCGCAACAGGCGAACGCCGGATATTGCACTGGGCAGCATGCTGCATATTCTCCAGGACTCGTTTTCGCCGGCGCACGCCTGCCGCGTGAGTCGCGAGCTGAACGGCAAGGGGCAGGCGCTATTGCACGACGTGGCAAACTACGCGCTGCAGGACAAGGATGCCCACGCGGCGCTCGACCAGTACCCGCCCTGGTTTCTCGATTATCTGCAGACCGGCCGGCACCTGTATGGCAACGATCCAGTGACCGTCGGCGCATGGCTGATCGCGGCGGTGGACCGCCAACTACCCTGGCCGGAGGTGGAAGCGCATCTGCGCGCCACGATCTTTGCCCCGGCGCCGGCCAGTGCTTCGGGCACACCCGAGCAATGTATGGGACGATCATGATCGATTGACACGCTATGCGGCAGCCTGGGGTACTCTCGTTTCACCTTGTTCTGTCGTGCGCCCATGGGCAAAACCTTGATTCGGTGCAAGAATGCCTGTCCTTTGCCCCTAGCGCGTCAGGCCCGCCCGCCGCCCACAATATCCCCATGCTTAGCAAACAAGTTATCACGTTGGCCGCCGGCCTGTTCTTCGCCAGCACCGCCCTGGCAAGCGCCTCGCCTGAAGCGGAACAAGCCTCGCGCGCCACATCCCCCGAGCGCGCCCACTCTGTCGAAGCGCGCATGCGGGACGAAACATCCAGGGCGGCCGATCCGCACGCCCCTGCCCCGCTGCCCGTGTCCGGCGACATTTCGCTGGCCGAGTTGGAGCGCCGCTGGGCGATCGGCCGGGCACAGGCCGATGAAAAACACTTGGGCAGCGCGCTCGACCCGGCCATATTGACCGCTGTGGCGCGGCAGGTCGGCTGCCACGATATCGTCGGCGTGCAACCGTTCGGCTTCCCGCTGGAGGGCGCGCAAGCAACTGTACTGAGCGGCGGACACCTGCTGGCGCGCTGCCCGGAACGGGCCTACCTGACGATCACGGCGATGTCGATGGCGGGCAAGGCGGGCAAGCGCGTCCGCATTTCGCCGCAGGCGTTCCATCAGACGGTGGATGGCAAGCCGGCGCGACGCCTGTATTACAAGGCGCCCAGCGGGCGCCAGAAGGAAACGCTGACCATCATCGATGGCAGCTATGTGTATGCGCTCGAGTACTGGTCGCTCGATGACAGCCAGCAGAGCGGCATGGTCGGCACGGGCAAGATGGACACGGTGACGCTGTCGCCATAGCGCCAGCACGGCGCGCGCCGGGTAGACCGCACTGGTCGCGGGACGCAAGATACTGTATATTCATACAGTCATCAATCACAACCTTGTCGAGCATGCCAGAAAATCCGCACACCGTGCCGTCCTATACCATTTCCGTCAGCGCCGCGATCGACGCCGAGGTCGAGCAAGTCATTCTCGATGGCTTGAACGCCTACAACGATGCGATCACCGGCTACAACGACAGACAGGCGCTGAGCGTGGTCGTACGCGACCGCGAGACGCGTCAAGTGCTGGGCGGCGCCATGGGCCGCACCTCGCTGGGCCTGCTTTTCCTCGATCTGTTTTATTTGCCCGGCGCCTTGCGCGGACTCGGCCTGGGCAGCCAGGTACTGGCGCAGTTCGAGGCGGAAGGACGCCGGCGCGGCTGCGCCTCGGCGGTGCTGTACACCATCAGTTTCCAGGCGCCCGAATTTTACGAACGCCGTGGCTGGCGCACCTTTGGCGAAATCAGCTGCAGTCCCGAGGGGACGAGCCGCGTGTTCATGAGCAAAACCTTACTCGATTGAAACCACGATTGAAACCGCTGGCGGCGGTGGCGGCACTGCCCCCACCGCCGCCGGATGAACAGCCAGCTTACATGCCCAGCGATTTGAGCAGGTCGGCGTTGTCATCCTCGTCCGGCGCGGCTGGCGCGGGCGCCGGCGCGGCGGCCTGACTGGCCTGGTTGGCATGCTCGGTAGCCATCAAGGCGTCGGCGTCGTATTCCTTGGAATCGAAATCGTGCAGCTTGATGAACTCGGTGCGGTCGATTGCCAGTTCCAGATAGAAAATGTTGTTCTTTTCTGTATAGAACGTCACGCGACGCATTTCCGGGCGGTCCAGCGGCGTATCGACGCTGAGCATCACCTGCTTGTTCAGCACCAGCATCTTCGGCTGGTTCTGGGTGATGTTGGTTTGCAGCTCGCGCCGCACCTTGCCCGTGAAGTCGCCCACGATCTGGTTCATCAGCTCGCCCATGATGTTCGACACTTCGTCCGACGTGTAGAAGCTGGCCAGCTCCGACTTCGGCATCCCCATGTGCAGCATGTAGCGCTCGTAGATTTCCATCGCCGTGTCGGCCGCGAAATTCAGCACGACCAGGCCCGTGAAGCCGCCATCGAACATCACGAAACAGCCGATGTCCGGTTTCAGGCCGGTCTTGGTGATGCGCTGCACCATGCCGGAATAATTGACCTTGCTTTGTGTTGCAACGTTGAGCACCCGCACTACCGAGTTACACAAACTCATTAACAAATCTTCTGTACCGTACACAACAGCCTTTTCTGGATTCATAAACAACCTCTCTTACTTTTTAAGATGACAGCACAGTTTCCCTGTCCCCTGCGCGCCGCAACCAGACGGCGACACTCGGCAGGTGGACGACTTCATCTTTGCATGCCTGATCGTGCCTGGCCAGGCTGCCAGCGTGAGCGCTGGTCCCGGCCACATTCTTACTTTTTTCCGTATAGAAATAAGTATCAGATGCGCAGAATACCGAGATGTAACATTTCCGTCCAGCCATACCTGCATTTACTTGATGATCTGTGCGGAAATGCCATATCTGGCCAGGACAGCGGCGTCAACACAGGAAATAGTGACTAGAAATCAAGTGCGCGCAAGGTCACGCCGCTGACCAGCAAATCCCTGCTCAGGTGAGCGAACGCACGCTGGGCGATGCGCAGCCGGTGGGTGTCGAAGATGGCCAGCAAGTCGCCGCCCAGGCCCTCGTCCAGGCTGTGCAATGCGGTCGCGCTGATGCTGCAGCTCTTTTCCACCCCGAAGACGCTCAGATGGAAGGTGACGGCGGCGCCAGCCTGGTCGAGCGCAATGCTGTCCTTGACGATTTCATAGGGCATGGCCAGCCTCCGTCCCGCATGCCGTCCGCGACGTGCCTGGTGGTGACGCAGTGGCCACGATGTCGGGAAGCAGGCAGGTGCTCATGGGCAAGATGTATCCGCAGCGTCTGCATGGCGCGGCAAGTCGATGATGAAGACAGAGCCGTGGCCGAGCACGCTTTCCGCGCTCAAGACGCCCGCATTCGCTTCCACGCTGCGCTTGGCGATCGACAGGCCCAGGCCCGTCTTGTTGGCGCCGTCTTGCGTGAATGGCAGAAACAACTGCTCTGCCGCAGCCGGCGACAGGCCGGCGCCGTTGTCCTCCACCTCGACCTTGATCCGCTCGCCGCTCGCATACGCGCGCAGCACCACCGTGCCATTCGGCGCGCCAAACTTGAAGGCATTCTGCAGCAGCCTGCCCACGGCAGACAGCAGCAAATCCTTGTCCGCATCGAGCCGCAGCACGGGATCGACCGCTTCCGCGACGAAGATGCAGCGCGACAGCTCCGCTTGCACGCCGGCCCGATAGCTGAGTTCAGCGATGAAGTTACTGACAGAAAAAATGGAGCGCTGCAAGGTCAAGCCCGCCTCCGCGCGCACTTCCGCCAGCGCACGGTTGCTCAGGGTACGCAAGCCCACGAGGCTGCGTTCGAGCACGGCACCGGTCGCGCCCGACATGCCCGTGTTCCGCGGCTTGAGCGCGGCCGTACCCACCTGCTTTTCCTCTAGAAATAAATGCATCATGACGTTTCCTGCGATCTATTAGGAGTGACAACAAGCAAGCCTAACGTGATTCCCGGTTAAAAACCGTCTGTTACCGTACATAGCGCATGCGCAAGCCTGTCGCGGCAACAGGCGGCCCGGCCGCGTACGGTACGCATCAGGCCAGCCGCCCATGTGCTATTGTCATCGGACATACAATTGAGCAGGCCCGTCCATGCAAACCATCCCCACCAGCGTTTCCTTCCGCTACATCGATCCGCGCCACAAGGAACCGGGGCCGAGCCGGGAGTTTGTCAATCAGAACATCCTGGTGCCGCCGGGCGCGCATTTGCCGCGCATCGGCGAAGCCATAGAACTGGTGCACTGGGACTTGAACCGCGACATGAAGTCCGGCGTCTATTCGGTGCTGTTCATCCACACGCGCATCGCCTTATTTGACGGCAATGAGAAACCGTCGGGCTGGCACTCGACGGTCACGGTGGGGCCGCAATCGAGCGAGATCGACGAGCGCTTTCTCACGCCGCCCTCCTGACGTCCGTGCGCCCTTGCCCAGGCCAGGCCGGAACACCTAAAATAGTGATTTATATTAAATATTGCTCGTGACGCCATGCGTTGGCCTTGTCGCGTGCAATGCATGAGAAGGCGAAATAGATGAGCACATTGCAAGAGCAGGCAACAGAGGAAATGACGCAGGCGATCCATGCCTGGTTCGACGAGCGCCTGCAGCGCACCGATCTGAACTCGTCTCTCGACCGGACCACCATGCAAGTGGGCATCTTCAACGATTTCCTGCTCGACTATAAACCGGGGCGCACGACGGCCGACGATATCGACCTGGGCTACGACAACGACGATGACGCGCGCCCGAGAACGCCGGCCCGTCTTGATGATGCGCAAGTGCGCGAGCTGATCGCGCCGCAGCTGACAACGCTGGTGCAAGCGCGCCTGGCGCCGCTGGTAAACACGGCGATGATCGACTACCGCTTCACGTTTCGCGGCAAATTCCAGACGGCACAGGGCAAGTTGCACTTGAGCTTGCTGGAATATGTGAATGAAGACAAACGCCAGCTGCTGCTTGAGCGCATCCACGCGTATGTCGATCAACAGCTGACCCAGGGCACGCAGCCGACGCAAGCGCTGGAATCGTTCTTCCTCGCGCGCCACCTGCTCGACCGGCAACTGTTCCCGCAACTCGACGTGGCCTGGACCATCGCGCAATTCGAACGCATCCTGGCCTTGAACAAGGCCACGCCGGATGCGCTGGCCGAACACCGCCACCATATCCTGCGCGCCATCACGCAATGGGTGGAAAACGACTTCCTGCCGCAATACTACGACCGCGCCCAGTCCGCCTACCGCGCCACCGAATACGCCTTGAAAGCGGCCGTGGCGCTCGATGCGCAAGCCATGCAGCCGCTCGACCTCCTGCTCTATGGCGCCGTCATGATACTGCGCCATGAACCGAGCTACGCCAAGGCCAGGGGCCTCAAATTCCTGGAAATCGCGCGCGAACTGGGCAGCGAACGGGCCGTGCGCATGCTGCACGAAGGCAGCGGCACGTTCAGCGAGGGGGAAATCCATGTCAAGAATGCGCTGCTGGAATGCCGCGCCAACGACGTGTTTGCCACGCTGACCATCAGCATTGCCCAGGAAGAGGAAGCCGCGTATGGGCAGGCGCTGGCATTCATCACGCATCTGCTGGCAAACGGTTTCCCGAAAAGCTACCAGATCAAGCTCAAATCCAGGGCCAAGGCCTACCTGCCGATCAAGGGACTGGCGAAATCCGATACGCACCGCTTCTTTGCCAACGCCCTCGCCTGGCCCGCCCTGCAGCCGCAGCTGGAAGCGTATGCGCGCGCGGCCATCGCGGAATATGAATTCTATGCCGATACGGAAGGCGAAAAGAATTGCATGCCCGGCAGCTATGCCACGTTCGGCCTGGGCCTGCTCGACGCCCGTTATTTTCCCCTGATCCAGGACTACATGGCGCAGGTCGATGACGAGCACCAGTCGGTGCAGGATCAGTTTACGGCGGCCTTCGTGGAGCGATACGGCGTCACGACGCAATCCATCCCGACGCTGGTGGCGTGTTTGCGGCATTGCACGGACAACGTGAAACTCAAGATCCAGGCCGAGTTCGACGATGTGGAAAAACTGGCCTGCCTGCACCAGCAACTGCAGGGGCTGGAAGGCTATCTGGTGGAACACATGCTGTATCCGATCTGGGGCAAGCTGGAAAAAATGGCCGCCCTGGCGCGCAAGGCGGACGGACGGCGCAAGGAGCTGCTGATCGCCCTCCTGGCCGCGGCCAGCAAGGGTGACGCGTGACGTGCGCAACGTTATGACTTTCACCATATATAATGCGCGGCGCCAGAGTTGCCGTAAGGCATTTTTGGCGCCTGACATTGAATCGTGGAGAACATATATGCACCTGAAACAACAAGCACCGCGCGCCACCCTGCTGGCGGCCGCCCTTGCCGCCGCCGTCGCGCTGGCCCAACCCGCCATCGCCGTGACGCCCGTCGCCGTGGAACTGGCGCCGGTCGACGTGGCCAATCTGTACATCAAGACCATCGTCAACCATGACGAAGCGAGCGTCGCCAAGCTCAACGCCTACCTGCGCCCCACCCGCCTGGCCGGCCACCAGTCCGCCGAATATGCGTCGTACAGCGCGCTGAAGGAAACGGATGCGCAATTTCCAGCGGAAACGGGCAAGCTGATCGCCGACCTGTTCCCGGCCGCCATGCAGGCAGCCTTGACGCCGGCAGCCGAGTTGCTGGCCGCTAACGTCATCGCCGCCAAGAATGGCGCCGCATGCCAGGCCACCAAGGCCGATCCGGCGACGGAAGAAAACGGCATGCAGACGACCGTCGTCAGCTTCGAATGCCAGCTCGTCAAGGTGCCCGTCGCATGGGCGCCTGCCTCGCAGCAACTGGCGAAGAGCGGCTGCAAGGCGGAGCAATGCATTGCAGGCTTGAAAAAGATCGCCGCGACCTACGCGAGCGCGCCGAAGCAGACCTGGCGCGCCGTGTTCCCCATCAGCCGCGAAAAGAGTTCGGAAGCCTGGCGCAACGATTTCGCGCGCGAAACCTTCGATGAAATCTGGGATTACCTGTAATCCGCGCCGCGTTTAGAATGTGCTGATGGACAAGCCGGTACCGCAACCCGCAGGCCTGGCCTTGCTGCGCCTGCTCGATCCCGACTACGTGGAAGGCGCACTGGGCCGGCAAGTGCTGGCCCAGGATCTGCCCGCCCTGCACGGCAGGCAGTTGCTGGCGCTGCTGCGCCGGCTGCGTGCCGCCCAATCCAATCAGCAGCACTATGCGGGCGCCAGCATGGAGCAGGCCGAACAGCTGTTCGGCGCCGCCATCGCCGCCGTCAAGACGGAACTGGCGAAGCGTCCGCACATCCCGAACAAACAGGAAGCGAAGGCGCTGCGCCAGGCGGCGGCAAGGAAGCGCTAGGCCGCCGCTACGGTGCGCAGGCGGGCGCGGCCCTCCTCCTATAATCAGTGCCTGTTGAAAAGCACTGAAAGGATAACGCCATGCCCCTACGACTTTCCCGCCACCTTGCCGGCGTTGCCGCACTAGCCCTGTCCAGCCTGGTCACCATGCACGCGGCGCATGCCGCCCCGCCCACGGACGCCATCGACGCGCGCGCCGTGTGGCAGGAACGCTCGCTGTCGGCCTGCCGCAGCGAGCAATCGTCCACCGCGCCCGACGTCTGCCTGCTGCGCACCATGCAGCGCAGCGGCGCCCGGCCGCAAGCCATCGCCGCCGCCAGGATGCTGGTGAAGGCGGACAAGGCCGGCTTCATCTCCGCCTGGCGTCCGCTGGGCAAGGCGGCCCTGGCCACCGTCACCTATCCGTTTCGCGCCAACACGAATGAAGGCAGCCTGCTGATCGGCAGCGATGGCGCCGCCATCGACGTCGACGAAAACTCCGTGCGCGACGAGGACCGCGCCACGCCAGCCTGGCGCGCCTTTGCCGCCGCCCACCCGGACGCCATGCCGTTTGCGCCGGCCGACTTCGTCGGCAGCACGGCCACCAGCGATGGCGGCCAGCGCCTGCTGTTTTCCACGTCCCTGAAGAGCTGCCATGCGTGCGCGGACGATGGCGCCCTGCTGATCGCCTACACGGTGGACAACACGGGCATCGTGCGGGAGCGGGAACTATTGGCGATCAAGTAATCCTGCATCAAAGATAAGATAGAATTGCTCAATGGCATGTCTATACGAGTACATGCCATCGTCCCAATTTACTTATCACAGGAAAACATGCGCCGTTCTACCCTTGCACTGCACCTCACCGCCGCCTTGCTGCTGTCCACCAGCAGCGCTTTTCACCTTGCCAGCGCAGCCGCGCCCGCCACCGCGGTGGCCAGCGCGGCGACGCCGCTGGTCATCGGCGAAAGTTTCAGCATCGATTCCCGCGCCCTGAAGGAAAAGCGCCACATCAATGTGTACGTGGCGCGCGCCTGGGACACCCCGCCCGACGCCCCGCTGCCCGTGCTGTACATGCCGGACGGCGGCGTGGCCGAGGACTTCCTGCACGTGGCCGGCCTGCTGCAAGTGTCGGTAGCCAACGGCACGATGCGCCCCTTCATGCTGGTCGGCATGCAGAACACGCAGCGCCGGCGCGACTTGACGGGGCCGACCGACAGCGCCGACGACCGCAAGATCGCTGCCGTCGTGGGCGGTTCATCCGCCTACCGCAGCTTCATCCGCGATGAACTGATGCCGGAAGTCAAGCGCCGCTACCGCACGACGGGCGAGACGGCCATCGTCGGCGAATCGCTGGCCGGCCTGTTCGTGGTGGAAACCTATCTGCTCGAGCCGCAGCTGTTCGACCACTACCTGGCGTTCGACCCCAGCCTGTGGTGGAACGGCGGCGCCCTGCCGCGCCAGGCGGCCGCCCTGCTGGCCAAGGGCGCGCCAGGCAAGCGCAGCCTGTACCTGGCGTCCAGCAGCGAAGCGGGCATCGCCGTGGAAGTGCAGCGCCTGTCGGACGTGCTGGAGAAGCAGGCGCCTGCTGGTTTGCAATGGCACCAGGAAAAGATGCCGGCCGAAACCCATGGCACGATCTACCATCCCGCCGCCCTGAAGGCCTTCCGCGACGTGTTCAAGCCGGCCACACCGTCCCGGTAAACGGGGCGACTACGGTGCCGGCAGCGCCGGCACCATCTGCTCGCGCAGCCAGTGCAGCAAGGTGGTACGGCGCGCGTCTCCGTCGAACGGCTGCGGGGACAGCAGGAAATAGCCGGTGCCGTCGCGCCGGAAGCCAAACGGCGCCACCAGGCGCCCGTGGTCGAGGTCTTCGCGCGCCATGAAGACGGAGCCGATGGCCACGCCCAGGCCGGCACAGGCCGCTTGCAGGCTCAGGTAGAAGTGTTCGTAGCTCTGGCTGTCGCCCTGGCCCTGGCCGCCGTCGTCCCTGGCGGCGGCGCGCCAGTGCGTCCAGGCGGCCGGGCGCGACGCCGTATGCAGCAAGCGCTGCGCTGACAAGTCCAGCCGGCCGTCCCGCAACAGGGCCGGCGCGCACACGGGCGCGATCCATTCGTCGCACACCTTTTCCGCATGCAGGCCCGCATCCCACAGAAAATCGTTGCGGCGCAGCGCGACATCCACCGCGTCGCGCTGGAACGCCACCGGCCCGCCCGACGCAAACAGGTGCAGCGGCACCTCGGGATGCCGCTGGTAAAAGTCGCCGAGGCGCGGGATCAGCCATTTCATGGCGATCGTCGGCTCGCATGACACCACCAGTGGCGCCTGGCGCGCCGGCTGGCGCACGGCCTCGAGGGCGGCATCGAGCCGCTCGAACGCTTGCTGGACGGCCTCCTGCAGCTGCGCGCCCGCCGGCGTCAGGAACACGCCACGGTTGCGGCGTTCGAACAGGGGCGTGCCCAGCGACGTTTCCAGCAGGCGGATTTGCCGGCTCACCGCGCCGTGCGTGACATGCAATGCGTCGGCCGCCTGGACGAAGCTGCCCAGCCTGGCCGCCGCCGCGAAGAAGCGCAAAGCGCCGAGGGCTACCTGTCTAGTCATGATCTGTCATTTTTTCTCACACATAATCGCAAGATATCATCGTTTTTCACCGTGCGTCATTATAGGGATAATTGCTCTTCCGCTAGCCCGCATGCGCAATGGCGCTTGCCATCCAGGCGATGAATACTCACTGATCGCCAGGCGGCGCCGCCACCGTCCAAGGAAGAATCCATGATTGAATTGCTTGCTGTTGCACTGATTACCCTGCTGGCCTCCATCGTCCCCGGCCCCGATTTCGCGATGGTCACGCGCAACAGCTATCTGCATGGCCGCCGTGCCGGCCTGCTGGCCGCGCTCGGCATCGCCGTGGGCGTGCAAGTCCACGTGTTCTATACGATGTTTGGTATCGGGCTCATCATTGCAAAGTCACCGGCCTTGTTTACCGCGATCAAGTTTGCCGGTGCCCTGTACCTGATCGTGATCGGCTGGAAAACTTGCGCCAACCGCGCCGGGCTCGTCATCGACCTGCACGATGGCGCGTCCGTGTCCCGACAGCAAATTTTCCTCCATGGATTCCTCACCAATGCCCTGAACCCGAAGACGACGCTGTTTGTCATCAGCACCTACACCCAGGTGGTGCAGCCTGGCACGCCATTAACAGTCCAGTTCGGCTACGGACTATGCATGTCCGTCATCCATCTGCTGTGGTTTGCCCTGGTCGCCATCTTTTTTTCAAGAGCGACGTTCCGTTCCCGCATGCTCAGCCACCAGCGGATGGCCGACCGGCTGATCGGCACGATTTTAATGGCGCTAGGCGTACTGCTGGCCTGCGCCAACATGGACAAACTGTAATGGTGCGCCAGGCGGCCAGCGAGGAGGCGGCCTGTAAAATGGCGCGGCCGGATACGCCCTGTTTCCGATGCAACAATTTTCCTGCCTGCCTACGATCCCGAGCACATCACCCATGACTTTTCTGCAACTCCTCATCCTTTCCATCGTCCAGGGCTTCGCCGAGTTGCTGCCCGTGTCCAGCTCCGCCCACGTCATCATGGCGGAAAAATGGATGGGCCTGGACCCCACGTCACCCGAGCTGACCATGCTGCTGGTGATGCTGCATACCGGCACCATGTTTGCCGTCATCGTGTATTTCTGGAAATCCTGGCGCGCCACCTATTTCAGCTCGGCCGCGGCCTTCCGCCGCAATGCCTTGCTGCTGGCGGTCGCCACGGCCTTGACGGGCATCGTCGGTTTCGGCTTGCTGAAAGGCATCACCCACGTCATGCGGAAGGAGGCGCCCGGCTTTGAAATCGAACACCTGTTCGGCAACGCCACACTGATGGCGGCCGCGCTGGCCGCCGCCGGCCTGCTGATCATCGTCTCCTCGCGCCAGCAGGCGCGGGAAAGCGGCACCTTGTCTATCGGCAAGGCCATGGTGATCGGCGCCGTGCAGGGGCTGTGCCTGCCCTTCCGCGGCTTTTCCCGCTCGGGCGCCACCATTTCGGCCGGCATCGCCATGGGCGTGCCGCAGCGCCGCGCCGAGGAATTCAGCTTCGCGCTGGCCGTCGTGCTGACGCCCGCCGTGCTGGTCAAGGAAGGCTGGCGCTTCTACCAGGCCGTCGCCAGCGGCAGCCTCGGCCACCTGGCGCATGGCGCCAGCCTGCCGCAACTGCTCGCGCCCAGCCTGCTGGGCATGCTGCTCTCATTCCTGGCCGGCTTGCTGGCCCTGCGCTGGCTGTCGCGCTGGCTGGAACAGGGACGCTGGCATTTCTTTGGCGCCTATTGCCTGCTGGCCTCTGCCATCGTGCTGTACGTGGGGTAGAATCGCCGGGTTTGCTGAAAACGCCGATCAAACCTGCTGCGCGTCGTGATTGACGGCCTGCGATGCGCACCGTACCTCCGTACAGTGGCGCCTCTCGGCCGCAACTCTCCTGCGCCCGCTACAGTTTTGCAGGCCTTATCGTGAACAACCATCCCAGCCAGCCCCACTGAAAGCCAACGATGAATTTCGCCGCCACCGCCGCCCTCTCGCTTGCCATGTCCACCGACGCCTTCGCTGCCGCCGTCGGCAAGGGCGCCGCCCTGCACAAGCCGCAATGGCGCGAAGCGCTGCGCACTGGCCTCATCTTTGGCGTCATCGAAGCCATCACGCCCGTCATCGGCTGGGCCCTGGGCAGCGTGGCTGCGCCATATGTGGCCGCGTGGGACCACTGGATCGCCTTCAGCCTGCTGGGCATCATCGGCTTGCTGATGATACGCAATGCCCTGTCCGACGCCGACGAGGAGGAAGCGCCGGCGCAGTCGCACTCGTTCTGGGTGCTGGCCATCACGGGCCTGGCCACCAGCATCGACGCCATGGTGGTGGGTGCCGGCCTGGCCTTGCTTGGCGCCAATATCGTCGTCACCGCCGCCGCCATCGGCTTTTCCACCTTCGTCATGGTGACCCTGGGCGTGATGCTGGGCCGGGTGCTGGGCACGGTGGCGGGCCGCCGCGCCGAACTGGTGGGTGGCCTCGTGCTGATCGTCATCGGCTGCGTGATCCTGTACGAGCATATCGGCCACCCGGCCTGAAGGCCGGCCAGCCGCCTCGCATCATGATAGCCGCAGGCGGCATGTCGGGCGCGGGCGCGCACGGCGGCGGTGCGCGCCCTGGCTGGCGGTGTGCTACATTGAATGCTCTATGTCTCGCTAGGTGACCATCATGGAAACTCTGGAGCTGCTGTTTGCCTCGCTGGTGCGCGAAACGGCCGAATCGATCCGCGACCACCATGTCCCCTTTTCCATCAAGCATGACGAACGCGCCTATTTCGAATGGATGGACGGCCATCCTATCGATGGCTATATCCAGGAAGCGTATCGCGAGATTGAAGAAACAGCCCAGCAGATCCGCGCCATCCGCGCTGGCTGATGACGCTTGCCGCAAGCCACTGCGCGGGGCGCCTTGCGGCTGGCGAGGCCCACCGTAGCAGGGTACGGTTGCACTACCCGGCCACACGTTCCTGCCGCTCGCTGCGATTCTGCCTGGCGGCGTGACGTTCCTTGTATCGTGGTAAAAATTTCAAGCATTGATACACATCAAACACTCTGCTGTTCCTATCGAATGGATGGTCCAATGCCGTGACAATCGGTGCTGGAGGCGGGAAATATGGAGCAACAACAAAAACACCAGATCAGGGGCTATGAATTTCATGTGACGGGGGCGCTGGAGAAGGATGGGCGCTACCGGGGCATGATACTGGTCAGCAAGCGCGGCGATACGCAGCAGGTGTACGCCAAGCCGGTGCTCATCGAGACGGCCAGCAGCTTCAAATCCGTGCATGCGGCCCTGATCGAGGCGTCCGCGTATGCGCAGGAACTCATCTACAACGGCGCCATCAAGGCGCTGCTGCCGGCGGACGCGCCCGCCAGCGGCAAGCAGGCGCCGCAGCCGCCTGACCTGGTCGGCAACTAGCAAGTTGCCGGGCGAAGTTGCCAGGCGCCCTACGGCATGGGGACGCGTATAATCACGCGCGCCGCGCAGACGCGGCGCCTACCCCACTCGATGAGATGCCAAATAATGGAAAATGTAAATCTGCCGCTGGTCTTCCTGATCGGCTGCGCGCTGATCGCCTTGCTGGCAAAGAAGAACGGCCACTCGTGGTATCTGTTCTTCTTCGCCATTGCCGTGCCGGCGCCGCTATTGCTGCTGGCCTTGCCGCATGTGCTGGGCGTGGAAATCGCCTCGCTGGCGGCCGTGCGCCTGGGCACCGTCCTGCTGTTCCCGCTGGCGGGCGTGCTGCTGGCATTGCGGCGCAAAGGCTGAACGCGCGGCGCCTGCAAGCTTGCGCCACTGCATACCTTAGCGGGAAGCCGGCGTGCCGTCGGCCAGGCGCCAGCCGACCGACAGGGCCACTTGCTGCGCGTCCTTCTCGTTGCTGCAATCGTCATAATCGCAGGTGTCTGCATAGGCGCCGCACGCGTGGTTCTGGCTGATGAAGGAACCGACCCAGCGGCCATCGCGGCGCTGGCTGGCCGTGGCGCTGATGGTGAAACCTTTGTGGATGGTGGGATTCTCAAAAGACATATTTCCTCCGATGCATGAGCGTCAGGGATCTGACTGCAGCCAGTGTGCGCCGGTCGCCGCGCACGGTCTGTACGTTGGCCCACACCCGCACGATGCGTGCGCCAGCCGTCGCGCGGCTAGGCATTCAGGTATGATTTCGCCATGTGTGGACGATTCGATCAAAATGACACGGCGCGCGTGCTGGCGTCGTCTTTCGGCTGGACCGACGCGGTCTTCGACAGCGAGGCCGAGCCGCACCTGAACGTTTCTCCGGGTAGCTACCGGCCCGTGCTGCATATCCAGGATGGCGTGCGCCGCGTCGACGACGTCTTCTGGGGCTACCGCCCTGCCTGGGCGGCGCAGGCCACGCCGGCGCCCGGCAAGAAGAAAATTCCCATCGCCATCAACGCCCGGCTGGAAAAACTGGCCGGCGCCTACTGGAAGCCGCTGCTGCGCGCGGGACGCGGCATCGTCTGCGTGGATGGCTGGTATGAGTGGACCGGCGAAAAAGGCGGCAAGCAGCCGTGGCATATCCACCGCCGCGACCGCGCGCGCCTGTTCCTGCTGGTGCTGGCCCAGTTCGGTCCCTGGAAGCACAGCCGCGAGGAAGCGGGCTTCGTGCTGGTGACGGCCGACAGCATGGGCGGCATGGTCGATATCCACGACCGCCGCCCCGTCGCCGTCAGCCTGGAAGACGCGCGGCGCTGGCTCGACCCGCACTTGGCACCCGAAGCCGCGCTGCACCTGGCGCGCACCTGCATGCTCGACGTGGACCTGTTCGCATGGCATGCCGTCGACAATCCGCTGGTGCCGTCCGCCAAGCCAAAACCGCCGCCCGCGCCGCCCAGCCAAAGCTCGTTCGACTGGAGCACGGAGTAGGCAGGATCAGCCCGGCAAGCGGGCCAGCCGGCGCCACAGCGCCTCGGCGGGGCCTTGCCTGAAGTGGCGCAGCCAGTAGCGGCTGAGCAGCACCTGCCCCGCCATGATCAGTATCGCCAGTCCCAGCATCTCGGCGGGACGCAGACGGGCGCCCCAGCCCAGGCCCGGCCCCTGCAGCAGCCAGGTCCCCAGCATGGACTGCAGCAGATAGTTACTCAGCGCCATGCGCCCCACGGGCGCCAGCCAGGAAGCGAGCCAGCGCAGCATGAAGGGGCCGGCCAGCATCAAGGCCGCCACATAGCCTGCGGCAAGCACGGGGCCGCCCGCGAACAGGCCCGCCTCGAACAAGGCCGCGTCGAACACCTGTTGATACGGATCGACCACTTGCCACGTGATGGCAAACGCCGCCAGCAAATTGAACGGCAGTCCCACGCCCAGCCCCACGCCGCAGACCCAGCGCCACAGGCGCCCGTGGCGCTGCGGCTGCGTCAGCCAGCCCAAACGCACACCAAGGATACCCAGCAGGAACAGCACGACGATGTGCGGCAGCATGACGATGGCGTACAGCAAGGACGTCAGGTAGTCGTTGGCGCGCAGCTTTGCCACGGCCCACGCGCCGCCTTGCGTATAGATGGCGTACCGGGCGGCAAAACTTTGCAGATCGTGCGCCGTGTCCGGGGCGCCGCCCTGCTGGCCCACGGGAATCAATAAACACATGAACAGCAGGAAACCGCCCGCCACCAGCCAGGCGCGGTTGCGAACGCGGCTCAGCCTGGCGGACGCCAGCGGCAGGATCAGCATGCCGGCAACGGCATACGAGGTCAGCACGTCGCCGCTCCACACGCAAAAACCATGCAGCAGGCCCAACGCAAGCAGCCAGCGCAGCCGACGCCTGTAGGCGGCCTGCGCCTCTTCCCAGCTGCCCAGCCGCTGCTTCAACGAGCGCGTCTGCAGGGCAAAGCCGGCGCCGAACAGAAAGGCGAAGATGGGATAGAACTTGAATTGCGCCAGCGCCGCCACGAGGAAGATCACCAGCTGGTCGAGCACGGGCGGCTGGGCCGGCAAGGTACCGTAGCGCAAGGAGATGGTGCCCCAGGCAAAGCCCCAGATATTCACCAGCAGGATGCCGAACACGGCGATGCCGCGCAGCACGTCCAACTGCGGCAAGCGGCCGGGCCGGGCGTGCATGGCGTTCAGGGGCGTTGCAAGGTTGGGTAGTCGCCCACCTGCAGGCTAAAGCCGGCTTCGTCCGAGCGCAGCCGCGCCTGGCCGCCGAACGGCAAGGTGACCCGGCGGCGGATATGGCCGAACTCGAGTCCCGTCAGCACGGGCACGGGCAAGCGCTGGCGCACATACGCCAGCATGGCGTCGAAATCGTAGCCGTTATCCATGGGACTGAGTTTATACGCGGAAAAATCGCCGAGCACCACGGCTTGCTGGCGGCCAATCACGCCCGCGTGCAGCAGTTGCAGCAGCATGCGCTCGACCCGGTACGGGTGTTCGTTGACGTCTTCCAGGAACAGGATGCCGCCATCGATCTCGGGGAAATACGACGTGCCCAGCAAGTGGACCAGCATGGCCAGGTTGCCGCCCCATAGCTGGCCTTGCAGTTCGACCTGCGGATTGCCTTGCGCCACGCCGGTGACCGTGTGCGTGGGGCCGGCCAGGCATGACCACAGTTGATTCAGCGTAAATTGCTCGGGCTCATCGCGGATGAAATCGTCGCAGACCATGGGGCCGGCAAAGCTGGCGCGGCCCGTCTTGGCCAGCAAGCCCATGTGGAAGGCCGTGAAGTCGCTGTAGCCGACAAACAGCTTGCCGCTGTCGGCCATGGCCTGGAAATCGATCTCGGGCAGGATGCGGCTGATGCCGTAGCTGCCGCGCAGGGCGAGCACCACTTGCACGGCCGGGTCGGCGGCGGCCGCGTTCAGCTGCGCCAGCCGGCCCGCATCCGTGCCGCCGAAGCGCTGGAACTTGTGTTCGGCATCATAGTAATTGTGGACGGTGGCGCCTTGCGCCTGCAGGCGGGCGATGCCGCGCGCCAGGGCCGCCTCGTCGGGCGCATACCCGCCCGGCGCGACGATGGCAATGCCAATCTCAGGTGTGTTCAAAATATGCCCGGGCCTTCAAAAGTGGTGGGCGCGCCTAGGCTGGCTGGGAGCGCATCTGGGGCGCCATCTTACCTTGCAGATGCATATCGATCAAGGCAAGCAGACGCTCGATCAGCTGCGGCGGCATGTCGTGTCCCATGCCTTCGATCACTTCCAGCCGGGCGTCGGGAATCAGGGCCGCCGTGTCGATGCCGCAGGCGACGGGGATCAGCGGGTCGGCCGCGCCATGGATCACCAGGGACGGACAGCGGATGCTCGGCAGCAAGGCCGTGCGCTCGCCCGAGGCGGCAATCGCCACCATTTGCCGCGCCACGCCTTCCGGGCAGCTGCCCCGCTCCAGCGCCGCCTCGATGCGCTGGTACAGCAGTTTTTCCGAGACGGGATAGGCGGGACTGCCGATGACGCGCACGGTGGCGGCCATGTGCGCCATCAGCTCGGCGCGGCTGGCATTGCGTTTCGGACGTTGCAGCAAGGCGTTGCGGGCCGCCCGCGTGGGACCGGGCAAGCCGCGCCGGCCGCTGCTCGACATGATGGAAGTCAGACTGAGCACCTGTTGCGGCGCGCGCGCCGCCATCACCTGCGCGATCATGCCGCCCATCGACACGCCGATCACGTGCGCCTGGGCAATACGCAGGGCCGACATCAGGCCCAGCGCATCGTCCGCCATGTCGTTGAGGGTGTAGGAACTTTTCAGGGGCCAGCCGACGAGGTTTTTCACGTAGGCCAGCGGTAGATACGGCTTGCCGGCCAGCGCCATCTTGCTCGACAGGCCGCTGTCGCGGTTGTCGAAACGCAAGACGCGAAAGCCTTGCTCGACGATGCCTTCGACGAAGTCCGATGGCCAGGCGATCAGTTGCATGCCCAGGCCCATCACCAGCAAGACGCACGGGTCGGCCGGATCGCCGTGGCATTCATAAGCTATGTTGAGGCCGTTCGCCATGATGGTTGCCATGATTGCCTCTCTTCCAGGAACCAGCACGCAGGCACGATCGCTGCGGCCTTGCAATCAGCATACCACTATTGTGCTTCAGACATGAGACCGGCACGCGGCACCCAGCTGAAGTGTTGCCGCGCCGGTACGCCGGGCGGCAACGGTGCTGCAACTTACTTGGCTTTCGGCAGGGAATCGGCCAGGTCCACCCACGCTTGCGGCTGCGGTTTGCCGCGCTCGCGCACGCCGAAGAAGGACACCACTTGCGTGCCTTCCTTGTCGAAGAATTCGACGGAAGTGACGCCGCCGCGCTTGACGACCCAGCCGCTGCGCAAGGCCGTGTCGCGGATGTGCAGGTTGAAGTCCGGGTCCAGCACGTTGAAAAAGCCGCCGGCGGCCATGGTTTTTTCGATCTTGCCGCTGTAGATCTGCGTCAAGCCCTCATTGCCCAGAAACACCATGATGGCGACCTTGTTCCTGGCCGCGTTTTCCAGCAGGGTGCGCAGCGCTTCCGGCGTCACGCGTTCGACCACGCCGGCCGGCGCCAGGCGCAGCGCCTGTTCGCGCGTCAGGTGGAATTCGCGCATGATTTGCGCAAACTGGTGCACGTCCGTCATGTCTTTCCACGCCAGCTGGAATTCCTTGACGTCGATCTCGGCGTCCGGCTTTTCCGCCGCTTTCGGCGCCACGGCCAGCACGTTCAGCTCGGCACTTTGCTCGGGCAGGCGGAACGTTGCCACCAGCTTGTCGTAGACGGCCACACCCGGTTCGTTACGCAGATAAATCTTGTGCACGGCCGTGCCGTTGGCGTCGAAGAATTGCAGGCTGCGCGTCGGCTTGCCGTCACGGCCGGGCTGGACCACGGCGAATGCGTATTTCCAGTTTTCAAAGTGGAAACGCAGGTCGATCTGGCCGCCCAGGTAGCCGCCCGCGATATTGCGCTGGCGCGCTTCCTGTTCCGGATCCTGCTTGGCGTCGGCCTGTTCCGACTTGTCGCCTGCCTGCTTGAACTTGCTGGCCGTGCCCGTCGTTTCGATCACGCCGTTTTCATTGCGCGTGATCGCCTGCACCACGCCCAGGTCCAGCGCGGCGCGCATGATTTCGCGCGGCTGGTTGCCGTCGGCCTGCAGGCGCGTGACGCCATTGCCGATGTTGGTTGCCAGCAATTGCGCTTCCGATACACCGAGTGCGCGCGCCGCGTCGCGGATCTGCAGCTTGGGCTGCTCCGTGCGCAAGGTGGACCAGCGTTCCGCCAAAGTGGCTGGGGCCGCATATGCGTTTGCAATCAGCAGGCTGCCTAGCAGGGATAGAACGAGTTTGGATAACTTCATAGAGAGACCATTCAATCAAACATGGAAAAAAAGAGGGGCAGCCGCCCCTCCCCGGTAAAAAATCAATAGTTGATGCTGAGGCTGGCGGCGACGTTGCGGCCAGGCTTGGCGTAGCGCTCGATCTCGGTGCGGCTGGCCGCCGTAGTGCCGGCGGACAGGCTGCGCGCAGCGGCGTAATCCCAGTACTTGCGATCCGTCAAGTTGTACACGCCGACGATGATCTTGGCGTTCTTGTGCACGTTCCAGTAGGTCGACAGGTCGAAGATGGTGTACGACGGCACCTTGTAGCGTGGCGCGGTCGTGCCCATCAGCAAGTCGTTCGGCGCCTGTTTCTCGCCGGCGTGCAGCGCCGTCAGTTCCAGGCCGAACAATTTGTTGGCATGGTCATAGCCGAAGGTCAGCGCCGTCTTGGCCGGCGCCACCGAGGCCAGGCCGCCGCTCTCGCCCGTCAGGGTATTGAAGGAGCGGCCCTTGGCCACGCCCGTGGCCAGGTCGACGCGGTAGCCCTGCATGGCTGGCGACCAGGCGCCCAGCTCCGCGCGCAGGCTCAGCTCGGCGCCCCAGGTGCGCGCGTTGCCGATGTTTTCCGGACGGTACAAGCCCCAGGTGAGGGTCGGGTAATTCACCGGATCCAGGTCTTGCGCCACGTACTCGATCATGTTCTTGTATTCCGTCTGGTAGACGGAAGCGTGCATGCTCAAGCCCCTGGTCACGTCGCCTTTCAGCCCCAGTTCATACGCCTTGCTGGTTTCCTTGCCCAGATTCGGATTGCCCAGCACGGCATAGCCATTACCCGTGCCCGTATAACTGATGGAATCATAGGTGCCCGTGCGTTCAACCGCCGTCGGCAGGCGCGTGCCGCGCGTGAACGTGGCGTAGGCATTCATTTGCGGCAGCACTTCCACGGACAGGCTCAGGCTCGGCGTGAAGTAAGTATCGCTCTCCTTGCGCACTTCCTTGGCTGCGCCCGGTACGCCGATCAGGTAGTTTTGCAGGTTTTTCGGCTCCAGCTTGCGGTAGTCGGCACGCAGGCCCGGCGTCAGCACGGCTTTCTTGCCACCCAGGTCGAAACTGAGGTCGTCACGCACGTACAGGGCCAGCTTGGTGGCGTCCATGTCGGCCATGCGGTTCTTGCGCGTGATCTGGTGCGCGCCCGTGGCGATGACGGTGCGGTCTTCCATCCAGGGGCGGCGCGATTTGGCCTGTTCCAGCTGCACGCCGTACAGCAACGCGTTGTCCGCATTGAGCTGCTTGAACGCTTCCGAGGTCAGGCCGATGCTGTCATTCTTGAAGCTGGTATCGATGGCGCGCTGGAAGTTGCCTTGGTAGGTATAGCGCCCCTTGCTCTTGTCCTCGATCTTCGCGTTCTGCAGATAGACTTTCGAGGTCAGGCGGTCGAACAGGGCGAAATCCTTCAATACCAGATCGTGGCCCAGGCTGACGCGGGTACGCTTGGTGGTGGAATCCTGCTGCACGCCGTCCGGATACATGGCGCTGACTTTATTGTTGAGATCGCGCTTGTTCTTGCGTTCGAACATGTCGACCGTCAAGTCCAGCTTTTGTTCGCCCGGCAAGGCCCACACCAGCTTGGACAGCAAGGCGTTCGAATGCCAGTCATCGGGGTTGACGGGGGCGCTGCCGCGGCTGTCAAGCTGCTCGCCGTCGCGGTGCACGTACACGGCCAGGCCTTGCAGATTGGCGCCGATCTTGGCGGCACCGGTCAAAGTGTGCGCATTGCTGCGGTCCACCGTGGCGCGGCCGTACTTATACGCCACGTAATGGTCCACCCCTTCGCCCAGGTAATCTTCGGGCGACTTGGTGATGAAGGCCACGCCGCCGCCCAGGCCGGGATTGGCGCCGCTGACGGACGTCGTGCCCGAATCGATGCGCACTTCGCGGAAAGTTTCTGGATCGAAATAGTCGCGGCCCATGCCAAACGCGTTGAGGGTATTGCTGTCCGGCTTCGGTGCGGCATCGGGCAGGGAAATGCCATCGAGTTCCAGGCTGACCCGGTTGCCTTCCAGGCCGCGGATGTTGTAGCCGGTATTGCCCGCGCCATCCCAGATGCCGCCGCCGCCCGAGGCCGCCATTGGCGTACTGATCAGCGGCTGATAGCGCACGACACCGGCCATGTCCGTCACGTTGCGGCGCTCCAGGTCATCGCTGCGTATCACCGTCTTGGTGCCCGCGCGGCGCTCGTAGTCCTGCTTGGCATTGACGACGATTTCCGGGAAGACGGGCAGCTTGGCCGGTTCCTGCGCGGCCGTGCCCGCATTGATGGCGGCCGTTTGCGCATACACAGGCAGCATGGGCGCCGCGAACAGGCCCAGCAAGGCGGCGCGCAGCACCAGGTTATGCCGGCGGGCAGGAAGACGAATGGCAGGAACGACGGGTGCAGCGGTGCGCTGCAGAGGCACTGTAGTCATGATGATCCGGTGGAAGAGTGAAGGCTGGCTCTTGAACCCGGATCAATAACGATACGCAAGGGAAGTTTGCTGGCGAAAACAATACTGTAACACGAATCATTCTCATTTGAGAATGATAAATGGTCTATACAGATGTTATTTCGCAACAGTTATAAAAAATGCCAGCCGGAATGGCTGGCATGCGCATGCTGGCAGGAATGCGGGCCGGAACCCCCTGCCCGCTCCTGGCTAGACCTGGGCGCCGGGATTGGCCAGCTTGCGCGCTTCCGCCTGGGCACGCCGGCGCTCGACGAAGAAACGCTTGAGGAAGGCGCCGCACTCGTCGGCCAGCACGCCGCCTTCGATGGCCGTCTGGTGGTTCAGCGCCGTCTGCTCGAACAGATTCAGCACGGAGCCGCAGGCACCCGTCTTCGGATCGCCCGCGCCAAACACGACGCGCGCCAGGCGCGCATGCAGCATGGCGCCCGAGCACATCACGCACGGCTCCAGGGTCACATACAGTTCGCAGCCGGGCAAGCGGTAGTTGCCCAGCTTGTCGGCGGCCGCACGCAAGGCCATGATCTCGGCGTGCGCCGTCGGATCGTGGCGGCCGATGGGCTGGTTGTAGCCGACGGCGATGACTTCCCCGTCCTTGACGACGACGGCGCCCACGGGCACCTCGCCCAGGTCCCACGCATGCTGCGCCTGCTCCAGGGCCAGCCGCATGAACCCGGCGTCGGCCGCGTTCACGGCAGGCACGGCGCAGTCAGGGGTTTCAGTCATCGGTCACTTCTGCCCAGCAGTTTGGCGTTTCATGCAGCACCAGCTTATGCAGGTGCAAGCCCGTGCCGAAGTGGTCGGTAAACGCGGCTTTCAGGATGTCGAAGGCGATGCGCGCCAGGTTTTCCACGGTGGGGATGCGGTCGATGACGACCGTCTTGTGGTCAGGCAGGCTGGCCAGGAAGTCGCGCACGGCCGTGTCTTTCTCGTACACCAGGAAGGCGTGGTCCCAGACATCGACCAGGTGCTGCTTGGCCAGTGTCTTGACGTCGGAAAAGTCCATGATCATGCCATTGTCGGAATTGCCTTCCGCTTCGATTACCTTGCCGACCAGGGTGATTTCCACCGTATAGCGGTGGCCGTGCAGGTTGCGGCACTGGCTTTTGTGGTCGGGAATGCGGTGGCCCGCGTCGAATTCGAGCTTGCGTGTGATAGTCAGCATATTATTTGTTTAAGGTATTTGCAGGAGTTTATGGGTTTGCAGGCTCAGCTTCCACTTCGGGTTGCTTTTGCATGTCTCGATGGCCAGCTTCATGTTGTGCGCGGCCAGGGGGCCGTCCATCGCCTGCACGAAGAAGTTCTCGAAGTCCAGTTGTTCGTAGGCGGCCAGGTCTTGCTGGAACTGGGGAATGACCACCTTGATTTCATTGCCTTTGTGCACCACCAGGGTCGAGCCCATCTTCGGGCTGACGCAGATCCAGTCCACGCCGGGCGGCACGGGCAAGGTGCCGTTGGTTTCGATGGCGATGGTAAAGCCCACCGCGTGCATGGCGTCGATCAGCGCGGCATCGAGCTGCAGCAGCGGTTCGCCCCCCGTAAACACCACGTATTTGCTGGCGGTATAGCTGGTCGGCCACAGGCTGTCGATCAGCGCGGCCAGCTCGGCCGGCGTCTTGAACTTGCCGCCCCGTTCGCCATCCGTGCCGACGAAATCCGTGTCGCAGAACTGGCACACGGCCGTGGCGCGGTCGCTTTCGCGGCCCGTCCACAGATTGCAGCCGGAAAAGCGGCAAAACACGGCTGGACGACCCGCATGCGCGCCTTCCCCCTGCAGGGTATAAAAAATCTCTTTGATGCTATAAGTCACTGTATTTCCTAAGAGCTGGCTGGCGCCATCGCGCATGGCGGGCGCATGGATGCGGACGCGCACGGCGCTAACCGCAGGGCCGGGACCGCAAAAGCCGATTGACAACCCTCTATTATATGCCGCCCAGACACTTCCCGTGCAAATGCCGCGCCCGGCGCCTGGATGGCCCGCCATGGCCGCCAGGAAAACGACAGCAGCGCGCCTATCTGCCGAGCTTTTGCGTTTAGACAATATAAATATACACAAGATAATATATTTTCAGGCAATAGCATTGCCTGTTGGAAAACATTCGGGGAGCGAGGAGATGATGCAACGCGCCATACGCCTGCCGGTTCGCCTCGGCATTGTTGCCTGCTTTGCTGCGGGCACGGCCGCATCCCTGCATGCGGGCCACGCCGACGAATCGCTGGCGCAGGTGAATACGCCCTTGAACCTGATGACGGTCTGCGCCGTCCTGCTGGGCGCGCTGGCCTTGCTGCTGCTGTGGCGCCAGCACTGCCTGGCCGCGCGCCTGCACGCGCAGGAGCAGCTGCGCGCGGACGCCGAGCGCACGCTGCTGGCCGGCGAGCAGCAAAAGGCGCGCGAACAGGAGCGCCAGCGCATCGGGCGCGATATCCATGACGACCTGGGCCAGCATCTGCTGACCCTGAAAATCGACCTGTGCATGTTGCAGACGAGCACGTGCGACGCCACGCCGCTGCTGGCGCAGAAACTGGCCATGATCGTGCAGAATGTCGACCTCAGTATCGCCGCCCTGCGCTGCGTGATCCACGACCTGCGCCCGCCCGCCCTCGAGCTGGGTCTGCAGTCAGCCTTCGACGGCTTGCTGGCCGATTTTTCGCGCAATACGGGCGTCGTCTGCGCGTGCATGTGCGAACCCGCGCTGGCCGAGGGCGCGGCAGGCGCGCACGCCATCCTGCTGTACCACGTGCTGCAGGAGGCGCTGGCCAATATCGCCCGCCACGCGCACGCCACGCGCGTCAGCGTACAGCTGCGCCGCCGGGCCGCCACGCTGGAGTTCCGCATCAGCGACAACGGCGTCGGCATGCCCGCCGCCGCCCGCCTCGGCTGCGGCCTGTCCGGCATGCATGAACGCCTGGCCAGCGCCGGCGGCGCCCTGCGCATCGACAGCCGCGGCGGCGTCGATAGCGGCACCACCTTGCACCTGTCGCTGCCGCTGCCGGCCACGCCGGACGAACGTGCCGGCTATCCCTGAGAATATTGCTCAATATCAACATCATTTACCCGCCACGCTGCATCATGGCGGTCGAGCCAGCCCCATTCCACGCCCGATAAGGATGCTTTCATGCCGGACAGCCACGCACAGGCCAGCGAGTCGCCCTATGGTGTCGCCCATGGTTTCGCCGTCAAAATGATGGAATTGCTGGTCGTGCCGACCTTTGTGCTCGACGTGCATGGCCAGGTGATGATCTGGAACCGCGCCTGCGAACAGCTGACGGGCGTGCCGGCCGCCGAAGTGCTGGGCACGCGCGAGGCGGGAAGCTGCTTTTACACGGATCAGCGCCCCACCCTGGCCGACCTGCTGCTGGCCGGGCGCGGCGGCGACTTGCACGCCGTGTATGCGCAGCAGCAATACCGCGGCAACACGGGCGACAATTTGTGCGCGGAAAACTGGTGCGACATGCCGCGCACGGGCCGCCGGCGCTACCTGGCCGTCGATGCCAGCCCCATCTACGGCAATCCCGGCGAACTGATCGCCGTCGTCGAAACCCTGCGCGACATGACCGATGAAAAACGCGCGCACGTGGAGCTGGAACGCCTGGCCACGCGCGACGGCTTGACGGGCCTGGCGAACCGGCGCTGCTTCGACGATACCCTGCATGCCGAATGGCAGCGCGCCCAGCGCCAGCAGCAGGCGCTGTCGCTGCTGATGGTCGATGTCGACAATTTCAAGCAATACAACGACAGCCACGGCCACCAGGGGGGCGACCTGTGCCTGCGCAAGGTGGCTGGCGCCGTCGCCAGCGAAATGCGCACGAACGACCTGGTGGCCCGCTATGGCGGCGAAGAGTTCGCCGTGATCCTGCCGAACCAGTCGCTGAAGGGCGCGGCCATCGTGGCCGAGCGCATACGCCAGCGCGTCGAGCGTTTGCAACTGCCGCGCAGCAAGCAAGGCGGCGCCTGCGTCACCGTCAGCATCGGCGCCGCCACCGCCCTGCCCGGCGCCGGCACGGAACTGGGCCAGCTGATCCACACGGCCGATTGCGCCCTGTACCGCGCCAAGCACCTGGGCCGCAACCGCATCAGCTTGCCGGAGACGACGCTGACGTGAGTGTCCGCGCCAGCGGCATGCCTTGCCCGCTCGCGCCATTGCCCTGACAGGGCCGCCCCTGCATGCTGCATGCCAAAACGCCTTGCCCCCTATGCACGGCGGCATGAATATTCTATGCTGCGGCGTTGCACTTTCCACATTCCAAGAAAAGAAGGAGCCCTCGTGTCAAGAATCATGCCCGTTTTCATCCCCGCTTTCGCCCTGGCCCTGTCGGCCATGGCCTCGTCCAGCCTGGCCCAGCAAACGGCCGGCGCCGCGCCAGCCAAGCCCGTCATTGCGAAAAGCGCCGCCGCCGGCAAGGCCGATCTGCTGCCGTTCAAGGCCACGGAAAAGACCCTGGCCAACGGCTTGAAGATCATCATCGTGCCGACCGGCTTCCCGAACATCGTCTCGCTGCAGATTCCCGTGCAGACGGGGTCGCGCAATGAAGTCGAGCCGGGCAAGTCCGGTTTCGCGCATTTCTTCGAACACATGATGTTCCGCGGCACCAAGGCCTATCCGCCCGAAAAATACCAGGACATCATCACCAAGGCGGGCGCGCGCCAGAACGCCTACACCAGCGACGATCTGACCAATTACCACACGACGTTCGCCAAGGACGACCTGGAAACCGTGCTGAAGGTGGAAGCGGATCGCTTCCAGCACCTCGACTATGCGGAAGACGCGTTCAAGACGGAATCGCGGGCCGTGCTGGGCGAATACAACAAGAACAGCGCCAATCCCGTCTCGAAACTGTTCGAAGTGATGCGCGACAGCGCCTACACGACGCATACCTACAAGCACACGACGATGGGCTTCATCCAGGACATCGAGGACATGCCGAACCAGTATGCCTACTCGAAGATCTTCTTCGACCGCTGGTACCGCCCGGAACGCACCACCATCATCATCGCCGGCGACGTCGAGCCGCAGCACGCCATCGCACTGGTGGAAAAATACTGGAGCGGCTGGCAGCGCGGCAAGCGGCAGGCAGCCGTGCCCGTCGAACCGGCACCGCATGGCCCCGTCTACAAGCACGTGGCCTGGCCTACGCCGACCCTGCCATGGGTGGCCGTCGGCTTCCATGCGCCGGCGTTTTCCGTGAAGGACAAGGACCAGGCGGCGCTGGCGACCCTGCTGTCGCTGTCGTTCGGCCGCACCTCGCCGCTGTATAAACGCCTGGTGCAGAACGAGCAAAAGGTCGACCAGCTGTTCGACATGACGCCGGACCGGGTCGACCCGACCCTGGCCGTGCTGGGCGCGCGCGTGAAAAACCTCGCCGACGCCGTCTACGTGCGCGACGCGATCCTCGCCACCGTGGCGCAGCTGCGCGAGACGCCCGTCAGCGAGAAAGACCTGGCGGACGCCAAGTCGGCGGAAAAATACGGCCTGATCCGCACCCTCGACAATACCGAGCAGATCGCCGGCACCCTGGCCTCGTTCGTGCATTTCGACCGTTCGTATGCCACCCTGAACCAGTACTACCGCCTGATCGACTCGCTCACCCCGGCCGACCTGCAGGCGGCCGCGCGCAAATACCTGAACGACGACGGCCTGGTGCTGACCACCCTGTCGCATGAAGCCATGCCGGCCGCCATCGCCAGCGTGCCGAAACTGGCCAGCCTGCTGCCAGCCGCCCCGAACGCGAAGTTCGACGTGCTGGTGCAAAAGTCCGCGCTGCCGCAAATCCGCTACAAGCTGCTGTTTACGGCCGGCTCTGCGCACGATCCGCAAGGCAAGGAAGGCCTGGCCGCGCTGACGGCCGCCATGGTGGCGTCGGGCGGCTCGTCCGAGCGCAAGATCGACGAAGTCAACCAGGCCCTGTTCCCGCTGGCCGGCAGCTTTACGCAACAGGCGGACAAGGAAATGACGACGTTTACCGGTTCCATCCACAAGGATAACTGGACCCAGTTCAGCGACATCGCCCTGCCGCTGCTGCTCTCGCCCGGTTTCCGCGAGGACGACTTCCGCCGCCTGAAAGATGCGCAGAAGAACGCGCTGCTGCTGGACCTGAAGGACAATAACGAGGAAGAGTTCGCCAAGGAGCGGCTGCAGACGAATGTCTACGCGGGCACGCCGTACGGCCACCCGGTGCTGGGCACCGTGGCCGGCATCGACGCCATCACGCTCGACGACGTGAAACAGTTCTGGAAGACGGCGTATGCGCAAGGCGCCGTGAAGGTGGGCATTTCCGGCGACGTCTCGGACGCCATGACGGCTTCGCTGACGCAGGCGCTGGCGAAGCTGCCGGCCGGTCCCGGCTTGCCGGCCACGGTGAAACCCGTGGGCCGCAAGGCGAACGGCCTGGAAGTGGAAATCATCGAGAAAAACACGCGCGCCACGGCCATTTCCTTCGGCTTGCCGCTCGAGGTGACGCGCACGCACGCGGACTTCCCCGCCCTGTGGCTGGTGAAGACCTGGCTGGGCGAACACCGCGCCTCGAATTCCTACCTGTACCAGCGCATCCGTGAAATCCGCGGCATGAACTATGGCGACTATGCCTACATCGAAGCCTTCCCGCGCGGCATGTACCAGTTCTTCCCGAACCCGAACCTGGGCCGCAAGGCGCAGCTGTTCGAAATCTGGATCCGCCCCGTGGCGCCAGAAAACGCCCACTTCGCCCTGCGCGTAGCGCTGACGGAATTGGGCAAGCTGGTCGACAACGGCTTGACGCAGGAACAGTTCGCCACCACGCGCGACTACCTGATGAAGAACGTATTCGTCATGACCTCGACGCAGGACCAGCAGCTCGGTTACGCGCTCGACTCGCAATGGTATGGCACGCCCGAGTTCACCAAGCTGATGCGTGATGGCCTGTCGAAACTGACGGTGGCCGACGTCAACCGCGCCATCCAGCAGCACCTGTCGGCAAAGAACCTGTCCGTGGTGGTGATCGCCAAGGATGCGGCCGGCCTGAAGGATAAGCTCGTCAGCGACGCCTACTCGCCCATCAAGTACGATGGCAACAAGCCGCAAGCGCTGCTAGCCGAAGACAAGGTCATCGGTGCCATGAAACTCAACATCAAGCCGGAAGCGGTGACGGTGACGCCTGCGGCGCAGGCGTTCGCCAAATAAGACGGGAAGAAACGCGGTTCAAACCTGGTCCGGCGCAGCATGGCCGCTCAGGCTTGAACCCGTGTATGAAGCGGCGGTCAGCCGATGGCCGCCGCCCTGGCCCGCGCCGCGTGCAGTTTCTTGAAGCTATCGATCAGGCGCTGGTGCCGGTCCAGCCCTTCCAGCTGCATGCTGGTGGGCGTCAGGCCGTAGAAACGCACGCTGCCGTCCACCGAACCGAGCACGGCGTCCATCCGTTCGTTGCCAAACATGCGGCGGAAATTGACCGCGTAATCGTCCAGTTCCAGCTCGTCGTCGAGCACTACCTCCAGCACCACGTTCAAGGCCTGATAAAACAGCCGGCGCTCGACCGTGTTGTCGTTGTACTGCAAGAAGGTTTCCACCAGCTCCTTGGCTTCCTCGAATTGCTGCAAGGCCAGCTGGATCAGCAGTTTCAATTCCAGCGTCGTCAACTGTCCCCACACCGTATTTTCATCGAATTCGATGCCGATCAGGGTGGCGATGTCGCCGTACTCGTCCAGCTCGCTGTTCTCCAGGCGCTCGAGCAAGTCTTCCAGGCTGGCCTCGTCCAGGCGATGCAGGTTCAGGATGTCGGCGCGGAACAGCAAGGCCTTGTTGGTATTGTCCCAGATCAAATCCTCGACCGGATACACTTCCGAATAACCGGGCACGAGGATACGGCAGGCGGTGGCGCCCAGCTGGTCATACACGGCCGTGTAGACTTCCTTGCCCATGTCGGCAAGGATGCCGAACAGGGTCGCCGCTTCCTCGGCATTCGAGTCGTCGCCGTGGCCGGAAAAATCCCACTCGACAAAATCGTAATCGGCTTTCGCGCTGAAAAAGCGCCACGATACGATGCCGCTCGAATCGATGAAATGTTCGACAAAGTTGTTCGGCTCGGTGACGGCTTCGCTGGCAAACGTGGGCTGCGGCAGGTCGTTGAGGCCTTCAAAGCTGCGGCCCTGCAGCAATTCCGTCAGGCTGCGCTCGAGCGCCACTTCCAGGCTCGGGTGTGCGCCGAACGAGGCAAACACGCCGCCCGTGCGCGGATTCATCAAGGTCACGCACATGACGGGGTAGGTGCCGCCCAGCGACGCATCCTTCACCAGCACGGGAAAGCCCTGCTCTTCCAGGCCCTGAATGCCGGCCAGGATGCCAGGATATTTCGCCAGCACTTCCTGCGGCACGTCGGGCAAGGCGATCTCGCCTTCGAGGATTTCGCGCTTGACGGCCCGTTCGAAAATTTCCGACAAACATTGCACCTGCGCTTCGACGAGGGTATTGCCGGCGCTCATGCCATTGCTGACATACAGGTTTTCGATCAGGTTCGACGGGAAGTACACGACCTCGCCATCCGACTGGCGCACATACGGCAGCGAACAGATGCCGCGCTCGGCATTGCCGGAGTTGGTGTCGACCAGGTGCGAGGCGCGCAGCTCGCCATCGGGATTGTAGATGTCCAGGCTGTATGCATCGAGAATGCCGTCCGGCAAGGCATCCTTGCGGCCAGGCTTGAACCAGCGCTCGTTCGGATAGTGCACGAACGGCGCGTTGGCGATGTCTACGCCCCAGAACGAACCGGCATAGAAATGGTTGTTGCTGATGCGCTCGATATACTCGCCCAGGGCCGAGGCCAGCGCGCTTTCCTTAGTCGCACCCTTGCCGTTGGTAAAGCACATGGGCGAATGGGCATCGCGGATATGCAGCGACCACACATTGGGAATGATGTTGCGCCACGACGCGATTTCAATCTTGATGCCCAGGCCCGCCAGCAGGCCCGACATATTGGCGATGGTTTGTTCCAGCGGCAAATCCTTGCCGGTGATATAGGTGCTCGCGCCCGGCGCCGCATTCAGGGTCAGCAGGGCCTGGGCATCGGCGTCGAGGTTCTCGACTTCTTCAATCACGAACTCGGGGCCCGTCTGCACCACTTTTTTCACCGTGCAGCGGTCAATCGAACGCAGGATGCCCTGGCGATCCTTGGCGGAGATATCGGCCGGCAATTCGACCTGGATCTTGAAGATCTGCTGGTAACGGTTTTCCGGGTCGACGATATTATTTTGCGACAGGCGGATATGTTCGGTGGAAATATTGCGTGTATCGCAATACAACTTCACGAAATACGCGGCGCACAGGGCCGACGAGGCCAAAAAATAATCGAACGGGCCCGGCGCCGAGCCATCGCCTTTGTAACGGATGGGCTGGTCGGCAATGACCGTAAAATCATCGAACTTGGCTTCGAGACGCAGCTTGTCGAGAAAGTTGACTTTAATTTCCATGGGGGATAACAAACCTGTGCATTAATGAATTAGCCGCTATTATCCGCCCTTTCCCGCCCACGGCATAGGCTGTTGACTGCTCCCGCACCACCCGGGCGCCGCAGGAGCAGGCCCGCCTCACTCGAACGGATTGGCCACCGACGTCACTTCGGGCGGCGGCAGCTGGTCCGGCAAGTCCTGCTTTTCCAGTTGCGCCACGACGTCGGCCAGCAGCTTTTGCAGCTGTTTTGCCAGGGCCAGGCCCGGCTTGTCCAGGGTCAGGTCGATGTCGCCGCTGATGCTGATGCGGTCGATGCGGTTCTCGACCGTCAGGCTGCCAATTTCCAGCACATCGCTTTCATTGGCGTAGGGAACGAATTTCTTTGCGCACATGGCATTTCCTCTCAATCAGATTATTTCCTGGACTTGCTATTGACCTTCGGCAAACTCAGCATGCGCAACTTCTGCTGCCGCGTCAGCGACGGTAACAGATCGATGCCTATCCTGTCTTCCAGTTGCGCAATGCTCAGCACTTCATAGCTCTTGGTATCCACGTTTTCAATGAAGTAGGCGGCGCCGGCGCGCTGGCGCGGGCTGTACACGGCCTTGTACAGGTGGCTGGGCACGATCACCCTGCCCACCTTGCGCAAATTACCGCCGATAAAGGCCGGTCCCGTGATCACGTACAGGTCGCCCTCCTTCTTCGCCATCTTGCGCACGGCGCCTTCGATGCCGGCCCAGACATAGCGGTTGTTGCGCGAGTCTTGCGGCACCATATTGGCCAGGGTAAAGCTGTCGCGCTGGCTCTGGCGGTCCGGCATGTCGCCATTCGGCGCCATGTGGCCACGGTCGAAGCCGCTGCGCGCATAATCGGCCAGCTCGGCGCGCTGGGCCGCCGGCAGCTTGCGCTCGGCATGGAAGGAGTTTTCACGCGACAAGTCCTGCGCCGCTTCCAGGTTGTTCGCCGTCAAATGTTCGGCCGACCACAGCGGCGTGCGGGTAATCCCCGAGTGCATCACGCCAAACACGTTGTAGCACAGTTCCTTGGTGGCCACTTCCAGCTTGGGGTTGGTGATTTCCGGCCTGCGGCCATCGACGTAATGCGCGGGGCAAGCGGCGGCGTAAGCGAGGTTCGCGGCAAAGGCCGTAGCCAGCATGCCGCACGCCAGGGTCAGCCTGGCGATCGTTCCTTGAATCATATTTCCCTAGTTGAAATCTTTGCAGGCCAGCATTCTAGCGGAGGATAGGCCCGCACCACAAACCTGCCGTGCGCCCGTCCGCGAGGCGGCAAGCGGCCTTGCGGCGAGCTAGCGCAAATAAAGGCCAACATGCAGCGCACAGCCATTCATATCTGCTAAGATTGCCTTGATTCGTTCGCATCGACCATTCAAGATTTGGAGAGCATATGATCAAAAAAACCCTGTTGCTGATCGTCGTCATCGTCGCCGCCATCCTCGGCTATGCCACCACCAAGCCCGACACATTCAGTGTCCAGCGCGAAATCACCATCAAGGCCCCGCCGGACAAGATCGCCGCCCTGATCACGGACTTCCACTACTGGGCCGCCTGGTCGCCGTGGGAAAAGCTCGATCCGGCCATGCGCCGCACGTTTACGGGCCCGGCCAGCGGCCTGGGCGCGCAATATGCGTGGCAAGGCAATGACAAGGTGGGCGCCGGCAGCATGGAAATCACGGAAGCGGCCCAACCGGAGCGCACCGTCATCAAGCTGGACTTCCTGAAACCGTTCGAAAGCCATAACACCACCACGTTCACCATGACGCCCGAGGGCGACAGCACGAAGGTGAACTGGACCATGACGGGCCCCAGCCCTTACGTCAGCAAGGTCATGACCGTGTTCGTCAGCATGGATACCATGATCGGCAAGGATTTCGAAAAGGGCTTGAACAACCTGAAGGCGGCGGCGGAACGGTAAATCGTGTCTGCCCCATGACAGACAGGGCCTGCGCGGCCCTGTTCTTTTGGGATGACGGCTGGAAGCGCGGCCCTTGCATATCCATGCAGGCAGGTGCATGGCGCCGCCTGCCGACGGGCCCAGCAAGCATCCAAGTGGAAAGGCATTCACATGGGAATGCCCTTGCGCTTATTATTTCAGGAAAAGAATACTGGCGTCCTCGACGACACCGTAAATCGCGCAAGTGCCCTTGCCCTGGCCATAAACCGTGGCGCCGCCGGATTTGGCCAGCAAGGCCAGCGCGTACATCGCCTTGCCGCCGGCTGTCGCCGCATCAAATGACATGGAATGGTTATAACCGGCAATGGCGCACGCCGGCGTCGTGCCGACGACGACATCGACAAAGGTCACCAGACCCTTGCCATCGGAATCGATGCGCACTTCCGCGACCTTGCCAATAATGGCGCCCTCCGCATGGGCTTGCGACGGGATAAAAGACAGGGCAACAGCCAGACTCAACAAAACAGGTTTCATTTGAATATCAATAGAATAAAACCTTATTTTATATTGGCAAATGCAACAACAAAGTTATTCAAAGATTAAATATACCATCCACCGCATGAAAGCGGACCGCCGGCCGTCAGGAGCGCCGACAGCGGCACTGCCACGGGCAACTGCTGTAACGGAGCGGCCAGGATGTTTTATCCAGAAAACCCGATGCTCGTCATTTCAAGAAAAGAATATTGGCATCCTCGACGACACCGTAGGTCACGCATGTGCCTTTTCCCAGGCCAAAAATAACACCGTCACTGGATTTGGCCAGCAAGGCCATGGCGTAGAAGGCCTTGCCGCCGGCCGTCGCGGCATCAAATGCCAGGGAATGGTTATAACCGGCAATGGCGCACGCCGGCGGCGTACCCGTGATAACGTCGACAAATGTCACCAGGCCCTTGCCGTCGGAATCAATGCGCACTTCCGAGACCTTGCCAATAATGGAACCCTCGGCATGGGCTTGCGATGAAATAAAAGACAGGGCAAAAATCAGGCTCAGTAAAATAGGTTTCATTTGAATATGAATACAATAAAATCCTATTTTATATTGGGGGATGCAATAAACAAAGTTATTCGAAGATTAAATATGCCATCCACCGCATGAAAACGGTCCGCCTGCACGCCGTCGGCGCCGCGCTGGCGGGTGAAAGCGGACCGCATGCTTAAAACTGTTCGATCCACGCCGCCAGGTGATCGGGCGTGAGGGCCGGTTCGGCTTGCACCACCTTGCCCAGCAAACCCTGTTCGCCCTTGCTGAGCTGCAAGGACCAGCCGCGCCGCGCCAGCCACAGCAGATTGGCCAGCCAGAACGCATGGGTGGCCGAGACGGGCGTGGTGGTGGGCGTTTCAAGGAATTCCGTCAACAGGCGGCCATCGAGGAACAGCGCCGTGCCGGCCTGGTTTTGCAGCGCCGCGCCAAACGCAGGCTGCAGCATGTCGATGGCCTGCTCGACGCCGCGCCCCGGATGCTCGCGCTCGAGCGTTTCCAGCTGCTGGCGCACGGCGGCGGCAAAAGCCGTGCCGCGGAACGCTTCCGAACTGACCAGGTCGGCATAATCCATCAACAGCCAGTCCGGCTCGGGCGGCGTGACGCCGGCCGTCAAGGCCGCCGACAGGTAGGCTTCCACGGGCAGCTGCTGTTCCGGACCGGCCAGGCTGGCGCACAGCGTGTACAGGGTGCCGATGCGGTTGGCGATCGCCTGGCGCTGGCGCACCATCAGCTTTTCGCGCAGCAATTGCGCATGCTCGTTGCGCAGCCGCGCCAGCTCCAGCGCCTGTTTCAACTCCATGCGCAGCGCCGCGATATCCCACGGCTTCTGGATGTAGCGGTGGATCTGCCCCTGGTTGACGGCTTCCACAGTGTGCTCGAGCTCGGAATACGCGGTCGTCAGGATGCGCACGATATGCGGATGGCGGTCCCACGCGTACGACAGCAGCTCGTTGCCATAGGCACCGGGCATGCGCTGGTCCGATACGAGCACGGCGATGCGGTCGGCCTGTTCGTCGAGAATGCGCTTGCCCTCCTCGACCGAGGTGGCCGTCAGCACGTCGGCCAGCGGCGCGATGGCGCGCTGGAAATATTTGAGGGCGTTGGCCTCGTCATCGACATAGAGTATCGTCGGCAAGCCTTGCGCCGGCTCTCGTTGAGCCGGTAAACGCAGATTGGCGTCAATCATGCTCGTTCCTTATATGTACTGGAAAATTCAGGGTCACCGTGGTGGAACTGCCAAACTCGGTGGCGATGTCGAGATTGCCGCCGAACGATTGCATCATGCGGTGGCAAAATACCATGCCCCAGCCCTTGCCCGCATCGCTGCTGGCACTGACGGGGTCGATCAACAGCTGCTCGACAATCTCGGGGGCGATGCCGGCGCCATTGTCGCGCACCTTGATGTGGCCGGCACCGATGCGGATGCTGATCGCCGGATGGGCTTGCTCGCCGGCCGAGCGCAGGGCATTGCCCAGCACGGACGACAGGATCAGCGCCACGCAATTGGGCGACTCGGCGATGGCAAAGTCTTCGCCGGCCTCGACCGTGATGGCGGCGCGCTGCTGCGTGCTCAGCGGGTAGCTGTCGAGCAGTGCCGCCAGCAACTGGCGCGCGCTGCCGGCGCCGCGTCCATCCTGCATGCCGGGCCCGGCACTGGCCAGGCGCACCGTGTCGATGAAGCTGGCCAGGACGGACAGGCAATAACGGGCATTGCCATGCATCAGGGCGGCGGCCTCGCCGATCTCGGCCTGTTGCGCGCCAGCCGACTGCGTGCGCCGCTCGATGCCGCGCGCAAAATTGGCGATGGCCGCCAGCGGCGTATTCAATTCATGGGCCAGGAAAGCGAGCGACTCCTGCATCGCCACCAGGCCCTGGCGCCGCGCGGTGCGCTCGCGTCCCGTCTGCACGGCCAGCTGCAGCGCGCTGTGCATGGCGTTCAGGTCGAGCGGCTTTTCCAGCAGGCGGAACACCGTGCCGCCATTGATCAGCTCAAGCAGCACGTCCTTGTCCGCATACGCCGTCACCAGCATGCAGACGATGTGCGGGTAGCGCTGCGCCACTTCCTGCAGCAATTCGCTGCCCAGGCGGTCCGGCATGCGGTAATCGGTCACGAGCACGTCGACGTGTCCGCCATGCTGTTCCAGCAAGGCCAGCGCCGCATCGACGCCGGGCGCCGTCAGCACGCGGTAGCGCGTGGCGACGGCGCGCTCGAAATACTTGCAGGCGAGCGCTTCGTCGTCCACATACAGCACGCAGGCGCGGCTATCGTTATCCATGCTAGCGGCCCTCCCAATCCGAGCGCTGCAGGTCGAAGTTCATGCTGGCCCATACGCCCAGCTCGCTCTCGGCGCTGAGCGTGCCGCCATGGCGCTCGATCACGCCATAGCTGATGCTCAGCCCCAGGCCCAGTCCCTGCCCCACTTCGCGCGTGGTGAAGAACGGTTCGAAGACGCGCGCCAGGTTTTCCGGGGCGATGCCGGGGCCATTGTCGCGCACGCTGATGCGCAGGCGGTCGTCGTCCCAGCGGGCCGTGATGCGGATCTCGAACGGCGGCGCATTGCCCTTGCGCATGGACAGCACGGCGTTGCCCAGCAGGTTGATCAGGACGCCCACGATGGCCGCCTCGTCGCCGCGCACCAGGGTATCGACCGGCAAGTCATGGCTGATGCTGACGTTCTTCGTTTCGTGGCCCACGAGGCGGATCGCCGCGTCGAGCGCGCTGCGGAACTGGAAGTGCCCCGTTTCCAGCTGATTGCCGCTCTTGCGGTAGGCAAAGGTCTTCAAGTCGGAAACGATGTGCTGCACGCGCAGCATGCCCTGTTTGGCGTCGGCCAGGCATTCGCTCACCAGCGCGCTCTGCTTGGCGGCCGGATCTTCGATGGCCACCTCGATGGCCATCATGCAGAAATTGACGGGGTTGTTGACCTCGTGCAGCATGCCGGCGGCCAGCGTGCCGATGGCCGCCATTTTCTCCTGTTGCAGCATCTGCCCCTTGATATCGGCCAAACTTTTGTTGGTTTCTTCCAGTTGCGTGTTCTTTTGCGCCACTTCCGCCTTCAGCTGGAACAGCATGAAACGGGCGCGCTCGTTAAAGTAGGTAAACACGGCGCTGATGCTGGCCGACATGATGAGGAACAGGCAATTGACGATAAACGTGCTCTGCAGGTCGAAGCCGTGCGCATGCCAGGCGCAGGCGGCCACGTACAGCAGGCAGGAGACGGCGCCGAAGACCATGTTTTGCCACAGGCCGAACGCCAGCACGATGCCCGACGAATAGATGGCCAGGGTCATGCCCACGTAATAGATGGAGGCGGCCCCTTCGGTGACGGCGATCATCCAGGCGATCATCAGCTGCGGCAGCAGCAGCCAGACGAAGGTCAGGCCCTGGATGCGGTCCTGCGCCCAGCGCGTGCGCATGGCCAGCACGACAATAAAGATCAGCACCGACACCAGCAGGCGGGCGCTGGTGAAGGCCGACTGCATGTCCGGATACAGGGCCGAGTCGAGGCCCATGCCCAGCAGGATCAGGACGATGCCCGTGTAGGCGCCGCCGCGGCTGAATTCCAGGCGGAAGTCGCGCAAAACGGCCGTGTAGCCGGCGTGCAGGCCTGGAGTATCCATCAGGGAATGCTCACTTCCGCGAACACATTCACGCCCGTGGCATCGACATAGATATGCGGGTCCGTCGCATACTCGGGCAGCAGGGCCGACAGGCTCTCTTCATTGCGATAGATCAAATGCCATTCCAGCAAATGCTCCATGCCGAACTTGCCGGGATTGTTGGCGTGCACATTCGTCACCAGCAGGCGCCCGCCCGGCCCCACGCGCGAAGCGAAGTGCAGCAGCAGGCGCGCGCAGACCTTGTCGGACAGGTAGTCGAACAGGCCGGCGCAATACACGGCATCGAAACTGCCGGGCAAGCCGGTGACGCCGGCGCCATGCCGGCGCTTGAGCAGGTTGTGCACGGAGTCATGCACATAGTCGATCTCGACCACGCGGCCCGTGCGCTGCATGATGGTGGTCAGGCGCGCGCGCGTCCAGTCCAGCGTCTCGCTGCTGAAGTCGACGAGTTCAAAGGCCAGCCACTGCGCATCGGCACAGGTGTCGAGGAAGCGCTGCACTTCGATGGCCGGGCCGCAGCCCACGTTGAGCACCTTGAAGACGCGCCCGGCGGCGCGCGCGGCGGCCGCCTTCTGCGTCAGGAATTCCGTCAGGATATCGATGCGGTTGCGGTGCGCGGTGGCCACGGCCGCCTGCAGGAAGGCCGCATTGACGATCTGAAAATACGTGCTCGGTCCCTGGCGCGGGTCGTCCAGCAACTGGTTGACCATCTGGTAGTCGCCCGCATAGCCGAGCGGCTTGGTGAACGTGCGAAAGACGAATGGCGCGCGCAGGATCAGCGGGTGCAGCGCCGCCTGGGCAAACGCGCGGTGGGCCGGCGCCCGCTCTTCCTCGACCAGCGACGCCTCGGTCTCGAGCTGGCGCAAGTACAGCTGGGTTTGCTCCATCAGCGGCAGCGCGAGCTCGTCGAAGATATCGGCGCGCAAACGGCCATTTTCCTTGGGCAGCGAGTCGGACAAGTCGACCTGCTCGACCCAGCGCGCCACTTCCGACAAAAAGGCGCGCATTTCATTGACGACGATCTGGTAGTCGCGGCGGATGCGGAAGCGCTCGCCCCAGCCGGCGACAAAGGCGCTGGACTCCTTCGCCACCGCGCCCTTGACCACCACCACATCGCTCAGTTCGCGCCATTCGTCGATCAGGGTCACCGAGACGATCGCCGTCAGGCCCGTGTTGACGCTGCTGATGACGACCGCCTTGCCGACGTAGGCGTTTTTCGCCCCCATGCGCACCGTCAGCTCGTTGAGTACCTCGCTGACCTGCACAATCGAGTATGGATTGTAGATTTCCATCACCAGCGAGTTGCGCTGCAGGTTGAAAATCGTGCCGCGCACCGCCTCACCCTGGGTGTTGCGGAAACTGACGACTGGATCGATTTGCGATTGTGAATACACGATTGAACATTATCAAGTGGCCCGGTTTTCCGGCGCGCCAGCCATCGGGGCGCCAGTTGCCAGACTGGGTTAAGGCAAGGCAAGCCGGTCGGCTGCCACCGGCGCACCATCGATATGGCGGCGCTGCGGCGTCGTGTGACGCCACGCCAGCCGGACCGCCTCAAAGCGCGTCTGCTCGCTCTCTTGCCGAGTGTACTATGGATGTAGCAGAACGGGCAATTGTTCCCTCTGGAACGACTCACACTGGCGCTATCGCGCAACGCTGCCGCAATTCGCGCCGGCCAGGAACGGGCAACGCCCATCCAAACCGTGGCGGGCGGAAGCGGGATACGGCCGCGAAGCGCCGCTGTCCGTGCACGGGGCCGCGCAGGCAGCGGGCAGCGCAGGCCGTCATCGCGACGTGCAGCAGGTGTTGATCCGCGTTCTCAGCCAGCGACGAACAGGGCCAGCGCGTGGCGCAGCAATTGCGGCGTTTGCCCCGTCCAGCGCTTGAACGAACGGCGAAAGTTGGTGGCATCATGAAAGCCAAGATAGGCGGCCACGGCGTCGTTGTCGTAGCCGTGGGCCTGGAACAGGTAGATCGCCTTGTGCGCGCGCACCTGGTCGAGCTCGGCCTGGAAATGCGTGCCATGGCGCGCCAGGTGGCGCTTGAACGTGGCGGGACTGACGCCGAAGTCCTGCGCCGTGCGCTCCAGCGTGGGCGCGCAGCGGATATGCTCCAGCAGGTAGTCGTACAGCGCGCCGAGCAGGCTGGCGGCCGGCACCGGCGCCAATGCCGCCGCGCGCATGGCCAGCGCCGCCGCCGTGGCATTGCCGCGCGGCCAGGGACGGTCGAGCCAGCCCGATTCGATCAGCATGGCGTCGACCTGGCAATCGAAACGCAGCGCCTGGCCCAGGTGCACCTCGTGCTGTTCCACATGCCGCGGCTGCGCCCGGTTGAAGCAGAAACGCCACGGCAGCGTCTCGCCGGCCAGCCAGCGGCACATGGCGGCCAGCGCCGTCATGTGCATCTCGACGAGGAACGGCAGCTGGCTCGGGGCGCCGAACGCATCGGTCCAGTACAGCACGTGCAGTTCGCCCGCCTCGCGCAGGCGCGGCTGCAACAGCGGACACAGCAGCGTGTGGAAGTCGCACAGGATGCTCAAGGCCTGGCGCAGGTTCTGCGCCTGCAGCAAGGCGTGGCTGACAGCGCCGTAATGGCCGGGCAGCATTTGCTGGCCCAGCATGAAGCTCGTGTCGGCACTGTCGAGGCCGCGCGCCACGTTGGCCAGCAATTGCAGGTATTGCGCGGCGCTGACCTGGCTTTCCTCCGATGGCAGCGGACCGTCATCGAGGCCCGTGCCCTTGAGCAGCGGCGCCGTGGCCAGGTCGCGGCTGCGCGCATAGTCGAGCACCAGCGCCGGCTGGTGGCGCGCCGCGATGCTGGGGTCGCCCGCCTGGTTCAGCGACATCAGGCGGGCGCGGCGGCATGCGCGCGCGGCGTCTCCACCGCGCGGCTCAGTTCGGCCAGCACCACTTCCGGCACGCCGTCGGCCAGCGAACAGGCGTGGCGCAGGCTCAGGCGGATTTCGCGGTTGTCGTTGGCGTGGTGGCGCATCTGCCCCACCATCGCGCACAGGTGGCGCGCACACACGGCGGCCGCCTCGCGCGACACGCCCGGCATCAGCACGGCGAAGCGGTCGCCCGCATAGCGGCACAGCAAGTCGTCATTGCGCAGATTGAGCAGCAGCATGTGCCCCACGGCCTGCAGCACGCGGTCGCCTTCGCGGTGGCCGTATTCGCGGTTAATCAGGTGAAAACTGTCGATGTCGAGCAAGACCAGCGCGCAATCGAGGCCCGGCCGGCGCTCCTGCTCCAGGCGGATCTGCGTGCGCAGGTAGCTGGCGTCGGCCAGTTGCGTGATGCGGTCGAAGGCGCGGTGGTCGCGGAACAGGCGCTCGCGTTTTTGCAGGTGCTCGTTCAGGCGAAACTGCTCGTGGCGCCAGTAATACATGCCGATGGTCAGCAGCAACATGCCGAACGGAATCAAGCCTTCGAGCCAGTTATCCCACACGGCGCGCTTGTCGACGGCGAAGAATTCGTCGAGGCAATCGGCCCAGGAACCGAGCATGATGGCGCACAGGCCGCCGGCGATCAGGCGCGTCACGAGGCCGCGCGGCCGGCTGCTCAGGGTAAACAGGAACCACACGCCGGCCATGATGGCCGTGCCGCCTTCGCACACGATGTCCATCCACTTCCAGAGGGCGATCGGCTTCGGCTGTCCCAAGGTGGCGTAAAGGAAAAAGAACAGGGGCAGCGCCAGCGCGGCGGCAATCAGGCTGTTGCGGTGGAGTGGCAGCATGTGGGGAAACCTTTAAAAGTGGTGCTGCCGCCACGATAGCGTCCGCCCATGACGGCACGATGACATGGCCGGCTGCCGTGCGACAGGTGCAAACGGCTCATGATTGCCGGTCAACATGATGCAAATACGGCAAGCGGCAGCCCATGCGCCCGACGCGCGCAGGTCATTTTAGCTCACCACGGTTCATTTCCGGCCGGAAAGCGCTTGCCTGCCGTTGTTTTCAGGGTGGCAAGCCCTTGCCTGTCACGCAATGGTCATATTTGCTGCCTAGAATCCGCCCGGTTCCCTCCCCTAACCGAGCTCTTCATGAAAACCATGCACACTTCGACTCCCTCCCCGCTGCGCCTGACGGCCCTGGCCCTCGGCATCATGGCCGTCTTTGGCGGCACCAGCCAGGCCCAGGCACAGGAAGACGGCCAGGCGGCCGCCACCGTGGTCGTCAGCGGCCAGCGCGCCAGCCTGCGCAACGCCATCGCGGCGCAGGAAAAAGCCGACAACATTATCAGCGTCATCAGCAGCGACGATATCGGCGGCCTGCCCGACAAGAACGCGGCCGAGGCGCTGGCCCGCTTGCCGGGCGTGTCCGTGCAGCGCGACCAGGGCGAAGGCCGCTACATCACCGTGCGCGGCCTGGGTCCGGACCTGAACGCCGTCACCATCAATGGCGCGCTGGTGCCGTCGCCGGAAGCGGGCCGCCGCGCCGTGGCGCTGGACATCCTGCCTGCCGGCCTGATCCGCACGCTGGAAGTGTCGAAGACCTTGCTGCCGGAAATGGACGCCAACTCGCTGGGCGCCACGGTCGAGGTGAAATCGCTGTCCGCCTTCGACTTGCCGGGCAAGCTGCTGTCGGCCAACGTGGGCGCCAGCCACGATGAAAAGACGGGCAAGACCAGCCCCAGCGGCGGCGCCCTGTGGGCCCAGCGCTTCCTCGACGGCAAGCTGGGCGTGGCAGCCGGCCTGAGCGCGGAAAAGCGCTCGTTCGGTTCCGACGACGTGGAAACGGGCGGCGCCTGGAGCAAGGGCCGCGTATCCGGCCTGGAATTGCGCGACTACCTGCCCGTGCGCAAGCGCGGCGCGCTGGCCGTCAACCTCGATTACCGTCCCGAAGCGGGCAACAGCTGGTTCCTGCGCTCCTTCGTCAGCGAGTTTTCCGACAATGAAGTGCGCGACCGCTTGACCATCAGCAATATCGCCGGCGGCAGCCTGGCCGAAGGGGAAACGGCCGGCGCCCGCGCCGAGCGCCGCATCCGCCAGCGTAAGTACACGCAGCAGGTGCGCTCGCTGGTGCTGGGCACGCAGCAAAAATCGGGCGACTGGACGCTGGACGTGAAAGGCGGCATGAGCCGCGCCACGGAAGACACGCCGGAATCGCTGAACGACGGCCGTTTCCGCGGTCTCAGCAACTTTCCCGGCATCAGCTTCACCGATACGCAGCAACCCAGGCTGAGCGGCCCCGCCTCGCTGTACGACCCGGCCAGCTACGCGCTCAATGCCATCACGCTGCAAAAACGCTACTCGAAGGACAATGAACACCACGCGCGCATCGACCTGGCGCGCAAGTTCGACATCGCCACCCTGAAATTCGGCGCCAAGGTCAGCCGCCGCGAGAAAAGCAATGACACGGATCAATGGGCGTACAACAGCAGCAAGGCCACCAGCGGCAACTACTGGGGCGCCGGTTCCACGTCGATGAGCAGCTTCGTGCAAGGCCACAGCCTCGATTACGACCTGGGCAACATCGGCGTGGCCCTGGATCCGGCCCTGATCCGCGCCCGCGTGGCCGGGCTGGACCGCGCCAAGGCGCGCCTGGCAACCGAGTCCATCATCAACGACTACCGCATGCATGAAGACATCAACGCCATGTATGTGCAAAACAGCTACGACTTCGATGCCTGGCACATCCTCGGTGGCGTGCGCGCCGAGCGCACCAGCTTTGAAGCGGCCGGCTCGCAAGTGGACAGCGCCGGCGTCGCCACGCCCTTGACGCGCGCACGCTCGTACACCAACTGGCTGCCGAACCTGCAGACGCGTTATGACCTGGATCAAAAGACCAGCGTGCGGGCCGCCTGGACGCAAGCCGTGGTGCGCGCCAATTTCAGCCAGCTGGCACCCGGCGTCAGCCTGGCCAGCAACACGGAAGCCGTGATCGGCAACCCGGATCTGAAGCCGCTGAAGGCGAACAACCTGGATCTGGGCATCGAGCGCGTGCTGGGCAATGACGGCGTGATGTCGGCCTACGGTTTCTACAAGGACATCAAGAATTTTACGTACACGACGAACCTGGCCGGCACGGGCCAGTGGGCCGGCTACACGACGGCCACCTCGTATGCGAATGGCGATACGGCCAAGGTGAAAGGCATCGAACTGGCCTACATGCAGCCGCTGCGCATGCTGCCGGCGCCGTGGAACAAATTTCTCGTGGGCGTGAATGGCACGCTGAGCACGTCGAGCGCGCAGATCGGCCGTTTCGACAAGGCGGCAGGCAAGCAGGTCAACCGCGACATCCGCCTGCCGGGCCAGTCGAACCAGGTGATGAACCTGATGCTGGGCTATGAAACGGGTCCCGTCAGCGCCCGCCTGGCCCTCAACTACAAGTCGCCGTATCTGCTGGAAATGGGCGGCGATATCCTCGATTCAAGCCAGGACCACATCGTCGACAGCCAGAAGCAGCTCGATTTCTCGCTGTCATATCAGATCAACAAGCAATTCCAGGTGATTTTCGAAGCGGCCAACCTGAACAATGAGAAATACTATGTCTACCAGGGCACGAAGCAATACAACGTGCAGAACGAACAATATGGCCGCACCTTCAAGGTGAGCCTGAAAGCCAGCGCCTTCTGATGATGAATTTGAACAAGATGAAAAAGACCGTACTCTGCAGTGCTTTGCTGGCCGCCTTTTCTTTCAGCGGCGTGACGCAGGCCGCGCCCGTCGCCATGGCTCCTCCCGCCTTCACGCAGGAATCGGAAGAGCTGGCGCGCCTGCCCGGCGGCGGCTGGCTGCTTCTCGACAAGCACGGCTTGCGCCTGTTCGATGCTGCCGGCCAGGAACAGGACCGCATCGCCGTGCGCGCCAAGCAGCTCGACACGCGCATCGATGGCGGCAAGGTCCTGGCCGTCTTCCTCGAAGCGGACACGCAGCGCCCGCTGCCCGTCGCCGTCGATGTGCAAGCCGGCAAGCTGGTGAAACTGGCGCCGTTTCCCGTGCCGACGTTTTCCGTGGAAGCGTCGTGCCTGTACCGCGATGCCCAGCAGCTCGAGCATCTGTTCTTGATCGGCAAGGATGGGCAAGCGGAACAGTGGGTGATGCGTGGCGAGCAGCGCCAGCTGGTACGCAAGCTGGCCTTGCCGCCGCATACGAAACATTGCCGGGTCGACGATGGCGCGCAGCGCCTGCTGGTGAGCGAAGCGAACATGGGCGTGTGGGCGTATGACGCCGATGCCGAAGGCATGGGCAAGCGCGAAGTCGTGGCCTTGCGCAAGCCGTATGGCCAGCTCGATGGCGGTGCCGGCGCACTGGCCGTGCTGCCCGGCGGCGTGGCCGTGCTCGACGGCAAGGCAGAAAAACTGCACCTGCTGGCACACCAGGGCGGCAAGTGGACGGCCCTGCCGCCGCAAGCCGTCGCCCTGAACGTGCGCAAGGGCGACAGCCAGCTGGCGCTCGATGCCAGCTCGTTATTGCTGCGCGGCAAAAATGGCTGGCAAGCGCGGCCATTGAAGTGGACGGGCAAGGCGGAAATCCAGCCAGCGCTCGCCATCGTCGCCCCGCAAGCGCAGACGGAACCGATGGCGCGCCAGGGCGACGCGGCCGACGACCCGGCCATCTGGCTGTCCAGCAAGCCGGGCGACGCGCGCATCCTCGGCACGAACAAGAAGCAAGGCTTGCTCGTCTACGACCTGCAAGGCAAGCAAACCCAGCTGCTGGAAGTGGGCCGTCTGAACAACGTCGACGTGCGGCAGAACATCAGCCTTGGCGGCGGCAAGGTCGACCTGGCCGTCGCCACCCAGCGCGACGACAACAGCATGATGCTGTTCACGATCGATGCCAGCGGCGAGGTGGCGGAAGCGGGCCGTTTCCCCACCGGGCTGAAAAGCATCTACGGCATGTGTCTGTACCAGCCGGCCGGCGGCGGCGTGGAAGCGTTCATCAACGACAAGGACGGCACTTTCCAGCAGTACCGGATCGGCATGAGCGAGAACAAGTTTACCGCCACCCTCTTGCGCAGCATCAAGGTCGCCACGCAACCGGAAGGCTGCGTGGCCGACGACGCCAATGGCCGCCTCTTCCTCGGCGAAGAAACGCGCGGCGTTTGGACCACCTCAGCCAACGCCGCCAAGCCGGACGCGCTGACCATGGTCTTGCCGGTCGGCCCGCAGTTGACGGCCGACGTGGAAGGCATGGCCATCTACCGCCAGCCGGGTAGCGCGCCTGACACCGGCTACCTGGTCGTCTCCAGCCAGGGCGACAGCAGCTATGTCGTGCTCGACGCGCAAGCGCCGTACAAGGTGCGCGGCCGCTTCAAGGTCGGCTTTAACTTGCCGGCCGGCATAGACGGCACGTCGGAGACGGACGGTCTCGACGTTACCTCCGCCAACCTGGGCGGCGCCTACGCGCAAGGCATGCTGGTGATACAGGACGGCTACAAGCGCCTGCCCGACGGCCCGCAGAACTTCAAGTATGTGGCGTGGGCGGATGTGGCGAAGGCGTTGAAGCTGGAGTAATGACGCAGGAAGGGGGCAGATCCGCCGGGGAATGCGCGCCAATGGCGCGCATTACGACCCCGGGGGAACCGCCCCCCGGTACCCGGTCCTATGCGCGCGGCATGTCGATATGAAATGGCAGCCGCTGGCCGCACAAGTCCACCATGCCCGACATGGCCAGGCGCCGCGCCGACAATTCGACGACATGGACGGCCGATACGTCGCCGTACTCCATCATATAGATACCCGACTCCTCGGCATCGGACTCCGTATCAAGCGGACCGGCAGTGAATTCCCCCTGCGGCCCTGCCGGCACGCGCAAGCCGTGCAGGAAAAAGGCCGGCGGATACATGGCCCACGCCCATTCCGCATCGTCGTCCTCGGTCAAGCGCATGAACACATCGTCGTCGCCATGGATATCGATATTGAGCTCCAGCAAGCCACTGCCATCGCCTTCCAGGCGAATGCCTGATTTCGCCACGTCCACTTCAAAATTGGTGCCACCGATACTGAAAACAGTCATGCAATACGACTCCTGGGTTACATGTGAATATGCGGGGCGACAGGCAGGCATGCAGAACGGTCGCGTCGATCAAGCAGGCGGCAAGTATAAGCCAGGCAATCACGGCCAGCATGCAGATGGCCTATTTTCATCCTGAAGCCCATGTACGTGCCGTCATTGTCAACGCGCACAGCGACGGCGTCAAACTTCAACGCGTTTAAAGGCCGGTGAATGCAGCAAGGACGCTTAGTCCGCAGACAAGGCAAAACCTGTGACGTCTGCTTCCGCACCAAAGCAGACGTTGGCGTGAACCGGTCAATTACCTAGCGTCTCTGTCAGAAATAGTTGCGGAGCGCGGAAAAAGGTTACTGCACGGGACATAGTCAGCGCGGAAGCAACCGAGCTCTGGTCGGGTTGAAGCAATACACGCGTCGTCGGATCGAATAATCGACTACCTAGCGCACCAGCAAAGGTGCAGACTGCATCGAGTTCTGTCTCAGTTGCTGATGCGTCGAGACGAATGTGAATCTCAACCCCGTCGCCTTCTTCAAAGAAGAGGTCAACGCGAGTGCTATTTTCGCCCCGAAGACTACCCAGTCATCCATCATGAACCACGAATAGCGCATCGAGGCGATTAGAGTTCGCTGTGCGCTCAGCGTTGACACTGCAGGAGATTGAGGAAGATGCCAACCATCTTCTTTCAAAAGCGGAAGAGTGCTCCCTTCACCAACTACAAACAGATCATATTACAAACAGATCATATTGCCACACGGCCATTGAATGTCTCCTTAGCTGCCCTGGCTACGGCCGCTTCTGGCCGGCAGCCGGCGGTGTAAGTCAGGCTTCCAGAGGCTTGCCGTCGATGAGTACGCGAAATCGCTCACCTGAAAAGCCCGCCCGGTGGCTACCGTAAATGGCCTTTCCGATAGACTCATACCATTTGGAATCGGTGGCCTCGACAGAAACGGTCATGTCCGAGTTTTCAGCGCCGATTTTCTCAAGAGCTTCCGCGACCTCACTTGCTGAGCGTAGTTTGACACCATTCAAGTCTACGCCGTCATTGTCGAAAATTCGCAATACAACTAGATTTTCCAAATCGATGCTCCAAAAATAAATCGGTGATGCTTCAGTTCTTACATTGGCGAACGGCGGCAGATGGCTGGTGGCAGCTTCTACCTCTTTTCAGAGATTCACGATCCAGCACCTTCGTCGTTGATGGGTCTGCGTTCGAACTTTCCTCTACACCGCATGTGCGATCTCTGTTTCACGGCGCTGTCGCGCCCGGAACACCAACGGAACTGAGATTAGCGACAAACCAGCATGGATGACGATCAGCCACCACAGGCTGTGCGTCAAAGCATATGCGATCGTAAAGACGAAGGCCGACACGATCGAGGCGATTAGCTGCTTCGGGTTCTTGTAGCCGTGCCCTATGCCGTAGGCAAGAGCAGAAGCCGCGATGGCAATCGGCAAGCCTGTGCTGGGTGTCAGTAGCAGCAGAATAAAGCCGCGGTAGAGGATTTCCCATCCAGCGCTCGTAAGCGACATACTGGCCACGAAGGCCAGCGTCTCGGCGCCGGTAAGCGGCCAAGGGAAAGATGAATCCAGCAGCTTGCGTTCATTCTCAGCGCGAGCCAGTGGCATTTTACGACGCTCAATGATGTTGACGACTAGCGAAAGGCCACACAGCAGCAACACGGCGAAGGCCAATCCCCAGGTGCCAACGCTGGAAAGGGGCAGATCGAAGCCGATTTCGCGTAGCGTGTAGCCGGCTTGCCAGGAACCGACCCAGAGGATGCCCAGTAGTACTAGTACATGCCAACTCATTGACCAGTAACGAAGCAGCAGTGGACGGGGCTTATTACTCTTCGGACGCAGGCTGCGCCACACGTTCAAGGCAGGAAAAACAAACAGCAGATAGAGCGCGAGCAGGATGTTCAGCATGGTATTGGCAGGATTAAGGCGGTGTATTGCATGATGCCGCTGCATTTGTTCAATGCCTCGTCGGTAAGGTGTAAGCGCGAACATAGCATCGGCGCAGGCGTCAGAAAGTCAATCATTCCAACACCCGACCGTGGCCGCTTTTTACAGCGCCCCCAGAGAATAGCAAATTACAGAAGGGGGAAAGTCACGCATTATCACGTCAATATGAATGACTGCTGTTGGCCGAAGGCTGCCTGAAAGGTGTCACGCAAAGCTAATGGAGACGCTGCGCCCACTCTACAAGCTTGCGTAGTTAGAACCATGGATTGAAGTACGCGGAAGCAGAAGCCTTACCTCCCTAATTGGAGCGCCAAACCGAAAAACGGCGCCTGACGTTGAAAGCACCACAACCCAGCCAGCCTTGATTGTTATTTGATCAAATGGATTGGATTGATCCGAGACAAACGTCCAAACAGGTTCATGATTTTGCAGCGATTCCAAAACGATTACGCCGATTGAGCCATGTTCCGCCGCCTCTCCGCACTTGACTATGTACTGTCCACCATAGAGCTCTTCTTGCGCCAGAATCGCGACATTGAGCCAACTGCCAGGCTCCTGTTTTTCATGTACTTTGGCCATCCAGGTTTCGTGCACTTCGTAGATATCACCGTTGGTGCACACGAGGCCATTGCAGCTGCGCACCTCCTGGTTCTTCCACTTGGTTGCCATCACTGTGATTGATTCCATATTTAGACAAGGGCGACTGCACGCCCTGAATTAGACAGACTCCATTCTATCGAACGGCTACTTTTGCACTAGCTATCCTCGCTTAAAATAGTCTGGGTAGAAACGACGCAAAATCGACTTGCGTTTGGAATCGTTGATGGGCCTTTGAATGTCCTTCAGCGAACCGGCGAGCCAATGGTCGCTGATCTCCGATGTTGTCCAAGTGCCGAGCGCAAGGTAACTGTAGGCGCCAAAGTGTTCGTGTGCCGAAATTAAATCGTTGCTAGGTTTTGCTGCATATTTTTGCATTGCATGTGCGAACTGTCGAAGCCCTGCCTTGGCCCCAACCAATCGCCACTCCTTGGCGTTATCATCGCTGTCATAGAAGAAACCGAACTCGCGCCACTCACGCTGCGTCATTTCATTGATTTCGCTACGCGGCATGTCTTTACCCATGGCGTTCTAACCGTCCGCTTCTGGCCGGAAGCAGATATCGGTCGGCAACTAAATTCGTAAGCGAGGCAATTTCATAAAGTATATTAACTGTACTGCTTGCGCCTTGTGAAAAGCAGCCAGGCAAGCACCACAATGCCTGCAACGATACATCCGGCCAGACTAACGGCGACACCAAAAATGTACCACGCCACATCGATTCCGTGACTGTAGAGTGTTCCGACAAATAGTCCACTCACTAGCCAGACTAACAGCGCCAATTTAAGCAGAAAGTATTTTACTTTACCGATGGGGCGACTGAGGCGCATCTGATGAATAGCGGCCGCACCCATGACTAAACAAGCCAAACTAGCCGCAATTATCAAGCGTGAAAACGAATACTCCATGGTGCAACCTAGCTTGTAGCTGAGCCAGCGGGCCCATAGATTAAAAGACCGGGAGGCTTAGTGCGGCAGCCAATATCGCTTGCAACTATGCCGCCGGCTTAAGTCTGCACTACGGAACCTGCGCGGGCAGACGAATTGGCGAGTATCCAAGCATCCGGTGCTGGCCGACAGCGAGCAGTGAAATAATTTATTACTTGTCGCGCTGGGATTGCAAACGAAGCGCTAAATCGTCAATTTTGCGCTCGAGCTTTAGATTCGATGCGCCGATGAAGAACCAGATACATGCGAAGTTTACAATCGGAATCAACGCAAGAATCGTCCATTTTGTTACATTGCGTCCCTTTTCCTTAGCCAGAAGATGTGCTGGTATTGCCATCAATAGTGACATCAATATTAATGGAAGAAATGAAGCAAAAAGACTTGGGACGCTATTTTCCATGGCTTAAATCCTATCTAAATTTTAAAATATGACAATATTTAATCGCTTCACTGACAACGTGCACCCACTGGTCATTCGCAAACAATTCTGCAACTGTAGCGTATTTCACAACACCACATCAAAAAAATGACATGAAAGAAGCCGCGATACGCCAGCGATGCCAGCGGTTGCCCAGTTAAATCTTCCCAACTTACCAAGTTGCCAGCGACTGGCAGGCCCAGGCGTATTAAAATCACGCCCCATGACCTCCCCCGCCTCGACCTCCCCCCTCCCCGACAGCATCCTGCTCCCTTCCCTGGCCGTACTGGGAGGGCAGATTTCCGTCAATCTGGGGGCGGCGATTGCGAAGAATCTGTTTCCTGTCATCGGTGTCGAGGGCATCACGGCCTATCGCGTGGGGTTTTCGGCACTGATCCTGCTGGCGATCTTCCGGCCATGGCGCTACCGCCTCACGCGCAAGGATGTGTTGAACCTGCTGGTCTACGGTTCCGTGCTGGGCTTGATGAACTTGCTGATTTACCGGGCGTTTGCGCTGATACCGATCGGCATCGCCGTTGCCATCGAAGTGACGGGGCCGCTGGCCGTGGCCATGCTGTCGTCGCGGCGGCCGCGCGATCTGCTGGCCGTGGCTTGCGCCGTGTTCGGCCTGTACCTGCTGTTACCGCTGCAAGGCAGCCCGGGTAGCCTGGACCCTATCGGCGTGGCATATGCGCTGGGCGCGGCGCTGTGCTGGGCGCTGTATATCATCTTCGGCAAGCGCGCTTCCAGTCTTCAGGGCGGCCAGGCCGTGGCGTGGGGCATGACGGTGGCGGCCATGGTGACGGTACCCATCGGCATCACTTACTCGGGCACGGCCCTGCTGGCGCCGTCGATTGCGCTCATGGGCCTGGCGATTGCCATGCTCTCCAGCGCCCTGCCATATTCCCTGGAAATCTTCGCCCTGCGCCGCTTGCCGCAAGGCGTGTTCGGCATGTTCAGCAGCGCCGCGCCGGCCGTCAGCGCACTGGCCGCCATGGTGGTCCTGGGAGAACTGCTGAGCATGACCCAGTGGCTGGCCATCGGCTGCATCGTCTTCGCTTCGGCCATGGCGGCGCTGGGCGCGCAAGGCGGCAAGCGTTAGCGGCGGCGTACCGACTGTAACTGCAACCGCCTGCAACGCGCATGCGTCAATGCGGCAATGCAGATAGCAGCGGCAAGACAGGCCACACCGTGCTGGCCGCACCGTGGCCCAGACCTGCCGCAGCGGATGCATGCATAAAGGCAGGTATCCATACCACCCTGTAAAATACGCCATCGCTTGCCACGCACGTGCCTGACGCATCCGCTTTCACCATGAAAAACCTGTTACAAGCTTGCCATTATCTTCTTCACCGCCCGCTGCGCCTGCCGCCGACCAGCATGCGTAGCAACAGCCTGGCGGCCGCCACGCTGTTCGCCGTGCTCTGCTCCCAAGCCGTCATGGCCCATGCGGGTACGCCCGCAGCCACAGCTCCAACTCCAGCGGCACCCGCCCTCAAGGGCAATGCCGAGGCGGGCAAGGCGGCGTTTCGCAAGTGCGCCTCCTGCCACCAGGTGGGGCCATCGGCGCGCGGCGGTTTCGGCCCCAAGTTGACGGGCGTGATTGGCCGCAAGGCGGGCGCCACCACCGATTACCGCTATTCGGCGGCCATGAAAAACTCCCAGGTCGTCTGGACCGAACACAATCTGGCCGCCTTCCTGAAAGCGCCCAGCGATTTCATTCCCGGCAACAACATGCGCTTCTGGGGCATCGGCAATGCCCAGCAAGTGGCCGATTTGCTGGCCTATTTGCGTACGCAGCAATAAGCCAATCAAGCCACCAAGCTTAAACCTAAGCCAGACCAATAAGCGTATGCAAGCGCGCACGGCCGCGCCGCAGACCGGCAAGCCGTGCGAGGCCACGCCTGCTGGAAGCAAGGCCCCGCATCAAGCCACAGGAGCCACGTCGCGCCGGGTCAGGCTCCCAGCGCCTGCAATACGCCCTTGCGCTTCTTGTGCGCCATTTCATAGGCACGCAAACGCTTGAGGTCGGCAGCGGACAGCCCCTCCAGCTTGCCGCGTATCTGCGCCGCCGTCAGGTGCTGGTAGCCGTCGATGGGCAGCTCCGGCGTCCCACCCTTGCCCGTTGGCTTGCCGACCCGTGGCATGAGCGTTTCGCCCGCTTGCGCTCTTTGCTTGTTCACGATGCGGGCGGCGACTTCTTCCTCGCGGCCCCGATAGCGCCCTTCCTGCTTGAAATCCTTTTCCAGCTTCCTGAATTCGCGTTCACGCTTGGGATGGGCGCCGACAGGCATGGCAGCTCTCCCGTCATGGCTTGGACGGCAGCTTGCGCACGCACAGATAGATCGAATACAGGGCAGCCAGGCCCACCAACACATAGACGGTGCGCGACGCCATCGTCACGTCGCCGAGCAGGCGCGCCACGACGTCGATATCGAACAGGCCCACCAGGCCCCAGTTCAAGCCGCCCACGATCAGCAGCACCATGGCCACCCAGTCCAGGGCATTCAGGCGCGTGGCCATGAGTTCCGTGCGTGCCGTCCCTTCCGTACCCGATTGAATATTCGCCATCTCGGTCTCCTGTTGCGGTTAATATTGCATTTAAGTTACGGTTGACAATCGCGATGCCGCCGGCAGGCATGCGCCAGCGGGCCAGGATTGGAGTGTAGGCGTGGCGGCTCAAATGGCTAGTCAGACAATCCCGCCCGAATCAGTAGGAAAACTCCTGATTCATTGCCGTGATTCGTTCCGACATGCAGTCGTCATCTGTTGCTGAATAATCAGCAACAAATTCCAATATGGAAATATTTATAGATTACTTAGTACCGCACTGCTACACTCATTTCACCCCAGCAATGTCAGGGGCAATCGCGCCGCGCCATGCCGTCCGCATGGGAAGTGGCCACCATGGGACAACCGCTGAGGGGACATGAAACTTTCCAACATCCGTATCGGAGCACGCCTGACAACAGGCTTCTTGCTGGCATCGCTGTTGCTGGCCATCGTCGTGATCATCAGCACCTGGCAACTATCCACGGTCAGCGGGGAAATCGACGCCAGCGTGAACCAGCGCTATGCGCGCATCGAACAATTGCACGCCTTGCGCAACTCCACGCAGGCAGATCCGGCGACCCTGCGCGACATCGACCGGCAGATCGCGGCCCAGTCCACCCTCATGCGCGAAGCGGCCGGCGCGGCTGTGACGCGGGCGCGCAATACCAGCATGCTGATCATTGCACTGGGCGTGATCGGCGGCGTGCTGAGTCTGCTTACGGCCTGGTTCATCAGCAGCGGCATCGTGCGCCCGCTGCGCCACGCCGTCAAAGTGGCCCGCAAGGTGGCCGGCGGCGACCTGAGCGACAATATCCGCGTCGAATCCAGCGATGAAGTGGGCCAGTTGCTGCAGGCGCTGAAAGACATGACGGCCAGCCTGACCGCCATCGTCGGCGAGGTGCGCGGCGGCACGCACGACATCGCGGGCGCCTCGGGCGAGATCGCCGCCGGCAATCTCGACCTGTCGCAGCGCACGCAGGCGCAGGCCAGTTCTCTGGAGCAGACGGCCGCATCGATGGAGGAATTGACGGGCACCGTCAAGCAGAATGCCGATAACGCGCGGCAAGCCAACCAGCTGGCGCTCTCGGCGGCCGAGGTGGCGGGCAAAGGCGGCAAGGTGGTGGCGCAGGTGGTCGAGACCATGAGCTCGATCAATGCCTCGTCGAAAAAGATAGTCGATATCATCGGCGTCATCGACGCCATCGCCTTCCAGACGAATATCCTGGCACTGAATGCGGCCGTGGAAGCGGCGCGCGCGGGCGAACAGGGACGCGGCTTTGCCGTCGTGGCCAGCGAAGTGCGCACCCTGGCGCAGCGTTCGGCCGGCGCGGCCAGGGAAATCAAGCAGCTGATCGGCGACTCCGTCGAGCGCGTGGATGCGGGCGCGCGCCTGGTCGACACGGCGGGCGCCACCATGCGCGATATCGTTGCCAGCGTGCACCGCGTGACGGACATCATGGGTGAAATCAGCATGGCCAGCGGCGAGCAATTGTCGGGCATCGAGCAAGTCAATGCCGCCATCGTACAGATGGAACACGTGACGCAACAAAACGCCGCGCTGGTGGAACAGGCGTCAACGGCGGCCGCCAGCATGCAGCAGCGCGCCACGCAGCTGTCGGGCACGGTGGGCATCTTCAAGCTGGGCCATGCGCCGGCGTTGACGCCTGCGCATGCGGCGCACGGCATCAGCCTGGCCACGGCGCAGACGCAGACGCAGACGCAGACGCAGACGCAGCAAAGCACCACCCAGCCCATGGTGTCAACACCGTCGGCGCGCCGCCCTGCTGTTAGAGCGCGGCTGAAAGCCTGAGTTCCCCGCTACAGCAGCTTGTACATGATGGTGGTGGCGTCGAGCCGCTCGCCGGCCGGCGCCAGCGCATAGCCGGGGATGCTGCCGGCCACCACGTAGCCCAGCGACAAGTACAACGGTTCCGCATGGTCATCGCTGCGCGTGTCGAGCGTCAGCAGGCTGCGCGGCAGCAGCCGCGCCTGCGCTTCCAGCGCCTGCATCAGCAAGCGGGCGATGCCGCGCCGGCGAAACGCCGGATGCACGAGCAGCTTGCGCACCTCGGCCCGGTGCGCCTGGTTGGGGTTGGTATCCCAGTCCAGCTGCACGGCGCCCGCCACCTGTCCGTCCACCTCGGCCACCAGCAGCAGGCGCACGCCGCGCGTCACGGCCGGCAGCACGTTGTCCGCCCAGAACCCCTGGCTGGCCGCCGCATCGAAGGGCAGGATAAAACCGATGCTGGCGCCATCATGCACGCATGCCTGCAGCAGCGCGCCCAGTTCCGGCAGGCGCGCAAGAATATCCGTGGAGCTGAAAAGTCGTAGTGATGGATGCATGGCGGCCTCAGACGATGAACAGGAAATAGCGTGCGCCGCTGTCGGGCGGCGTGACGAAGGCGCTGGCGCCGTGCAACTGGTAGCGCAGGCAATCGCCGGCCAGCAAGTCGTGGGATTTGCCATCGACGGTCACGTTCAACTTGCCCTCCTGCAGCAGCAGATGGTGTTCCATGCCGGGCCGCGGCGAGGCGGCGTAGGCGATCGTCACGCCCGCATCGAGTTCGCATTCGAGCGCCTCGCCGGCCAACGCGCGCGATGGCGGCGAGACGCAGCGGCGGCGAAAGCCCGTGTCCGGGTCGCTCCACACGCTTTGCTGGGCACGCCGCAGCACGGGCGGGAAATCGTCTTCCACCATGCGCAGCAGGCGCGACATGGCCAGACCATAGGCGGCGCACAGCTTGCCCAGCACGCTCGTCGTGGGACTGACTTCGCCGTTTTCCAGGCGTGACAATGTCGCGCGACTGACCTGGCTGGCGCCGGCCAGCTGGTCCAGCGACCAGCCCCGCTCCACGCGCAGCTGTTTCAGGCGCGCCGCCAGCCGCTGTTCCGTATCGTTATCGAGCAATGCATGATTTTCCATATATGGGAATTTATCCCTAAAGTGGAATTTCGTCAAGCCCGCCCGCACCGTTGCTCAACGCACAGACCGCGGGCCGCCCATGCGGCAGCATGGCTCCATCCCACCAAGGAGAAGCCATGTCCGCCACTCCCGTCACCCCCGTCGTTCCCGTACCGCGCCAGGGCCAGGCGCCCGATTCCCTGGGCCGTGTCGAATTCCACCTGCAATTCATCCGCTCGTTTGCCGATCCCACCTTCGATGCCGTACGCGGCGCCCTCGTGCAGGTGGAAGAAGTGGCGTGGAACAACTACAAGGAGGGCCGCAAGGCGCCTCTCACGCAAAAGGCGGGACCTGGCTTTGCGGACCCCGACTACGATATCTCGGTGGAATGGATGGCCACGCGCAACCGTTTACTGGCGGCCCAGGCGCGTCAGCAAGACCCGGCCACACCGTCGCGCGTGCTGTTGATCTGCGGCGCGGCGCGCAATGACGGTTCTTGCCCAGGTGAAATTTCGAAGACGTGGCGCATGACGCAGTGGGCCAAAGAGGTGCTGCTGGCGGACGAGATCGAGGCCGACGTGCTCGACCTGAGCCTGCTGACCTCCTCGTACGACTTGCACATTCACCCGTGCAAGGGCTGTGTCTCGACGGCCATGCCGCTGTGCCACTGGCCGTGCAGCTGCTACCCGAACCATGGCGAACGCCAGACGAACGACTGGATGGCGGAAATCTACGAGCGCTGGACGGCCGCGCATGCCGTCATCATCCTCACGCCCGTGTACTGGTACCAGACGCCCAGCGTGCTGAAACTGATGATAGACAGGCTCGTATGTGCCGACGGCGGCAACCCGGACCCGACCAGCACGCATGGCAAGAAAGCCGTGGAAGCGAAAGCGCTGGAGCTGCAAGGCTGGGATTATCCAAAACACCTGGCCGGGCGCGCGTATGGCCTCGTCGTGCATGGCGACGTGGCCGGCATCGAAGGCGTGCGACGCGGCCTGTCGGACTGGCTGGACTGGATGGGCCTGGTCGACGCGGGCGCCAAGTCACGGCTGGACCGCTACATCGGTTATTACGACAGCTACGCGCAAAGCCATGAAACGCTGGACCGCGACACGGCCATGCAGGAGGAAGTGCGCAACGTGGCGCGCGCCGTGGCCGTAGCCGTCAAGCGGCTACGCGCAGGCACCCTGGCGCCACCCGATGCGAAGCTGGCGCCGCCACGACCCAAGTAGGCGACTGCCAGCAGCTCAGCGCATAGCGCGCCCGGATGCCGGCAAGCTGCCGCAAGAAAGATAGACCCAGAGCAACTACGACTGACTACGAGCTGGACGAGCGTGCCCTGTAACGCTTGTCCTGTAACAAACAACAACAACAACAACAACAACAACAACAACAACAACAACAACAACAACAACAACAACAACAACAACAACAACACCCCCGCCGGCTCCCGTGACAATGGCCGCGACCGCGCAACGAACTAGCCCGCCATGCGCGAAGCGTGGCGGCACAGCTCCAGAAAGCCGGTCAGGCGCGGCGAGAGGATCTTTTTAGACTGACGTATCAGGTAAAAGTTGCGCTCCAGGGGCGGCAGCATGGTTTCCAGTTCCACCAGCTGCCCGCTGGCCAGCAAATCGGCCACGACCACGCGCGACAGGCAGGCGATGCCCAGGCCGGCCGCCGCGCCGTACTTGATGGCTTCCGAATTGCTGAATTCTCCCGCAGCGCGCAGATAATGCAAATACGGCACCAGCGCCTGCTCGACGGCCTCTCGCGTGCCCGAGCCCGCCTCGCGCAGCAGCCAGCCGGCCTGGTTCAATTCCGTAAAGCTGAGCAGGTGCCGCAGCTGCGCCAGCGGGTGCGTGGGCGCGGCCACGATCAGCATCTGGTCCGTCAGCCACGGCTCCACCAGCAAGCCCGGCTCGTGGCACGGCCCCTCGATCAGGCCGATATCGACCTGGAATGCGGCCACGGCGGCGGCGATGTCGGCCGTGTTGGCGATCGTCACCTGCGGGATGCTGCGCCCGTACTGCCGGGCCGCCTGCGCCAGGATCTGCGGCAGCAGATAGATGCCGATGGTGGTGCTGGCGCCGATCTGCAGGCTGACGGGCACGGACGGGTCGGCGCCCGCGAACTGGCGCTCGATGCTGGCGGCCGCGTCGCGCATCTGCCGCGCCTGCGGCAACAGCAAGCGGCCGTTGTCGTTGAGCAGCAATCGCTTGCCGACGCGGTCGAACAGCTGCGCGCCCAGCAGCGCTTCCAGTTCGTTCAGGGCCGCGCTGGTGGCCGATTGCGACAAAGCAATATGTTCCGCGGCCGCGCTGGTGCTGCCCGTGTCGGCGACGGCGAGAAAGATCTGCAATTGGCGTAAAGTTAATGACACGTTGCTGCCTCCTCAATTACCTATTTTTTAGGTTAAACATACAAAAACAATCCGTTTTACCATTTAATCACCGAACTGTACAGTCATGCCATACGAACACAGAACCATGGAGTACGGCATGTCATCCCTCTCGACCACCAACACCAGCACTGTCAGCGACCGCTATGGCCGCCTGCTGCCCGGCCTGCTACTAAGCGGCCTCATCGCCTATGGCGCCATCCAGCTGGGCAAGCTGGGCTGGATGCAAAGCCACGGCATGAGCGCGCTGACCCTGGCCATCATGCTCGGCATTATTCTCGGCAATAGCGTGTATGCGCGCCTGGCGCCCGCCTGCGGCGCCGGCGTGGCTTTTTCCAAGCAGACATTATTGCGCCTGGGCATCATCCTCTACGGTTTCCGCCTGACCTTCCAGGATATCGGCCAGGTGGGCCTGGCCGGCATCGCCATCGACGCGCTGGTGTTGACCTCCACGTTTGGCCTGGCCATGTTCCTCGGTACCAGGGTCTTCAAGCTCGAGCGCAACAGCGCCATCCTGATCGGCGCCGGCAGCTCGATCTGCGGCGCCGCGGCCGTGATGGCCACGGAACCCGTCGTGAAAGGCCGCAGCGAGGACGTCACCGTGGCCGTCTCGACGGTCGTGGTGTTCGGCACCATCGCCATCTTCCTGTACCCCTTGCTGTACCAGCTGAACCTGGGCTGGCATCTGCTGGGCGCCACGCCCACGGCCTTCGGCGTCTACATCGGATCGACCGTGCATGAAGTGGCGCAAGTGGTGGCCGCAGGCAAGTCGATCGGCCAGGAAGCGGCGAACGCGGCCGTGATCGCCAAGATGGTGCGCGTGATGATGCTGGCGCCCTTCCTCGTCATCCTGTCGGCGGTGCTGGCGCGCGGCAAGGCCAGGGCGGGCGGCGGCGACAAGGCGGCCAAGCTGGCCATTCCCTGGTTTGCCTTCATCTTCATTGCCGTGGTGGCCTTCAATTCGCTGGGCTTGCTGCCGGGCAGCATGGTGGCCACCATCACCGATATCGACACGGCCCTGCTGGCCATGGCCATGGCGGCCCTGGGACTGACGACGCATATGTCGGCCATCCGCCGCGCCGGCATCAAGCCGCTGCTGCTGGCCGGCCTGCTGTTCTGCTGGCTGATCGCCGGTGGCGCCGCCATCAACCATGTCGTGGCCAGCCTGTTCGCCTGAACGAAGTGACCCGCTTGATATCGCACAAGTAGCCGTGAATATCGCTTGCACAAGGAAATTGAACCGCTACAATGAAAAAATCACGGTTCATCAGCGGGTCATCATGACAGCATCGACCATATCGAACGAGGCGATTGGCAGCGTCGCCGACGATGGCGAACGCGGCGCGCTGCGCAGCGGCGCCGCCGCCCGGATGGCGGGCCTGCCCGTGGAAACCCTGCGCGTGTGGGAACGCCGCTACGGCATTTCTGCCACGCAGCGCACGGCCAGCGGCCAGCGCCTGTATTCGCCGGAGCAAGTCCAGCGCCTGGGCCTGATCAAGCAGTTGGCCGACCTCGGCCATGCCGTCGGCATGCTGGCCCGCCTGCCGCCAGACAGCCTGCAGCAACTGCTGATGCCGCTCGGCGCGCCTGGCGGCGTCCCGCCGCCGCGCCCCTTGCGTCTGGCACTCGTCGGCACCACCTTGCCGATGCGCATGTCCAGCGACTTGCGCGGCACGGCCACCTTGCCCGCCTGCGACGTGGTGCGCGTCTGCGACAGCCTGGCCGAGGCGCCGCAAGCCTTGCTGGGGGCGCGCGCCGACATCGTCATGCTTGAAATCGCCGAACTGTCCGACGAAGCCTTGCCGCTGATCCGCGCGGCGCGCCTGGCGGGCGCCGCCCGCACCGTCGTCGTGCTCTTCCATTTTGGCGCCAGCGCCACCATCGCCCACCTGCGTGCGCAGGACTGCCTGCTGGCGCGCGAACCGGCCGCGCCGGCCGACATCCTGCGCATGTGCGCCGGCGCCCTGGGCCATCCCGGCCCGGCAGCCGCGCCGCCCCCGCCAGCCGCGCTGCCCGTTCCGCCCTGCCGTTTCGACGCCCAGGCGCTGGCCGCCATCACGGCCGCCACCTCGACCGTGCAGTGCGAATGCCCGCGCCACCTGGCGGAAATCCTGTCGATGGTGGGCAGTTTCGAGCGCTACAGCCAGCACTGCGCCACGCGCCATCCGGACGATGCCCTGCTGCACCAGGACCTGGCCCACGCCACGGGCCAGGCCAGGGCCATGCTGGAACTGGCCATGGACCGGCTGGCGCGCGCCGAAGGCTTGCCCTTGCCCACGGAAACGCATGGATAAGCCGCACATGGCCGCGCCGCGCCACATCGCCGTCGTCGGCGCCGGCATCGCCGGCCTGTCGTGCGCCAGCGCCTTGCAGCACGCTGGCTGGCAAGTGAGCGTCTTCGATGCGGCGGGCACGGTGGCGGGCCGCATGGCCACGCGGCGCGCCGGGAATTGGCAATGCGACCACGGCGCCCAGTATTTCACGGCCCGCTCGGCCGCGTTTCGCGCCGAAGTGGCGCGCTGGCAACTGGCAGGCGTGGCCGCCCTGTGGACGCCGCGCCTGTGCCTGCTGGCGGCGGACGGCAGCGCGCATGCGCCGGCCGGCCCCGTCGAACGCTTCGTCGGCATGCCGCGCATGAACGCGCCGGCCCGCTGGCTGGCCAGCGGCCTGCCGCTGCACTTACAAACCACGATTACCGCCCTGCAGCGTGGCGTGGCTGGCTGGCAATTGCAAACGCGGCAACTGGGCTTGCTGGAAGCCGTCTACGATGGCGTCGTGCTGGCCATGCCCGCGCCGCAAGCCCTGCCCTTGCTGCAAGCCCATTCGCGCCGCCTGGCCAGCCTGGCGGCCGCCAGCGTCATGCAACCTTGCTGGGCCGTCATGGCCCGCTACGCGCAGCCGCTGGCCCTGCCGTTCGACGCCGCCTTCGTCAACCACGGCCCGCTGCGTTGGGTCGCGCGCAATAACAGCAAGCCGGGCCGCCATGGCCAGGAAAGCTGGCTGCTGCACGCGCAACCGGAATGGAGTGAAGCGCATCTGGACTGGTCCGCCGACCAGGTGGCCAAGGCGCTGCTGCACGCCTTCGCCCAGCTTGGCGGCGCGGCGCCGCTGGCATGGAGCACCCAGTGCTGGCAGCACGCGGCCCCGGCCGCCGGCCACGACGAACTGTTCGCCTGGCATGAGCGTTCGCGGCTGGGCCTGTGCGGCGACTGGCTGCAGGCGGGCACGGTGGAAGGCGCCTGGCTCAGCGGCCGCGCCCTGGCCGCGCATATCGCCGCCGCATCCCCATCGGGCGTGCCGAAGCCGGATCTGGCCCACAGCGTTCCCCATCCCGTGCTGCCCGTGCTCGTCTGACGCCGTGGCACGGTGGGCTGCGCCTGCCGGGGCCGCCGACGCGCGCGCGAAAAACTTCGTACAATAAGCATGTTTTGACTTTTCAATCCGGCCACGGCCCCATCCAGGAACATCCATGCATCTCTCGAACTGGCTGCTATTTTGCAGCGTTGCCCTGCTCGTCACGTTTTCGCCCGGCCCGGCCGTCCTGCTGGCCATCTCCAACGCCATCGCCGTCGGCCCGCGCCGCGCGATGATCAGCAGCATGGGCAATGGCTTTGGTTTGTTCATCATTTCCGGCGTGGCCATGGCCGGCATGGGCGTCGTGCTGGCCACCTCGGCCACGGCCTTCATGCTGCTGAAACTGGCTGGCGCCCTGTACCTGGTGTACCTGGGCATCAAGCAATGGCGCAGCAAGACCAGCATCGTGGCCGATGCGCCAGCGCTGCCGGGCACGGCGAATCCGAATTCGTTCTGGAAACTGTTCCGCCAGGGCTTGACGGTGGCGCTGACGAATCCGAAAGCCATCCTGTTCTTTTCGGCCCTGTTCCCGCAATTCATCACGCCGGGTGAGCCCGTGGGCATCCAGTTTGCCGTGCTGACGACCTCGTTTGTCGCCTGCGCCATGCTGGCCCATTTGTTTTACGCCAACCTGGCGCGCCTGCTGAAAAGCCAGCTGGCCACGCCGGGCCGCGCCAAGCTGTTCAACCGCATCTCGGGCGGCGCCTTCGTCTTGCTGGGCCTGAGCCTGCTGCGCCTGCGCGCCAAGGCGGCATAAGCGGCGCAGTTACTTTTCCTGCAAAAACGCCTCGATGCTGGCCGCCAGGGCCAGCGGCGTTTCATTCATCGGATAGTGTCCCGCATTGGCCAGCACCTCGAGTCTGGCCCGCGGGTACCACGCCAGGTACGTTCGGCGCATCAGCGCCGCATCGAAACGCGGGTCATGCTCGCCCGCCAGCGCCAGCAAGGGCAGCTGCGGACGCGCCGCCTTGACTTCCCCACTGAAATCCGTCTCGCTCCAGGCGAGGAAATAGGCGGCAAACGCGGCCGCATCCGAACTTGCCCAGGAATACGCCGCCTTCCAGTCCAGCCAGCTTGCAGGCAAGCGCGCGCCCGTGCTGCGGTCGATGATGGCGCGCCGCGCCGCCACGCTGCCGGGGGCGTCGAGAAACAGGGCGCGGGCCGCCGCCTCGAAGGCCACGCCGCAGCTGGGCACGGGCGCCACGGCCACCAGCTTGCGCAGGCGCAAGGGCGCCTGCAAGGCCAGTTTTTCCAGCACCATGCCGCCCATCGAATGGCCGACCACGCTGAAGGTGGCAAAGCCGAGCGCATCGGCCAGCGCCAGCGCGTCGCGCGCCACTTCGTCCACCGTGTAGTCGCCCGCCGCGCCACGCATGCCGCCATAGCCGCGGTTGTCCATGAAGACATAGCTGAAACTGGCGCCATCGAGGCCAGGCTCCATCGGCGCAAAGGCGTGCGCGTCGCCAAACCAGCCGTGCAGCACGAGGACGGCATGGGCGCCCGTGCCCACGCGATGATAGGTATTGTGCATCACTGCTCCCGAGTAGAAAACAGCCATGGTAAGGTCGCGCATGGCGGCCCGCTTTCGATGCCGGGTCAAATACTGTAGAGTTCGGGCCATGAGCGACTTTTATACGGAATCGCCGCGCGCGCTGATCGCCACCGCGCGCGACCATGCGTCCGGCGATATCTTTCCCAGCCATCAGCATGCACGTGGGCAATTCGCCTATGCGGCGCGGGGCGCCATCAGCGTGCACACGCCGCAAGGCAACTGGCTGGTGCCGCCGCAGCGCGCCTGCTGGGTGCCGGCCGGCCTGGCGCACGGCATGCGCATGCATGGCGCGGTGACCATGCTGAATGTCTTCATCGAGCCCGGCGCCGTGGTCCAGGCGGGCTTGCCGGCGCACTGCCAGGTGCTGGGCGCCTCGCCGCTGCTGCGCCAGCTGCTGGCCGACGCCGTCAAGGTCGATGCTTTATATGCGGCCGAATCGCGCGCCGGGCGCCTGATGGCCCTGCTGCTCGACGAAATCGCCGCCGCCACGCCCCTGCCCCTGAGCGCGCCGCTGCCGCGGGACGCCAGGCTGGCGCGGCTGTGTACTGAACTGTTCCGGCAACCGCGCATCGATGGCAGCCTGGACGCGATGGCGGCGCAGGCGGGCATGAGCCGGCGCACGTTTACGCGGCTGTTCCGCACCGAGACGGGGCTGGGCTTTGCCCAATGGCGCCAGCAAGCGTGCCTGCTGGCAGCCATCGCGCGCCTGGCCGACGGGCAAGCCGTCACGCGGATCGCGCTGGACCTGGGCTACGCCAGTCCCAGCGCCTTCACGGCCGCGTTCCGCCGCGTGCTGGGCCAGGCGCCCAGCGACTATCTGGTTTAAGAAATCATATCGGCGATGCGCCGCGCCAGCGCCTGCGCCAGCTTCTGGATGTGATAGCCGTCGACAAAACCATGGTGGGCTTGCACGGAAAACGGCAGCGTCATGCGGCCATCCTCTTGCGCAGGACCAAACCTGCCCCAGGTAAAGGTCGGGATATCGGCGTCGCGGTGGCGGTGGATCGGGTGCTCGATGGCCCGCATGTCCAGCCACGGCAGGCTGGTGATGAAGATATTGTTGCGCTGTTCGCGCTCGCTCATGCCCTCGCCCGTGTTGATCAGCTCGGAGCTGGTTTCGGCGATGCGTTTTGCTTCCAGGCTGCGCGCGATGAAGACGTCGAGCTGGTCCGTCATGGCGAAGCGCGTGTAGTTCAGGTTTTCGTCGCCATTGATGACGGTGTACGAGGCGGGGAAATCGTCGATCCTGATGACTTCATCCTGGTAGATGCGGTACATGAAATTGTCGATGTCCTTGACCGTGTTCAGGACGCAAAACAGGAAGAAGTGAAACACGGGAATCTGCCGCGCCTTGCAGTACGGACGGAAATCCGGCACGTCGAGCATGAAGTTGATGTTGACGAGGGGATTCTCGAACGCGCGGAACAAGTCATAGCGGTCGCGCCGCTTTTCAAAATTTTTCATGCGGCGAGTGTAGACGATGGGAGTATCGGCGGGCAAGTGCGCATGCCGGGAATTACCGTGTGAGAACCGGCGCATGGCGCGCCAGCAGCGCAGCGATCTGCCGGCCCGCCTCATCCTTGCGCTTGCGCGCGCGCAGCCTCGCCGTCAGCTCCATCCAGCCGGGAATGTCCGGGTCCGCGCCATGGCGCAGCAGCAAGCCGACCATTTCCGGGTAGTCGCCCTGCACGGCCAGGCATAACGGCGTCTCGCCTATCCGGTCTTGCTCATGCGCATTGACCTGCGCGCCGGCGCCCAGCAGCAGCTCGGCGGCATGGTAATGCTCGCCCTGGACGGCATAATGCAGCGGCGTGCAACTCAAGTCGTCAAACAGCCACGGCGGAAAACCGGCATCCAGCAGGCGCCGCATCTCCTTCATGTCCCCATCCTGTGCGGCGCGGTGCAGTTGTTCCCGCGCAAACCAGTCTTCCCCCGTCACGCCCGCAAACCCTTCTGCACCTTCCACGCCAGCGGCAAGGTCAGCAGCAACAGCGCCGCCAGCACCGTCAAGGCCGTCGGCACGCTCGTATGGTCGCCCAAGGCGCCGAACAGCACGGGCGACAGCGCGCCGCCGCCGATGGTGCCCGTGTAGAACAGGGCGAATGCCTGCTCGCGCTTGCCGGGCCCGGCCAGTTCCGGCACCACGCCATACAGCACGGACGAGGTGCCGTTGAGCGCCAGCCCCAGCAAGGGCAACATGGCCATGATGCCGGCCAGGGGCAGCCACAGGGCCGCGACGATGAGTACGGAAGTCATCGATTCCGTCAGCCACACGGTCTTCATCATGCCGATGCGCGCGCCCAGATAGCCGCACAGCAGCTTGCCGAAGGCGCCGCCGACGAACAGCAGGGACAAGGCCACGCCGATGCCAGCCGTGCCCGCGCCCTTGCTTTTCAATAAAAATGGCAGGAAGGTGAGAAAGCCCATGCGCACGGCGCTGTCCAGCGTGCCCGTGGCCAGCAGCGCGCGAAAGCCCCCTGCCGAACCGCTGCCCGCGATCGGTTTGAGCACTTTTTTCTGGATGGCTTGCAGCTCGCCGGGCTTCGGCAATAGCCACCACAGCAAGCCGGCCGCCGCCAGGCCCAGCAGGCCGATGAGGCTGACGCTGGCTTGCCAGCTGCACACCAGCAACAGCAGGCCCACCAGCGCGGGGATCAGGGTCTTGCCGATGTCGCCGGCGAAATTGTATTGCGACAGCGCTTCCTTCACGCCGCCGCCCGCCTCGTGCGTATCGGTGACGATGGACGAGGCCAGCGGATGCTGGGTGCTGGCGCCCAGTCCGCCCAGCAGCAAGGCCAGCAGCAATACGGCCAGGCCGCCCGCCTGCCCCGCGATCAGATAGGCGAGGCCAGCGAGCGCCGTGCCGCCCACCAGCATGCGCTCGCGCCCCCAGCGCCGCGCCATGCGGCTGGCCAGCAACTGGAAACCGGCCATCATGCCCGAATACGAGCCGCGCAGCAGCCCCACCATGGCGTAGCTGATGGCAAACTGCGCTTGCCAGATGGGCAAGAGCACATAGATGACATCGGTCAAGCCGTCATGCACGGCATGCGCGCCGCAGGCGGCGAACAGCGAGCGGCGGCGCAGGGATTTGTCGGAGATGGCGATGGCGTGCGGTTCGGGAGCAAGCGCGGTGGTGTGCGGATCGTTCATGGCTCTGCGGTTGAGTAGCGGGCGAAATGCATCGGAAGCGAGACGAAAGCAAGCAGTATACAAGTATCGGCCCATCCGCATGGCACGACAGCCTATCCTTGCGGATTGATCAGCGCATTGAGCACCATATCCTCCCATTTCCCGGCAATTTTCAGGTAGGCCCGGGCATAGCCTTCCCGTTCGAATCCCAGCCTTCCCAGCAGGCGTTCGCTCCTGACATTGGCAGGCATGTGGTTGGCCATGATGCGGTGCAGCCGAACGACCTCGAATACATGGCGGATGCCCGCCGCCGCCACTTCCTGCATCAGGCCGCGGCCTTCATATTCCCGGGCGATCGAATAGCCGAGATTGCAGGCCTGCAAAGGGCCCCTGACGATATTCGTGAAGTTACAGCCGGCAACCATCGTCTTCGCGGCCTTGTCGATGGCGATGAAATTGACGGCATGGCCATCAAGATACGCGCGGTAAGCCGCCTCGGCGCGCGAATGGCACGCCGCTGCAGTATGGAACTGGCTGTCGCGCTCCGGCTCCCACGGCGCCAGATGCCGTTTGTTCTCTTGCTGGTATGCATGCAGCAAACCGGCATTGTCGGGATGCAGCACGGTCAGGACAGTCCGTGGCGTTTCAAGCAAAGGCAGTGGCGGCATGGGCAGACTTGGTTTCCAGTAGTGCGCAGGGTGCGGGCCGGAGTCCGGCAAGGCGGCCGAAGGCAGCCATCGCCATGAACTCTGATGCATTGCACACTCCGCGTCAATACCCGCGCGGCATTGCGCCGCCACCAGAGGCGGCGCAATGCCGGCTATGCCAGCTTATTTGGCCATCGCATCCTTGGCCATGCCATCCTTTTTCATCTCATCCTTCTGCATGCCGTCTTTCGCCATGGCATCTTTTGCCATGCCATCCTTGGCCATGTGGTCTTTCTTCATGTGTTTCTTCGCCATCGGCTTGTGCATGCCATCCTTGCCCATGGCATCCTTGTGCATGGCGTCGGCCGAGGCCTCCTTGGCCATCGGGTCCTTCTTCATGGCGTCCTGGGCGAACGCGGCGCCCGACATGAGGATGGCGGAAGCGATGATGGCGGTGATCGTGGTTTTCATGATAAGTCCTTGTCTCAGTGTTGGATGGGCGAAATTGCCCGGTGGTAAAACTGTCGCTGTGCTGCCGGTAATGCCTGTTGCCAAATAACAGGAAGGTCGGGAGGTGTGGCCAAGGCCAGGCGCATTACCGCCTTCCCGGCCTTCCTAGGAGCCGCCGAACCAGTTGTAGCCCTGATTCTCCCAATACCCTCCCGGATACGTGTTCGTGACAAAAATGGCCTGGATATGCTTGGGGTTCTTGTAGCCCAGCTTGGTCGGCATGCGCAGCTTCATCGGGTAGCCATACTTGGGCGGCAGTTCCTTGCCGTCGTAGCTCAGGGCCATGATGGTTTGCGGATGCAGGGCCGTGGCCATGTCAATGCTGGTGAAATAATCGTCGGCGCATTTGAAGCCGATGTATTTCGCCGTCGTGTCGGCGCCGACCAGCTTGAGGAAGTGGGAAAACGGCACGCCGCCCCACTTGCCGATGGCGCTCCAGCCTTCCACGCAGATGTGGCGCGTCACCTGCGTTTCCTGCGGCAAGGCGCGCAGCTGCGGCAAGCTCCACGGCTTCCTGTCGGCGATCAAACCGCTCAATTCCAGGCGCCAGGCGTCGCCGTCGACCTCTTCCACCTCATCCTCGCCGTAATAGGCGTTGAAGGGGAACGGCCGCGCGATCATGGACTCGGGATAGGTCGGCGCCAGTTTATTGGGGTCGAAGAGCCAGCCCTGCACCGTGTCGTTGAAGCGCGACACCGCCGCCAGGGCCGTCTCGATGCTCGATGGCTCGCTGACATTGCAGCCCGTCAGCAGGGACAGGCCGCCCAGGGTCAGGCTGCGCTGCAGGAACAGGCGACGCGACGGCTGCTTGATCTGGCGCAAGGCATCGGCCAGCATGGCCTGGCCGGGTTCAGCCACGATGATGTTTTTTTTCATGGGGTTCTCCGTTTAACGTCCGCGCAGCATGGCCAGCAAGGTGCGCGGCACCAGCGCCACCATCGCCAGATGCACGCCGACAAAGCCGGCCAGCAGCGCCATGGCGATGAAATGCACGCGGCGCGCGCTCTCATAGCCGCCCATCAGCTCGCGCAGGATGGGAAACTGCACGGACTTCCACAGCACCAGGCCGGACAGCACCAGCACGATGCAGTCCAACATGACGAACAGGTAGGCGGCGCGCTGCACCATGTTGTAATGGCGCGGGTCCGCATGGGCCAGCTTGCCCTTCAGCGCGGCGCTAAAATCGGCCAGCAGCGCTCGTGGCGAGAGGGGAAAGAACTGGCGCCGCATGCGTCCCGAGGCAATATTGATCAACAGGTACAGCAAGCCATTGGCCGCCAGCAGCCACATGGCGGCGAAATGCCATTGCAGGGCGCCGCCCAGCCAGCCGCCCAGGGTCAAGGCGCGCGGCAGCTCGAACGGGAAAAATGGCGCCGCGTTGTAGATGCGCCAGCCGCTGGCGGCCAGCACGACCACGGCCACGGCATTGAGCCAGTGCGTGATGCGCAGCCAGGCCGGGTGGATGGTGGCGGTGGCAGGCGTCTGCATCACAGCACTCCCCCGGCGCAGGACGCCGTGCTGACGGCTTGCAGGATGGCGCTGCCGCCCGTCTGCTGCACGAAGGCCACGACTTGCAGCTGCTCCGGGCGCCAGCTGGCAGGAAGATCGACTTCGCGGCGCAGCCGGGCGCGTCCTTGCGCCAGCGCTACCGGTCCCAGCCACAAGCGCACGGCCGCATCGTGGTGCAGCGTGGCGCCGCGGTTTTCGCCGCGCAGCACGGTCGAAGTGATGCCGCTTTCGCTGATGGCCAGGTACAGCTCGCCGCTGGTGGCCGCGTCCGGCGCGCTGGCATGCGCGTCGAGCAGCAGCTTGCCGCCCGCCCCCGGCGTGGCGGACAGGCCGATGTTGACGCTGGCGGCGGTCGCGTTGATGCGGCGTATGGCGGCCGGCAACTGTGTCTGCCAACCGCGCAATTCCGTGCCGCCAACGAAAAACTGCGGCGTGTAGGCGACCTGGCGTGGCTGGTAGCGCAGCAGCCGCGCCTGGCGCGCGTCGAATTGCGCCTGCGCCAGCGGGTCCGCCCAGCCGATCTGGTCCCAGTACGTCACGTGCAGGGCCAGCGGCACGACCAGGCTGGCCGCCCCCGCCTCCTTGCGCAGGGCATTCAGGCGCTGGTCGGCGGGCGGGCAGCTGGAGCAGCCTTCGCTGCTGTACAGTTCCACCAGCGCCGCCGTCCGCGGCCCGCTGTGCACGGCGCAGCGCTGGCCGGCCGCCATTTGCGCGGCGGCCGGCGCCGCTACGCTCACGCCGAGGGCGGGAAGAAGCAGGATTGCGAGGCGGTGCTTGATGTCCATGGTCTTTAGCCGGTATATTGAATTAAGAAGCGTTGAATGAAGAAGCGTGCTTGCCAGTCAATTCGCCGCGCGATACGGATTGGTTACAGCCGCTGCCAAAAATAATCCGGGATTTATTTTTTCAATGCCTGTCACCAAAGGCCCGCATGCAACGAATACCTGTAAGCGAACACCTGCATGGCACGGAATTGCGGCTGCACGGCTTGATGCTGCGCGGGCTCGATGGCGATGCGGCGGCCTACCGCAGTTTTTTGCAGGCAACGAGCCAGCATTTGCGCGCATTCCTGCGGCGGCGCCTGCAGCGCTGGCCGGATGAAGTGGAAGACCTGGTGCAGGAGTGTTTGCTGGGCATTCACAACCAGCGCCTGACCTACGATACGGGGGTGCCGCTGACGTCGTGGATCCATGCGATCGCGCGCTATAAATTGATCGACTGGCTGCGCCGGCATGCGCGGCGCGAGGCGCTGCACTTGCCGTATGACGAGGAGGATGGTGCGCAGGAACTGTTTTCCAGCGCCGACGCCGACGCTGCCGAGGCCAGCCGCGACCTGGGCAAATTACTGGCCGGCTTGCCGGCGCAGCAGCGCGACGCCATCGTGCATACCAAGCTCGACGGCTGGTCCGTGCGCGACACGGCGGCCGCCATGCAGATTTCGGAAGCCAGCGTCAAGGTGGCCGTGCACCGCGGCTTGAAGGCGCTGGCGGCCCATTTAAGAACAGGCAATGAGGGAAACGCACCATGAAAACCGATGACTTGATCGCCATGCTGGCCAGCGGCCCCGACGTGGCAGCCGCGCCACCGCCGGGCGCGCACTGGCGCGCCGCCGCCACGCTGGGCGCCGGAGTACTGGCCAGCGTGGCGCTGATGGCCGTGCTGCTGGGCGTGCGCCCCAACCTGGAACAGCTGGCCCTGCTGCCCGACTTCTGGATCAAGGTCGGTTTCGTCATCTGCCTCTCCCTGGCAGCCTGGCATGTCAGCCGCCGCCTCTGCATGCCGGGCGCGGCCACCCGCGCCCTGCCGCTGCTGATCGCCGTGCCCGTGCTCCTGATGTGGGCGCTGGGCGCCATCACCGTCAATGAAGCGCCGCCAGAGCAGCGTGCCGAGCTGTTCTGGGGCGCCACCTGGCGCAGCTGCCCCCTGCTGATCGCCATGCTGTCGCTGCCCCTCCTGGCCGCCGTGCTGCGCCTGATGCGCGAGCTGGCGCCCACGCGCCTGCGCCTGGCGGGCGCGGGCGCCGGGTTCGCCGCCGGCGCCATGGCGGCCCTCGTCTACTGCCTGCATTGCCCGGAGCTGGCCGCCAGCTTCGTCGGTTTCTGGTATGTGCTGGGCATGCTGGTGCCGACCGCCATCGGCGCCGCCATCGGGCCGAAAGTGCTGGCCTGGTAAGCCCCTGGCGGCCCTGGCCAAAGAATTGAATCCGTTTTCTCCCGCCGTGCGTACAAGTCAGGCAGCCTGCAGTTTTTTGGACTTGTTGGTCAACGTACATAAAAATCGGGAGAATCGAAATGTCTTTGTCACGCTCGAAAACCGCCCTCGGCGCCGCCCTTCTGGGCAACCTGCTGGCGCTGGCCCTGGCGCCAGCCGCCTACGCTTCCAGCCACCGCGAAGCGCCATTCATCACGCAAAACCCCAAAGTCGACGCCACCGACTTCTATATGTTCCGCAGCTATGAGGCCGGCCGCGGCGCCTACACCACGCTGGTGGCCGACTATATCCCCCTGCAGGACGCGTATGGCGGCCCCAACTACTTCGCCATGGATCCCAACGCCCTGTACGAAATCCATATCGACAACAATGGCGACGGCAAGGAAGACCTCACCTTCCAGTTCCGCTTCACCAACACCATCAAGGATGGCCAGTTCACCGTGGGCGGCAAGAAAGTGTCGATTCCGCTGGTCATCAACGGCGGCGCCATCGATTCCGTCAATCCGGCCGGCCTGAACGTGCGCGAAACGTACAGCGTGACCGTGGTGCGCGGCGACCGGCGCACGGGCACGAGAAGCGCCGTCACCAACGCCAGCGGCGGCGGCACGACGTTCGACAAGCCCGTCGACAATATCGGCAACAAGGCCATCCCCAACTACGCCGCCTATGCGGCACAGCATGTGTACGCCGTCAACATTCCCGGCTGCGCCGCGCCGGCGCGCCTGTTCGTCGGCCAGCGCAAGGATCCGTTCGTGGTCAACCTGGGCGAAACCTTCGACTTGATCAATATCAAGGCGCCCGCCACGGAATTCGCCGCAAATGCGGAGTCGGCAGCCAAGGATGACCTGGCGCGCAAGAACGTCACGGCCATCGAGATGGAAGTGCCGACCTCCTGCCTGACGGCCGGCAGCGACCCCGTCATCGGCGGCTGGACCACGGCCAGCCTGCGCCAGGGCCGTTTGCTGAATCCCGCGCCCGGGACCACCACCACGGCGTCGAAGGAAGGCGGCGCCTGGGTGCAGGTGTCGCGCCTGGGCATGCCGCTGGTAAATGAACTGGTGATCGGCCTGAAGGACAAGGACCGCTTCAACGCCAGCAAGCCGTCGGGCGATGCGCAATTCGCCGACTACGTCACCAACCCGACGGCACCGGCGCTGGTGGAAGTGCTGTTCGGCTCGGCCGGCGCCAAGGCGCCCACCAACTTTCCCCGCAATGACCTGGTGGCTGCTTTCCTGACCGGCATCAAGGGCGTGAACCAGCCCGTGACGGTGGTTGCCTCTGAAATGCTGCGCCTGAACACGTCGATCGCGGCCACCAATGTGGGTGCGCAAAACCGCCTCGGCGTCATCGGCGGCGACAACGCGGGCTTCCCGAATGGCCGCCGCCCTGGCGACGACGTGGTCGACGTGGTGCTGCGCGTGGCCATGGGCAAGCTGTGCACGCTCAATATCGGCTGCGTCCCCGGCGATGCGCCTGCCGGCGGCCTGCACTTCACGGATGGCGCCTTCCTCGACGAAACCGCGTTCACGGCAGCTTTCCCCTACCTGAAAAATCCCGTGGCCGGTTCGCCGCAGCTGTAATAGGAGAATGCGATGAAAAAGCTCTATGCATGCGGCGCCCTGGCGCTCACGGCCCTGCTGGCCGGCTGCGGTGGCGGCGGCAGCAGCAGTGGCGACAACGGCGGCACCACGCCGCCGCCCGTGGTCCTGCTCGACGCCTTCTATGTGGCCGTCAGCAATGTCATTGCGACCACCAGCGATGACAAGGACGGCGTCGCCATCGACGCCATCATGGCGACGTCTCCGGAAAATACGGAACCGGTGCCGCTGTAACGCGCAGTAACTGAGTGCGGGTGCCGGAGACAACGTTCTCCGGCGCCCCGCCCTTGCCGCCCTACTCCACCGTCGATGGCGTCCACGATGAAAATACCAATTTCCCTGCTGTGCGCCTGCCTGCCGCTGCTGGCATGGGCCGCGCCCTACACGCCGAAAGACGGCAGCGCCGTCATCGAACAGCTGCCGCGCCGCGCCGACGCCACGCAGCTGGCCCTGCGCGGCCTGCGCCAGCAACTCACGGCCACGCCGCAAGACCTGGCGCTGGCCACCAGCCTGGCGCAGCGCTATATTGCGCTGGCGCGCAGCGAGACGGACCCGCGCTACCTGGGCTACGCACAGGCGGCGCTGGCGCCGTGGTGGCGGCAGGCGGCGCCGCCCCTGCCCGTGCGCCTGCTGCGCGCCACCATCTTGCAAAGCACCCACCAGTTCGCTCCCGCCCTGCAAGACCTCGACGCCATCATCGCGCAGGAACCGGGCAATGGCCAGGCCTGGCTGACGCGCGCCACCGTGCTCACCGTGCAGGGCGACTATGCCCGGGCGACGGCGGCCTGCGCGCGCCTGTCGGCGCTCGCCAGCCAGCTCGTTACCGTCAGCTGCATCGCCAATATCGCCAGCGTCACGGGCCGCGCCGCCGGCAGCGAGCGCCTGCTGGACCTGACCCTGCAGAGAAGCGCCGGCGTGGCGCCCGAGCTGGAAGGCTGGGCCTTGACCCTGCTGGCGGAAATGGCCACGCGGCGCGGCGAAACGGCGCTGGCCGAAAGCCGCTACACGACAGCGCTGGCGCGGCAGCCGCGCGACAGCTACCTGCTGGGCGCCTACGCGGATTTCCTGCTCGACCGGCAGCGCCCGCAGGAAGTCGTCAAGCTGCTCAAAGAGCAGCAGCGCATCGACGCCCTGCTGCTGCGTTATGCGCTGGCCCTGCAGGCGCTGCCCGGCCAGCAAGCGGCATTCCTGGCGGCAAAAGCGGAACTGGCGGCCCGTTTCCACGCCGCCCTGCAGCGCGGCGACACCGTGCACCAGCGCGAGCAGGCCCGCTTCGCCCTGTTCCTGCAGCAGGATGTGCCCGCCGCCCTGCGGCTGGCGCAGCGGAACTGGGCCATCCAGAAGGAAGCGCCCGACATGCGCATCCTGCTGGAAGCCGCGCTGGCCGCCCGCAACTACGCGGCCGCGCAACCGGTGCTGGCCTGGATCGCCGCCAATGGCGTGGAAGACGTGGCCCTGCAGGCGCTGGTCAAACGGCTGGGGCCGCAGGATGGCCAGAAGCTCAGCGCCGCCAGGAAGGCAGGTGCGCTGTGAAACGGTGTTTGTTCGCCCTGTTTTTACTCTGCGCCTGGCTCGCTCCCGCGCAAGCCCACAAGCCCAGCGACAGCTATCTGAGCCTGGCCGTGCACGGCCAGCGGATCGAAGGGCAATGGGATATCGCCCTGCGCGACCTCGATTTCGCCATCGGCCTCGACGGCAATGGCGACGGCGCGCTGACGTGGGATGAAATCCGCGTCCGCCACGACGCCATCGCCGCCTATGCCCTGCAGCGCCTGCAGCTGGCCAGCGACCAGGGCGCCTGCCCGTTGAAAGCCGTCGAACAGCTGATCGACCGCCACACGGACGGCGCCTACAGCGTGCTGCGCTTTACGGCCAGCTGCCCCGGCGGCGCGCCGACGGCCTTACACATCGGCTACACCCTGTTCGCCGACCTCGATCCGCAGCACAAGGGCCTGCTCAAGATCGATCACGGCAGCGTGACGCAGACGGCCATCTTCGACCCGGACAACCCGCGCCAGACCATCTCGCTGGCGACGCCCGACCGCCTGGCGCAGTTCGGCGCCTATGTGAAGCACGGCATCTGGCATATCTGGATCGGCTACGACCATATCCTGTTCCTATTGTCGCTGCTGCTGCCGGCCGTGCTGCTGCCTGGCCGGCGCGACGAACAGCAAGGCTTGCAGGCGGCCTTTTATGACGTGCTGAAAGTCATCACGGCCTTCACGCTGGCCCATTCCATCACCTTGAGCCTGGCCAGCCTGTCGCTCGTCTCGCTGCCGTCGCGCTGGGTCGAGACGGCCATCGCCGCTTCCGTCATCCTGGCGGCGCTGAACAATCTGCTGCCTTTGTTCCGCGGAAAGCGCCCCGTGGCCGCCTTCGCCTTTGGCCTGATCCACGGCTTCGGCTTCGCCAGCGTGCTGCGCGACCTGGGCTTGCCGCAGGGCGCATTGCTGGCCAGCCTGCTGGGCTTTAACGTGGGCGTGGAAATCGGCCAGCTGGCCATCGTCGCCGCCTTCCTGCCCGTCGCCTGGCTGCTGCGCAAGACGTGGTTGTACCGGCAGGTGCTGACCGTGGGCTCGCTGGCCATCGCGCTGGTGGCCGCTGTCTGGCTGGTGGAGCGGGTCGCCGATATCAAGCTGATCACGGCCTGAGAGCGTTGCTGGCTTGCCACTGCCTGAGCACAGGGCCTGACAATCGGGCTACAATACGAACAATTCTCAATCGCATCAAGGCCTGACCGTCCAGCGGAGCATGGCATGGAAAGGTTGCATGCTACGTCCCGAACTGGAACTGCACCGGCAAATCGAAGTGCTCTACAGCGACCACCATGGCTGGCTGCAGGGCTGGCTGCGCCGCAAGCTGGGCAACGCCTTCGATGCGGCCGACCTGGCGCACGACACGTATTTGCGCATTCTCGCGCGCGGCCGCGCACCGGCGCCCGTGGAATCGCGCCAGCACCTGGCGCAGATTGCCAACGGCCTCGTGGTCGACCTGTTCCGCCGCCGGCATATCGAGGCGGCCTACGCGGACGCCATCGCCGCGCAGCCGGAAGCGGCCGCGCCGACGCCGGAAACGCGCGCACTGATCGTCGAGGCGCTGATGGAAATCGACGCCATCCTGGCCAGCCTGCCGCAGAAGGTGCGCGACGCCTTTTTGCTGTGCAAGCTCGAAGGCCTGGCCTATGCCGACATCGCCGCGCGCCTGGACGTGTCCGTCTCGTCGGTGGAAAAATACATCGCCCGCGCCCTGCTGGCCTGCTGCGCGGCGCAATTCGCATGAGCCACCCCTTGGACAGTCCACCGATTGCCCCGGCCGTGCTGCAGCGCGCCGCCGAATGGATGGCGCGGCTGTGGGCGGAAGACGCCAGCGCGGCCGATGCCGACGCCTGCGCCGCCTGGCGCGCCGCCCATCCTGAGCACGAGCGGGCCTGGACCCGGCTGCAGCTCTTTGCCCGGCAATTCGACGCCCTGCCGCGCGAGGTGGCGCGCGGCGCGCTGGCGCCGCCCCAGCGCCAGGCCACCGGCCGCCGGCGCACCTTGCAGCTATTGGGCCTGATCGCGGCCGGCGGCGGCACGGCGCTGCTGGCGCACGAATCGGACCTGTGGCGGCGCGCGGCCAGCGACTACCGCACGGCTGTGGGCGAGACGCGCGCCATCGTGCTGGCCGACGGCACGCAGCTGGTGCTCGACACGGCCAGCGCCATCGACGTCGCATACAGCGCCGGCGAACGGCGCATCGTGCTGCGCGCCGGCGCCATCCTCGTCAGCAGCGCCCACGAAACGGCGCCTGTCTACCGCCCGCTGCTGGTCGCAACGCCGCAGGGCACGGCGACGGCGCTGGGCACGCGCTTCTCCGTGCGCCTCGATGGCGGCGCCAGCACGGTGGCCGTCTTCCAGGGCGCCGTGGCGCTGCAGCCGGCGCAGGACGGCGCCGAATCCGTGCGCCTGCGGGCGGGCCAGCGCGCCGGCTACTCGCGCCTGGCCGTGCAGGACATCGGCAGCGTCGAGGACAGCGCCGCCGCCTGGGCGCACGGCAGCCTGGTGGCCGAGCGCATGCCCCTGGGCGAACTGCTGGCCGAACTGGGACGCTACCGCCACGGCGTGCTGCGCTGCGACGCGCGCATCGCCGGGCTGCGCGTGACGGGCGTGTACTCGCTGCGCGACACGGACCGCTCGCTGGCCAACCTGGCCCTGAGCCTGCCCGTGCAGCTGGTCTACCGCACGCGTTACTGGGTCAGCGTGGCCCCCCGTTTCGCCGCTTGAAAAATAAAGTCAGAATAAGTGCAGAAAACGTTGAGGGTTTTGGCGGCTCGTACGGAATACGGGAAGAACCATTTTTTTCCTTCCACTTTCCAAGGATCTGCACCATGCCTCATCGCTCGACCGCGCCCTCCCGCCACCTGCGCCCGTTTCCCATCGCCGCCGCCATCCAGGCCCTGTTCCTGGCAGGTGCCGCCGTGGGCGCCCTGGCCGTCACCGCGCCTGCCGCCCAGGCTCAGACGGCGGACAACACGCAGGCGCAGCGCCAGTACGCGATTCCCGCCGGCTCCCTCGAGCGCGCGCTGACCACGTTCGCCAGCGCGGCCGGCGTGGAACTGTCGGCCGACGCGGCGCTCCTGCAGGGCAAGCGCAGCGGCGGGCTGACGGGCAGCTACACGGTGCGCCAGGGCTTCGAGGAACTGCTGCGCGGCCAGGGCCTGCGCCTCGTGGCGGGCGCCGACGGCGCATATGCGCTACGGGCCGGAGCCGCAGTGACGCAAGCGCAGGCAGGCGCGCAGGCACAAGCCAGCGCCACCCTGCCCGCCATCACCATCAATGCCAGCAGCGAGCGCGAAACGGCCACCGGTCCCGTGCGCGGCTATGTGGCGCGGCGCGCCGCCTCGGCCACCAAGACGGATACGGCCTTGAATGAAAATCCGCAATCCATGTCCGTCGTCACGGCCGACGAAATCAGCGACCGCAACGCCGAATCGCTCGATGAAACCCTGCGCTACACGGCCGGCGTGACGCCGAACCAGCGCCCGCTGGGCAGCGACGATTCCTCGCTGCTGCGCGGCTTCACCATCGAAACGACGGGCATTTTGCAGGACGGCTTGCGCAATTCGGGCCGCACCTTTGGCGCCTCCATCGAGCCGTATGGCCTGGAGCGCCTGGAAGTGCTGCGCGGCCCCGCTTCCGTGCTGTACGGGCAGATTCCGCCCGGCGGCATGGTCAACGCCGTCAGCAAGCGCCCCAGCGTGGACGCCGTGCGCGAAGTGGGCGTGGAATACGGCAGCTACCAGCGTCGCCAGCTGAAGGCCGACGTGGGCGGCGCGCTCGACGCGCAAGGCGCGTGGACCTGGCGCGTCGTCATGCTGGGCCGCGAAGCGCACACGCGGCTGGAGCGCGACCGCGACAACCGCCTGTATGTCGCCCCTTCGCTGACGTGGCAAGCGGGGCCGGATACGCGTTTGACCCTGCTGGCGCGCTACGAGCAGGACAACCAGCAGTACGCGTTTCCCAACCAGCTGCTGGTGCCGGGCCCGCGCGGCCAGGTCGATCCCCGCGTCAACCTGATGAGCGACGACAACCGCTTCAAGCGCCGCAACACCATGCTGGGCTACGAGTTCGAGCACACATGGAACGATACCTGGTCGCTGCGCCAGAATCTGCGCTACACGCGCCTGAACAACGACCGCACGGACATGTTCCCCGGCGGCCTGAACGACGACGGCACGGTGGAGCGCTATTTCTGGCCCGTCGACACGGAATCGCGCAGCATGTTCGCCGACACGCAGCTGCAGGCGCGGTTTGCCACGGGCGGCCTGACGCACCAGGTGCTGCTGGGCGTCGACTACGCGAACATCCGCAACACGGACGACTACCGCTACCAGAAGGGTTTCGTCGAACCGCTCGACCTGTACCATCCCGTGTATGGCAAGCAGCCGCTGGTGCCGGCCAAGGCGCCCACGCGCGCCGACGCCCCGTCGCGCCAGCTGGGCCTGTACGCGCAGGAGCAATTGAAATGGGAGCGCTGGGTCGTGACGGCAGGCCTGCGCCGCGACAAGGCCACGCAATCGCGCGACGTCATCGACCTGGCCAGCGGCGCCGTCAAACCCGATTACCACCAGTCGCCTTCGGCCACCACGGGCCGCCTGGGCGCCGTCTACCTGTTCGATGGCGGCTGGGCGCCGTATGTCAGCTACGCCACCTCGTTTTCGCCCGAACTGGGCACGATGGCGGGCGGCGGCGCGTTAAAGCCGTCGCGCGGCAAGCAGCTGGAAGCGGGCGTGCGCTACGAACCCGTGGGCCGGCGCGCCAGCTATACGGCCGCCGTGTTCGACCTGGTGCGCGACAATGTCTCGACGTCCGACATCGCCAATCCTGGCCACTTGCTGCAGACGGGGCAAGTCAAGGCGCGCGGCGTGGAACTGGAAGCGCGCACGGAGCTCGCCAGCCGTTTGAGCCTGATCGCCCAGTACACCTACCTCGATACGGAAGTGACGAAGAGCAATAACGGCGACCTGGGCCTGCAACAGCCGGGTGCGCCACGCCATAGCGCCTCGGCCTGGGCGCGCCAGTCGTTCAACGTGGCCGGGACCCTGCCCGCGCATGCGGCGCTGGGCATGCGCTTCCTCGGCGCCATGCGCTCCAATTCGGACGGCGACAACCTGAATCTCCGCAACGGCGGCATCACGCAGTGGGATGCGGCGCTGGGCATGTCGCGCGGACCTTGGCAGTTTTCCCTCAACGTCAACAACCTGTTCAACAAGCAGGCGCTGTATGACTGCGGCTACCTGCCGAACCTGTGCTACCGCAGCGCCGAACGCACGGCCAACGTCAGCGCCATGTACCGCTTCTGATGCCATCGCTGCAGATGCGGCCCGCACTGGCGGCCATGCACCGCTACGCCGGCCTGCTGATGGCCGGCTTCCTGATCGTGGCCGGCGTCACGGGCAGCGCGCTGGCGTGGAAGGATGCACTGGAGGCGGCGATGCTGCCCGCCGTGTTCCGCGTGGCGCCGCCCGCGCCTGGCGCGCTGCCGCTCGACGCCCTGCTGCTGCGCGAACGGGTGGCCGCGCGTTTCCCGCAGGCGCAGGTGAGCTACGCGCCGCTGTCGGCGCCGCCCGGCCACAGCATGCAGTTCTACCTGCGCCCGGCGGGCCAGACGCCGCTGGCCAACGGCGAAGTATTCGTCGATCCGTACACCGGCGCCGTGCTGGGCCAGCGCCGGTGGGGCGACATCGGCCAGGGCGCCATCAACCTGCTGCCCTTCATCGAGCGCCTGCACTACGCGCTGGCGCTGGGCGACACGGGCTTGCTGGTGTTTGGCCTGATCGCCGTGCTATGGACGGTCGACTGCTTCATCGGCGCCGCCCTGACCTTCCCCGCGCGCCTGAAAAGACGGGGGCCGGACACGAAAGCCTGGCTGCTGCGCTGGCGTCCTTCATGGCTGCTGCGCCGCCATGGCGGCAGCTATAAACTGGTGTTCGACCTGCACCGCGCGGGCGGCCTGTGGCTGTGGGCCATGCTGCTGGTGTTTGCCTGGAGCGGCGTCGCCTTCAACCTGTACGGCGTATATGCGGCCGTGATGCAGCCGCTGTTCCCGCACCAGGGCGCCGAGGAAGTGGTGGCGCGGCACACGCCTTCGCCCGCGCCGCACCTGGACTGGCCGGCGGCGCGCGCGCAGGGCCGCCAGCTGATGAACGAGCTGGCGCGCCGGCACGCATTTAGCATCATCGAGGAAAACGCGCTGGCGTACGAGCGCGCACTGGGCGTGTACAGCTACCACGTGCGCAGCAGCCGCGACGTGCGCGCCCACAAGGGCCTCACCACCGTCTTTTTCGATGCGGCCAGCGGCAAACAGCTGGCCACCTGGCTGCCCACGGGCGCGGCCAGCGGCGACACCATCCGCAGCTGGATCAGCGCCCTGCACATGGCCTCGATGTGGGGCTGGCCCTTCAAGCTGTTCATCTGCGCCATGGGCGTGCTGGTGGCGACCCTCAGCATCACGGGCGTGCTGATCTGGCGCCGCAAGCGCCAGGGCCAGGCCAGGGCAAACCTGCCCCGGTTCAGGTGAAACCGATGAACGCCGCCGGCACGGCGTCCGTCAGCCACACGCCATTGGCCGACACATAAAACACGTGGCCCCGGGCCTGCATGGCGGCTGCGTCCACCGTCAGCACGACGGGCTTGCCATGGCGCGCGCCCACGGCCACGGCCGTTTCGCGGTGGGCAGACAGGTGCACATGGTTGCGCGACCCGGCCAGCAGGCCGGCCGCGCGTATTGCCTCGACAAAGCGGCTGGCCGTGCCGTGGTACAGCATGGCGGGCGGCGCGGCCGGCGGCAAGCCGATATCGACGGCGGCCAAGGAGTGCCCCTGGTTGGCGCGGATGCGCAAGCCATCGGCACTGATGGCGTAGCGCGTCTTGCTGTCGCGCGCCACCACGTCATCCAATTGGTCACGGGAAAGGCGGCGGCCATGCCGGGCCGCCTGCGCCAGCAGCTGGCCGATGTCGGCCCAGCCCTGGGCATCGAGCGCGAGGCCGATTTTTTCAGGCGCGTGGCGCAGGATAAGGGAAAGGAATTTGCTGGTGTGTACTAAATTATCGGTCATTCAATCTTGTTATTATGGGTCAATGCAGGCGCCCACAGCGGGCGCCATGGCCGCAGTCTACGCCGGTTAAAACACATATGACAAGGTCAGGCGCGCAGAACGCGGTTCCACCGGATGGAAATGCCGGTCGTTCACCCCATCTTGCGCCTCGCCGGGCAGGCGCGACGCGTAGTAGTAATCGATGTCGCTGGCGCGCTTGTCGAACAGGTTGAAGACGTCGAGCGACAGCCGCGTCCTGCGGTTGAGCTGGTAGGCCAGGCGCGCATACGCCAGTGTCGTCGAGGCGGAGCGCACGCTATTGTCCTCGATCAAGGGACGGGGGCCGAAGTAGCGCAGCTGGAAGGCGCCCGACCACGGGCCCTGGTCCGTCACCGTCATGCCGAACGAGGCCACCTTGCCGATGGCGCCGGGGATATGCTTGCCGGCCGGGTCATTCTGCGTGTAGCGCGATCGGGAAACGGCCAGGTCGAGGTCGAACAGCAGCCAGGGCGCGGCAATGTAATGGTTGTTCCACTCGATGCCGTGGCGGCGGCTGGCGCGGCTCGCTTCCGTTGCGCCCGCGTCGCCGACGAACAGCAGTTCCGAATCGATGTCGAGGCGCCACAGCGCCAGCGAGCTTTGCAGGCCCGGCAACCACTCCGTGCGCGCGCCCAGCTCCATGCCTTTGGTCGGCACCAGCGGCGTGACGGGCGTGGCGGCCTCGCCGTCCGGCAAGCGCGTCTGCGTCGTGCCGCGTGCATCGTTGCTGTGGAAGCCCTTGCCGTAATTGACGAAAAACTCCGTCTTGCTCCACGGGCCGAATATCAAGGACAGTTTCGGCGACACCACATGGTCGCGCGCCGTGCCGCTGTTGCCGTCGATGCTGCTATCGACCTTGAAACGGTAGGCGTCATAGCGCAAGCCCGCCACCGAGCGCAGCCACGGCAGCCATTGCACCGTGTTTTCGCCGTACAGGCCAAGGCTGGCCTCGCGCACGCGGTCTTCGCGCACCGTGCTTTGCCGGATGCGCTCCACCGTGTCGTACAGGCCCACGGGCGACAGGCGGTCGAAACGCCCCTGCACGCCAACCTTGTTGCGCATAGGAAATCCTGCCAGCTGCGTGTTCCAGCTTTCGCTGGCGTTCACGCCCGCCACCGTGCGCCGCTCGCTTTGCTGGAACTGGTCGCCCTGTTCCGGCTTGGCCAGGAAATACGTGAAATCGCTGTTCAGTTCCAGCTGCGAGCGGATCAGGTAGGCATCGAGTTCGAACAGGCGGTTTTGCGTGCGCTGGCGCATGGCGTAGGACAGGCTGTAGCGCGACGTGTCGCCACCGTCGCTGGGCGCCAGCGAGCCGAAGCGGCCGATCTGGCCCGCTTCCACGGCGCGCAGCGGCACCTGGTCGGTGGCGTTCCAGCTATTCCGGTAGGCCATGGCCGTCACGCTGTAGCCGTCATCCGCCGTGCCCTGGCTGTAGCGCAGCACGCCGCTGTATTTGCGCACGTTTTCCGGCACGTCCCAGGGGCCGTTGTTGCGGTTCACCTCCATGCCGTACAGCAAGGTGCCCGGTCCCGCATCGAACGAATCGGCAACGACGCCGCGCACATAGCCATGCTGGCCCACGGAGACGCTGGCCTGGCCTTGCGGCAATTTATCCGCCAGGCGGATGCGCGCCGCACCGGCCGAGGAAAAATCGCCTTCGCCGGCGAAATACGGCCCCTTCTTGTAGTCGATGCGCTGCACCAGTTCGGGAATGAGGAAATTGAGGTCGGAATAGCCCTGGCCATGCGCATGCGTGCGCATGTTGACGGGCATGCCGTCGACATGGGTGGCGAAATCCGTGCCATGGTCAAGATTGAAGCCGCGCAGGAAATACTGGTTGGCCTTGCCGTCGCCGCTGTGCTGGGTGACGATCAGCCCCGGCACGAATTCCAGCAACTCGCCCGTGCGCAAGGCGGGCCGGTTGACGATCAGTTCGCTGGTGATGACGCCCTGGCTGGCCGCATCCGAGGTGCCGACGGCGTTGTCGTAATGGCCGGACACCCGCACGGTGCGCGCCTCGTCAACGGCTGTGGCGGCCGGGGCCGGGGCTGCGGCCGCCACCCTGTTTGCCATCGACAGCAGCGCCAGCGCACAAGCTGCCATCCGTTTGCTTTTTATCAATCCCATCGCGCCCCCAGTTTTTATGATGTCAGTACAGGCCGCCGGCCGTGGCCGGCCTACCGCTTATATACGCGGCCATCGCCCGTCTGGATTCAGCGCTGGCGATATGGCCGACTTCGCAAGGAGTGCCCGTGGACCAGACCGATAACGCCAGCAAGCCGGCCAGGAACGTGCCCGCCAGCGTGCGCAAGCGCGACGTGCTGCCCTACATCCTGCTGTTCATCCTGCTGGCCGGCTTGCTGGCCGTGCTGGCCGGCGCCCTGCTGCCGCCCCATTACCAGGCCGTGCCGGCGTTGCTGTGGAGTCTGGGATTTTGCGTCAGCGGCATGCTGCTGGGCTTTTTATTCGGCATTCCGCGCACCCTGCCATCGGGCACCGTCAACATGGCGACACCCGATGAGCGGGCTGGCGGCAAGAGCCGCCCCACGGACGAGCCGCCAGCCGCGGCGGGCGATGCGGCCGCCAGCAACACCAGCAACACCCTGTTCCTCGGCACGCCGACGCCGATGGAAATCAATTCGAACTTGGTGGAAGTGTCGGACTGGCTGACGAAAATCATCGTCGGCGTGGGCTTGATCGAACTCAAGAGCCTGCCCGCCAGCGCACGCAGCATGGCCGCCTTCATCGCGCCCAGCCTGGCCGTCGACACGGCCACGGCCATGGCGGTGGTCGGCGGCATCATGCTGTTTTTCTCCGTGCACGGTTTCCTTATCGGCTATTTGCTCACGCGCATCTACCTGTCCATCATGATCAAGCGCGCCGACAGCCTCGTGAAAAACGAGTCCGTGCGCCTGGAAAGCGGCAAGGAAATCGAAGTCACCGAGCTGAGCCGTTTGCAGCAAAAGTCGCTGGACGACATGCAGGAAGCCGTCACACAGCTGCTGCTGGCCCACCCTCCCGATGGCGGCGCCGCCGTCACGGCCCTGGCGGGCATGCCGACGGCGCAAAAACCGTCCAGCCTGGTGCTGTGGCTGGACGACCACCCGCGCAACAACACCCTGCTGGTGGAACAGCTGGAACGGGAAAACATCAAGGTGGACCAGGCCGTCTCGACGCGGCAGGCGCTGGCGATGCTGCAACAGAAGCGCTATGCGCTATTCATCACGGACATGGCGCGGGCCGAAAACGGCCGGCGCGTCAAGGATGCGGGCGTGCGCACGGTGCGCGAAGTGGGCCAGGTCCAGCCGGACCTGCCCATCATCGTGTATTGCAGCAAGGATACGGTCGCCAGCTATGGCGTGGAAGCGGAGGCGGCTGGCGCCCGCTTCATCACCACCTCGGGCACCAGCCTGCTGGCCAGCGTGAACAAGCTATTGCATGAGAAGCGCGAACGCTGAAGCGTCAAGCAATGACATAGGCATAGCTGCCCACGTAATGCAGCGAGCTGCGCTGTGGATGGGCGAGCTGGTTGGGCGCAAACACGCAGACACTGGTGTCGGCCAGCACGCCCTGCGCATCGGCGTCCGCGCCAGCCCGCGCCAGCCAGCTGTCGCCATACGACACGCCATCGAGCAGCTGCGCCAGCGGCGCGGGCGCCGCCAGCATCGCGCTTTCAAGGCAGGCCGGCTCGTACTGCGTGAGCCCGGTTTCCAGGAAGAACGCCGACGGCACGGCGTCGCCATCTGCCGTGTACGTGGGCGCCAGGAAGGCTTGCAGCGCTTCCCAGCTGGCGAAGCGCCCGCTGCAGGCAAACACGTGGACGATGGACTGGCTGCCGGACACGCTTACAGCTTCTCCATCTTTTGCCGCACGGCCGGGGCCGTGGCGGCCGTCGGCGCCAGTTCCAGATAAGTCTTGTACGCGGCTTTCGCCTTGGCGGCATCGCCGGCCTTGGCATAGGCGTCGCCCAGGTTCAGGTAGGCGATGGCGCGCGACGGGTCCATCCGCACCGTGTTTTCAAACCAGCGGGCCGCTTCGCGGTATTTTTCCTGCTTGTAGAAGACAAAGCCCAGGTTGTTGGCCGCCAGTGCGAAGTCGGGACGCAATTTCAGCGCTTCCGTAAATTGCGCTTCCGCCTGCGCATACTGCTTTTCCTTGTACAGCTGCAAGCCGCGATCGTTGGCCCGCTGCGCGAGCTGGCGCGTGGAAGTGGGCACGGCGCCCGGCGTGACGATCTTCTGTTCGCCGCCCTGCAAGTCCTTCACCGTCACGCTGGCCGCCTGCGGCTTGGCGTCGAGCTTGCTATTCAGGGCGATGGCTTCCGTCGACAGCTGCGCCGTGTTCGGGCTGAGGAATTCCGTTTCGCCCGGCAATTCGAAGACGAAATCGCCCCCTTCCGAGCCGGGCAGGCTGCCGAACGCGGGCGTCTGGTTCGATACGCTGGAGACGGCCGGCGCCACGTAGGCCGCCAGTTCCGTCGCCGTGATCAAGCCGTCACCGTTGAGGTCGCCCTTGCCCGCCAGGCCCTGCAGCAGGGTCCACGTAAACACGGAATGACCGTTCGGTCCGCCGTCGGCCACCAGCTGGTCGCCACCGCCGGCCGTCAGCATTTGCCGGCCGATGCGCTTGGCGTTGTCGCGCAGGAAGGAGCTGGACCCGGCGCCGCGCGTCAGGCCCAGGCCGCTGTAACAGGCATCCATGACGAAGAACGCGTGCTTGGCCGTCAGGCTTTCCGCGATATTCTGGATTTCCGTCATCGGGATCGCATCCGTGGCGAACTGCGCCGGGTCGGAATCGACGGGCACGATGTAGCCGAGGTCGCGTCCGGAACTGAGCTTGCGCGTGGCGCCGTGGCCGGCGAAGAAGACGAAGATGCGGTCGTTCTTTTGCACGCCGCCATGGGCCAGCTTGTCGTGGAAGGCGGCCAGGATGTTGTTGCGCGTCGCTTCGCCGTTTTTCAGGGTCACGACACGCTCGGGCGCAAACGCGAATTTCTCGATCAGGGTTTCGCGTATGCCTTGCGCATCGCGCACCGCATACTGCAATTTCGGCCATTTCGCGTAATCGTCGATGCCGATCACCACGGCCCAGGAATTGGCATAGCCCGTGGTCACGGGCACTTTTTCCGGCGCCGGCGCCGTGCTTTTGGCCACATGGAAGCTGGTGCCATCCCAGCCCGCGAATTGATAGCCTTCGGCGATCAGCTTGTCTAGCACGGCCGGCAAGGCTTTCACCGTGCGTTCGTGGATGTCGTGGAACAGGACGATGCCGCGCCCCGCCTTGTCGACGGACGCCAGCACGCGGTTCGTGATCGAGCTGGGCACGGGGTCGGCCCAGTCCAGCGAATCGATATTCCACATCACGGATTTCAGGTGGGCGTCGGCCAGCGCGGCCATGCCTTCGCTGTTGCGCGCGCCGTAAGGAAAGCGGAACAGCGCAGCCCGCTCGGGGCTGATCGCCTTCAATAAGGTATCGGTGCCGAGGATTTCGCCTTTCAGCTTCTCGCCCGTCTGTTTCGACAGCTGGGCGTGGCTGAAACTGTGGTTGCCCACGGCATAACCCTCTTTCATCAGCTTGCGGCTCACTTCCGCGCCCGCGTTCAGCTTGGCATGGCCTTCCGCGTCCAGGCTGCCCAGGTTGCGGCCCACGTTGAAGAACACGGCCGGCACGCCATACTGCTTCAGGATGGCGCTGATTTCTTCCGTGTAGCGGCGGTGCGGGCCGTCGTCAAAGGTCAGCACGATGGTCTTCTTCGGCAAGCCCAGGCCGAAAATTTCCGCCTCGTCCTTCTTCGGCGCCGGCTTGGCTTCGGGCACGGAGCCAGCCGGCGGTGTTGCATACGGCACGACGATGCCGTTCTCCTTGAGGATCTGTTCTCGGCTGTAGAGCTTTTTCAGCTGCGCCACGTAGTCGTCCCACCGTTCGCGCTTGAGTTCGATGGCGCGCTGGCCCAGATTGCCGAAGATTTGCCGGATTTCCTTCTCGTAATTGCGCTCGATCTCGCCCAGCGCGTCGAGGTCTTCGGAAATGCGCTTGTGCAGCTTGATCGCTGGCAAGGAGGAATCCTTGGCGACGTCGGCCAGCATGCTTTGCAGCAGCTCGCGGAAAGCCAGGCGGTCCGCATCGTACAGGCCGGGATCGGATTCGATATACGTCAATAAACTGTCGAGCGCCTCGAAGCGGCCCGGATTGGTGGGTGCCGTCAATTGATCCAGCGCAAGATCGAGCTTGGCGATGCGTTCCTGATTTTCATGGAACAGCGCCTGTCCCACTTTTCTCGCCTCGTCGCGCGCACCTTCCGGCAAGCTTTGCTCGTCGGCCAGCAGCACGATAATCTTGCGGAAATTGGCCAGCAAGTCGCGGAACTGGGCCGCCATGGCTGCCGTATCGGCGGACGATTGCGGCGCGGCGGCCGAGTTGCCGGGCGCACCGGCGGGAGCGCCCGGCGTGGCGGTGGCGGCCGGACGGGTCAACGTGTAAATGCCGGCACCAGCGGCGAGGGCCACGACGACGGTGGCGGCGATCTTGATCGGCTTGGAAGTCACAGGCTTGTCATTCCCTTCACATACTATGCATAGAATTCAGATGGCGCGGATGCGCAAGATGCATAATTGTAGAGCACGCTTAGCAACTACTCGGTCCGCACGCTGAATTTCGGCAATAATATTGTTGCCAACCTCCATAAAAGATAGTGAAAACGGGAAAGACAATGCACAAGAAACTCTGCGCGGCCGCGCTGATGCTGGGCGTGGCCCTGATGCTGCTGCAACTGCGCGCGCATGCGGGCGATACGGAGGTTAAACCGGCAGGACGCGTGTGCCTGCCCCATTGATCCACGCGTCCCTCTAGCCGGACTACACCTTGGCCGGCTCCCAGTAATGGGCCAGGCCCAGTTTTTTCAGGCCGGCCGCGACGAAGCGCGGCTCCAGCAATTCTTCCGCCGTCAATGGCTGGCGGATCAGCTTTTGTTCCTGCGCAAACGCCAGAACCCGGCGGTAATGGCGGTACACGGCATCGTCGTACAGCGGCGACCAGCGCTCCTTCCACTGCAAGCCAGGATCGTCGTAGCTGCGCCGCACCACGCTGTCGGGCGTGCCGTTGCGCGTGCCATCCTTGATGACCGCTTCGCGGTTGCCGTCGAGCGCCGCCCAGTGCTGGGCCCGCAGCCAGGCCGTGGCCACCAGTTCGGCGATATCGGGGTGGGCTTGCGTAAAGTCGCGCCGCGCCCACAGCTCCGCGCGCATTTTCCTCTCTGGCAAACCCTTGCTGGACCAGATGATGCGGCCGATGCCCTTGTCTTCCAGCGGGTAGCCATTGATCATGAACAAGGCATCGACGGCGCCCGTGGCCAGGGCGGCCGTGCCCGGCTTGAGGTCCATATTAATCAGGCGGAAATCCGTGGGCGACATGCGCTGGTCGGCGATCAGCTGGCGCAGGCCCAGTTCCCACGGCCGCCCCCGGTGCACGCTGATGCGCTTGCCCTTCAGTTCGGCCAGCGACGTGGCGCGCGAACTGGTGGGCACCAGCAGGAACTGGTCCGTGCCCCGCCCTGCCGGCACGATCACCTGCGTGCGCACGCCGCCCGCGTTGAGTATGACGGAGGGCAAGTCGCCATACGCGGCCATGTCGATGCGCCCGCTGGCGAACGCTTCGTTCATGGTGGCGCCCGTATCGCCGGTGACGGGCAGCCATTCCAGCCGCACGCCCCGCTGCTTCAGTTCGCGCGCCAGCCAGCCTTCCTGCTGTACCCGGTAAGCGATGCCGCCCAGCTCCGCCTTGCCGTTTTCCGCAAAGCCCGTCGAGGCGATGCGCAGGGCCGCCGGCGGCGCCCCCGCCGCTTTCGCCGCCGACACTGCCTGTCCCGCCAGGGGCAGCAGCGCCAGCCCTCCCATCACCGTGCGTCGCCGCATCGCATTCTCCTCTTCATCGAACATGGCCACCGTTGACGTGCGTCCCGCTCAGGCGGCCCGGCGCGTATGCGCCAGCGCCGCTTCGAAAGGACGGGGGTCGATCCACGCGCGCACATCGACCTTGCTAGGCAAAAAGTTCCAGCGGAACAGGAAATCGCTGAAATCCTGCAAGCCCGCGATCGACGTTTCCGCCAGATCCGTATCCAGGCGCAGATGCGCATCCTTGCCATAAGCCACCTGCACCCAATGCTCGCTGGCATTCGATTCGCGGGCGAGGAAACGCCGCGTCTCGTCCGCATGGCCGCGCGCCCACGCTTCTGCCCGCAGCACCTGGTCGACCAGGGTCACGGCGGAAGGAAAATGGTTGTCGAGCAGGTGCGCATCGACGCTCAGGGTGCGCGGCGTGCCATTGTTGGCGCGGATCAAGGGTTCCGGATGGCTGCCCGTATCGATAACCGTGTGCAAGCCGAACTGCTGCGCCAGCTGCGCGGCCGAGGCGCCTTTCAGGAAGATGGCGTCCACCTCGCCCCGCAGCAGCCCCAGCAGTTCCGGGCTTTGCCCGCCGCGCCGCGCGCCGCTGAACAGATTCGTTGCCGCGCCCCGCTCGGGCGGCGCTTCGCTCTGGCCCGTGTTGACCACATAATCGACCAGTTCCACGTCGGCAACAGCCAGCCCTTCGAGGCTCAGCGCGTTTTCCAGCCCGCGCAAGGCTTGCGCGCGCGCAAAGTCGATCTGCGCTTTCGCCCACAGGGGCAGGCCGAAACGCCGCCCCTTCAAGTCGCGCACGGTTTTGATGCCGCTGTCGGGCAGGGTCAATATCAGCTGCGTCTCGTCCGACCACGACAGGCCGATGACGCGCGTCGCGCGTCCCGCCGCCCTGGCCCACAGGGCCGGGATATTGCCGCCGTGGCGCACGGAATTTTGCAGGGTATGGTCGAAATGCGATTCGCGCACGGCTTCCTGCTCGGACTCGCGCAGCGAACGCAAGCTGGTGCCGTCGGCACGCAGGGCTTCTTCCAGCCAGCCCTGCTGCAAGGCGATGCCCAGGCCCGTCGGGACGGGGCAGCGCGTGTACCACAGGGTGTCGAGTGTGTCATTGCTCATCGGGTATCTCCGGGTGGGTGTGTCGATCAAAGGGAAACTACAGCGCCATCCTGCGCGCCCATTCATTGCCGTCCCACAAGCTGCTGGGATGGACTTCCGCCGTCGCCAGCGGCACGTGGCTATCGTCGAGATCGCTGAAATCCGCATGCAAGCCATCGCGGATGGCGACAAAGCCCGGAGATCCCCGCTGGCGCGGGTGGGCCAGCGGCACGTCCTGCACGCGGCGCACCTTGCCCGGGCGCGCATCGAGCACGACGATGCGGTCGGCCAGGTACACGGCTTCGTCGATGTCATGCGTGACCATCACCATGGTGATGCCTTCGTCCTGCCACAGGCGGCGCAGCTCCTGCTGCAGGCGCAAGCGGGTCAGCGCATCGAGCGCACCCAGCGGCTCGTCGAGCAGCAGCACGTCGGGCCGGCCGACGAGGGCGCGGGCGATGGCGGCCCGTTGCGACATGCCGCCCGACAATTGATGCGGATACGCATCCGCATAGCCATCGAGGCCCACGCGCGTGATTTCCGCCGCCACGCGCGCGTCGCGCTCGGCCAGCGGCACCTTGGTATTGCTGAAAGCCACGGCCACGTTCTGCTGCACCGTCAGCCAGGGAAACAGGCGGTGGTCCTGGAACACGAGGCCCCGGTGCAGATCCGTGCCACGGATCGGCACGCCATCGTGCAGCAGCAAGCCCGTGTAGTCCGTGTCGAGGCCCGCCAGCAGGCGCAGCAAGGTTGATTTTCCGCAACCGGACGCCCCCACGATGGCGACGAATTCACCGGGTGCAATCGTCAGGGAAATATCGTCGAGCACCAGCAGCGGCGCGCCTTTCAGCGAAAACGACTTGCTCACGTGCTGCACCTGCAAGCCGCCGCTCAGGTGTGACCGCTGCGGCAGCAGGGTCGATGGGGAAACGAGATCATTCATGGCGCACTCTCTGCAGTAGGGGCGAGGGAAGAAACAGCGGCGGGCGACGCGCGGCGCAGCCAGCGGCTGCCGTGGAACACGAGCCAGGCGGCCAGCCAGGGCGCCAGCCAGATCAGGAACACATTGCGCAAGCCCGCCAAGTCGGCCAGGCGCCCCGCCGCCAGCGCGCCGGCCGTGCCGCCCACCATGCCGAACAGGGTCAAATGGGCCGAGACGCGCGCCTTGTCGACGGGCGCGCGCGCGATATTGTCTGTATTCACGAGGTTATTCACGCCCAGCCCCAGGCCCAGCAGCACGGAAGCGCCCAGGTAGGCGATGCTGCCGGGCCACAGGCCGAGGATCAGCAAGGCGGCCATGATGGCCAGGTGCGCGCCGCCGTACAGCTGTTCGCGATGGCGGCTGGCCAGCACGAAGCGCCCCAGGAACAGCAGCACGAGCACGCAGCTGAGTCCCTGCACGGCCATCAGCCAGACGGAGTGGTGCGCGGGCCAGTGCAGCACGCGGATTGCCAGCAGGATGGAAAACACGCCCACGCTGGATGCCGTGAAGCTGGCGAGGATTTCAAACAGATACGTGCTGCGCACGATGGGCAGGCGCAACAGCTGGCGCAGGCTGGCCGCGCCAGGCAACGGCGCCTGGCCGGCCTGCCTGCGGGGTGCCGTGTTGCCTGGCAACGTATTGTTGGGCAATACGTGCCAGCCCAGCACGGCCAGGATGGCGAACATCAGGGCCGAGATCAAGAACCCCGCCTTCAGGCCCAGCTGCGCGATCAGGTAATTGCCGCACAGGGGCCCGAGGAATTGCATGCCGAGGATCAAGGTCCCCTTGTACCAGCCGGCCTTGCCCTGCCCCAGTTCCGGCAGGCGCACGAGAAACACGGTGCTCATGGCCACGATGCGCAGCGAGATGCACAGGCCGACGAGGAACATCAGCAGGGCCACCCATTGCCAGCCCGGCAGCCACGGCAGCACGCAAAAGGCCAGCGCCAGGCTCAGGCTGACTCCGGCGTACAGGTGCCTGGGGTTGCCGCGCGACAGGATGTAGCCGGCCGGTATCGTGCCCAGCGCCATGGCCAGGGTTTCCGCGCTGCTGATCATGGCCAGCTGGAAATTGCTCACGTGCAGATGCAGTCCCAGCAGGGTGGCCAGCACCTTGTTCATGCCGATGGTCACGCCGGACAGCAGGGTCAGGCCGATAAAACGCAGCAGGAAGGCGCGCAGCTCGCCATCGCGGGCACTGATGGCCGCGTCCGGCTGGAATGGCAGGGATTCACTCACTGCTGCGCCCCTTCACCAACAGGCGCGCCAGGCGCGCAAACGCCACGTTCATCGCCTGCGCCAGCAGCGCGATCACGAGCACGGCCAGCAGGACGACGTCCATGCGGCCCGACACTTCGCCGTTGAGCAGCAGCGAACCCATGCCGGGGCCGGCCGCAAACAGCAGTTCGCCCCCCAGGCAGGCCAGCCAGGCGAACGCCAGCGCATGCGTGACACCGGTGACGATGGCCGGCATGGCGCCCGGCAGCAAGATGCGGCGCAGGGTCTGCCAACGCGTCAGGGTCAGCACCTGCCCCACTTCACGCAAGCGTCCTTCCACCTGGCGCATGCCCGCATACGTGTTGAGCACGGTCGGATAAAAGGCGGCGATGGCGATCACCAGCAGCTTGGCGCCGTCGCCATTGCCTACCCACAGGCCCAGCAAGGGAATCAGGCCAAGCAGGGGAACTTGCCGGATGCTGTGGAACAGCGGTCCGATCAGGCGCTCCGCCAGCGGCGACTGCGCCATCAGCGCGCCCGTGGCGATGCCGGCGCTGCCGCCCAGCAGCAGTCCGGCCAGGGTGCGGCCCAGGCTGGCGCGCAAATGCACCCACAGCTCGCCCGTCACGAGCAGGTCGCGCAGGCTGTGCGCCAGGTCGCCCAGCGAGACGAAGATATAGGCGGCGGCCGCGCCCTGGCCGGACGCCCATTGCCAGGCGCCCAGCAAGAACAGCGGCAACAGCGCGCCCTTGATGATACGGATCAAGCGTTGTCTCATGCCGACTCTCCCTTGGCGCCGCGCTTCCAGCGCATCAGCCGTGCTTCCAGCGCATGGCAAGCACGATCCAGCCCGAAGCCGATCACGCCCGTCAGCACCACGCCCACCATCACCACGTCGAGGCGGAACATTTGCCGGCCCATTTCCATCATCTGGCCCAGGCCGCTGTCGGCGGCCAGCAATTCCGCCCCCACCAGCACCATCCACGAACGCGACAGCGCGATGCGCATGCCCGTCAGCGCGGCCGGCACGATGGCCGGCAAGACGATCAGGCGGATGCGCTGCCAGCGCGAAAAGCAATACACTTGCGCCACCTCGAAGTAGCGCAGCGACAGGTTGCGGATGGCGTCATGCACGGCCAGCGCCACGATGAAGAAGCTGGCCTTGGCCACGATAAACACCTTGAAGCTCTCGCCTATGCCGAACAGCAGGATAAACAGGGGAATCAGGGCCACCGTCGGCAACTGGCGCAAGACATTGAAGGTGGGATCGACATAGCTGCGCAAGCCCGGCGACAGGCCCAGCACGACGCCGAAGGCCAGGCCGACGCTGGCGCCCAGGCCGAAGCCGGCCAGCAGGCGGAACAGGCTGATGCCCAGGTGCTGGCCCAGTTCGCCGCTCTCGGCCAGGTCGCGGGCCGTCAGCAGCACTTGCCAGGGAGACATCAAAATGTGCGCGGGCATCCATTCATAACTGGTGGCTATGCTCCATAGCAAGAGCAAGGCCAGCGGCGAGGCCCACACGGACCAGCGCGAGCGCACGAAGCGCCGCAGCCACGGCGTGCGCGCCGCCGCGGCCTGCGCTGGCGGCGCCGGCCTGGCGCGTGGCAAGGGGATGGCGTTGACGATGGAAGTCATGGCGTCCAGTAAGTTTGCAGTTTCAACTGCGCCAGCGCCTGGTTGACGAACTGCGGCGCGAACAGGCTATCGACTTGCAGCGGGCGCGCGATCAGCCCCGCGCTCTTCGCATACGCCGCCTCGCCCAGGTAATGCTGGCGCAGGCCGGCCCTAAACAAGGGCGACCAGCGCGCCTGCCACGGCGTGTGGTCGCCCGCCAGTTCGCGCCGCACCACGCTTTCCACCTGGCCGGACGCGGCCTCGATGCGCACGTATTCGTCTTCGCCGCCGGCGCCGGCGGCCCGGTGGTGCTCGCGCACATAGGCCGTCACCACCAGCTGGGCCAGCTGCGGATAGCTTTTCAGGAAGCCGCTGTCGGCCCACAGTTCGGCGCGCATCTTCCAGTCCTGCGGCGGCGCCTTGCTGGACCAGATGATCTTGCCGACCTTCTTATCTTCCAGCAGGAAGGCGTCGCTGAGGGTAAAGAAGGCATCGGCGCCGCCCGTCGCCACGGCCGCCGCGCCGGCCTGCGGATTGAGGTTGAGGATCTTGACGTCGCGCAAGGTCATGCCATTCGCTTCCAGCAGGCGCGCAAACGGGTATTCCCACGGCCGGCCACGGTGCAGGGCAATCCGCTTGCCCTTCAAGTCCTTGATCGAGCGGGCCGTGGCGCCGTTCGGCACCACCAGATAGGTATTGCTGAAACTGCCGCCGGGCAGGATCAGGCGCGTCTGCAAGCCCGAGGCATTGGCGATAATCGACGGCAAGTCGCCATACTGGGCCAGGTCGATCGAACGGTTGGCAAACGCTTCGTTGACTTGCGTCGCCACGGAATTGGTGGTGACGGGCACCCATTCCAGCTTCACGCCCAGCTTGCCCAGCTCGGCGGCCAGCCAGCCTTGCGCGGCCACCTGGGCGGCCGAACCGGCAAACACGGTCTTGCCCGACGGCGCCGTGCGCGCCACGACGGCGATGCGCACGGCGGCCGGCAGCGGCTCGGCGGCGGCCGCAATCGACGGCACCAGCAGGCTGGCCGCCAGGGCGGCGGCGACTGCCTTGCGCCAGGTCAAACGTAAGAATTTCAATGACATTGCGGACCTGTTCTTGAAAGTTATACCAAGTCGGTGGCAGGAAGCAGGGAAAGAGCGCGCGCCGTGTCGATCAGCTTGCTCATCTTCCACTGCTGCAGCAGCACGCCGGGGCCGAAGTCGCGCGAGCCGCCGATGGCTTCGGCCGCGATCTGGATCTGCGCGCCCTCTTCCAGCAGCAAAATGAATTCGGCCAGCTTCAGCAAGCCCTGCTTGCCCCACACGGTGGCGCCGCCATTCGCTTCCAGGATGGCCGTGGCGTGCGTGTTGCGCGCGATTTCGCCGAGGATGAAATCGACTTCGGGCTGGCGGCGGTCGATATAGATGGGAATTTCGCGTATCAGCTGGTAGCGCTGCACGGGCACGTAGCGGATCGGCAGGGTGCGGTGCGTCTGCGCCCACGCGCCGAGCGACGGCGAATGCACGTGCGAGATCGAGGTGACCTCGGGCCGCTCGCGGAACAGTTTTAGATAGCGCGCGCCGCCGTTGTTGGCGTCGCCCACGATCACCGTGCCGTCCAGCGCCAGCACGGCCGCCTTCAGGGGCTGGCCGCGGCGGAACGGGCCCGGATCGTTGACCACCACCACCTTGTCGCCGCCCGGCGTGCGCTCGACGAAGCCCACCGTGCCGTTGGCCGTCAGGCTGCCCGTCTCGCGCAAGCCGTCGAAGGCCGTCTGCGCATCGCGCCGCACCTGCTCCACGAAGGCCAGTTCGGCCGCCGTCAGCTCCTGGGTTTCTGCTTGTGCTTCCGCTTGTGCCACGTCCGTCATGTCATGCTCCATTCAGTTTGGGTTAGGGATACGGGTCGCTCCTGCCCCTACTTTCGCAAGACGCGTGCCAGCGCCAGGGGCCGGGGAAATGGCGGATGGCTGCTGCTGGCGCAACAGCGGCTGCTGGCGCGGCAGCAGCGCCAGGCGCCGGCGCTGTCGGCCAGCCAGCAAGCACAGGGCCGGGCCAGATCCGGCGGACCAGGCCCCGGCAGCGGGCATGTTTCGTGCAGCGCCTGGTCTTCCCTCACCTCACCAAGGAATCCCATGACTACCGCAACCTCCGCTGGCGCCGATACCGTCGATACCGTCTGGTTCACGCGCTGCCCCGTGCCCACGGCCACGGGCCTGGCCTACAAGCTGGGCTGGCTGGAAGAGGAATTCGCCCGCGACGGCATCGCCCTGAAAACCCTGCAGGAAGTGGGCGGCGAACTGGCGCGCCACCATTACGACCATGGCCTGTCCACGCTCGTGCGCGAAGGCGGCAACCTGCTGGCCCTGCCCGCGCGCGCGCAAGGGGCGCCCACGCGCCTGATCGGCCTCACATGGATAGACGAATGGCAAGCCATCCTCGTGCGCCCCGGCGCCGGCATCGCGACGCCGGCGCAGCTGCAGGGCAAGCGCCTGGCGCTGCCCGCCTTCCGCGCCGAGGATTTGCGCGAGAACCGGCGCGGCCGCAGCATCGCGCGCGGCATGAGCCTGGCCGGCTACAAGGGCGTGCTGGCGTCGGCCGGCTTGACGCTCGACGACGTGCGGCTGGTGGAAGTGGGAGGCGAGGCGCCAGCGGCGCAGAACCTGGGCGCGGGGCTATGGCAAGGCATAGGCCCGCTGCTGCGCGGCGAAGTCGACGCCGTCTACGTGAAAGGCGCGGCGGCGGCCGAGGCGGCACGCGCGGCGGGGCTGGAAGTGGGCATCGACATCGACGCCCTGCCCGACCGCCGCTTCCGCGTGAATAACGGCACGCCGCGCCCGATCACCGTGCATGAAACGATGCTGGAGCAGCACTTCGAGCTGGTCGTGCGCTTTCTGACGCAGACGCTGCGCGCCGCGCACTGGGCGCGCAGCCACCCGGCCGACGTGCTGGCCATCCTGCAGGGCGAGACGCGGGCCGGCGCCGACGCCGTGGCCGAAGCCTACCGCGACGGTTTTCATTTGACGCTGGCGCCCGACCTGTCCGACGAGAAGGTGGCCCTGTTCCGCCAGCAGAAGGATTTCCAGCTGCAGCACGGTTTCCTCGACCGCGACGTCGACATCGACGCCTGGATCGACCGCCGCCCCCTGGAGGAAGCGCAGCGGCGGCTGGCGGCGCTGCTGCAGCAGGCGGCGTAAAAAAGGCCAGCGCATCCAGATGCGCTGGCCCCGGCATTGCCGCTACGCGGCAAACGGCCGCTTAGGCGGCCAGCGCCGCATGCGGCGCACTGGCCGGTTGCGCCAGCCGCTGCAGCGAATGGATGGTGGCCGCGCAAGCCGTGGCCAGTTCCGCGCCCTTGACCTTGAAGTGCTGGAAGTAGAACTCCTGGTGTTCGTGGCCCGCGTGGAAGTGATGCGGAGTCAGCACGGCCGACAGCACGGGCACGCCCGTCGCCAGCTGCACCTGCATCATGCCGGAAATGACGGCGTCGGCGACGAAGTCATGGCGGTAGATGCCGCCGTCGACCACCAGCGCGGAAGCGGCAATCGCCGCGTACCGGCCGCTCCTGGCCAGCGCTTGCGCATGCAGGGGGATTTCAAAGGCGCCGGCGACGTCGACGACATCGATCTCGCCCTCGGCAAAGCCGAGGACCGCCATGTCAGCGATGAAGGACAAGCGGCATTGGGCGACGATGTCGCGGTGCCAGCCCGCCTGGATGAAAGCGATGCGCTTGCCGGGTGCGGCGTGTGAAGGTTGTGACATATAAGAAACTCCTGTTTTCAAGAATGATAAAAACAGGGCATGGGATCGAAGGGGATATGACAGGCGCAGAACAGCCGCGCCCTACTGCGCATGCAGACATACGCGCACGCGCACCGACGGCAAACGCAGGCCGTCCATGCGCCGGGCGCAGGCCGGCAGCAACACAATGATACATCCCGCTCTCTCTTTATCCGGACTATACCGTCGGCCCCGGAATCACACCGGGTCTGCTGACCTTGCCGTCCCGGTCCGAAGACCGTGCCGGCAAGCGCTCGCGGGCTAGGCACGCATGCCATTACCGCCGGTGGGGAATCGCACCCCGCCCTGAGAACGTTGCGTGGCTGCCGCACAGGGTGCGGCAGCCACGCCCGGCGACTATAGCATATCGCCCCTGTCCCTGCCCCGCGCGCCTAGAACTGCAGCGTGTACGACGCCCCCACCGTGCGGCCCTGGCCGATGATGACGGTGTCGCCATTCACCGCGCCCGGCACGAAGCTGGTGAGCGTATGGTTGCGGTAGACCTTGTCGGCCAGGTTGTTCGCATACGCCGTGATCCGTTGCTTGCCGCCCGGCAGCACATACGACAGGCGCGCATTGGCCAGCGCGAAGCCGCCCTGGTTCAGCAAGCCGCGCGCGTCGCTTTGCGGGTCGACATAGTAGTACTGCTTCGACGTGTAGCGCACGTCGCCGCTGAAGACCAGCTGCGCGCCATTGCCCAGCGGGTAGCGGTAGTCGGCCGCCAGCAGGGCCGTCACATGGGGCGAGCGCACGAATTCATTGCCGGAACGGTCGCCGCCATTGTTCTGGATGGCGAAATCGTCGAATTGCGTGCGCAGCAGGCCCACGTTGGCGTTGACGTGCAGATTGTCCGTCGGCTGCGCCTCGACCTCGAATTCGGCGCCATTCACGTGGGCCTTGCGCACGTTCTGCAGGTAGTTCACGCTTTGCGTGGGGTCGCCGTTGTACACGCCCGTGATATTCACCTGCACGTTCTTGTAGTCATAGTGGAAGACGTTGGCGTTGAAATTCAGGCGGCCATCCAGCCATTCGGACTTGATGCCCGCCTCGAACGAGTTCAGGGTCTCCGGCTTCACCGTGTTCAGGGCGCGCACGTCCGTGGCGCTCGTGTTGTAGCCGCCCGACTTGATGCCGTGCGCGTATTTCAGGTAGCCGCGCAGGGTGCGGCTGAAGCGGTACTCGGGCGTCACGTCGTAGGTCAGCGCATTCCACGTGGTCGAGGGATTCGACGTGAAGTTGTTGTTGGCCACGGAGGCGGCCGCGTAATTGCCACCCCGGACCGTGTTCCACCAGTTGGACGGATCGCCGAACGTCACCGTGTTCGATGCGGCCTGCACGCGGCGCAGGTCCAGGTCCTTGGTTTCCGTGGTCCAGCGCAGGCCGAACGTGGACAGCAGCTGCTCGCTGAAGTTGACGGTCGTGCTGCCGAAGATGGCCGCGCTGCGCGCCTTGTGCTGGTAGATGGTGCGGTTGTAGCCGACGGGCTGCGTGCTGCCCGCCAGCGCCGGCACCGTGCCGTTGGGCAGGCGCGCGCCGGCCGCATCGGAATCGATCTTTTCATTGAAGTAGAACAGGCCCGCCACCCAGCTCACGGCGCCGTTCTGCGGCGACGTCAATCTCAGCTCCTGCGACACCTGGCGGCTGCTCGCCTTCGAGCGGCTGCGCCCCACTTCCAGCGGCGTGTTGTCGCTGTCGCCCGTCGCCTCGTTGCGGAAGTTTTCATAGCCGGTGATCGAGGTCAGGGTCAGCTCGCCCAGCGCGTATTCCAGGTTCAGCTGGGCGCCGCCCTGTTTCACGTCGCTGTCGGCCGGCGCGTTCGTGCTCACGTCGTCCGGATTCGTGCTGGGGACGTAGCCATTGCGGTAGACGCCATTGGCGCCATAGCTGGCCACCGTGGTGGTGGCGCCCTTGGTCGTGTAGTCGCGGTAATGCAGGTTCAGATTGGCCGTCAGGTCGCGCCCGATCAGGGCCTTGAGCTGGCCGCGGATGGCGCTGTCCTTGAGTTTTCCATCGCGCTCGCCCGTAAACAGGTTGCGGAAGCGGCCCCGGTCCTGCTGCTCCGTGTGGAAGGACAGCCGCCCCGCCAGCACCTCGTCGACCAGCGCGCCGCCGATGGCCCCTTCGGCCAGCTTGGTGTCGTAGCTGCCGTAGTCCAGCTTGGCGTAGCCGCTGGACTTGAACGAGGGCTTGCGCGAAATGACGTTGATGGCGCCGCCCGTCGTATTCTTGCCCCACAGGGTGCCCTGCGGCCCGCGCAGCACTTCCACCCGGTCCAGGTCGAACAGGGGAAAGCCCGTGGCGCTGGAGTTGCTGATGTAGACGTCGTCGAGATAGAAGCCGACGGGATTGGGGAAGTCGATCTGCTGCTGGCCAGCGCCGACGCCGCGTATCCACCAGCGCGGGCGGCCATGCTGCTGCGTGCCGGCCGAGGCGTTCGGCACGTAATTGAGGATTTCGCTGGCCGAGCGGCCGATGCCCGTGTCGAGCAGCTCCTTGCCGCCCAGGACCGTGATCGCGCTCGGCACCTTCTGCGCGGATTCCTCGCGCTTTTGCGCCGTCACCGTCACCGATTGCAAGGAGGCGCCCTCGCCGGCGCCGTTCGCGTCGGCCGTGGCGATGACATCGGCGGCAGGCGTTTCCGCATGGGCCATGCCATGGACCAGCATCCAGCCGCCGATGGCGAAGGCCGAGCGCAGCGCGCGGCGCACTGGCGTCAAATGGAAGGGGAATGAAGAAATGGCAGCGGGGGCAGTCGTACGGCGCATGGGTAGTTATCCTTGATGAAAGTCAAAACGCGAGATGGTGATGACTGTCATTGCAAGGCGCATGCCCGCTGCCGCAGCGCAGCAAAATGTGAGTCAAGTGCTTGATTTCAAAGGAAGACTAGCATGATGATAGTGCTGTTGATTTGGCAGCAGCGGCGCTGCCGCGTGCTGCCTGCGCGACAGCAGGCCATGGCGCTGCTGTCGCGGCAACAGGGGATACTTAGGCGGCGCGCAGCAGGGCCGACGTATGTCCGCGCACCAGCGGCAGCACTTCCTCGCCCACGCGGTAGGCCTCTTCCAGGTGCGGCGTGCTGGCCAGGATGAAGGCGTCGGCGCCCAGCTGCACCAGCTCGTCGAGGCGCTCGGCCACCTGCTGGTAGCTGCCGACGATGCCCTGCGTCTGCCCGCCGCGCAGCAGATTGAAGCCAGACCAGATGTTCGGCGCCGTGATCAGGTCCTTGTAGCTGTTCAGGGTGGTCGGGCGGTTGCCGCGCTGGCGCGCCGCGCCCACGGAATCGCCGCCATCGGCGCTGAGGAACTGGCGCAGGGTGGCGGCATCGACGGCGTCGAAGCCCTTGCGCACTTCGTCCCAGGCCTCCTCTTCCGTGGCGCGGGCGACAATGTCGACGCGCACGGCGCACTTGATCTTGCGCCCCAGCAGCGCCGTCTTTTCATGCACGCGGGCGAATTTCTCGCGCAGCTGCTCGAAGGGCTCGAGCCACGTCAGGTAGTAATCCGCATGCTTCGACGCGGAACCGAGGGCCGCGTCGGACGAGCCGGAAAAATAAATCTCGGGGAAGTCCTGCTCCGCCAGCGGCGTGGCCAGGCCCGCATCTTCCACCTGGTAGAACTTGCCCTGGTAGGAAAACGGCCCGCCGCGCCACACGCCGCGCACCACATCGAGGAATTCCGTCGTGCGCGTATAGCGGTCGTCGTGGCCGGCCGCATCGCCCCACCACAGTTGCGCCGGCCCGCCGCCGCCCGTGATGACGTTGTACAGGGCGCGCCCGCCCGTGGCCCGCTGCAGGCTGGCCGTCATGCGCGCGGCCACCACGGGGTTGAGGAAACCGGGCTGGAACGGGATCATGAAGCGGAAGGTGCGCGTCTCGCGCGCCAGCAGCGCGGAAATGGCCCACGGCTCGTCCGTCATGGGAAACGAGGGAATCAGGCCGCCCTGGAAGCCCGATATTTCGGCCGCGCGGGCGATTTCCGCCAGGTAGTCGATGTAGGTGAAACCGTCGGCGCCGCCGCCACCGAGGCCGGCCTGGCGCAGGTTGTCGTTGCCGGGAAACCAGTCGCCGCGAAACGGCGTGCGGGCGCGGTGCGAACTCGGTTCGCCATGCGTGGGAATGCGCCAGAAAAAATCGATTGCCATCAGGGATGCTCCTTCAGTAAGGTGGATACAGGAATTCAGGCCGCTTGCCGTTGCGCGCTCAAGGCTGCCCGCACGCGTGGCAGCACATGCTCGCCGATGCGGTAGGCTTCCTCGAAATGCGGGATGGCCGCCAGCACGAAGCTGGACACGCCGGCCTGCGCATATGCCTCCAGCGCGGCGCCGACCTGTTCATAGCTGCCGACCAGGGCGCCATGGGCGCCCGTTTGCGCCTGCGCAAAGCCGGGCCAGAAAGCGGCCGCGCCATCGTCGAACGGGGCATCGTCGGCCAGCCCCGCCCCGCGGCGATAGCGGCGCGCATCGCGCAAGGCTTCTTCAAGCGTTTCGCGGGCCAGCACGTCGATGCGCAAGCCCGCCGCCACCGTGCGGCCCAGCTGGCGCGCCTGCGTGTGCAGCCTGTCGATGGCCGGCTGCAAGGCCGCCACGGGCGCCGCGTCGAACACGTGCACGTCGGCCTGGCGCGCCGACAGCTCCAGCGCCTCGGGGCTATCGCCCGTCAGGTAGATGCCGTTGAGCGGGTGGTTCGCCAGCGGCCCCTTGAAGCCGCCATCCTGCACTTCGAAAAACCTGCCCTTGAAGCTGAAGGGAGAAGCATTCTGCACGCCGCGCGCCACCGTGATGAATTCATCGATGCGCGGCACGATATCGGCGTCCGGCGCCGCATCGCCCTGGCGCCGGCGCGCTGCCGCATCGCCGCCATGCGCGATCTGCCAGGCGAAGCGCCCGCCCGTGAAGCGCTGGAAGCTGACGGCGTTCTTTGCCGCGTACACGGCCGAACCCCAGGCCGCATCGAATTCGGCGATCAGTTTCAAATGGCGCGTGCTGCGCGCCAGGTAGCCGGCGACGATCCAGCTTTCATCGCCCTGCGTATCGTGGCGCACCTGGATGCCGTCGAAGCCGGACAGGTCCGCCGCGCGGGCGATCTGGTGCAGGTAGTCGTAGTAATTGAACGGCGGACGCGCGCCGCGCGGGTCGCTCACGCCCGCCTGCAGGGGGCTGGGCGCGCCGGCGGCCCGTTCGCCGCGGCGCGTGACGCCGGGCGCCGCATGGCGGCCGTCGCCGCTGGTGGGCAATTGCCAGATGAATTCAATGGTCATGCATGGACTCCTGTCGTGGATAGAAGAAAATACCGCCGCACATTGCGCGCCGCGGCCTGCCCCACCCTCCTCGCAGAAAACATGCCATGTGCTGGACACCCACCGGCGCCCGACACTGCTGCCTATGCAGCAAGCGGCTGCATCCTGGCCAGCAGACTGCTGCATAGGCAGCAGCCATGAAAAAAGCCGGAGCCCGCATGGCTGCGGGTCCGGCTCCAGGGGAGAAGTCGCAAGGCTAATCGATGGCGCCCGCTTTTTTCAGGAAGGTGCGCAGGATGTTGCGGCTCAGGTTCAGGTGCTTGGCCGTGCGCACCTGGTTGCGCTCATTGCGCTCCCACGCGGTGCGCACCAGCTCCTGCTGCATGGCTTCGAATGCCACGGCTTCGCCCGAGTCGAGCAAGACTTGCCAGGCGCGGGCGAAGCGTTCGGCGGCCAGCGAGTCGTCCTGCGCGGCCGCGCCGTGTGCCGCGTAGGCGATGTCGGCGCCGCCGGCCCAGGCATCTGGAGCAGGCACATGGGCCGTCGCGGGTGCGGCAGCCACTGCGCGGTGCCAGCCCGACAAACTCAAGTCCTCGGCGCGCACGACGCCGCTGCGGCACACGAGCAGCGCGCGGTGGATGACGTTTTCCAGTTCGCGGATATTGCCCGGCCACGGATAGGCCAGCAAGGCTTGCTGCGCATCGGCCCCCAGCTCCACTTCGCCCAGGTGCAATCGCTGCGCATAGATGGCCATGAAGTGGCGCGTCAGCGGCATGACGTCGCCCGGACGCTCGCGCAGCGGCCGCAGCGGCAGGCCGATCACCTGCAGCCGGTAATACAGGTCTTCGCGGAAGCGCCCGGCCCGCACGGCTTCGGCCAGGTCCACATTCGTCGCGGCGATCAGGCGCACGTCGATGGGAATGGCGCGCCGCGCGCCCAGGCGCACCACTTCGCGCTCCTGCAGCACGCGCAGCAGCTTGACCTGCATCGCCAGCGGCAAGTCGCCGATTTCATCGAGGAACAGGGTGCCGCCGCTGGCCGTCTCGAACCAGCCCGGCTTGCCCTGCTGCGCGCCCGTGAACGCCCCCCGTTCATAGCCAAACAGTTCGCTCTCGACGAGGGTTTCGGAAAACGCGCCGCAGTTAATCGCCACAAAGGGCTGCTCGGCGCGCCCGCTCAAGCCATGCACGTGGCGCGCGATCAGCTCCTTGCCGGTGCCCGTCTCGCCCGTGATCAGCACCGTCGCCTCGCTGGGAGCGATGCGTTCGATCAGTTCGTGCAACTGGCGCGAGTGGGGGTCGGCAAAGACAAACGCCGTGGCGCGCACCAGCAAGCTCATTTGCTGCGGGTCGCGGAAGGCAACCAGCGCGCCGTCGTCATCGGCACTGCCCGCGCCGCGGGCCAGGTGGGCGCTGCGCGCAAAGTCGCTGCTGAAGTTGTGGGCGAGGAGTTCCATGCGCCGACTATACCGCGCAAAAAGCGCCGGCGTGAACGAATGGTGCCGTTCTAGCTTATCCGGATTTTGCATATGCCCGCTGCTGCTCAGGTGCGGCTCCGGTGCTGGCCCGAACCTTGCAATGGCAGTGGAGCAGGCAATGTCGCCTGCCCACCACGGAACTCCCATGCCGCCACGCCAGCTCGTCCTGAATGTCTTCCTGCAACGCCACGGCCACCACCCTGCCGCCTGGCGCCACCCATCGGCCAGCGCCAGCGGACGGCCCGACCTGGCCTGGTGGCTGCGCGCCGCCCAGCTGGCCGAGGCGGCCAAATTCGACAGTTTTTTCATTGCCGACTTCATCGGCCGCGCCGGCGACGTCGCGCCGGAAACGGGCCGCGCCGCCATCGGCCTGCCGTTCGAGCCCTTCACCCTGCTATCGGCCATCGCCGCCGTCACCAGCCGTATCGGCCTGATCGCCACCGTCAACACCAATTATGAACATCCGTATCACGTGGCGCGCAAATTCAGTTCGCTCGACCACCTGAGCGGCGGGCGCGCGGGCTGGAACGTCGTTTCCTCGTTCGGCGAACACACGGCGCGCAATTTCGGCATCGATGCACCGCGCAGTCACGCGGAGCGTTATGCGCGCGCCGACGAATTCGTCGCCCTCTCCAGGGCCCTGTGGGATAGCTGGGATGACGATGCCTTCGACCGGCCCGACCGCGCCAGCGGCCAGTTCTACCAGCCGGCGGCAGGCCACGCGCTGGACTTCCACGGCGAGCATTTCGCCTCGCAAGGCTTGCTGGACTTGCCCCGGCCCGTGCAGGGCCACCCCGTGCTGGTGCAGGCGGGCAATTCCGACACGGGCCGCGAATTTGCCGCGCGCCAGGCCGAGATGGTGTACTGCTCGGCCACCTCGCTGCCCGTGGCGCAGGCGTATTACGCGGACGTGAAAGGGCGCATGGCGAAATACGGCCGCGCCGAAGATCAGCTGAAGGTCACGCCAGGGCTGTCGGTGGTGGTGGCGGAAAGCGACCAGCAGGCGCAGGACCAGTTCGGCGAGCTGCAATCGCTGGTCGACTTCAGCAACCTGGAATTTGGCGGTTTTGACCTCGCCGGCTATCCGCTCGACGGCCCCCTGCCCGACCTGCCCTATCAGGCGGGGGACAACGGCAAGGGACGCTTTGCGCAGCAGCTGGAACTGGCGCGCCGCGAGCACCTGACCCTGCGCCAGCTGGTGCTGCGCTTTCGCGTGGCGCGCGGCCACTTGCAAGCGATCGGCTCCGTCAGGACCGTGGCCGACCAGATGGAACAGTGGTTCACGGAACGGGGCGCGGACGGTTTCAACGTCGTGCCGCCGCTGCTGCCGCAAGGCTTCGAGGATTTTACCCGCCTCGTGGTGCCGGAACTGCAGCGACGCGGCCTGTTCCGCACCGAATATGCAGGCAACACCCTGCGCGACCACCTGGGACTGGCGCGGCCCGTCAATCCGCACACCCGGGCGCGGGCCGCTTGACTAGGCCTGGTCCGGGTCGAAGTGCTTGCGCAAGCCTTGCCAGCACTCGAAATAATCATTTTGCAGCAGGCCGCCGTTCAAGGCGAATGGCGTCGGCTTGATGATGGTGCGCGTCTCGAACATGAAGGCCATGGTGTCGCCCACCTTCACGGGCGCCGACGTGTCGCTGTGCGAGGCGCGCTCGAAGGTCTGCGCATCGGGGCCATGGCCGGACATGCAGTTGTGCAGGCTGGCGCCGCCCGGCACGAAACCGGCCGCCTTGGCGTCGTACACGCCGTGGATCAGCCCCATGAATTCGCTGGCCACGTTGCGGTGGAACCAGGGCGGGCGGAACGTGTGTTCGGCGGCCAGCCAGCGCGGCGGGAAGATGGCGAAGTCGATGGCGCCCAGTTGCGGGTTTTCGCTGGGCGCTTGCAGCACGAGGAAGATCGACGGGTCCGGGTGGTCGTAGCTGATCGAGCCGATGGTGTTAAAGCGGCGCAAATCATATTTATACGGCGCGTAATTGCCATGCCAGGCCACCACGTCCAGCGGCGAATGATCGAGCGTCGTGCGCCACAAATGGCCGCCGAACTTGGCCACCAGCTCGCACTCGCCCTCGATATCCTCGTACGCGGCATGCGGCGTGAGGAAATCGCGGGCGTTCGCCAGGCCGTTCGAGCCGATGGGCCCCATGTCCGGCAGGCGAAACGCCGTGCCGAAGTTTTCGCACACATAGCCGCGCGCCTGGCCGTCGGGTAGGGTCACGCGAAAGCGCACGCCGCGCGGGATGACGGCGATTTCCTGCGGCTCCAGCTCGATCAGGCCCAGCTCCGTGGCGATGGCCAGCCGGCCCTGCTGCGGCACGACCAGCAGCTCGCCGTCGGCCGAGTAAAAGAAGCGCTGCATGGGCCGGTTCGCCGCATACAGGTGGATGGCGCAGCCGCTCATCGCTTCCGCGCTGCCATTGCCGGCCATCGTCACGAGGCCATCGATGAAATCCGTCGCCTGGCCGGCATCGGGCAGCGGCAGCGGATCCCAGCGCAGCTGGTTCGGCGGCGTCGGCGGCATCGCATGGAAATCGCTGACGATGCGGGGATTCGCCAGCAGGGTAAACGGCGGATGCCGGCTGGCAGGACGGATGCGGTACAGCCACGAGCGCCGGTTCTGCGCGCGCGGCGCCGTGAAGGCCGTGCCCGACAACTGTTCCGCATACAGGCCCAGGGGCGCCTGCTGCGGCGAATTCTGTCCCTGCGGCAAGGCGCCGGGCACGGCTTCCGTGGCAAATTCGTTGCCGAAGCCGCTTTGATAACCGGCGCCTATCATACGGGCTCCGCCAGGCCTTCGGCCGCGTCGCGCAGCAAGCCCTGCACCACGTCGGCCTTGCCGATGGCGCCCATGGCCAGCAAGGCGAAGCGGGCCAGCAGCAGCGGCGCGCGCTGCTCGCCCACGCCGCCCATGGTGTGGCACAGCTCGGTATAAAGATTATCGAGTTCGATGTCCGTCATATTGTCTCCTTGTTACGATTGTGTGCCGATGCCTGCCGCCGCCAGCGCTGCCGCCACCTGCCCCGCCTGCACCTGCCGCCAGCGCGCCAGCACGTGACCGTCCGGGCGCACGAGGTAAAACGTGCCGGGCTGCGCATCGAACAGCGAGCATACCTGCGCCGTATGGTCCCAGGCGCACAGTTCCCCGCCTGTCCGCACGGGATTGCGGGCAATGGCCACGGTCGCCAGCGGCAGCGTGCCGCGCAGCGCCAGCAATTCCTCGGGCACCTGGCCATCGTCGCTGAAGTACAAGCCCGCAAACCGCCCCTGCCCCAGCCGCACCAGATCGGTAATATAACCGGCTTTCCGCGCGCCGTCCTGCAGCAGCGCCAGCGGACACTCGGGCAAGACCGTGCCCGGCGCGGGACCGGCGCCGAACGCATCCGCATCCGCCCCGTTCAACGGCGAGCGCGCATACGCGATGGCGCTGGTCTGGCGCGGATTGATCAGGGAACGCACGTGCGCATGCCTGCCCGCCAGGCCCAGCACGGCCGTGCGCATCAACTCGAAGGCAAACGTGGGCGGCGCCATGAATTCCGTGCTTTTCGTGCCGTGGCGCAGGTTTTCATGGGCCGCGTACACGCGCTCGTCCGAATAGCTGTCGAGCAAACCGTGCGGCGCCTGCCCCTGGACGACATATGCGAGCTTCCAGGCCAGGTTGTCGGCGTCGTCGATGCCCGAGTTCGCTCCCCGCACGCCGAAGATCGGCACCAGGTGGGCCGCGTCGCCCGCGAACAGCACGCGGCCGTGGCGGTATTTCTCCAGCGTCAGCGCGTTTGCCTTGTAGATGGTGATCCACACGGGATGCCACGGTGCCGTTTCCCCCATCATGGCCAGCAGGCTGTCCACGCGGGGCGCCACGTTTTCCAGCAGCACGGCCGCCTGCGCATCCTCGTCGTCGCGCAGCTGGTAGTCGATGCGCCAGATGTCGTCGGGCTGCTTGTGCACCAGCACGGTCGAACCGGGATTCGACGGCGGATCGAAATACGCGAGGCGTTCCATCGGACGGCTGCTGTTCAGGTGGATGTCAACGATCACATAGCGGCCCTCATAGCTGGTACCCTGCAGTTTCAAGCCCAGCGCCTCGCGCACGGCGCTGCGCCCGCCGTCGGCCGCCACCAGCCAGTCCGCCTCGATCTGGTAGCTTTCATCGGGCGTGGCCACGCTGACGGTGACGCCGTCGGCGCGGCGCGCCACGCCCGTGACCCGCGTCTGCCAGCGGATATCGATCAGTTCCGGCAGGCGTTCGGCCGCATCGAGCAGGAATTGTTCGATATGGTATTGCGCCAGGTTGAGCATCGGCGGCAATTTCTGGTGCGCGTCTTGCGGCATCGTAAAGTGCAGCACTTCTTCCTCGCGGTAAAAGCTGCGTCCGCCGGCCCACGGCAAGCCCTTGGCGAGAAAACCGTCGAGCGCGCCCAGGCGTTCGATGATTTCCAGGCTGCGCCGCGAGATGCAGATGGCGCGGCTGCCCGTGCAGACGCCGTCATCGGCTTCGATCAGCACCGAGCGCACGCCGTGGCGCGCCAGGCCCAGGGCCGTGGCCAGGCCCACGGGGCCGCCGCCGGCGATCACGACGGGCACATGCTGCGTGCCCGTAGCGGCCGGTTTGCCGGGCGGATAGACTGTCGGCACATGGGGATAGGGGTGAAACGTGTCGCTCATGATGGTGTCCTCTTCAAGAATGTTCCTTGCCGCGCGCCATCGGCAGGGTCAGCACGATGGCCGCGCCCGCCACCAGCAGCACGCTGGCGTACAACAAGCCCGTGGCAAAGCTGTGCGTGAAATCCTTCAGCCAGCCCACGACGACGGGGTTCAGGGCCGAGCCGATATTGCCCGTGGCATTGATGACGGCGATGCCGATGGCGCGCGCGCCCAGGCTCAGCGCACGGTCCGGCGTCGTCCAGAAGACGGACATGGCCGTGTAGGCGCCCGTCGAGGCCATGCACACGCCCAGCAGCTGCACGACGGGATTGCCGGCATACGCGGTCAGCAGCCAGCCGGCGGCCGACAGCAGCATGGGCCAGACGATGTGCCAGCGGCGTTCCTGCAGGCGGTCCGAGCGGCGGCCCCAGGCAATCATGCCGATCACCGTGCACACTTGGGGTATGGCCGCCAGCAGCCCGATCTGCGTATTGCTGGCGCCGCTATTGAAACTTTTCACGATCAACGGCGTCCACACGGCCACCATCGCCAGGGTGTTCACCAGGCAAAAATAGGCGATGCCGAATTTCAGCACCGTGGGCGAGCACATCTCCGCCAGCACGGAGGTCTGCGCCTGTGCCACGGCCTGCGGCGCCGCCGGCTTGTGCTCGGCCGCCAGCATGCGCGCCAGCACCTGCCGTTCCAGCGTGCCCAGCCAGTTCGCCTTGTGGGGCGCGTCGTCCAGGTAGCCATACACCATCAGACCCAGCAGCACGGAAGGCATGCCTTCAAGCAAGAACAGCCATTGCCAGCCCTTCAAGCCCCAGTGGCCGTCCAGGCCCAGGATCAGGCCCGACAAGGCCGAGCCGATGGCGGCCGTGACGGGCATGGCGATCATGAACAGGGCGTTGGCCCGCGCGCGGTAGGCGCTGGGAAACCAGTAGGTCAGGTACAGCAGCATGCCGGGCAAAAAGCCCGCCTCCGTCACGCCGACGAGGAAGCGCAGCGCATACAGGCTGGCCGGGCCGCTGGCAAACAGGGTCGCCGTCGAGGCCAGGCCCCAGGCGATCATCATCGAGCCTATCCAGCGACGCGCGCCGATGCGCGCCAGCACGATATTGCTGGGGATGCTGCAAGCGATGTAGGCGATGTAAAACAGGGTGGTGGCAAAGCCGAACTGGGTGCCGGACAGGCCCAGGTCCTGCATCATGGTCAGGCCGGCAAAGCCGATATTGATACGGTCGAGAAAGGAGAATACGAACAGCAGGAACAAAAATCCCAGCAGATGGCGCGATACCTTGCGCATCACCTGCTGTTCCAGTTGCACGGTGGCCGCGTCGAGGACGGGCGCATGGATGGCGGGGGGAGCCGCCGGGGCGATGGTCATGCTTGTCTCCATAAGGTGTCGCTCCCCCCTTGCTGTTTTTATGGGGTGGGAGCCGCCGGCTGATCCGGCTTGAGACACAGTATGCAGACGGGCAGGCTCAAGGCTGTCCCCATTTTGGGGACAGCTGGCCGCCAAAAGAACTAGTGGGCAGGACAACGGCGGCGGCCCGCGTGGGATGCCGCCGTCATGGCCCGATGCCGTCGGGCGGCGTGCTTAGCCGCGTTTCTTGATCGGCACGTTATCGACCTTTTGCTGGTCATAGATAAAGGAGCCGTGGCCGCTCCAGTTGTTGTCGGTGGCAAACGTCGCTTCGAACTGTGCCAGGTAGCTGCCGATGGCCGGTGGCGGCACGGACACGACATATTCGCCGCGCAGGCTGAAGACGCGCGTGGTTTTCCCCACGCCCAGGCCATGCACGGGTCCGCTGACGGGGCGGATCACCACGCGGCCGTGCGGAGGCGCGATCGACTGCGTGATCAGGGCTTCGCCGCTGACCGTGCCATCGTCGGGGTTGTAGAACAGGGCCAGATTCAGGATGGGTGCGCCTGGCAGGCCGAGATTGCCGGCGATCAAATACACGTGTTCTACCGCATTCAATTCAGATGTGGACACAATGAACTCCTTCGGGGTGGTTCCTGAGCCAGGGAAACAGGAGATCGCGGGCTGCGACAGGCGCTGGCTATCAGCCTTGCCGACGGTTGTTTTGTTTCAACGCGTCAACACTCTGCAAGCAGCATAGGCCGTATTCCCGTATCAATACGCGCACATTATCACCTTGAATTTCAGCTATTTTATGCAGGCCCCGGCAACCAGGCAGCGCTAGCATCTATGCCGCTTGCGGGCCTAGACATAGCGCAAACAATTGTCGCTGGCTGGCAATGCCCAGGCGCTTGTACGCGCGCTTCTGGTAGGTGATGACGCTCGCCGGCTGCACGCCCATGGTCTCGGCAATCTCCACGGCCGTCAGTCCTTCGAGCACGCCGCGCAGGACATCGAGTTCGCGCTTGCTCAATTGCGGGCCATGCTGGCGCAGCCGGGCCAGCATCATGGGCGCGACGCCCTGCGCCGGCTGGCCGTTCAGGCTGTAGTGGTGCCTGGCCGCATATGCAAACAGGGGCGACAGGGCTTCGATGCCGGCGATTTCGCCGGGCTGGAACTTGCCCTGGCCGCTGTCGCGGTAAAAATTGACGGACAGCCAGATATCGCTGGCCGGCTGCACCAGCAAGGACAGCCGGTCCGACACATTCGGCCGCTGGTAGCAGGCGGCGCGGTAGCCGGGATGGCGGATCTCGTCGCTCGCTTGCTGGTGCAGCACGATGGCGGGGTCGATTTTCGGCCGGGCGGCGGGGGCGATGACGCTCTGGTTGCCGTCGAGCGCGTAGTAGTGGCGGGCGTAGCTGTCCGCGATATCCTGCAGGAAGCGCCCGCCGCGCCGGTCCGCCACAGCCACCGTGCGCGGCCGGTTGCCGAATTCATATGCGAAGATCGTGCACTGGGCGATCGGCGCGGCCGTGCCGACCGTCTTCAGGATGGCGCCCGCCATGGCATTCACGTCGGCATGGCCGATGGCCGCCACCAGGTCCAGGGCGCGCCCCAGGTCCAGCTGCCCCTCCGCCTGCCGCCGCTCCACCCGCCAATAGCGCATCGCCGTCTCCCCTGCCCCGCGCGCTTACTGTGCGCGCTGCGGCAAGACCCAGTCCGGGCGGATGTAGTGGCAGGTATAGCCGTGCGGCAAGCGCTGCAGGTAATCCTGGTGCTCGGGCTCCGCTTCCCAGAACGGGCCGGCCGGCGCCACTTCCGTCACCACCTTGCCCGGCCACAGGCCCGACGCGTCGACGTCGCGGATGGTCTCTTCGGCCACGCGCCGTTGCTCGTCGCTCGTGTAAAAGATAGCCGAACGGTAGCTGCTGCCGCGATCGTTGCCCTGGCGCTCCGGCGTGCTGGGGTCGTGGATCTGGAAGAAGAATTCGAGGATCTTGCGGTAACTGATGGCTTGCGGGTCGAAGATGATTTCGATGGCTTCCGCATGCGTGCCGTGGTTGCGGTAGGTGGCGTTGGCGACGTCGCCGCCGCTGTAGCCGACGCGCGTGGCCAGCACGCCCGGATAGCGGCGCAGCAAGTCCTGCACGCCCCAGAAGCAGCCGCCGGCCAGGATTGCGGTTTCATTGTCGTGTGCCATGGTGTCTTTCCAGATCAAAGTCAGAAGCAGCTATCTTACCCTGTCGCCGCGTTTTCTTCAGCGGGCCAGCAGGCGTTTCAGCTGCGCCGCCTGGTAGGCGCCGATGGCGTCGTTGAACAGGCAGCGGATCAGGGGATCGTCGACGAGGTCGGCATCCCTCAGTTCGGCCTGCGTGGCGGCATCGAAAGCGCCATCGTTGATGCGCATGTACATCGACGTCAGCGATTCGCCCAGCACCAGCGCCGCATGGCATTTCACCAGCGGCACTTGCGTCGTCCAGCCGGGCGCTTCACCGGTATCGGGCACGAGGTCGATCAAGTCGCCATGCGTGCGGTAATGCAGGACCGTGGCCGCGCCGTCGTGGCCGTACAGCGACAGCCGCCACAGGCGTGGCTGCTGGAAGTAGCTGTCCTCGGGCAGCTCCATGTCGCGGTAGCGTTCAAGCAGGCCATGGCGGCAAAAGTCGAGCACCAGCGCCGTATCCTCGGCATCGAGGGGCGCGAAATGGCGCGCGATGTCCGCCGTGGCGGGCGGCGGCGCCTCCGGACGGTAGTCGAAATCCACGTCCTGCGGCCCCACCGGGATGACCCAGGGCAGCGGCGCCGCAGCGGTCAAGCCTTGCGCGTCAAGCAGCACGGCCGTCGACGGATCGAGCCGGAAGATGTGCGCCCCCGGCAGCGCGGCGCCGATCTCCCGCGCAAACCGGGCGTACGTGATGGGGAACATCGCATGGTTGTACCACGACCAGTCTTCCTGCACGAACTGGCAGGAGCTGGGCACGAGGTAACGGGGCGCCAGCGCGCGCAGCTGCGGCAGCCAGTCGTCGGGCAGTTCCACCTGGCCCCGGGCCGCCTGCGATGGCGCGATGACGGCAATCTCGCGCATGGTCTGGAAGGGCCACAGCACCATGTCCCATGGCGCGAACGCGGCCAGTTGCGCCAGGGTCTCCGGGCCGATCCAGGAATCGACGACGTTGAGCACGTTCAATCCGGCGGCGCGCACCTGGAACAGCGAGTCGACATCGTCGTCCAGCGCCCGGCGCGGTATCACCTCGATGGCGCCCACGCGCACCGGCGCATCCACGTGCAGGCGCTCGACGGCGGTAAAACCGAGCGCGCGCAGCATGGCGAACAGTTCGTCGAAGACGCAGTACAGGTAGATGGGCGTGGCGCGGTCGAGCGCATCGAGGCTGTCGAGCGAGCAGTGGTCGTCGTGGAAATGCGAAATGAAGACGGCATCCCAGCGCAGCCGGCGCACCGCCTCGAGGTCGAAACGCACGGAGGGGAATGCGTGGCAATTGCGGCTGAACGGATTTTCGACGATGGGGTCGAAGGCGATGGCCGTGCCTTCGCACTCGAAGACATAGCCGGCGTGCAGGATGCGGGAGATTTTCAGGGGCATGGATAGACTAACGGCGACAAATCGCAGCTTCGGATTGGGCAGCGCGCATGATAGCTGAAAAGGCGGCTGCCCTGCCCCAGGTTTGCTTAGTACGGATTGTTCAGCACATCCATCGCGAAATACGTGAAGATCATGTCCGCGCCCGCGCGCTTGATGGCGCCCAGGGTTTCCTGCACCACGCGGCGCTCGTCGATGGCGCCCGCCTGCGCGGCGAACTTGATCATCGCGTACTCGCCGCTGACCTGGTAGGCGCCGATCGGCAGGCGCGTCACTTCGCGCAGGTCGCGGATGATGTCCAGATAGGCTCCGGCCGGTTTCACCATCAGGGCGTCGGCGCCCTCCGCTTCGTCGATCAGCGATTCGCGCACCGCTTCGCGGCGGTTCATCGGATCCATCTGGTAGGTCTTGCGGTCGCCCTTCAGGGTGCTGCCGGCCGCGTCGCGGAACGGGCCGTACAGGCCGGAGGCGAACTTGGTCGAATACGCCATCACGGGCGTGTCGTGGAAGCCGGCCGCGTCGAGCGCGCTGCGGATGGCCGCCACCTGGCCATCCATGGCCGCCGATGGGGCGATGATGTCGGCGCCCGCCTGGGCGGCGATGACGGCCTGCTTGCCCAGGTTCAGCACGGTGCTGTCATTGTCGACCGTGTCGCCATGCAGGATGCCGCAATGGCCGTGGTCCGTGTATTCGCAGAAGCAGGTGTCGGACATGACCACCATCTCGGGCACCGCATCCTTGATGATGCGCGACATGCGCGCCACCAGGCCGTCCGGGTTCAGGGTGTCCGTGCCGTGGCTGTCCTTGTGGTGCGAAATGCCGAAGGTCATGACGGAACGCAGGCCGGCGCGCGCATAGCGCTCGACTTCCTGCGCCAGCTTCGCCTCGGGGATGCGGCGCACGCCGGGCATGGACGTGATGTCGATGAAATCGCTGGCGCCTTCGTCGACGAAGATCGGCAGAACCAGGTCGCGCGGATTGATCTCGGTTTCGCGGAACAGTTCGCGCAGTTGCGGGGTCGCGCGCAGGCGGCGCATGCGCGAAGTGGGAAATTGTGCTGGCATGGGGTGACTGGCTTCAGGTTGAGAACGCCGGTAAGTATACGCCGATCGCGTCGATCGCGCCCGGTCGCCTGCCAAAAAAGCCGCCCAGGTCAAGAAACGCGCGCCTGCCTGCTCATGGCACGTTCAGCATGGCGGCCAGTTGCCAGCGCATGTCCGCCGCCAGCTGCACCAGCATGGCGCCGCGGCGCCGCGCATCGGCGCGCTTTTTCGACGGCACCTGGTCCAGCTCCGGCATCCGGCAGGGACCGCATGGCAGGCGGTAGTTGCCGTCGCTGGCGGGCAGCGCATGCAGCTCCCGCCACGCCTGGTCGTAATCACAGCTGATGTGGCGGCGCCGGCGCCAGTTCAGCGCGATGCGGTTGGCATTGCTGACCAGGCTCACATGGTCGCAGCCGAAAAAGTCGCCCAGGTCGCGCAAGGCGGCCACCATCAGGTTCTTCGGCCGGCAGCCGTGCAGCGCCCGCGTCGCGTCGCGCACGGCCTGCGCGCCCGCCTGCGAGCGCAAGCCCTGCAGCGCGCCCAGCGCGATGGCGCCGCCGCCGGGCTGCGGCCGGAACAGGAAACTGGCCAGGTACAGCGAGACGCCGTCGCGCGTCAGGCGCAGGCACAGGTCGCCCTCGCGGTGGCTGTCGTGGATGGCCGTCAGCTGCAGGCGGTAGGTGGCGCCGTCCTTGCCCTCGATGGCAGCCAGCACCAGCGGACGCCGCGCCGCATATTCCACCAGAGGCCGCGCGCCCGCCTGCCACAGGAAGCGGTAATGCGCCTGCAGCAGGCTGACGCGCGCCGCGCAACCCAGCTGGCGCGATGCGTACGGACGGTAGATTTTATACAGCAGGCTGGGATGGGCTTGCGCCAGCGCCGCCAGGCCCGGCGTTTCGGTGATGAAGGCTTGCCAGCGCGCGCGCTGCACGGGGAACACCAGCGCACCCAGCGCGGCTTTCACGCGGTGGCCATGCTGGTGCCTTGCCTGCTGCGGCGCTGCGGCGGATTCCCCGCTGACGGTAAAAGTATGCATGGAACGGCTCTACGACGGATCGGGACAGGCAATCCGCGGCGCACCGCGGGCAGCCCGGAACAGGCGGCTGCGCGCACGCAGCCGCTCTACGCCGGGTAGAGCGGATGATAGGTGGGAGCGAAAACAAAGGGGGTTACAAGTTGGTAATGTGCCGCTGGGGGATCACGGCGTCGCCGCAGCGCCCATCGGCCGGCCCGGTTTTCCGTAACGGGCCACCAGCCAGCGTCGCGCCGGTTTTTCCAGCCGATGGTAGCTGAGGCTGCTCAAGGCGATCAGCACGGCCGTAAACAAGGCGGCGCGGACGGCGGTCGGCGCCAGGCCGGCACCCGGTATCAGGCGCAGCAAGGGATTGATCAGTATCAGGCCCAGGGGCACATGCAGCAAATAAACCGCATAGGAAATATCGCCGAGGAAGGCCGATACTTTCCCTTCCAGGATACGCGGACGGATGGCGGCCAGCAGCCACAGCAGCGCCGGAAACAGGGCCATGATCGCGACGACATGCAGCATCAGGTCGACGCTCTGCCCCTTGCGGGCAAAAACCAGCAGCACGGCCAGGGACAGCGCCGCAAAATAAGCGAGTATCCAGGCTTGCTTGCGGTAATGAAACAACAAGATGCCGGCCGAAAAGCCCAGCAGGCCGCGCAGCAAACCCTCGTGCACATCCGCAGGCGTATAACCGCGCAGGAAGCGCTCGGCCATGAGCGCCGCGCCCCAGCACAGCAGCACCGCCCCCAGATGCCAGGCGAACTTCCAGCGCACGGTGCTCATGCCATGGCGCACGACAAAGTACCAGGCGAGATTGATGGCCACTTCGACGAAAATGCTCCAGGCGGGGCGATTCAATGGAAAGTTTTCAGGGTCATCTAGCATGCAAGGCAACATGATGCTATTGGGCACAAAGCATGCCAAAGTGGCGGCCGTCGGCGTGCCAAACAGGTATTTGACCAAGGCAAATGCGCTTCCCAATGCCAGGGCCACCGCATACAGGGGATACAGGCGCGCAAAGCGTTGCAATGCAAACTGCCTGAACGCCATGCCCTCGCGTATGCGTTCTGCATAGCTGTACGCCATGACCCAGCCCGAAAGCATGAAAAACAGGTCGACCGCCAGATAGGCATGCGAGATAGCGAATCCGAAAATGAGCGGCAGGTGATACACCATGACAAACAGGGCGGCGATGCCCCGTATGCCATCCAGCGAAACGACGCGGCCGCCGGACACCCTGCCGTCTGATACTGCACTTCCCATTTCACACCCCTGATATAGGCTGGGCGATAGACGCCAGCATGCGAGCTCGCCAGGCTCCCGACGGCAGTATTGCCGGACGCCAGACTATTCCACATGAATGCAAAAATTGCAATTAATATCTTTTTGAATATCCAATAAAACAACTATTTGGCGCCCGGATTTTGTTGCCGGGCACCAGCCGGGGCGCCCCTCGCCTGCGGCAAGGCATCCGGCCCGGCGTTTAGACCAGGCGTAGCCTCAGCCGCAATCCCGGCGCCGCGTCCTCGATCTCCAGGCTACCGCCATGCAGGACGGCGATGGCGGCCACGATGGACAGGCCCAGGCCATTGCCGGGCAAATGCCGGCTCTTGTCGAGGCGGTAAAAGCGCTGCGTCAGCTTCGGCAGCTCTTCCGGCGGCACGCCGGGGCCGTTGTCGCGCACGGCCAGCCAGCTGCCCTGCGCGTCGCTGCCGGCCGACACTTCCACCGTGGCGCCCGGTCCCGCGTACTTGATGGCGTTGTCGACCAGGCTGGCCAGTGCGCTGCCCAGCAGGTTGCGGTCGCCGCGCGCCGGCACGCCGTCGCCATACATCTGCACCAGCAGCACGCCCTGCTCGTCGGCCGTCGCTTCGTACATTTCCACGATGTCGGCACCGATCTGCTGCAGGTCGATGTCATCGAAATTCTCGGGACGCATGCCCGATTCGGCCGCCGCGATCTGCAGCAGCTTGTCGAACACGCGCGTCAGGTCGTCGATATCGTCGATCGCCGCCTGCGCCGCGCCTGCATACGCGACCACGCTCTGCTGCTGGCGCAGGGCGCCATCGAGCTTGTTGCGGATGCGTCCCAGCGGCGTGCGCAAGTCGTGCGCGATGGCGTTCGACACATGGCGCACGCCATCCATCAGGTGTTCGATGCGGTCGAGCATGCGGTTGATGTCGCGGCTCAGCAAGCCGAATTCATCTTCGCTGGAGACGGGAATGCGCCGGCTCAGGTCCCCTGCCTCGATCTCGGCCGCCGTGCGGCGTATCTGGCCGATGCGCGCCTCGAGCTGGCGCCGGAACAGCCAGGCGCCCGCCACGGCCAGCAGGACGGCGACGCCGCCGCCGAAGGCCAGCGAACGCAGTACCAGGGTGCGGATCGATTCGCCCTCCTCCATGTCGCGCCCGACGAACAGGCGCGCGCCGCCATCGAGGTCGCGGATCAGCAGGCGCGCCGGGACGCGCCGGCCTTCGCGCGTGACGTCGCGGTGCAACAGCTGGCCCACGGGACTGGCGGTGTCGGGCCAGGCCGACAGGTTGCCTGCCACGCGATGGCCATCGGCGCCCACCAGCAGGAAGATTTCCGTGTCGCTGTCGGTGCGGTCGGTCAGCAGATGGGCGATTTCCGCCGCCGTGCGGCTGGCGTCCTCCGGCCGGTACAACGCGGCCAGGCGCTCGGACAGCAGCACCAGCTTGCGGTCCACGCTGCGATCGAGCACGCCGATGGTGCCGAAATAGAACAGGCCGCAGACGACGGCGATCGACAGCGCCACCAGCACGCCATAGCCGAGCGCCAGGCGCGCCGCGATCGAACGGTGCAGGCTACGCACTATCGAGCACGCCCAGGGTATAGCCGACGCCGCGCACCGTGTGGATCAGCGGCGGCGTGAATTCCTTGTCGACCTTGGTGCGCAAACGGCTCACCTGCACGTCGATGACATTCGTCTGCGGGTCGAAATGGTAGTCCCATACGGCTTCGAGCAGCATGGCGCGGGTGACGGACTGGCCCTGATGGCGCATCAGGTATTCCAGCAGGCGAAATTCGCGCGGCTGCAGGGCGATCTGGCGGTTGGCGCGCGTCACGCGCATGGTGCGCATGTCGAGCACCAGGTCGGCCACCTGCAGCTGCGTCGACTCGGGCACGGGCGCGGCGCGGCGCAGCAGCGCCTCGATGCGCGCCAGCAGTTCGGCAATGGCGAACGGTTTCGACAGGTAGTCGTCACCGCCGCTGCGCAGGCCGCGCACGCGCTCGTCGACGCTGGACAGGGCCGACAGCACCAGCACGGGCGTGTTGCGGCCCATGCCGCGCAGGCGCGCGACAATGGCCAGGCCATCGATTTCGCCGGGCAGCAGGCGGTCCAGCACCAGCGCATCCCAGTCCTCGCCGCAGGCCAGGCGCATGCCGTCGATGCCATTGTCGCAGGCCGTGATGTCGTGGCCCGCCTCGCGCAGGCCGGCACAAATGTAGCGGGAAGTTTCAGCTTCGTCTTCGATGACCAGGCAGCGCACAGTGGTTCCTTGTAAAAATCGGGGCGGCAGATACGCGCAGCATACGCCAGGCGCGCGCCACTTGCCAGCCCCGCGCGCAGGCACGCTGCGTGGCCGGCGGCGGCGCGCACCAGGCGCATATCAGCCTGGCGAGGCGGCCCGCCATCGCGGTTCCCGTGCGGCGCTGCGCGCGTGCGGCGGCCGATGGCAGGGTCGGGTACAATACAGCCTCGACAATGTATGGCCGCGCCCGCGCGCGCATGTGCGCATGTTTTACCGGCGGCGCCAGGTTTGCCGCGGCCTGCATCGACACCATCGCCACTAACGAACAAAAGGCTCGCCGCCACGCTGGCGCGCGCCACAGACAAATACAGCCATGAAATCGACCCCCTCTCTCGCACTGGCGCTGGCCATGGCCATCACCTGCGGCGCCGCTGCCGCCAAGGACACCAAGCAAAGCATGCTGTTTGACGAAATCGCCATCGGCAGCTGGAGCACCTCGGCCGAGCTGGGCGCCATCACCACCTCGGGCAACACGGTCGGCACCTCCGTCACGGGCAAGATCGACGCGCGCCAGGAGCTCGACGACTGGAGCAACCAGTACATCTTCAGCGGCTACTTCAAGGAAGACGAAACCACCGACGATGACGGCAAGAAGGTGCGCGAACGCTCGGCCGAGCGCTTTTCCGCCTCCGCCAAGGCCGCCTACAAGCTGATGGCCGACCACGAAAAGCTGTTCGTGCTGGCCTCGCACGTCAACGACAAGTTTGGCGCCTACACCAAATACTCGACCCTGGCCGTCGGTCATGGCTCGCGCTGGTACCAGTCGAACGACAAGAGCGTCGACGTGGAAATCGGTCCTGGCTATTTCAGCGGCACCAATGACGCGGGCGAATCGGAACACGGCCTGACGGTGCGTGGCGCGGCCGCCATGAAGTGGAAAATCAGCCAGTCGGCGATGTTTACGCAAACGATCAGCGTCGAACGGGGCACCTCGAACACCCACTCGATCGCCGAGACGGCCCTCAGCACCAAGATCAACGGCACCATGCAGATGAAGGCGGCCTTCAGCGCCCGCAACGACACGCGCGTGCCCGACGACAAGAAGAACACGGATACGCAAACCTCGCTGACGCTGGTCTACTCGTTCTAGGACGCGCGCCCATGCTGATGCGGCGTCTGCGCGTATGCGCCCTGCTGTGCGCCGCGGCGCTCCTGAGCGGCTGCGCCGCCGTCACCGTCAGCGCCATTTCGCCGGCCGACTACCTGCAGCAGCGGCGCGGCGACATCCTCACCACGGGCAAACTCAGTGCCTCGGCCAGCGAGGTGCTGCGCATCATCGGCAGCGACATCGCCGCCTGCGAAGCCAATACCGGCAGCTGCCGCGCCGACCTGGCCCGCTCCGAGCTGCTCAGCGACGAACAGCGCCTGGCGACCTTGTCCGAACTGTGGCTGGAAAGCGCACTGGCGGAAGAAAAACAGGTCGGCCGCCCGAGCGCCGAACTGCTGGCCGCCTGGCTGGAATCGGCCCGCTACGCCTACGCCTACCTGTTCTACACGACGCGCACGCCGGGCCAGCGCGCCTTCGAGGAGCGCCAGACTCAGATCCGCGACTACTACAACTACGCCGTGCAAAAAGCCGTCGGCAACCTGTTCCGCCACCGCGGCGAATACCGGCCGGACGGCCACGTGATCCGCGCCGCCGGCTGGGAAATCGACAGCGAACTGTCGGCGCTGCGCCTGCCCGAAGACGGCACCCTGCCCGACGAACTGCTGCCGGCCACCTCGCTGTCGTTTTCCGGCCTGCGCAATGTCTACCGGCGCGACGGCTTCGGCGCCGACCTGGTGGCCGTCATGCCCAAGCCACAGGCACCGAAAGGCGAGTATGTGCCATACCAGGAAACGCGTTTTCCCGTCGTCACGGCGCTGATCCGCTTCGACGGCAACAGCCTGCAGGAAGTGCTGGCCACGCAGCAGCTGATGGTGATGCTGGTCGACCCGACGCGCAGCGAAGCGACGCGCATGGCGGGCCAGGAACTGCCTGTCGCAGCCAACTTCACGGCCGGCTATGGCTTGTGGCTGGCCCGTTCCGGCTTCGGCGTGCAGGCGCTGCGCACGCTGTTCGGCCGCGCCGACGGCATTTCGCGCCCGCAGGTGCACCTGATGCAGCCGTACGACCCGAGTAAGCGCACCATCGTCATGCTGCATGGCCTGGCCAGCAGCCCGGAAGCGTGGATCAACGTGGCAAATGAACTGATGGGCGACGAGCAGCTGCGCCGCCGCTACCAGATCTGGCAGGTGTATTACCCCAGCAATGCGCCGCTGGCCGCCAACAACGTCGCCATCCGCAAGGCGCTGGAGGCCACCCTGGCGCATTTCGACCCGTCGGCCAAGGCCGCCGCCGCGAACGACATGGTCTTGATCGGCCACAGCATGGGCGGCGTGCTGGCGCGCCTGATGGTCTCGGACGCCAGCAACACCCTGCTCGACGCCATCACGGAAGAATACAATTTGAAGGGCAAGAAGGCCGAGAAAGTGCGCGCCGGGCTGCAGCCCTACCTCGATTTCACGGCCATGCCGCAGGTGAACCGCGCCATCTTCATCGCCGCGCCGCACCGCGGCACCTCGTTCGCCAACCACAAGGTGGCGCGCTGGATCGCCAACCTCGTGACGCTGCCCATCACCATGCTCGATCAGTTGTCGGACGCCGCCGGCAGCCTGGCGCAGCTCGACACGGGCAGCAGCGAACCGCTGCGCATCCCCAACAGCATCGATAACCTCAGCGACAAGGATCCGTTCGTGCGCCTGGTGGCGGACCTGCCCATCAGCCCGAAAGTGCGCTACTACTCGATCATGGGCAACGACACGCCGGAGCTGCCCCTGCTTGAGTCGAGCGACGGCGTGGTGCCCTACGCCAGCGCCCACCTCGATGGCGCACAGTCGGAAAAAGTCATCCCGTCATGGCACAGCGTGCAGGAAAGTCCGCAGGCGATTCTGGAGATACGGCGCATCCTGCGCCAGCCCGACAGCCTGCCTTAGGCGCCGTCACGCCCGCAAGGCGCCCAGCGCAATGGCGGCTACCGCCAGCGCCGTCTGCGGCGGCGTGCCGTCCTCCAGGTGCCAGGCCGCAGACAGGCCGGCCCACGCGGCGACCCACGCCAAGAGGCGCGCCGGATCAAGGCGTGCCTCACCGGCGATCACGCTCACCTGCCGCTGCAGCCGGCCAGGCGCAGTGGCCAGCGCGGCATCCGGGTTGCACAGGATATTGGCGAAATCGAAGCCCCGCTCCCCCACATAGCCTTTCGGATCGATGGCCAGCCAGCCGCGCGCGCCGCCATCGAGCACGTTGCCGTGATGCAGGTCGCCATGCAGCACGACGCTGTCCTGCGGCGCCGCCAGCAAATCCCGCGCCACCGCGTGGCAGGCGGAAAACACGCCGCCGTGCGCGGCCGCAGCGGCCAGCGCGGCAAAGCAGCCGGACAAGGCAGGCAGCGCCGGCGCCATGGGCCGCGGCGCATGCAGGCGTGCCGCCACGGCGCACAGGATGCCGGTGGCGGCTGTGTCGCCCGCCTCCCCCGCGTGCGCCAGCGCGGCCAGCGCACGGGAACCCGGCGCCCGCTCGAGCAGCAGGACGTCATCGTCAGGGGTTGCGGCCAGCACGCGCACGGCGCCGTCGCCATCCCACCAGCGCAGCACGGCGCCGGCGCGCCCCTCGTCGCCACCCGCCGACAGTTTCAGCATGGCCGGCTGGCCGCCACGCAGCACGGGCAGCAGGCATGCGCCGTGCGTGTGCACGGGCACGCCATCGGCCTGCAATGACCATTGCTGGAGATAGTCGGCGATGCGGTTCCGGTAATCCATGGGCAATCCTGCGCTCAAAATCAAGCAATCACTATACGGGACAGCACGGTGCGCAGCCCGTTCACGCCGGCTCGCGCCACTGGTCCTTGATCTCCAGCATGGCCGGCAAGTGGTCGATGAACAGCGCCAGCAGTTGCGGGTCGAAGTGCGTGCCGCTGTCGCGCTGCATGGTGGCGATCGCGTCCGCCACCGTCCAGGCGGGCTTGTACGGGCGCTCGCTGGTGAGGGCGTCGAAGACGTCGGCGATGGCGACGATGCGCCCTTCGTGGGGAATTTCCTCGCCTTTCAAGCCTTGCGGATAGCCGCTGCCATCCCATTTTTCATGATGCGTCAGGGCGATGGTGCGCGCCATTTTCAACAGGCCGCCCGCGTGCTCGCCGATGATGGCCGCGCCGATCTCGGCGTGGCTGCGCATGACTTTCCATTCGTCCGCATCGAGCTTGCCCGGCTTTTGCAGGATGGCGTCGGGGATGCCGATCTTGCCGACGTCGTGCATGGGCGCCGCATTCAGCAAATCCTCGGCCCTGGCCGCGCTGTAGCCGGCCGCCAGCGCCAGCTGGCGCGCGTAATAGCTCATGCGGATGACGTGCATGCCCGTTTCGTTATCCTTGTACTCGGCCGCCTGGCCCAGGGTCTGGATCACCTGCAGGCGCGAGCGGCGCAATTCCTCGGCGTCCACCAGCGACAAATGCGTGCGCACGCGGGCCCGCACGATGGGCGGGCTGACCGGTTTCGTGATGTAGTCGACGGCGCCGGCGTCGAAGCCGTCCGCCTCGTCCTTCACGTCGCACAGGGCGGTGACGAAGATGACGGGGATGGCTGCGGTGGCCGGCATGGCCTTCAGCTGGCGGCACACTTCATAGCCCGTCATGGCCGGCATCATGATGTCGAGCAGGATCAGTTCGACGGGGTTGTTCTGCGCCAGTTCCAGCGCCTTCTCGCCATCCTTGGCATACAGCAGGCGGTAGTCGTCCTGCAGGATCTGGCGCAGCACCTGCAGGTTCGTCGCTTCATCGTCGACCAGCAACAGGGTCGGTTTGTCTTCGTGTAAGGTCATCTCAAGCCCAATATCAGGAATGGTCGGCCGGCGCAGGAGCATCCAGCCAGTCCAGCAGCTGGCGCAGCACGCCCGCGGCGCGCGCGAATTCGAAGTCGTCGATGGCGCCGGCCAGCGCCTGCAGGCGCAGCTGCTGGCCATGCGGCGCCAGCATGGCGGCGATCTGCGCCATCAGGGCGTCGTCGAGCTGCCCGCCCTCCAGGCTGGCGATGGCTTGCCGCAGCAAGGCGCCGGCGGCGATGCCGTCGAGCGGCGCCGCATCCGCGGGCACTTCCATGACCGCGGCCGGCAGCGTTTCAGTCCCCTCTTCCAGCTCGGCGCCCAGCGCCGCAAAGGCGGCCGCCAGCTGTGCCAGCAATTCGGTAACGGGCTGCTGGCGCGCGATCGCTTGCTCGATCCGGCCCAGCAGGCGCTCGACCTGCACCAGGCACAGGTTGCCCGCCGCGCCCTTGACCCGGTGCAGCAGATGGCCGGCGACGCTGCTGCCGCCCCGTTCCAGTTCCGTGGCCAGCAAGGCCGCGCAACCGCCATTGGCCTGCACGAAGCGCGCGATGGCACGCTGCAGGGTGTCGCGGCCGCCCCACAGGGCGACGCCGCGCTGCCAGTCCACCTGGCCGGCCGTGGCGCCCGGCGGGGCCGCCGCCTGCGCCGCCTGGACGACGGAGATGTCGAGCAGGCGCGCGATTTCCGCCGTCAGCTTGTGCATTTCCAGCGGCTTCGAAGCGAAGCCGTTCATGCCTGCCGTCTGCGCCGCGCGCCGGTCCTGTTCCAGCACGCTGGCCGTCAGGGCGATGATGGGCGTCGCCTTCAGGCCCTGTTCGCGCTCGTGCACGCGGATCAGGCGCGCCGCCTCCAGGCCATCCATGCGCGGCATCTGCACGTCCATCAGCACGATATCGAAGCTGCCCTTGCTGAATTCGCGCACGGCGCTCTCGCCATCGCTGGCGGCGATCACCTGGTGGCCGGCCGCGCCCAGGCTGATCAGCAGCAGCTCCACGTTCTGCGGCACGTCGTCGGCCGCCAGGATGCGCAGCGGCGGCAAGGCCACCACGGGCTGCTCGCTACGGCGCAGGACGGCCTTGCCCGGCGCCAGCGGCAGCAGCACGTGGAACACGCTGCCCACGCCCAGCGTGCTTTCCACCGTGATGGTGCCGCCCATCAGCTCGACCAGCTGGCGCGAAATCGTCGTGCCCAGGCCCGTGCCGCCGAAGCGCCGGCTCATCGAGGAATCGGCTTGCGTGAACGGCGCGAAGATTTTCTCCAGGCGGTCGGCCGGTATGCCGATGCCCGTGTCGTGCACGGCGATATGCACGCTGGCGCCCTGCATGTCGACCGCCACGCGCACATGGCCCGCCTCCGTGAACTTGACGGCGTTGCCGATCAAATTCGTCAGCACCTGCTGCACGCGGCGCGCGTCGCCCAGGAAGAACTGGCCCATGCCCGGGTCCACGTCGACGAGCAGCACCAGCTCGCGCGCGCGCGCCGTGATGCGCAGGGAGGCCGCCACGTGGTCGACCAGGTCAGGCAGCGAAAAGTCCACCAGTTCCAGCTCGGTGGCGCCCTTTTCCAGCTTCGCCGTGTCGAGGATGTCGTTGAGCAGTTCGAGCAAGGAGCGCGCCGACTGGCGCACCGTGCCCAGGTGGCGGCGCTGCAGGCTGTCCAGGGCCGTCCCCAGCAGCACTTCCGTAAAGCCGATGATGGCGTTCATCGGCGTGCGGATCTCGTGGCTCATATTGGCCAGGAAGCTGGTCTTCGACTCGGCGGCCAGTTCGGCGCGGTCTTTCGCCGCGCGCAGGTTTTCCTGCATGGCGCGGCGCTCGCTGATGTCGGTGGCCAGCTTGACCACCTTGAACGGCTTGCCGTCCGTGTTGAAGATCGGGTTGTACGACGCCTGTATCCACACTTCCCGGCCGGCCTTGTCGATGCGCTTGTACTCGCCCGTATTGAATTCGCCCTGCGCCAGCTGCTGCCAGAAAGCCGCATACGCGGGCGAGGTCACATAGGCCGGTTCGCAGAAGATGCTGTGATGCAGGCCGCGCACGTCGTCGAGCTGGTAGCCGACCAGGTCGAGGAAGTTCTGGTTGGCTTCCAGGATGCGCCCCTGCAGGTCGAACTCGATGACGGCCAGCGCGCGCGAGATGGCCGTCACCTTGCCCTCGTATTCGGCGTTGCGCAATTCGCTTTCCGTGATGTCGAGGATGACGCCGTCGATCCAGCGCACCACGCCGTCGTTGTCCAGCACCGGGCCGCTGCTTTCGCGCACCCAGCGTTCGCGCCCGTCGCGGTGGATCATGCGGTAGACGTTTTCAAAGTCGCGCTTTTCGCCGGCCGCCTGCACGCAGATGTCATTGACGCGCTGGCGGTCGTCCGGATGCACCAGCTCGAAGATGCTGACGCGACCGTCGATGAAGTCCTGCGGCATCCAGCCCGTCAGGTTGAAGACGGCGTCGCTGATGAAGATCATCTTCCACTCGGGCGCGAAGCTGCAGTGGAAGGACACGCCGGGGATATTGCGGATCAGGGTGCGGTACTGGCGCTCGCTGTCCTTCAGCGCCTGCTCCATGTTGCGCGAGGAGCGCATGTCCGTCACAAAGGCCACGAACAGGGGCTGGCCCGGCGTCTCGATCTTGCCGATCGCCACGCGCATCGGCAGCACGGCGCCGTCGCGGTGCCGGCCTTCCAGTTCGCGTCCGCTGTCGAGGATGCGCGAGGCGCCCGTTTCCAGGTAGTCGCGCAGATAGCCCTGGTACTGGGATGCATCGGCCGCCTGCAGCAGCAGGCTCGCGTCGCGCCCCACGATATCGGCTTCGCGCCAGCCAAACAGGGCTTCGGCGGCCGGATTGAAGGAACGTACCTTGCCCTGGCCGTCGATGGTGATCAAGCCGTCGGCGGCCGTGTCGACGATGGCGCGCAACCGCGACTCGCTGGCGCTGGCATGGCGCAGCAGCTGGCGGTAGCGCAGCAAGCCGTTCGCCGCGGCCACGAAGACGGTCAGGGTGACGGTGATCAGGGCCACGGCCAGCGCCACGAACGACGCCTGCACGGTAATCGTGTTGTCGCCCACCGTGGGCGTGCCGGAAAAGCGCGCCGCCAGCATGCCCGTGTAATGCATGCCGGAGATGGCCAGGCCCATCACCACGCTGCTGACCAGCAAGGATGCCAGCGGATTGAGGCGCTGGCGCAACGCGTTCAGGCCGAAGCGTATCCACAAGGCCAGCATGGCCATGACGACGGCCACCAGCAGCGACAGCGCGAACAGCCACGGTTCGTAGTGCAGGGTCAGCGAAGTCTGCATGGCGGCCATGCCGCTGTAATGCATGGAGCCGATGCCCACGCCCACCAGCACGCCGCCCACCACCAGCTGGCGCCAGCTGATGCGTGGCCGCGCCAGCAAGTGCAGCGCCACCCAGGAGGCCGCCATGCCGGGCAGCATGGACAGCAGGGTCAGGCTGGGATCGAAGGAGACGCGCGTGCAGATGTCGAAGGCCAGCATGCCGATGAAGTGCATGGACCAGATGCCGCCGCCGAGCGCGATGGCGCCCGTGACGATGGCGGTCTGGCGCTGGAAGCCGCGCTCGCTGCTGCGCGCCATGCCGGCGATCTGCAGGGCCATGAACGAGGCAAAGATGGCGATCGCGATGGAAAACAGCACCAGCCAGTAATTGTGCGTGCCATAGATATACGGCAGCGTATCGGACGATACGGCGAACATGGAGCTAAACATACGGTCGTGGCATAAGATGAGTGAAACGTGACGTCGCAAAACATGACGGCGCACCGCGTGCCGGCGCCGCACTTTGAACAAAGCGGCAACACAGCGAAAATGACAACGGTACGAGTCGACCAGGGCAAGGCTCGGTCATCACGCCCGCGCCTGCCGCGCGGGGAAAAGATGCTTTTTCAGATAGAAAAAGCGGAAAGCGTACGAACTCTGGCGCGGATAGCTGGCCACCAGCGTGACGATGATTTTTTTAAAGAGCCATGAGTATAGTTGCTTTACAAAAATATTCATAGGACTTCAGCAATACAGTTATCAAAAATGACAGCGATTGCGGCGCCGATGCGACAACGACGTGTTGACGCCTGCCGTATGCCTGCGCTATGCCTGCGGCCAGCGCGCGCGGAGGGCCGCCGATTGCTGGCTGGGCGGGCCCGCCGTCTCGCTGACAGGGATACCGGCCAGTCTACAGCGGCGGCACAGCTCCTCCTTGATCTGGCACAGCGACCAGCGCTGCGGCACGGGCAAGTCCAGGCCCACCACGCGCACCAGCGGGCACTCCGCGAGGCCGGTGTGCAGCAGCAGTTCCACGCGCGACAGCGGTGGCGCGGCCCGGTAGACCTGCAGCGCGCCCGCATGGGTGACCACTTCCAGCCGCTGCAGCTGCGCCAGCTCCAGCAGCACGCTTTTATCCCAGCCGGGCAGGCGCCGCGCATGGCGCCGCAGCAGCAGGCCCGCGTCGCCCAGTTCCACATGAAAAAGCAGAGCGCGTCCGGGAAACAGCACCAGGCCCGCGATCCAGGCGGCCAGCGCCAGCGGAGCGAACAACACTGCCTCGCCCGCATATGGCACGTTGCGCCACACGGCTTGCCCGACAAACGCGAGGATCAGGGCGCAGCCGCCCAGCAGCACGCTGCGCGACAGTACGGGACGCATATCCGCCATCAGCGCCGCCTGGGCTGCCGCATCCTCGGCCGGCGCAAAGCATATCCATTCCGCGCGCGCCGGCTTCAGCCCGGGTCCCGGCTCCCCGCTCAAGCGGCCGGCGCCAGCATGCGGCGGAACCAGGCCAGCTGCTCGCGCGTCAGGTAATTGGCGCCATCGCCATGCAGGATGACGATCTCGATCTCGGCCGGGATCGAGGCGAGCAATTGCGCGCCCGTCACGGGAATGTTGGGGAAGGCGATGCCGGCCAGGAAGGCCGGGTCTTCCGCCACCGTCACGCAGCGGCGCTCGGGATTCGGCGACGGCACGAGGAACAGGTCGATCTGCTCGCTTTGCCCGCCGATGACGACGTGCAGCTGGGCTGCCAGCAGTTCGGGCAGGATCAGCTCGATGTTATTCTCGGCGCGCGATTGCTGGAAAGCGCTTTTCAGTGGCGTCAGGACAGGGGTAGCGGTCATGGAAAAGTGGAAAGATGAGGACGGCGGCAGTGTAGCAGAGGCGCCGCGCGGGGCGCGCTCCGCTAGCACAGCCTTTACATCTTGTAGTTCAGCGAGACCAGCACGCTGCGCGGCGCGCCGTAGCGCTCCAGGCCGCCCGACCAGGAATAGCCGAGTCCCTGGTAGTAATGGCGATCCAGCACGTTGTCGACATTCACGCGCAGCTGCAGCTGCTCGCTGAGGCGGTAGCCGGCCGTCAGGCCGACGATGGCGTAGCCGCCCTGCCGCGTCAGGTAGCCGGGCTCGCGGCGGTAGATCTTGTCCTGGGCATACACGGAGGCGCCCACATTCCATTTCGCCAGGCTGCCGCTCAGCTGCACGTTCGTGTACACCTTGAACAACTGCTTCGGCTCATCGGTGGCGATGCGCTGGCCGATATTCGCCGCCACGCTATCCTTGGTATACTTGGCCAGCACATAGGTATAGCCGCCCGCGACCTGCCAGCCCGGCAGCGGCGAGCCCGACAATTGCAGATCGATGCCTTCGCTCTTCACCTGCCCGGCCGCGCGGGCGCAGTAGATGGCGCCGCCCGTGGGGCAATTGAGCTCGTCGGCCATGGCGCGGTTATTCTGCTTGATGCGGAACAAGGCGCCGCTGGCGTTGAGCCTGCCGCCGAAATACTCGCCCTTGACGCCCACTTCCAGGTTGGTGCCGCTCAGCGGCGGCAAGGTATTGCCGCGCACGTCCAGCGAGCTTTGCGGCTGAAAAATCTGCGTGCCGCTCGCATACACGGAATGATGCTGGTCCACATCGTAAACGAGGCCCGCGTACGGCGTGAACTTGGCGTTTTCCGTCAGGCTGCGGCGCCATGCCGGATTGCTCGCATACCAGCCCGTCACGTCCTGCGCATACCAGCCGAAGCGCCCGCCCAGCACCAGGTGCAGCGGGTCGGCCAGGCTGAAGTTGCCCGCCGCATAGATGCCCTTCTCGTCCGTCTTGCGGCCCCAGTTGTAGGGCTCGAACGCCGTGCCGCGCATGGGAAAGGCGTACGGATTCCAGTTGCGGATGTCGATCACGCGCGTCCCGGCGCCCTCCCAGCTCTGGCCCGCGTCCGAATTATCGTGGCGGTAGCTGGCGCCCACGATGACGTCGTGCTGGCGGCCAAACCAGCTGACGGGACCGCTCAAGCGCCAGTCGGCCACCACTTGCTTCGTGCCGTACTTCCAGCCCGTTTCCGACTGGTTCAATAAATACGTTTCGCCGTCGATGCGGCTATTCGTCGTGTTGCGCGTGCTCGACGAGGCATCGATGTGCGTGATGGCGAAGCGGCTGCGCCAGCCCTGCTCCAGCCGCGTTTCCAGGTCGGCGAAGACGACGTTGTTGTCGCGCTTCTGGAACGAGTCCGCGTTATTCAGGAACGTCGAGCGCGGCAAGGGCATGTGGCTGCCATCGGCAAACGTCGGCAAGCCGACGAACACGCCATCGGTGCGGCTGTGCTGGCGCGAAAAGCCGAAGCCGGCCGTGGTCGACGGCGTCAGGTCCGCCTCGACGATCGCATACACGGTGCTGTTGCGGTTGTTGACGACGTCGACGAAGCTGTCGCTGTCGCGCCAGCTGGCTGCCACCCTGCCGCGCACGCTGCCCGTGGCATTGAGCGCATTGCTGGCGTCCACCGTCAATTGCCGGTCTTTCCAGCTGCCCAGGTGGGCCGAGGCATTCAGCAGGGGCGTGGCCGTGGGGCGCTTGCGCACCATGTTGATGCTGCCCGATGGCGCGCCCGCCCCTTCCATCAGGCCGGTGGCGCCGCGCACCACTTCCACGCGGTCGTACATCAGCATGTCGGCCGACACGTTGCGCTCGTTGAAACCGGTCACATCGAGCGGCAAGCCGTCGACATTGACATGGCTCAAGGCGAAGCCGCGCGCGAAATATGTGGTTTCCTGATCGGAAACGCCCTGTGACTTGCCATAAATGCCAGGCGTGGCGCGGGCCACGTCCTGCAAGGTGGTCAAGTCAAAATCTTCCATTTGCTGGCTGGAAATGATGCTGACCGTTTGCGGCGTGTGGCGCTGCGACAGGTTCAGCCCCGTGGCCGTCGACATATTGCGCGACGTATATAAGCCCGTGCCTTCCGTGGCGCGGTCGGCCTCGGCGCTGACGACGACGGCCGGCATGCTGTCGAGGCCGCCATCGGCCGTGCTGGCATTGATTTTGCGCAATAGGTAATTGCCATTGCCGCCGTCCGTCACTTCCAGGCCGCTGCCTTGCAGCAGCTTGCTCAAACCGGCGGTGACGGCATGGCGGCCCTGCAAGCCCGGCGTCGCCAGGCCGTCGAGCGCCACGCCCTGCGTCGACAGGTTGATGCCGGCGGCGATGGCAAACGAGGACAGCGCGCCGCGCAAGCTGCCGGCGGGAATGTTGTAGTCGCGCACGCCGGCCGCCTGGCTGGCGTCGGCCGCCAATGCCGCCTGCGGCAAGCTGGCGCCGGCGGCGCCCACGGCGAGGAGCAGGACCAGCGCGGCGCGCACGGCGCCCGTGGTGGGATGGAGCACGGGCGGCGTCCATGGTGAGAATAAGCGGTGCTGCACAGCCATGTAAAACCCTTTCGATGGTTCGGATGATTCCTTCTCTACCTTGTATGACGAAGCAATCCGGAAAAAGGGACAGGCAAACGGTAAATAACTGCCTCAGGCCGGCTCGACACTGATCCAGTAGCGCGTGCGACGCGCCATGCGTATCGGCAGCGAATGCTGCAACAAGGCGAGGATCTTGTCCGGCTCAGTCAGCTGGAAGATGCCGTCGACGGGCATGGCCGCCAGCGCCGGATCGCAGCGGATCACGCCGTAACGGTAGCGCGCCACGTGCTCGAGCACTTCGCCCAGCGGCATGCGCTCGGCGATCAGCACGCCCTGCAGCCACGCGCCCGCATGGGGCGCCAGCGGCGTCAGCGGGGAAACGGCCCCATCGTCGAAACTGGCCTGCAGCCCCGCATCGACCAGGCGCGCGGCGGCGGACGCCTGCGCTGGCCGGACTTCGACGGCGCCCTGGCTGACGCTCACCTCGGTGCGCGGCGCCAGCAGGCTGCCGCGCTGGCGCACGCTGAAGTGCGTGCCCAGCGCGCGCACGACGCCATTGCTGCTGCGCACGAGAAACGGTCGCGCAGGAAGCGCCCCGTCATGCGCCGTGCCGACGTGGATTTCGCCGGCATGCAGCACGAGCAGCCGCGCCGCCGCGTCGTAGCGCACGTCGACGGCCGTATCCGTGTTGAGCACCAGCTGCGTGCCGTCAGGCAAGTTCATGCGGCGAATCTCGCCGCGCGCCGTGCGGATGCCGGCGCGCCACGCCTGCCAGGGCGCCGACTGGCTGGCCAGCCACAAGGTGGGAGCGGCAACGCCCAGCACGGCCAGGCTGCCCAGCAAGGCACGGCGGCGTGGCGACGGCGACGGCGGCGCCTCGCCCGCCGCCTGGCGCAGCGCGGGCGGCACGCTGGCCAGGGTGTTGCACACCAGCTCGGCCCGCTGCCAGGCCGCTTCGTGGGCGGGGTCGCCGGCGCGCCAGGCCTGGAATGCCCGCTGCTCGTCCGCCGTCAGTGCGCCCGCATGCAGGCGCACCAGCCATTGCGCAGCCGCGCGCGCGGCACGCGGGTCGATGGCGGCGGCGCCGTTCACAGGATCAGCAGGATGCAGCGCTCGAAGGCCTGCACCATGTAACGCTTGATGCTGCGCTCGCTCACGCCCAGGCGCAGGCCGATTTCCGCATAGCCGAGGCCATCGACATGCGCGAGCAAAAAGGCGCTGCGCACCAGCGGCGGCAAGCCGTCGAGCATGGCATCGATGCGCTGCAAGGCTTCACGCACGAGCAGGCGTTCTTCCGGCGACTGCATCAGCAGCTCGGGCTGCTGTGCCAGCGTTTCCAGCCAGGCCTGCTCCAGCGACAGGCGGCGGTAATGGTCGATCAGCAGGCGCTGCGCCACGGTGGTCAGGTAGGCGCGCGGCTCGTGCAAGCTTTGCCGGCCTTCCGGCGGCGCCGCCAGCAGGCGCACGAAGGTGTCCTGCGCCAGGTCGGCCGCATGGTCGGCGCATTGCAGCTTGGCGCGCAGCCAGCGCATCAGCCAGCCATGGTGGTTGCTATACATACACGCGATGGTGTCGCTGGAATGCGCAATGTTCACTAGAAACTCCGATGCGCTCAAAGCGAGGCGCTGCCTGGGATGGTGAGCAGCTGCATGACAACCGGCTCAATTGAGAATAATTCTCATTATCGCAAATCATCGCCTGCCGCGTCAATCCCGGCGCCTGCCCAGGCATGGAAACTGTTGTTTCATGGAGCGTGGCGCGGGCGCGGCAAGCCGGTTCCACGCGGTCAGCGCGGCGTGCAGCGGGGCCGACGCCGTTCCTAGCGGTGTGTGTACAGGGTCTTCATCACCATGCCGCCACGCATTTTCTTGGCGCCCGGCGCCAAGCCGGCCGGGCAAGCGCCCTGGAATACGCCTTCGAGTTCCAGGTGCTGCACCTCGGTCTTGCCGTTCAGTTCCATGGTGGTGTCGCTGCTCAGCGTGTAGGCCTTGGCAAGGTCGCCCTTGAAATGGCCTGCCAGCTTGGCGCCGGGACAGCTGGACTGGAAGACATAGCTGTCGCCATCGCGGCCTTGCGAGGCTATCGTGCATTCCTGCTCGAAGTCGCTCCACAAGTCATCGTCGATCAGGCGGTCGCGTTCCTGGTCGACGCAGATTTCCCAGGAAAAAGGCGACGTCGTGGGCGTCACCTTCCACAAGCCCGTGGCGCGCTGCAGGCGCTGCGCCGGCTCCGCCGCCAGGGCGCTCGTGGCGATGCACCACGGCAAGATACTCATCAGTAACAAGGTCGCACTGCGTTGCATAAGCATGTCTCTCTGCTAAAAGGTAAAAATATAGCAAAGGACGGCGCGCCCAGCCCGCACGTTTAACGGTGCATGCGTCAGGCCGGCTTGAACGGATCGGGCCTTGCGGCCAGCACGAAGGGAATCGCAAATGGTCCCAGCAGGACCACCAGGGCGGCCCGCACGGCAGTTGTCCGGACGCGGCGGCGTTTGGCGATGAAGAGGCAGGCAAAGGCCGACAGCGACCAGATCAAGGCAGGCAGGTATGCGGTCATCATGGACTCCGGAAACGCCTTACACGGCAGGAAATGCATGCTGACACGAAAATGGCGGCAGGGCAATGCCAGCATTGGCCTGGCGACAGTGGCGACGCGGTCGCCCGGATTACATTGCCGGCGGCGCGGGGCATGGCGTCCGAGCGGCCATTTGCGCATAGGTGCTGGCGGCGCCGCCAAGGTGGATGAAATCCGTGTACAGCACGCGCTTGCCATGCAGCGTGTCCTGGAAGGCCCCCAGATAGGCGCCCGTCTTCGGGTAATTGCCGCGCGATGGCAAGTCCACATTCATATAGTGAGTAGGGAAATTGCTGCCCTCATACACCAGCTTGCCGTTCAACCACAGGCGCGACGCGCCCGTGCCGGACGCATGCTGCCAATCCGCATCGAGCACCAGGCAATACCATTTCTCACGTTCAATTTTTCCCAGCACCAAACGTTGCTGCATCGTATTGTTCGCGGTGGCATCGGGCACCATCACGCCGTCCTGCAGCGAGTAGCTATCGCGGTGGTTGGCCCGCGTCTCCATCACCAGGTCGGGGCCATCGGCGATGACCGAGAATGGCGGCGACGTCACGACGATGCCCCTGGCGCTGTGCACCTGGAAGACGACGATCCAGCCATCCTTGCCCGTCAAGTCCCAGTCGGCGGGGAAATACACGCCGCCCGCATACCAGCGCCGCCCCTGGGGCACGCGTTCATACGCGGGCGTCACCTCGGTGCGCTTGCCATACTCGTCGGGATCGCTGGCATTGACGGTCATGCGAAACACCTTGCGCGTCTCGACGCCTTGCGTCACGGCGGGATCGCCCGCCAATTCCACGCCCGCAGGATTGCCGGCGCTGATGCCGTACAGCCAGCTGAAGTAGCGTGTCGTCACATTGTCGAAACTGGCGGGCCTCGGCAAGCTGGTCGGCGCCATGGTGGTCACGGGGCCGCCGATGCTGTTGACGACTTGCGCGTGCAGCGGGGTGGCGGCCAGCAATGCCAGCATGGCGGTGGCGGTCAATGAGCGCATGGGAAACCTTTGCTTCAGGAACGAATCACGACGCCGCATGGCAAGGCGTCTTGTACGTCATGTCGTTGAGCGTTGCGGCGGCATCGCCCACCCATAGAAAATCGGCATACATCACGCGATGGGCAGGCGCCGCGCCTTCCGGCACGCTCAAGCCCACGCGCGGCACGTGCAGCGCGCCCGCATAGCTGTTGTGGCTTGAGCGGACGAAAAAAGTTTCCTTCGCACTGCCATTCATGTACACCCGCAATTCCCCGCTGCCGGCCAGCGCCGACCAGTCGGCGCGCACCACCATGCAATGCCAGCGGCCCAGGGTTGCCGGCCCGGCCAGCACCGTGCGGCGCGCGGAATTGGCGGGCGTGATATCGCTCGTCCGATGATTGAAATTCATGTTCAACATCAGCTGCTCCCCCTGTATCTGCAGGGCCAGCGGCGGCGCCAGGGCACCTGCCCCGCTGCCGTTGTCGACCTGGGCCAAGGTGACGGGCACGCTGGTAGCGCTCCAGTCGGCAGGCAGGAAGATGCTCATGGCATACCAGCGCCGGCTCGACTGCACGGGATGCTGCTCACTCAACAGGTAGACATCGCTGTGCGGCGTGGCGTCCGTGCCGTACCAGTCGGCGCGCACCACGGGCCGCGTGACGCCGCCCAGTGTCGCCGTCGTCACCTGGACGCGTTGCTGCGCATGCTGGCGCACGCCATAGTAATCGGTGAAATGCTGCGCTATGTCCGCCGCCGGGGCGGCAGGATAGACGGCCGCCACGGCATGGGCCGGCAAGCCCGCAACGGTCAATACAGAGATGGCGGCAAGACGTAATAACTGCATGCAAGGCCTTGTATGGATGGGCTATCGAAAACACGATACATGCAATTATATTTAAATCTACTAATTTCAACAATTAATAAATGTATTTTTTATAATTATGAGCTGCATGGGATGCCGCCGCAGGCGGCAAGGGGATGAACGGGCCGCCCGCAGCGCTAGGCGCATGGCGGGCCCGTCTGGGCAATGCGGGATGGGATGAGCCGGCCCCACCACACGGGAGCCGGCGCCTGGGCAGCTTAGTGCTGGCCGATCTTCATGATTTTCAGCGCATTCGTGCCGCCGACCTTGCCCATCGGCTCGCCCCAGGTCAGCACGACGGTGTCGCCCTTGGCCACGACTTTATGCTCCAGCAGCAAGTCTTCCGCCTGTTGCAAGACCTTGTCGCGATCCGTGCCCGACGTCAGCTCCAGCGTGCTGACGTTGCGGTACAGGGCCAGCTTGCGGCGCGTGCCCACGCTCGGCGTCAGGGCGACGATGGGGATGTCGATGTTGCAACGGCTCATCCACAAGGCCGTGGAACCCGATTCCGTCAGGGTGGCGATGGCTTTGACGCGCAGGTGGTGGGCCGTAAACAGCGCGCCATAGGCGATCGACTGGTCGATGCGCGAGAACGTGGCGTTGAGGAAGTCGGCGTCGAGCTTGCAGGTATCCCACTTTTCCGCATCCAGGCAGATGGCGGCCATGGCTTCCACCGTTTCGATCGGATAGCGGCCCGACGCCGTTTCCGCCGACGTCATCACGGCGTCCGTGCCGTCGAGCACGGCATTGGCCACGTCCGACACTTCCGCGCGCGTCGGCACAGCGTTGACGATCATCGATTCCATCATCTGCGTGGCCGTGATCGCCAATTTGTTCGAGGCGCGCGCCATCTTGATCATGCGCTTTTGCAGGGCCGGCACGGCCGCATTGCCCACCTCGACCGCCAGGTCGCCACGGGCCACCATGATGCCGTCGGACGCATCGAGAATCTCTTGCAGGGCGGGAATCGCTTCCGCGCGCTCGATCTTGGCGATCATCATCGGCTTGTGGTCCCACGCTTCGCCGGCGATATTGGCCAGCTGGCGCGCCATCACCATGTCGGTGGCGTTTTTCGGGAAGGACACAGCCACGTAGTCGGCCTGGAAGCTCATCGCCGTTTTCACGTCTTCCATGTCCTTCGCAGTCAAGGCCGGCGCCGACAAGCCGCCGCCCTGGCGGTTGATGCCCTTGTTGTTCGACAATTCGCCGCCGATCTTGACGGTGGTATGGATTTCGCTGCCGACGACCTTGTCCACCGTCAAGACGATGAGGCCATCGTTGAGCAGCAGTACATCGGCGGCGCGCAAGTCGCGCGGCAATTCCTTGTAGTCGAGGCCGCAACGCTCGATGTTGCCCAGCTCGCCCTTCTCGCCCCATTTCGCGTCGAGGATGAAGGTGGCGCCGTTTTCCAGGAAAATCTTGCCTTCTTCAAACTTGCCGACGCGAATCTTTGGCCCTTGCAAGTCGGCCATGATGGCCACTTCGCGGCCGCACAGGGCTGCCGCTTCGCGCACCATGCGGGCGCGGTCGATATGGTCTTGCGCCTTGCCATGCGAGAAGTTCAGGCGCACGACGTCGACGCCGGCCTTGAACATGCGGACCAGGGTATCGATATCGTTCGAAGCGGGGCCGATGGTGGAAACGATCTTGGTGGCGCGTTGCTGTACTTGCATGGTCATGGTGTGCTGCTTTCTATAATAAGTTGCTACAAGGGCCAGCCTTGTGGGCCGGCCGTCCTGGTGCGCTGGATCAGCGGTGAAACCTTGTTACTTGGCCGCCATCAGGGCGACCGTGGTGTCGAGCATGCGGTTCGAGAAGCCCCACTCGTTGTCGTACCACGACGACACTTTCACGAGGCGGCCCGACACCTTGGTCAGGGTCGAATCGAAATTCGACGAGGCGGGGTTGTGGTTGAAGTCGATGGATACCAGCGGCTCCGTCTGGTACGTCAAAATGCCTTTCAACGCGCCTTCCGAGGCCGTTTTCAGCAAGGCGTTGACTTCCTCGACGCTGGTGTCGCGCCTGGCGATGAAGGACAGGTCGACCAGCGACACGTTGATCGTCGGCACGCGCACGGCAAAACCGTCGAGCTTGCCATTGAGTTCCGGCAAGACCAGGCCCACGGCCGCTGCCGCACCCGTCTTGGTGGGGATCATCGAATGCGTGGCCGAACGGGCGCGGCGCAAGTCTTCATGCATCACGTCGCTCAATACCTGGTCGTTCGTGTAGGCGTGCACGGTGGTCATCAGGCCCGATTCGATGCCGATGGCGTCGTTGAGCGGTTTTACTAGTGGCGCCAGGCAATTTGTCGTGCACGAGGCATTCGAAATGACCGTATCCGTGGCTTTCAGTACATGCTGGTTGACGCCAAACACGATGGTGGCGTCCACATCCTTGCCGCCCGGCGCGGAAATGATGACTTTCTTTGCCCCGCCTTTTAAATGCGCCGCAGCTTTTTCCTTGCTCGTGAAGAAACCCGTGCATTCGAGCACGACATCGACGCCGAGCTCGCCCCACGGTATCAAGGCCGGGTCGCGCTGCGCGAAGACGCGGATGCGGTCGCCGTTGACGACCATGTTCTCGCCATCGATGGTGACGACGCCGGGAAACTTGCCGTGCACCGTGTCGTAGCGCGTCAAGTGCGCATTCGACTTGGCGTCGCCCAGGTCATTGATGGCGACGATTTCGATATCCTGCTGCTTGCCGCCTTCGTAAAATGCGCGCAAGACATTGCGGCCGATGCGGCCATAGCCATTGATGGCAACTTTGATGGTCATGCTGTCTCCTTGTTGTTTTACTTAAAAGCAACCCAGATGCAAAATCCGGGGGGCAGACCTTGAGCTCCGCCCCCAGCATTTGTTGTTGGGTTAAAAAGAATCAACCACTATTTCTTAAGCCAGCCGCGATGCCGTTGATCGACAAATGAATCCCCGTGCGCGCCGCCGCATCCTGTTTTCCTTCGCGGAAACGCTGCAGCAACTCCACCTGCACGTGGTTCAGCGGGTCGATATACGGGAAGCGGTTGCGTATCGAGCGCTGCATCAGCGGGTTGGCTTGCTGCAATTCTTCCTGGCCCGTGATCAGCTTCAGGGCGTCCAGGGTGGCCGCGTACTCGGCGCGGATGCGCGTGAAGATGGCGTCGCGCAAGGCCTTGTCCTTGACCAGTTCCGCATACTTGCCGGCAATGGCGATATCGCTCTTGGCCAGCACCATGTCCATGTTCGACAGCAGGGACGTGAAGAAAGGCCAGTCCGTGTACATGCCGCGCAGCACGTCCGCGCCATCGGCCGGATGGGCGGCCAGATAGGCTTGCACGGCGGAACCGAAACCGAACCAGCCCGGCAGCATCAGGCGGCATTGCGCCCAGCTCAGCACCCAGGGAATGGCGCGCAAATCCTCGATGGACGTGGATTTTTTGCGCGAGGCGGGACGGCTGCCGATGTTCAGCGCGGCAATTTCCGCGATCACGGTCGATTCCCAGAAATACTGCTCGAAGCCCTCGGTGCCATAGACGAGGTCGCGGTAGGCGTTCAGGGCCGTGCCGGACAGCTCTTCCATCGCGGCCAGATGGCCCGCGCCGGCCGAGGCCTTCGGCTGCAGCTGGGCCTGCGGCAGCAGGGTGGACTGGATGGTGGCGGCCACCAGCACTTCCAGGTTGCGGCGCCCCACTTCCGGGTTCGCGTACTTGGCCGTGATGACTTCGCCCTGCTCCGTCAGGCGGATCTGTCCCTGCACGGCGCCGGCTGGCTGGGCCAGGATGGCTTCGTAGCTGGGGCCGCCGCCACGGCCGACGGAACCGCCGCGGCCGTGGAACAATCGCAGCTTGATCTGGTATTGCCTGAACACCGACACCAGCTCGATCTCGGCCTTGTAGAGTTCCCAGCCCGACGTCAGGAAGCCGCCGTCCTTGTTGCTGTCCGAATAGCCGAGCATGACTTCCTGCTGGTCCGCGCGCGACGCCAGCAAGCCACGGTAGAACGGCAAGCCGAAGGCGCGCGCCATGATGGCGGGGCCGGCGCGCAAGTCGTCGATGGTTTCGAACAGGGGGATGATGTTGACGTCCACTTCCCGGCTGTCCTGGCGCAGCAAGCCCACTTCCTTGAGCAGCAAGGCCACTTCCAGCAAGTCCGAGACGCTGGCAGCCTTCGAGATGATGCAGTTCGGCACCGATTCGCGGCCATACTTGGCGTGCGCCTCGCGCACGGCGCGGAAGATGTCGAGCTCGGAGGTGGTTTCCTCCGAGTATTGCGCATATGGCGACGTCAACAGGCGCGGCGACTCCAGCTCGGCCAGCAGCAAGGCGATGCGCTGCTCTTCATCGAGGTCGAGGTAGACGAGGCCCGGCTGGGCGCCGGCAAACAGTTCGCCCACGACGCGCTCGTGCACGTCGGAATTCTGGCGCAAGTCCAGCGGCGCCAGCGAAAAACCGAATACCTTCACGGCGCGGCGCAGCTGGCGCAGGCGGCCACGCGCCAGCGAACGCAAGCCATTGCTGACCAGCGAATGCTGGACCACGTCCAGGTCGGCCAGCAGCTCGGCAGCGGAAGCGTAAGGCTGCACGCCGTCCGCCTGCCTGCCCTTGCTGCACAGCACGTAACGCGTGGCGTCCAGGCGCGCATGGATGCCATGCAGGGCGCGGCGATACGGCTCGTCGACACGGTGCGGCGAAGCATCGGCCGAGCGCTCGGCCAGCGCGCGCAGCGGCTCGCTGCAGGCATTGAGTATTTGCGCCAGCGACAGCTGCGAAGCGAGCTTGCGCAATTCGCCGAGGTAGAAATCGAGGACCTTGTCCGCCTGCGTCTGCAAGGTGCTGCGCAGGATGTCGGCCGTCACAAACGGGTTGCCGTCGCGGTCGCCGCCGATCCAGCTGCCCACTTTCATGAAATTGGGTAATTCCACATCTTCCCAGCGCGCATCGCGCTGCGCCAGCATGGTTTCCAGGGAGGAATACAATTTCGGCAATTCGCGCAGGATCGTGTGGTCGTAGAACGACAGGCCATTGGCCACCTCATCCATGACGGACAGCTTGCTCGTGCGCAACAGCCGCGTCTGCCACAGGGTGACGATGCCGCGTCCCAGCGCTTCCTCGTTCTGTTCCGCTTCTTCCGGCGTCATCTGCACGCGGTCGCGTTCGTTCAACAGCCGCGCGATGGCCATCTGGCAATTCTGGATGCTCTTGCGCTGCACTTCCGTCGGGTGCGCCGTAAACACGGGGCTGACAAACGCATCTTCAAAGAAGGTTTCCAGCGCATCGGCCTGGCCCGCGTCGAGCACATTGCCCACGGCGTGGCTGAGGCTCCCCTGGCGCGGCGGCGAGCCGGCGATCAGATGGGCGCGCGTGCGGCGGATGTGGTGTTGATCTTCCGCAATATTGGCCAACAGCGAGAAATAGCTGAAGGCGCGCGTCAATTGCGTGGTTTCTTCCTGCGACAGCGCTTGCAGCGCGGCCGACAGCTGCACGCGGGCGGTTTCGTCATTGTCGCGGCGGAAACGGATGGCCAGCTGGCGCACGTGCTCGATGCGGTCAAAGGCAGGGTCGCCCAGGTGATTGCGGATGGCGTCGCCCAGCAGACGGCCCAGCTGGCGGATATCGCTGCTCAGCAGCTCGTCTTTCACTTCATTCATTTGCATGGTATTCATTCCTGGGGCGGCCACGGCGGCACCGCACAGATTGCGTAGTACGCGCTTCCCGGCCCGGGAAACGCCCATCGTCCAATTTGTAGTAAATTTACCTTATTGTTTCACCATCCTCTTGATTTTCATCCATAAAATCCGTACTCAAAGGGCTTCAAAGGGCGTGCAAGCTGTTTGCCGTGGCAACAATATGAAAATTTACTACGCATTTGAACGAAAGGCAAACAACTTTTGTCTTTCGCGGCTGAAATGTAACGCTGACACGCACAGGCTGGCGGCCGTCGCGAAGCGCTTTTGCTGTATGCTGGCGGCTTGAAACAAGGATGTAATCCACATCTTTACTACACACCTGCCAAAAACGTAGCGAGCGGCTGTGAGTTGTGACCGAGAAGCGGAGCTGTGCGCATGCGCAGTGCGCGCCGGAGGCCGCAAATCGCGACGCGCAATCGCTTTGTCAGGTGTTTTACTCCTCCGCCCCATGCGACTGACTGCCTATACTGATTACACCCTGCGCACCCTGATGTACCTGGGCACGCACCGCGACCGGCTCGTGACCATCCAGGACATCGCCGACCTGCACGCCATCTCGAAGAATCACCTGATGAAGGTGGTGCACCAGCTGGGCCTGTCGGGCATCGTAGAAACCGTGCGCGGGAGAAATGGCGGCCTGCGCCTGGCGCGCGACCCGGCCGAGATCAATATCGGCACCGTGGTGCGCGAGACGGAAAGCGATTTCTTCATGGCCGAGTGCTTCAACAAGGACAGCAACACGTGCCCGCTGACGCCGGATTGCCAGTTGAAGGCCAAGCTGGGCCAGGCCACGGGTGCCTTCCTGGCCGTGCTCGACAGCGTGACCCTGGCGTCGATACTCGAGGGAACGCAGAATGCGCCGCTGCCGGCGCCGGGCGTGATCCCGCTGCACCTGGCAAGGTAAGCAAGGCCTGCGCCAAAAACCACAATGCCCGGCGAACCGGGCATTGTTTCCTTCAGCGGCTACTTATAACTCAATGCGCGCTGGCGCCCGCCGCGCCGATGCCCGTTTCCGAACGCATCTGCTGCGCTTCGTAGCCGGCACGGTCGATGCGCGCGCGCGGGCTCTTGTCGAGCACGGAGAACAGCCAGATGCCGACAAAGCCGGCCGTCATCGAAAAGATGGCGGGCGAGGCGTACGGGAACAGCGCTTCGCCATGGCCGAGCACGTCGACCCACACGGATTTCGACACCACCGTCAAGCCGACGGCCGTGATCAAGCCCATGAAACCGCCGATGGTGGCGCCGCGCGTGGTGCAATCCTTCCACAGCACCGACATGAACAGCACGGGGAAGTTGGCCGAGGCGGCGATGGCGAAGGCCAGCGACACCATGAAGGCGATGTTCTGCTTTTCAAAGACGATGCCGAGCACCACGGCAATGATGCCCAGCACGATGGTGGTCACGCGCGACACTTTCAGCTCGCTGGCCCCCGTCGCCTTGCCCTTCTTGAAGACGGTGGCGTACAGGTCGTGCGACACGGCCGAGGCGCCCGACAGGGTCAGGCCCGCCACGACGGCCAGGATGGTGGCGAAGGCAACGGCCGACATGAAGCCGAGGAAGACGTCGCCGCCGACGGCCTTGGCCAGGTGCACGGCCGCCATGTTATTGCCACCCAACAATTTACCGGCAGCATCCTTGAACTCGGGATTCGTGCTCACCAGCACGATGGCGCCAAAGCCGATGATGAAGGTCAGCACGTAGAAATACGCGATCCAGGTGGTGGCCCAGAACACGGACTTGCGCGCTTCCTTGGCGTTCGGCACCGTGAAGAAACGCATCAGGATATGCGGCAGGCCGGCCGTGCCGAACATCAGCGCCATGCCGAACGAAATGGCCGAGATGGGGTCCTTGATGAAACTGCCAGGACCCATGATGGCTTCCTTGGTGGCGTGCACTTCCACGGACTTGGCGAACAGCGCTTCCGGGCTGAAGTTGAATTGCGCCAGCACGGCGATGGCCATGAAGCTGGCGCCGCCCAGCAGCATCACCGCCTTGATGATCTGCACCCAGGTGGTGGCCGTCATGCCGCCAAACAGCACATAGATCATCATCAGGGTACCGACCAGCACGACGGCGATCCAGTATTCGAGGCCGAACAGCAGCTTGATCAGCTGGCCCGCGCCCACCATCTGCGCGATCAGGTAAAAGGCCACGACCACCAGGGTGCCGGAGGCGGAAAAGATGCGGATCGGCGCCTGCTTGAAGCGGTAGGCGGCCACGTCGGCAAAGGTGAAGCGGCCGAGGTTGCGCAGGCGCTCGGCCATGAGGAAGGTGATGACGGGCCAGCCGACGAGGAAGCCGATGGCGTAGATCAGGCCATCGTAGCCGTTGAGGAAGACGGCGGCGGAAATGCCGAGGAAGGACGCGGCCGACATGAAGTCGCCGGCGATCGCCAGGCCATTCTGGAAGCCCGTGATGCCGCCGCCTGCCGTGTAGAAATCGGACGCCGACTTGGTCTTGGCCGCCGCCCACTTGGTGACGAACAGGGTGAAGACGACGAAGACGGCGAACATGATGATGGCCGTCCAGTTGGTGGGTTGCTGCTGGGCCTGGCCCAGGTCGGCGCCGGCCGCCAGCACGGCATTGCTTGCACCCAGCAGGGCTGGCGCCGCCAGCCAGGAGAGCGTGCGCCGCGTCAAGGTCGCGCCGCTCATGCCTGCACCCGCGCCTGGATGGCCTGGGTCAGGTCGTCGTACTGCTTGTTGGCGCGGCGCACATAGACGCCCGTGATCACCACGGTAAACACGATGACGAACAGGCCGATCGGCATGCCCCACGTCATCACGCCTTCGCCCGTCTTCGAGGCGAGAAACTCCTTGTTGAACGCGATGAGCAGGATGTAGCCGTAGTACACCACCATCATCAGGGCCGTCAGCGTCCAGCCGAAGCGGGAACGCACCTTGACCAGCTGATGATAGGCGGGGTCGCCCTTGATTTTCTGAACCAGATCGTCGTGCATGGTGTTGCCTCCTGTTATGTAAAAGCATGCTCTTTTCTTCGAGCTTGTTTTCACAGTACAGGGCGAGGCTTACCCGCCCCTTACGGCGCGGCTATTTCTCGTCCAGCCACAACGACGCCTGCACGACGCTGCTTCAGTTCAGCGCGCTCGCCGGTCCGAAGAATTCATGATGCGTCTGGCTTTCGGGCACGCCCAGTTCGCGCAGATAGCCTTTCATGGCGCGCATGAAGGGCTGCGGACCGAGGAAATACGCGTCGACGTCGCGCGATGCCGGCAGCCAGCGCTCCAGCTGGGCTTTATCGAGCAGGCCGATGGCGTCCGGCGCCGCCTGCTCGCCGCCGTGCTCCGCGTAGCAATAGAAACGCTTGAGCTGCGGATGCTGCGCGGCCAGTGCGTCGACCTGCGCGCGGAACGCGTGCACGCCATGGTGGCGCGCCGCGTGGATGAAATGCACGGGACGCTTGCCGCGCAGGGCCGACGCCAGCATGGCCAGGGTCGGCGTGATGCCCACGCCGCCGCTGATCAAGACCAGCGGCTTGTCGCCATCGGCCAGCACGAAGTCGCCCGATGGCGGCGTCAGCTGCACAATGCCGCCCGCCTGCACCTGGTCGTGAAAGTAATTCGACACCTTGCCGCCCTGCTCGCGCTTGACGCTGATGCGGTAAGTCTGGCCATTGCTGGCGGCCGACAGCGAATACTGGCGGCGCATGGGCACGCCGTCGACCGTCACCACCACGCCGATATACTGGCCTGGCGCAAAGTCGAGCACGGGCTGGCCATCGGCGGGCGCCAGCAGGAAGGAGGTGATCTCGTCGCTTTCCACGACCTTGGCTTGCACGAGAAAATCGCGCGCGCCGCGCCAGCCGCCGGGCGCGGCCGCCTGCGCCTTGTAGATGCGGCCCTCCTCGCCGGCCAGGATGTCGGCCAGCTGGCCGTAGGCCGCGCCCCAGGCGTCGATGACGGCGTCGCTGGCCACTTCCGCGCCCAGCACTTCGCGGATGGCTTGCAGCAGGCTGGCGCCCACCAGCGGATAGTGCTCGGCGCGGATTTGCAGGGCCACGTGCTTGTTGACGATGGTCGAGACGAGGTCGCCCAGCGCCTCGAGCTGGTCGATATGTTTGGCATACATCAGCACGCCATTGGCCAGTGCGCGCTGCTGGTCGCCGCTGTGCTGGTGCGCCTGGTTAAAGTACGGCAGCACTTCCGGATGGTCGCGGAACAGGTTCTTGTAAAAATGGCGGGTCAGCGTTTCGCCGCCCTGCTCGAGGATGGGGACGGTGGCGGTGATGATGGCGCGTTGTTCTTGGGTCAGCATGTAAAACTCCTGTATGAGGTAAAAATAATCGCTTAGGCCAGCGCTTCGACGGCGGGATACAACTCGCTGTCTTCGCGGCGCATGCGCTGGTACAGCGCGTGCAGCACGGTGTTGGCTTCGCGGCGGAAAGCGTCCGGCTCGGCTTCGAGGCGCACGGGGGTATTCCAGCGGCTGGCAAACGCCAGGTAGGCGCCGGCAATGCCGTCCATCTCGCTTTCATACCGGCGTCCCAGCTGCGCCACCTTGGCCACGTCGCTCGCTTGCGCGGCCGGATACAGGTAGCGCTGCTCGACGGCCAGGTGCAGCTTGATCAAGCCGCTCATGGCGACGATCTGGCCGGCGATCGCCTTGGCCTGCACGGCGACGCCGCCGCGCGCCAGCCGGCGCAAGTCATCGATGGCGGCCAGGATGGCCAGGTGCTGCTGTTTGAACTTGTCGATATTCATGGCGTTCTTCTCTGGTTGAGTGCGGCCAGTGTAGCGGAATTCACATAAACATGCAAACCATATACATCTTTAAGATACTCCCTTCACGCCCAAAGTTTCCGACAAGAATATTGATTGACATGCGCCACTATGTGCGCCAAAGAACATAACAATATGGCCATGTCTGCCTATAATTTACTATCGGCAAACCGGATCTCGCCGCCGCCGCGCAGCGCGCATGGCAGGCAGTCCGGCGCCCTCCACTCCAGCCAAGGATGAGCATGAAAAACAAGACGGGCATGAGCCAGGCGCAGCAGCTGGCCGCCATCATCAGCGAACACCACACGGAACTGCTGGACGGCTGGATGGCCGACCTGATCGCTCGCCTGGTGCGGCGCGACAAGATCGCGGAAAACGAGCTGCGCCAGCAGGCGGCGCAATTCCTGCCGCTGCTGGTGCGCGCGCTGGAAGGCAGCGATTCCTTCGATATCGAAGGCGGCGCCTGGGACGACACGCGCCAGCTGCTCAGCGAAATGTCGCAATCGCGCGTGCGCCAGGGCTATTCGCCGATCGACACGGCCAGCTTCGTGTTTTCCCTCAAGGAACCACTATTTACCTACCTGCGCAAGGAACTCGCCGAGCAGCCGCAGACGCTGGGCGACGCCATCATCGGCACCAGCAAGCTGTTTGACGAACTGGGCCTGCTGACCATCGCCACCTATCAAAAGGCGCGCGAACAGGTGATCTTGCGCCAGCAGCAGGAATTGCTGGAACTGTCGACGCCGGTAGTGCAACTGTGGCAAAACGTGCTGGCCCTGCCCCTGATCGGCACCCTGGACAGCGCCCGCACGCAGGTGGTGATGGAAAGCCTGCTGCAAAAAATCGTCGACACGGGCGCCCTGATCGCCATCATCGACATCACGGGCGTGCCCACGGTCGACACCCTGGTGGCGCAGCACTTGCTCAAAACCATCGCCGCGGCGCGCCTGATGGGCGCCGACTGCATCATCAGCGGCATCCGTCCGCAGATCGCGCAAACCATCGTGCACCTGGGCGTGAACCTGGAAGACGTGATCACCAAGGCCACCCTGGCCGACGCCTTTGTCGTGGCCCTGAAGCGCACGGGCTCCACCATCACCTACCAGCAGCAGCAACACTGAGGCGTCCATGGAGAGAATTCCCATTTTACGCATGGGCCGGTTGCTGCTGGTGACGATCCAGGTGGACATGCATGACCGCCTGGCGATGACCCTGCAGGACGACCTGACCACGCGCATCGTCAAGGAGCGCGCCACGGGCGTGCTGATCGACATTTCCGCGCTCGACATCGTCGATTCCTTCATCGGCCGCATGATCAGCAACACGGCGGCCATGGCGAAGATCCTCGACGCGCGCACGGTGGTGGTGGGCATGCAGCCAGCCGTCGCCATCACGCTGGTCGAGCTGGGACTGGCGCTCGAAGGCGTGAGCACGGCGCTGAACGTGGAGCTCGGCATCAAGCTGCTGGAACGGGGCAGCCTGTGGGACTAAGCCCGGCCTGGCCAGCATCGCCCAGCTGGGCGCCATCCGCGCCGGCAACGACGCAGGAAGCGGCGCAGGTACTGCCGCTGCGCAGCGATGAAGACGTGGTGCGCCTGCGCAAGCAGGTGCGCGACAGCATGGTCGCCATGGGCTTTGGCCTGATCGAACAGACCAAGATCATCACGGCGGCCAGCGAACTGGCACGCAACACCCTGCGCTACGGCGGCGGCGGCGAGGCGCGCATCGCGCGCGTGCGCGATGGCGCGCGCCTCGGGCTGGAACTGAGCTTTGTCGATGCGGGACCGGGCATCGACGATATTCCCCAGGCGCTGACCGATGGCTACACCACCGGCGGCGGGCTGGGGCTGGGCCTGGGCGGCGCCAAGCGCCTGGCCGACGCATTTCACATCGACACGGCGCCCGGCGCGGGCACCACCGTCACCATCGCGAAATGGAAGCTGTTTTGAACCACCAAGAGCCGTACCCTGACATCCTCAGGCAAAGAAGTTTTCCCATCGGCGAACCGAGCGAAATCGCCGCGGCCCGCCGCGCCGGCAACGAACTGGCGCGCCACATCGGCTTCGACGACGTGCGCGCGGGCCAGCTGGCCATCGTCATCAGCGAGGCGGCCACCAACATCGTCAAGCATGCGCGGCGCGGCGAGATCCTGCTGCGCAAGGTGGTGCGCGGCGGCTGCAGCGGCATCGAGGTGCTGGCGATCGACAGCGGGCCAGGCATGGCCAACGTGCGCCAGCACATGCAGGATGGCCATTCCACCACGGGCACGTATGGCGTGGGCCTGGGCGCGATCCGCCGCCTGAGCCAGGAATTCGACCTGTACACGGCACCCGGCAAGGGCACCTTGCTGATGATGGTGGTGTGGGGTCCGCACGCCAGCAGCGCCATCCCCCCCAGTCCGAACTGGCAGGTCGGCGCCGTCTGCCTGCCGCTGGCCTCGGAGCAGGTGTGCGGCGACGCCTGGAACGTGGTGTGCGAAGGCCATGAACTGAGCCTGATGGTGGCCGATGGCCTGGGCCATGGCCCGCTGGCGGCGCGCGCCTCGGACCTGGCCAGCGCGCTGCTCGAAGAGAGCACGCCCGGCCTGCCGCTCCTGCCCGCGCCTTTCATCGAACTGGCCCACGGCGCCCTGCGCGGCACGCGCGGCGCGGCGCTGGCCGTGGCGCATATCGACAGCGCGCGCCAGGAATTGCGCTACGCCGGCGTGGGCAATATCGCCGCCTGCGCCTTTGCGCCGCAACAGCGCCGTCACCTGCTGTCGCACAACGGCATCGTCGGCAGCAACCTGCGCAAGCTGCAGGAATTCCGCTATCCGTGGCAGGTCGGCACCATGCTGATCATGCATTCGGACGGCCTGCACACGCGCTGGGACCTGGAACAGTATCCGGGCCTGGCGCAATGCCATCCGAGCCTGGTCGCCGCCGCGCTGTACCGCGACTTTGCGCGCGGGCGCGACGATGTCACCGTGGTGGTGCTGCGCGAACATGAGGAGCACCAGGCCGCAACCGGAGAAGAAGGGACAGCATGACACAACGCATATTGACCGCCAATATCGCCAGCGAGCTCGATGTCGTCGGGGCGCGCCAGCGCGCGCGGCAGATCGCCGCCCTGTGCGGCTTTGGCGTGCAGGACCAGGTGCGCATCGCCACGGCCGTGTCGGAACTGGCGCGCAATGTATATAACTACGCGGGCAGCGGCAAAGTCCATTTCGCCATCGATGGCCAGACGGCGCCGCAGGTGTTTACCATCCGCATCGAGGACCAGGGCCCCGGCATCGCCCAGCTCGAGCGCATCCTGGCCGGCACCTACCATTCGCCGACGGGCATGGGGCTGGGCATCCTGGGCGCGCAGCGCCTGATGGACCGCTGCCACATCCACAGCGTGCCGGGCCAGGGCACGGAAATTACGCTGCAAAAGCTGTTCCCGCGCGATGCGCCCCTGCTCGATGGGCAGAAAATCGGCACCCTCTCCGGCAGCCTGCAGGCGCTGCCATCGGACATCACCGTGGCCGAGGTGCAGCAGCAGAACCGCGAGCTGCTGGGCACCCTGGCCGAACTGAAGACGCGCCAGGAAGACTTGCTGCAGCTGACGCGCGAACTGGAAGACACCAACCGCGGCGTGGTGGCGCTGTACGCCGAACTCGATGAAAAGGCCGACCACCTGCGCCGCGCCGACCAGATGAAATCGCGCTTCCTGTCGAACATGAGCCATGAATTCCGCACGCCGCTCAGCTCCATCCGCGCGCTGGCCAAGCTGCTGCTCGACCGCGTCGATGGCGAGCTGTCGGCGGAACAGGAAAAACAGGTGCTGTTCATCCTGCAGGGCGCCGTCAGCCTGAGCGACCTGGTCAACGACTTGCTGGACCTGGCCAAGATCGAGGCGGGCAAGGTCGACGTGCACGCCAACAGCTTCCAGGTGGCCGACCTGTTCAGCGCCCTGCGCGGCATGCTGCGTCCGCTGCTGGTGTCCGAGTCGCTCACGCTCACCTTCCTCGATCCCGATGCGGGCCTGCAGATCCATACGGACGAAGGCAAGCTGTCGCAAATCCTGCGCAACTTCATCTCCAACGCCCTCAAGTTCACCGAGGCCGGCGCCATCATCGTCAGCGCCACGCCCCTGCCGGAACAGGACGCGATCCGCTTTTCCGTCTCCGACACGGGTCTGGGCATCGGCGCCGAGGACGTGCAGATGATCTTCGAGGAATTCAGCCAGGTGGAAAACCACATGCAGCGCAAGGTCAAGGGCACGGGCCTCGGCCTGCCCCTGTGCCGCAACCTGGCCACCCTGCTCAATGGCACGGTGGCCGTGGAAAGCACGCCGGGCCAGGGCTCGCTGTTTTCCGTCGTCCTGCCCGTGCGCTACGACGCGCCCGAAGGCAGCCTGCCGCCCTGCGCGCCGGCCAACGACAACGGCAACGACCAGCGCATCGCCGTGCTGGTGGTGGAAGACAATCCCCCCATCCGCCTGCTGTATGAAAAATTTTTGGCCGGCAGCGAATTTCGCGTGGTGGCAGCGCGCAGCGTGCGAGAAGCGGAGGAACGCTGGGAACAGCAGCGGCCCGCCGCCGTCATCCTCGACATCCTGCTGCATGGCGAAAGCGCCTGGCACTGGCTGGCGGAACTGAAAAACGACCCGCTGCGGCGCCAGGTGCCGATCATCGTCGCCACCGAAATCGAGGACCAGCGCAAGGGCCTGGCGCTGGGCGCCGACGCCTATTACGTCAAGCCCCTGCTGCGCCAGCAGCTGCTGTCCACCCTGCGCGCCCTGATCGGCAATCCACACCACCGGCAAGAACCGGCCCCGCCGCAAGGCACAACCACCTGGAACAATGCGCATGCTACCGGATAAAAACAGCGATGCACTGATCCTGAACGTGGATGACAGCGACGGCGCACGCTACGCCAAATCGCGCATCCTCACCCGCGCCGGCTTCAAGGTGATCGAAGCGTCGAACGGCGGCGACGCGCTGCTGCGCGCGCGCCAGGACCGCCCCAACCTGATCCTGCTCGACGTCAAGCTGCCCGACATCAACGGCCTGGAAGTGTGCCGCCAGCTGAAAGGGGGCGCCGACACCAACACCATCCTGGTGCTGCAGACGTCCGCCTCGTGCATCGGCACGGCCGACAAGATCCGCGCCCTCGACGGCGGCGCCGACAACTACCTGGTCGAACCGATCGAAGCCGATGAACTGATCGCGAACGTCCGGGCGCTGCTGCGCCTGGGCCAGGTCGAGCGCGAACTGCGCGACGTCGACCGCCGCAAGGATGAATTCCTGGCCACCCTCGCGCATGAACTGCGCAATCCGCTGGGACCGATCCGCACGGCGCTAGCCCTGCTGTGCAAGCTCGATCCCGTCGTGCCGGCCATGCAGGACAATGCGCGCCGCACCATCGCCCGCCATACGGACCACCTGGTGCGCCTGGTGGACGACCTGCTCGACGTGTCGCGCATTTCGCAGGGCAAGATCTCGCTGCAGTGGGAAAGCGTCAGCCTGGCCAGCGTCATCCGCAGCGCGCTGGAGACCAGTTCGCACAGCATCGAGGCGCGCGGCCACGCGCTGGACGTCAAGCTGCCCTCGGAAGAACTGTGGGTCTGCGGCGACGCCGTGCGGCTGTCGCAGATCGTCGCCAACCTGCTGCTCAACGCGGCCAAGTTCACGGCGCCGGGCGGGCGCATCGCCATTTGCGCCGCGCGCGAAGGCGACAACGTGGCCATCCGCCTCAGCGACAACGGCATCGGCATCGCCGCCGCCAGCATCGACAGCATCTTCGGCCTGTTCGCCCAGAGCGGCCATTCGCCCGACCGCGTGCAGGACGGCCTGGGCATCGGCCTGTCGCTGGTACGCAACCTGGTCGAGCTGCACGGCGGCCAGGTCAGCGTGCACAGTCCGGGCGTGGGCCTGGGCAGCACCTTTGAAGTCCATCTGCCGCTCGACGCCAACGTGCCGCTGCCGGCGCCACCCGCAGCGCCAGCCGATGCTGGCGGCAGCCAGCGCATCCTCGTCGTCGACGACAACTGCGATGCGGCCGACACCTTGGCCGAATTGCTGGAAATGTACGGCCACACGGTGCGCACGGCCTACACGGGCGCCCAGGCCACCGAGCGCACGCTGGAATTCAGGCCCGACATCGTCTTCCTCGACATCGGCCTGCCCGACATGAACGGCTATGAAGTCGCCGTCGCCCTGCGCAAGCTGCCGATCCCGCAGCAATTCCTGCTGGTGGCACTGACCGGCTACGGCCAGGAACACGACAGGCAAGCCGCCATGCAGGCCGGTTTCAATGAGCATTTTGCCAAACCTGTCGATTTCGGCAAGCTGGCCACCCTGGGACTGCATATCGGCCAGTGAGCGCCGCCGCCCCGCCCCGGGCGCGGCGGCCCGCCCGCCTAACGCTTCGGCTATAATCGGCGCGTGCGAAACGCGACGGTTTCGGCCTTGCCGCGATGCGGCAGCGGCGGCGGCCAGCCATGCGCGCCGCCGCCCGGACGGCAGCGCGTGCGCACCGCCCGCGCCTATCCCGGCCCCCATTTCTGGAACCATGACATGAAAACCCGCACGCCGCTGCTGCGCATCACCATGATACTGGGCGCCCTGCACGCCCTGCTGGGCTGGCTGCTGCTGCCGGCGCTGCCCATCGGCCTGGCCGGCTGGCTGCTGGGCGGCGCCGTCTTGCTGGCCTCGACCATGCTGATGCCGATGACGATCTTCGCCCGCGCCGTCACCGGCGATGCGCGCCTGGCCGACCGCCTCAGCTGGGCTGGCTCTCTGTGCATGGGCTTTTTTTCCTCGCTGTTCGTGCTCACGCTGCTGCGCGCACTGCTGATGTTCATTCCCGCCGCGCGCCCGCATGCGCAGGCGTCCGCCATCGCCGTCCTGCTCCTGGCGCTGCTGGCCACCATCGCCGGCTTCGTCAACGCGCGCCGGGTGGCCAGGGTGCGCGACGTCGACGTGCCGATTGCCGGCCTGCCGCCGGCGCTGCACCACTTCACCATCGTGCAGCTGAGCGACATCCACGTCGGCGCCACCATCAAGCGCGCCTACGTCGAGGCCATCGTGGCGCGCGCCAACGGCCTGCAAGCGGATGCCATCGCCATCACGGGCGACGTCGTCGACGGCACGGTGGCGCAACTGGGGGCGCACACGGCGCCGCTGGGCGAGCTGCGCGCGCGCCATGGCGTGTTTCTGGTGACGGGCAACCACGAATACTATTCGGGCGCCGGCCCGTGGGTCTCGGAATTTCGCCGCCTGGGCTTGCGCGTGCTGATGAACGAGCACGCGATCCTCGAGCACGACGGCGCGCGCCTGGCGCTGGCCGGCGTGACCGACTTCAATGCGGCCGGTTTCGATCCAGCCCAGAAGAGCGACCCGCGGGCCGCCATCGCCGGCGCGCCGGCCGCCATCCCGCGCATCCTGCTGGCGCACCAGCCGCGCAGCGCGCCGGAAGCGGAGCTGGCCGGCTACGACCTGCAATTGTCGGGCCACACGCACGGTGGACAGTTCTGGCCGTGGAATCTGTTCGTGCCGCTGCAGCAGCCGTATGTGGCCGGCCTGCACCGGCGCGGCCGCCTGTGGATTTACGTCAGCCGCGGCACCGGCTACTGGGGCCCGCCCAAGCGCATCGGCGCGCCGGCCGAGATTACGAGACTGAGGCTGGTGGCGGCGTAAAGCCTAATCGGCCCAGCTGGCCATCCACGCCTCGAAACGCGCCAGCACCGCCGGCGGATTCAATCGCGCCATGGCGCCCTCCACCGCTTCGCTGTCGCTGACCTCGAATAGCAGCACGCTATCGTCGCGCTGCGCGCCGGCGCCGAACGCGCCTTCGGCATCGAGCTGCGCCAGCGCCGCGATGCAGGCCTCGAACACGCCCGTGCGGAAGGTCGCGAAATCCACGTCGAACGGCAAGTCGCGGTGGGCCTGCAACAGCAGGCGGTAGGCGCTGTCGAAATACGCGCCGCCATCGTCAAACGCCCATTCGGCCGGATTCCACAGCATCTCGTCGCCATACTCCGAGGCCGCCAGCGCTTCGCGGCTATTCGCCATGGGGCCGATGGTCATGGCACTGTCGTCGCTGACCAGCGCGAACGCGTTGATGTGCTGGCCGGGATGGGCGGCGCGCACGGCATCGAAGGCCAGGCGCGCGGCGTCTGCCACCAGGCTTTGCAGCAGCGCGACATCGAATGCAGCGGGGTCGATCAGGCTTTCACGCGCCAGCGCATGGCCATCGGCCAGCGCCGCCTGGCAATGGGCGGCATACGCGGCGCGCGCCTGCGCCGCGCTGGCGTAGTCGCTGCGCGTTTCCTCGCCCCAGGTCATGGCGGCGCCGCCGGCCGTCCAGACCGTCGTGCCGAACACGCGCACCTCGCGGAAGCGGGCCGGCTGATCGCCGTCAAAGGTGTAAAACAGGCTGTAATTACCAGGCATGCGTGCTTTCTCTTCGTTAGTCGGGCCGCATCTGGGCGGCGAAATCGCGCTGGCGGAACTGCTCCAGCAAGAAATCGACGAACACGCGCGTCTTCGCCGGCAGCAGCTTCTTGCTCGGATAGTATATCGACAGGGGCCCGGAATCGGCATGCCAGCCGGGCAGCAGCCGCACCAGGGCGCCGCTGCGCAAATGGGGCAGCGCATGCGGCATGGGCAGCAGCGCCACGCCAACGCCCATGATGGCCGCCTGCGCCATCGCTTCCGGATCGTCGAAGATGGCGCGCGGCCGGCATTCGGCCACGCCCTCGCCGCCCCGGCCATCGCGCAGTATCCAGCTGCGCAGGCGCCCGCTGCCGGCCGAACGGCGCGCCACGCCGTCGAATGGCGCCAGGTCCGACGGATGCACGGGCATGGTTTTACCCTGCATGAAGGCGGGCGACGCCGTGGCCACGATGTGCGCATGCCCCAGTTCGCGCGCCACCACGCCCGGCGTCAGTTCGATGCCGCCGCCGATGGCGACGTCGAAGCCTTCGCCCACGAGGTCCACCTGGCGGTTGTCGAAATGGCAGTCGGGGATCACGCCCGGGTAGCGCGCGATGAATTCGCCGAGCAGCGGCACCACGTAGCTGCGCCCGAACGACGGCGCCATGCTGATCTTCAGCACGCCGGCCGGCTGGCCGCCCTCCTCGGCCACGTCGGCGATGGCTTCGCGCAGGGTGGCCAGGGCGCCGCCAATCTGCTGCAGGAAGCGTTCGCCCCCTTCCGTCAGGGTCAGGCGCCGCGTGCTGCGCTGGAACAGGCGCAGCCCGAGGCTCGCTTCCAGGCGCGCCACGTTCTTGCTGACGGCGGCCGGCGTCAGCCCCAGGCGGCGCGCGGCCGCGGAAAAGCTGCCCGCCTCGGCCGACAGCACGAATGATTGCAAATGATTGAGGGCGTCCATGCGTCTATTCTACCCGCTCATTTGATACTAATGGTTGAAAGTGATTGTAGCGATTCATGGCTAGCGCGCCAGGAATGAAAGGCAGATACTGAACTCCTCGACTCCCCACACAGAAAGCACATCATGCACACCCAAGCCAACACCACTTCCCCATCATTGCTGAACAAGATCGCCTTCGTCACGGGCGGCTCGCGCGGCATCGGCGCCGCCATCGTGCGCCGCCTGGCCCTGCAGGGCGCCACGGTGGTCTTCACTTACCAGAGTTCCGCGGCCGAAGCGCAGGCGCTGGCAGGCAAGGTGGAAGCAGCCGGCGGCAAGGCGCTGGCCGTGCAGGCCGATGCGGCCGACGCCGTGGCCCTGACGGCGGCCATCGACCAGGTGGCGGCGCAGTTCGGCCGCGTCGATATCCTCGTCAACAACGCCGGCGTCTTCCTGCCCGGCGCCATCGACGATTTTTCGCTGGCGGACTTCGACAAGACCGTGGCCGTCAACGTGCGCGCCGTCTTCGTCGCCATCAAGGCGGCCGTGGCGCACATGCGGACGGGCGGACGCATCATCAACATCGGCAGCACGAATGCACACCGCATGCCGTTCGGCGGCGCGGCCGCCTACGCCATGAGCAAATCGGCGCTGAGCGGCCTGACGCAAGGCCTGTCACGCGACCTGGGCCCGCGCGGCATCACCATCAACAACGTGGAACCGGGCCCCGTCGCCACCGACATGAATCCGCCCACGGGGGACTTCGCCGACCTGATGCACGGCCTGATGGCCCTGCCGCGCCACGGCAGCGCCGATGAAATCGCCGGCATGGTGGCTTACCTGGCCAGCGAGGAAGCGGCATTCGTCACGGGCGCGGGACTGAAGATCGACGGCGGTTTTGCCGCATAAAAAAAGGGCCAGGCTTTCCGGCCTGGCCCCGGCTTATGCTTCGGCGTTTACGCTTGCTTGCGCCGGCGCCCGCGCCACCACAGCAGCAGCGCCAGCAGCACCAGCACGCCGACGATGATGCCGGCGCGGGCCAGGCCGATCAGGTTGGACGGCGCGCCGCCGTTGCGCAGGGTCGTCACCTGTTCCGCCGTCACCTTGACGGCGGGATTGCCGTACATCTGCTGCACGTAATTGCCGAGGGTGACGATCTGCTCGTCCGACAGGGTCTGGCGGAAGGCCGGCATCAGGTGGCCTGAGGCATGGCTGCCCTTGCCGTCCTGGCGCTCCACGCCATCGAGGATCGCCATCACCAGGTTGTTGCTGTTGCTGCGGCCCGTCACCGAGTTGTGGAACAGCGGCGGCAGGCTGCCGTCGAAACTGCCCTCGCCCCTGGCCTGGTGGCAGCTGGCGCACTGCGCATCGTACAGTTGCGCACCCGACATCTTGTTCAAGTCCTGCGGCAGCGGCACGCCCCGGATCGCATTGAGCGCGTCGCCCGCCTGCCCCCATTGCGTCACCGCTTGCGTATCGGCCTTGTCGCGGATGGCGGGCACGCTCTTGACGTAGTGCGCGATGGCGTTCAAGTCCGCGTCGCTCAGGTGCTTCAGGCTATGGTCGATGGCTTCGGCCATCGGTCCGGCCGCCTGCGCCTTGTTGGCAGCGCGGCCCGTGCGCAGGTAGTCGACCAGGTCTTGCTGGCTCCAGCTGCCGACGCCGCTGTTGACGTCCGAGGTGATATTCGGCGCATGCCAGGTGCCCAGGTCGGCGCCGCCCAGCTCTTTCGACAACTGCTCGGCCATCAAGGCATTGCGCGGCGTATGGCAGGTGGTGCAGTGCGCCAGGCCCTGCGCCAGGTAGGCGCCGCGGTTCCACTCCATGCTCTTGGCCGTATCGGCCACGAACGGCTTCTTGTCGAGGAACAGCCAATTCCAGCCCGCCATCGACAGGCGGATGTTGAACGGGAATGGCAGATCCGTCGTTTGCGCCGGCGCCGCGTCCACGGCCGCCACGCCATGCATGAAGTAATCGTACAGGGCCGCCGTGTCCTCGTCCGTCACCTTGGCGTAGGCCGTGTAGGGCATCGCCGGGTACAGATTGGCGCCGTCGGCACGCACGCCATGGCGCACGGCGTCGGAAAACTGCTTGAGCGTGTAGTTGCCGATGCCGTGCGTTTTGGACGGCGTGATGTTGGTGGCATAGACGGCGCCCAGCGGCGTGGCCAGGGCCAGGCCGCCCGCCATCGGCTTGCCGCCGGGCACGCTATGGCAGGCGATGCAGTCGCCGGCCGTGGCCAGATAGCGGCCACGCTCGATCGCCGCCGCATCCGGACTGGATGCGCCGGCAGCCAGCACGGGCAATGCCAGGGACAGCAAGGCGGCGCCCGCCGCCAGTCTGAAGGCCGCCATCATGCCGTTCCTCCCTGTTGTTCATCGAGGATGTGCTTGACGGTGCGCAAGGCCACGGCCAGGCCGTTTTCCGTCGAATTGCAGGTGCCGGACGTCGGCAGCACGCCGGTACTGCACAGGAACAGGTTGGCGTGGTCGAAGGTGCGGCCCCACTGGTCGCACACGGCCTTGGCGGAGTCGGAACCCATCGACAGGGTGCCGCAGATGTGCTGGTTGTTGGCGAACACGCCTTCCTTGCTGTGGCGCAGATTGGTGCCGCCCATCAGTTTCGCGATCTGCTCGAAATCCTGCTTCGAGCGTTCATGGCCGCGCTTCGTATAGTCGTCGATCGCATAGTGCGCCTGCGGCTTGGGAATGCCCATGGCATCCTTTTCGCTGCTCAGGGAGATGCGGTTTTCCGGGTTCGGCAGCACTTCCAGCACGTTTTTCAGGCTCATTTCGCGCGCCGAGCGGAAACGCAGCTGCTGTTCGAATTCCGCGCCAAACACGCCCTTGCCGATCAGTTCCTTCGAGGCGCCATCGACGCGCGAGATGTTCGTGAAGTCCAGGCGGTATGGCGAATGCTGGCTGCGGAAGTCGCCGTCGCGCATGGTGTTGATGGAATTGGGGCTTTGCGGGCCCCGGCCCAGCCACAGGTCTTCATCGGCATCGAAAGTGATCGAGGTGCTCGGATGGTCCATCAGGTTGCGGCCCACCATGTCGCTGCTGTTGGCCAGGCCGTTCGGGTATTTGTCCGATGCGGAAACGAGCAGCAAGCGGGGGCTTTCGATGCCGTTGGCGGCCAAAATGAAAGTCTTGGCCGTGACGCGGTGGCTCTTCTTGTCGACGTCGTAGTACAGCGCGGCCGTGATGCGGCCCTGCGCATCGTGTTCCAGCTTGTAGACGTTGGCATTGCAGACGATCTTCACGCCCGCGTCTTCCGCCTGCTGCGCGGCGATGCCGCCGTGGTATTGCGCGTCGATGGGGCAGATCGGCTGGCAGCTGTTGTTGCCGCAGCAGGCCGGGCGGCCATCGTAGCTGACGCTGTTGCGCGCCACCGTGTTGCCGACCACCTTGAACGAGGGGTCGAGGCGCTCGCGGATGCGGCGCATCGCGTACGGCTCCGTCACGGGGTCCATCGGGAAGGCCTGCTTGCGCGGCGAACCTGTATTGTCGGCGCCCGAGACGCCCATGATCTCTTCCGCTTCCTGGTAAAACGGCTCCAGGTCTGCATAGCTGATCGGCCAGTCGACGCCGACGCCATACAGGGTGTGGATGCGGAAATCGTTCGGCACGTTGCGCCAGGCCTGCGCGGCCCAGTGCCACGAGGTGCCGCCGAACTGGCGGATGTATTCGGCCGGGTACGGATACGGGCCGGCCTGCACCAGGTAGCCGTTATCCTTCGGCTGGTAGATCGGGTGCGGCGCCGTGGCTACCGATGGATACGGCGACATCCAGTCGCTGCGGCGCGTCGTGTTGCGGAAGCGCGCGACGATTTCGCCGCGCGACACGCGCGGCCCCGCTTCCAGGATCAGCACCGAGGCGCCGGCCAGCGCCAGCTTGCGCGCGGCCAGCGAGCCGATGATGCCGGAGCCGATCACGAGGTAATCGGCGGTCAGTTGTTCAGCCATGATGGCTCCTTAAATTGGTTTTCTGGCCCAGCTGCCGTAGGCGCCGTAGGAATACGTGGGAGGCTTCAGGACATCGGCCACGACGGCCGCGTTCAGCGCCTGCTCGTAGGCGACGCAGACGGCCGCCTCGCCCGTGCCGACGATGCCCAGGTACCAGGCGCTGGCGATCTGGCGCGGCAAGGCCGCCAGCGGCGACTGCGCCGGATCGAGCGCATCGAGCGCTTCCTGCAGGCCGGCTGCCTGCAGGCCCTGCGCATTGATCAGGGCCAGCAACGCGCGCACATTCGCGGGGAAGGCGGCGTCCTGCGCCACCAGCGCGTCATACAGGCGCCTGGCCAGCACGGGATCGAGCACCGGACGCCCCACCAGCATGGCCGACACGCCCAGGAAGGCGCCCTGCTCCGCGTCGGCGACCGGCTCGGCCAGCGCCCAGGGTATCAGCGCCGCGGCCGAAGCCGACAGCAAGCCGGCCAGCACCATGCGGCGGCCGGGATTGAGAGGACCGCGGCCCTCCTTATTGTGTGTAGCGTCCAATTGAAGCTCCCGTGAGTTCAGCAACCGTTCAGAAAGAGTGCTTGAGGCCGACCATGACCACCGTCTGGCCGCCGTTCGACGACGGCGTGCCGTTCTGCGAATCGCCGACCGAGGCGACGGCGTTGACGATATCGCCGTTCTGGCCCAGGGTCTGGCCGCGCGCCAGCTGGCGCGCTTCGATCAGGTAGATCGCGGTGCGCTTCGACAGCGCATACGTCTGTTCGAACGACAGTTGGCGGTAGCGCGCGCGGTCGGCGATGCCGTTGGCGTGGCTGGCGAAGGTATCGCTGTAGCCGGCGGCCAGGAACCACCGTGGCGTCAGCTGGTAGCTCGAGATCAGGCCGGCCGTGTTGAAGATGGCCGTGTCGCGGAAGGTGGAATGGCTGCCCGCCTGGTACTGCACGTTACTGGCATTCGCGCCCACCATCCACCTGCCCATGGTGTAGCGCGCGCTGGCGGCGATGAACTCGATGCTGTCGGCCGAAATATAGCCCTGGTTGAGGGCCGACACGCCGAAGCTGCCGGAGGCGTTGCTGTTCCAGCCGGCCTGGCCGCTCATGGCCATGCTGCTGGCCGCGTTCCGGCCATTTTTCAGTTTCAAATAGCCGAGCGCGAATTCGGCCGGCGACGTGCTGTACTTGACGGCGGCGCTGAAGCTGCTGCCCACGGCATTGCCGTCGGCCGCTTCGCCAAAGCCGTATTGCGCGCTGGCCTGCAGGCCGCGCCACGCCGGCATGCTGTAGCTCAGGGAATTGCTGATGCGCACGGTCGTGTCGAGGCCGTCGATGTCGCCAGGGTGGGCGCCGGTGGCGCCCGTCAGGACATTGCTCGATGCCAAAGATCCCACCAGCAGGTAGTACGGCGTGTACTGGCGGCCGGCCGTCAGGGTGCCGTAGGCCGTCGATTGCAGGCCCACGTAGGCCTGGCGGTTGAACAGGGAGTCGGCCGAACTTTGCGCGCCCGTATCGCTTTCAAAGCCGCTTTCCAGCAGGAACAGCGCCTTCAGGTCGCCGCCCAGGTCTTCCACGCCCTGGAAACCGATCTTGCTGGCAGACAAACTGCCGCTGCGCATATACGTGTTCGAGTTGCCGCCCTGGTTGCTCGCGTATGCGGTGGCCGCGTCGACAACGCCATAGATGGTGACGTTGCTTTGGGCGCAAACGTTTGCGCCAAGCAGTGAAAAGGCGGCCAGCGCCGTAGCGCGCATGCAAGTATTCTTCATTATTTTTCCTGACTTTCCTGATTTATTGTACGCCTGGCAAGTAGTGCCGCCGCGATGGCGCAGTACCGGCCTCGACGCCGCGTTGCCGCCCGATCCGCTGACCGGCGCGCCCGCTGTTCTTCTTGATTTGGATCAAGTGAGGCAAATTATACGCTTATTTACTCACATGTAAGTGATTGACTGTAAGGCATAGTCTTATAGCAAAACTTTCTTGTGTCTTATAGCAAAACAGACAAAAACGGGGCCGCGAGCCCGGCATATGCCGAAAATGATGACGACAGGCGTGGACAAAGCAGCGGCGGCGCATGCAGAAAACATGCGCCGGTCGGTGCTTCAAGAGGAAGGAGAGAGGTAGCGGGTGCGGCCGTTCAGCGCAGGATGGCGGGCGCCACCGGCAGGGTTTCCAGCGCAATGAAGGCTTCCAGGGTGCGGCGCATGTCCTCGAACACCTGCTTGCCGTAGGCCGCTTCCAGGTTTTCGTATTGCAAGTCGATCAGCTTGCCCATCTGCAGCAGCAGGCTGGCGCCCGCTTCCGACAGGTGCACCTTGCGGCGGCGCTGGTCGCCTTCGAACTTGCTGCGTCCGATCAGGCCGATTTCTTCCATGCGGGCCAGGATGCCGCTCATGCTGGGGCTGGAAATCTGGCAGATGTCGCACAGCTCCCGCGGCTCCAGGGTCGGGCTTTCATTCAGGGCGCGCATGATGCGCCACTGCTGCTCCGTCACGCCGAAGTGATTGAGGATGGGACGGAAGTGCTGCAGCAGGCTGTCGCGCGCCTTCAGCAGCAGTTGCGGCATGTTCGGATAACGGATCGGTAATTGCAAGCGGAACTCCCATGGAAGGCAAGCATCATTGTCGTAATTATACGGCCCGGCCAGTGCAAACGGCAGGCTGGCAACCATGTATTTTTCGCTACGTCCGCCCTTCCCCGCGCTCCGGCTCCTGCTGCGCATGTCGCTGCACGGACCACAGCACGCCCGCCGCCAGCAAGAGCATCGCCGCCCATTCCAGCGGACGCGGCATGCGCTGCGCGTAGACGAAGCCATACAGCAGCGCGAACAGGGTTTCGGACAGGATCAGCTGGCCCGACAGCGTCACCGGCACCAGGCGCGAGGCCATGTTCCACAGGTAGTTGCCGATCACGGAAGCGCCCAGCGCCAGCAGCAGGCACACGAGCCAGAAGACGGGCCAGTCGCGGCCGGGGACCGCCTGGCCGCCCGCCTCGCCCGCCTGCTGCAGGGCCAGCGCCACGGCGCCGGCGACCAGGGCGATGACGCCGCTGGCCAGGCCATACAGCATCGACCATTCCACGGAACTGAAATGCGCGTGGCGCTTGAGAAAACGGGCATTGTCGAGCGCATACCAGGTCCAGCAGGCAAGCGCGCAGGCGGCGCACAGCACGCCAAGCAGCTTGTGCGCCAGGCTGGCGCCGCCCGCCGCCACGCCCACGTCATGGCTGAAGACATCGAGATTGATGCAGGCAATGCCCAGGGCCACCACCAGCAGCGGCCAGGCCAGGCGGTGCAGCGGCAGCGCGCCGTGGTCCTTGCGGCCCAGGATGGTGACGCTCAGGGGCAGCAGGCCGATGATCAGCGAGGTGGCCGCCACGCCGGCCAGCTTGACGCCGTACGCCAGCAACAGGTAATACACGACGTTGCCGGCCAGGGCCTGGCGCAGCATGGCCAGCCAGTCGCCGCGCCGCAAGCGCCGCAGCAGCGGCAACAGGCGCGGCAACATCAGGCCGGCCGCCAGCGCGCCATAGCAGACGTAGCGGCCGACCATCAGCTCGAACGGCGAAAAATCGGGCAGCAGGGCCGGCACGATGAAAACGGCGCCCCAGAAGGCGCCCGCCAGCAAACCAAATACGATCCCACGCCACATGCCCGCCACTCACGTCATCATTTCAAGGACGCCAGTATGGCATGCGGCGCAGGCTGCCGTCAGCCCTTGGCCTTGCGCTGCGCGGGGATGAAGTGCTCGCGCACGGCCTTGGCCAGCAGGTCCGGCGGCAGCAAGCCCTGGCCCAGCAGGAAGTTGTTGAAGGCCAGGCGGTCGAATTGCGCGCCCAGCGCCAGCTCCGTTTCCGCACGCAGCTGCAGGATGCGCGTATAGCCATAAAAATAGCTGCCCGCCTGGCCCGGCGCATTGAAGGTGTAGCGGTCCAGTTCCTGGCGCGCCATCGGCGCCGACAGCATCACTTCCTGCGTCAGGATGCGGCCCGCCTCTTCGCGCGTCACCTGCCCCAGGTTCAGCATCGGGTCGAGCATGGCGCGCGCCGCGCGCAGCATGCGGAACTGCAGCGCGATGAACTGGCCCTCGGCCGGCTCGTACGGGATCATTTCCGCTTCCGCGTACAGGGCCCAGCCCTCCACGTTGACGCTGTTGAACGCGTACAGGCTGCGCGCCTGCGACACGCCGCGCTCCACCATGGCGCTGAACTGCAGCTCGTGGCCGGGGCGGCCTTCGTGCGCGCTCAGGGTCCAGGCGGCGCCGGCGAAATTGAAATCGTCATAGGCCTCGCCCTTGCCGCTGGCGGCCGGATTGCTGACGGGCAGGACGAACTGGCCGTGCTCCCCCGTATTGCCGATCAGCGGAGGCGGACGCATGTGCGGCGCCGGCTGGGCCGCCGATTCCGCCGCCGACGCCAGGCGCATGGTCATCGCGCGCTGCGGCAGGTCGACCACGCGCTGGGCGCGGATGCGCTCCTCGAGCTGCGTATTGACGCCCCTGTAGTGCGCTTCGAGCTGCTCGTTGGGAATGGAATCGCTTTTCAGCGCGCGCAGCACCTGGCGGTAATCCGCGCCGTCGACGCCCTTCAAGGCCAGCCTGGCCGCCACCACGGGCGCCAGCGCCTGCATGGCCGCGCGCGTTTCCAGGTAGGCCACTTCCGCCCGCTCGACCAGCGCGCGCGGTTCGATGTCGATGCCCACCTGCTTCAGGCGGAACGCGTACAGCTCGGGCGCCATGCGGAAATCCGTGCGCGCCAGCGGCAGCACCACTCGCCTTTCCCATGCCGCATACTCGTTCAGTTGCTGTTCCATGGCCGCCAGCGCCCCCTCCGCGCCGCCAATCTGCATGTCGGCGAACAGCTTGCGGATGCCGGCGATATACGTCGGCACGTTCTCGAGCGACTGCTCCACCTGCCGGCGCACTGGGCCTGCCAGTCCCGTCTGGCCGATCTTTTCCGTGAAGCGCGCTTTCGCCTGCGCCGTGATCGGCGTGCTGCCCGGATACTGGCCCACGTAGCGCTGCAGCCGCTCGAGCGCCTTGGCGCGGCGCGCGGCCGGACGCTGCTCCTGCAGCAGGCTTTGCATGCTGCCAAAGACCATTTGCGGCACGTCGACCCACGGCAAGCTGTGTTGGGCGTCGAGCTGGACGCCGGCGATTTCCTGGTCGACGGCACCGATCAAAATTTCCAGATCCTGGCGAATGCGTTCGTCGCGCTCCAGTTCCAGCTTTTGCTGCAGCTGCGCGCGCGCCTGCTGCATGGCCGCCACATGGCGCTCGGTGATGTTCGGCCCCAGGTCGGCCGCCAGGCCGTCGTATTGCGCCAGGCCCGTGTCGGAGGCGTCTTCGGGCGAAAACTGCGCCTGCGCCGCCAGCACGATGGCGGCGTTGCGGTTGCTGGCATCGACCCAGGCCGACGACGCGCTGGCCACTGCGGGAGCGGCGGCCAGCGCGGGCATGGCGAACGCGATGGAGAGTGCCGCGGCAAGCACGGTCTGATGCAAAGTCGGAATGACGGACATCGGGGATTCCTTCCAGGGGTGAGCGATGAGCGAAGCGGCGAGTATCGGCCAGACCCGGACGACTGTCAATTCACCGCGCCCAGGGCCGGCAGGTTCCACGGCGTGACCACCTGGATGGCGGATAGCGGCTGCGGCCGCGCCAGGGCCGGCAGCGCGCCCTGCGCGCGCAGGATTTCCTGGCAGGCGCGGCGCATGTCCTGGCCCAGGTCGTGGTGCAGCACGGCCTGGATCGCGCCCGAGCGCAGCAGCGCCACATTGTCGGCATCGAGGTCGTGGCCGATGAAGACCCGGCATGGCCGGCCCGCCTGCGCGAACGCCTGCACGATGGCGGCATTGCCGCCGCCGATCGAATACACGGCGGCGATGCCTGTATGCCCGGCCAGGGCCTGGCGCACCAGCGCGCCCGTGGCGCCGTCGATGCCGTGGCCCTCGCTCACTTCGACGATGCTCAGATGGCGGTGCCGTTCGCGCAGCGCGCGGCGAAAGCCGATCTCGCGCTCTTCCTCGCCGTGAAAGCGGTTGCTGCTGAGGGTCACCAGCACCTGCTGCTTCTGGCGCTTTTTCTCCTCCCCCAGCCACTGGCCGATCAGGTAGGCGGCCGTCTCCCCTGCCGCGCGGTTGTCCATGCCCACGTAGCCGCGACGCGCGGAGCCCGGCATGTCCGTCACCAGGGTCACCATGGGGATGCCGGCCGCCGCCAGCCGGTTCACGGCTTCGGCCACCGACGGCAAGTCCGGCGCCTTGAGCAGCACGCCGTGGCTGCCATTTTTGCGGATGCGTTCGAGCAGCGCGACGATTTTTTCCACTTCCAGCGTTTCATGCAGGTGAAAGCGCGAACGCAGCACGGCCGGGTGCAGCGACGGCAGTTCGGCTTCCAGCGCCGCGCGCACGGCATCGGTAAAGCGCTGCGGCGCCACCATCACCACGTCGAGCATGAATTTTTTTCCCGCCAGGCCCACCTGCGCGCTTTGCCGCGCCAGTTCATCGAGCGCCTGCATCACGCGGCGCACGGTGGTCGCGTGCACGCCGCCGCGCTGTTTAAGCACGCGGTCGACGGTGGCCACGCTGACGCCGGCCTGCAGCGCCACGACCTTGACGGGGAAAGGATGGGTCATGCGATATCCAATTCGAATTGATGGTTTTTTGATGGATTTCTTGATGAAAAATGCGGCTTTTCATCCCTATACTGATTCTACAACTTAAACAATGGAGACAAAACATGCACACTACCGACGCCGGCGCGGAGTCGCCTTCCGCGCCCTCCCCCTGCTGGCTGTCGCCGCAAGACTGCCGGCTGGAGGATTTCATCCGCGCCGTCGAACGGCGCACGGCGCTGGCCGACTATCCGCACGCCGCCGCGGTGGAAGCGAATATCCTCGTCTACGACTGCGATGCCGTGCGCGCGCTGGCCGCCGGTCCCTCCGCGCTGTGCGCGCTGCAGGCCGAATGGAGCCGGGCGCTGATGGAGGGACCGGGCGTGGTGGTGCTGCAAGGCGCCGTCGACGATCTCGATACGCTGGATCGGGTGAGCGGTGTGTTTCGCGACCTGATCGCCGAACAGCAGGCCAGCGGCCAGGCGGCGGGCGACCATTTCGCCAGGCCGGGCGCGAACGACCGCATCTGGAACGCCCAGCAAAAGCTGTGCTTGCGGGCGCCCGACGCCTTCGCCCGCTATTACGCCAATCCCGTCTTTGCCTGGATATCGCAGGCCTGGCTGGGGCCGGCCTACCAGATGACGGCGCAGGTGAACGTCGTCAACCCTGGCGGGGCCGCCCAGGCGCCGCACCGCGACTACCACCTGGGCTTCCAGAGCGCCACCGCCTGCGCCGCGTATCCCGCGCCCGTGCACCAGATGTCCGCCCTCCTGACCCTGCAGGGCGCCGTCGCCCATGGCGACATGCCGCTGGCATCGGGACCGACGCTGTACCTGCCCTATTCGCAGACGTATCGGGAAGGCTTTCTCGCCTGGCAGCAGAGCGCTTTCCGCGATTATTTCGCGCAGCATTGCGTGCAGCTGCCGCTGTCCAAAGGCGACGCCGTGTTCTTCAACCCCGCCCTGTTCCATGCGGCCGGGCATAACCGCTCGCCCGACATCCGGCGCATGGCCAACCTGCTGCAAGTGTCGTCGCCATTCGGCCGCGCGATGGAAGCGCTGGACCGCAAGGCCATGAGCGCCGCCCTGTATCCGGCCCTGCAGGCGCTGCGCGCGCAGGGCGGCCTGTCCGCCGATGGCATCGCCCACGCGATTGCCGCCTGCGCCGAAGGCTACGCCTTTCCCAGCAACCTCGATCGCGACCAGCCGATCGGCGGCATGGCACCGCCCACGCAGCAGCAGCTCATGCACGAGGCGCTGGCGCAGGACTGGCCGCCGGCGCGCTTCCGCGATGCGCTGGACAGCCACGCCTGGCGCCAGCAAGCCTGAATCCGACACCGCCATCACACTGGAGACTCACCACATGCACAACATCAACATCGGCCTCATCGGCGCCGGCTACATGGGCAAGGCCCACACCATCGCCTACAAGGCCGTGCGCAGCATCTTCCCCACGGCACGCCATCCCGTGTGCGAATGCATCGCCACCAGCAGCGAAGAAAGCGCGGCCCGCAGCGCGCGGGAACTGGGCTGGAACCGCGCCACGGGCGACTGGCGCGCACTCGTCAACGATCCCGCCATCGACGCCATCGTCGTCGCCACGCCGCCGGCCACGCACAAGGACATCGTGCTGGCCGCGCTGGCCCTGGGCAAACCCGTGTTCTGCGAAAAGCCGCTGGGCTTTTCCGCCGCCGAGTCCCTGCAGCTGGCGCAGGCGGCCGAACAGGCGGGCGTGGCCAACATGGTCGGCTACAACTACATCCGCACGCCGGCCAGCCAGCTGGCGCGGCAGATCATCGAGTCGGGAGAAATCGGCGAGATCATCCACATCGCCGCGGAACACGTGGAAGACTATCTGCACGACCCGCGCGCGCCCGCCTCATGGCGCACGCGTGCGGCGACGGCGACGCGGGCCGGCGCGCTGGCCGACGTCGGCTCGCACCTGATCAACCTGGCCCTGCGCCTCGGTGGTCCCGTCGACGCGCTGGTGGCGGACATGAATACCGTGCACGCGCAGCGCCAGGGCCCGCAGGGCATGGAAGCGGTGGAAAACGACGACCAGGGGAACCTGATGCTGCGCTTCGCCAGCGGCGCCCTCGGCGCGCTGACCTTCAGCCGCGTGGCGGCCGGACGCAAGATGGGCTACACCTACCGCATCACGGGGACGAAAGGCGCGATTGCCTTTGACCAGGAAGACCAGAATGCACTGTGGCTGTACGACGCCAGCCGCCCGGCGCAGCGCCAGGGCTTCCAGCGCCTGCTGATGGGCCCCGCCCATCCCGACTACCTGGCATTTTCCCAGGGCGCGGGGCACGGCACCGGCTACAACGAGCAGATCGTCATCGAGGCGCGCGATTTTTTGCAGGCGATTGCCGGCGGCGAAGCGGTCTGGCCCACCTTCCGCGATGGCTACGAGGTGGACCGGGTGATCGAGGGGGCGCTGCGCTCCGTGCAGGAGCGCAGCTGGATCACCCTGTGCTGAACGCCTATCAAAACCTGCTGCGCGTCGTGATTTACGGCCTCCGAGGCTCACTGCACTATCGTGCAGTTGCGCGTCCCGAAGCAACGGGGGTGCCGAGCCTCCTTTCCGCTCGCTACGGTTTTGTTAGGCGTTATCAGTACGCCAGGCCGTAGCCGAACTTGTACAGCGGATGGGCCGTGTCATACGGCACGTCCGACTTCTGCACCTGCACTTCGGCCATCGACGACGGCAGCTCGAACGGCAGCTTGCCTTGCGGCTTGGCCTTGCCCGTCAGGACATCGAACAGCGCGCCGTCGCTGACGCCGAAGTTGGCGACGATGGCGCTGGCCTTGTCCTGCACGTTGCCGAGGATGGCCGGGCGGTCCAGGTAGACGGTGACCACCGTCTTCGGCGCGAATTTCGCCGCATTCTTGATCGCCTCGTAGTCGGCGTCGCCATCGACATAGTTCAGGCGCCCTTCGTGCTGCATGCTGCCGAAGATGTAGTTCGGGTGCAGGATTTCATATGGCGCGGCCACGCGCAGCAGGGCCACGTCCGCTTCCTGCGGCGTGGCGACCACCGTGTAGCCGTACTTTTGCGCCACGGCCGCGTCGATGCCATATAAATACACCTTCTTGACGGTGGCGGCCAGCGGCAAGACCTTGTCCTTGTTTTCCAGCAAGACCAGCGAACGGCGCTGGGCGTCAACGCCCGCCTCGACGAAGTCCGCCTTGCCCACGGTGGCCGCCGCCTTGGCCGCATCGACGAACGGATGCTCGAACAGGCCCTGCTTGAATTTCTGCACCAGGATGCGGCGCGCCGAGGCGTTGATGCGCGCTTCCGTCAATTGGCCGCGCTGCACGGCCTGCGTCAGGTACGGCGCTTCCGTCACGCCCCCAAACTGGTCCATTCCGGCCGTCACGGCCTTCACGTAGCGTTCGGCCTTGGTGGCGTCTTCCATGCCCCATGGCGTGCCGAAGCCGATGAACGACGGCGCCACACCCGGCGCCGTGCCGTTGCGGCAGTTGGCGTCGCAGTCGGAAGTGATGCCCCAGTCGGACAGGATCACGCCCTCGAAGCCATATTTTCCGCGCAGCAAGTCCGTCAGCATGGTCTTGCTGAAACCGGCCGCCACCTGTTCCAGCGTGATGCCGTCGATCGTGATATTGCCGTCCGGCAGCGCATACGTGGGCATGACGGATGCCGCCTTGGCCGTGAACGCCCCTTCGAACGGCTTCACGTGATACGCAAAATTATTACCTGGATAGGTCATGTAGCGGCCATAGTAATTGTGGCCGTCGAAGCCCTCTTTCGTCGCGCCATAACCGACCCAGTGCTTGACGACGGCTACCACGCTGCCGTCATGCAAGCCCGTGTTGCCATCCTGGAAGCCCTCGATATAGTGCTGCACCATGCGCTTGGCCAGGTCGGCATCCTCGCCGAAGGTGCCGTTGATGCGCGACCAGCGCGGCTCGGTGGCCAGATCGGCCTGCGGCGACAGCGCCTGCGTGATGCCGACGGCCAGGTATTCCTGGCGCGCGATGTCGCCGAAGCGGCGCACCAGCGCATCGTCGCCGATGGCCGCCAGGCCCAGGGTTTCCGGCCACTGTGAAAAACCCTTGGTGCCGGCGCTGGCGCCCACCGTGTACTGGAAATGGTGGCGCGGGTCGGTGCTGATGGAGACGGGAATACCCAGGCGCGACGTTTCGCTCAGGGCTTGCAGCTTGTTGTATTGCGCCGCCATGTTGGCAGAATCGCCCGCCATGCGCGTAATAAACGTGTTGACGTACTGCTTGACGATCAGGTCTTGCAAGGCCGCCAGGTCATACGCGCCACCGAGGCCGATGCCGGACGGATCGGACGCCGTGGGCGCCGTGCCATGCATCATCAGGCCCGCCTTTTCATCGAGCGTCATGCGCGACAGCAGGTCGTCGGCGCGCGCCTCGGCCGACAGGCGCCAGTCCTCGTACGGCTCGATCTTGCCGCTGCGGTTCATGTCCTTGAAGGTATAGCCGTCAACCTTGACCAGATTGAAGGTGGTGGTGCCGAACTCGGGCTGCGTGTATTCCTCGCTGACGGTGTCGTTGCCGCAGGCGGCCAGGGCAAGCGTGGCGATGCAGCCGGCGACCACGCGGGCCATCGGTTTCAATGTGCAATTCATCATTATCTCCAAGACTGTTTTTGTAGGTATCCGGGCCGCTTCAGGGCAGCCCGGATCCAATATAGCGTGAGAATCCGTGAGTTTCTTGACCGCGCAGCACGCGTTTTATACCGGCGAAAACAATTTTTGGTTAGACGGCGCGACAACCAACAATTTCCTACAAAGTGCTAATATTTGTGAAAAATTACTACAACAAGCAGGAGACACCCTTGCACAAAGCCGATACGCGCACGGTCTCGAACCGCATTGCGCAGCAATACGCGCGGGCCATGCAGGCCGATGGCCACGATCCCGCCGATTTTTTCCGCCAGACGGGCATCACGCCGGCGCAGCTGAGCGAGCCTGGCGGCCGTATCAACGCCGACCGGCACCGGCGCATGACGGCCTACGCCCAGCAGTTGCCGGCGCACCGCGGCATCCTCGATCTCGACGTCACGCACTGGTTCGCGCATTTTTCCGGCGTCGCCCACGTCTGCTTCAACCGCCCCACCCTGCGCAGCGCCCTGCACGAGATGCTGCATTTGCGGGGCCTGATCGGCGAATTCGATTTCATGCTGATGAGCGAAAGCGGCACGCGCATCGAGATCGAATACCTGTCCGAGTTTTGCCCGGTCGGCGGCGCCATGCAGGCGCTGGCCAATTTCCGCATGCTGTCGCTGGTCACGCGCGCCTACGACACGGGCGCGCCGACAGCCTTCCAGGCGAGCTTCCAGGGCAAGGCGCCGTGGTTCGCGCCGGCCGTCTCCGAATGCTTCGGCGCCGCGGCCACCTACGGCCAGGGGCGCAATACATTGACCTTTGACGCACCTGGCCTGGACCGGCCCTTCGCCCAGTTCAACGCCATGCTGGCGCCGCACGCGCTGCGCCACGCCCAGGCGCAGCTGCAGAAACTGCACGGCGCGCAGCTGTTTTCGGCGCGCGTGGAGCAAGCCATCATCGATTTACTGGGCCGGCAAGGCGCGGGCGACGCCGACGGCGCCTCGCTGCTGCCGGCCCTGTGCGACGGCCTGGCGATGAACCGCTGGACCTTGCAGCGCCAGCTGCAGCAGGAGCAAACATCGTTCCGCGCGCTGGAATTGCGCGCCAAGAGCCGCGAATCGCGCCGGCTGCTGCGCGAAACGAGCATGAGCGTGGCGGAAATCGGCGACCGCCTGGGCTTTTCCTCGCAAAGCGCGTTCACGCGCTTTTTCAAGACGCAGTTCGAGCTGCCGCCCGCGCGCTACCGCAACGACGTGCAAAGCAGTTAAAAGAACGGGGAAGAACTGGCGCGGATACGCCATCACGCCATTTGGACTGCGGCCACCGCGCCGCCGGCGCCCGGCGCCACAGCGGCCGCGCCCTTGGACAGCTGACACGTCAGGCGCACGCCGCGCAAGGTGGCGTCGCTGGTGCGTTTTGGGCGGCCAGCCTGGCGACCGGCCCGCCATGCTGGCGGCGATCAGTCAAGCGATAACCTGATCCGCGTCAACGGCGGCAGGGAGCAGCGTTGATGCGGCCCAATACCGCGCCATATTGCCGCCAGCGGGCCGTCCTTGGCAGGAACCACGGGCTGCCACACGGATCCAATGGTTTGGTGGCGTCAGGCAGGCACGCACAGCCCTGCCTCCGCTTGCCAAGGCCATCCACGCAGAGAGGACAATATGGATCCGGACATCATCGCCTTGCAACAGCAACACAGCGCGCTGCACACAGCCGTACATACACTGCAAAACAAGTGGTACATCACCGTGACGGTCGCCGCCATACTGGGCGCGCTCGGCATTGTGTTGGCAACCTTCCTGTTCAATGCCATGACAGAGCTGGAAAAGACGAAACGGGAACTGGTCGCGGGCACGCGGGATCTGGAGCTGGCCAAGACACAGGCCGGCAAGGACATCAGCGAACAGCGCGAACAAGCCATTAAGCAAGTTTCCGCGGCCGTCTACGCTGCCCTAGCAGCGAGCAAGGCGCCCATGATAGGCGCCTGGCTGGCGGAGGAACGCAAGCAGCGCGAAGAAAAAGATGTGCTGCAAAGCAAATGGATACGCTACATCTATGCCCAGGCCAATGCCAACGGCCAGACCAACCCCTATGCCAATGGCTGGTGGCAGGATAGCTTGAAAAAAAGCCAGCAAGCCGTCGATATCGAACTGCCTTAACGCCTCAATGCCTGCGGTGAAGACAGTTTCCCCGCATCATAGACCGGCGGCAACTGGGCATCAAACGCCAGCCGCGCCGCATCGATGGCGTCGCGGTGGCCGTAGGCCCAGGCGCCCAGCGCGCTGATGGGGATCAGGAGCGAGCGCCCGAGGTCCGTCAGCGCGTAATCGACGCGCGGCGGCACGGTGGCAAACACGGTGCGCGTCACCAGGCCGTCGCGCTCGAGCCCGCGCAGGGTCAAGGTCAGCATGCGCTGCGAAATGCCGCCGATCACGCGGCGCATCTCGTTGAAGCGCTTGGTGCCATTACCGAGCAACATCACCACCATCACGCTCCATTTGTCGCCCACGCGCGTGAGGATATCCGTGATGGGGCGGCACGAATCCGCCACGCCAGCATGGCCGCCCTCGTCGCGCATGCGCCGCTCCAGCTCGGCCCTTTGCGCGGCCGCGTCCCCAATAGTCACATCCGTGTGCCCCAGTGTGGAAAAAGTGCCTTCTTGTGCGTTCATTTTATAGTCACTATATTAGCCTCGGTAACAAATCCATACCACCCGATCATACCACCCAAGAAGGCTCACATGAACATCCTGCATATCGATTCGAGCGTCCTCGGCGACTATTCCGTCAGCCGCCAGTTGTCCGCCGCCATCGTGGCCCGCCTGCAGGCGGCCGCGCCGGGCGCCGCCGTCCATTACCGCGACCTGGCCGCGCAGCCGCTGCCGCAGTTCACGGCCGCCCCCAGCGACGCCGATGGCGTCGTCCTTGCCGCTGCGCTCGAACAAGTGCTGGCCGCCGACGTCATCGTCATCGGCGCCCCCATGTACAACTTCGCCATCCCCAGCCAGCTCAAATCGTGGCTGGATGCGCTGGCCGTACCGGGCAAGACATTCCAGTACGGTGCCAACGGCCCGGAAGGCTTGCTGGGCGCCAAGCGCGTAATCATCGCCTCGTCGCGCGGCGGCTACTACGGCGCCGACACGCCGATGGCCAGCCTGGAACACCAGGAAAGCCATCTGCGCAGCTTCCTCGGCTTCCTCGGCATCACCGAGCCCGAGATCGTGCGCGCCGAAGGCGTCAAGGTCAGCGATGAAGCCAGGGCGCAAGCCTTGGGCGCCGCGTTCGAACAGATCGGAACCCTGCAGGCGGCATAATCACGGCGGATTTTCTGGCTGCGGCGGAAACTGTTTCGGCGCGGCCAGAGTGTACTGGTGGGCAAGAAAGGGCAAGATGCGCTAAGCTGCATGCGCCCAACGCATAGCGCTCCACCCCATACACAAGGATTACCATGACACTGATCGTCGTCGCCACCATCGATGCCCAACCGCAACATCTCGACGCCGTGCGCACCGCGCTGGAAACCGTCGTGCCGCCCAGCCGCGCTGAAAGCGGCTGCCTGCGCTATGAATTACACCTCGACAACAGCATTCCCACGCGCTTCATCATGCTGGAAGAATGGAGCGACAAGGCCCACCTGACGGCCCACTACGCGACACCCCACTTCCATGCCCTGGTGGCCGCCACCGACGGCAAGGTCGTCAAGATCGACGTGGCGGAATTGAGCAAGCTGAAGTAACGGCCACGGGCGCGTTCAATCGCGCGTTCCTCAAAGAAAGTTGCCACTTATAATATGGCAACTTTTTTTTGATGGCCATCATGACACCATTTTCCAAGAGACTCGGCGCCGCAGCGGCAGCCGCCTTTACGCTCTGCACCGGCGCCTCGGCGCAAGCGCCCATGTCCACGCTGGTGGGCGACTACAATCTCGCCTCGTCGGCGACCGTGCCGGCCAGCAGCTGGGGCTATTCCAAGGGACGCATTTCGGTCAAGCAGCTCGACAGCCAGCACCTGCTGATCGTCCTGTCATGCGAATGGAAACGCGAACCGAAGGCCGTCTGCGGCGATTACTTCTATGCCCAGCAGCGCGATGACGGCCTGTACCTGCAGGACATGAATACCTTCGCCATGCGCCTGTATTTCGATCCGGCGTCGCGCAAGCTCACCATCATTTCGCGCGGCGCCGACGCCAAGGCCAGCGTGCGCCACGACGTCTTCGCCGCGACGAGCGCGCCGCTCGTTGATCCCGCCCTGGTACGGCGCATGAAGCGCGAACTGTCGAATGCCGACAGCAAGGAAAACCGACGCGTGTTCGGGCCCTACACCAAATGGGACTACCAGGAAAACCGCATCGAATTCCAGCGTCAATCCCTGACGACGCCATGATGCAGCGACTGATCCAGCCCATGCGGCGCCAGCTGCTGCGTCTGGCCGGCACCCTGCTGTGCTCGCCCATGCTGGTGCGCGCTGCCGAACGTGGCCTGCCCGGCGCCGTGCGCCGGCGCGTCCTGGCCACGCTCGACGCGCCGCTGCCCAAGGTGCTCAATGTGCACCACCTGGCGCTGATACAGCGTTTCAACATCGGCTGGTCGCCCGTGGAAAGCGGTGCGCCCATGCTCAATCCCGCGCACCCGCTCGGCGCTGGCGATACCCTGGCCCTGGCCATGCAGGCGATCGGCGGCAAGGATGCCGCCCTGGCCGCCCAGCGCCTGATGGAGGCGGCGCAACTGCTGCCCCACTTCGTGCAAATGGCTAACCTGAAGCCGGGCAGCTATGCGAACGGCAAGACGCCATTCACGTTTACCACCCGGCATCTGCAATTGCTGCGCCAGCAATCGTGGCTGCCGCTGGAAATGCTGGGCATGGGCGCTGCCGAGGACTACCTGGCCGAAGGCTATTGGCCCACGCCAGCCGTGGACGGCAAGCGGCCGTATGGCAACTTTACGAATTACCCAGTAGAAATGGCGCAAGCGCTGGGCCTGCCCCTGCACCACCAGGCGGACGGCAGCCTGGCCATCACGCCCACGCTGAGAGAGGAATTGAAGACGCTGCACCAGCAGACGCAGGCGGCGCTGCAAGTGTTCGTGCGGCAGGCGGGGTTGATGCGCAATACGGTGTAAAACGCCAGGCCGGGCAGCTATGCCTGAGCCACCGCCTGCCGTATCAGCACTTCCGCCGGAATCTCCGGCGCCTCATGCAGTACCGCGTTCATAGGCATCGACGAGCTGGCCAGTCCGTCCAGGCGGTCGCCTGCAGGCGTGCCGAATTCGGCGCACGTCAAGGACTCGGCTCCCGCAAGGCGGCGCGGTAGTCGTCATCAGTCTGAGAGGTTTGACGCGCATCATATTGCCCTGGATTGTCCGTGCATCTATGGCGTCCTATTGCCGCTGCGTTCCGATAAATTGGATCTGCAAAATGCCATACGCATAACTGATCGATGCGACGAGCCGAGACTTGTTGCCGCCGATATTGGACACCCCGTCCCTCTCTCAGGATGCTCGCCGTGGCAAAGTCCGATTTCACCGCCGCCGGATCGGGCCATGACGCCCTGAGCACATGGCCATACCGCGGCAACAACGGTGCCGTCGAATCTGCATGGATGGCCTGTTCATCGAAGGCAATCAAGGTCGGCTTGGCCAGAACGCGCATGATTGACGTTAGCCCCATTGGGGGACTAACGTCAATCATGCAGCCGATCAGAAGACCGCGCCGGACCCGCCATTCAGCCTTGCGGCACTGGCGCTGGCGCAGGCTGCGGTTCAGGTGCCACCTCCGGCACCGCCTTGCCATGCGCTTCCTGCCCGCCGTCGCCTTCGGCCGGCATGGCCAGCGGCGCGGCTGGCGCGCCTTCCGGCACCAGGTCGCCCGGCTCTTCCACCGGCTCATCCTGCGGTTCCTCGACCGGCTCCACATGGCGCAGCGGCGGTGGTGGCTTGCCGCCGGGGAAGATGGCGTCGCGCGACAGTTTTCCCGTGTCGAGCGCCGTCTTGAAGAAGTCGCCCACCACCAGCACGGCGTTGTGGCCGCCCTGGCCCCAGTAATTGCTGCGCATGGTGACCCGGGCGTCGTTGAAGCCCACCCAGGCGCCGCCCACCAGTTCCGGGTGCATCAGGATAAACCAGCCATCCGCATTGTTTTGCGTGGTGCCGCTCTTGCCGGCCACGTCGGAGCGGATGCCGAAGCGGCTGCGGATGGCCGTGCCCGTGCCGCGGTCGATGACGCCGCGCATCATGTCCGTCAGGGTGGCCGCCGATTCTTCCTTCATGGCGCGCTTGGGCTTGTCTTCGCCGAAGCGGGCGATGGTCTTGCCGTCGCGGTCGGTGATGTGCGTGACGACGAACGGCAAACGGGCCTCGCCCTGCGCCGCGATGCTGGCGTAGGCATTGACCATTTCCAGCAAGGTGACGGGACTGGTGCCCAGCGCCAGGGATGGTACTTTTTCCAGCTTGCTGTCGCGGATGCCGAGCGCGCGCGCCAGCTTGATAATCGGCGACAAGCCCACGTCCTGCATCACTTGCGCCGTGATCGTGTTCTTCGAATACACGAGGCCGTCGCGCATGTTCATGTCGCGCCCCGTGGTGCCGCTCATGTCGGTCGGCCGCCACTTCGTGCCGTCGGCCGCCTTGATATCCATCACGGCATCGCGGTAGACGTGCTCGGGGCTCAGGCCTTTTTCCAGCGCCGCGCCATACACGATGGGTTTGAAAGTGGAACCGGGCTGGCGCGCCGCCTGCGACACGTGGTCGAATTGTTCGCGCGCAAAGTCGCGGCTGCCCACCCAGGCCCGCACGGCGCCCGTGGCCGGGTCCATGGCCGTAAAGCCCGCCTCCAGGCGCGTCTTCGACTTGCGCAGGACCGCCATGAAGGCGCGGTCGCCCTTGAGTTTTTCCAGCGCCTCGTCGGGCGCGCTGCCGGCCGCCGTCAGCTTGCGGTAGTCGCCGGACTCGCGCACGAAGGCGTCCAGCAAGCCCGGATGCGATTTCCAGAAATAGTCGAACGGCACGCTACCGGCCTGCATGCCCGCATACATGCCCGTCGAAGTGGACGACGGCACGCCGGCGCGGCTCCATTCCACGTCGGCAATCGCCTGCAAGGCATTCGCCTGGCGCTCGACGGCGCGCTCGGCCGCCTGCTGCAAGTCGTAATCGAGCGTCGTGTGCACCACCAGGCCATCGAGCTCCAGGTTGTAGTCGTTTTCATCGGCCCAGTCGATCAGCCATTTGCGCACATAGGCCGTGAAGTGGCTGTCCGACTGCGCCCGTTCGCTCTGGCGCTCGAAATGCAAACGCAGCGGACGCTTCACCAGTTGCCGGTAGCGCGCCTCGTCGATGACCTCATGCTTGCGCATCTGGCCCAGTACCACATTGCGCCGTTGCAAGGAACGTTCGGGATTACCGACCGGATTGTAGTAATTCGTGCCCTTGAGCATGCCGACCAGGGTGGCGCTTTCCAGGATATCGAGGCGCGCGGCGGGCTTGTCGAAATACGTGCGGGCCGCCATCTCGATGCCATAGGTGTTGTAGAGGAAAGGCACCGTGTTCAGGTAGGCTTCGAGGATTTCCGTCTTGCTGTAGGTGGCTTCGATCTTCAGGGCCGTGATCAACTCCTTCAGCTTGCGGTTCAGGCTGCGCGAACGGCCAATTTCTTCGGGAAACATATTGCGCGCCAGCTGCTGCGTGATGGTGGAGCCGCCCTGGGGGTTGCCTCCCGCCGTATGCACGATGGCGCCGGCCGTGCGCGTGAAATCGACGCCGTGGTGCTCGTAGAAACGGTGGTCTTCCGTCGAGATCAAGGCGCTGATCACGTTCGGCGAAATCTGCTGCAGCGTCACGCGTTCCTGCAAGCCCTGGTCGAAACGGGCCAGTTCCTTGCCGTCCGCACTGACCATGGTGCTCGGCGCGGCCGCGCGCGCCTGGCGCAAGTCGTGGATGCTGGGCGTCAGGGGAATCAGCAGCAGCATGTACAGGACCAGCAGCGCCAGCAGGGCCAGAAACGACCACAGGCCCAGCACCAGAGCGCGCCGCACGGGCGGCAAGGTCATCAAGTGCGCGTGGCCGCGCCGGTACAGCGCCACTGCCCTCACCCACGCCACGCCCGCCACGCGCAAGGCCTGCGCGCGCGCCCATGTCCATGCCTGCCGTGCTTTTTCCTGAAACTGCTCCATGCCTGATGCCATGCCTGTACCTTGTCTGATGCCGGATGATCCGTTTCAGCAAGTATATAGGGCGGGCAACAAAGCGGGCTGGAATTTACGGCAGGCAAGCATCGAGCCGGGACACGGTGACGCCGACATAGGCGCCCACGCAGCGCATGTCGCGCGTGTGAAACGCGTCCTCCACCTGCAGCAAGCCGCAGTCGCAGATGACGGGATCGACCTGGGTCACGACGCCCAGCGCCAGGTAGCGCCAGCCATCGAGCCGGCGCAAGCCCTTTTCCCGACCGGGGTTGGCCGTGAACATCGCGTCCCAGTCGGCGCCCTCGCTCGCCTGCGGCCACAGTTCGAGCCGGATTTGCGTGCCGGCGGCCAGTTGCGCGCCGCCAAACTCGTCCATCACATGCAGGCGCTGGCCATCGGCCTCGATGATGGCTTCCAGGTAATCGCCTTCGGTGCAGAGAAAGGTGGCCGTGACGACAGACGGCGTCACTTCTGCGCCTGCTCCAGCAGGGCCGGCAATTCCTTCAGCATGGCCTCGCGCGTGCGCAGGCCCGCCGACTGCTGGCCCTTGCGTTCATCCTGCACGAGGCGCGCGAAGACGATCGTGCGCTCGCCCTTGCTGGCCCAGCCCACGAACCAGCCATAACCGTGCTCTTCGTCGAAGCTGCCGTCAGCCTTGCGCGGATAGGCTGCGCCCGTCTTGCCATGCACTTGCCAGCCGCCCACGTCCGCCAGGCGCGTCAGGCGCCGCGTCTGCTCCATCGCCTGCTTGCTGACGGGCAATTGATCGTTGACCAGCTTGCGCAGGAAGCCCAGCTGTTCCAGCGGCGAAATCTTCAGCGAGGAACTGATCCACGAACGCTCGAGGCTGTTTTCCTTGCCCGGATCGCCAGAGACATCCGCATTGCCATAGCGCAATGCCTTCGCATACTTCTGGAAGCGTTCGGCGCCCAGCGCCTGCGTGATCTGCTGCGAATACCAGACCACCGAGTACTGCATCCAGCGCGACGGATCCGTCTCCTGGCGCCAGGCGTCGCCGCCCCAGTCCACATAGCCCTGGCGGTACGGCAGGCTGGGCTTGTGCTCGTCCTTGAGGAAGCCGGCGTCATAGCCCATCAGGCTGAGGGCGATCTTGAACGTGGACGCGGGCGTGACCCGGTCAAAACAATTACCTTCTTGCAACAAAACGGTGCCCGCTTTGGCGTCGGCCATGGCGGTGCAAATGGTGGCGGCCTGGACGGACGAGAAATTTACCGTAAAGGAAAAAAACGCAAAAACAGCCGATCTGAAATATTTTAATTTCATAAAATTAGCATTTAAAAAATGTGAATAAATACTTATTCTTGTCACACATATCAATCCAAAATTTACGTCCACAATAAAAACAAGAAAAATATCAAGAACGCGATTAACGACGAGACACCCCAGGAGAAATATCCCCCAAAAATTCCTTGTCCTTTATCAAAATCACACGTCCCTTCCCGTTCTCAATAATAGCGACATACTCGTCTGAAGCATCCACTATATAGCCATTCCCAATCACTTTCCCACCCTCCGTAATTTCATGACAGTACAAGCCCTTCTTGGCTGCATTTTGACAGCCATTTGCCAGTGACTTTATATCATCTCGTGCCGCATGCTCCCCAGCACTATTACCAACCGCCCCAGGAATTAGCAATACAACAAAAATAGCAAATGCAGCGTAATAGACAATGGAAACTCCAGCACCAACAAAAAATAAAATCTTTGCAATAAACTTCACCAACCACTTAGATCGCATTTTCTCAATAATTTTTCTTGCCCTCTCGCTTCCCGGAACCGACGATGGAAGACGGGAAAGAGAAAGCAAATAAAAAAATAATATCGTTGAAGCGATAACAAAGATAGCCAGTGGATCGTTCGAAAGAACATTGAGGATCATCATGAAAAATTCCCTGAATGCCATATAGGAATATAACAGATTATCCTCAGTTCCCTTCTTGAAAAAATAATGTGACAATCCCAGCTTTGCCATATATGTCTGGTAATACGCCACACCAACCAGATATATAGCCGAGTATAATGCAGTTGTAGTAAATGCCAGAGCCACAGCACCATTCAGAAAATCCCCTTTCGAAAAATTTGATTTTCTCTTCTTCTTTTTATTTAATCTGAAACTAGTCATTACCATGGAATTTTATTTTACAAAAAATTCAATATTCAACCGAAAAAAATTGGCACACAAGTCACACTAATACACCCGCGTGTAACAGCATTATGAAGTAAAATACAATATCAAGGCAACTACAATCTAAAGAAGTAACTTGAAGTAATCGCAGAGTTATGCTCGCCGCCCTAGAACGAATCCCGCTCGCGCCTCAGCCGTTCCTCCTCCAGCTCATCCATGCCCAGTTTTTCCTCGTCGATCAGCGCATGCTCGCGCCGTTCGCGCTCCAGCTCCTCTTCCACGGTGCCATCAATGGCGTCCCGCTCGATTTTCTCCGGCATGCTGCGCTCCTTCGCGGTGGGTGACTGAAAAGTGTAGGCGCTTCGGGTGAATGCCGCCGCACGCCAGCGCACCGCCTCAGGCGGCGTTGCCGGCCTGCGCCACGGCGTCGTGCGGATGCAGGCTTTCCACATGCCGTACAGTCACCTTCGCCTGCGCGTAACGCAGCGCCAGCGCGGCCTGCACGCGGCGGGCTGCGTCTTCCACGTACATCAGATTAGCACCATTCAAGCGCGCGAACGCCTGTTCGTCGGCCCGCTTGACGGCCGTCTGCAGCGGCGTCGCCAGCGCGCCCTCCACCAGGTCGATCAGGGGGAACAGTTCCAGCTCCGCGTCTGGCGCCAGCTGCACCGTCACCGTCGCGGTGCTGCGCTGGCTGTGCGGCGTGGCCAGGCTCGCGTGTTCCTGCAGCCAGGCGCGGGCGGCCGCGCCGTCGATCTGCCCTTCCCCGAAGCGCGCCGCGAAACCGTCGGCGATCAATTGCCGCGCCAGCGCCGCCGAACACGGACAGGTCGAGGAATAGGCGACGTCCACCGTCAGGGCCAGCGCAAAACCTTCCGATGAGGATGTCGCCTGCAGGCGCACCGGGTACGACCGCCAGCCCGACAGTCCCGCCGTCAGCAGCGCCGCCTGGCGCCGCAGCACGGGAAAGGCCAGCGCCACGCGCGCGCTGGTGCTGGCGCAGTCGGCGTGGCTGGCAACCATGTTACGCAGCAGGGCCGCCAGCGCCGTGGTCTCCAGCGGCTGTGCGGCGGCGAATGCATCGAGCAGCAGGTACAGGCGCGACATATGGATACCCTTGACGCGCGCATCGGGCAGATCCACGTGTACGTCGGCCCAGGCATGGACTTGCTGCGCCTGCCCGCCCTCTTCCAGCCACAAGGGCAAGGCGATGCCCTGCATGCCGACCCAGTCCAGCGGCAGCTGGCTGCCGGCGTTGCCGCCCAGGGCCACGTCGGGCAAGGGAGAATGATGGTGATCGCGCTTCATGGGACGGCATCCTTAATATGCAAGTCAATTGCATATCATGAAGAGTTTTCATCGCATTTGCAAGTCAATTGCGTATTGAGGCACGCCGCGCGCCCGCCGGGGACGCCGCCACGCGCGCCCCACCCCGAGGCCAGCGCCATGGACGATGCCATGCCGCCGCCCGCCAGCTAGCCGGCCTTGCGGAAGGTCAGGTTGATGCGCTGCGCGCCCAGCTGCGCATGCTCGCCCTCTTTCAGGGCGGCCACGCCGTGGAAGCGCAGGCGGTCGGCGCCGCCCCAGACCACCACGTCGCCATGCAGGAGAGGAATCCGGGCCGCCTTGTCGGCCCGCGCGGCGCCGCCGAACAGGAACACGGCGGGCAGGCCGAGCGACACGGAGACGATGGGCGCCGTGAAGTCGCACTCGTCGCGGTCCTGGTGCAGCGCCATGCGCGCACCGGGCGCATAGCGGTTGACCAGGCAGGCGTCGGGAATGAAATCCGCATAGCCGGCCGCCAGCGCCGCCTCCTGCGCCAGGCGCAGGAACACGGGCGGCATCGGCGGCCACGACTGGCCGCTGGCCGGATCCAGGCGCGCGTAGCGGTAGCCGCGCCCGTCCGTGACCCAGCCCAGCTGCCCGCAATTGCTCATCGCAACCGACATGCGCAAGCCGCCCGGCGTGGCCATGTGGCGCGGCGGCGCGGCACGCACGACGGCGTCGAGCGCCGGCAGCAACTGCGCGACATGGGGCAGCGCGAAGCCGCGCAAAAGCATGGAGGCGAGCGTGCCGGGCACCAGCGGCGCGGGGCCGGACGGTGCCAGGTCTTCGTCGGCGAACAGGGACAGATTCATGCCGCCTATTGTAAACGGGCTTGAACGGGGCGGCGCGAAGCGCAAAAAATGCGCGCGGCGCGGCCACGGTGCGCTACAGTAGCGTTTCCTGCCACTACGACACTCACCGACGATGGATCACTACGCGGATTTGCTGCAAACCCTGGCGCAACAGGAAGAGTCCCTGCAATTCGAACGTTTCGACAACGATGCCGCGCTGGCCGTCGGCCTGTGGCTCGTCGAGGAAGTGCGCAAGCGGGGCAAGGCCGTCACCGTGAATATCACGCGCAACGGCCAGGTCCTGTTCCATCACGCCATGGCGGGCGCCACCCCGGACCAGGCCGACTGGATACGCCGCAAGAACAACACCGTGCAGCGTTTCGGCCGCAGCTCGTACTACATGGGCATCTCGTATAAAAGCCGCGGCAGCACCTTCGAAGACGTGGCCTACCTCGACGACGTCGAATATGCGGGCCATGGCGGCGCCTTCCCCCTGCTCATCCGCGGCGTGGGCCCAGTCGGCACCGTGACCGTGTCGGGCCTGGCGCAGGCCGACGACCACGCGCTGGTGGTGGCCGCCCTGCAGGCGCAGCTGGCCAGATAGCCGGGGCGGTCAGCCGGCCAGCGCCTTGCGCAAGGCGGCGCGCGCCAGCAGGCGCGTGGAATCGAGCGTCGGCAACGGCGAGTTGGCGTCGCCGATGATCAGCGGGATTTCCGTGCAGCCGAGGATGACGGCGTCGCAGCCCTGTTCCCGCAAGCGGCCGATGATGGCCTGGAAGCGGGCCACGCTTTCCCGCTTGACCATGCCCGGCACCAGTTCTTCCATGATGATGCGGTTGATGTCGGCGCGCTCGTCCTCGCCGGGCCGCACGCAATCGATGCCGCGCGCGGCCAGCATGTCCGGATACACGGCGCTGTCGACCAGCCAGCGCGTGCCCGTCAGGCCGACGCGGCGAAAGCCGCGCACGGCCGCTTCGCCTGCCACCACCTCGGCGATGTGCAGCCAGGGCAGCGGCGAACGGGGCGCCACCAGGGAAAACGCCTGGTGGATGGTGTTGTCGGGGCAGATCAGGAAATCGGCGCCGGCGGCCGCCAGCCTGTGCGCCGAGGCCAGCATCAGCTCGGCCACGCCGGCCAGGTCGCCCGCGTTCAGGCAGGCGACGTAGCGCGCCAGCGACGGCGTATGCAGCGATACCTCCGGGTGCGCATATGGCCCCAGCGCATGCGCGCCCTCCTCGCAAATGGTGCGGTAGCACAGGGCCGCACCTTCGGCGGAACAGCCGACGATACCGATATGCAGGGTCATGGCGATGTCTCCATAAGTAGTGTATTGATCTGTATCAGATGCGCTGGCCGCCGTCGATGGGGATTTCGGCGCCCGTGATGTACGAGGCGCGCTCGCTGCACAAAAACTCCACCAGGTCGGCCACTTCGGCCGTCGTGCCCAGGCGGCGCAAGGGAATCTGCGTGTCGACGATGTGCGAGGTGCCGGGTGACAGGATGGCCGTGTCGATCTCGCCGGGCGCGATGGCGTTGACGCGCACGTTCAGCGGCGCCATGTCGTTGGCCATCTCGCGCGTCAGCGACGCCAGCGCCGCCTTCGAGCTGGCGTAGGCGGAGCCGGCAAACGGATGCACGCGGTAGCCGGCGATCGAGCACAGGTTCACGACGGCGCCGCGCGCGTTCGACAATTCCTGCGCGAAGCCGCGCGTCAGCGCCAGCGGCGCAAAGAAATTCGTGTTGTACATGGCTTGCCACGTCTGCATGTCCGTCGTCAGCGAATTGACGCGCGAGCCGCCCGGCCCCTTCGGCGACACGCCCGCATTGTTGACCAGCGCGTGCAGTTTCGAGTCGCCCAGCATGGGACGCAGCGTCTCGACCATCTGGCCGATCTGGCTCAGGTCCGACAGATCCATGCAGACATGCGTGTTGTGTTCCTGGCTGCGCGGGCAGCCGCCGGGAATCGGGCTGCGCGAGACGGTGATGACGCGCCAGCCCAGGCTGCGGAAGCGTTCGGCCACGGCGTGGCCGATGCCGCGGCTGGCGCCCGTGACGATGGCGGTTTTCTGTTCGGTTTTCTGCTCGATTGGATGTTCAGTCTTGTGCATGCTCTTCCTTGTCTGCTTGCGTTAGGACGGCGTGGCTGCGCTCCATGCGCATCACGTACGCCAGCATCTGCGCGCCGCCGTCGAGGATGTCCTGTTCGATGGCGCGCCGCGCCGCCGCGCCGTCGCGCTGGCGCAGCGCGCCGATGATGGCGCGGTGGTGACCGACCCGCATGTCGGGCGTAAATGCGGCATAGCCGGCGGCGATCAGGGGCGCCGTCTGCATCCACAGGTGATCGACGAAGCGCTTCAGGGTCGGCATGCCGGCCGCCTGCGCCAGTCCCAGGTGAAACGCCTGGTTGCATTGCAGGGCCGCCGCCAGGTCGTGCCGCGCGATGGCGTCTTCGTTTGCCTGCAGCAGCCGTTCCAGGTCGGCCAGGGTAGCCGCATCGATGCGCTGCGCCGCTTCAAACGCGCCCAGCCCTTCCAGTTCCAGCCGCAGCGCGCGGATCTCCAGGTAGCGCGCCACGCTCAGCACGGGCACGCGGAAGTCGCGCGGCGAGCGCAGCACCAGCGCCTCTTCCTGCACCAGTTGCAGCATGGCGTCGCGCACGGGCGTGACGCTGGTGCCCAGCTGCAGCGCCAGTTCGCGGATGCGCAGGCGGTCGTTCGGCTGGAAGCGGCCAGCCGCCAGCGCCTCGCGCAGCATCGCATACACGGACTTGCCCAGGTTGACGTGCGCCAGGTGGTCGAATTGGTGGTTCATGCGCGTTTGAGTAGCTTCAAAAATTATGATGCATCATACATCAATAGAAAAAATGCTGTTTTATGGCGTGTGCGGCGCCAGCACAAAATACGGCGGGAAAGTACAATCGCCGCCATTGCCTTGAAAGGAAGTCACTTGAACTGGGATTATCCGCACGCCCATACCCTGCCCGTCGCGCCCGAAGCGGCCGACATCGACGGCTTGCAGCACACGAACAACGCCGTGTATGTGCGCTGGTGCGAGCATATCGCCTGGCATCACTCGGCCGCGCTGGGACTGGACCTCGACGATTACCGGCGCCTGGACCGGGCCATGGCGATACGCCGCGGCGAATACGATTACCTGTTGCCGACGCGGGCCGGCGAGGCGCTGACCCTGGCCACCTGGCTGTGCGCCAGCGACGGCCGTTCCAGCATGGAGCGGCGCTTCCAGCTGGTGCGCGACAGCGACGGCGCCACGGTCGTGCGCGGACGCTGGGAATTGATCTGCATCGAATTGAGCAGCGGCCGCGCGCGCCGCCTGCCGCCCGAATTCCTGGCCGTGTACGAGCCGGCCATCGTCGCGGCGCGCCGGCCAGCGCAGGACTAGGCCGGCTAGTGCGGGACTAGGCCGGCAGCCGCGCCGGCTCCAGCGCGATCAGCACCAGCAGGATCGCCAACGGCACGGCCAGCGCGGCAAAGCCCACGGCCAGGTAGGCGAAGGCGGCCAGGATGGCGCCCACGGCAAAGCCCAGCAGCGGCCAGAAAAACTTGACGCAGCGCTCGCGCGTGGCACCGTCCGCCGCGCCGCGCAGCACGTCGACCGTGTCGATCACCACTTGCGTGACATTCCCCGTCATCATCGACGTGGGCGCCAGGTGCGCCAGCAGCAGCCTGCTGATGGCGCTGTGCGCGCCCATGCCGGCCGCGCCGAACAGGCCGGCCGTCATGGCCAGCGCGCCCGGTTCGGCCGTCAGCGGCTCGGCAAGCATGCCGCACACCATGAAGCCGAGCAGCAGCGCCAGTTCCAGCACCAGTGCCAGGCGCAGCGCCGGGCCGCCACGGCGTTCCGCCGCCACGCTCAACAGGCGCGCCGCCGCCACGCCCAGGATAAAGGCGGGAAACGCCAGCAGCTTGAGGGCGATCGACGCATGCGTGGCATTCGCCAGCGCAGCGCCGATCAGCACGAAGTTGCCCGTCACGTGGGCGGTAAAGAGTCCAAACAGGGCGACAAAGCCCAGGGTATCGACATAGCCGGCCAAAAAACCCAGGCTGATGCCTTGCATGCGGCTGCGCTGCGCCAGATTCATACACGCTCCTCAAAAATTTGCCATCATGATACCGCGCCGCCGTCGCCGGCGGCAGTGGTTTTGCGCGCCGTTCGGCGAAGATGCATGGCTTTTCTTGCGCCTCCGCAGTGCAACATGCATTTCGCTCCTGATTTGCGCGTGCATGCTTTAGAATCAGCGACCTCAGCCCGTAAAAACAGGATAAAACACTATGACGGCAGTCGGGACTACCGAACCACAAGAGCTCAAGCGCGGCCTGAAAAGCCGCCACATCCAGCTCATCGCCCTGGGCGGCGCCATTGGCACCGGCCTGTTTCTGGGCATCGCGCAAACCATCAAGATGGCTGGCCCCTCGGTCCTGCTGGGCTATGGCATCGCCGGCGTGATCGCCTTCCTGATCATGCGCCAGCTGGGCGAGATGGTGGTCGACGAACCAGTGGCCGGTTCCTTCAGCTATTTCGCCGACAAATACTGCGGCCACCTGCCCGGCTTCCTGTCGGGTTGGAACTACTGGGTGCTGTATGTCCTGGTCAGCATGGCCGAACTGACGGCCGTCGGCATCTACGTGCAGTACTGGTGGCCCGGCGTGCCCACCTGGGTGTCGGCACTGATCTTCTTTTGCGTGATTAATGCCATCAGCCTGCTGAATGTCAAGGCGTTCGGCGAAATGGAATTCTGGTTCGCCATCATCAAGGTGGTCGCCATCATCGGCATGATCGTCTTCGGCGCCTGGCTGCTCGCTTCCGGCGATGCGGGCCCGCAGGCGTCCGTCGCCAACCTGTGGCAGCACGGCGGCTTCTTCCCGAATGGCTGGCAAGGGCTGGTGATGGCCATGGCCGTCATCATGTTCTCGTTCGGCGGCCTGGAACTGGTGGGCATCACGGCGGCCGAGGCGGATGACCCGAGCACGACGATCCCGCGCGCCACCAACCAGGCCATCTACCGTATCCTGATCTTCTACATCGGCGCGCTGGGCATCCTGCTGTCGCTGTACCCGTGGCAGAACGTCGTCACCGGCGGCAGCCCCTTCGTGCTGATCTTCCATGCGCTCGACAGCAACCTGGTGGCCACGGCCCTGAACGTGGTGGTGCTGACGGCCGCCCTCTCCGTCTACAACAGCGGCGTGTACTGCAACACGCGCATGCTGTTCGGCCTGGCCAAGCAGGGCAATGCGCCGCGCGCGCTGCTGCACCTGAACCGCCGCGGCGTGCCGCTGGTCGCCCTGGGCGTGTCGGCGCTGGCGACAGGCGCCTGCGTGGTGGTCAATTACTTCATGCCGGGCGAAGCGTTCGAAGTGCTGATGGGCCTCGTGGTGTCGGCGCTGATCATCAACTGGGCCATGATCAGCTGGATCCACCTGCGCTTCCGCGCGCAAAAGAAAATCGAAGGCAAGACGACCTTGTTCCAGAGCCTGGGCTACCCGTTCACCAACTACCTGTGCCTGGTCTTCCTGGCCGGCATCCTGGTGATCATGTACCTGACGCCGGGCCTGCGCATCTCCGTCTACCTGATACCCGTGTGGCTGGCCGCGCTCGGCGTCGGCTACTGGATCAAGCAAAACAAGGCCAGGGCCTGATCGCGCCCTGCGCCGCATCAAGCACCAACAAAAAGCCCGTCTTCGCAGGAAGACGGGCTTTTTTTACAGCTGGCGCCGCGCGGACAACTAGCCGGCGGCGACCGCGTCCGCTACTTTCGGCTGCACGTCGGCCTGCCACAGGCTGATCATCTGGCCCGGATACGATTGCAGCAGCACGTCGTCGCTCAGTCCCAGCAGCAACTGTTGGCGCTGCTCCGCCTTTTTCTCCGGCGTCATGCCCAGTTCGCCCGTCTTGTACGGTCCCAGCACCGACAGCAGATCGCGCATCAGCGAGTGGTTGGTCGGCGTCGTGACGTCCGATTCCACCTTGCCCATCATGAATTTCGTGATGTGCGTGGACTGGCTGGCCGCCTGCTGCAGGCTGGCCTTCACCAGCTTGCCTTCCCTGTACGCCATTTGCGCATCGCTGCTGGCCGTATCCTCGATCTGGTGATACGTGTAGTTTTGCGACTCCACCTTTTCCGTCAGACGCAGGGGCACGCCCGGCACCAACGTCTCGTGGAAACTGGCGCTGAGCCTGGACTGCTGTTTCTGCCGCACCGAGCGGTCGTCCTGGCTGGCGCCGGTCTGGGTCGTGCTCTGCGACACTTCGTACTGGAAGCCATCGCGTTCCGACGAGCGCATGGGATTGCTGAATTTCGCCGTTTGCGAGATGGATGCGCTGAAGTCTGGCAGGCCCGTCAGCATGGCGCGGTCCTCGGCAGCCAGCCGCCACTTGTCCGCCGGCGGCGCGCCAGGGGCCGGGGGCGCGGCCGCATTGCTGCTCATGGCCGTGAACGCCTCCTTGAACATGCCCATCAGCGCGGCATCGCCATGGCCGCGCGAGGCGGCCTGGTCGAACTGCTTCATGTAGCTGCCCAGCGCCTTGGCCTGCCGTTCCGGGCTGCCCAGGGCGCTCAACTGGCTCGTATCGACCTTCACGTCGAGGCTGCCCGACACGCCGCTGAAGCTGACCTTGCGCTGCGCGCCGTCGGCCTGGAAGTCGAGGGTTTCCGAGCTTTCCTGCTCCCCGCGCACGCGCACTTCCGCATGCAGGCTCACCGATGCCAGCACCTCCTGGTCGAACTGTATCAAGCCGGCCAGCCTGGCCTTCGGCGGCTGTTGCGCCATGCCGTCGATGGCGTCCTGGAACGCTTCCGACAGGTCGCCCAGCGCGCTCGCTTCAGCATCGCTGAGTTCGCCGCTGGTCGTCATGCGCACGGCCAGGCCATCGCCCTGGCTGTCGAGCGACAGCTTGACCTCGACCCCGCTCTTGGTGGTCACGCTGAGGGTCACCTGGTCTTCGCCATTGCCATGCAGGCCGGCCGGCGCGACGCCGGCCAGTTCGGCATAGGTATCGCGCTGCACGCGCAGCGACGGCTGCTGCACGGCTTGCGACACGTTGCGCACGCCGTCCTTGAGCTGGTCGAGCAGGACCGCGCCCAGGCCGCTGAAACGTCCGCCGAACGAACGCGCCGAGAAATTTGTTGCGATCTGGTCGCTGACGCCGTCGCGCGCGCCGCTTTCCCACACGATGGGCGACCCCTTCATGGTGGAGCGGGCGGGATCGACGGCGGCGTCCTGTCCGCTCAGGGCGACGATGGTCGATGGCGTACTTGCCGGGGCGGAGGCGGCTGGCGTCTTATAGGACGCGCTGTCCGCTGCACGGGTCGCGGACGGAGTCCAGCCCGCCGCCGGGGAAAGGGAAGATACAGAAGTCATGGTCGCTATGCCTTGCTAAACGAAAACTAAGTTGAAGAGCACTTTTGATCCACCTGAGATGGTGCACACCTGAAGCGGACACATCTATAACGGCATGTATAGTCAAATCATGAGCATTGCGAAGCATGAAAGTTTTTCATTTTGCCATCATGGCCGGCGTAAAAAAGCCCGGCAGCACGACCGGGCCCTGAGTTTGCTGGCGGCACCGCCAGCCCGGTGCGCCGTTTCAGGCGGCCAGCAGGCGCCGGATGGTCTCGATATTGAATTGCAAACGGGCCTTGAGGGCACTGTCATCCGTGAAATTGAAGCCAAACAGCTGTGCACCCGTGTACTGGTTGGTCAGGTAATAATAGGAAATCGCCGCCAGGGTGATACACAGCTGCACCGGATCGACGCCGGCGCGGAAAGTCTGCAGGGCCACGCCACGCTCGAGGATGCGCGTGACGAGGGCCACGTAGCTGTCCTGCATTTCGCGCAAGCCGCTCTTGCCGTCCAGGTGGCGCCCCTTGTGCAGGTTGGCGCTGTTGACGAGGGTGATGAACTCGGGATTCTCGATGTAATAGTTCCACGTGAATTCCACCAGCTTGCTCATCGCCTCCATGGGCGGCAGCGCTTCCAGGTTCAGCTCCATTTCGCGCGTGCGGATGCTTTCATATTCCGCCGCGATGACTTCGGCGAACAGGTCGTCCTTGCCGCCGAAGTAATGGTAGATCATGCGCTTGTTCGAGCCGGAACGCTCGGCGATATCGTCGACCCGCGCGCCGCCCAGTCCGGCGGCGGCAAATTCCGCGCGCGCCGCCTGCAAGATGCTGTCCCGCGTCGCGTCCGCGTTACGTGGACGGAAAGCCATTTTCGTTCCCATGATTGCCTTGTTCCCTGTTGCCTGCGTTGTCGGCCGGTTATTGCCGATTCCCTAACCTTGCATTATAGCCGCCCATGCTGCCATATCGGCATGCGCGCGCATGCCGATGGCTACTTACAGGCCCGCCTGCAGTTCCGGCACGGCCGCAAACAGGTCCGCCACAAGGCCATAGTCGGCAATCTGGAAGATCGGCGCGTCAGGGTCGCTATTGATGGCGACGATCACCTTCGAATCCTTCATGCCGGCCATGTGCTGGATGGCGCCGGAAATCCCGACGGCGATGTACACCTGCGGCGCGACGACCTTGCCCGTCTGGCCGATCTGGTAGTCGTTCGGCACGTAGCCGGCGTCGACGGCTGCGCGCGAGGCGCCCAGGGCCGCGCCCAGCTTGTCGGCCAGCGGCGCCAGGATGGCGGCGTAATTCTCGCCGCTGCCCAGTCCGCGTCCGCCCGCGACGATGATCTTCGCCGCAGCCAGTTCGGGGCGCTCCGACTTGCTCATCTCGCGTCCTGTCAGGCGTGCCAGGGCCAGGTCAGGCGCCGGCGCGAGCGCCTCCACGACCGCATTGCCGCCCGCCCCTGCCGGCTCGAACGCCGTGCCGCGCACGGTGACGACCTTCACGCGGTCATGGCTGGTGACGGTGGCCAGCACGTTGCCCGCGTAGATGGGGCGCACGAAAGTGTCGGGCGAGAGCACGGCGCTGATCTCGGAAATCTGCGCCACGTCGAGCAGGGCCGCCACGCGCGGCAGCGCATTCTTGCCGTAGGTGCCGGCCGGGGCCAGGATATGGCTGCAGGGCGCGGCATGGGCAACGATCAGCGCGGCCAGGTTTTCCGCCGTCTGCGCCGCATAATGGGGGGCGTCGGCCAGCAGCACCTTGGCCACGCCAGCCAGCTGCGCCGCCTGGGCGGCGGCGGCCGCGCAATCGCTGCCGGCGACCAGCACGTGGATTTCGCCGCCGAGCAGGCTGGCGGCGCCCAGCGTATTCAAGGTGCTGGCGCGCAAGCTGTGGTGGTCATGTTCTGCAATAACAAGTATGGTCATCAGATTACCTTTGCCTGGTTTTTCAGTTTTGAGATCAGTTCGGCCACGTCGGCCACCTTCACGCCCGCCGCGCGCGCCGCCGGTTCGCTTACCTGCACCGTCGTATAGCGCGGCGCCACGTCGACGCCCAGCTGCTCCGGCGTGGTCGTGGTCAGCGGCTTCTTCTTGGCTTTCATGATGTTGGGCAGGGTCACATAGCGCGGCTCGTTCAGGCGCAGGTCGGCGCTGACGACGGCCGGCAAGCGCACTTCCAGCGTTTCCAGGCCGCCGTCCACTTCGCGTCGTACCTGAACCGTGCCCTGTCCGGCCGCGATATCGATGCGCGAGGCGAACGTCGCCTGCGGCCAGCCCGCCAGCGCCGCCAGCATCTGCCCCACCTGGTTGGCGTCATCGTCGATGGCCTGCTTGCCGCACAAAACCAGCTGCGGCGCTTCGGCGTCGCACACGGCCTTGAGCAGCTTGGCCACGGCCAGCGGCTGCAGTTCGCCGTCGGCCTGCACCAGGATGGCGCGGTCGGCGCCGATGGCCAGCGCATTGCGCAAGGTATCCTGGCAGGCGGCCACGCCGCACGACACGGCCACCACCTCGGTGGCGATGCCAGCCTCTTTCAGGCGCACGGCCTCTTCGACGGCGATTTCATCGAAGGGATTCATGCTCATCTTGACATTCGCCAGCTCCACGCCGCTGCCGTCGGCCTTGACGCGCACCTTCACGTTGTAATCCACTACCCGCTTGACGGGGACCAGAATCTTCATCATTGCTCCAGGGGTTATCAAATCAAGTCAAATTGCGTCACATCGCAGGCACGGCATCGAGCGCGATGCCGGCCAGGGGGATATCGAGCATGCGTGCCAGCGCTTCCACCACCAGCGCATGGTCCTCGCGCTCGGGCGCGCCGGAGACGGTGACGGCGCCGACCGCGCCCAGGCCCTGCAGCAGCAAGGGGAAGCTGCCGCCATGAATGGCGTAATCGCGCAGGGGCTGGCCCGACTCCTGCTCCAGGCTTGCTCCCTTCAATTGCGCGGCCAGGCCGACGGCATACGAACTCGTATGCAGCATTTCCACGGTATTGCGCTTGCGGCGCGCCCAGTCCGCGTTATTCGGCGAGGCGCCCGCCATGCGGCTGTAAAACACCGTGTCGCCGGCCAGGCGGATCTCGATGGCCAGCGCCAGCCCCCGCTCTCCTGCCATGCGACGCAGATCGGCGCCCAGCTGCCACAGCTGCTCCACATCCAGCGCGGGGAAGCGCAGGCGCCGTTCCTGTTCGGCGATCAGCGCCAAGTCTGTTTCCATCGTCATGCCTGCTCCTTTTTGCCTGGCAGGGCCTCGATCAGCACGGCCCTGACATCGTTGATATTCGTGTGCGTCGGCCCCGTCACGACGGTGCTGCCCAGCGCAGCGAAGAAAGTAAAACTGTCGTTGTCCTGCAGGCTGGCCGCCGGATCCAGGCCGCGGCTGCGGGCCTGCGCCAGCAAGCCGGGATGGATGCAGGCGCCGGCCGCCGCGCCGCTGCCATCGAGGCCGTCCGTGCCGGCCGACAGCGCGTAGATGCCCGGCTGGCCGTCGACGGCGATGGCCAGTGCCAGCGCGAACTCCGTGTTGCGCCCGCCCCGCCCCTGCCCCCTGACCGTCACCGTCGCCTCGCCGCCTGACAGCACGATGCACGGCGCCGCGAACGGCTGGCCGCGGCGCTGCACCTGGCGCGCGATGGCGGCATGGGCCAGCGCCAGGTCGGCCGCATTGCCTTCCATCGCGTCCGACAGGATATGCACGGGCCAGCCGCGCGCGCGGGCCAGGCTGGCCGCCGCTTCCAGGCCATCCTGCGCGCAGGCGACGATGGCCTGCGTGTGGCCGGCAAAGCGGGCATCGCCAGGCTCGGGCGACTCCAGCGCGCCCGCTTCCAGCGCCGCGGCCAGGCCGGCGGAGATATCCACGGCATAGCGGCGCAGCACGGCCAGCGCCTGTGCACAGGTAGATGGATCGGGCAAGGTGGGCGCCGAAGCGATCAGCGCCGCCTCGTCGCCGGGAATATCGGAAATGAGCAGGGTCGCCACCCTGGCCGGCCAGGCTTGCGCGGCCAGCCGCCCTCCCTTGATGGCCGACAGATGCTTGCGCACGGTATTGATTTCGCGGATCGTCGCGCCGCGCCGCAGCAGCGCATCGGTGATGGCGCGCTTCTCGTCCAGACTGACGCCATCGAACGGCAAGGCGCACAGGGCCGAGCCGCCGCCGGACACCAGGGCGATCACCAGGTCGTCCTGCGTCAGGCCCGTGACGGCCTGCATCAGCAACCGGCCCGCCGCCACGCTGCTGTCGTCCGGCACCGGATGCGACGCTTCCACCTGGCGTATCGATTTCAGGGGCAAGGTGGCGCCGCGCGGCACGGCCACCACGCCGCTCAAGGGACCGTTCCAGTGCGCTTCGAGCGCCTGCGCCATGGCGGCGGCGGCCTTGCCCACGCCAACCACCACCGTCCTGCCGGCAGGTTTGGGCGGCAGATGCGCGGGCAGCACCCGCATGGGATCGGCAGCGGCCAGCGCCGCGCCATATAACTCTTTCAATAGTGCGATCTGTTCCACGTCCGCTCCTTATTTGACCGTCGCCAGCTTGCTGCGGTCTATCGTCAGGGCGATGGCGACGATCAGCATCAGGCCGAAGACGAATTGCTGCGACTGCGCAGGCACCTCCAGGTACACCATGCCCGTGCGGATGACGGCCACGATCAGGGTGCCGATGACGGTATTGAGCACGCCGCCCACGCCGCCCGAGAGTGAGGTGCCGCCCACCAGCACGGCCACGATGGCCGGCAGCAGGAAGCCTTCGGCCACGTTCGGGCCGCCGCCTGCCAGCCGCGCGGCGAAGATCAGGCCCGCGCCTGCGGCCAGCAGCCCGGAAATGGCGTAGGCGGCGATCTTGTAGCGGTCGACGCGGATGCCGGACGCCAGCGCGGCCAGCTCGCCGCAGCCGATGGCTTTCAGGCTGCGGCCGAATGTCGTGCGGCGTTCGAGGAACAGCAGCGCGGCCAGCAGCACCACGGCAATGATGACTTCATTCGGCACGGCGCCCGTCACGCCGTAGATCCAGCCAAAGCTGCGTTCGCGCAGTTCGCCGTCCATCGACACGGACTGCTGCTTCGATACGTAGGCGCCCAGCGACAGGGCGATGCCGCCCACGGCCAGGGTGGCGATAAAGGATGGCACTTTCAGCTTGGTCGACGCCACACCCGAGACGCCGCCCAATAGCCCGCCGGCCAGCAACACCAGCAAGGCGGTCCAGGGGCCGCACGCGGGCAAGGCGACGGTGGCCAGCACGGTCGCCATGTTGGCCAGCGATTGCGATGACAGGTCGATGCCGCCGATGTAAATCACCAGGGTGATCCCCAGCGCCATGACGAACAGGGCGGCGACGTCGGAAGCCATCTGCAGCAGGTTGGCCGGCTGCAGGAAGGCCGGGTGGACCAGGCTGACCAGCAGGGCCAGCACCACCAGGGTCATCCACGGAAGGTGGGCACGCAGTTTTTCAATATTCATGGTTGTCTCGAAAGTCAGTGGATCAGGTCATCTGGTGGACCAGGTCGAAGGGCACCGGCTTGCTGCCCGGCGCGCAGTCGAAGCGGTGGCGGATGCGCTTGTCCTTGAGCACCAGGATGGTGTGCGACAGGCCGATGGCCTCTTCCAGGGTATCGGCCATCAGCAGCACGCCACAGCCGTCCGCGCACATTTCGCGGATGACTTCATAGATGCCTTCCTTGGCGCCGATGTCCACGCCGCGCGTCGGATGGTCGAGCAGGATGATGTCCGAGCCGCCGCTACGCCATTTGGCGATGACCACCTTTTGCTGGTTGCCGCCCGATAGCTTGCCTGCGTTGGCGTGCACGGACGGCGCCTTGATGGCCAGGCGCGCCATCCACTGCGCCGCCGTGGCCCGTTCCGCCCCCACCCTGAGCACCCCGCCCCGGCTGTACCTGCCCAGCTGCGACAGGGTCATGTTCTCGAACACGGACATGCCGTCGACGATGCCCTCGATCTTGCGTTCGCGGGGAATGTAGCCCATGCCGCTGGCGACGGCGCGCGCCGCGCTGTGTCGCGCCACCGGCCGGCCCTTGATGCGCAGGCTGCCCGACGTGGACTGTTCCAGGCCGAACAGAGTGCGCAGGATGGCCTCGCCGCCCGAGCCTTCCACACCCACCAGGCTCACCACCTCGCCCCGGTGCAGCTTGAAGCTGATGTCGTCGTAGTGGCCCCTGCTGCACAGGCCCTGCAATTCGACCAGCACCTCCTGGCCGCGCGGCAGCTGCTTGTCCTCGCGGTAGTACTCGACGCTGATGTCGCGTCCCACCATCTTTTGCTGGATCTGCTCGACCTGGGCGCCTGCGCTGTCCATGGCGGCTACCACTTCGCCATCCTTCATCACGTAGATGCGGTCGGCGATCTCGATGACTTCATCGAGCCGGTGCGAGACGAAAATGAACGCGGCACGGCTGCGCAGCTCGCGTATCAGCTTGAACAGCAGCTGCGTCTCCTCCTTCGACAGCACCGACGTCGGCTCGTCGAGCAGGATCACCAGCTGGCCGTCGACGCGCTCTTCCAGCGTCAGCACCTTGGCCAGCTCCACCATCTGACGCTGCGCGAACGACAGGCGGGCCGTGATGGTCTTTGGGTCGATGTCCAGGTGCACCTTGTCCAGCTGGCGCCTGGCGGCGGCGGCCATCTTCTTCCAGTCGATCACGCCGCAGCGCGAAAACTGCGTCTCGAAGCCGAGGAAGATATTTTCCATCACGCTCAGGTTGGGCAGCAGCGACTGCTCCTGGAAGACCATGCCGATGCCGGCGATCATCGCTTCGCGCGGGTTGGCGAAGCGCGTCGCCTTGCCGTGGATGAGGATTTCGCCGCCGTCATGCTGGTAGCTGCCGTACAGGACCTTCATCAGGGTCGACTTGCCGGCGCCGTTTTCGCCCACCAGGCCGATGATTTCACCGCTGCCGACATGGAAATCGACGCCTTTCAGGGCGCGCACGCCGGGAAACGATTTTTCTACTTTGCGAAATTCAAGCATGACGGTCACTTTACGAAGGAGATCGATTTGCGGTCGGTCGACAGCACCACCGCGATGATGACGAGCAGGCCCAGTACGCCGTCCTGCAGGTAGCGCGGCAGGCCGGCGACCACCATGCCATTGCTGATGACGTTGACGATCAGCACACCGGCCACCGTATTCCACACTCCGCCGCTGCCGCCCAGCAGCGTCGTGCCGCCGACCACCACCGAGGTGATCGAGACGAACATGTAGTTCGAGCCCGTATTGGCTTCGGCGATGCCCAGGCGCGCCACGGCCAGCAACGCGGCGGCAGCATAGAACATGCCGGCCAGGGTGAAACCGAGCACGCGCACGCGGCGCACGTTCAGGCCGGAGGCATGCGCCAGGTGCTCGCCGCCGCCCACCGCATAAAAATTGCGGCCCAGGGTGGTCTTGCGCTGGATGAACCAGGCCAGCAGCACGGCAACCAGGCCCACGTAAGCCATCAGCGGAAAGCCGAAGAAGCGCTCGAGCAGCAGCGCGCGGAAGACGTCGTCCTCGATGCGGATACGCTCGCCGCTGGTCATGAGCACGGCGATGCCCGTGCCGACGAAGCCCATGGCCAGGCTGGACATGAAGGACGGAATCGACAACTTGACGTGCACCAGGCCATTCACGTAGCCGAAGACGGCGCCGGTCAGGATGGCGGCCGGCAGCGCGACCCAGGCCCAGCCTTCGGCCAGGTGCCCGCCCAGCGCCAGGAACAGCCAGCCGAAGACGACGGCCGTGGTGGACACGATGCCTTCCATCGACAGGTCGATGGAGCCCATGATGATGATGAAGGTGACGCCCAGCGCCACCAGCAGCGCCGGCGTGGCCGCGATCGACATGCGGGCGAAGTTGGCCAGGCTCAGGAAATTCGGATTGATGATGGTGAAAAACGCCACCAGCGCGGCCAGCACGATGGCGGGCGACCATTTCCAGAGGATGTCATACGGTGAGACGGTTGATGTCATGGCAGAACCTTAGAACACAGTACAGGGACGTGCGCCCGCGGCGGCGCGCGCGGATGCTCTGCGCGCGCGGCGGCAAGACGACTGGAATCAGGCGCGGATCGGTCCCGTGGTCGGGCTCCAGAAATCGGTCCAGTCGTATTTAGGAAGGCTGCCCGACTGATACTTTTTCTTGAACGCCTGGGCGTCCTTCTGCGTGATGAGGATGGTGGGGCCATAGAACTCGCGGTGCGCCTTCGGCTCCTTCGATGGCTTGAAGGTGCCGATGGCCGCGTGGTAGGCCAGCGCGGCGGAAATGCCGCCCGCCCATGGCGGATTGGTGAAGCAGGTTGCCAGCAGTTCGCCCTTCATGACCAGGTCGACCGCCTGCGGATTGCCGTCGTAGGCCACCACGGGCAGCTTTTTGCCCTCGGCGCGCAGCGCTTCCAGGATGCCGTAGGCCATGGAGTCGTTGGCGCTGAAGACGCCCGTGATCCTGTCGCCGAAGCGCGTCAAAAAGCCCTGCATCACTTCATTCGCCTTTTGCGTGCTCCAGTCGGCAGGCTGGTAGTCGAGCAACTGCACGTGCGGGAAATCCTTGAGCGCCTTCATCAGGCCCTTGCGCCGTTCAATGGCAGGGCCGTTCGCGGGAATGCCGCCGATGCCGACGATGGCGCCCTTGCCGCCCATGGCGTTGAGCAGGATGCGCGCCGTCTTCTCGGCCGGCTCGACGTCGGACCAGGTCATGTGCGAGACCCAGTTGTCGCCGAAATCCCACGGATGCAAATCGTCCGTCTTGTTCCAGATGGTCGAGACGAAAGCACCCGCCTTGACCACCGACTCCACCACCGGGCGCGCATTCGGCGCGTCGTTCGGATCGCAGGCGATGGCGCACTTGCCGCCTGTCTTGGCCAGGAAGGACTTGATGTCGGCCAGCGACTTTTCGCTGCTGCCGTTGTTGATCAGATGCGCCAGGTCGGTTTTTTTCATGCCCAGGCTTTCGACGAACGCTTCGCCGCCGGAGACCAGCTCGTTCCAGTACGGGTTGCTGCGGTCGCGGTAGCTCCAGGCCATCGGCAGGCGCTGCGCGGGTCCGGCCGCCATGGCAGGCAAGCCCATGCCCAGTGCCGCCACGCCAGCCAGGCCGGCCGCGCTGGCCAGCAGGAACTGGCGCCGGGTGCTGACTTCACGCTCGATGAATGTCTTGATGAATGCGTTTTCGTTTTCCAATGTCGTCTCCATTTGGTGGTTCCCCGATCGTTGCGGGGGTGGGTTTTTCTTGAAACCGGTCTATCGCCAGAGCATCACATTTAAGTAACTCCCTAGATAGTTACTATAAACCGCAAATCCTGCGATTGCAACCGGAATATCGTTCATTGTTGTGGAGAGCACTCCCGGCCGCCGCCGGGAGCCTGGCCTGCCCCGTCTATGCTCAGGCGGGCACGGGCGCGTCCTCGCGCAGCAAGCCCTGGCGCTTCAGTTCCGCCCAGAAGGCGGCCGGAATCGGCGCCGAGAACCAGTCCAGATTCTGCCGCAGCTGTTCCACCGTGCGCGTGCCGGCCGTAAACGAGGCGATGGCCGGGTGGGCGACGACGAACTGCAGGGCCGCCGCCGGCAGCGGCACGCGGTACTCGCGGCAGACGACTTCGATGCTTGCCACGCGTTCGAGGATGGCGGCCGGCGCGGGCGCATAGTTGTATTTCGCGCCCGGCGTGGCGCCCGTGGCCAGTATGCCGGAATTGAAACCGCCGCCCACCACCACGCTGGCGCCCCGCTCCTGGCATAGCGGCAGGAATTCGTCGAGCGCCGTCTGCTCGAGCAGGGTGTAGCGCCCGGCCAGCAGGAAGCAGTCGAAATCGTGGCGCCGCAGCGCCGCGTGGCACACTTCCCACTCGTTCACGCCCACGCCGATGGCTTTCACCAGTCCCTCCGCGCGCAGGCGCTCGAGCGCGCGCCAGCAGCCGTCCATGGCTTGCTCGAACATGCGCGGCTGGTCCGCGCCATGCGTGTACACGTCGATATCGTGGATGAAGCAGATATCCATGCGTTCGAGCGCCAGGCGCTGCAGGGAGTCGTCGAAGGCGCGCAGGGTGCCGTCATAGCTGTAGTCGAAATGGCTGCTGAACGGCGCGGCGTCGACCCACGGGCCGAAATCGATGCTGGCGCGCGGCGCCGGCTTCAGCACGCGCCCGACTTTCGACGCCAGCACGAAATCGTCGCGCGTCTTCGCGCGCAGGTTGTGCCCCGTGCGCAGTTCGGCCAGGCCGTGGCCGTACATGGGCGCCGTGTCGAAGAAGCGCACGCCTGCGTCCCACGCCGTGTCGATCATCTGCGTCGCTTCCTGCTCGCCGATGGGCTGGAAGATATTGCCGATCGGCGCCGTGCCGAAGGCAAAGGCGGTGACCTCGAGATCCGTCTTGCCGAAGCGGCGTTTTTCATCTGGCTGCATTGCTTGTCTCCTGCTATGGGTATGGAAAATGAGGGACTCAGTCCCACTCGGGCGCCCAGGATATTTTCTCCCTGTTGACGACGCGGAAATTGGTGCCGGCCAGCGCATCGATGCGGGCCATGTCGACGCTGGACAGGGTGTAGTCCATGACGTCGAAGTTGGCGGCGATATTCGCCGGCTTGGTGGACATGGTATTGAACGCCACGCCCTTTTGCAGTATCCAGCGCAGCACCACCTGCGCCGCCGACTTGCCGTACGCGGCGCCGATCTGGCCGAACAGCGGATACTTGAACACTTCGCCGCGCGCCACGGAGCAGTACGACGACAGCGGAATGCCCGTCTCGGCGGCGGCGGCCAGCAGCACGCGCTGGTCGAGCAGCGGGTGGAACTCCACCTGGTTGGTGACGAGGGGACGCGCCACCAGCTGGCGCGCGCGGCGCAGCATGGCGGCCGTGTAGTTGCTCACGCCGATATGCTCGGCCAGCCCCGCTTGCGCCGCCTGCTCCAGCAGGGCCAGCGACGGCGCGATATCGCCATCGGCGGGCGCCCAGTGCAGCAGCAGCACGTCGAGCCGCTCCACCTGCAGTTTTTTCAGGCTGTCTTCCACCGATGGCAGGAAGCGCGCGGCGGAAAAATTTTCCAGCGCGACCTTGGACGTGATGCACAGGCGCTCGCGCGGCACGCCGCAACCGCGCAGCGCCAGCCCGACATCCGCCTCGTTGCCATAGCCCTGCGCCGTGTCGAAAGCGCGGTAGCCCGCCGCCACGGCGGCGTGCACGGCCAGTTCCAGTTCCCGCCCTTTCAAGGGGAAGGTGCCGAAGCCCCGCTCCATGCCTGGTTCAAAATACATGCTCATGCTCTCTCCTGTCTGGCAACCGGCATCAGCCGACGGCGATCTGCACCTTGTTGATGCGCTTGTCGGCGATGAAGGCGGCCATGGCTTCGGCGATGCGTTCGAGCGGATACACGGTTTCCACGAAGGCGTCCAGGTCCACCCGGTCATGCGCGATCAGGGTCATGGCGTCGTGCATGTCGTCGCCCATGCCGGCCACGCTGCCCTGCAGTCCCAGCTCCTTGAGCACCACCTTGAACGGCGCGTAATGGGCATGGGCGCCCTGGTCGCACAGGCCAAAGGCCAGCACGCGGCCACCGGGGCGCACCAGGTCGAATGCCTGCTCGTACAGCGCCGTCAGCCCCACGGATTCGATGACCAGGTCCGCGCCCCTGCCCTGCGTGGCCTTCTCCACCACGTCGGCCAGGGTCGACGCGTCGCTGACGACGTAGTCGGCGCCGCTGGCCTTGGCCCAGGCCGCCCGCTCGGGATTCGGGTCCGAGACGATGATGGGCGCGGCACCGGCCTGGCGCGCCACCTGCAGGTGCAGGTTGCCGATGGGCCCCGCGCCGAGGATCAGCACCGATTCGCCCAGCTGCAGCCGGCTGCGCCTGACCGCGCGCACGATGCACGACACCGGCTCCGTCAACGCCGCCAGTTCGATGGCCGTGTCGCGCGCGACGGGCACGATATGGCTGGCCGGCACGCGCACGTATTCGGCCAGGCCGCCATCGACATGGATGCCGATCTGTACCATCGTGGGGCAATTCATCACTTCATTCTTGCGGCAATAGAAGCAGCGCCCGCAACCGACATTGATGTCGGCCGTGACGCCCTGCCCCAGCGCCAGGCCGGTGACGGCATCGCCCAGGGCGGCGATATGGCCGGAAAATTCGTGGCCGGGAATCAGGGGCAGGCGATCGCTCGAATATTTGCCGTGATAGATATGCATGTCGGTGCCGCACAGGCCGCAGCGCTTGACCTTGATCAGGACATCGTCGGGGCCCGGCACCGGCAGCGGCACCTCGCGCAGTTCGAACTGCTCCGGCGCCACCAGCACGGCCGCCTTCATGGTCTTCGGCAGCGGTGCAGCCATTTCCCGCAAATGCGTCATCTTGTCTCCTTTTCTTGGATTATTTTCAGCGCGCCGCGCGTATCAGGTCCGCCGCCTTTTCGGCGATCATGATCGAGGGCGCATTCGTGTTCGAGCTGACCAGGGCCGGCATGACGGAGCTGTCGCAGATGCGCAAGCCGGCGATGCCGCGCACGCGCAGCTGCGGGTCGACGACGGAGGCCCGGTCGCCGCCCATGCGGCAGGTGCCGACCGGGTGGTACGAGGTGCGGCCGTACTGGCGCGCATACGCTTCCAGCTGCGCGTGGCTCTGCACGCCGTTGCCGGGAAAATGCTCCTTTTTCACGTACTTGCCCAGCGCCGACTGGGCGAAGATCTCGCGGCTGATGCGCACGCCCTCGATCGACGTGCGCAAGTCGTATTCGTGGCCGAGGAAATTCGGGTCGATGACGGGCATGTCCTGCGCGTCGGCCGAACGCAGGGTGACGGAACCGCGCGCCTTGGGCCGCACCGTGTAGGAATTCATCGTCACGCCGGAGCCGGATGCGATCTTCGGCACGCCGTCCTCGACGCCGGCGCCCACCAGGAAATGGAACTGCAAGTCCGGCGTGGCGGCTTTCTCGCCCGGCTGCTGCGCATACCAGAAGGCCCCACCTTCGACGATATTCGACGCCACCGGGCCTTTCTTGAACAGCAGGTATTCCAGCCCCGCCCACAGCATCCAGTGGGGCTTGGCGTACTTGTCGAAACTGTAGGGGCCATTCAGTTCATACACGATGTCGATGCCGAAGTGGTCGTGCAGGTTGCGCCCCACCTCCGGCAAGTCCGCCTGCACGGCGATGCCCAGCGCGCGCAATTCGTCGGCCGGTCCCAGTCCCGACAGCAGCATCAGCTTGGGCGAACCGATGGCGCCGGCCGTCAGCAGCACCTCGCGCGCCGCGCGGATCACCACCCGGCTCCCCCGCTCGACGATTTCCACGCCGACGGCACGCTGGTTTTCGATGACGATGCGCTGGATCTGCACGCCCGTGCGCACCGTCAGGTTGGGTCGCCCCATGGCCGGGCGCAGATAGCCTGCCGCGGCAGAGCAGCGCCGCGCCTGGCGCGTGGTGGTCTGGTAAGGGCCGGCCCCTTCCTGCTTCGCGCCGCTGAAATCGGGGTTGTAGGGCATGCCCATCTGCTGGCACGCCTGCACGAAGGCGCGCGTGATGGGCTGCGGCGTCGGCGTCGACACGCCCAGCGGGCCGCCCACGCCGTGCAGCGGGCCAGCCAGGGTGTCGTTGTCTTCCGAGCGCAGGAAGTACGGCAGCACCTCGTCGCCCGACCAGCCAGTACAGCCAAAGTCGCGCGCCCAGGCGTCATAGTCCTCGCGGCAGCCGCGCGTATAGATTTCCGCATTGATGGAACCGCCGCCGCCAAGCACGCGCGCCTGCGCATACGGTATCTCCCGGTTCATCGCGTGCCGCTGCGGTGCCGTCTTCAAGCCCCACGTCATGGGGCCGCCCGTCATCTTGTAGAAGCCCACCGGCAGGTGGATGTAGGGATTGGTATCGGCCGCTCCCGCCTCGAGCAGCAGCACGCGCACCTCGGGCGCTTCGGACAGCCGCGCCGCCAGCGCGCAGCCGGCCGAACCGCCGCCGGCGACGATGTAGTCATAGTCCATGGCCGCCATCTCAGTCGATCCAGTGCTGGCGCGGCTGCAGGTTGATATGCACCGTCTTGACTTCCGTGTATTCCTCGATGCCTGCCAGGCCCGCGTCGCGCCCCAGGCCCGACTGCTTCATGCCGCCCAGCGGCGTTTCCGGGCCGTTGTCGAGCGTCGTATTGACCCATACGCGGCCGGCCTGGATATCGCGCGTGGCGCGCAGCGCATGCGTCAAATCGTTCGTCCAGATCGACGCCGACAGGCCAAATTCGCTGTCGTTGGCAATCGCGATCGCCTCTTCATAGGTATCGAAGGGCACGATGGCCAGCACCGGGCCGAAGATTTCCTCGCGCAGCAGGGGCGTGCCCTTGGCCACGTTGCTGAGCACTGTCGGCTGGACGAAATAGCCCTGCTGCGTTTCCACCTTGCCGCCGCCGCAAACGACGGTGGCGCCCATTTTGACGCCTTCATCGATATACGCCAGCACCTTGTGCATATGACCTTCGTCGAACATGGCGCCCACCTGCGTGGCCTCGTCGAGCGGATCGCCGACGCGGATGCGGGCGATCTTGGCAGCCAGTTTCTCCGTGAAGACGGCGGCCACGCTGCGCTCGACCACCAGGCGGCTGCCGCCCACGCAGCACTGGCCCGCATTGAAGGCCATGCCAAAGGCGACGCCGTCTGCCGCGTCATCGAGGTTGGCGTCGGCGAAGACCACGTGCGGGTTCTTGCCGCCCAGCTCCAGGCCCAGTTTCTTGATGTTCGCGGCGGACGCCTCGATGGCCTTGTGGCCCGTGGCCGTCGAACCGGTAACGGAGACCATGTCGACCAGGGTGCTGTCGAGGATGGCCTGGCCGACGACGCTGCCGCGCCCCGTGACGACATTGACGACACCGGCCGGTACGCCCGCCTGCTGCAGCAGGCCGCACAGCATGGCGGTGGTGCCGCTGGTCGCTTCGGCCGGTTTCACCACGGCCGTGCAGCCGGCCGCCAGGATGAAGGGCAGGCGCTCGGAGAGGATGAAGAACGGGAAATTCCACGGCGTGATGACGCCCACCACGCCCAGCGGCTGGCGCAGCACCATCGCCAGGATGCGCTCGCCCATGTTGTTGTAGGCCTGGCCGGCCATGGTGCGCGCGGCGCCGGCGGCGAAGCGCCAGATATCGACGGCGCCGCGGATCTCGCCGACGGCCTGCAGGATCGGTTTGCCCGTTTCCAGGCATTCGACCATGCCCAGCTCTTCCGCATTCTGCTCGATCAGGTCGGCCACGCGGAACAGCACCTTGGCGCGGTCGGCGGCGCCCATCTTCGCCCAGGGCCCCTCGTCGAAGGCGCGGCGCGCGGCGGCGATCGCCCGCTGCGTATCATCGTTGCCGGCACGCGGCCAGGTGGCGACGGGCACGCCGTGGCCGGGGCTGTGACGCGTGATGGTCTCGCCGCTGGCGGCATCGGTATATTCGCCGTCGATATACATCTGGAACTGGCGTGGTGCTGCTGGTAGTGATCTGATGCTCATGGTCTCGCTCCTTTTTTACTGTCTGTTTTTTACTAGAATACAGGTTTGCTTTTGGTGAGGAAGGCATGCAGGCCGATGGCGGCATCGGCGCTGCCCTTGATTTCGGCGCCGGCGGCGGCATGGAATTCACCGGGTTCGGCGCCCCACAGCACCGCTTCCTTGGCCAGCGCCGCCGCATGCGGCGACACACAGGCCAGGCGCCGGAGCAGGCTGGCCAGCGCGTCTTCGAAGCGCTCGGGCTGCCAGACGGCATTGACCACGCCCCAGTCGCTGGCGCGCTGCGCATCGAGCGCGCACATGGTCAGCACGGCTTCCAGCGCCCTGCCCCGCCCGGCCAGGCGCGCCAGCCGGGGGCCGCCCTGCCAGCCCGGAATGGCGCCGATGCCCACCTCGGGAAAGCGGAAGACGGCGCCGCTGGCGGCCACCCGCAGGTCGGCGCACAGCGCCAGCTCCAGGCCGCCGCCGAAGCACACCCCCTCCACGGCCGCCACGGTGGGACAACGCAGCCGCTCGAAGCGGTCGAAGATGCGGTTGCCGTAGTCGATCCAGTCGCGCGCGAACTGGTGCGGCTTGAGCGGCGCCCACTGGCGCACGTCGGCACCCGAGGAAAACGTGCCGCCCGGCGTGCCGCGCAACAGCACCACGCGTACGCCGGCGTCCAGTTCGACGGCCTCGATCTGCCGTTCCAGTTCGCGCAGGATGTCGAAATCGAGCGCATTGGCCTTGCCGGGATTGTCCAGGGTCAAGGTCAGCAGCGAACCGCTGCGCACGGCGTTCAGGGTCCCCATCGTCGGTTCAGGCGGCAACGCCGTAAAAACCCATGAAGCGCCGCATGCGCGCCACCGCGTCATCGGGATCGCGCAGCAGCCCGGCCGCATCGGCCATGCGGAAGATATCGACGAAATACGGCAAGGTGCGCATGGCCTGGTGGCCGGCCAGCATCTGCATGTGCTGCTGGTGGCCGTTCAGGTAGGCGAGGAAGACCACGCCTGTCTTGTAATAGCGGGTCGGCGCGCGGAAGATATGCCGCGACAGGGGCACGGTGGGCGCCAGGATGTCGAGGAAGCGCTGGCGCTCGCCCTGGGCCAGCGCCGCCAGCGCATGCGCGGCGGCCGGCGCGATGGCGTCAAAGATTCCCAGCAAGGCGTGCGAATAGCCCACCTCGTCGCCGGCGATCAGCTCGGGATAATTGAAATCGTCGCCCGTATACATTTTCACGCCGTCGGGCAGCAAACGGCGCATGTCGATCTCGCGCTGCGCGTCGAGCAGCGAAATCTTGATGCCGTCCACCTTCGATGGCGACTCGCGTATCACCTGCAGCGCGATGTCGCGCGCCGCCGTCAGGTCGTCCGTGCCCCAGTAGCCGGCCAGTTCCGGATCGAACATGTCGCCCAGCCAGTGCAGCACGACGGGCTGCTCGGCATGCGCCAGCACCTTGCGGTAGACTTGCAGATAATCGTCCGGCGTGCGCGCCACCTTGGCCAGCGCGCGGCTGGCCATCAGGATCAGGCGCCCGCCCACGCCCTGGATGGCGTCCATCTGTTCGTGGTAGGCGGCCACCACGTCGTCGAGGCTGCGCGCCGCGGCAGGGTCCAGGTGGTCGGTGCCGCAGCCGTTGAAGACGGGGACGCTGTCATCGCCCAGGCTGGCGCGCGTGCGGCGTATCAGTTCCAGCGCCGTGCGCCAGTCCAGGCCCATGCCGCGCTGCGCCGTGTCCATCGCTTCGGCGATGCCCAGACCCATGCCGGCCAGGTAATGGCGGTAGGCCAGCGTGGCGTCCCAGTCGATGGCGCCGCCCGTGGCCGGATCGACATCGGCATAGGGGTCGGCGACGACGTGCGCGGCCGACAGGACGATGCGGTTGAAGGGCTGGCGCGGGGCCAATGGCGCGCTCCAGGGCGTGCCGGCCAGTGCGTAGGATGCGAGGCGGCCGTCCAGGCCGGGTAACAGAATCTTTGCCACTATGTGCTCCTGTGTCTCGTTGCGTTTTCAGGCTGTCGCCATATAACGATCTAGTTAGTTACTTGAATTCTACAGCAGTGCGCCGATTTAGCAAGCCTGTTCAGCAGCCGCTTTCCAGACGCTCGCGGCACACTGCCAGCACCTCGCCGGGATCGCGCTGCCACCAGTCCAGGCGCGAGAAAATCTCCACCTCCACGGGGCCGCGGTAGCCGGCGCCCTGCACCTGCGCGCGCATGGCGCGCAGGTCGATCACGCCATCGCCCATCATGCCCCGGTCCTGCAGCGGGTCGCGCGTATCGAGCCGCCAGTCGCACATATGGAAACCCATGATGCGCTTGCCGGCGCGGCCGATTGCCGCAGCCAGGCGCGGGTCCCACCACGTATGGTAGGCGTCGATGGCCACGCCGAACCAGCCCTCGCCGCCCGGATCGAGTTCATGGCACCAGTCCAGCGCCTGGTCGAGGGTATTGAGCAGGCTGCGGTCGGCCGCATACACGGGATGCAGCGGCTCGAGCGCGATGCGCACGCCCGTCTCGCGCATCACGGGCAGCAAGGCGGCCAGGCCGTCGATAATCTGCCGCCGGCCAGCGTCGATATCGCGGCTGCCGGGCGCCAGACCTCCCACCACAGCCACCAGGCATGGCGCGCCCAGCACCGCCGCCGCGCGCAGCGCCTGCGCATTCGAGGCAATGGCAGCCTGCCGCCCCGCCGCGTCGGCCGCCGTGAAATACATGGTGCGGCAGTAGCCTGCCACCCGCAGGCCGGCCGCGCGAATGGCGGCCGCGGCATGCTCCGGGTGTTTCTCGTCGACTTCCTGGCGCCACGGCGTGATGAAGCCGAAGCCCGCGTCGGCGATGCGCGCCGCGCTCACGGCCAGCGGTTCGCGAAAACCCAGGGTTGCCGTGTTGATGCAGCAGTCCTTGACATGCAGCGGTGCCATGGCCATCCCCTAAAAACGCTGCAGCAGCAGGCCGCCGTCGACGCGCACCTCCTGCGCCACCGTGTACGGCAGCAGGCCGCCAGCCATGCTGCGGATCACGCGCGCCACGTCGTCCGGCATGCCCCAGCGCGGCGCCACCGTCATGCCCTGCGCGATCAGTGCGTCGTACTTGCCCTTCGATGGCGCCGTCATCTCCGTCAGGATCAGCCCCGGCTGCACTTCATACGCGCCGATGCCCTCGGCGGCCAGGCGGATGGCGAACAACCGGCACGCCATGTGCAGCGCCGTCTTCGACATGCAGTATTCGCCGCGCTCCACGCTGGCCGCCTGCGCGTTCGACGAGGTAACAAAGACGATGCTGCGGTGGATTCCCGGCTTTTCCTGCCCGGCCAGCATGCGTTTGGCCACGGCCTGCGTCAAAAAGAAGCTGCCGCGCGTGTTGACGTCGAAGCAGCGGTCATAGCTTTCCTCGCTCACATCGAGCAAGTCGCCGCGCTGCAGGACGGAGACGCCGGCATTGTTGACAAGGCAGTCGATGGCGCCAAAATGCGCCTCGATGGCGTCGAGCACCGGCGCCAGCGCGCCGCTGTCGGCGATATTCTGGTCGAAGACACGGCAACGCCGGCCCAGCGCCCCGACTTCGGCCTGCAGGGAGGCCAGCTGTTCGCCGTCATTGAAGGCGATGGCCGCGATGTCGAAGCCGTCGGCGGCCAGGCCGAGTGCCGTGGCGCGGCCGATGCCGCGCGAGGCGCCCGTCACGATGGCGGTTTTAGTCATGTTGTCCCCCATGGCGTCACCCGGCCAGCAGTTTGCGCGCGATGATCACGCGCTGGATCTGGTTCGTGCCTTCGTAGATCTGCGTGATCTTGGCATCGCGGTACAGGCGCTCGACTTCATAGCCGCGGATGTAGCCGCTGCCGCCGAAGACCTGGATGGCGTTCGAGGTCTGCGCCACGCAGGCGTCGCTGGCAAAGCACTTGGCCATGGAAGACGCGGCGGTGGCGTCGATGCCGGCGTCGATCTTCATGGCAGCCGAACGCACCAGCAAGCGCGCCGCCTCGGCATCCTTGGCCATGTCGGCCAGCAGGAACTGGATACCCTGGAATTCGGCGATGGCCTGGCCAAACTGCTGGCGTATCTTGACCTGTTCGACGGCCGCCTCGAGCGCCGCCTGCATGATGCCGACAGCCAGCGCACCGATGCCGATCCTGCCCTTTTCCAGCACGCTCATCATCATATGGAAGCCCCGGCCCTCGGTTCCGAGCAAGGCGTCCGCCGGCAGCACGACATCCTTGAAGTGCAGCTCGCCCACCTGCGACGAACGCTGGCCCAGCTTGTGCTCCTTCGGCCCCTTCGCCACGCCCGCCGCATGGCAGTCGACGATGAAGATGCTCATGCCGCGCTTGCCGGCGGCCGGATCAGTGCGCGCCAGCACCAGCGCCATGTCGGCCACGGGGGCGTTGTGGATCCACAGCTTGGTACCGTTCAGCAGCCAGCCGTCGCCATGGCGCACGGCCGTCGTCTTGATGCCCGAGACGTCCGAGCCGGCGCCCGCCTCCGTGATGCAGTAGGCGCCGCGCAGCCGCGCGCGCACCAGCTGCGGCACCCAGCGCTGCTTTTGCACTTCGGTGCCGTGCTTGACCAGCAAGGTGGTCAGCAATTCGACGAGGCCGCACTGGTCCGCCACCGAAGCATAGCCGCGGCTCAGCTCTTCCATCACCAGGCTGTAGGCCAGGCAATCGAGGCCGGCGCCGCCGTATTCCTCGGGCACGGCGATGCCGAACAGGCCGATTTCACCCATCTCGCGGTAAATGTCGCCGGCAAACGCCTCTTCATGATCGAGGCGTTCCGCCTGCGGGCGGATGACTTCATTGGCGAAGCGGCGCGTCATGTCGGCCACTTGCTGGTGTTCCGTGGATAAATGCATTCGAGCTCTCCTTGATGTTGTGTGCGGGTTCTGTGCGCCTGCATCGGTGCTTGCGCTTGCGTAAATAACTAACTAGTTATATCATTATTCTCCAGATTGCAGCGTTTGGCAAGCAATCGCGGAACGATCAATCAAGGAGACGCAAGGCATGAAAACAACAGCATGGTGTGAAGCGGGGGCGATGGCCGACGAAGTGTTCGATGGCGCGCTGGTGGTGTTAAGCGGTTCGGGCGGCGGCCTGGTGGAGGCAGACATGATTTGCGCTGCGATCGAAAAGCGCTTCCTGGAAACGGGCCACCCGCGCGACCTGACCCTCGTGCATGCGCTGGGCATCGGCGACGGCGTCGCCTCGGGCATCAACCGCTTCGCGCATGCCGGCATGGTGAAGCGCGTGATCGGCGGCCACTGGACCTGGTCCAAGCGCATGCAGAAGCTGGCGCGCGACAACGCCATCGCCGCCTACACCCTGCCGGCAGGCGTGATCCAGACCCTGTTGCGCGAAATCGGCGCGGGGCGCCACGGCCTGGTGACCCATATCGGCCTCGACACCTTTGCCGATCCGCGCCACGGCGGCGGCAAGGGCAATGCCGGCGCCATCGAAGAGCTGGTGGAAGTGGTCAGCCTGGGCGGGCGCGAACTGCTGTGGTACAAGCCGTTCAAGGTGGATTTCGCCATCATCCGCGGCACCGCCTGCGACCCGCACGGCAACCTGACCTTGCGCGAGGAGCCGTCCGACATGGACAGCTTTGCCGCCGCCATGGCCGCGCACAACAGCGGCGGGCGCGTGTTCGCCCAGGTGCGCGACGCGCTTGACGCCCCCATCTCGCCCGCGCGCGACGCGGCCATTCCCGGCATCCTCGTCGACAAGGTCTGCGTCAACCCGGCCCAATGCCAGACCACGGGCTCGCCCTACGATCCATCCATCAGCGGCGCACTGCCGCCGCCCGCCGTGCGCGCGCCGCAAACGCTGCCCGACGGCATGCGCTACCTGATCGCGCGGCGCGCCAGCCGCGAACTGACGCCCGGCGCCTGCGTCAACTTCGGCTTCGGCATCCCCGACGGCATCCCCGCCATCGCCGCCGCCGAAGGCCTGGAGATCGCCTGGACGGCCATCGAACAGGGTTCGCACAATGGCGAACTGCTGCCCGGCCACCTGTTCGGCGCCACGCGCTATCCGGGCGCCATCGTCAAATCCACCGACCAGTTCGATTTTTTCAGCGGCGGCGGCATCGATATCGCCTTCCTCGGCATGGGCGAGCTCGATGCAGAGGGCAATGTCAATGCGTCCTGGATCGGGCCGGACATCGTCGGCCCCGGCGGCTTCATCGACATCACGCAATGCGCGAAAAAAGTGGTGTTTTGCGGCACCTTCGAAGCCAAGGGGCTGGAAGTGGCCGAGCGCGACGGCAAGCTCGCCATCGTCACGCCTGGCGCCATCCCGAAACTGGTACCGCAGGTGCGCCACATCACGTTCAGCGGCCGCCGCGCCCGCGCCGACGGCCAGCAAGTGCTGTATGTGACGGAGCGGGCCGTGTTCCAACTGATGCCGGACGGCTTGCAGCTGGTCGACGCGCCGGCCGGCATCGCCCTGCGGCGCGACATCCTGCAGCGCATCCCCTTCGCCGTCTCGCTGTCCGCGGCGATGGCGCGGCGGCTGGAGGAAGAGCCTTCCGCCTGAAGCCGCCGGCCACGCGGCAGCGGCCTGCGGCTGCCTGCCGCCATACGGCCATGCTATACTTTGCGGGCATGATACGACTCTTCACAACATGGCTGATGCTGATATTGCTCACGTCACTGCCGCTGCACGCGGCGGCGGCCAGCATGGGCATGGCCTGCGCGCCAGCTCAGTCGCACGCGTTGCAAGGCGTAGCCAGTGAAGCGCCTGTCCATCCTTGCCACCAGCGTGCCGCCCCCTTGACGGCCGATGACGCGCCACCTGGCGACGATGGCGCCACCGCCCGCCATTCCGCCTGCGATGCCTGCTCCGTCTTTTGCCTGGGTGCGCTCATGGCGCCGCCTGCCCGCCTCGCTGTTCCAGATGGCGCGACCTCGGAAAGCGTCAGCATTGCCGCCGCCACGCTGGCCGCGGGATACATTCCCGACGGCCCACGCCGCCCGCCCCGGCAAACGCGCGCCGCATAAGCTCAAGCCGTCTCGAAGCGGCTGCACTCCATTCAACCACCAGCATTGCCACCGTCACCGTGGAGCCATGCTGGCGGCTGCACCATCTGCATTCCTTATTTGAAAGACCTATCCATGATCAAGAATCTGTTATTGCGCGGCGCCTGCGCCGGCATGCTGGGCCTGCCCCTGTTCGCCATGGCGGCCGCGCCCGTCATCGAAGTATATAAAAGCGCCGCGTGCGGCTGCTGTTCCGAATGGATCAAGCACCTGGAAGCGAACGGTTTTAGCGTGCGCGCGAAAAACGTGGAAATGCCGGCGCAGTACCGCAAGCTCGCCGGCATTCCTGAGCAGCTGGGCTCCTGCCACACGGGCCTCGTCAACGGCTACGCCATCGAGGGCCACGTGCCGGCCAGCGAAATCAAGCAGCTGCTGCGCGAAAAACCGAAGGCGAAAGGCCTGGCCGTGCCCGCCATGCCGATGGGTTCGCCTGGCATGGAAGGACCGCGCAAGGACCCGTACGACGTCTTGCTGGTGAAAAACAATGGCAGCACCAGCGTCTACAAGCACTATCAATAAAGCTGTGAAGCCATAAAAAACGCCGCCGGGATCGCTCCCGGCGGCGTTTTTTTCTGCAGTAAACTGATTTACCGTAAGCAAGCCAGCGCAAGCTGGCTTTGCTCTACATCAAGACTGCATCAGATGCTGGCCAGGGCCGCATTCAGGCTGGCGCTCGGGCGCATGACGGCGTCCGCTTTCGCCGGATCCAGCAGGTAGTAGCCGCCGATATCCATCGGCTTGCCTTGCACTTCCTTCAGCTCGTCGACGATCTTCGCTTCGTTTGCCGCCAGGGCTTTCGCCAGTGGCGCGAAGTGCGCCGCCAGTTCCGCATCTTCCGTCTGCGCTGCCAGCGCCTGCGCCCAGTACAGGGCCAGGTAGAAGTGGCTGCCGCGGTTGTCCAGCTCGCCAGTGCGTGGCGATGGCGACTTGTTGTTGTCCAGCAGCTTGCCGGTGGCTTCGTCCAGGGTCTTGGCGAGGATCTTGGCCTTCGCATTGCCCGTCTTGATGCCCATGTCTTCCAGCGACACGGCCAGGGCCAGGAACTCGCCCAGGGAATCCCAGCGCAGGTGGTTTTCTTCCACCAGCTGCTTGACGTGTTTCGGAGCCGAACCGCCGGCGCCCGTCTCGTACATGCCGCCACCGGCCATCAGCGGCACGATGGACAGCATCTTGGCGCTGGTGCCCAGTTCCAGGATCGGGAACAGGTCGGTCAGGTAGTCGCGCAGGATGTTGCCGGTCACGGAAATGGTGTCCAGGCCGCGGAACGCGCGTTCCAGCGTGTAGCGCATGGCGCGCGTCTGCGACATGATCTGGATGTCCAGGCCCTTGGTGTCGTGGTCTTTCAGGTAGGTTTGCACCTTCTTGATGACTTCGTTCTCGTGCGGACGGTAGGTATCGAGCCAGAACACGGCAGGCATGCCCGAGTTGCGCGCGCGCGTGACGGCCAGCTTGACCCAGTCGCGGATCGGCGCGTCCTTGACCTGGCACATGCGCCAGATATCGCCCTCTTCCACCGTTTGCGTCAGCAGCACTTCGCCCGTTGCCAGGTCGGTGATGTTGGCGATGCCGCCTTCCGGCACTTCGAAGGTCTTGTCGTGCGAACCGTATTCTTCCGCCTGCTGCGCCATCAGGCCCACGTTCGGCACGGTGCCCATGGTCTTCGGATCGAAGTTGCCATGCCATTTGCAGAAGCCGATCATTTCCTGGTAGATGCGCGCAAAGGTCGATTCCGGCATGACTGCCTTGACATCCTTCGGACGGCCGTCGGCGCCCCACATCTTGCCGCCGATACGGATCATGGCTGGCATCGACGCGTCGACGATGATGTCGTTCGGCGAATGGAAGTTGGTGATGCCCTTGGCCGAATCGACCATGGCCAGTTCCGGACGGTTGGCGTGGCAAGCGTGCAAATCTTTCAGGATTTCATCTTTTTGCGACGCTGGCAGGGTTTCGATCTTGTCGTACAGGTTGCTCATGCCATTGTTGACATTCACGCCCAGCTTGTCGAACAGCTCGGCGTGCTTGGCGAACGCGTCCTTGTAGAAAATGCGCACGCAGTGGCCGAAGACGATCGGGTGCGACACCTTCATCATGGTGGCCTTGACGTGCAGCGAGAACATCACGCCCGTCTTGAAGGCGTCGTCGATTTCCTTCTCGTAGAACTCCAGCAGCGCTTTCTTGCTCATGAACATGCTGTCGATGATTTCGCCCGCTTGCAGCGATACCTTCGGTTTCAGCACGATGGTCTTGCCCGAGGTGGTGACCAGTTCCATCTTGACGTCGCGCGCCTGGGTCAGGGTCAGCGATTTTTCGCCATGGTAGAAGTCGCCGTGGTGCATGTGCGAGACGTGGGTCTGCGAAGCCTGGCTCCACTCGCCCATCGAATGCGGGTGCTTGCGTGCATACTCCTTGACGGCCTTCGGCGCGCGGCGGTCGGAATTGCCTTCACGCAGGACCGGGTTGACGGAGCTGCCGATGCACTTGCCGTAGCGTGCCTTCAGGGCCTTGTCTTCTTCCGTCTTCGCCTCTTCCGGGTAGTCCGGCAGCTTGTAGCCACGGGCTTGCAGTTCGCGCACGCACGTGATCAGCTGGCCTTGCGAGGCGCTGATGTTCGGCAGTTTGATGATGTTGGTGTCCGGATTCTGGGTCAGCTTGCCCAGTTCAGCCAGGGTATTCGGGACTTTTTGCTCGTCCGTCAGGAATTCGGGAAATTCTGCCAAGACACGTGCCGCCACCGAGATATCGCTGGAAACCACGTCGACGCCGGCCGGCGCGGTGAATTTTTTGATGATTGGCAGCAGGGAATACGTCGCCAGCAGCGGCGCCTCGTCAGTCAGCGTGTAGATGATTTTGGATTTTTGTGTTGCCATGTTCATTCCCTTGTATGCGGTGATGCCTGTGGTTCAGGTGGTTAACTTACTTCGTTCCAAACACATGGTGGTTGACCCTGCCCTGGACGGCTCGTGTATCGGCCCTGGGGCCTGCCTTAGCCTAACCATCTATTTTAGACTGTCCTGCCGCTATTTGTGTAAACTCCGGCGCCGTTTGGTTTTGCATCGCAAAACGGAGCACCGGATGACGAGACAGAATTATATCAAAAAGGCATTGTTTTTCACCAGTGCCTGCCGCCCATCCCCCTTCCCCTTCCCCTTCCCTCCACTGTACCGCCTCGCCCGGCATCGGCATCACGGTCTCGCCTCGGCCGGCAGCGCCCGGAAAAATCGCGGGCACGGGCAATAAGACTTGACTTTCCCGGCGTGGCAAGTCGGATAAAGGCCATGGGAGCTGTTTTTAGCTCGACAAAACCAGGTCGACAACCGTCGCGAAAGGCAAAAAATGACAGTCAAACGCATCAGCGTGATTACGGCGGCGCTCGGCGCCGCCCTCACCCTCTCCGCCTGCCGGCAGGCGGCGCCCCCGCCGGCCGCAGCAACACCGCCCGGCGTTCCCGTGGCCGAGGTCATCGTGCGTCCCGTGACGCCGTTTGCCGAATTCACCGGCGCACTGACGGCCGTCAAACGCGTGGAGCTGCGCCCGCAGGTGGCCGGCTATATCCGGCAGGTGAGCGTGCCCGAAGGACGCTACGTCGAGAAAGGAAGCGAACTCTTCCGTATCGACCCGCGCGTCTTCCAGGCCGCGTTCGATGCGGCCACGGCGCGCCTGCGCGCGGCGCAAGCGGCGTCGCTGCTGGCCCAGGTCGAACATGCGCGCGCCGAACAGCTGTTCGCGCAAAAGATCGTCGCGCGCGACCGCCTCGATGCGGCAACGGCCGCGCTGCAGGCGGGCAAGGCCCAGGTCGATGCCGCGCAGGCGGCGCTCGATGCCGCGCGGCTGGAGCTGGGTTTTACCCGCGTGACGGCGCCCATCAGCGGCAGGGTCGGCCAAACCCTCGTCACCGAAGGCAATTACGTGGCCAGCGGCGTGACGCCGCTGACGACGATCGTCTCGACCCATCCCCTGCACGTGTATTTCGACGTCGACGAGCGCACCTACCTGCGCTCGCTCGCGGCGGAGCGCGACAAGCCCAGCTTGCAAGGCAGGCAGGCGACCACGGTGCTGCTGGCCCTGGCCACCGACAAGACGTATGCGCGCTCGGGCCGCGTCGATTTCCTCGCCAACAGCGCCGAGCGCGGCACGGGCACGGTGCGCATCCGCGCCGTCGTCGACAATGCCGATGGGAAATTGACACCCGGCCTGTTTGCCAGGGTCAAGCTGGAGACGGGCGCGCCGCAAGCGCGGGTGCTCATTTCAGAACTGTCGATCGGCACGGACCAGGGGCGCCGCTACGTGCTCGTCGTCGGCAAGGACAACAGGACGGAATTCCGGCCGGTCGAGCTGGGCCCCGTGGTCGACGGCCTGCGCGTGATCGAGCAAGGCTTGCAGGCGGGCGAGCGCATCGTCGTCAAGGGCCTCGTGCGCCCGGGCATGCAGGTGACGCCGCAGCCGGCCGCCATCGACGGCACGCCCATCGCGGCGCCGCACGCCTCGGGAGGTGCATGATGTCCTTCCCGCGTTTCTTCATCGACCGCCCCATCTTTGCCATCGTCCTGTCGGTGCTGATGGTACTGGCCGGCATCGTCGCCTTCTTCCAGATGCCGCTCAGCGAATATCCGGCCGTCACGCCACCCACCGTGCAGGTGACGGCGTCCTATCCGGGCGCCAATCCCAAGGTCATCGCCGAAACGGTGGCCGCGCCGCTCGAACAGGCGATCACCGGCGTCGAAGGCATGCTGTATATGTCGTCGCAATCGGCGACCGATGGCAGGATGATACTCAGCGTCACTTTCGCGCAGGGAACGAACGCCGACATGGCGCAAGTCCAGGTGCAGAACCGGGTGGCGCGCGCCCTGCCGCGCCTGCCTGAAGAAGTGCAGCGCCAGGGCGTCGTCACGCAAAAGACCTCGCCGGACATCCTGATGGTGGTGCACCTGCTGTCGCCGGACAAGCGCTATGACCCGCTGTACATCTCGAATTACGCCTACCTGCAGGTGCGCGACGAGCTGTCGCGCATCCCCGGCATCAGCGACGTGCTCGTGTGGGGCGCCGGCGAATACAGCATGCGGCTGTGGCTGGACCCGGACCTGGTCGCCGCGCGCGGCCTGACGGCAGGCGACGTGATTGCCGCCGTGCGCGAGCAGAACGTGCAGGTGGCGGCAGGGTCCGTCGGCCAGGCGCCCGATTCGACGGCCGCCTTCCAGGTGACGGTCAATACGCTGGGGCGATTGACGGACGAGGAACAGTTCGGCGACATCATCATCCGCACGGGTAGCGATGGCCAGGTGACGCGCCTGCGCGACGTGGCCCGCATCGAGATGGGGGCGGACGCCTATGCACTGCGCAGCCTGCTTGACGGCGAACCGGCCGTCGCCCTGCAAATCATACAGAGTCCGGGGGCCAATGCGCTTGACGTGGCGCAAGCCGTGCGCGCCACCATGCAGCGCCTGGAAGCGAAATTCCCGGCCGGCCTCAGCTCGCGCATCGCCTATGACCCGACCGTGTTTGTGCGCGCCTCGCTCGAATCGGTGGCCACCACCCTGCTCGAGGCCACCCTGCTCGTCGTCCTCGTGGTGGTGCTGTTCCTGCGCAACTGGCGCGCCTCGCTGATACCCCTCATGGCCGTGCCCGTATCGCTGGTCGGCACCTTCGCCGTCATGCACCTGATGGGCTTTTCGCTCAACACCCTGTCCCTGTTCGGCCTGGTGCTATCGATCGGCATCGTCGTCGACGACGCCATCGTCGTCGTCGAGAATGTCGAGCGCCACATCGAAAACGGCGAGGAACCCGCGCAGGCGGCCAGGCGCGCCATGGACGAGGTCACGGGGCCCATCATCGCGATCACCTCGGTGCTGGCCGCCGTCTTCATCCCGACCGCCTTCCTCAGCGGCCTACAAGGCGAGTTCTACCGCCAATTCGCGCTGACCATCGCCATCTCGACCATCCTCTCGGCCGTCAATTCGCTCACGCTCAGCCCGGCGCTGGCCGGCCTGCTGTTGCGCCCGCGCAAAGCAGGCCGCGCCCGTCCTCCTCGCGATCCACGCAGCCTGCGCGGACGCGCCGACCGGCTGCTGCACGTGCTGGGCAAGCCGTTCCAGCGCGCGCCTGGCGCATATGGCAACACGGTGCGCAAGGTCGTGGGCGTGAGCGGCGTGGCGCTGCTCGTGTACGGCGGCCTGCTCGCGCTGACCTTCTTCGGTTTCAAGGCCGTGCCGCCCGGCTTCGTGCCCATGCAGGATAAATACTATCTGGTCGGCATCGCCCAGTTGCCGAACTCGGCATCGCTGGACCGCACCGACGCCGTCGTCAGGCAAATGTCGAAGATCGCGCTGGCCGAGCCGGGCGTGGAAAGCGTCGTCGCCTTCCCCGGCCTGTCCATCAACGGCTTCGTCAATGTGCCGAACGCGGCCGTCATGTTCGTCATGCTCGACCCGTTCAAGGACCGCACCACGCAGGAGCTTGGCGCGACGGCCATCGCCGCCCGGCTGCAGGCGAAGTTTGCCAGCATTCCCGACGGCTACCTGGGCGTATTCCCGCCGCCACCGGTACCCGGGCTGGGCGCCACGGGCGGCTTCAAGATGCAGGTCGAGGACCGCGGCGGCGCCGGGCTCGACGCCCTGGCGCGGCACACCCGGGTCCTGATGACGAAAGCGGGCGAATCGGGCCAGGTGGCCGGCCTGCTCACGAGCCTGGACATCAATGCCCCGCAGCTCGACGTCGCCATCGACCGCACCCAGGCCAAGAGCCAGGGCGTGCACCTGGCCGACGTGTTCGAGTCGCTGCAAGTGTATCTCGGCTCGCTGTACGTCAACGACTTCAACCGCTTCGGCCGCACCTACAAGGTGACGGCCCAGGCCGACGCGCAGCACCGCATGCAGGCCGACGCCATCGGCCGCCTGCAGGTGCGCAACGCGGCAGGCGCCATGCTGCCCCTGTCCTCGTTCGTCACCGTCACGCCCGCTTCCGGCCCGGACCGCGTGATGCACTACAACGGCTATCCGTCGGCCGACCTGTCGGGCGGCGCGATGCCGGGCGTCAGCTCGGGACAGGCCGTGGCCGTGATGGAACGGCTGGCGAAGGAAGTCTTGCCTGAAGGCATGAGCTTCGAGTGGACGGATCTCACCTACCAGCAAAAACTGGCCGGCGATGCGGCGCTGTTCATCTTCCCGCTGTGTGTGCTGCTCGCCTACCTCATCCTCGCGGCGCAATACAACAGCTGGCTGCTGCCGCTGGCCGTGCTGCTGATCGTGCCGATGTGTCTGCTGAGCGCCATCGCCGGCGTCTGGCTGACGGGTGGCGACAACAACGTCTTCGTGCAGATCGGCCTCATCGTGCTGGTCGGCCTGGCCGCGAAGAACGCGATCCTGATCGTCGAATTCGCGCGCAGCCTGGAAACGCAGGGCGCCAGCGCGCTGGAAGCCGTCATCGAGGCGTGCCGGCTGCGCCTGCGGCCCATCGTCATGACTTCGCTCGCCTTCATCGCCGGCGTCGTGCCGCTGGTGCTGGCCAGCGGCGCCGGCGCCGAAATGCGCCAGGCCATGGGCATCGCGGTGTTCGCGGGCATGCTCGGCGTGACCCTGTTCGGCTTGTTCCTGACGCCGGTGTTTTATGTGGCGATGCGCGGCCTGGCGGCCCGCTTCGAGCGGCGCCAGCCCGCACCCCAGCCGCACATGGAGGAAAGCACGTCATGAGAAATCTCTATCAAACAGTTGTATTGCCACTGGGCGCCCTCGCCCTGCTGGCCGGATGCGCGGCCGGGCCCGACTATGCCGCGCCAACCCTGCCCGCGTCGCGGCTGCCCGCCAGCTTCGGCCAGCCGGTTGCCGGCCTCGGCGTCGGAACCGTCGAGGCCGGATGGTGGCGCACCTTCGACGATGCGGCGCTGAGCACGCTGGTCGGACGCGCGCTGGCGGCCAACCACGACATCGGCATCGCCGCCGCGCGGCTCGACGAATCCCGGGCCATGCTGCGCGAAAGCGGCCAGGGCTTCCTGCCGCGCGGCGGCGCCGCGCTCGGCGTCGAGCAGCGCCGGCGCAGCGACGCCGAAATGCCGTCCGGCCAGCCGCGCCGCACGGACAGCTATCGCGGCGCCGTCGATGCGAGCTGGGAAATCGACCTGTTTGGCCGCGTGCGGCGCTCCGTGGAAGCGGCCGAGGCGCAAGCCGGTTCGCGTGAAGCGCTGCTGCGCGGCGTGCAGGCCAGCGTGGCTGCCGCGGTGGCCGCCTCCTGGTTCGAGCTGCGTGGCATCGAGGCCGAACTGGCTGTCGTCGCCGACCTGCGACTCAGCCAGCGCGACAGCCTGGCGCTGGTCGAGCGACAGGTCGGCGCCGGTTCCGCCAGCGAGGTCGACCGGCTGCGCGCCGTGGCCCTGCTGCGCCAGGTCGAGATGGAAGCGCCCGCACTGGAGCGGCGCCGCGCGGCCGCCATCAACGCGCTGGCCATCCTCCTGGGCGAAACGCCACAAATGTTCAGCTTGCCGGCCGCCGCGCCCGCCGCTGCGACGCTGGCGGTGCGCCCGCTCGCCGTGGGTGATCCCGCCGCCCTGCTGGCGCGGCGCAGCGACATCGCGGCGGCCGAACGCGGTCTTGCCGCGGCGACGGCGCGCATCGGCGTGGAAACGGCCGGACTCTATCCGGAAGTGCAGGTGCAAGGCTCGATCGGCTTGGTGGCGGGCAGTCTCGACGCGATGGACGGCGCGGGCGCCCTGTCCGGCTTCCTCAGCCCCGTGCTGCGCTGGTCTTTTCTCGATACGGGCCGCGTGCGCGCCCGCATCGCCGCCAGCGAGGCACGCGCCAGGGAAGCCCTGCTCGCCTACGACCAGGTCATCCTGCGCGCGCTGCAGGAAACGGACGACGCCTTCCAGGCCTATGCCGCCGCAGGCGACACGCTGGGCTTGCGCCTGCAAGAGTCGGTGGCACAGCGCGAAGCGGCCCGCCTTGCCCGCTTGCGCTTCGCGCAAGGCGCAGGCGTTTACCTGGATGTGCTCGACGCCGAGCGCGCCGACTTCGCCAGCCGGCGCGCACTGGCCGTCGCCCGCACCGGGCAGCGGCTGGCCATCGTCGGCATCTTCAAGGCACTGGGTGGCGGCTGGGAAGTGTGTGCGTCGGCGGCAAGCGATTGCGGTGGGGCCGCGGCCATGCCTTGACGCCCCGACGCAGGGCCAGGCGCCGTGATAGCGGCCACCTCTAATGAAAAATGCCTACTCCTCGGAGTAGGCATTTGATGAGATACTGGTCACCCTCGCATGTCAATGATGGCATCTACATAGGCATGCCCATCAAAACTTACATCAGCTCGAAGTACATCAGTGTCTCTGACATCGATTGATCCTTGCACGCGTCAAGCCCGCGAAACCTGACAGTTTTCCCAGCGGTATATGCGGCAAGCATGCCAGCATAATATTCCCTGGCATACCGACGCTTCAAGGAAAACGATAAATAATCGCCATTGCTACCATGACACGCAGGTGCATCCTTGACTCCACCCTCTGGAAACACATAGACGACATCGCCATCCTCATAGACGACAATCGAGGATATCTTGGCAACCGTCCAGCCGGCTGCAGCACTGCCGCTCAATGCCGATAAAAAAAGACACACGGCCAATTTGGCTATTTTCGAACGATATTTCATCAGCATCCAATTCCTGGTAAGTCATTCATCATATACAACGCCGTATCACATCCCTCAGCAATGATTTACACTCATCGCATCAAAAAACGCGGGAAGAACCTGCCGCAGATCGCCATGATTACCCGGCGATACGCGGCCCCTGCGCAGCATGCCTCTTCCCGCGCAGGTCCCGCTCAAGCACCATCGGCTACCCACAACCCCGCAGTCGAACTACTTGCCGTCGACAACTTTGATCGCCAGCGGCGCCGGCATCACGGGCTCAATCGTCCTGTTATTGACGGTAATCGGTGTCGACGACAGGATTCTGACTTCCGCCTTCGGATTGGCCTTCAAGGCCTTCAAGGTAATGACGGCCGCCACATCCTCGCCGCGCGCGCCCGCCGTACCTGAACGCAGCACACTGGCGAAGATGCGGCCCGTCGTCGCATCCACATTGCTCGACAGCGTACTTTGTCCGCCATTTTGCTTGAAGAATCCGCCCTCTTCCACGCCCACTACCTGGAAGGCCGTCGTGTCATAGGCGATCTGCAGCGGCAGGTTGCGCAAGTCGCCATCGCTTTTGATGCGCACGGCAAGCTTGAATTGCTGCCCCGCCTTCACCTGCTCGGGCGCCTGCAACTGCAAACTGACCGCCACCGGCTCGATATCCTTGCGTGGCGCTCCTGGTCCCTCTTCCTGGCCAGCCATCGGAGACGCGCCGCGCGCCATGACGCCTTGTCCCGCACCCGGCGCAGCGGGGTCCAGGCCCTGCTTTTCATTGGCGACCTGCATCGTCAAAGGACGCGTGCGCAAGGCCGACTCGGTGCCGGACCAGAATTCGCTGGCGGCGGCGTCAGGACGGTTGATGTTGCGCACCAGACGTGGCGTGATGGACAGCACGATTTCCGTCTTGTTGCGGTCATCCTTCTGGCTGGAAAACAAGCGGCCCAGCACAGGAATATCGCCGACGCCCGGTACGCGGTTGGCGGCCATGCGGTCTTCGTCATTGATCAGGCCGGCCAGCACCTGCGTCTCGCCATCCTTCAGGCGCAGGACGGTCGACGCCGAACGCGAGCCGATCTGGTAAGCCAGCGAACCGCCGGGCGTGCGCACCTCGTTGCTGATGGAACTCACTTCCAGGCCGATCTTGATGGCAACTTCATCGCCCAGGTAAATCGTCGGTTCCACATCGAGCTTGATGCCGACGTCGAGATACTGCACGCTCTCGGAAATGACGCCCGTCGCCGTCGTCGTCGAGGTCGACACAGGGACCTTGTCGCCGATCATGATCTTGGCTTTTTCCCGGTTGCGCGCGCGGATACGGGGATTGGCGAGGATATTCGCGTCGCCGACGGCGCGGCGCAGATTCACCGTGGTGGGACCGATGCTGGCCGTGATGCGGTCAGCGTTCAGCCCCTTCAAGTCGCTCAGCGTGGTGCCGCCGATGCTGCCGATCGGCGCCAGCACCAGCTGGCTCGGCCATTGGATCCCCATTTCCAGCAAGCGTGAACGCTTGATTTCCAGCACCTCGACTTCCAGCATCACTTCCGGCTCGTACAGGTCATGCATGGCGATCAGCTTTTCCGCCAGGCGCACCGCATCGGGGGTATCGCGCATGACCAGCAGGTTGAGCTTTTCATCGATAAACGTATCTTTCGATTTCAGCAAAGCCTTCAGCATCGCCTGGGTTTGCTTGGCATCGGCATTGGCCAGATAAAAACCTTTGACCACCAATTCCTGGTAATCCTTCAATTTTTCCGTGGTATTCGGATAAATCAAAATCGTGCTGCTATTCAAGACCTTCTTTTCCAGGCGACTCGTCTGCAGGATGAACTCGATCGCGTCTTCCAATGTTGCCTGCCGCAAAAATACGGTGGTGCGCAAATCGGGACGGACATCCTTGTCCAGAATAAAATTGACGCCGCTGGTGCGCGCCAGCGCTTCAAACACCATGCGCACGCTGGCATCGCGGAACTCCAGGTTGATCGGCTTGCGCTGCCCCATCTGCAAGAGCGGCTCGACCGTCCTATCCTGCGTCTGCTTGCTCTCGATCTGGCGTTTCAGCGCCTGCGCCTCGACATCCGAAGGACTCTCGGACAAGACGGGACGCAACAGCCCCAACGCGCGATCCAGGTCGCCCCGCTTGAACGACTCGCGCGCCTCCGCGATCAGCGGCCCATGCAAACGCTCGCGCGCCAGCAACTCGATGCCATGCGACGCCCGACTGTTGGCCTTTTCGATCTTCAGCACGCGTTCATACAGCGCCTGCGCCTCATCGAAGCGCCCGGCACCGCGCTCGACCTCGGCAGAGGCCAGCAAGCGCCCGACCTGCTCCGCCCTGCGGCTCAGCAGGTCCAGCCGATACTGCGAATTATCAGGCGCCTGCGCCACGGCGCTTTCCAGATTGCTCAGCCCATCCTCCGTCTTGCCCTCGGCAAGCAAATTCAGGCCCGAACGATGTTCGCGTTCGCCGGCGCAGGCTGACAGCAGGAGCAAAGTAACAGTGGCAGATACAACTTTACGGAGTTTCATATTAAAGACTGACAATTTATCGTTTCAACAACACAATTATTCGATGATTCAAAATCTTATTTAAAAAAAATAACATATAACCCGCCAACTTTCATTAAATCACAATGGCTTTACCCCAAAAAAAATCACAGACATCATATCGCGCACAGCCATACTCACAAAGCGCTTTCATAAATACGCGCCCCCGTTTTCGACGGGAGCGCGATTCTGTACAAACATATCGCACTCCCTGTCGAACGAAAGATTCGTTTGGTCCCCAATATTAGAAATTCCATGTCTAATCATGGGGACCATGTTTACCGAAACAGTTGCGTAAAGCATCGTACCAAAATATCCTACAAAAATGACGCGTTACGTCCCAGTTACGCCAAAACCAGCCTACGGTACTAGTCTTCCATGATCAAAAATCGAGGTCAACGCTAAACAACGACAGCTGTTCGTTATAGTAAAGTTTGGCAAAAAAATACCCAGGCGTTACCACCCCACACTTTTCAGAAACTACGCCACCTACGGCGACTACAATTCTGGTTTCAGTATAGACAGGAAAATAGTTAACCTGTGCCACTCTAGCAATGACAGTCAATTCACAGTCAATAGGAATTTTTTGCTCTAAGCCATCCACAATGAAATTAATATTATTTCCGCATACCGAAAATTCCGAACGGGCGTACGCAAAAAAATCCCTCCTGATTTTCTCATCTGGGTAAAGGTCCAACAATTCAGAATTTATAGCCATAATCATATTCAATGACTCGTTCTTAGTTGATCAAAAACAACTTGTCCGTTCGACTGCATATTTCCATACAGCCGATACCCACCATCCTGTTTCCCGAGGATCTTCAATTCATACCCATACGGACCATTGCCCACCAGAGGCTTGATCCCCTGCCCGCCTTGCCCAGATGCGAATGACTTAAGTGCATTTTCAAATTTATTCAATGTAGAAACCGACATTTTTCCTGAATCGACCATACTTGTAAGCTTGGAGTAAAGATCTTTAGCAATCCACCCGGGTTGTAAATTACATGGTGCATTATGAACCCATGCACCTTTTTTTCCAACAAAATACGTATGGAAATCTGCAACTTCAAAATTATAAGTGTGGTGTCGAACTGAATATTTACTGATACGTTTGACGGTCAGCAAGGCACCACCGAGGCTCATTATTTTGTCGCCAGGCTTCAGCTCCCCAGCAGAAACCCAACGTTTCCCCTCAAGCATAAATGGATGTTCTGGAGTCACACCAAGCACTTCACTTTTGCCTCCAACATCAACGTATTGGACACGAAGGACATTTTTTTCACCGTTTCGAATCAAACTCACCACAGGCTTCCAGGAAGTCATCCCGGTATCTTCGTCGCGCGCGGCCACAAGATCACCTACTTTAATTAATTCAATTTTCTTTAGACCGGTACTGGTGTGGACTAACGTGCCGGCAACAAAACATCTACAGGGAATCAATGATGCCACCGCCTGCGTGCCACGCACAGAAAGTGCTTCTGTGGCGACTCCTGGCAAAACAGCAAGAACTCGATTGGTCTTAGTGCGCAAGTCGTCTCTACGATCAATCTCCCTCATTTGCTGAGGTGAACAACCATGTGGGAAACAAGAATTATATTCATCTTGCTCCCTCGAACCAGATACAAAACTATATGCATCCTTAATCCCATCGCCAATTGACTGCCAGAAGCTCTTCCCCCCGGTGTTTGCCGGTTCTATTTTTTTTCCATGCATATTGACTACTTGGCCATTCGGCGTCATAGCAGCCCCACCCTGATAGGACCAATTTCGGCCATTGAAATAATCATAACTAAATGGATCATAACGCCAATCAAAATTATTTCGCCATTGGCCATTGGAATCAATTATTATTTCAGGCATTGTCTTTTCATTTGTATAGCCACTTGGATCAACAAATGCTAAAGGATTTCCATAAGCATAAGCGTAGCGGTTAAATGATTGCATATTTTCCGGATCAGAAACCGTTGGATCTGCTGACAAGAAGCGTGCAATCACGGGATCATATACCCGGCCATTCATGTGGATTAAGCCAACTTCATCCAAATGCTGATGATTGGTAAACCCTCTGTCGGAATTAACGCCTTTGATTGAATCAGTAGTGTCCTTGACTCCGTTAGCATACTGACGTTTTCCAAATGGTTCATAAGCAAGCCTTTCAACCACCACACCCGCCTCATTGCTGATTGCAACGGTAGAGCCAAGCTGATCCCGGTGAAAATATTCAATAGACTTGATGCCGGATTTTTGTTTAACAACAGCAATTATCTCACCACCTATTGAAATAAATTGACGATGTTCCATACTTCCATCGCGCCTGATTTCCTTCTCATAATTCAGATCGCCGAAATTATTGGGATGCACATAGAAAGTAGTAGAATCCGGACCAATTTCCTTAATTCTAGTATGGCTTGAATCATACACAAAATCAAAGTTTTTACCCGCCATTGAAATTCTCGAAGGCATATCAAAGGAAGTATAATAAATTGCACGTTCCGCGCTAGGAATATTGATTCCAGCTGCATTTTTCGTGAAATCTTTCGATAAATTTCCGTTTTCATCATATTCAAACCGACGGATTCCTCCATTGCCAAGCTGAATAGTTCCCACGGCATGCGGCAGTACCTTGGGAGAAGTGTCGTATTTATATTTCCCGATACCAGAGAGCGATTCAATATTTCCAATGTCATCATAGCTGTAGGTCTGCGTTACCAAACCAGCCGCACCAGAATTCACAGTGGATGTCTGTACACGATTAAGCTTGTCATACAAGAAAGATTCCGTCAAACCTTGTACATAATCTATTCGCGAGCGCAGATTTCCAATCGCATCAAAATCGTAGGCGATATTTTGCACACCATTCCCGGTTCCAGCATAGATCTTCCTTATAAAGCCATTGCCGTCATGAAATTCCTTTGTTGTAATAATTCCATTTCCGTATGCCTGCTTAAGCATACTTTCATCAGCACCCATTTCCTGCGCCGTCCAATACAAGGCATTACTATCATAATCACGCACTTCTTTTAGGTATCCCGTTTGAGTATATGTATAACTCAAATTTAAGCCGGCAGGAAATGTTTTTTTAGACAATCTGCCATTGGTATCATACGTTACTGATGTTGTAAATGGCCCGTCAATATTGACGACATTAACACTATCTCGACCGAATTTATCATATGAAAAAGTTTCAGAATATGTATTATCTGCCGAAACTTTGCATAGTTTCCCAACTCCCTTCTCGCAACTATCATAGAGCCAAGTAGAAATCAAATCAATCTGACTTCTTGCAATCAATCTGCCTAATTTATCGTAGGAAAATTTCGACACTTTCCCTTTTGCATTGGTTTGAGAAACAACCTCTCCTAATACATTATTGATATAAGTCACAGTCCCCAAGTCAGGGTCATCCATCTGCACTTTTCTGCCAAGGGTGTCGTAAGCAATTGCAATCACATTGCCTTTGGCATCGACGGTCTTCCACAAATCGCCTGAAGCATTGTGATAGTAACTTAATTCACTACCATTATTATCAATAGACTTCGAAATTTTCCCTTGGATATTATTTATGCTCGTCTTAACCTGACCTAATGCATTTTTAACTGTGCTACTCATCCCATTGTATGTGTAAGTGGTTCCTACACCATCTGCACCTACAATCGTGCTGACTCGTCCGATGGCATCGTAGGCAATGACATTCCAGTGTATAGGCTTACCCTTATAATAAGGACGACTTACTCTTGATATGCGTCCATTCTGGTCATATTCTCTACTGACCGTTATTATCGAACCATCAAATCCCGCTACCTCTTCTCCAATTGCACGGTCCAGTTCATCAAAATAAGTTTTGTTCCAGGCGCCAATCATAGTCACCCCATCGGCTGCCAATGGCGTCTCCTGAACAACATATTTAGCATCCGTTGGGCAAGTTCCATTACCGCCGTTTATTCCGCTACAGAATTGATAATCCCATTTAATACGATTGCCATCAGCACCGATAGCCAGAATTTTTCGGCCAAAACTGTCATACTTGATTTCTGTTATGAGCCCGTTTACATCAGTAATTGTTCGTTGCGATCCAAATAGTGGATCAAACGTAAAACTGCTAGCTTGCGACAAGGCGTTGGAAGCAACAGACATAAATTGACCACGCCCATCGAATGCAATACGATTTTCCCGAATTGCAATTGCTCTATCACCAGTTGCAGTCGATGAAATAGATGTCACGTTCCGATTACCCCAGGCATCATATTTAATGACGGCATCCAATCGTAACTGCGGATTATCCGGTTCTATCGTTGTAGTACTTAAAAATCCAGTATCCTGGTGATATGCATATGCTACGGTTCGACTTATGCTGGCTGCGGGCGGCATCACTGGCGCAGCTACCGCCTGCATTAGCGCCCCCCCTCCCAATAAGATCAAAAGAAGGCGCGCATACATCTTTGACAGCTTTATTTTTTTATTTACATTTATCAACATCTCTGCATTGCCATAAATTACAGCATTTGCAGATAGCCAGTTGCAGTCATAACCCATGAAAAATCTCTTTCGTTATTTTTTCGCTTTGAACAATTCTAATTGTCCCGTCATCCTGATGACTTGACGCTCACATTGGTAATACAGATTAGTCATCCATTAGCAGCATGAGAATCGGCGTCAAATCCACTCTTCTGACTTCGATAGTAGTTGCTGTGGAGCTAGGCGAGTTTCGCGCATCGCCAGAATACGATGCGGTAATCGTATGCTGGCCGATGCCGTTCAGAGAACCGGAAAATGCTGCCGAGGCGCTTGCGTCCAGCGCCACGATGGCAAGAACGTCATTTCCTTCCCTGAAAGTGACATAGCCAGTCCGCACGACAGCTCCCCTGACATAGACCTTGAAATCCACGGTTTGTCCTGGGGCCGCTTTCAGTGGCGACGGAGAACCAGCAGCCCAAAATGTGCTACTCGTTGCAATGCCATTGCCGCCTGGATTGCTGATACCTGACCCGGCCGATCCCTCGCTTCCAGGCGAAACACCGATCGGCCCTGAGGGGAATGGCGGCACGTAAGGGGAATGCTCAGTATTGGTCGTTACCGACCGCTGTACTTGTCCTACACGCCAATTGCCCACATCTGGCGCGTTATAAATGTTATTCATGATCGTACTGTGTGCGGCGGCGCCGTCAACACGAGTACTCACCATTTGCTTCACGTTGCCCCAATTATCATAACTCGTGGTCACTGTATTTGCGGGCAATGGAGTACCATTTAAATCCCAGGAAAACTCAACGGATTGGCCGGCATAAGGGAAGTAAATACGCCCAGGTGCAACGGCACATAATGTCATGTAGATTGGATCGATGCATGCGTAGCTACTAGCCATATCTTTCAGTCGATCTCCGTTACCACGACCAGCCAGCATTGTTTTAGCATTTGCTAGCAAACCTGTATATGGCCAATCCTGACGATATTCCTGGAAACTGACGATTCCCGATTCGACATTTTTTTTCTGAGCCCAACGAAACCCGGTTATTTTTCCACGACTTGCATCCAGCTTCAATCCGCCATAGCTAAAAGTCATTGAACTTCTTCCGCCTTTTCCATTCGAACTACTCACACTTGATACCACATACAATGGCGGCACCAAATCTATTAAAGGATATGCTGACTGTGCATCTGGAATATAAACATCACGATCCGTCAATGGCTTGTATGCAATATCAATCCTCGCCCCGGTTCCGCCTGTGATAGAGTTCATTATCTCGGCGTCTATATCGGTGACAAAATACGGCTGTATTGAAACAGGTGTCACACCATCATAGCTCTGCTGGACAAAATCTGCCCTTCCATCGCCGTCGATATCCAACACCATCAATCCTGGACCGTCGTCTTTATATATACGAGCTCCACCGCCACTATAACCATAACGTGTTTTTGTCGTAATCCCTTTTTTTCCTGTATTATAAGGTCCCATACGCAGGCTTCCGCTCGGCCCTGTTGACAATACTGGCTGCAACCACATTTCACCAGGTGAGCTAGAAGCATTGCTCATCAGCCAAGTTTGAACCAGGTCCATACGACCATCACCATTCATATCCATTACTATCATCTTGTCCGCGCTCAGACCTTCAGGATACAAATATGGTCCATTCATCCAACTGTTAGGTTCGGAAATAAATGTCACACCATTGAAATAAAAGGTCTGATAGGAGGCATTTCTTCTTAATGCCGTCCCTGACGTGGGCCTCCTAAAAGCAATAACAAGATCATCCAGTCCATCGCCATTCATATCAACTGCCAGATGTTGATCATCAAATGGCAGCGTTCCGCTATACGGATAATATGTCTGGACACCTGTATCGAACCAAACTCCAGCGTTATAGCCGGAACCATTTGAAAACAAAGGAAGCAACCATATATTTCCTGTTCTTTCTTGCCGCCACACCTGAATAAAATCTTTCTTTCCATCGCCATTCAATTCAGACGGCAGGAGTTCAATATTAACGCCGTATATTGGACCACTTGTCTGGCGCGTACTTATTTTCTCCCAGCTTCCAGAATTGAATCCGTTTCCATTCGATATGAATGTGGACAAACTAAGCTCGTCATTATTTATTTTTTGCTGCACCAGATCAATCCTGCCATCGCCGTTAACATCAACTGCGTGCCATATGTTCGCGTCACTTACCAATGAAGTCGGGTAGTTCACCTGCGTACCATTGGAAAATCCTGATCCTATTGAGAAAACAGGAAGAATATAGCCAGGCCCGATAACGACCACATCAACCCTGCCATCGCCGTTAATATCGCCAGCCACCTTTGCGGAACCGGCCACGCCAGTATCGTGCCAGGCGCCTGCCACAAAACCCGTACCATTGGAAATTAACGGCAATATCCATTGGGTATTATTTCGCCGAGATAATTGAATTAAATCAATCTTACCATCTCCATTAATATCTCCTATCGAAAATGAACGTCCTGCCTCTACCACATTTCCATTCGATGGAAGGCCGTTACTCTGTGGAATCGCTTCCCACATCGCCGGCTCGCCTGTGTTTAAAGCAGTCCCATTTTTTAACCATGCTTCGCCCCTTGGCGCGGCTGATTTTTCAGTTGTCCACCCAAATGTAGTCGAGGGAAGACATCCCGTACCAGCTCCATCACATTGCGTGATACTTTCCAAACGGGACATAGCAAAGTAATTCCCGTATTTAAGGCGAAAATCCATTACTCGTGATGGTCCAGCATACGTTTCAATATTACTCAAGCGCATCGTGGTTTTTATCATGGAGCCCGCCTGGTACATTGTGGCGGGGTCTGGCCGCTGCTCATATTTAAATCGAACGGAATTATTAGGCACCATCCCGACATTGGCGTTTCCAGTATATTCAATAAGACTTGGATAATAATCCCCGCTACCTGCTTCCTTGGTATAGCTAACCGTCATAAAATTACTAGCAGCATCTTGCACTCTATTAATCGCCCAAGTTCTGATTGTGGCTTTACCTTGTGCCTCAATACGGGCATCCGCGGTTCCACCATATTCCATGACTTCACCACTTTTATTCCATACCTTGAACCATGCAGGTCCGCCACCAGCGTTGCTATAAGAGATGATTCTGGAAAAGCTATCGCGTTCAGTACGATATTCCGTGCCATTCGCACCGTAAACGCCACCATTGCTGACGACCAGCCGTTCACCGTCGAGGCAAAAACGATCATTGCCGTCAAAGTTAATTGCTCCCGGCACACCGCCATCCTGCGCAATGGTCTGGCCGCAGCGGAGAATAGCCGACAGGCCGACTATTCCCCATCCTTTTCCCATGAGTCCTGCTTCGGAGTGACTATTAAAATCCAGGGCCAGCTTGGGCCCCATACCTGCCGTCGCCGGAGGTACAGGTATCGGTATGGAATAGGTTGCCGTGCCAAGTGCGCCAACATCAAATTTCCCAGGCGTGTGCATGGCTGCATGCGCAAAACCTGCCAAGGAAAGAGAGGCAAAAATTGCCCCAAGCGTTGTCCGCCATTTAAATATCATGTATTTTTCTTTCATTCTTATACGAAGTACATGCCAGACCACCGCCCGGCGATTTTTCTCAACCAAGAAAAGCCAAAATAAAATAAGACCGTGACTCTACAGGGAAACTATTTTTTTAACAATTAAAAATATTTTCATTTTTTCATCACATCCGTTTTATCCACGATTACTGCGGGTGACTCATAAACAAACCGCCATTCGCCATAGTTCTCGGCCATCTCAAACCCGGCGTCGCGCTGGCGAAAACCGGAGCGCTTGATGGTCGTGCCCGCGCTCATGCTGTAGACGCCCATAATTCCGCCATCCGGACCAGTAACGATGCCCCATTCGGAACGTGAAGTCATCGGGTCCGCATATATCCGGCGCAAATGGCGGGTGGTCGCGGCAAAGCGGCGATCTTCCATGAGATCGTCAAAAGTGGCTGGGTAGCGTTTTAGCGTGCCTGGCGTTTTTTCGTAATAGGCGCCAATTGCCCGGCGAAATTCATTGCCGACAAAAAGTAGCTCGCCTTCTTTTTCGCGCTGCTGCGCATGCGACCACAGGACGCCGCCGCCAGCAAGCACCAAACCGGCAATGCTGACGGCAAACAGCAGCGCCAGATAAGTAAATCCCGCGCAATTTGGCAAAGGCGGCCGCCGTAACGCATTACCAATCACGGTAATAACTGCCGTTACGCGCCCGGGTCTTGGCGCCGCTATGCACATCAAATACCGCGCCTTTTTGGGTATCCGGCGGCGCCACGATCACCCAGGTCAGGTTACTATCGGTCATCGGATCAAGCGGTATTTTGCGCATATACCTGAGCGTCACCAGGTCCTGCAGCACCATCGGGTAAGATCCCGTGTCCGCATAGTGCTTGTCAATCACATCCCGTAATGTCGCCAGGTTTTCCGATAATACGGACTCCTTTGCCTTGTCTACATTCCCCATATAACGCGGCGCGGCCAGCGTTAATAAGGTGGCGATTATCGTCATTACGACTAGCAATTCGATCAAGGTGAAGCCGCCATGGCGGCGCTGATCTTTTCTCATTATCCCTACCATTCCCGATAAGCGATGCCGTTGATGCCAGCGCCCTCCATCGTCGAATAAACGTCAAACACATCCGCCCCCTCTTTCGGCTCGGCCGCGCTGGAGGCATAACTGCGCGTTCCCCAGGTCGCCGCTGCCGGTCGCATATCCTCTTTCTCAAAGAATGGATCGCGTGGAATACGCCGCAAGAAATAGATCGGCGCGCCATCCGGATCCTTTGCATTCGGCACGCCATCCTGCAAGACCTGCAAATTCGGCGGATATCCTGACTGGTCAGCCTTTCGCATCACCCGCCCGTCGTCGCTTGCCTGCTTATATGCATCCAGGGCTTCGCGTATCTCCCTCAGATTGCGCCGCAACTGCTGCTCCTTGTCACGCTGGAAAGCCAGTTCAGCCATGGGAAATGCCGCGCTGGCCAAAATGGATACCAGTACCACCGTGACCAGCATTTCCACGATGGTGAATCCACGCTGCACCTGCCTCACGATTCCCCCATCAGGGAAAGCGTCTGCTTGACGGATAAGGGCAGGTATTCGATGACCATCTTGCTGTCATCGACACTGTCCAGGCGATACGAGGTATCGAATGTTTCGCCGCGGCTGACGGCGAACGATTGGTCTCCGCGCGTCAGATAGTATGTCCAACGTCCGCCCGTCCCTTGCAATCTGCCGGCATACACAAACGGCATCGCGGGAGCCGTTTGTGGCGGTGGCGGCGCGGCGGCCGCTGGTGGCGGCGGTGGCGGCGGCGCCACGACCCAGGAAGTCGTCGCAAACGGATTCTGCGTGGTCACGACCATCGATGCGCGCTCGAGCTTATATAAAGCCAAATCCGCAGGCTTGGGCTCGCTGGCACCCGGGGCTGCCACGGCGACCTTCACGGGCCGCACTGCCGCACTGGGCTCCACCACTGCCGAAGCATCGTCCACGCCCGGCCAGACAGCGGCAACAATGGTCGCCGCCAGCAGCGTGTATAAAATAGGCTTTCTCTTAAGCATTATTTTCACTGAGATATAGCGTCAATCTGATGTTCGCCTCGACCATGGCATCGCCAACCTTCTGGCGCTCAAAGGAAACACTCTGCAGCGCAAGGTGAGGGATTTTGGCGAGCACCTGCGCGAGGAAGGCCCGTACCTGCGGATAACTGCCGTGCACAGGCAGCACAATTTCGTAACGCCAAAGTTTGCCCTTGCCATCGTGTGACAACTGGTATTGCCCTTGATCCAGGGCAATACCATTCTCGGCGGCAGTTTCATATAAGCGTCCCATCCAGACGCCCAAGGTCTCCTTGGCAGGAAAGAACTGGTAATACTGTCGCAACTGCTCAATTGCCCCGTCGGCAGCAGGCAATTGCGTCAATCTTCCGCCATGGGCGGCTTTGGCCTGCGCAACACGCTGCTGCAAGCCACCAATCTGCCCGGATAGGGGCCGCAATAACACGCCTGCCACAAACACCGCTGTCAAAGCAATCGCGATGGCCAACATGCCCGGCCAGGCCAAGGCCGCCGCATATTCCTTGATGCACCAGACATAGCGCTGGAAACGAGTCTTTGCCGTCATGGGACCACCTGCTCGGCCTGTGCCGCGTCATGCAGAGCGGGATCGACCCAGCGGGCATTGACCATGAAGCGCACGGGCTTCTGCAAGTCCTGCTGCTGCGTTTGATGGCTGGCGATATAAACATCCTGGAATAGCGGATCACCAGCCAAGCGCTGCTGATAACTGATCATGGCGGCCAGGTTCTTGGCTTCCGCCGTTACGCTCAAGGTCATTTTTTCCGTATCTGGAATCACGCTCAGCAAACTCACGTCCTCGCCCAAGGTCGATTCCAATGTTTGGAACAGTGGCTCCCATGGCATTGCCAGATGGCCTATGACGCGCTGGGCAAGCGTCAGTTCAAGCTGAACCTGCTTTGTCGCTTTTTTTTCAGTAAGGCCTGTTTCACTCACTTTCCGCGTCAACTGGGTCAGCTTTTGCATTTGCAGCTGCAAGGTATCCAACTCGCCTTTACGCTGGAGATATGCGTGCGTCACCAGCGCCATGCCTGACACGGCAAACAAGAACAGCACCACGCCCAGTGTTTTCAATGGACGCGTCTGGCGTACAAAATCCAGGTCCAGCTTCCGCATCATCACATTGCGCATGTCGACATCACCATGGAAGGAGCCTGCGCTACGCCGCCGGCCACATTCGCCAGCACCACGACGGCGCCGCCGCCGCGCAATTGAACGGCTGGCGCGAGACCTGGCGCATGCAAATAGACTGTTGCGCCCTCGAGGCCCTGCAACACGAGCTCACGCTCGATGAGCAAGCCCATATCCGTAGCGGCGTGCGTTTGCAGGCGGATACCGCGGACGCTGCACCAGCCGCCATTTTTAAAACCTGCCATCGTGCATTGATCCGATTCCATCACAGCGAGCAAGGCATCGCCTGTCATTTGCTTGCGCCATTGCTTAACAACATTCATCAAATAGGGGCGCAACGACGCCAGGCGCAGCTTGTGCGTGGAAACAAGGGCGCGCAGTGCATGCAATAACTGCGGGTCGATGGCACACGCAAGGCGTGCCTGCTCATAGCCAGCCGGTGACATCTGAATTTCCCATGCTCCCGCTGTTGCGCCATACAGCGATTGAAAATGAATCTGGGCCATGGCACCACGCTCCGCCTCACTCGTTATCTCTGCGGACCACGGCATCATGGCGTAGCGCACCAGCCTGTCCGACAAGATAAACTCCACTGTCGCAGCCATCTTGTTCCCAGCCAGCCAGCTGTCCAGCGCCGCCAGCGCCGGCGCCCATTCCGCAGCACCGTCGGCCGCCTTGCAGCTTAAGACGATGGGGGCGGCCGCTGGCTGGCGCCAGCCGCGGGCCGTGACGGTCAACGATAATTGGTCGCGACAGAGGACAACGCGCAATTTATTACGCAACAAAAGTGACACGATTGATCTCCTCCAGCGTAGTCCTGCCTTGTGCCAATAACTCGATCGCCGAATCGCGCAGGAAACGCGTGCCTTTTGCGCGCGCGACTTCCTTGATCGTGCGGATAGGAGCGCGGGATATGATCAATTCGCGTAATTCGTCATTCAGCATCAATACCTCGCCTATGGCGTGCCGCCCCTGGTAACCGGTGCCGCGGCAGTGACCACAGCCCTGCCCTTTGCGGAAATGCATGGCAGAGGCGTCAGCGGCATCAATACCCGACAGCTCCAGCTCTTCCAGGGAGGGCTGATGGGGCACGGTACATTTGGGGCATATCAAACGCACCAGGCGCTGCGCCAGGATGCCATTCAAAGCGGAAACAAAACTGTAGGTATCGACCCCCATGTGGAGGAAACGGCCCAATACATCGAACACGTTATTCGCGTGGACGCTGGTGAAAACCAAATGCCCGGTGAGGGCCGACTGAATGGCGATTTGTGCGGTTTCGGGGTCGCGTATCTCGCCGACCAATATCTTGTCGGGGTCATGGCGCAAAATGGAACGCAGGCCGCGGGCGAATCCCAAGCCTTTTTTTTCATTTACGGGAATCTGCAAGACGCCGGGCAACTGATATTCGACAGGATCCTCGATGGTGATGATCTTGTCCTGGCCATTATTAATTTCAGACAAGGCCGCATACATGGTGGTGGTCTTGCCACTGCCGGTGGGGCCCGTCACCAGCAGCATGCCGTACGGTTCGCGCGCAAGACGGCGTATTTGCAAAAGCGTGGCCGGATTAAACCCCAGCAAATCCAGACGCAACCCCTGGATCTGATCCGTCAGATTGCGCTTGTCCAGGATACGGATGACCACATCTTCGCTGATCAGGCTGGGCATGATGGAAACACGATAATCAATTTCGTGCCCTCGCACAGATAGCTTGAATCGGCCATCTTGCGGAATGCGCCGTTCGGCGATATCCAGCTCCGCCATCACCTTGATTCTCGACACCACCTGTTCGGCCATTTCCAGTCCCTGGAAATTGGCGATGCTGGCCAGCACGCCATCGATGCGATACTTGACATGCAGACCTGCGCGGGTAATTTCGAGATGGATGTCGCTGGCTCCCGTTTTCAGCGCGTCATAAATGGTCGAATTAACCAATTTAATGACAGGATTGGTATCGCCGGCAATAGAACTCAGCGACAGATCCTCCAGCATCATCGGTACCGAGGTCTCATCGGAAGCCGTATGCAGGGTATCGTCTATGGCCCGCAGCGTATTTTCATGAAAGGCAAAGAATGCCTTGAGATCGGTCCGGTGCGCGAGATACCACGAAATCGGTTCCTTGCAGCGGGCTTCGATCGATGTCTGTAGCGACAAATTGAATGGATCGGCAAGCACGCAAACCAGTACAGCCCCATCGCGGGCTAAAAAACAGGCTTGCTGCAGCGCCTCCGTAAACGGCAGCACGTCAAACTCGGGGCTAAGGCGATGAAAATCCTCCGATACCAGCACGGGATAATGCAATGTATTCTGCAAACACTGCATGAATTGCTCTGACGGCAATTGCAACCGTTCCTCCAGCAAATCGAGCAGCGTGCCGCCGCCATTGGCCGAAATATCGCGGCACTCGGCAAGCATGGCAGTTGGAATCACGGGCGGTGAAGCAACATGGGCGGAAGACGTCATTGAATACTGCTCGCAAGTTCAAAAATTGGCATATACATCAAAATCACAATCAGGCCAATAATCAGGCCGATACCTATCATCAATAAGGGTTCAAATAAACGGCCAAACCAATCTATCCAGCGTGCCAATTCATCTTCATAAAGGCCTGACACGCGCTCCATCGCGCGTCCCAGGTTGCCCGATCGCTCGCCGACCGCCAGCAGGCGTACGCCAACCTCGCTGGCCAGGCCATGCACGGAGAATGCATCGGAAACCGAACGTCCCTCGCGTATCAACTGAGCCGCCTGCACCAAGCCATGCCGAAGGCCAGGCTGGTGCAGTAGGCCGCTGACCATTTCCAGGGCCGTGACGAAGGGGATCCCGCCATTCACCAGCATCGCCAAGGTACGGGTAAACCGCGCCAGCTGATATAAACGCATCTTTTCACCGACGGCCGGAATGTCCCACAAGCGACGCTCAATGCCCGCACGCGTGCCAGGCCGCATGAAAGCCGCCACGAGAGCTACAAATGTCGCCAATACTCCGGCGGCGAGCCACCAACCATAGTCGCCAACAAATTTCCCCCAATGCATTAGCAACTGGGACATCCATGGCAAGTCGCGTCCCAGGTCTTCATACACACGGCTAAACCGCGGAACGACATAGCCGAGCAAAAACAAGACGACCAAGGCGCCTACGCTAATCAGCAATGCGGGGTATACAGAGGCGGCGACGATCTTATCGCGCACAATATTAAGCTGTTGGTTGTAGGTCAGGTATCGGCGCAGGGACTCAATCAAATCACCCGTCTGTTCCGAAGTGCGAATCGTCGCGATATAGAGGGGAGAGAAAACCTCAGGCAACTCTTCCAGGGCGCGTGAAAAAGAATAGCCCTGATGCAGCGCGGAGAATAGCGTGCGAAGAACTTTTTTGGATGCTTCGTGGCGAGACTTGCGTTCGAGAAGATCGATAATCTCGATCAAACTAAGGCCTGCCTCCAGCAAGGAAAGCAGCTCCTGGCTAAATAATGGCACTGAAAAGGATTGGGCCGTCCGGCGCGAAAAATTCCAGCGTATCTGCCGGCGCACGGAAATGACTTGATGGCCAAGAACCTCAGCCTGCTGACGTGCGTCCGATAAACTACTCGCACGCAAGACTAAAGAAGAGACACCTTGGCCCTGGCGGAAAGTTTTGAGTTCGAACTGCATTAATTATATTTAGAATCCGGTTTCCACCCCCTACATGACAGCGCATATCAATAGCCTGCCAAATCAGGCAAACAGAAACAGCAGCCACATGCAAGCCCGCAAATCAGACAATCTTGAGAAAATATGGGGCACTACCGCATCAGATATGTGCAAAGACTCGCATATCGATATCGACAGGTGCCCCAGAAAAGAGAGTGATGTCTTTTTTCCACCACATTGAAAGTATGCAGGAAAAATTAACATTTCACAACCCAAATAACGACAGCCGGCATGGCATCTGGCAACGCCAGCCATTGCAGCATAAAAAAAACTATCGTCTGCCGATATTTTCTGATTTTTGTAATTGACTTTTTCAAAAAAATAAAATTATTGATTCTATATCTGCTGATATTAAGTGCTTGCGACAATTCCAGGCGAATTGCCAAAGGAGGGAAACGGGCGCGAAAATTTCAGGTCGCCCGCATGCCGCGCTTGCGGTAACCGCCGCGCCGACGCGACGGCCTTCTGAAATACATGGGCAGAGACACGATTGCCATTTCCCGAGCACCATGCAAGCCGATAAGATTCCTGCACGCCCGCCCAAAGCAGTCTGTTTGCACCGTCATACCATGCACACATGCTCGCCATTTAGCACTGCTCAGACAGCAACGACAAGGAATACCGGTTCGGACATGCCAGAAATACTTGCATCATAAGCATGATAAAATCGCAAAGGAAACAAATCAGTTCACGGCTGGCGACGATAATCGCTCCACTCCAATACACAATCAAAAATCATTGATGAACATTCAAAAGCTCACAACAAACAAAAAAAGCACAAAGAACTTTCTCGCCAAGCTGGCTTATATCCTTGCCGCCGGCATGGCATTGACCCTCGCCCCCTTGCCGGCAGCTGCCGTGACCGAGTGCAATCTATCACCGAGAAACATGTATGTGGGCGACGGCCTGTTATGGGTGGTATTTCAAGGAGGCGGCCAGGGAAAAATTGCGCAAACAAGCCCGGACTTCAAACCCATTTACGCTCTCTTTTTGACGGCTATCAGCACACAAAAGGATGTGGTGGTCCGCTATACGCCGGACAATGCCGATTGCAACGCCCTGCAAGAAATCCGCGGAGTCTGGATCGCACGCTAAACGCAGGACACCCAGGGCGACTACCGTGCCGGCCTGCCAATTTCAGGGCGGGCACGGGCGCTTTTCGCCGGCATGACAAAAAGCTGGCCATTTGTCGCCCCCCCTTCAGCAAGGCTGGCACCTTGCGCGGCGCGCCGATCAACGCATTTGACCGCCATTGCCGGGCCGGCGCGGCGGCGCATGAAACGGTCCTGCAATCGGCGCACCGCACCGTGCGACTGTCAGCCATCGTGTTTTTTTGACGGGTACCGGCATCGCCCGGCTGGAAGATGGCTGAAGAAGCGGCCACCGTCGACTGCCGGCATGCACCGCGCGCCAGCAGCAATGTAAAAAGCAAGATGTAGATCAAGCCACCGCCGATGGCGACACAACCCGCTGCCGGCCCTGTCGCCATCGGCACACGGCGAAACTCACGGCATGGCAGCGGCTGGGGATCCCGCCCCCACTCCCCCTTCCCAGCACTCCAGCGCTGTCCGGCGCACTGCCGCTGCAAATCCGCTTCCCCTCCTCAGCCGACGCGCCGTGACGCTGGCGCCACCAGCCGCCGTATCGATTCGGTACATGGGCGCCGCCGGCCCGCACGCATCGACGCGCCAGGAAGCGGCGCAGGCCAAACGACAACTACATTGATATTTATCAAATTGACTGCCCGATGCCTGGGCTACTGTCGGTGCCATCTTTGATTTGAAACAGAAACTCTGCTGCCAAGAATCGACCATTTCAGAAACAACGCCAGTTCTCGCCAGGCGCTTCATTCCCCAGCCGATAACACCCGCCCAGTGCGGTGACACGCAGCGTTCCCCCTTCCTTGCCTACACGCGCTGGGAAAACTTTTGCCAGCAATTTTGCGGCTTTTGATTAATGAACGTAGAAAGGAATTTCTTATGAGCACTTATTCTGACATTTGCATCGTTGGCGCCGGTATCGGAGGCTTGACTTGCGCCAACCACCTGATCGACGCCGCCGCCAGCAGGAACCTGCGCATCCGGGTATTCGACCTGAATGCCACGGTAGGCGGCCGCATCCAGTCGCGTAAGATCGATGGCAAGGAAATCGCCGAACTCGGCGCCGCCCGCTACTCGCCGCAGCTGCATCCGCACTTCCAGCAGCTCATGCAGGGCAGCGGCCTGCCGCATGCGGTCTACCCGTTCACCGAGGTCATCTCCCACGATAGCGTGCTGGAAGAACTGAAGGCAACGCTGGATGAGCTGAGCCCGATGCTGAAAGACCATCCGAACGACTCCTTCCTTGATTTCGTCAGCCATTACCTGGGCGCCGCCAAGGCCAACCACATCATCAAGGCGACCGGCTATGACGCCCTGCTGCTGCCGATGGTGTCGGCGGCCATGGCCTACGACATCATCAAGAAACACCCGGAAACGCAGCACTTTACGGAGAACGCCGCCAACCAGTGGCACTATGCCACCGACGGCTACCACGAATTGCTGTGCCAGTTGCAGCACCAGGCCCAGGCCGCCGGGGTGGAATTCCAGCTCGAACATCGCTTGCTGTCCGTTGAAAAATCCGGCGCCGACCATGTGCTCGCCTTCAGCCACAATGGCGACACGCAGATGCACCGGACACGCCATCTGGTGATGGCCATCCCGCCGTCCGCCATGCCGCGCCTGAACCTGGATTTCCCGACCGCATGGAGTCCGTTCCAGTACGACTCGCTGCCCCTGTTCAAGGGCTTCCTCACGTTCGACACGGCCTGGTGGGACGCGCTGGGGCTGACAGACAAGGTGCTGATGGCGGCAAATCCCTTGCGCAAGATCTACTTCAAGAGCAACAAGTATGTGCTGTTCTACACCGACAGCAAAAGCGCCACCTACTGGCGCGACAGCCTGGAACTGGGCGAGGACGTGTACCTGGAGCGGGTCCGCAGCCACCTGGAAGAAGTCCTGCCGCTCGATGGCCAGCCGTTGCCGCAGATCAAGGCGCACTTCCACAAGTTCTGGCCGCATGGCGTCGAGTTTTGCGTGGAGCCGGAGGCCGAGCACCCGGCCATCCTGCTGCACCAGGACGGCATCATCTCCTGCTCGGATGCCTACACCGCGCATTGCGGCTGGATGGAAGGCAGCCTGATCAGCGCCCGGCACGCGAGCGGCCTGTTGCTGCAACGGCTAGATCAGCGGACGGCAGAAGAAGCCGCCAACGATACGTTCATCACTTCCTCGACCGAGCGCGCATGAGCCTACTTGACTTCCCCCGCCTGCATTTTCGGGGTTTTGCCCGCGCCAATGTGCCGACCGGGAATCGCAATACGCACGGCAACATCGATATCGCCACGAATGCGGTATCGATGGCGGGCGAAGCTGTCGACCTGAACCGGTCGCCATCTGAATTCCATGCGTACCTGAAACAGCTTGCTCCCCGCTTCAATGCGGCGGGCAAGCCCGATCCGGAGGGCATCTTCAGCCTGGCGGCGGGCTACAATTTCTGCGGCAACAATCATTTCTCGTGGGAAAACGCGCGGATCACGGGCGTCCAGCTGCGCGAGGGCGAACTCGATACGCAGGATGCGCTGGTGGGCGCCAAGCTGGGCCTGTGGGGACACTACAATGAGTACCTGCGCACGACGTTCAACCGTGCCAGGTGGATCGACAACAATCCCGCCCAGCCGGACACGACGCTGATCTACGCGGGCCAGTTCACCTTGAGCGACAAGCTGGCCACGCCCAACACGCCCACGCTGTTCACCGCCGATATCGCGCAGGCGCACTCTGTGCGCTGGCTCGGCAGCGGGCATATCACGGAACGCAGCGGGCATTTCCTCGACGAGGAAATCGGCCGCTCCAGGCTGTTCCAGTTTTCCGTGGCCAAGCAGGATCCGCATTTTCTGTTCAATGCGGACCTGCCGCTGCCGGCCAGCATGCTCGCCTTGCGGCAAGCCCTGGACGACGACGAGGTGCTGGGCCTGACCGTGCAGTATGCCCTCTTCAATATGTCGACGCCGCAAAAACCCGATTCGCCCGTGTTCTACGACCTGGCCGGCAGCATCGGCCTGTGGCGGCGCGGGGAGCTGGCCACCTACCCGGCCGGCCGCCTGCTGCAGCCGCGCCAGGCCAGCCTGGGGCCGGTGCTGGTGAAGGTGCATGCGGACCGCGTCTCGTTCAACATGCCGACCGCCATTCCCTTCACCACACGCGACACGGGCGCCGTCTCGGAACAGCATCCCACGCATGCGCTGGGCGGCAAGCAGGGGCTCGGCGATCTGCTGCTGCATGACGACGCCGGCACCTTGCTGGCCCGCATTCCCGAACCGCTGTACCGCGACCACTGGCGCCATCACGGCGTCTTCGATGTGCCGCTGCAGCACGCTGGCGCCGCCCCGGGTTCGCTCAGCCTGGGCAGCGCGCAGGCGCAGTGGGACGAGGCCGACTGGGTGCTGCAATCGGACAGCAACCTGCTGTATCTGGAAGCGCCCAACGGAAAAAAGCACGAGGAATTTCCGCAGACGATCACGCTGCAAAGCCGCTTCCGCGGCGAGCTGGCGGCGCCTGCGGCCTTGGCGGCGGAGGCCGAGGATGGCGTACTGCTGGCCGTGCACCAGCAGCCGTCGCCGCTCGGGCTTGGCTACACGGCGCTGACCCTGACGGGCCGCCGGCCGGGCGCGACCCGCGTCGTGCTGGGGACCGGCAAGGACACGCAATACCTCGGCGTGCGCGTGCTGCCCGACGACTGGGACCTCGATGAGGTACCGGCGGAACAGGTCGACTATGCCTTCCTCTACCGGCATGTGATGAGCTACTACGAGCTCGTGTATCCCTTCATGTCGGACAAGGTCTTCAGCCTGGCAGACCAGTGCAAGTGCGAAACGTATTCGCGCCTGATGTGGCAGATGTGCGATCCGCAGAACCGCGACAAGAGCTATTACATGCCCAGCACCCGCGAACTGTCGCTGCCAAAGTCGCGCCTGTTCCTGAAATACCTGACGCAGGTCGAGGCGGCGGCCAAGGCGGCGGTGCCGGCGCCAGCTGTGCCGCACGTCATCGGCTGCAGGGCCGAGTTGATCGAAGAGCTGAAAAAGGCCATCGACCTGGAACTGTCGCTGATGCTGCAGTACCTGTATGCCGCCTATTCCATGCCCAACTATGCGCAAGGGGAAGCGCTGGTGCAGTCCGGTCGCTGGCAACCGGCCGAGCTGGAGCTGGCTTGCGGTGCCGAAGACCGGCGCCGCAACAGCGGTACGCGCGGCGCGCTGCTGGAAATCGCCCATGAAGAAATGATTCACTACTTATTGGTGAACAATGTGCTGATGGCGCTTGGCGAACCGTTCTACAGCGGCACCCCGGTGCTGGGCCAGCAGGCGCGCCGGCGTTTCGGCCTGGACACGGAATTTGCGTTCGAGCCATTTTCCGAGCACGTGCTGGCCCGCTTCGTGCGGTTCGAATGGCCCGACTATATTCCCACGCCGGGCAAATCGATTGCCACCTTCTATATCGCGATCCGCCAGGCCGTGGCCGAGCTGCCCGGACTGTTCGAGAGCGGCGGCGGCAAGCGCGGCGGCGAACACCACCTGTTCCTGAAAGAGCTGACCAACCGCGCCTATCCCGGCTACCAGCTGGAAGTGTCGGACCGCGACAGCGCGCTGTTCGCCATCGACTTCGTCACCGAACAGGGGGAAGGCGTGGCCGTCGATTCGCCGCATTTCGCCTCTTCGCACTTCCAGCGGCTGCGCGCCATCGCCGGCAAGTTTTCGGCCCGCGACAAGCCGTTCGAGCCGGCGCTGCCGGCATTGAAGAATCCCGTGCTGGAAGCACGCGCGGACTGCACCGTGGTGACCGATCAAAAGGCGCGCGCGCTGATGCAGCTGTATCAAGGCTGCTACGAACTGACCTTCCTGATGATGGCGCACCATTTCGCGCAGCAACCGTTGGGCAGCCTGCGCCGCTCGCGCCTGATGAACGCGTCCATCGACATCATGACCGGCCTGTTGCGTCCGCTGTCGGCGGCCCTGATGAACATGCCGTCCGGCCTGCCCGGCCGCCAAGCAGGACCGCCCGTACCCGAGCCCGTCAGCAGCCGGGTCAGCAGCGACTACAGCCTGGGCTGCGACATGCTGGCGCAAAAGTGCCTGGCGCTGGCGCAGTACGCCCGCAGCCTGGAAAGCGATGTCATCGGCATGGCGCCGATAGAAATGTTGGAGTTTTTTAATCAGCAACTTACCGATTTATCTCGGGGAAAGATGTCAAGAGAGGCCTGAAATGCATAAAATCATTATCGTCGGCGGAGGCCTGGCAGGTAGCCTCAGCGCCATTTATCTGGCGCAACGGGGACACGATGTCCACGTCGTCGAAAAACGCGGCGATCCGCTGCAGAAAGCGTCCTCCAACGCCGATCCGGTCAACTCGCGCGCCATCGGCGTCACCATGACCGTGCGCGGCGTCAAGGCGGTGCTGGCGGCCGGCATCAGCCGGCAGGAGCTCGAACTGTGCGGCGAACGCATCCTGGGCATGGCGTTTTCCGTCGGCCGCACATTCAAGGTGCGCGAACTGGCCCAGCGCGAAGGCTTGTTTCCGCTGTCGCTGGACAGGTCCGCATTCCAGCGCCTGTTGAACACCTACGCCGCCAGGCACGAAGTGAAATACTACTTTGAGCATAAATGCCTGGATGTCGACCTGGAAAGAAAAGTCGTGCTGGTCCAGGGCCCGGACGGCGCCCTGCAGCACCTGCATGGCGACCTGATCATCGGTGCCGACGGCGCCCATTCCGCCGTGCGGCGCGCCATGCAAAGCGGCATGCGGCGCTTTGAATTCAAGCAAAGCTTCTTCCGCCACGGCTACAAGACCCTCGTGTTGCCGAATGCGGAGGGCCTGGGTTTCAGGAAAGATTTGCTGTATTTCTTCGGCATGGCGTCCAAGGGCCAGTTTGCCGGCCGCGCGGCCACCATCCCGGATGGCAGCGTCAGCTTCGTCATTTGCCTGCCCTACTCCGGCACGCCCAGCCTGAACACGCTGAACCGGGAAACCATGGCGGCCTTCTTCGACCGCTATTACGACAAGCTGCCGGCGGCCAGCCGGCAAGAGATGGTGGACCAGTTTATCGCTCTGCCCAGCAACGACCTCATCAATGTCCGCTCGAGCACCTTCCATTACAAGGGCAATGTCTTGCTGATCGGCGATGCGGCGCATGCCACCGCCCCCTTCCTCGGACAGGGCATGAACATGGCGCTGGAAGACACGCATATCTTCGCCACCTTGCTGGAAAAACACGGCAATGCCCTGGCCCCCACCCTGTCCGAGTTCACGCACCTGCGCAAGGTACAGGCGGACGCCATGCAGGATATGGCGATCGCCAACTACGAGGCGCTGAGCAACCCCAACCTGATTTTCTTCCTGCAGACGCGCTACAACCGCTACATGCACCAGAAATTCCCCCGTATTTATCCACCCGACATGGCGGATAAATTGTTCTTTACATCGATACCTTACGATGAATTGCAGCAAATCCAGAAAAAGCAAAACGTTTGGTACAAACTTGGGAGGGTAAACTAATGAACATTCTCGTTATCGGCGCCGGCCCCGCAGGACTGCTCTTCGCCAGCCAGATGAAACAGGCCCAGCCCGGCTGGAATATCCGCATTACGGAAAAAAACACCCAGGAAGAAGTGCTGGGCTGGGGTGTGGTGCTGCCGGGACGGCCGCCGCGCCATCCCGCCAATCCGCTCTCTTACCTGGAGCAACCGGAACGGCTCAATCCGCAGTTCCTGGAAGAATTCAAGCTCGTGCATCACGACCAGCCCAACCTGATGAGCACCGGCGTCACCCTGTGCGGCGTCGGACGCCAGGCCCTGGTGCAGGCGCTGCGCGCCAAGTGCGTGGCAGCCGGCATCACGATCCGCTACGAAACGCCGCCGGCGGCCAAGGCGCAGCTGGAAGCCGAGTACGACCTGGTGGTGGTCTCGAATGGCGTCAATTACAAATCGCTGGATTTGCCGCCTGCGCTGACGCCGCACATCGATTTCGGCCGCAACAAATACATCTGGTACGGCACCACCCAGCTGTTCGACCAGATGAACCTGGTGTTCCGCAGCAATGACCAAGGCATTTTCATCGGCCATGCCTATAAATACTCGGACACGATGAGCACCTTTATCGTCGAATGCAGTGAAGAAACGTACGCCAGGGCGCAGCTGGAGGCGCTTTCCGAGCGCGACGCCGCCGCGTATATCGCCAAGACCTTCGAGGCCGAACTGGGTGAGCACGGGCTGCTCAGCCAGCCGGGCCAGGGCTGGCGCAACTTCATGACCCTCAGCCACGACCGGGCCCGCGACGGCAAGTTCGTTCTGCTCGGCGATGCGCTGCAATCGGGGCATTTTTCCATCGGTCATGGCACCACCATGGCGGTGGTGGCGGCACTGCTGCTGGTCAAAACCCTCGATACCGAAGCCGACGCGGCCGCCGCCCTGGACAGCTTCAACGCCCGTGCAGTGCCCTTGGTGCAACTGTTCAAGGAGCACGCCAACAGCAGCCGCCTGTGGTTTGAAAGCGTGGGCCAGCGTATCGGACTGAGCAATGCAGAGCTGACCGCCAGCTTCGACGCGCGCCGCAAGGACTTGCCGTCGCTACAAGAAGCGCTGATGGCCAGCCTCGGCTACGCGCTGGGCCGCTAGGGAGCCGCCATGCCAACCCACCTCGCCCCACCGCTGCTGCCGATGCAATGGAGTAGCGCTTATATATCCTACTGGACGCCGATGCAGGAAGACGACCAGGTCACGTCCGGCTATTGCTGGTTCGACTATGCGCGCAACATCTGCCGCATCGATGGCCTGTTCAACCCCTGGTCGGAAAAGGAACATGGACACCTGCTGTGGATGTCGGAAATCGGCGACGCCAGGCGTGAACAAAGCCGCAAGCAGAAAGTGGCATACGCAAGGCAAGCCGAGGCCGCTGGCGAACAGCTGCACGGCACGGCGCTGGCCGATGAAGTGACGCCGTTCCAAGACCTGTTCCTGCCGCAAGCGATCCTGCTTGACGGCGCGGCGCGTCACGATGGCCGCCACACCGTGCTGGGCCAGGAGGCGGACGCCTGGGTAGTCGAGCGGGCGGGCAAGGCCTCATCGGTCTTCTACCTGGAGGCCGGTGGCAACCGCCTGCTGCGCATGGTCACCGGCAACGACCCGCAGCACCTGTCGGTACGCGACTTTCCCAACCTGTTTGTCGGCGACATTCCGGACAGCGTTTTTACGTCTTGTGACACCTGACCAGGTCGTGGCGCGCACAACGGCCGCATGCGGCCGGGGCGCGCGCCACGCCTGGCAAGTGTTTTAGTCTTTACTCTCGAAGGATATTGCTATGCCGTTGGTTGTATACATTCTGGGCTTGACGATCTTCTCGTTAACGACATCCGAATTCATGGTAGCGGGCATGATGCCCTCGCTGGCCCTGGCCATGGACGAACCGGTGACACGGATCGGCTATCTGATTTCGCTCTACGCCATGGGCATGGTCATCGGCGGGCCGCTGAGCACCATTGCCCTGCTCAAGCTGCGCGTGCCGAATAAAAAGGGGCTGCTGTGGCTGCTGGGCTTTTATGCCCTTGCCCAATCCGTCGCCGCATCGGCCACCAGCTACGACATCCTGGCCATCGCGCGGGTGGTCACGGGCGTGGCCGCTTCGACCTGCTTTGGCCTGTCGCTGGCGATCTGCGCCGACATCGTCAGCGCCAACGCGCGCGGGCGCGCCGCCGCCGTCGTGATCGGCGGGCTCATGCTGGCGTCCGTGCTGGGGGTGCCGGTCGCCACGCTCATCGACCAGCACCTGGGATGGCGCGCCAGCTTCTGGCTGGTGGTGCTGCTGGCGCTCTTGTGCATGGCGCTCATCGCCGTGCTGGTGCCGCGCACCAAGCCATCTGAAGTCGTGAGCCTCGGCAATGAACTGGGGGAATTCAGGAACCGCCACCTGTGGGCAGCGTATGCCAGCAGCGGCCTTATCATTGGCGCGATCTTCGCGGCCTTCAGCTACTTCGCCACCATCCTGACGGAAATTACCGGCTTCCCCGCGTCCGCCATCCCCTGGCTGCTGGGCATCTACGGCGTCGCCAACGTGGTGGGCAATGCCGTGGTCGGCCGTTATGCGGACCGCTATACCACCATCATCATGGTCTGGGGCATGGTCATCCTGAGCATCAGCCTGGCGCTATTCGCGGTCTTTGCACACGACAAGACCATCAGCGTCGCCTTGCTGGTCGTCACAGGCCTGGTCGGGATGTCGATGAATCCCGCCATCATCGCCCGCGTGATGAAAACCGTCCATCCAGGCCCGCTGGTCAACACCGTGCATACCTCCGTCATCAACATCGGCCTGGGCGCCGGCTCGTGGCTCGGCGGCCTCGGCATCGCCGCCGGCTACGGCTTGCGCTCCCCACTGTGGGTCGGTGTCGCGCTGGCCGTGCTTGGCCTCATCAGCTTGCTGCCTTACCTCGGACACAGATCGCGCGATTCGGTGTTGTCGCATTAATAGCTGGCGGCGCGGTTGGCATTGCCAACCGCGCGTCACCCTTATTTCAGACTTCGCAGACCGCGCCGTCCTGCACGGCGCGGGCAGGTCCGCATCACACCAGAAAATCGATGCTTCCGACGGCCCGCAAGCTGCTTCGTAGTATTGGACGGTGGCCACAATGTAGAACTTCATCAATTCTAGAGTGCCCGTCCGCCACGGCTGAGTAGCAGATACCCAAACAAATGGGTCCCTCCCACTTCATGGCCCAACCTTGCGACGCTAGTGCACGCTCTTCATCAACACCAGCACGATGAACACGCAAAACACGATGTTGGCTACCAGCAGCAGCATGCAAGTGCGCCACAGCGCGCCCCATTTGCCCAGGTTATAGGTGCCGCGTAGCTGCAGAAACATGTGCAGGGGCGGCGCCAGGCACACCAGCAATCCGATCAGCCAGCCCTGGTTGAGTATCGATAGCGGTATCAACACGGTAAACAACAGGGACATGAAGCACAGCGAGTACAGCACGAACACCGCATGCTCGTACATGGTCACGTCGCGTTTCCAGAAAAACATCAGCCACATGAAGGGCAGCGAGATCGGGATCAGCAGGAACGAGAACTTGTAGATCGTGTTTTTGAGCTTGTAAAACGCCAACTCGGGATTCTCGGCGGCATGACGAAAGGTGTTTTCCAACTCCGGAAAACTGGCGTTGGGATTGGGCGGGCTGGATGCGATCTTGGAGACAGTCTTGTCGAACCAGCCGGGTTCTCTCAGTGCAATCGCCTCCTCGCCGTTCGCTTTTTCTGGCGATACGACGTACAACAGGCGTTGCTCGGCTTCGTGTTGCAGCTTGCGCGAAACGGCCAGCGCCTTTTCGACGCCAGCGACCCCAGTATTGGCCTTGCGGGCCTCATCCAGCGCCCGCTCATTGCGCTCGACCCGGAGCTTGGCAGACGCGGCGTGGTTGGTCAGCGAGGCGATATTGGCGTCGCGGCCGAGAAGCTGGCCGTTGCCGAACGAGGTGACGAAGAAGGTCAGGAAGACCATGAACAGGAACAGCGCCAGCGGCGACACATAGTTCTTGCGCTGGCCGTCGATGTAGCGGCGCGTCAGGCGGCCCGGAAAGGCCACCAGCAGCGGGAGCGTCTTCCAGGCCTTGGCGTCGAAGTGCAGGATGCCGTGCACGACTTCTTCGGCCAGGTGCAGCAGCGAATGGTGTATGTGGGCCGACTGGCCACATGCCTGGCAAAACGCGCCGCCCAGCGGCGCCTGGCAGTTGGCGCAGTTCGCAACGGGCGCGGCACTGGCCCGCTGCGGCGTTTTATCGCCCTCGATCTCGCTGGCCGTCACACCTGCCATCGTCAGGGCGCCGGCCGCTTTCAAGTCACTCATCGCGCATCTCTCACCAGGAAAATGGCTGATTGTGCAACAAGGCGCCTGTATGTTCAAGTAAATACTGGCTAGAACGGCGATCGCCACGCTGGCGAACGGTGCCGCCACGGCTGGCGCCGCCAGCAGCCGCACGGCCAGGCCATCAAGCATGCCTTCGAGCACCGCCCGGCGCTGCAGCGCTACGCCAGTTCGGACAGCCTGCCCAACGACAACAACCCGGTCGAGAGCGCGATACGCTCCATCGCCATCGGCAAGAAGAACTGCCTGGTGGTGGACGCCGAGCGGTCGGGCCGCCGTGCGCCGCGATCCAGCGCCTGTTTGCCATTGCCAAACTCAACGGACTCGATCCAGCACGCCGGCTGTCTGACACCGTCACGCAGCTCCCGTCTTGCCCCAACGGCAGGATGGATACACTGCTACCGTTCGCGGCCATGGCGCGTACCGACCGTGCACCATCGGGCACGCATCAAACAGGACACTTTGGCGCCGCGTCTCCGGCTGCAGGTCCATCAGCATGATTCCGGCCTTCCTGTACTTGAACATCGCGAAAAATGATGGGCAGGCCGTGCAGCACCGCTCCGGCCAGCACGCGCTTATCGGCGCTCGGCTCGGCCAGGGGATGGCGATGCCGTTGCTCACCTCGCCGCTCTTGTCGAGGCCCAGGTGGCCAGTCATTTCGGCCTCCAGGACACGCTCCACCAGCATCTTGGCAAGCGGCCTGAGCAGGTCATTTTCACCGATCAGGTCCTCGGCTTTCTGCTGGCGGGCCGGCAGGCTGGCATCCAGTTCGAGCAGCTCAAGGCCGGGCCTGGCCCGCTTGTTACGCTTTGCTACGGCCATTGTGTCTCCTTGATCGCGGCCGTATCCCGCGAATGACCATTTACATAAAATTATTAATACCCTCCTGTGTCAGGATAGTTGTGGCGTTACCTGATTTACCGTAGGATTGCCGCATTTCTCCTTCCCCCAATACATAAAATTTATAAAAGAAAGCATCCTTCAAGGCCAGCCTACCCTCATTTCACATGGCATACTGATTGAGCCCGATCGCGATTGCTTACCAGACAAACAGGACTTCCTGCGCTGGCGGTTTTACATCGTGCTTCCAAATACACCGCGACTGAAATCGCCGACCAGAACACAATTTATGCGAAAAATAATGCGAAAACCTCATTCCATGATTATGTTTATCATGTTGGCCAGCTTGGCCATGCCTGTATTGTCGGCGGATAAGCCACTATCTTTGCCAGAGCGCTTGGCTGCCGTTCGCACGACGATCGCAATCGATCATGGAAAGATGGTTGGTTCTGGCGCGGCAGCATTGATGGACGCGGGCCTGGACAGCCAATTCGTACTCATCGGCGAGGATCATGGCGTCGCAGAAATTGCGCATTTTTCGGCGGCGTATTTTGAAGCATTGGCAAGTCGGGGATTTACGACGCTGATTATCGAAAATGGGCCGGCCGTTGCTGATGCTTTGGCAAAGACATTGAAGTCCGATACTGGCGTTGCTGGCATAGCAGCATTTAATACGGCATATCCGGTCGCTACTGCTTTTTACAAATGGCAAGCTGAGGCGCAATTCTTGGCCCGTATCGCTAAAGCTGCTGGGCCATCGTTCCAATTAGTAGGAATGGATCAGGAACTCATGGGCGCTTCGAAATATTTGCTCGACCAAATGGCTGGGCAACCGCTCAGTCCCTTGGCGAAATCAAAAATCGAGGCCTTCCGCAAGCTTGAAAGCGACTACTATAGCCGAGCGTTGGAGAACGGCGACCCGCGTGAGCTTTTCATGATGAAAATCAAGGAAGAAGAATTGGTCGCGCTACAGAAGCTGCTCACGACACCTGCGGAAATACCCGCCTTGACGATGTTAAATTCGTTGCTTGAAAGCCGCAGCATTTATCTCAAAAACATGACTCCGGGACAAGCGTATTCGTCCAATATACAGCGTGCCAGACTAATGAAGCAGCTTGTGGCCAGCCATTTGACGCTTGCGCCTGCGCAGCGAATGTTGCTGAAAGCCGGCGCAGTTCATGTATTCCGGGGTTATAACTCGCTTGCTGCAGGTAGCCGGGAGATCGGCAATTATTTGGCTGAATATGCGGAAGGCCGCGGACAAAAATCGCTGCATGTGTTGGTGCTGGCATCCAAAGGCCAGCAGGCGCAATTTGCTGGCATTGGGCGCGCGTCGGCCATAACAGAAATCGAAAAAATCGATACCAAGTCCTCCATGGCTGGCGTAATGCCCTTCTTTGCCGCGGCGAATGGGCATAAGGAATGGTCATTGTTCGACGTGCGCCCCTTGTTAGGCTCGGCTAACACCCTGGCGAATGGAAACAGCAGCGTCCAAGGCATGATTCAGGGCTACGATTTTGTACTAGTCATTCCCGATGGGAACGCAACGTCGGACCTGTGACAATATCGCCATCGGCCAACCGCAGCCGATCCTGCCTCATGGTCGTTCGATCTGAACCAAGACGATTTCACCAAAGGCGATCCAGGTAACTTGCGCCCATGGAAAAGACTACAGGGATTGGCATGACTTTGGGGCAGATCGTCGCCGACCTTGCGATCCCTCAGCGTCAAGGCACAAGCGTTTGAAGGAAATGGGCGTATGCCGACCTGATTTGACGTCGGCTAAGCTTGCCGAATGTTTTACATGCGCTCGAGTAAACTCTCGGCGCTGGTGCAAGGCCCAAAATAAACTACACAGGCTAATTACACAGGCACAAAAAAGCCGATCACCTCACGTGTCGGCTTTAATCTAAGCATTTGATTTCGTAGAGAATTCTTGCACTTTTGACCTTGTTCACATGCAGTGGGCGCGCTCGCGCGAGCATGCCGATATGACTGGCATCGCCAGTTTCGCCCCCCGCCCGCTACAGTTCAACTATGGCAGCGCAGCCTCCGGCTGCCGCTCATCGTGCGGATCGATGAGTCACAGCGCGTGGCAAGCTGGGCATCGACGGGGAAATCGTATACGGCCCGCTGAGCAGCTTCTGCCTGCGTGGCTGCTTGCCTGGATACTGGCATTACAACCATGCAAGGCTGCCCCTCCAGTTGCCCCATTCGCCAGGCACTGATCAATCCATGCAGACCGACGCGCAACTCCAAGCTGCGCTCTATACCGTGGCCTGCGTTCGCGGACAACCTTACCCGACACCAGACCTGGCCTGCATATCGCGGGGGAACGGCGTCCGAAGCGCCCATTCGGCGTGTCCAGCGCAGCCATGGCCCCCACTGACAGGGATGCGTCCCCTCCCCTGCACACATCAAACCAGATCACAGGCCTTTGCCAGCGCAAACAGGTGGGCTTGACCACAACCTGCCGGGGATATCACGGCGGACTCTTTCAAACATGGAAACACAACTATTAGTCAAAATATGATGATGAATTTGAGATTTTATTTCCCCATGTGCCATGATTTTCAAATTAGCGTTGAAAAATTATTCAAAAATAAATTTGACTTTTTTAGTAATTAAATAGCTTCAAAATGCAAAAAAAATCCCGCCACTCCTCGAAATAGCTGGTTTTCGCCACGACTCCCGCTCCATCTATCGTGCCTTGTCGCACACATCTTGTACGAAATACCCGCGCGCAAAAAAAATGTCGTTTTTTTTCTACAACTTACATTTATTTTTTATCTACTATTAGTTACTGCAAGAATGAAACTTACTAATATGAAAGTAATGACGTGTTTTCTTTTTCGAACTAACCATTAAAAAAAACACACTTAAATATCATTATGGATATAGTTTACCAAGTCCAACATTTGCTGGACGACATGTTATTCGCACCGATCCGGCGCGCGCTAACCATCAAAAACTATCACCATAGGGATGAACATGAATCACTCTGCCTACCGATTTACTTTGCCTGACATCGATGCCGGCTCCTCACTTTACAAAAGTCTGGCCGGCGCCGTGTTTTGCTCGCTTACTACCCTGGCCCCCGCCGTGCACGCCGATGTAATTGATTTCGAAGGACTCGGCAATGACCTGATTTTCAGCGGCAGCAGCATCGAACAGCGTGGCTTGCGGCTCAGCGGTTCCGACTTCAATGGTTCCAGTGGAGCGCTGGTAGGCGCCGTCATCGACGGCAGCGACAGCGGGTTTTGCAGCGCTCTCAGCTGCCCTGCGGGCAACGCCGGTAATTACTATGGCAGTTTGAACGACGGCATACTCGGCATTCATGGCTTACAAGGCGGCAGTACATTCAAGGTACAGAACTTCGACGCCAGCTTTATTGGCAGCGGCGGCAGTCTTCCTGTGCTGGCCGGGCGCCTGGTCGTGCAGGGTTTCTATGGCAATGGCCTGTCTCTGTCACAAACGTTCGACCTGGCCGGCCCCGGCAAGAATGGGCTATCTTTTAAGCAATACAGTTTCAATAGCGCCATGAGCGCACTCAGCTTCAGTGGCATGCAAATGTTTGCCCTCAGTTGCGATTCAAGCGGCGCGTGCAGCGGCCTTGGCAACAATCAGGGACAGTTTGCCCTCGACAATCTTAACTTCAGCATCAGCGCCGTGCCGGAACCATCGACCTACGCGATGCTCTTGCTGGGCCTGGCAGGCATCGCTGCCGTCGCACGTCGCCGCGCCTGATTCAATCCATACACCGAGGATAAACCATGCAATTACGCCCTGTCTGCCTTGCCATCGCCGTGCTGCTTTGCAGCACATCCAGCGTCAACGCCGCTCCTTCTGACGGAGATGACGTACGTCGCTCATACATCGTGCAATTGAAAGCGGAACCACTGGCCACCTATACCGGCGGCATCGATGGCTTAGCCGCCACCAAGCCCGCTCCCGGCGAGCGCCTGGATATCAACAGCAGCAATGCCCAGCAATATGCCAGTTACTTGGAGGGAAAACTCCAGGCCGTTCAAGCCATCGTGGCCGACGCGCCTGTCCAACATCAGTACGTGGCCGTGCTGAACGGCTTTGCCGCCATGCTGACGGATAGCGAAGTGCTGCAATTGAAAGCCAGCGACGATGTCGCCAGCATCAAGGCCGATGTGACACAAGCGGCGCAAACGGTTAGCACACCCACCTTCCTGGGGCTGGACCAACCCGATGGCTTATGGAGCAAGCTGGGCGGGCGCGCGCACGCGGGCGAGGACATCGTGGTTGGCATTATCGATAGCGGCGTCTGGCCGGAAAATCCTGCCTTTGCCGACCGCATCGACGCCAGTGGCGCACCGACCTTTGACCCAGGCGCTACGCTCGCCTACGGCGTGCCGCCGGCCAGCTGGAAAGGCATATGCCAGACGGGAGACGGATTTACAGCCGACCACTGCAATAATAAACTGATAGGTGCACGCTATTTCGACAGTACCTTCAGGGCGAACTACCCTGTCATGCACTGGAGTGACTTCCGCTCGCCCCGGGATTCGCTGGGGGATCCCGTTGGCAAAGGCGGCCACGGCACTCATACCGCCACTACTGCGGCTGGCAATAGCCTGGCAGGCAGCGGCCTTATCAATATCTCGGGCATGGCGCCGCGCGCGCGGATATCCACCTACAAGGTATGCTGGACGTATCCAACGGCAGCTGTTGCAGGCAAAAATACATGCTATGGCGCCGACTCTGTGGCTGCAGTCGAGCAAGCCATCATCGACGGCGTGAATGTACTTAACTTCTCGATCAGTGGTGGTGAAAAAATCGATGACGTTGTGGAGCTGGCTTTCTTGCGTGCGGCCAGCGCAGGCGTGTTTGTTGCCGCTTCGGGCGGTAACAGTGGGCCGTCCAACGAAGTCGCGCATGTCAGCCCATGGTTGATCACGGTGGCGGCATCGACGCATGATCGGGGTCCGGGCACTGCCAGCGTGCTATTGGCCGATGGCAAACAATATCAGGGTGCCTCAGGCAATGTCGCCGCACTGCCCCAGAAAACGCTGATCCGCGCGGAAGATGCAGGCCTGGCCGGTGCCGACGCCGTCAAGCTGGCGCGTTGCTACAGCAGCACGGAAAATGCCGGGGTAGCCCTGCTCGATCCGGCCAAGGCGGCAGGCAAGGTTGTCGTGTGCGCACGCGGGGCGAATGCCCGCGTGGACAAGAGTTATGCCGTTCGGGAAGCCGGCGGCGTGGGCATGGTGATGGTTGACAATGGTGCCGGCCTGGTCGCGGAAATACACGCCGTCCCTACGGTGCACGTGACTGCTGCGGACGGCGCACTGATCCGTACTTATGCCGGCACCGCCAACGCGGCTGCCGCCCTCTCGGCGGCCAGCTTCGGTAAAAACCCGTCGGCCTCCCCCGTCGTCGCCGATTTTTCCTCGCGCGGACCCAACAGGTACGACGGTAATGTGCTCAAGCCCGATCTCACCGCTCCGGGCGTCAATGTACTGGCGGGCTACACGCCAGGCATGACGAAAGCCGAGCATGCGTCCATCGTTGCCGGCACCATCGTGCCGCCAGCCAGCTGGCAATTCTTGCAAGGCACCTCCATGTCCAGCCCCCATGTGGCCGGTCTGGCCGCCCTGCTGCGCCAGCAATACCCTAGCTGGTCTCCTGCCGCCATCAAGTCGGCGCTGATAACCACGGCCAGCGCCACGCATGCCGATATCCAGGAGCGCGATGCGCGCGGCATCCTGCCTTTCGGCCAAGGCGCAGGTCACGTCGTTCCAAACCTGGCGTCCGATCCTGGTCTGGTATACGACATAACGCCAGCCGACTATCAGAAATATGTCTGTGAAATGGGTATCGGCAAAGGTTGCACAGCAGTCGACAAGGCAGGCCTGAACCTGAACCTGCCGTCGATTTCCGTGAGCAATGTGTACATTCGGCAAACCGTCAAGCGCACGGTGACCAATGTGGCTACCGCTGCGGCAACGTATGTCGCCAGCGCGTCGCTGAACGGCTACGATGTGCTCATCGTACCGGCCAGCCTGAGCCTTCAGCCTGGTGAAAGCAAGTCCTTCGACGTGACCCTGACGCGCACCAGCACGCCAACCAATACCTGGCAATTCGGCGCACTGGAATGGAGCGATGGCCAGCACAAGGTACGCAGCCCCTTGGTGGCACGCTCACAGTTGCTGGAAGTGCCGGCCTTGATCAGCTCGGACAAACCCGCGGCTACCCGTTTGCTGGGCGTGACCAGCGCCATCAGCGGGCCCATGACGGCAGCCATTGCCGGGTTCAGCGAAGTCAAACGCATTCCGCTGACGCTCACCCAGGGAATTCAGGCCGACTTGGCGACCGTAGTCAGCAATGTAGAGGCATGCGTCGCCAAAAGCGCAGGTACCTTGCTGGTGCCGTTTGTCGTCAGCACCGGCACGGCCGCGGTACGCTTTGAAACGTTTGACCGCGATACTGGCACCGGCAAAGGCGATGACATCGACATGCTCATTCTGGACAGCAATGGCGTACGCCAAGGTTACAGCGGTCGATCGAGCAGCAATGAAAGCCTGACGATCAGCAATCCAGCGCCGGGCAGCTACAACGTTTGCCTGGTTGGCTACAAAATTGCCAATGGCGTCTCGACGAACCTTTCCCTGTCCCAGGCCATCGTCAAGCGCGGCGACGTCGGCGGCAACCTGAAAGCGGGCGCTCCGGGCCAGGTCTATGCCGCAGGCAAAGCGACCGTGGGCCTGAGCTGGTCCGGTCTCGACGCCGGCAAACGCTATCTGGGCGCGGTGCAATGGCTGGACAGCAAAGGCGTCGTGGCGGGCACCACCGTGCTGGCCGTTGACCCGAAAAATGCGCCCATCATCCCTTAAACTAGCTGCGCGCCGCAATGCCTGACCGCCATCGCGGCAGTTTGGCATGAGCCCGGCGGTATGCCTGCAATGGCGTACCGCCGTTTTACCTTCTATCCGAGCTTTTATTTCGCCTACGACAGAGCACAGTTTTCCTACATGCATGCCCTCCAAAACCAGCTCATGTGGAATGAAATCCTCAAACAGAAAAAGCCACCTCAAGTGTGGCTTTCCAGGATATTTCGATAACACTTTCCAATTAAACTTAATCCCGCTATCCGCCGGCTACGATGCCTTCAATTTATCGCGTTGCCCAGCGATCGCTTGGCTCAAAGTAAGAAAGGCGCCGATGAAATCATGCATCATCAAGTGATTGTTTGAAAGGAAATTCAATTGGGTATGAATTGGGTCCAATTGTTCAAGATTACAGCTATCAATAGTTTCAATCAACTCATAGCAAAATTTATCAAGAATTATTTTTTGCTTTTCTCTCTCGCCCATGATATTCCTTATTAAGAAAATATCAGTATGCCCGAAAAAAAACCCGCTATGCAATATGCCAATAGCAGGCCTCGAAATTTCCGGGCGCAACAAGGCATCAATGGTCTCAGCTTCAGGCCCGGCATGCCACACCAGAGAACACCGTCGCCTGCCCGCGCACTGCTTCATAAGCGCGACCGGTGCCGGCAGGACACACATCATTAAGCGAGTGATCCAGCGACAAGCGCGCCACCTTGGCCGGGCTCACGTCGGCAGGCAAGGAGCGATGTCCTGCCTTGGACTTCACCATCCCGCCCCAGGAGTCGAACAACGCAGGGGAGCTGGTGACGGCAATGTGGCCATGCAGGGGCGCCACGGAACGGTCGACACCCCTCGCGGGCACCGGCACGCCTATGGGCAGCTGCTGACCGAAGCCAAAGTTGATTCAAAGCTCATCCAGCGTTGCATGCACCACAAGTCAGCTTTCCGTCCTGCTTTTGATGCCGACGATACCTATCGCGACGATAAACAGTCTGAAGGAATGGAAAACCAGGATGTGCGCATTCCTGGCGAGATAGGGCATTGCTTGCTCCACGACTTTCAAGGCATTGGCAAATTTGGCAAAATTCAGGAATTATCAATTTCCGGAAATGCCCCCGACGCTACCTTTTAAAAAATGACCGGAGGGTCATCGTTCAGGATGAGTATTCTTAATTTCCCATTCGGCAAGTATCGAAGGCATGGCGTACAGGGAGCGCTGCGCCGTCAGCGCCTCGCTCCCCGTCAATTCCCACCCGTTGCCGCCATTCCGGAAAAAGTCCGGAATAAGAAAAATATCGAAGGTCCTATAAAACCAGGCTGCCCGCAAGCCCTCCCCTCATGCGGCCGTCCGTTCAGCAGCGTCGAGCCTCACAATCTCGACCGGCGCAAGCGTATCGAACGACGGCAGGAGCGGCACGAAAGCGTCGTTCAACCTGTCCTTGTACGCCTTTGCCCGCGTGAGGAAGTCTTCCGTTTCCTCGATCAGGTGAGCGGGCAGAGGATCGCGACGGGCATCGTCTTCCGGCCAGGACGGCAGCGCTGCCAACGCCGCCCGCAGCACGGTTTCGGAGCGGGCTGAAGTCGTGCGCCCGCTGCGCAGGACAACGGCAACCGGCGGACTGATTGCCGCCGCTCCGCCGTCAGGCGCTGCGATCTGCTCCGACAAGTAGGAGTCGATTCGTCCGGAACTCCACAGCATGCTCAACGCCTCGGCCATTCCGGCTTCCGACAGGCCGGCCAGCGTCATGAACTGGATCAACCGCGCCACGCTGTCGTCCAGCGCCGCCAGTTCCCCTTTCGCCTCGGCACGGATGCGTGCGTTGTACGCGGTTACGGCCCGCTGCTGCTCCGGACGGCAGGCCCGGGCGATGCGTATTGCGAGGCTATTGCCCGTCATCGTGAAGCGGCTGTCCACGATCTGGTCCGCCACCAGCGACAGTTGCGCCACCGGCTGGCGCACGCCACGGAAGCCGACCCACAGCGTGATCGTTTCCTTGTCGTCGGTGATTTCCAGATCGGCCACCTTGAAGACATGGGCTAGTGCCAGCACCCGCAGCACCCGCCGCGCGCGCCACCCCAGGGCGGGGCCATTCAGGAACAGCTCGAACGAAGACAGGTACCGGTCGCGCCTGAGCGGCGTCGTCGCCGATACGGTTTCCGCCGCCAGATCGGCCAGCGACAGCAGCGGCAGGCGGTCGAACATCAGCCCTTGCAGGAAGGCGTGATCGCCCAGGCGTTGCGCCGGCAGACGCCAGTTTTGCACCAGGTCGCCCGGCAGGATGTCGGCGCAACGGCCGGCAACGTCATCGAGCGTATCGCGGTAGTCGTCGAACAGCGCGCCGAAGAAAGCATTGTCCGTCTTCAGCCCGGTCAGGAACGCCTTCGTGCGTTCCGCCGGCGCAATGATCAGTTCGTCGAGGTCTTCGATCATCGACCCCACGTTACCGGAGAAGCGCAACATCTTTTGCAACACCCACAGCAGCCGGTCCGCCAGCTTGTGTCCATAGACGGAAGAAAAGTAGATGCGGCCGCGAGAGGCGTCCGCGCCGGTGCCGCGCCGGACATAGAAGTCGTAGCAGTCGCCGATACGGTTGATCGCGACGGCGCCGGCCCAGGCCGAGGCCGTCCCCACCTCCAGCGGCCAGTCCTGCAGCCAGCGGGAATCCAGCACATTTTCCAGTTGCTGCGGGGCCAGCCCCAGCAGCTTGTTGCGCACGCCGCTGACCAGGGCATTGCGATAATCGACCAGGCGCTTCGGATCATCGGCCAGAACAGCGACCGGCTCCGGAGCCCAGACCTGGTCGCGTTCCGACTTGTCGATGGCGATGTCGATTTCCTCGTACTCGTTCATGAGGCTGACCGTCATCACTTCTTCCAGGTGGCGGATGTCGTTTTCCAGACGGTCTTCGAGCATGTCGAAGCGGCGGTTCATCGTATCGAAGCCGCGTTGCATGGCTAGCAGCACCTGCGCGGTCGATTGCCGAATTTCCGCGCGGTCGAGGGCGAAGTTTTCGTCCATCAGCTTCGACATGTCGGCAACCTGCTGTCCCAGTTCGCGCGCCAGCCCGTCGATCTTTTCTTCCAGGCCGTCGATGCGCTTGTTGATGCCCGCGCCCATGCTGTCCATCTGCTCGGACATGGCTTCCAGGCTCTTCAGGATGGTGTTCGCCATCTCTTCGATCTGCTTGGACAGTGCCTTGTAGACTTCTTCCAGCGGATCGGGGTCCGCCCCGAAAATGGCGGTCTTGATCAGGGAAAAAGCGGTGAAGCCGATGGACAGCATCATCATCGCGCCGCCACCCTTGCCTATCGAGCCGATGGCCTGCATGGCGCGCATCTGCTGGAAGGCATAGCCAACAGTGGCCAGCGCCGTGCCGATCTGCACGGCCATGTTGGCGTAATGGAGTACATTGCGCAGCAGCGACGCGACGGCCTTGTTGAGTCCCTTGTCCTCCAGGAAGTTGATGGCCTGGGTGCCGTACACCAGGATCTGTTCGGACACCATCGCATAGTCCTGCATCTTGGTCATCATGCGCTGGGCCGACTTCATCTGGGCCTTTTGCGCACGCGCTTCGACCAGCGCCTTCTGGCGCAGGGGATCGCTGGCCTGCTTGCGGTAGAGGGAGCGCAATTCCTTCGCGGAGTCCGCCCGCTGGGTTGCCGTGTCATCTTCCTGCTTGAGCAGCCGCTTGTTCTCTTTCTCGATCGCGTCCTTGAATGTACCCGCCGGCAACACATCCGTTTCGCCGAAACCTTCCGGCGGCTTCAATCCGAAGAAGCCCAGCTTTTTCAGGTCGTTGATCGACATGTTGTCCTGAGGTTTCTGGCCCAGATCGTCCAGGATGCTGCGCAGCGAACGCGACCGGTTGAGGACCATATCCTTCATAGCGATGTCCTCGGCCAGATTGTCCATCCTCTGCACAAAAGGACTGTCTTTCCGGCGCTGGATTTCCCTATCCTCGACCGTACTGTCGAAGCGGATGCCGTTCTGCCACGCCTGGAACTTCAGCTTCATCTGGGTCGCACGCAGCAGCGCCATGCTTTGGCGGTTGCGGCTGTCGTCGAGATCTGGCGCATCAGGCGGGCCGTCGAAGCTCCGGCCCGACTTCGCCTGCGCGATACCACGCTCGGGGGGCAGGACGCCGTTGCCGGTCTGTTCCGGCAAGCCCCTGGGGTCGAGCGGCAGCCAGAGCGAGTCTGCCGACCATGCAGTCCATGCCTGGCTGAAGGCGTTGCAGCTGCCCTGGGGAATCCAGGGATCGGCCGCATGCCGGGCGAGGAAGGCCACAGCCGCTTTTGCCGACAGCCGTCCGCCGCGCGGCGACACCGTGCCCTCGATGATCAATTCCTGCATCGCCGTTCCAGCCAGCGCGGGGCCGCCGTCGAAGTCGGCCAGGGCCGCATAGGGGTCCTGAACGGCGGCGACATCGGCAACGGCGAGACGCCCTTCCCTTCGCTCGTTCCCGACATAGGCATGCACCAGCGCACCGAGGCCGGATACCAGGCTATTGGCGACAGCAGCCAGCGAGTCGGCCATGAAGGGGGCCATTTGCAGCAGGCTGGCCGCGGTCGGCGGCATCGTGAAGGTCTCCTTGTCGGCGCGCAGGAGCGGAGCGTCATAGCCATCCGGCGTCAGCGCGCTGCGCCCCGCTTCCATCACGATGCGGTAATGCGCCGGCGCGTGCGCCATCAGGGAAACCGGCTTGCCATCCTGCTGGATCGGCCATCCGGCCTCCACCAGTTTGGCGAAATGCGCCAGGGCCTGTTCGTTCAGGGCGATATCGCCATCGATCTTGTAACGGTCCGGACGCTTGGGGCGCGCGGCGGCATTGATGACCTGATCGCACTCGGACACCCGCCACGGCCGGGTCTTGTCGGCGGCGCTCCAATTGTCGTCGATGGCTTTGCGCAACGCGTCGCCGTCCTCGAAACGCTTGCCTTTGAGTGTGTCCAGCACGCGGCGTAAATCCTCGCCGACGCCCTCGGCTTCCTGCGCTTCGGTGGCTTTCTTCGACTCGTCCACAATCAGATGCATCAATTGGTCGGAGCCGCCGCCCGCCGCTGTCTTGAGCAGTTCGTCATCGACGGCGAAGTCCTGGATCACACGCTGGACCGCCTTCGCCATCGCCGGCAGGATAGGCACGAGCGTGCTGACGATGGTAGCGGCCAGCCGTGGATTATCGGAAAGAAAGCCGGCTGTCTCGGCCGGAATGACTGCCGGCGTTTCCGGCGGCAGTTCGGGCACGAAATGCGGATAGGCCGCGAGCAGCGAGGCCGGCAGCAAGCCGGCCAGGGTGTCATCATTGAAAAAGTTGCCGTCGGCGATGTCCGGCACGGACCAGAGCGGCGCGCCGGCCGCCAGCAGCGGCGGCAGGCTCTTCAACTGGTCTTTCTCCAGCGCCGTGCGGATCAGGCTGATCGCCTGAGCGCCGGTATCGTCAGCCAGTTCCGGCGGCGCGCCCGCCGCCAGGGCCTGTGCCAGCGCGCCGGCGTTGCCGTTGGCGGCGAGATGGTGGAGCCACGAATAGCCGCTTTCCTGCTCGCGCCAGTCCCAGCTTGAACGCAGCAAGGCTTCCGGACGCGGCCAGCCGCGCGCCTCGATATGCAGGAAGCTCTCCGCGTCGCGCGCGATGATCACCGTACCGTCGTCCAGCACGGCCACGCCCTGGAATACGCCCTCGGCAGGCAGGCGCTGGGCCAGCATATAGCCGCCGCTCGGCAGGCTGTTCCACAACATGTAGACGCCGTCGGTGATGCTGAGGAAGCCGCCTTGCGGCAGCGCCGTCAGCGCACGCCCGGCCAGCGGATCTGGCGCGAAGACGCTCCACTGCGCCGGTTGCAGATGGCCGGGCGTGAAGGCCGACGGTCCATAGACCTGATAATTGCCATTGGCTGTAAGGGCGGCGACGGAGCCGTCCGACAGATTGGCCAGAAAAACGATGTCGCCCCAATCCTCGTTCTGGCTGCGCGGCGGCGAGCCCTTGAAGACCGGCGTGCCCGTCTCGATTGCCCAGACGCCGACGGTCGGAATACCATCGGTCCGCGCGCCGCCCGTGAGGATCATTCCGCCCGGCAGCGCAAGCGCGCACGCTATATTTGCCCGCGCGCCATCCGGTCCGGTCAATCCGTAACCGCCCACGCGATCCTGCGCATTGTCGTCTGCGCCCATGTTGACGACCAGCAGAGAATTGTTCTGCACCAGGAAGGCCTGTTCGCCCCTGGCCGGGATCAGCCGGGCGTCCTGCGCCTCGGGAAGTTTCTTGACCAGATGCTCGCGCGCCTGCCCATCCACATCGGCGCTCAGGCAGAGCAGCGTACCGTCCGCAAGCAGAGCAAGAATGCGTCCCGACGGCAGGTCGAGCAGGGAAATCGCCTTGTTCGCATGTTTCCAGGCCGCCGTCACTTGCCACTGCCACGGCGTCTGGCTGTATTCGGGCGTCAGCAACTGCATCACGCCACTGGCGCGGCCCACGACCATGCGTCCGCCGGGCAAGGCGGCGACGGCGCACAGCCGGTCGCCCTGCGGCATTTCGCGCAATACGGAAGTGCCCGCATAGTCGCGCGCGACACCCCACAGCCGCTGGTTCGGCAAGGAACCGCCGTCGCGCGCGGTCGCAGCCATCAGGGTTGCTTCCTTCTGCTTCCGCACCTCGGCGCGCGAGGCCGGGCGCTCCTGCCGCATTTCATCGCCGATGGCGCGCAGGATCGATTGCGGATCGTCTGGCGGCAGATCGCCCGACAGGTCCCAGGCCATGACGCCGCCCAGGCATTCCTGCTTGGCGTAGCGGATTTTTTCGCGGACGGAATTGGGGTTGTCGTAGGTGATCAGGGTATCTTGACGTCCGCCTTCGCCCTTCACGAACAGGTAAGGCGCGCGCGCCACCGGGTGCAGGTAGGACGAGGCGACCAGGCCGGGGAGCTTGTCGGAGGCGCTGCCCTTGCGGACTTCGGTCGCGATGTAATTGTAAAGATAGGTGCCGGTGCCGTCGTTGAACTGCCCGTCCGCAGCCTTCCGGACCGGCCGGTTGATGCCGTTGTTCCAGTCGGCCTCGGAAACCGTCGCCGGGCGCGTGACGCCGTCGACTTCCAGCCCCCGGCCATAGATGGCGAGCCCCAGCGACAACTGCCGCCGCGTGAAGCAGAGCTTGTCCGCGTACCCCAGCATTGCCGTCATCGTCTCTCGCACGCCGCTCGGCGCTTCATACCCGCATGCCGGCGTTGCCGTGGAAACCGGACGCATGGGCGCGTTGAAATCTGAATTCTGGAGCCACGTACCGCCATAGTCGTAGGTCATGACGTTGATGGTATCGACCAGGCTGCCGATCTTGAGCCAATACTTGTCCAGCCTCTTGATCTTTTTCGGGTCGGCCGGGGCAGCAATGGAGAGCAGGAGTTTTTTGTCGTCCGGAACCTCGATCCACGCATCACGCAGAAACTGTTTCTGGCTCGGGTCTTGCAGGTCCTTTTCCGCCTGACGCAATGCCTCCAGGATGGCGACAAAGCCGGTACCATCCGCTTCGGACGGGTATTCCCAGTCCAGCTCGATGCCGTCGAAGCCGAGCACCATGACGGCGCGCACCAGGGAGCGGGCAAAATTCTGCACCGCCTTCGGGGTCTTGCCGATGTAGGAAAACAGATCGGCCGCAGGCAGGATCTTGATATTGAACTGCGTGGACAACCAGTCCTGTATGAACAACTGCCTGTGCTGATCCATGTCCTTGTACCAGCCCGGCAGCAGTTGCTGATAAAGTTCCGGGTAGACACCTGCGGGATGGCCTTGCGGCTCGCTATCCGGCGGCATGATGCCGCCATTTCCATCGGGCGCGTCAACCCAGCGCCGCACATAAAATTCATTCTGAGCCAGCGCGCCAGTAGGGGCGGCGGGAGGCAGATAGATCGTGAATTGCGCCGCCGGATTGTGCCGTCCGATACGCTTCGCCTCTTCCCTGTCGTTCACAGCGAGGACTTCGAATGGCAATTCCTTCGGCCACCCGCCGACGATCAGATGGACTTTCAGCTCGGGATTCAACTGCTTCATGAATTGCAGGGAACTGAGCTGCCAGTCGTCGCCCCAGGGATCGGAACTGACGGGGTTCCCGTTCAGGTCCATGCTGAACATGCCGTAGGAAATTTCGTTGATATGCTCGAACGGCAGATCGCGGATGAAAACATCGCGGCCGTAGCCGAAGTAATTTGCGTAATACCCCAGAGCCCGCCGCGAAAAAGCCGCGGACTTGATGATGTTCCGGCTGGAGCTGTCTATCGTGCGACGCCGCTTGCCGCTCATCTGAAGGTTGATCAGGTCCAGGGGAACTTGCACAGGATCACTCTGATCTGGGAAGCGGACCCAGACCTTGGGCAGCGTACTCAGGTTCTTGATGTAGGAACCGTATTCCAGGCACGCGAAACTGCTGACATACGAGAGCGACTTCTGCAGATTGGCGGCAATCGATCTTGGTTTCTTGTACTCAACCTGATACAGATAAACCGGGCTTGCGGAGAAGGAGGTTCGGCTGAATACCCCATCGTCCTGGCTCGTCACACACAGCGTCCCCCAGGGATTCAGATACACATCGGCGACTGTCCAAAAGGCCATGCCATCGTCCATTTTTTTCTTGTAGGTAAGGTCCCACATCCTTTCCCGGAAAAGATGGACCTTCATGTCGCTGAGGCGCTTTTCCTCTATCGGTTTGTCCCTGTCTTCCTGGCGCGTTTGCCCTTTCCTGACTTCGGCTGTCGCGTCGTCCGTCAGATTGCGCTGCTGGTCGAGCCCGACGCCGATGGAAATGTTCGCCTCGAACCAGAGCGCCGAGATGGCCACGTCTTGCGGCGAGTCATTGACGAGAACGATGGTATCGATACCGTTCGTTTTCTGGAATTGCCATTTGAGGCCGCGTGTATCGAGTATCTTCGCCATTGTTACTCCTTATTGAATTGGGCGATTTTTTACAGGGAAGCGCATCAACGTATCGTCCTCGACTGCCAGCGAAACGAACAGCAAGGAAAAGAGCAATTGCCATTGTCCGGAGCTGGGGTCTGCGGGTGAAAACTTCAGAGCCGACGGGGAAAGGGAATACTTCTCACCCAGCGATATCGCTGCACACTCAAGGGTAGCAAGTGCCTCAGCTGAAACTGCGGGGAATAAATGACTCATGTCCATGAGCGTCGCAAGCTCGTGGCGCTTCGGCCCCGCCTTGCCGATGTGTCGTTGGAAGTCGTCGTAGTTCATAGCGGCCAATTATAGGTATCTGGGCACCAAAGCAATATATATTGCCATGCAATTACTCCATGTTTTTTGTGAATTTCTGTTTTATATCAAGTAGCATATGAATATATTTCATAAAAATATGAATTAAATATTTTTCATGCTATCAACTACGACAACCGGCCAGAAGCTGCCGGTCGACATCGCCGCTTTTATGCGATCATCATAAATGATGAGAAAAAAATTCCTTTTCCTGAAAATTCACCAGGCCCCTTCTACGTCGAAGACGGATGCTGACTTCCTGTGGGATGCCGTCTACCGTGGCACCTGGCCTTTTCTCGTATTCCAATGCTGGTCATTGTCATGTAAGCAAGCAGCCATCTGACGGAAAGGAAATTTATCAAATGATTCAAGCATTTGAAGTTCAAGATATTGGCTGCATCCGTTACAAGGGCTCGAACCGTGTGATCAAAATTAAGCTGGTTGCCTTAGGTGAAGGTGATCAATGTGATCAGCTGGACCCGGATCTGCAAGCGCTTGATCAGGAAATCAAAGCGGACCGTTGCGGTCTGCGATAGCCAGCTATCTTTTTTGCCTAAGGCCGCCACTTCCGAGCGTCCGCAAGGGGGTGGAAGCGGACGGTTCCATTGAATCACCACCAGTCGCTTAAACTCGCCCGATCCATAGTTTTTGAAAGATGAAAAACCGATGGATCGTGTTAGGGGCCTGGGTATCCTGCCTAGCACCTGGTGTGCCTTCTCGGCGTCGGCTGATGCAACGGCGAAATCGGGTATGACCTGCCTATCCCCCTGCCCTGCAGAGGCTCCTGTCGCGCTCAAGCCAGAGCTTGTCCGGGCTTCGGAGCATTCGCGCAGGGTATTATGGGAAGGGAAGAAATATTCATCAAATTATCCAAGGGAACGAAGGAATGAAGGTTTATCTCGATGACGAGCGAAGTACGCCGGAGGGTTGGACCCGAGTATATTGGCCTGACGAGGCAGTAGCGCTGCTTGCCGCCGGCGAGGTTGCCGAGATTAGTCTTGACCATGATCTTGGGGATGACGAACGCGGCACCGGCTATGACGTCATTCTGTGGATTGAGGAAGCGGTCGCGTTGCGCGGTTTTAGTCCGCCAATTATCTTCGTTCATTCGGCCAACAGTTCCGCACGTGAGAAGATGGAGGCAGGAATCGCTGCGATCCGCCGGATGGTTATCGAGCGTAAAGTCCGTTGACGCTTGCGGATTCAACCGGTCAAGGGCTAAAGGGAAAAATGAAAAATCTCATCTTGGAAAAAACCGATCAGGTCCGCTGGTATACCAACATGCGCGACGTGTTCGAGGCCGCCAACATTGCGCCGCAAGACTATGACTGGTACGTCAGCGACATCGAAACTAACTGGAAGCCACCGGGGTTTAAGCTGGATGATCAATGGTTCACCGGCGACGAACTCGCAGGCTTTCTGCTTGCCAACGAGATTCAGTTTATCTGGGCGGTGTTTAGTGCGGTACCGAAGGGGCTTCGTCCGATAACTACTCCGGCGCCATGCGTTGAGGACAACCCGCGATATTGGGACGGCACGGAACCGGGGCCACAGCTAGAAGGTGCTTTGTTCGAAATTGCTTGCTGGGATTGTAGTGGAACGATTCTGATCAATCTGCCAGCGCAGGCCATCGATTCGTTCGTTACCCGATATCCAGACGCCAAGCCATTGGCGGCGGCCCGTTCCTGATGGATGCTGGAAGGTCGGCTTTGGGGCGGAAGCCGACGGAGCCATTGAATCGCCGCCAGTAGCTTAGGCTTTCCTGATCCATGGTTCTGAAAACCTGATGGATCGTGTCCGGGCAAGGCTTAATCAGCAACTATGCCCAACGTGACAGCTGGACCGACCACTTCACCCTGCAGCCATACGAATCGCTTGCTATCGCTTATGTGTGTGAGGCCGGGCGCGGGTAAAACGTTGTTGTGCACTCACATCGAGTCGCACGAACGCCTGAGTAAATGGCACTGGGTGGTCGAGCGCACGCTGGGGTGCCTGCACCGCTATCGCCGATGACGCATCCGCTACGAACGCCGGGCCGATATCCACCAGGCGTTTCTCTCGCTTGCCTGCATACTCATCTGCTGGAGATACATTCAGCGGTTTTGTTAGACGTTCTAAGTCAATTAGGTATGCCGTTCATTGTTAGCTAGGCGGAGCGCGCGATACTAAAAGTAGGCGACGTTCCTGAGTGGAGTATTGCAGCTATGGCAGAGCGGGCGCAGGTTAATCATGTGATCCATGCAAGCGTTGAAGAGCTCGCCATTGACCGTCAAGCCGCACCATTGCGCCAGCGTATAGTAGATTTTTCCCATATCGTTGAGAGTGTATTTGGCGACCCGGACTGGAATGGGTGCGCCGCCCACCACACCACCCACAGTAGCGGCATGCAGATTAGCGAAATGGATTCCTTTAGGCCCGGTGGGCCGGCCCGTGGTGAGTCCGATGGAGCGGAATACTTTACACACGGCCTCTTCAAACCGTCCGTTCTGAGGACGCTGATGATCGATCGTTATATTATTGATTGGCAAGAGAATATCGCAATCAACGCACGGAACAGAATCGGTGGCAGGGTTCACTACGGCAGCCCCGTGGCTGTCCATATACGCGAGCACGCGCGGTGCCACATTGTACAGATTACGCCATGGGGCATGGTTGAGAACGGCGCGATGCTGTCCAAAGGCAAAGCTGTGGCCAACTATAAAATTGACAAAAGCATTTACCTGCAGTGCCGTTGCTGAGGCGCCAGGAACATCAACGAAAAGCCGTGCTCCCGGGGCTTTGTTTTGAAGGCGCACCACGGTCTGGTTGGTATTGATGATCAATCGCTGTGCTGGAAGAGCGACTTCTATCCCCGCCTGTATCGTGTAGGCCACGTGATAGCGCATTGCTGCATACGGCCGCACCTTGTTCATGATATCCAGAAACGGCATACGCTCTCCATCAGCCTTGGTGCCCCTTGAAAACCAAAGGGCCAGGCTGATGGTAGATCGCAAAATTCAGGTAACACAAGTATCTCACGCGTATCACGGTCGCGAACTCTCGCCTACGTGCCGCATCAGCAGCGCATTATCCAGTCCAGGTTCGCCAGTTCAAGCTCGGCCCTCTGGCGCATCTCGTCTGAAGCCATACCGGCAAGTCCCGCGCCGCGGTAAGCGATCACGTGGCGGCGCGTGTAGCGTATTCATGTATGGCCCGGAACACCAGCGTGCCCACCAGGAGCGCAACGACGGCAAGAAGGCGCGCACAATCGTCTCCCATGTGTAAATCGTCAAAAATGGCACCCAGTGGCGTTGCTACCATTGATGATGGGTAGCGGCGCGATTCACGGCGATGTCTGCGGGGGCTTTCTCGGCCTGATGGCGATGGCCTTATTTATGCAATACCGTACCCTTTATCGTCTGAGGGGTACTTTGCGTCTGGATTTGATATGCCGTCAAATACTGTAGTTGTCAACCCATCCCGCACACTTCCTTTGGAGAAGTCTTGGACCGGAAAGCTAACAAGTAACAGTCGTCCGCGATGGGGCGGAACCTGCCAACGACGGTAATCGGCCATAAGCAGACAATGCTCATGACGTTGGGACGCCTAAAGTTCACCACAGTCCAGTTTAGCCCAGTGAAGCTAGCTTAAAGTGTGTTATTGCGTCATACTGGAAATCTCAAAGGCCTCATTTTGAGGTCCGCTTTACGTTGGAATGTAAGTACAAACTGTAATTTTTGAGCCACAAAGGAGACATTCATGGCACTTAAACCAGGACCAAAGCCGATAGCAAAATCAACAGGGCAGCCGGATCAGCGCCGCCGTGATAACAAAACCACACCAGGGAATACACCATCCCTCAAACCTAGCAAATCTAGCAATCCCCCCAAAAGTAAATGATAGGGGGGCGTTAACCCGGCGGTCGACCACGTGTCCTGCACGCACTGTACGCTGGGCGATAAAGCCGCACAGCGCAGGTCACGACTACTTTGGTCATCTATGGCCTGTGAGTCCGCTTTGGGGCGGAAGCAGACGGTGCCTTTGAACCGCCACCAATAGCTTAGGCTTTCCAGGTCCATGGTTCTTGAAAGATGAAAACCCGATGGATCGTGGTAGGGGCCGGGGCGCCCTGCCATACGCTTGGTGCGCGGTCTCGTAACAGCCTGATCCAACGACGAGATCGAGTCAGGCCTGTCTATCTCCCCTGCCCTGTAGAGCCTTCTACCGCGCGCTAGCAAAAGCAGGCCTTCCCTAGCCATAACTGCCGGCGAAGGATGGTTTATCCGATCGAGGCAGCAGCAGAGCGCCTGCTTCTGCGCGCGATAGCGGCACAGTTGGCTACGATAAACTAGCCCGTCGTCTGCTACGTGCGCATGGCCAGATCGGGAACTTTGCGCGCTGGCGGTGGAGTTGCGATCACGGCTGACGCGACATGGCACTTGGCGGCATCACGCCAAAGCAGAAGCTTGCCATGGCCGCTTAACCTCTACTTTTAGCACGATCTAAAAATGGGGGGGTTACCGGCCGCTTGTCGCGGTGCGCTAGTTCCGAGGCGGACGGACTGCATGTGACTTTTTGAAATTGATGCGACGGTTTTGAAAATTAATGCGACGCCGATATTGAGGCGAAATGCAGCAGCTGGCACAGTGGCACAAGCATCTTCACCAAGTTACTAGCAACGAAGCCAAGCAGCACGCGACTGGGCACAGTTCGTGTCAATTGTGGCGAGGCGTTTTGTAGACGGGCTCGTGCCAGCCAACGATAGCAGCGTCGTACTCTGCACGTGCCCGGGACACCACCTTAATTGTCCAGTCCAGTGTCTCTCTACCGTCAGGTGGCAATTCTACGTTTGTAGGGTACCTACGCATGAGAGTCGCCTGCAATTGGACGGCGTCTTCGTGCGCGTCTGCAAGCCTTTGAATTTCTTTACTTCGTTCGGTGATACTCATATTTTCCGGCACGACATAGTGAATCGGAAACCATAATTCGCCGGGGGAACGACTGTACGCGTCTTGAGCAACCCCACCTTGTGATGGAAGGCTGATAATTTGGGTAAATTCATCGTCACGAACAATTTTCGATGTCGGCGATTGATTGGCTTCGGCAGGAATCGATTTCAAAGCACTTTCTGGGTTCTTTAAAGTATCCCATTGGTCGTTCAGTTGGTCTTGTGTGTGTTTCATCTACTAGCCTTTTTTTGAAAGCGGGATCTTTAGCGCACGAGTCACCATAGAGATTGCTCACCTGACAACTCAGCGCTAACCTTCCCGTTGAACCTGGCCGCGTCGCGGGAGGCATTGGAGTTCTACCTGTCTCTTTAAGGTCGCTATTTTTTGACGGAAGCGCTTTGTTTCACATCCACTCGTTGAATTCTGGCTCCGTCATTCCCATCCAGGCCTATATACTCTTTCCCATTCCATCCATGGCTTGCTGGTAGGCGAGTTCGAACATCCCTTCTGCTGCTTCAGCCGTCTTGAAGGGACCAGCGCGATATCAGCTTGTTACCGACGTAACGTCCGTCAATCCTTTAACTACTGCTACCTTGCGCGCGAATCTCGTGAACGGCGCAGCATTCGAGGCCAACTTTAAAATCCTTTGATCTGATTCGTCAAGAGGCTCCCCGTGTAAAATTTTTTCGCAAACGTCAAATAATTCCGATACAAGGCCGAAGTGTTCCCCGACGTCTCGCAGGGTCATGACGTGAGAAACATCCTCATCGGATAGCTTCATTGCATGCCGATCGACCGGTACCGTCTGGAGAGATTGTCCGATGCCACGCTGAAGGTCAGGAAGCAAAGCAGCGGTATCCGAATCTAACCCTGTGTTGGGCACTGCCAGCTCCATCAAAACGTCAAGCGATGTCTTGAACCAGTCGGCGCCTCGCCATGGGCCATCCTGAATTACGGCAAGGTGAATCGCCACCATTAGCTTAGACACTCCTGATCCATAATTCCTGAAAAAGAAGAACCGATGATCATGCTGGGGGCCAGGGTGTCCTGCCAGCCGCCTAGTGTGCGATCTCGTAGGTGCCTGATCCAACGACGAGATCGGGTCTGAGTCTATCTCCTCTGCCCTGCAGAAACTCCTGCCGCGCGCTAGCAAAAGCCGGCCGTCCCTAGCCGCAACCGCCGGCGAAAGATGGCATAGCTGGCCGAGGCAGCAGCAGAGCGCCTGCTTTTGCGCGCGATAGCGGCACAGTTGGCTACGATAAACTAGCCCGTCATCTGCTGCGTGCGCTCGGCCAGATCGGGGACTTTGCTCGCTGGCGGTGTGGGCTTACAATCACGACCGGACCAAAATAGCACTTGGCGGCATTACACCAAAACAGAAGCTTGCCATGGCCGCTTAACCTCTACTGTTAGAGCGCTCTAAAAATGGGGAGATTACCCATCAGACATCAGCTTCCTGCACCATGACCACCGCAAAAACTACAATACCCGGAATTTGCCTCTACGATTCAAAGCAAGGCTCGCAGGCAAAGCCAACCACCTACGTTGTTCAAGTGCGGAGAAAATCAGCGCCGAACGACGATCCAATCGCATACTTACTGGTGCAGCGCGAGGAGACACAGCGGCTAGACGACCGGGACGGAAGTGTCTTCGATGCGAGTATTAGGATCTCGTACAGAGAGCTTATTCCTATCGAGTTATCGTGGCATACCGCGCAGAATGGCTGCTTCACTGCGTGTTACACGAAGCTCGGAAATGAGCCGATCACTTCGCTTACTGCTGCCACTCCATATAGTCTTGCTTACGTAATCGTGGAAATGGAACAATTGCGAGGACAACGATTGGGGACTTACCTAATGAACGAAATCGTGACTTGGGCCAAACAATGGCCTGAAGCCAGCATCTTACCCATTCAGCTTCTTGAAGGGCAGGCATACGAAAAAAATAAGGATCGCCGAAATAGGTTTTATGAACGGTTTGGCATTGAATTCGACTATGCCGACGACGACAAGAGGGCAGGAAAATCGAAACCAATGCGTGCGGCGCAACTACTGAATGTCAACTCATGGGAAGAGAATATCGATGAACTCGACCTACATGGCTACGTGACGTTTTTGCTTACCAAGTGTCAAAGCCAAGGTTGTGAGGTCGGTATCCTCCAGGGACAGCTAGCGAGTCGTCGAACCTACATGGACAAGGTCCGAGCAGCGCCTTTCCGATGGGCATTGGAGCAGCGGTTCCCCCAATTCATGGGGATGGTAGTTAAGCTTTTACTAGTTGGACTCTTGGCCTACATGGTAGTAACTGCGAACCGTTCATGATCGCAGTTGGTTCTGATTCTCCTCTCTCTTGCATAATATTTGCGAGATTAGAGCACCGATGAGTGAATCACCACCAGTAGCTTGGCCTCTCCTGATCCATGGTTCTTGAAAGATGAAAACCGATGGATCGTGTTGAGGCCTGGGTGGCCTGGCACACTCCTCGTGTGTGCCTGACCCAACGGCGAGATCCGGTCTGACGGGCCTATCCCCTGCCCTGCAGAGACTCCTGTCGCGCGCTAGCAAAAGCTGCTTGAACTTCGATGGGTTCACCATGAACTCTACCGTGGCTAAACCTCAACGTTAATCCCGGGTTTCGCGGGGCGCGGAGCAATCGATTCGAGTTCTCTTTCGCATCATTTCCGCTCTGCAACGATGCATTTAAGTTAAAGTGTTGCGTTGATAGATTGAAACCGCGGCCAGGAGCGAACGGCCCTTGTCACGAAATGCAGCTGTACTGATAATGGAATCATTGAAATGCAACATAAAATTCGAATTGCAGCCGCTGGAAACACGCTCGCTCCTGCGTTGGGAATCTTGCAAAAACTTGGCTATGCAGTGACTCGAGACAAGTCGGCTGAACGACAATATCGCGCGGAAAATGACACTTGTATTTTTGTCGCTGACGATCCATTGACTCTACTGGGCCTAGTAAAGATTTACGAGGAACGTGGTGCTAACTGGCAGCCGAGTGACGAAGAAGTGCAGCGCTTGCTTTTGCTCGACGAATGCGAGGAATAACGGCCGAGTTCAGCCACAAGCGGACGTTCGATTTGAAGGAGAAATGCATGGATGAGTCCACTCAATTTAGCTTGCTACTGTCGAAATTGCGTGAGGCGTTGTCTAGCGAAGTTTTTCGAACATGCGAAAGCTTGAATGGACATGGCGAATGGGAGATAGCTTTGGATCATTGTGTCTGCCATCTGGCTCAAGTGCCACTTGCTACAAAGATGGAACTGATGGCTTGCGCTCAGGGCTTTGGATCATCGGAGACTGTATTGGCGGAGATTGATAAGCTTCCATGCAGCTAGCCTATGGTTGTTTTCTCGGACGTCCGCTTTGGGGTGCGGACGGTGCCATTGAATCGCCACCAGCAGCTTAGACTCTCCTGAACCAGGGTTCTTGACGGATGAAAAAACGATGGCTCGTGTTGGAGGCTCGGTGTCCTGTCAGGGTCCTGGCGTGCGATCTCGTAGCTGCCTGCTCCAACGCCGAGATCTGGGCTGGCACGTCTATCCCCTGCCCTAAGCGACTCCTGCAGCACGCTAGCAAAAGCAGGCCTTCCCTATCCGCAACTGCCGGCGAAGGATGGCATAGCCGGTCGAGGCAGCAGCAGAGCGCCTTCTTATGCGCGCGATAGCGGCACAGTTGGCTACGATAAACTAGCCCGTCTTCTGCTTCGTGCGCTCGGCCAAACGGGGACTTTGTGCGCCGGCGATGGAGTTGCGATCACGGCCGGAGCGGCCTGACACTCGGCGACATCGCGCCAAGATAGCGGCTGGGCCCGGGCCGCTTAATGAATCTCCACCAGTAGCTTAGCCTCAACGGTGATAATACGGATTATCAGGCAAGGAGATTCCCACAAAAAAACGGCCAAAGGCCGTTTTTCAATGCGCTCGGAGCTTATATCATCGGATCACACGTTGATGCCCAGCCGGCGCAGCGATTCAAACACCGCGGGCCCCGCTTGGGATTGCTCCAGGCGCCGTCGCATCACCTCGACATTGTGCTTGGCTTTGGCTGCCGCTTGATTGCTAAGTTCTGCTACCGCAGCCTGAACAGCCGCCATCTTTGGTTCATCTTGCACGCCGGACAACCTGGAAATCGCCGCACGTGCCAAGTCCACCGCCTGCGGATGAACTGGCGCCGCTGCAGAAACCTTGCCCATGCGTCTAAACATGGCTGCACCAGGTGGTTTACCGTATTTCTTGGCAACCACTTGCGCCGCATGTTGTGCCGTCTCAACAACCGGCGTTTCCTCGGCAAACGGTTTCCGGCTGTCGGAATGCACAACAAACTGAAGGTCGACCAGATGGCCCTTTGGCGCGGCTGGTTGCTGAGCAACACCAGACGCTGCCGCTCTGGCCCGACGCGCTCTGCTAAATTTATTGTTTTGAGAAGTGGACATAATAAGACCAGTCTATAACCAATGAAGTGGTTTCGCAAGAAAAAGAGGCACGACCGTGCGCAACGTCAGCTGTCGTGACAAGGAATTATCGGACCGGTTGTCTAGCGTATTTTGGTGCTTCTTCTTCGACTGCAAGGTCAGTAACACGGCAAGACTCCCAGCGGCTAAACCAATCTCCTGTGTTCGGCCTGCGCCGTCCCGCCACAAACCCACGGCCCTTGCCGGTTTAGCTTCAAGCCAATTAGAACGATCCACCATCGCGGCGCAGGTAAAGGATAAGACTGCTGAACCGGGGTCTTCGGCGAGTACGGTCGCGTAGCGGCCAGGCCAGCGCACTGCCAACTGTGGCCCATCCATGAGCAATGCTACCACTAAGTTGGGGCCGACCGCACGGATGGCCGTCATGGCGGGATCGGTGCGCGCGAGATCTTCACAAATGAAGGTCGCCAGCGACATGTCCTTGCGTAGCGCCAAAAAAGGTAATTTGCGCTGGCTCACGTCGATGTCTTCCCACCACTTATCGTTGTTCGGGTCAGGGTCGAAGTGCAAAGCGTACCGCTCGGTTTGCCCGCGATCGAGGCGCCAACGATGATGTTTGTTCTGCTCGGCAACGGTGGCCTCCTTACCTTCCTGGAAGGCGAAGGTCAGCGCACGGTTATAGTGCGTTCCATTCTCGCCTGTATCAAGCACGCCAGTGATGAGAAAGTCGATCTTGCTGTCCTTTAGCGCTTCGACAAGCTCGCCAGCCAGTGCTGCCGTTAATGCGCATTCTGGAAGAATGATCCCGTTAGGGGCTGCGCCTGTTTCCGTAATCGCCTGTTGAATGAGTGGGATGATCAGTTCGCGGGCTAAGAGTTCGCCCGTCAGCGGCTTGCCATCCCGCTTGAGCCATCGCGCCTCCAGTTCGAAATAGGCAGGGACATGGTTGTGGCCAAGTTCCTTGCGAGGGGTACTAAGTTTAAAACTGTCTGCATGGATCGTAAAAGGAAACGGGATCAGCAACAAGCGCATGTCATAGGGCGCCGTGGCATCTGCCGCGGTGGCATCAGCCGCGGTGGCAGCCGGCGGCTTCTTACTCGAGAGTATCCAGGAAGCATTTAGGACTGAGCTTGGAGGCAGCAGGGCCAAATAATGTGAGAGACTGCGGATCGTGCAACCCACGGCCGAATTTATCGACTTGGGCAGGACCACTGCACTATCAGGCGATACCATCACGCAAAGTGAATGCGGGAGGTGGGGTAATGCCAGCGCCTGATCCGCTTTGGTGAGTGCAGCAAAAGTGATCGAGGAAAACTGATGTTGGGGCGCGTTCGCGGGATCCACATCCCAGCCCATACCAATACATGCTTCGTCGGCAACGGCGAAAAGGATCAAGAGGGCTTTGACCAAATCAGGCATGCTGGCAATTTCGTGCATGTGTACGTCAGCGTAGACCAGCGTGAGCATCCACCACAGGTTGTTTACCGAATCCGGTACTTCACTGATATTGGCATTCCACCGTTGCGCCGCAAGAGCGATCTCAGCAAGGTAGGCTTTGTGTTCATCAAGCTTATGGCGGTCTGGACTTGCCAGTGTATAGCAGCCAGACCTCTCGATGATGGAGCCGACGACCGCGAACAAGTCGATGGGCCAGGTTGGGCATTTTTTCCAATCGATTGCCGGCAGATCTACGTGCTCTTCCTGCATCGAATCAAAAGCGTCGGTACCTTCAGGCAATAGGTGCGTAATTAGTTCATAGATCGTCATTCGGTTCCCTTGACCAGAAGGGAAGGGAGCGCCCTCCTCTTCCAAATTTTCGTTAATGCATGACTATAGACGAATTACTAGCAACTGAATCTCCACGAGTCTGCTAGACACTCGTGAACCGTTCAAAGTACCTTCGCTCAAACTCTGTTTGCGAAAGCTTGTCATTAAATCCGTGACGGCGCTGGGGATTGTAGAACATCTCAATGTAGTCGAAAATGTCCTGCTTGGCGTCATCCCTGCTTGTATAGGTCTTGCGCTTGATGCGCTCACGCTTCAACAGTTGGAAGAAGCTTTCAGCGACAGCATTGTCGTGACAGTTTCCGCGTCGGCTCATGCTTGCTTCCAGCCGACGCGCAGTCAAGAAATCGCGCCAGTCCGTGCTGGTAAACTGCGAGCTCTGATCTGAATGAACCATCACAGGATCGTTATGGATCAAGAGCGTCTACAATAGTCGAGGCGATTCAACTTTATTCATCGCGAGATGGCTGCCGGCCTAAGCGGACAATCTGATGGAACGGTTGAATCCGCAGGTGGATTGATCTATAAAGGAAGGTCTAAAAGCCCCCGTTACTATATACCCCCCTCGAACGGGTCTCGACAAACGTATTCGGAAAAGTACAAGCAGAAGCTCGGCCGTTGAAACTAGCAAAAGACAGCTTTATTCAGTGGCTGCAATGATTGTTTCCGATACTACAGGATGCCAATCGGGCAGGAGTGAGCTCATCGTTCCATCCTTATTAAGGAAATGGTGTGCGGCGCCCGGGAGAAGCTCAGGTTTCAACGGCACCAAGGCATTCGGATTGTGATAAACCGACATTCCTTCTATCCATGTCTCGCCGTTCTTACGAGTGTGGACATCGTACGAAAACGGGATTGGTACGGCGGAGTCCATCTTACCAGTTGCGGCGAGTCCTCGATGAAAAAGTCGAATGTCCGGTCGTCCAAAGCCGGCCAGCAATCCCATTCGGTTAAATTTGGATATCGTCGCACTCGGGTTGATGATCACTGCACTGATGTTCTCGGCATCGTCGAGATAGAAAAACCCTGATTCAATTTCCTTTTGGCCCCAAATGTGTTTCTCAACTACCTCCGGAGATGATGTTACTTGCCCAGCTCCATTCTCTACTTCACGCCATGCTATGCCGTAGAGATAAATTGGAAGCGCGGAGGAGCTATATGCCATCGATCCAGGGGCATGGAAGTCGTGGATAGCAAATATTAGCGGTTTCCCCAAAACATGTGCATGTTCCCAATATCTGAGATTATTGTATCGGTGGTTCAGTTTCGTGACAAGTGGCCCGGCGAAGCGAATAGGCATGTAGTGTCGCTGGAAGTCTGCAAATTGATCTTCTGTTTCCATTGGTGGCGGCGCTAGGTGTGGCGCGCCGGAAGGATTTACTGAGGTGGCCTCGATGAATATTTCACCGAATGGGCCATTTGCGGAAAAGTCGGGAACTGGATGTTGTCGCGGCACTGCGAACGGAACCTCTGACAACATTGCAAAAAAGATAAATTTCCCAAAATCTGGTATTAAAGTCATCGGTCTGAAATTGTTGGATGAAGTTGCCGTCTGGATCTTCATACCAGCGCATCATCGGTTTCATTATTTCAAGTGCTGGAGAAAAACCGGCAAGAGTTGTCATCGTCTTAAAGTCCGAATTTAGCCTAGCGTCGGAAACGACGGGGCTAAAGAAATCTACAGGAGCCCCCTTTTCGTCCCCTTGGTGTCGGACGTTCTCGAAATCGGCCAAAACTTGATCGATTTTTTTAGATACATTTTCAAGTGTCTCTGCAGCGCTCTCGTAAAATGCAGTCATATGAATAAAGCGATAGCGTTCTTTGAGGTCGCGGCAAAGAAGGATTGCCAGAAAGTCGCTGTCCGTACGATCCTTTATGACGACGATGAGTATGTTTTCTTCGAGTGTCTGATGCCATTCTATTTCATCAGAAAATAGAGCAGTTTCTGGACTGCGGCAGTAACTCGCAAGAGCATCGAATCGCAGTTTGCCAATTGGTTTGATTTCTGCTGTCATTCATTCTCCTGATGTATGTGACGAATATTTTTAGCATATCCTTTCCATCCGTTCGACAGCCTATGTCGGTGGCAGTTATTTGGGCATTGTACAGGTAGTCGGCCGTGGCCTCATTCATCAGCAAGATGCCCCCCTCTCCCTGCGCCATGGAGTTCACAGTCCAGGCGGCGGCCAGTTCGCTTGCCGAGACCAACGATTCGCCAGCGGCCAAGGTAGTAATCGCACCTTTACATTCAAGCTTCCGCCAATTGAGCAGTTGGCTTGCGCCGACACCGTGCTTGAACGCCATCAGCCACACGCTCATCCCCGGCTCAATACGTTTCGTGCACCAGCGCCGCATTTCCTCGGCAGGCCAGCGTCGATGACACTCCACGTTCACTGTCACTACAGCGATTGTTTTCTTGTTCCTAGTTATATTCATAGCTCTAAACCTATATGCAAGAATAACGGATAGGCTGTGTCTGGCGAATCAAATGATTATCTTAATGACACCAATTATAGTTAGTAAATCGCCCACCTATAAATATTTTTATCTACCTGATGCAAATATTGCAAATTAAAACTATAATTACATGAGTAACATTGATTACCTAAATTCTGCCTCGATTCATGGCTAGTTCAATTCTATTCTTGCACCAATGGCAGACAAATTTAACCTATCTCCTCATTGGACAACGTCGGGCGCATGGAGTCTCGGAAGAGACCCACTAGGAATGCAAGCAACATCCGTCCGAATGTATCGACAACTTGTTCCTGGTTTGACCAATGTTACCAATCGGCTACGTTATTACTCATTCTACTGTTGGGTTGTTAAAGGCTGGGGGGTGATCCGGCATGCGGATAATTTGCACGAATGGCGTCTATTTATCCGAAAAGCAGAAGCCTTGTTCGCGCTAGCCTGCGAAGCGTATTCACCCAATACAGGAGGACTGGCGGGGAGTGACTGGGCTCGGCTACAGCTCATTGTTTTAGCAGATGAGCAGTTTGATTTACGCCCTCACACCAATAAGCCAGGCGAGAACAATCAATACTTGATGGCAAAGGGAGGAAACTTCGGTCAGTTCTACGTCAGAAGCATGCAGGACGCTGACTTCCTTACGCCGACCACAGGGGTTCCGATCGTTTCCGACACAGGTAGGCAACTGGCGCGCGCATTCGAAGATGCAGTAGGTGAAGTTGTGATAACGAAGCTCATCAATGCCATCATGGATGGCGTCTTACAAGGCTCTTCGCTGTACGCCATGGGGGAAGCAATTCATCCGTCTAACCTCAAAGAAGGTACGACTGAAATGGACATGTTGCGCGAATTCTTATGGCGATCGGACAACAGTTCTAGTTCCGTAGCTCGACGTACTTCAGCTTGGCTCCTGCTCGATTTGTCGCGAAAAAATGTGCCAATCAGAGATACCCTTGCCATACGTAATGCGCTCTACCAGGGCCGTACAGGCGATAGTATGCCTTACCAGCCTGGTGGAACACAGATTCAGCGATGGCGCGCTTATCAGGCCAACGAGCTCTGTCACATTTCATTGGAAGCGTTGCTGAATGGAATGGCTCAGATCCTCAATGAAGACGACTTTGCAATGGAGCCGGATGAACTCGCCAATAAGGTGATTTGCAAAGCTGTCTCACCTTCAACTAAAAACCAAATATGGGAAAAGTGGGCCACTCAAGCGACTGGCGAGAGCCATGACGAAGAGGCACTTAGTACAATCATTTGCGAGGGTCTACGCAGATTTAATGAGCGCAGTGGGGACCCGGCCCTTCTGCAATCCGCCATTCTATTACTTCGTCTTCTTTGGCAAAAATGGCGTACCGACAATGACCTTAAGAGCGAAATTTCAAAGCATGCAGTGCGCAAACATTGTTCCTTGACCGGTGTGCTCGACACACTAATAGAGCATCAAACGGCCTCGGTGAAAGACGCAATCTCCGCAGTCCTGCGGCGCCATGTGATAGCTGAACATTTGGCAATCGCCGGAATCAAACTAAGTTCATCTGGAAAATTCACCTATAGATTCATGCTTGAGGACGGAACTATCTCGAATGGCCTTATCGCTGAATATGGATTCACGAACCCTCGATTGACGAACTTAGCCAACTTCATCGCTGACGCGAAACTGATCAACGTTGACGGCACCCTTACAGAAATAGGTACGAAGCTTCTTGATGAAACTCAGCCTGCATAAAGACCTAGCCTCTTCTGGTTGGCATACATCCATTCTAACTACGTACTCGGTGGACTCCGCTTTCTACGATAGCTACATCGAAAGGCGCCTACGCAGACATGGTGTGAGGAACAACATTTTGATGGCTGACCACAGCATGCTCGCACAATCAATGAATTCCTTTCCAGAAAGCTTTACAGGCGCAGGGTCACGGTATGCGGTTATTCCCGTCAAAGTAACCGGAGCATTTCATCCGAAGATTCATCTGAGACTCGGTGAACATAAGGCTAGCTTGGTCCTGGGCTCCGCAAACGTCACTGGTGCCGGATGGGGGAAAAACCAAGAAGTAGTGACTCGGCTTGACTGGGAACAGCTCGTTGAACCACATCCAGACAATGAGGTATCACTCCAACTGATCGGCCGCACTTACCGCTACTTGAAGGGTTGGCTTAGCAAATCTCCAGGTGATGCTATCCGTCACAAACTGGAATTTGCCGAAAGGCGTGCTCCTTGGCTGTTTGACCTGGAATTGACCTCTAGTCCTTTGGAGCTCAGCGACGGAACGCTTATTGATCTGCTGCTTGAGAGTGGCGGTGATTCTCCGTCCATTCTCGCACAATTCACTAAGCTGCTGTTGTCCGAAGAGCCTTCTCGACTGATTCTAATATCGCCATATTGGGATGTAAAGCTTGAGGGCTTTCGCGAACTTCGTAAGACTCTCCATAATCCTGAGACCTTGGTCGCCTTGAATCCAAAAGTAAACACGTTCCCAGTAAATTTTCTTCACACATCAGAGCTGATTAGCTTTGTCAGGTTAGGTAGCGAAGGTTCGTCCAAGTTTGTTCACGCGAAAATTTTTATCGCACAAACCGAGCATTGGGATCATGTTCTGTTCGGAAGCGCCAATTGTTCTGATGACGCACTCGGCTATACAAACGGTCCATCACTCAACGCGGAGGCTTGTGTCTATCGTCGTTACCCTAAAGGAGAAGCAATAAATTTGCTGGAAATAGATCTCGACCAAAAAGTCGAGCGCAAAGACGTCAACATGCCATTGCCAGCTAGTTTGTCGCCGAGCCGGGACGCGCAGCCATCGCCTGGAAATCTAGAGCTTCATGGATCCAAATTGATTTGGTGGCCACCTCAGAACGGCCCCTTAAATGGCGAGGCAGTAGAAATCTGTGGCGAGACACTACCTTTGCAGCAGGAGCGTGGCACAGCGTGGAACGCAAACTTTACAGCCAAGGTGACCTATCCTCTGATCGGGCGTATTCGGTACTCGAATGGCGAACTGAGCTCCCCAACAATTGTTCATTTCCCAAAGGACTTGAAAAGTGCGATTCCTGTTCCAATTGACGCGAAGCTAAGGGAGGCTTTGGAAAAGGCATTTAATGCCGATTGGGACTTGATCGAACTAGCAGCCAAAGCGGAACTCATCTTTGGGCTCACACCTGGACAGCAAGGCCATCGCGCCACATCTTCCTCCAACGGCTACGGAAAGAAAAATCAAACATCTCCTGATGCGTTTACGTATGAGAATGAAGCTGCATTTCGTGCTGCAATGTTGGCCCCTGCCACAGGGCGATCGAGACAAATATTTAATTCCGATATTGGCATGCAAGATCTCTTTTCGCTTGTAGCTAAAGGAGTTTTGCCGAAGATAGTTAGTCCTTCAGATATGCCAAACGACGAGGATGATGAAGTTCTTGTGGGAGACATGGAGGACGATGTCGAAGATACATATAACGACGAGTCCGCCGACGTTAACGCGAAAAATTTCGCTAGCCCTCCGTCCAAAGAGACGGCCAATTTTCATCCCAATGATCGGCAGCAATCTGGCACATACACGTCGAAGATGGTATGTAAACGACGTGAGACGCTCATAGCTGCGGTAGAACGGTTCGAGAAGTATCTGGCCAGTTTGAAGGTGGATTCTAGTATTTCTCTGAGCCATTTACCTATACAAACAACTTTCATTTTTGCACTCATGCAATATGGTGTGACGCATAAGCACTTCATCCGGGAAGACAAGCAAAAAGCCTCGATGCGCAAATCAGATATAGCTGTTGATGTAGACCCTATTGAAACGATTTCCTTGCTAGCTTTTGCAGAGGATGGGCTCGGCAAAAACCACGACTATGCTTTCGTACCGATGTGCGTCAGAATTCTAATTGCACTTTGGGCGGGGCCAGAGCCGCTGGGAACCCGACTGGAAATACCTGCCTCGCATGAGATGCTGCCTGACGATGTATTCGAAATGATAGTAGCGTCTAGATGGGCCCTCGCACGTACACTGATCTGCCTAAAGCAAGATGCAGGCAAAAATAACGAGTGGCGGCCAACTCTCGTCTTTAAAAAGTTAAATAACCTGTCCAGCCAAATATTCAAGTCTACCGGATCTTTGGGCCCCATTGATCCCATTGCTGAACTCAATGCCATGCGTGAGAAGGACGCAGCGTTCGGCTTCACTGCACTGCAGACTAAAGACTTGCTCCAGATATTGAATCAGCTCAGCTGATCGTGCATGAAGCCCATGAGCCATGTTCTCGTTGATCTGGCTGGGCATATGCTATTTACATTGGTTACCGACATCCAAGTCTACTTTTGCAATCCACAGAACCCATTTGTGAATCGCCACTGAATCGCCACCAGTAGCTTAGATGTTTGGTTTCGTGTGATCATATTCCTCGTCGCAGCATGGCCCTGTTCCGTGCCAGAGCCATGCTTGACGAGTTGATCGGCGGTTTGCCACCGAGCTCGTCCCACCGGTTGCAGCACATCGCATAAACTTCAGTCCATGAGCTCACGCATTCATCCCCAAGCCTGCCCCTCCCCGAACATCCGCTAGGAAATCAAGGACGCCGACCTGTCCGACCGCTAGGCCGCCAAGGATGCCGACAAGGCATATGCTTAGCGTGCCCATCGGGCCTGGTTGCGCAGCCGTGGCATCGCTCTATGCATAGCCCGCTACGGCATCGACTCGCGCGAACGCCTGGGTAGATGGCGATGGGTGGTCGAACGCACACTGGGCTGGTAACACCGCTTCCGCCGCCTGCGTACATGCGGAAGCCAAGAAGTTAGCTGACGGTCTCGATGTGCCATCCCTTTGAAACTAGAGCGTTACGTACCTTTTGCGACACCATGCTCTCATTGGCGGCAACGCATAGATGTCGAGGTCCGATGTAGCTGATAGCCCATCAGGCCTTCAGCTTTTCAAGTTGATCTGCGCTGGGTGCATGAAAATCAATCCGCGTGCCAAATGACGTCAAGGTACCGGCATCCATCGCGAAGGCCGTGGTGTGATACAGGCTCCCTCCGAATCCACCTCTAGAGACGCTAAAACCTTGGCCTGCATACACGTTCTTCTCGCCGGCCAGCACCCATACGGGTTCTAGACCAGCACTCGCAAGCTTCGTCAGGAAGTAGTCGCTGGATACGACGCCGGCTCCTGAACCGCGCGAACGCAGTGAGGGGCCCTGCCAACGAAGAATGCCGCCGGCGTCGACGTACTCCGGAGCCTTGCCGCTGCGCAGGTGCAGATCCAGCACATTAATGACGCCTGACGAGGGCAGGTAGAGCGAGAACCCGTCGTCGACCGAGTTGTCGTTGCCGCTGCCTTCAACGTTCAGTGATTCCACGATGCTGGCATACGGAATTGTGATGCCAGCCCTGATGTTCTGTTCCAGCTCGATTTGCCGGGTGTCGCGCCACCCATGCTCTCCTAGGAACGGGCTCAGGGAGTCGCTTTCCCGCAGACGAGACGCGTCGCCCCGATGCCTGCCGAGCAGTTCCTTTGCTAGCTGGGGACCGTTGCCTAGAGCGGTGACAAGGCAGCTGATGCGCGACCAGGCATCCGCGTGCGTGCGCCGCCCCTGGCCCGACACTATCCAGCGACGAAAGCCGTAAACCGTTAGCCAACCTTCGCCGTCGGGGCTGGTAACCTCGATTTGAACGACTTCATTGCACAGGTCGCTTTCTACGTGCAACCATGCCAGGAGTAGGTCGGTATCGCCAGATGGTAGTCGGGGTGCAGATGGAGTCCACCATGTGACCGGTGCAGATTGCCAGCCTGTTTCGAGGGTGCTTCGAACGAGCAGCGACGGGTCCAGGTCCCTCTTCATGTCGCGGCCTCGAGGGCCCGGCTCGAATGCCCTGAGCCTACCTTCGTCTTCCCAAGAACACATCGCAAGGTTGTCAGTCATACGGGTTGCTGCCTCTGCGAGCGCGATGTACTGGTACTTCTTGCCGATGCGCTCCACTCGATGCTTACCCATACGGTCGTGGCTGATACTCCCGCCCCTCTCAAACTGCTCAAAGAGCTCCTCGGTCCACCCGAGCTGATGCGCTCGCTCGCAAATCCATCGCCGTACAGGGCCATAGTCAGGCTCCGACGGGCGCCTGTTGTCATCGCTCATTCGCGTTGATTCAACAAGGAAGTACTCGGCGAATTCGGCGTATTCGGTGCGCAATGCCTCCGACAGAGTCTCCTTGAAGACCTCGTTGGCTCTCCCGACTTCGGCCAATAGACGCTCGGACTCCCGCCTGCTCGCTGCGCTGAAGGAGCCGCGCATGGGCCGCAGCCGGTAATCGACCGTCAGCCGGCGCAGCGCAAGGTAGGCTTCTGCCTGCTCGGTGGTCACCTTGTCCATGAGCGCTTCCTGCCAGTGCTCGAAAAGTTCCTTCGTGGTGCTGCCAGCACGAGTGCGCGGGGCGTCCACGATGTCGTGCAGCCAGTGGCGCAAGGTGTAGTTTCCGAAGTCACCGTGTTGGTCCGTGGAAGAGCAAATCGAATCGCCGTAGCCGCGGTCTCGGTACTTATTAAGGTCCTCGTCCGTCACGGGTTCCAGCGGCCAGGCTGACTTGAACTTTGCCCTGCATGCATCGAGGTTGATCTGCGTGGGCAGCTCCCCGGCAGCTTGGGCGTAGAGCAGGATACCAAAGGCGTAGTCGCGAGTCATGATGTTAAGCGGCGGCTGCTTACCTTCAGCAAAATAGTTTTTCCAGACAGATGCAGCGAGCACCCTGCAACGTGCTCGGTCCATGCCCTGCATTACCGCGCCGTAGCAGGCAGCGAGAAGGCGTTCTGTGATGTATGGGTCGTCGACGGCGGCAAATTGGTCGACGAGCGCAGCAGCGTGACCGAGCTTACAGGACAGGAGGTTCACGAGGGCCTTGGTGGCGCGGTCACGAACGGCCCGGTTGCTGGTAGACAAGAACCAGGTCAGCGTGACCGTCGCGAGCAGGAGACGTTTCTCGTCGACTTTGCTGGCGTCGGCCTCCCAAGCCCAGTCGATGAGCGAGGCGACGGCACCGCCCTCGTCCAGGTCATCTACGGCCAGGAACACAGACCACACAGCGTCCCTCTGCGGCATTGGACCCGGCCACAGTTTGTTGTGTAGCCAGTTGGCATTGAACAAATTCTCAGGCTCGGTGCTTACGAGCAGCATCAAGCCGTAGGCCGAGCGGCCGGTGACCTCGCAGAGCTTGTCTACCCATCCGGCCGTCCGGCTTGTGAACGCCGTCGGGCTTCGCCACGCCAGCGAACTCTCAAAGGCGTCGAGGAGAGACGGGTCGTCGATGGCCTCCGCGGACAAGACATCGAAGATTTCGAGGTTGAACTTCTCCGGCAGTTGCACTGCCAGGGCCTCGATGACCCCGGCAAACCGCCAGCTTTCATACGGCTCGAAGTAAGCGGCCAGCGGCGCGCGCCGGAACGAGCCATCTACGTCTGTGCGGTCGATCTGGCTGATGAGCCGTTTGGCACGTAGGTGGTCCGACAGTCGTTCGAACGTGAATCGGATGATTTCTTTTTGGGAGCCGCCTGGCTGCCACTCGACGTCCTGCGTGAGCACGCCTTCAGACATGAAGGCTGAAAAGAGGCTACGCTCCGTATAGCCGCCCGAGCTGTGAACGCTTTCCAGCAGCGTGATGGTGTCTTCCATGGACAGGCTTCCGCCGTCGCCCTGGACCGCGCACGCTTCCAGGAACTGCTCCAACGCCTTGCGCGGAATCGTAAGCTCGGGGATGAGCTTCAGCTCCCTCTGGACTTTGTTCGCCACTGCGGTCAGGTAGAAGTCGAAGATGGCGGTGACGCCGTCCATACCCTTGGGTAGTTGCTTCAGGCCCTCGGCGTCAAGATACTCGCAGCAGGTTCGAAGGAACAGTGGGTTCTCGAACTCCCTGGCCAGGTTCGGAGAACTGGGTCGCGCGATGCCACCTCGGTCGAGGTAGGCCTTTGCTGCGGCGCCGGCGTGTCCTGCGAAACCGGGGTGCACGACGCGCGCGAGCTCCTTAAGCGGGAGGAAGCGGAAGTAGGTGCTGCGAATGGTCAACACCAGTGCCAGTCGAGGGAACTTCTGTACCAACCGGATGAACCCGGACAAGCGCGTCGCCCAAAGCGCGATGCCATGCCGCTCGTTGAGGGCATCTATGGCCAGTACTGCCCGGCAGTCAGCGGCTTCAGCTGCGGCGTCGAGAGCGCCGAGGAAGTTGGCGTTGGTGACTTGGGCCAAATCAAGCTGACCACGGATTTGCTCCCAGGGGTCCCCATCGGTGAGGCTTCCGCTGAGGATCAGGATGAAGGGACGAGCTGCCTCAAGCTGCTTGTGTCCGAAGTCAGCGACGAGGTGGGATTTGCCGATGCCGCCTGGGCCCGAGATGACCAGTTCCCGCTTGTTCATGAGCTGCCAGCGCTCGCTCGCAATCTCATCGCGGACACGGTCGACCGCCGAGTAGAGTTCGAAGAGGTCTTTGCGAAGGAGGTAACGGCTCTTGTCGGAAACCTTGTCTTGGACCTCGGTCAGTGCTTCGGAGATGCTATCGATGGCTGCGACCGCTAAGGCCGCCCAGCTCGCCAGCGGCACCGATGCCTCCAACGCTGCGGGAGGTGCACTAAGGCTTTGCAGAAGCAGTTCGCAGGTATGTCCCACTCGGTCGGCAATCGTCAACAACTTTTCGCGCGACAAGCTACCGGCCGCTCCGTCCATCTTGTACGTAATCTCGGCAGCCCAGGTTGCAGGCATCGCGAGTAGTTCTGGATCGCGAGCCACCGCTTGCAAGGCCTGCTGGATGGGCAACTCGACGTGACTTTCGGGGCTGTAGCGTTCACCCAGGTTGTGGCGCTGTACGTCGAGCTTGTCGCGGAACCAAGCCGAGCTGAACTTGACCGAATCGAACCAGTAGCGTGCCCGTCCAGAGTACATGGGGTCGTCGCGCCCAAGGCGCTCGCCGACGATGGACGCGCTCCAGAGTTCGATTTCGATGGTGCGCCCGCTGGCTGCTGCGTCGTTGACGCCTCTCTTGCGCCACCTCTCATAGCGCTGAACTTCGCTGGCCTTCCTGCCCGAGCGGTTGTCACGCAGGTCGACAGGCAGGCACACGACGAATTTCGTCAGCTGTGGATGGGCGCTAAGGGCTCGCTTCAACGAATCGGCCAGGTCGCCTACTTGTCCGTCCTCGAAACCGCCGATGAAGTACTTCGCTTGCCAGCCAACTTCGTGACCGTCCGCATAGGCTCGGTAGCACTCGAGCCCTTGGTCAGCCCCTGGGCCCTTGCGGATGAACCGAGAGCCCGCCGCCGGGTCTTCCAGGGCTGCCAGCTGACAGCAGAGTTCTTCGAAGCCGCCGCTCTGAGTTCCTCGATGTTCCCGAATACGTCTAAAGTCCAAGTTCAACGCCAACACTGCCTCCATTTATTTTTCGGCGCTATCCAAACTCAGCTATGACCGCCGTTCCAGCGATCGCTTACGCTGCAAAGTAGAAGCTAGAAGCTAGAAGCTAGAATTAACCTACGTAAAGTCCGTTCTTGGCCGTTAACCGCCCAAGAGCATAACAAATTGCCAATCAGCAAAACTCACGCATTGTCATATGCTTGTACGAAAGTCCGCTTGGGGCGAAAGCCATCTGTCAGAATCAAGTCGCTCCAGCCATCAACTCTGGTGGCGATAGCCCGGCCGATCTGGAGCCGACCTTGCTCAACTATTTAAAGCTTTACAAACACCACATTCCGCACCGGGCCATCGGCGCAAATACGCCCATCCAGGCACTCAAGGAATGGCAGAAGAGGAAGCCGGAGTTATTCTTGGCGCGCATTTGTAACCAGGCGGGACTGGATACCTAGGACTAATCCAAGACCAAACTCCGAAACTTGAACTTCAAGGAAAACATAAAGATAGGCCAAGAAAATCAAAATTATCCTATTGTCAATTCCACTTATAATAGTGATGCTAGACATTACATGTTTAGAAAAATCTTCACATCGAGAAAATGCCGGAATTGTTTATTCACTTACCACTGAATACAGTCACTAATACCGGGAAACAGGATGACCAAGAAAACAGAAATTGTGTTCGTGAAAAGCATAAAGGAAGGCGTTGATAGCAGTGAGTTTTTCACTCGCGCCATCGCCACTCCAGAACTGTCTAAAGACTTCTTATTTTACAAAACTGACGCCACATCCATCCGCGATGTACTACGTGAATGGATCATGGAAAACGGTATCTCTAGCCTGTTCAACTACCACATTACTTGCGATTCGATAATGCACCCAGGATTCAAAATTGATGAAATTGAAAATCTGATTATTGGGTTTATCAGCAGGCTGAATGGTGCAAAACATCTGCTCATCATTGACCTATATTTTTACTCACGTGAGGTTCCTGTCGTTGCGCTGTTTGAGAAAATGATGACTGTTTTTTCAGTAACATTGGAAAGAATTACGGTTTTCAGTAAACGCAGTCCTTCATCTGAGCGATTGCCTATGCATACCGTCCTTAGAAAGCTAATTCCCGCCATTCAAATTCGCGACGTCGAAACGAATAAATTTCACGACCGCTTTTGGATCGATCCTGACAACTTAAAAGGAGTGGTCATGGGCACATCCCTCAATGGTGTTACCAAGAAAATTGCTCTGATTGACAATCTTGGCCGAGCAGATGTAACCCAATTGTCTACTATGGCACGGGCGCTACTCTAACGAGGAAAAATATCATGAAATGTATTGCATCGGCCATAATTCTCTTGTTGACACTGTCTGGATGCCAGGAACACCAGAATGCCACGACTCCCTCGGGTAGGTATCAGCTACAGGTTGATCAAGATGGAAACGCATGGCGTCTGGACTCCGTAAGTGGTGAAACAAGGCGCTGTTGGCGAGGGACGCCTGGGGCCGTTGCTCCCAGATGTATCACTGCAGTTCAGACGAACGAATACTGACCGAACTTTAGAAGCGGTTCTGTCGCGTTATTGATCGGTGAGTGAATCGCCACCAGTAGCTTAATCCGTAGTTTTTGAAACAAGCGATGGATCGTGTTCGGGTCTGAGAGTCCTGCGAGGTACTAGGTTGCGATCTCGCGGCTGCTTGATCCAACGACGAGATCGGGTCCGGGTCTATCTCCCCTGCCCTGCATTGACTCCTGCCGCGCGCAAGAAAAAGTTGACCGCCCCTACCTATCACTGCCGGCGAAGGATGGTTTATCCGATCGAGGCAACAGCAGAGCGCCTGCTTTTGCGCGCGATAGCGGCACAGTTTGCTACGATAAACTAGCCCGTCTTCTGCTTCGTGCGCTCGGCCAGATCGGGAAGTTTGCATGCTGGAGGTGGAGTTGCGATAACGGCCTGCGCGGCCTGGCATGTCATGGCATCACGCCAAAACAGAAGCTTGCCATGGCCGATTAACCTACACTTTTTTAGCGCGCTCTAAAAATGGCGGGATTGCTCGTCAACTGGTTACATGACGGCACAGGCAGCACAACGGGACATCAGCCATTACCTGCTGCACCGGTATAACTGGATACGGCCACATCAGTTCAATCACGGATTGGCACCAGCCGTCACCGAAGAAAAACTTAACATAGTGTCCGGGATGGGTTGACCACTACAATGGCTTATCGCAGGAGATTCGTGCGGACTTCAATGCTGATTTGCCGATGCCAACCAGCATGATAGGACTAAGTCCACAGACCACTGAAGCAAATGCAGTAGCAGCCGAAGTTGGTGAGTTTGCGGATCTAATTTTGTCGAAGAGACATTTCTTGGGCAGCTTGAATATTCCAAAGGCCACTGGCAATTCGCTTTTCTTGGGCTCTCGTGCTGCAATGATTGACTTAGCTGAGATCCAATCTGGTGCTGCCATACGAACAGGGGAGCTATTCGAAACATCATACAATCGAGTTTGGGGCATGCATAATAGTTCGGCGCACCCGGTTTCTGGGCCAGATGTTGTAAACGTCTAGTCGCAGGAATATAAAATTTTAGTTCAAACGCAAAAGCAAGGCTCTGAAAAAGCATCGATTACTTTAGATAAAATGGCTCAGAAGAATCTATTTGCGCCCGAGCAAGTAAATCGCACTCAGAATATTATTAATCTCACTCGGAGCAAAAAAGGTGGCTAATACTCAATCGATACAGTTTTTCTTAAAATCAGAAAAGAACGAGAAGGAGATTTTGAATTTTCTTGGGAGTAAAATTGGATTCCTCGTCGAATCGACTGACATTGAAGTCCCGGATTCTGTTGGCTTCGCTCAAATATCTAGTCATACGCAAGGTTTCGAACAGAGTATTCTCGTTACATGGCCGCATGGCGTCGAATTAGCTCTGGCACCCGATGCGATGATAAAATTCATGGCAGCTCGACTGGATGTTGCCGTACTACTTGAACCCAATATAGATGGGGATGCATGGCTACTTGCGCAACCAGATGGGTCAGTTAAAAGTACGAATGTCCGCTACCTGGATGATGGGATTGACTTGAGCAACATACAACAACATCCTTAGAGGGTGTAGACAAAATCAACAACGAAGTTATGGCATGCTATCTCGATGTGGAGGGAGCATGCCATGGCAACCAGACATTCACTTGGCAGCACTGCACCGTCAAGCAGTGCCGGCGGCAGAACACCAGCGTTGAAGCCTGAGCATATCGCAGTTTTGCACGAGATCGTTCAGGAGCGCGCCCAGGCCAGCTTGTAGGAAATTGCCGACGAGCTGCATCACCGCTGCGCTCTGCGCATGTGCGCAGCAACGATTCGTCGTGCCATACACGCGTTAGGCGTCGTACGGCTCAAGCCACTGCGCCGTACGGTCACGGTGCGAGCCGAGGGCGCCAAACAGTATGGCTACACCGCAGCTCACCGGCGCGATGCCATCTCGCCATACAGCACGAACCTACCAGATGCCGAATGGGAGCTGGTTGCTGATTTGTTCGAGCGTACACCGGGACAGCGAGGCACGCCCGTGCTTTACAGCCGCCGCGATCTCGTCAATGCGTGCTCTTACGTGCTGCGTACAAGCTGCGCATGGCGACTGCTACCCGAGACCCAAGCTTGCGATCAACTCCTCAAGCGCGACCTCGGTACAACGCAGGATCTCGCTGCGACGAGGAATGTGATCGCACGAAACTCGACAATTACCGACGAAAAGCAAGTATGTTTTCTGTCCTTGCGATTAGAGGAAGAGGAAGCAAACTATCAAGCAAACCGGGCTGAACGCGCATCTCACGCGCAATTGCAGCCGTTGGAATTCCAAAGTGATCTCTCATCACTTTTAGTCCATCAACGATAACCTCTGGCTCCTCGCTTATCATGAGACGATCTTCAGACTCTTGAATAGCTTCACCATGTCGATGAAGCCCGATATAGCCTGCTCGTACCTGCTCATCGCTGAATGCACCGAGTTGCTTACCTCTGAACAAAATTGCCGCTTTCGAAACACCCCATCGTAACTTTAATTCCGAGAGGCCTGGCCAGTTCAGTCGGGATCCTCGGATTGCGAGAGGGCATTCGCGTACGAATGTAGTCCTAGGCATCAACAGAGCACTAGCAAAATGGTTCGCTTGGGCTTCAGTCAATCTGTCACCAGTTAAAATGCCAATGTGTAAAGAGAAATGACCAAGTTCGTGTGCGATACCGAATCGCTCACGACACGCGGACCTATCGGTATCGTTCAAGGCTATGATAGGCCTCTTAGTAGCAAACGAGATCGCATCGATCTCACACGCGAGCCCGCGTACTTTCATAACTGCAGCACCCGCGTTTTCAGCGATACGTGTTACGTTGCTGAGCGGCCCAAGGCCGAGCCCAAAGGTTGACCTAAATTTCTCTGTAGCACGCTCAATAGATTCTGCAAAGGAAGGATCCGCCTCGGCAACTTGATATTTAGGAAGCTCTACATGCTCATCTAGCACTCCAACAAGGCGTTTCAAAATTTCACCTCGCGCTCGCGCCTCCTGCCTGAGAACTACCTTCGTAGTAAGCTGTCTCCGAAAATGGCATTGTTCATCTGCGATCGGATTAGGGTCGACGTGATAGAAGAAATCAGGAAGTACATTTAGCTCAGCAACCAAGGCGCATTCTAGGGAATCTGTTACTGACTCAGCGCCATTTTCGATCCTACTCAAAAACTGTTTTGACACACTAACTCGCTCACCTAAGTCTGCAAGAGACAGCCCATGAAATAGGCGAATTAGTCGTAAATTACTTCCAATAAAATTGATCATTGAACCACTTCTTCAGCAACATCTCCGTCGTCGCGGCGTTTTGGTGCAACGACAGGTTTGGCCACTTCAATTGCCTGTGGCAATGTCTGCTGACCTTCAACTCGAAGAACTCGAATCGTGCCCGATACCCAGCGACAGGCCAATGTATCATTGGCTGTAAATCCCAAAAATTCGACCCTCGGTTCATCAGCGCCGTTGTAGCCGCGATCGATTACGAAGCAAAACCGTCCTGCATCTGTCGCAGGAGCGAACTCAAGAAATTCCGTTTGATAACGATTGGCTGTGAGCACGGCAACCTTCGAGGGATTAGCGGGATCGTCGTTGCTAAACCTGCATGGAACCCCGCCCAGGGCAAACACCAAATCATTACCAGAATTTGCGATCGTCAACCAAGGCTGACGTCCGGACGTCGCCTCCGCAATAATCCGGTTTCGTTGACGCATGAACGTCGTGCAGCCACGCGTGTAGCCGTTGTCGGTAGGCCTGGTCAAGTCGTCCTCCGTGGCATAAAGCTCATCCAAAAGAAGACGCGCAATGAACTCTAAGCGATCAGACGAAAGATTTTGGTTAAATGTGGTGGGCAGTGGCAAGGTCATTTTGTGCACTTTCGAAAATGTGTCAACCGAAGTTTGGTGCATTTTTTCGAAATCGTCAACCGTATTTTTGTGCAATCGATCAATTTCGTCAACCTACAACTCGGCTCCCTCCTTCGCCAAATACACTTCTAATCTTGGTGTCAGAGACTTCACAATTATACTGGATGCATATACAGTTGGCGTGAAATTTAGCTCGTCATACTGAACCGTCACCGACGTCCCCACTGCAGGCTTTCCTGATCTTTAGTTCTTGAAGATGAGAACCCGATGGATCGGGTTGGGGCACCGGACGTCCTGCCAGACGCCTGGTGTGCGATCTCGTAGCTGCCTGATCCACCGATGAGATAGAGGCTGGCCTGTCTATCTCCCCTGCCCTGCAGAGACTTATGCCACGCTCAAGTAAAGCTGGTCGTCCTCCGTCGCAACGGACGGCGAAGGATCACATATCAGACCGAGGTAGCCGCGAACAACTGCTTCTGAATGCTGTGGCGGCACAGTCGGCTGCGACAGCCTGGCCCGTCAACTATTTGAAGAAATCGATGAGAGCGAAGATTTTGTTCCTTGGCGCCGGACTGTCATCACGAGACTCTCAGCCTGCTCAATTGCGAAAAGCAATACTTTAAGCGGCCCGCGGGCATCTAGTAAATTCGTGGCGATTCACGGCGTTGTAATACGCAATGCCGTGATGGCGGCACACATGACTGGCATAACCTCGCCAACCGAGACGTGTAAAACGCATCGGTTAATTAGGAGTAAGGTCACCGGCCCTTCGGCTCCAAGGTGCTGCTTTGGGGCGGAACCTGCCAACGACGGCCACCGGCCAGAGGCTTTCATAACAGACCTTATTCCGTCAGTTCGTTACAGAGCCAAGCTGCTTGTCGTCAGTCTTCATTCGATGTTCAACAAAGCTGATACCAAACGACAGCAGCAAAGCAGCAGCGGAGAGTCCTGCTGCGATCCAGAGGTTGGTGGAAAGGCCTAGCCTGTCGACTGCCTGTCCACCGGCCCATGCCCCGAGCGCTATGGCAACATTAAATACACTCACGTACAGCGCGGCACCTATCTCCACGGCCTGGGGTGCCGCCTTCATCATCACTGTCATCAGGCCGACCGATACACCGCCGTAGGCTAGTCCCCAAGCTAGCAACACCACGCCGCCGCCGATCCTGGAGTCGCCGACTGCCAAGAATAGTAGCGGCGTGAGCAGCAAGCCACTCGAGATAGCAACGATGGTTGGCGCCGTGCGCCGCACCGCAACGACACCAGCCAGGAAGTTTCCAATGATGCCTGCGCAGCCATAGAAAAACAGCAGGGCTCCTAGCCATTGCGCATCAAACCCCGACACTGACAGCAACAACGGACGCACAAAGGTGAAGGCCACGAAATGGCTCGTCACCAGCAACAGGGTCAGAAGCAGCCCCGCTTGCATTTTCCGGTTGCACAACTGTTTGCCGAATTGACGCAAGGTCGCCGAACTGACAGCAGGCAGCGCTGGAATGACGGCTAGATGGAACGCCAGTACCAGGCCGCTAAACAGCGCCATGACGCCAAAGGCCCAGCGCCATCCTGCAAAGTCACCGATTTGGGCGCCAAGCGGCACGCCCAGCACAGAAGCGATCGCTACTCCGCCGAAGATAATCGACGTTGCCAGGCCGATTGAGGGAGCAGGAACAAGACGGGAAGCCAGGCCACCGGCAATGGCCCAGATTCCGCCCATGCAAAAACCGACGAGAACACGCGCAGCCAGCATCCACGCCAGGTTTTGTGCCAATGCCGAGGCAATGTTCGCGATCACTAATAGACTGAGCAAACCACATAGAATTTTGCGCCTGTCCAGGCTTCCCGATGCGATCACCAGCAGCGGAGCGAACAAGGCCGCCAGTAATGCCGGCAGCGAGATCATCAGGCCGGCGGTTCCGGTGGAGGTATCCAGGGCGTCACCAATCGGCGTCAACAGGCCGACCGGGAGCATTTCCGTTGTCACTACCGAGAAGGTGGCCATACCTATGGCGGTGATCGCCAGCCACGGGTGACGGACAGACGTTTCTGTTGCAGCGTAGGGAGACGTACTCACGGTTCATATCCTTCGTTAGAGAATCAGATAGACAGCTTTTGCCGGTAAAGGCGGTGTCGGGTAGGTATTGTGTAATTGCCATGAAATGGAGGGCCAAAATCCGTGGTGCGGACCCAGCAGGCAGCTTCTCCATGGCGTATCGATCTCGATCCCCTGTATGCGGCACTTGCAATGGAGACACGCTACAGTGATAATACATACGTAGCGTATGAATAAATTATATATTCATACGCCTTGAATGTAAACAATCATACGTAGCGTATGTAAGGAGAAAGCAATGGTTCGCCGCACCCGTGCCGAAATGGAAGAAACCCGTGCATCGTTGCTAGCCACTGCTCGCAAAGTGTTCGGCGAGCGCGGTTATGCCGACACGTCAATGGACGACCTCACTGCGCAGGCAGGGCTAACGCGTGGTGCGCTGTATCACCACTTTGGCGACAAGAAGGGCTTACTGCTCGCGGTGGTAGAACAGATCGACGCGGAAATGGATGACCGCCTGCAAACCATCTCCGAACGGGCCGACGATCCGTGGGAAGGTTTTCGTAGTCGCTGTCGTGCCTATCTGGAGATGGCCCTGGAGCCGGAAATTCAGCGCATCGTTTTACGCGATGCCAGGGCGGTACTAGGTGGTGCTTCACCGGACTCGCAGCGCCATTGCGTCGAGTCGATGCAAGGGATTATCCACGAACTGATTCATCAAGGCATCGTGGCCGAGGCTTGCCCACGGGCCCTGGCTTCGCTGATCTACGGCAGTCTGGCAGAAGCGGCGTTCTGGATCGCAGACGGTAACGAAGGCAGGGTGCGATTGATCGAGGGAGTTGCTGCCTTGGAATTACTACTACGCGGGCTGTTGCTTAAGAGATCATCGTGAAACGTTGCAAGGTCAGGGGCGCTGCGTCGGTGAGGCTGCGCACGGTGCCAGACACCGTGCAGCCGCGCCTGGCGAAATGTTCCGCAACGGCACGCCCGATTCCAGACGACACCCCGGTGACAACGACGACAGCAGACTGCGACATCGCACATCCTTCCAATGCAAATGGTGCAAAACGACAGATCAGTTCGATTCAACATTGCTTGTCGGCGTAATCTTGAACCAAATGGCATACATGGCTGGTAGGAATACCAGTGTGAGTACCGTGCCCGCAAATGTGCCGCCGATGAGCGTGTAAGCGAGCGTCCCCCAGAAAACGGAATGGGTTAGCGGAATAAAAGCCAGGATGGCTGCCAGCGCAGTCAGGATCACGGGACGGGAACGCTGCACAGTTGCCTCGACCACCGCACGGAAGGGATCCAAGCCAGCCTGCTTGTTATGCTGGATCTGGCCGATCAGGATCAGCGTGTTGCGCATCAGGATGCCTGATAGGGCAATGAGTCCGACCAGTGCATTGATACCGAATGGCTGCTGGAACACGATGAGTGTCGGTACCACTCCGATCAGCCCCAGCGGGCTGGTCAGAAATACCATGACCATCGCCGAAATCGAGCGCACCTGAAAAATGATGATAAGCAGCGTGGCCGCCAGCATGATAGGGAACAACGGCAGCATGGCGGTCGTTGCCTTGCCCGATTCCTCGATGGAGCCGGCCTGTTCGATCCTGTAGCCAGCCGGCAGCTTGTCGATGATAGGCTGAAGCTGCTTTGTAATAGCACTGGACACGTCCGGGGGCTGCAAGCCATCGGCGATGTCGCCGCGCACGGTGATGGTCGGCGTCCGGTCGCGTCGCCGGATGATCGGTTCTTCAGCGCGCACATCGACCTTGCCTACCTGCGACAGCGGGATGCGTTGCCCGCTTGCCCCTGTCAACGTAAAGTCCATGAGTTTGGCTGGATCAAAACGATTGTCTCCTGCAGAACGGGCCACCACGTGCACCGTGCGGATATCTTCACGCACAGAAGTCAATGGCACACCGCTCAGCAGGAATTGCAGTTGCTGTGCCACCGCGCTGGAGGTCAAGCCAACGGCTTGCAGACGATCCTGCTGCAAGGTGAAGTGCAGTGCAGGCGTGCGCGTACCCCAGTCATTATTGACGGTGCGCATCATTGGACTGACTTCCATGGCCCGCTGCACATCCGCCGCGATGTTGCGTAACTTATCAGGATCCGGGCCGGATATCCGGTAAGCGACTGGGAACGGTGAGTAAGGACCAAATACCAGCTGAGTGACACGCACCCGCGCTTCCGGCGCGAGCCCTCCGGCAATCACCTCGCGCAGCCGCTGCTTCAAAGCGTCACGCTCGTCCTGGCTATCGGTACGGACGACGATCTTTGCAAACGACGGATCAGGCATCTCGGGCCCCATGGCCAGATAGAAACGCGGCGCGCCCTGGCCGATATAGGCAGTGACGATCTTTGCTTCCGCCTGTTTGGCCAGCCATGCTTCGACCTTCGCCGTGGCGGTGCTGGTCTGTACGATCGACGTGCCATAAGGCATCTGCACCTCGACCAGGACTTCGGGGCGGTCCGAGATGGGGAAAAACTGCTTCTTGACGACCGCCATACCCAGCACGGCCATGGCGAACAGGCCCACCACGGCACCCGCCACCAGCCATTTGCGCGTGATGACGCGCTTGAGCAACTGGCGGAAGCGGTTGTACCGCGGACTGTCGTAGAGCGCGTCGTGGCCACCCTCGACCCGCTTCAACTCGGGCAGCAGTTTGACGCCAAGGTAAGGCGTAAATACCACCGCGACGACCCACGATGCAATCAGGGCAATCCCCACGATCCAGAACATATTGCTGGTGTATTCGCCGGCGGTCGAACGCGCAAAGCCATTCGGCATAAAGCCGACCGCTGTGACCAGCGTGCCCGAAAGCATCGGCGCAGCAGTATGGCGCCACGCATAGGCCGATGCTGCGATGCGGCTGTAGCCCTCTTCCATCTTCACTACCATCATTTCAATGGCAATAATGGCATCGTCAACCAGCAGGCCCAGCCCCAGGATCAAGGAGCCCAGCGTAATGCGGTCGAAATTCTTGCCGGTAGCGGCCATCACGATGAAAACGACCGCCAAGGTCAGCGGCACGGCCGCAGCAACCACGATCCCCACTCGCCAGCCCATGCTGATGAAGCACACCACCATGACTACCAGCAACGCGGCAAAGAACTTAACCATGAACTCATCGACCGACGAGCCGATGTTGACGGCCTGGTCTGTGACCTTGCTCAAGCCCATTCCCAGCGGCAGCTCCGCATTGATCGCGCCAACTTCCCTCTCCAGGGACTTGCCAAGGTCGAGTCCATTCCAGCCGTCCCGCATGACAATGCCAAGCAATAGCGCAGGTTCTCCGCCGTTGCGTATCATAAATGTCGCCGGGTCTTCGTAGCCGCGCTTGATCGTGGCAATCTCCGACAGTTTTATGGTGCGCCCCTGCGCTACGACCGGCATGTCGCGGATTTTCTGCAATTCATCGAAAGCACCATCCAGGCGTATGAACACTTGTGGTCCCTTGGTTTCCACTGAGCCGGCCGGCGTCAGGGCATTCTGGCTATTCAGCGCCGCAAATACTTGCTGGGGACTGATGCCGAGCGTTGCCAGACGCGCATGCGAAAACTCGACATAGATACGTTCGGACTGCTCACCGACAATGTTGACCTTTTTAACGCCCGGGACATGCAACAGACGTTGCCGCAACGTCTCAGCGTCGCGTACCAGCAAGCGTTGCGGCTCGCCCTTGGCCTTCAGTGCAAACAAGGCAAAAGTGACGTCCGCATATTCGTCGTTGACCATCGGTCCGATCACGCCTGGCGGCAAGTTGCCTGCCTCATCACCGACTTTCTTGCGCGCTTGATAAAACTGCTCCTGCACTTCCGCCGGCGGTGTGCGATCGAGCAGCGTCAGCGTTGTGAATGCCAGGCCTGGCCTGGTGTAGGTCTCGCTACGGTCGTACCAGCGTAATTCCTGCAGGCGCTTCTCGATTTTTTCGGCGACCTGATCTTGCATTTCTTGTGCGGTGGCGCCTGGCCAGGCACTCACAATCGTCATGACCTTGACCGTGAAGGCAGGATCTTCCGCTCTGCCAAGCTTTAAAAAGGAAACAATCCCAGCCAATGCGATCAGGAAAATCAGGAACAGGGTAACGGAGCGCTCGCGCACGGCGAGTGCCGACAGATTGAAACGGCCGGTGCTCATGGGCGCGCTCCTGCCGTCGTGGCCGATTGATCAGCTACGCGTACCTGCGCACCTTCGTGCAGCAGGTGCGTGCCAAGCGCAACGATCTTGTCACCTTGCTTGAGCTGCGCAGCAATCCCCGCCTCGTTGTCACCCAAGCTGCGGACCGTTACCGGCCGCCAGCTTACCTTTGCGGGCTGCCCCTGGATAAGCCAGACTCCCGGCCCTTTCCCCGCATCGTACAGTGCACTGATTGGCACCGACATGCCCCCTTGTTTGGCGGATGGCGTTTCCGGTATTTGTATGGTGACGGTGGCGCCCAACGGCGCACTATCAAGCTCGCCGTCCAGCACATAGCGTGCCTCGAACGTACGGGTCTGCCGGTCCGCGGCATCCGATAGCTGCCGCAATTTGGCCGGTACGGCAGCGCCATCCCTGCCAAACAGTGTGGCCAGCCCTGCTGAGCCGATTGCAGGGCGCAACGTTTCCGGCAACTGGATCAGCGCTTCGCGGCGTCCCGCATGGGCCACGCGCACCACAGGCTGCCCTGCGGCCACGACTTGGCCGGACTCGGCCAATGTTTCCATGACGAGGCCATCGGCGTCCGCCAGCAGCTCTGTGTAACGACTGGCGTTACGGGCCGCTTCGGCTTGAGCTTCGGCAGCATTGAGTTGGGCTTGGGCCGCCGCTGCGGCTGCCGCGACCTGGTCATAAGCAGACACTGAGATCGCGCCAGTTCCGCGCAAATCGCGATAGCGCTCTTCTTCCTGCGCCGTTTGCTGTGCCCTGGCGCGCGCAGCGGTCACCGCCTCCTGCTGGGCATGTGCGGCAAGCCGCAGATCCACGGGGTCGATGCGCATCAGCACCTGTCCGCGCTTTACCGCTTGCCCTGTATCCACGAGGCGCTCCAGCACCTTGCCGGCGACCCGGAAACCCAGATCGCTTTGCACGCGGGCAGCAACGATGCCGCTGAATGTCCGGGACACAGCCGTCGCATCCCGGACGCTTGCAACCCGCACGAGCGGGGCTTCGTTACGTGGATCAGATTGCTTCTTTTCACCGCAGGCGATCAATGCCAACGGCAATACAGAGATGACGACAGAGAGAGCGAATCGATGACGCGGCATAGAAATCCCGTAAAAAAACTGAACAGGATTTCATTTTGATACCAGTGACCAATTAAGTCAACGGTCACGTATTAAAGCGTGACTATCTTGACAAGCTGCGCAGTACCAGACTGGATAATTGAGCGGGTGCGTCCTGGGCATGGTCGAGGCTGTACTGCAACAGCAAGGGATTAAGATAAGGTCGCATGACCAGGTAAATCGCATTCACCGCCTCGTCGAGCGGGGTCTTCCTTTCAAAATCATCAGTTTCACGCCCTTGGCGCAGCACTTCCTGCAGCATGTGCTGGATACGAACCTCGTAGGCCCGCACCGATTCCCAGTGCTCGATAGCGGCCGAGGCTGCAATATCGTATAGCTTGCGATCATCGAAGAACAGTCGTTGGCTAGACTCAACGATCACTTTGAACATGCGCCGTAGCTTCTCAGGTGCACGTTCAACGCTGTCAACGGCAACTCTGACATCGGCTTCGATTTCACCCAGGCAATTTGCGCAGATCAGCTCTCCGATGGCCTGTTTGGATTCAAAGAACTTGTAGATGTAAGCCTTGGAAAAACCGATGGACTTGGCGAGGTCTGACACCGTCGTTTTTTCGTAGCCGTATAACCGAAAGTGCGCCTTGGCAGCGGAGATGATCTGATCCCGAACCTCATGATCGACGGGGCCTCGGGCAGAACCCGGAATGGTGGTTGCTTTATTCATGCCCGATAGCTTAACCCTAGTTGTAGATTTGCACAAATAGTGACCATATCGTGATATAGTCACAAAAACTGCTTTTCTTTCTCTTTCGTGGGAGGGTCACATGTTACTCAAACGTACTTTCTTTATGTTCGCAGTCGCCTGTGGTACGACCGGGTGCGCTGTCGGACCTGATTACACTCGGTCAGAAACGCATCTGCCAGAACGATACCTGGGGCAAGCGGCAATCAAGCAAAGGCATGCCAATGCCGCCGCCGATCTTTCCACGTGGTGGGAGGGTTTCGGCGATCCCCAGCTCAACCGCCTGGTCGCGCTTGCATTGGAGCAGAATCTGGACCTGGCGCAGGCAACCGCCCGCGTTACCCAGGCACGCGCGGGACTCGGGGCAACAAATGCCGCGCTCCTTCCCTCTGGCACCCTGAATGCGCAAGGGGCCCGGGCCTACTCGTCGGTAGAAACCTCTCTAGGGCAGGTTCTCAACGCGCAGCCGAATTTTGATCGCTATGGAAATGCTTACGAGGCCAACCTCGGGATCGGCTGGGAGCTCGATATATTTGGTGGCTTGCGTCGCGAACGGGAAGCCGCGCTTGCCGAGTATCAGGCTTCAGAAGCCGGCGTGGCAGCGACCCGCTTGACAGTAGCGGCGCAGACTGCCGACATTTACATGAGCATTCGCGGACTGCAAACCCGCCTGGCTATCGCACGCAGCCAGGTCAGGACGCAGCAAGAGTTATTGGCGACGATGAATCTGCTGTATAGGAAGGGCCTGGCGGCCGAACTTCAAGTGCGGCAAGTCGAGGGTGCGCTGGCCCAAGTGAGTGCAGCGGTACCTGTACTCGAAGCAGGACTGGAGACCGCCATGAATGCAATGGACGTAATGCTTGGCACACCACCGGGCACGCATAGAGAAGAGCTGGCGACGGCACGCCCTCTTCCGGCGGCTCCGCAGATTGCGCACGCAGGATCCCCCGGCGATTTGCTCCGCCGCCGTCCAGATCTGATCGTGGCGGAACGCCGCCTCGCTGCATCGAGTGCACGTATCGGCATGGCCGTCTCCGAGTATTACCCGAAGCTGTCCTTAAGTGGAATGATCGGCAGCGCAACATCGCTCTCCAGTGGCCATCTTTTCACCGGTGGCGCCAGCCAGAGCGCCGCAGTGCTGGGATTGCGCTGGCGCCTGTTCGATTTCGGCCGCATCAATGCACAAATTGATCTGACCAAAGGTCAGGAGGCCGAGGCGCTGGCCGCTTATCGGCTCGCCGTGCTGCGTGCTACCGAAGACGTTGAGAACGCGTGCTCCGTATTGATCAAACGTGAAGATCAAGCAAGCATACTCACCAACGGCGTGGTATCGCTTGGTCGAGCCAGGGATGCCTCCTTTACGGCATACCGAAAAGGAGTCGTCAATCTTATCGAAGTCCTGCATGCCGACGAGGGATTGCTACGCGCGTCGGATATGCAGGCGCAAGCGCAGACCGAATCCGCGCGCGCAGTGGTCGCGGCATTCAAGGCGCTCGGTGGAGGCTGGCAACCCCAGTTATTCAAAGCGGTGGCAATTCGATGATGCAATACTTGCCATTGGTAACGGCAAAAAGAGGCGCGGATCTGGGTGCCCTGTTCGGCGTGCGGTGCGCCCCGATACAGCAACCTGGTACGATGACAAGATCTCGCATAGACGGAAAAATAACGCTTGTCGGATGCATGGTGTGCGATCTCGTAGCTGCAGGCTTCAACGACGAGATCGGGTTTGATCTGTCAATCCTCCTTGCCCGGCAGAGACTTCTGCCGCGTTTTAGCAAAAGCCGGTCTTTGAATCGCCACCAGTAGCTCATGCAAGGAGCTCTACTGTTGCATGATGGATCTTCTTCATGCAACAGTCATAGAGAAGCGCAAGAGCGACGCGACGGTGCGTGGCAGTGGCGTGTCGAGGGAGATCGGGCGGCAACGCGATCTTCCAATCATCTGAATGATCCCACCGGAAACAGATGTTCAGCCATGAAATCAACGAACGCCCGGACTCTGGGCAACACTTGCCGATTGGACGGCCACAATAGCCAAAAGGTACTGGACGAACCGGCCCATTCGTCCAGCACCGTCACCAGCTCTCCGCGATCCAGGGCCGGCCTGACCGCGAAATCCGGCAGGTAGGCAATGCCGTGGCCCTGGATGGCCATATGCCGCAGGGTCTCAAGGTGATTGCTGGTCATGCTTGCTGCGGGGCGTATGTCGACGTCCTCGTCGTCGCGCCGCAGGCGCCATTTTTCCAGCAGGCCGGTACTTGGGATGCGATGCAGCAGGCAAGCGTGCCGGGCGACGTCCTCGGGCCGTTCGGGCGTGCCGCGCCGCTCAAAATAGCGTGGTGCGCCCACGCAGACAAAGCAGCTGGTCCCCAGGCGCTTGCTCATCAGGCGGGAATCGCTCAAGTCTCCAGTGCGCACTACCGCATCGAAACCTTCATCCACGACGTCCACCAGCCGGTCGCTGAAATCCAGGTCGAGTTCGATCTGCGGGTAGTGGCTGGCAAAGGCCGACAACACCGGCCACATCAATCCGCTGACCAGCGGCAGGCTCAACCGCAGTCGGCCTTGCGGGCTTGACGTCGTGCTGGCCAGTTCACTCTCGGCCGCCGCGATTTCGGAAAGGATACGCCGGCAACGGTCGAGGAACAGCGCGCCTTCCGCTGTGAGGCTCACGCTGCGAGTACTGCGCTGGAACAGGCGCACGCCAAACTTCTGCTCCAGCCGTGCTACGCCCTTACTGACCGCCGACGCGGAGATACCCAAACGCTGTCCCGCGGCCGCGAAGCTGCGCAATTCGGCGACCTGCACAAAGATCGCCATGCCGCTGTGGCTATCCATTCCACTCTCCAATTAATGACCAATCAGTCATGTTAGTCATTATATCTGCACTATTTTTCCCTGAATAGTTCCATTGTATCCTCAGTTATACAGTAGGGCCGTCGCGGCATTGCCGCCACAGCCATGAATCCGAGAGCCTGAGTCACTCTAGGAGGAAGCCAGGAGTGACTCGCCATCGTTAAGGAATACCCGATGAGTACCACCACCATCGCATCTGCGTCGGACGCAAGGGTGCATAAGACCCCGCTGATCGTGACTGGCTGCCTGACCGCTGCGGTCATTCCGTTGAGCATTGCCAGCCCCGCTGTGGTCGTTCCCTCGATCAACCAGGCGCTTGGCGGCAGCGCGGTCGAACTGACCTGGATCATCAACGCCTACATCCTGACCTACGGCAGTGCGACGCTGGCCGCAGGCAGCCTGGCCGACACCTATGGGCGCAAGCGGGTCTGGCTGTCCGGGATGCTGTTGTTCGCCTTGATAACGGCGGCGATTCCCCTCATGCCATCCGTGTTCTGGATCGACATCCTGCGACTCATCCAGGGCCTGGGCGCGGCAGCAGCCTTTGCGGGCGCGATGGCTGCGCTGACACAGGAGTTCGATGGACACGCCCGCACGCGCGTATTCAGCCTGATCGGTACGACATTCGGCGCTGGAGCGGCATTCGGCCCATTTATGGCCGGACTGCTGATCGACACTCTGGGATGGCAATGGGTGTTCTTTCTGCCGGCGCTCGTCGCCATGCTGGCATCCGCACTCATTGCACCATTTGCCCGCGAGACGCGCGACCCCGACGCCACGGGACTGGACTGGTCCGGCGCCATCAGCTTTACCTCCGGTCTGGCCCTGCTGACCTATGGCATCATTCTTGCCCCCGAGCGAGGTTGGAGCCATGCCTGGGTCCTGGCTTGCCTGGCGAGCGCCCTCATGTTGCTGGCCGCCTTTGTCGTCATCGAACGCCGGCAGACCAAGCCCATGCTCGACCTGTTTCTGTTCGCCAATGCCCGGTTCGTCGGAGTGCAGGTGCTGGCGATTGCGCCGGCCTATGCGTACATCGTGCTGCTGGTCATGCTGCCAGCCCGATTCATCGGGGTCGAAGGATACAGCGCACTGGCAGCCGGGCAAATGATGATTGCATTGTCCGCGCCGCTGCTAGTGGTGCCCTTCTTTGCCGGCCTGCTGGCGCGCTGGATCAACGTTGGCGTGCTGTCTGGCATTGGCCTCGCCATTGCGGCAGCCGGACTTGCCTGGTTGGGGGTGACGCTATCCGGCGATGCGCAAAGCGCACGTTTGCTGGCGATGCTGATGATTGGCATCGGCATCGGCCTGCCTTGGGGGTTGATGGATGGTTTGGCCGTGAGCGTTGTTCCCAAGGAACGGGCAGGCATGGCGGCCGGAATCTTCAATGCGGTACGCCTGGCCGGCGACGGGATGGCCATCGCCGCCGTGGGGGCCATGATGTCCGCTAACATTCTCTCTGGGCTGGTGGCTTCGATGCCGAATGGCACATCAGGGCAAGTGGCGAATGCCGACCTGGTCGAAGCATCGAACCGGTTGGCGATGAGCGATCTACGCCATGCCCTGGTGCATTTGCCGACGGTTGGACAGTCGTTGCTGTTGCAGGTATACGAAGGTGCATTCCGTGTTCAGCTTCTTGTCCTGGCGGGTGCTGCGGCAGCGACGGCGATCCTGGTGCTCGTGCTGTTGGGCAGCGTAAGACGGGATGACTGATCGCCATGGAATTGAGACATTTATGTCGACTCCTGGCCGCCGCTGAAGCACTACACTTCGCCCGCGCCGCCAAGCGGCTACACGTCGAGCAAGCGCCGCTGTCGCGTGCCATAACGGAGCTGGGAGAAGAACTGGGCGTGGTGCCGCTCACCCGCACCACGCGCAGTACACGGCTGACTCGCGCGGACAACCTGTTCCTCGATCATGTGCCGCGCGTCTTCGCCGCCTTGCAGCAGGCACGCAATAGCCTAACAGCGGCGGCAAACGGCTTCCATGGCCAGTTGCGCATCACGTTGTCCGACGGCATCACGCCGTCGCGCTTGAATTGCCACCAGTAGCTTAGACTCTTCTGATCCATGGTTCTCGGACGATGAAAAACCGATGGATCGTATTGAGCCTCTGGGCGCCCTGCCAGGCTCCTGGTGTGCTATCTCGTAGCTGCCTGATCCAACGATGAGATCGGATCTGGTCTGTCTATTTCCCCTGCCCTGCAGACACTCCTGCAGCGTTCAAGCAAGAGTTGCTTGGGCTTCGGCGCGTTCTGCACTAACGTTCCCATGGCAAAATGCCTCGTGACGGTAATCTCGGGTTCCGCGGGGCACAGCGCCATTGATTCGGTTCCTCTTTCGCATCATTTCCACTAAGCAACGATGCATTTAAGTTAAAGTGTTGCGTTGCTGATGATTGAATCCGCAGCCAGGAGCAGACATTCGGCTATTCGGCCGCGCTCTTCAACTCGATTTTCATTTTGAGCCGCTCCCGACTCCTTCCAACCGCACCTGCATGAATTCCAGCAAAGCCCGAACCCGCGCAGTCACGGAATGCCGATGGCTGTACACGCCAAGCAATTGCAGCGGCGCAGGGATCAAGTCCAGCGGCACCTCCTGCAATCGGCCTGCGGCAAGATCTTCCTGGCATGGATAAGCCGCCACTATCGCGAAGCCGATGCCTTGCCGCGCGCCCGCCAATGCCAGTTCTCCGCTGTTAACACGATAGCGGCTACGCACGGATACCTTCACGATTTCGCCTGTGGCGTCGAGAAACTGCCAGGGCTGGCCCTTTAACGCGCTCAAGGTGGTAATGCAAGGCAATGACCTAAGTTCGCGCACTTGGCGCGGTATCCCGGTTTTGGCTAGCAGGGCGGGCGCCGCAACCACGATGCTGGGCAGCGTAGCGAGTTCGCGGGTGATGAAGGTACTGTCGTCCTGGCGCCCACGATGGAAGACGATGGACAGGTCCATGTCTTCCCGGAGAGCTTCGAGACCGGTCAGGCGCGTATCGCATTCCAGCTCGACGCCGGGATGGAGGCTGCAGAATTCGGCCAGGATAGGAGCTAGCAGCCTTGGCGCTTCGCCTGGCATGCACATCCTCAGGGTGCCGCGCAGTTCACGCTGCACTGCGCCAAGCTCTTCCTCGGTGGAGAGTAAGGCGTCGAGCAAGGGTTTTGCGCGTTCGTAGAGTAGCCTGCCAGCTTCCGTCATACGCAGATGGCGGGTGCTGCGTTCCAGCAGGCGGACGCCCAACATGCGTTCCAGCGTGGCGACGTGGCGGCTGACGTTAGAAGATGGCAGGGTCAGCAGGCGGGCCGCACCGGCAAAGCTTTGTTCATCGACGACCGCCACGTAGACACGGACGGCATTCAGGTCGAGGGCATTGCGCATTATTATCCCGATTAAGGTATGAAATCTACCCATTTTCACATACTAGTGTTCCACAGTGGCGGAATCTAAGATGCCGTCTCGTCCGATGGATCGCCGCCGGCGGCGCGTCGGGACGGATTGAATAGGAGAGCTTCAGCATGGAAATCGGAATACTTGGCGGCGGCATTGCAGGGTTGAGCGTGGCGCTTGCCTTGAGCAAGCGGGGGTACAGTCCCCGCGTATATGAGCGCCGGGCGGGGCCTGCGACGATGGGGGCTGGCGTTACGCTCTGGCCCAACGCCGGCTTTGTGCTAGAGGAACTGGGGCTGCTGCAAGACATCGCTGCAGTGGGAGGCCGGCCAGTGGCCATGCACCGCCAGGATGCCGCGGGCAATTCTTTGGGGGGCATCGATATTGCGCTGCTAGACCAGATTATGGGACATCCGACCCATACGATTTTGCGCCGGGACTTGCAGGCGATACTGTTGGATCATGCAGCACAGGCCGGGATCCCGGTAGAGTTCGGGCATCAGGCGGTGGCGATCGACCTCGATGCTAGCGGCAAAGCCGTGGCGCGGTTCGAAAACGGGGTAAGCATTCGTCCGGATCTGCTGATCGGCGCCGATGGCCGCATGGACTCGGTGGCGCGCGCGTTCGTCGCGGGGGACAACACCCCAGTTTATCAGGGCTTTGTAAACTGGGTGGGTGTGGCGCAGGCGGAGAGTGCACTGGTGGACGATATCGCGATTCAGGATTTTTGGGGTTCGGGTGATCGCTTCGGTTGCGTGGCGGTCCGGCCGGATTTGGTCTACTGGGCGGCGGCGCAGGCACGGCCATTGCCGGGGGCTGCGCCCGCAGCGGATATGCGAAAGGAGATTGAGGATCTGCTCGCGGGATGGCCGGAGCCTGTCACCCGCATCATCCAGGCGACACCGGCGCATGCCATCCGACTGATTGCCGTGCACGACTTGGAGCCGCTGCGCACGTGGAGCCGGGCCAATGTGCTGCTCGTGGGGGATGCGGCGCATGCGCCGTTGCCGACATCTGGCCAGGGCGCCTGTCAGGCGCTGGAAGACGCCTGGCATCTGGCGCGGTGCCTGGTTGGGACGGACGGCTGCCTCGATGCAGCCTTGCTGCGCTTCGCGGAGATCCGCGGGCCGAAGACCGCGAAGCTGGCCGAGCAGGGTCGCGTTTTCGCGCGGGGTCTGTTTGCCACTGATCCTGAAACCTGCCGCATTCGCAATGAGCGCGCCAAGGCGTCCGATCCCTTGCGTGACGTGCATGCCTTGGCAGCCGGATGGGCGCAGGGTTTGCCGATGGCCGGCTGCACGGACGGCACGCCGGTGGACAGCGTTGGCTCCGGCAGTCTGTACCGCCTCTGAAAGACTGTGCCGATGTAGACACCGCAGGGCGTCTCCGGCCGCGAGACGCCTCACTACCGAGCGAACCGGGCATTTTCGGACTGAATCGCCATCAGTAGCTTAGGCTCTCCTGATCCATACTTCTTGAAAGATGAAAACCCGATGGATCGTGTTATAGCCTGCGTGTCCTGTTAGGCACCTGGTGCGCATTCTCGTAGTTGCCTCATCTAACGACGAGATCAGGTCTGGCCTGTCTATCTCCCCTGCCCTGCTGAGACTCCTGCCGTGCGCTAGCACCAGCCCCCGTGAGCTTCGGCGGGTTCCTGCATTAACACTCCCGCGGCAAAATGCTTTGCGACGGCAATCTCGGGTTCCTCTGGGCACAGCGCCATTGATTCGGTTTTTCTTTCGCATCATTTCCACTCTGCAATGATGCATTTAAGTTAAGGTGTTGCGTTGATAGATTGAATCCGCAGGCGGCACCCGCCAACGACGGTAACCGGCCAAAAGCTGACTGACGTGAACTGAGTGGTTAGACGGGGAGAAGCAGACCTTAGATTTTACGGCGCAAGATCTCCGACGTGCATTTCCCCCTCACTTTTAAGGTGTGCTAAAGTCCATCACCTCATTGTTCGGCTATCACTACTTCAAGAAAAATATGGGCTACACGATTCCAATAGGACAGATTGTTAATTATCTGCCCGAAGCAATGAAGGATTTCCACGCGTACGGTTACGAATATATCGACAACCGTCAGTTCGCCTTGAAACCCGAATTTGTGCTTGGATCTGCAGCCAAGGCTGCGCCTTACATTGAACAAGCCAAGACATCCTTTCTTGAAATAGGCTGGGCCGGCGACGGCGACGTCGAATTGCTCTGGGTTCCGCCGTTCGCGTTTCCGTTAGCATTACGGGTTCCTCCAGTTGGGATCGCTGTCTGGCACGTCAAGCAATCCGAAGATGGTATTTCCTATCTACTTTCTCCAATCGAACTACCATTCGAGGAATTTGGATATGCTAACGGCTGAACATAGTGTTCCGCCGCCGCCTTCGGCACGACTGAATACAGACGTTACGCGCTATTGAGATAAGTAGACGATATGTCTCCCAGTTCGCTTCGGGGCGACTTTCGATCATAGCTAATCGGCCCGAAACGGCCATTCGTAGCAGCGTGATAATGTGTGAAATTTTCTGATTGGCAATCGGCTATGCTCTGGTGCCGCTACCGGCCAGAGGCGGTCATACGCGTTCTATTCTAAAACCGAAGCCTTGCAAGGAAACACTTGGATTTCACAGAACTTGCTTTTAAGAGGATCGATGGATCCTGGATAAAGACGCTCGACTACGTCGATTGGGCAAATGAGTTACTGGAAGGCGGTTGTGATGCACCTAGCATTTGGGAACTCGCTGTGTGCCGCTGGGACGACTACGTCGATTCGGATCAAGTTGAACGATTATTTCAGTCATCCATAAACGAACTAAGATTGGAACTGCCGAGCGACTGGTACAGCGCTCTATGTACTTACTCTAGTAGCATTTGCCAAAAGATGCTACAAGGCCTACTTATGCCTTGGGAATGCGTGCAAGAAATGCTAACAATTTCTGATGACTACAATGAACCTTATATCCACTGGATCTGGCTGGATCTCGTAAACGACCTCGATCCAGCAAAAGCTCAAACCGACTGCATAAAATTTAACGGAGCGCTTGACCTAAATAAACCCGATGAGTGCATCCAGACAGTCGCTCAGCAATTCGTTTTCCTCTGTTCTGTATCTCTACCTGAAAGATTTCCGTGGATCTGGCGCTGCGAAATGTGCCAGGCACTTAGCGAGGAAAACACATTTACGCAAACGAAGACCTGCACCTGTACCCGCTGTGGGGGCATCGCTACAATGAAAAATATGCGATTTTTCGAAAATCGAGCCGCATTGCTGAAAAGTCTCGGCGGTGGCGAAAAAGCCGGCGCAAAATGTTGAGCTGTGTCCGCTTTGGGGCGGAAGCGAACGGTGCCATTGAATCGCCGCCAGTAGCTTTGACTTTCCTGATCCTTGGTTCTTGAAAGATGAAAGCCGATGGATCGTGTTAGGAGCCTGGGTGTTCTGCCACACTTCGGGTGTGCGATCTCGTAGCTGCCTGATCCAACGAGGAGATCGGGTTTGACTTGTCTATCCCCCTTGCCCTGCAGCGACAAACGCCGCGCTGAAGCAAAAGCTGCTTGAACTTCGGCGGGTTCCTGTACGAACGCGCCCAGGAAAGCTGAGGTTTGGTCGGGTGCCGGCTTCGACTTGGCAAGTCGCATGGCCGGTGGTTTCGCTGCCACGCTCGTCCCACGCGTGTGGGCGTCGTTCCGATGCGCCGGTAATGTGCTCGCGGGCATCGAGCTCATGCACATGTTCCGCAAGGGTCAGTTCGCAATGGATCGCACAGTAAAGATGCCGTTCGCCGACCAATTTTATGCGCGGGCAGGAAAAGTCCGTCCAGTTTGAGGGGAGAAGTGCCATGCAGGGATAACTTTGCCCTCTGATCAACAACGCGACAGAACCTTTAGCGGTCCCGACGCGGCAACCTATGACGTTGACGCCATTTCAGATACCCGAGATCTCGGTTGTTATGTCCAGCCCTGAGCCAGTTGGTCCAGTGCTCTCAACAAAGCCAACGATGCCGCAATTTCAAAGCTTCCTTCGTTCGAATCGATGGCATGTGATGACCCATCTACTATCCGAATCAGGAGACCTTCCGTGCTGTATGTACCAAACCTTGCGTGAGGCTGGAATTGTGCCTCGATGCCTCTGTAAACCGCTGCCTTAAATTCCTCAGGGATCCTTGTAGACGAGACTTCCCGTGCGAATGAAAGCGCCGTTTGCGCCGGTTCGACTGACAGGATTACGTGACCGTAGCGATGCATGCCGCCAGCTTGCCGGACGATTAGCCCTTCTCCACGCAGTGGACCTTCAATCTCAAATCTCTTCATTGTTTAGTCACCATCGCCGTTTCCGCCGCTCTGCAAAAGACCGCTCCTGGCCGTAAGCAACGTCATCATCACAAAGCGGAGTCTTCCGGGTTAACGGTCCAAAATGAACTGCCCGAATGACTACGGTCGATGAAGTAGTGATGGTTCCTTCGCTTTATAGCGTCTATCGCAGCAATTGCGTCCTCTACAGTCTTCACATCGGCGTGTTTTAGCAATTCATTAAGATGAGGAATCGCATCAGCACGCAAGGAGTATGCACAGATACCACATGCTCGATAGCGAACTAGGGTCGCTTTGTCTTTAAGAGCCCGAATACCCAGTTCGAATGCAGTCTGTGAAATGCGTGCAAAACGAATCGCATGAAAGACGAGAGCAACGCGGCCTTGCGCTTTTTTTGTACTGTCAAAGGCATCAGCCAAGAACGGCACAACGTCTATACCCAGGGGGCGCAACAGCGTCCAAGCTGCCTCTTGGTCGAGTGCGCTTGTTGTGTCCAACTTCTTTACTAATTCCCTTATTTGCAAATTATCCATGGGCTTCATCGCATATGTATATCGAGTGGCTGCTCTTGGCCGATTGCCGCTGTTGGTAGGTTCCGCTCCAGACCGGACCTTTGATACTAGACTTATCTAGACTTCCATTCCCTTGGGATCGGGACGGAGCGTCGCGCGATTGAATCTCTGCCGGCCTCGATGATCGCTAGCATATTTTGAACGGCTATCTCAAGTTCATCTTGGTTGCAAAAATACTCGGAAAGCTTACCGGCGACTACATATGAAGAACAGTTAAAACCAACTTCGATATCGTTGAACCAGATTACCCTGCTGCCGATGACCGCCACAACCCAAAAGCCGCCGCCAACTGTGCCATAGGTTTGCTGGGCCCACTTCTCAGGAGGAATTTTGAAGGCTTCCCACAGGCGGAGTACCTGAGGACCCATTCGGCCTTCCGCACTTATGATCTTATCCCATCATTCTGTCTCTGAAATCGGTTCCCAATCCATTATCTCTCCAATGACTGCTTCTGGCCGGTTGCCGGTGTTCATGTGCGACAGATTCCCTCCCAAAGCAGAAGAATATATCGCCACGGCCATTAGGCGAGTACCGTCTGCGGCGCATGGCTCGCTTGCCAGGTCATCGGTGCAACGCATTATAGTCATCAGATATCGAAAACTTGCGAAGGGGAAATGCTATCATTGTTTATATCCAACGTGATAAAAAACCATGATCGTCTCGGAAAGTGGTTACATTAAAAATATTCCCCCTAAAATCTATGCGTCTTGTTTCCAAACTCACTATTGTCACTCTTTTGGTTATGCTTACAGGATGTGTCTCTGTTCCCGTATGGGAGAGCGACGTTGCGACGCTCGACAAGAAAGGGAAAGGACTCACAATTTCTGAGGTCGATAAGGTGTTGGGTCGGTCAAGTGTTCTTGCGTCAAGAATATTTGACGTAGAGGGAGCGACTTATACGTTGCGGCATTACGAAATTAGCGAGCCAACCGGTCAGGTGGCATCAAGTTACAAATGCGAGAAAAACGGCACTGGTTGCGTGACCAGTTATTTCCCTGAGTACAAATTGGCGCCGTTTTCCATGGTCTTTGTTGGTATTTCCCCTAAGTTAGTAGCTTGGGGAAAATTGGATGACCTGTCCAAAAGCACTGATCCCCAGGTGATTGCTGTTTTGCGACAGCTGAAACGTTCCTACGCTGAATATGAGCTGTTACGATCTAACCCAGGAGTCCGCTGCAAACTTCAGAATGATGGATACTGCTTAATGCACGATAAATAGGACTGACAGCGATACACAACAACGACTGCTTCTGCTCGATTGCGGAACTATAGTAGTGTCCGCGCCAGACTCGAAGCGAACGTTGTATAGCTAGGGGTTAGCGCATTTGACACCGCGAAGACGGAGCAGGCCGCGCACCTTTGCTAGAAGATGAGTCGTCAGCGATGATCGTTCCATCGGTTGCATAAGCATGGCTACCGCAAGCGCGACAATACAAAACGATTCCGCGCTCGATGGCATACGTTCTGAGCGAAGGCTGTGCGAAGAAATCGGCATGAATCTGGCTTACCGTTAGTTCCGCCGGTTGGGTCTGCAGGATAAGGTGCCGGATGACTCAAGTTTTTCCAAAAATAGACACGGCCGCTTTCGCGATCACGATGCATTTCGCCAGCTATTCGATGCGGTTCTTCGACGTTGCATCGCAGCAGGCCTGGTACAGGGCGAAGGGTTTGCAAGCAACGCCAGCATGATCAAGGCTGACGCCCAGCGGCAACGTTCCCGTTCAGGCGATTCCGCTATCGATTGGGGTGACCCTGAGCAGGCAAGTCGACCGGTGCGAGAATATCTGGCAGCTCTGGAGCAAGCTAATCCAGTGCTGCCCAAAAGAATCTCGCTGACGGATCCGTCTGCAACCTGGACTGCCGCTGCAGGCCGGCTATTTTTGCTTACTCAACAAATTACCTGATCGATTTGAAAGCGGGAATGATTGTCGATGTCGAGGCATCAGCCGTGAACAAGCTCGCCGAGGTCGAAGCGACCAAAACGATGATCAACCGGGTTGAGGAAAAATTCGCTATCAAGCCGCAGCGATTGGTGGGCGATACGAATTACGGTGTGGCTGCAATGTTGGGATGGCTGGTCGATGAAAAGAAGATCGCCCCGCACGTTCCTGCATGGGATAAATCCGAGCATCGCGACGGCACGTTCAGCCGTACCGATTTCATCTTCTAGAGATCGGAAAAAGGTCGAGATGCTATTTGCCCACCTCAAACGCATCCTTCACTACGTACAATTTTCCTGTACATTTATTGCATTGTGACGAGTCTTGACCAAGAGTTTTTCAACGCAATAGGCCGATAGAGGGCAATCAGAATAGCGCAGTGTACGAGGCCGTTGTTGAGAAAGCTAGTAAGAGGAATGTAAGGCGTTCTAAGGCAGCTTGACATGAAAACGGCCGCAGAAAGCGGCCGTATTGTTGAGGCTAGGCGGTGGGAGAAAAATCCCATTGCCCCAAGTTTGCCCCAAGTTTGTATTTTGATAGAATGCGAAATCCCAAGTCATTGAATACAAACGAAAATTTTGGTGGGAAGTGCAAGTTTCGAACTTGCGACCCCTGCAGTGTGAATGCAGTGCTCTACCCCTGAGCTAACCTCCCGAAGCGAGGCGAATTATCGCATAGGTGTTGCGGCATCTGCAAGGGCTGGCGGCAGGAAATTTGTCGCGCTCCGCATTTTTGTCAGGCGGCCGCTGGCGGCGCCATGACGGCGGTCCAGATGCACTGGCCTTTCGCGGCCTTGTCCAGGCCGGCGATGGTGGCTTCGTGGGCGGCCAGTTCGTCGGCGCTGGCGCTCTGGAAGATGACTTCGGCCAGAGGCACGATTTCCAGGGCGGCGCCGTCGGCCGCCACTTCCACTTCCTCTTCCATGCTGAGGCTGTTTTGCCCGCGCGTCATGGCCAGGTAGACGTCGGCCAGCAATTCCGAGTCGAGCAGCGCGCCGTGCAGCTTGCGGTGGGCGTTCGAGACGCCGTAGCGGTCGCACAGGGCGTCGAGCGAATTGCGCTTGCCCGGATGCATTTCCTTCGCCTGCACCAGGGTATCGATCACGCCATGCACTTGTTCATGCACGGGCGGCAGGTTCAGGCGCTTGAATTCGGCGTTGAGGAAGCCGATATCGAACGGCGCGTTATGGATGATCAGTTCGGCGCCGGCGATATAGGCACGGAATTCCTCGGCGATTTCCGCAAATTTCGGTTTGTCGCTCAGAAATTCGGTCGTCAAGCCGTGGACGGCCAGCGCACCCTCTTCCGAATCGCGCTCGGGATTGATGTAGTGGTGGAAATTATTCCCCGTCAACATGCGATTGTTCATCTCGACCCCCCCGATCTCCAGGATGCGGTCACCCGTACGTGGGTTCAGGCCGGTGGTTTCAGTATCGAGAACAATTTGACGCATGGGGGATTCAGTCTTAAAAGCAAAAAGCGAAGCGCACAGTATAACAAACCTGCGTATCGTAATCGAACCACAGTGTGCTTGAACGTCCTACACACCGTCGCAAGCGGCAATGATTTGTGGTCGAGAAGCACAACCGTACGCAGCTACGGTCAGCATCACAGGCCGCAAAGCGCGACGCGCAGCAGGCTTGGCAAGACGTTCTCAGGCGCGCACGGTTTCCACGCCCAGGTTGGCCAGCGCATCGGCCCGCTCATTGCCCGGATGGCCATTGTGGCCACGCACCCAGCGCCATTCGACTTCGTGGACGGCCTGGGCCGTGTCCAGCGCCTGCCACAGGTCGACGTTTTTCACGGGCGCCTTGGCCGCGGTTTTCCAGCCGCGCGCCTTCCAGCCGTGGATCCATTCGCTGATACCCTTCTGGACATACTGGCTATCGGTATACATCACGACCTGGCACGGGCGTTTGAGCGCCGTCAAGGCTTCGATCACGGCCTTCAATTCCATGCGGTTATTCGTCGTATTCAGTTCCCCGCCGTAAATTTCTTTCTTGGCGCCATCGGCGACCATCAGCGCGCCCCAGCCGCCCGTACCGGGATTGCCCTTGCATGCGCCATCGGCGTAAATTTCTACCTTATCCATCTTGCTGTTCCCGCCTTTTATTCGTGACCGGTGCGCCTGCGGGCGCCGTCGCCGGTTTCTTGGTCCACGCCGGACCGATCAAACGCATCCCTTTGACGCGCTTGATCGCCTGCACTATATACACTGCGCCCAGATATGGCCACCAGCGCGCACCGGCCTTGTCCATAAAGGCGTTGCGGCGCAGCCATTTTTCCGTCTTGCAGGCGGGCGCGTAGCAGCCGAAATGGCTTTGGCTGACGCCCATGTTCAGCAATTTTAACCAGTCTTTCATGCGCGGCATAGAGATCAACTCGCCCGCCTGCGGCAGGTAATGGCGGCCCGTCACGCGGCTCAAGCCCTGGCGCGCGCCCCACAGGCTGGCCGGATTGAAGCCGCAGACGATCACGCGCCCTTCCGGTATCAGCACGCGCTCGACTTCGCGCAGAACCTGGTGCGGCTCGGCGGCAAACTCGAGCACGTGCGGCAGCACCACCAGGTCCAGGCTTTGCGAGTCGAACGGCAACTCGTCGAAAGCGGCCACCAGGGTCAAACGGCTCTCTTGCGGCGGGCGCGACGGCAGGCGCGAATCGAGTAGCCATTTGTTCGGCATGCGGCTGGCGGCCAGCGCGTCGAGCTGGGGTAAGCCGATCTGCACCGCGTTAAAACCGAAGATGTCGACCGTCAGGCTGTCGAGGCATTGCTGCTCCCAGGCACGCACGTACAGACCGGCCGGCGTCTGCAGCCAGCCGTCAAGCGCTATAATGGATTTTTCGGATGCCACACTGTCCATTCAGTTTTCTCTTTGACTCATGACCCATTCCCCTGAACACGCTTTATCGGTACTTGCCGTGCCCGCCTTTGCCGACAACTACCTGTGGCTGATCCATGACGGCCGCCATGCCGCCGTCGTCGACCCCGGCGATGCGATGGTCATCCTCGATGCGCTTAAAACCCATCAGTTGACCCTGTCCGCCATTTTACTCACGCACCACCATGCCGACCACACGGGCGGCGTACCTGAATTGTTGCAGCATTTCGCCGTGCCCGTCTTCGGCCCACGCAATGAGGCTATCACAGCCATCACGGAACCGCTTGCCGAAGGCGATGTCGCCTATGTGCCCGAGCTGGGCTTGCAGCTGACGGTCATCGACGTGCCCGGTCACACCAAGGGCCATATCGCCTATGTGCGCCAGCGCGACGAGCGCGGTGGCGCGCCATGGCTGTTTTCCGGCGACACGCTGTTTGCCGGCGGCTGCGGCCGCCTGTTCGAAGGCACGCCGGGCCAGATGGCCGATTCGCTGGGCAAGTTGGCCGCCCTGCCCGACGATACCGAGGTATTTTGCGCGCATGAGTACACCTTGTCCAATCTGCGCTTCGCCAGCGCCGTCGAACCGGGCAACCTGGCCCTGCAGGAGCGCGTCGCCATCGACACGGAAAAGCGCCAGCAAGGCCTGGCCACCGTGCCGTCGACCATTGCATTGGAGAAAGCGACGAACCCCTTCCTGCGCTACCGCGAACCGGCCATCCTGACCAGCCTGAAGGTGGAAGGCAAGCTGGCCGCCGACGCCTCGCCCGTGGAAGCGTTTGCCGCGCTGCGCATGTGGAAGAATAATTTCTGAGGACACCTGAGCAAACCTGCCGCACGTCGCGACGGTCTTGTCAGGCGCGCAGACATCAATACAAAAATCCCGGCAGCGCCAAAAGCATCTGCCGGGATTTTTTTACATAGCTCTTGATCAGGATCAGATTTCTTCGTACAGCGGCAAGGTCAGGAATTCAGCAAACGACTCCGACGTCGACATTTCCTCGAAAATCTGGCCGGCGCGCACGTAAGTCGGGCCGTCGCCGCCTGGCGCATCGCGCTGCACCTTCGCCAGCTCTTCCGGAATCATGGCGCGCACCATCTCGGCCGTCACCTTGCGGCCATCTTCCAGCACGCCCTTGCTCGAACGGATCCACTGCCACACTTGCGAGCGGCTGATCTCGGCCGTGGCCGCGTCTTCCATCAGATTGTGGATAGGCACGCAACCATTGCCGGCCAGCCAGCTCCCCAGGTAGTGGATGCCCACGTTGATGTTGTAGCGCAAGCCCGCTTCCGTGATCGGCGCTTCCGGCTGGAAATTCAGCAAGTCCGACGCCTTGACGTCGATGTCGGGACGCTGTTTCTCGATCTGGTTCGGCTTGTCGCCCAGCACTTTCGTGAACTCGCCCATGGCCAGTTCCACCAGGCCAGGATGGGCGACCCAGCCGCCGTCGTAGCCGTCGGTGGCATCGCGTGCCTTGTCGTTGCGCACGCCGCCCATGGCGATGTCGTTCTTTTCCGGATCATTCTTGATCGGAATCAAGGCCGCCATGCCGCCGATGGCCGGTGCGCCGCGCTTGTGGCAGGTTTTCAGCAGCAGCAAGGCGTAGGCGCGCATGAACGGCGCCGTCATGGTGACCTTGGCGCGGTCGGCCAGGCAGAAATCCTTGTCCAGCTTGAATTTCTTGATGCACGAGAAGATGTAATCCCAGCGGCCCGCGTTCAGGCCCGAGCTGTGCTCCTTCAGTTCGTACAGGATTTCATCCATTTCGAAGGCGGCGAGGATGGTTTCGATCAGCACGGTGGCCTTGATCGTGCCTTGCGGCAAGCCCAGCTCATTTTGCGTCATGACGAAGATGTCGTTCCACAGGCGTGCCTCCAGGTGCGATTCCATTTTCGGCAGGTAGAAATACGGGCCGGCACCGCGCGCCAGTTGTTCCTTGGCGTTATGGAACATGAACAGGGCGAAATCGAAGATGCCGCCCGAAATGCGCTTGCCGTCGACCAGCACGTGTTTTTCATCGAGGTGCCAGCCGCGCGGACGCACGACCAGGGTGGCTATCTTGTCGTTCAGCTTGTACGACTTGCCATTTTGCTCGAGCGAAATCGTCTTGCGCACGGCGTCAAACATATTGATCTGGCCCGTCAGCTGGTTGTCCCAGTTCGGCGTGTTCGAATCCTCGAAGTCCGTCATGTAGCTGTCGGCGCCGGAATTGAACGCGTTGATGACCATCTTGCGCTCGACGGGACCGGTGATTTCCACACGGCGGCATTCCAGCGCCTTCGGGATCGGCGCAATCTTCCAGTCGCCGTCGCGGATGTGTGCGGTTTCTGGCAGGAAATCAGGACGCTCGCCCGCATCGAGACGCTTGGCGCGCTCCACGCGCACGGCCAGCAATTCCTGGCGACGCGGCTCGAACGCGCGCGTCAGCTTGGCCACCAGCGCCAGCGCATCGGGCGTCAGGATCTGTTCGTAGCCGGGGGCGATGGCGCCCGTGATTTGCATGCCTTCGGGAAGGGGGATTGTGCTCTGCGTCATGAAGTTCTCCGGTTTTTAGTAAATATAAGCAAAGGTAATCTGGTGATCCAAGTATAAGCCGAACGACTGTGCGGGCAAGCTGGACAGAGACGCGAAAACACTCTGCCGGGCGGCGCTTTTGTTCTATAGTATTGCACTATAAGGCATGGAAACGAGATTAAAAATCACTTCATCTATGCGTTTTTATCACAAGTGACGACATAACGAGAACACAGCATGGGCCAGTTCAGACAAATATCGACGTTCGTGGAAGTCGTCGCCAAGGGCAGCCTGTCGGCCGCCGCGCGCGCGGAAGGCATCGCCCCGGCCATGATAGGGCGCCGCCTCGATGCCCTGGAACAGCGTCTGGGCGTCAAATTGCTGCAGCGCACGACGCGCAAGCTGGCGCTGACGAATGAAGGTGCCGCCTTCCTCGAGGATTGCCAGCGCATCCTCGGAGAGCTGCAAGAGGCGGAAGCGGCCGTGGCCGAGCGCAGCGTGAAAGCCAGCGGCCATCTGCTCATTTCCGCGCCGGCCGGCTTCGGCCGCCAGCACGTGGCGCCGCTGATCCCCTCGTTCGTGGCCGAGCACCGCGACGTGACGGTATCGCTGAACCTGAACGACCGCCTCGTCGACCTGATCGGCGAAGGCATCGACGTGGCCATCCGCATCGCCAGCCTGTCCGATTCCTCGCTCGTGAGCACCAAGCTGGCCGACAACCAGCGCGTGCTGGTCGGCTCGCCCGCCTACCTGAAACGGGCGGGCACGCCGCGCATCCCGGCCGACCTGGCGAAACACAATTGCCTGGCGATCAGCAGCGAAGGCAGCCAGCGCGGCTGGACCTTCCGCGAAAACGGCAAGAATGTGATTTTAAAGGTGGCGGGCAACATGGTGTGCAACGATGGCGAAGTGCTGCACGACTGGGCGCTGGCGGGCAAGGGACTGGCGTGGCGCTCGATGTGGGAAGTGGGTGCCGAGATCGCTTCTGGCCAGCTGGTGACGGTACTGGACCAGTTCGCCGCGCCGGGCAACGACATTTACGCCGTGTTTGCCCAGCGCCGCCATTTGCCGCTGCGCATACGGGCATTCGTGGATTTTTTGCGGCATGCGTACTCGCAAGCCGATTACTGGCGCGAACCGGCTTTCTGAGGATGCGAGACCAAACCTGCTGCGCATCGGCATAGGCGGCGGCGATGCTCACCTATCTTTACTAAGGCTGCGCTTCTCGCCCCCACTGCCTTCCGCTCGCGACGGCTTTGTCCGGCGCCGAGACGTCAGCGGGAAAAGCCGTAGAGCTCGACTTAGAGGCTTGCGCTGACCAGGCAGGCCTGCCCGCCAGCAATGAGGCAAAGCGGCAACAAGCAGCGGCGCAGGTCGGCATGGCGCAGCCTAAGCGACGCCTCCCAGCCCAGTGACGACAGGGAAATGCGGGCAGACAGGCATACGCATAAGCGCCAGGCCGACCTGCCCGCCCGACGCTGCACCGCAGCCGCCCGACAAATGACTGCGCACGGGCAAAATGTCCGCGCAAAACACGCAAAAGCCATGCCTTACGGAAATTCAGGCGAAAAAAAAATCCTCGGAGACCGAGGATTTCTTTATTTCGTTTGATCCAGCGTATTAGATTGGCTGAATGTTCGAAGCTTGCTTGCCTTTAGGGCCAGCGGTCACTTCAAAAGAAACGCGTTGGTTCTCTTGCAGGGACTTGAAGCCGTTCGACTGGATAGCCGAGAAGTGAGCGAACAGATCTTCGCCGCCTTCGTCAGGGGTAATAAAGCCGAAACCCTTCGAATCATTGAACCATTTTACGATGCCAGTTGCCATTACAATTTCCTATTTCAGTTAAGTTGGGCTTGCGCCCGTTATATCGTTTGAAGCAAGAAAGAAATGACAGACAAACTGCACTACTACCTCGAATCCAACGATGCCCAATTATACCAACAAAACTGAGAAAAACCATTCTTTCGCAAAATAAACTTGCGAACACTACTTTGATAGCCAAATCCCCGTCTTGCGGCGCCCTGTACCAGCGGCATGGACACACTATATCCTAATCTACGACGCGGGGGCTTTGCGTTGTATCAAATGAATCATTGCAACCACACCCACTATGACGCGGTCGTTCAGGCAGTGAAGTGGGTGGCGGCCGCATCGCGCTCCGCCCAGCGCAACAGCGCCCCCACCTGCGCGCTCAGCACCGGCCACTCGGTCAGCACCGGCCCCGGCTCGTTGAGCAGCACGCGCACCAGCTGCTCGATACGCCGGCATTCCTGGCCCAGCGCGGCGAAACCGAAGGTGGCGGCCGAGCCGGCCACCGCGTGCAGCGCACGGTGCAGCTCCGTCAGCGGCTCCAGGCGCGGCCCCTCGCCATCGCAACGTGCTTGCGCTTGGGCAATCGTTTGCATCAGGGCTGGCACGCCAGCCGCATATTTGTCGTTCAAGGCGCGCAAACGGGCGCGAAAATCCGGGTCGATCAAGGTTGCCATCGCGATACTCGCCTGAAAACGCTTACTTGGTACCGAAGATACGGTCGCCGGCGTCGCCCAGGCCCGGCACGATGTAGGCGTGGTCGTCGAGGTGCGAATCGAGCGCGGCGCAGAACATCTTGACGTTCGGGTGCGCGTTCTGGAACACGGTGACGCCTTCCGGTGCGGCCACCAGCGCCAGGAAGATGATCTGCTCGTCGGTCACGCCGCGTTTCTTCAGCACGTCGACGGCGTACACGGCCGAATTGCCGGTCGCCACCATCGGATCGCACAGGATGAAGGTGCGCTCGTTCAAGTCCGGCAGGCGCACCAGGTATTCCACGGGCATGTGGGTGGCCGGGTCGCGGTACACGCCGATGTGGCCCACGCGCGCCGACGGCACCAGGTTCAACAGGCCATCGCTCATGCCGATGCCGGCGCGCAGGATGGGCACGATGGCCAGTTTCTTGCCCGCAATGACGGGCGCGTCGATGGTCACCAGCGGCGTCTTGATTTCGCGCGTCGTCAGCGGCAAGTCGCGCGTAATTTCATAACCCATCAGCAAGGTGATTTCCTTGAGCAACTCGCGGAAGGTGCGCGTCGACGTGTCGTGCTCGCGCATGTGACTCAGCTTGTGCTGGATCAAGGGATGGTCGGTAATGAACAGATTGGGGAAGCGTGGATCTTGTTTCATGTTATTTTTCTTTCTCTACTCTCTGGCGCGGCGGCATGCATGGCCGCAAACGCGCTGTGCGTCGATAAAATGATGGATTCCAGCATTATCCCAGCCCACAGCCCGCCTGTGGCCGGAATTTTCGACATTGCATACAAAAATCCGCTTTCCGCGCCGCGCGGGGCCAGCGCGGCGTCCTGCCCCGCCCTCCTCAATACTCGCGCAGCGCGCGCGCCAGGATGGCTGCGCAATCGGTGCCGACCGGCAAGCGGCCATACGCGCCGCCCGGCGCCTGCGCCAGACGCGAGTTCAGGAAAGCTTGCGCGACGCATGGCGGTGCATGGCGCAGTAGCAAGCCGCCCTGCACGGCCAGCACGATGCGCTCGGCCAGCCGCCTGGCGCCAAATTCATCCGTTTGCGCCCCGTCCAGGTCGGCCAGCAGGCGCGCGCGGTAGCCGGCGAACGTGGCATCGTCATCGCCGGCCAGCGCCAGCTCGGCCGCCAGGGCATCGCGCGCGGCCGGCGACTTGCCGAACGCGCGCAAGACATCGAGACACATGACGTTGCCCGAACCTTCCCAGATCGAGTTGACGGGCAGCTCGCGGTACAGGCGCGCCAGCGGCGCGTCCTCCACGTAGCCGGTGCCGCCCAGCACTTCCATGGCTTCCGCGCCGAAGCCGGGGCCGCGCTTGCAGATCCAGTACTTGCCGGCCGGCGTCAGCACGCGCGCCAGCATCGCTTGCTGCGGATCGTCCTTTTCATCGAAGCAACGCGCCAGGCGCAGCGCGAACGCGGTGGCCGCTTCCGATTCCAGCGCCAGGTCGGCCAGCACGTTCTGCATCAGCGGCTGCTCGACGAGCGGCTTGCCGAATGCGGCCCGCTGGCGCGCATGGTGCAGCGCCTGGCTCAAGGCGGCGCGCATGATGCCGGTGCTGCCCAGCACGCAATCGAGGCGCGTGTGGCTGGCCATTTCCAGTATCGTCGGAATCCCCCGCCCCGGCTGGCCCACCAGCCAGCCGTAGGCGTTGGCGAACTCCACTTCCGACGACGCATTCGAGCGGTTGCCCAGCTTGTCCTTCAGGCGCTGCACGCGGATGGCGTTGCGGCTGCCGTCGGGCAGGAAGCGGGGCAGGAAAAAGCACGACAGCCCCTCCTCGTCCGCCTGCGCCAGGATCAGATGGGCATCGCTTTGCGGCGCCGAAAAAAACCATTTATGGCCGACGATGCGCCAGGCGCCGTCCGCCTGCCCGCCAAACAGGGTGCGCGCCTCGGCCGGCGGCACGCGCGTGGCCCGCGTCGTGTTGCTGCGCACGTCGGAGCCGCCCTGCTTTTCCGTCATGCCCATGCCGACCAGGGCGCCGCGCTTCTGCTCCACGGGCAAGGAACGGGGGTCGTAGTGGCGCGACAATATCTTCGGCAGCCAGCGCTCGGCAATTTGCGGCAGATCAAGGGCCTGGCGCAGGGCCGGCACCGAGGCATACGTCATCGTCACCGGACATTGCGTGCCGTTTTCCAGCTGCCCCACTAATAGATAGGCGGTCGCGCGCGCCACCTGGGCGCCCGGACCGGGCGCGGCCCATGGCGAGGCATGCGCGCCGGCGCCGACGAGGATGGCCATCAGCTCATGCCAGGCCGGGTGGAACAGCACTTCGTCGATGCGGCGCCCGGCGCGGTCGAACTGCTGCAGTTCCGGCGTATGGATATTCGCCAGGCGCGCCAGCGCGATCGTCTCGGCGCGGCCCAGCCTTTCGCCCAGCGCATCGAGTTCCTGCAGCGCCGCGCCGCCGCCCTCGCGCAGCAGCGCCTCGATCAGCGCCGGATCGCAGGCGAACAGGTTGACGTTCTCGAACGGCGTCGCCTGGTTGAAAACTTCATGCGTGTCAAAGGCATTCATGGCTGTCTCCCGCGATTTGTTATCATGGCGCCCTCGCCGCCGCTGGCGCACCGTGCATCCGTCTGCCAGCCAGACTAGCGCAAACGCGCGGGCGGGGCAAGCGCGCCGCAGCGGTGCGATGAGGGGTGAAACGGGGCCACGCAAAAAGCTTCCTGATTTTTTTCAGGGAAGACAGGATTATTTATAAAACCTGAAGCAATGTTGCTCTATTTCATGTATTCGGGTGCTTTTCAATGATACATTTCGTGTGGATCGCGTTCCCATAGTCACTCTAGCCTGCTATTGCGGCAAGCTGCCCTACGCACTACTCCCGTTGGCTCCCGGCAATGCGCCGGAAGCCGGCACTGATAAAGAAGGTAAAAGCCAGCACGATGTTTTCCAGTACCCCATCCGCCGCCCACCGCGAGGCTCGCCACGAGTTGGACAACCTCATGGAAGAGGCAGGCGACGTCGTGTTCCGGCTCGATGCGGACGGCCTGATCCTGTTCGCCAGCAAACGCGCGGCCACCCTGTTCGGCGCGGCCAATGGCCTGGGCGGCCATTTGCTGCTGCCGCTGGCGGCCGAAGCGTCGCGCGCCGCGCTGCAAGCGGCGCTGGAAGACGCCCTGGCCGAACCGGGGCGCCTGGAAGTGCGGCTGCAAACGCCGGACCAGGAAATCTGGTTCGAACTGCGCCTGTCTTCCTACATGAACGCGGCCGGCGTCGCCGAATTGCTGGTGGTCGGGCGCGACACCTCGGCCCAGCACAGCACGGAAGAACGGCTGCGCCACATGGCCACGCACGATGCCCTGACCGGCTTGCCGAACCGCCTGCTGCTGTCGGACCGCATCCGCATGGTGATCGCCCAGGCCGCGCGCTCGGGACAGGGCTTTTCCGTCGCCACCATCGGCCTCGATGGCTTCAAGAAGGTCAACGATGGCCTCGGCCATCCGGTCGGCGACGCCGTGCTGCGCCTGGCCGCCGCGCGCCTGCGCAAGACCCTGCGCGACAGCGACACCCTGGCGCGCGTGGGCGGCGATGAATTCGTCGCCGTGCTGCCCGGCAGCGCCACCGATGCGCAGATCAAGCTGGTGACGGGCCGCCTGCTGGCCACCCTGCAGGCGCCGTTCGAGGTCGATGGCCACACGATTTACATTGGCGCATCCGTCGGCGTGGCGATCTATCCGCTGCACGCGGAAGACGAAGTGCGGCTGGTGGCGCTGGCCGATGCGGCCATGTCGCGCGCCAAGGAAACGGGCAAGGCCCGCTGTCTGGTCTACAGCCCGCGCCTGAACGGCCCGTCGGAACACGATATCTCGCTGGAAGCGGCCATGTTCCATGCCGTGCGCGAAGGCGAATTCCTGCTCTTCTACCAGCCCATCGTCGACGCCCACACGCGCCAGATCCAGGGCTTTGAAACCCTGATGCGCTGGAAGCACCCCACCCTGGGCCTGGTGCCGCCCGTGCGCTTCATCCCCATCGCCGAGGCGAATGGCCTGATCAACCTGCTGGGCGCCTGGGCCCTGAAGGCGGCCTGCGTGCAGCTCAAGCAGTTCCAGGAAGTGGCCAGGCGGGCGCTGTACATCTCCGTCAATATCAGTCCGCGCCAGTTCCGCAACGACAAATTCCTCGACGTGCTGGACGACGCCATCGCCTTTTCGGGCCTCTCCGGCGAACACCTGGTGCTGGAAATCACGGAAGGCACGCTGATGATCGATCCCGTGCACGCGGAAACCATCCTCGGCAAGATGACGGAGCGCCGCGCGCGCATCGCCATCGACGATTTCGGCACCGGCTATTCCTCGCTGGCCTACCTGAAGCGCTTCCCCATTTCCGTGCTGAAGATCGACCGCACCTTCATCAAGGACTTGCCCGAATCGAGCAAGGATGCGGCCATCTGCAACACGATTCTCGACCTGGCCAAGCATTTGAATTTGTCCGTGGTGGCCGAGGGCGTGGAAACGGAGGAGCAGATGCACTTCATGGAATCGCGCGGCTGCCATTATGTGCAAGGCTACCTGACGGGCAAACCGATGCCGGCCCACGCGGCGCTATCGGCCTTGAGCGACAAAACCTATGCGGCGCTGGTGCCCACGCCGTCTGCCAATGAGCTGCGCGGAGGTGTGCAATGAACCCTGGCCATTTCACGGCGCCGACCCAGCTCGGCAAAAACACCCTGGAACTGCTGTGGGCGCGCACGCGCCAGCAGGGCGACATGCCCGGCTTCGCCAAGGCCATCAGCGCCATCCTCGGCGCCATGCGCGGCGAGGATGACCACGAATTCGACATCACGCAAACGGTGCTGTCGGACCCTGTCCTCACGCACAAGGTGCTGCGCCTGGCCAACAGCGGCATGTATTCGGCCTTCGGCCAGCGGGTCAACACGGTGTCGAAAGCCGTACTGGTGCTCGGCATCGACGCCATCGGCCACCTGGCGCTGGGCCTGAAACTGATCGAGGAACTGTCGCAGGCCTCGCCGGACTCCGTCAGCGCCCACGTGGAAATGGAAAAGGCCGTGCTGGCCGGCATGGTGGCGCAGCAGGTGGCCACCAGCGCCGGCAGCCTGCAGGCCGAACAGGCCGTCGTCTGCTCGATGCTGCACACCCTGGGCCGCATGATGGTGACGTTCTACATGACGGACTTCTGGGCCCGCATGCAGGCGCACGCCGGGCCCGGCAACGAGGCGGCCGCCGCGCGCGAGATCCTCGGCCTGTCGCTGCCGGAAGTGGGCTATGCCACGGCCGCCCACTGGGGCTTGCCGCAGCACCTGATCAACGGCATGCGCCCGATGGATCCGTCGCCCGACAACTCCCCCGTCAGCGGCGCCGACTGGATGGCGGGCCTGTCGACGATGGCGGCGCGCTGTGCCGACTCGCTGTGGCATGACGATGCGGCCGGCGCGGCCCAGGTGCACGCGCTGATCGACAATTATGCGGGCACCCTGGGCATCGCCGCCAACGACCTGGGCGTGGCGGTGGACAAGGCCAAGATGATGGCGGCGGCCGACCTGTCGATCGCGCCACTGTCGAAGCCGGCCGAACGGCGCGCGCGCCAGCTGGCATCGACGCGCATGCGCGCCGAGGGCAACCGCGTGCTGATCAGCGGCCTGGCCGACCTGCGCGGCGCCATCGGCAGCGCCAGCCCCGGGCAAATGGTCTCGATGGCGCTGGAAACGCTGCACCAGGGCTTTGATTTTTCGCGCTCGGTGGCGTTCGTGCGCAACCACAAGGACCACTTGTATTCGGCGCGCATCAGCATGGGCGAAGGCATGGCCGACCTGCAGGATTTGATGGTGTTTGGCGACACGTATGAACCGAACGTCTTCCACGCGGCCCTCAATAGCGACCGCGTGATCTTCATCGACAATGCGCGCGACCCGAAATTCGCCGCCAAGCTGCCGCAATGGTGGAAGGCCACGCTGTCGGAAGCGCGCAGCTTCGTCGTGCTGCCGCTGTCGGCCAATGGCCACCCGACGGGATTCCTGTACGGCGACTGGGACGACAGCTTCCCGCCGATCCAGCTGAACCAGACGGAATTCAACCTGATCAACGATATCCGGGCGTTGCTGGTGCAGTCGGTGGAGATGCGCCACCAACTCGAGCTGGTGGCGAATAAGGTGGCGTGACAGGAAACGCCGACAATGGTGTCGGATTACGCGCAGGCGCTAATCCGACCTACGCGCTAAGCCGACCTGCATGGCTGCGATGCTCACCGTACTCAAATACGGTTGCGCTTCTCAGCCACCTCTCCCTTCCGCTCGCTACGGTTTTGTCAGGTGTCGCAAGCGTCGTTCTTAAACGAGAAAGCAACCATCAAGGTCGTAGGTCGGATCTGGTCGTAGGTCGGATCAGGGCCGCAGGCCCGCGATCCGACAACCGTCACTTACTTCAACTTCGGCGTAGAAACAGACACATCGCCGCACTGCGCGCGGTGCATCAGCGCGTGGTCGATCAGCACCAGTGCCAGCATGGCTTCGGCGATCGGCGTGGCGCGGATGCCCACGCAGGGGTCGTGGCGGCCGAACGTTTCCACCATCACGGGATTGCCTTCCTTGTCGATCGAGCGGCGCGGCGTGCGGATCGACGACGTCGGCTTGATGGCGATCGACACGCTGATATCCTGCCCCGTCGAGATACCGCCGAGCACGCCGCCGGCGTTATTGCCGATGAAACCTTCGGGCGTCAGTTCATCGCCGTGTTCCGAGCCCTTTTGCGCCGCCGAATCGAAGCCGGCGCCGATTTCCACGCCCTTGACGGCATTGATGCCCATCATGGCGTAGGCGATGTCGGCATCGAGCTTGTCGTAGATGGGCTGGCCCAGGCCGACGGGCACGTTTTGCGCGATCACGTCGATGCGCGCGCCGATCGAATCGCCGTCGCGGCGCAGCTGGTCCATGGCGTCTTCCATGCGCGCGATCAGGTCCGCGTCGGCGCTGGCGGCAAAGAAGGGGTTCGCATGCACGTGTTCCCACGACTGGAACGGCACGGCAATGTCGCCCAGCTGGCTCATGCAGCCCTTGAACGTGGTGCCGTACTGCTGCAGCAGCCATTTCTTGGCGATCGCCGCCGCGCCCACGACGGGCGCCGTCAGGCGCGCCGACGAGCGTCCGCCGCCGCGCGGGTCGCGCACGCCGTATTTATGCCAGTAGGTGTAGTCGGCGTGGCCGGGACGGAAGCTTTCCGCGATATTGCCGTAATCCTTGCTACGCTGGTCTTCATTGCGGATCAGCAGCGCGATGGGCGTGCCCGTCGTCACGCCCTGGTACACGCCGGAGAGGATTTCCACCGTATCCGATTCCTGGCGCTGCGTCACGTGGCGCGAAGTGCCCGGTTTGCGGCGGTCCAGCTCGGGCTGGATATCGGCTTCCGACAGGACCAGGCCCGGCGGACAGCCGTCGATCACGCAACCGATGGCCGGGCCATGCGATTCGCCGAAAGTGGTAACAGTAAACAGCTTGCCAAAAGAGTTGCCGGACATAGTAGGGAGATGTGAGGACTGGAAAACTCAATTCTACCAGCCGCAGGGCATGCCATGCCGCTAATGCCACGCCAGCGCCCGATATTCGCGCGCGTGTCCGCCCTCGCTGCCGCCATTTGCCGCGCAGGAATCGCCATTTTTAAATCCCGCGTTTTTTTTCGTATGAAAAATGCCAGATATGAGTTGCAATCATGCAAAACAATAAATATTGCCCCACAGAATAGGCTTAAAAAAACATTTTGCTTATTAAATAGCTATATACTTGGATCAAAGCGCGCTACACAATACTGGTTGCCAAAACCAGATTTGTGCAGCGCCGAGAGCGCGTCACAAAATGCCCAGGGCCAGGCGTCGTTGCCAAAGAGAGTACGCGAGTACGGCGAGGCAAAGCGCCACGGCAATTGAGTGCTGTTTTTGCTGCCCCTGAGTGCATCAGAAATGCCCAGGGCTAGGCGCGCTGCCGAAGTCAGTACGCGAGTACGGCGAGGCAGCGCAACAACGCCATGGACATTTCTGATGTGCTCACATTCCGTACTGAGTCATCCAGGAGAAGCTATACATGCCCGCACCGATCATCCCCCTTGACGCCAACAAGGACGATCACGACGACCTGGTATTTCTCGATGAGCAACCAGCGCTGCCGCTGGCCGCCGCGCCGCGCAGCGTCTGGCGGGTGATGATCATCGACGACGATGAAGACGTCCACTCCACCACCACTTTCGCGCTGGGTAACCTGGAAATGCAGCACCGTCCGCTGGAATTCGTGCATGCCTACTCGGCCGGCCAGGCGCGCGAACTGCTCAAGCACGAGAACGACATCGCCGTCATCCTGCTCGACGTGGTGATGGAACAGGACGACGCCGGCCTGCACCTGGTGCGCTACATCCGCGAAACCCTGAAGATGACGGACGTGCGCATCATCCTGCGCACGGGCCAGCCCGGCTATGCGCCGGAAATCGACGCCATCCGCGATTTCGACATCAACGACTACAAGACCAAGTCGGAATTGACCCGCATCAAACTGTTTACCACGGTGACGGCCGCCATCCGCTCGTACGAACAGATCCGCTCGATCAGCAGCAGCCGGCGCGGCCTGGACCAGATCGTGCACGCCAGCACGCAGCTGATGGCCCTGCATGGCGTGCAGAATTTCTCGGCCGGCGTGCTGGCGCAGATCGCCGACCTGCTGGGCATCCGCGCCGACGGCGTGCTGTGCGTGCAGGAACTGCTCGACAGCGGCGCCAAGGAATTGCTCGTCTCGGCCTGCACGGGCAGCTTTTCCGGCCTGCCGCACAGCGCCCTGTGCGGCCTGCAAAACCCGCGCGTGATGGCCGCCATCGAACACACGCTGGCACAGCGGCGCAATGTGTACGCGCACGATTACGCCACCCTGTACTTCGCCGGTAAGTCGAGCCGCGACGCGGCCGCCTACCTGCTGCTGCCGCGCCCCCTCTCGGCCATCGATGAAAGTCTGCTGGAAGTATTCTGCAGCAATGTCGCCGTCGGCCTGGACAATGTCGAGCTCGTGTCGCACCTGCATAACGCGGCCTTCTACGACAACCTGTCGAAGCTGCCCAACCGCACGCGCCTGGTGGAAATCCTCGACGCCACCCTGGCCGGCCCCGCGCGCGACGACGCCACCCTGTCGCTGGTCGACCTCGACCACTTTGCCGAAACCAACGATGCGCTGGGCCACCAGTTCGGCGACCTGCTGCTCGTCGCCGTGGCGGGCCGCCTGCAAACGGAACTGGGGTCGCAGCTGACCGTGGCGCGCCTGGGCGGCGACATCTTCTGCGTGCTCGGCGACTCGTCGCAAGTCAATCCCGCCAACATCCTGGCCCTGTTCCAGGCGCCGTTCTGCATCGACGGCCAGGACGTGCAGCTGTCCGCCACCCTGGGCCTGGTACGCCTGGGCGAACATGCGGGCACGGGCGCGGACGCGCTGAAGGATGCCGACATCGCCCTGAAGCGGGCGAAAAGCCAGCAGCGGGCCGGGCACTTCTATTTCTCGCGCAGCATGGGCATCGAAATCCGCGAACGCGTGCGCATGATGCACGCGCTGCGCACGGCCTTCAGCCAGGGCCAGCTGTTTGTAGTGTACCAGCCGCAGATCGACCTGACCACGCGCCGCCCCGTCGGCGCGGAAGCGCTGCTGCGCTGGCAGACGCCGGACGGCAAGTTCATCTCGCCCGACCGTTTCATCCCCATCGCCGAGTATTCGGGCATCATCATCGACCTCGGCGAATGGGTGCTGCGCACGGCCTGCCGCGAACTGGTGCTGCTGCGCGAACAGGGCCACCGCAACTTCGTCATGTCCGTCAACGTGTCGCAAGTGCAATTCCGCCACCCGCTGTTCCTGGAAATGCTGCGCGCGGCGCTGGAAGAGACGCAGGCGCCGCCCGAATTCATCGAGCTGGAAATCACGGAATCGATGGCCATGGAAGAGCCGGATTTATTGATCAAGATGTTGTGGCAGATCAAGCAGACGGGCGTGAGCATCGCCATCGACGACTTCGGCACGGGCTTCTCGTCGCTGTCCTACCTGCAACGCCTGCAGGTCGACCGTCTGAAGATCGACCGCGCCTTCGTCACGGAAATCACGGGCTCCGCGCGCGGCAGCAGCATCGCCGAGATGGTGATACAGCTGGGCCGCAACCTGGGCCTGGCCGTCATCGCGGAAGGCGTGGAAGACGAGCGCCAGGCGCAGATCTTGCAAGCGCTGGGCTGTCCGATGGCGCAAGGCTTCCTGTTTGCCCGTCCCATGACGGCTGCGGCGCTGGGCAGCTGGCTGAACAATGAGGCGCTGCAGGGGGCGGCGTAAACCCCGTATCTTGCCCCTGGAATGCAAAACGCCGGCGATGCCGGCGTTGTTTTAAATGCAAGGAATGAATTCAGTCGGTGGTTTCGGCCGGCCAGTCGCGGATATACGCCTTGAGCATCTGGTTTTCAAAGCTTTGCGCTTCCAGCACGGCGCGCGCCACGTCGTAGAAGGAGATGACACCCAGCAAGGTCTTGGCGTTCATCACGGGCAGGTAGCGCGCGTGCTTTTCCAGCATGATGCGGCGCACTTCGTTCACTTCCGTATCGGGAGTGACGGTGATCGGGTGGTCATCCATGTGCTTGCGCACGGTGCCGCCGCCGATCTGGCCCGCGTTTTCGTGCAGCGCGTTCAACACTTCGCGGAAGGTCAGCATGCCGACCAGGTCGCCAAATTCCATGACCACCAGCGAACCGATGTCTTTTTCAGCCATGGTATTGGCCGCGTCAAGCAGGGGCTGGTCAGGCGTGACCGTGTAGAGAATATTGCCCTTGACTTGGAGAATTTCAGATACTTTCATATTGGCCGTCCTGTCCGCGTGATTGGTATTTTAGTTATTCTAAGCCCTTACTGCGACTGTAGCCTATGCCTGCGGAAAAATCCAGCCTTGCGCACAATCAAATCGAGGGGGATTGCGCGCAACTTTGCATCACGCGCGGCGGCGGAACCAGCCGGCTATCGACAGGCGCTCCCGCGCCGTCGGCAGCACCTCGTGCAGCATCTCGCCCGACAGGAACATGGCCATGCGCCCCGCTACCGGCGCCACGTCCACCACGGGCGCGCCCTGCGGGTGCAGGCGCAGGGCGCCGCCGTGCGCGGGCAGCCAGTCGTCGTTGAGGTACAGCACGACGGAAACGGTGCGCTTGTCGTCGTCGCGGAAGCGGTCCAGATGGGCGCGGTAAAAGGCGCCCGGCGCATACAGGGCGAAATGGCTTTCATACTCGTCCAGACCCAGGAACAGCTCGCGGTTCAGGGTCAGGCGCAGCGCTTCCATATGCGCGAGGTAACGGTCGCAGGCGGCGGAACGCCCCGCTTCCAGCCATTCGATATGGTCGCCGCGGATATCCGGCTGCAGCAAGGGCGCGTGGCCGCTGCCCACGCCGGCGCCCTTCATGTTGCCGTTGAGCATGGATTGCACGCACTCGGCGGCCAGCTGGCGACTGAGTTCAGGAGAAATGAAATGCTCTTGCATGACCCAGCCTGCGTGGCACAGGCCGTCGGCGACAGATGGTCCGGCTACGGCGAGGGCGCCGTCGAACGATGGTGCGGGCATAAAATCTTTCCTGGTGAACATGCTATGAGAGTGCGCCTGAAGCCCAGGATTTCGCTTGCATGCAGCCGCCTTCCCCACGGCGCGGCGCACGCGCGAGGGTGAAACAACCCGAATATCGCTGAGCCGATATGCTACCACCGCCGCCCCGCGCCGGTCACTTTTTTTCGACTTCAAGTTACACCGCTTAGCCGCCAGCACGGCGCCATGCGCCCTGCACGCATGCCCTTTTGCTCGGCGGCAAATCCGGGTACGATCTGGCCACACTAATATTTGGCGGAGACACCACCATGAGCGGCCCGAAATACCCCGGTTTCGATACCCTATCCCTGCACGCGGGCGCCGCGCCCGACCCGGCCACGGGCGCGCGCGCCACGCCGATCCACTTCACGTCCTCGTTTGCCTTCAAGAGTTCGGATCACGCGGCTTCGCTGTTCAACATGGAGCGCGCCGGCCATGTGTACTCGCGCATCTCGAATCCCACCAATGCCGTGCTGGAAGAGCGCATCGCCGCCCTCGAAGGCGGAGTGGCCGGCATCGCCACGGCCAGCGGCCAGGCCGCCATGCACCTGGGCCTGTCCACCATCGCCGGCGCCGGCTCGCACATCGTCGCCTCGCGCGCCCTGTACGGCGGCTCGCACAACCTGCTGTCCTATACATTAAAACGCTTCGGCATCGAGACGACGTTCGTCGATCCGCGCGACCCGGATGCCTGGCGCGCCGCGATCCGTCCGAACACCAAGGTGCTGTTCGCGGAAACCCTGGGCAATCCCGGCCTCGACGTGCTGGACATCCCGACGGTCGCCGCACTCGCGCACGAACATCATCTGCCGCTGATGCTCGACTCCACCTTCACCACGCCGTATCTGCTGCGCCCCTTCGAGCATGGCGCCGACCTGGTGTTCCATTCTGCCACCAAGTTTTTATGCGGCCATGGCACGGCCATCGGCGGCTTGCTCGTCGACGGCGGCACCTTCGACTGGCAGGCGGCCTACGACAAGACGGGCCGCTTTGCCGAACTGTGCGAACCGTATGACGGCTTCCACGGCATGGTCTTCGCCGAGGAATCGACGGTGGCGCCGTTCGCCCTGCGCGCGCGGCGCGAAGGCTTGCGCGACTTCGGCGCCGTCATGAGTCCGCACAACGCCTTCGCCGTGCTGCAAGGCGTGGAAACCCTGGGCTTGCGCATGGACCGCCACGTGGCCAACACGCGCAAGGTGATCGACTTCCTGCTGGCCAATCCCGCCGTGGAGTCCGTGTCCTACCCCGAACTGCCCTCGCATCCCGATTACGCACTGGCCAAGACCCTGCTGCCGAAAGGCGCCGGCGCCGTCTTCACCTTCAGCCTGCGCGGCGACCGCGCGGCCGGCCAGCGCTTCGTCGACAGCCTGAAAATCTTCTCGCACCTGGCCAACGTGGGCGACGCCAAGTCGCTCGTCATCCATCCCGCCTCCACCACGCACTTCCGCGTGCCCAACGAACAGCTGGCGCAGGCCGGCATCACGCAGGGCACCATGCGCTTGTCCGTGGGACTGGAAGACGCGGACGATTTGATCGAAGACCTGGCCCGTGGCCTGAAACTGTCGCAGAAAGGCGCCTGAAATGCTGTTCACCATCGACCATACCGTCGCCTACTGCTACACGGGCGGCAAGGCTTTTAATCCAAACCAGCCGACGGCCGTCTTCATCCACGGCGCGCAGAACGACCATTCCGTGTGGGCCCTGCAGACGCGCTATTTCGCCCACCATGGCTGGAACGTGCTGGCCGTCGACCTGCCCGGCCATGGCCGCAGCCTGGGCGCGGCGAAAGCCAGCGTCGAGGAACTGGCGCGCTGGATACTGGCCGTGCTGGACGCGGCCGGCGCAGACAAGGCCATGCTGGCCGGCCACAGCATGGGCTCATTGATCGCGCTGGAAGCGGCATTCCAGGCACCGCAGCGGGTCAGCCGGCTGGCCATGCTCGGCTCGACCTACCCGATGAAGGTGTCGCCGGCGCTGCTGGAAACCTCGCTGCACGATGAACAGGCGGCCATCGACATGGTCAATATCTGGTCGCATTCGTCGATCGCGCAAAAGCCGTCGTTCCCCGGCCCCGGCTTCTATGCCATGGGCGGCGCGCGGCGCCTGAAGCAGCGCATCGCCGCCATCAACCCGCAGCACGTGTTCCATACGGACTTTTATGCCTGCAATGCGTACGCGAACGGCGAAATCGCCGCCGCTTCGGTACACTGCCCGACTTTATTCATTTTCGGCGCGCGCGACATGATGACGCCGCCCAAATCGACCCGGTTGCTGACCTCATGCATCGCGCATGGCCAGGTGGTGCAGGTCGACAGCGGGCATGAATTGATGGCCGAGCAGCCGGACGCCGTGCTCGACGCGCTGTTTGCGTTTGCGCAAACAGCGCCCGCGTGAGGCGCTGACACTGGTACCCGCGTGGCGGCGGCAGCTTGCCACGCCCATTTTTAGGATAGATGCATGATGTTGTTGGACACCCTGCTGGACGAACTGACTGGCCGCGGCAGCGGCACGGAAGCGGCGCGGCACGAACGCTACACCTGGCTGGAACAGCTGCGCTGCGATAACCCGCAAGCGGCCGAAGGCGGCCCCATGGCCGGCATACCGGGTTACCACTGGTACCGCCTGCCGCAAGCCGTCACCGTGGCGGGCTGCCGCAGCGACCTGCTGGTCGGCACCCTGAACGCCCAATACCTGATCTTCGAAGGCCGCCATGCGCCCGCGTTCGCGGCCGCACTGGGCCTGCAATACGACGCCAATAACCGCATCGACCGGCCCGGCGGCCTCGACGAACTGCTCGATGCCTATGCGGAACAGGCCGATGGCGGCTGGACCACCCTGCCCGCCGCCCGGCAGGGCATGCCGCTGGCGGGCTGGGACGACGTGTACTTCCGCGTGCGCGACCTGAGCGACGGCAAGGCCATCCAGAGCGTCACCACCATCGCCTACGAGAGCAGCCGCTTTCCCGGCTATACCCTGCTGGGCACGACCATGGTGGGCGCCGGGGCCATCGCCCACGACGACGAGACGGCGCAGTATATGCAGCAAATCTTTGCCGACTGGGCCATCCAGCGCGACTGCGCCAACGCCTGCGCGCCTTCCTCCGCGCCGTGGCACTGTACGCCGCGCCAGGCGCCGCCCGCGCCGTTCGGCACTCCGTTTGATTTCGCGCGCAACCTGGCCTACCTCGACGCCCTGCTGGCAGCGTATGCACGGGCGCAGGCGCTGGACGATGGCGGCGATGACGGCTACTGGGCCTGTGCGGCCGCCAGCGCCGCTTACCAGGCGTTTTCGCTGCGCTACACGGCAGGCTTGCCCCTGCCCGAGGTGGAAACGGCGCTGGAAGCGGCCATCGCCGCCTGCGAATCGGCGCGCGCGGCCCTGGCCGCAGCCTACGATGACGACGCCTTGCCCGCCTTTGATTTCGAACAGCTGACCGACTATGCGCGCACCCTGCAACTGCTGGGGGCCAGCCTGCTGTTCGGCCGCCACGACCTGGCCGCGCGCCTGGCCGCGCTGCAAACGGCCTTCGATGGCGAGGATGGCGTGTATGAGGCGCTGCTGTCTGCCATCGATCCGCGGCGTCCCGCCGTCGATGAGTGGTATTTCGCCGAACCCTACTCGGCCCTGTACGACTGCCTGCACGCGGACGATGCAACGCTGCAGCTGGAATACCTGCAAGACTACCTGGCCAGCTGGCACGGCGCGCTGGTGCAGGAAGACTGGTTCAACGGCCATTTGCGTGCGCAGGGCCTGGGCGGCTATTACGGCCTGTGGGCCTTCGAGGCGGCCGCCGTGGCGCAACGCCTGGAACTCGATCGCGGCGCGCTCGCGCACTGGCTAATGCCGCCCGCCCCCTGAACCGTCCCTACCCTTCATTTTCAGACAGATCCATGATCAATACCGCAGCCCTGTTCGGCACCGCCGTCCTGCCCGGCCAAGCCGATTTCGACACCGACACGATTACCGGCCTGGCCGAATGGCGGCTGGACACGCCCATGCTGTTCAAGCTGCTCATCGGCGACGGTGCACAAGCCGTCGCCTGGCCCGTCTACGGCGATGGCGAGGACTGCGCCTGCGTGCTGGCCGCGCCGATGGCGCAGGCGCAGGCCAGCTGGCAAGCCTTGTCCGCGCTGATGGACAAGCCGCGCGACGCGGCCGCCATCGTCGCGCGCAGCGCCATCGGCGCCCTGCTGGCCGGCGGCCAGCCGTGGCTGGTGCTCGATTGCGTGCAGCTGATCCCGCACGATATCGACACGCCGGCATACGCGGCCGCGCTCGAGGCCCTGCGCGCCGAGGCGCAAGCGTTGCACTCGGCCCTGCTGCGCGGCGACCGGAAAGCGCTGGCGCCGCTGCTGGCCGCCGGCGCCGCATCGCCCGCGACCGGCTACTGGTCGGCGTCCGCCAGCGCGCAGCTGGCCGACGTCGAGGAACTCGACACGGACGAACTGCCCTTCCTGCAGGGGCTGGAAGTGCGCAAGTGGATCGAGGACGCGCTGTGCTACGAAGTGGCCAAAGCCGGACAGTCCGAGCTGCTGGGCATGGTCACGCCGTACGGCCGCTGGATCGTGCCGCTGTCGCTGAACGCGGTTGCGCTGGACAGCCACGACGCGGACGATGGCTGGATCACCTACGCCACGGCCGCCCAGCCCGATGCGCACGGCGTGCTGGACCTGAACGGCACGGTGGTGCTGCCGCCCGCCCCCGGCGCCCTGTACGTGATCACTCCCCACCTGCTGCAGCAGATCGCGCCGGACGGCGCCAGCCGTCTGCTGCGCCTGCCCGATGGCGCGCTGCTGATCGACGGCGTGGACAATATCGGCCAGCGCGACGATGGCAATATCGACATCGAACGCCAGACGAAGGATGACGACGAGCGCAATGTCTGCGGCGTGATCGACGCCACGGGCAAGGTGCTGCTGCCGACCGCCTACAGCTCCGTGCAGGACTTCGGCACGAAAAAGAAGATCGCCATCGTCAGCCAGCGCATAGCCGGGCGCTACCTGTTCGGCCTGGCCAACGCCAAGGGAGAGCTGCTGGCACCGTGCCGGTATGAAGCCATCGATTGCGCCACCACCTCGTCGCCGCCCAGGCTGCGCAAGAACCTGATCTTCGCCATCGACGCGCAAGGGCTGGCGTGCATGCTGACGCCCGATGGAAAGCAGGCATTCACGCCCCTGTACCCGCCCGCCCACCATTTGCGCGGCGTGGCCGTGCAAAGCGATTTTCTATATGTGGTCAAGGATGGCATGGCGTGGACCATGGATTTCACGGGCAAGTTGCTGGAGCAGCTCGACACCGTGGACAACTTCAAGGCGGCCATCACGGCCCAGCTGAGCGAGGCCATGGGACTGGGCAAGAAGAAAGCGCCGCCGCGCAACAGCTTTACGCCGGCGCAGATCCTCGCGCAAGCCGACCGCGAACAGCTGCGCGCCATGGCCGCGCTGCTCTTGCTGGGCGATGCGGCGCTGGCGCAGCGCTGCGTGGAGGTGACGCTGGAAGAACTGGCGGAAGACGACCCGGAGGAGGAATACGAAGGCGACACGCCGGCAGCCGCCTGTTTCTTCCTGCTCTGGTCGACGGCCGCCCACGTGCTGGGCCACGGCACCACGCTGGACTGGAAAGCGGTCGATGAAGTACCGCGCATCGCCCGGCATATCGACCTGCCCGCGCTGCGCGATTTCACCTGGGCCGACCAGCACGATGGCGACGCCATGGCCGACGGCCTGGCCGCCATCGCCGCCCACCTGGCGCCGCATCAGCTGCGCCTGGTCAACATGCACGGCGGCGAGGACACGTATTATCTGGGCGTGGTGCGCGCGTGCGATGCGGCGGCATTCGGCAAGGTGGCGCTGCAGGCGGCCCTGCGGCCCGTGCTGCTGTGAGTTTTCACCCCGGCGGCGGCCAGGCCGCGCCACTTCAAGACCAGGTTCCCATGCAAGCGAAAAAGTTCATCGATGATGTCAGCGCATCCAATGCCTCGCTGCTGGCCCTGTATGCGCAGGGACGGCAGGGACAAACCCGGCTGGGCGCCATGCTCGATGCGCTGGCACTGGCCGACGGCCAGCGAGAGCAAGTCCTGGCGATGATCAAGCTGGCGATCGACGACACCACCTACCAGCTCGTGTGCGGCATCGAAGGCAGCGCATCGCTCGGCGACAGCCAGCAGGATTACACGCTGCTCGATGAAGAGGGCAATACGCTGACGGGCGCGCTCGACAGCCTGCTGTACGACAGGCTCAATACCTGACGGCCCGTCAGGCGCAGCGCACTTCGCCGAAATGCTGGGCCAAGCTCATGCCGAGGCCCTCTTCCACGGCATTTTCCACCTGCGCGGCCAGCGCGGCTGCCTCTTCGGCCGCCTTGATGTCGCGCTCGTTGGTGGAGCCGGCCGGGTAGCCGGAATTGACGCGCATGCCGCCGAAGACGAATAGACGGTAGACGTCGGCCAGGGTGATGCGGTTGACGTTGCCCAGCAAGACCCAGTGGTCGGAACTGTCGGCCACGCGCTTGCCCCACTGCACGCGCACGGCGCCGTCCACGTTGACCCGGCCCACCCAGCCCTGCAGCACCATCTTGTCGAGCAGGGTTTCCATTTCCTCGAAGCCCAGGCGTGTGCTGCGGCGGATCTCGGCCGCGCCCACCAGGGCCGAATCGGCGCAATGGCAAGCCTGGTGCAGCACCTTCAGGATGGCGACGGCGTCGACGAATTCGCTGCCGGGCGCCGCCTCGTACCACCAGCGCTCGTATTTCACGACGGGCAAGGCGGCCACCAGCAAGGCGCCCACCAGCGTGATCATCCAGCTCAGGTAGATCCACACGAGGAACAGCGGCAAGGCGGCCAGCGCGCCATAGATGCGCGAATACGTGGGAAATTCCTGGATGAATTCGCCGAAACCGCGCTTGGCCACCTCGAACGCCAGCGCCGCCAGCAAGCCGCCCCACGCCGCGTCGCGCCAGTCCACGTCGCGGTTCGGCACCGTGATGTACAACAGCGTGAACGCCAGCATGGTCAGGCCGATCGACACCAACGTGTAGAACACGGTGCCGAGGAAAGGCACGGCGCCCACCACGCCGCTGGTGGCGATGAAGACGCGCGACGTCACCGTCAGCGACACGCCCACCAGCAGCGGCCCCAGGGTGACGATGGCCCAGTACACGAGCAGACGCTTGGTCCAGCGGCGTTCCTGGCGCACGCGCCAGATGCGGTTGAAGACGCGCTCGATCAAGCTCATCATGCCCACCGAGGTAACGATCAGGGCGCCCGCGCCGATGGCCGACAATCGCGTGGCCTTCGAGGCAAACGTCGTCAGGTAGTCGAGGATGGTGTTCGAAATACCCTTGGGCATCACGCTTTGCACGAAATAATCTTCCAGCGCGTGGCGGAAGGTATTAAACAGCGGGAAGGTGGTGAAGATTGCCAGGGCCAGGGTCAGCAGCGGCACCAGCGCGAACACGGTGGCAAACGTCAGGCTGCCCGCCACTTGCGGCAGGCTTTCCTCGCGCACGCGGCGGCGCGCGAACTGCAGCAGGTCGCGCGTTTCGGACCAGGTCAGGCCGCGCACGACGTCGAGCCCGATGCCCAGGGTACGCCACAGGTATTGAAAGAATGGAAGTATATATTTTAAAAACATGTTCGAAATCAGAACGGCGCCATGACAGCAGTCGTATCAGGCTGTAAAGCGCCCTATAATACCAATGATGAAGCCAACCAATCTGATTATTCTTGTATTGTTTTATTCACGCCATGGCGCCACGCGCCAATTGGCCGAATTGATTGCCCAGGGGGTGGAAAGCGTGCCTGGCTGCGATGCGCGCCTGCGCACCGTGCCCGCCGTCTCGACGGTGGCCGAGGCGACGGCGCCCGAGGTGCCGCCCGATGGCGCGCCCTACGTGGAGCTGGAAGACTTGCAGGAGTGCGCGGGCCTGGCCCTCGGTTCACCCACGCGCTTCGGCAACATGGCCGCCGCCATGAAGTACTTCTGGGACGGCACGGCCAGCGACTGGCTGGCCGGCAGCCTGGCCGGCAAGCCCGCCTGCGTATTCACGTCCACGGGCAGCCTGCATGGCGGCCAGGAATCGACGCTGCTGTCGATGATGATCCCCCTCTTCCACCACGGCATGCTGGTCATGGGCCTGCCCTACACCCACCCTGAACTGATGACGACGGCCACGGGCGGCTCGCCCTACGGCGCCACGCACTGGTCGGGCATAGACGGCGACAAGGCGCTCAGCGACGATGAAAAGCGCCTGGCCATCGCCCTGGGCCGGCGCCTGGCGGAAAACGCCGCGAAACTGGCGGGCGCCTGATGCACGGCGCGCTGCACAAGTATTTTCACTGGGGCGCCATCGCCAGCCTCGTCACCCTGATCGTCTGGTGCGTGCTGTGGGAAACCGTCGTCGCCCCGCTGCAGCCGGGCGGCTCCTGGGTCGTGCTGAAAGCCGTCCCGCTGCTCATTCCCCTGTATGGCGTCATCAAGCGCGACGTCTACACCCTGCAATGGTCGTCGATGGTGATCCTGCTGTACTTTACCGAGGGCGTGGTGCGCGGCTACAGCGACACGAACCGCATGTCGGCCCTGATGGCCTGGGGCGAGGCGGCCATCGTCTGCATCTACTTCTTCTGCGCCATACTGTATCTGCGCCCGTATAAAAAGGCCGCCAAGCGCATGGCCAGGGAACTGCTGGAAAAAGTGAATAAAGTGAGCATCAAAAAATGACAGACCAGACCGACTTCCTCGCCGCCTGCCGCGACCTGCTGGGCGACGCCTACGTACTGACCGGCGACGCCGACACGGCGCCCTTCCTCACCGACTGGCGCGACAGGTTCACCGGCAAGGCCCTGGCCGTGCTGCGTCCCGCCACGGTGGAACAGGTGGCCGGCGTGCTGCGCGCCTGCGCGCAATGGCGGATTCCCGTCGTGCCGCAAGGCGGCAACACTGGCCTGGTCCTGGGCAGCATCCCCGACGCGGCCGGCACGGCCATCGTGCTGTCGCTGGCGCGCCTGAACGGCATCCGCGCGCTCGATCCCGTCAACCGCACCATCACGGTCGACGCGGGCTGCATCCTGCAAACCATCCAGGAAGCGGCCATCGCCGCCGGCTGCCTGTTCCCCCTGTCGCTGGCGGCCGAGGGCAGCTGCACCATCGGCGGCAATCTGGCCACCAACGCGGGCGGCACGGCCGTGCTGCGCTACGGCAACGCGCGCGAGCTGTGCCTGGGCCTGGAAGTGGTCACGCCGCAAGGCGAGATCTGGAGCGGCTTGCGCGGTTTGCGCAAGGACAATACCGGCTACGATTTGCGCGACCTCTACATCGGCGCCGAGGGTACCTTGGGCGTCATCACGGGCGCGGTGATGAAGCTGTATCCGCAGCCGAAAGCCTGCATCACGGCACTGGCCGCCATGCCCTCGCCCGCCCACGCCCTGCGTCTGTTAAGCCTGATGCAGGACCATTGCGGCGCCAGCCTGACGGGTTTTGAACTGATGTCGCAGTACTGCCTGCAGCTGGTGGCCGAGCAGTTCCCGCAGCTGCCGCGCCCCTTTGCCGAAGCGCACGGCCAGTACGTGCTGCTCGAACTGTCCAGCAGCCAGTCCGAGGCGCACGCCGTGGAATTGCTGGAAGCGAGCATCGGCGCGGCCCTCGAAGACGGCTTGATCGACGACGCCGTCGTCGCCAGCTCCGTGGCGCAATCCGAAGGCCTGTGGCAGCTGCGCGAGCACATTCCGCTGGCGCAGGCGCAAGCCGGCAAGAACATCAAGCACGACATCTCGCTGCCGATTTCGCGCATCGCCGATTTCATCACCGTCACGGATGCGGCCCTGGCAGCGGCCTTCCCCGGCTGCCAGCTCGTATGCTTCGGCCACCTGGGCGACGGCAACCTGCATTACAACGTGGCGCCGCCAGCCGGCATGACGGATGGCGACTTCCTTGCCAACCAGGATGCCATCAACCGCATCGTGCACGACCGGGTGGACGGCTTTGGCGGGTCCATCTCGGCCGAACACGGCATCGGCGCCCTGAAAAAGGCGGACCTGGCGCACTACAAGTCGCCGCTGGAACTGCAGCTGATGCGCGCCGTCAAGCAGGCGCTGGACCCGCAAAACATCATGAATCCGGGGAAGATATTGTGAAGTCGTCGTCTATCGTGCCGATGCTGTTCGCCTGTCTGGCCAGCGTGGCCGGCCAGGCCGGCGCGCAGGGCGTGTACAAATGCGTGAAGGATGGCCTGACCAGCTATGGCGAAACGCCGTGCACGGGTGGCCAGCTGCAAATCCTCGAGATACCAGCGCCGCCGCCTGCCGTCGACAAGGGCGCGGCCACGCGCCAGGAACGGGTGGCCAGCCAGATGGAAGCGGCGCGCAAGCAGCGCGAGAAGGTCGAAGACCAGGCCCGCGAACGGGCCGCCAGGCAGCTCGAGGCACGCGACAAGCACTGCGCCCAGCTGCGCCTCGAACAGAAATGGGCGGCGCAGGACGCCGTCGGCGCCGGCGACAAAACCCGCGATGCGGCGCAGCTCAAGGCGCGGCGCGCCGGCGAGCGCCTGGCCATCGAGTGCCTGAATTGACCCGGCAGCCGGGCCCGCCCGCGTCCCCGCGCCTGCTGTCGCGCTGGCTGCTGCTGGGCGAATGGCGCGCCCATCCCATGCGCGCCCTCGTCGCCATCCTGGCCATCGCCATCGGCGTGTCGCTGGGCTTTGCCATCCACCTGATCAACGCGGCCGCCTTCAATGAATTCTCCACAGCCGTGAAAAGCCTGTCCGGCCAGGCCGACGTGCAGGTGGCCGGGCGCGAAGCGCTGTTCGACGAAAGCATCTATCCATGGCTGGCGCAGCGCGACGGCGTGGCCGTCGCTTCGCCCGTGCTGGAATTGCAGGCCGGCGTGGCAGGAAAAGCCGGCAAGGATGGCGGTCCGCTGCATATCCTCACGCTCGACGTCTTCCGCGCCGGCCATATCTCTCCCGACCTGATCGGCGCGCCCGCCGAAGGCCAGCCTTTCGACACCCTGGCCGACGACGCCATCTTCCTGTCGCCCGCCGCCTTGCGCTGGCTCGGTCTGGCGCAGGGCGACACGCTCGCGCTGCAATCGGGCACGGGCAAGGTGCCGCTGCGCGTGGCCGGCTCGCTGCAGCGCGCACGCGCCGGCCAGCGCATCGCCGTGATGGATATCGGCGCGGCGCAGTGGCGCTTCGACAGGCTGGGCAAGCTGTCGCGCATCGACTTGAAACTGCGCCAGGGCGTCAACCGCGACGCCTTCCTGGCGGACCTGACGCGCGCGCTGGAAACGCAGTATCCGGGGCGCTTCCACGTGGGCCAGCCCAACGACGAGAACGAAAATAGCCGCAACAATAACCTGAGCCGCGCCTACCGCGTCAACCTGACCGTGCTGGCGCTCGTCGCCCTGTTTACGGGCGCCTTCCTCGTCTTTTCCACGCAGGCGCTGTCCGTCATCCGCCGCCGCAGCCAGTTCGCGCTGCTGCGCGTGCTGGGCATGGAACGGGGCCAGCTGCTGCGCCAGGTGCTGCTGGAAGGCGCCAGCCTCGGCATCGTGGGCGCCGCGCTGGGCATCGCCGGCGGCTACGCGATGGCGGCCGTGGCCCTGCGCTACTTTGGCGGCGACCTGGGCGCCGGCTATTTCGCCGGCGTGCAGCCGCAGGTCCAGTTCACGCCCGTTGCCGCCTTCGTGTATTTCGCGCTGGGTCTCGGCGTGGCCTTGCTGGGCTGCGCCGCGCCCGCGCTGGAGGCGGCGCGCGCCGCCCCCGCCATCGCCCTGAAATCGGGCAGCGAGGAAGTCGTCACGACGCGCCTGGCGAAAACCTGGCCCGCGCTGGCCTGTTTGCTGCTGGCAGGCGCCCTGACGTTGCTGCCGCCCGTGTTCGAGCTGCCGCTGTTCGGCTACCTGTCCATCGCCCTGCTGCTGATCGGCGCCATCGCCCTGATGCCGCAGCTGGCCGCCGTCGTCTTCCGCGCCGCGCAGGCGGCATGGCTGCGCACGGCAACGAGCCAGCATGCGCCCGTGCGCAGCCTGACCCTGGCACGCCTGGCGAATGCCTCGGGCCAGGCCGGCATCGCCCTCGGCGGCGTGCTGTCGAGCTTTAGCCTGATGGTGGCCATGGCCATCATGGTGTCGAGCTTCCGCGTTTCCGTCGACGACTGGCTGCTGCAAGTGCTGCCGGCCGACGTGTATGCGCGCACGGCCGCCAGCGGCGGCACCGGTGGCCTGAATCCGCGCGAACAGGCCGCCATCGCCGCCCTGCCCGGCGTGGCGAGGGCCGACTTCCAGCGCGTGCGCTCGCTGTCGCTGGCGCCGGACCGGCCCAACGTGGCGCTGCTGGCGCGCCCCATCAACTTGCAGGACCCGGGCAAGAGCATGGTGCTGGTGGGGGACTCCCTGCCCGTGCCGGCTGGCAGCCGGCCCGTCTGGCTGTCCGAGGCGGCGGCCGACCTGTACAGCGTCAAGCCGGGACAGCCGATCGCGCTGCCGCTGGCCGGCGGCCTGCACGGCTTTTTTGTCGCCGGCATCTGGCGCGACTATGCGCGCTCGTCCGGGGCGATCCAGATGCCGCTGGCCGACTACCGCGCCCTGAGCGCCGACATGGATGTCAGCGATGCGGCCCTGTGGCTGGACAAGGACGCCACGGGCGAACAGCTGCAGCAGCGCCTGAAAGCCCTGCCGTTCGGCGCCAGCCTGGAAGTATCGAATCCGTCGGCCATCCGCGCCCTGAGCCTGCAGATCTTCGACCGCAGCTTCGCCGTCACGTATCTGCTGGAAGCCATCGCCATCGTCATCGGCCTGTTTGGCGTGGCCGCCACGTTTTCGGCCCAGACCCTGGCCCGCGCGCGCGAGTTCGGCATGCTGCGCCATGTGGGCGTGACGCGCGGACAGATCCTCTCCATCCTGGCGTTCGAGGGCGGCGCGCTGACGGCGCTGGGCATCGCCACCGGTTTTGTCCTCGGCCTGTTGATCAGCTTTGTGCTGGTCTTCATCGTCAATCCGCAATCGTTCCACTGGACCATGCAGCTGCACCTGCCCTGGCCATTGATCGCCACCGTGGCCGGCGCCCTGCTGACGGCAGCCGCCGCCACGGCCCTCATCGCGGGGCGCCAGGCGCTGTCCGCTGGCCCCATCCGCGCCGTCAGGGAGGACTGGTAATGCGCCGTTTGACTGTTTTGCTCATGTTCTGCAGCGTCACCGCGCTGGCCGCGCCACCCGCCTTCGCCCCCGTCACGCCGCTGGCGCCGGGCCAGACCCTGCGCCTGCCGCACGATTTCGGCGCCCATCCGGCCTACAAGACGGAATGGTGGTACGCCACCGGGTGGGTCAAGACCGGCGCCGGGGAACAGCTGGGCTACCAGGTGACCTTCTTCCGCAGCGCCACGGCCGCCGATGCGGACAACCCCAGCGCGTTTGCGCCGAAACAGCTGATCATCGGCCATGCGGCCCTGTCCGATCCGAAGCTGGGCAAGCTGCTGCACGATGAAAGAAGCGCGCGCGAGGGCTTCGGCCTGGCCTACGCCAAGGTCGGCGACACGGACGTAAAGCTCGACGACTGGCGCATGCGGCGGCAAGCCGACGGCAGCTACCAGGTCAGCCTGGCCGCCCGCGACTTCAACCTGCAGCTGACCCTGGCGCCCTCGCAGCCGGTGCTGCTGCAGGGCGACGGCGGCTACTCGCGCAAGGGTGCGCGGCCGGCGCAGGCCAGCTATTACTACAGCGTGCCGCAATTGCGCACCACGGGCACGATCGCCCGCGCGGGCGGCAAGCCGGAAGCCGTGACGGGCGCCACCTGGCTCGATCACGAGTGGTCGAGCCAGGTGCTCGACGCGGACGCCAGCGGCTGGAACTGGGTCGGCGCCAACCTCGATGACGGCGGCGCCCTGATGGCCTTCCAGATCCGCAGCAAGACAGGTGCTAAACTATGGGCGCACGCGGCATGGCGCGACGCCGCCGGCAAGGTGACGCAGTTTGCGCCCGGCGACGTCGATTTCACCCCCACGCAGCTGTGGCGCTCGCCCCGCACGAAGGCCGAGTACCCGGTCGCCACGGAGATCCGTACGGGCGCCACGCGCTGGCAGATCAAGCCATTGCAGGCCGACCAGGAACTCGATTCGCGCAGGTCCACCGGCGCCGTGTACTGGGAAGGCGCCGTCACGGTGGAGCGCGATGGCCAGCCGGCGGGCCGCGCCTACCTGGAAATGACGGGCTACGTGCAGCCGATGAAGTTGTAAACAGTACCGAATATGTAAATCAAAGCGAAAAACAATGACAACCAGCACAGAAACAAGCAGCACGAGTACAGCAACCGCCGCAAGCGCAACACCGTCTCCCGATAGCGGCAGCAGCCGCGAACTGAAAAAAGGCAGCCTGGCCGCCTTCAAGGGCTTGATGCCCTTCCTGACGCCCTACCGCAAGCAGTTTTTCCTGGCCGGTATCGCGCTGGTGGTGGCCGCCGCCTCGACGCTGGCCATTCCCGCCGCCTTCAAGCAGATGATCGACCTCGGTTTCGGCGGCGCGGCCGGCTCGAAAAGCATCCAGCATGTGGACCTGGTGTTCCTCGCCCTGTTCGGCGTCGCCTCGATCCTGGCGCTGGCGACGGCGGCGCGCTTTTACACGGTGTCGTGGCTGGGCGAGCGCGTCACGGCCGATATCCGCAGCGCCGTGTACCGCCACGTCGTCACGCAAAGCCCCGAATTCTTCGAGACCACGCAGACGGGCGAAGTCCTGTCGCGCATCACCACCGACACCACCCTGATCCAGGCCGTGGTCGGCACCAGCATCTCCATGGCCCTGCGCAATGTGCTGCTGTTCCTCGGCGGCCTGGTGATGCTGTTCGTCACCAGCCCCAAGCTGTCGGGCATCATCATCGGCCTGCTGATCCTCGTCGTCGTGCCCATCGTCGTGTTTGGCCGCAAGGTGCGCAAGCTGTCGCGCGATTCGCAGGACCGCATCGCCGACGCCTCGGCCATGGCCGGCGAAATCCTCAACGCCATGCCCACCGTGCAGGCGTTCACGCACGAAAAAATCGAATCGAAGCGCTTCGGCGACTCCGTCGAAGGCGCCTTCATGACGGCCATGCGCCGCATCCGCGCGCGCGCCCTGCTGACCGTGATCGCCATCCTGCTGGTGTTCGGCACCATCGTCTTCGTGCTGTGGCTGGGCGCGCGCGCCGTATTGGAAGGCTCGATGACGGGCGGCGACCTGGGGCAGTTCATCCTGTACGCCTCCATCGTCGCCGGCGCCATCGGCGCCCTGTCCGAAGTGATGGGCGAAGCGCAGCGTGCCGCCGGCGCCACCGAACGCCTGCTGGAACTGATGGCCGTCAAATCGGAAATCACATCGCCGGCCGCGCCATTGCCGCTGCCGGCGCGCGCCGCGAACGGCGCCGCGCTGACATTGGACAATGTCATGTTCTCGTACCCGTCGCGTCCCGACACGCATGCGCTCGACCACGTCAGCCTCGATATCCGCGCCGGCGAAACGGTGGCCGTGGTGGGCCCTTCCGGCGCCGGCAAGACCACCCTGTTCCAGCTGTTCCTGCGCTTCTACGACCCGCAAGGCGGCAGCATCCGCCTCGACGGCGTCGACATCAAGCAGCTCGACCTGCACACCCTGCGCGACGCCATCGGCATCGTGCCGCAGGATACCGTGATCTTCTCGGCCGACGCCATGGAGAACATCCGCTACGGCCGCGCCGGCGCCAGCGACGAGGAAGTCATTGCCGCGGCGAAGATGGCGGCGGCCCACGAATTCATCGAGCGCCTGCCGAACGGCTACAAATCCTTCCTCGGCGAACGGGGCGTGCGCCTGTCCGGCGGCCAGCGCCAGCGCATCGCCATCGCCCGCGCCCTGCTGAAAAACCCGCCGCTGCTGCTGCTCGACGAAGCGACCAGCGCGCTCGACGCGGAATCGGAACGCCTGGTGCAAAAGGCGCTGGAAGCGGCCATGGTAGGCCGCACCACCGTCATCATCGCGCACCGCCTGGCCACCGTGCAGCGCGCCGACCGCATCGTCGTCATGGAAGACGGCAAGATCGTCGAAACGGGCACGCACGCATCGCTGGTCGCGTTAGGCGGCATTTACGCCAACCTGGCGGCCCTGCAATTCCATCACGTACAAATCAACTAGACACGATCCGCCATGAACGCCATCTTCCACGCCAACCTGGGCATCACCGATTTCTGGACCTTCTTGCTGGGGACCATCTTCATCGTCATCCTGCCCGGCCCCAATTCCATGTACGTGCTGTCGGTGGCCGCGCAGCGCGGCGTGCGGCCCGCCTACCAGGGCGCCTTCGGCATTTTCGCCGGCGACCTGATACTGATGGTGCTGTCGGCCTGCGGCGTCGCTTCGCTGCTGAAGGCCAGCCCGGCCCTGTTCTACGTGGTGAAATACATCGGCGCGGCCTACCTGGGCTGGATCGGCCTGCAGATGCTGATAGGCTGCTGGCGCAAGCTGCGCGCGCCCGCGGCGGCCGACGGCGCAACGCCCGCGACGCCCGTCGCCGTCAAGGAAAGCGATCCGTTCCGCAAGGCGCTGATCATCAGCCTGATGAATCCGAAAGCCATTTTGTTCTTCATCTCGTTTTTCATCCAGTTTGTCGATCCGGCCTTCCCGAATCCCGTGCTGTCGTTCATCGGCCTGGGCTTGATCTGCCAGGTGATCAGCTTTACCTATTTGACGGCCATCATTTTCGTCGGCGCGCGCCTGGCCGAGACCTTCCGCCGCCGCCGGCGCCTGTCGGCCGGCATGGGCGGCGGCGTGGGCGCCATGTTCATCGGCTTTGGCGCGAAACTGGCCACGGCCACCCTGTAACCGTAACGGAGACGCCCCTTGACCGACGCCGAACTGCGCCAGCGCTGCCACACCATCGTGCCGGGCCACCGCCAGCCCACCCCGGCCGCCACCTTCGCCGCCATGGCCGCCTGGTGCGACGCCAACGACATCGCGCACGATACCTACGGCGAAGGCGCGCTGATCGAACAGTTCGAGAACAAGGTCGCCAGCCTGCTCGGTTTCGAGGCGGCCGTGTTCTGCATCACGGGCACCATGACGCAAGTGACCGCCCTGCGCCTGGCCTGCCAGGACCGCGGCTCCCCGCTCGTGGCGCTGCACCCGACGTCGCACATCCTGCGCCACGAACGGGGCAACCATGAATTGCTCGAGCACTTCAAGGGCCTGATGATCGGCGACCCGCACCGCCCGTGGACGGTGGATGACTTGCGCGCCGTGCCCGATGCGCTGGGCGCCGTGCAGGTCGAACTGCCGATGCGCGAAATCGGCGGCCAGTGTCCGTCATGGGACGAGTTGAGCGACATCAAGCGGCACTGCCGCGACCGCAACATCCACCTGCACATGGATGGCGCGCGCCTGTGGGAAGCGCAAGCGGGTTTCAAGCAGCCACTGCCCGCCATCTGCGCCGGTTTCGATTCCGTATATGTTTCGCTGTACAAGGGCATCGGCGGCCTCGGTGGCGCCATGCTGGCCGGCAGCCGGCCGTTCGTCGAACGCGCGCGCGAATGGTTCCGCCGCCAGGGCGGCAATATCGTGCACCGCACGCCGTACGTGGTGGCCGCGGCCATGCAGTTCGATGCGCGCATCGCCGCCATGCCGCGCTACTTTGAACGCACGCAATGGCTGTATGCGCTGCTGCGCGACTTCCCCGCCATCGCCGTCAACCCGGCCAGCCCGCAGGCCAACATGCTGCACCTGCACCTGCCCGTCTCGCGCGAGCGCGCCATCGCCATCCGCAACCAGGTGGCCGAAGACCACGGCATCTGGCTGTTCGGCCGCGCCAGCCACGCCGCCCTGCCCGGGCACAGCGTGGTGGAGTGGTATGTGGGCGATCAGCTGCTGGAAATGCCCGACGATACCGTGCGGCTGGCCCTGACGCTGCTCGACCAGGCGATGCGCGGCAAGGCGCCGGCTGCCCGCTGAGCGGACGCTAGCCGCAGCGCAGCGCCTGCAGCTGCTCCGGCGAGCCGGCAAAGCGGCTCATGTCGACCGGTCCGGCAATGCCGTTGACGACGCCCATATTCGTATACTGCCAGAACGTGTAGCCGCTGGCGCCGGACGGCAATGCGGGACCGGGCCTGGAGCCGTACTGGGCGATCCACAGCGGATGGGCGAGGAAAGGCGCAAACGAGCCCACGCTGCCGTCCCAGAAACTGGTCTGGGTGTAGATGCCGGGCACGCAGCCGAGCCTCTCGCCCACCTGCTGCAGCCACTGTGCGACGGCGGCCGCATAGGCAGGCTGCTCCAGCCCGGCCTGTTCGACATCGAGCATGGGCGGCAATTCGCCCTGGACGCTGCCCACCACATTGCAGAAGTTGGCGACCTGCTGCGCCACCGGCGTGGAGGGCAGGAAGAAATGGCAGGCGCCGCACAACAGCTCCTGCGCCGTGGCGCCCGCACGGTTGCTGGCGTACTGGCGGTCGATCCGGTTGCCGCCTTCGGTGGCTTTCAGATAGACGAATCGCGGCGCGCCCATGCGGCTGGCGACACTGGCCCAGTCGATGTATCCGTTGCGTTCCGATACGTCCATGCCTTGCAAAAAATCTGCCATGCTGCGCTCCTGGTAAGGGGAATGAATGACGCCGCGCGGCAGGCGCGCGGCGCCCCTGTCGTAACTATGCCGACAATGGCGGCGGCATCCGCATGCGCATGCCAGAGGTGAATTTGATCAGATAGCTGACATCGGCGCTGTTCGGCCCCGCCTCCTGCCGTACCGGGCCGGCGCCCTGGCCGGCATCAGTATCCGTGCCGGCAGCGCGGCCGCGCAGGAAGCAGCCCCGATAGTCGGGCAATCGAAAGGTATCGTTCGCGCCCCCATACAGATAGCCGAGCGTGGCGAACAATTCCGGATACTGGCTGACGCCCAGCAGGCGGCCGTCGCACACCATCCAGCCCCAGGCTTCGATGCTGGTATCGGCGATGGTCCCCGCAAAGGCGATCACCGCGCCGACGGGCGTGTCGCCAAAGCCGGGCGGCGTGTAGAACGGCGACGGGACAGGTGAGGCGGCGCTCATGACGCCCGCCCGCCGCCGTGGAACACGCCAGGTTGCGGCAGCCGCCTGGCGCCTGCACCTGCTGTAATCGCCCCGGTGTTTTCCGCGCTACTTTCGCGCTGATCTGTATCCATACGCATGTCTCGTCCTCGCCGGTTTTCGCTGCATGAAAGAGGTCCATCAAGCTTCATTATAATAATGAAACAACATTTTCGAAAAGCAAGTTTAATTGTGCATGGCACAAAAAAGGCGCCCGAAGGCGCCTTTTTCACATTCCGGCGGCCGGATCGGCCGCCATCGCTTGCTTAGAACTTGTAGTTGTAAGCGAGACCAATCAACTGCATGCGGGTCTTGAACAGGCCCTTGGTGGTTTCACCGTTGCCGGTGCAGCCAGGGGTCACCGGCGAGCAGTCATTCTTGTAGTTGACCGTGGCATCCTTGAAGTCGATGTAGCTGTAGGCCAGGTCGAGCGAGGAATTGGCGTTCAGCTTCCAGTTCGCGCCGATCGAGTACTGCATGCGGTCGCTGTCCGGCAGCGCCGGGTGACGCAGCTCGGCGCTGCGCACTGGCGCCTGGTCACGCGCGATACCGGCGCGCAGCAGCAGGTTTTCGCTGTACTTGTAGTTGGTGCCCAGCGAGACGCGGTAGGTGTTCTTCCACTGCTGGCGGATGCGTTCCGGGCCTTCGGCCGTCGGCGGGAACTGGATGTCCAGGTTCTGCAGGCGCGAGGTGCGGGTCCAGGTGACGTCGCCCATCAGGGCCCAACGATCATCCATCTGATGGAAGGCGTTGACCGACAGGGTTTCCGGCGTGCGCACTTCCACCAGCGCCTTGGAATTGACCTTGTTCGATGCCTTGGCGATGAAGCCATTCACGTCCGCGTTGTTCGACACTTGCGAGAAGTCCCAGATCGTGTCGCCTTTCAGCTTGTGCGAAATCGACGAACGGTAGGAGATGCCGAAACGCGTGCCTTCATTCATCTGGTACAGGTAGCCCAGGTTGAAGCCGAAGCCCCAGTCGTCGCCATCCATCGAGGCGTGGCCATCCTTCGCGCCCTTCAGGGCGGCGCCGGCTGCCTGCGCGGCGGCCAGGCCCTGCGTCTTGGCGATATTCGCCAGGAAGGCTTGCGACGCGGCTGGCGCGTGCTGGGCCAGGAAGGCCACGGAACCCGGCACGTCGACCGCCTGGCCCAGTTCCGCCTTCATGTGTTCGGCGGTGACGCCGAAACCGAAGGAATGGTGCTCATTGACCTTGAAGGAAACGGAAGGATTCAGGGCGATGGCTTCGAGCTTGATGTTGGTGATCGCATAGCGGCCGCTCCAGTCATTGCCGTAATCGAGCTTGGCGCCGTACGGCACGAACAGGCCCATGCCGACGGTCCATTGCTCATTGACCTTCTTGCTCGCGTACAGGGCTGGTGCAAAGACCGCGTCCGGCGCGTAATCCTTGGTCGTGCCGCCCGGGGTGCGGCCGGTGAAGGTCTTCGAACCCGTGTCTTCATACGTCGAATGCGGCACCACCAGGGTACCGCCGCCGACGAACTGCGTGCCTTCCAGGCGCGACAGGCCGGCCGGATTGTAGAAAATGGTCGAGGCGTCGGCCGCTTCGGCGCCGTTCGCATCGGCCGAACCCTGGCCGGACACGCTTTGCGAACCGAAACGGTAACCCGATGCTTGTGCGGTGGAGGAAATGCCGGCGAATGCGGCGACGATCAGGAGGGGCAGATATTTATGTTTCAAGTTGGTCTCTCTTTATTATATGAATAAAAACACTGGACAAAACCTGCTGTGCGTCGCGTTTTGTCTGCCGTGTTTAGTTTCTTCGGCGCACTGTCTCGGGCGTCTCAACCTGGCCCGTCTTGCACTTTTCTTGCCGCCGTGAACTCCAATTCACTGACGGCATGAGCGAAGCATATAATATTTTGAAATAAAAAGCGAACGTTCGCTCTTTTTATGAAACGGTGTTGTTTTCCTCTCCTTGCACAGGACTGTACGGTGGCGATACGGGAACGGGAAGCGGTATCAGGAAGCGCTTGCGCATCAGCACCTGCATCTGTTCGGCCGGCACGGGCCGCGAGATGAAATAGCCCTGCACCTCGTTGCACTGCAGCGCGCGCAGGATGTCGAGCTGCTCGCGCGTTTCCACCCCTTCGGCCACCACGCTCATGCCCAGCGCATGGGCCATCGACAGGATGGCCCGCACGAAAACCTCGCCCTGCTCCGAGCGCCCCAGCTCCATGGTGAAGGCGCGGTCGATCTTCAAGCCGTCCATGGCGAACTTCTGCAGCTGCGACAGCGAGGAATAGCCGGTGCCGAAATCGTCGACCAGCAGGCGCACGCCCAGCGCGCGGATGGCCGACAGCTGCTCGACGGCGCGGTTCTGTTCATCCATCATGGCCGATTCCGTGATTTCCACCTCGATCAGGCGCGCATCGATGCGATGGCGCGCCAGCGCCGACGCCAGCACCTGGTGCACGTCGCCGCGGCCGAACTGGCGCGCCGAGACGTTGATCGAGACGGGCACCAGTTCCAGGCCGCTGGCCTGCCAGTGCGCCATCTGCTGGCACACCTTTTCGATGACGACTTCGCCCAGCTGCGAAATCAGGCCGCTGCTTTCGGCCACGGGGATGAATTCCAGCGGCGGCACCATGCCGTGCTGCGGATGGCGCCAGCGCACCAGCGCCTCCATGCTGCACAGCTGCCCGCTCATGGCGTCGACGCGCGGCTGGTAGACGACGAGGAACTGGTCCTGTTCCAGCGCCGCCACCAGGCTTTGCTCGAGTTCGCGGCGGCTGCGGATGGTTTCGAACAATTCGGGCTGGAAGAAGCGGTGATGGCCCTTGCCCGCCACCTTCACGGCATACATGGCGATATCGGCGTTCTTCAGCAGCACTTCCGTCTCGGCGCCATCGCGCGGATACAGGCTGATGCCGATCGAGGCGCCCATCTTGTGGCGTTCGCTGCCCAGGTAGAACGGTTCGTCGAAGGCGATGGCGATGCGCTGCGCCACCTGCTCGGCGCGGCTGTCGTCCTCCACCGGGTCGAGCACGACGACGAATTCGTCGCCGCCCAGGCGCACCACATGGTCGCCCGGGCGCAGCACGGCCTTCAGGCGCAGCGAGGCGGCGCGCAGCACCTTGTCGCCTTCCGCGTGGCCCTGCGTATCGTTGATATCCTTGAAACCGTCGAGGTCGATGAACAGCAGCGCCAGCATGTGGCGCGTGATGGCCGCGCGCGCCAGCGCCCCGGGCAGGAATTGCTGCAGCCAGTAGCGGTTGGGCAAACCCGTCAAGCCATCCTCGTTGGCCAGGCGGCGCAGGTCGCGCTCGTGCTCCTTCGCCGTGCTGATGTCCTGCAGGGTGACGGCCAGGCGGTCACCGCTGCGCACCAGGCGCCGGCGTATCCAGCGCAGCTTGAATGGATTGCCATCCGGCAATTCGATCTCTTCCTCGGAAAAACCGGAAACCATGGCGGCCCGGTAATTATGGATCAGGTCGCGGAAATACGGCTCGTGGGCGCGCGACTGCAGCCGCATGCCCAGCAACTGCTCGCGGCGCACGCCGAAGTAGCCGGCGCCCGGCTCGTTGCAATCGACGATCTCGAAGTCGACGATGCCGCCATCGTCGCCACGCAGGGCGGAGATGATGAAAAAGCCGTCGCTCGTGCCTTCCGTGGCCATGCGGTAGGCGTTGCGCACGCCCTCGGACTGGTGGTGGCGCCAGGCCAGGCGCAACGACAGCACGGTGGCGATGACGGTAAACGCCAGCAGCAGCAAGGTTACGGCAAAGGCGATCCCCATGTAGATGGTGCGCGTTTCCTGGTAGGGATGCAGCATTTCGCTGTCGGCAAAACCCACCACGGCCGTAAACGGATACGCCTTCAGCGCCTGCCAGCCCACATAGCGGTTTTGCTTGTCGGAAAACGCCACGCGGCTGCCCGACTCCATGGCGCCGCTGTCCGTTTCCAGGAAACTCGTGTCGAGGAACGCCGTGCCCTGGCCCGCATGGACAGGCAGGACGCGCGCGCCGAGGCGCGTGCTGAACAGCTCGCCCTCCTCGCCGACCATGGCGGACATGCCCAGCTTGCCGAAATTGACGCTGTCGTAGAATTCGGAAAAATAGCTGGAATGGATGGAGATCAGCAGCACGCCGTCGAAATTGCCGTCCTCGTCTTCCAGCCGGCGCGTGAAATGCACGAGCGTCTCGTCGATGCCCGTGGCTGCCGGGGCCGCCTCGTTGGCGCGTCCCAGCGCGATGCGCAGGGCGCTGGAATTGCTGCGCCAGTGACGCAGCAGGAAATCGCTGCGCTCGTTCGTGCGCAGGCGCGTCAAGGGCGCCGTGGCCGTCACGGCCTGGCCCTTGCGGTCGAGGATGGCGACGATGGCAAATTGCGGCAAGGCATACATGCCCTGCGTCTTCAACTGGTCGAGGCGCAAGTGGCCGCGCGAGTTTTCCCATTCATACTTGAGCTGCAGGGTCAGCTGGTCCATCTGCTCGAGCGTGCGCAGCAGATACTGGCCATACGCCTTCGACTGCGAGGACACGCTGTCGAGCGCCTGCTGCTGCGCCACCTTCTTTTCCGCTTCCAGCTGCAGCATGGTGGCCGTCCACAGCACGGCGCACAGGGCCACGCCCAGCAGGGGCCAGGCCAGGATCAGGCGCAGGTTGGCCTTGAGAAAATCGGCCCTGCTCATTTCCACCACGGCGGCGTTATTATTATTTACAAATTGTCGCAAAAACATGGTGCCAGCGTCTGCCGTTTCTATATTTCCTTAGGGACACACAAATTACCACAGAGTCATGTTTGCAGGTGATAAGGTAGTGCAATTATCTGTGCGGGCGGCGGCCCGCCTGTCGCGCCTGCGTTACAATCACCATCCTTACCGTTGGAGAAATACATGCAGCAATATCAAGATTTGATCAAGACCGTCCTCGAAACGGGCAGCTGGCAAGACAACCGCACGGGCATCCGCACCCTGAGCGTGCCGGGCGCCATGATGCGTTTCGACTTGGCCAACGGCAACTTCCCTGCCGTGACGACCAAGAAACTGGCTTTCAAATCCGTGATCGGCGAATTGTGCGCCTTCCTGCGCGCCTCGCGCAACGCGGCCGAATTCCGCGCGCTCGGCTGTAAAGTGTGGGACCAGAACGCCAATGAAAATGCGCAGTGGCTGGCCAACCCCTACCGCGAAGGCGAGGATGACCTCGGCCCCGTGTACGGCGTGCAATGGCGCCAATGGCCCGCGTATAAACTGCTCGACGCCGACCAGCCGGCGCAGATCGCCGATGCGCAAGCCAACGGTTTTACGCTGATCGCCCCCATCGTCGAAGCGGGCGTACAGAAAGTCTTGCTGTACAAGGCCGTCGACCAACTGCGCGAATGCCTGGACACCATCATGCACAACCCCGGCAGCCGCCGCATCCTGTTCCACGGCTGGAACCCGGCCGTGCTGGACGCCGTCGCCCTGCCCGCCTGCCACTTGCTGTACCAGTTCATCCCGAACGCCAGCACGCGCGAGCTGTCGCTGTGCCTGTATGTGCGCAGCAACGACATCGGCCTGGGCACGCCGTTCAATATCGCCGAAGGCGCGGCCCTGCTGCACCTGGTGGCGCGCCTGACGGGCTACACGCCGCGCTGGTTCACCTATTTCATCGGCGACGCGCACATCTATGAAAACCACCTCGACATGGTGGAAGAGCAATTGAAGCGCACGCCGTTCCCGGCCCCAAGATTCGTCATTGCCGACCGCGTGCCCGCTTACGCCAAGACGGGCAAGTACGAACCCGAGTGGCTGGAAAAGATCGAACCGTCCGACTTCTCGCTGGAAGGCTATGCACACCATGCGCCCATCAAGGCGGCGATGGCCGTCTGATGGCGGTGACTGCGCTGGCCGCCCTGCACCGCAAGCTGTTTGACGAGACCGATGGCGTCAAATTTTCCAAACTAAAAGACCGGCTGCTGGCAAAGCACGGCGCCAGCGACCGGCTGGCCGTGCTCGATATCCTCATCGGCTACGCCAAGGAGGGGCAGTTGCTACACTGGCGCAACTTCCTCATGAGCGATATCGCGCGCCTGGTGGGAGCGGATGAGCATGCGGCATTTTTCGCCTGGGCCCTGGCGCAACCCACGCTGGCATACTGGAGTGTCGATGGCTTGCTGAAAAGCGCAGGCAAGAATGCCTATGCGCCGCTGGTGGCGCTGGCCGCGTCCGGCACTGCCAGCCTGGAAGTGCGGGCCAAGGCCGTGAAAAGCCTGGCCGTCTTCAGCCGACAGCCCTTCGATGCGGGCTTGCCAACAGACCCCGGCCACTGGCGGCAAGACAGTTTGAAGCTCGCTGCCGTGCTGGCCTGGCAACGCGATGGCTGCCCGGATGGCGCCGGCCATGCGGCGCCGGCCACCCATGCATCGCTGGACGAGCCGCGCACGGCGCTGGAAAAAGCCGCGGCCAGGCTGGAGAAAAAACTGGCGGCCAGGCGCAAACAGGAACAGGACCTGGCGCAGCCATCGAACTGGCTGACGATCGCCAGCGCCGCCGACATGGCCGCCATCGCGCAGCGCTGGGTCTTGCCGGAGCATTACCGGCGTTTCCTGGCCTGCCATTCGCCGCTGCGGGTGTTGATTGACAGCGAGCAGTATTTCCAGGGCTTGAACCTGTACGGCGCGGCGGAACTGGTCAAGGCCCAGCACGGTTACGCCTGGAATCCCGCCAGCGATGCAGCCATTGCCGGCTGGCCCGAACACTATCTGGTGATCGCCGATGCGGGCGGCGATCCGTATTGCCTGGACCTGGGCACCATCGCCAACGGCGACGCGCCCGTGTACACGGCCCGGCATGGCGCCGGCGCCTGGCGTTTCGAGCGCCACGCGGACAGCTTTATCGACTTCCTGCTGGAAATCGCCGCCGCCTGAGCTCCGGCATCAGCCGGGGCCGGGACCGCCAGGACCGCCAGGACCACCGGGTCCCCGTCCGCCCGGCGGACCGAAGCGCGGCTCGCGCTCGCCATCCTTCGCCGCCGTGCCGGCGCCGCCGAGGCGGTACGACAATCCCACATAAATCATCCGTCCATCGAAGCGACGCGTGCTCGTCTCGCGCAGCGAGGCGCTGTTGATGACGGTTTCCATCTTGTTGCTGCTGAAAACATCGGTCACATTCATGACCAGGCTCAATTGCGGCGTCACCGTATGGCGCAAACTGAGGTTCAGCGTGTTGTTCGGCGAGCGGTAGCCTTGGCCGGACAGGGTCTTGCCCTGCATTTGCAGGGCCAGTTGCAGCTGGTTGTCCGCATTGATCTGGTAATTCAGGCGCGCCCTGCCGCTGAGCGAGTTGGCCGTGCGCGTGCTGCGGTTGCCCAGGTCGTCGGAGCTGGTCTGCTGGCTGCGCGCCAGGTTGCCGCTCGTGTTCAGGGTCAGGGATGGCGTCAGCTTGCCGCTGACGCTGAACTCCATGCCGCTGGAATGGCTGCCCTCGCCATTTTCGCGCGTGGTCAGCAAGACGTTATCGCTGATGAAGTAACGGTAATCGACGATGGCATCCGTGTCGCGGCGGTGATAGGCGCGCAAGCTGCTTTCCAGGCCGAACAGCCTGGTTTCATAGCCGATTTCGAACGAATCCGTCTGCGTGGGCTTCAGCTTGGGATTGCCGGACGACACATTGAACTCGTCGCGGTACACCACGTACGGGTTCAGGTCGCCGGCGTTCGGGCGGCGGATGCGGTGCGCATAGCTGAAGCGCAGATTGCTCTCGTCGCTGACTTTATACGTGGCGAACAGGCTCGGTATGTAGTTGACGTAATTGTTGCTGGCCTCGATGCCGCCCGTGATCTGGCGCACATTCAAGTCCGTGTATTCGGCGCGCAAACCGGCCAGCGCGCCCCAGCGCTCGTTGATGCGCATCTGGTAGGAGCCGTACAGCGCGATGGTGCGCTCGTCGAGCTCGAAACGGTTGCTGCGCATGGGATTGACAGTTTCCGCCAGGCTGCCGGGGTTGATGTCCGTGTACAGGGTATCGAAGCTGCTCTTGTTGTCGGCCACCTTGTAGCCGAGCTTGGCCGTGCCGCCCGCCAGCGGACGTTCGTAGTCGCCGCTGAAGTCGACGATGCGGTTGCCCGTCTCGCTGCGCTGGCGCGCGCGCGTGTCGAAGGCATTCGGGGGCGCCACCGTGTAGGCGTTGGCGTAATCGCTGTCGCTCTCGTTGTTCGACGACGACACGCGCAGGTCGATCTTCAATGTCTCGCCCGGCAATTCGCCCTTGTGGTCGTAACGCGCGCCCCAGCTGTAGTTGCGGCTGTCGCCATTGCGCACGGTGCTGCGCACATAGTCGCCGATGGTGTTGCCCGCGCTGTCGCCATTGATGTAGCGATCGAGCGAGCGCTGGTCGTTGCTGCGGCCGTTGTAGGAAACGCTGGCGGCCAGCGTGTCATTGGCGTTCAGGTTGTAATTGACGGTGCCGTTCAAGCCCAGCGAATCATTCAAGCCATTGCTGGTGGAGCGCTGGCTGCTGGGGGCAAACGCGCCCGTATCGCGGTCCAGGCGCTCGCGGCTGACCTCGCCCACGGAATTGCGGCCATCGTGACGGAAGTTGATGCCGCCCTGGTAACCCCATGGCCCCTCGTTGTAGCTGCCCGAAACAGCCGTGTTGTAGCGCCCGCCGATGCCCGTATTCGCGTTGACGGTGGCAAAGCCGCCCGGCTTGCGGTTGCGGCGCATCACCAGATTCAGGATCGGGCCGCCGCCGGCCTCGTTGCCGAACTGGGCGCCGGGATTGTTGATCACTTCCACCGACTCGATATCGTCGGCCGCCATGGCGTTCAGGGTGGCGCCGCGCGAGTCGCCCTGCAGCATGGCCGACGGCTTGCCGTCGATCAGGATCTGCACGTTGCTGCTGCCGCGCAGGGACACGGAACCATCGGGATCGACGGCCACCGACGGCACGTTATTCAAGGCGTCGGCCGCCGTGCCGTTGGTGCTGCCCACGTCGGACTTGACGTCGTAGACTTGCCGGTCGATGCGGCCCGTGGGACGCTCGGCCGTGACGCTGACGGTAGCGGGTGCATCGACGGCCGTGACCTTGGCCGGCGGCGCCGGCTTGACGACGGCGTCGCCAGTGGCGGCGGTGGCAGCGGTGGCAGCGGTTTGCGCCTGGGCGGCGCCGGCGACCAGCAGGCTGCCGCCCGCCAGGCAGTGAAAGAGGATTTTATGCATGAGGTAATGAATAATGGAAACGCTACGGATGAGGCGCTACGCCGCGGCGTGAGGGCACATTGAAAGCATGCCACGAGTCGCCAGGCCAAGGCAAATGCGCAGCATGGCAATTTACTTCAATTTACAAATCTCTTGCCCTTGTGGCATTCCAGCCTCACCCGATGCGCCTGATGCTAACGCAGCAAGCCCTGCCCCCGCGCCAGCTTCAGCCAGCCTGGATATTCCGTCATCAGCAAGTCATACAGTTCCGCATCGCTATGCTCGTCGGGCGAGCTGACGGAAAAGTAATTGGCATTGTCGACCAGGCGGCCCTGCAACTCGTCGAGCTTTTCCAGGAAGGGGAAATCCGAATCGGCAAAGGCGGCGAGGAACTTGCTCTTCGACTTGCGCCCCTTGCCGATGCCCATGAATTGCCAGAAGATCGGTTCGTTGCTGGCCCAGCGCAACTGTTTCTCCGTCGTCGCCTGGTCGCTGGTGCCGCCATCGGTGACGAACATCACATACACGGGCAGCTCGGCCGCGACAGGACGCGTGCGCTCGCCGCCACGCGCGTCAGGGAAGTAAAACGCGCGGATCGCCTGCATGGCGGCGCCATAGCGCGTGTCGCCTTCCAGCGGGTGGCGGGTGATGGCCTGGCCCACGTAGGTATTGCAGTTGCTCAAGGCCATCGGCGCCGGGTGATGGACGTTCTTGCCAAAAAGAAAAACGTCGATCTCGCCATCGTCATCGAACTTGCAGCCGAGCGCCAGGATGCGCTCGGCAAAGCGCTGCACCAGGCCTTCCTTGTACAGCCTGCCCATGGAGCCGGAAATATCGAGGCACAGACAGACCTTGGCGCGGTGCGCCGACAGGCCCACCTTTTGCAGCGACACGCCCGCCTGCTTGACCAGGCTCACCAGTTGCGGCGCTTCGCGTTCGACCCGCTTTTCCAGGTCGATCTTGGCCTGCATGACGGCCGACGCCGCAGCCGGGGCGGCCGGGGCCGATTGAGCGACTTCGCCGCCAAAATGGCGCACCAGCGCATCGAGGCCCCCATTGAAGCCCTGGCCCACGGCCATGCAGCGCCAGGCGCCGTCCTTGCGGTACAGCTCGGCCAGCATGACGGCCGTCTCTTGCGCAAAATCAGCGCCGGCAAAGGCGAAGCGGGCCAGCTCGCGTCCGCCCGCCTGCAGGCGCACATGGCCCGCCTGCAGCTGCGACATGACGCCGCCGCCATCGATCGAGGCCGTCAGCACCAGGCGCTCCACGCCGGCCGGCAGGCGCGCCAGCTGGAAGGCGAACGCGGCATTGTCGCCATGGCTGGCCGCGCGCGCTTCCACGCCGCCGCACGGCGTGCGCGGCTGGTTGAAAAAGGTCATGTAGCGCTCGTCGGACAGCTTGCCGTTGGCGTCGAGGCCGAAGCAGGCAAAATCGAGCGCCAGCCCCTGCGCGGCGACGCCAACGTCCAGCACGCCATCGGGGACAAGATTGGCCAGCGGCAAGCGCTGGCCCTTGGACAAGGTTTCCATCAGTTTCTCCGGTATCGATGCTGCGTTATGTGAAGTTGCACGGCCTCAGGCGATGTAGCGGCGTGGATTGTCGGCGTTGAAATCGTCTTCATCATCCTTGTCCTCGCCCTTGAAGACGACGGGACCGTTGAAGGCCAGCTGCAAGCCTTCGCCCTGCCAGCTCAGCCACGGCGTCGCCTCGCTGTCCGGCGGCGACGTCCTGCCGGACGGCTCGAGGATGATGCTGTCGGGCGTGATGCGCGCCAGGCCGATCACATAGGTGTAGACGGAATCGTCCTCGGCCGCCTTGGAGAGGCGGAAGTCGAACGCGCACTCGACGATCTGTTCGCCATACTGCATGACCATCTTCGGCCGCATGGACGCCACCGACACGGCGCCGTTGGCCAACGCCGAATACACGCTGAAGACGAGGCCGACGGTGCCGCCATAATGCTGCGCCAGCGCCGGGTTGACTTCCACCGTTTCCGTGGCCGGCTCCTTGCCCGACGCGCCCGCCACGTCGCCCAGGTGGCGCACGTAGGGCATGCTGTCGAAGCTGCCCGCCGTATCGGGCGCCTGGATGAAGCGCATCTGGCCGTTCGGCAAGAGCACGCCCACGCGCAGGTCGAGGTCGTCGTTATCGTCGTCACCATCGCCGTTGTCCGTCCAGGTGGCCTTGACGGTGAGCTTTTTCGGCGCGCCCGCGCCCTTCTCCAGCGACACCCTGTGCGTCTGGCCCGCCTTGGTCAGCGAGATTTTCGACAAGGAAATCTTCGGCGCCACGGGAGCGGGAGCGGCCTGCGCCACTTCGCCGCCGAAATGCGCGACCAGCGCGTCGAGGCCGCCATTGAAACCCTGTCCCACGGCCATGAAGCGCCAGGCGCCATCCTTGCGGTAAAACTCGCCCAGCATAACGGCTTTTTCCTGCGCAAAATCCATGCCCGCATACGCGAAACGCGCCAGTTCGCGCGCGCCGTCGAGCAGGCGCAGGCAGCCGCTGCCCAGCTGCGCCATGGTGGCCGCACCATCGATGGCAGCCGTCACGACGAGGCGCTCGATGGACGCCGGCAAGCGATCGAGCTGGTAACTGAAACCGGCCGCGTCACCGGACGGCGCGGCCGCCTCCACGCCGCCGCATGGCGTGCGCGGCTGGTTGAAGAAGGTCATGTAGCGGTCGTCGGACAGCTTGCCGTTGGCGTCGAGGCCGAAACAGGCAAAGTCCAGCGCCAGGCCGGCGCTGCTGATGCCCAGCTGCAAAGCGTTGCCCGTGACGAGGCCGGACAGCGCCAGACGCTGCCCCTTGATCAGATTTTCCATGGGATTGTTTATTCAGGTGTGAAAGCTTCGAACAGCAGCCCAGGGCAAGGCGGGTTGTCGAAGGCAGTACGAGTACAGTAAGTCCATGGCAGCGCAACGCCGCCATGGACCGCTGTTCCATGTACGGATACAAGACCAAAAGAGCTGCGGACAACGGTTCAGGGCAAGGCGCGTCGCCGAAGACAGTACGCATAGTACGGCGAGGCGGCGCAACGCCGCCATGGACCGTTTTCCGTAGCTCTTAAGCGTTGATGCCGAACGAGCGTGCAAGAGGCCCCAGACCGCCCTTGAAACCCTGGCCGATGGCCTTGAATTTCCATTCGCTGCCGGCGCGGTAGATTTCGCCGAAGATCATGGCCGCTTCCGTCGAACCGTCTTCCGACAGGTCGTAGCGGGCGATTTCCGCGCCATTGTCGCCATTCAGGCAACGGATGTAGGCCTTGCCGACCATGCCGAAGTTCTGCTTGCGGGCTTCCGCGTCGTGGATGGTGACGGCCACGGCGATCTTGTCGATATCGGCCGGCACGTTGGCCAGGTCGACGGCCACTTTCTCGTCGTCGCCATCGCCGCCGCCGGTCGTATTGTCGCCCGCGTGGACGATGGAGCCATCGGCCGACTTCAGGTTGTTGTAGAAAATGAAATCAGCATCGGAGCGGACCTTGCCGTCCGTTTTCAACAGGAAAGCGCTGCCGTCCAGGTCGAATGCGGCGCCATCGGTGGCGCGCGGGTCCCAACCCAGGCCAATCACGATTTTCTTCAAGCCAGGAGCTTCCTTGCTCAGGTTGACATTGCCGCCTTTTTGCAGACTGATCGCCATGGTATTTCCTTTTTAATTAGTAGGTTGCATTCGGTGCTACGGAACACGACGCCGGCGCAATGGCCGGACGAGCCATGAGCCTACCATAAAGTAAATGCATGCCATAGCCGCACTATTGAAAATAATGCCATCGCATCTGCCGTCCGACACCCGGGCACGGGACCGCAGCAATGGACAGCAGCACGCCGAAATGACCGATAATGCCGCTCGACAAGCGCACGCATCCATCATCATGACCGATTTCAACAGCCATACCGATTTACAGCAAACCATCACGCGCCTCGATTGCATCCCCGGTACCTTGTGCGATGAACGCATGTGGTCGCGCCTGGCTGCCGCCCTGGGCGAGCGCTTCCAGCTGCACGCCGTCCCCTTGCACCAGGGCCGCACGCGCGCGGACATGCAGGCGCTGATCGCCAGCCACAGCGCGCCGTGCTCGCATCTGGTGGGCTTTTCGCTGGGCGCCTACCTGGCCATCGAACACGCGCTGGCCCACCCCGAACGCGTCCAGTCGCTGACTTTGATCGCCAATTCCGCGAAAGGTTTGCTGCCGGCGGAAATCGCGGCGCGCCAGCGCATCGTCGCCATCCTCGAACACCACGCGTATACGGGCATCACGCGCCAGCGCCTGCGCGAGCTGCTGCACCCATCGCACCTGGACGATGCGGCCATCACGGGCCTGATCCAGCAGATGGGACTGGACCTGGGCAAGGAAGTGCTGCTGGCGCAGTTCATCACCACCATCCACCGCCCGGACTTGATGGGGCGTCTGGCGGAACTGCCGTTTCCCGTGCTGATCGTGGGCGCGCAGAACGACAAGCTGGTCAAGCCGGCCGATCTGCGGGAAATGGCAGAACATTTCCCTGACGCAACCTTGCACATGATCGCAGACCATTGCGGCCACATGCTCCCGCTGGAAGCGCCGGACGCGCTGGCCGACGCCATGCGCGCCTTCCTGGCCGCGCCCGCATTTGCGGACGCCGGTGGAGCCCGAACGCAATTTCAACGATAATAACGGGCATCGGGCCCTGCCCCCACCTATTTCACAGAACCAATGAGCATACTCACCATCGTCGTCGCCACGGACAAGCAAGGCGGCATCGGCATCGACAACACCTTGCCGTGGAAGCTGCCGGAAGACCTGGCGCACTTCAAGCGCCTGACCACGGGCCACCCCATCCTCATGGGGCGCAAGACCTTCGATTCGATCGGCCGCCCGCTGCCGAACCGCCGCAACATCGTCATCACGCGCAACGCCGCATGGCGCCATGACGGCGTGGAAGCCGTCGGCTCGCTGGACGAGGCCATCGCCCTGCTGGACGGCGCGCAAGGCTATGTCATCGGCGGCGCCGAGATCTACAAGCAGTCGCTGCCCCTGGCCCAGCGCCTGGTCGTCACGGAAATCGGCCAGACGTTTGCCTGCGACGCCTTTTTCCCCGCGATTGACCATACCGTGTGGCAAGAAACCGCGCGCGAAGCGCATGTGTCGGAGACATCCGGCTTGCCGTATGCCTTTGTCACGCTGGAACGCAAAGCCTGATAAGGTGCTGAACGTGCTGGAGGGGCATATATCCAGCGGCAAGTGATGGCTGTAATACCCCTGTCACACCGTTGCGTCACGCTAGCGCACGCTTGAAGTGTTTTTTGTATGATATTTTTTTCCCGCAGACGCCGCATTTCTGCGAGAATCCCGTTCTTATTTTTTTTCTGCGACTGCCGGCACCCATACCGCCAGGCTGACGCGCCCTAGTCCGCCCCTCCATTACGTCAGGGGCGGCTTGCTTTTTTGGAGACATGCATGAAATTTCGTTTCCCTATCGTCATCATTGACGAGGATTTCCGTTCTGAAAATACGTCCGGCCTGGGTATTCGCGCCCTTGCCGCCGCAATGGAAAAAGAAGGCATGGAAGTGCTGGGCGTGACCAGCTACGGCGATTTGTCGCAATTTGCCCAGCAGCAATCGCGCGCGTCGGCCTTCGTGCTGTCGATCGACGATGAGGAATTCGGTTCCGGTTCCGTCGAAGACACCGATATCGCCCTGAAGTCGCTGCGCGCCTTCGTCGAGGAAATCCGCTACAAGAACGCCGACATCCCTATTTATATGTATGGCGAAACGCGCACCTCGCGCCATATCCCCAACGACATCCTGCGCGAACTGCATGGTTTCATCCATATGTTCGAAGATACGCCGGAATTCGTCGCGCGCCACATCATCCGCGAAGCGAAATCCTACCTGGACGGCCTGTCGCCGCCGTTCTTCCGCGCGCTCGTGCATTACGCCAACGACGGCTCCTACTCGTGGCACTGCCCCGGCCACTCGGGCGGCGTGGCCTTCCTGAAGTCGCCGATCGGCCAGATGTTCCACCAGTTCTTCGGTGAAAACATGCTGCGCGCCGACGTCTGCAACGCCGTCGAGGAACTGGGCCAGCTGCTCGACCATACCGGTCCGGTCGCCGCCTCCGAGCGCAATGCGGCGCGCATCTTCAATGCCGACCATTGCTATTTCGTCACGAACGGCACGTCCACTTCGAACAAGATGGTGTGGCACTCGACCGTGGCGCCGGGCGACATCGTCGTCGTCGACCGCAACTGCCACAAGTCGATCTTGCATTCGATCATCATGTGCGGCGCAATTCCCGTGTTCCTGATGCCGACGCGCAATCACCTGGGCATCATCGGCCCCATCCCGCTGCACGAATTCACGCCGGAAAGCATTGCCCGCAAGATCGAGGCGAATCCGTTCGCGCGCGAAGCAAAAAACAAGAAACCGCGCATCCTGACCATCACGCAATCGACCTACGACGGCGTGATCTACAACGTGGAAACCCTGCGCGAGATGCTGGACGGCAAAATCGACACCCTGCACTTCGATGAAGCATGGCTGCCGCACGCCACCTTCCACGATTTCTACAAGAATATGCACGCCATCGGCAAGGACCGTCCGCGCGCCAAGGAATCGATGATCTTCTCGACCCAGTCCACGCACAAATTGCTGGCCGGCCTGTCGCAGGCCTCGCAGATCCTCGTGCGCGAATCGGATACGGTCAAGCTGGACCAGGATGCCTTCAACGAGGCTTACCTGATGCACACCTCGACCTCGCCGCAGTATTCCATCATCGCGTCGCTCGACGTGGCCGCGGCCATGATGGAAGCGCCGGGCGGCACGGCCCTGGTGGAAGAATCGATCATGGAAGCGCTCGATTTCCGTCGCGCCATGAAGAAGATCGACCAGGAATGGGGCCAGGACTGGTGGTTCCAGGTGTGGGGGCCGGACAACTTCAACGACGAAGGCATGGGCGAACAGGCCGACTGGATGATACGCGCCGAGGACGACTGGCACGGTTTCGGCGACCTGGCTCCCGGCTTCAACATGCTCGACCCGATCAAGGCGACCATCGTCAACCCGGGCCTGTCGCTGGACGGCCAGTTCGGCGACACGGGCATTCCCGCGTCCATCGTCACCAAGTACCTGGCCGAGCACGGCGTCATCATTGAAAAATGCGGCCTGTATTCGTTCTTCATCATGTTTACCATCGGCATCACCAAGGGCCGCTGGAATACCCTGCTGACGGCGCTGCAGCAGTTCAAGGACGATTACGACAAGAACCAGCCGATGTGGCGCATCCTGCCGGAATTCGCGGCGGCCAACCCGCGCTACGAGAAGATGGGCTTGCGCGACCTGTGCCAGCAGATCCACGACTTCTACAAGGCCTACGACGTGGCGCGCCTGACGACGGAAATGTATCTGTCGGACATGATCCCGGCCATGAAGCCGTCGGACGCCTTCGCCAAGATGGCGCACCGTGAAATCGAGCGCGTCGCCATCGACGACCTGGAAGGCCGCATCACGTCCATCCTGCTGACGCCGTATCCACCGGGCATCCCGCTCTTGATCCCGGGCGAACGCTTCAACAAGACCATCGTCGACTACCTGCGCTTCGCGCGCGACTTCAACGAGCGCTTCCCTGGCTTCGAGACGGACGTGCATGGCCTCGTGAAACGCGAAGTCGACGGCAAGCGCGGCTATTTCGTCGACTGCGTCAAGATGGACGACTAGTGACGGCTCATCCAGTCGCGCTTTGCGGCCGGCGATGCTCACCGTACGAAAGTACGGCTGCGCTTCCTGGCCACAAGGGGGCGCCGGGCCTCGCTGCCGCCCGCTACGATCGGATGACCCGTGGTGACGTTCGTTGAACTGCACGCATTAGCGCCACCTTTCAGGTGGCGTTTTTCATTTCCGGCTACCGCGCACGCTTGCGCCAGATCAAACGGCTGGGGTGACGTGCTCCTAAGATGGGCGACTCCTGCCCTCGAGGAGGGATGGCTATGGCGCTCAAGGTGTGGCTGGAAATCGTGCAGCAGGCGGCGGCTGGCAGTGGCGCCTTGCTGTCTGCAGCCTTGAAGCAGGCTCAGGTAACTATCGTGCCGCACCGCGACAGCGAGCGCGACGGCCATGGCATCATCCTGTTTTCGCACGCCGATGCGGCCTTGCTGCAAACGCTGCCCGCCTTGTGCCAACGGGCGCGCGTGCTGGCGATTGCCGCCTGCGGCCAGCCCCTGAGCTGCGCGCAACAGCGGGCCGTGATGGCGGCCGGCGCGCTCGACGTGCTGCTGTGGCCGCCCGGCAGCGCCGATGCCGGCCAGGTGCTGGCGCGGCTGCAGCGCTGGCAGGCGGTGGCGCAGTTGCTGGCATCAGGCGCCGTGCGCCGGCACCTGGTGGGCGACAGCGCCGCCTGGAATGCCTTGCTGCACCATGTGGTGGAAATGGCCGCGTTCAGCCAGGCGTCGATGCTCATCACGGGCGAGACGGGCACGGGCAAGGATTTACTGGCGCAACTGATCCATCGCCTCAGCAACTGCAGGGGCGAGCTGACCATCCTCGACTGCACCACGCTGTCGCCGGAACTGGCCGGCAGCGAGCTGTTCGGGCATGAACGGGGCGCCTTCACGGGCGCGGCCGGCGCGCGCGACGGCGCCTTCGCCCTGGCCGACGGCGGCGTGCTGTTCCTCGACGAAGTGGGCGAACTGCCCCTGCCCCTGCCCCTGCAGGCGCAGCTGCTGCGCGCCATCCAGGAACGCAAATACAAGCGCGTGGGCGGCAGCAGCTGGCAGCCGACGCAGTTTCGCCTCGTCTGCGCCACCAACCGCGAGCTGGAGGGCGAAGTGGCGCGCGGCGCCTTTCGCGCCGACCTGTATTACCGCATCGCGGGCTGGCATTGCCAGACACCGCCGCTGCGCGAGCGCCAGGACGACATCCTGCCGCTGGCCCGGCATTTCCTGGCCGAACTGGCGCAACAGTCGCCGCCCCCGCTCGACGCCGCCGTGCGCGAATACCTGCTGCTGCGTGACTACCCGGGCAATGTGCGCGAACTGCGCCAGACGGTCACGCGCATCTGGCACCGCCATTGCGGTCCCGGCCCCATCACCATCGGCGCCCTGCCGCCCGAAGAACGGCTGCTGGTGCCGCCCTGGCCCGACCCGCATTTCGAAGCGGCCATCCGGCGCGCCCTGAGCCTGTCATGCATCACGCGCTGCGCCACCGACATGGCCATCCGCCTCGTGCTGGCGGAAGAGCACGGCAACAACCAGCGCGCCGCCGCCCGCCTGGGCGTGACCGACCGCGCCCTGCAGATACGCCGCAAGGCAGCCGCCTGCGCGGCGCAGGCGGCTGCGACATCGGCCACGCCGGCCGCCCCTTGATGCTCCCTTGATCCACCTCAAGCCAGCCGTGCCAGGCGCAAGAAATTGCCGCCCGTGATCAGCGCCGCGTCCAGCGGCGGCAGGTTCAGCAAGTGGATCTTGTGCAGCTCCAGGCCCGGATGCAGCCAGGGCCCGTCCGAGCCGAACAGGATCTTGTGCGGCCCGGCGCGCCGCACGGCCTGCTCCAGCAAGTCGAAGCGGCGCACGCCCGAGCTGTCCGTGTAGATGTTCGCGTGCCGCGCCAGGTGATCGATCAAGGCCAGCTGCGCCGCCCAGTCGTCGCCGAAGCTGCCCAGGTGGGGCAGGATGAAATTGACGTCGGGATACTGTTGCGCCAGCAATTCGGCCACGGCCACCTCGCCGGCCGGGTCGTACAGCACGGGCAAGCCGAAGGCGCGCGCCGCATCGCAGAGCTCGCCGCTGATGCGCGCGTCCAGGCGGTGCGCCTTGATGCCGACAAAGCCGTAGCGCTCGACGGCCGTGCGCACCAGGTCCATGATGCGCCCCCGGTCGCGCCGCGCATGCACGAAGGCAAAACCGTAGTAGCGCTGCGGATCGCCGGCGACAAGGCGCGCCACGCCGTGGTTGGCGATGGCGTAATCGGAATGGAAGGTGGCAAACAGCACGCTGCGGGCGATGCCGGCCGCCCGCGCGCGGCGCAGGTACGCTTGCAGCGGCGCATCGCTGTCCCACGGTCCGCTCAAGCCGTCGCCGGGACCGGCATGGCAATGGCAGTCGATGACGGGAACCACGCCGCCCTCCCCGGCCGCTGGCCGCTCAATTCCAGTCGCCCATCACGACGATGCGGTTGCCGCGCCGGCGCCAGCGCCCGCTCTCGTCCTCGCTGTCTGGCGCGGCCGAACGGAAGTGCGGCAATTGCTGGTGCAGGGCCCGCGTCAGCGCGCTTTCCACGGCGCGCGGACTGCCATCGCCTTCGGTGGCCAGGCGCGCCGCCTGCCCCGCGATGCGCACGAAGCGGCGCGCCATCTCCAGTTCGCGGTCGGCTGGCGCCCCGGCCGCCATTTCCAGCTCCAGCGCATTGCTGGCGGCCCGCCCCAGGGCCGAGCCCATCGCCGTGCCCACGCCCGGTATGGGGATCATCGAGCCGAGCGCGCCGCCGACAAAGGGCAAGGCCGTCTTGGCCACGGCTTTCAAGGCGCCGCCCAGGGGCTTGGCCACCTTGGCGATGGTCGAGCCCACCTTCTTGACGCCTTTCCACACGCTCTTGAAGACCTTGCCGAGAAACTGGTCGAGTTCGTCCTCGCTGGACACTTCCAGCAATTCCATGGCCAGTTGCAGCTCTTCCTCTTCGCTCATGATGGCCGCAGCGCTGCCCTTGCCGGGCCAGTCCTGGCCGAATTCCAGCACTTCAAACGCGGCGCCGGCACGTTGCCGGCATTGCGCGCATTCACATTCGAGTCGGTGCATGATGCTCTCCTTCGCTGAGTTAGGGCGCTTCAAGTCCACAATTCACCGAGCACGGCCAGTTCCAGCTCGCGCCGCTGGTTGGTCAGCACGCCGCGCTGGTGGGCAAACATGTCGTCGTGGATGCGCTGCTCGATGCGGCGCCGCTGCGCCGCCGAGGACAGGGCCGCCACGTACACCTGGTGCATGCTCAGGTCGACGCCCATCATCTGGCTGCACAGGCGGTGCTGCAGCAGACGCCGGTGCAGGTCGTCCGTCTGCCCGCTGTAGGCGCGGCGGCGCCCGCCCGCATCGAATTCGATCACATACAGCCCGGGGCCGCGGCCATTCGGATCGCGCAAGGCGTCGGCGAGCGGTCCCAGCGCCTGGTAGCGCAAGGCAGCCGCTTCCGGTACCCGCCCCAGGGTGCCGGCCAGGGTGGGCGGGATTTCGCCCTGTTGCTGGTCATCGTCCGCGCTACCCTGGTCCTGTCCCTGATCCAGGTCAGGCGCCTGATCCGGCGCCTGCTGGTCGCCAAATGCAGGCTCCGGCACGGGATAGGCCGCCGGATAGATGGCCGGATAGACGGGCGCATTGCCGCCCCAGCCCCGGAAGCGCGGCGGCAGGTAGGGCAAGGGCGGCGGCGGGCGCGGCGGACGGCGCCCCTGGTAGCGCGACGGCACGGGACGGCGCTGTCCGCGCAGCGGCGGGCGCGCGCGCAGGCCGCCGCTGCGTAGGCCGCCGCGCGGGCCGCCGGGACGCGGGCGCTCGCCTTCCCACTCGCCTTCGTCCTCCCCGATCCACTCCCCTGCCCACTCTGTCGCCCATTCGCCGGCCCACTCCTGCTCCTGCCCGCCAGTTGCCTGAGGCTGCCCCACAAAGGACAGCATTTCAAATGCCTCGTTCATATCGCCTCCTCGTGTGATGTTCAAGTAGCGCCATGGCCTGCGCCAACTGCGCCGGTGCATGGTCCGCCCGCAACAAAAAAGTCAGTGCTCCGCTGCCGCCCCCCGCTTGCGCCAGCGCCAGCACGCCGGCCTCGCGCAAGGCGTCCTGCAGGCCGGCGCGGCCTGGCAGGCGCTGCACGGGAAAGCTGCCGCCACGGCAAGCGATACCGGCCGCCGCCATCGCGGCCCGCCATTGCGCCACATTGGCCGCCAGCCTGGCGCGCAGGGCATCGCCATGCCGCGCATTGAGCGCCAGCGCCCGCCGCGCCGCCGCCAGCACGGCCGCCGATGGCGGACTGGCATGCACGCGCGTCTGGCTCTGCGCCGCAAAGCGCCGCAGCAGGCTGGCGCTGCCCGCCAGCACGGCCAGCGGCACGCCGAAGCCCTTGGCCAGCGAAGCGCCGATGAGCAGGTGGCCGCCATCGCCGTCGTGTCCGTCCCGCAAACCATGTTGCCGTGCCGAACCGCCACCGTGCGGCCCCGAGACGCCCAGCACCTGCGTATCGTCCAGCAGCAGGTAGCCGCCACCGTGCCGCGCGATGGCCGCGTAGCTGGCCAGCGGCGGCGCCGCGTCGCTGCCGGGCACATAGCCATCGGCCAGGATCAGGGGCCGCCGGCCGCCGCGCCTGGCGGCCGGCCCGCCATTGCCCCAGGCCGCCGCCAGCCGGCGCAGCGCCACCACGTCGCCGGCCGGAAACACCTGCAGCGGCAAGCCCAGCGCCTGCGCGCGCTCGGCGCCCCAGCGCGCGATGGCATAACTGCCGCCGTCGACGAGGATCACCAGCCGTTCGGCCGCCAGCATGCCGAACAGGTCCCAGAACAGGTGCAGCGTCGACGGCAGCACGCAAGCCGCCTCGCACCCCTGCAGCGCCGCCAGGTCGGCCGCCACCGCCTGCGCGCCCGGCGGCTCCCGCAGGGCCGCCGGCTGGCCCAGGGTCAGGCAGCTCCACGGCGCCAGCTGGGCCGAGGGGTGGCGCATGCCCAGGTAGAGGGCGCTGGTAAAGTCGAGCATGCACCCGCCCCGCTCCCACCCTAGACGCTGCGCAGTTGCTGGCTCAAACGCTGGCGCAGCAGCACCGAGGGCATGGTCGCTTCGACCACCGGGTCGCTGCTGTCGACGGACAGGTCGACCCCGGTGGCGGCACGGTAGCCGTGGATGTAGCCCTGCACTTGCGGACGCCAGAAGCGTGCCCAGTTGAACGCCTGCGTCGGTTCATAGATGTCGCTCCAGTTGCCATAGCGCACAGACAGCAGCAACTGTTCGCCGAAGATGGCCAGGTTGCGGAAGTGCATCACGCTCGTATCGGTCCAGCCTTGCAGTTTCTTCATGGCGTCGACGCGGTCCATCCACGGTTCCGGATACGCCACCATCACGCGCGTGGGCAGGAATTCGCGGAATTCGGGCCGCGCCAGCATCCATTGCTGCATCAGCATCTCGATGCGCGCCGTCGATGGCAAGTCGCCGAACTGGTTGTGCGCGCCCTGCGACAGGATCAAATGGATTTCCTTGAGCGCATTCAGCACGGGGAAGGCGTCCGCCTTGACGGTGGTGTCGTCGTCCTGCTTGTAGAACGAGGTGAGCAGGCGCAGCAGGTGGTGGAAGGCTTCGAGGAACTTCGAGCGGCTGTCGGCTGGCCGGAAGTGCTGGACCGCCTTGCCGTCGAGACGCACGCCGTAATGGTGGTCGTACTCGTAATTGCGGCGCACCACGGTCAGCCGGTGCTGCTCATCTTGCGTGTACCCCCACAGCAAGTTATTCAGCGGGCGCAGCATGTCGATTTCCGTATTCGACAGCGGGTCGAGGCCGCCGCCGGGCGCGCGCAGGTTCTGGAAGCGCTGCGTGATGGCATTCATGGTCTGCACCAGCATGCCCTCTTCATGCCAGTACGACCAGATCAGTTCCAGCAGGCAGGGATTGGCCAGCTTTTCCTGGATGATGCCAAAGCACAGGTCCACTTCGCCTTCCTGGCCGCGCGGGATGCTGATCGGGATGTCGGGCAGCTTGCGGCGGATCACGGCCAGATACGGCAAGGTCTGGACGCCGTCGATGTTTTCCAGGTAGTCGTTGCGCAGCACGGTTTCCAGGTCGCATCCCTGGGGAATGTCGCGCCGGTCCAGGTATGCGTTGTCTTCGGCCGGATTGAAGGCCAGCGGCTGGTTCAGCACGCCGCAATTGACCATCACGAACGCTTCCGTCGCCACTTTCAGCACGCGGTAGGAATCGGAATCGGAAAACGGCAGCGCGCGGCGCTGCTTGAGCTGCTGGAACATGTCGGCCTTCTTGACGAAGCGTTCCTGCTCGAAGCCGCGCACGCTCGCCAGGTCGCCGCAGAACAGGCTGTCCATGAAATGCAGGTAGTTCGTAAACGACATGGCCTCGGTACTGTTGCGTATCAGGGTCCACAGCGGCAAATCCTCGGTCGGCTCCGTTTCCGTGCGCGTCAGCGACACCCCCACATTGCCCGTGATCGGCGATGGCTGGCGCTCTTCCGTCTCGTAATCGGCATCCACGGCCAGCATGGCGTTCGGGCTGAGGCCCTCCGGCACGGGCAGCGCACCAAGCAGCTCCGGCCGCTGCGACAGCATCATCTGCGCGCCGAAGCGGTGCATGCCGGCGCGCCGCACGGGCGTGGAAAACGCGTTTGGCGTGCCGCGCATGGGCACCCACGGCGAGGCGGCCAGCACCTGCACCAGGTCGCGCCCATCGGCGCTTTGATCGCCGTCAAACGACACGCTGGCGATGGCGCGGTCGCCCACGCGGCCGAAATTGCAGTCGCTGGGGTGGCAGTCGGCCGTTTCAAACGTCAGCCCCACCTGCGGGTTGAGCTGGGGCTTGAAGCACAGCACGGCGCTGCAGCCGGACTGCACCGTCACGCACTGGGGCGCCGTGGCCGGAAAATTGCCGTACCGCCCCACGTAGCTGCCCGTCGCCAGGTCGGAAAACACGGTGCAGCCATTGCCATCGGTCCAGCGCACGCCGACCAGCATGGCCGGATCGGCCACCCACGTGGCGGCATTGAAATTATGGCAATCGGCATCCAGCCCCCGGTACAGGCTGACGGCCGCGTTGACGACCCGCACCCCGCTATCGTGCTCGTGCACGGTGACGGCGATGCTGCCGCCCCGGCTTTTCGGGCCCGCCTGGCCCGCCGCCCCGCCCTTGCCGCTCATTTTGCTGCTCATCTTGCTGCTCATGTCATTCTCCTCAATGGATAATCAAACGGGATGCCGGGGGCGGCACCGTCCCGCCAGCCTGACGGCCATGCCGCACGACATCGGCGCACAGTTCCGACGTGTCCAGGGTGCTGCGCAAGGCCCAGTGCGTCAGCAGGCGTCCCAGCAGCTCGCTTTCGTCTTCGGGACTCAGGCTGCCGCTGGCGCGCGCCTGGCCCAGCACGGCAAACACCAGGGTGGGCGCGGCCTCGTACATCTGCCCGGGCGCCAGGTTCCAGCTGCGAAACAAATGGCCCAGCCTGGCCGGCTGGCGTGCCTGCACTGCCATGCTTTCGGCCAGCGAGGCGCCGCGCAGGGCCGGTGGCCGGTGCTGCACCAGCAGGCCGACCAGGGCCGCCATGCTCGCTTGCAGCTGCTCCAGCAGCCGCTGCTGGAACAAGGGCAGGCCCGCCAGCGGGTAGTACGACAGCCACAGCTGCTCCAGGCTGCTCCATTGCGGGTGCGGATACAGGGCCCGGCCCATGGCGCAGCTGAGCCTGACCCGCAGCCACGGCACCGGGTGGGGATCGTCCACGTTGAGGCGGAAGACAAACACGCGCGGCAGGCTGACGACGCCGATCAGGCCCAGGGTGGCGGCCACGCCGACGCGCGCCAGCGACCAGAAATCGGCCACGATCTCGGAGATCCACCGTTCCCACAGCTGCCACACGTGCACGGCGCCGCTGCCGCCATGCTGCATCGCTTGCAGCACGGGCCGCAGCGAAGCCACCAGGTCCAGCAGCGCCGCGCCCTGGTGCCCCACCTCATGCACCAGCGAAGAAGCGATGCTGCTGCCGATCATGCGTTCGCGCGGCAGGCGGATGATGGCAACGGGATTGTCGCCGCCGCCTGGCAGGCGCGTGCGCGCGCGGCGGATGGCCGCCCCCGGCCCCCGGTCCAGGTAGCAGATCACGGGCGGCGCCTGGTACACGTCGCCAGGCAGCGCCAGCGCGTCGGCGGCGACGATGTCGAGGCCGGCCAGCCACACGCCCGTCTTGTGCTCGCTGCGCTGCGTGATGACCTCGTTGAACAGGTCGAACTGGGTCAGCGCGGCATTGAATTTCAGGCGCAGGAAGGTAAACCGGCGCTGCGCCTCGGCGGCCGTGGCCATGCTGGCGCCGTCGGCCTGCTCGCGCCGCAGCCACCACTGGAACTGGGCCACCATGCGCCGCAATTCGCGCCGGCCCTGCACCAGCTGGCTTTCGATGGCCGACTGGGCGCTGGGCATCAGGGCGGCCGCCAGCACCGTCGGCTCGATCAGCGCGAACGGCTCCAGCCGCGCCAGCCGCGTCAGCAGCGAGCGCGCCTCCTGCGCCAGCATCCAGGCAGCGTAAGCGCCGATGGCCATGATCTCAGACGCCGTAGAGGACGATCTTGTGGCCCTGCCGCGCCCAGCGGCCGCTGGCCGGGCGCATGCCGGCCTGGCTGCCGGCGCCGTTCTGCGTGGCGACCTGGCTGCCCGGACGCGCCAGCAGTCCGGGCGCGAACTGGCGCGCCGCGGCGCTGGCCGCCGCCTGGGCGATGGCGCGCGGATCGCCCGAACCGCGTGCCTGGGCCGCGCGGTTGACGGTATCGGCGGCCAGGCGCACGAATTGCTTGGCGCCCTCGAATTCGCGGTCCTCGTTCGATGACGCTTCCGCCTCCAGGCCCAGCGCGCTGCCGGCGGCCGAGGCCAGGCCGCTGCCGATCTTGGCGCCCAGCGGGCCGCCGAAATAACCGCCGATGGCGCCGCCAGCCAGCGGAATGGCTTTCTTCGCCACACCCTTGAGCACGCCGCCGATGGCCTGGCCCACGGGCGACTTGATGATGCCGCCCGCCACGGAGGCGGCCTTGCGCAGGAAATTGCCGAGAAACTGCTCGAGTTCGGCCTCATTACTGACCGACAACAATTCATTGGCCAGCTCCATTTCTTCCGCCTCGGAAAACATGGCGTTCGAGCCACCCTCGCCGCTCCACTCGCCCTGGCCAAATTCGAACTGTTCCGCCTCAAAGCCGGACATCTCCTGCCCATATTCCAGGGTCGTACGATCTATGTCATGCATGATGAACTCCTAAAAGTTGAAACCTCAGTTGACCCTACCGTGCCGGATGGCATGACCACCCGGCTAACCATCGAACACGACGATGTGCCCGCCTTCGCGGCGCCAGTAGCCACCGTCCCGCCCCGGCCCTGGCGTTTGCGCCGCCTGCTTGAGCAAGCCTGGCGCCAGGGTGCGCGCCGCTTGCAGCACTGCTGCCTCCACCCGCGCCGCCGGCGTGCGCGCGGCGGCGCGCCCTTGCCGCGCCAGCTCCGTATTGACGGCGTCGATCAGATGCACGACATGGCGCGCCAGTTCGAATTCCTTGTCTTCCGGACTCAGTCCCTCCAGTTCCATGCCGAAGATGTGCGCGGCACGCTGCCTGAGCGCCTGCGCGGAACCGCCATGCAGGGGCAGCATGGGCGCCACCACCCTGCCCAGCAACTGGCGCAGCGGTCTTTCCAGCGGCGTGCCGCGCACCTGCCGCCCCGCCACCGTGCCCGCCAGCTGGCGCGCGAGGAAAGCGTCGAAGCGCCCCGGCGCCGGCACTTCCAGCAGCTGCGCGGCCAGCGCCAGTTCATCCTCGTGCTGCAAGGGCAGCGTGCCCGGCGACTCGGGCAATTCCATTTCGGGACGGTAGGCAAGCAGGCGGCTGGTCATGGCAGGCTCCGGCAAAACACAAGGGAAGGCACGCGGCCCATGCCCTGTTGTCGCAAGGGCCGTGCCAGCAGGGAGTCGGGGGAATGGAGGGCGCGGCGGCGAACGGCGTTTCGCCGATGGCGTAAAAACCATGGTTTCCGGCGAAGCTATTTTCGCTGTGTCCATGATTTTTTAAACAAGCTTAATTCGAGGGAATTTTTACGTCATGCATCGACCACAAGTAGGCGTGCACGCAAAAATATTTTTCCATTTACAAAAAATAAAGTTCCCTCAAATTGAGCAGATCATCCGGCAACTTCGCCAAAAAACTTATCAATTTAAAAGATGGACAAGACATAAATATTCTTTTGAGAACGCACTTCCAGTAAGTAAGCTCTACAATTACGAGGTCAGAATTTGATTGCCATAAAGAAACTAAATGATCTCCCCTACTTTGCGCCGCTTATTCGCAACCGTAACACTCCTGAGTTTGCTTGCCGCCTGTGGCGGTGGTGGCGACAGCCCGGCTACCCCGGTACAGAAACCCGATGTCTCGGTGGTGCCGCCGGCAACGGTGGAACCGCCCGTCACGGTGGTGCCGCCCCCGGATGTGACGCCGGGCGAGCCGGCGGTCCCCGGGGAAACCGTCCCGCCGCCACCGCTGACCATCCCACCCGCCGTGCAGGCGACGACCTTCACGCGCCAGCAGGCGTCGCGCTTCCTGGGCCGGGCCACGTTCGGCCCGAATATGGCGGCCATCGATGCGCTGGCCGCCAGCGACAGCGACGCCTGGTTCAAATATCAGTTTTCCAGGCCGCAAACCTTGCATCGCAAATATATCGATGCGAAGTTTCCACCGGCGGGCGCGACAGCCAGCAAGGCCTTGCCGCAGGATTTCTATGAAACGTTCTGGCAGCAGGCCGTGCGCGGCGACGACCAGCTGCGGCAACGCACGGCATTCGCCTTGTCGGAAATTTTTGTCATTTCCACGCAAAACGAAGCCGTGTGGCCGCACGCACGGGGTGTTGCCAGCTATTACGACATGCTGGGGCAACATGCGTTCGGCAACTTCCGCACGCTGCTGCAAGGCGTCGCCACGCACCCGATGATGGGGCTGTACCTGTCGCACCTGCGCAATCAGAAGGAATCGGCGACGCGTACGCCGGATGAAAATTTCGCCCGCGAAGTCATGCAATTATTTACCATCGGCCTGTACCAACTGAACGCGGACGGCAGCTTGAAATTGTCCGGCGGTAAACCCATCGACACCTACTCGCGCGACGACGTGAGCGGCCTGGCGAAGGTGTTTACGGGCTGGAGCTGGGCCGGCCCGGACCAGGGCGCCAACCGTTTCAACGGCAGCGTTGCCGACCCGGACCGCGACTGGAAACCGATGCAGAATTACGCGGCCTTCCACTCCACCGGTGAAAAACGTTTCTTGGGAGTCAGCATTTCGGGCGCGACCAGCGGCGAAGCCGACCTGGCGCAAGCCCTCGACACCCTGTTCAACCATCCGAACACGGGACCCTTCTTTGGCCGCCAGCTGATCCAGCGCCTCGTCACCAGCAATCCCAGCCCCGCCTATGTAGGCAGGGTCGCCGCCGCATTTGCCAACAATGGCGCGGGCGTGCGCGGCGACATGCAGGCCGTGCTGCGCGCCGTGCTGCTCGATCCGGAAGCGCTGGCCCCGGCCGGCACGACCTTGCGCACGGGGAAGCTGCGTGAACCGCTGGTACGCCTGGGCAACTGGATGCGCGCCTTTAACGCCAAGGATGCCGCTTCGCAATACCGCATCTATTATCTGAGCGATCCGCTCACGGGCCTGGGCCAGAATCCCATGAATGCGCCATCCGTCTTCAATTATTTCCGTCCCAGCTATGTGCCGCCCAATTCGCCGCTGGCCACTGCGGGCCTGGTGGCGCCGGAAATGCAGATCACGGCGGAGCCGTCCGTCACCGGCTATCTGAACTTCATCCAGGATGCCATCAGCGGCGGCGTGGGAGAAAGCGCCGAAGTGAAGGCGGACTATGCGGCCGAACTGGCCCTGGCCGACCAGCCGGCGGCCTTGCTCGACCGCGTCGACCTGCTGCTGTTGGCCGGCAACATGTCGGCCAAGCTGCGCGGCACCATCCTGTCCGCAGTCAACAGCGTGCCGATTCCGGCCGCCAACGGCAGCAATGCCGCACAAGTCAATCTCGCACGAACCTACCGCGTACGCCTGGCCATTTTCCTGTCGATGGCCTCGCCTGAATACCTGGTCCAGAAATAAGGAAGCCGCATGTCCCAACTCCCCCCTTTTTCCCGCCGCCGCTTCCTCGGTTCCATGCTGGGCCTGGCCGGCAGCACAGCCGCGCCATTCGCCCTCAACCTGGCCGCCATGGGCCAGGCCGCCGCCCAGTCGGCCGATGACTACAAGGCGCTCGTATGCCTGTTCATGGCCGGCGGCAACGATGCCTTCAACACGGTGCTGGCGACCGATACGCCTTCCTGGAATGAATACCTGCGCCTGCGCAACACGGGCGGCAATGATTCGATCCACCTGCCCGCCGTCGGCGCAGCCGGTGGCGTGCTGCCCATCGTGCCGGCCACCGCGCAAGCGGGACGCAGCTTTGCCCTGCATCCCGCGTTGGGGCCGCTGAAAAGCCTGTTCGATGACGGCCGCGCCGCCGTCGTCGCCAATGTGGGCACCTTGATCCAGCCCGTCACCCTGGCGCAATACAAGGCGGGCAGCGTGGCCTTGCCGCCCAAGCTGTTTTCGCACAACGACCAGCAATCGACCTGGCAGTCGGGCTTGCCCGAAGGGGCCAGCGTGGGCTGGGGCGGTCGCCTGGGCGACCTGGTGGGCACCGGCAACAGCAACGCCATGTTCACGGCCGTGTCCGCGGCATCGAACGCGCTGTTCCTGAGCGGGCGCCAGGTGCGCCAGTTCCAGGTGGGCCAGGCCGGGGCGGTGCCGATACGCAATATCAACCTCAGCGGCAGCCTGTTCGGCACGGCACAGGGACCAGCGGCCTTGCGCGAAATCATCACGACGGCCGGCAGCGACATGATGGAACAGGAATATGTGGCCACGGTCGGGCGCGCCATCTCCAGCCAAAGCATCCTCAGTAGCGCCATGCTGCCGGCCGGCCCGGGCGGCGTGCCCAATCCCCCGCCCTATGTCAATCCGAACACGGGCGCGTCCGGTGCCAATCCGCTGGCCGTGCAATTGCAGACGGTGGCGCGCATCATCGGCGGGCGCGGCCCGCTGGGCGCGAAACGCCAGGTGTTTTACGTGACCTTGGGCAGTTTCGACACGCATGACCGGCAAAAGGCGCTGCATGCCGACCTGATGGCGCGCGTTGCGCATGCGCTCGCGTATTTCGACACGGCCCTGGCCGCGCTGCAGGGCGCCGACATGCGGCGCCAGGTGACGACGTTCACGGCGTCGGACTTCGGCCGCACCTTCAGCAGCAATGGCGACGGCACGGACCACGGCTGGGGCGCGCACCACTTCGTCGTCGGCGGCGCCGTGAAGGGACGCGACATCTACGGCGCCTTCCCCACCACGGGCGTGGGCCATGAACTCGACGTCGGCTCCGGCGCCCTGCTGCCCACCACGTCGGTGGACCAGTACGGCGCCACCCTGGCCAGGTGGTTCGGCGTGGCCGACAGCCAGCTGGCCAGCGTGTTCCCCAACATCGGCAACTTCAGCCGGCGCGACCTGGGCTTCATGGCCGCCTGAACACTGGGCGCCTAGCCGTTGACGGCGATGCTCAGGGTAACGACATAGCCATCCGTGGCGCTGCCCGTCACCGTCGCCATCTGCAGGCTGGTGCCGTCGCTGAAGACGTTGTCGGTGGCATAGCTGATCTGCGCCAGGTTGCGCACGCTGGCCGTGTAGCCGCTGGCCGTATAGGCCTCGTTCAATGTTGCCATAGGGAACGTAAACTGCGACGTCTTGATGCGGTTCGCGGCACTGGCCGCCTTCGCCAGGCTGGGATAGACCTCGACATGCACGTGCGGCATGCGTCCTGCGTAGCAGCCGGGAAAGATGGTTGTAAAGCTCAGCGTGCCGGCGCCGTCCGTTTCCTGCACGCCGCGCAAGTAATTCTGCGCCGTCACGCCGCTCGAATACAGCGAATACAGGCCGTCGCGGTCGCAATGCCACAGGTAAATGGCGTAGCCGGCCAGGCTGGCACAGCCGCCGCTGGCGTTAAGCAATTGCAAGTTGATGGTCAACGGCACGCCGGCCGCCACGCCCGTGGCGCCGTTGAAGCTGGCACGGATGTCGCTGCGCACGACGCCCGACTGGTTCAGCACGTTGACGATGCTGCCGCCATGCGTGTTCGTGCCGTCGGCCGGATACGGCCCGCCCGTTTCCTCGGGGATCACCACGCAGGCGCCCGTGGCGGGGACGGTGGGCGTCGCGACCGTGCCTGCGCCGTTCGCGCCCGCGCCGCTGCCGGCCACGGCCGTCGTGCCGGCGTCGGAACCGCCGCCGCAGCTGATCAGGGGCAAGCCGGCCGCGCCCGCCAGCAGCCAGCGCAAGACCTGGCGCCGCTCGGCCACCAGCGCAGCCATCATTTCGAGGTCGGATGCCAGACCGTGGTCATGTAAGTCCATAAATACTCCATCAAGTGGGGCAAGCCCGCCAATGCCGGGTTCAGGCTGGCGCACAGGAACAGGGCTTGCACGGCCCGTTCCGCGAGCGCTTTCCTGACAGCAAGGGCGAACTGGCGTTCCATGGTTCAGGCCACTGTATCGGGCAGCCTAGCGCTGGCGCGCAGCCGACTGGACGCGCTCAACGGCCTGGCCGCGTGGTCCGGGGCCGTCTTCGCGCCGGCGCTCCACCTGCTGGCGCTGTTCCGGCGTCAGCACGGCCAGCAATTGCTGGTCCAGCCGCGCCTGTTGCAAGCTGATCTGCGCCATCGCCTGGGCCGCCGTGTTCGCCAGCGTGGCGGCCCTGGCATCGTCATAGGCTGACGAGGCGGCCAGTTCGCGCAGCTGCTCATGGGCCTTGAAGGCGATCTTGTGCTGTTCGCGCAGCAGCGGCGCCTGGGCATAAGTGGCGGCGAAGACCTTGTCCTGCTGCGCTTCGCTCAGCTCGACGCCGCGCAGGAATGGCGGCAAGCCCGCCCCGGCACCGTGGCCGAAGCCGGGACCGGGACCGGGACCGCGTCCGGCTCCGGGCGGCGCGCCCTCCATCGGATGCGGCGGCGGGCCGTCGGAAGCCGTCGCCTGCTGGGCCAGGGCGACGAGCGGCATGCTGCAGGCCGACAGCAGCAACAGGGAGACGACTATGCTCAGGTATTTCATGGGACATTCCTTTCGTGGCGATCAGCCTTGATTGTCGGCGTCCGCCATGTAAAGCAGCGTTAGGGCGGCGTAAAAGCGTGTAAAGGAATGTAAGCAGGCATGTGGGCGGGAATGGTCGCAGGAACGGGCGCGCCGGCATGTAAAAGTGGGTAAAACGGCCGTGAACACCCGCGTTTGGCTGCTATCATCGGGCGATATCCACCGAAAAAGTACAGGCATGAGCAAGGTTTTGTTAATCGACGACGACGTCGAGCTGGTCGGCATGTTCCAGGAGTACCTGACGCAGGAAGGGTTCGACGCCAAGGCCGTGCACGACGGCGAAAGCGGCGCGGCAGAAGCCCTGTCGGGCAAGTATGCGATCGCCATCCTCGACGTCATGATGCCGCGCATGAATGGCCTGGAAACGCTGCGCCGCATCCGCGCCGGCAGCAACCTGCCCATCCTGATGCTGACGGCGCGCGGCGACGACACGGACCGCATCGTGGGCCTGGAACTGGGCGCCGACGATTACGTGACGAAACCATGCACGCCGCGCGAACTGACGGCGCGCATCCGCGCCATCCTGCGCCGCGCGCAGGCGGCGCCGCACGACAACGGGGGCACGGCGCCGCTGGCCGTGGGCCAGCTGACGATGTGGCCGGAGCAGCGCCGCGCCGCCTGGGCCGGCACGCACCTGGAACTGACGAGCACGGAATTCAACCTGCTGGAAGTGCTGGTGCGCCACGCGGGCAAGCCCGTGAGCAAGAATCAATTGTCGGAACTGGGCCTGGGGCGGCCCATGGCCCGCTTCGACCGCAATATCGACGTGCATTTGAGCAGCCTGCGCCGCAAGCTGGGCAGCCTGGCCGATGGCCGCTCCTGCCTGCAAACCGTGTACCGGCTCGGCTACCAGCTGATCAAGGAGTAAGCCGTGGGCCGATTGTTCTGGAAGTTTTTCCTGTGCATCATGCTGGCCCAGGTGACGGCCACCATCGGCATCGGCGGCACCTTCTGGCTGAAAAACCGCGCCGCCCTGCAGGAACGGGCGCTCGACATCGACACCAGCCCGCCCGCGCAAATGGCCATCGAAGCGGCCAGCGCCACGCTGGAAGCGGGCGGCAGCGGGGCCCTGCTCCAGTTCCTCAGCAAGATGGAGCGGCTGCGCGTGTTTGCCGTCGATGCGCAAGGGCACGAATTGATGGGACGCAATGTCCACCCCGCCATGCTGCTCAAGGCGCGCACCTTGCTGGCGCAGCCGCAGTCGCATCCCGTCGTGCGCGAGGCGGGCGGCAGCGACGGCAAGCGCTACCTGCTGTTCCTGCCCTCGTCCGAACGCTTCCGCAATGCCGAGGCAGGCGCCGCGCGCGATACCCTCAATGCCGTCACCATGAGCGGTCCGCGCGGCATGCCGCCAGGGCCACGGTCCGGCGCAGCAGGCGCCGCGCCGCCGCGCCCGCAGTTCGAACGGGGCCCGCCGCCCGGCCCGCGCCTGGACAGTCCTTACCGCACCTTCATTCCCCTCGCAGCCGCCATCGCCGCCAGCCTGCTGTTCGCCTTCCTGCTGGCCTGGTACTTTGCCCGTCCCATCCGCGACCTGCGGCAGGCGTTCGAGGCCGCATCGCATGGCGACCTGGCGCCGCGCTTCCACGCCAGCAGCAAGCGCGGCGACGAATTGACGGACCTGGGCCGTGATTTCGACCGCATGACGGGACGCTTGCGCCACCTCATGGATAGCCAGACGCGCCTGCTGCATGATGTCTCGCACGAGCTGCGCTCGCCGCTGGCGCGCCTGCAGGCGGCCATCGGCCTGGCCCACCAGCAGCCGGAAAAGATGGCCGCCTCGATGCAGCGCATCGAACGCGAAAGCGAGCGCATGGACAAGCTGATCGGCGAGCTGCTGACCCTGTCCCGGCTGGAAGCAGGCGCCGTGCAGGGGGGCGCCGCGCAACCGCACAGCGAAGACGTCGCCATCGCCGACCTCGTGCACGATATCGTGGCAGACGCCCGCTACGAGGCCGGGGCGCGCCAGGTGGCCATCGCCGTGGCGGGCGACGCGGCCAGCGCCGACGCCATGGTCACGGGCCAGCCGGAATTGCTGGCGCGCGCCGTGGAAAATGTCGTGCGCAATGCCGTCAAGCACAGCCCGGACGGCGGCACGGTGGACGTGGCGATGTCGCGCCAAGACGATGGCAGGCAGGCAATGCTGCGCATCGCCGTGCTGGACCGGGGGCCGGGCGTGGCCACGGCCGACCTCGCCAGCATTTTCGAACCGTTCTTCCGCGCCAGCCCTACCCGGCACAGCACGGATGGCCATGGCCTGGGCCTGGCCATCGCCCGGCACGTGATCGGCGCCCATGGCGGCCGCATCGGGGCCAGCCTGCGCGACGGCGGCGGGCTGTGCGTGGAAATGCTGCTGCCCGTGAAAACGCCAGGCTGAGCCATCACGGCCAGCCTGGCGCAGGGGATGGCCAGCCGCCCTGTTACGCCTGCGTATCGATGATGCTGCCCAGGGTGGACGAGGCCGATGCGGCCGGGCTGGTGGCCGTATCGGCGCTGCCGGCCGCCTGCATGCTTTGCTGGGCCGCCTTTTGCGCGGCGGCGGCCTGCAACTGGGCAATTTGCGCCTGCAAGGCCTGGATCTGCTGCGCCAGCTGCTGCTGCAGCTTTTGCGACGTTTCCGTCTGCTCGCCCTTCTGCGACTCCGTCAATTCCTTTTGCGCCGCCGTGATCTGCTTTTGCAGCGCCGCGATTTGCGAGCTGCCGCCCGAACTGCTGCTTCCCGCGGCACTGACCGCGCCGCCTGTACCGATTGCCGCTACCATGATGCCTCCTGTGTGTGTCGATACCAATGTTAACGGCACGGGCAGCTGCGCATGTAGTGGCGCGCGTGTAAAGCCAGGTAAAGACGCCGCTCCGGCGCACGCTTGCCTCCCGGCATGCAAAACTGGCACACTGGGGCTCCCCTTCCTTGGCCTTGATCAATGATGACGACATCCTTGCTGCCCGCCCTGCCCGACTTCCTGCCCCGCCTGCGCTGCGGCGTCATCGAGTTTCCCGTCCATCACATGCGCGGCGGCACCTCGACGGGCCTGGTCTTGCACGCGGCGTCCGTGCCGGCCGACCTGGCCTTGCGCGAGGAATTGCTGCGCCACCTGATGGGCGCGCCCCTGTCCGGCCAGTTGCCGGGCAACCGGCAAATCACGGGGCTGGGGCGCGGCGCACCGACCAGCAATAAAGTCTTTCTTGTCGAAGTGGAACAGCATGCGGGCCAGCCGCGCCTCGTCAGCACCCTGGCGCAACTGGCCGGCGGCCATGCCGGGATCGACTGGAGCGTGAACTGCGGCAATATGTCATCCGCCCTGCAACTGTGGGGCCTCGATAGCGGCGTCATCGAGGCGCTGGCCATCGGCCCGCACGCCATCGACATCCGCAACACCAACACGGGCGTCATCACCACCTCGCGCATGGCGCGCGAACCGGACGGCAGCTTTGCGGCGACCGGCATACCCGGCGTGCCCGGCAGCTTTCCCCGCGTCGATCTGTTCCTGCAGCAACCCGTGGGCGCCAAGACGGGCAAGCTCTTACCGACGGGCAAGGCGCAGGATAAGGTGCTCGGCTACGACGCCTCGTGCGTGGATGTGGCCGTGCCCATGGTCATCGCGCTGGCCAGCCAGTTCGGCAAGACGGCGCGCGAGTCCATCGCGGAACTGGAAGCGGACGCGGCTTTCATGCACGCCATCCGCCAGGTGTGGAGCGCGGCGGGGCAACTGATGGGCTTGCGGCGGGGCGATGGCCAGCCGATGAGCCTGGATGAACTCGGGCGCAGCGAAACCATCCCCAAGTTCTGCATCGTGGGGCCGGCGTCGGGAGAGGGAAATATTGCTGTACGTTACTTTACGCCGCAGGCGGGCCACGCTTCGCTGGCCGTCTCGGGCGGCTGCTGCCTGGCGGCCGCCTGCCTGATGCCAGGCACGGTGGCGCACGACTTGGCGCGCGGCTTGCCGGCCGCGGGAGCGGACGAGGCGGAAATCGCGGTGGGCATAGAAAATCCGGCCGGCATCCTGGACACCAGCATCGTGGCGCGCCAGGATGGCGATACACTGGCCATCCGCAGCGCGGCTTACCGGCGCAGCACGCAAATCTTGCTGCGCGGCCATGTTCCGCTGTATCAGGCATCGCCGCCGCTGAAAGCCTGGCTGCTGAAACAGCTTTAAGCAGACACAAGGCAGGACTGGCGCCTGCCCGCCGTCGCTCAGGTTTTTGGCAAGGTGACGCCGACCTGGCCCTGGTACTTGCCGCCACGGTCCTTGTACGACGTTTCGCACACTTCATCGGATTCGAAGAACAGCACTTGCGCCACGCCTTCGTTGGCGTAGATTTTCGCCGGCAACGGTGTCGTGTTGGAAAACTCCAAAGTCACATAACCTTCCCATTCCGGTTCGAACGGCGTGACGTTGACGATGATGCCGCAGCGCGCATAGGTGCTCTTGCCCAGGCAAATCGTCAGCACATTGCGGGGAATGCGGAAATACTCGACCGTGCGGGCCAGCGCGAACGAATTCGGCGGAATGATGCAATAACCCTTGCCCGACACGTCGACGAAGTTGTTCGCGTCAAAATCCTTGGGATCGACGATGGTGGTATTGATGTTGGTAAACAGCTTGAACTCGTCGGCGCAGCGGATGTCATAGCCATAGCTGGACGTGCCGTAGGACACGATGCGGTTGCCGTCGCGTTCCTTGACCTGGCCCGGCTCGAACGGCTCGATCATGCCGGTTGTTTCCGCCATGCGGCGTATCCATTTATCGCTTTTAATCGTCATCGCAGGGGCATCTTTCTAGAATATCGGAATGGCTGGGGCGGCACGCCTTAAGCAGGCGCGGCCCGGATGGCAGGATTTTACGCGAAAATCCACCGCCGTTGGCCATTGCCCCCTGAAAATCATTGCCAATAGTCTAGTGTTTCGCCAGCAACGCAGCGATCATCTCGCGCACCACCTGCGCCGTCAGCTCGGGGTTTTCCATCGGGAACAAATGGCCGCCAGGCACTTGGCGGAAAAACGGACCGACCAGCTTGCGCGTGGCCGTCAAGCCCGCCTGACGGCATTCCACCGATGCCGTGCCGCCGATAAAGCCGATCGGTACGGACAAGCCATCGCGCACGAGGCTGCCGATATGGTGCGGCAAGCTGCGGTACACATCCGTTTCCACTTCGCGCGTGAAGCGCAGCTGCACCCCGTCCGGATGCGGCGCCAGGCCGCTGGCGATGTAGTCGCGCAAGACTTGCGGCGCCCAGATGGCGAACATGTCCTTGGCCGCGAAGTGCTCATACGCAGCCTGCGCATCGGGCCACAGCTTGCGCCGCTTGGCGGAAAAGCGTGCCGGCGAGAAGCGCTCACCGAGCGCCGTGTTGCGCGCCAGGCGCACCAGCAAGGCGCGCCAGCCGGCCACGACGGGCGAATCGAGCAAGACCACGCAGCGCACGAGATCGGGTCGCCGCTTGGCCACCATCACGCTGAGCATGCCGCCGAGCGAGTGGCCGACGAGGATCACGGGGGCCGTGTAGCGGCGCTCGAGGTCGTCGATATACTCGCGCACCAGCTCGGGCCATCCCGTGCTGACGGGATACGCGGGGTCGTGCGCGTGCATGTCGAGGGCCTGTACCTGGAAATACTGGCCCAGCAAGCCGAACAGCTTGCGGTAAGTGCCGGCGGGATAACTGTTGGCGTGGGCAAAGTGCAGCTGCGGGAGTGTCATCGTGGGGCTGGGCCGGTAAATGCGATAGGCAATTGTAATGGCAGCCCGGCAAGACGTATCAGAGGAAGGCCTCTAATTGCCGCTGCTCCACGGCCATGCCCGGCACGAACGAGGCCAGCACTTCGCCCAGCTCGGCCATCGACTCGACCACGCAAAACGCGCCGTCAAACGCGTGGTGACGGTTCATCTGGTTGCGCAGGACGATGCACTCCAGGCCGGCCGCGTTGGCGGCGCGCAAGCCGCGCGGCGAGTCTTCCACGGCCACGCAGTGGGCGGCATCCAGGCCCAGGCGCTGCAAGCCCAGCAGATAGCCATCGGGCGCCGGCTTGCTTTCCAGGTACATTTCACGCGTCAGCACGAAGTCGAAATGCCCGCGCAAGCCCGTGGTGGCATGGCTGATCTCGAAATGTTGTTCATATGCACTCGTGACGACGCCCATCGCGACATGCGGACGCAAGGCTGCCAGCACCTGCTGCACGCCCGGCAGGGCCAAGCGGCGCGCCTGGCGCAAACGGTCGGCAAACAGCCGCTTGCGTTCCAGGCGCAGGCGGTCGACCAGTGCGATATCGTGGCCCTGCCCCAGCAGTACATGCCAGGCGCCATAGTTATTGTCCAGGAACCAGTCGAAGAACTGCTTCGGCGTCAGGTCTATGCCGTAGGGCAACAGCAAGTCGCGGTTGCTTTCATAAAACAGCTGTTCAGTATCGACCAGCACGCCATCGTTGTCCCACAGCACACCCTGGATGGTTTTCATGGCGAGGTTCGGCTTAAATGCTTACTTGAACTGATTACTTGAAGAAAATGTCGTAGGACAGCTTCACGATCAGCAACACCAGCAGCACGAGGAACAGGATGCGCACGAAGGCGGCGCCACGGCGCACGGCGATCCACGTGCCCGTCAGGGCGCCCAGGATATTGCACACGGCCATCGGTGCGGCCACGGCGTAGACCACGTGGCCGGCGGGAATGAAGAAGGCCAGCGCCGCCACGTTGGTGGCGATATTCACCAGTTTCGAGCAGGCCGAAGCGAGGATGAAATCGAAGCCGAAGACGCGGATGAAGAGGAAGATCAGGAAACTGCCCGTGCCCGGCCCGAACAGACCGTCATAAAAGCCGATGGCGCCGCCGATGACGATGGCCAGGATGCGTTCGCGCCCGCCGATGGGACGCGCCTCGCGCGTGGTGCCGAAATCCTTCTTGATGAAGGTGTAGATGGCCATGATGATGATCAATACGAGCACCATCGGACGCACCACCTGCTGCGGCACATAGGATACGGCGGCCGCGCCGATGAAGGACATGATGAAGGCGCTGGCCACGGCCGGCAGCACCAGCAGCCACGGGATATGCACCTTGCCGACAAAGGAGCGGGCCGCGAACGTGGTGCCGCAGGCCGACGCCAGCTTATTGGTGCCCAGCAAGGAGGTGGACGCCATGTTCGGCATCAGGTTGAACAGGGCCGGCAGCTGGATCAGTCCGCCCCCACCCACGGCGGCATCGATCAGGCCGGCAAAGAAGGCAAATAAACACAGCAGCGAAATGGTCAGCATGATAGGCAGCAGGAAATGGGCAACAGGGGCAGTATAGGCGCAGGGCATTTTTCTGGATGCAACTTCATATTGCGGAAAACGCAATCAGGCGTAACGCTTGACGGAATGCGCCCCGTGCGGTCTACTGGCCTCTTTTGCTGCCGGGGCCGTACGATGTCGATGAAACTGATGTGGGAAATCCGCGCCTTCTGCACCGTCGTCGAGAAGCGCAGCTTCATCCATGCGGCGCGCATGCTGGGACGCTCGCCGTCGGCCGTCACGCGCGCCATCCAGTTTCTCGAGGATGCCATCGGCGCCGAGCTGATCCTGCGCACGCAAAAACAGTTCACCCTGACGACGGCCGGCGAAACCTATTACGCATCGGCCAAGCACTTGCTGGAAACGCAGGCCGAGGCGGAAGATCAGCTGGCCGAGCTGAGCAACTCGCCGCAAGGCTGGGTGCGCCTCTCGGCGCCGGAAATCCTGTCGCTGGGCTTTTTGCCGAAAGTCGTGGCACAGTTTTCGCGCGACTATCCGAACGTGTCGGTGGACATCCATTTTTCGGACAAGTCGATCGACCCCATCCAGGAAAAGCTCGATTTCGCCATCCGCGGCGCCTTTCCCCAGTCCAGCGAACTGATCGGCTATCCCCTGTGGAATTACCGCCGCTACATGTACGCCTCGCCCGACTATATAGCCCGCATGGGCGCGCCCGAAGAGCCCGAAGAGCTGGCCAGCCATGACGTCATCATGCACTCGGCGCCGCGCATCCTGCGCGACTGGCACTTCGTCTCCGACGAGCGCAACGTGCGCTACCAGGTGCAGCCGCGCTTCCGCTTCACCTCCGGCATCGCCACCTTCCAGGCGGCCCTGGAAGGCGCCGGCATCGTGCGCCTGGCCAGCTGGCTGGCCGAACCCGCCGTGGCCGCCGGCACCCTGCGCCGCGTCTGCACGGCGTACCGGCTGACTTCGTCAAAGGAGCTGGACCCCAGCATCCACGCCGTGTACGGCACCTCGCGCATGGCCAAGGGGGCGCGGCTGTTCCTCGAATACGTGCGGCAGCGGGGACTGGACATACCCGATGAACGCATAAGTTAGCGACTATTGCGCGACGATCGCATCGCTATACACGGCAAACTCGGCGCCATCGAAGACAAACCCGGCCACCCCGCGCATGCCCAGCCGTGCATGCGCGCGCAGCGACGCCAGATTGTCGCGCCGGATGAACAGCACCGCTTCCGCGCCCTGTTGCTGCTCGCGCAAGGCGGCATACAGCAGCGCCAGCAAGCCCTGCCCCCGTTCCGATTCCGCAATACAGACGGGGCCGTACACATAGGCGCCGTTTCCTCCCGCGTACGCGGCCAGCATGGCCAGCACTACGGGCGCCTGCGCGGTGGCTATCGCCGCACTGAACAGCACGCCAACGACCGGCCCATCGGCCACGCGCCGCGCCACGACGACGGGCGACGTGCCATCGGCCATGGCAGCCACCTTGTCGCGCGGAAACTCGCCCGTCAGGCTGCCGCCGTGCGAAGGAGAGTTGGCTTGCAACAGGGAGGTGATGGCGTCGATGTCGGCGGCCTGCGCCAGGCGGACAAGGTAAGTTGTGCCGGGGTGCGTCATTCATGCTCCTTGCTCATCGCGGCGGCTGGCCCGGCGTGTCCAATCATGGCGGCTATTTTTTCACGTAAACGGCCAGCGGCGCATGCAGCACCCAGGCGACATCGTAGAGCGGCGCCTCTCCCCGAAATGAAATCGCGACGAGGGTAAGCTGTGCCAATGTGCCGTGAGCAATAAACGTCTCCACATAGCCCTCGGAACCGACATGGTGGTAAGCCACCTCCTTCGCTTTCGTTGACGGAGCGTCCCCGACAATCGACAGCCCCTGGAATTGAAAAATCAGCGCACAACCTTTTCTTTCCGCCTGTTGTGCCGCGCCTTGCAATTCCTGGGAAAGCGTAACGTAGGAAAAAATGCCCTGCAGTTGCTGCGAGTTTACGATGGCCTCGGCCGTTGCCGCGTCGGTCACATGAAATAGATATGGATGTTGCTGGCGAACGGCGTCAGTCTGCCGCCCCTGCAAGTCAAACTGCCGGGACGTCGCCTGCGTACTCTGCGAACGAATCCGCTCCTCGAAGCCGAGCTGCGGCATAGCCGCTTCCTTCTTCCACCAGTTAAACAGCGCCATCCTTATCCTTTCAGCATCGTCAGGCAGCGCCGCGCGCCGCTACGCTCGCCATCATAGAGAGATATTGCATTTAACTCAACGAGCTTGGCCATGCGCGCCTGGCCGCTATCGCCCGTGCCAATACCGCGGCCGGCTGGCCCGGTACTGCGTCACGGCGATACGTTCGCCAAACTCCAGCACCAGCGCCCCTTCCACATCCGTGCGCAGCCGCGTAATCCCCATCGCGCCATAGCGGGCATACACCTGTGCCTTCGGATGTTTATAACGGTTGCGGTGTCCCACCTGAAAGATCGCCAGGGTCGGATGCACGGCGTCCAGGAATGCCTGCGTGGAAGACGTGCCGCTGCCGTGATGCGGCGCCAGCAGCACGTCAGCCGCCAGTTCACCTTCTGCAGAGCGCGCCAGCAGCTGCGCTTCCTGCGCCGCCTCGATGTCGCCGGCCAGCAGGATAGCGTGCTTGCCGGCCGTGATTTTCACGCTGCAGCTGCGGGCGTTCGGTTTCAAGGCGATGTCGTCGTGGCTGGCGGACAATGGATGCAGCATGGCGAAGTGCACGCCTTCCCACGTCCAGCTCTGGCCCGCCACGCAGCGCAGGTAGGGACGGCCAGACTGCCGCCGCGCCTCGATGGCCGGGTGGCCGCCGGACAGCGACGAAGCGAGCCAGCCCACAGGGATATTTTCCAGCAGCGACATGGCGCCGCCCGCATGGTCAAGGTCGCTGTGCGAAATGATCGCGCCATCGAGACTGGCAATGCCGCGCGCGCGCAGATAAGGCACGATGACGCGGCTGGCACCGTCCGATTCCGGACCGTAGGCTGGCCCCGTGTCGTACAGCAGGCGGTGGCCATGCGTTTCCACCAGCAGGGCCATGCCTTGTCCCACGTCAAACGCCGTCACCCACAAGCGGCCCGGCGGCGGGCTGGACGGCAAGGCCGTCAGCAGCGGCAGCCAGCCCAGCATGCCCGCCCAGCGGTGCGGCCATCCGCGCGGCGCCAGCAGCCACAGGGTGCCGAACAGCGCCCAGCAAAAGCTCCACATCGGCGGCGCGGGTGCCGTCCACACGGCAAAACGGCGCGCCCCCAGCCAATCGAGCACGTGCGCCAGCATCTGCACGATGGCATGCGCCAGCAGCAACAGCCAGTCGGACAGCGGTGCCGGCAGCAGGCTGCCCGCCAGCGACAAAGGCGTCACGATCAGGCTGATGACGGGGATGGCCAGCGCATTGGCCACAGGCGACACCAGCGACACTTGCGAGAACAGCAGCATCGTCAGCGGCACCAGTCCCACCGTCACCACATATTGCGTCTGCGCACCGAGCGCCACGGCCGCGCGCAGGCGGCGCCAGCGGCTCGCCTGCGCCGGCATCGGTGCCGCGGTGCGCCCCACGCCGGCGTACAGCATGGTGGCGACGGCGCCGAACGACAGCCAGAAACCAGGCCACAGCACGGCCCAGGGGTCGAGCAGCACCACCGCGCCCAGCGCCAGGCACAGCACGTGGCCTATGCTGGTGATGCGCCCCAGCCACAGGGCCAGCGCCACCACCATCAACATATATAAGGTGCGCTGCGCCGGGACGCCGAAGCCGGCCAGCAGCACATATAAAAACGCGGCCAGCGCGCCGGCCAGCGCCGCCACCTTTTGCGCCGGCAGCCGCAACGGCAGTTGCCAGCCAATAAAAAACGAGCGCCGCCACAATGCGCCCGCACCCAAGGCGAACAATCCCGCGATCATGGTGATGTGCAAGCCCGAAATGGAAATCAGATGGCTGACGCCCGTGCGGTTGAACACTTGCCAGTCCGACTGGGGGATGGCGCGCTGGTCGCCCACCACCAGCGCCACGATCACGCCCGCGTACTGCCTGCCTTCCAGGCTGCGCACGATGCGCGCGCGCAGGGCCGCGCGGCTCGCTTCCACCACATTGCCGAAACCGGGCACGAAGGCAGCCAGGCGCCGGTTCGGCATCTCCGCGCGCGGCTGCGGCCGCACATAGCCGGTGGCGCGCACGCCCTGCTCCAGCAGCCACACTTCGTAGTCAAAACCCATGGGATTGGCATTGCCATGCGGGCGCTGCAGGCGCACCGTCAGCCGCCAGCGTTCGCCCGGCTGCACATTGCCCACTTCATTCGCCACCGCGTCGCGAAAGCCTGCATACCAGGACAGGGCGATCAGGGGCGGTACCTTGGCCCCGACCGCCTTTTCGACGGCAAAGTTGAAGCGCACGCCCTGCTCGAAATGGTAGGGCAGGCTGGCGATGGTGCCGACGACGGTGATGTCCTCGCCCTCGTCTTGCAATGCCAGCTGGGATGAGAGCGCCGCGTGCGCCAGGAATGCGGCCCAGAAATAACCGAAGATGACGCCGAAGAAGCATCGCAGGGACAGGCGCAAGACCGCATGCCCGCCACGCGCGACGTAGCCTAGCCCCAGGAACAGCAAGCAGGCCAGCAGCAGCGCCGCACCCGCATGCGCAGGCAGTTCCGCCTGCGTCTGCAGCCAGAAAGCGCCAGCGGAAAAGCCGAGTATGAAGGTGCGCATGGCAGGCCGAAGCGGCGCTGACTCAGATTCACCACTATAAACGGCACTATCTGGGTGCGCGCGCACATGCAGGCTGCAAGTTTGATCGGGAGCAGAACAAGACGAAATAGCTCAGTTAATACCAAGCAATAGCCACCTTGCATTTCTTTCCCATCTACACCACGCCATACTGATTTTAAAGATAATCGACAGGAATGTTTCTCAGCTGCTCCACCAAATTCCAATCGAATGGGACGAAGGAAGAATTTTTCCAATTCGCTCCCGCAGGTATCCAGTTTTCCCTGAATTTTCTGGCAGCAGAGCGCAGCCGAATTTGTTTTTTCACGCCGCCGGCTACGCCCTTCCCCCGATGACCTGGACGAATTAAATATGCAACATTATCATCATCTGCGCTTAGTTCAAGCTGCATTTTTCTTTGCATCTTGTTAAAGCCCAAGGTTTGCCATCTCATTACGATCTCTTGCAACCCTGCAGTGCCGCTCTTGCCTGAGCGGCGCATTAGCAAGCGATATCGCCCATTCACGGCCCGTCCAGCGCCATATGGCGATTAAACCACCTGAAGCACCACCACTTTCTTAGGGTTATTCAATGTTAGCGTGACATCGGCGAGTGTGCCGGGCAATTCATTCAAGATATCAAAGGCCATGCAGAAATCCTCCGGGGCGCATGTTGCCATGCAACCGGAGTCCCGCCAGACAATCACGATGCCATCGTCCTTCAATCCATCCAATCCTGCCCATACGGAATCCGCTAGCGCCTCCCAGCTTGTATTGCTATGTAACGGAGGATCGAGAGGAAGCGTCTGGCGTACCCCATCAAAGAATGTGTCCTTGGAAGTCATTTCCCCAGGGAGGTGAAACACATGCATGCCGTCCGTTTGCGAATCGAGAATGATCTGCTCGGCAGTTGCGGCATCTACAGCGAAAAAACCCCGGCGACTCAACATCATTACTCTCCCAGTCTCCATATTACGAACGACGCCAGCCCAGCCAAAGCAATCGCGGTGCATTCTCATGCGCTTCCATGCTAGCATGCCCTTCAGCGCCCCGGGCGCCAACTTCCCCCCTTTATCGAACGCCACATGACCGCGCTTTCAACCGCCGAGATGTACCTGCAGGACTTCCATCAACGCCAGCCCGGCGTCACCAGCGCCGCATTCGGCCACTTGCCGGCCCGCTCGGCCAGCGCGCACCATGCGTCGTCCTATGCCGTGCTGAGCAGTCTCATAGCGGATACGGATACACCACTGACAGTGCTCGATCTCGGCTGCGGCGACGGCCACCTGCTAGGCTTGCTGGCGGCCAGGCAGCAGCCGCAGCTGCAGCTGATCGGCATCGACATGAGCGCCGCCGAACTGGCCGCGGCGCGCGCCACCCTGCCCCCATCCGTGCGCCTGCAACAGGGACGCGCCCAAGCGCTGGACCTGGCGTCCGCCGCCGTCGATTGCCTCGTGTCGCACATGGCGCTGATGCTGATGGACGACATGGAACAGGTGATGCGCGAAATACGCCGCGTGCTGCGCCCCGGCGGCCAGTTCGCGGCCATCGTCGGCCGGACTTTTCTGCTGGGCGAAGTGAACGACGCCTTCATGGACGTCTTCAAGCCGATCGCCAACGACGCGCTGCCGCCGCTGCGCTTTGGCGACAGGCGCGCGGGCTCGGAAGCCGGCTGGCGCGAGCTGCTCGATGGCGGTTTCGCGCACGTCGCGTTCGACGACATCGACGTGCCCTGGTCGCCGACGCCGCACGCACTGTGGGCCGCGCTGCTCGACACCTATGACATCGACCGGCTCGACGACGTGGCCAGGCAGCGCCTGCGGCAAGCCTTTCTTGACGCCGTCCGCTGCCTGCAGCGCGCGGACGGCACCATCGCCACGGGCTGGGGCTCGCGCCTGGTGCGCGCGCAGGCTGCCTGAAAATGGATGCCTGGAAGCAAGCTGTCCGCCATCGACGGTATAATCGGCCTCGCTTACTTCAACACCCAGGCACGACATGACTTCCTCCGCACTTCCTCCCGACACTTCCACCGACCTCGCCGACAGCACCGAAGACAATAACGACGCCACCCTGGTCGCGGAACTGGGGGAACTGGCCGAGCATATCCGCCTGGTCAAGATGGAAGGCCGCGTCTTCGTGCGCTTTTCCGGCATGGTCAAGGCGGGCGGCTTGCGCGTGCCGTATGCACTGGTGCCGGCGCAGGGCGTACTGGCGCGGCCGGCCAAGTGGCGCAAGATGGAACGCGAGGCCAAGCTGGCCCTGATACGCGAACGGGCCAGCGCCGCCATCTTCGAAGAACTGCGCCAGCACGTGATGGATTTCGTCGCCGATATCGCGGGCCAGTGCGAGGACGTGGACACGGACCCGATGCTCTTCCTGCATACGCTGGGCGACATGCAGACGTCGGAGCCGGCCGGCATGGTCTTCGACCGCATCCGCCAGCGCTTCAACCACGCCATCGAGCGCCAGCAGGAAGAACAGCATGCGGCGCGCACGCGCCAGAGCATCAACCTGGCCGAGTATCCGGCCTCGTTCGAGATGGCGCGCCGTTTGCCGCGCCGCTTCATCGCCCTGCTGGGACCAACGAATTCCGGCAAGACGCACCGCGCCATGGAAGCGCTGGTGAAGGCGAAAAGCGGCATCTACCTGGCCCCCCTGCGCCTGCTGGCCCTGGAAAACTACGAGCGCCTGCAGGAAGCCGCGCCGCATGGCAAGCCGCTGGCCGTGAGCCTGATCACGGGCGAGGAACGGCGCGTCGTCGACGGCGCCACGCACGTGGCCAGCACGGTGGAAATGCTGGACACGAAAACCGTCGTCGAGGTGGCCGTCATCGACGAAATCCAGATGCTGGCCGACCCGGACCGTGGCGCCGCCTGGACGGCGGCCGTCTGCGGCGCGCCGGCCCACACCGTGTACCTGGTGGGAGCGCCCGAGGCGCGGCGCGCCATCGAGGCGCTGGCCGAACGCCTGGACTGCCCGCTGGAAGTGCATGTATTGAAACGCATGGCGCCGCTGTCGATGGAGGCGAACGCCGTGCGCAAGGTGCGCAACCTGCGCCGCGGCGACGCCGTCATCGCCTTTTCGCGCCGCGAAGTGCTGATGTGGCGCGACATGATCACGGAAACGGGGCTGTCGGTGGCCACCGTCTACGGCAACCTGTCGCCCGAAGTGCGGCGCGCTCAGGCGCAGCGCTTCCGCGACGGCACGGCCGATATCGTCGTCGGCACCGATGCGCTGGCGATGGGCCTGAACATGCCGATCGCGCGCATCGTCATGACCACCTGCGTCAAGTACAACGGCCGCGAAGAAGAAGAGATTTCCGCCGCGCTGGCGCGCCAGATCGCCGGACGCGCGGGCCGCTACGGCGTGCACGAAGAGGGACTCGTGGCCGGCTACGACAACGAGACGCATGAAGTGATGCGCGCCCTGCTCAAGGAGAAGCTGCATCCGCTGAACACCAGCGGCTTTGCCGTGGCGCCGTCGCTCGAGCATCTGCACCGCATTTCCTCCGTGACGGGCGAACTGTCGCTGTCAAAGCTGCTGCGCCGCTTCATCCACAATATCGACGTGCCGGACGGCTTCTTCTTCCCGCGCATCACGGAAGACCAGAAGGAGCGCGCGCTGTGGCTCGATACCCTGCCCCTGTCCGTGGCCGACAAATTCACCTTGTCGCTGGTACCGATCTCCAGCAAGGTGCCGTCGCTGCAAACGGCGTGGGAACACTGGGCCAGGAATCTGTCGCAGGGCAAGACCTCCACCTTGCGCCAGCACGCGTATGGCGGCGGCACGCAAAACCTGCAGCAGGTGGAAGACACGTGCCGCTATTACTCGGCGTATGCGTGGCTCAGCTACCGCCTGCCCGAATTCTTCCCCGATATCGCGGTGGCGCAGAACCTGTCGCGCGACGCCTCCGAGCGCGTCGATTCCATCCTGCGCGCGCACAACGCGGCCTCGCGAGGACGTTCGGGCAAGAAGTTCAAATAATCTACCGCAGCTCCCAGAACCACACCTCGCCGCAATCCCAGTAGCATGCGCTACCGCATTCCTTGCTGCCGGCCGACGGCAGCAGGATGTCGATATGCCCGCCCGCACCGTCCAGGTAACCGGGGATGCGGAAGAAGGCGACGAGGCCCTGGCGCTGGCCGACGCCGGCAAGCGCCGTCGCCCTGCCGAATTTTTCGGGCGCGCCACACAGCGCGGGACTGGCCAGCATGTGCGACAGCCTGGCCTGCCCCGGCTCGATCAGCGCGCCCTTGAACGGCCCCTTGCGGATGGCCATGCGCCCCTTCAGCCGGACGCCGGACTTGATCAGGGCCAGGCTGACGCGGATGGCGCAGGTATTGCTGAAGTTTTCCTGGTCGATCAGGTCTTCCCAGCCGATCTCGCCAAACAGGGCCGCCTGGCCGACGGCGTCCACGCTCGAGTAATTCTCACGCAGCGTGATGAATGCAGGTTTCACGTCAACCTCCCGCTCGAGTAGCAATGAAGCAACGCCGTGCCGGGATGGACACGAGCATGCTCCATTGTAGGACGCCGCCATGGGCGGACCATGAGCGGGCGCAAGCGCAGGGCTGGATGAGAACCCGCTTGCGCACTGCGGATTGGACCGTCTTGCCAACCCATCAATGAACCTTCCCCTCCACCACCTGTCCATCAAGACCCGCCAGCGATTTGCGAGCCGCTGGCCGGGCAAGGTCAGGCTGGTCCGCCGCTTGGAGCGGACTGGCCGTGTCGAAACGATAATGAGAACAGGAGCATGCCATGTCTACACCATTTCACGGAGAAGAGTTCACCTTCAGACAGCCCGACGGCAGTGCGCTGACGGTGCGCGGCTGGGGAAACCAGTATCACGCCGTATTCGAAGCCCAGAATGGCTATACGGTGGTGGAAAATCCGGCCACCAACTACTATATGTATGCCAAGCTGAGCGCGGACGCCGAGCAGCTGGAATCGGCGGGCGCGCGGCCGAGGCAGGTGGCCGTGCAGGCGCTGGGGCTGGAGCCGGGCCTGCGCGTCAAGCCCGAGGCGGCCAGGGCCAGCGTGCGCGACAACGCCATCCTGAAGCCGGGCACGTCGCGCTGGGAACAGCGGCGCAAGCAATACAAGGCGGACTTGCGCGCGCACAGCCTGGCGCCCGCCATGATGCCGGCGCCGCCGAAGCGCGAAACGGTGGGCGACTTTGTCGGCCTGTGCCTGCTGATCGATTTCCCCGACGTGCCCGGCACCATCACGCAGCAGCAGGTCAGCGACTTTTGCAACCAGCCAGGCTACAGCGGCTTCGGCAACCATGGATCCGTCTACGACTACTTCTTCGACAATTCAGCCGGGCGCATGCGCTATACCAACCTCGTCACGCCGTACTACACGGCGCGCCAGCCACGCGACTACTACACGAATGAAAAAATACGCCAGCCGCAACGGGCGCGCGAACTGATCAAGGAAGCGCTCGACCATTTCAAGGCCCAGGGCTTCGACTTCTCAACCCTGTCGACGGATGAGCAGGATTACGTGTATGCGACGAATGTCTTTTACGCGGGCAAGCGGGTCAACAACTGGGCCAAGGGCTTGTGGCCGCACTCGTTCCACCTGCTCACGCCATACAAGCTGGGGCCGGAAACCTGCAGTTTCGACTACCAGATCACGGACATGGACAAGGAATTGTCGTTGGGCACGTTTTGCCATGAAAACGGCCACCTGATCTGCGATTTCCCCGACCTGTACGATTACGGCGCCGAATCGTCGGGCGTGGGCAGCTTTTGCCTGATGTGCACGGGCGCCAACGTCGACAGGAAGAATCCCACCCAGGTCAATGCCTACCTGAAATACCGCGCCGGCTGGGCCACCTCCACCGTGCGCCTCGATCCCGGCATGAGCGCGGCGGCGGCGGCCGAGAAAAACCAGTTCTACATCCACCGCAAGAGCGCCACCGAGTACTTCATCATCGAAAACCGCCAGGCGAGCGGCCGCGACCTGGCCCTGCCCGCGCAAGGGCTGGCCATATGGCACATCGATGAACTGGGCGACAACCAGAATGAACAGATGACGGCCGAACGCCACTATGAATGTTCGCTGGTGCAGGCCGACGGCTTGTGCGACCTGGAGCGCGACTCATCGAACCGCGGCGACGCCGGCGACCTGTTTGCCGCTGCGGGCAACAACCAGTTCGGGCCGGATACCTTGCCGGACAGCCAGTGGTGGAGCGGCGCGCAGTCGGGGCTGCACCTGGTGCAGATCGGCGCGCCCGGCCCGACGGTGTCGTTCCGCACGCTGTAGGGCGCGCTGGCTAGGGCTTGGCCGGCGCCTCGTAGTGCAGCTTGAGCACCAGGCCGTTGTGGTCGTCGGCCAGGTAGATGTCGCCATCCTGGCCCTGCTTCACGTCCACGGGCGCGCCGCGGCCCTGCTTGCCCTTGCGCTCCCAGTTGCCGATCAACTCGACGGACTTGCCCAGCGGCGCGCCGGCCTTATCCGGCAGCAAGGCCACCAGGCGGTGGCCGTTGCTGCGGTAACCGTGGTAGCCGATGATCAGGCTGTTTTTATACAGCTCGGGGAAGCGGCTGGCCGTATAGAACGTCATGCCCAGCGGTGCCGCGTGGCCCGGCAGCAAGCGCTGCGGCGCCGCATACTGGGCGGCGCAGGCCGTCTTCGGGTATTCCGGGCTGGCCACATTATCGTCGTAGCAATAGGGCCAGCCATAGTGCCGGTCGGCCTTGATCAGGTTCAATTCCTCGTGCGGCAGGTTTTCATCGCTTTTCAGCTGCGGCATGGCGGCCTGGATGGCATCGCGCGCGTTTTCCGCCTGCCACAATTCGCCCGTGGCCGGGTGGAAGGCCAGCGCCATCGAGTTGCGCAAGCCGCGCGCATGCGTGCGCCAGCTCGTCACGCTGCCGGCCGGCCAGGCCATCTTGTATTCGCGGATGGCGCCCAGCGCCTGCTCGCCTTCGGCCGAGGGACAGGCCTTGGCCGGATCGGGCGCCTTGCCATCCGCGCCTTCACAATGGTCGGTGCTGGAACCCACGTTCACGTACAGGTCGCCCTGCGCGCTGAAGCGCATGTTCGTCAGCAAATGCAGGCCCAGGCCCGGCAAGCCCGGCGTCCTGGCCGTGCCGCCGATGACGTCGGTGATGGCGCGGGTCGGGTCGCGCAAGTCGAAACGGAAGATGCGGCCCACCACGCCCACGTACACCATGCCATCCGGTCCCTGCACGATGCCGTTCGGGCGGTCGAGCTTGTCAAGCAGCAACTTGCGTTCATAGCCGGGGCCAGCCGCCTTGCGCTGCAACAGCCATAATTTGCCCTGCTTGGGTGTCCAGCCCGCCATGTCCGTGACGAGGATGTCGCCATTCGTCAGCGGCAGCACGCCACGGGGAAATTTCAGGCCGTCTGCCAGCACGGCCACGCAAAAGCCGGGCGGCGTGGCGACGTCGAGGCGCGGCAAGCCGTCGCACTGGGCGCCGGCCGCCGCCATGGCGGGCGCCAACGCGCCGGAAAGGCAGGCTGCCAGGGCGCCCGCGAGCATTTTCTTGTTCATGGTCTCATTCCATCAGGGGTAATCGGGGCATCACGGCGCGCGCGTTGGCGCTGGTCTCGGCCGCCACTTGCGCAATATCCAGGCCGCGCAGTTCGGCCAGCACGGCGCCGATGCGCGGCAATTCTTCGGGGCTGTTGCGGCCCGGATGCAGCCAGCTGGGGGAAATGTCGGGCGCATCCGTCTCCAGCACGATGGCGTCGAGCGGCAAGTCGGCGGCCAGGCGGCGTATCTGCAGCGCGCGCGTAAACGTCATGGCGCCGCCGAAACCGAGCTTGAAACCCAGATCGATATAGCCCTGCGCCTGCTGGAAGCTGCCGTTGAACGCATGCGCGATGCCGCCGTTCGGGCGGATCTGGCGCGCGTGCTTGAGGACGATGTCCTGCGAGCGCCGCACGTGGGTCAGCACGGGCAAGTCGAAATCGCGGGCGATTTTCAGCTGTTCGCGCAGGAAGTGCTCCTGCTTGAGGCGCATGGCCGGCTCGCACAGCATGGGCAGGAAGAAATCGAGGCCGATCTCGCCGATGGCGACAAAGCGCGGATCGGCCATGGCCAGCTCCACGACGGCGCGCAGGGCCGACAAATCGTCTTCCATGGCATGCGGCACGTAGATCGGGTGGATGCCGAGCGCATAGCAGGCGTTGGGCGCCGCATGGGCCAGGCCACGCACGATGGCGAAATTGGCCCGTTCGACGGCCGGCAGGACGATCATCGCCACGCCTTGAGCGCCCGCGCGCGCCGCCACCTGCAGCGATTCATCACCGAATTCATGCGCGTCGAGGTGGCAGTGCGTGTCGATCCACAGCATGGCGGCTCCTTAGTATTGGTACGGCTGCAGCCCTTCGTCCGTCAGGCGCAGCACGCGGTCGCAGCGCTTGGCCAGTTCGATATCGTGCGTGACGATGACGAAGGCCGTGCCCAGGGTGCGCGACAGTTCCAGCATCAGGTCGAAAATCTGTTCGGCCGTGGCGTGATCGAGGTTGCCCGTCGGCTCATCGGCCAGCACGCAGGCCGGCTGCGTGACGAGCGCGCGCGCCAGGGCCACGCGCTGGCGTTCGCCGCCGGACAGCTCGCCCGGCGTGTGCGTCACGCGCTTGGCCAGGTTGACGCGCGCGAGGATCTGCTGCGCCAGGTCGGTGGCGGGCGCGCGCTGCATGCGCCGTATCATCAGCGGCATGGCGACGTTGTCCAGCGCGGAAAACTCGGGCAGCAAGTGGTGGAACTGGTAGACGAAGCCCAGCGAGGCATTGCGCAGGTCGCCGCGCGCCTTTTCGCTGAGGGTGGCGAAATCCTTGCCCAGCAGGCTCACCTTGCCGCTGGTCGGCGTATCGAGGCCGCCCAGCAGGTGCAGCAGGGTCGATTTGCCCGAGCCCGAGGCGCCGACGATGGCCACTCTTTCGCCGCGATGGATGTCGATGTCGATGCCGGCCAGCACCTGTACCTTGTAGCTGCCCTGCGTGAACGTCTTGCCAAGGCCACGGCAGGAAAGGACGGCAGTATCAGCGGAAGCGCCGTTGGAGGCAGGTTTATTCAGATCGGTCATGGTCGTAGTCAGTGGGTTATTCATAGCGCAGGGCTTCCGCAGGTTTCACGCGCGCGGCCCACCAGCTTGGGTACAGGGTCGCCAAAAAGGCCAGGATCACGGCCAGCACGCCAATCTTGCTGACGTCGGGCCAGCGCAGGTCGGACGGCACGGTGCTGATGAAATAGATATCTTTCGACAGGAACTGCACGCCCAGCAGGTGTTCGATGAAGGGCACGATGACGTCGATGTTCAGCGCCACCAGCACGCCGCCGCCCACGCCCAGCAGCGTGCCCAGTATGCCCACCAGCGCGCCCTGGATCATGAAGATCTTCATGATGGACGCCGGCGAAGCGCCCAGGGTGCGCAGGATGGCGATATCGGCCTGCTTGTCCGTCACCGTCATCACCAGCGTCGAGACCAGGTTGAAGGCGGCCACCGCGATGATCAGGGTCAGGATGATGAACATCATGCGCTTTTCCGTCTGCACGGCAGCGAACCAGTTGGCATTCAGCTTCGACCAGTCGCGCAGCCACAGGTCGCCCGGCATGGTTTTCTTCAGCTCTTGCGCCACTTGCGGCGCCTGGTTCATGTCGGCCAGGCGCAGGCGCAGGCCGGACGGGCCGTCGAGGCGCAACAGGCGCTGGCCGTCTTCGATATTGATGAAGGCCAGGCCGGCGTCGAATTCATTGTGGCCGGCCTGGAAGATGCCGCTGACGGTGAAGCTGCGCATGCGCGGCAGCACGCCGGCCGGCGTGACCTGGCCCTGGGCCAGCATCAGGGTGACCTTGTCGCCCAGGTTGACGCGCAGTGCGCGCGCCAGCTCGATGCCCAGCACGATATTGAAGGTGCCCGGCTGCAGGGCCTTGAAGCTGCCCATGCGCGTCTGGCCGGCAATGTCGGAGACGTTCGGCTCTTCCTCGGGCAGCACGCCGCGCACGATGGCGGGGCGCAGCGCGTCGTCGCGCAGCAGCATTCCCTGCGTTTCGACGAACGGCGCGGCGCCCCTGACGGCCGGATTCTTGAAGGCCTGCGCCTTCTCGGCGCGCCAGTCCGGCATGCTGCCGCTGTTGTCGAACACTTCCACGTGGGCCAGCACGGACAGCATGCGGTCCGTCACTTCCTTCTGGAAGCCGTTCATGACGGACAGCACGACGATCAGCGCGGCCACGCCCAGGCCGATGCCGGCCATGGAAATGAGCGAGATGAAGGAGATGAAGCTGTTGCGGCCACTGCGCTTGCCGGCCCGCGTGTAGCGCAGGCCGACCAGCCATTCGAAAGGCAAATTCTTGAAAATACTCATTGTTCCGGCGGTCTTTATCGTTTCAGGTTTCGTTTCAGCTTGCAAACGGCGGCGATCATTCGTAGCGCAGCGCCTCGGCGGGTTTCACGCGGGCGGCGCGCCAGCTCGGGTAGATGGTGGCGACCAGCGCCAGGCCAAAGGCGATCAGGCCGATCTGCGCCACGTCAAACCAGTGCACATCGGACGGCACGGCGCTGATCTGGTACACCTCTTTCGAAATGAAATGCAGGCCGAAGATGCCTTCGATGAAAGGCACGATCACGCCCACGTTCAACGCCAGCACGACGCCGCCGATCACGCCCAGGGCGCTGCCCAGCAAGCCCACCAGCGCGCCCTGGATCATGAAGATCTTCATGATGGAGAACGGCGAAGCGCCCAGGGTGCGCAGAATGGCGATGTCGGCCTGCTTGTCGGTGACCGACATGACGAGGGTCGAGACGAGGTTGAACGCGGCCACGGCGATGATCATGCTGAGGATGATGAACATCATGTTCTTCTGGCTTTGCACCAGCGCATACCAGCTGGCGCTGGCGCGCGACCAGTCGCGCATCCACAGCTGGCCCGGCATCGAGGCCTTCAGTTCGCGCGCTACCTGGGGCGCCTGGTTCATGTCGTGCAGGCGCAGGCGCAGGCCGGACGGGCCATCGAGCTGCAGCAGCTGCTCGGCGTCCTGCATGTTGACGAACGCCAGGCTGCCATCAAGTTCGTTATGGCCTGCTTCGAAGATGCCGGACACCTTCAGCGCGCGCATGCGCGGCATGACCAGGCCGTTGGCCGGATCGCCCGCCCTCGGCTCGCGTTCCAGCATCAGGGTGACGTTCTGTCCCACCTGCACGCCCAGCGCCTTGGCCAGGTCGATACCCAGCACGATATGGTAGGAACCGGGGGTCAGCTCCTGGAAACTGCCCTGCTTCATCTGCGCGGCCACGCTGGAAACGGTGGCTTCCTGCTGCGGCAGCACGCCGCGCACGACGGACGGGCGCATGGTTTCGTCATTGAGCAGCATGCCCTGGGTTTCCACGAAGGGCGCCACGGCCTTGACTTGCGGGTTGGCGTAGGCGGCGCGCTCCTGCGCCTGCCAGTTCGGCATGGAGCCGCTCGTGTCGAACACCTCCACGTGCGCCAGCACCGACATCAGGCGGTCGGTGACTTCCTTCTGGAAGCCGTTCATGACGGAGAGGACGACGATCAGGGCGGCCACGCCCAGGCCGATGCCGGCCACGGAAATGAGGGAGATGAAGGAAATGAAGCTGTTGCGGCCGCTGCGTTTCCCGGCGCGCGTATAGCGCACGCCGACCTGCCACTCAAAAGGAAATTGTTTGATGATGCTCATGCGCTCCCGCGACAACGATGATATGCGAGCGCGCAGTGTGCCACACAATGGCCATTTCATGCATGAAACTGTGCGTGAAACAGCGCACGCTGGCGCCAAATCCGGCGCCAGCGCCCTATTGCGCCAGTCCGAACACCTGCAGCAACTGTCCCGCCAGCGCGTACTGGCGCATCTGCGCCAGGGTCAGGCGGTGCTGCTGGTCGATCCGGCGCTGCTGTATCGTGAAGTAGCTGTCGCGCGTCTGGATGACCTGCTGCAGGTTGCGCCGGCCGGCCTCGTACTGGATGGTGCCGCCGCGCACGACAAACGCCATTTTGCGCTCCTGCTCGTCAAGCAGGGCCAGGGTGCGCTGCGCATTGGCGATACGCGGCAGCATGCTGGCCAGGTCGGCGCGCGTGCCCTGTTCGGCGCGCGCCACGTCCGCCTCGGCCGCCTGGGCGCGGCTGATGCTCTCGTCGCGCTGCGCCAGGTTGCCGCCGCCGAGCGGAAATTCCCAGCTGACGCCCACCGACCAGCCGCGCTGCTGGATCGTCGATGGCGGCGGCGTCGTCTTGTTATTCAGCAGATGGCTGACATCGAGGTCGATTTTCGGCGCCAGGGTGGCCGCCACGCTGCGCACGCGCAGCTGGGCCGCCGCCGCCCGCTCGCGCGCAGCGCGCAATTGCGCCTGCTGCGCGTCGGCGTTCTCCAGCGCCCGCGCCGGCAGCGGCGCAAAGACAAAATCGGCAAACTGCGCCACCGGCTCGAAGGCCAGTGCCTCGAGCTTGATCTGCGCGGCCAGGCGGTCCGTCAGCAAGCCGTCGTGCACCAGTTCCGCGTCCAGCTGCGAGCTTTGCGCCAGCTCGCGGTCCACTTCCGACGATTTGCCCAGCTCCGCCTGGCGCGCCACCTGCTTCACCAGCTGCGTCACGTCGCGCAGGCGTTCCTGCGACTGCAGCAGGCTGCGCTCCAGGCGCTGCATGTCGAAATACGCTTCGGCCAGCTTTTCCGCGCTTTCCGCGCGCGCCCGCTCCACGTCGAAGGCGGCGCCCGCCATCTCGCGGTCGGCCGCATCGAGTTCGGCGCGGTCGGCGCCGCCGTTGTACACATTCCAGCGCAGGCTCGCCTCCACTTCATGGGTACGCCGTTGCACGTCCAGCGTGCCATCGAGGTCGTTGCTGCGCCCGCGCCTGGCCTGCAGCGCCGCATTCGGGAACAGGCGCGAACGGGCCTGCTTGTAGCGCGCCTCGGTGGTGGCCAGCGCCGCCTGCGCCGCGATGACCTGCGGGTCGCGCGGCACGGCGCGCGCCAGCAGGGCCGGCAAGCCACGCATGGGCGCCGGCTGGACGGACAAGGTGCCGGGCAGCTGGGCCTGCGCTTCCACCACGATGCCGGCACACGCCAGCATGACAAATATCAGCAAGGCACGCATCAACGCTCCTGCAGGGAAGACTGCAAGCCGCGCAGCACGGGCTTGAACACATATTGCAGCACCGAGCGGCGTCCCGTCAGGATACCGACGTCGACCGGCATGCCGGGCGTAATCGGCAGCACCTTGCCGTGCGCCGTCAGCTGGCTGCGGTCGGTACTCAGCTGCACTTCGAAATACGGCTCGTTGCGCTCGTCGGGGATGGCGTCGGCGCCCACGCGCACCACCTGCGCCTTCATGCGGCCGTACGTGGTGGCGTCATACGCGAGCACATTCGCCGACGCGCCCTGCCCCACGTGGATGAAGCCGATGTCGGACGGCTTCACCCGCACGGAAATCAGCACCTCGGAATCGGCCGGCACGATTTCCAGGATCGGCTTGCCCGGCTGCGCCACGCCGCCCACGGTGGCCACCAGCACGCGGTTGACGACGCCGTCGACGGGCGCCGTCACATCGCGCCGGCTGACCTGGTCCTGCTGGCCCTTGACGGTGCTGGCCAGGGCGCCGGCCTTGGTTTCGTACTCGCTGCGCTGCGCGCCCCACTGGCCGCGCATGCGCGCTTCCACTTCGCCGGCCTGCGCCTGCGCCTCGGCCAGGGTGGCCACCAGGCGCGGCACGGAGCTGCGCAGGCCGTCGAGTTCCGTGCGCTGCTGCTGCACGCGCTGCTGCGCGTTCAGGTAATCGCCGCGCGAACCGGCGCCCTCCTTGAACAAGCGCTCCTCGATGGACAGGCTTTCCAGCGCCAGCTTCATGCCCGCGTCCAGCTGGGCGATGCGGCTGTGCGCCTCGGCCAGTTCGCCGCGCCGGCGCGTCACGCCTTCGCGCGCGGCCGCCGTGGCCGACGCGAATTCGCGCTGGCCGTCGCGCCACAACTGGGTTTCCTTGGCGATCAGCTCGGGCGCCTCGCGCTGCCATTCCGGCGCGAACCGGGGCGTGCCGCCCGTCAGCAGCGCGTCCAGGCGCGCCCTGCCCGCCAGCGCGGCCAGGCGGTTCTGCAGGCTGGCACCGAGGTTGGCGTCGTACTGCGCCGTATCGAGTCGCAGCAGCAAGTCGCCGCGGCGCACCTGCTGGCCCGGTTTCACCAGCATTTCGCGCACGATGCCGCCTTCCAGGCTTTGCACTTCCTGCAGATGCGACGGCGGCGTGATGGCGCCGCGGCCATTCACGGAGACGTCAAGCTGGGCGAACGTGGCCCAGGCCAGGGTCAGCACGAGCAGCACGGCCGTCAGGGCCAGCATGCGGATGATGATGCGGCGCGGCTCGCGTTCCGGGTCCGGGTGCGCCTGCGGCAGCGGACGGGCATTCAGGGCGCTCATACCGGTGCTCCCGTCGTGGTGGCAACGGCGGCAGGCCTGGCGGCCTGGCTCTGAGCCGGGCTTTGTCCATTACTTTGTCCATTGCTTTGCCCATTGATCACGCGCAGGACTTCATCGCGCGGGCCATCGGCCACGATGCGCCCCTTGTCGAAGACGATCAGCCGGTCCACCAGCGCCAGCATCGCCATGCGGTGCGTGACGAGCACGATGGTGGTGTCCTGCAAGGTGCGCAGGCGGGCGATCAGGCGCTGCTCGGTGGCAGGATCGAACATGCTGCTCGGCTCATCGAGCAGCAGCATCGGCGGTTTCGCCAGCAGGGCGCGGGCCATGGCCACGGCCTGGCGCTGGCCGCCGGACAGGCGCTCGCCCCGCTCGCCCACTTCCGTCGCCACGCCATTGGGCAGCTGGGTAATGATGTCGTCGAGGCAGGCGAGGCGGATGGCGTCGAGCAGGCCGGCGTCGTCCGCCTGGCTGCGGCCCAGTTCGATGTTTTCGCGCAGGGTGCCATGGAACAGGGTCACGTCCTGCGGCACATAGCCGATCTGGCGGCGCAGGCTCAGGGGTTCCAGCTGGGTGCTGGCCAGGTCGTCGAACAGCACGCTGCCGCTTTGCGGGCCATACTGGTTCAGCAGCAGTCGCAGCAAGGTGCTCTTGCCGGAACCGAGCTTGCCGATCACGCCCACCCGTTCGCCGGGACGGATTTGCAGATTCAGTTTATCGAGCAGCGGCGGCGAGTTCGGGTAGGCGAAGCCCACCTCGCGGAACTCGATGCGCCCGGACAGCGGCGGCGCCTGCAGGCTGGCCGCATCGTCGTCGGTGGGCGCTTCCATGATCTTGTTGAGCGCCTCGTACGACAGCTTGGTCTGCTCCCAGCGCATGATCAGGCCGGCGATCTGGCTCACGGGCGCCAGCGCGCGCCCCGTCAGCATGCTGACGGCGATGATCTGGCCCAGGGTCAGCAGGTGTTCGCCCATCAGCAGCGCGCCGACGGCCACCACGGCCACGCCGGACAGGGCCAGCACGGCCGTGTTGATGTAATTGACCCGGCTGACGATTTCGCGCGTCTCGACGCTGTTGGCGGCGATGGCCACCGTCAGGCTTTCCCATTTGCGGCGGCTCCACGCCTCGGCGCCCAGCGCCTTGATGGTATCGAGGCCATTCATGGTTTCAAACAGGTGCGCCGTGCGCTGGCCGCTCTCCTGCATCGAGGCGGCCACGTGGCGCGCCAGCGCCGCGCGCGAGGCGAAGGCCACCAGCAGCAGGATGGGGATGGCGGCCAGGGGCACCAGCACCAGCCAGCCGCCGACCAGGGCGATGACCAGCAGGAACAGCAGCAAAAATGGCAAGTCGCCCAGGGTGGTCAGGGTGGTCGAGGCGAAGAATTCGCGCACGGATTCGAAATCGCGCACGGTATTGGCCAGGGCGCCGCCCGAGGCGGGCCGGCTGGCCGCGCGCAGGCGCAGGCACTGGGCGAAGATATTCGACGACAGGGCCACGTCCATGCGCCGCGACGCCGTTTCCACCAGCTCGCCGCGTAGCAATCGCATGGCCAGCTCGAAGCCCGTCAGCGCCACCACGGCAACGGTCAGCACCCACAGGCTGGACGTGGCGTTGTTGGGAATCACGCGGTCGTAGACGGCCATCGCGTAGAACGGCACCAGCGCGCTGATGACATTCAAAACCAGCGTGCCCAGCAAGGCCCAGCGGAAGACCCAGCGGTTGCGGTTGAAGACGTCCCAGAACCAGCGCCCCGCCGCCGGCATGTTGTAGAGCAGGCTGCGCTGGTCGAAAAACATCACCGGGCGCACGGCCACCCAGCGCCCGTCCGGCACTTCCTGCGCCAGCGTCGCCGCATCGAGCCAGGAAGTGCCGGCGATGCCGGGCACATGGCACTCATATTTATCATTGGCAATGCCCAGCACCACCAGCGCCTGGCCGGCGCCATTCACCAGCAAGGCCGGCATTTCCGTGGCGCGGCGCGGCCTGTCCATCGGCAGCGGCGTGCCGGCCAGGCTGGCATGGCTGAGCGCCTGCTCGAGAAAATCGGCGGCGGCAGGATCGCCATGCGCGGTCACGCTGGCGCGCAGGCGCTCGGCTTGCACGCCGGTGCCAAGAAAGCGGGCCAGGAAGACGATGGCGTCGGCAAGCGTGTCGGCACGGGCCGTGGAGGGGGAGGCATCGACGGCGGCGTGCGCGTCAGAAGGTGGCGTCATGAGGAACTCAAGTCCTATCTCAGGCAATTGCAATAAACAGTAAGAGACTATGGTCACGGTCGCGCTGCGATAACCTGCAGAAACATTGTGCCATAGTAATAACAGCTATTCAGAATGATGTTGTAAAAATGAAAAACTGCGGCGCGTCGTGATGGACGCGCCGCAGCAGAAACTACTAACTCAATACCGCTATTGCCGGTTTACGCGGCGCCGGACTTGCGGCGGCGCGCCATGAAGCCCAGCAAGCCCAGGCCGGCGACCAGCATGGCCCAGGTCTGCGCTTCCGGCACCGGCGACACGGCCAGCAGCGTTTGCGAGGCCGGGTTGACGCTTGTCAGGCTGGTGTAGTTGTACAGGTTCTGGATGGCGCCATTGCCCGTGGCCACGCCCAGCATGCTGTTGGCCTGGCTGACGACGGCGTTGCTCAGGTTCTTGAAGCGCAGGTCGCCCGTCAACAGGTTCGTGTTGTCGTTATTCAATTCCCACAGGGCCAGCTGGAAGGCGGCGGCGCTGTTGGCGCTGGTCGACACATTGGCGATCGAAGACGCGTAATAGCCCTCGTACAGGCGCTTGACGGCATCGCTGGCGGCAAAGGCGCCGCTGCTGTAGCTGTTCGCGCTGTTGCTCACGGCCACATGGGGATCGAGGCAAAAGGCCAGGAAGGTATTGCTGTCGTACTTGACTTCCCACAAGGTCGGCGAGATGGCGTTGCCCGAACCGAAGGCGCCGCCGGCAGCCGTAAACAGGCTGACGCTGTGCGAATCGACGACTTGCAGGTTGGAGGCCGCCAGGGCGCTGCCGCTGGCGAGGGCGAAGGCGGCTGCGGCGATGGCGCCGCGAACGAGCAGGTGCATGGATTGTTTCATGGTGGTTTCCCTATTTCTATTATGTAAGTGTAGAAAGTACGTGTGGAAAGCGCCGGCGCCCCTTGACGGGTGCGCCGGTGCGGCATTGCCGGGCAGGATTACGGCCCGGCAAGGAACATCAGGCAGCCATTTCCTGGGGCTGTGCGGTGCTGTGCGCCATGGCGCGGCGCAACAGGTCGGCCATTTCGCACTGGGCCTGGGCTTCCGCGGCCGGCGCGGCTGGCGCGGCGGCCACCGTGGCGACGGTCGCGTCCTGGCCCAGCGCCGTGTCGAGCGCATGGTCGTCGCGCAGCAGGTCGGCCATGCTCGGCAAGGTGATGCCAGCCTTGGCCGCATCCTTGGCGTCGACGTTGAAATACACGTCCGTCATGTCCACCGTCTTGCCGTCGACCAGAGTGGCGCTGCTGCGCTCCAGGTGCAGGTTGTCGTTGGCGTCGAGGAAAGGCAGTTCCGTGTAGGCCACCGTCAGGCTGGCCACGCCGGCGTCGTGCAGCGACATCAGCTCGCCATCGTCCGTCACGCCATTGCTGTTGGCGTCGCGCCAGATGCGCAATTCGGCAAACTTGTCATCCTTGGCATCGACCACGCCGTCGTGGTTCGAGTCATAGCTGGACAGCTTGGCAAAGCCCGTGCCCTTCTCGTTGCCGCCGAACAACTCGGAGATATTGTCGATCTTGCCATTGCCATTGCTGTCGATGGCCAGCAAGCCATCGTGGGCCGAAACCCAGCCCGACTGGATGGCGCTGCCCGTGCCCAGCAAGTCGAAACTGCCGTGGAAATCGGCGCGGGCGATCGTGTGCACGCCATCGCCGTTCAGGTCGATCACGATAGGCGTGATGGCGGCGTCCCAGCTCATGTCGTTCTGGCCCGATGCCAGTTTCAGGATGTCCGTGTACACCACGTTGGCCAGGGTGCCATTGCTGTTGACGTCGGAATCGATGTTGTCATTGCTGCCCACGTTCTTCACACCCCAGCGCCAGCTGTCCATGGCGTAGCCGGCGTGGTACACGCCCGACTTGTCGAACTTGAGCGAATAGCTGCCCGGATCGAGGTTGCTGAACAGATAGTTGCCGCTGGCATTCGTGTACGTGGTGGCCAGCAAGGCGCCACTGCCCGAGTACAGCTGCACCTTGATGTTGGCGATGCCCGCCTCGTTGGCGTCCTGCACGCCATCATGGTCGGCGTCGCGCCACACCTTGTCGCCCAGGCTGGCCTTGCGGTAGATGCCCGCATCCCAGCTCATGTCGTTCTGGCCGGCGGCCAGGTTGATCAGGCCGGAACGGCCCGTGCTCGTATCGACGTCGGAATCGGCCGCGTCGCTGCCCACATTGGCCTTGGTGTAATAAAAGCCCGATGGACGGATGACTTCCACCTTGTAGCTGCCGGCGGCCAGCTTGTCGAACAGATAGTTACCGCTGGCATTCGTGGTCGTCGTGGCGATGATCTGGTTGCTGGCATTGAGCAGATTGACTTTCACGCCCGCCACGCCCAGTTCGCCCGCATCCTGCACGCCGTTGTAGTTATTGTCTTCCCACACGCGGTCGCCGATGGACGCCGTGTTCAGCTTGACGAGGCCCGCATCCCAGTCCAGCTGGGTCTCGCCCGATTTCAAGGTGGCCCAGGTGGTGGTCAGGCCGGTGGCAGGATTGACGTCGGAATCGGTGGCATAGCCGCCGATGTCCGCCTTGGTGAAGCCATAGCCGGCCGGCGGCACGAAGCCCAGGTAATAGTTGCCTGGCACCAGGTTGCTGAACAGATAGTTACCGTTGGCATCCGTGGTGGCGCTGGCCACGACGGCACCTTGCGCGTTGTACAGGTTGACTTTCACGCCGCCCACGCCCGCCTCGCCCGCATCCTGCGTGCCGTTGCCGTTCGTGTCGCACCAGACGCGGTCGCCGATGGCGGCCGTCTTGTACAGGCCGGCATCGAGGTCCTTGTAGTTCTGGCCGGCGGCCACCGTCACCAGCGAGCTGTTGCCAGCCGCGTTGATGTCGCTGTCGAGCGCATCGTTGCCGCCCGCATCCTTGACCGTGGTCAGATAGCCGGGTGGCGCGACGACGGCGATCGAATACGTGCCCGGATCGACATTGAAGTTGTAGTAGCCGGTGGCGTCGGTGACGGTCGAGCCGATCACGCTGCCCGTCGCGTTTTTCAGCTGCACGGTGACGCCGGCGATGCCCGCTTCGCCCGCATCCTGCACGCCATTGGCGTTGCTGTCATGCCATACCCGGTCGCCCAGGGTGGCTGGCAGGGCCACGATGCCCGCATCCAGCGTGTGGTTGCTGTCGCCCGAGGCCAGCAGCACTTGCGCCGTCTTGCCCGTCAGCGCATTGGCGTCGGAGTCGCGCTGATCGTCGCCGCCCAGGTCCTGGCCCGTGAAGGCGTAGCCGGCAGGCAGACTGGTCTTGTCGAACTGCACGCTGTAGGCGCCCGGCTTCAAATTCGTAAACAGATAGTTGCCGTTCGCATCCGTGACGAGCGGGCTGCCGACGGCGTTGCCCGCGGCGTCCAGCAAGGTCACTTTCACGCCGGCCACGCCCGCTTCACCGGCGTCTTGCACGCCATTCTTGTTGGTGTCGAGCCAGACGCGGTCGCCCAGTTCGGCCGTGCGGTACAGGCCCGCATCGAGGCTCAGATTGGTTTCGCCAGGCGCCAGGGTGACGGGCGCCATCTTGCCGGCCGCATCGATATTGCTGTCCTTGCCCGTGTCGCCGCCCTGGTTGGCCGCCGTCGGCACATAGCCGGCCGGCGCCACCACCGTCACCGAATAGGTGCCCGGATTGACGTCGAAGTGGTAGCCGCCGCTGGCGTCCGTGGTGGTGCTGGCGACAACATTGCCGGCCGCATCCTTCAGTTGCACCACGACATTGGCGATGCCCGCCTCGCCCGCATCCTGCACGCCATTGGCGTTCTTGTCTTCCCACACGAAGTCGCCCAGGTGGGCCATCGGCACCTTGAAGGTCAGATAATGGGGCGCCAGGCTCAGGTCTTGCGCGTTGCAGCCTTCCGTGCCGCCATCGTCGCGCACCTTGAAGCCCAGGTCGAAGTCGCCGGCCACGGTCTGGCTCGGCACGAAGACCAGCTGACCCGCGCGGATGGCGTCGATGGAAACTTCCGTGCCCACGGCGACGGCCACGCCGTTGAGCAAGACTTGCCCGGCCGTGGTGGTGTTCGTGATGACGATGGATTTGAAGCCGTTATGCTCGACGTCGTCGTGGAAGCCGAAATCGCTTTCGCTCAGTACCACGCTGCTGCCATCGACCAGGGTGAAGGTCTTGTCAGCCGCGTCGGGCGCGTCATTGACGGGGTCGATGATGACTTGCAGGCTCAGCTGGACGATATCGCCATTGCCCTTGTCGATCGTCACCTGGATGGTCGAGAAGCTGCCGTTGTAGTTGGCGGCCCAGTCGCCGGGACGCACGTACACGGTGTCCGCGTCGAGCATGCCGAACAGCGGCGTATTGACGGTCGACTCCGTATCGTCGGGCAACAGCACGGTGAAATTCTTGATGTTCAGTTCACCTTGCACCGAATAGCCGGCTTGCACCAGCAAGTCGCGGATGTCGAAATTCTTGTTGATGTCTTCGCACACGTGGACCGTGGTCGACAGATTGTAGGTAGTCATGCGGCCTCCTGGCGGTGCGCAACGGTGGCGGCAGGAGTGGCAACGTGGGAGGCCAGGGCGCGATCAGCCTGGCCGCGCAAAGCGGCGAATGTATACATGGGTGGGCTTCCAAGAAAAAGACTTGTTTAAAAAATGAAGCCGGCAGCGTCTTGTATACAGTTTCGAGGGACACAGGAGCCAAACGACGCAACCACACAGCAGGGGGTGATTGTCTTTCTGATATTTAAGTTAGCGCAATTATATCGTCGATATTTGTAAAAGCAAATTGATTTCCATCAATAATGATTAAATTATTATAATTTTGATGTATTTTTGATACTCTTGATGTGGCTGCCGCCGCCGATGAAAATGACATGCCCCTACTCCGGCACTGCCCAATCGCCTACAATCTCGGGATGAATCAACTTACCCTCGTCTTGCCTTGCGCCCTGCCCAATGCCGAACTGGCTGCCGATCTGCTCAAGGTCTTGCAGGCGCCCGCGCTGGCGGCGCTCCTGTCGCGCACTTCCAGTTCCAATTTAGAAACATTTGACACCGCCCAGCGCCTGCTGCCGCACGAAGCGTGGCTGGCGCATGCGCTGGGCCTGGCGCCAGCGCCGAATGGCGCGGCGGCGCAGGCAGCCTTTGCCGTGGAGGCCATGCGCGGCTACGGCCTGGCGCCAGCGCCCGGCGCGCGCTATTTCCTGCTGCACCCGGCCCACCTGGCCATCGCCCGCAGCCATATCAGCCTGGAAGACCTGCGCCAGCTCAAGTTGAGCGAAGAGGACGGCCGCGCCCTGTTCGATACGGCGCGCCCGTATTTCGACGAGATCGGCCAGCCGCTGGCGTATGGCGACGCCGGCACCTGGTTCATGCGCGCCGATGGCTGGTCCGACCTGCAATGTGCGTCGCCGGACGGCGCCACCACGCAAGACCTGTCCGTCTGGATGCCGGAAGGCGAGCACGCGCGCGCCGCGCGCCGCCTGCAAAACGAAGTGCAGATGCTGTGGCATGAACACCCGGTCAATGCGGCGCGCGAAGAGCGCGGCTTGAAAGCCATCAATTCCTTCTGGGTCTGGGGCGCCGGTCTGGCGACGGCGCAGCGTCCGCCGTGCGCGGCCAGCCTGCATACGGCGGACGCGCCAGGCTGGCTGGCGGCGCTGGCGGAACCGGCGCAGCGCCATGCCAGTCCAAACAGTGTACTGGCGGGCAAGCAGGACGCGCTCGTCGTGCTGGGCGGGCTGATCGAACCGGCCCAGGCACAGGAATGGGGCCTGTGGCTGCAGCAATTGCAGGCGCTCGAAGCACACTGGTTCGCGCCGCTGCTGGCGGCCCTCAAAGATGGCCGCCTGGGGCGCCTGCGCCTGGTGCTGAGCCACCGCGACGCCTGGCTGGACGTCACCACCAGCAAGCATGCGCAGCGCAAATTCTGGCGCGCGCCCACCCTGAACAAGTTGAAAGCATCATGACCCGTACCCGCATCGCCACCCGTCCCTGCCCTTACCGCGAATCCGAACTGCTGCGCCAGGGTGGCATCCATCCCGTGCTGGCCCGGCTGTATGCTTCGCGCGGCCTGTCCGACGCGGCAGAACTGTCGAGCGAACTGGCCGCCCTGATGCCGCCGTCCGGCTTGCTGCACATCGGCGCTGCCGGCGTCTTCCTGGCCGATGCCATTGCCGCCAAGAAACGCATGGTCATCGTCGCCGACTATGATTGCGACGGCGCCACCGCCTGCGCCGTCGCCTTGCGCGGCTTGCGCGCCATGGGCGCCGATGTCGATTTCATCGTGCCCAACCGTTTTGAGTACGGCTACGGCCTGACGCCGGAAATCGTCGAGCTGACGGCGCGCGAAAAGTCGCCCGACATCATCATCACCGTCGACAACGGCATCGCCAGCATCGACGGCGTGGCCGAGGCAAACCGGCGCGGCATCCAGGTCGTCGTCACCGACCACCATTTGCCGGCCGACACCCTGCCCGACGCTGCCGTCATCGTCAACCCGAACCAGCCGGCCTGCGGTTTTCCATCGAAGCACCTGGCCGGCGTGGGCGTCGTGTTCTACGTCTTGCTGGCCCTGCGCGCGGAAATGCGCCGGCGCGGCATTTTCGATGCGCAAACGCAACCCAAGCTCGATAACCTGCTCGACCTCGTGGCGCTGGGCACGGTAGCCGACGTCGTGCGCCTCGATACGAACAACCGCATCCTCGTCGCGCAAGGCCTCAAGCGCATGCGCAAGGGCAATATGCACGCGGGCGTGGCCGCCCTGTTCCGCGTGGCGGGCCGCGAAGCGCGCAGCGCCACGCCGTTCGACCTGGGCTTTGCGCTGGGACCGCGCCTGAACGCGGCCGGGCGCCTGCAGGACATGTCGCTGGGCATCGAATGCCTGATCACGGACGACGAAGGCCGCGCCTGGGCCCTGGCGCAGCAATTGAACGACATCAACCTGAAACGCCGTGAAATCGAGGCGGAAATGCAGGATACGGCCCTGCTCCACCTCGATGACTTCGAGCCGGCCGCCAGCAGCACCATCAGCGTGTTCGACGAGTCGTGGCACCAGGGCGTGATCGGTATCGTCGCATCGCGCCTGAAGGAAAAATTCTACCGCCCGACCATCACGTTCGCGCCGGGCGCCGACGGCTGGATCAAGGGCTCGGGCCGCTCGATCCCCGGCTTTCACCTGCGCGACGCGCTCGACCTCGTGTCGAAACGGGCGCCGAGCCTGATCGACAAGTTCGGCGGCCACGCCATGGCGGCGGGCCTGACCATCCGCGCCGACGCCTTCGACGCATTTTCCAGGGCCTTCGAAGCCGTGGGCCAGGCCTGGCTCAGCCAGCAGCAGCTTGAGCGCGTGGTGGAAACGGACGGCCCGCTGGAAGACGCCTACTACACGACGGCCTTCATCGAGCTGATGGATGGGCAAGTGTGGGGCCAGGGCTTCGCCCCGCCCGTCTTCTGCGACGAATTCCGCGTCGTCAGCCAGCGCATCCTGAAGGAGCGCCATTTGAAGTTGCTGCTGGAAAAGAACGGCGTGCGCTTCGACGCCATCTGGTTCGGCCACACGGACGCCCTGGGCGAACGCACGCGCGTCGCCTTCCGCCTCGATGCGAATGAATACAATGGCACGACCAAGGTGCAACTGATGGTGGAGCATGCGGAGCCTGCCTGATGACCTAGCTAGTCTTATTGCTCCACCTCAATGCTGCGGCGAATAGCTAACATTTCCCCTAAGTAATGGCGTATCCAGTCATACAGGCAGCCGCCGGTTGCCATGAATGGGAGACATCACATGGAATACGGGGGATTTTGGCGCCGGCTGGGCGCGTTTTGTATTGATCAAATAATCGTATCATTGAGCATGATCATTCCAGTGTCGATTGTGCTAACGGCCTCCTGGGCGCTCGACACTCCGGGGCCGACACTGATTTACCAGGAATTCATACCGCTGTTTATGTTACCTGTCTTGCTGGCGTACAACGTCTTTCTTGTCGCCCGCTACGGTGTGACGCCGGGCATGTGGCTATGCAAATTAAAACTGCAGTTGCAGGACGGATCGGCCGTGACCAGCCGCGCCGCCTGGCTGCGCTACGGCGTTGTCGCCACGCTCTATCTGCTGGCAAGCCTGCCGAAACTCTGGCACTTCCTGGGACTCTCGTTTCCTGGCCTGGCGGGACAGACAGCCCTGTCCTTCGAGAACGCGTACGCCTGGGAGCTGTCGGCTATATTTCTTGCATTTCTCTGGATGCTCAGCGAATTTATCGTACTGATGCTGAATAAACAGCGCCGGGCCCTGCAAGACTTCATGGCCGGCACGGTCGTCGTCAAACTCCCCGCCCGCACAACGCAAGCGCCACCGCTGGCCACCACACCCACCTGAAAGCAGCCCCCACTTCCATGCTGAGCGGCCTGAACCACCTCACCCTGTCCGTGCGCGAACTCGAGCGCAGCATCGCGTTTTACCGCGATACCCTGTCCCTGCGCCTGCATGCGCGCTGGGACCGGGGCGCCTACCTGTCGGCTGGCGATTTGTGGCTATGCCTGTCGCTGGACGCCCAGGCGGCGGACGCGCCCCTCGCCAGCCCCGGCTACACGCACTACGCGTTGTCGATCGCTGCCGCCGACTTCGCCCCGTTCGCGGCCCGCCTGCGCGCGGCAAACGTGGCGGAATGGCAACGCAACGGCAGCGAGGGCGACTCGCTGTATTTTCTCGACCCGGACGGCCACCGGCTGGAAGCGCATGCGGGCAGCCTGGCGCAGCGCCTGGCCGCCTGCCGTGCCGCGCCCTACACCGGCATGGTCTTCTTTGACGCATGAGGGGTGTTATCGCACACAATTGGAGCAGGACAGCAATGATTCCAAAAAAGGAGTAATATTAATCCATAAAAGGAGTTCATCATGAATCTTGCCTACGCCTACCCCAAGAGCCGCTTCGAACCGGCCGTGCTCGTCGACCTGAATGCGAAAGCCGAGCGCGAACGCCTGTCGCAAGCGGCCTTGAAAGGGTTTTTCAAGCTGGCCGCCGCCTGGAAGCTGCGCGACGACGATGCGCGCGAATTGCTGGGCGGCCTGTCCAGCAGCGCCTATTACGAGTGGAAGAAGCATCCGGACCGCGTGCTGGAGGTGGACCGCATCACGCGCATCTCGTATTTGCTGGGCATATATAAAGCGCTTCACATCCTGTACGGCGACAAGCTGGCCGATGAATGGGTGAGCCTGCCCAACAAAAACCCCGTGTTTGGCGGCCGCACGCCGCTGTCGCAGATGCTGGCCGGCGGCTTGCTGGCCATGCAGACGGTGCGCAAGCTGCTCGATGCGCGGCGTGGAGGGTTGTGATCTTGCCGCCCTCATCGCTTGAAAACCTGCCGCCACTGGCCGCGTTGCGCCAGATCGATACCTGCCGTTTGATCCCGTCGCGCTTTGCCGACATGGAAGACTCCGTGCTGGCGCCGCTGGCGGAAGACGACGATCACTTGCGCGAGCTGTTTGAACTCGATAACGCGACGAATGCGCGCCTGGTGGCCGAGTACGGTGGCGCACCAGGAATTGGCGTGGACGAGCTGGTTTTTGGCGTGCCGCACTTTCGCATCATCAACGCCGCCTACACCTATGCCCGCCCGGAAGGCGCGCGTTTCAACGATGGCGAGCGGGGCGCCTGGTATTGCGCCTTCGACATGAAAACGGCGCTGGCCGAGATCATTTTCCACAAGACCGTGGAATACCAGGAAATCGATTATTTCGACGACAGCGTCAATTACCAGTCGCTGCTGGCCGATTTTTCCGCCAGCTTCCACGACTTGCGCGGCCAGGAGCGCTACCGCGCCTGCCTCGACCCGGCCAGCTATATCGCCTCGCAAGACCTGGCCGCCATCCTGCTCGAGGCCGGTTCCATGGGCATCATCTTCCCCAGCACGAGGCTGGCGGGCGGCACCAACCTGGCCTGCTTCCGCCCCGCCCTCGTGGGCAATGTTCGCAAAGGCGCCGCCTATCGGTTAACATGGCGGGGTACGCCAACGCCGCACGTGGAAATCCTGTAAAGAACCCTGTGCGGCGCGGCATCCGACTCACAGAACATTGATATTTCGCATGCAAACCAATCCTGAAAAAGACACCGAACTGCGCCTCAAAGTCAACAGCGAAACGGCCCGCCTGGCCTGGAGCGAACTGGAAAAGCACTTCGCCCAGGGCAACGTCGTCTGGGTCGCCAACGAGCTGGACCTGGTGGAAGTCGCCGTGCGCATCTCGCACGACGACAAGGCCACCATCACGCAATGGATGGCCGACGGCAAGGTCGCCAAGGTATCGGACCAGCAGGCGCTGGACTGGCAGGCGGCCGACGCGGCCCTGTGGGCCGTCGTGGTCAGCCCGTTTATCCTGGTGCAGCACGAAAAACCCACCAAGCACTAAGCACCGCGGGACAAGCGCAGCGCCGGGCGGCAAGCATGCCGGGGCGCTGCCGGGCAAGATCTGCGTACCGCCAGCTACGGCATCGCTTCACCAACTTGGCGCTCAATGACCAATAAAAAATATCTCGCCGCCATGCTGGCCATCGCTTCCCTGATCACTTCCATGCCCGCATCGGCAAACTATACGTGTAGCGGACCGGTAAAAGGCGTGTCGATTAACGGCCTAGGCGCCGTGGTCGCGGAGAGCATCGGGAAAGTGCAATGGGGGTTTCTGTGCAATGTGGAAACGGCCACCAACGGCATCAATCCCGCCACCTGCAAAGTGATGTACGCCACCTTGTTGGCGGCACAAGCCAGTGGCCGCAGCGTCACCTTGTGGGTCACCGATTCCGCCACGGTGTGTCCAGACTTGCCCGCGCGCTGGAACTATGTCAGCGGCTTCAATCTTCTTCGCATGGATGACTAGTCATCCCGGACTAGCCACTGCATCTGATACTGGAAAGGCAGCCGCCTGCCGGCTCGACCTGGCGCTGGCCGTGCATCGCCGTACGACCAGCCGATAGGGGCCGCGCCGCCGCGCCACGTTCGGCACGCCGCTGACCCTCCCTCCCGCACGCCTCCCTGCCGCCCCTCCAGACGCGACATGGCTATTGCATTTTTTACAAATAGCTATAAAATCATACATTTCCTAAAAACAATATTTCTTAAAATGAATATCAAACACGCAATCCTCCTCGGGGCGCTGTGCGCGGCGGCACCGTTGGCCATCGCCGGCCCTGAAAGCGGACCTGTCGGTATTACGTCACTGCGGCCGTACATGAGTGAGCCCGCCAACGGCGAAGCAAGGATTTATATCTCGCTCGATAGTGACGTCTTTTGCGGGACCAACGTTTTTTCGATAGACAATACGCGCCCCGGCTCCAAGCAAGCGTACGCCGCTGCCCTGTCAGCCTTGCTGGCAGGCAAAAAAATCCAGCTGGAAGTCGATGCCTGCGCGGGTTGGGGCACGACACTGCGCTCGCTCTACATCATTCAATAACAGCGCCACGCCAGCCGCGAGGCCGGCATCGGCCGTGCCGTAACCGCCTGGTCGCGCGGCGATGCATGAATGATCATTTCAGAAAAATACTGACTTAAAGGACACTATGCTGCGCAAATTCCTGCTTTCCGCCGTTTTCTTCTGCGGTTCCCTGTCGCTGGCGCCGGCGCATGCCGGGCCAACGTGGCAAGAGGGCGAGATATGGGACCACTCGGCGGTCGCCGGCGGCTTGCTGATACGCTTCAATCCCTCCACCACGGCATCGCCCGACAATTGTGCAGGCGCCACCTGGATGTTCATCCCCGAAGCGAGCAAGACCATCATCGCCGTCACCCTGATGTCCATTGCAAGCGGCAATCGCCGCGTGATGGTGTATACCAGCGGCAATGTGTCGGGATTTTGCACGGTCACCCAGGTTGACCCCATCAATTAAAGCGGGCTTGACCGCAGCAGGCCGGCCTGGAAAGCGCTCTCCCCCGCCGTGCCTGCATGCAGGTTGCTCCGGCACTCAGGCGTGCCCCTGCCCTCCCAGGTAGGCGGTGATCACCTTCGGATCCGTCTTTAAACTCTCGGCCGGGCCATGCACGGAGATGCTGCCGTTTTCCAGCACATAGCCGTAATCGGCCACGTTCAGGGCGGCGGCGGCGAATTGCTCGACCAGCAACATGGTCACGCCTTCCGCTTTCAGGCGCGTGATGATGCGGAAAACTTCCTCCACCAGGATGGGCGCCAGGCCCATCGACGGTTCGTCGAGCAGGATCACTTCCGGATTCAGCATCACGGCGCGGGCCATGGCCAGCATCTGCTGCTCGCCGCCCGACAGCGTGCCGGCCAGCTGGTCGCGCCGCTCCTTCAGGCGCGGAAACAATTCCATGGCCTTGTCCAGGTCGCCCTTGATGTCGCCTTTCGGGCGCGCCCGCGTGAAACGGGGAAACGCCCCCAGCAGCAGGTTGTCCGTCACCGACATCGAGGCGAAGACCCTGCGCCCTTCCGGCGAATGGGCCAGCCCGGCGCGGGCGATGCGGTGCGAATCGAGGCCCGTGACGTCCTTGCCGCCCAGGGTCACGCTGCCCGACCTCGGTTTGAGCATGCCGGAAATGGCGCGCATGGTGGTGGTCTTGCCGGCCCCGTTCGAACCGATCAGGGTCACCAGCTTGCCTTTCGGCACGTCGAGCGAAATGCCGTGCAAGACTTCGACTTTGCCGTAGGCGGCGTGCAGATTATGAATGGTCAGCATGGTCTTCCTCTCAGTGCGCCACAGGGGCCAGGGTTTCAGCGCTGCCGCCCAGGTAGGCTTCGATCACTTTCGGATCGCTCTGCACGGCACTCGGCACGCCTTCCGCGATCTTCTGGCCGAAGTCGAGCACCGTCACCACGTCCGACAGCGCCATCACCACGTCCATGTGATGCTCGATCAGGATGATGGTGATGCCATGTTCGCGGATCTTGCGGATGATGGCCATCAATTCCTTGATGTCGGGCGCCGTCAGGCCCGCCGCCGGCTCGTCCAGTAGCAGCAGGCGCGGGTTCAGGCCCAGCGCGCGGCCGATTTCCAGCAGCCGCTGCTTGCCGTACGGCAAGTTGCGCGCCTCTTCATTGCCCAGGTCGGCCAGGCCCACGAATTCGAGGATGCTGGCGGCCCGCTCGCGCGCGGCCTTCTCTTCGCGCCGGTAGCGCGGCGTGTGCAGCATCACGTCCAGCACGTTCGACTGGAAGGTGTTGTGCAAGCCCACCAGCACGTTTTCCGTCGCCGTCATCTCGCCGAACAGCTGCACGTTCTGGAAGGTGCGTGCCACGCCGCCGAGCGCGATTTCCGATGGCGTGCGGCCCGAGATCACCACGCCGGCAAATTCCACCTTGCCCGCCGTCGGCTTGTAGATGCCCGTCAGCACGTTCATCATCGTGCTCTTGCCCGAGCCGTTGGGCCCGATCAAGCCATGCACGGAACCTTGCGTCACGCTCAGGTCCACCTGGTTCAGCGCTTTCAGGCCGCCGAACTGCATCAGCGCCTGCTCCACGCGCAGCAAAGTGGCGCCTTGGGCGCCGCCTTCGGCATGGTGGAACGGGGCCACGCCGTGCGAAGCGACGGCTTCCACATGGCGCCGCCCCTTGCCGACAAAGCTCATCAGGAAGCCCACGATGCCGTCCTGCAAGTAGTACACGACAAACAGGGTCATCAGGCCGAAGATGGTCAGGCGCCAGTCGACCATGTTGTCGAGCTTGTAGGAAAACGCGGCCAGACCGATGGTGGCGACCAGCGGCACGATCACGCCGCGCACGGTCGAACGCTTTTTCGCCACCATGAACGCCGAGCCGATCACGCCCAGCACGGCGGCGGCCACGGCGATCTTGCGGAACAGTTCGATGTCCGACAGCAAGCTCGGCAGCATGACGACGATCAGAGCGCCGATCAGGGCGCCCGAGCGCGTCTTGCGCCCGCCCATGATGACGGCCAGCAAGAACAGGATCGTCAGCTCGAAGTTGTAGGTATTCGGCGAGATATACTCTTCCGAATACGCATACAGGCTGCCGGCCAGGCCCGCGAAGCCGGCACTGACGACGAAGGCGTACACCTTGTAGCGGTAGACGGACACGCCCATGCAGTCCGAGGCGATGGGGCTGTCGCGCAGCGCCTCGAAGGCCCGCCCCAGGTTCGACTTCAGGATGCGGTGCACGACGACCAGCGAAATGACCATCAGCGCGGCCACCATGTAGTAGTACTCCACTTCCGTCAATTTATGGCCGAACATGACGGGCTTGTGGATCTTGATGCCCATCGGGCCTTCCGTCAGGAAGCTCATTTCATTGATCAGGATTTGCACGATGGTGCCGAATGCCAGGGTCACCATGGCCAGGTAGGGGCCCGTCACGCGCAGGGCCGGCAAGGCCAGGATGGCGCCGAACGCGGCCGCACCGACGATGCTGGCGGGAATGGCCAGCCAGAACGGCAGGCCCAGCTTGAACACCAGCACGCCCGTGGCATACGAGCCGATGCCGAACAGGCCCGCATGGCCCAGCGACACCTGCCCCGTGTAGCCGACGACGATATCGAGGCCGAACAGCAGGATGGCGTAGATCAAAATGGTCTCGGCCAGGTGGATGTAATAGGGATTCGGAATGACGATGGGAAACAGCGCCAGCACGGCCAGTCCTGCCGCGCTCAACGCCAGCATGGTGATTTTCTTGTTCATGGCGTCCTCAGACTTTCTTGATCGCGGCTTTGCCGAACAGGCCGGACGGCTTGATGGCCAGCACCAGCAGCAACAGCAGCAGGCCGGGCACTTCCTTGTAGCCGGTGGAAATGTAATAGCCGGTGGTGGTCTCCGCGATACCCAGGATCAGGCCGCCCACGATGGCGCCCACGCCCGACGTCAGGCCGCCGATGATGGCCACGGCGAATGCCTTCAGGCCCAGCGAAGCGCCCATGGTGGCGCCCGTCAGTGTCAGTGGCGCCACCAGCACGCCCGCAAACGCGGCCGTGGCCGACGACAGCGCATACGAGAACGTGATGACCATGCCCGTATTGATGCCCATCAGCCCGGCCGCGTCGCGGTCGTTCGCCGTGGCCACCACGGCCTTGCCATAGATCGACTTGCGGTTGAACACCTCGACGGCCAGCATGATGGCCAGCGCGCCGATGATGACGGCCACCTGCATCTGCTGCACGTTGGCGCCGAAGACCTGGAACGGCGCGGCCGACAGCGGCGAGGGGAACATCAGGTCATCCTTGCCCCAGACGTTTTCCGCCACGTTCTTGAAGATGATGGCCAGCGCGATGGTCGACATGATCCAGCCGAATTCGGACTTGATCTTGATGGCGGGCCGCACGCCGATCCACTCGACGAACACGCCCTGCAGAGCGCCGAAGGCGATGACGATGGGAATCATCAGCAGGTAGCTCATGTAGGGGCCGCCGTGGATGCTGCCCACCAGCGACAGGCCCACCAGCGCGCCCAGCATCAGCGATTCGCCCTGGCCGAAATTGAGCGTGCCGGAGGTGGCAAAGGTCAGCTGGTAGCCGAAGGCGATGACGGCATAGATCATGCCCAGCGCGACGCCGCTGAAGACAAGCTGCAGGAAGATTTCCATGGTATTCCCCGAAAGACGAACGATACAAAAATGGCCAGCCTTGAATCCTCAAGCTGGCCATTCCACGGCGATGGATGAACTATCCGCCCGTTACTTGGCGAGGACCACTTTGCCATCCTTGACTTCGCCAAACACCGTCAGCTCCGCCGTGATCGCTTCATGGTTGGTCTTGCTGAACGGCTTGCTGTAGGTGGTGACGGCGCCTTCCACTTTTTCGTTCAGGTTTTCCAGCGCCGCGCGCACTTTCGGGCCGTCCGTGCCGCCGGCTTGCGTGATGGCCGCGGCCAGCAGGTAAATCGAGTCATAGCCCTGCGCGGCGGACACGGCCGACGGCATGCGGCCGCCCGATGGCTTGTAGGCGGCGACATAGCCGTCGATGAAGGCCTTGCGCTTCGGCGTGGTAGGGTCCTGGATGAAGGTTTGCGGCATGCGCGTGCCATTGCCGTTCTTGCCCGCGTTGTCGATGAAGTTGCCCATGGCCAGGGTCCAGCTGCCGATCAGCGGCACTTTCCAGCCCAGTTTTTCCATGCCGTTGGCGATCTGCGCCAGTTCCGGGCCGATGCCATAGGTCAGCACCACTTCCGCGCCCGCCTGCTTCGCTTTCAGCAACTGGGCCGTCATGTCGACGTCCTTGATATTGTATTTTTCAATGGCGACAGGCTTGATGCCTTTCGCGTCGAGCGCTTTTTCCAGGTCAGCGCGGCCCAGCTGGCCATAGTTGGTGGAATCGGCCAGGATCGCCACTTTCTTGAACTTGCGGCGGTCGACGGCTTCCTCGACGATCATGTGCGACTGGATCTGGTCGTTGGCGGCATTGCGGAAGATGTAGTTTTCAGGCTGGTCGGCAAACTGCTTGGTAACGATGGAACCCGTTGCCACGTTGTTAATCACGGGAATCTTGGCTTCCTGGTAGAAACGCTGGGAAGCGAGGGCCACGCCCGTATTGATGTAGCCGACGGTGGCGGCGACCTTTTCCTTGTTGATCAGTTCCTGGGCAATCTGCACGCCGCGCTCGTTCTTCGCTTCATCGTCGCGCTCGATCAGCAGCAGCGAACGGCCCAGTACGCCGCCCTTGGCATTGATTTCGGCGACCGCCAGCTTCACGCCGTCGCGCATCGACACGCCCATCGGCGCGGAACCGCCCGTGAACGGACCGGACACGCCAATCTTGATGGGGTCGGCTGCGACAGCCATTTGCGAGAAACCCAAAACCAAACTTGCCACGAGCAACTTCTGTTTGAAATTCATTTGTCATCTCCTGTGATACAACGTTTTTAATGCCACTTATTTTTATAGTCGTACGCTGGATAACCGCCCCATCGATAAATCATTGTAGGTTAGTAAACATGCTCCAGCAACAACTACATATGACGCGTCGCAGCATGTGTAAAACAGCCAATTGCTTGTCCGCTGTCAGACTTCTGTAAGGAAAATATGACGCAAATTGGCGCACTCTGCGCCATCGGGCAGCACGTTTGTGGCAAAACGCGACAGCCGGGACGGGTGCTGGCAGCGATTCTTCCGTGCACTGATCTGGCGCAATGCTGCCACTGCCCGGCATGCTAAGGTCGGCCATGCCAGCGCTCAAGCGCGGCCCCGTCCAGCCACTCCTACCGCATGGAGGCGATATGCAGCGCCCGTCGAAACCATCCCTTTCCACCGCGCTGCGCCCGCCTGCCGCGGCCATGCTGGCGAGTCTGCTGGCCAGCCTGTTGCTGGGCGGCTGCGCGAGCAAGCTGGCGCCCGTGCGCACGTTCGCCGAACAGACGCAAAAGATGTCGGTGCACTTCGAACCGATGCTCGCTGGCAGCGTCAGCAGCTGCACGGACAAGGCCATGCGCAAGCGCCTGATCATGGCCGAGCGCTTCGACGCGCAGGCGAGCGAACAGGCCGCGCGCGCCGATTGCGCGGCCATCGCGCAGGCCAGCCTGTCGATCGCCGGCCTCAATGACGTGCTGCTGCGCTACGCACACACGCTGGCGGCGCTGGCCGACGAGAAGCTGCCCGTCTACCAGGAGGAATTTGCGGGGCTGGGCGACGCGCTGGGCGGCCTCGCCCAGCCCGGTGCCGGCGCGCCCGTGCTGGACGCGGACAAGCTGGAAAAAGTCGTGAAGCTGAGCGAAATGCTGAGCCGCCTGGCCACGCAGCGCCTGCAAAAGTCGGCCTTGCGCGAACTGCTCGAGCAGCAGGACGCCGTGAATATCGTCAGCGATGCGCTGAAGGACTATGCGCAGCGCAGCTACCGCGCCGGGCTGCAGGATGAATTGCGCGACCTGGCCCTGCTGCGCGGCGCCGTCGATGGCGCCGCCGCGCGCGAACCGCTGGCCGCCAACTACATCCGCACCCGCCTGCACCAGGAAGGCAAGCAACTGCAGGAAAGGGAAAAGATCGTCGTCGCCTATGTGCGCGCCGTCGAGTCGCTGCAAGCGAGCGTGGCCGCGCTGCGCGCGCATATCGACCGCCTGCAGGAACTGGAGCTGGAAACGCAGCTGGCGCAGTTTGCGCGCCACGTCGACGCCCTGCAGCGGCAAGCCGTTTTCTACGCCCCCGTCCGCTGGTAAGCGGCGCGTCCACTGGAGAATCCCATGGCCCAACTGACCGAACTGACGAAGGACGAATCGTTCGCCATCGCCGACAGCCTGGCGCAGGCATCGAGCCTGGTGCTGGAATTGCGCATCCGCGCCCGCCCCGCGCTGTCGGCGGAAGAACGCGCGCTGCTGGAACAATACGAGCACCACCTGGACCAGATGGTGTCGCTGTTCCGCGCCTTCGGCATCGTGCTGATCGCCGAGGGTGCCGAGCAGGCGCGCGGCGACATCGACGCCGCCATCGCCAAAGGCAAGGCGCAGCTCAAGCGCATCGCCGACGTCAAGGCCGCCATCAACGCCGCGGCCAGGCTGGTCGACCTGGGCGCGGCCATCCTGTCGCGCGACCCGTTCGCCATCGGCGAGGCGGCGGCCGCCTTGCGCGCCAAGCCGAAGAAGGACGAGGCGGCCTGACCCGGCCAGCAGGCAAGCGGCTTACTCGATGCTGAGCACGCCCTGATCGGAACTCAGGTGCGTGCCCGGCCCTGGCGCCACCTCGACCAGGCTGCGGGCGAACGCGCCGGCCGCCGGCGCCGACGTCAGCGCATAATGGACGCCAGGCTTCAAGCCCGTGGCCAGGATGGCGCCGGCCGCCAGCGGCGAAGTCCAGTCCATGCGGGCAGCGGGCGTCACGTCGCGGTTGAACAGCACGTGCAGCTGACTGCCCAGCAACAGCGCCTCGGTGTTGGCCGCGGCCGCCAGGCGCCGCGTATCGGGCGGCTGGGCCGTGCCGCTGGCGCCATCGTTGTCGGCAACAAACAGCGTGTGCAGGAAATACTCGGGCGCATTGGCCGCCGGTGCCGTTGCCGACGTGACTTCCAGGCGCCAGACACCTACATCCTCATTCGTGGTTTTTTGCTCGCTCGTCTGCGGCGCATGGTTGAACCACAGATCGCTGCCATCGGCCTGGCGGCGGCGCACCATGAAGCGGCAATCACCGCTGCTGGCCCATTGCTCGTTCGCCTTGACCGGGCTCATCTGCCGACACACGGTGCCGTCATGATCGAGGCCGCCGACCTTGTGCACGACGGCATTTTCCGGCAGCACGGTTTGCACGATCAGCATGCCCTCGCCGTTGCGCACGGTGGCGATGCGCCGCTGTCCCGCACTGTAGCCGAGCTTGTAGTGCCCATCGCCGAGATTGCTCGTATTGGCCGTATTGGCTGCCGGGTCATGCGCCGTATGCAGCAAAAAGGTGGCTGGCAAGCCACGCTTGCTGCGCACGCTGTCGAAGACCACCGTCACGGGCTTGGGCCAGAACGCCGGCTGGCGCAAAAACAGGACTTGGCGCACGAAACCGTTATTCCGGTCCAGCCTGGTCGCCGAATAGGTCTTGCTGGCATTGCCGCTGGTATAGGTATATTCCGGCGTATTTTCATAGCGCACGATGCCATCGAGCGCATTCACGCCGCCAGGCTGGATCTCGTCGATTGTCGGATAGTTCTGTTGCCGCGCCTGCAGCCACTGCCCGCCATCGCGGCTCAGGCCGCTCGCGCCGTTCATGAGCAGCTCCGTCGCATCGTCCACCGTATCGTAGACCGTGATCGTGTTATGCGCCACGCTGCGCGTGTAGTAATTCCACCAGTGCACGCTTTCATAGCTGTCATACAGGCCCGTATCGAGCAGCAAGGGCGCCTTGTAATACAGCGAAAAGCTGTTCTGGTCCGCGTGCTGGTGATTCTGCGCCGCGAACGACGATGATTTGAAGTCCAGCACGGTGGCCTGCGCGTAATCCCAGCTGTCGCGCATCAGCACCTGGCCCGAGACCCTGAAATGGCGCGCCAGCGGCAGGCCTGGTATCGGCGCGGGCGCCACCGGGGTTGGCCAGAACAGGCGCTCCAGGATCTCGTCGCCACCGCCGCGACGCATCGCGACCTGCTCGCGATAGAAGGACCAGGCGACGCCATCGCCGCCAACGCTGGCCACGCCACGCGCCAATTGCCCGAGCAGTGGATTGCCTACGGGGAAATCATAGTTGTCGCCGCTGGAAGGGAACAGGCCGTCGCTGCGCAAACCGTAGATATAGGGATACAGCAACTGATCCTGCCAGTCCGCCTGCAACAGCGGCGTGCCGTCGCCATTGTCGAGCGCCGTGCGCCACAACAGCAAGCGCTCAGGGATGCTCGACACGCCATACGCAAAGCCCATCTGGTGGCCGCCATCGGCGGAAATGGCGGCGCGCGCGGCCATGAAACCCTTGTCGAAATGCGCATACGCCGTGTCGATCATCGGCACGACTTCGGGATGCTCCTCGGCGATGGCCAGCAAGCCCAGCGCCATGTTCGTCACGGCACTGAAGGCGTGGCCGCTGACATAGTAATTGGCAATCGAAGGCGCCGCGCCGCGGTTCCAGTGTTCGTACACGGGTTTCTGCTCGCAATCGAAGACCGTGCTTGTGTCGCGCAAGTGCTGCCCGCTGCCGCACATGGACGCCACCAGGTGATCATGTGCCGGCAGCGTATTTTCGGCCGCTATCGTCTCCTTGATTCTCTGCGCCAGCATGTTCCGGTACGGCCCCGTGCCAAGCGCGGCGGGCACATTCACGCTGCCCATCAAGTCATACAGCCAGTCATACATCAGCCCCATGGCGGCCACCCTGCCCCCCCATCGACCATTCATTGCCGGCGGGAAGTGGGCTCGCCAGCAGCATGTCCGCGTACGTCAGCAGGCCCTGCCTGTACTTGTCCTTTTCCGTCAGCAACCATGCCATGGACAGCAATTGCGCGCTTTCATAGATCGTCCCGCGATGCCCGGTGGCCACCTTGCACGATTTCGGAAAAGCGGCCGACGTGGGCGCGATCGTGGCGCAGCTATGGATTTCCGCCAGGCGCCTGTCTGCCGCATAAACAAATGCGCTCCAGGCGGTATTGAGACCCGTATCCCGGGTGGGATAGCCGATCAATGCCGTGCCCTGCCCGTCGCGCAGGAAGAAATCCTGCATGTCTTCCCTGTACCGGCCGCCGAGGCTGAATATCTGCGCATCCGCCTGCCACTCGACGGGCACGCCCAGGGCCGTATTCCATATGGTGGGAATGGCGACATCGTTCACCGTCAGCCCGACCCGGTGCGCCTGGCTATCCCATGAAAATTTCATCCTGGACAGCACGCCTGGCGTCAAATTGATCTGCGTGCTCGAGGCATACACGCCATTCTTCAGCAATGCGAACTGGACACCCACCGTCCCCTTGCTTCCCGCCACGGCCGGCACATCCCATCCATCCACATGGCGTATCAGAATCGTATTGCCAACACTGACGTGCTGGCCGAAAATGTTTTGATTTACCCCGTCGCGGCTATCCTTGTGCTGTGCCAGCAACTGAAAACTGATGCTGCCCCTGGTGGCGGGGAAACGCGCGGCGGGGTAATAAGGCAGTTGTGCCTTGAGAAGATCAAAGCCGGCCTGGCTGACAAACAGCTTAGGATGGCCCGTCTTGACGGGCGCGGGCAGTTGCGCCATCGCGGCAGACGCCGCCATCGCCAGCACGCCCAGGCCCGCATGCAGCCATCGTTTGCCAGGCCGTCGCGCGGGAACCTGACAGCCGGATTGCCTTGCCATTGCTTGCATTGCCATGCCTTGCCTCTATTTTCATCATGAAGTTATCAAAAAAATACTTCCCGCATACTGCCACGAATCTTTTGAAAACAACAATAACTGAGCGCCAACAGTGAAAAATAGAGAAGAAAATATAAGCAATGGCCTCATTTAATGGAATAAATATATCTTGAGAAAAATAAGCAATGCTCGGCTCACATCATCAAGGTTCGGCGGCCCGGTGCCCCATCGCGTGCGTCGCCATCTTCAGGTACAGGTTGGCCAGCTCTTCGCTGTGCGCATAGCCCATCCTGCCTTCGCCCACGGCGACGGATTTTTGCTGCAGCGCTTCCGGGTATTCGAGCTCGCAGGCGGCATCGAGCCAAAAGCGCGCCTTGTCCTCGTCGCTGTCCAGCAGCATGTTCGCCACGATGAACATGGCCGGCGCCACCTGACGCTGCGCGGCCAGTTGCAGCCAGTGCAAGGCGGCGGTGCTGTCCTGCGCGCCGCCCATGCCGTTCTTCAGCATCAGGCCCAGGTAATATGCGGCCGCGCCGCTGCCCTGCCCCGCCGCCTGCCGGAACAGCGCGCGCGCGGCCGGCTGCGATGCTGCGCCGGCGCGCATCAGCGCCTTCGCCTGCACCACTTGCGCGGCGGGATCGGCGCCGGCCTGCGCCAGCGGCGACGCCAAGGGGGAAGCCAGGGCGGCCGCCAGCAGCCAAGCCGTCAGCTTCATTTCGACAGGTCGAGCTGGTACAGCGCAAAGCCCTTGCCCGCGCCATCGTCGGCCTTCAGCTGCGTGACGTTGGCGATGCCGGCCGCCTTGGCCAGTTCGATGACGTTCGGCGCCGAGTGGAAGACCACCGGGCCTTTCGTGGCGGCCCTGGCGAAGCGCCAGCTGCGCGCCGAGCCGTTTTTCGCGCGCGTCAGGTGTTTTTCCTGCGTGACGTAGGCGATCAGCAGTTCGCGGTTGTTGTCGGGCGAGGCCACCACCGTCTTGCTGCCATCGAGGCTGGGGAAATTGCCGCCGCCGCTGGCGCGGTAATTGTTCGTCGCGATGAGGAATTCCTGGCTGGAGTCCACCGGCTTGCCCTGGTACGTCAGGCCCTGGATGCGACGCCCTGGCGGCTGCGTGATGTCGATCTGGTAGCGCACGTCGGCGCTGGTGATGGCGTCGAAGTTGTAGCTCGGGTGGGCCGTGTTGACCAGTTCCTGCGGCTCGGTCTTGTTGACATCGATGGTATTGAAGCGCCGCGCCGACTGTTCCAGCCAGGCCTTCAGTTCCGCGCCATTCATCTTCACGCCGTACAGCGCGTTCGGGTACAGGTACAGGTCGGCCGCGTTATTCAGCGCCACGTTGCCCGCCTTGACGTCCGTGTAATCGGATACGCCGGCCGAGCCGCTCTTGAACGGCGACGACATCGACAGCACGGGCAAGTGCGCATACTGCGGCAGGTTGGCCTTCACGTAGGCGGCCAGGTAGCCCGATTGCGCCTGGTTCACCACTTCGATGGCGCTGACGTCGCCCACGTCGGCGAAATACGTCGACATGCGGAAGTCGGTGGCGCCCACGGGCGTCTGCACGTAGGCGATGGTCGCCGCGTGCTCTTCCGCCACCAGCCTGGCGATGGCCGCATCGGGCGCCACATAGCTCCTGTCCGCGTTCTGGATGCCGCGTGCTTCCACCGTGGTCTGCGCCTTGTCGACGACCCACTGCCAGCCGTCGTGGCGCAGGCGCAAGCCGATCACGCCCAGGTGCTTGCCCCACAGATTGGCCATCACGGTGGGCACGCCGTTGACCGTGCCTTTGACCTTGTCGACGCCGGGCAAATTGAACTGCGGCACGGTGCTCGTGGCGTTCGGGAACAGCTGGTGAGAATGGCCGATCAGCATGGCGTCCACGCCCGGCACTTGCGACAGGTAGTAATTGCCGTTTTCCATGGTCGGCGAATACGGGCTGTCATCGAGGCCGCCGTGCGAGATGGCCACCACCAGCTCGGCGCCCCTGGCGCGCATCTCGGGGATGAATTTTTCCGCCGTCTCGCGCACGCCCTGCGTGTAGACGCGCCCTTCCAGCCAGCGCCTGTCCCACGCCATGATGGTCGGCGGCGCAAAGCTGATGATGCCCACCTTGACCGTGCTCGTGACGGGCTGGCCATCGGGGCCGGTGGCCGTGATCTGCTTGGCGATGATGTGATACGGCGCGAACAGCGGCTTGCCGCTCTTGACGCTGTAGACGTTGGCCAGCACTTGCGGGAATTGCGGGCCGGCGCAGCGCGGCTTGGCCGCATCGACGCTGTCGACGTCGAACTGGTTGCCCGTCACCTGGCTCAGGAACGCCAGGCCGTAGTTGAATTCATGGTTGCCGATGCCGCCGCCGTCCACTTTCAGCAAATTCATGGCCTTGTAGATGGCCAGCGTCTGGTCGCAGGCCAGCGGTTTTACCAGCGCCTGGTAGTCGGCCAGCGCCGTGCCCTGGATGGTGTCGCCGTTGTCGAGCAACAGCGTGTTCGGGAATTCGGCGCGCGCCTGCGCGATCAGGGCCGCCGTGCGTTCCAGGCCGATCGACGGCTCCGCCTGCAGCTTGTAATAGTCATAACTGAGCACGTTCGCGTGCAAATCCGTCGTCTCCAGCAGGGCCAGGGTGGCGCTGCTGCCGGCCGGCGCGGCCGATGGCGCGTGGACAGGGCTGTTGGCGGCGGGCGGCAAGGCGCCGCAGCCGGCCAGCAGCAGCGGTAACAGGGCGAGACGGGGGAACTGGCGCAGGGGGTGGCACATGAGAATTCCTGTGGAAAGACAATATCGCCAGCATCATACGCAGCACGGCAGCGGCCATCAAGGCATAAAACAGCCGCGACGCTGGGTAGAACATTGTCGTAAATGCAGCAAATTAGTGCTTTTATTGCTGCGCGCGCCACCGATTCGGCGCCAGCGGCATCGGAAACGGCCCGCGCTCGCGTATAATTCAGGGTTTGATTTCACCATAGAAGACCAGAACATTATGGAAGCCGAACGCATCAATCTCATCTCCGCCCTGCTCTCCGACCTCACGGTCCGCGAAGCCGAACTTCGGAGGTATCTTTGACTTCACTGTCAAGTCGGAGAAACTAGAGCAAGTCAACGAAGAACTGGAAGATCCTACCGTCTGGAACGATCCCAAGCGCGCCCAGGACCTCGGCAAGGAGAAGAAGGCGCTGGAAGCCATCGTCTTCACGCTGACCAAGGCCGACGCCGACCTGCGCGACACGAAGGACCTGTTCGACATGGCCCGTGAAGAGGGCGACGAAGAGACGCTGGAAGCGATCGAGCAAGACGTGCAGGAAATCCGCAAGGTCATCGAAAGCATGGAGTTCCGCCGGATGTTCAACAATCCGATGGATCCGAACAACTGCTTCATCGACATCCAGGCCGGCGCCGGCGGTACGGAAGCCCAGGACTGGGCCTCGATGCTGCTGCGCCAGTACCTGCGCTATTGCGAACGCAAGGGCTTCAAGGTCGAGATCCTCGAGCAGTCCGACGGCGAGGTGGCCGGCATCAAGACGGCCACGCTGAAGGTCGAGGGCGACCACGCCTACGGCTTCCTGCGCACGGAAACAGGCGTGCACCGCCTGGTGCGCAAGTCGCCATTCGACTCGGCCAACGGCCGCCATACCTCGTTTACGTCGCTGTTCGTGTATCCGGAGGTCGACGATTCGATCGAGATCGACGTCAACCCGGCCGATATCCGCGTCGACACCTACCGCGCGTCGGGCGCCGGTGGTCAGCACATCAATAAAACCGACTCCGCCGTCCGCATGACCCACGCGCCGACCGGCATCGTGGTGCAGTGCCAGAACGACCGTTCGCAGCACCGCAACCGCGCCGAAGCGATGGAAATGCTGAAAGCCAAGCTGTACGAGCACGAACTGCGCAAGCGCATGAGCGAGCAGCAAAAGCTGGAAGACTCGAAGACGGACGTGGGCTGGGGTCACCAGATCCGCTCCTACGTGCTGGACCAGTCGCGCATCAAGGATTTGCGCACCGGTTTCGAGACGGGCAATACCAAGGGCGTGCTCGATGGCGACATCGACGACTTCATCTCCGCCTCGCTGAAACAGGGCGTGTAAGGATGAACGCCTCCGCTCCGGCAGTGGCGCAGCGTGCCTTCCTGTTCGACATGGATGGCACGATCGTCGACAACATGGCCTTCCACACGCAATCGTGGCTGGCGTTCTTCGAACGCCAGGGCCATGCGCTGGACGCGGACGCCTTCTTCCGCGACACGGCAGGACGGCAGGGACACGAAATCATCGCCAAATACCTGGGCGAGGATGCCGATCACGTCACCCTGCTGGCCGAAAAGGAAGTCGTCTACCGCGAGCTGTATGGCCCGCACCTGGCCACGGTGGCCGGTTTCGACCAGCTGATCGCCAGCGCGCGCCAGGCCGGCGTCGGGCTGGTGGTGGGCACGGCGGCGCCGAACGAGAATATCGCGTTCACGCTCGACGGCCTGGAGCTGCGCCACCGCTTCGACGCCATCGTCGGCGCCGCCGACGTGGAACGGGGCAAGCCGCATCCGGACGTTTTCCTGAAAGGCGCGCAGCTGGCCGGCGCGCTGCCGCAGCACTGCATCGTCTTCGAAGACGCGCCCCTGGGCGTGGAAGCGGCGCGCCGCGCCGGCATGCGGGTCGTGGTCCTGACCACCACCCTGCCGGCCGACGCGTTTGCCGCATTCGACAACATCATCTGTATCGCGCAGGACTTCAGCCAACTCGATGTCGAGGCGCTGTTCGCCAGCCAGCCGGCAGCGTTTGCCGCCGGCACGCCAACGACATAACCATCAATCATCAATCACGAAGAACACCATGACTACGGATATCCAAGAACAAGCCGCCGCCCCCGATGAAAACAAGATCATCGCCGAGCGCCGCGCCAAGCTGGCCGCACTGCGCGAACAAGGCGTCGCCTTCCCGAACGATTTCCGCCCTGAGCACAAGGCGGCCGATCTGCACGCGCAATACGACGGCAAGTCGCGCGAAGAGCTGGAAGAGAACCCCGTACACGTGGTGCTGGCCGGCCGCATGATGCTCAAGCGCGAAGCGGGCAAGAAAGCCGCCTTCGCTACCCTGCAGGACGCTTCCGGCCCGAAGGCCGACGGCCGCATCCAGATCTACGCCACGCTGGATCTCACCGGCGAAGCGGCCATGGCCGCCCTGCACCACTATGACCTGGGCGATATCCTGGGCGTGCAAGGCACCCTGTTCAAGACCAAGACGGACGAACTGACCATCAAGGTCACGCAACTGCGCCTGATCACCAAGTCGCTGCGCCCGCTGCCGGACAAATTCCACGGCCTGGCCGACCAGGAAACGAAGTACCGCCAGCGCTACGTCGACCTGATCATGAACGAAGAGACGCGCCGCACCTTCAAGGCGCGTACCGCCGCCATCTCGTCGATCCGCCGCTTCATGGAAAAGAACGAGTTCATGGAAGTGGAAACGCCGATGCTGCACACGATCCCGGGCGGCGCCGCGGCAAAGCCGTTCATCACGCACCACAATGCGCTCGACATGCAGATGTTCCTGCGCATCGCGCCCGAACTGTACTTGAAGCGCCTGGTCGTCGGCGGCTTCGACCGCGTGTTCGAGATCAACCGCAACTTCCGCAACGAAGGCGTGTCGATCCGTCACAACCCTGAATTCACGATGATGGAATTCTACGCGGCCTACACCGACTACAAATGGCTGATGGACTTCACGGAAGCCGTCATCCGCCAGGCCGCCATCGACGCGCACGGCACCGCCACGCTGACCTATGGCGGCCGCGAACTGGACCTGGCAAAACCGTTCCATCGCCTGACCATCGTCGAAGCGATCAACAAGTATGCTCCAGGCTACACGCCGGAACAGTTGAACGATGCCGAATTCATCAAGGAAGAGCTGAAAAAATTCGGCGTCAAGCCGTTCGCCACGGCCGGCCTGGGCGCGCTGCAACTGGCGCTGTTCGAGGAAACGGCCGAAGCGCAGCTGTGGGAACCGACCTACATCATCGACTACCCGGTCGAAGTGTCGCCACTGGCGCGCGCCTCCGACACGGTGGCCGGCATCACCGAACGCTTCGAGCTGTTCATGGTGGGCCGCGAGATCGCCAACGGCTTCTCCGAGTTGAACGACGCGGAAGACCAGTCGGCCCGCTTCCTGGCGCAGGTAGCGGCCAAGGACGCCGGCGATGAAGAGGCGATGTTCTACGACGCCGACTACATCCGCGCGCTGGAATACGGCATGCCGCCAGCCGGCGGCTGCGGCATCGGCATCGACCGCCTGATGATGATCATCACGGATTCGCCGAACATCCGCGACGTCCTCCTGTTCCCGCACCTGCGCCGCGAAGAATAAGCACGGACGCTGGCCAATAAAAAGCCGCCTGATCGCAAGATCAGGCGGCTTTTTCACTTCTGTCGCCACGTAGGTCGGATTGGCGCTACGCGTCATCCGACACATTGTTGGCCATTCATGTCGGATGACGCGCTTGCACGCCAATCCGACCTACGCATCCCGCACTACTGAATCACGGTATAGCACGGCACATACGCCGTGCCCGCCAGCTTCATGCGGTGCTGCGCCACGAACGAGGCCAGCAGCGCGTCCATCGGGCCGGCGATGGATTTGTCGCCGTGGATTTCGAAGTTGCCGTGCTCTTCGATCGAGCGGATGCCGTCGTCCTTGACGTTGCCCGCCACCACGCCGGAAAACGCGCGGCGCAGCTGGGCCGCCAGCAAGTGCGTGGGCTGGTTCTTGTGCAGGCTCAGGTTGCGCATGTTTTCATGCGTGGGGTGGAACGGCTTCTGGAATTCGTGGTCGATCTTCAGCAGCCAATTGAAGTAATAGGCGTCGCTGTGCGCCTTGCGGAATTCGCGCACCTGGCGTATGCCTTCGAGCATCTCGCGCGCCACCAGCTCCGGGTCGTCGATGATGATCTTGTAGCGCTGCTGCGCTTCCGGGCCCAGGGTGTCGCTGATGAACTGGTTGATCTGCACGAAATATTCGCGCGACGTTTCCGGCCCCGTGAAAATCAATGGGAACGGGATGTCGGCGTTGTCCGGGTGCAGCAAGATACCAAGGATATACAGGATCTCTTCGGCCGTGCCGGCGCCGCCGGGGAAGACCACGATGCCGTGGCCCGCGCGCACGAACGCTTCCAGGCGTTTTTCGATGTCCGGCATGATGACCAGGTCGTTGACGATGGGGTTCGGCGATTCGGCCGCGATGATGCCCGGCTCCGTGATGCCCAGGTAGCGGCCATTGTGCAGGCGCTGCTTGGCGTGGCCGATGGTGGCGCCCTTCATCGGGCCCTTCATGGCGCCCGGGCCGCAGCCGGTGCAGATGTCGAGGCCGCGCAAGCCCAGCTGGTAGCCCACTTCCTTCGAATAATTGTATTCGGCGCGGTTGATCGAGTGGCCGCCCCAGCACACGACCAGGTTCGGGTTGAGCTGGGTTTGCAGCACGTTGGCATTGCGCAGGATGTGGAAGACGGCGTCCGTCACGCCTTCCGTGCTCTGCAAGTCGAATTTCGGGTTGCCCGTGACTTCATCGCTGACGAAGATGATATCGCGCAAGACGGCAAACAGATGTTCGTGTATACCCTTGATCATCTTGCCGTCGACAAAGGCGATGGCCGGCGCGCCCTTGATGTCGAGCTTGATGCCGCGCTCGCGCTGGATGATGGAAATTTCAAACGATTGATATCGCTCAAGCAAGGCGCGGCCATCGTCGATGGTGCTGCCGCAATTGAGCACCGCCAGCGCGCAGCGGCGGAACGTGTTGTACAGGCCGCCCTGGCTGGTGTCGAGCAGTTTGTTGACTTCAGTCTTGGAGAGCACGTCCAGGCGGCCTTCCGGTGAAACCAGAGTATCGATAACGTCGTGTTCCATAATGCGAAAAATCCCTTTAAAAATCGATGCTCGAAGGTATTGCACTAGCAATATACGACAAGTCAGGCAAGTTGTGCTGTGGTGCCGCAAAATCGCCGCGATCGCCCCCTGCATGCAAACCGGTTTGACTAATATGAAACAGTCATTCTTGCTAATGCGAATGGAAACCTTCGCTCAGCGCAATTTGTAGATTAGAATGCCAGCCTATTGGAATTCCCGTGTGGTCGGTTCTTCATGAGAGTGCCCGCAGCCCGGCAGGCTTCCATAAGTTTGTTTTATCGATTGACTATAATAATTTTTCAGGAGGAACCGCATGAGCGGTGCGACTACGCCCAACAAGGAAGCCGTTATTCCCGAGTTCAAGCAGATTATGGGCCATCCAAGCCCATTGTGGATGTTGTTCATGACTGAATTCTGGGAGCGCTTCGCGTTCTACGGAGTTCGCTGGGCGCTGGTACTGTACATCGTGGCCCAGTTCCACGGTGGCGACGGTTCGGGTCAGGCAGCGGCCAACCTTACCTACGGTTCCTTCCTCGCGCTGGTGTACGCCGGCGCCCTGTTCGGCGGCTACATCGCCGACCGGGTCATCGGTTACCAGCGCTCGATCCTGCTGGGCGCCGTCTTCATGGCTGCCGGCCTGTTCTGCATCTCGGTACCGAACCAGGACATCTTCAACCTGGGCCTGGCCACCGTGATCGTCGGTAACGGCATGTTCAAGCCGAACATCTCGACCATGGTCGGCAAGCTGTACACGACAGCCGATCCGCGCCGCGACAGTGGCTTCACGATCTTCTACATGGGCATCAACATGGGTGCCATGGTCGCCCCTGTCTTCACCCAGTGGCTGGCCGAATCGATCTTCGGCACCAGCGCCATGCCTTCGTACAAGATGGTCTTCATGGCTTCCGGCTTCGGCATGATCATCAGCCTGGTATGGTTCGCCATCGGCCGCCGCGCCCTGAAGGGCATCGGCGCACCGGAAACCGGTGCCGGCAACCCGATGCGCGTCATCTGGGTAGCCCTCGGCTCGCTGTGCGTGATCCCGCTCGTGTACTTCCTGCTGACCGTGGGCGCGCAAAAACTGCAAATCGTCCTGACCGTGCTGTTCATCGGCCTGGCCGTGATGCTAATGATCGAAGGCATCCGCAACGGCAAGGTGGCGCGCGACCGCGTCATCGCCATGCTGCTGATCTTTGTCTTCAACATCCTGTTCTGGATGTTCTTCGAACAGGCAGGCAGCTCGTTCACCTTCCTGGCTGACAAGATCGTCAACCGCGACCTGGGCTTCTGGATCTTCCCGACCGCCTACTTCCAGACCGTCAACTCGGTGGCCATCATTGTCTTCGCCCCGATCATCGCCGCCGTCTGGGTCTTCCTGGCGCGCCACAACGTCAATCCATCGATCCCGCGCAAGTTCGGCCTGGGCTTGCTGGGCAATGCGCTGGCCTTCGGCCTGCTGATCTTCGCTCTGTCGAGCCTGGTTGGCGCCGACAACAAGATCCCGTTCTGGACCCTGACCACCGTCTACGTGCTGCAATCGATCGGTGAGCTGTGCCTGTCGCCTATCGGCCTGTCGATGGTCACCAAGCTGGCGCCAGTGCGCCTGGTGGGCCTGGGCATGGGCGGCTGGTTCCTGTCGACCGGTATCGGCAACAACCTGTCGGGCATCTTCGCCAGCCACGTCAGCGGCGAAAGCGGCATGTCGGTGCAGTCGGCCCTGTCCGGCTACACCTTCGGCTTCTGGTCCCTGCTGGGCGCCGGCGTCGTGCTGTTCCTGATCGCACCGTTGATCAACAAACTGATGCACGGCGTGAAATAAGCGTCTTGTTTTAGATCAAAACGGCGGCCTGCGGGCCGCCGTTTTTCATTCCGGCCACCGTTTCCCCCTGGCCGGGCGGTACAATACCGCCAGGGCCGATGGCCACTCCACCCACATTACAGAAGAATCCCATGTCCAGCATGTCCACCACCACGCCCCTCTCCGACGACGAATACGCCGAACTCGACACCCTGCTGGCGGCGCCAGCCCTGGCCGGCGCCGCCATGGACGTGTCGATGCTGGAAGGTTTCCTCACGGCCGTGGCCCTGAGCCCGAAGCAAATCGCGCCTGAACAATGGTTGCCCTGGGTATGGGACAAGGCGGCCGGCAGCGCCGCGCCGGCACAGGACGCGGACAGCGAACGGGCCGCCGCCCTGGCGCAGCGCCACCATGGCTACATGGTCGAATGGCTGGCGAAGGACCCGGACAGCTTCGAACCGATCTACGTCTGCGGCCCCGAATGGAGCGTGCCCGCCTGGTGCGCCGGTTTTATCCTGGGCACGACCCTGGACAAGCCCCAGTGGGCGGCCCTGGCCGTCAGCCATCCGCAATACCTGGCGCCGTTCCAGCACCTGGCCACGGCCAGCGAACTCGACGACGATGCGGCCGAAACGGCCATGGATGGCGTGATTCCCGCCGTCATCGCCATCAACGCGGCCTGGGCCCGCCAGCGCCACCTGAAAAGCCAGGTACAGCACCAGCCCGGCGCCACCGTGCTGCGCGAAGTGCCGAAGACGGGCCGCAACGACCCTTGCCACTGCGGCAGCGGCAAGAAGTACAAGAAATGCTGCGCCGACGCCGATAGCGCGGCAAGCTGAGGCGCGCTCTCCTTGCGCCAGCTGCTGACGGCCATCCTGCGCTTCCTGCTGCGCCATGCGCTGCAGTTCGCGCTGTTCATCGTCATCCTGCTGGCCGGACGCCTGTTGCTGGCCGAATGGCGCGCCTATAGCGCCAGCAGCGATGCCATCGCCGCGCTCAGGCTGGCGTCCGTCACGGCCGACGGCCATGGCGCCGGCCTGGCCAGTGCCGCCACCGCCCGCATGCACGCCCTGACACACGCCTCGCAAGCGACCATCGCGGCCCGCCTGAGCGAAGTGCAAACGCAATTGGCCGCCTTGCGCGCGCAGCAGCAACCGTCGCTGTTTACCATTCCCCTGCCCGACGCCGGCGTCCTGGCCGCCCATGCGCAGGACGAGGCCAGGCGCCGCGTGGAGATCGAAGTGCTGGCGCAGGAAGCGCGCTACCTGCTTGCCCTGCAGGCGGCCATCAGCGGCGAGGATGCGCGGCACACGCTGGCGCGCCTGCACGCGGCGCACGTCAGCGCCTATGCCGCATTGCAGCAAAACATACGCCAGCGCCAGCAGCTTGAAGCGCAGCATCCGCTGGCGGCGCGCCTGCCCGGCAGCGACGCCCACGCGCAGCTGTCGCGGCTCGAAGCGCAAGGCCAGCGCTTGCGCGAAATCAACCTGCACGCGTACCGGGCCTGGCTGGCGCAGCGCGCGCGCACCAGCGACACCACCAACGCCGCCCGGCCCGCGCCATTTGCCATCGATCAAGCGGCGCTGGCAGGGGCGCTGGCGCCCATGCATGCGGCGATGGCGGCCACCGAGACGCAGCTGGCGCGCAACTGGATCGGCCGCTGGCGCGCTCCCGTGCTCGACGTGGCGCCCACGGCCGCCCTGCTGGTGCTGTCGGCCATCCTGCTGCCGCTGGCGATCAAGGCCTTCTTTTACTTCGTGCTGGCGCCCCTCGCCTCGCGTTTGCAGCCGCTGTCGATCGCGCGCGAGCTGCAACTGGCGGGCGACGCCCTGCCGCTGTCGCCATCGCTGCCTGGCGAGTCGCGCATCTCCGCCGTGTCGCAGGCGCTGCGGCTGGCGCCGGGCCAGGTCATGCTGATCCACCCCGAATACCTGCAATCGTCGCCCGTCAGCACGCGCAATCGCACGCAGTGGTTGCTGGACTGGCGCTTTCCGTTGACCAGCCTGGCGGCCGGCATGGTGGCGCTGACGCGTTTGCACAGCGACGAGCCGGCGTCCGTGACGATTTCCGCCAGCGACGATCCGCTGCTGGAAGTGGCCATCGTCCACCTGCCGGCCGGCAGCGCGCTGGTGTTCCAGCCTCGGGGCCTCGTGGGATTGCTCTGCGACGCCGGCCAGCCGCTGACAATGTCCAGCCACTGGCGCCTGGGCAGCCTGCACGCCTGGCTTACCCTGCAGCTGCGCTTCATCGTCTTTCGCGGCCCCGTCACCCTGATCGTGCGTGGCTGCCGCGGCGTGCGCCTGGAACGCGCGGGCCAGGGCCGCGCCATCAGCCAGTCCGCCACCCTGGGATTTAGCACCGACGTGCTGTACTCGACCCTGCGCAGCGAAACCTTCATCCCGTATTTGCGCGGCCAGCAGGCGCTGCTCAACGACCGCTTCGACGGCGACAACGGCGTCTACCTGTACGAAGAAACCCCGCGCCACGGCAAGCAGCCGGGCAAGGTGGGCAGCTGGTTCGAGGGTTTGACGGACGCCCTATTGAAAGTGTTCGGCATCTAGCCGCAGAAACCATGATGAACGACTTCCTGTTTACCGATTTTCTCGACGACCACGCCGTATATGCGGCCGTGCAAGCGTACTGGCAGGCGCGCCTGGCCTTCCTCGACGGCCAGTGCGCGCCCTATCTGCGCACCGCCTTTGCCAACGGCCAGCCATTTTATGACGGCAATCCCATCGTCAACCTGGCTGACAGGATCGCCGGCAAGGCGGCGCGCATCGTGCAGCAATGCCCGCGCGAATGCGGCCACGGCTACACGAGCTTCGAGCAGGCCATCGAGCTGGCCGATGGCGACGGGAGCCGGCCGGCGCAGGAAAAGATCATCGTGCTGACCTTGACGCAGGCAACTGCGCAGCAGGCCGAGGCGGAGCTGCGGGCCTGGTTTGCGCCAGTGTGCCCGCCTGGGCAAATAGTAGGGAAATGACTGGGCAGTGCACCAGGCGAAGAAAGCATCGATGTGAAAGTCAGCGGTTCGTGTGGCCGCACACGGTTGCGCGACCAGCATATGCCAAATAATCGCTGGCGTCGCTGCTATCGCTACTGCCCGACTCGGGCAGTGGCGGAAAAATCAGGCCTCGGCGGTATCGGCGGGGCCTTCAGACTTCAAATAGAAACAATTAGCGGCTTTTGCAGCGCAAAGCTTCGGCAGTGACTGCGACACCATCCAGACCGCTCGTTCCCGTCGACACCAAAAATATCGCATTACCGCCCCGTCGCGCAACTTCATTAATCGCCTTATTCATTGAATTGGAGGCTTTATTGAGTCCCAGTTGCTGATCTGTGCTAACGACGCCCAACGATTCACAATCGTCTTTTTGCGTAGCCGTTACTATGCGTACTTTTTCCGCACCGGCATCGAGCTGCGTCACGCAGCCGGATAAAACTGTCACCAAGACAAATGAGGCAAAAACAGATTTCTTCATGCTAATCCATATCCAATTGAATTTTATTTTTAATTAGGCACACGAGAATACAACAGTAGCCTTCGGATAGTTTCCGAAGACATAAGGGCCCGGATTTTCAACGGTCGATAACAACTTCATTGTTTTACCGACAGTCGCACACTTGGCATTCGCCTCAACAAGGGCTTCTGCCAGGAGTGGCTCCCTTCCGCTCGGAAATGCACCAGCTTGACGAGACACAACAAAGGTATCAGGTCCAGCCGCAACTGGTCCGGTACTGGAGGTTGCGCATCCAGCCATTACCGACATTACCGACATTAACATACAGACAGAAAGGATACGTTTCATTGATTCCTTAAAATATAGGACAATTACATGGAATAATTTTTTCACGCGCCATCCTTATCGATCATCGAATTACACGCCGCCGTCATTATATCCACTCCATTCTGCGTGAACAATGACCAACGGCCGCGCAATTTCAACAATTCGGAAACACCGTCATAATGGAATGCCGCACCAGCCGGCGCAAAATCCGTCCACGGCAAACCATCAGCCCCATTTAACAACTCCATTGCCGCAACACGCCTTTGTGCGTAAATCCCGGCCACCGGACAGCACCAGGATGGCGCGCAGCGACGCGCTGGCGCTGCCCCGCCCCCTGGAATTGGCGGACCAGGCAACAGCCTATTTTGCCTTGCGGTCGGCGTCGTCGATTTCTTTCAGGCGGATGCTGCCGCACAAGACCGTGCCGGGAAACTCTGCCATTCCAGTACTACGCCGCTGCGGCGCGCGCGGCAGCGGCCAGCGGATAGGCTGGCGTCTCGCCGAACGAGTCCGGCTGCGCCACGGCGGACAGGCAAGTGCCGGTGTCCACGGTTTTCGCTCACCAGCGTGGCGAGCGCTTCGGCATGTTCTGCCAGCGTTGGAACAATGGACATCTCAGGAAATACTGAAAGAGTCAGGTGCATCGGTCCTTGGCGGGCCCGTCAAAGTGGCACAAGCGTAAAACAGGAAGACAGGCTACGCAGCAATCGAATGCGACACCGTCAGCCACTCGCCAGGCAACAGGTTCGCCGCCGCTTCGCGGGTCGCCAGCACGCTGTCCGGATCGAGGTCGGAGCGGTTCAACTTGTAGGAATAGGCGAAATCGTCGGCGTCGAATGCCTGTCCCGCCTTGACGTAATACTTGAAGCCGACAAATGTGTCGGGATTGGTAACGACCGAGTACTCAAGCGTGACCTTGTTCATGGCGGGCCTCGTCAACGGTGGTGAGGCCTCCATTATGCGTCAATTCTGGGGGCGGCAATGCGACGACACGCTTTGCCGCCCCTTGCGCTACACGGACACGCTGCGCTTGCGGCAAGTCAATAACCGTGCTGCCCGCCAGGGCTACAGTAGCCTGAACCAACCACCACGTCATCGCCGCCATGCGCACCTTGCTCGCGAAGATCAGGAACACACTGGCGCCGCCGGCGAACCTGCCGGTGGCGGCACGCATGGCGCGCCTGTCGGATGCGCGTGGCCTGCCCGCCTTCGATCCCGGCCCGGCAGCCGTCGTGCAGGCCTGCACGGCCTGGCTGGGCGCGGCGCAAGACCATTCCACCTCGGCCGACGGCGGCGTCGCCCGCGATTACAGCCTGCTGACGGGATGGTCGAGCTCTTATCCGGAGACCACCGGCTACATCATCCCCACCATGATCGCCCTGGCGCAGCGCGCGGGCGACGAGGCGCTGCACCAGCGCGCGCGCCACATGCTCGACTGGTGCGTGGCGATCCAGTTCGCGGAAGGCGGCTTCCAGGGCGGCAAGGTCGATTCCACGCCGCGCGTGCCCGTCACCTTCAACACGGGCCAGATCCTGCTGGGCCTGGCGGCCGGCGTCGTGGCATATGGCGTCGCCTACCAGGATGCCATGCATCGGGCGGCACGCTGGCTGCGCGACAGCCAGGACGCGGACGGCTGCTGGCGCAAACATCCGACGCCATTTGCCAGCGCCGGCGAGAAGGCCTACGAAACGCATGTGGCATGGGGACTGTTCGAGGCGGATCGCGCGGCGCCTGGCCACGGCTACGGCGCGGCGGGCTTGCGCCAGGTCGACTGGGCGCTGAGCAAACAGCGCCCAAACGGCTGGCTCGCCTCGAACTGCCTGGACAACCCGCTCCTGCCCCTGACGCATACCATCGGCTACGCCTTGCGCGGCCTGCTCGAAGCGCACCGGTGCCGGCATCGCCAGGGCCGTGGCGGCCGATGGCCACCTGGCCGGCCGCCTGGGTCCGGACTTCCAGCCCGGGGCCGACTACGTTTGCCTGACCGGTTCCGCGCAAAACGCGCACTGCCTGTTCCTGCTGTACCAGCTCACGGGCGAGCGGCGCTTTCTCGACGCGGCACGCCGGTTGAATGGCTTCGTGCGGCGCTCGATCAGCGTCGACGGTCCGCCGCATGCGCGCGGCGGCGTCAAGGGCTCGTTTCCCGTCGATGGCGACTATGGCACCTGGGCTTACCTGAACTGGGCGGCCAAGTTCTGCATCGACGCGAATCTGCTGGAACTGGAACTGAAACTGAAGCGGGAAGTCAGCGATGCATGAACAGGCAAAACGCGCCGCCAGGGCCGTGCTGGAAGCCTGGCGCCGCGCCGCCAGCGCCCATCGCGTCCGCCAGAGCGGGCGCCATGTGACGCGCGCCGGATTGGCGGCCGACCTGCTGCGGCTCGGGGTGGCGCCAGGCGACACGCTATTCGTGCACTCCTCGCTGAAAAGCCTCGGCTACGTGGCAGGCGGCGCGGCGGCCGTGGTCCATGCCCTGCAGGACGCCGTCGGCCCGCAAGGCAGCTTGCTGCTGCCCACCTATTACCTGCCCGGCGGCACGGTGCGCGCCACCTGCGAGATGCAGGACTATGTATTCGACCCGCGCCGCCATGGCACGCACATGGGTCGCCTGCCCGAGGCGTTCCTGGCCAGCGCCGGCATCTGCCGCAGCATCCACCCCACCCATTCCGTCTCCGCGTGGGGCCGCCATGCGGGCGACCTGACCGAAGCACATCACCGCGCGCCCTCGATCTTCGGCGCCGGTTCGCCGTGGCAGCGCTTCATCGGCTGCGAGCATGCGAAAGTGCTGGGCCTGGGCATTTCCATGGGCCCGGTGACGTTCTATCATGCGCTGGAAGACGCCATGGGCGACGCCTTTCCCGTCCCCGTCTGGGAAAAGAATACCGTGCTGCTGGCCTGTCTGGACCACGGCGGCCAGCGCTGGGAAGTGCCCGTGCGCCCTTTCGACCCCGTCGTCGCGCAGCGCCGCATCGACCATCCCGGCCGGGCCGACTTGCGCGGGTATTTCCAGCGCGAGTTCGACGCCGCCGGCTTGCGCAGCAACGGCCAGGTGGGCGATGCGGCGTCGTGGCTGATACCGGCGCAGGGGTTTTTCAACCACCTGCGCCAGCTGGCATCGGACCACGTGACGATCTACGCGACCGCAGCGCAGCTGGCGGCGCGGCCTATTGCTGCCGGCCCGTCACGGCACGGCCGGTGATGCGGGCAATGCGGCCGCCGCCCTCGATGTGCTGCCTGCGCTGCGCCGCAGGTCGTACCAGCCGCCTCCATTGGCGATAAAGTACAGGGTGCCGCCATCGGCATTCACCTCATCCTCGATGGGACCGCCCGTGCCGCGCTTGCTCACCGTCCAGCTTCCCGCCTGCAAATCCGTCACCAGCACCTGCATGGATGCGCTTTGTGCCGGCAGCTCGACGGCGACCGTCCCGTCGAGCGGCAGGCCGCTCTTGGAAAACAGCACCACGCGGTCCTTGATTTTCACGCCGGCCAGCAAGGGCGAATCGATGGCCGTCGTGGGCAATGCGGGCAGCGCGCTGCTGGCGTCCATCACCTGCATCACGTTCAGGAACAAATCCGTTTCACTGGGCCCCGGCGGCGAGACTTCCAGCCGCCACGCACCCGCTTCCTCGGTCGAATACTCGGCTTCCGGCTGGATCGCATAATTGGTCCCGCCGACGCTGAATTCATTGCCACTGCCACCCACCTTGGCCAGCACGGCATTCGCCGGCAGCAAGGTGCGGTTGATCAGCTTGCCGTTGTACTGCAAGGTGTGGTTGTAGTCCCATTCCGTGCGCCGGATCACCACGGTGTCACCGCTGATCTCGGGTTCGCCCTGGCTGTGCAGCAGCCAGGTCTTCTTGAACCCCGCATCGCTGGCACTGACCTTGTCAAACACGATCAGGGCCGCCGGGTGGTCCGCGTTCTTCAGGTTCAGGAACACGAATGAGCGCTGGAACTGGCGCACCTTGCTGCTGTACGCGGCCGTCAGGTCGCCCTTGATGTAGCTGAAGTCCGGCGCCCCCGCCTCGGTACCGACCTGCTGCTGGCGCAGGACAGAGGCCACCTTGTAGCCGTTCGCCAGTTCCGCCAGGGTTTGCGGCTCTTCGCCCGGAAAGCGCTGGCCGCCGTCATTCGCATAGCCGTCAAAATGCTCGCCGGGGTCGTACACCAGCATCGAATTATGCGCGATGGTGCGCTTGTGATAGTTCATGTCGTGCGCGCTGCCGTATTCCAGGGGAATGGAAGGGTCGGCAACATCCTTGCCGCTATAGATGCCCGAATCGATGGCCAGCCCGCCCTTGTAGTAAATCTGGAAATGTCCGGCGTCGTAATGCTCGTGATTGCCAAACCAGTCGCCACCGAGCTTCATCGTCGCGATCACGTTACCCGACTGCACTTGAATGCGCTCGCCCTCGGTCCAGCCCGTGCGGGCGATCATCAAGCCTGCCGGATCAGGGAAATACTTGGTCAAGGGCAACACAGCGGGGCTGGGCGTGCTGCCCATGGTCGTATTGCCAAGCAACACAGGCCAGATGCTGTCCTTGGTGTGGATAAAGTTCGTCGACTGCTGCAGCGACTGTTTCAGGTACTCATGCTTTAACGTGGAGTTATTGTAGTAGGTCGCCGGCAGCAGGAAGGCCAGCGGCTCGCTCCAGTACTGCGTGCTGTTGGTGTAGGAGGAATGGTAGACGTCGCCATCACGCATCCATTGCCCGTCGGGGCGGCGCGCATACAGCCAATGGTAGGGCATCATCTGCTGCACGGAATCGAACACGGGGGCAGCCCCCATGCGCCGGAACAGCCATGCGGCGTACATGTCCGCCAGGAAGCGCACCGTGCCGTAGGAAGCGCCCTGGTGATAGGCTTGCGCAGCGTAGGCGTAGTTGCGCGGCGCGATATAGTCGGCAAAAAAACGCCCGGCAACGATGTTGTAGACCAGCGGCGCCTCGTCATAAAAGGCGATGGCGGCGGACAGCTGGTCGCGCAACAGCTGGTTGTCGCTGCCATGGCCCACGACGGCGCCCTGCCGCGATGGCGGAAAGCCGATTTCCATCGTGGCCGCAAGCTGCGTGAAGCGCGTGACGACATACGCGCGCTGCTGCGCGCTCATCAGATTGAAGCACCAGTCATACACCATGGCGCTGGCCAGGATGACCTCGCCCTTTTCGTTCGGGTGATTGTAACCGGGCGCGAACTGCACGGCCGCCAGGTAGTCGAGCAGCATTTGCACCGCTTCCCTGCCGCGCGGCGCCTGCGCGGCAGGGAAGCCGTGTTCGTACAGCAGCGAGTGCAGCGCTTTCGCCTTGATCCTGCTCACCAGCTCGGTCTGGTGGTTGCTCCTGGCCGGACCGCCGGGCACGAACACGGGCAGCGCCACGACGGCCGGCGCCTCGATGAACGTCTTCAGGGCGGCGCGGTGCGTCGCCATCTCCTGCGCGTCCGACTCGAAACGGCCGCGTATCGCGGCCAGGTCGCCTGCCCTGGCAAACAGGCGCGGATGTTCGCCGGCAGGCGGCAGCACGGTGGGCAGCGGGTACACGCCATAGCCTTGCGGGACAAAATCGGCGAGCGCCGTCACCAGCAGGCAGTCGATCCCCAGGCCGCCCTCGCGGTACTTGATCTTCAGTTCGCGCGCGCCGGCAGCGAGCCAGCGGGTGACGGGCACCCAGGTCCACCGCGCTGGCTGGCCAACGGTCACCGGCACGGCGACGCTGGCATAGGCGGCACTGTCGACCGCCAGGTACAGGGACGCGGCGCTGGCCGCCGGCGCCAGCACGCGCAGCCAGATCGTGTACGTGCCGTCGCGGGGTACGGCCACGGGATACGACAATTGCGCTGCCGCGCCTGGCGTGTCCGCGCGCACGAGGTCGGCGGGCGTGCTCAGGTAGGCGCCGCCGGACACCACGTTGCCGCCCTCGTTTTCCAGCACCCACGGCGCGCCGGGCGCCGTGCCCTCCGCTTCAAACATGGCCTCGACGGGGAAAGGCGTGGCATGCAGGACCGGACTGGCGGCCAACAAGGCAGCAGAGATAAAACCTTGCAACTTGTTACGGTATCGCAGCTTGGACATGAGGAAAACTCCAGTATGTTGTATTTTAAATAGCAAGAACAATACACCATTTGAGGCAATTTGATTTCATTTTTATAACAAAATACCTGGAGCAGCCGGCGCCGCGCATAAAAAAACCGCCCGGTGCGAGCCGGGCGGTTTTCATGGGGCTTAGTCAGACATCAAGCCTGCGGCTTGTCGGCTTTCTTCTCGCGCGCCACGATATACAGCAGCACGATGATGGCAGCGTACGGCAGCAGCGACAGCACGTCCGAGTTCATGCCCGCGTAGAACGGGTTGCCATGCTCGGCCCAGTCGGCCATCATCTGGTCGAAGTGCGTCAGCACGCCGGCCGTAATGGCGATGATGATGCCGGCCAGCGCGCCGCCGGCGATGTAGCCCGACGCCAGCAGCACGCCCGAGCTGCGGTCGCCCGCCAGCTGGCGCTCTTCGTCATTGAGCCTGGCGTTGTGTTCCAGCTTGTTGTTGCGGCGGTCCGCCAGCCAGCGCACCAGGCCGCCGACGAAGATCGGCAGGGTCGACGACAGCGGCAGGTAGACGCCCACCGAGAACGCCAGCGACGGGATGCCGGCCATTTCCAGCACCACGGCGATCATCACGCCGAACAGCACCAGGGTCCACGGCAGCTGCTGGTCGAGGATGCCCTTGATGATGTAGGACATCAGCACGGCCTTCGGCGCATCGTATTTCTTCACTTCCGAGCCGTCCGGACGCTTGCTGTAATGGCCATTGATGCCCGGATCGACCAGGTAGGCCAGCTGGCCGTCGTCCTTGACGAAGTACTTGCCGGCCGGGCCGCCCACGGTATCGGTCTTTTGCCAGACTTTATACGTATTGTGGTCGGTCTCGGCTTGCGGGCCATGCAGCTCGCCCGTCACCGTCAGCTTCGACGCATCGACCGTCAGGCCAGGCGCCACTTGCGCGGCCGGCACGTAGACGGTGCTCGCCTCGTTCAGCTTCAGCAGGATCGGGCCGAGGATCAGGGCCGACGACAGCGCACCGGCCAGGATCGCGTACTGCTGCAGGCGCGGCGTGGCGCCCACCAGATAGCCGGTTTTCAAGTCTTGCGAGGTGGTGCCGGCATTGCTGGCGGCAATGCACACGATGGCGCCCACCGACAAGGCGGTCACATAGTAACGCCCGCCCGTCCAGCCCATGATCAGGAAGATCAGACAGGTAAACAGCAGGGTGGCCACGGCCATGCCCGAGATCGGGTTCGACGACGAGCCGATTTCACCGGTCAGGCGCGACGAGACGGTGGCGAACAGGAAGCCGAAGACGAGGATCAGCAGCGCGCCGAGGAAATTCATGTGCAGCGGCGTGGCGAAGGTGATCACGGCGATGATGGACAGGCAGCCGATGATCACCCATTTCAGCGGGATGTCCTGCTCCGTGCGCAGGGTCGACGTGACCTTGACGCCCTTGCCCAGGCCCTTCAGGCCGGCCGACAGGCTGCGCCAGATCATCGGCATGGCGCGCACCAGCGAAATCAGGCCGCCGGCCGCCACGGCGCCGGCGCCGATGTACAGCACGTAGGCGCTGCGGATATCGTCCGCGCCCATTTCGCTGATCAATTTGGTGCCCGGCGAGAGCACCGTGGTCAGGCTGTCGCCGAAGAATTTGATCATCGGGATCAGCACCAGATACGACAGCACGCCGCCGGCCGCCATGGTGGCGGCGATGCGCGGGCCGATGATGTAGCCCACGCCCAGCAGCTCGGGCGAAATCTCGGCGCCGATGGAGCCGGCCTTCAGCGGAGCGCCGAATTCCACGCCCGGCGTGTCCTTCCAGCCCTTGAACGAGATATTGAATACCTTGTACAGCAGGCCGACGGCGAAGCCGCCGAAGATGATCTTGGCGCGGCGCTTGGCGTCCTTCGCGGCGGCCGAGTCCTTTTCGATGCTTTCGCCGGCGGCGATGCGCGATTCTTCCGTGGCGGCCGCCTTCAGCACTTCGGCGCAGGCCGTCCCTTCGGGGAACTTGAGTTCCTTGTGCTGGTCGACGATCATGGTGCGGCGCATCGGGATCATCATCAGGATGCCCAGCAGGCCGCCGAGGACGCCGACCAGCATGACGCGCGAGATTTCCAGGTCGAAGCCGAGGATCAGGATGGCGGGCATGGTCACGCCCAGGCCGAAGGCCAGCGACTCGCCGGCCGAACCGGCCGTCTGCGTGATGCTGTTTTCCAGGATCGAGGAATCCTTGCCGCCCACCTTCTTGGCCAGGCCGAACAGGGTGATGGCGATCACGGCGACGGGAATCGAGGCGCTGACGGTCAGGCCCACTTTCAGCACCAGGTAGAGCGAGGAGGCGCCAAAGACCATCCCCAGGATGACGCCCATCAACAGCGCGCGGAAGGTCATCTCGGGCAGCTTCGCATCGGCCGGGATGTACGGCTTCACGGCGCTCGGCATTGCATCTTTTGCCATAAATAAATCCTTAATTTTATAAAATAAACAGCCCGGATTGACGCCCGGGCTATTTTCTTGAAGCCGAGACTATCGCACAGCCGCGTTTCGATGAAAAGGTTTTTTGCTCCCGCTCCCGACGGGCGGCCCCGGCGCCCCGCCCGCGCCGGAGCCGCCGGCGCATTGGTCTATAATCGCTGCCACCGTGCCTTGCACGCTCACGTGAGACTGCCTTGACTGCCAAACGAACCGGATTTCCCTGGCCTTCGCGCCGCGCCGCCATGCGCGGCGTCATCCTCGCCGGCTGCGCCGCGCTGGCTGGCGCCCTGCTGCTGGCCGCCTACCTGTTCCTGTATGTCAAACCGCGCCTGCCCGCGCTCGACGTCATCACCGACTACCAGCCGAAGATCCCGCTGCGCGTGTACACGGCCGACAATGTGCTGATCGGCGAATTCGGCGAGGAACACCGCGACTTCGTGCCCATCGCGCAAGTGCCGGAAATGATGAAAAAGGCCCTGCTGGCCATCGAGGACAGCCGCTTCTACGAACACCACGGCATCGACTTCGTGCGCGCCGGCGGCGCCGTGCTGTCGAACTTGCGCCACGGCTTCGGCCACGGCGGCGGCTCGACCATCACCATGCAGGTGGCGCGCAATTTCTTCCTGACGCGCGAAAAAGTCGCCTCGCGCAAGCTGAATGAGATCATGCTGGCCCTGAAGATCGAATCGGCCCTGTCGAAGGAGCAGATTCTCGAGCTGTACATGAACCAGATGTACCTGGGCCAGCGCTCGTTCGGCTTCGGCAGCGCGGCGCAGACCTACTTCGGCAAGCCGCTGTCCGAGCTGTCGATCGCGGAAATGGCCATGCTGGCCGGCCTGCCGCAAAACCCCTCGCGCCACAACCCGATCAGCAATCCGAAAAAGGCGCATGCGCGCCAGCAGCTGGTCTTGAAACGCATGCGCGAACTCGATTACATCAGCGAAGGCCAGTACCGGCAGGCGCTGGCGCAGCCGCTGCATGTCAACAGCCGCGGCAAGCAGGGTTTCGACACGCACGCCGAATACGTGGCCGAACTGGCGCGCCAGGCCGTGTTTGCGCAATACAAGGAAGACAGCTACACCAGGGGCATCAGCGTCTACACGACGATCTTGAAGGCGGACCAGGATGCGGCCTACGCCTCGACGCGCCGCAACGTCATCGCCTACGACCAGCGCCACGGCTACCGCGGCCCGGAAACCTTCATCGACTTGCCGCCTGATGCGGAACAACGCGACGACGCCATCGATGTTGCGCTGCAAAAACGCCCGGACAGCGACGGCCTGATCGCCGCCGTCGTCACCGACGTCGCCAGTGGCAAGGTGGTGGCCGACACGGGCGATGGCGACGCCAAGACCATCACGGGCGACGGCCTGCGCTTCGCCGCCCCGGCCCTGTCCGCCAAGGCCGGCGCCGGCATCAAGCTGCGCCCGGGCGCCGTGATCCGCATCAGCCAGGACGCCAAGGGCAACTGGGCCATCACGCAAGTGCCGCTGGTGGCCGCCGCCTTCGTCTCGCTGGACGTCGACACGGGCGCCTACCACGCCATGGTTGGCGGCTTCGACTACAACCTGCAAAAGTTCAACCACGTCACGCAGGCGTGGCGCCAGCCCGGTTCGGCCATGAAACCCTTCGTGTATTCGGCGGCGCTGGAAAAAGGCTTTTCGCCGGCCACCCTGATCAACGACGTGCCTTTGGCACTGCAGGCGGGCGGCAAGGTGTGGGCGCCGCAGAATGACGATTTCAAGTTCGACGGCCCCATCACCATGCGCTATGCGCTGGCGCAATCGAAGAACGTGGCCTCGGTGCGCATCCTGCGCGCGCTGGGCGTGTCGTACACGCACGACTTCCTCGAGAAATTCGGTTTCGACCCGGCGCGCCAGCCGAACAACCTGACCATGGCGCTGGGCACGGGTTCCGTCACGCCCGTGCAGATGGCGGGCGCCTACGCCCTGTTCGCCAACGGCGGCCACCAGGTGGAACCGTATTTGATCGACCGCATCGTCGACGCCAAGGGCGCCATCCTGATGCAGACCAAGCCGCCGGCGCCGAACGACGACAAGACCCTGGCGCTGGACCCGCGCAACGCCTTCGTCATGGACAGCATGCTGCGCGAAGTGACGCGCTCGGGCACGGGCGCGGCGGCGACGAAGAAACTCGGACGCAGCGACCTTGCCGGCAAGACGGGCACCACCAGCGACGCCGTCGACGGCTGGTTCGCCGGCTACGGCGGCGGCATCGTGGCGGTGGCGTGGATGGGCTATGACGAGCCGAAATCGCTGGGCGGGCGCGAATTCGGCGCCACCCTGGCCATGCCGATCTGGATCGACTACATGCGCACGGCCCTGTCGACGCGCCCGCAAGTCGCGCGCGCGGTGCCGGCGGGCCTGAGCCAGGTCGACGGCGAATGGATGTACGATGAATTCATCGACATGAACGGCGTGAAAACGCTGGACATGGAGGCCGAGACGCCTACGGATCCGGCGGCCGTGCCGGAGACGCTGCCGCCGGAAACCACGAACTGATGGGTAAAGGGCAGTTCGCGTAGGCCGGGTCAGCCGGAACGGCGTAACCCGGCATGAGCCGCCGTCCGTGCGTGTCGGATTACGCTGCGCTAGTCCGACCTACCTCGCCGCTCATGCTCAAATACCTGCGCACCGTACTGACCACGCTATCGGCAAAATCGTCGACATTGACTTTCGCGGCGCGGTACTTCCAGCGTTTCACGTACCAGTCCTGGAACAGGGCCAGGCAGTGCGCGGAGAGCAAGGTGGGATCGCCATGCGGCTTCGGCTCGATTTCCGCGATGGTGGCGGCGATCAGGGTCTGGACGAACAGTTCGGAGTTCTTCGCCATGCTGCGCTGCTCCACCTGCAGCACGCGCGAATCCATGAAGACGAAGTAAAACCACGGCTGCAGCACTTCAGACAGGTAGATCGACGAGCGTATCATCGCTTCCAGGCGGTCCAGCGGCGACTTCACGTCGGCGAACAGCAGCGGCAACGCCTGCGTGGCGTGGCGCACCACGTCCTCGATCATTTCGGCCAATTGGTCCTTGCTGGTGATGTAGCCATACAGGCCGCCCATCGACAGCCCCGTCTCGCGGCACAGGTCGCGCAAGCTCATGGCGCGGAAACCGACGTCATTGGCCAGGCGGAACGTGGCGCCGAAGATGCGTTCGAGATTTTCCAGCGCCGGCTTGCGGCGCTTGACGCCGATACGGCCCGCGTGGCGGTCAAGAATATATTCCCAGATGTTTTCGCCATTCAAGGGCGTCATCTGCTGAAACTGTTCGAAATTAAAATGGGTCGACAAGTGCATTCCCAAGTAACGGTTATGAGCGGTGTAAATACAGTGCCTGGGCGGCGCTGCAAGACGGCGGGACGGCTGATGCGGGGCCGATTATAGCTCAGGAAAACAACTATTTTACTTTTCAACTATGCAATGAGTGCATAAGCAACGATGAATGCGCACAGATATTGCGCTGCATCATGCAATTTAAATGCAATTTAAATCCAGCGGTGCTACATTTAAAAAACCGAGCGCTCGCTATATTTCATGCATCGACAGAATGTGCAGTGGGCACACGGGTAATCACTACAGCATCGACATTTCCACTATTAATTCAATCGACTATTAATAAGAACGGAGACAAAATGAAGACTCGCTTTTGGCAACTACTATCCACGCTGCTCCTCGCCATCGCCATCCTGCCCGGCAGCGCCAGCGCGGCCGGCTACACGCAAACGAAATACCCGATCGTGCTCGTGCACGGCCTGTTCGGCTTCGACAAGCTGGGGCCCGTCGAATATTTCTATGGCGTCCCCGCCGCCCTGCGCAGCGGCGGCGCGCAAGTCTATGTGACCACCGTGTCGGCCGCCAACAGCACGGAAGTGCGCGGCGAACAGCTGCTGTCGCAGGTGCGGCAAATCCTCGCCGCCACGGGCGCGGCCAAGGTCAACCTGATCGGCCATAGCCACGGCGGCCCCACGGCCCGCTATGTAGCGTCCGTGCGGCCCGACCTGGTGGCTTCCGTCACCAGCGTGGCCGGCGTCAACAAGGGTTCGAAGGTGGCCGACATCCTCATCGGCGCGGCCCCCAACACGAGCGGCGCGCTGGGCAATGCGCTCGCCAGCCTGATCGGCATTTTGTCGGGCAACAAGGGGCTGCCGCAAAACGCGGGCGCCTCGCTGGCCTCGCTGTCCACGGCCGGTTCGCTGGCCTTCAACAGCCGCCATCCGCAAGGCATCCCGGCCACGGCCTGCGGTGAAGGCGCCTACCAGGTGCAGGGCGTGCACTACTTTTCGTGGAGCGGCGCGCAGCCGTACACGAACGTGCTCGACGTGGGCGACCCGCTGCTGGCCGCCATCAGCCTGGCCTTTGGCGGCGCCAAGAACGATGGCCTCGTCAGCAGCTGCTCGAGCCACCTGGGCAAGGTGATCCGCGACGATTACGCCATGAACCATCTCGATGAAGTCAACCAGTTCGTCGGCATCGTCAACCTGTTCGAGACCAGCCCCGTCACCGTCTTCCGCCAGCAGGCCAACCGCCTGCAAGGCCTGGGACTGTAAGGAGACGGCGATGCGCACGAACGCGAAATGGATGATGACGGGCGGCGTGGCGGCCCTGGCCCTGTATCTGGTGCTGCGGCCGGGCGAGCCGCCGGCCCCGCCGCCGGAAAAGGCCGAGCCGGACCTGTTCGCGTTCGTGCGCTCGATGGAAGGCACGCGGCCCGACGGCAACGTGACGGTGGCCGCCGGCGACAAGCTGGTGGTCGACGCGGAACTGGGTCACCTGTTCGACTATTACCTGGCGGGCCTGGGCGAAAAGCCGCTGGCCGCCATCCGCAGCCAGATCGAGGCGGAGCTGGACCAGCGCCTGAGCCCCGTCCCCGCGCGCGAAGCGAAGCGCCTGCTGGGCGCTTACCTCGACTACAAGCAGGCGCTGGCTGGCGCGGAACAGGCACTGCCCGCGCAAGCCGACCCCGCCATGGCGGCCCGCGCGCGGCTGCAAGCCATGCGGGCCTTGCGCGGCAATTACTTTACGGCGCAGGAAAGCGCGGGCCTGTTCGGCGCCAGCGATGCATATGACGACGATGCCGTGGCGCGCATGACGATACTCGGCGACGCCACGCTGGACGAGGCGCAGCGCCAGGCGAAACTGGCGGCGCTGGACCAGCAGCTGTCGCCGGCCCAGCGCGCCGCGCGCGACGCGCCGCTGCAGGTGGCCAAGCTGGACGCCTCGGTGCAGGCGCTGCGGGCCCAGGGCGGCGGCGAGAATGAAGTCTACCGCCTGCGCGCCAGCACGTTCACGCCGGCGGCGGCGGCGCGTCTGGCCGAGCTGGACCGCGAAGAATCGCAATGGCAGCAGCGCATCATCGCCTATCAGGCGCAAAAGGCCAGCCTGCCCGGCGGCGCGCAGGACGCGACGGCCGTACAGCAGCTGCGCGACGCCAGTTTCACGCCGGACGAACAGCGCAGGCTGGGTGCGTACGAACTGGCGCCGCCGGCAACGCCCTAGGATGCAAAACGGCCGCGCAAGGCGGCCGTCCCGTATCGGGCCGGCGGCAAGGCCGCCGTCCCCCTATCCCACGATCAGAATACTTCCCACTCGTCATCGCGCGATGCGTTCTTGTGCCCGGACGGCACGGCGCGCAGCACGGGACGCGGTTTCGCGGCCGCGCGCACGGGCGCCGCCACGATGCGCGGCTTGCTCGCCGTCGCCGCCACGCGCGCCGGCGCTGCCTGCATGCCGTCAAGCTTGAAGACGCTGACCACGCCGGCCAGCTGGCCCGACTGTTCCTGCAACGATTCGGCCGCGGCGGCCGCCTCTTCCACCAGGGCCGCATTCTGCTGCGTCACCTGGTCCATCTGGCCGATGGCCTGGTTGATCTGGTCGATGCCCGAGCTTTGCTCCTGCGTGGCCAGGCTGATTTCCGCCATGATGTCCGTCACGCGCTGCACACTGGAAACGATTTCCGCCATCGTGCTGCCCGCCTCGGCCACCAGCTTGCTGCCCGCGTCCACCGCCACGACGGAGTCGCCGATCAGGGTCTTGATTTCTTTCGCTGCGCCAGCCGATCTTTGGGCCAGATTGCGCACTTCCGTCGCCACGACGGCGAAGCCGCGCCCCTGCTCGCCCGCGCGCGCCGCTTCCACGGCCGCGTTCAAGGCCAGGATATTCGTCTGGAAGGCGATGCCGTCGATGACGGAAATGATGTCGACGATCTTGCGCGACGATTCGTTGATGGCATCCATGGTCTCGACCACCTTGCCCACCACCTCGCCGCCCTTGACGGCCACGCCCGAGGCGCTGCGCGCCAGCTGGTTCGCTTGCTGGGCGTTGTCGGCGTTCTGGCGCACGGTGGAGGTCAGTTCTTCCATCGACGACGCCGTCTCTTCCAGCGAGCTGGCCTGCTCTTCCGTGCGCGAAGACAGGTCCAGGTTGCCGCTGGCGATCTGCGACGAGGCCGTGGCGATGGTGTCCGTCCCGCTGCGCACCTGGCCGACGATGCTCACCAGGCTCGTGTTCATGTCTTTGAGGGCCTGCAGCAGCTGGCCCGTTTCTTCCGTCGTCTGCACGTCGATATGGCTGGTCAGGTCGCCCGAGGCCACCGTCTGCGCCACTTTCACGGCCGAGTTGATCGGTTGCGTGATGGCGCGCGTGATGTAGGCGGCGCAGGCGATGCCCACGGCCGACGCCAGCAGCGCCAGGATCAGCATCAGGCTTTCCGAGCGGACCACGGCCGCGCCGCCCGCCTTCACGCTGGCCTCGGCCACGCCGTTATTGAGCTTGATGATTTCGTTCAGGCTGCCCTCGGCCTTGCTGAACAGGCTGCGCGAATCCTGGTATTGCTTGTAGAACGCCACGAACAGGGTCTTTTGCTGCTGTTCGTCGCGGTTGTCGGCCAGCTGGCGCAGGATGGCGCGCACCTTGTCGTCGTCCGCCTTCCAGGCCGTCCACTCGTCCAGGAAGCGCTTCCACAGCACGGCTTCCTCGGGCGTCTGCGGCAGCGGCTCGTACAGCTTGCGTCCCGCCTCGATATTCGTCCAGGCCTTGGTGCGCAGCTGCAGCGCTTCCGCGAACTTGTCCTGTGCCTGGTAATTGTTTTCATAGATGGCCGCCGTCAGGGTGGCGGCGGCGACGGCCGTCTGGCCTTCGTTGATCATCAGCAAGCCCTGGATCGACGGCAGGCGCACCACGCCGATTTCATTGACGGCATCGCCCACGGTGGCGATGCCCGTATAGCCGCAGATGCCCACCACCAGCAGCGCCGCCATCATCACGGCGACGAGCGTCGCCAACTTCCATTTGATCAGTAAATTCTTAAACATGGCTAGGTCCTTTATAAAGTCACGATAACTGCTGGCGAGGTTGGGGCTGGCATGTTCGAGTAAAACAGCTGACACTTGTATAAAGGTGGCGGGGATGGGGCGTACGCTTCGTTACAATTGGCGAGATTTCATAAGAGGAAGCATAGTGGAAAATGCGGGCGCTGACTGTTACATACTTGATACAAGACAATATTTATTTCCTGACTGTGGCGCACCTTGCACAGTGGCATCAAAAATCCATCCGACGCCCCGCTTTGGTGCAAAAAATCGCGGCGTGCCGCTATTGGCTACGCAGTTAATAGTCGTATAAGATGGTCAACAAGCAAACAACAGGCACACCATGGCTTATCCTATCGAACACAAGCTGGTCATCGGCGTCGCCTCGAGCGCGCTGTTCGACCTGTCCGAGTCGCACCAGGTCTACCTCGACAGCGGCCCCGAGGAATACCGCAAGTATCAGGAAGCGCATATAGCCGAGGTGCTGCCGCGGGGCGTGGCCTTCCCCTTCATCCGCCGCTTCCTGAACATCAACAAGCACTATCCGCGCCAGTCGCCCGTGGAAGTGGTGCTGTTTTCGCGTAATTCGCCGGAAACGGGCTTGCGCGTCATGCACTCGATCGCCCATTACGGCCTCGACATCTCGCGCGCCGCCTTCATGACGGGCCAGTCGCCGTATCCCTACCTGCCCGCCTTCAACGCGTCGCTATTCCTCAGCGCCAATGAAGACGACGTGCGCAGCGCGCTGGACTGCGGCTACCCTGCCGGCCTGGTGCTGCCGTCGCGCACGGAAGACGATGTCAGCGACGAAGAGCTGCGCGTGGCCTTCGATTTCGACGGCGTGATCGCCGACGACGAAGCGGAAACCGTGTTCAAGCGCAACAACGACGTCGATGAATTCCACGCCCACGAAACCCTGAACGTGGGCACGCCGCACCGCCCCGGTCCGCTGGCCGACCTGTTCCAGAAGCTGGCCACCATGCAGCGCCTGGAGGAAAAGGCGCAGCGGCGCGACCCCGGCTACAGGAAGCTGCTGCGCATCGCCATCATCACGGCGCGCAACGCCCCGTCGCACGAGCGCGTCGTGACGACGCTGAAAAGCTGGGGCGTGGCGGCCGACGAGACGTTTTTCCTCGGCGGCATGGACAAGTCGCGCGTGCTGGCCGTGTTCAAGCCGCATATCTTCTTCGATGACCAGATGAGCCATCTGAAATCGGCGGGCGGCACGATACCGATGGTGCATGTCCCGTTCGGCATCGCCAATGCCCGCGCCTGATCAAACCTGCCGCGCGGCGCGCTATGCGGCCTGCGATGTTCACCGCGCGAAAGTACGCTTGCGCTTCCTGACCACGAATCAGCGCCGCTCGCGACGGTTTTCTCAAGCGCGGGGATAGAGGCGATGGTCTATAATCTTGCCTGTCGGCGCCGTCACTGGCGGCGCTGCGCGCACCACAGCCGTCCCACTCAACTGCCTCTGCCACTAGCGTCGTCGCCTGCATGTCCTTAGACTTAACAAAATCCCTCCCCAAGCCCGGCAGCCGCTATGCGCTGCCCGCCCTGTATGGTTCATCCGACGCCTATGCGCTGGCATTGGCCGCGCTGGCATTGAAGGCGCGCGGCCAGATGCTGGCCGTGGTGGTGGCGCAGGCCAGCGACGGCCAGCGCCTGCTCGATGAAATCCCTTGGTTTGGCGGCAAGGAACTGCGCTGCCACCTGCTGCCGGACTGGGAAACCCTGCCCTACGACGCCTTTTCGCCGCATCAGGACCTGGTGTCCGAGCGCCTGGCCACCCTGCACGAAATCGGCAACCGCCAGTGCGACGTGCTGATCGTGCCGGCCACCACGGCGCTGGTGCGCCTGGCGGCGCCATCCTTCCTGGCCGCCTACACCTTCTTCTTCAAGAAGGGCGAAAAGCTCGACGAGGCGCGGCTGAAGTCGCAGCTGACCCTGGCCGGCTACAGCCACGTCTCGCAAGTGATGTCGCCCGGCGAATACTCGGTGCGCGGCGGCCTGCTCGACCTGTTCCCCATGGGCTCGGCCCTGCCCTACCGGCTCGACCTGTTCGGCGACACCATCGAGACCATCCGCACCTTCGACGCCGACACCCAGCGTTCGCTGTATCCCGTGCACGAAGTGCGGCTGCTGCCGGGGCGCGAATTCCCCATGGACGAGGCGGCGCGCACCACCTTCCGCAACCGCTGGCGCGAGCAGTTCGAAGGCGACCCTTCGCGCTCGGTCGTCTACAAGGACATCAGCAGCGGCATCGCCTCGGCCGGCATCGAATACTACCTGCCCCTGTTCTTCGAGCAGACGGCCACCCTCTTCGACTACCTGCCGCCCGACGCCTCGCTGGCCCTGGTGGGCGACATCGACGCCGCCATCGGGCGCTTCTGGACCGATACGCAGTCGCGCTACCGCTTTTTAAAGGCGGACCGCGAGCGGCCCATTTTGGCGCCCGAAGCGCTGTTCCTCTCGGATGAACAGTTCTTCGGCCTGGCCAAGCCGTATCCGCGCCTGGCCATCACGAAGTCCAACGATGCGCTGGCGTCCGAACTGTCGGCGCCCGTACCGAACATCGCCGTCAACCGCCGCGCCGACGATCCGCTGGCCAACCTGCGCAGCTACCTGCTGCAATCGGGCCGCCGCGTGATGATCTGCGCCGAATCGAATGGCCGCCGCGAAACCCTGCAGCAGTACTTCACCGAATACGATTTGCACCTGACGCCGGTGGAAGGCTGCGACGGCTTTTTGCAATCCGACGCCAAGCTGATGCTGGGCGTGGCGCCGCTGCACGCGGGCTTCGAACTGTTCACGCCGGAAGGTAATTTATCCTTCATCACGGAGACGGAACTGTATGCCGGTTCCGGCCGCAGGGTCGGCACGAAGAAACAGGAAGGCGTGACGCAGGTCGAGTCGATGGTGCGCGACCTGTCGGAGCTGAAGATCGGCGACCCGGTGGTGCACATCAACCACGGCATCGGGCGCTACATGGGCCTGACCAGCATGGACCTGGGCGAAGGCGAAACCGAATTTTTGCACCTGGAATACGCCAAGGACACCAAGCTGTACGTGCCCGTGTCGCAGCTGCATGTGATCTCGCGCTATTCGGGCGCCTCGCCGGAAGACGCACCGCTGCACTCGCTCGGTTCGGGCCAGTGGGAAAAGGCAAAAAAGCGCGCGGCCGAACAGGTGCGCGACACGGCCGCCGAGCTGCTCAACCTGTATGCGCGCCGCGCGCTGCGCCAGGGCCACTCGTTCGAATTCTCGGCGCACGACTACCAGCGCTTCGCCGACAGCTTCGGCTTCGACGAGACGCCGGACCAGGCCGAGGCCATCAATAACGTCATCAAGGACATGACCTCGGGCAAGCCGATGGACCGCCTCGTGTGCGGCGACGTCGGCTTCGGCAAGACGGAAGTGGCGCTGCGCGCCGCCTTCATCGCCGTCATGGGCGGCAAGCAGGTGGCCATCCTGGCGCCCACCACCCTGCTGGCCGAACAGCATGCGCAAACCTTCGCCGACCGCTTCGCCGACTGGCCCGTGCGCATTGCCGAGCTGTCGCGCTTCCGCACCGGCAAGGAAATCACGCAGGCGTTCAAGGGCATGGCCGACGGCACCATCGACATCGTCATCGGCACGCACAAACTGCTGTCGGACGATGTGAAGTTTACCCGACTGGGTCTGGTCATCATCGACGAGGAACACAGGTTCGGCGTGCGCCAGAAGGAAGCGCTGAAAGCGCTGCGCGCGGAAGTGGACGTGCTGACGCTGACGGCCACGCCGATCCCGCGCACGCTGGGCATGGCGCTGGAAGGCTTGCGCGACTTTTCCATCATCGCCACGGCGCCGCAAAAGCGCCTGGCCATCAAGACCTTCGTGCGCAGCGAGGGCGAAGCCATCATCCGCGAGGCGTGCTTGCGCGAACTGAAACGGGGCGGCCAGATCTACTTCCTGCACAACGAGGTGGAAACCATCCAGAACCGCCTGGCCATGCTGACGGAACTGCTGCCCGAGGCGCGCATCGCCGTGGCGCACGGCCAGATGCACGAGCGCGACCTGGAAAAGGTCATGCGCGACTTCGTCGCCCAGCGTTTCAACATTTTGCTGTGCACGACCATCATCGAGACGGGCATCGACGTGCCGACGGCGAACACCATCATCATGCACCGCGCCGACAAGTTCGGCCTGGCGCAGCTGCACCAGCTGCGCGGCCGCGTGGGCCGCTCGCATCACCAGGCCTACGCCTATCTGCTCGTGCACGACGTGCAGGGCCTGACAAAACTGGCGCAGCGCCGCCTGGACGCCATCCAGCAGATGGAAGAGCTGGGCAGCGGCTTTTACCTGGCCATGCACGACCTGGAAATCCGCGGCGCCGGCGAGGTGCTGGGCGAGAGCCAGTCGGGCGAGATGACGGAGATCGGCTTCCAGCTGTATTCGGACATGCTCAACGAAGCCGTGCGTTCGCTGAAGGCCGGCAAGGAGCCGGACCTGGCGGCGCCGCTGGCGTCGACGACGGAAATCAACCTGCACGTGCCGGCCCTGCTGCCGGCCGATTTCTGCGGCGACGTGCACGAGCGCCTGTCGATCTACAAGCGCCTGGCCAACTGCGCCACGCAGGACAAGATCGACGATATCCAGGAAGAGCTGATCGACCGCTTCGGCAAGCTGCCCGACCCGGTGAAGGCGCTGATAGAGACGCACCGCCTGCGCATCGCGGCCAAGACCGTGGGCATCGTCAAGATCGACGTGCATGGCGAGGCGGCCACTCTGCAATTCATGGCCAAGCCGCCCATCGACCCGATGCGCATCATCGAGTTGATCCAGAAAAACCGCCACATCAAGCTGCATGGCCAGGACAAGCTGAAAATCACGGCCGCCATGCCGGACCTGGCCGCGCGCGTGACGCAGATCAAGACCACCATCAAGCAATTGACGGTTTAGACTATTCATACCATTTATGCAGGGCTGACCCATGACCAATACCAAGACCATCACCATGAATCTGATCCTGCAGGGCCTGGACGGCGACAGCGCCCGCCTCGAGCGCATCGCCGCGCTGGCCGCGCCGACGTCCATCACGCGCCTGGGGCCGAACGCCGTGCGCTGCGAAAAGATCGCCTATTCGCCCGCGCTGCGCCCCACCATCGAAGTGGCGGCGCAGGCGGCGCAGCTGGACGCCACCTACATGATGGGCCAGCGCGAACTCGCCGAGTTCAAGCTGGTGGCGATGGACATGGATTCGACCCTGATCACCATCGAATGCATCGATGAAATCGCCGACATGCAAGGCTTGAAGCCGCAAGTGGCGGCCATCACGGAAGCGGCCATGCGCGGCGAGCTCGATTTTGCCGCCAGCCTGACGCAGCGCGTGGCCCTGCTCGAAGGCCTCGATGCGTCCGCCCTGCAGCGCGTCTACGACGAGCGCCTGAAACTGTCGCCCGGCGCGGAAACCATGCTGGCGGCCGTGCAGAAGGCGGGCCTGAAAACCCTGCTGGTGTCGGGCGGCTTCACCTTCTTCACGGAACGCCTGAAGGAACGCCTGGGCCTTGACTACACGCACGCGAACGAACTGGAAATCGTCGACGGCAAGCTGACGGGCAAGGTATTGGGCGGCATCGTCGACGCCGAGGAAAAACAGCGCACGGTGGAACGCGTGTGCAAGGAGATGGGCATTTCCCCGTCCGAGGCCATCGTCATGGGCGACGGCGCCAACGATTTGAAGATGATGGGCATCGCCGGCCTGTCCGTGGCCTTCCGCGCCAAGCCCGTCGTGCGCTCGCAGGCCGACGTGGCGCTGAACTTTGTCGGCCTCGATGGCTTGCTCAACGTACTGAGCTGAGCTGGTGCCGGCCTGAGTTGGCCTGGGCTGGCGGCAGATGGCAAGGTAGCGGGCGGCGCGCGCACGGTTGCATATTTTTGCTATATTGCAAACTTGTGCATACCGAGCTTGTCCACCGTGAAAGAATACCGCATGCCGCCATCGTTGCCAGAAGAGATAGAACGCCACCTGGCGTTGTTTGTCGCCGCCGCGCACCACGCCTTCGGCGCGGACCTCGCCGCCGCCGTGCTGTTTGGCTCGGCCGCGGACGGCCAGTTGCGCGCCACGTCCGACGTCAACCTGCTGTTGCTGCTCAAGCGCTTTGCGCCGCCAGCGGCCGATGCGCTGCGCGGGCCCTTGCGCATGGCGCACGCCGCCATCGATCTGCAGGTGATGTTCCTGCTCGAGAGCGAATTGGCGGAGGCGGCCGACGCCTTCGCCGTCAAGTTCGCCGACATCATCGCGCGCCACCAGGTGCTGCATGGCGTCGATCCTTTCGCCAGCCTGCACACCAGCCGCGACGCCGTGCTGCGCCGCCTGCGGCAGGTACTGCTGAACCAGCAGCTGCGCATGCGCGAACGCTATCTGCTCCTCAGCCTGAACGAGGAACAGCTGGCCGGCGCCATCGCCGACGCCGCCGGCCCCCTGCGCTCGGCGGCGGCGTCACTGGCGCAGCTGGACGACCTGGCGCCGTTGTCCGGCAAGCAAGCGCTCGAAGCGTTTGTCGACGGGCTGGGTGACCCTGCCTTGCACGCGGCCTTGCAAGCCATGTCGACGGCGCGCGAAACGGCGCGCCTGGCGCCGGGGCAGGCCCTGCCCGCCTTTACCGGCCTGATGGCCATTACCGAACGCCTGCGCGAGCACGCGGAGCAGATGCGGTGAACGGCCTCAATCCGTTTTACTGGAGCGGGCCGTGGTTCCTGCTCGCCTACCTGCTCTTCGGCGTGCTCGTGCTGTACCTCGTGCGCGAGCTGCTGATGCGCCAGGAACTGCGCAATCCGCATGCCCAGCTGACGCTCGCCGAGGACCCCTACCGTATCGCCTTCCTGCGCGGCGGCGCGCTCGAAGCCGTGAAGATCGCCGCCATCGTGCTGATCGACCGCGGCTTGCTGCGCGCCGCAGGGCCGCTGCTGGCCACGGCCAGCGCCGACAGCCTGCGCTTCGCCAGCCATGACATCGAGCGCGACGTGCTGCGGCTCTTCCTGGGCCGCCAGGGCCACAGTAAGGAACTGGCCGTGCAGGCCGCGACGCTGCCCGCGTGCCGCGCCTACCTGGAGACCCTGACGCAGCAGGAACTGCTGGTCGGGCCGCCGCTGCTGCGCCGGCGCGCGCGCATCACCGGGATCGCGCATTACCTGCTGCTGGCGGTGGCCGCCATCAAGGCCATCGTCGCCATCGCCAACGGGCATTACAACCTGCTGTTCCTGGCGTTGCTGCTGGCGCTCTTCCTGCTGATCTTGCGCAGCCTGCGCACGCGGACGAGCAGCTGGAGCGCGCAGCGGCTGCTGGCCGACCTGCGCATGCTGTTTGGCCGGCTGAACATGCGTTCGTCGCGCCTGAAGGCGGGCGACGGCAGCGCCGACATGGCGCTGCTGGCCGCCATCTTCGGCATCGGCGCCTTGCCGCTGTCCGTGTACACGTATATCGCCGAACTGTATCCGGCGCCACGGTCCGGCAACGGCGGCGGCGACAGTGCATCGGGCAGTTCGAGTTCCGGCGACTCTTCATCGGGCGGCGACGGCGGCGGTTCGTCGTGCGGCAGCGGCTGTGGCGGGTGCGGCGGTGGCGGCGGCTGTGGCAGCTAGCATGGCGGTAGCACCGGACCGCGTCGGTCTGGGCTGGCGCGGCGAACTGGCAGCCGGCATCCTGTCGAATCTGGCGCACATCGACGTGCTGGAAGTGATCGCCGACGACTATTACCGCGCCTCGCGCGCCGGCATCGCCGCGCTGTGCAGCCTGGCGCGCCAGGTCCCGCTGAGCCTGCACGGCGTCGGCATGGGACTGGCGTCGACGATACCCGCCGATCCGCGCCGCCTGCACGCGATGGCGCGCCTGATGCGGCAGGTGCAAGCCGAATCGTGGTCCGAGCATCTGAGTTTTGTGCGCGCCGGCGGCGTCGAAATCGGCCACCTGGCGGCGCCGCCGCGCACGCCGCACAGCGCCGCCGGCGCAATCGCCAATATCGCGCTGGCCACGCGCATCGTCGGCAGCGCGCCGCTGATGGAAAACATCGCCACCCTGGTCCAGCCGCCGGCCAGCACGATGGACGAAGCGGCATGGCTGGCGCAGATCGTCGACGGCGCGCAAGTGCCGCTGCTGCTCGACCTGCACAACCTGTATGCGAACGCCGTCAATTTTGGCGAGGCGCCGGAAGAGCTGTTGCTGCGCCTGCCCCTGGCCAGGGTCGGCGCCGTGCACCTGAGCGGCGGCCACTGGGTGGAGCAGCCGGACGGCGCGGGCAGGCGCTTGCTGGACGACCATCTGCACGACGTGCCGCCCGCCGTCTTCGCTTTACTGACCCTGCTGGCGCGCCATGCGCCACAGCCGCTGACGGTGATCGTCGAACGCGACGGCAATTACCCGTCGTTCGCGCATGTGCTGGACCAGCTGGCACTGGCGCGCGCGGCCTTGCGCGCGGGGCGAAACGCATGAGTTCCCCTGCGCTGGAAACCTACCTGGCGCAGCTGTACACGGACGACGCCTTGCGCCGCGCCTTCCTGCTGGCGCCGCATGCACAAGCGCTGCTGCATGGCTTGTCGGCGCAGGAAGCGGACGCGATGGCGGCGATGGACCGCATCGGCCTGCAGATGGCGGCGGCCAGCTATCGCGCCAAGCGCGCCGGACATGGGACCCAGGCCAGGCCGGCGCAACGCTGGTGGCGCCGCCTGCTGGCAGGCTGGATCTGACCGGCGGACCGGCTGGCAAAGCGACAGACTGACCGCCGGACAGGCCTACAACCGGGCAGAATTGCAGTCGGACAGACTTGCCGTCTGTCCCCCTACAGCTGCCACATGCGCAGCGGCAGCAAGCCCCACCAGGCCAGCACCAGCAGCAGTTGCAGGGCCGCCAGCAAGGCGACCCAGTCCCATTTTTCCAGGGTGCCCGCCTCCGCCGCCGTGCCGCGGCTGCGCCAGCAGCGCGCCAGGCCAAAGGCCATGGCCAGCGGCAGCGCGCCCGTGGCCAGCGCCAGCAACACGCTGGCCACCGTCACGTCGCCCAGGCGCAGCCAGGACTGGAAGAAATAAAATGGCAGCGGCAAGGCCAGCGACAGCAACGACAGCAGCGGCGCAAACAGGTGATCGCCACGTCCCAGGGTGCGGCGCGCGGCGCGATACAGGCCCGCCAGCAGCACGTACAGCAAGCCCGCCGCGCCCAGCGCCAGGCTGCCCCACAACACCAGCATGCGCAGCATCGACGCCCGCTCATAGCTGCGCAAGCCGTCGCTGAGCACATGCCGGCCCTCCTCCTGCAGCAGCACGTGCGACGGCGCGCTGCGGTCGCTGGCGCGGAACAGGAAGCCGCCCACCGGCTCCAGCTCCTTCGGCTCGCCCTGGAATGGAATCAGGAACAGCGATTCGCCATCCCATTTCAGGCGCGTGAAGCCGAAGACGGCGTCGACCCAGGCCATGCTGGCCATGGGGCTGGGCGACGGCACATACACGCCCTGCCAATTTTCCACCGTGGGCGCGGGGATGCCGCGCGCGGCCGGCGCGCGCAGCGGCAAGCCCAGGTCGCGCAGCAGCAGGCGGTTGAAGCGTTCGTAGTCGGCTTGCTCCGCATCCGTGTTGACGGCCACGAAAAACGCGCTTTTCTGTTCCGGGTAGATGCACAGCATGGCGCGGAAACCCACGCCCGTCCCAGGATGGCAGGCGCCCACCACATTGTGGCGGTCGCGCACGGCCAGCGCCAGGCCATGTCCCGTTTCCAGGCCCGCCTGCGCCGCGTCCGTGCCGGCCGGCTCCGACAAGGCGCCCAACAGGGCCAGGTCGATGAACTGCCTGCCCTGCAGCTGGCCGTCGCCCATCAGGAATTGCGCCAGCTTGCCCATGTCGGCCGCCGTCGTGGTGAACTGCGTGGCCGGGCGCAGGTACTGGGGCACGACCGCCTGCGCCACGCCGCGTTCGAAGTGGCCCATGGCCAGGCGCGGGTCGGCCTGCGTTCCCGCCTGCGTGCTCATTTGCGTGACAAAGGTAAACGTGCTGTCCATCATGCCCAGCGGCTGCAGCAGCTGCGCATCGAGATAGCGCTCGTATGGCTGGCCCGTGACTTTCTCGATCACCATGCCCAGCAAGCCATAGCCCATGTTCGAATACGCATAGCGGCTGCCGGGACGGGCGCGCACGCGCAGCAGGCCGCCACCGCCGTCAAACGCGGCCGCCAGCGGCGTATCCGGCGCCGGTTTCAGGCTGAACGCCTGCCAGAAGCGCACATTGTCCAGACCGGACGTATGCGCCAGCAAGTGGCGGATGCGCACGGGGTCGCTGGCCTGCCACGGGTTTTTCAGCGCCAGCTCGGGCAGCACCTGCTGCACGGGCGTGTCGAGCGTGAGCTTGTCTTCGCTGATCAGGCGCAACACGCCGAGCGCCAGCGCCACCTTGGCCACGGAGCCCACCTGCACGCGCGTGTCCGCCTGCATGGGCGCCTTGCTGGCCGCATCGCGCAAGCCGGCCGCGCCCATGCGCATGCTCCCGTCGGGCAGGATTTCACTCCACACGGCGCCTGCCAGCGCCTCGTCCTGCAAGCCGGCCGCCATATCGGCCTGCAGCGTGCCGCCGGCGGCATGGGCAGCGGAAAGCATGCCCGCCTGCGCGGCGCCGCACAGCAGCAGCGCCGGCAAGGCGCGCCGCAGCCACCGGCGCGCGCGCGCGGCCATCGTCGTCGTATCTGATTTCACCAATTCATTCCGCCTTTTCCATGCATGGATCGCCCCCCGTGCCAACATTGCTTGCTACAATAAAAACCTGACCAAGCAAGGGAGACTCCATGTCACAAGAGATTATTCTCGATAGCAAACTCCAGCAGACCAAGAATTTGGCCTGGTGGTTGTACCTGATACATGGCGCCAGCTTCGTGTTTTCGCTGGGCGCCTTTTCCTTCATTCCGCTCATCATCAATTACGTGAAGCGCGATGAAGCGGCCGGGACCTTTGTATACAGCCATCACAGCTGGATGATCCGTTCCTTCTGGTGGTATGTGGCCTGGATCGTCGTCGGCGCCGTGCTGTGGATCACCATCATCGGCATTCCGCTGGCCTTCGTCGTCTGGGGCGTGGCATGGCTGTGGAAGGCCTACCGCCTGCTGCGCGGCTTCCTCGACCTGAACAACAATACCCCCGTACCCATGTAAGGCGCGTTCGCGGCAGGCGCCCCACCTGCCGCCCTTCCACTACATCGACGCGAACGCCCGTTCGATATCGGCGATCAAGTCCTGCGGATCTTCCAGCCCCACATTCAGCCGCACCAGCTGGCCCGGCAGCTGCCAGCCCTTGCGCATGGCGGCGATACGGTAGGGCATCACCAGGCTGTTGGCGCCGCCCCAGCTGTAGCCGATCTTGAACAACTGCAAGGCATCGACGAAGCGGTCCGTCTGCGCCTCCGTGTAGCGGGGATCGAACAGCACGGAAAACAGGCCGCCCGCGCCCGTGAAGTCGCGCTGCCAGATGGCGTGGCCCGGACAATCGGCGAACGCCGGATGCAGCACGGTGGCGATCTCGCCCCTGCCCTTGAGCCAGGCGGCCACCGTGCGCGCGCCCGCGTCGTGGGCGTCGAAGCGCAGCTTCATGGTGGGCAGGCCGCGCAGCACCAGGTAGGCGTCATCCGCGCCCACGCCCATGCCCAGACGCATGTGCGCCTGCGCCAGGCGCTCGTGCAGCGCGCGCTCGCGCGTGATCAGGGCACCCATCAGCACATCCGAGCCGCCCGACTGGTATTTCGTCAGCGCCTGCATGATGATGTCCACGCCCAGGTCGAAACCGCGCAGGGCCAGGCCGGCCGACCAGGTGTTGTCGAGGGCGACCAGCACGCCGCGCGCATGGGCGGCCGCGCAGATGGCGGGCAAGTCCGGCACTTCCATGGTCACCGAACCCGGCGCTTCCGTCCAGATGAGCTTGGTATTGTCCTGGATCAGGGCGGCGATGCCGGCACCGATGAGCGGATCGTAATAGCGGGCCGTGATGCCGAAATCGTGCGCCAGCCAGCGTCCCAGCTCGCGGTTCGGGTTGTAGATGTTTTCCGGCAGCAATACATCATCGCCCGTCTTCAGCAAGGCAAAGTCCGCCATGGCGATGGCCGCCAGGCCCGACGGCGCCAGCAGGCAGTGCGTGCCGCCTTCGATCTCGGCCAGCCGCGCTTCCAGGGTGAACGTGGTGGGCGTGCCATGCAGGCCGTAGGTGTAGGCGTTCTTCTCTTTCCAGTCGCCCGAGCGCATGGCCGCCACGTCCTTGAACAGCACGGTCGACGCGTGATGGATGGCATTCGGAAACGCGGCAAAGCCTTGCGGCGCCTGGTAATCGCTGTGGATCAGCGCGGTCTGCGGGGATTTTGGTGTGGTCATGGCGTCGGCTAAGTGCGTGGACAAATAAAAAGGCGGGCCAGCAATTGCTGGTCCGCCTTGATTGTAAGGGCTTTGCGCCCTGTACGCCGTACGACTGTTACACCTGCTTACTCGGCGGCGCCCCACAGGTCGTGCGCGTCGGCCGAGGTGATGGTCACGTCGACGAACTGGCCCACCGCCAGCTTGCGGTGCGGCTCGAACGGCGGCTTGACGTAGACGACGCCATCGATTTCCGGCGCGTCGGCGGACGAGCGGCCCACGCCACCCGAGCGGGTGACTTCATCGATGAGCACGCGCACGGTCTTGCCGACCTTGGCTTGCAGGCGTTTTTTCGAGATTTCTTCCTGCAGCAGCATGACGCGGCCGCGGCGCTCTTCGCGCAATTCTTCCGGCACGGGGTTGGCGATGGCGTTGGCCGTCGCGCCTTCGACGGGCGAATACGCGAAGCAGCCCAGGCGGTCGATCTGCGCTTCCTTGAGGAAGTCGAGCAAGTACTCGAATTCCGCTTCCGTTTCGCCTGGGAAACCAGCGATGAAGGTCGAGCGGATGGTGAGATCCGGGTTGATGGCGCGCCAGGCCTGGATGCGGTCCAGGTTTTTCTCGCCGCTGGCCGGGCGCTTCATGCGTTTCAGCACGTCAGGATGCGCATGCTGCATCGGGATGTCGAGGTATGGCAGGATGTGGCCGCCGCTCATCATCGGGATGATCTGGTCCACGTGCGGGTACGGATACACGTAGTGCAAGCGCACCCAGGCGCCGTAGGACTTGGCCAGCTCGCCCAGCGCTTCCGTCAGCTGCGTCATGTGGGTCTTGATGGGACGGCCATTCCAGAAGCCGGAGCGGAATTTCACGTCCACGCCATACGCCGAGGTGTCTTGCGAAATGACCAGCAATTCCTTGACGCCGGCCTTGAACAGGTTTTCCGCTTCGATCATCAATTCGCCGATCGGGCGCGAGACCAGGTCGCCGCGCATCGATGGGATGATGCAGAAGCTGCAGCGGTGGTTGCAGCCTTCGGAAATTTTCAGGTAGGCATAGTGCTTCGGCGTCAGCTTGACGCCTTGCGGCGGCACCAGGTCGAGGAATGGCGCATGCGGCTTCGGCAAGTGAAAATGCACGGAATCCATCACTTCGGCCAGCGCGTGCGGGCCCGTGACGGACAGCACTTTCGGGTGCACCTTCATGATGATGTCGTCGCCGGCAGCATCTTTCTTGGCGCCCAGGCAACCGGTCACGATGACCTTGCCGTTTTCGGCCAGCGCTTCGCCGATGGCGTCGAGCGACTCTTGCACGGCAGCATCGATGAAACCGCAGGTATTGACGATCACCAGATCGGCGCCAGCGTAGGATTTCGCCGTTTCGTAACCTTCGGCGCGCAGTTGGGTCAGGATTTGTTCGGAATCGACCAGCGCTTTCGGGCAGCCGAGCGAGACAAAGCCCACTTTCGGTGCCGCACCTGGCATGGCCAGCATGGCCTCGGGCTGGGCGGAAGGAACGGGAATACGGTGAATTTCAGACATAGTTGGCAGCTAGTAAAATGGTGAGGCGAATCGGCTATTGTACCCCGAGCCGCCCCTTGCTGGCAGAACTATGCTGTGAATGACGCTGATTTGATATCAAAAATACACGCAAATGAGGCGTATGGGCAGCAATACCCCCATACGCCAGCATCTGACGATTATTTCTTGTCTGTTGGCGGGACTGGCGGCACGAACGGGAAGGTACCGAACAGGTTCTTGCTCTGGCTCTGCATCTGCTCCTGCATCTGCACGAACAGGCTCTTGCTCTGGTCGATATAGTTGTTCATCATGCCTTGCATCATTGGACCCTGGACATTCATGAACTGGGTCCACATTTCCGGGCTGAATGGCTTGCCTTCGAAGCTGCCGGCCGAGGTGCCCGTGAACTTGTGCTGGATATCGGTGAACGCTTGCACGTTCTTTTCCAGGTAGGACCCCATCATGCCCTGCATGGCGTGGCCATAGTAGCGGATGATCTGCGACAACACGCCGCTGGAGAACATCGGCACGCCGCTGGCCTCCTCTTCCAAAATGATTTGCAGCAAGATGCTACGCGTCAAGTCTTCACTGGACTTGGCATCGACCACCGTGAATTCCTCATTGTCCAACACCAGCTGCTTGACGTCCGTCAAGGTGATGTAGGAACTGGTTTGCGTGTCGTACAGACGGCGGTTGGGGTATTTTTTAATCAGGCGGTCTATACTTTTTTTTGCACTACTCATCACAAGTTCCACTTATTGCGCCGCAGCGCATACTGAGTTAATCCGAAAAAAAAGCGAACGTGGGTCCGCTTTCGCACCTGCCTACGTTTTCCATTATAGAGTGGAAAATGGCTACATTGCACATTCGGAGCGAAGATTCCCACATTTATTGCAACGCAACTAAAAGTAGGTTCTTGACAAGACCACAGATCACTGCGGCCTTGCCTGCCGGCAGGGCTTGCAATCCTAGTCCGCCCTGACTTTAACATACCGCCCCGGCGCCGGCTCGATTGCCGCGTGGCGTTTATTGCCGGGCTTGCCTGGCGCCTTCACCTGGGCGCCGCCGTGCTCCGCCAGGAAGGCCGCCCATTCCGGCCACCAACTGCCCACGTGCTCGGTGGCGCCTTGCAGCCATTGCTCGGCACTCAGGGGCTTGGCCTTCGCCGTGCGGGCGCCTTTGCCTGCGTCATTGCTCCAGTAACTGCGCTTTTTCTTCGAGGCGGGATTGATCACGCCGGCGATATGGCCCGACGCGCCCAGAATAAAACGGTTGGCCTTCGGCTTCTTCGGATTCAGCAAAGCCGTGCTCGCATACGCAGCGCCCCAGGGCACGATATGGTCTTCGCGCGAGCCGTAGATGAAGGCGGGTGCGTCGATGCTGCTGAGGTCGATTTTCTCGCCGGCCACGGTCAGCTTGCCCGGCACTTTCAAGCTGTTTTCCAGGTAAGTGTTGCGCAAATACCAGCAGAACATGGGGCCCGGCAAGCCCGTGCCGTCGCCATTCCAGTACAGCAAATCAAACGCGGGCGGTTCCTTGCCCTTCAGGTAATTCGACTGCACGTAATTCCACACGAGGTCGTTCGGCCGCAGGCTGGAGAACGTGCTGCCCAGGTCGCGGCCCGACATCAGGCCGCCCTTGGCCAGCGTCTGCTCGCGCAACGCCACTTGCGGCTCGTCGATAAAGACATCGAGCGCGCCCGTGTCGCAGAAGTCGAGGAAGGTCGTCAGCAGCGTCAGGCTGGCGGCCGGATTCTCGCCGCGCGCCTTGAGCACGGCCAGCGCCGTCGAGACGATGGTGCCGCCCACGCAAAAGCCGAACATATTCAGCTTGTCCTGGCCCGACACCTCCTGCGCCACCCATATGGCGGCGATCACGCCCTGCTCCACGTAATCGTCCCACGTCAGGTGCTGCATGCTCAGGTCCGGATTGCGCCACGACATGAGGAACACGGTGTTGCCCTGCTCCACCGCGTAGCGCACGAGCGAGTTTTCCGGCTGCAAGTCAAGGATATAGAATTTATTGATGCACGGCGGCACCATCAACAGGGGCCGCTGGTGTACCGTGGCGGTCGTCGGCGTATACTGGATCAGCTGGAACAGCGCATTTTCAAACACCACCGTGCCCGGCGTGGTGGCCACGTTGCGGCCCACCTCGAACGCCGATTCGTCGGATTGCGAGATGCGGCCCTTCTGCATGTCGGCCAGCATGTTGCTCAAGCCCTTGGCCAGGCTCTCGCCCTTGGTCTCGATCAGGGTTTGCTGGGCGTCGGGATTGGTGGCGAGGAAATTGGCGGGCGACATGGCGTCGACGATTTGCTGCACGGCGAATGCAATCTTTTGCTTCTGATGCGGCGTCGCTTCCACGGCCTCGGCCATGGCGGTGAGGAATTCGGCGTTCAGCAAATACGCGGCCGCATTGAAGGCCGACAAGGGGCTCGCATGCCAGGCGGGCGCAGCAAAGCGGCGGTCTTTCAGTTCCGGCGTCTTGCCGGCCATAAAGTCAGCCCACAAGCCCGTCAGCTTGGCCACGTAGGCGTTTTTCAGTTGCTCGATCGCTTCCGGCTTGATGCTGGCGCCCGCATCCTGCAAAATGCCGGCAATCGGATTGCTGGAAGGCTGCGGTACCATGTTGAACCACGTCTTCCACTGCTCAGGATTGCTGATCTGCGCCATCCATTCTTTAGTCATCATTTGAGGATCGGGCATATTCATAGCTATATAAGTCCATTCAAGAATTGAGAACGCCGAACAAAACCGACTGTGCGTCGGCATGGGCGGCCTGCGATGCTCACCGCACATTCGTACGGTTGCGCGTCTTGGCCACCTCTCCCTTCCGCTCGCTACGGTTTTATCAGGCGTGAAAACGTCGTCGAAGAATAAATACTTTTTGGATCAACTGCATGCAAACTCTTACCGACTGTCAATACTCATGATGCTCATGACCGCTGTTGCCTGGATCTACGTCGTCGGCCTCATGGCGCTGACGGAACCGTCCATCGTCGCCGGGGTGATGACCTTCGTGCTGTACTGCGTCATCCCCCTGTCCATCCTATTCTATCTGACGGGCTCGCGGCGACGCAAACGCAAGGCGGCGCGCATCGCCGAACAGCACGCGCGCGCCCTTGCCTCAGCAGACGATAAAACAAAAACGGCAGACACATAAGTGCCTGCCGTGCAGATTATTTGCGCCAGATCAAGCTGGCCTGTCTTCCCGTGACGCCATCGCGCCGGTAAGAATAAAACTGCGCCGCATCGCTGACGGTGCAGTATTCCCCTCCCGCCACCTGCGCCACGCCATCGCGCAGCAGCATGGTGCGCGCCAGGCCATAGATATCGGCCAGGTACTTGCCCGGCTTGCCAGCGATGGCGCTGAACGCATCGGACAGCACTTGTCGCTCGGCAGCATCGCGCGCGCCGTCGCGAAACGCCTGCAGCACGTCGTGCCCCACTTCGAATTGCTGCGGGCCAATGGCCGGCCCCAGCCAGGCGAGGATGTCCATCGCGCCCTGCGCGCGCATGCGCTCCACCGTGCGCTGCAAGACGCCGTTGGCCAGGCCGCGCCAGCCCGCATGGGCCGCGCCGACGACGAGGCCATCGCTTGAGCTGAACAGCACCGGCAGGCAATCGGCCGTCATCACCACGCATACGGCACCCGCCTGCGTGGCGATGCTGGCATCGGCATCGGGCACGCAACCGTCGAGCTTGCCGGCATCGGCCACGGCCACGCCATGCACCTGCGACAGCCAGGCCGGTTGTGACGGCAGCATGGCGGCCAGCCGCGCACGGTTGGCCGCCACGTGCGCGGGCTCGTCGCCCACGTGCGTGCCCAGGTTCAAGCCACCGCCGCCCTGCCCGTCACCGTATGGCCCCAGGCTGACGCCGCCCGCGCGCACGGTCGCCCGCGCGCCCACGTTCGCGGGCAAGCCGGGCCAATGGGGAATCAGGCAAGACAACGGTGCCGTCATCAGACCTGTTCCGGCTCGGGAATGCCGGCGGTGGCGATCAGTTCCGCGAAGTCATCGGCCAGCGGCACGATCCACTCGCACGCTTCCAGCGTGCCCGGATGCACGAGGCCCAGGCGGCGCGCCTGCAGCGCCTGGCGCGAGAACACGGACACCAGGTGCTGCTTGCCGTACACATAATCACCGACCAGCGCAAAGCCCAGGTGCTGCATGTGCACGCGGATCTGGTGGGTGCGGCCTGTTTCCAGACGGCATTGCATCAGGCTCACGGGACGGCGGTCGAGTTCGCCGCTGCCGATCAATTCATAGTGCGTGATGGCGGGCTTGGCCGTGAAATTTTCCGACACGGCCATCTTGACGCGGTCGCGCGGGTGGCGCGCGATGGAGGCGTCGATGGTGCCCGCCGCCTTCGGCGTGCCCCACACCAGCGCGAAATACTCGCGCTTGACGGTGCGTGCCTGCAACTGGCGCACGAGGTCCGTCTGCGAGGCAAGCGTCTTGCCGACCACCATCAGGCCGCTCGTATCCTTGTCCAGGCGGTGCACGATGCCGGCGCGCGGCACGCCCGCCAGCTGCGGGCAGTGGTGCAGCAGGCCGTTGAGCAGGGTGCCCGACCAGTTGCCGGGGCCCGGATGCACGACCAGTCCGGCCGGTTTGTTGATCACGATGATATGCTCATCCTCGTGCACGATGTTCAATTCCATCGCTTCCGGCTTAAAAGCCTCGTCTTCCGGCGCGCTTTGCGGCAGAATGACGATCTTTTCATCGCCATAGGCGGTCATGTTGCGTTTGGCAACTTTTCCGTCCACGGTCACGAAACCGGCTTCCAGCCACAATTGCAAGCGGCTGCGCGAATATTGCGGCACCAGCTTGGAAATGACTTTATCGAGGCGGTGGCCGCAGGCGTCCGGCGTCAGTTCCAGTGTAATCGGGGCCATTTCCTCGAAGACGTCGTCGGCGGCAAAATCGCCGTCAAATGCCTCTTCGCTACCATGGTCAGAAAGGGAGTCAAACGCGGGGTCAGCCAAATTAGGCTTCGGAGTTAATATCACAGCATTCCCATCGGCTATAATCAGCCTATTGTAAAATCTTGGTTAAAACCTTCTTGCAAAACGTCATGCAAAAAAAATTATCGTTGGTAGTCGCTTCAGTCGTTCTGCTCGGCATGTCCGCTTGCAGCTTGTTGCCTGAAAAAGTGGATGAGACCAAAAACTGGTCCGTTACGAAATTATACTCGGAGGCGCGTGAAGAAATGTCCGGGCAGCACTATGAAGCTGCAATCGGTCTGTTTCAGAAGCTGGAGGCTAACTATCCTTTCGGCAACTATGCTCTGCAAGCGCAGATGGAGATCGCTTACGCGTATTATAAGTCGGGAGACCAGGCTCAGGCGTTGGCTGCCGTCGAACGCTTCATCAAGTTGCATCCGAACCACGCCAATGTGGACTATATGTACTACTTGCGGGGCCTGATCAGCTTTAACGACCAGATCAGCTTCCTGAACTTCCTGTACGAGCAAGATCCGACCGAGCGCGACCCGAAAGCCACGCGCGAAGCGTTTGCGGCCTTCAAGCAACTGGTCGATAAGTTCCCGAACAGCAAGTACGCACCCGATTCGCTGGCCCGCATGAATTACCTGATCGATGCGATGGCGAAATACGAAGTGCACGTGGCGCGCTATTACTACCGCCGCGGCGCCTACCTGGCCGCCGCCAACCGCGCGCAAACGACGATCAGCGACTTCGCCGCCTCGCCGGCGATCGAGGAAGCGCTGTTCATCATGTACCGCTCGTACGACAAGCTGGGCTTGACCGACTTGCGCGACGACGCCTTGCGCGTGCTGACCAGGAATTACCCGAACACGGCATTCCTCAGCCCGGAAGGGGTGAACAAGGAACGCAAGTGGTGGAAGTTCTGGCAGTAAGATAAGAAAAAACCGGGCTTGCCCGGTTTTTTTCTTGCCAACTAGTCCCCCACGCGGCGGCGGAATACCCAGTTCTTGTCATTCGACGCTTCCGGCACGAAAGCATAGCCGTCCACGTCGAACCGCTTCAGCTGTTCCGGGTCGCGGATGGCGTTCACGGCCGCATAGCGGGCCAGCATACCGCGCGCGCGCTTGGCGTAGAACGAAATGATTTTATACTTGCCGTTCTTCCAGTCCTCGAACACGGGCGCGATGACGGGCACGTCCAGCTGGCGCGGCTTGACGGATTTGAAATATTCCTCGGAAGCAAGATTGACCAGCACTTTCGCGCCCTGCTCCTTGGCTGTGCGGTTCAGGCCGTTGGTGATGGTATCGCCCCAGAACGCATACAGGTCCTTGCCGCGCGCCGTCGACAGCCGCGTGCCCATTTCCAGGCGGTGCGGGTGGATCAGGTCCAGCGGGCGCAGCAAGCCATACAGGCCCGACAGGATGCGCACGCGCGACTGGGCGTAATCGAGCTGGGCCGGCTGCAGGCTGCGCGCCTCGAAACCGGCATACACGTCGCCATTGAAAGCCATGATGGCCTGGCGCGCCTCGGCCAGCTTGGGCGTCCAGGACGCGTAGCGGGCCACGTTGAGGGCGGACAGGGCGTCGGAAATGCCCATCAGGCTGCCCACCTCGGCCGGCGAAAACTGGCGCATGCGGTCTATCAGCTGGGCGGAATGGTCGAGGAAATCGGGGGTGCTGTGCAACGAGGTTGTTGGCGGCGTCTCCAGGTCGAGACTCTTGGCGGGCGAAAGCACGATCAACATAAATTATCACTACAGAATAGAATTGCCGACATGATACCTGCTCCACAAAAACTCGTCCTCGACACCAACGTTTGCCTCGACCTGTTCGTCTTCAACGACCCGCGCTGGGCGCCCCTGCTGGCCGCCATGGAAAGCGGCGCCGTGCAAGCCATCACGCGTGAGGATTGCCGCGCAGAATATCTTGTCGTGCTGCACTACAAGCATTTGCCGCTCGATGAAGCGAGCCGCCCCGTCGCCGCCGCCCGCTTCGATGCGCTGATCACCGTGGTGGCGCCGCCCGTCTCCGGCGTGCGCCTGCCCGTCTGCACGGACAAGGATGACCAGAAATTCCTCGAACTGGCGCGCGACGCCAACGCCGACATCCTCATCACCAAGGACAAGGCCCTGCTGAAACTGGCCCGCAAGACGGCCAAGGCCGGCATGTTCAAGATCATGGTGCCGGAAGGCTGGGCGCCAGCGAGCTGAGCCGGCTCGGACGCCCCCGCAACGGGGCGCGCTGCGCTAGAATAGGCAACGATCCTATTTTCCGCACTGCGACCCTACCGTTCATGAACAGCCCGTCCCTGCCCCACGCCACGCCCATCCTGACCACCCGTTTGCCTGCCGTCGGCACCACCGTGTTTACACGCATGTCCAGCCTGGCGGCCCAGCACGGCGCCGTCAACCTGGGCCAGGGCTTTCCCGATTTCGACTGCGACCCGGCCCTGGTCGAGCTGGTCGGCGACGCCATGCGCGCCGGCCACAACCAGTATCCGATGATGACGGGCGCCGCGCCCCTGCGCGAGGCCATCGCCGCGAAGGTCGCCAGCCTGTACGGCCACGCCTATGATGCGGCCACGGAGATCACCGTCACGGCCGGCGCCACGCAGGCACTGACGACGGCGATCTTGTGCTGCGTGCACCCGGGCGACGAAGTCATCGTCATCGAACCGGCCTATGACAGCTATTTGCCGGCCATCGCGCTGGCCGGCGGCGTGCCCGTGCTGGTGTCCATGGAAGTGGGCGAACAGGGCTACAGCGTGCCGTGGGACAAGCTGGCCGCCGCCGTCAGCAGCAAGACACGCTTGATCATCATCAATACGCCGCACAATCCGACCGGCACGATCTTGCGCCCGGCCGACGTGGCCACCCTGGCCGACATCGTGCGCGGCACGCAAATTTTGATCCTGTCCGACGAAGTCTACGAGCACATGGTGTACGACGGCGTGCCGCACGCTTCATTGAGCCGCAATGCGGAACTGGCCGCGCGCAGCTTCATCGTCTCGAGCTTCGGCAAGACCTATCACGTGACGGGCTGGAAGGTCGGCTATGTAGCGGCCCCGGCAGCCCTGACGGCGGAGTTCCGCAAGGTGCACCAGTACAATGTGTTTACCGTCAATACGCCGATGCAGCGCGGCATCGCCGGCTACATGGCGAATCCGCAGCCTTATCTGGACTTGCCCGCCTTCTACCAGCGCAAGCGCGACCTGTTCCGCGACGGTCTGGCGGGCAGCCGCTTTACCCTGCTGCCGGCCGACGGCACGTATTTCCAGTGCGTGCGCTACGATGCCATTTCGCAAGACAGCGAAGCGCAGTTCGCCGAATGGCTGACGGCGGAAATCAAGGTGGCGGCCATACCCGTGTCCGCGTTTTACGCGCAGGGCAAGGAATCGGGCATCGTGCGTTTCTGCTTTGCCAAGAAGGACGAGACCTTGCGCCTGGCGCTGGAGCGCCTGCGCACGATTTGATGCAGCGCCCTGCCGACGCAGGGCAATGAGTGAGGAACAACAGCATGGTACAGCGTCGCATCGGCCCGGCCGACCTGGTTCCCGGCGAACCCCTGCCCTGGGATTTGTTTCTGGCTGATCATAGTGCCGGCCCGCAACTGCGCAAGGGGCAGATCATCACGGACGGCACGCAGCTGGGCCGCTTGCTGCAGTTGGGCCTGTACGTAGGCGCGCCGGACCAGCCGTCCGTGCTGCGCCTGTTGAACGAGGCGGCGCAGCGCCTGGAACGGCTGCTGCTGGACTTGCGCAGCGAAAACAATGCCGAGCGCGACGTGCGCGACATCGCCCGCGAACTGCTGCGCGCGCTCGAACACGACGCCGACATCGCCCTGGCCAGCATCCTGCTCAACCAGATCGCCGGCAGCTACGCCGTGCGCCACTGCATCGAAACGGCGCTGCTGGCCATGCTGGTGGGGCGCGGCATGCATAAATCCCACGATGAGCTGTTGCTGGTCGGCGCCGCCGCGCTGACCATGAACGTGGGCATGCTGCGCCACCACGACAGCTTCCAGGACCGCCGCGGCCCCCTGAACGACGAGGAAATGCGCATCGTGCGCCAGCATCCGCAGGAAAGCACGGAACTGTTGCGCTGCGCCGGCATCGACGATGAAGAATGGCTCAGTTGCGTGCTGCTGCACCATGAAAACGACGACGGCAGCGGCTATCCGCAGGGCCGCACGGCCGATGAAATCCTGCAAAACGCCAAGCTGATCGGCCTGGCCGACCGCTATTGCGCCCGCGTCTCGGCACGCAACTACCGGCGCTCCATCGTCCCCGACCAGGCGCTGCAGCACATCTTCCTCGACCAGGATGTACCCGTCGACCCGCTGCTGGGCGAACAATTCGTCCAGCTGCTGGGAAAATATCCACCGGGCACCCTGGTGCGCCTGCGCAACGGCGAACTGGGCGTCGTCACGCAACGGGGCGCCAGCCACGTGCACCCGCTCAGCGACCCGCTGGGCGCGCCGCTGGCCGCCGCCGAGCTGGCGCAACTGCCCCCGCGCGACACGGCCGACAGCCGCTTTGCCATCGTTTCCTCACTGCATGAAGACGATGCGGGCCTGCACTTCAGCATGCGGCATGTGTGGGGCGATGAGGCGCGCTTGTAGGCCGGCCGGCAAGCTTGCTCCCCGGCGCACGCGCCAGACCCGCCCCCTGAGGAATGCCGGATTACTGCTTCGGCGGACGGATGCCGGTATATTGTGCGCTGACCAGCAGCCATTGATTATCGACAAGCCGGGCGACATATCCTGCGCGCATGGCGAAGGTGCGAGCAGCGCCCTCCTGATCGAGACGGTAAGACAGTCGTGCCGAGATGAGCGCCGTCTCGCCAAAGACGCGAACCGCCGGCTCATCGACCTGGAGCTGAGGACTCGGCCGCTTCTGCTCTGGCGCATAGAAGGAGAGCATTTTTTCACGTTCGTCCACCGCGCCGACTGGCGATATTTCCACATAATTCTCGGCCGTGGTGGCTTTCAAGGCCGCTTGATCGAAGCTGTTCTGGGCTTGCGCATGGCGCTGCACCAAGGCGAGCAGTTCGGCATCGGCGGGAGCCGCGTGCGCGCTGCCGATCGCGCCCAAGGCGCCCAGCAGGCCGGTGGTGAGGACATGTGGAAGGGTCAATTTCATGCGTATTCATCCTGGTCGAGGTCATTGAAAAGCGTCCGTTGCCTGCTGCGGCAGTATCGGACACTCGCTTGCGGGCCGTGCATGGCGAGAAAGCCCACTGCATGCTATCCCCTTGCCCTGTTCTCGCGCATGCCATTGCGACAAACCGCTTGAATCGGGGATTGAAACGCCATTTCGCCGGCGCGATTGCACGCCCGCCATGGCCGCATCGGGATGCGCATTGCAATGCCTTCGGATACGCCGGCAAGCCATGCCTCAGCCCGCGCCCACAGGAGCCTCCAGCAACTTCTGTTGCAGATCAAGGTTGAGCGCCCACTGCTCTTCCACCGGAATGGCGCGCCGCGAACTGGTCTTGAGGGAACCTTCTTGCGTCCACAGAAATGGATAAAAATTCAGGCATAGATCGCCGGACAAGGGCAATTCGTCAAATTCCGCCACAGCGCCGGGCTGCCGGCCGTAGAACTGCCGCAACCGGCTGGTAAAAGCCCATTCGACAAACGCCGTGAAACCGATCTCCAGCGCTTCCCACGCCAGAGTCTCGGGCGCGAGGTAATACATATTGCCCTGGTCGGCCCCGAGTACGCCGCCGTTGATGGCAAAGAAGCCGCCGAGCACGTCGTCGGCCACCAGCAGAAAACCTTCGGCCTTTCCTTCGTTCCACGTGGCAATGTTACGGCCGAGCTTGCCATGTCCCGAACCCAATATGCGGAGCCAGCCATCATCCACCAGGATGCCTCCGGTTTCATAGGCGATCGCGCCAAGGGGAGAGCGCGTGGTGACCTTCAGGCTCAGCAGTACGTCCTCCCTGCCGGCCGAGGGCGGCAGCAATTCCACCGGGATGTCGGCCTCGCTGGCCCATTGCCGTATCAGCGGAAACGCCGGGTCTTCACTATTCAATAATTCATTCAATGTACGCATTGCACCTGACCTTGTCGATGACCGCTTCCGGCGGTCGGAGAGTTCATGACGAAGCTGGCACGGTCTGGCGGGCAGCGCCCGGCATTCCAGCGGCTCGCCCCTGGCGCGAGCCGGTATCGATGACGACGCCGGAACGCTGCGCAAATTTTACACATACACCCCCCGGCACCCTTGCACGCCTGCCAACGGCCACGCAAAGCCGGCCGGATGCCGCCATCCGGCATGCCGTGCATTCCCCCGTATCGACCGTTCATCCTGCGCCTGGCGCCATTCGTCGTCCCGCGCTCGCCCGGCGGGGCGGCCGCACCTACCATGCCGCTATGACCATCCCAATCCAGTTCAAGTCCGGCCAATTCTATGGCGACGTGCATCACAGCGCGCGCGGCAGCATGTTCGATATCCGCCGCCTGAAGGCCACGCGTAGCGAGGATGAAGTCGAAACGCACCGGCATGACGATGCCCATTTCGTCTTCGTCCTGTCCGGCACGTATATTTCCAGCGCCCTGCACGCTCCGCCGCGCGCGCCTTCGCCCACCCTCGTCTTCAATCCTGCCGGTACGACGCACCGCGACCGCTTCGTCGATGGCAAGGGCAGTTTCATGACGGTATCGCTCGACCCCGCCCTGCTGTCGGGCGCCGAGGAATTGCATGCGGCCCAGGAGTGCGCCACCATATTGCGCGATACGGCCAGCGCGGTCGCCGCCTTCCGGCTCGCGCGCGAGGTCGGCCGCGGCGGCGATGGCGCCTTGCTCGAAGCGGGTGCGTGGGAGATGCTGGCCAGCCTGCACAAGGCGCCCCAGCAGGCACGCCCCGCCCTGCCCGGCTGGGTCCACCAGGCCTATGACGCCGTGATGGACCTGGCCAATGACACGCATCTGCGCATCGCCGACGTGGCCGCCGCCCTGGACGTGCATCCCGTGCACCTGGCCCGCGTGTTCCGCCAGGCCTGGGGCTGCTCGCCGGGCGACCTGCTGCGCTGGCGCCGCGTCGACCAGGCCTGCGGCCTGCTACGCCGCCCGGAACTGAGCATGGCCGACGTGGCGCTCAGCGTGGGCTTTGCCGACCAGAGTCACATGAGCCGCGCCTTCCAGGCCCGCTACGGCATGACGCCCAGCAACTATCGCCGCCAAATGTTTCAAACGTCCAAGACAATGCCCAATTTGCAAGACTAGACTGAACTTTTCCACCCCAGGAGTACACCATGTTGCGATACCTCCCCCTTCTTCTGGCCTTCGGCAGCAGCGTCCACGCGGGCGAACTGGACGGCGTCACCACCGCCATCGAAGCGGGCGACTTCAAGCAGGTCACCAGCGTCGTGGTGGCGCAGCATGGCAAGCTGCTCTACGAACATTACTTCGACAAGGAAGGCGCCGAAAGCCTGCGCAACACGCGCTCGGTGGGCAAGACGGTGGCCGGCATGCTGGTCGGCCTGGCCATCGAGCGCAAGCTCTTGCGTGCCGACACCCCCGTCCTGCCCTACTTTCCGGAACTGCGCCCGCTGGCCCATGCGGACCCGCGCAAGGACAAGATCACGGTCGAGGATTTCCTGACCATGAGCTCGCTGCTTGAATGCGACGACGACAACCAGCATTCGCGCGGCAACGAAGAGCGCATGTATCTGGTGGAAGACTGGAGCCGCTTCGTGGCGGACCTGCCGATCCGCGGCTTTCCCGAATGGCAGCCCCGCCCCGAGCAATCGCCGTATGGCCGCGCCTGGAGCTATTGCACGGCCGGCGTAACCCTGCTGGGACCGCTGCTTGAAAAGGCGAGCGGCCAGGGCGTGCCGGACTTCGCCGCCGCCAACCTGTTCAAGCCGCTTGGCATCGACAAGGTGAAATGGCAATTCCAGCCCAAGGGCAGCGCCATGACGGGCGGCGGCCTGCAGCTGCGCAGCGTGGATCTGATGAAGCTTGGCCAGCTCTACCTCGACGGCGGGCGCTGGCATGGCAAGCAGGTGATGCCGGCCGAATGGGTCAAGCGCTCGATCGCGCCCCACGCCAACGCGCGCGAAGGCATGGACTACGGTTACCTGTGGTGGCTGCAACCGTTCACGGCCAATGGCCGCACGGTGCAGAGCTACGGAATGGCGGGTTCTGGCGGCAATAAGGTGCTCGTCCTGCCGGAACTCGATGCCGTGGTCGTCATCACCACGACCAACTTCCAGGTGCGCGACGCCCATGGCCTCAGCGAAAAACTGCTGACCAGGCTGATCCTGCCGGCATTGATGCGCCCGTAAGCGCCCTTCATTTTGCGGACGTCAAGTATGCCCGCAGTCCATGCGTGAGCACGAATGGAAACACGCTCGCATGGTCTTCATCCGCGAAGACGCGCACGCGCGTCTTCAGGCCGGGGAACTTGCGCGATGTTAACTTTCCATCGAATTCGCGCAAGTCGGCCACCATGTCGGCATCTTCCTCCGAACGCGAACGCTTCTTGCCTGCCGCCAGCCTTTCCAGGCCGCCGATGCCGAAGAATACGGAGGCGGGCAAGTCCTTGTGGCTGGCCGCATACGCCTGCTCACGGTCGAACATCACGCCGGCGTCGTACCACAGCGACGGACTGCCGAGGATGTAATGCTCGAAGGTGCGCGGTTCCGTCAGCAGGAATTGCAGGCCCAGCAGGCTGCCATACGAGTGGCCGATGAAGACCTTGCGCTGCATGTTCACGCGATAATGTTGCGCAATGAAGGGAAACACCTCGCCCGAAACGAACTGGCCATACGCCTTCGCTTCGCCGAACACCGGTTGCCGTCCCGGCATGTCCGAACGGTAGTCGTGCTTGCGCGGCGTGGTCGGCGTGTAATCGCGGCGGCGGCTGTACACGCCGCCATCGCCGTTGGCGTACGACAGGCCGACCACCACCACTTCTTCCATCCCCGCATGCTTGCTCAGGCGCTGCGCGATACTGCGCACGACGGCGAACGCATAATTGGCGTCGACGACGAACAGCACCGGATAGCGCTTGCTCCCTTGCCGATAGGAATCGGGCAAGGCCACGTACAGCTGGTAGTCGCGCTTCAAGGCCTGGGCGCGGATGTCGCGCACTTCCGTATTCTCAAGAACGTAGCCGGCAGGCGCGCTGGCGGGGGCGGCAAGGGCGCTGTTGAGCAGGCAGCAGCAGGCAATCAGCAGGCTGGGAAGTTTCAAGTGGGTTTCCTTCATGAACGAATTGCTTATGGCTGGTTCGGTGTCCGACTACTTCGTCGCCGTCGCCGCCGTCAACTGCACCAGCTTGCGCTCGACAAACGCCTGCAGCTGCGGCGTCAGGGTTTGCAAGCCCTTGGCGCGCTCAAACGCCTGGCGCGCCTGCGTAGGATGGTTGTCGGCTTGCAAGGCGATGCCCAGGCCCATCCACCAGACGCTGTTGTCGGGCGCCGTCTGCAGGGCCAGCTGGTATTGCTCCGCTGCGTCGCGGTAGCGCTGTTCACGCTGCAGCACGCCGGCCAGGAAGGCGCGGTAATCGCCGTTGTCGCTGGCGTACGGCAAGCTGCGCGTCAGGGTGTCGAGGGCGGCCGCGCCGCCGTTGGGCTTGTCGAGCTGCAAACGTGCCAGCATCATCGCCTGCGCCGGCTGTTTCGGGTCCAGCGTCAGGCTCAGCTGCAACTGGCGCGCCGCCTCGTCGGGGCGCTGCGCTTCGAGCAGCAGGCGCACCAGCGTTTCGCGCGCGCCCTGGTGGCGCGGGTCGAGCTGCAGGGTCTGCTGCAAGCCGGCCAGCGCCTCGGAAACGCGGCCATCCTGCAACTGGCCCAGGGCGCGCCGGTATTCGTTTTCCACGCGCTGCTGCGCAGTGACTTGTTTGCCGTCGATGATGCGTTCGCTGGCGGCGGGCGCTAGCGTCCTGGCAGGCAGCACGGCGGCAGGTTTGGCGACGGTTTCCATCACGCGACGCGCCTTGGCGGGCGCCGGCACCGCCTCTTCCATCACGGGTTCCGGTTCGGCCAGTACAACAGGTTGCGCCACAACGGCCGCAACAGGCGCAGGCGCAACAGGCACAGAAGCAGGCACAGCTGCGGGCACCGGCGTACTGGCCACATTGACCAGCATGGGCGGCACGGCCGGGCGTTTCAGGTAGACCCAGCCCAGGGCGATGGCAGCGGCCGTCAAGCCGGCCGCGCCGCCGAAGACCAGCGCGCGCGACACGCCGCGCTCGCGTTCCGGCACGGAGCGGATGCCGCCCGCGTCAGCGCGTCCATCCGGCGTGCCGCGCGCATCGAGGTCTTGCAACATCTTGTTAATCAGACTCATCTACAGGCTCATTTCCATCATCGGTTCAATAAAGTCCAGCTCACGCCGCAGGCGGCGGCCAGCACGCCGGCGCCGGCCAGCCATGGCCAGGGCCGCTGCCAGTAGCGGGGCTTGCTGGACAGCGTGTCGCTGGCCGCCAGCGCCACGTGGCGGCCGCTGACCTGCTGCCGGCCTTCGCCATACGCCACCATCAGCGCCTTGTGCGCCATGATGTTGATCAGGCGGGGGATGCCGCCGGAAGCCTTGTACAGCCGGGCCACGCCGCCGCGGCTGAACAGGCGCGCGCCGTCGAATCCGGCCACGCGCAGGCGGTGCGCCACATAGAAATCCACGTCGTCGCGCGAGAGCGGCCCCAGGTGGTAGTGGAAGGTGATGCGCTGCGCCAGCTGGCGGATTTCCGGCAGGGCCAGCTTGACGTCGAGTTCCGGCTGGCCGAACAGCACGATTTGCAGCAGCTTGCGCTTTTCCGTTTCCAGGTTCGTCAGCAGGCGCAGCGCTTCCAGGCTGTCGACGGGAATCGCCTGCGCCTCGTCCAGGCACAGCAGCACGCGCTTGCCTTGCGCCGCCAGGTTGAGCAGGCGCAAGTTGATGGATTTGAGCAGTTGATGCTGATCAGCATCTTTCTCCAGCAACACGTCGAGGTCGTCGGCCAGGGCCAGGATCAGCGAACGGGGCGGCAAATTCGGATTCGGAATGTAGGCCGTGACGAAATCCGCTCCCAGCGACTGCATGAACTTGCGGCACAGGAAAGTCTTGCCGGTGCCCACTTCACCAGTGATCTTGATGAAGCCCTCGCCATTGCGCGCCGCCACCAGCAGGGTGTTGAGCGCCTTTTGCGACTGCGGGCCATTGAAAAAGAAACTGGTATCGGGCGTGAGGCCGAACGGCGCCTCGCGCAAGCCGAAATGGGCCTCGTACATTTAGCGCCGCTCCCCGAGGCTGCGCGGATCGAGCGCCTCGATGCGCTTGCCCGATTCGAGCAAGTCCTCGTTCCAGCTGTTGGCGCCATCGACGATGGTCGGCTTGATCAGCACCACCAGTTCGCGCTTCTGGATCACCTGCCCCGTGTTGCGGAACAGCGCGCCGAGCACGGGAATGTCGCCCGCGCCCGGCACTTGCGAGCGGTCCGCCGTCGTCGCCTGGCGCATCAGGCCGCCGATGGCGACGATGCGCCCGTCCTGGCTGCGCACCATGCTGTCCATCTCGGAGGTGCTGGACGCGGCCAGCGGCAGCTTCAGCGAACCGGCGCTGCCCAGGTCGATTTCCTTGTTGATGGTCGTCACCTGGCTGACGGACGGGTGCACGTGCAGGATGATGTTGCCATCCGCATCGATCTGCGGCGTCACGTCGAGCACGACGCCGGAAAAGAACGGCTGCAGGGTCACGTTGGGGCTGGTGGTGGCGCCGCTGGCCGTCGTATTCGTGGTGGTCGACACGCCCGTCACGTAGAACTCGTCCGTGCCTATCTTCAGCACGGCCTTCTGGTTGTTCATGGTGGCGATGCGGGGGCTCGACAGCACGTGCACCGTGCCTTGCGACTCCAGGAAGGAAATCATGGCGGCAAAGTTGGCCGTCTGGAACGCCAGGCCGAACATGGAGCCGGCCGCCGTCGCCGCCGAGCTGAGGCCAAAGCCGCTGCTGGCCGTCAAGCCGTTGCCGGTAGTCATGTTGGGCGGCTTGCCGCCATTGAACGGCAGCGGCGCCAGGGTGCCGCCCGGCTGGATGAAGCCGGTCGAGATGCGGTTCGTGTGGCCGCTCTTGATCGAGGCGAACGAGGCCCAGTTGATGCCCGTCTGGAAGTCGCTATTGAGCTGCACTTCGAGGATTTTCGCTTCCAGGATCACCTGACGGTCGACGGACAGCTGCGTGGCCTTCAGGTACATGTCGACATTGCGCAGCTCTTCCGGCATGGCGCGGATGACGATCACGCCCGACTGCGGGCTGAGCACCACTTGCCGGCCGCCTTCGGCGCTGCCGACGATGGCTTCGAGCGACATCTTCAGCTCGCGCCAGAAATCCGCGTTCGAGGTGGTGGTCAGGTTGCTGCTGTCCTCGCCTGGTACGAGGCCGCCCGGATTTTGCACGGTGTTGTTGTTGCCGTTATTGCCCGTGCTGCCCGAACCGCCCGACGTCGTCGCGCCCACGGACGAGACCGACGTCGACGAGACGCGCAGGTTGGAGCTGCCCTTGCGCGCGCCCGTCAGGTAATTCACGTGGAACAAACGCGTCTGCATGGTCAGCGGCTTGATGTAGATCTGCGTACCCTCGACCTTGTAGTCGTAGCCATACAGTTCGCGCACGGCGTCGAGCGCCTGGAACAGGGTCACGTCCTTCAGGTTGGCGGAAATCGTGCCGCCGATCTCGGGATGGACCAGCATGTTGTAGCGCGTGCCGGCCACGATGGAGGTGAAGAACTGGCGCGCCGGCACATTGTTGAAGGCCACGTTGAAGCGCTCGTCGAGCGCCGCGCGGGCCTTCGGCAATTGCTGGGCCAGGGCCGCGACGGGCGGCAGCAGCGCCGCTTCCACGGCGTCCGGCTGGGCCGCCGGCGTGGTGGTGGCCGCCGCACCTTTCACCGCATCGTTAATCGCATTGTAGGTATCGCGTTTGACGGGCGCGACATTGCAGCCGCCCAGGCCCAGGCTGACACTGATTACTGCCGCCATCGTGCTGATCTTGAACATGCTCGCCTTGTGTTGATTGAATTGCTTGGCCACTTCGTCTACTCCTGCTTGCGGTCGGTCTTGCGGTCGGTCATCTTGTCGGTCTTGCTGTCCGGATACAGCTTGAAGGTTTCCAGCGATTTGCCGCGCCGCAGCAGCACGGCCGTGTCGCGGATATCCGTCACCACGGCGTCGCCCACCTTGCTGCCGACGCGCACCACCTGGCCATCGATGACGGCCACGCGGCGCCCGCCCGGCTTGCTGGAAATGAGCACCGACTGCAGCTGCGGCCGCGCCGGAGCCACGGCTGCGGCGCCCGCGGGCGCCCACAGGGCCGCGGGCGGACGCGTGGGGTCGTCCAGAGCCTGCGCCTGCGCGCCGCCCCAGGCCAGGCTCAGCACCACTAGCGACGCCAGCAGCGCGCGGCCAGTGGTCGCTGTCGTCAGAGTGCGATCCATGTGTCATCCATGCTGAGGGTATATAAAGTCAGGGTCAGGGTGGCGTCGGGATAGCTTTCCGCCGCCAGGTGGGCCTTGCCCCAGAACACGCGGGTCGGCATCGCTTGCAGCGCCTGCATGTATTGCAGCATGTCCGCATAGCTGCCTTGCAACACCACTTCCACGCCATGCCGGTGCAGCAAGGCGGCTGGCGCCTTGGCCGCGTCCGCCTTGGCGGCCGCATCGGCCGGCTGCGCCGCTGCCGCAGGCGTGCCCACGCTGTCGCCAGGCAAGGTTTTCAGCGACACGACGCGCAGCCGCGCATGCTGGCGCAACAAATGCTCGAGCAAGGTGACCATGCGTTCGGGCGCCACCAGGCCATGCTGTTTCTGGCGCAGACCATCCTTCAAGGTGTCCGTTTCCGCCAGCACGGCCGTCAGGCGGGCGCGCGCATCCCGGTCGGGATCGGTGGCGTTGGCCAGCATGGTGAGTTCGATTTCCTTGTCCACGGCGGTCAGCAGACTTTGCTTTTGCGCCATGCTCGCGTCGAGCGCTGCCCGCTGGGCGAGCAAGGGACTGAAGGACATGAAATAAAACACGAACAGCACGGCGGCGGCGCCCGCGCCAAAGACCATCACCCGCTCGCGCAGGCTCAGCGCATCGAAGGCCGCAGCCCATTTCTTCAGCAGCGGCAGCATCAGCGCATCCCTCCCGCTGGCGGGGCGGCCACGGCCGGAGCCGGACCTGGAGCGCTGGCCGCCGATTGCAGGCTGAACGCCACATACGGCTGTGCCGGCGCCTTGCCCTGCGTGGGCGCCGGCTCGTCCGGCGGGCCGATATCGAGGCTGGCAAAGGTCTTGCCCTTCAGCATTTCCTGCTGGCCCAGGCGCGTGATGTACGCGGGCAACAGCGCCGCGTGCAAGGCGCGGCCCTGCAAGCCGATGGCATTGCCGGCGCCGGCGATGTCGATGCCCGTCAGCCACACGCCTTCCACCCTCGCTTGTGCCAGCGCGCGGAAATAGCCGGCATAGCCCAGGGTATTACCCAGTTCGCCGCTGGCCAGCACGGCGGAGGCATCCTGCAGCAACTGGCGCTGCGCCTCGGCCGCTTCCACCTGCTGCGCCAGCGCCGGGTCTTTCTTGCGCGGAGGAAAATCACGCAAGGCCTGGTCGCGCTTTGCCTCCGCTTGCGCCAGCGCCGTCTTGACGCCCGCCTCGCGCTGTTCCAGGTCCGCCAGCGAACGCTGGCCCAGCACGCTCAAGCCCAGCAAGCCCAGCGTCATGACGCCGAGGATCTGGCCCGCCGCGCGCGCCGACATCTGGTGTTTTTTCTGTTCGAACTGGGGGTTGAACAGATTGATCTGCTGGCTCATGCGCCCTTCCCTTCGCTCTTGCCCTGCTCGCGCAAGGCGGCGCCCAGCGCCAGGAAGTAGCGCGCCTGCATGGCCGGGTCGCGCAGTTCGGCAACCTGGCTCAGGTCCAGCACGCTGGCCAGGTCCAGCCGTTCGACGGGCATGTAGAGATTGTCGGCCAGGTAGCCGTGCAAGCCCTCGCTGGCGCCCGTCATCAGCATCAGGCGCGAGAGGGAAATGAAGTGGAACTGGCGGTCGAAATGGTCGAACGAGCGCTGCAGCTCCAGGGTGACGCGGTCGTAGTACTGGCTGGCCTCGGGCGACTGCAATTGCGCCAGGTTCACGTCGATGCGGCGGGCCTGGTACAGCTCGCCATTGAAGCTCATCGTCAGCAAGCCGCCGTCGCCGTCGAAGGACAGCACGGCGATGCCGCGGCCCGGCGTTTCCAGCAAGGTGGCGATATTGCGCTGGGCCATTTCCGGGATATCGATCACGGACAGGCCGAGCTTGCATTGCGCATACAGCGCCTGGCGCCGCGACACGGCAGCGTTGCGCGCGGCGACGGCAAACACGCTGCTGCCGCGCTGCACGCCGTTCGGGTCGCCGGGGATATCGAACACGTCGATGGTGGCCTCGGCCAGGGGAAAGTCCAGCATGTCCTTCAGGCGCCAGCCCACGGCCGTCTTCAATTCCTCGCGCGGCACGGCCGGCGCTTCCAGCGACAGCAACTGGTATTCGCCGCCGGCCAGCACGGTGGTGCAGTGGCGCGTGGCCGCCTGCAAGTCCTTGCCCAGTTTTTCCAGCGCCTCGGCCGGGGCGGGACGCTCGGCCGCCTGGTAGCTGGCGCCCAGCACGCGCGGCATGGCGCCGGCGGGACGCTCGACGACGACGGCGCTGACGCCTTCACGGCCAAACGCCGTCGCCAGCCATCCATCGTATTTTTTTGCTCTAGCGAATAAACCCATGCGTACTATCCAGTGTAAGTGCCTGCCCGATCTTGTCGCGCAGATAATGCAGCAAACCAATTTTAATTCATGAAACCAACTTTATTGTGTAAAAACAACAAATTAGCGATCTTTTTTTGTCAGCAAACCCTCACAGCGACAGCACGGCTTGCAGGCGGCGCTGCACGTAATCGGCGTTGTTGCCCGGGTTCGGGCAGCGCGGCGCGGCCGCGGCCGGCTGGTTGCACGCCGTGGCCGTGATGGTCCAGTTGGCCAGCGTGCCCGGTCCCGTGGCCGTGGTGCATTGCACGCTGACGGTAAACGCGGACAGCGTCGTGCCCGCGGACAAGGTAAACGCGGCGGGCGCGATGCAGGCCGCACCGGGCGCCAGGCCGGCGGCCAGCTGCCGCTGCAAGCCCCACTCGAGGCCCGCGCGCGCAGCCTGCTCGGCGCGCACGCCCTGCACGTCCATGGCCGACTCCGTCTGCTGGAAGGTGGAGACATTCACCATCACGGCCGCCAGACCGGCCAGCACGACCAGCAGGAAAATGGCCGTGACGAGGCTGAAGCCGCGCATGCGGCGCGCGCGCAAGCCCGGAACGGACACGTGCTTCATGGCGTATTCCTCGCTTGTACCTGCTGCACCAGGCGCACGACGCCCGTGTTGCTGTTCGCCGCGCCCAGGCTCAGGCTGACATTCACCAGGCCCCGCTGCACATTCGCCAGCACGGTGTAGTTGAAACTGCAAGCGGCCACCTGGCGCGCCAGCAGGGCCGCCTGCGCGCCCGCCAATGGCGCGGCCGTCTCGCTGAGCGGCTGGGTCGCCGCGATGGCGTAGCCGGCGTAGCGCGTCAGCGTGCCCCGCTGCGTGTCGCAGGCGTAGGTGACGGGCGTCGTCACCACCTGGAAGCGGTTCGATGGCGAGGGCTGCGGCGCCGGGCTGGCGGCGAACGGATAGCTGCCGAGCGTGACGAGGCTGCCCGCCACGGCCGTGACCTGCGCCCGGTTGCAGCCATTCGCGGCGCTGCACGCATAGGCATTGTTCGGCCCGTACAACTGGCCCAGGTTATACACGACGATATGGTCGCCCACGGCGATGGCCTGGCGCGTGCCCAGCGCATCGGCCGGCGCGGCGCCGATGATGGTGAAGCTGCCCGTATATGTCCTGTCCGGGTCGAAGCCCAGCACGTCGCCCAGGCCAGGCGGATCGCCGTCGCTCAGGTAGCGCCCGCCCGTCTTGGTCAGCAGCAATTCCAGGAACTGGCCATCGGCCGACACGCGCACGCTGTTGGGCAGCGCCAGGCGCACGTCGCGCGTGAGGCGGCGCGCCGCCGTATCGGCCGTATCGGCCAGGGCCGCGCGGGCCGTGGCATCCACGTAGCCTTGCACGGGCACGCGGATGAAGACGGCCACCATGGCGCCGATGATGCCCATGATGACGATCACGATGACCATCTCCACCAGGGTAAAGCCGCGCGCGCGGCGGAAGGGAAGCGGAAAATGTCTCATGGGATGCTGTTCGGCGCATAACGCACGCGATAGCCGTCGAGCACGATCTGCTGGTCGGCATACGGCACCCTGACCTCGATGCGCAGGCTCTCGGTGGCGGCGATGCCGTTCAGGGCGGCCGGCGTGATCGTCACCCAGGCCGTATACGGCTGGCCGGCGCCGGGCACCCAGGCAGTGCCCTGAGCATCCGTCGTGTAAGCCGTGGCCGTACCGTACGCGGCCACATAATCGTTGACATTGTCGAACGGCCGCGGCACGCCGCCCGCCTCCTGTCCGACCGCTTCCGGGATGGTGCAGCCGGCCGGGCCAGTGGCCGTTTCCGCATTGGAGTCCTGCGGATCGCAGTACGTGAAGCGCGCCAGCTGGATCTCTTCCAGCATGCCTTCGGCAATGGCCAGCGCCTGCTTGCGCAGCTGCGGATCGGCGCTGTGCCGCGTCGTCACGGTCATCACGCCCAGAATGGCGGCCGCGGCCACGCCGACGATGACGATGAACAGCGCCAGCTCGATCAAGGTGAAGCCGCGCTGGCGCCGGCCGGGGCGCGGCATGTCAATACACATAGCCGGTCTCCCCTTCCACCATGATGTTGCGCGCCGCGCCATCGCCCGCGATGCGCAGGGCCAGCCGGGCGGGGAAAGTCGATGGCGCGGGGAAGACGTTCGCCAGCGCGTAGGGCCGGCCCAGCGCATCGAAATAGAAGCCGGGCGTGTTGGCGGGCACGGTGGACAGGGCCACGCTGGCCGGACGGCCTTCGCACAGCCAGTTGCGCTGCCCGTTGCAATATTGCAGGGTTTCATTGCTGCCGCTGTTGCTGCCCGTGGGCGGCAGCACCCGGTTGGCGGCGCTGCAGGCCGCGTCGAAGCACAGGGCCACGCTGTTGGCGTCAATGCGCACGAAGACGGCGCGGTTTTGCGCCACCGCCAGCTTTTGTCCATAGCGCACGATATTCGTCGCCTGGTCGGCAAAGCCGCGCGCATCGAAGGTGTCGCGCTGGAAGAAGCGGGAAGCGGCAAAGGTGGTGATCAGGCCCACCATTACCAGCACGGCCACCAGTTCGATCAGCGTGAAGCCGCGCGCGCGCGCCTGCCGCGGCAACTGTTGCCGCCGCGCTTCAGGAAATGCCGAGAATTGTGGTGCTGGTCGCAAGGGATGGCCCGTAAAAAAGCCCAACTGGCCAAGCCTGGGGTTGGGCTGGTGGTGCGCAAGGAAGGCCGGCGCGGGGCCTGGCGTTCCTTGCAGATTGCTCAAATATTACTTGCAGGTGGTTTTGTCTGCCGCGATATCAATGACCGGTGCGCCGCCTGCAGCGGTTGGCGCCGTGTAGGTCACCGTGCAGGTGCTACGCGTGGCATCCGGGGTCACGACGAAGCCTGCCGTGGTGGCGATCACGTAGTCTTTATTGCTGATGCCCGCAGCCTCGCCGATGCCTGCCGCGGTTGCCGCAGGGTAGCCAAACGCACCGTCGATGTCCTTGCCTTCCATCTGCACTTTCGGCGTATCGACGCCGCCCTTGACCAGCCATTGCGCGTGGTACAGCGCGGAACCGGCCTTGATGGCGCCGGCGGCCGCCTGCATCTTGGCCACGCGCGCATCGGTCGACATGTCGACGAATTTAGGAATCGCCGTCGCCGCCAGGATGCCCAGGATGACGATGACGACCACCAGTTCGATCAGGGTGAAACCTGCCTGGGCGCCGCTTTTGAAACTACGTAAGGATTTATTCATACCTGCTCTCCAAAATCAATTTAAAAACATCAAACTAAACATGAAACTGTCGCTGCACGGGACTCAGTGTGCCACCGGGTCCGGCAATTTCCACACCACAATATCGGGTTCCTGGGCGAGCTTTTCAATATCGGCGTCTGCACCCGGCAAGGTTACCTTAAATTTCACTGGATCAACACTTGTGGGGGAAAAAATATTGCCATTACTTAACAAATAGATGATTTTTTGTTCTTTTTTATCGTACAGCCAATTCCCTCCCGGCAATTTATCGAGCGCCGGCTGCTCAAACTCGCCCAGGTAATTGGCAGGCTTGTCGGCCAGCCAGTCGAACGGGTTTTGCCGCGCCAGCGCCGGCAGCTGGTCGCGCCGGTCCGCCAGGTACAGCTGCAGCACCTGCACCCGCAGACTGGTGCGCAAGACGCCCAGCATCTGCGCCACGGACGTCTGCTGCGCCTGCTGCTGGTAGTAGGCCACGCGGCTGAGGAAGACCGTCACCAGCAGGGCGAACACGGCCGCCACGACGGCCAGTTCGAACAGGGTAAAACCGCGCTGGCGGGCGGGCGCGGCCATCAGTGCAGGGCCGCCCTGCCCAGGTCCCAGATCGGCAGGAAGATGCCCAGCGCCAGCACCAGCACCATGGCGCCGAGGAAGACGATCAGGATGGGCTCGATCTGCGCCGACAGGGTCTTCAGCTCGTAATCGACTTCGCGCTCGTACATGTCCGCGATCTCGTCCATCAGGTCGTCCAGCGAACCGGACTCCTCGCCCACGGCGATCATCTGCAGCACCACCGGCGTGAAGACACCGGCCGCCACCGAGGTGCGCAAGATGCTTTCGCCCCGCTCGACGCCGTCGCGCATCTGTTCCACGCGCGCGCTCAGGTAGGTGTTGTCGACGGTTTGCGACACCACCGTCAGCGCCTGCACGATGGGCACGCCGCTCGTGCTCGACAGGGCGAAGCTGCGCGCGAAGCGGGCCATGGTGCCCTTCAGGATGATCTTGCCGGCGATCGGCAGGCGCAGCTTGGCGCGGTCCCATTTGTACAGGCCATCCTTCGTGCGCAGCCAGGCGCGCCAGCCGAAGAAGCCGCCCAGCGCCGCCATCAGCAGCAGGGGCCAGTAGGTGACGGTAAAGCGCGAGGCGCCGATCAGGATGCGCGTCATCAGCGGTAGTTCGGCGTGGAAGCTGGCGAACACCTTCTCGAACTGGGGAATGACGAAGATATTCACCACCACCATGGCCGCGATCATGGCAAACACGACGAAGGTCGGGTAGCGCGTCGCCGTCTTCACGCGCGCGCGCATGTCGCGGTCGAATTCCAGGTGGTCGAACAGGCGCAGGAAGACTTCGTCCAGGCGCCCCGTCATTTCGCCCACGCGCACCATCGACAGGTAGAACGGCGTGAAGACCGCCGGGTGGCGCGCCATGGCGGCCGACAGCTCGCGCCCCGCGTCCAGCGATTCGCGCACATCCTTGATGATGCGGCCGAACGCGGGACTGATGGCCGACTCCTGCAAGCCGGCCAGGCCGCGCATGATGGGCACGCCCGCCTTGAGCAGGGTGTACAGCTGGCGGCTGAACAGCTGCACGTCCATGGGCGTGACTTTTTTCTCGGTCAGCCTGGCCCACCAGCCCAGCTGGTTGGCGCCGGCGCCCGTCACCGTCTGTTTGGTGGCGCTGATGTCGACGGGCGTGATGCCGCCCGCCATCAGCTGGTCGGCCACGGCGCCGCTGTCGGCGCCTTCCATCACGCCGGTCAGCAGCTCGCCGCTGGCATTGCGCGCCTTGTAGGCAAAGAACGGCACGTCAATCCTCGCTCTGGTTGCTGATGCGCATCGCTTCAAGCACCGTCGTGCGGCCCTGCACCACCAGCTGCACGGCGTGGCGGCGCAGGGTCTCGCCCGCCATCTGCGCCGATGCCACCTTCATGAAATGCGACGGATCGGCATGGTTGGCCGCGTCGGCCACGGCGCGCGTGATTTCCAGCAATTCGTAGACGCCCGTGCGGCCCCGGTAACCCATGCCATTGCAATGCGAGCAGCCCTTGCCGTGGAAATACTGGTTGCGCTCGACCAGCTCGCCCAGTTCCAGGCGCAGCCATTCGTATTCGTTGGGCGTGGGCGCGTACGGCGTGCTGCAGCTTTCGCAGATCACGCGCACCAGGCGCTGCGCCAGCACGGCTTGCAGCGAACTGCCCACCATGTAGCGGGGCACGCCCATGTCCATCAGGCGCAGCGGCGTGCTGATGGCGTCGTTCGTATGCAGGGTCGACAGCACCAGGTGGCCCGTCATGGCGGCGCGCAAGCCGATTTGCGCCGTTTCCTGGTCGCGCATCTCGCCGACGAGCACGATGTCGGGATCCTGGCGCAGGGCCGAGCGCAGAACGCGGGCGAAGTTCAGCTCGATCTTGTCGTTCACTTGCACCTGGTTAATGCCGGGCAAGCGGTATTCGACGGGATCTTCCACCGTGATCAGCTTTTTTTCCACCGAATTGAGTTCGGCCAGCGCGCAGTACAGGGTCGTCGTCTTGCCGCTGCCGGTGGGGCCCGTCACCAGCACGAGGCCGTTCGGCCGGTGCACGATGGCGCGGAACCGGTCCACCAATGCGGGCGGCATGCCGATGGCGTCCAGGCGCAGGGTCGTGCCGCCCTGGTTCAGCAGCCGCATCACCACCGATTCGCCGTACTGGGTCGGCATGGTCGAGATACGCACGTCGATGCGCTGGTTCTTCACGCGGATGGCGAAGCGGCCATCCTGCGGCAGGCGTTTCTCGGAAATATCGAGGTCCGACATCAGTTTCAGGCGCAGCGCCAGCGAACTGGCGATCTTGCTGTCGGCCTCCGTCTGCAGATGCAGCACGCCGTCGATGCGGAAGCGGATCTGCAGCCGGCCCTCCTGCGGCTCGATATGGATGTCCGAGGCGCGCACCTGCGTGGCATCCTCGAACACGGATTGCAGCAGCTTGACGATGGGCGCCTCTTCCAGGCCCGGATTGACGGCCAGCGCGCCAAAGTCGACGGAGACGTCGCCCAGGTCCTGCTCCAGCTCGCGCGTCAGGGTGGAAATATCCTCGGTGCGGCGGTAAATGCGGTCGATGGCGGCCAGCACTTCCGTCTCGTTGACCACAGCCAGTTCGATATGGCGCTTGACCAGGCGCGCGATCTCGTCGTACGCGAACAGGTCGGTCGGATCGGACATACCGACCAGCAAGCCCTCGCGGCGGTCTTCCAGCACCAGCGCGCGGAAGCGCCGCGCCTGGGTTTCCGGCAACAGCCGCACCAGTTCGGGATTGATGTTGAAAAACTTCAGATTGATGTAGGGAATGTCGAGCTGGCGCGCCAGCGCGCCCGAAATCTGCTCTTCCGTGACAAAGCCGTGCTCGACGAAGACGCGCCCCAGCTTGCGCCCCGAACGCTTCTGTTCCGTCAAGGCCTGGCCCAACTGTTGTTCCGTCAGCAATTTCTGCTGCACCAAAATTTCACCGAGCCGGACTTTCTCTGGCCTTGCCATGCTTGCTCCTCGACAGATTCGACAGACGATGCACGCCAACGGCGTGCGCTGGTATTTTATTCCAGAACCTGTTGTTTCTTAAAGAAAATACATTCCATCGTTTGATATTTGCGCATTTCCGCAGACGACAAGGAAACACTTGCCGGGCGCCGGAACGCATGGCAATAATGGCGGTCGTTCACCGTCCCCAACCACCATTGCCCCTATGAACGCCTGCGCCATCGAGTACCACAACGTGCACAAGCAGCTGGCCGGCAATGCCGTCCTGCGCGGCGTCGACCTCGACATACGCGCCGGAGAGCTGTTCGGCCTGGTGGGCGTGAATGGCGCTGGCAAGACCACCCTGCTCAAATGCCTGCTCGATTTCTGCACGCCCGACCTGGGCAGCATCGCCATCTTTGGCCAGCCGCACCGGCACAGCGCAGCGCGCCAGCCCATCTCCTTCCTGCCGGAACGCTTCCAGGCGCCGCATTACCTGACGGGCGGCGATTTCCTGCGCTATCTGTTGCGTTTGCACAAAGTGCGCTACGACGAGGGAGCCGTGCAAGCGGCCATCGCCGCGCTCGACCTGGCGCCGTCCGCCCTGAGCCGGCCCGCGCGCGACTATTCGAAAGGCATGATGCAGAAACTGGGACTGGCTGCCTGTTTATTGTCAGGCAAGCCGCAGCTGGTGCTCGATGAACCGATGAGCGGACTCGACCCGAAGGCGCGCGCCCTGTTCAAGCAGGCGCTGCGGCAACTGCGGGCACAGGGCCGCGGCGCCCTGCTCACCTCGCATGCGCTGGCCGATATCGACGAACTGTGCGACCGCATGGCCATCCTGCATGAAGGCCGCATGTTGTTTACGGGTACGCCGGCCGAATGCCGCGCGCGCCACGGCGGCGCGGCCGATGCCAGCCTCGAGCAGGCGTTCCTGAACTGCATCGCCGCATGAAGCCCGCAAGGTCGCCGCACGGCATGTACCTGGCCCATTTCGGCTTGCGCACGGCCCCGTTCGGCATCACGCCCGATCCCGCCTTCTTTTATCCAGGCAATACCCGGGGCGAGCTGCTGGCCGCGCTGCTGTACGCCGTCACGCAAGGCGAAGGCATCATCAAGCTGACGGGCGAAGTGGGCAGCGGCAAGACCATGCTGTGCCGCATGCTGGCCGAGCGGTTGCCGGCGCCGGTCGATGTGCTGTACCTGCTCAACCCCAGCCTGGAAGCGGACGAGGTCATGCACGCCATCGCCGCCGAGCTGGGGCTCGACACGACCGGCCATGGCGCCGATGCCGTGCTGCGCGCCCTGCACGGCGAACTGATCGCCAGGCATGCGGCGGGCTGCCAGGTGGTGCTGCTGGCCGAAGAGGCGCAAGCGATGCCGGTGGCCACCCTGGAAGCGCTGCGCCTGCTGACGAACCTGGAAACGGCCAGTCACAAGCTGCTGCAAATCGTGCTGTTTGGCCAGCCGGAACTGGAGCACACGCTGGCCCTGCCGCAGCTGCGGCAATTGAAGGAACGCATCACGCACAGCTTTACCGTGCCGCGCCTGCCGCCCTCCCTGTTGGGCGACTACCTGGCATGCCGGCTGGCGGCCGCCGGCCGCGCCACGCCGCTCGTCTTCACGCCGCAGGCGCTGCGGCGACTGGCCCGCGCGTCGCAGGGAATCGTGCGCAGGATCAACATCCTCGCCGACAAGGCCTTGCTGGCCGCGTACGCCGACGATGCGCAGCAAGTGGCGGCGCGCCACCTGCGCCTGGCGATCGCCGACAGCCCGTTCGGCACGCTCGGCCCCGCGCCATGGCATGCCGGCACGCTGCTGGCGCGCGCCTTGATCGCCGTCATGCTGCTGCTGGCCGGAGCATTGCTGTGGCAATGGCTGGCGCCGTTGGCGGCAAGCACCCCTGCCCCTGCGTCGATGGCACGGCCGGCAGCGGATACAGGCACAGGCGCTACAGGCACAGGCGCGCCTGCGACGGCGGCAGTGCGCACGGATGGACAAGCGCCCGCACCGCCGCCAACACCGGCGCCGACAGGTGTGCCGGCAAACGTGGCAGCTGGCAGCATGCCAGGCACACGGGCGGACAGGGCGCCAGGCACATCGGATACAGCACATACACCGGGCGCCGCATTCGCATTAATATCGGCGCCGGCCACCGCCGCAGCATCGGTACCGGCACCAGCATCAGCACCAGCACTGGCGTCAATGCCGCCATCGGCGCCGCCCGTCAGGCCGGCCAGCGCGCCAGCATCGACATCGGTATCGGCATCGGCATCGGCGGCGCCACTGCTGGCAACAGCCAGTGCGCCGGCCGGAGCAGCCAGCAGCAGGCCGTCACGCAGCGAAGCACGCGCCCAGGGCAGCCCAGGGCCAACGTCGCCCGCACAGCGGCCGGCACCCACGCCGCTGCTCGACAGCAGCCTGGCCGCATCGCGCGCATGGCTGGCGCGGCAAGAACCGCAGCAGCTGGTGCTGCATGTCGCCAGCATGCCAGCCAGCGACGCGGCGACGGCGGAAGCATTCCTGCAACAAGCGCAACAAGCCATCGGCCTGCGCGACATCCACGTCTTTCGCCTGCGCGCCAAGGTGCCCGACGCGCCCGACGCCACGCTTGCCGCGGCACAGGCAGATCTGCATGCCGGTGCGCGTGCCACTGCCAAAACCAGCGCCCATACGCGCGCCAATGCGGCCAAGGACACGCCGGCAAGCGCCGCTTGGCGATTGGCCATCGTCTATGGCAGCTTCGCCGACCGCGCCAGCGCACAGGCCGTGTGGGCGAGATTGACGACTACCTCACCACAGAAACCATTACTCAGCAACATCGACAGTATCCGCAAAGAAATGATATCCATTTCCCAGGAAAAACCCTGACGTGGTGGTTACCAACTTTATTTGTTCATATTCCCTCCCGGGGCTGCACACACGATTGCTTTTAGAGGATCATGGTGGTTAAAATTGCAAAAGCACAACACGACTCCAAGGGCGAACTTTTCATGACTCAACACCCTATTCCTGTGCTGGCCTCTTGCGTCACCGTTGCCTGCTGCGCCATGCTGGCCGGCTGTGCTTCGCATCAAATGCCCGTATCGCCCGGACATATCAATGAAGCACCGCGCCCCGCCGGCGCCATTCCCGAACCCGTACAGCAAAGCAGCGTGCTGGCCGCGCCACTGCCGGCCGCCAAGGCCGAAACCTACAGCGTCACCGTGCACAAGGTACCCGTGCAGTCGCTGCTGTTCGCGCTGGCGCGCGACGCCGGCATGAATATCGACATCCACCCGCAGATCGACGGCAGCGTAACCCTCAACGCGCTGAACCAGACCCTGCCGCAACTGCTCGCGCGTATCAGCAAGCAAGTCGATATGCGCTACGAAATCGATGGCAAGAACCTGCTGGTGCTGCCCGACGCGCCCGTCTGGCGCAACTACAAGATCGATTATGTCAACATGGCGCGCAGCACCAACAGCAGCGTCAATATCGCCACGCAGATTTCCACGGCCGGCGGCGGCACGAATAACGTAAACAATCCGAATGGCGGCAACCAGGGCGGCAGCAACGGCAATAACAATTCGACTACCCTGGTGGTGAATCGTTCAGAAAATAATTTCTGGTACAGCCTGGAAAGGAATATCCGCGACTTGCTGCGCGAAACCACGCTTAACGATATACAAGTCGATCCGCTGGCGCAGCTGAACCAGCAACTGACGACGATGCAAGGCCAGCAGGGCCAACAGGGCCAGAACCAGGGCGGCAACCAGCCTGTGCCGGGCCAGTATGGCGGGCAATATGGCGGCCAGTACGGCAATCAGCCCGGCAACCAGCTCCCGCAGCAGAATGGCGGCCAGTATGTGCAAGGCCAGGCAACGCCGGGCCAGCAGCAGGCCAACCCCGGCGCGAACCAGGCCCAGCCCACGGATGCGAACGGCATGCCGCTCCTGAAACTGGCCAACAAGGGCAGCCCGTCGTCGGTGGTGGTCAATGTCGAGGGCGGCTTGATCGCCGTGCGGGCCACGGGCCGCCAGCATGAGAAAATCGCCGAATTCCTCGACGTCGTGCTGCACAGCGCCAAGCGGCAAGTACTGATCGAGGCGACCATCATCGAGGTACGCCTGAGCAACGAATACCAGCAAGGCATCAACTGGTCGCGCCTGACGGGCAGCCTGAGCCTGACCCAGAAGCAAGTGGGCACTACCCCGCTCAGTAGTGGCGTCGTGCCCGGTACCACGCCCGGCCTCTTCGTGCTCAATTATCTGAAAGACAGTTTTACCACCACCATCCAGCTGCTGGAATCGTTCGGCAAGGTGAAAGTGCTGTCCAGCCCGAAGATCAGCGTGCTGAACAATCAGACGGCGATGCTGAAGGTGGTCGACAACAATGTCTTTTTCACCATCAAGGTGACGCCGGCCGTGATCAGCTCGACCGGCACCATCACCACGCCGGCCACCTATGAATCGAAGCTGGAAACCGTGCCCGTGGGCTTCGTCATGAGCGTCACGCCGCAGATTTCCGACAGCGATGAAGTGACCTTGAACGTGCGCCCCACCATCACGCGCATCGTCGGCTATGTGCAGGATCCGAATCCGGCCCTGGCCACGGCCAGCGTGGTCAGCCGCGTGCCCGTGATCCAGGCGCGCGAGCTGGAATCGATCATGAAGGTGGGCAATGGGCAGATCGCCGTGATGGGCGGCCTCATGCAGGATTCCATCGACAATGCCAAGGATGGCGTGCCTGGCCTGTCCAGCCTGCCCGTGGTGGGCAACTTGTTTACCTATCGTAACGAAGCAAGCAGCAAGACGGAGCTGGTGATCTTCATGCGCCCCGTGGTGGTCAAGGATGCCAGCATCGACGGCGATTACCGCGACTACCGCTACCTGCTGCCGGGCCAGGCGCCGCTGAACACCCAGCCGTATTCGGATGGGCAGCCCGCTGCGGCCGTCCAGCCGCAGGCCCGCCTGCAGGGAGATGTCCCATGAGCTTGCTCATGCAGGCGCTGAAGAAAGCCGAACGCGCCAAGCAGAACAGCCTGCACGAGGACGAACTGGAAAAGCCGTCCGAAGCGTACGACCAGGTGCTGGCACTGGCGCCAGCCGATGCCGCGCCATTGCGGCCGGCGCCAGCCGCCGCGCCGCCGGCGGCGCCGTCAAGCACCCTGAGCCTGGAACCGCTGGCCGATGCGCCGGCGCCTTCAGCGGGACCGGCGCCGGGACCGGGACCGACACCGACGCCAACACCCGCGCCGCCGGCCACGCCCCAAGCTGACCCCAGCGCGGCCCAGCCGGGCGCGGCACCGCGTCCCGAGGCGCCGCGCGCGCGCAGTGAAGCGCCGCCGGCCCGGCCACGCCCCGCGGCCGGCGCCAGCCGCAGCAAGACGCCGCCACGCGGCCCCATCAGCGTCGATCCGGCCACCGTGCGCCTGGCCGTGCTGCTGGCCATCCTGCTGCTGGTGGCCGGTTCCATGGCTTACTGGTACTGGCGCGCCAGCAACAGTCCTGGCGCGGGCGCCAACCTGCCCGGCGTGCCCATGCCGCTGACGGACGCTCCGGGCAGCACCGGCGCCGCCGGTCCCATCCTCGTCTTGCCCGGTCCAGGCGCAGCAGCGCCAGCCACCGCAGTGGCCACCGCGCCGGAATATGCGCCGCCAGAGCCGCGCCACGAGGCGCGCAGCCCGTCGGCCGCGGCGGAACAGCAAGCGCTGATACAGGCGGCGGCCCAGGCGGCCGTGGCCGCGCAGCTGGCGCAGCAGCCTCCGCCCGCACAGCCCAGCCTGCCGCCCGTGATGGCGCCGGACAACAGCCAGATCCAGGTGCTGCGCAACGCGCCCGCGCCGCAGATCCATCCCGGCGTGCAGCAGGCGTATCAGGCGCTGAACGGCGGCCAGCTGGGCACGGCCCGCCAGCAGTATGAAGCGGTGCTGCAGCAGGACGACAGCAACCGCGACGCGCTGCTGGGCCTGGCGGCCGTGGCCCAGCGCGAAAACCAGGGCGCGCAGGCGGCGGCCCTGTATGTACGTTTGCTCGAAATCAATCCCGACGATGGCGTGGCGCTGGCGGGACTGATCGGCTTGCGCCAGGGCGACGTCGTGCAGAGCGAAGCGAAATTGAAAGCCATCCTGGCCCGTTCGCCCGACAGCGGCCCCGTCTTGTTTGCACTGGGCAATGTGTACGCCAAGCAGCGCCGCTGGTCCGAGGCGCAGCAGCAATTCTTCCGCGCCTACAGCGCCGTGCCCGGCAATCCCGATTATGCCTTCAACCTGGCCGTCGGCCTGGACCGGCTGAACCAGCCGAAGCTGGCCGCCACCTATTACCAGCGCGCGCTGGTCCTGGCGCAAACGGCGCCGGCCGCCTTCGACCGCGCCGTCGTGCAGACACGCTTGCGCGAACTGGGCGGCGCACCTACGGCGGCCTCTTCCGCCGCGCCCGCCGACCCGGCCATCGTCATCATCCGTCAGGAATAAGCATTACATGGCAGAACAAGCAAAACTTCCACTGGGCAAGCTGCTGATCCAGAAAGGCGTGATCAGCGAAGACCAGCTGCGCATCGCCCTGATCGAGCAGAAACGCAGCAGCGAACCGCTGGGCAAGCTGCTCATCATGCTGGGCTTCGTCACGGAAGCCACGGTGCGCGAAGCGCTCAGCGAAAACCTCAAGCAAGTCAGCGCCGACCTGTCCAGCCTGGTGGTCGACGCCATCGCCTTGAAGCTCATCCCGAAGGACGTGGCCAAACGCTACCGCGTCTTTCCCATCGTCTACGAGCGGCAAGCCGACAATCTGATACTGGCCATGGCCGACACCAGCAACATCGTTGCGCTGGACCAGATCAGCGCCATGCTGGTCAAGGGCATCACGATTTCCACGGTGCTGGTCAACGAATCGGACATTTCGCGCGCCATCGACCAGTATTACGGTTTCGAGCTGTCGATCGACGGCATCCTGCACGAGATCGAGACGGGCGAAGTCAATTACCAGAGCATGGCCTCGCCTTCGGACGAGTACAGCCAGCCCATGGTGCGCCTGATCGACGCGCTGCTGGCCGATGCCGTGCAAAACAGCGCGTCCGACATCCATTTCGAACCGGAACAGTCGTTCCTGCGCATCCGCTACCGCATCGACGGCATCCTGCGGCAAATCCGCAGCCTGCACAAATCGTACTGGCCGGCCATGGCCGTGCGCCTGAAGGTGATGTCGAACATGAATATCGCCGAGGCGCGCGCGCCGCAGGATGGACGCATCAGCATCAAGTTTTCCGGGCGGCAAATCGATTTCCGTGCCTCGGCGCAACCGACCACGCATGGCGAAAACTTCGTGCTGCGCGTGCTGGACCGGCAAAAAGGCATCGTCCCGCTCGACGCGCTGGGCCTGGCCGAAACGGAACTGAACCTGCTCAAACTGATGATCGCCCGCCCCGACGGCGTCATCCTCGTGACGGGGCCGACGGGCAGCGGCAAGACCACCACCCTGTATTCGATACTCAACCATATCAATACGGAAAGCGTCAACATCATGACCCTGGAAGACCCGGTCGAGTATCCGATGAACATGATACGCCAGACCTCGGTCAACGATTCCGTCAAGCTGGGCTTTGCCGACGGCATCCGCTCGATGATGCGGCAAGACCCGGACATCATCCTGGTCGGCGAGATCCGCGACCGCGAAACGGCGGAAATGGCCTTTGCCGCCGCCATGACGGGGCACCAGGTGTATTCCACCCTGCATACGAGCTCAGCCATTGGCTCCGTCTCGCGCCTGCTCGACATCGGCATCCTGCCCGACATCATGGCCGGCAACATCATCGGCATCGTGGCGCAGCGCCTGGTGCGCCGCTTGTGTCCGCATTGCAAGGAAACGGCGATCGCCGACGACGTCGAGCGCCGCCTGCTGGGCCTGGCGTCCGAAGCGCCGCCGGTGAACATCTGCCGCGCCGCCGGCTGCGAGCGCTGCGCGCACCAGGGCTACAAGGGACGGCTGGCCATCATGGAAATCCTCAAGATGACGGCCGATCTCGATGAATTGACGGCGCGCCGCGCCAGCTTGCGCGAACTCAAGGCCGCCGCGCGCGCGGCCGGCTTCAAGGCCCTCGTCGACGACGGCATGCGCCGCGTGCGCGAAGGCGTGACGACGCTCGAGGAAGTCGCCCGCGTCGTCGACCTGACGGATAGGCTCAGCTGATGGCGCAATATGTCTACCGCGCCATGGATGCCGCCGGCGAGATGATTCCCGGCAGCATGGAGGCGGCCAATGTGCCGGACCTGGAGGCGCGCCTGCACCGCATGCAGCTCGACTTGATCGACTGCAAGATCACGGGCCAGTATCTGGTGTTGCTGGGCAAGCGGGTCATCCACCGCCGCGACCTGATCAATTTCTGTTTCCACATGGAACAGTTGACGGGCGCGGGCGTGCCCATCCTCGAAGGCTTGAACGACTTGCGCGAAAGCACGGATCACCCGCGCCTGCGCGAAGTCGTCACGGACCTGATCGAGAGCATCGAAGGCGGTCTGCCCCTGTCGGGCGCGCTGGCCCAGCATGGCGACATCTTCGACGCCACGTTTACCAGCCTGATCCTTGCGGGAGAACAGAGCGGCAAGATCGCCGATGTCTTCAAGAACCTGTCGGAAAGCCTGAAGTGGCAGGATGAGCTGGCTTCGCAGACGCGCAAGATCGTCATGTATCCGGTCGTCGTCGCCGTGGTCGTGTGCGCCGTGACGTTTTTCCTGATGATTTACCTGGTGCCCCAGCTGACGGCCTTCATCCGCAACATGGGCGGCGAACTGCCGCTGCACACGCGCGTGTTGATTGCCGTGTCGAATGTGTTCATCGATTACTGGTATGTGCTGCTGGCCTTGCCCCTGCTGCTGTTCTTCGGCCTGCGCGCGGCGATCCGCCGCAGCGAGGCGGCCCGCTATGCCTGGGATGGCTTGAAACTGCGGCTGTGGCTGGTCGGCCCCGTGCTGCACAAGATCATCCTGGCCCGCTTCGCCACGTTTTTCGCGCTGATGTATGCGTCCGGCATCACCATCCTCGAATGCATCCGTTTGTCCGAAGGCATCGCCGGCAACCAGGTGGTGGCCGCCGGCCTGCGCCGCGCCGCCCGGCTGATCAGCGAAGGTCATGGCGTGACGGCGGCCTTCCAGCACACGGGCATCTTCCCTCCGCTGGTGATCCGCATGCTGAAGGTGGGTGAAGCGACGGGTTCGCTCGACACGGCCTTGCGCAATGTCAGTTATTTCTACAACCGCGAAGTGAAGGAATTGATAGAAAAAGTGCAAGCCATGATCGAGCCGACGATGACGGTGATCCTGGGCCTGCTGCTGGGCTGGATCATGCTCTCGGTGCTCGGTCCCATCTACGACACCATCAGCACTATCAAAACCTGAGGCCGCCGTGTTCCGCAAACAATTGCTCTACCTGACCAGCGAAGCCCTGTGCGCCTACGACTGGCGCAACGGCGCGCTGGGCACGGGCCAGTGCTTTCCCGCCAGCGCGGCCGGGCTGGACGGCTTTGCCGCCTGGCTGGAAGACCCGCGCGAGCAACGGCTGGACGTGCCCGCCTACCTGCTGACGGACCTGATCGAGGAAGACTTCCAGCGCCAGCTGCTGCCCCACGTGCGCGGCAAGGCGGGCCGCGCCCTGCTCGAACGGCGCAAGCAGCAGCTGCACCGCGACACGCCCTACCGGGGCAGCGCCCTGCTGGGCCGCGAAAGCACGGGCCGCCACGACGACCAGGTGCTGTTCTTTGCGCTGACCAATCCCTCGCTGCTGCAGCCGTGGACGGAAGCGCTCGAACACTTGCGCATTCCCGTGGCCGGCCTGTATTCGACCAGCCTGCTGAGTATTGCCCTGGTAAAAAAACTGGCGCTCACGCACGAACACCTGCTGCTCGTGACGCAGCAATCGGGCGGCTTGCGGCAAAGCTATTACGAGAAGGGCCAGTTGCGCTTTTCGCGCCAGACGGCGACCATCGCACTCGACGGCGTGGCCGTGAACATCGTGCTGGAAACGGAAAAAACGCGGCAATTTCTCACCAGCACGCGCATGCTGGCGCGCGGCGACGTGCTCAATACCGTCATCCTGGCGCCCGCCGCGCAGATCGCCAAGCTCGAATTGCTGTGCGACAACGGCGTCGAAGTGGCCTACCACTTCATCGACCTGCAGCTGGCCAGCGAGCGCGTGGGCTTGCGGCAAACGCCGGCCCTGGCCGACCAGTTAATGCTGACCTTGCTGGGCAAGCATCCGCCGCCCAGCCACTATCCGCCGGGTTCGCTGGCCCGCTACTACCACTTCCAGCGCGCGCGCAAGACGCTGTATGGCGCCAGCGCCCTGATCGGCACGTCGGCGGCCCTGTGGTGCGTGATCAATCTGCTCGGCGGCATCAACGATGCGGCCGGCACGCAGCGGCTGCGGCAGGAAACGGCGTCCTACCAGGAACGCTACCGCAGCACCATGGCCAACCTGCCGCCGGCGCCGGCGCAGACGCAGAACATGAAGGTGGCCGTGACGCTGGGGCGCATGATCGCCGGCCAGGCACCCGAACCGGGCAGGCTGCTGGGCATGCTGAGCGCGGCGCTGGACCAGGCGCCGCAGGTCAAGTTGGGCCAGCTGCAATGGAATGCGGGCGCGGCGCCGCTGCGCACGGCCGCCAGCCAGCAGCCGCCACCGCCCCAGCATGGCGCCGGCGCCGCGCCGCTCGGCGGCATACTGGCCGGCATTCCCGTCGCGCCGCCGCAGGCGCTGCGCCTGGAAGCGGATGTCGACATGCCGAACAACGATTACCGCGCCGCGCTGGCCGCCATCACGGCCTTCGCGCAGACCCTGGCGCGCCAGCCGGGCCTGCAGGTGGCGATCGAGGAAGCGCCGCTGGACCTGCGCTCCAGCGTGACCCTGTCCGGCAGGAGCGCCACGCCGGCGCCCGACAGCCAGGCCCGTTTCACCCTCTTGCTCGTGTGGCAGCCATGAGCGGCCCGCTCAAGCAGCCGCCGCTGCCCGGCATGAAAAAAGCCGCCGCACCCGCGCGCACCCTGCCCCTGTGGCTGGGCGAACTGGCGCTGATACGCCGCGCCCTGCTGTGCTTTACCGCGACCATGCTGGCCAGCCTGGCGCTGCTCAGCCTGAGCATCGGCTACCGCGAGCGCCAGGCCGACGAATTGGAAACGGCGCGCCACGCGCGCTCGGCGGCGGCCAGCCTGTTCAACCACGTGGAGGCGGAAAAGCAGGAAATCCGCGCCTATGAACCGCAATTCCTCGCCCTGCGCCAGCGCGGCCTGATCGGCGAGGAAAACCGCCTGGCCTGGATCGATGCCATCCGCCTGAGCCAGGAACAGCGCAAGCTGCTGCCGATCAGCTACGACATCGGCGCGCAGCAGCTGCTGCAATTGCCGTCGTCCGTGGCCACGGGCCAGTATCAATTGCGCGCCAGCAAGATGCAGCTGCATATGGATTTATTGCATGAGCTCGATCTGCTGAATTTCCTGGGCGACTTGCGCCAGGCCGGCTATTTTGCCGTGCACGACTGCATGCTCAAGCGCCATGGCGCGGGCGGCGGCGCGGCAGCCATGGCGCCCACGCTGAGCGCCGATTGCAGCCTGCTGTGGCTGACCCTGGGCAGCGCCCCCGTGCCCGCGCAGGGGCGGCCATGAAGGGCCGCGCCATCCTCTGTGCACTGCTGCTCGGCGCGGCAAGCGCCGTCCACGCCCAGGGACAGCCGCTGGGACGGTTGTTTTCCTCGCCCGAACAGCGGGCGCAGCTCGATGCCCAGCGCTACGGGCCGCCGCCCGGCGCGCCCGTCCTGGCCCCGCCGCCACCTCCGCCACCGCCGCCGCCCGCCCCGCCCGTGGAACTGAACGGGGTGGTGCAGCGCAGCAGCGGGCGCTCCACCATCTGGCTGAACCAGACGCCGCAGCAGGAGCCGCACAACCAGCTCGCACCCGGCAAGGCGGGAGCGCCGGGCAGCCTGACCCTGCGCCTGTCGAATGGCCAGCTGGTGGTGCTGAAACCGGGCCAGCGCTACGATCCGACCAGCGGCAGCGTCACGGAAGCACCCGAGGCACAGCCATGAAACCCCTGCCGCCATACGGCCGCCAGCGCGGCGCGGCATTGCTGCTGCTGGTGGCCGTGCTGGGCCTGGGCGCGGCCAGCCTGCTGATCGGCGCCTTCGGCCGCAATACGGCCGAAGCGGAGCGCCAGCTGCGCACCCTGTCCACCCTGGCGCAGGCGCGCGAGGCCCTGCTGGGCTTTGCCGCCACGCATGGCCGCCTGCCGCGTCCGGCCGCCTCCGCCCTCGATGGCCGCGAACGCCCGGCCGACTGCGCCGGCGACGCCGATTGCAGCGGTTTCCTGCCGTGGGTGGCGCTGGGCGTGGCCGGTGTCGACGCCTGGGGCAAGCTGCTGCGCTACAGCGTCACGCCGGAAATGGCGCGCGCGCCCATCGTCTCGTTTTCCGCCGTCGCCAACCGCGTCGTGCTGGGGCGCGATGGCGGCGGCCAATTCATTTACGTGGCGGGACAGGAGCAGTGCGATGTCAGCGCCCAGTGCCTGCCCGCCGTGCTGTTCTCGCAAGGCAAGGACGGCCACGGCACCTCCGGCGCCGGCGTCACGCAACGCCCTGCGGCACGCGGCGCCATCGACGCGGCCGCCAATGACGGCGCCAGCCGCAGCTTCATCTCGCGCCCCGCCAGCGGCAATGACGCCATGCCAGGCGGCGCCTTCGACGACCAATTGACCTGGATTACCGTGCCCGCCCTCTACCAACGCATGCGCGCCGCGCGCAACCTGCCATGAACGGCCCCGCCATGCACGCCCGCCAGCGGGGCTTTTCCCTGATCGAGATCGCCATCGTGCTGGTCATCGTCGGCCTGATGATAGGCGGCCTCGTCACGCCGCTGACGGTGCAGCTGGAACAGCGCAAGGTGGCCGAGACGCAAAAGGCGCTGGACGAGGCGAAGGAAGCGCTGACGGGCCATGCGCTGCGCTACGGCTACCTGCCCTGCCCCGCCATTTCCGCCATGAATGGCCTGGAAGACCGGCGCGGCACCCGCTGCACGGGCGAAAAGCGGGTCGGCTTCCTGCCCTGGGCCACCCTGGGACTGCGCCAGAGCGACAGCTGGAACCACCTGTTCCGCTACAGCGTGACGCCCGCGTTCAGCGACAGCGAGCAGCAGTTCAGCCTGGGCACGCCGCGCGACATCAGCATCGTCACGCGCAACGGCGGCGCGCTGGTGCAGGCGACGGCGCTGAACGACATTCCCGCCATGATCATGTCCCACGGCAAGAACGGCCTGGGCGCCACCAGCGAGCAGGGCCAGCGCCAGGCGCAGCCCGCGGGCCGGCACATCGACGAGCGCAGCAACGCCGCCAGCGCCAACATCTTCATCAGCCGCGCCGCCAGCGGCGCAGCGCAGGCGGGCGGCGAGTTCGACGACCTCGTCGTCTGGCTGTCGCCGAACATCCTGTTCAACCGCATGGTGGCGGCGCAAAGGCTGCCCCGCTGATGGCCATGCTCGCCCCCGCCCTCACCATCGCCCGCTACACCGTGCTCGAAGCGCTGCGCAGCCGCCTGCTGTGGCTATTCGTGCTGGCCGCCTGCGCCGGCGCCGGCCTGGCCGGCTTTTTGCAGCAACTGGCGCTGACGGAAAGCGGCGCCGTGCAGGCGGCCCTGCTGGCGGCCGTGCTGCGCCTGGCCAGCGTCTTCCTGCTGGCCGCCTTCATCGTCACCAGCATGGCGCGCGAAGCGGCCGACAAGGGCCTGGAACTGCTGCTGGCCCTGCCCATGCCGCGCTGGGCCTACCTGCTGGGCAAGCTGCTGGGCTACGCGGCGCTGGCGGCCGTGCCGGCCGTGCTGTTCGGCGCGCTGATGAGCGCGTTCGCCGCGCCCGCAGCCAGCGCCCTGTGGGCCGCCTCCCTGCTGGGAGAATTGTGGATCGTGGCCGCCTTCAGCCTGCTGTGCGCGGCCAGCCTGCAGCAGGCGCTGCCGGCGCTGGCCGCGACGGGCGGCTTTTATGTCCTGGCGCGCACGGTGGGCAGCCTGCAATTGCTGGCGCACGGCCCGCAAGCGGGTCCGTCCTGGCCGCGGCAAACGATGGCGGGCGCCGTCGACGTGCTGGCCCTGCTGCTGCCGCGCCTCGACGATTTCACGCGCACGGAATGGCTGCTGTACGCCACGGGAAGCTGGCACGCGGCGGCGCACATCGCGGCGCAGACGGCCATCTATGTCACCCTGCTGGCCAGCTGCGCCCTGTGCGACTTTTACCGCCGGAATATCTGATGAGAACCGCCCTGCGCCCCTGGTCCGGCGTGCCGCGCGCCCTGCGCTGGCTGCTGGCGGCCAGCCTGCTGCTGCAGCTGGGCTGGCAGCTGGCGCGGCAGGCGGAGCCGCCACAGGCGCGTCCCTTGCCCGCGCCGCCGCCGGCGGCCGTGGCGCGCCTGGCCAGCCTGGGCGAACCGCTGGCCATGTCGAAAGCGATGCTGCTGTACCTGCAGGCGTTCGAGGACCAGCCCGGCGTCAGCCTGGCATGGCGCGAACTCGACTACGACCGCCTGGCGGCCTGGCTGGAAACGGCGCAGGCACTCGACCCGCGCAGCCAGTACGCGCTGGTGGCCACCAGCGCCGTGTATGCAGGCGTGGCCGACCCGCGGCGCGCGCGCATCATGCTGGCGTTTGTCGCCGCCAGTTTCGCGGCCGATCCGGCGCGCCGCTGGCCCGCCATGGCGCAAGCCGTGCTGGCGGCGAAGCACCAGCTGCGCGACTTGCCGCTGGCCCTGACCTATGCGCGCCAGTTGCGCCTGCTGGCGACGGGGCCGCGCGTGCCGCCGTGGGTGCGCGAGATGGAAGCGTTCATCCTGGAAGACATGGACCAGCTCGACAGCGCGCGCCTCGTGATCGGCGGCCTGATCCAGAGCGGCCAGATCACCGACCCGCACGAGCTGGCCTTCCTCGCGCGCCGCCTCGACGAACTTGCCGGCCAAATTAGCGCAAAGAAAGCACACTCGACGCACTGACACAGCCACCGGCAACGCGACGGGAGCGCCCCCCGCGCGTGGCCATTTGCAGTAAACTGCCGATGACCTGCCCCGCAGGTCCATGCTCTTGATAAGGAAATCCCATGACTCCACGCCGCCAGCAAGGCTTTACCCTCGTCGAAATCGCCATCGTCCTGGTCATCATCGGGCTGCTGCTCGGCGGCGTGCTGAAGGGACAAGGCTTGATCGACAGCGCCAAGGTGAAGAACATCATCCAGCAGTCGAATTCGCTGACGGCCGCCGTCAACGCCTACCAGGACAAGTTCCGCGCCCTGCCCGGCGATGATATCCAGGGCACCGTGCACGTGCCCAATTCGGCCGGCAACGGCAATGGCGACGGCCAGATCGGCGACGGCCAGCCGCGCGAATTCACCCTGGCGCCGCAGCACCTGGCGCTGGGCGGCTTCATCACGGGTTCCTACAACGGCACCTCGCAATTCATGACCAGCGCCCAGGGCGGCGCCGTCTACCTGTACAACGACGAAGTGGGCGGACGGGCCGGCAACGGCATCCGTTTCGACAACCTGCCCGAAGGCTACGCGGAGCAGATCGACAGCAAACTCGACGATGGCGTGGCCAGCACGGGTTCCGTCCGGGCGAACATGCCATATGGCAATACCGGTGCTATCATTCCCCGCACCGCCGTGTTTTTCTGAGCAGGCAGTCACTATCATGCCGGGAGCCTGCGCAAGCGCAGCGCCATCCCGCCGCATGCTCCGCGCCCGTCGCGCATCACTGAAAGGAACACCATGCCACTGCACCGCACCTTGATCATTTCCCTGGCCGCCGCCGCTGCCTTGCTGGCCGGCGGCGCGCAAGCGCAATACGTGGGTCCGTCGAGCGGTCCCGAAGCGCCGAAGAACGTGGCCGCCATCCTGAAAAATCCCGTCGACGACCAGGCCGTCGTACTGCGCGGCTACCTGCTGCGCAAGGTCGGCAATGAGAAATACAGCTTCTCCGACGGCACGGCGGAAATCCGCGTGGAAATCGATGACAAGGTCTTCATGAACCGCAAGATCGACGCCAAGACCCAGGTGGAAATCCGCGGCGAAGTGGAAAAAGACTTCCTGGAAAGCCCGGAAATCGACGTCGACGTGCTGACCGTCGTGCAATAAGCCAGTTTATCCTCCCGCCGCTCCTGCGGCGGGACGCTTTCCCCACCATCGCCGCCCCCGCCCGCCCCCGCTTCTGTGTGCCCCGCGCAACCTTTTTTTACTGCCAGAAACTAGGCTTGTCAGAACAATCAATTTCGTCTAGCATCTTTTCATTCTACGTCAGCCAGCGCCAGCGTGAGCCGGCCTGTCGACTCATCCATTCTGGGAGCCTTCCGGGTGCAAGATTTGCCTTCGATACGCTCAAGAATTTCATGGCTGGTGCTCGCCTGGGGCATGCCGACGGCCCTGGTATTTATCCTGCTTGTGGCGCAAAGCTATACGCGCGAACGCGACCATGTGGTCAGCGAGACGGCGCAGGCGGCGCGCGCCGTGGCCGCCGCCGTCGAACGCGACCTGGGCGGCGCGCAGATGGCCGCGCGCATCCTGGCCAGCTCATCCGCCCTGCAGGACGGTGACACCGGCGCCCTGCGCACGCTGGCGGCAAGCCTGCTGCAGCCGGGCGTGGCCGTCAGTACCTTCATCATTTCCGACGCGGCGGGACGCCCGCTGGTCAATACCGCACTGCCGGCCGCGCAAACGCCGCCGCCCTTGCCGCCAAAATGGACCGCCAGCATGCAGCGCGCGCGCGATTACGGCAAGCCACGCCTGACCAGCTTGCTCGACGCTCCCGGCGCCGTGCCGCAACTGGCCCTGAACCTGCCGCTGCCGCGCGCGCGCGGCGGCGCCTACGTGCTCACGGCACTGTACCCGGCCGACTACCTGCCCATGCTGCTGCGCGAACTGAACTTGCCGGCCTACCTGGGCGCGGCCATCATCAACGCCGACGGCATCAACGTGGCCCGCACGCTGGCGCCGCAACGCTATGTGGGCCAGCGCAGCGCGGCACCGTTGCTCGAGCAGATACGCCAGGCGCGCGAAGGCGTGCTGCGCCATGTCACGCTCGACGGCATCGATGTCTATTCCGGCTTCCGCCGCGCGCGCGACGACGCCTGGACGGTGGCCGTCACCATGCGCACCAGCACGGTGGCCGAAGCCCTGCTGCGCTCGGTGGTCACGGGTTCGGCGATCCTGGCCTTGCTGCTGGGCGCCGCCTTCGCCCTGGCGTGGCGCATGGGCGGACGCCTGGCGCGCACCTTGCAGGAACTGACGCAGCAGATACAGACGCTGGCGCAAGGCAAACCTTTGCTACTGGGCAAACATACGGACCGCGAATCAGTCGACATGGCGGGCGCCCTGGGCGCGCTCGAACGCGACTTGCGGCGCCACCGCACGCAACTGGAAAGCCTGGTGGCCGAACGCACGCTGGCGCTCGAGAAATCCACGCGCCTGCTCGAGACCGTGTATGCGACGGCGCCCATCGGCATGCTGTTTGTCGACCGCGAACTGCACATCGTCATGATCAACCAGTACCTGGCCGCCATCAACGCGGCCAGCGTGGCGCAGCACATCGGCCGTCCCGTGGGCGCCATGCTGTTCGACCCCGTCGTGCGCGTCGAAGTCGAGCGCTGCCTGCGCCAGGTGCTGGAAACGGGGCAAGCCATCGTCGATGTCGAACTGAAAGGCCATAGCGGACAGCAACGCGAGCAGGCCAGCCACTGGATCGTTTCCTACCATCCGATCTTCGGCCAGGAACAGCAATTGCTGGGCGTGTCCGGCCTGTGGCTCGACATTACCGAACGCAAGCGCAGCGAAGCGGAATTCCGCCGTTCCAAGCACCTGTTCGGTACCATCATCGAAAACATCCCGGCCATGGTCTTCGTCAAGCGCGCCGACAAGCTGAGCTTTGAAATGGTGAACCGCCATACGGAACTGACGCTGGGCCGCTCGCGCGAGCAATTGCTGGGCAAGTCCGACCACGATTTCTTCCCGCCGCAGCAGGCGGCCGCTTTCATCAGCGCCGACCGCAAGCTGCTGGCGACGGGGCAGATGGTGGAAATCGAACAGGAAGCGATCAACACGGCCGACGGCACGACGCGCCATTTCACCACGCGCAAGGTGGTGCTGCGCGACGACGCGGGGCGCGCCAGCCACGTGCTGGGCGTGTCCATCGATGTCACGGAGCGCAAGCGCGCCAGCGAAGTGCTGCACGCCACCACCTGGCGCCTGGAACAGAGCGAACGCTTCATCCGCACCGTCACCGACAACCTGCCCGGCATGGTGTCGTACTGGGGCCACGACTTGCGCTGCCGCTTTGCCAACAAGTTCTACAACGAGTGGTTTGGCCGCAGCAGCGCCGAGCTGGCCGGCATCCACATGAGCGAGCTGCTGGGACAGGAACTGTTCGACGTGTATGCGCCCCACGTGGAAGGCGTGCTGGCGGGCCGGCCGCAAAGCTTCGAGCGCGACCTGCTCGACCCCACGGGCCAGGTGCGCCACACGTGGACCAATTACATTCCCGATTTCGACGACAGCGGCGGCGTGCGCGGCTTCTTCGTGCTGGCTTCGGACGTGTCCGAGCTCAAGCGCACGGAACTGCGCCTGCACGAATTGAACGAACAGATGGTGCGCGCGCGCGACAAGGCCGAGGCGGCCAGCATCGCGAAGAGCGAATTCGTCGCCAACATGAGCCATGAAATCCGCACGCCGATGAACGCCATCATCGGCCTGGCGCGCCTGCTGGAAGAGTCGCCGCTGGAACGGCGCGAACGCAGCTACGTCAGCAAGATCCAGATGGCCACGCAGTCGCTGCTCAATATCGTCAACGACGTGCTCGATTTTTCCAAGATCGAGGCGGGCCAGATGGTGCTCGAGCAGCGCCGCTTCCAGCTCGAGCGCATGCTGGGCAGCGTCGGCGTGCTGCTGGCCAGCAGCGCCTGGGCGCGCGGCGTGGAACCCGTGTTCGTGCTAGACCCGGGCGTGCCGGCCGAGCTGGTCGGCGACGCCTTGCGCGTGGAACAGATCCTCATCAACCTCGTCGGCAACGCCGTCAAGTTCACCAAGCAGGGCGAAGTGGTGCTGTCCATCCGCGCCGTGGCCGAGGATGCGGCCAGCGTCACGCTCGAGTTTTCCGTGCGCGACACGGGCATCGGCATCGGCGCGGCCGAGCAGGAGCATATCTTCGACGCCTTTTCGCAGGGCGACACCAGCACCAGCCGCAAGTATGGCGGCACGGGGCTGGGACTGGCCATCTGCCGGCGCATGGTGGACTTGATGGGCGGCCAGATCAGCGTCAGGAGCACGCTGGGCGAAGGTTCGGACTTCCGCTTCAGCTGCCGCTTCGAGCGCGTCGCCGCCATGGCCGCCGTGGCCGAGGCGCCGGGCAAGGCTGCCGCCAGGCCGCTGTCGCTGCTGATCATCGACGACAATGCCAGCGTGCGCGCCATGCTGGAAGCGTGGTGCGCGGCGCAGGGCTGGCACAGCCGCAGCGCCGATGGCGGCGCCGCCGGCCTGGCCCTGCTGCGCGTCCACGCCAGCGGCACGGGCGGCCTGCCGGCGGCGGACATCGTGCTGCTCGACGCGGCCATGCCCGGCATGGATGGCATTTCCATGCTGACCGAGGCGCGCGGCGACGGCGCGCTGGCGCTGCCGCCCGTGATCATGCTGGTGGCTGACCAGGATAGCGAAAACCTCGAACGCCTGGCCGACAGCCTGATGCTCGCCGGCATCGTCGCCAAGCCGGCCACGCCGGCGCGCCTGCTGGCGGCCGTGGCGGCCGTGCGCGAGGGGCGCAATGGCCGCAACGCACCGGCCGTGCTGCCCGTTTCCACTCCCCTGTCGGGCTTGCTGGCGGGCATGCGCGTGCTGCTGGTGGAAGACAATGAAATCAACCAGGAAGTGGCGCAATACATCCTGCTGCACTCGGGCGCGCGCGTGGCCGTGGCCGCCAACGGCCAGCTGGCCGTCGACGTGCTCGCGCGCACGCCGCACGCCTTCGACGTGGTGCTGATGGATTTGCAGATGCCCGTCATGAACGGCTATGAAGCGACGCTGGCCATCCGCGCGCTCGGTTTGCCGGACCTGCCCATCGTCGCCATGACGGCCAACGCCATGGACGAGGACCGTTTGCGCGCCATCGCCAGCGGCATGAATGCGCACGTGGCCAAGCCCATCGATGTCGACGAGATGATCCAGACCCTGACGCGCCTCGTGCCGGCCCGCCAGGGCAGCGCCGGCGGCGCTGGCGCTGCCCTGGACGACGCGGCCACGGGTGCGCTGGAAGTGCCGGCCACGGTGCCCGGCATCGACCTTGAAGCGGCGCTGCACCGCTTCGGCGGCGACTATGGCGCCTTCCTGGCCCTGCTCAAGCGCTTCGAGAATTCGCAAGGCGACGCCGTCGAGGAAACGCGGCGCCTGCTGGCCGATGGCCAGGGCCGGCAGGCGGCGCAGCTGCTGCACCGCGTGTGCGGCGTGGCGGCCAACCTGGGTGCGGCGGACATCGCGCGCCTCGCCGCCGAAGCGGAACAGGCGCTGAAGACGGGCAATGCGCACGCCACGGCCACTGCGCTGGCCCGGCTGGAACAGGCGATGGCCGAAGTCATCGAAGCGGCGCGCACCCTGCCCCTGCCGCGCAGCCAGCCGGCGGCTGACCTGCCCGGCGCGGCGCAGGTCGACCTGCGTGCCGGCCTGGCCGAACTGCTCGTATTGATCCGCAACAACAACCTGAAGGCGCTGGCCCGCTTCCACGCCCTGCACCCCGCCATACAACAGTCAGACCGAGAAGCCGCTCTGGCGATGGCAAATGCGATCGAGACGCTGAATTTTTCCGATGCGGAAAAGCTCGTGCTCGATCAGCTGAAACGAGAGGAAAACAAGTGAGCTGGACCAACCTTGCTATGAATGGGCGCATCCTCATCGTCGATGACGCCATGGAAAATATCCAAATCCTGCACCAGTTGCTGCGCGAGGAGCACGACGTGCTGTTCGCCCTGAGCGGCGAGAAAGCGCTGGAGATTGCGCATAAACAACTACCCGACCTGATCCTGCTCGACGCCGTCATGCCCGGCATGGATGGCTATGCCGTGTGCAATGCGCTGCGCGAATCGGCCATCCTCAGCGCCATTCCCGTCATCTTCGTCACCGCCCTGAACCAGCCCGAGGACGAGACGCGGGCGCTGGAAGCGGGCGCCGTCGATTTCATCACGAAACCGTTCAACGCGGCCGTCGTGCGCGCCCGCGTGCGCACCCAGCTGACCATCAAGCGCCAGGCCGACGCCATGCGCGAGCTGTCGCTGACGGATTCGCTGACGGGCGTGGCCAACCGGCGCAGCTTCAACGACACCATGGAAAGCGAATGGCGGCGCTGCGCCCGCGACGGCGTGGCCATGGCCCTGATCATGGCCGACATCGACCACTTCAAGGATTACAACGATACCTATGGCCACCAGGCCGGCGACCTGTGCCTGCAGCAGGTGAGCGCCGCCATGCGCCGCTGCGCCGTGCGCCCGCCCGACCTGCTGGCCCGCTACGGCGGCGAGGAATTCATCGTGCTGCTGCCGCAGGAAACGCGCGGCGGCGCCGAAGTGGTGGCCCAGCGCATCCTCGACGAAGTGCGCGCGCTGCAAATCCCGCACGCCAGGTCCAGCGTCGGCCCGCACGTCACCGTCAGCCTGGGCATGGCCAGCGTCATGCCCACGGACGGCATGGACGCCAGCGCCCTGATCCGCGCCGCCGACGCCCTGCTGTACCGCGCCAAGCACACGGGCCGCGACCGCTACTGCGCCTCCGACGCGGAGTAAGCGGGCAGCGCGTGGCTAGCGCAGCAGCCACGCGGCCCAGCGCAGGCGCCGCGGCGCCCAGCTCAGGATCAGCGCCACCGTCATGGCGCCGAAAAACAGCAGCATGCACCAGGCGATGCTGCCGAAACCGGCGCCCTCGCGCGCCACAGCCACGCCATACAGCAGGGCCAGGCCCGCATAGCCGCACAGGCGGCCACGGCTGGCGGCATGGCCGGGCATGGCGGCCGCACCGACGGCCTGCCAATGCCGCTCCTGCGACAGCGCCAGCAGGGCGAAACAGGCATGGCTGCCGGCAAACAACAGTATCCAGGCGAGCAACTCAGGCATGCGACACCTCGCGTCGGCGCGCATGCCGCTGGTGCTGGCGCAAGCGCAGCGCCGCCCATGCGGCCAGCGCCGCCGTCAGCCACAGGGCCAGGTCGAACACGGCCACCGCAGGCTGGCCGCGCGACACGGCGTGCCAGGGGAAGTCGCCCGTGCCCAGCCAGTTGAGCGGCGGCGCGGCAAAGGCCAGCACGGCGATGCAGCACGCTTGCGGCAGCCACGGCGCATCGGGCCGCCGGCGCCGGAACAGGGCGATGCCGGCCCAGATGCCGCTGGCGAGCCACGCCAGCAGGAACAGCAGCACCTCGCACAGCGCCTTGTCCGGCAAGGCGGCCGGCAGCAAGCGGTTAGCCACCAGCATGACCAGGGTCGCGGCCAGCAGTCCCGTCGTGCTGAAGCAGGCCACGGCCAGCACCAGCCGCGCACCGCGCTGGCCCGCTTTGGCATGGCGAGCCGCGCGCTTGCCGCTCCAGAGTATCAATCCGGAGGCCAGCATGACGCAGCCGGCCAGCCCGGCCGCGCAATACAGCCAGCGCAGGGGCCAGTGCTCGAACAGGGCGAAGTGCATGCCCGACAGGTAGCGCTGCAGCGCCGCGGCCGGCTTGAGCGGCACGTATTTCAGCACTCGCCCGCTGGCGCCGTCGAAATACATGGTTTGTTCGTCCAGGCTGACCCGGTCGGCGGTGGCCCGGCTCACCTCCACGTAACTGTTGTGGTTGCCCGGATGGCGCACGCGCACATAGCTGGGCTCGCCCTCGCCCCAGGCCCGGCGCGCCGTGTCGAGCATGGCGTCGATGGGCGCCATGGCCACGGCGCCGGGCTCGGGCGAGCGCTCGCGTTCGTATAGCGACAAGGCTTCGTTGAGGAAACCCTGCCGGTCGCCCGGATACAGCGCGTGCATGCCCGCCGGAAAGTAAATCGAAAACAGGATCACCAGGCCCGACAGCACGATCATGAAATGAAAGGGCAAGGCCAGCACGCCGCTGACGTTATGCAGGTCGAGGGCGCTGCGCTGCAGGGCCTTGCGCGGGCGAAAGACGAAAAAATCCTTGAAAATGCGCGCGTGGATGATCACGCCCGACACCAGCGCCGCCAGCATCGCCATGCTGGCCAGGCCCACGACCCAGTAGCCGATGCCGGCAAACGACAGGTGCAGGCGGTAATGCATGGGAAAGAAGAAGGACGTGGCGCCATAGGAGCCGGCCACGGGCAGCAAGGTGGCGCTGCGCGGATCGACATGGCGCGACAGTTCCTCGCCATCGAGCGCCTCGACCTGCAGCCGCGCCACCGGGCTGCGCGGCCCCTGCAGGAAGACCGACCATTCGGCCAGCGCCTTGCCGTGCGCCAGCGCCGCCACGGCCGGCACGATTTGCCGCTCCACCGAGACGGGACCGGGTGCGGCGGCGATGCGCGTTTCCGGCATCATCCAGCGGTCGATTTCGCGGTCAAACACGGACAGGCTGCCCATCCAGAATACGACGATCAGCACGCTGGCCGTCACCACCCCGGTCCAGGTATGCACGAGCAGCATCGACTGCCGCAATTCACGTAAGGCCATGCGGCTCAACTCCACTCGAAAAAATAGCCGGCGCCGCAGTACAGCAGCCAGGCGCCGTTCAGCAACAGCGCCACCGGCCATAGGCGGCGCGCCACGAACGCCCACAGGGCGGCGCCCAGATAGACGGGGAAGGCCGCCATTGAGGCGATCAGCACGGCCTCGCTGCGCACCACGCCCAGCTTAAACAGCAGCACCGCGCCGGCACCGGCAACGCTCCACGCGAACAGATACGCGCCCGCCACGCCCAGCGCGACGCGCGCCGCCGCATGCCGGCTCATGCCGGGCCTTTCGGCAAGCTGGCGCGCAAGCCCTGCCACAGCGCCGGCGCGTGGATGATGTCGAGGTGGTCCGCGCCCGCCACGTCTTCCTCGCCCAGCACCTGCGCGAAGTGCGCCCGGCTGTCGAACAGCGCCACGCCGGCGGCCCGCGTCTGTTCCGCGACCCAGACGCGGGCGCTGGCAGCGGTGGGCAGCGGCCGGTGGCGGCGCAGCATCAGCGCATGGCTGGCGATGCTCCAGGCCAGGTACTCCTTGCAATGCACGGCGTCGCCATCGAGCGGCAGCGCCCCGATGTCGCGCCCCTGCAGGTGCACGAACCACGCCCACTCGTCTGCGCTCATGCGCTCGAACAGCTGCTCCCAGCGCTCGCGCATGCCGGAACGGGACAGCCACTGCTCGCGCAGCGCCCGCTCCCGCCGCGGGTCCAGCGCCGGCGCCACGGCGCCGGCATCATCGAACTGGCCCAGCACGGGATCGATCATGCCAACGAGGCGCACGGCGACGCGGCCCTGCAACTGGCGCGCCGTCTCCTGCGCCAGCACGGCGCCCAGCGACCAGCCGGCCAGCGAGCACTCGCCGCCCGGACTGTTGGCCGCGATGATGTCCGCATAGCGGCAAGCCAGTTCCGTTACGCTGATGTCGGCCCAGCGCTCGCGCCCCAGCGCATGGCTGACGAAGCCGTGCACGGGCTGGCGCGGCCCCAGCGCCTGCGCCAGCCCCTGGAATTCGAAGGCGTTCACCAGCAGGCCGGGACAGCAGAACAACGGGGGCAAGTCGCCCGCCGCGCGCAGGCTGTGCCAGGTCTCGCCCACCTTCGCACCGGCCGCGCTGGCGCCGAAGCGGGCGGCCAAGGCGGCCAGGGTCGGGCTGCCGAACAGGTCGGCCAGCGACAGCGCATGGGCGTCCTGCGTGTACAGGCTGCGCAGCATCTGGTTGACCTGCGTTACGCAGCGCACGGCCAGCAGCGAATGCCCGCCCAGCGCAAAGAAGTTGTCGTCGCGCCCCACGCGCGGCACGCCCAGCAGCGCGCTCCAGATGGCCGCCAACGCCTGTTCCAGCTCGCCCTGCGGCGCCGCGTATGCTTCGCTTTCCAGCTGCGGCGCCGGCAGCGCGCTGCGCTCCACCTTGCCCGCCGGGCTCAATGGCAGGCGCGCCAGCGCCACGATGGCCGCCGGCAGCATGTAGTCGGGCAGCGCCGCCACCAGGGCCGCGCGCAAAACGCCCACCTCCACCTGGGCCGGACTCACATACGCCACCAGGCGCGCGCCAGCGGGACCATCCTGCGCCACCACCACCGCTTCGCGCACGCCCGGCTGCGCCAGCAGCTGCGCCTCGATCTCGCCCAGCTCCACGCGGAAGCCCCTGATCTTGATCTGGTGGTCGATGCGTCCCAGGTAATCGAGCTGCCCTGCGCGCCAGCGCACCAGATCGCCCGTGCGGTACAGGCGCGCGCCGGGCGCGCCATGCGGGTCCGGCACGAAGCGTTCGGCCGTCAGCGCCGCGCGGCCCAGGTAGCCGCGCGCCAGCAGGGCGCCGCCGATGCACAGCTCACCGGCCGCACCCGGCGGCACCAGAGACATATCCGCGTCGAGCACCTGCAGCGCGCGTCCCGCCAGCGGCAGGCCGATCGGCATCTGCGCCGGCGCCGCGCCATCGAGGTAGGGCGCGCAATCGAGCGTGGCCGCCGTCACCGTCGCTTCCGTCGGGCCATAGGTATTGAGCAGGCGGATATGCCGCATGCCCGCCTGGCGCCACGCCTGCAGCGCTTCCGGCGGCATCGCCTCGCCGCCCGCGTGCACCTGGCGCAGCGCGCCGTAGTCGCGCGGGCCTTGCAGCGCGAAATCCTGCGCCAGCAGCGACCAGTACGCCGTCGTCAGGTCGGCCACGCTGATGCGGTAGCGGTGCAGCGCCTGGTAAAAGGTCTCGCTGTCCCATAATTCCGGGCCGCGCAAGACCAGCGCCGCACCGATGCACAGGGTCGGCCAGGCCTGTTCGACGAAGCCGTCGAAGTTCAGGGTCGAGAATTGCAACACGCGGTCCTGCGCCGTCAGGCCGAAGAAGCCGACCGACACCTGCGCATGCCGGCTCAGGGCCTGGTGCGCGATGCCCACGCCCTTCGGCTTGCCCGTCGAGCCGGAGGTGTAGATCACGTAGGCCAGCTGCTGCGGCAGCGGCGCCCAGCCGGGGTCGTGCTCCAGCGCGGACGGCCGCTCCACCAGCTGCACCGGCAAGCCCGCCGGCAAGGTCAGGCGCGGCAGCACCGACGCCTGCGTCAGCAGCAGCGCCATGCCGCTGTCGGCGATCATGTAGGCCAGGCGTTCGGCCGGATAGCCGGGGTCGAGCGGCACGTAGGCGGCGCCCGTCTTGAGGATGGCCAGCAGGCCGGCCAGCATGTCGACCGAGCGTTCGACGGCGATGCCGACGCGCACTTCCGGCCCCGCGCCCTGCGCCAGCAGCGCATGCGCGAGGCGGTTGGCGCGCAGATTCAGGGCGCGGTAGCTGAGCGCCTCGTCCTCGTGCAGCAGCGCCAGCGCATCCGGATGCAGCACGGCCTGCAGCTCGAACTGCGCGTGCACGGGCAGGTCGTTCCAAGGCCCGCCCTCGTTGCGGCCCTGGCGCAGCAGGGCCGCGCCGTGCGGCGCCGACAGCAGGGGCAAGGCGCCGAGCGGCGCATCGGCATCGCGCGCCATCGCCTGCATCAGCCCCCCCAGCTGCTCGAGTATCAGGCGCGCGCTGGCCGCGTCGAAGCTGGCGCGCGCATAATCGGCATGCAGGGTCAACCCGCCATCCTGCATCACGGCCAGGGTCCACGGGTAATTGGTCTCTTCGCGCTTGCCGGCCATGCTGAAGCGCAGTTCTCCCTCTTCGGCGGCGCGCAGGGCGGCATCGACGGGATAATTCTCGAACACGATGATGCTGTCGAACAGGGCGACGCCGCCCTGCCCCGCCCAGCGCTGCACTTCGTACAGCGGCGTATGCTCGAATTCGCGCCCCGCCAGGTTTTGCGCCTGCAGCTGGCGCAGCCACTCGCCCACCGGTGCGCCCGCGTGCGGGGCGGCGATCACCGGCAAGGTATTGATGAACATGCCGAGCAGGCGGTCGGCGCCCGGCAGGTTCGCCGGACGGCCGGCCACGGTGGCGCCAAAGGCCACGCAAGCCTGCCCCGTATAGCGCTGCAACAGCAGCAGCCAGGCGCCCTGCACCACGGTGTTGACGGTGATGCGCGCATGCCGCGCAAAGGCGGCCAGGCTGGCCATCGCCGCCGGCTCCAGGCGCAGGCTGACGCTGTCCTGGCCCGTACCGCCCGCGGCCGCCGGCAGCGCCAGCGACAAACGCGTGGGCGTTGCCAGCGGCGCCAGCTGCGCACGCCAAAACGCTTCCCCGGCGGCGCCATCCTGCCGCTGCAGCCAGGCGATGTAGTCGCGGTAGCGGCCCGGCGCCGGCACATGCGGCTCGCCGTGGTAATGGCGCAGGATTTCACCCATCAGCTGCGACGTGCTCCAGCCGTCGAGCAGCAGATGGTGACTGGTCCAGACCAGGCGCTGTTGCGTGCCGCCGCGGCGGATCAGCGACAGCCGCTGCAGCGGTTCGCGCGCCAGGTCGAAGCCGCGCGCCAGGTCCGCCCGGGCAAAGGCGTCGAGCGCGGCGGCGCTGTCGTCCTGGCCGCACCAGTCGAGTACAGCCACCTCGCCCGCGCCGGCGCGGCTGACCCATTGCAGCGGCTCGCCGCCGTCGTGCACGAACCGGCTGCGCAGGATGTCGTGGCGCGCCGCCACCGCGCGCCAGGCATCCGCGAAGCGTTGCGCGTCGAGCCCCTCCACGTCCACGCACAGCTGGTTGACATAGGCGCTGCCCTGCGGCTCCTGCAGGCTGTGGAACAGCATGCCCGCCTGCATCGGCGAGAGCGGATACAGGTCGGCCAGCTCGTGCAGGGGCAAGTCCAGCGCATCGAGCCGGGCCTGGTCCAGCCGCGCGAGCGGAAAATCCGACGGCGTCACGCCCAGCGCGCCGGAGCAGCAATGCGCGACCAGCACCTGCAATTCGCGCCCGAAATCGTGCACCAGCGCCCTGATGGCCGCGCCGTCATGGCGCGCCGTGCTGTAGCTGAACGTCATTTTCAGCATGCCGTCGAAGACCTGGCCATTGATCACCAGTTCATGCCCGAGCGGAGCGTCCGGGTCCTGCGCGTCGCCGCTCGGTTCGTCCGCCGGGCGCCAGGCCGCATCGGCCTCGAAACTGCCGTCGAACTGGCCCAGGTAATTGAACAGCACCTGCGCCGGCGCCAGCGCGGCCAGCGCCTGCCGGTCCGCGTCGCAACCCATGTATTTCAGCAGGCCGTAGCCGATGCCCTTGTCGGGAATCGCCCGCAAGTCCTGCTTGACCCGCTTTAACGCCGCACCGAGCGCGCCCAGCGGCGCCAGGCGCACGGGATAGGCGCTGGTGAACCAGCCCACCGTGCGGCTGATATCGAGCTCCTCGAACAGGTCTTCGCGGCCATGGCCTTCCAGTTCGACGAGGAAGCTTTCCTCGCCCGCATGGCGGCACAGCGCGCGTCCCAGCGCCGTCAGCAGCAAGTCGTTGACCTGGGTGCGGTAGGCGGCCGGCGCCTCTTTCAGCAGGCGCCGCGTGGTATCGCGGTCCAGTTGCAGCACCGCGCCGGCGACTTCGCGGCCGCTGCTGGCGCCGCGGCTGTCCGCCAGCGGCAGGCATGCCGGGGTGGCCGCCAGCGCCTGCCAGTAAGGCAATTGTGCGCGCACGGCGTCGCTGGTCGCATGCGCCCGCAGGCGCCGCGACCACGCTTGCAGCGGCGCGCTGGCCGCCGCCAGGCGCAACGGCTGGCCGGCGGCGCCCTGGCGGCACAAGGTATCGAGATCCTGCAGCAGGATGCGCCACGACACGCCATCGACTACCAGGTGATGCACGACCAGCAGCAGGCGCACGCTGCCATCCGCCATGGACATGAGCACGGCGCGTAGCAGCTCCCCCTGGCGTATGTCCAGGCTGCGCTGGGCCAGCTGGCAATGGCGCTCCACGTCGGCCGCGTCGCGCGCCTCGCGGCGCCACAGCAGCGGCGCGTCCGGCGCCTCGCCATACTGCTGCGACCAGCCATGCGGACCGTCGCCAAAGCGCAGGCGCAGCGCCGCATGCGTCTGCAGCAGCACGTCCAGCGCCGCCGCGACGACGTCGCCGGCGCCGGCCGCCGACGCGTGCAGCAGCACCGACTGGTTGAAGTGGGCGGGCCGCGCCAGTCGCGCGGCAAAGAAGGCGGACTGGATCGGCAACAGCGGCACGTCATCCCCCGGCACTTCGGCGCTGGCGCCGGCATGGACCGCCACGGCCTGCATCAGGGGCGCCAGCGCGGCGACGCTCTGGCGCTCGAACAGCTGTTTCGGCGTGACGATCCAGCCGGCCTGGCGCAGGCGCGCCACGATCTGCAGGCTCATGATCGAATCGCCGCCCACTTCAAAGAAGTTGTCGTCGCGTCCCAGCTGCTCCAGGCCCAGCACGTCGCGCCACACCTGGGCCAGCAATTGCTCGGCGGGGCCCTGCGGCGCCGCGCTGCCGCCCTGCTGGAGCGCCTGCGGCGCCGGCAGCGCATTGCGGTCGACCTTGCCGTTCGCATTCAGCGGCAGGCTGTCGAGCGCCACGATCACGGACGGCACCATGTAGTCGGGCAGCTGGCGCGCCAGCGCCAGTTTCAGCCCGGCCGGCTGCAGGCCGGCGGGCGCCACGTAGGCCACCAGGCGCAGGTTGCCGTTGACGCCAGGCTGGGCCACGGCGACCGCCGCCAGCACGCCTGGCTGCGCCAGCAATTGCGCCTCGACTTCGCCAAGTTCGATGCGGAAGCCGCGGATCTTGACCTGGTGGTCGATGCGCCCCAGGTATTCCAGCTGGCCGTCGGCCTGCCAGCGCACCAGGTCGCCGGTGCGGTACAAACGCCCGCCGGCGCCATCGAAGGGGTCGGGAATGAAGCGGTCGGCCGTCATGCCCGGACGCCCCAGGTAGCCGCGCGCCAGGCCTTCGCCGCCCAGGTACAGCTCCCCGGGTACGCCCGGCGGCGCCAGGCTCAAGGCGTCATCGAGCACCCACGCGCTGCGCGCGCCCACCGGACGGCCGATGGGCGCATAGGCGCTGCGGCAACCCGCATCGACGCCAACCTTCCACACCATCGGCGTGACCACCGCCTCGGTGGGGCCATAGCCGTTGATCAGGAAGCGCGGCTTCAGGGCGCGGCAGACCTGCTCGAAGGCCGCCTGCGGCATCGCCTCGCCGCCAAACGAATACAGTTCCACGGGCGGCGGATTGCCGCTGTGTTCAGCCCATTCGGCCAGCTGCTTCAGGTAGGCCGGCGGAAACCCCGCATTCGTGATGCGTTCGGCGCGCAGGGCCGCATAGGTTTGCTCGGGCGTCCACAGGCTGGCGTCGCGCAGCACCAGCGCGCCGCCGGCGCACAGGGTGGTCAGCCAGCGCTCGTGGGCGCCATCGAAGGCGAACGACAGGAAATGCAGCTCCCGCGAGTGCGGCCCCATTTCATACAGGTCGGCCGTGACGGCGCAATGCATGTCGAGCGGGCCGTGCGTCACCGCCACGCCTTTCGGCTTGCCGGTCGAGCCGGAGGTATAAATCAGGTAAGCCAGGTTGTGCCGGTGCGGCGCCGGCCAGGATGCGGCACCGGCGGCGTCAGCGTCCTGCGCATCGGCCGTCGGCATCAGCAGCAGCGGCACGCCCGCGGGCGCCGCCACGCGGTCCAGCACCTGCTGCTGCGCGATCAGCAGGCAGATGCCGCTGTCGTCCATCATGTAGGCCAGCCGGCCGGCCGGATAGTCGGGGTCCAGCGGCACATAGGCGGCGCCGGCCTTCAGCACGGCCAGCAGCGCGACGATCATGTCGATCGAACGCTCCAGCGCCACGCCGACGCGCATTTCGGCGCCGACGCCGTGTGCGCGCAAGCGCCTTGCCAGCGCATGGGCGCGCCGCTCGAGCTGCGCATGGCTGATCTGCTGGCCGCCCATCACGACGGCCGGCGCATCGGGGCGCAGCGCCGCATGCCGGGCAATGCGCTGGTGCACCGGCACAAAGGACACGGCCGGCGCGTCGCTGTGCGCCAGCACGCGCAGCTGCTGCTGCCCGCGCGCATCGGTCAAGGCCAGGCTGCCCAGCGTTTGCTGCGCGCCGAGCATCATCGCGCGCAGCAGCGACAACAGGCTGGCGCCGATCGCGGCCACGCCGGCCGCATCGAAATGCGCCTGGTCGTAACCGTAATGCAGGGCCAGCGTCTCGTTCTGTATGACGGCCAGGGTCAGCGGATAACTGGTCTGCTCGCGCCGCTCGATGGCGCTGAACACGAGGCCATCGGGTGCCGCCCCGGTCAGCGCTTCGTCGACCGGATAGTTTTCAAACACCACCAGGGTGTCGAACAGGCCGCCCGCGCCCTGCCCGGCCCAGCGCTGGATATCGACCAGCGGCGTGTGCTCATGTTCGCGCGACGCCAGGCTTTGCGCCTGCACCTCGGCCAGCCAGCCGGCCACCGTCTGCGCATGGCGCGGCGTGGCAATCACCGGCAGCGTATTGATAAAGAGTCCCAGCAACTGCTGCGCGCCGGCCAGGTCGCCCGGCCGCCCGGCCACCGTGGCGCCAAAGGCCACCGTGCGCTGGCCCGTATGGCGCTGCAGCAGGATCGCCCACGCCGCCTGCACGACGGTGTTGACCGTCACATGGTGACGCCGCGCGAAGGCGGCCAGCTGCACGCTTTCCTGGCGCTCCAGTGCCGTGCCGATTTCCGCATGCCCGTCCTGCGCCGCCTCGCAAGGCAGCAGCCCGGCCAGGCGCGTGGGTGCAGCCAGCGGCGCGGCCAGCGCGCGCCAGTAGCTTTCGCTGCCGGCCGCATCCTGCCGCTGCAGCCAGGCGATGTAGTCGCGATAGCGTCCTCCGTGCGTGGCCAGCGGCTGGCCCGCGTAATGGCGCAGCAGCTCGCCCATCAGACGCGAACTGCTCCAGCCATCGAGCAGCAGATGGTGGTTGGTCCAGATGAAGTGGTGGCGCGAAGCCGAGGTGCGCACCAGGTGCAGGCGCTGCAGCGGCGCCTGCTCCAGCACGAAGCCTTGCGCCAGGTCGCGCCGCGCCAGCGCATCGAGGTCGGCCTGGATGTCGTCGTGGCCGCGCCAGTCCAGTTCCTGCAGCGCGGGACCGGCGTCGCGGCTGACCCATTGCAGCGGCGGCGCAGCCTGCGGCAGGAAAGCCGTGCGCAGGATGTCGTGGCGCGCGATGACGGCCTGCCACGCGGCCGCGAAACGCGCCGCATCCAGGCCATCGATATCGACGCGCAGCTGGTTCAGGTAGGCGCCGTCCTGCGGCGCATACACGCTGTGGAACAGCATGCCGGCCTGCATCGGCGACAGCGGATACAGGTCGGCCAGGCGCGCCACGGGCAAGGCCAGCGCGTCGAGGCCGGCCTGGTCCAGCCGGGCCAGGGGGAAGTCGGACGGCGTCACGCCCTGCGCGCCGGAGCAGCAATGCGCGACCAGCGCCACCAGTTCCTGGCGATAATCGTCCATCAGCGCCGCCAGCGCAACGGCGTCATGGCGCGCCGCGCTGAAGCTGAGCGTCAGTTTCAGCACGCCGTCCAGCACTTGCCCGTTGAGCGCCAGTTCATGTCCCAGCGGCGCATCGCTATCCTGCGTCTCACCGCCCGATTCGGCGGCCGGCATCCACAGTCCCTGCGGCTCGAAACTGCCGTCGAACTGCCCCAGGTAATTGAAAATCAGCTGCGGCCGCGGCAAGGCGGCCAGCGCGGCGCGCGCCGCATCGTCGCCCAGGTGGCGCAGCAGGCCATAGCCGATGCCACGGGCCGGCACGCCGCGCAAGTCCTGCTTGACGCGCCGGATGGCGGCTCCCGCCTCCCCCAGCGGCGCCAGGCGCACCGGATACACGCTGGTGTACCACCCCACCGTGCGGCTGGCGTCGAGGTCATCGAACAGGTCTTCGCGGCCATGGCCTTCCAGCTCGATCACTACCTGCGCCTGTCCCGTGTAGCGGCACAGGGCGCGGCCCAGCGCCGTCAGCAGCAGGTCGTTGACCTGGGTGCGGTAGGCGGCCGGCGCCTCTTTCAGCAAACGGTGCGTGGTTTCGCGGTCCAGCGCCAGGCCCAAGTCGCGCGCATGGCGCGTGGTGTTGGCGCCGTCCGGACGGGCGCAGGGCAAGGCCGCCGGCGTATCCCCCAGCGACAGCCAGTAGGGCAGCTCGGCGCGCACGGCCGGCGTGTGCGCATGCTGGCGCAGGCGCAGCGACCACGCCTGCAGGCTGCTGCCGCGCGGCGGCAGCGTCGCGGCGGTGCCGGCCAGCGCGGCGCGGTACGCCGTTTCCAGGTCTTCCAGCAGCACGCGCCACGAGACGCCGTCGACCGCCAGATGGTGCACGGCGAGGAACAGCCGCGTGCTGCCATCGGCCACCTTGATCAGTTGCGCGCGCAGCAGCCGGCCCTGCTCCAGGTCCAGGCTGCGCTGCGCCTCGCGGCAGGCCGCCTCGATGGCGGCGCCATCCTGCGCTGCGCATTGCCACAGCAGCTGTGCCGGCACGGGGCCGTAGCTCTGGCGCCAGGCGCCCGCTTCCGCCTGCCGGAAGCGCAGGCTCAGCGACTGGTGATGCGCGACGAGCGCCTGCAGCGCCCGTTCCAGCGCGCCCGCATCGAGCGCGCCATTCGCCCGCATGAGCAGCGACTGGTTCCAATGGTGGCGCTGCGGGATGGCGGCGGCAAAGAAATCGAGCTGGATCGGCAGCAGCGGCACTTCGCCCTGTGCGTCTTCAGGCGCCGCCGGCGCGGCCTGCAGCGGCTGCGCCACCAGCGCCAGGGCGGCGATGCTCTGGCGTTCGAACAGCTGCTTCGGCGTCAGCTTCCAGCCCGCCTGGCGCGCGCGCGCGACGATCTGCAGGCTCAGGATGGAGTCGCCGCCCAGTTCAAAGAAGTTATCCTCGCGCCCCACCCGCTCCAGGCCCAGCACCTCGCACCACAGGCGGGCCAGCATGGCTTCCACCTCGCCCTCGGCCGGCGCATGCTCCGCGCCGGCGCCAAACTGCGCGGCCGGCAGCGCCTTGCGATCGAGCTTGCCGTTGCCATTCAGGGGCAGGCGCGGCAGCGCGACGAGCGCCGACGGCACCATGTAGTCGGGTACGCGCACGGCCAGCGCCGCGCGCAGCGCCGCCGTGTCCAGCGTTGCGGGCGTGACATAGGCCACCAGGCGCAGGCCCTGGCCGGACGCCTGCGCCACCACCACCGCCTCGGTCACGCCGGGCTGCTGCAGCAATTGCGCCTCGATCTCGCCCAGCTCCACGCGCAAGCCGCGTATCTTGATCTGGTGATCGATGCGGCCCAGGTATTCCAGCGCGCCGTCGGCGCGCCAGCGCACCAGGTCGCCGGTCCGGTACAGGCGCGCGCCGCCCCCGTCGAACGGGTCGGGCACGAAACGCTCGGCGCTCAGGCCGGGACGGTGCAGGTAGCCGCGCGCCAGGCCCACGCCGCCCAGATACAATTCGCCCGCCACGCCGGCCGGCGCCAGGTTCAGGCTGTCGTCCAGCACATAGCTGCGCAGGTTGGCGATCGGACGTCCGATGGGCACCACGGCGTCGCCCGCGCGGCAATGCCACCACGTGACGTCGATGGCCGCCTCGGTGGGACCGTACAGGTTATGCAGCTGCGCCTGCGGCAAGGCGGCCAGGGTGCGGTCCTGCAAATCGGCCGGCAGCGCCTCGCCGCTGCAGATGACCGTGCGCAGGCTGGCGCAGGCGCCCGGCGCCAGGTCGGCGACAAACGCCTGCAGCATCGACGGCACGAAATGCACGGTGGTGACGCCATGCCGTTCGATCTGCGCCGCCAGCAGCGCGGGGTCGCGGTGCTCGCCCGGCCCGGCCACGGCCAGCCGCGCGCCGTACATCAGCGGCCAGAAAAATTCCCATACCGAGACGTCAAAGCTGAACGGCGTTTTCTGCAGCACCGTGTCGCCCGCGCCCAGCGCATACGCCTGCTGCATCCAGACCAGGCGGTTGTACAGCGCGTCATGGCGGTTGGCCGCACCCTTCGGGCGGCCGGTGGAGCCCGACGTGTAGATCACATAGGCGAGGTTTTCCCCATGCAGCGCCACGCGCGGATTATCCTGGCCGCCGTCCGCGTACGCCGCCTGCTGGTCCAGCATCAGCAAGGGCGGCAGGTGCGCCGGCAAGGCGTCCAGAACCGGCGCATGCGTCAGCAGCAGGCTGACCGCGCTATCGTCGAGCATGTAGGCAATGCGTTCGGCCGGGTACTCCGGGTCGATCGGCACATAGGCGCCGCCCGCCTTCATCACGGCCAGCAAGCCCACCACCATCTCGACGGAGCGCAGCAGCGCCAGGCCGACACGCACTTCCGGTCCCACGCCGAGGGCGATCAGCCGATGCGCGAGGGCGTTGGCGCGCCCGTTCAAGGCCGCATAGCTGAGTACCTCGTCGCCAAACAGCAGTGCGTCCGCCTGCGGCGTGGCCGCCGCCTGGCGCTCGATCAGCAGGTGCACCGCCTCGGGCGGCGCGTACGGCTGGTCGCAGCGGCTCCAGGCCAGCAGCGCCGCCCGTTCGGCCGCCTCCTGCAGCGGCACATCGCCGAGCGCGCACTGCGGCGTGTCGACCAGCGCCCGCAGCAGCGCCAGGTAGTGGCGCGACAGGCGCGCGATGCTGGCCTGCTCGAACAGTTCCACGGCGTAGGCAAAACTGGCCGACAGGTTGCCATCGGCCCGTTCCTGGGTGTCGAGCGTGAGCTCGAACTTGGCCGCCTGGCGGCCCAATTCGTACGGTGCCGCCGACAGCCCCGCCAGTCGGACCTCGCCGCGCGGCTGCAGGTGCTGGTGATTGAACAGCACCTGAAACAAGGGCGGGTGGCTCAGGCTGCGTTCCGGCTGCAAGGCATCGACCAGCACGTCGAACGGCAAGTCCTGGTGCGCCTGCGCGCCCAGCGCGGCATCGCGCACCTGCAGCAGCAATTGCTCCAGGGTCGTGCGTCCATCGAGACGCGTATCGATGATCAGGGTATTGACGAAAAAGCCGATCACGCCCTCGGTCTCGACCCGGTTGCGGTTGGCCATCGGCACGCCGATGCGCAGCGCCTGCTGGCCCGTATGCCGGTACAGCAGCGCCTTGAAGGCGGCCAGCAGCAGCATGAACACGGTGGCGCCGTGGCGCTGCGCACTGCGATGCAGCTGTGCGCCCAGCTCGGGCGGCAGCGCGAAATCGAAGCGCGCGGCATGGTAGTCGGGCTGCGCCTGGCGGGGATGGTCGGCCGGCGGCTGCAGCACCGGGTGCTCGTCGCCCAGGCGCGCCGTCCAGTAGGCCAGCTGCACATCGCGCTCGCCCGCATCGAGCCAGTGGCGCTGCCACGCGGCATGGTCGGCATACTGGATCGGCAACGGCGCCAGCGCCGCGGCGCCGCCATCCTGCGCCGCCTGGTACAGCGCGCCGAATTCCTCGATCACCAGCTGGATCGACCAGCCATCCGAGACGATGTGGTGCATGACCACCAGCAGCACGTGCTCCTCGTCGGCCAGCCGCACCAGCATCGCGCGCAGCAGTGGCGCGCTGGCCAGGTCGAACGGGGCCTGGTTGAAATCGTCGGCGATGCGCGCCAGCCGCACCTCGCCATCGTCGACGCCGCGCAAGTCCGCGTGCGCCAGCCGCAGCGCCATCGGCGGCGCGATGCACTGCTCGGCCAGGCCATCCGCGTCGGCCACGAAATACGTGCGCAGCGATTCATGGCGCGCGATCAGCGCGTCGAAAGCGCTCTGCACGGCGGCTGCCTGCAGGCGGCCGTGCAGGCGCAGGCCGCCCGCGATATGGTAGGCGCTGCTGGCCGGATCGAGCTGCCACAGGAACCACTGGCGCTGCTGGGCGAAAGACAGGGGCGCGCGCGTGAGCGCCTGGCGGCGCGGCGGGATGGGCAGCTGCGCCTGCGTGATGCCCTGCTCGCTCATTTTCTTGTGGAAGGCGCGCCGCTGTTCCGGCGTCAGGGCGCTGAAACGTTCGGCCAACTGCAGTGCGATATCGGTTTGCATGATCAGGTCGACTCCAAGATATCGAGGAATGACGCGAGATCATCCATCTTCGATTGTTGTGAAGCTTGTTGCTGCAAGGTGGCGACTTCGGCGGCCAACAGGGACAAGGATTTGGTTTCAAACACGGCGCGCAGCGGCAGCGACACGGCCAGCGCCAGGTTCAGGCGCGACACCAGCTGCACGGCCAGCAGCGAATGCCCGCCCAGCGCAAAGAAGTTGTCGTCGCGCCCCACGCGCGGCACGCCCAGCAAGGCGCTCCAGATGGCCGCCAGCGCCTGTTCCAGCTCGCCCTGCGGCGCCGCGTACGCTTCGCTTTCCAGCTGCGGCGCCGGCAGCGCGCTGCGCTCCACCTTGCCCGCCGGGCTCAGCGGCAGGCGCGCCAGCGCCACGATGGCCGCCGGCAGCATGTAGTCGGGCAGCGCCGCCGCCAAGGCCGCGCGCAAGGCCTCCACCGATATCTGTTGCGGACTCACATACGCCACCAGGCGCGCGCCAGCGGGACCATCCTGCGCCACCACCACCGCTTCGCGCACGCCCGGCTGCGCCAGCAGCTGCGCCTCGATCTCGCCCAGCTCCACGCGGAAGCCCCTGATCTTGATCTGGTGGTCGATGCGTCCCAGGTAATCGAGCTGTCCGGCGCGCCAGCGCACCAGGTCGCCCGTGCGGTACAGGCGCGCGCCGGGCGCGCCATGCGGGTCCGGCACGAAACGCTCGGCCGTCAGCGCCGCGCGGCCCAGGTAGCCGCGCGCCAGCAAGGCGCCGCCGATGCACAGCTCGCCGGCAGCACCCGGCGGCACCAGCGCCATATCCGCGTCGAGCACCTGCAGCGCGCGTCCCGCCAGCGGCAGGCCGATCGGCATCTGCGCCGGCGCCGCGCCATCGAGGTAGGGCGCGCAATCGAGCGTGGCCGCCGTCACCGTCGCCTCCGTCGGACCATAGGTATTGAGCAGGCGGATGTGGCGCATGCCCGCCTGGCGCCACGCCTGCAGCGCTTCCGGCGGCATCGCCTCGCCGCCCGCGTGCACCTGGCGCAGCGCGCCGTAGTCGCGCGGGCCTTGCAGCGCGAAATCCTGCGCCAGCAGCGACCAGTACGCCGTCGTCAGGTCCGCCACGCTGATGCGGTAGCGGTGCAGCGCCTGGTAAAAGGTCTCGCTGTCCCATAATTCCGGGCCGCGCAAGACCAGCGCCGCACCGATGCACAGGGTCGGCCAGGCCTGTTCGACGAAGCCGTCGAAGTTCAGGGTCGAAAACTGCAGCACGCGGTCCTGCGCCGTCAGGCCGAAGAAGCCGACGGACACCTGCGCATGCCGGCTCAGGGCCTGGTGCGCGATGCCCACGCCCTTCGGCTTGCCCGTCGAGCCGGAGGTATAAATCACGTAGGCCAGCTGCTGCGGCAGCGGCACCAGGCCGGGATCGTGCTCCAGCGCCGACGGCCGCTCCACCAGCTGCACCGGCAAGTTCGCCGGCAGCGCCAGCTGCGGCAGCACCGACGCCTGCGTCAGCAGCAGCGCCATGCCGCTGTCGGCGATCATGTAGGCCAGGCGTTCGGCCGGATAGCCGGGGTCGAGCGGCACGTAGGCGGCGCCCGTCTTGAGGATGGCCAGCAGGCCGGCCAGCATGTCGACCGAGCGTTCGACGGCGATGCCGACGCGTACTTCCGGCCCCGCGCCCTGCGCCAGCAGCGCATGCGCGAGGCGGTTGGCGCGCAGATTCAGGGCGCGGTAGCTGAGCGCCTCGTCCTCGTGCAGCAGCGCCAGCGCATCCGGATGCAGCACGGCCTGCAGCTCGAACTGGGCGTGCACGGGCAGGTCGTTCCAAGGCCCGCCCTCGTTGCGGCCCTGGCGCAGCAGGGCCGCGCCCTGCGCGGCGGACAGCAGGCCCCTGCCATCGAGCACGGCGTCCGGCCGCTCCAGCATCGCGGCCAGCACGTTGACGAAATAGCTGGCCAGCGCCGTGATGCCGGCGCCGTCAAACAGGGCGGTGCGGTACTCCAGGCTGGCCGTCACGCCATCGGCGCCGATGGCGACATCGAGCGACAGGTCGAACTTGGCCTCGACCTGCGCTTCCGACAGCAGGCTGACGCACAAGCCGTCGAGCACGGGCACGGCGGAAGCGGCCGCGCCTTCGTGGCGCAGGTTGAACAGGACCTGGAACAGCGGATTGCGCGACAGGTCGCGTTCGATGCGCATCGCATCGAGCAGCAGCTCGAATGGCAGCTCGGCGTGGTTCAGCGCGGCCAGCGCCTCGCCGCGCAGGCGGCGGCACAGCGTGCGCGGCGTCAGGCCGGGCGCCAGGCGCGCGCGATAGACCTGGGTGTTGACGAAAAAGCCGATCAGTTCATGCACTTCGTGGCGATTGCGGCCCGCGTTCGGCACGCCGACGGCGAAGTCGCGCTGGCCGCTCAAGCCTGCCAGCACGAGCTGCCAGGCCGCCATCAGGATCACGAACGGCGTGCACTGTTCGGCACGGCAAAACGCCAGCGCCGCGCCGGCCAGCGCCGGCGGCAGCGCAAACGCGTGGCTGCCGGATGCCTGCGCGGGCGCGGGGCCGTCGGCCAGCACCGGCAAATTCAGCGCCGGCACGTCCTGCCCCAGGTAGGCCGTCCAGTAAGCCAGCTCCGCATCCAGGTGCGCGCCCTGCAGCATGGCGCGCTGCCAGGCCGCATAGTCGGCATACTGCAGCGGCAGCGCCGGCAGGCCGGGCGTGCCCGCCTGCGCGGCGCGGTAGGCCTGCGCCAGGTCGCGGATCAGCACCGGATTGGACCAGGCATCCGAGACGATGTGGTGCATGCTCAGCATCAGTACGGCGTGTTCGCGGCCGCAGTCGATCAGGGTCGCGCGCAGCAGCGGCGCGGCGCCCAGGTCGAACGGCGTATCGGCTTCGCGCCGCAGGCGCGCGGCAAGCCATTCGACGGCAGCGGCATCCGTCGCGGGCGCCGTCTCGCGCGCCAGCGCCAGGCTGACGTGCTCCTCGACGATCTGCAGCGGCAAGCCGTCGCGCTCCTCGAAACGCGTGCGCAGCACGGCATGGCGCTGCACCAGCGCGCGCAGCGCCGCCTGCAGGGCCGCGCCGTCGCACGGGCCTTGCAGGCGAAACGCGCGGCACAGGTTGTATGCGGTCGAGCGCGATTCGTAGCGCTGCAAAAACCACAGGCGCTGTTGCTGGAACGACAGCGGTGCGGCGCCATCGCCGTCGACGGCGCGTGGCAGGATCGCATCGACGCCATCGGTTTCATCGTCGAGCAGCAGGGCAAGCAATTGGTCTTGGTTGGTGGTCATGGAGGCGTCGGTGTACGATGGGATAAGCCGCCCGGCCTGGACCGGGCGGCGGCCGTCTGGGCTTACAGCTTCAGGCGCAAGGTCACCGCCAGGGCGCGCGGCTCGCCGATCACGTTGCCGTTTTGCGGCGTATTGATGCGCTGGTAGTAATGGCGGTCAAACAGGTTGCTGACATTGAGCGCCAGGGTGGCGCGCGCGTTGATGGCCCAGGCGGCATGCGCATCGACGGTGGCATAGCCGCCCTGCGCCAGCTGGGCGCCGCCCAGCACCGCGAAGCTGTTGTAGAAGCGGCTGACGGCCGTCACGCCGCCGCCGACGCTGAAGCGGCGCCAGTCGCCGGCAAACGCGTAATTGCTGCCAAAGCGCAGCATGTGGCGCGGCGCGATGGCTGAAAAGGCGCTGGAATCGAGGCCGTCCAGGCTTTCCAGCTCATGCGAATTGATATAGGTATAGCCGCCATAGACATCCCATCCCGGCTGCAGGCGTCCGTTGACCTGGGCTTCCAACCCCTGGTTGCGCGTCTTGCCACGGGCGATGTAGTAATCGACGCCGCCGGGCACCAGCACGGACTGGGCGCGGCCGCTTTCGCTGACGCGGAACAGCGCCAGCGAGCCGCTCAGCGCGCGGTCGGCGCTCTCGCCCTTGACGCCCAGCTCGTACTGCTTGCCCTTCAGGGGATTGAGCGGCCTGCCATCGCGCCCGGCGAAGGCCTGCGGCTGGAACACGTCGACATAGCTGGCATACAGCGAGTAGTCGCGGCTCAGGTCATAGATCAGGCCCAGCTGCGGCGAGATCTTGCCTGTCGCCTCGTTGCGGCTTTCCACCGAGCTGTCCGGCGTGTAATCCTGCGTGCGGCCCTTCCACCACGACGCGCGCGCGCCCAGCACCAGGGTCAGCGGATCGGTGAGACTGAAACGCGCATTCGTGTAGACGCCGTACTGCTCCGAGCGCAGGTTCTGCCCTTCCCCCAGCGGCAGGAAATCCGGACGGGGAAAGTCATGGCGCGGCTGGAAGATATCGACCTTCTCGTCGAATTCGCCACGGTAGTAAGGCGAGGCGAAACGCATGCTGTTGTAGTTGGCGCCCACCAGCAGCTGGTGACGGCGGCCGAACAGCGCGAACGGTCCGCCGGCGTTCAGGTCGACGCCATACTGGCGCTGGCGGTCCTTGCCGCCGCCCACATACAGCTGCACCAGCTTGTCCGCCGGGTCGATCGGGTTCCACGGATAGGCCTGAATGCGATCGAGGCCGCTTTCCTGCCAGTTGGCGGACAGGCGCCCGCTCCAGTCATTGGCCATCTTGTGCTCGAGTTCAGCGAAGGCGTTGGTGGTGCGGTACTGGTCCAGGTTGAAATTGGCGCCGATATTCGTCTTGCGCGGTACGTCGGGCAGCGACAGCACCGGCTTGCCGCTCGACAGGTCGAGCATGGCGGGATAATTCCACGGCTGTTCGGCGGCGCGCACGTATTGCGTGCTGGCGCCCACGGTCAGGCGCGTGGCCGGGCTGAACGCATAGTCGGCCACGCCGTACAGCGTGTGGCTGCGCTCATGCGCATAGTCATAGAAAAAGTCCTTGTCCTGCAGTACGCCGACCACGCGGCCGCGCAAGGTGCCCTCGGCGTTCAGCGCCGCACCCACGTCGAATTCGGCGCGGCGCTTGTTCCACGAACCGAGGCTCAGTTCGGCCGTGGCGCGCAGTTCGCTGGTCGGGCGCTTGCGCACCAGGTTGATGCTGCCGCCGGTGCCGCTGGTGCCCGCATACAGCGCGGCCGGCCCCTTGAGCACTTCGACGCGCTCGAACAGGGCCAGGTCGGATGAAGCGCTGACGCGGAAATCGTAGGTGGTGGGCACGCCGTCGAGCTGCACCGAATTGATTTCATAGCCGCGCGCATAAAAGATGGCGCGGTTGGCATCCTTGTTTTCCACCGTCACGCCTGGCGCATGGCGCAGCGCGTCGGACAGGGTGAGCAGGTTCTGCTGCTCGATCTGGTCGCGCGTGACCACGCTGACCGATTGCGCAATTTCGCGCATCGCCAGCGGCAGCTTGGAGCCGACGCGCACGCGCGGATTGCCGCTTGATTCGTCCGCGCTGCCGCTGACCACCACTTCCTTCAGGGTCACCTCGTCCTGCTGCGCCCAGGCGGCGCCAGCGGCCGAGAAGGCCGAGAATGCGGACAACAGCGCCATGCGCCGGGCGCCTCTTTTCTTTACTGCGGACATCAACATCTCCTCGAATCGTTCATGAAAAATCGGATTTCAACATGCGTGCGCGCTTTCCCTGCGGGAGCGGGAGCGGGAATCGGCGCCGGGATGGCCCCACTGGCGGCGCTGCTCCAGCATGGCGTCGGCGATCTCCTGCGAGCGGATCGCCAGCACCGACAGCAGGGTGTCGCTCAGGCCATGCGTGTCTTCGCAGCAGCCTTGCAGGAAGATGCCCGCCGCGCAGTCCTGCGGTCCGCGCAGCCGATAGTCGCGCGCCACGTCGCCGACGTCGAACCACTGGGCCAGCGGCGCCAGCAAACGCCGGTGCGTCTGGCGCTGGTAGCCGGTGGCCAGCACCACGGCGTCATACCGGCAGGCGCCGGACGGGCCGCCATCGCCATGGCGCAGCTCCGCCAGCAGGGCGCCGTCGTCGCCGCCGCGCAGGCTGGCCACTTCATGCTCGAACAGCACGCGGTGGCGTTCGCTGCCGCGCACCTTCTGCTGGTACAGCAAGTCGTAGATGCGCTCGATGAGGCCCGTGTCGACCACCGCGTAATTGGTGTTGCTGAGGTCATCGATCAGGCTGCGCCGCGCGTCGGAACTGCGCTGGTACACATAATCCGTATATTCGGGATTGAAGATCTGGTTGACGAAGGCGCTGTCGTCGGCCGGGCGCAGCACGGCATTGCGCGCGATCAGGTCGACCTGCATGCCGGGGCCGCGCGCGATCAGGTCAAGAAAGATCTCGGCCGCGCTCTGTCCCGCGCCGACCACGGCCACGCGGCGCGGCGCGGGCAAGGCGGCCAGCCCCGCCAGGTAGCGCGAGGAATGAAATACGCGCGCGTCGTCGCGCCAGGCGGCGAACAGCGGCGGGATGTGCGGCGCGCCGCCCACGCTGAGCACCACGTTGCGCGCATGGCGCAGGCGCTCGGCGCCGCCATGCTGGCGCGAGCGCACGCACAGATGATCGAGCACGCCATCGCGCAGCACCGGTTCGACCGCCACCACTTCTTCGCCATAATGGCAATCGGCCGCGAAACGCCCCGCCGCCCAGCGCAGGTAGTCGTTGAATTCGTGGCGACTCGGATAAAACGTCTTCAGGTTGATGAAGTCCTGCAGGCGCCCGTGCTGCTGCAGGTAATTGATGAAGGTGTAGGGGCTGGCCGGATTGCGCAGGGTAACCAGGTCCTTCAGGAACGAGATCTGCATGCGGCTGTCGTCGAGCAGCATGTCGCCATGCCAGACGAAGTCGGGCTTCTGCTCGATGAAACAGGCGTCGAGCGCGCCGTCGGCGGGGGCCGCCTCGCGCAAGGCGATGGCCAATGCCAGGTTGGACGGGCCGAAGCCGATGCCGATCAGGTCATGCACGAGGTAATTGGCTTGCATGGTCACTCGCTTCGCGTGGCAAGGTGGTTGAAATAGGACAGCTCGTGCTCCGCCACGCCGGGCGGCACCAGGCGCCGTTCGCCGAAGAAGCGCTCGCGCAGCAGGGTCACCAGCATGGCGCGCTTGTGCGGGAAATCGAATTCCTTGATCTTGGCAAAGCCGTTGCGGTCCAGGTTATTGATCTGCTGGTGGTGGTCGGCGCGCGGTTCGCCGACGATGCGCTGGGTGCGCACGTCGTCGAGGAAGATGTAGTGCATCAGCGACGGCAGCCAGGCCGTCACCCAGGGGCGGCCGCGCACGTCTTCCTCGCCGATCAGCACATGCCAGCCACGGTCGAAGTCCGCCGCCTCGCAATACGGGCCGATGCGGTTTTCCCTGGCCCAGTAGACTTCGAAATAGCCGAACGGCCTGCCGTCGGCGCAGCCGATCAGCGGCAGCATGTGCGGGTCCGCCTGCAATTGCTCGAGGTAGGCGCGGTGCTTGGCCAGGTCGCCTTCCTCCTGCCAGAAATGCGCCACGCGCGGATCGTTCATCCAGCGGTGGAAGGTGGCCAGGTCGCCGTCGATGTCGACGGTGCGCAGCGACAGCACCTGGTTCAGCCAGGGTATGTGGCGCGCATACACCTGGCCGGACGGCTTGGGCGCGCGCAGCGGGTGGCGCTGGCCATTGCTCATGACATATTGCAAGGGATAGGCGCCGCTGCCTGGCCGCGTCAGCCAGAGGCCGGACTCTTGCCAGAAGCGCTGGGCCGGCAGCTGCAGCATGCCGGCGCCCGCGTCCAGCGCCGCGCCCTGCAGCAATGGCGCGGCCAGCGCCGCCGGCGCGCCCGCCAGCTGCAGGCCGGCTTCGCCCGGATACAGCGCGAACGCCGTTTCGCAGGCGGCCAATGCCGCGTCGCGCGCCAGCGCGCCCTCGCCGCCGGACTGCAAGGTGAGCTGCAGTCCGGACGCGGCGCCGGCCATCTGCCAGCGCTGCACGGCCACGCCGTCCAGCGTGACGATCAATTGCGCGCCATCGACGGCGGTGTACAGGGCCGCCGCCCCGGCACGCTGCGTGACAAATTCCCTCGGGTGATGCTGTACGTTCTCGGCCATGTTGATATCCTCGTTCTGAATCGCTGATGGGTTGCAGGTAACAGGTGACAGGCAAGCGGCAGGGCCGCGTCAGGCCGCGCTCAGGTCCGCCGCGCTGTCGCGCACGCCGCGCACCACGGCCAGCGGCTGCAGCACGCCGCCGTCGCAGCGCAGCACGCGGTCGGCCACGCCGAAATAGCGGTCGTCATGGCTGATGGCGATCACGGTCTTGCCGCCGCGGCGCAGTTCCGGCAGCAGCTCGCGGTAAAAGAAGTCGCGGAATGGCGGGTCCTGGTCGGCCGCCCACTCGTCGAGCAGCAGGATGGGGCGCTGCTCCACATGCGCCATCAGCAGCGCCAGGCGCTTGCGCTGTCCCTGCGACAGGCGCACGGTGGACAGGCGGCCGTCGTGCAGCGCGACCTTGCGCTCCAGGCGCAAGCGCTGCAAAAAGGCCTGCGCCAGCGCCGGGTCGAACGTGCCGAGCGGCCCGACCAGTCCCTGGAACAGGTGGAAATTCGAGAACACGGTGGAAAAATGGCTGCGGTACCAGGCGCTGTTGCCGGCGCCGGCCTCCTTGCCCAGCAGCTCGATGCGCCCTGCCGACGGCTGGTACAGCCCCGTCAGGATGCGCGCCAGCGTCGATTTGCCGCTGCCGTTGCCGCCGACGATGAAGAGGATTTCGCCTGACGTCAGCTGCAGGTTGACCGGTCCCAAACGGAAGCCGTATTCATCGCTGGCATGCGGATACTGGTATTGCACGTCCTGCAGCAGCAGCAGCGGCAGGCCCGGCGCCACCGGCGCGGCGGCAGGCTGCACGTCGAAGCCGGCGCGATGCGCCTCGAGCGCCAGGCTGTCGATCTTTTCCAGCGCCACGCTACCCGACAACAGCATCGGCAAGCCTTCGACCAGGTCGTTCAATGGCATGCGCAGGAACATCAGCACCAGCACGAAGGCCACCACGGCCTGCGCCGGCACGGCGAAATAATCGCCGGCGACGAACATCAGCCCGGCCAGGCCGAGGATCAGCACGGCGCCCCAGTTCAGGCTGAAAATCCAGTAGCGGTCGGCGCGCACTTCCAGCCGGCGCGCCCGTTCGGCGGCCGGCGTGAAATCCTGCTCGAAGAACAGCTGCTTGCGCGTGGCGTTCAAGGCCAGCTCGCAGCGCCCTTCGATGGCGCCCTCGTAGCCGGCAAAGATCGCGTCATCCGTTTCGCGCACCTGCTTCATCAACGCGCGCATGCGCAGCATCATGACTTGCGCAAAGAGGGCGCCGCCGCCCACGGCGACAATGGTCAGCAGGAAGAGCTGCCACGACAGCCAGGCCAGATAAACAAAGCCGCCCAGCACCAGCACGCCGTTGTACAGCACGAAGGGCAGGCGGTTGAAGGCCATGCCGATGGCCGCCACGTCCTTGGTCAGCGCCGCATACAGGGCCGCCGCGCCTATCTGCTCGAGGCGCTCGATGCCCGTGTCGAGCACGCGCTTGAGCATGACCAGGCGCATTTCGTACACCACCCGGTGGCCGAGCGCCGTCAGCAGGGCCTGGGAGGCGAAACCGCAGACGAACAGCACCAGCAGCAAGGCGCCAAAGACGAGGGCCCAGTGCGCACCCGGCGTTGCCGGTGCGGCGATGCGCTGGTTGATCGCACTGATCAGGCCGATGCCAGCCAGCGCGCTGCACACGCTGGCCACGGAAGTAAGCAGCAGCAAGACGCGGAAGCGCCGGATCAGGGACAGGAAAACGTTCATGCAAACAGCCTCAAATCAGAAGGACATCGGTGAGAGAAGTAGTGCCGAATCAGTTACATTTGGTGTTAATGAGAATAAGAATGCAAATGAGAATGCTTCACATTTACATTTGAATGATAATAGATGAGAATTGTTATTACCGCAACCAAAGCATGTATTTATTTATACGTGTCGAGCCACGAAGAATCGATGACCATGTCCCTGCCCCTGCACGCCCCGCACCATTGCCTGATCGGCCCCCTGCCCCAGCTGTTCCACGGCGAGCTGGCCGCGTATGGCGCGGCGCTGGCCGTGGCCGAGCCCACCGCTCCCGCTGGCATCGCGCTCGAGGCCTTCCTCGACGGCCCGCAGCTGCCGGCGGCGCTGGCCCGGTTTGCCCTGCGCTTTCCCGGCGCCCATCCGAAGGCGCTGGCGTCGACCTGGTCCAAGCTGTATTTCAACGCCCTGCTCGTACCCGTGCTGGCGGCATCGGCCGCCTGCGGCTGGCGCTTCCCGCTCGCCCCCGGGCGCGTGCGTTTCCTGGCCGCTGCCGATGGCGCGCCGCTGCGCTTCCTGCTGGAAGACGCCGGCGCGGCATCGCCCGATCTGGACAGCGCCGCGCGCCTGCAGCCGCTGGTGCGCGGTCACCTGGCGCCGGTGGTGGACGCGCTGGCCAGGCAATGCCGTTTGGCGCCGCGCCTGCTGTGGAACAATGCCGCCGTGATCGCCGAGGAAACGCTGCTGCAATGCCAGATGCTGATGGGATCGCAGCCGCGCATCGCCGCCGACCTGGCCTTCCTGTGCGCCAGCGCGCAGTGGCCGGACCGGCTGGCCAACCCCATGCACCAGCCCACGCGCCTGGTGGCCAACGTGCGCCAGCGCCAGCTGTGCTGCCTGCGCTACCGGCTGCGGCTCGATTTCTGCGCCGACTGTCCGCTCGACTGCAGGCAGCGCCAGGCGGCGCAGCGCAACCTCAGCTAGATACGCTAGGCCGGCGCGCCCTGGCGCAGCGCCGCCCGCGCCTCCGGCGTCATGCCGGCCAGCTGGCGCCGCAGCCCCGCCACCTGCTCCAGGCGGCCCGCCTCGCCCTCGAGCGCCGACAAGGCGCGCGCCAGCGCCGCCGGCGTGGCGTGGTCGAACACCAGGCCAGGGGCGAACTCCAGCTGCAGCGCCTTGCGGATGCGGCCCACCAGCTTGATCACCAGCAGCGAATGCCCGCCCAGCGCAAAGAAATCCTCATCCGCGTCCGGCGCATCCTGCTCCAGCACCTCGCCCATCAGGTACGCCAGCAGCCACTCGAGGGCGGAAACGGGCCCGGTGCGCGGCCCCTCCGGCGCCTGCCGCGGGCGCGGCGCGGGCAGCGCGCGCAGGTCGACCTTGCCGTTGCCCAGGCGCGGCAACTGCGGCAGCACCACGATGGCCGCCGGCAGCATCACCTCGGGCAGGCAGGCGCGCAGGGCCGCATGCCAGGCCTCCTCCTGCCCCTGCTGTCCCTCGTGCGCCACCACCCATGCCACCAGATGGCGCCCGCCATCCTCGCCACGCGGGGCGACCACGGCCTGGCGCACGCCGGGCAGGGCCAGCAGCGCCGCCTCGACTTCGCCCGGCTCGACGCGAAAGCCGCGCAGCTTGACCTGATGGTCGGCGCGCCCCGCCAGCTCCAGGCCGCCATCGGGCAGGTAGCGCGCCAGGTCGCCGGTACGATAGAGTTTTTCGCCCGCCAGCAGGGGATCGGCCACGAACAGCGCGCCGGACCGGTTCAGGTAGCTGCGGCACAGCTGCGCGCCGCCCACATGCAGCTCCCCCAGCGAGCCGGTGACGGCCAGCGCGCCATGGCTGTCGAGCACCAGCACGCGGCAATTGGCCAGCACCCGCGTCAGCGGCAGCACGGCCGGCAACGGCGCGGCGAGGTCCGGCGCGTGCGTCATGACGCCGACGGTGGTCTCGGTGGGGCCGTAGTGGTTGAAGACGCGGCTGGCCGGCGCCAGCGCATGAATGCGCTGCAGCAGGCGGCGCGGCGCGGCCTCGCCGCCCAGCACGATGGTGGCCGGCAGCGCCGCATCGTGCTCGTCGAGCAGCGCATCCAGGTGCGACGGCACGATCTTCAGGCAATCGATGCGGCCGTCGCGGATGAAGCGCGCAAACGCGGCCGGCGCCTGCATGTCCTGCGCATCGGCCACCACCAGGCAAGCGCCATGCAGCAGCGCGCCAAACAGCGCCGTGTTGCCCAGGTCCGCCGCCAGCGCGGAACTGAGGGCAAAGCGCCGCGCGCCATCCAGGCCCAGCTGCTCGCTGGCCGCCAGCGCGTAATTGAGCAGGTGCCGGTGCTCCACCACCACCCCCTTCGGCGCGCCGGTCGAGCCGGAGGTGTACAGCACGTACGCCGCCTGCGTCGCGTCGGGCTGCTGCTCCGGCGCCGTCGCCGGCCAGGCTTGCAGCTGCGGCGCGATGGCGGCCAGGGACACGCAGCGCACGCCGCCGCGCCGGCCCTCCTCCCCCGGCGTCAGCAGCAGCACCGGACTGGCGTCGCCGAGGATCGCCTCCGTGCGCGCGGCAGGCCACTCCGGCTCCAGCGGCAGGTAGGCGCCGCCGGCGCGCATCACGGCCAGCAGCGCCACCACCAGTTCGCCGCTGCGCGGCAGGGCCAGCGCCACGATGCTTTCGCTGCCCACGCCCTGCGCGCGCAGCCAGTGCGCCAGGCGGTTGACGCGTTCGTCCAGCTGCGCATAGTCGAGCTGCATGTCGCGCGCCTGCAGCGCCGGCGCGCCGGGCGTCAGGCGCGCCCAATCGCCGATCCGTTCGGACAGGGTGCGCGCGCCATAGCGCACGGCCGGGCCGTTCAGGGCCAGCAGCGCCTCCCGTTCGTCAACGCCCACCAGCGGCAAGGCGGAAATGGCTTGCGCGGCGCATACCTCCAGTCCCGCCAGCAAGGTGGCCAGCTGTTCCAGCAGCCGGCTGGCCGCCGCCGCGCCGTAGCACGGTGCGTGGCGCACGCTCAGGCGCCGCGCCGCGCCGGCCTGGTCCAGCTCGACCATCAGCGCCAGTTCGAAGATGTCCGCGCTGGCCGGCAGCGGGCCGCAGGCAAATGAGGCGCCGCCGGCCTGCGCGCCGGCCGGCAGCTCGCCCAAGGCGAAGCCCGCGCTGAAATGCGCATCGCCATGCGGCGCCGCCACGGGCGCGAATTCCTGCGCCTCCACGTGCTGCTCCAGCATGGCGGCGCAGCGCGACAGCCAGTCGCCGAACGGCTCGTCGAGCGACAGGCCGATATCGAGCGGCAGGATCTTTTCAAAGACGCCGACGGCGTCGTCCATCACCGCATAGTCGCGGCGGCAGTCATGCTGCCAGCCGGCGCTGAACGTCCCGTGTCCCTGGATGCGCGCCAGCAGCGCCCACCACGCCGCCTGCAGCAGCGCCACCAGCGGCACGCCGAAGGCCTCGGCCAGCCGGTCCAGGCTGGCCGACACCGGCGCGGACAGCTCGCGCGATTGCGCGGCGCGCCCCGTTCCCGCCGCCGCGCCGTCGCGGTAGGCGAGCCGCAGCGCCGGCTGCCGGCCCGCGCCGGCCCAGTAAGCGCGCCCGGCCTGGGCCTCCTCGTTTTGCTCGATGTCACGCCGCCATTCCACGAATTCGGCGTACTGCAACGGCTCGTCCAGCGCCGCGCCGTCATACAGGCGCACCAGGTCGCGGTACAGGATTTCCATGCTGCGCCGGTCCGCCACCAGGGCCGGCAGGCGCAGCACCAGCTGGCAGCCTTGCGGCGCCTCGTGGATCGACAGCGTCTCGCCAGCCTCCGCCGGCGGCGCGATCCACTGGCGCAGGCCGCGGTAGCCGTCGACGGCGCCAAAGCGGGCGCGCAGCTGCGTGTGGCGCGCCGCCAGCATGCCCACCGCCACTCGCAGGCGCGCCATGTCGGGCTGGCCGGCGATATTCACCGTCAGCTGCAGCATGCCCGCATCGGGCGGCACGGTGCGCTGCTCGGCGCTCAGCGCGAAGGCGTCCGGCGCGCTCATGCCGCACCGCCTTGCGCCAGCTGCGCGCGGCCCAGCAGTTCGCTCATCGCCACGACGATCTTGCGCGGGCCCTGGAACGGATCGCGCGCATGCGCCGCCAGCATATTGTCGAGCATGACGACGTCGCCCTGCTGCCATGCGAAGCGCACGGCGCACGCCTCGTACAATTCGCCGACCAGGCGCATCACGTCGTCCTCGATCGGCGTGCCATCGCCGTAATACACGTGCCGCGGCATGCGCTCGATGCCGACCATCGCCAGCAAGTCCTCGCGCACTTCGGGTTCGAGGAAATAGATATGGTGCAGCTGCACCTGGTTGAAGAAACTGCGTTCGCCCGTCATCGGGTGGCTGATCACGGCCGGGCAGATGGTACGCGTCTGCAGCGTGTCGTTTTCCAGCCAGCGGCATTCGATGCCGGCGGCAGCGCAGCGCGCCTCGACTTCGGCGCGGTCGTCGGTACGGTAAAAATCGCGCCACGACACGTCGAACTTGTCGGTAAACGTGCGCACGTACATCAGCTGCTTGCGCTCGAATGCCTCGGCCACCTCGGCCGGCAGGCGGCGCAGCATTTCGCGGCAATCGACGATGGGCGTGGCGCCGCCCACGGGCGACGGCAGCTCGCAGAAGAACCACTGCTTGCGCGGCCAGCGGTCGAGGTGGGCGCTCTCGTTGTGGAACAGGATCATCTGCTGTTCCGGATACGGCGTCGAGCGGTAGGTCTTCTTGCCGCCCTCCTTTTTCGGCAAGTCCGCATATTCGCCGTACAGCTGGGCGTCGATGGCTTCGGCGAACGACTCGAATTCCTGCGCCGTGCGCAAGCCGAAGCCACGGAAGACGATGCCGCCGTGCTGGCGCAAGGTGGCGTCGATGAAATCGCGCTGGCCGCGCGCCCAGGCGACGGGGTCGAGGTCGTCGCTGGCCGGCTCGATCAGCTGCGGAAAATCGCGGCCAGCCTGCAGCGGCCCCTGGCGGATGGCGGCGCGCGGCGCCGGCCTGGCGCCGGCCAGCGGCAGCTTCTTTTTCAGGCCGTCGAGCTTGCCGGCCGCGAATGGCGTTACGGGTGTGCTATCCATGATGTCCTTGTGTACGGGTACGCTGAAGTGGATCAAAGGGGTGGCGGGCGCGGCGAGCGCCCGGTCGAGCAGGTCCAGCCAGGCGTCGGCCAGGCGCGCCACGCTGTCCGGCCGGAACAGCGCGCTGGCATACACCCATTCCGCGGTCAGCGCGCCGTCGGCGCGCGGCTCCAGGAACAGCGCCATGTCGAACTTCGACGCGCGCTCAAGCGGCGGCAGGATGGTCGCCTCGATGCCGGGCATGGCCAGCTGCCCCGCCGGCGTGTTCTGCAGCACGAACAGCAGCTGCACCAGCGGATTCCAGCGCCGGTCGCGCGGCGTGCCAGCCGCCTCGACGATGCGGTCGAATGGCAGGTCCTGGTGTTCGAAGGCATCGAGCGTGGTGCGCCGGGCTTGCGCCAGCAGCGCATCGAAATCGTCGCCGGCCGCGATGCGCGAACGCAGCGGCAGCACGTTGACGAAGAAGCCGATCAAGCCTTCCAGATCGCTGTGGCGCCGTCCCGCCACGTCCGTGCCGATGACGATGTCGTCGGCCAGGGTCAGGCGGTGCAGCAGCCACTGGAAGCTGGCCAGCAAGACCATGAAGGAGGTGGCTTGCCGCTGCCGGGCCAGCGCCTCGACCCTGGCCACCAGCGCGGCGGGCAGGACGAAGCGCAGCTCGGCGCCCGCGTGCGTGGCCACCGGCGCGCGCGGGAAGTCCAGCGGCAGGGGCAGCAGCACCGGCGCGCCGGCCAGCGCATCGCGCCAGAACGCCGCCTGCCTGCGGCCCGCCAGGCCAGCGAGCACGGCGCGCTGCCAGGCCGCGTAATCGGCGTACTGCAACGGCAGCGCGGGCAGCCGCGGCACCTCGCCCAGACAATGCGCGGCATAGCCGCGTGCCAGTTCGTCGGCCAGGATGCCGACCGACCAGCCATCGGCCACCATGTGATGCATGGCGAACAGCAGCAGGGACAGCTCGTCGTCCATGCGCAGCAGGCTGGCGCGCAGCACGGGTCCGTGCACCAGGTCGAAAGGCTGGCGCGTGTCGGCGCGGATCGCTTCGGCGGCCGCCTGCTCGCGCTCCGTCGGCGGCAAGTGGCGCAGATCGGTGACAGGCAAGTCCAGCGTAAGCTGCGCGGCAATCTCCACATACGGATCGCCGTCCTGCTCCGGGTAGCGGCTGCGCAGGTTTTCATGGCGCGCCACCAGCCAGTTCAGCGCCGCCTGCAAGGCCGGCACCTGCAGCGGCCCGGCCAGGCGCACCGTGGCGCCCATGTTGTAGGTGGCCGACGCCGTCGCGGCCAGGCGCTCGACCAGCCACAAACGCTGCTGCGCCAGCGACAGCGCCATCGGCGCGCCGCTGCGCGGCACAGGCAGCAGCGCAGGCAGGGTCTCCGCCTGCCGCGCCTCCCCGCGGTGGCTGGCGATGGCCGCCGCCAGCGCCGCCAGCGTGGGCGCGGCAAACACGGCGCGCAGCGGCAGCTCGCATTGCAGCGCGCCGCGCAGGCGCGACACGAGCCGCGTGGCCAGCAGCGAATGCCCGCCCAGCGCAAAGAAGTTGTCGTCGCTCCCCACGCGCGGCACGCCCAGCAGCGCGCTCCAGATGGCCGCCAGCGCCTGTTCCAGCTCGCCCTGCGGCGCCGCGTATGCTTCGCTTTCCAGCTGCGGCGCCGGCAGCGCGCTGCGCTCCACCTTGCCCGCCGGGCTCAATGGCAGGCGCGCCAGCGCCACGATGGCCGCCGGCAGCATGTAGTCGGGCAGCGCCGCCGCCAAGGCCGCGCGCAAAACGCCCACCTCCACCTGGGCCGGACTCACATACGCCACCAGGCGCGCGCCAGCGGGACCATCCTGCGCCACCACCACCGCTTCGCGCACGCCCGGCTGCGCCAGCAATTGCGCCTCGATCTCGCCCAGCTCCACGCGGAAGCCGCGGATCTTGATCTGGTGGTCGATGCGTCCCAGGTAATCGAGCTGTCCGGCGCGCCAGCGCACCAGGTCGCCCGTGCGGTACAGGCGCGCGCCGGGCGCGCCATGCGGGTCCGGCACGAAACGCTCGGCCGTCAGCGCCGCGCGGCCCAGGTAGCCGCGCGCCAGCAGGGCGCCGCCGATGCACAGCTCACCGGCAGCACCCGGCGGCACCAGAGACATATCCGCGTCGAGCACCTGCAGCGCGCGTCCCGCCAGCGGCAGGCCGATCGGCATCTGCGCCGGCGCCGCGCCATCGAGGTAGGGCGCGCAATCGAGCGTGGCCGCCGTCACCGTCGCCTCCGTCGGACCATAGGTGTTGAGCAGGCGAATGTGCCGCATGCCCGCCTGGCGCCACGCCTGCAGCGCTTCCGGCGGCATCGCCTCGCCGCCCGCGTGCACCTGGCGCAGCGCGCCGTAGTCGCGCGGGCCTTGCAGCGCAAAATCCTGCGCCAGCAGCGACCAGTACGCCGTCGTCAGGTCGGCCACGCTGATGCGGTAGCGGTGCAGCGCCTGGTAAAACGTCTCGCTGTCCCATAAATCCGGGCCGCGCAAGACCAGCGCCGCACCGATGCACAGGGTCGGCCAGGCCTGTTCGACGAAGCCGTCGAAGTTCAGGGTCGAGAACTGCAGCACGCGGTCCTGCGCCGTCAGGCCGAAGAAGCCGACCGACACCTGCGCATGCCGGCTCAGGGCCTGGTGCGCGATGCCCACGCCCTTCGGCTTGCCCGTCGAGCCGGAGGTGTAGATCACGTAGGCCAGCTGCTGCGGCAACGGCGCCTGGCCGGGGTCGTGCTCCAGCGCCGACGGCCGCTCCACCAGCTGCACCGGCAAGCCCGCCGGCAAGGTCAGGCGCGGCAGCACCGACGCCTGCGTCAGCAGCAGCGCCATGCCGCTGTCGGCGATCATGTAGGCCAGGCGTTCGGCCGGATAGCCGGGGTCGAGCGGCACGTAGGCGGCGCCCGTCTTGAGGATGGCCAGCAGGCCGGCCAGCATGTCGACCGAGCGCTCGACGGCGATGCCGACGCGTACTTCCGGCCCCGCGCCCTGCGCCAGCAGCGCATGCGCGAGGCGGTTGGCGCGCAGATTCAGGGCGCGGTAGCTGAGCGCCTCGTCCTCGTGCAGCAGCGCCAGCGCATCCGGATGCAGCACGGCCTGCAGCTCGAACTGCGCGTGCACGGGCAGGTCGTTCCACGGCCCGCCTTCGTTGCGGCCCTGACGCAGCACGTCGTGCGCCTGCGCGGCGGACAGCATGGGCAGCGCGGCCAGCACCTCGTTGCCCGCCGCCTGCGCCAGCGCGGCCACCAGCTGCCGGTAGTGCTGCATCAGCGCCTTGAGCCGCGCTTCGGGCAGGCGCCCCGCATCGGCGCTGAACAGCACGTCGATATGCTGGTCTGGCATCACCTCGATGGTCAGGCCATAGCTGCTTTGCTCATGGTTGTCGCGCTGGTGCAGCTGCAGCGGGCCTTGCGGCGTGGCGCAGCTCCAGCGCCGCCCCTGCGCCATCGGCAGGTTCTGGAAGACCATCAGGGTATCGAACAGCGCGCCGCCATGGCCCGCCTGCTTCTGGATCTCGACCAGCGGGCTTTGTTCGTATTCGCGGATCTCGACGTTCTCCTGCTGCACGGCGCGCAGGAATTCGCCGAGCCCCAGCGCGCCGCGCGGATGCAGGCGCAGCGGCAAGGTGTTGATGAAGACGCCGAGCATGTCCTGCGCACCCGGCAGGTCTGCCGGACGGCCGGCTGAGGTGACGCCGAAAATCACGTCCTGCTGTCCGCTGTAGCGCGCCAGCAGCATGGCCCACGCGGCCTGCATCACGGTGTTCAGGGTCACCTGGCAGCTGCGCGCCAGCTGCCGCAGCTGTTCCGCCTGCACGGCGTCGAAGCGCAGCGCCAGGGTCTGGTGCACGCCATTGGCCCTGGACGCCGGCAGCAGCGCCGGCAAGGGCGTGGCGCCCTCCACGCCGGCCATGCGGGCGCGCCAGAAAGCGCTGCCCGCCGCCTCGCCGCCGCGCCGTCCCAGCCATTCGATGTAGTCGCGGTAGGCCGGCCGTTGCGGCAGCACGGCGATGTCGCCAGCCTGGCTGGCGCGGTAGCGTTCCAGCACTTCCTCGAGCAGCATCACCGAGCACCAGCCATCGACGATCAGATGATGGCGACTCCAGACCAGCAGCCAGCGCTGCGCGGCCAGGCGGACCAGCGCCACGCGCATCAGTGGCGCCTGTTCCAGCACGTGGCCGCGCTTGCGGTCGGCGCTGCAGAATGCCTGCAACGCCTGCTCCTGCCCCTCGGCGTCGAGCGCCTGCCAGTCCAGCTGCAGCAGGTCGAGCGCGGCGCCAGCCTGTACGCACTGCAGCGGCTGCTCCAGCCCCTGCCACGCAAAACCCGTGCGCAGGATGGCATGCGCGTCGATCGCCTGCTGCCATGCCGCGCGCATGGCGTCCGGCGCGAACGGTCCGTTCACTTCCAGCACCAGCTGGTTGCAATACACGCCGCTGCCGCCCTCCTCCGCGTCGAGGCGGCTGTGGAACAGCAGGCCCGTTTGCAGCAGCGACAGCGGATAGGCATCCTGCAAGCCCGGACGCGCCGCCTGCAGGGCCGCCAGCTGCGCCGCATCGAGGCCCGCCAGCGCAAACGGCGCGGCATGCCCCGCCTGCACGGCAACCGTTGCGGACGGCGCAGGCGCAGGCGCGGCGATGCAGGTGACCAGCTGCGCGATGCTGGGATGGTCGAACAGGTTCTTCGGCGTCAGCTTCAGGCCCCGCTTGCGCGCCCTGGCGATCATTTGCAGGCCGAGGATGGAATCGCCGCCGCAGGCGAAGAAATTATCGTGCAGCGATACACCGTCGGCCGTGCCGCCGAGGACTTCGGCCCACACTTCGGCCAGCACGTTCTCGTGGGCGCTGCGCGGCGCGGCAGGCGCGCTTGCCGGCACCGGTGCGGCCGGGGCGGGTTCCGGCAAGCCTTTGCGGTCGACCTTGCCGTTCGCCAGCAGCGGCAGGCGCGCCAGCACCTGCCACAGGGCCGGCACCATCGCTTCCGGCAAGGCTTGCGCCATCGCCGTGCGCAGCGTGTCGATCAGGCCCGCCTGCGCGGCGGCGCCATCGCGCGCCACCACGCTGGCCAGCAGGCGCAAGCCGTCGCCGCCCGGCAGCGGCCGCGCCACCACCGCCGCATCGGCCAGTTCCGCGCGGGCCTTCAGCCACGCCTCGACTTCACCGAGTTCGACGCGGAAGCCGCGGATCTTGACCTGGTCGTCGCCGCGGCCGAAGAACTCCAGCACGCCGCCGTCGAGCATGCGCACGCGGTCGCCGCTGCGGTACAGGCGCGCGCCGGGCGCCGGGCCGAACGGGTCGGGAATGAAGCGTTCGGCGCTCAGGCCGGCGCGCCGCAGGTAGCCTTGCGCCACGCCGGCGCCGCCCAGATACAGCTCGCCGATGGCGCCCAGCGGCAGCAGCTCGCCGCGCGCGTCGAGCACATAGGCGGCGCGCCCGGCCAGCGGCGCGCCGACCGGCACGTAGGCGGACAGGCCCGTTGGCGCCGTGGCCGCATCCTGCGCCAGGCAACCGACCGTCGTTTCGGTGGGGCCGTAGTGGTTGACCACGCGGCAGCCGGGACGCAGCTCGCCCACGCGGCGCACCAGCGCCGGGTCCAGCCCCTCGCCGCCCAGCACCAGGCAATGCCGGGGCAGCAGCCGCTGCGGGCGGCTGGCCGACAGCAACGCCTTCAGGTGCGAAGGCACGATCTTCAGGCAATCGAGCGGCTGCGCTTCCAGCAATTCGGCCAGCACTTCCGGATCGGCGCTGTGCGCGTCGTCGATCAGGCGCAGAGTGCGCCCGCTGAGCAGCGCGCCGAACCATGCCGTATAACCCAGGTCGGCCGTCAGCGACGACAGTGCGCTCATGCTGGCCTGCGGCGGCAATGCCAGGCGCGGCATCACTCCTGCCACGTAGGCGGCCAGGTTGCCCTGGCTGAGCAACACGCCCTTGGGCGCGCCCGTCGAACCGGAAGTATAGATGATGTAGGCCGGCAGTTCGGCGTGGCACGGCGGCGCGCGCCACCCCGCGCCGGCACCCGCTTCGGCATCGGCTGCATCGGCGTCGAGCCAGCGCCGCCCTTCGAGCAGCGTGGGCGCCGCGCCGCTGCCGACGGTCAGCACGACGCCGGCGTCGTCGAGCATCTGGCGCAGGCGCAGCGCCGGCAAGCCGCTGTCCAGGCACAGGTAGGCGGCGCCCGCGCGCCAGACGGCCAGCATGGCGACGATCAGCGGCGTATCGCGCGCCAGCAGCAGGCCGACCCTGTCGCCGGCGCCAACGCCGGCGGCCTGCAGGCGTATGGCCAGGCGCAGCGCGGCCTGGTCCAGCTGCGCATAGCTCAGGCGTCCGCCAGGCGCATCGAGCGCCGTGTGCTGCGGATGCTCCCGCACCTGCCGCAGGAACATCTGCAGCGCGGTGGGCGCGGCGCCGGCAGGCAGGGGCTGCCCCTGCGCCTGCGACAAGTGGCGCGGATCGAGCCGCAACTGGCTCAGGCGCGCTTGCGGATGCGCCACGATATCGCGCAGCAGTGCGCGGAAATGCATCACCATGCGCTCGATGCTGGCGGCGCGGAACAGGCCCGTATCATAGCGCCACTGCCCCAGCAGGCCGGCGCCGGAATCCTGCCAGCGCAAGTTCATGTCGTTGGCCGCGCCGCGCTGGGTGGCGAACAGTTCGCGCGCCACCTGACGCCCCAGCGCAGGCCGCTCGCCCAGCGGCACCAGGGTCATCATGTGGCGGAACAGCGGCGTGCGCGCGCCGTCCTGCAGCGGCGCGCAATGCTCGGTCATCAGCGCCAGCGGATATTGCTGGTGTTTCAGGGAACCGCGCAATTGCAGCCAGCAGGCGGCGAGGAAATCGGGGAAGGCAGGATCGGCGCGGCAATCGGCGCGCAGCGGTATCGCATTGAGCGTAAAGCCCAGCAAATTCCGGTAACGCGCGCCGCTGTGGCCCGCCACCGGCGTGCCGATGAGGAATTCGGGCTGTCCCGTGTAGCGGTGCATGAAGGCCAGGAAAGCCGCCATCAGCAAGCCATACAGCGACACGCCCCGGTCCGCGGCCAGCTGGCGCAGCTGCTGCGCTTCTTCCGCGCCGATCGCGAATTCGACTTCGGCGCCGTCGAAGGCGGGCGATGCGGCACGGGGGAAATCGGTGGCCAGCTGCAGCGGCCCCGGCTCCCCGGCCAGGCGCTCGCGCCAGAACTGTTCCAGCCGCTGGCCGCGCGGCCCCGCCAGCATGGCGCTGTGTTCATCGAGCCATGCACGGTACAGCGCATCGGGGCGCAGCACCAGCGCCTGGCCCGCGCGCAGGGTTTCATAGGCCTCGAACAGCGTTTCCAGGAACACGAAGCTGCTCGAGAAATCGGCCGCGATATGGTGCATGGACGCCATCAGGTAAAACGTCTGCTGGCCGCCATCGTGGTCGACCAGCAGCCGCGCGCGCACGGGCGCATCGTGCTCGAGCACGAATGGCAGGTCGGCCTGGCGGGCCAGGAAGGCCCGCGCCCCCGCCTCGCCCAGGCCCTGCGTGGTCTCGACGGCAAAGTCTTCGCCTGGCGCCGCGCGACGCAGCATGCGCGGCCCGTCCTCGCCTTCCGCATACACGCAGCCGAGCACTTCATAGCTTTGCTGCGCATGCAGGAAGGCCTGGCGCAGCAGGGCCGCATCGACGGGGCCGGCCAGCTCGGCGCCGAACGCCATGTTGTAGGCCGGGCTCTCCGGCGCCATCTTGTAGAACGTCCACAGGGCGCGCTGGCCGTGGCTCAGCGCCTGTCCGGCAGCGGGAAATCCGGCTGGCCAGCCGGCGGCGAGATCATTCATGTGCGGCCTCCGCCATCGCCACGACGATCTTGCGGGCGCCCTTGAAGGTGGAACGGCCATGCGCGGCCAGCATATTGTCGAGCATCAGCACATCGCCCTCGACCCACGGAAACATCACCGTGCAGGCATCGAGGACGCCGCGAATTTCCTGCAGCGCCGATTCCTCGATCGGCGAGCCGTCGCCGTAATACACATTGCGCGGCAAATCGAAGTCGCTGTCGACCAGCATCAGCAGCGATTCGCGCACGGCCGGCGCCAGGTTCGACACATGGAACAAATGCGCTTGGTTGAACCACACGTCCTGTCCCGTGCGCGGATGCCGCGCCACCGCCTGGCACACTTGCCGCGTGCGCAGTTCGCCATCGTCCTTCCACTCGAAGGCGATGTCCTGCGAGCGGCAATAGCGCTCCGCCTCGGCCCTGTCATCCGTGTTGAATGCATCCTGCCATGGCAAATCCAGGCCATTGCCATAATTGCGCACGTACATCAGGCGTTTCTGCTCGAAGCGCCGGCGCAGGGCAGGGTCGAGGCGCGCAAAGATCTGCCGGCTGTCGGCGATCGGCGTCTCGCCATCCTGCGCGCTGGCCACGATGCAGTGGAACCAGATCTTCATCGGCCACTGGCGCGTGTAGGACTGTTCGCAGTGCAGGGGAATCACCTGGTGCGCCGGGTATTCGGTCGAGGTGTATACGCCCTTGCCCAGCGCGGAGCGGGGCGTGGAGCCGAATTCATAGGTCAGCAGCTCATGCCCGAACGCGCGCGCAAATTGCTGGAAAGGCTGCTCGCCATGCAGCCCGAAACCGCGGAACAGCAGGCCGCCCGCCACGTCGAGGTGCGCTTGCGCGGCGGCCAGCATGGCCGGCATGGCCGCTGGCCACCGCGCGCCCTGCCCAGGCGTGACGAGCATGGGAAGACTGCTTCCCGGTAATAACGGAGACACCTCCAGCTGACCATCGAATACAGTGCTTGTTGCCGAGTGCATGCCAACTCCTTCGTCTGAGATTGCGTAACGTCCTGGCGAGCGGTCAAGTCCGCAAGGCCTTGGTGAGATGTCTCTTGTAGAGTGCGCCTGGAATCCGCCTGCAATCGTCGCGATCGGGGATTGTGAGTGTCTGTAAGAAACCGATATTGCGTATTCTTTCCAACAATGTTCGAACTAACTCAAGCTGAACTGATTTTTTCAAAGTTTATCAGTAAAACAATAAAATATAAATAGGAATCATAATCATTTAGATTTAGAATGATTTCACCGCGCACGGGCGCCCCTACCTTTCAAAGGAGTCAGCATGAGTTGGGATCAACCTGATACCCGTTTTTACGTTGTCGTCAACGAGGAAGAGCAGTACTCGATCTGGCCCGATTACAAGGCCATCCCGGCCGGCTGGCGCGAAGCCGGCAAGCGCGGCAGCAAGGAGGAATGCCTGGCGCATATCGAACAGGTCTGGATCGACATGCGTCCGCTCAGCTTGCGCCAGGCCATGGATGGCGGCGCGCGGGAAGCCGGGGCACAGTGAGCGCTGGCCCGGATGCCAACTGGCTGGTGCGCGGCAGGCCGCAGGCCGCCCGCGCACTGCGCCTGTATTGCTTCGCCCATGCGGGTGCCAGCGCCGCCGCCTTCCGCACTTGGCAAGCGAGGCTGGAGCCATCCATCGAAGTGTGCGCCATCGAGCTGCCCGGCCATGGCCGGCGCATGGGGGAAGCGCCGCCGGACCAGCTGCTGCCGCTGGCAGCCGAACTGACGCGGGCGCTGGCCCGCGAACTGCGCGCCACGCCCCAGCCCTACGCCCTGTTCGGCCACAGCATGGGCGCCCTGCTGGCATTTGAAGTGGCGCGCGGCCTGGCGCGCCTGGAGATGCCGCCGCCGCTGCGGCTGCTGGTGTCGGGCGCGAATGCACCGCAGCGCCGTCCGCCCTCGCGCATGCTGCACCGCTTGCCGGACGAGGCCCTGCTGGAAGAGCTGCGCAGCTACGATGGCACGCCGCAGGCACTGCTGGACGAGCACGAATTGATGGCGTTGCTGCTACCGACCCTGCGCGCCGATTTCTGCATGGTGGAAACCTACCACTATCACCCGGGTCCGCGCCTGACGATGCCGCTGACGGTACTGGCGGGGCGCGCCGATGCGCGCGTCAGCGCCGACGGCGTGGCGGCGTGGGCGCTGGAAACCGCTGGCATGAGCCACAGCGCCTGGCATGACGGCGGGCACTTTTTCATCGACACGCATGCCGAGGCCGTGCTGGCGACCATCCGCGCCAGCCTGGTGCCGGCATAAGCGATGCAGATGCTCGAAGGGCAGGACATCGCGCTGTGGCAAGTCGACCTCGACGACAGCCACCTCGATGCCTTTGCCGCCAGCCTGAATCCGCTGGAGAACGACAAGGCGCAGCGTTTCCGCAGCCTTGCGCTGCAAACACGCTACCGCCGCTCGCAGGGCGCCTTGCGCCAGATACTGTCTGACTACCTGGACGTGCCGCCCGCCGCCGTCGCCTTCCGGCATGGCGCTTTCGGCAAACCGGCACTGGCTGGGCAAGCGTTGCAGTTCAACTTGTCGCATAGCGGCAACACGATGCTGCTCGCCATTGCCCGCCATGCCGTCGGCGTCGACCTGGAACAGTGCGCGGGGGCACCGTTCGATATCGAACCCCTGCTCGAACTGCTGTGCCACGCCGACGAACGCGCGGCCATGGCGGCCCTGGCGCCGGACCAGCGCAGGCAACTGTTTTATCCCCTGTGGACGCGCAAGGAAGCATATCTGAAGGCGCTCGGCACGGGACTGAGCGTGGATTTCCGCCTCGTCAGTTTTGCGCCCGTGGACACCGGGCTATGGCAGGTGCGGCATGAAGGCATGCCCTCCTCCGCGCCCTATTACTGCCGCGACTTGCCGCGCGGCGATGCGGCGTTTTGCGCCGCCGTCTGTTCGCAGCAGCCGCAGGTGCCGCTCAGTCCCCGCTGCCTGCTGGCTGCCGGCAGTCCCTGCGGGCAAGCGCTGCGCCATGCCCCGTGTCCGACGCTGCCGGCCAGCCGCCTCGGCTACGGATAGCAGCGCATCAGGAACTCCGCCACGCACACGGGCTTGCTGTCGCCCTCGCGCTCCATCGTGACGGCCCAGTTCACCTGCGCTCCTTCCGGCAAGTCATCGACGGAAAGAATGTCGAGCCGCGCGCGCAGCCGGCTGCCGACCGGCACGGGGGCGGGAAAACGCACTTTATTGAGGCCATAGTTGATGGCCATGCGGATGCCCGCCATGCGCAAGGCCCCCGCCAGCATGGCCGGCAGCAGCGACAGGGTCAGGAAACCGTGCGCCACCGTGCCGCCATATGGCGACTCGCGCGCGCAGCGTTCCGCATCGACGTGGATCCACTGATGGTCGTCGGTGGCGTCGGCAAAGGTGTCGATGCGCTGCTGGGTGATGGTGAGCCAGTCGGAAACGGCCACGTGCTGTCCCGACAAGGCCTGGAAGCCGGCGATGCCGGCGATATCACGCATGGTCCACTCCTGCCGGGCGGCGGCCGAACATGCCCATGCCCTCGACGGTGGTGACGACGTCGCCATGCTGGTTGCGCACGCTCCACACGGAGATGACGATGCCGCGGTCCGGCTTGCTGCTTGACGGACGCACTTCCTTGACCTGGTAAGTCAGCTGCAGGGTATCGCCGGCGCGCACGGGTTTGAGCCAGCGGATGCTGTCCAGGCCGGGCGAGCCCATGCTCGACGAGTGCTTGAGCAGGTTGTCCACCACCAGGCGCATCATCATGCCGCAGGTGTGCCAGCCGCTGGCGATGACGCCCTTGAATATCGTCTTTTCCGCGGCCGCATGGTCGATGTGGAATGGTTGCGGGTCGAAATCCGTGGCGAAGGCGATGATTTCCTTCTCCGTCACATGGCGCTGGCCCAGGTCGATTTCCATGCCCTGCGTAAAGTCTTCAAAATACCAATGTTTGGATTTGATCTCGGTCAATACGGTCATGCGGTCTCCGTCGGCAAAAAGCCCGGCTGGGCGATAAAGCGCTCGATATGGTGCTCCACGTCGCCCAGGGTCAGGGCGATCATGCTCAAACGCTTGAAATGGTGGGCGGCGGGCAATTCATCGGTGACGCCCATGCCGCCATGCAATTGCACGGCTTGCTGGCCGACAAAGGTGGCGGCCAGCCCCACCCGCGCCTTGGCGGCGGACACGGTGCGGCGCCGCTCCGCCACATCGTTGCTGTCGGCCTTGGCGGCGGCCAGCATGGCCATCGAGCGCGCTTGCTCCAGGTGGATGAACATGTCGGCCATGCGGTGCTGCAAGGCCTGGAACTTGCCGATGGGCGCGCCGAACTGCTGGCGCGTCTTCAGGTATTCCAGGGTGGCGGCAAAGATGGCGTCCATGGCGCCCACGGCTTCCGCGCACAGCAGGGTGGCGCCGTAGTCGAGCGCCGCGTCGAGCACGGGCCAGCCCTGCCCCGCCTGGCCGATCAGCGCCTCATGCCCGAGCACCACTTGCACGAGGGTCACGGCGGCGGCCCGCTGGCCGTCGATGGTGCGGTAGTCGCGCACGGTCACGCCGGGCGCGTCGGCCGGCACGAGGAATAAGGAAATGCCATCCGTATCATCCTGACTGCCGCCGCTACGCGCCGAGACGATCAAGGCGCCCGCCTGCGCACCGTGGAGGACGACGGTTTTCACGCCGTCCAGCACGAAGCCGTCGCCGCTGGCCGTGGCCGTGGTGGCGATATCGTGCAAGTCGTGGCGCGATTGCTGTTCTCCGAGCGCGCACGCCAGTTTCAGGCTGCCGCCGGCAACCTGCTCGAGCACGCCATCGTGGCCGCCGGCCAACGTGAGGAAACGCGCCCCCAGCACGGTAGCCAGGTAGGGTTCGACCACGAGGCCGCGTCCCAGTTCCTGCATCACCAGCAGCATGTCGACGGCCGTGCCGTCGAAACCGCCCGCGCCGGCCGGCAGCGGCAAGGCCGTCATGCCCAGCTCGGCCAGGGTGGCCCAGGCCGCATCCGACGTGCCCGTTGCCGAATGGATGATGGCCTGGCGCGTCTCGAAACGGTAATCCTTGTCGACCCAGCGCCTGAGCGCATCGGCGAATTGCTGCTGTTCCTGATTAAAATTGAAGTCCATGTCGTCTCCCTCTCGCCTCACAGGCCCAGGATCATCTGCGTGATGATGTTTTTCTGGATTTCATTCGAGCCGCCATAGATCGATGTCTTGCGGTAATTAAAGTAATACGCGGCCAGCGGCGCAGCCAGGTCGTCGCCTGCGCTGCTGTGCGGCGCGCTGCCGTCAAGAAAATCGGGGTCGAAGGGCAAGGCTTGCGGGCCGATGGCTTCGACCATCAGTTCCGTCAGCTGCTGCTGCAATTCCGAGCCGCGCACCTTCAGCATCGACGCCTGCGGTCCCGGCCCCTTGCCCTCTTCGCTGATGACGCGCAAGACCGTCATTTCCAGCGCCATCAATTCGATTTCCAGGTGCGCCACCTTGGCGGCGAACGCGGGGTCGTGCAGCAAGGGCGCGCCGCGCTTGTTCTGCCGCATGGCCAGCTGCTTGAGGAAGGTCAATTCGCGCTGCGAACGTCCGACGGCGGCGATGCCCGTGCGCTCGTGGCCCAGCAGGTACTTGGCGTAGGTCCAGCCCTTGTTTTCCTGGCCCACCAGGTTGCTGACGGGCACGCGCACATTGTCGAAGAAGACTTCGTTCACTTCATGCTCTTCATCGAGCATGATGATGGGGCGCACGGTGATGCCCGGCGTTTTCATGTCGATCAACAGGAAACTGATGCCTTCCTGCTTGCGCACCGTGCTGTCCGTGCGCACCAGGCAAAAGATCATGTCCGCATGCTGGCCCAAGGTGGTCCAGGTTTTCTGGCCATTGACGATGTAATGGTCGCCATCGCGCTCGGCCGTGGTTTTCAGGGAGGCCAGGTCGGAGCCGGCGCCCGGTTCCGAATACCCCTGGCACCACCAGTCGTCGCAGTTCAGGATGCGCGGCAAGTAATAGGCTTTTTGCTCGGCGTTGGCGAAGGCCATGATGACGGGCGCCACCATGTTGACGCCGAACGGCAGGATGGGCGGCGTGGCGGCGCGCGCGCACTCGTCTTCCCAGATATGGCGCTGCACGGAGGTCCAGCCCGTGCCGCCGTATTCGACGGGCCAGGCCGGCGCGGCCCAGCCTTGCTGCGCAACAATCTTGTGCCAGCGCACGTAATCATCCTTGGCCAGGCGCAGGTGCTGGCGCACCTTGCGCTGCAGGTCTGCCGGCAGATGGCTGTCGAGGAAGGCGCGCACCGTGTCGCGGAACGCCGTCTCCCCGGCCGTGTAATGCAAGTCCATGTCTGTCTCCTTGTTCTTATGATATGCCGTGATGACTGCACGCAAGGAAGCTCAGCGCACAAAAAAGCACGACCGTTCTCAAGGATTGTACAACAGAATCGGCGCAGCGCCAGTGCTTTTACACGGGGCGGCGCGGCAAGGGGAATCGGCTGAAATCCGCTGGAAGTGGCCGGCAGTGGCCGGCTGCCGTCATTGGCGGCTTTCGCCCCAAAGCGGGTGCCAATGGGGCGACCTTAAAATAACTCGTCGAGCATCAAGTGGAAGTGCAGCTTGTGCCGATCAGGCTCGAGGACGCCATATTGCTCCAGGAATCTCTGCTGAAGCGGTGCGCCGAACTCTGCAAGGCAATTCCAGGCGATGGCGAGGTCCTGGTAGCGATCGGCAATGCCAGCTCGACCCACATCGATGCAGGCAAACGCCTCCCCGTCGATGAGCATATTATCGAGCGAAAAGTCGCCGTGGGTGACCACCGGATCGGGCGCGAGTGGCAACAGGGCTTGCATGGCGTCCCATACCTGCTCCGCCGTCCAGCCTTCACGCTCGTCATCGAAGTCGTCTTCGTCCACCAGACCTGCATCGATGCGCGTACGCGCACGAACCAGGCGGTATCCATGCTCGCTCGTAAAAGGGCAGTCGCTAATGGGGATTGCATGTATCTGTCGCAGGAAAGCCGCGATAGCGTCCACGACAGCGGTTCTGCGTTCGGGATAGGCTTCCAGTATCTGGTAAGCAGTTTTCCCGGGTACCGGCGTCATGAGCAACCATGCCTCGTCATCCGCGCGGGTGAAATGCACGACGGCAGGCACGGGGACATATCCCCGCAGCCAGCGCAGCCTGACCATTTCATCGGCGATGTCATCGGCAATGGCATCTTTGCCGTGTTTCAAAAACAGTTCGGGACGATGCGCCTTGCTGTGGAGCCGGTACACGGCTCCGCCCGATGCGCCTACCGTGTCGCGCCCCCACTCGTATCCGGCCAGCTCGGCCGACAGGCTGGCTGGCATCTGCACGGCTGCGCATGCTTTCTCGCGATTCATATCATGCATCCGGTTTGGCCTGGAATTCCGTCCTTCATACAGCGTCCTCTTCGTTTTCAGTCCTTGGCGGCTTCCGCCCCCTCAACTGTCTTTCGAACCCCTGGCACCACGGTGACGGCTCTTTGGGTTCAAGACGCCCGCCTCGCGAAACAGGTTGAGGGATGCGATATTCCGGATTACCGTTCAAATATCCGCTCCTGTCCGCCATCACCCATACAAATGCAGCAGCACTTGCACGGCGACGATCTTGACGATGGTCATGCTGGGGAAAATCATGGCGTAGCCGAGGTTCGGGCGGTCCGACCTGGCCAGGCGGTTGGCGAACACCAGCACGGCCGGGTTGCCCGTGGCGCCGGCCGCGATGCCCAGCAACTCGGGAAAGGGCAGGCGCAGGAAGACCTTGCCCAAAATCACGACGAGGGCCACCACCACCAGCACCGTCACGGCCCCCAGCGCCAGCATGGGCAAGCCATCGGCGCCCACCTGCTGCACGAACGGCAAGCCGGAGGCCATGCCGACGGAGGCGAGGAAGATCGTCAAGCCATAGTTGCGCATGACCAGGTTGGCCGATAGCGGCAAGCGCCAGCTGACCTTGCCCACGCGCCCCAGGCGGCCCAGGATCAGCGCCATCACCAGCGGCCCGCCGGCCAGGCCCAGGCTGAACGAGCCTATCCATGGCAACGGTATCGGTACCAGCCCCAGCAGCACGCCCAGCACCATGCCCATGCCCAGCGAGACATAGCTGAACTCGGCCGTGGCCGTGATGGAATTGCCGAACAGCTTGCGCACGTCGGCCGCATGTTTCGCCGGTGCAATGGCCATCACCCTGTCGCCGAATTCCAAGGTCAGGAACGGGTGCGGCAAGATCATGGCGTCGCCGCGACGTATGAACGCGATTTGCAGGGGGAAGTCCTTGCCCAGGTCCAGCTCGCCCAGCGGCACGCCGACGATTTCCGCGTCCGAGACGAACACTTCATTGCCATCGAAATCGCTGCGGTCCTTCATCAAACGGCCCGGGTCCAGGTGGCCCAGCGCCGTGCGCGCCGCTTCCACGCCCTCGACCGTGCCCGACACCATCAGCGCATCGCCCACGCCGATCACCATGGACGGATCGGGCAAGCGGTTCTGGTGCCCCTGGCGCACGCCGATCACCTGCACGCCCGCCAGCGGGCCATCGGCCAGTTCGGACAGGGCGGCGCCCGCCAAGCGCGCTTCGTCGATGGTGATTTCCGACACGATGATGGGCGCGGGCGGCGGCGTCAGCACGGGTTTTAATATGCGCCCGGCCAGGTACAGGCCCAGCATGGGACCGACGACGCCGAACGGATAGGCGACGGCATAACCGACGGCCGCGTCGCCATTGCCATGCGATGCTTCCAGCGCCGCCTGCAGGGCCGCCGTGCTGGTCATGGCGCCGGCAAACACGCCGCTGGCCATGCGCAGCGAAATGTCGATCCACTGCCCGCCCCAGACGGACACGGCCAGGCCGCCCATGACGGCGACGAAAGCGATCAGGTTGTGTTTCTGGCCCGCGCCGCGCAAGCCGGCGAAGAACTGCGTGCCGTACTGTACGCCTATGCCATACAGAAACAGCAGCAAGCCGATGGAACCGACCAGCGGCGGCGGCACGGAGCCGGGAGCAAAGGCGCCCAGCGCCAGGCCGGCAAACAGCACGCCGCCCACGCCCAGCGAAAAACCGAACACGCTGACGCGCCCCAGCGCATAACCGGCGCCGATGACGAGAAACAGGGCCAGGATCGGCGACGATTCCAGGGTATGGCGGAAGAGTTCGAGCATGGGGCAGCCTTATTCTGGGGAGCGCCCAGTTTAGCATGCACAAAAGCAACACGATGCCCGTATGACAAGCAAGCGTGCGCCGTGGGCGGCAGTAAAAAACGGGCAAAAAAAAGCCCGCTGCGGGAGCGGGCTGAATCTATTTCCTGTGAGGAAGTAGAGGAGACAGGTGCATGATGCCGCATTGCAGCATATTGATCCAATTGTATGTTGTGATGATAGAAATATGATTTATCAATATCTGCGCCCCTGCCCTCGCGGCTCCCCGTCTCACGCCGCTTGCCGTCCGGCCTCCACGCGCTGCGCTTCCCGTACGGCGGGACGCTCGCCCACGCGCGCGATGAGGTGTTCGACCCGCGAAAAGGCCGACAGATCCACCCTGGCATATGCCGACCAGCCGAGGATGGTATAAAGATAGGCATCCGCGATCGAATAGTGCTCGCCCAGCAGATACGGCCCGCCGGCCGCCAGTTGCCGCTCCACATAGTCAAGCCGCGCGGCGATGCGCGAGCGGGCCACGTCCTGCGCCTGCGTGCCGTATTCCGGGTGAAACAGCCAGGGGCTGTAGGCCTTGTGCAGCTCGGTGGCGATAAAGCCCAGCCACGACTGCAGTTGCACGCGCGCCAGCGTGCCCGGCGGCGGCGCCAGGCCGCTGGCCGGCGCCAGGTCGGCCAGGTATTGCACGATGGCCGTTCCCTCCAGCAAGATGGTGCCATCGTCGAGCGCCAGCGCCGGCACGTACAGGTTCGGGTTGATGCGCGCATAATCGGCGCCCGTTTCCGTGATGCGGGGAATGGCCTTGATGTCGACGCGCTCCAGTTCCAGCGCGATGCCCGCCTCGATGGCGACGATGTGCGGCGACAGCGAGCACGTGCCCGTTGCGTAATACAGCTTCATGATCAGTCTCCTGAAAAGGTTACACGGATGCGGGATCGAGCTTTTCCACGTCGATGCCGTACTTGCGGATGGCGTCGCCCACCAGGCTGCGCGCCACCCTCCCCTCATCGGCCAGCGCCGTCAGCGCGGCCAGCACGATGAAATGGCGGTCCACTTCAAAGAAGGTGCGCAGCGATTCGCGCGTATCGGAGCGGCCAAAGCCATCCGTGCCCAGCGTGACGAAATGCCGGTCGGTGACAAACGGGCGCACCTGGTCGCCGACGATCTTCATGTAGTCGGTGGCCACCACGACGGGGCCTTGCCGGCCGGCCAGGCATTGCGCGACATACGGCACGCGCGGCGCACTGTCCGGGTGCAGCATGTTCCAGCGCTGCACGGCCAGGCCGTCGCGCCGCACTTGCGTCAGGCTGGTGGCGCTCCACACATCGGCCGCCACGCCGAAATCCTGCTGCAGCAGCGCGGCGGCGGCCAGCACTTCGCGCAGGATGGAGCCGCTGCCCATCAGCTGCACGCGCGGTGCGGCCGCGTCCTGGCTTTCCTCCAGCAGGTACAGGCCCCGCAGGATGCCCGCCTCGGCCCCGGCCGGCATGGCCGGGTGCGGATAGTTTTCGTTGAGCAAGGTGATGTAGTAAAAAATGTCTTCCTGCTCGGCAAACATGCGGCGCATGCCGTCGTGGATGATCACGGCCAGCTCGTAGGCATAGGTGGGATCGTAGGAGATGCAGTTGGGAATCACGGACGACAGCACATGGCTGTGGCCATCGTCATGCTGGAGGCCTTCGCCCATCAACGTCGTGCGTCCCGACGTGGCGCCCAGCAGGAAGCCACGCGTGCGGGCATCGGCCGCCGCCCAGGCCAGGTCGCCCACGCGCTGCAAGCCGAACATCGAATAAAAAATGTAGAACGGGATGGTGGCCAGGCCATGGTTGCTGTACGAGGTGCCGGCGGCGATCCAGGACGAAATGGCGCCCGATTCGTTGATCCCCTCCTGCAAGATCTGCCCATCCTTGGCTTCCTTGTAATAGCTGAGCTGCCCGGCGTCCTGCGGCGTATACAGCTGGCCCAGGTAGGAATGGATGCCGATCTGGCGGAACAGGCCTTCCATGCCGAAGGTGCGCGATTCGTCGGGCACGATGGGCACGATGATCTTGCTCAAGGCGGGGTCTTTCAGCAGGGTGCCGAGGATGCGCACGAAGGCCATGGTGGTCGACGCGCCCCGCTCGCCGCTATCCTTGAGCTGGGTGGCGAACGTGGACAGCGGCGGCACGGGCAAGGCATCAGCCTTGCCGATGCGGGCCGGGATATGCCCGCCCAGCTGCGCCCGGCGGGCGGCAAAGTAGCGCGCTTCCGCGCTGTCCGGCGCCGGTTTCAGATACGGCATCTCTTCCAGCTGGGCATCGCTGACGGGCAAGGCGAAGCGGTCACGGAACGCGCGCACGGCGTCGGCGCTCATCTTTTTCAGCTGGTGGTTGATGTTCTGCCCCTCGCCCGCCTCGCCCATGCCGAAGCCCTTGACGGTCTTCGCCAGAATCACGGTGGGACGGCCAGGCGTGCGCATGGCCTCGGCATATGCGGCGTGGACTTTCTCGGGGTCGTGTCCGCCCCGCGTCAGCTGCCAGATATCGTCGTCCGACAGGTGCGCCACCAGCGCCAGCAGTGCCGGATACTTGCCGAAGAAATGTTCGCGCACATACGCGCCATTCTGCGACTTGAAGGTCTGATAATCGCCATCCACGCATTCCATCATGCGCTGGCGCAACAAGCCGCTCGTATCGCGCGCCAGCAAGGCATCCCAGCCGCTGCCCCAGATGACCTTGATGACATGCCAGCCGTTCGCGCGGAACGTGCCTTCCAGCTCCTGGATGACCTTGCTGTTGCCGCGCACGGGACCATCGAGGCGCTGCAGGTTGCAGTTCACCACGAAGATCAGGTTATCCAGGCGCTCGCGTCCGCCCAGCGAAATGGCGGCCAGGGATTCGGGCTGGTCCATCTCGCCATCGCCGAGAAAGGCCCACACCTTGCGGCCCTGGTGCTGCTTCAAGCCACGGTACTCGAGGTAGCGCATGAAGCGGGCCTGGTAGGCGGCCGTCAGCGGGCCCAGGCCCATGGAGACGGTGGGAAATTGCCAGAAGTCGGGCATCAGGCGCGGATGCGGGTACGAGGACAGGCCCTCGCGGCCCGCTTCGCGGCGGTAATTGTCCAGTTGCGCTTCCGTGATGCGGCCTTCCAGGTAGGCGCGGCCATAGATGCCGGGCGCGGAGTGGCCCTGGATGTAGACCAGGTCACCGGCGAACTGGTCCGTGCGGCCACGGAAGAAGTGGTCGAAGCCCACGTCGTACAGCACGGCCGCCGACTGGTAGGTGGCGATGTGGCCGCCCACGTTCGAGTGTTTCGCCGCGCGCAAGACCATTACCATGGCGTTCCAGCGGATGTAGGCATTCAGGCGGCGCTCGATGGCCAGGTCGCCCGGATAGGCGCCTTGGCGTTCGGCAGCGATGCTGTTGGTATAGGCCGTGGTGACGCGGCCATGCAGGCCGCCGTGCTGCGCGGCATCGGAATCGACGAGCTGGTCGAGCAAATAATGGGCGCGCGGGCGCCCTTCCACGGCGACGACGGCCTGCATCGCCTCCAGCCATTCTTGGGTTTCCTGCGGATCGATATCGGGCACAGCAAGGGATGTGGGCATGGCGGTCTCCTGGGTAAGGGCATTTCAGCTACACGAATAATTGCCGATGCAATCATTGCATTTGCAATCGCTATGCCGGCCATTGTATAGCGCTATAATTGCATTTGCAACTGTGAGCGAATGAGAGGAATACTTATGTCTGCAACTGAGTCCGCAACCGCGCCCGCCACTACATCGGCGCAGGCGCCCGACCTGTGGTTCTCGTTCGTGCGCACGCACCGATTGATGATCCGCGAAATCGAGCGCCGCCTCGCCGCGGCCGACTTGCCCGTGTATGCGTGGTATGACGTGCTGTGGGGCCTGGAAAGTGGCCAGGACGGCTCGCGCCGCATGCATGAGCTGGCCGATGCGCTGGCCATCGAGCGCTATAACCTGACGCGCCTGGTGGACAAGCTGGAAACGGACCGGCTGGTGACGCGCACGCGCTCGATGGACGACGGGCGCGCCGCCTTCGTCTCCATCACGGAAGATGGCAAGGTCTTGCGCAAGAAGATGTGGGCCGTCTACCAGGCCACGGTGGCGGACCTGTTCCTGGCGCAATTTGACAGCGGCGAGCAGCAGGACTTCAGCGCCGCCCTGGCCCGCGCCGCCGAGGCGGCCCGCAGCGCCGCTCAGAGCAAGGCGTAACGCCGCAGCGCGTCCTCGACGAGCCGCACGGGCAGCGCGCCGTCGTCGGCCAGGGCCTTGAGCGCCGTGACGGCCAGCCAGGGCGCGCTCGTTTCCATCGCGGCATCGGCGCCGACGGCGAGGAAGCGTCCGCGCACGTAAGCGCCGATCTGGCCCGCGATATGCTGCCCATAAGCGGTGACGGCGATGACGGGCGCGGCGCTGCCGTCGAGGCAGCGCTGCACATGGGCCAGCCTGGGGACGGCGCGCAGATGGCGGCAGTTCCATTGCTCCGCCGCCTGTGCATCGCGCGCCAGGCGCGTGTAGCTGGGGCAACTCCACACTTGCGCGACAATGCCCCAGTCTTCCTCCAGCAGGCGGGCGGCATCGGCAACGACGGCCAGCATCCGTCCCGCCCCGCACAGGCGCACCCGGCATGGCGCCGCACCCAGCGGCGACACGCGGTACATGCCCAGGCCGGCCGCTGCCGCATCGGCGGCCGACAAGGGCGCCGCCACCGTCGAATCGTCCGCATCCTCATCATGCGTGGCCAGGTAGAAATAGCCGGGCTGCCGTGCCACATACAGGGTTTCCAGGGCCGCGCGCAGGATGGCGCGCACTTCCTCGCCGTTAGCCGGGTCGAACGGCGTGCAATTATGCTGCGCAACCAGCCAGGCGGGCAGCGCGGGCTGCACGCCCTTGTGCCAGTGCGAGGCTTGCGTTTCCGCATCGTTACAGACGATGCCACGCTCACCCGACTCGGCCAGCACGCCGCGCAATGCCGGGAGCGAGGCGGGACTGCACAGGTACAGCAACGGCTTTTCCTCCTGCATCGCTCCATGGCGGTAGCGCAAGGACCATGCGCCTGCGGACGCGCCCAGTGCCCAGGCGTCGCCGTCCGCTGATGGCGACTCCCCCAGGCACATGCGCGCGACCATGGCGCCGCCCTGCTTCAGGCGGCCCGCCATGGCGCCCAGCGCGCGGCGTGGCGAAGCGTGTGCTGGCGGCAAGCCTGGCGTCGGCGCGAGCGCGGCCAGACAGGCTTGGGCGGCACGGCGCGTCTCGCCGCCTGGCGGTGGCGGAGGGGAAAATGAAGGGGGCGTATGCATGGCAGCTCCTGTATTGGTATCGGTATCGCTTGCGCAAGGCAGACATTGCCTATACGATTGCAAATGCAACGATTGTAATTGCAATTCTTTGCGCGAGCAAGGCTCGCGACGCCAACGAAACCCCCTGTCCTCAAGGTAAAAAAATGACGCTGAACAATCCTGAAACCGTGCGCATGGCTTACGCCGTGAAACTGACGAATGCGCAGATCGAAGCGGCGAAGAAGCTGTATGCCGCGCACTTCGGCGGCGCCGACAACCCGCAGGCGATCGCGGCCATCATCACGGCGCTGGCGCGCAATTACAGCTCGGCCGTGGCGGCGAATGTGCTGTAGTCTATGCAGACAGGCAAAAAAAAGCCCGCTACGGGAGCGGGCTGAATCTACATCCTTGGAGGAGATAGAGGAGACAAGAGAATGATGCCGCATCGCAGCATCATTATCCAATGGTATGTTGTGATGACAGAAATACGCTTGTTCTATATCTCAGCCATGCCGACCTCCCCTGCCCCTTGACAAGCCTATGCGACGCTGTCGCCGCGCAGGGTTTTCGCGGCCGCCACCATATTCGCCAACGCAGGGATGACCTCTTTCCATCCCCGCGTCTTCAGCCCGCAATCGGGGTTGACCCACAGGCGCTGCGCGGGAATGCGCTCGGCCGCCTTGCGCATCAGCTTGACCATCTGTTCCTGGCTCGGGATGTTGGGCGAGTGGATATCGTAGACGCCAGGGCCGATCTCATTCGGATACTTGAAGTCGTCGAAGGCATCCAGCAATTCCATGTCGGAGCGCGAAGTTTCGATCGTGATCACGTCGGCATCCATGTCGGCGATCTGCGCGATGATGTCGTTGAATTCCGAATAACACATATGCGTGTGGATCTGCGTCTCGTCAGCCACGCCATTGGCCGTGATGCGGAACGATTCCACGGCCCAGCGCAGGTACTCGGTCCATTGCGACTTACGCAATGGCAAGCCTTCGCGCAGCGCCGCCTCGTCGATCTGGATCACGCGGATGCCGGCCTGTTCCAGGTCCTGCACTTCGGCGCGCATGGCCAGCGCCAGCTGGTGGCACGACACGGAGCGGGGCTGATCGTCGCGCACGAAGGACCAGTTCAGGATGGTGACGGGGCCCGTCAGCATGCCTTTCATCGGCTTGTCCGTCAGCGACTGGGCGTAGGTGCTCCACTCGACCGTCATGGCGCGCGGGCGGCTGATGTCGCCGAACAGGATGGGCGGCTTCACGCAGCGCGAGCCGTACGATTGCACCCAGCCGAACTGGCTGAAGGTGTAGCCATCGAGCTGTTCGCCGAAATACTCGACCATGTCGTTGCGTTCCGCTTCGCCGTGCACGAAGACGTCCAGGCCCAGGGTTTCCTGTTCCTGCACGCAATGGGCGATTTCCGCCCGCATCAGCTTTTTATAACTGGCCTCGTCCAGCTGGCCGCTGCGGAACTGGCTGCGCGCCTGGCGGATTTCCGCCGTTTGCGGGAAGGAGCCGATGGTCGTCGTCGGATACAGCGGCAGCTTCAGCAGCGCAGCCTGCTTGGCGGCCCGTTCCGCATAGCCGCTGGCGCGCTGGCCCAGGCTGGCGTCGATGCGGGCCACGGCCGCTTTCACGTCCGGATTGTGCACGCGCGGCGACTGGCGGCGCGCCTGCACGGCCGCCTGGTTGGCGTCCAGCGCCGCTTGCACGGAAGCGCGGCCATGATTCAGGGCGCCAGCGATGGTGTGCACTTCGTCCAGTTTTTGGCGGGCAAAAGCCAGCCAGGACCGGATATCGGCGTCGAGCTTTTGCTCACTGTCCAGGTCGACCGGCACATGCAGCAAGGAGCACGACGGCGCGATCCACAGGCGTGACTGCAGGCTGCCGTGCACGGGTTCCAGCCAGTCCAGCACTGCCGTCAAGTCCGTCTTCCAGATATTGCGGCCATTCACCACGCCCAGCGACAAGACGCTGGTGCCAGGCAATTGCGCGATGAGCTGCCCCACTTCGTCACGGGCGTTGATGGCATCCAGGTGCAGGCCTTGCACGGGCAGCGCGCACGCCAGCGCCAGGTTGTCTTGCAGCTTGCCGAAATACGTGGCCAGCAGCAATTTGACATTGTTGACCTTGCTCAAGGCACCGTAGGCCGTGACGAGCGCCTGCTGCCAGGCAGTGTCGAGCTCCGTGACGAGTATGGGCTCGTCGATCTGCACCCACTCGACGCCCTGGGCCGCCAGTTCCTGCAACAGTTGCACGTAGACGGGCAGCAAGCCTTGCAGCAGCGCCAGCTTGTCGGAGTCGTCCTTCGCCTTGCCCAGCCACAAGTAGGTGACGGGGCCGATCAGCACGGGCTTGGCTTTCACGCTCAGCTGGCGCGCTTGCGCCAGTTGCTGCAACAGGCGACTGGTGTCGAGCTTGAACTGCGTGTCGGCCGCGAATTCCGGCACGATGTAGTGATAATTGGTGTCGAACCATTTCGTCATTTCGCCGGCGTGCACGCAGCTGCAATCGCTGTCGCTGGCCGAGCGGCCACGGGCCACGCGGAAATAGTTATCGAGGGCCGCACCGCCAAGACCGCGCACGCGCTGCGGCAGGTTGCCCAGGGTAAAACTCAGGTCCAGCACCTGGTCATAAAAGGAAAAATCGCCGACGGGCGCCAGGTCCAGCGCGTTCTGGTCTTGCCAGTGGCGCTGGCGCAACTCGGCGCCATGGCCTTCCAGCGCATCCAGCGTGCTGTTGCCCTTCCAGTAATCTTCCAGAGCGAATTTCAGTTCGCGTTTGGCGCCAATGCGCGGGTAGCCCAGATTGTGTGTCGTGACGGTCATGATGGCAGTTCCTCCTGGTGAAGTATGGAGACATCATAGAAGCTTCCATCCATGAAAAATAATGGTAAAATTTCATCCATCCATTATTAATACTCATGTGAACGCATCCATGGGCACACCCGACATGACTGACCTGAGCGACACCACCTTGGCACCGGCCGACCTGGCCACCCTGCACGATGATTTCAAACGCGCCAGGCTGGCCTGGCCGGAAGGCAAGAACAAGGTACTGCTGCACTCGTGCTGCGCGCCCTGCTCGGGCGAGGTGATGGAAGCGATGCTGGCGTCCGGCATCGACTTCACGATCTTCTTTTACAACCCGAACATCCACCCGCTGAAGGAATACGAGCTGCGCAAGGACGAGAACATCCGTTTCGCGGAAAAATTCGGCATCCCCTTCATCGATGCCGATTACGACCGCGACAACTGGTTCGCGCGCGCCAAGGGCATGGAAAACGAGCCGGAACGGGGCATCCGCTGCACCATGTGCTTCGACATGCGCTTCGAGCGCACGGCCCTGTATGCGCACGAGCACGGCTTCCCCGTCATCACCAGCTCGCTGGGTATTTCGCGCTGGAAAGACATGAAACAGATCAACGGCAGCGGCGTGCGCGCGGCCGCCCATTATCCGGATCTGCTGTACTGGGAATACAACTGGCGCAAGGGTGGCGGCTCGGCCCGCATGATCGAGATCAGCAAGCGCGAGAACTTCTACCAGCAAGAGTATTGCGGCTGCATCTATTCCCTGCGCGACAGCAACGAGCACCGCGTCGCCATGGGCCGCGAGCGCATCCACCTGGGCGTCAAGTTCTACGGTCTCAACGACGGCACGGAAGACAAAGAGGACAAGGACGGCACGGAAAAATAGGCAAAAAAAAGCCCGCTGCGGGAGCGGGCTGAATCTATTTCCTTGGAGGAGATAGAGGAGACAGTTGAATGATGCCGCGTTGCAGCATATAAAACCACTTTATATTCGTGATGTCAGAAATACGCAGCAGTGATATTAGGGGCAACAGATCATTCCACACGGAAACTTTTATGCTGCCGCCCCGGTTTTTCCGTCGCCAGAACGCAACATATTCTTTATGCCGCGCAACGCTTGCCGCACGCGGGCCTCGTTTTCGATCAGGGCGAAGCGCACGTATTCATCGCCATATTCGCCGAAGCCGATGCCGGGCGACACGCTCACCCTGGCTTTTTGCAACAACAGCTTGGCAAACTCCAGCGAACCCAGGTGGCGGTAAGCCTCGGGGATATGCGCCCAGATATACATCGACGCCTTCGGCTTTTCCACCATCCAGCCCGCTTCATGCAAGCCTTTCACCAGCACGTCGCGGCGACGCTGGTACTGGGCGCAGATCTCCGTCACGCAGCTTTGGTCGCCTTCCAGCGCGGCAATCGCCGCCACTTGCACCGGGGTAAAACTGCCGTAATCGTGGTAGCTCTTGATGCGCGCCAGCGCCGCCACCAGTTCCGCGTTGCCCACCATGAAGCCGATGCGCCAGCCCGCCATGTTGTAGCTTTTAGACATGGTGAAAAATTCCACGGCCACGTCGCGCGCGCCCGGTACCTGCATGATGGACGGCGCCTTCCAGCCATCGAAGGTGATGTCGGCATACGCGAGGTCATGCACCACCAGGATATCGTGCTGTTTCGCCAGCGCGACGACACGTTCAAAGAATTCCAGTTCCACGCATTGCGCCGTCGGGTTCGACGGGAAGCCCAGCACCATCATCTTCGGCTTCGGGTAGCTTTCGCGTATCGCCCGTTCCAGTTCGGCAAAGAAATCCACGCCCGGCCCCATGCGCACGGAGCGGATATCGGCGCCCGCGATGACGGCGCCCCAGATATGGATCGGGTAGCTGGGGTTGGGCACCAGCACCGTGTCGCCACGGTCTAGTGTCGCCAGCATCAAATGGGCCAGCCCCTCTTTCGAGCCGATGGTGACGATGGCCTCGCTGTCCGGGTCGATCTCGACGTCGTAGCGTTTCTTGTACCAGTGCGCAATGGCGCGGCGCAAACGGGGGATGCCTTTCGAGGCGGAATAGCCGTGCGTGTCGGGGCGTTTCACCGTGTCGATCAGCTTATCCACGATGTGGGCCGGGGTGGCGCCATCGGGATTGCCCATCGACATATCGATGATGTCCTCGCCACGGCGGCGCGCGGCCATCTTGAGTTCGGCGGTGATGTTGAAAACGTAGGGGGGAAGGCGATTGATGCGCGAAAAGCTGCGCGGAGCTTGGCTGTCGGTCATGGTTATCTCTGTACGTAAGCGCCCGGATCCGTCCGAGCGACGTTGGCGCAGTGGCTGCGCCTGCAACGATACTAACCCGGGCTTGCGCACACTGGCAAGCGCGATTCGGACGCGCTACAATACGCGCTGATCGAAAATGAGCGCACCGGTTGGTAACCCGGTAAGTGCCCGGCACCGTCCGGCATGCTCCCGCCCACGCGGACCCACGGCGCTGACCCTTGGCTGTTACACCAGCCGGGGAGATGGTCTGGTTCGTGCATCTTTCCCGCCGCGCCATCCCTCCCCTGCTTTGATTAGGAATAAAAACGGATGGCAACACACGACACGGCAGCAACCGGCATGACCCTGGACCGCGCCGGCATGGAACAGCAACTGGCGCAATCAGTGCGTCATTTCATCGATTGCGCGTTCGATGGCGAAGACCTGTCGCGCCTCGATCTGCAGGGCTGCACCTTCGAACGCTGCACGTTTGCAGAGACAACCTTGTTCGCCAGCAAGCTGGCGCGCAGCACGTGGCGCCGCTGCCGCGCCGGCAGTGCCGATTTCGAATCCGTCGACGCCGTCGACGCCAGCTTCGAAGGCTGCGACTTGAACAACAGCAAATGGCGGCGCGCCAAGCTGGCTTCGGCCACCTACCGCGGCTGCAAGCTGACGGGCGCCTCGTTCGAGGAAGTGGCCCACCTGGGCCTGACGTTCGAGGACAGCCTGCTGGTGGGCGCCGATTTGCGCGGCTTCTCATTCCGCAAGGCGATATTGAAACAGCTCGATTTTTCCGATGCCTACCTGGCCGGCTGCGATTTCCGCGACGCCGTCTTCGAAGGCGGCAGCCTGCGCAACGCCACGATCAAGCTGGCGAAGTTCCAGGGCGCCGACTTGCGCGGCGCCGATATCGATGGCTTCAAATTGAGCGAAGCGTCCTTGCTGAAAGGCGCCGTCATCACGCATGCGCAGGCGGCCAATTTCATGCGCGCGCTGGATCTGGTGGTGATCTGATCCAGGCAAGCAAAAAAAAAGCCCGCTACGGAAGCGGGCTGAATCTATTTCCTTGGAGGAGATAGAGGAGACAGGTGCATGATGCGGCATCGCGGCATATCACGCCACTTTATATTCATGATGATGGAAATTCGCCTCAGTGATAATGAGGCGCCATCAGGCTCTTCAGGCCGTGCGGCGTGCGGCCGGCACCAGAAATTCACCCAGCCACACCAGCAGGGCCAGTCCCGGAAACGCCATGCCAGCCAGCAAGGTCGCCGGCCAGCCATAGCTGGCATATACCCAGGCGCCGATGGCCGAGCCTGCTGCGCCGCCGGCGAAGAACAGCGCGAAATACAGGCCGTTCAGGCGGCCCCGCACTTCCGCGCCCAGGCTGAAGATGGCGCGCTGGCCCAGCACGAGATTCGCCGCCACGCCCATGTCGAGCACGATGGAGGCGACGACCAGCAAGCCCAGCGCCACGTGCTTCGACTCTGGCGCGAACATCGGCAAGGCAAACGCGACGATGCCCAGCGCCAGCGCGGCGGCCGTGGCCGGCAAGGTATGGCCGGCATCGGCCAGGCGGCCGGCGATCGGAGAGGCGATGGCGCCCGCCATGCCGACCAGGGCGAAGATGGCGATGCCCGTTTGCGACAGGCCGAACGCGGGGCTGGCCAGCACCAGCGGCGTGACGGTCCAGAACAGGCTGAAGGCGCCAAACAGGCCCGCATGGTAGGCGGCGCGGCGGCGCAGCACGGGTGTGCCCAGCAGCAAATGCCACAGCGAGGCCATCAAGGCCGGATAGCGCATGCTGGACACGGGCTGGCGCACGGGCAAGGCGCGGCGCAGCACGGCAGCCAGCGCCAGCATGAGCACGGCGGCACCGCCAAACACCACGTGCCAGCTGGCATGGGCCGCCACCAGCGACGCCACGGGGCGGGCCAGCATGATGCCCAGCAACAAGCCGCTGACCACCTTGCCCACGGTTTGCCCCCGCGTCGCTTCCTGCGACAAGTGGGCGGCAAACGGCACGATCACCTGCGCCGCCACGGAACCGAGGCCGATGGCCAGCGCGGCGGCCAGGAACACGACGGCACCCGTGGAGAGGGCCGCCACGGCCAGGGCCACGGCCGTCACCAGCAAGGCCGTGACGATCAGGCGGCGGTTTTCCAGCAAGTCGCCCAGCGGCACGACAAACAGCAGGCCCAGCGTGTAACCCACTTGCGTCAGGGTAACAATCAGCCCCGCCGCCTTGGCCGACAGGCCCGTCGATGCGCTGATGGGCCCGACGAGGGTTTGCGCGTAATACAGGTTGGCGACGATGAGGCCGGAAGCGATGGCCAGCAGCAGCACCATGCCTGGTGAAATATCGGCTGCGCCAGCGTGGGAAGAGGCCTTGTGCATATTATTTCCTCGGTTCGTTAGGGATGTGGCTATTTTAGGCAAAGCCGGGACTAAGATAATTAGGGCATAATCACCCTACACTTTTCACATTAAATGAACAATCACGATGGACAAGATCAAGGCCATGCAAACGTTTGTGCGCATCGTCGAGGCCAACAGCTTTTCCAAGGCGGCCGAAACATTAAATTTGCCACGCGCCGCGCTGACGGCCACCCTGCAAAAACTGGAAGCCTACCTGGGCACGCAATTGCTCCAGCGAAGCACACGCCGTTTGTCCCTGACGCCGGAAGGCGCCGAGTACTTTCGCCACTGCATCGACATCCTGAAGGCCGTCGACACGGCGGAACTGGCGTTTCGCGGTCCCGACGCGAAAAAGCCGCGCGGCTTGCTGCGCATCAACCTGCCCAATACGGTGGGCCGCAGGCTGGTCGTGCCGCATCTCGCGCACTTCCACGCCGCCTGGCCGGACGTGCAATTGCAGCTGAGCCTGACGGACCGCCTGGTCGACCTGACCCAGGAAGGCATCGATTGCGCCTTGCGCGTGGGCACCTTGCAGGATTCCGCCTTCATCGGCAGGCAGGTCGGCCTGATGCGCTTCATCACGTGCGCCTCACCCGCCTACCTGGCGCAGCACGGCACGCCGCAGACCCTGGCCGACCTGGCCGTGCACCAGGGCATCATGCATTACTCGGGCCGCACGGGGCGCGCCTTCGACTGGGATTTCCTGCAGGGCGGCGAAGTGGTGCGCGTGCAGATGGCCGGCCCCATCGCCGTCAACGATGCCGACGCCAGCGTCGATTGCGCCTTGCAGGGGCTGGGACTGGCGCAGGCGGCCCTGTACCAGGTGCGCCCGCACCTCGACAGCGGCGCGTTGGTGGCCGTACTGCCCGCTTGCCCGCCAACGCCGATGCCGATGTCGCTGCTGACGCCGCAAGGCCGCCTGGCCACGCCCAAGCTGCAGGCGTTTGCCGGCTGGCTCACTGATTTGCTGGCGCAAAATGCGGATGTGCGGCTGCCCGCGCGCAGAATCTGAGGCAAAAAAAAGCCCGCTACGGGAGCGGGCTGAATCTATTTTCTTGGAGGAGAATAGAGGAGACGAGTGAATTATGCTGCATCGCGGCATATCATGCCAATTGATTGTTGGAATAATAGAAATACGCCGGGAATATAACTGCTCATTTTCGGCGAAAAAAAAGCCGGCTCCGCAAGGAACCGGCTTTTCGCGGCGTGCGCCGTCTTACTTGGCGTTGGCGGCCGCCACCGGCGCCGACTTGGCATCGGCACCTGCGCCGTATGGCAAGACTTTCGCAGCCAGGCGCGTATCGGCCTTGATCAGCGCCACTTCATCGGCCAGGATGCGCGCCGATTCGTTCAGCAGCACGTCCTTGGCGCTCTTCGCGGCCGTCTCGGCGTCGAGTTCGGCACTGAGGGCGCGCTCGTCGCCCTGCAAGCCATCATCCGTGCGCAAGGCGCCCTTCACGGCGGCGATCTGCTTGGCCGTCTTGCTGGCCGCTTTCGCGCCCTTCAGCACGTCCTTCGGATCGGGAATCACCACCAGGTCGTCGGCAGGATTCGAAATTTGCGCGATCAGGCGTTTTTCGCGGGCCTTGGCGCGCGCTTCCTGGGTATCGCGCTCCTTGCGGCGCACGGCTTCGTTCAGCGAGATCTGGTTTTCCTTGCGCTGCTTGAGGACCAGGGCGATGTCATCCTGCAAGTACTGGAAATCCTTGTCCTTGGCCACGCGCGCTTCGTGCTTCTTGTCCAGCAGCGGCACGATATCCTTCAGGTCGCCCGTCGGCATGTATTGCGCCGGTTTGATGGCCACCCACGGCAAGGCATTGTCGTAGCTCGATTCGCCGAAGTTTTCCGTGTCCGACATGGCGGGCAGCTTGATGTCGGGCGTGACGCCGCGCAACTGCGTGGTGCCGCCATTGATGCGGAAAAATTGCGCGATGGTCATTTTCAGCTCGCCGAAACGGGCCTTCTCGCTGCCGCCGAAACGGTCGAGGTTGAACAGGGTCTGCACGGTGCCCTTGCCGAAGCTGCCTTCGCCGATGACGAGGCCACGGCCGTAGTCCTGGATGGCGGCGGCGAAAATCTCGGAAGCGGAGGCGGAACCACGGTTGATCAGCACGCCCATCGGGCCATCCCACGCCAGGCCGGCGTTGGTGTCGCTTTCCACGTCGACCTTGCCTTCGGTATTGCGCTGCATCACGACGGGGCCCTTGTCGATGAACAGGCCCGTCAGTTCGACGGCCTCGTTCAGCGAACCGCCGCCGTTGTTGCGCAAGTCGATCAGGACGTTGTCGACCTTGTCCTTTTTCAACTCGCCCAACAGGCGGTTGACGTCGCGCGTGGCGCTCTTGAAGTCCTTGTCGCCACGGCGGCGCGCCTCGAAGTCCTGGTAGAAGGTCGGCAGGGCAATGACGCCGATGCGGCGCTTGACGCCGTTGTCGCGCACTTCGATGATCGATTTCTTCGCCGCCTGCTCTTCCATGCTGATTTTCTTGCGCACCAGCGGCAAGACCACGTGCTTGGCGTCGGGGCCGGCATCGGCCGGCAGGATGTCGAGGCGCACGACGGAATCCTTGGCGCCACGGATCAGCTGCACGACGTCGTCGATGCGCATGCCCAGCACTTCGGTGATGGGGCCGCTTTCGCCCTGCCCCACGCCGACGATGCGGTCGCCCACTTTCAGCTTGCCCGACAGGCCGGCCGGGCTGCCCGGCACGACTTCGCGCACCACCGTGTATTCGTCGCGCGTCTGCAGCACGGCGCCGATGCCTTCCAGCGACAAGCGCATGGCGATGTCGAAGTTTTCCGAGGCACGCGGGCCCAGGTAATTGGTATGCGGCTCGATCGACATCGCATACGCGTTCATGAAGATCTGGAACACGTCTTCACTATTGAGCTTGCGCGAGCGGCTGGTGTAGCTCTCGTAGCGCTTGTCCAGCGTGTCGCGGATGGCCTTGTCTTCCTTGCCCGCCAGCTTCAGGCGCAGCCAGTCGTTCTTGACGCGCTTGCGCCACAGGTCGCGCACTTCCTCGTCGTTCTTCGGCCAGGCCGCTTTTTCACGGTCGTACTGGTAGCTTTCATCGGCCGTGAAGTCGAATTTGGTTTTCAGCAGTTCCCGCGCATACGCCATGCGCTCGTCGAAACGCTGCTGGTACAGATTGTAGATGGCGAACGGCGCCGTCAAGTCCTCGTTGATGATGGCGTCGTCGAGCTTGGTGCGCAGCGGCGCGAAACGGTCGATGTCGGCCTGCACGAAGAACAGCTTTTCCGCGTCGAGCGACTTGAAGTAGCGGTCGAAGATCTTTTCCGACATGGCGTCGTCGAGCGGCATGGCCTTGTAGTGGACGCGCGTCAAGACGCGCGATGCCCACAGGGCGGCCTGGGTTTGCTGTGCCAGCGGCTTCAAGGGGGGCGGAGGAGCGGCGCTCTTGTCCGTCTGGGCTGCGCCAGCGTGGGCTGACAGGGCAAGCGCCAGGGTGACCAGCATCATTTGCTTCTTCATCGGCTTCTCCGAAAATTAGTTTAAATCAATTCCAGGCGGCGCTGATATGCATGCGCCAGCCAGCAAGACAGTAAGGGGAATACACGACTGGTCTGGAGTTATTCTACAGGATACCAACAACCAGTCTCCCATGGAATATCAGTTTCTTCCCGGAAGCTTAAGCGCGGATTAAAGGCCCCGTTCCATTAATTACAAAGTGAAACATCCGTGATGAGGCCGCCGCCTGCAAGCGGCACGCAAGCCACCGCAAAAAAATACCCAGCAAATCACCAAAAAGTCAAGACGCCATCTTTGCCTTTCTTGATCCAGGTGACGTTTTCTGCGCATTTAATCATTCTTACGGGAAACACTTAGTAACAAAACGCAAGCGCCATGCTATCATCACCCCCTGCTTGACCGGCTGTTGACATCGCCACAGCCCAGCCTTGCCCCTTTCCAGCCGTACCAGCTTCCGCAGATTGCCCTTCCCCCATTGCCTGCTTGCCCGCGGCGATGCGCATGGCGTGTGCGCGCTGCTTAGCCCACCCAAGACTTGATACGACCATCCTTATGCAAACATTTTCCCTTCATCCGCGCCATTGGAGCGTCGGCGGCAAGATCACCGTCTTCACGTTCTGCCTCGTCAGCCTGATCCTGGCCAGCCTGACGGCATTGATCAGCATCAGCACGTCCACGGTGCTGGAACAGCGGGCCGAAGCGGCCGTCACCAGCGAACTCGATAGCGTGATGACCACCACCGAAGTGTTCCATACAGCCATGGTCAACGAAGCGGCCAGCTTCGCGCGCCTGTTCGCGGCCGAGTTTCCCGGCCCGTTTGCCGTCGACACGGGCGCCCTGGTGGCCGTGGCCGGCAAGGCTACGCCCGCGCTCAGCAATGGCGCCAAGGTCCTGAACCTCGACACGGCCCTGGTCGACCGCTATACGGCGCAGACCGGCGCCATCGCCACCATCTTCGCCGCCGACGGCGACGAGTTCGTGCGCATCAGCACGTCGCTGAAGAAACAGGATGGCACGCGCGCCATCGGCACCCAGCTCGACCATAACCACCCCAGCTATGCGCCGCTGCGCGCGGGCCAGCGCTTCATCGGCATGGCTACCCTGTTTGGCAAGCAATACATCACCCAGTACGATCCCGTGCGCGATGCGGGCGGCAAGGTGGTGGGCGTGCTGTTCATCGGCCTCGACATCAGCAAGAACTTGGCCATGCTGAAAGACAAGATTCGCCAGGTCAAGATCGGCCAGACCGGCTACATCTATATCGTCGATACGGCGCCGGGCGCCAATTACGGCCATATGGTGCTGCACCCGAACAGCGAGGGCAAGAGCGCGCTCGACTTCAAGGCCAGCGACGGCCGCCCGTTCATCCAGGACATGCTGGCGAAAAAGAATGGCGCCATGCGCTACACGTGGACGGCGCCGGGCGAAACGGCTGCCAGCGCGCGCGAAAAGCAGCTGTATTACCGCCAGTTCAAGGATTGGCAGTGGATCATCGCCGGCGGCACCTTCACGGACGAAATCACGCTCGAGGCGCGCCAGTTGCGCAACCAGTTGGCCATTGCCGGCTTCATCGCCCTGCTCGTCTTCGCCCTGCTGCTGTACTGGCTGGTGCGCGTGCTCGTCTCGCGTCCGCTGGCGCAGGCCGAAGCGGCCGCCGCGCAGATCGCCGACGGCGACCTGACGGTGCAGCTGCACACGCGCAGCGAAGACGAGATCGGCCGCCTGCTGCGCGCCATGAACCGCATCAGCGACAAGCTGTCGCAAGTGGTGGGCAAGGTGCGCGGCAGCGCCGGGCAGATCGCCACGGCCTCGGGCGAGATCGCCAGCGGCAACCTGGACCTGTCGAGCCGCACGGAACAGCAAGCCAGTTCGCTGGAAGAAACGGCCGCCTCGATGGAAGAGCTGAGCTCGACCGTCAAGCAGAACGTGGAGCACGCGCAACAGGCGAGCAGCCTGGCGCGCGAATCGTCGAGCCTGGCTGCCGAAGGCGGCGCGGCCGTGGCGCAGGTGAGCAGCACCATGCAAGCGATCCGCAGCTCATCGGGCAAGATCGCCGACATCATCGGCGTCATCGACGGCATCGCCTTCCAGACGAATATCCTGGCCCTGAACGCGGCCGTGGAAGCGGCACGCGCCGGCGAACAGGGACGCGGCTTTGCCGTCGTGGCCACGGAAGTGCGCACGCTCGCGCAGCGCTCGGCGGCGGCGGCGAAGGACATCAAGGACCTGATCCAGGCCTCCGCCAGCACGGTGGACCTGGGCCACACGCAAGTAAATCAGGCCAGCGCCACCATGGATACCGTGGTGGCCAGCGTGCGCAAGGTCAGCGCCATCATGGCCGACATCGCGCAGGCGAGCGAAGAACAGCGCAGCGGCATCGAGCAGGTCAACCAGGCGATCGCCCAGATGGACCAGGTGACCCAGCAGAACGCGGCCCTCGTGGAAGAAGCGGCCGCGGCCGCGGAAGCGCTGCAGGAACAGGCGCAGGACCTGACGCAGGTGGTGGGCGTGTTCAAGCTGTAAGCGGCGGCCCGCAGCCGCCTGGTGCTAAGATGCAGTATCCATGCACCAGGAGACGCGATGCACAACGACTATGTTTTGATTGCCCGGCTGATGATCCCCACGGATGCGCACGTCATCCGCGGTTGCCTGGAAGCGGCCGGCATCGACGTCATCCTCACGGATGACCAGCACATGCAGGCCAACCTGCTGCTGGCGCCCGCCATCGGCGGCGCGCGCGTGCTGGTGCGCGAAAAAGACCTGGCGCGCGCCAACGACATCCTGGCCGCCTTCGAGCGCGGCGACCTGGCGCTATCGGACGACGCCGACGTGGGATTGCCCGTGGCCGAGTAAGTGTGCGAGTAGAAACTTACGCGTAGAAACAGCGCCCGCACGCCTGGCGGTACGCTTCGTTGCCGCCAATACTGATCTGCTCGCCTTCCTTGATGCGGCGGCCCTGCTCGTCCACGCGGATGTTCATCGTGGCTTTCTTGCCGCAGGTACAAATATTCTTGAGCTCCTCGATATCGTCGGCCAGCGCCAGCAGATAGGCCGAGCCGGGGAACGGTGCGCCCTTGAAATCCGTGCGCAAGCCATAGCAGATGACGGGGACGCCCTTCACTTGCGCCAGCTGGTGCAGTTGTTGCACTTGCGCCGTGCTGAGAAATTGCGCTTCGTCAACCAGCAGGCAAGCCACTTGCGGGATATCGTCGAGGAAATTCGTGTCGGCATGGAAAATATCGACCTGGCGCTGCGGTCCCAGGCGTGACGTGACGCGGCCCACGCCGTAGCGGCTGTCGATGGCGGCCGTGTACAGGCGCACCTGCTGGCCCTGCTCTTCATAGTTGTGTGCGACTTGCAACAAGGCCGTCGACTTGCCCGCGTTCATCGCGGAATACCGGAAATAAAGTTTTGCCACTGCCGCCTGCCCTGTCTGAGTAATTTCAATACTATTTAGTATCTTTTCGAGGCGTGATTATAAATCGCAATGGCAAGCTTGCGGCAGCTTAATACATGCGCCGTCAGCGCTGCATGGCGCAAAAAAACGGCGCATACTCGCATGGTGAAAGCCGCTGCCCATATGCGAAAGCCGCATATGCAAGCAGATAAACATTCGTTCGCAGCACCCCGTCCCGCGCCTACACTCCGCCCTTTTGCACGGAAGGCGGCTCGGGACACAATCCGGAGCGGCTGTTTCGCTGACAGGAGCCACCATGAATGATCGAATGCCATCCCCACCCCAGCCGCCAGCGTTATACAAGCTGATCGGCAATACCCCGCTGGTCGAAGTGACCAGGCTCGACACGGGCCTGTGCCAGCTGTTCCTGAAACTGGAATCGCAAAATCCCGGCGGCTCCATCAAGGACCGCATCGGCCTGTCCATCATCGAGGCGGCCGAAGCCGACGGCCGCCTGCAGCCGGGCGGCATCATCGTCGAAGCGACGGCCGGCAATACGGGCATCGGCCTGGCCCTCGTCGGACGCATCAAGGGTTACCGCGTGATTTTAGTCGTGCCCGACAAGATGTCGACGGAAAAAGTGCTGCATCTGAAGGCGCTGGTCGCCGAAGTGCATACCACGCGCTCGGACGTGGGCAAGGGCCATCCCGAGTACTACCAGGATTACGCGGCGCGCCTGGCGCGCGAACTGCCGGGCGCCTTCTTCGCCGACCAGTTCAACAATCCGGCCAATCCGCTGGCGCACGAAACGACGACGGGCCCGGAAATCTGGGAGCAGAGCGGGCATGACGTGGACGCCATCGTCGTCGGCGTCGGCTCGTCCGGCACCCTGACGGGCCTGACGCGCTACTTCCGCAAGGCGCAGCCGAAGCTGGAATTCGTGCTGGCCGACCCGCAAGGCTCCATCCTCACCGAATACATCGACACGGGCAAGGTCAGCGACACGAGCGGCTCGTGGGCCGTGGAAGGCATCGGCGAAGACTTCATTCCATCGATCGCCGACATGGACAGCGTGACGAAGGCCTATACGATCACGGACCAGGAAAGCTTCGACAGCGCGCGCGCCCTCCTGCGCGCCGAAGGCATTTTAGGCGGCTCGTCCACCGGCACCCTGCTGGCCGCCGCCCTCAAGTACTGCCGCGAACAGACGAGCCCGAAGCGCGTCGTCACCTTTGTCTGCGACACGGGCACGCGCTACCTGTCGAAAGTCTACAACGACGGCTGGATGCGCGACCAGGGCCTGCTGCAGCGGGCGCGCTCGGGCGACTTGCGCGACCTGATCGGGCGCCGCTACGACGAAGGCGACGTCGTCAGCGTGGCGCCGGGCGACACCCTGCTGACGGCTTTCAACCGCATGCGCTCGAGCGACCTGGCGCAGCTGCCCGTCATCGAGGCGGGCCAGCTGGTGGGCATCATCGACGAATCGGACCTGCTGCTGCACGTCTCCGGCGACGCCGCGCATTTCGCGGGCCTCGTGGGCGCCACCATGACGACGCAGATCGAAACCCTGGCGCCGTCTAGCGGCCTGCCCGCCCTGCGCGCCACCCTGGACCGGGGCCTGACGGCCGTCGTCGCCGACGATGCCGCATTCTATGGCCTGATCACCCGCTTCGACCTTCTCAACCACTTACGCAGGACACTATCTTGAGCCAGCAAACACCCCGCAAGAGCCATCTCGCCACGCGCGTCATCCACGCCGGCCAGTCGCCCGACCCGTCGACGGGCGCCATCATGCCGCCCATTTACGCCACCTCCACCTTCGTGCAGGACAGCCCCGGCGTGCACAAGGGCCTCGATTACGGCCGCTCGCACAATCCCACGCGCTGGGCGCTCGAGCGCTGCGTCGCCGACCTCGAAGGCGGCAGCGCCGCCTTCGCATTCGCCTCGGGCCTGGCCGCCATCTCGTCCGTGCTGGAATTGCTGGACGCGGGCAGCCATATCGTCGCCGGCGACGACATGTACGGCGGCACCTATCGATTGTTCGAGCGCGTGCGCCGCCGCTCGGCCGGCCATGACTTTAGCTACGTGGACTTGACGAAGCCGGAAAACCTGCTGGCCGCGCTGCGTCCCGAAACGAAGATGGTGTGGGTCGAAACGCCGACCAACCCGATGCTGAAACTGGCCGACCTGCGCGCGATCGCCGACATCTGCCGCGAACGGGGCATCATCGCCGTGGCCGACAATACGTTTGCCAGCCCGCTCGTGCAGCGCCCGCTGGAACACGGCTTCGACATCGTCGTGCACTCGACTACCAAGTATTTGAACGGCCACTCGGACATCATCGGCGGCATCGCCATCGTCGGCGCGGAAGAACGCCAGGCGGAATGGCGCGAGCAGCTGGGCTTCTTGCAAAATTCCGTGGGCGCGATCGCGGGGCCGTTCGACAGCTTCCTCGCCCTGCGCGGCGTGAAAACCCTGGCCATCCGCATGCAGCGCCATTGCCAGAGCGCCCTGGCGCTGGCGCAGTGGCTGGAACAGCAGAAGGAAGTGCGCACCGTGTTTTATCCGGGGCTGGAGTCGCACCCGCAGCACGCGCTGGCGCGGCGCCAGATGGATGGTTTCGGCGGCATCATCTCGATCGACCTCGATACGGACCTGGCGGGCGCGCGCCGCTTCCTCGAGCGCTGCGAAGTGTTTGCCCTGGCCGAAAGCCTGGGCGGCGTGGAAAGCCTGATCGAGCACCCCGCCCTGATGACGCATGCCAGCATTCCGCCCGAGCAGCGGGCCAGGCTGGGCATCGGCGACGGCTTGATCCGCCTCTCGGCGGGCATCGAGGACATCGAGGACCTGCGCCACGACCTGCGCACGGCGCTGGACGCGATTTAAGTGAGCAGTGTCGGATTACGCGGCGTGCCGCCGCTAATCCGACCTACATGCCAGGCGATACCGTAGGTCGGATTAGCGAAGCGTAATCCGACACATTGTTGCCATGAACAGCAAACGTCACTCCCCCGGCCGGTACCTGCGCTCCAGGTGCCGGGTCACGTCTTCGGGATAAAACAGCACGTCCTTGAATTCGCCGCGCGCGTACATGGCCGCCTGGTCGCTGAAGTGCGGCGATGCCGGGTCGCCGCTCTGGCCGCCGGCGAGTATGCTTTTCGCCCTGATGCGTGGGCCGAATTCCACGGCCGCCACGAAGCTGTTGCCGCGTTCGCCGTAAATCCTGCGCGTCGTGCTCTTGCTGCTCTGGCCATACGCGGCCAGCGCGCCCCAGTTGCCCGAGGCGTAGGGTACGGGCAAGCTGGGCTTCGCATCGTCGAACGGCTGCACCACGTCGCCCGTCAGGCGCTGGAAGCGGTTGATCTCGCCCCACGGCGTTTGCCAGTTGCCGAAGTCGCGCTGCAGTTTGTCGGCCGCCGTCGCCAGCGCGGCCAGGCGCTGCGCCGCCGTGACCTTGTCCGTCGCCATGAAGTTGACCACGGGCACGCCCTGCTCGCGCGCCTGTTTCCCCGTCAGCTCCGCCAGCTCCTGGCCCCAGAACACGGCCAATGAGGTGGGCGTGGAGTCCAGCGCATAGCGCCAGTCCCAGGCCCGCAGCAGCGCGATCTTTTGCGCCAGCGCCAGCTTTTGCGGGACATGCTCCGGCAGCGCATCCCAGGCGGCAAACAGCGGCGGCAGCAGCGCTTCGAACGCCGTCAGTTCGCTGTCGTAGGAGGCGGCGATCAGGCTGTCGAGGGTAAAACCCGTCCTATTCCGGAAGACCTTCACCGCATGCAGGCCGCGCGCGTTTTCGCCATACACGGACATGTAGGCGGGGTAGTCCTGCTGGCGCGGGCTGCTGGCCCCGGCCGCCGAATACGGCCAGTTATTCGTGTTCTGTATCCAGCCATTCTTCGGGTTGAACAGGGTGATGGTTTGCGCCACCGTGTGCAAGCCCTGCCACTCGGTGGCCGGGTCGCTGCCGTCGACGGGCTGCTTCCAGTTGAAGCGCGGGTCGCGCACGGGGATGAAATTGCCGTGGAAATAAGCGATATTGCCGTCCGCATCCGCATACACGGTGTTGTTCGACGAATTCGTGCGCAATTCCATCGTCTTGTAGAACGCCGCATAGTCGCGCGCCTTGGTGCGCGCGTACGACTGCGTGAGCGCCTTCAAGGGTTCGTTCATCAGGCGCACGGCCACCCATTTACCGTCCTGCGCGCGCACGATGGGGCCGTGGTGGCTGTAGTAGACCGTCATGGTCTTGCTGCCCATGCCGCCGCCGGCCAGCTTATAGGGCAAGGTGATGGGCACGGCCTTCAAGGGACGCAGCGCGCCGTCGTAGCGGTAGTGCCACGCGCCATCCCTGTCGACGATGCTTTCCAGGTATTCGTCGATGACGTCGCCGCCGCCGGACGTGTGCATCCAGCCCACGCGTTCATTGAAGCCCTGGTAGACGAAGAACTGGCCCCAGGTGACGGCGCCATACGCGTTCAGACCTTCGCCGCTGGTCATTTGCACTTCGGGGCGGAAGTAGAACGAGGTGTGCGGGTTGATCATCAGGAGCGCATGGCCATTGCGCGTGATGGCGGGCGCGATGGCAAAGCCGTTCGAGCCGCTCGGCTCGGGGTCCATGCCGGATTCCAGGCTGGCCAGCGCCAGGGCGGCGGGCCTGGCCTGCTGGCCATAGAATGCTTCGAGCTGCGCCAGGCTGACGGATTCGATATCGCCGCCGATGCTGCCTTCGCTGAAACTCAAGACCATCCACGGCTCGAAATGCGTGATCAACTTTGGTTTCACGTGCGGATGCGTGGCCAGGTAAAAATTCAGGCCATCGGCGAACGCCTGCATCAGCTTTTGCAGCCACGGCGGGCTGGCGCGGTACTGCGCCTGCAGCTCCTGCGGATCGATGAAAAGCTTCATGCGCAGGTCGCGGTACAGTTCCTGCTCGCCCTCGACTTCCGCCAGGCGTCCCATGGCGTTGATGTAATTGAGTTCCACGCGCGGGAAATCATCCTCGGCCTGCGCATACATCAGGCCGAAGACGGCGTCCGCATCGCTCTTGCCCGTCACATGGGGAATGCCCCACGTGTCGCGCGCGATGCTGACGTTGGCAGCCTGCGCCTGCCAGCGGACCATCTCGGCGGCAGGAACGGCAGCGGAGGCAGCGGGCGCGGCCAGCGCGGGGGCGCTGGCGACGATGCCGCAGGCGATGGCGGCGAAAAAATCACTGCGATGTAGCATGTACGGCTCCAGAAATACAGTCACGGCACCTGACAAAACCGTCGCGGGCGGCAGTGCGGCCCGGCGCGCCCTGGTGGCCAGGAAGCGCCACCGTACTGGATACGGCGGTGCCGGGCCGGTGAGCATGGCACGCCGCACGGCGCGACGTGCGCGGTTTGAGCGGGTGCCCTACGATGCGTCGATCAGGGCGGCTATGCGCTGGTTCAGCTCCACGTTGTCCGCCTGCAGTTGCGCCACCCGCTGTTTCAGGCTGGCGATCTCGGCGCGCAGGCGCTCCGTTTCGGACGGCGCCTGCGCCGCGTTCTCGGCCCATGGTTCGTTGCCCGTTTCCGGCGTGTCCTGCGGCACGTGGACTTTCGGTTCGCGCGGCGTGCGCGTGGCGGCGCGCTGTTCGCGGATTTCCTTGGCCGCCTGGCGCAACAGCTTCTTGCCGCCGGCGACGGCCGCCACCTGCTCTTCCGGCGGCAAGGACGCCACGGTGGCCGCCGCATTGATGGAAATCGTGCCCGAACGGACGGCTTCCACCAGCTCCGGCGAGGCCGCCTTCTGGATCTTTTCGATCTGGCTGATCTGGTTGCTGCTCAGGCGCGCCGCCTTGGCCACCTCTTCGCGCGTGCTCATGGCCGGCTTGGGCGCGTTTTCGCCATCGGGCGCGTCGGCTGCGCTGACGGGCGCCGGGCTGCGCGCGGCGACGATCTCCTTCTTGCGCAAGGCCAGCACGCCGCGCTGGAAATCCGACACGCTGCGGCGCGCCAGGTGATTGTCGATCATCCACAGCATGACGTCGTCGAGCGAGGTAAAACTGGTGTTCTGGATGGTCTTGAATTCGATGCCGTGCTGGCGGCAGATGGCGTAGCGGTTATGCCCGTCGATCAGCACGTCGTTCCACAGCACCAGCGCGTCGCGGCAGCCTTCGGCCAGCAGGCTGCGCTCGAGCGCCGCGTATTCGCTGGCGGTGAGCGGGTCGATATACGACTGCAGCACCTGATTGATAGTGATATTCATGGTTGTCCTCAATAATACAGCTGGCGGCGCGATGGTCCGCGCCGGCACGAATGCTACACCATCCGCCGGCCCTGGCCGGGTAAAATCACGGCGGCACAGCTCATCCGAAGACACAGACCATGAAAAGAAAGTACGCCACCGCGATCATTTTTGCCGTTGCCGCCATCGGCTTCACCTGGGTCAGCCCCTACATCGCCATGTACCGCATCAGCATCGCGGCCAAATCCGTGCGCCTGGACACCCTGGCGCAGCACGCCGACCTGCCCGCCGTGCGCGCCAGCGTGGCGCGCCAGCTGCGTGCGGCCGGCGAAACGGCCAGCGAGGAAGACTTGAAAGAGATGCTCGACACCATCGTCTCGCCGCCCGGCATCACGGTCCTGATCCTGCACGGCAAGCACGGCGCCGATGGCAAGCGCCACGACTTCGGCATGGCTTACCGCTCGTGGAACGAAGTGGTGCTGCGGCGCGCCGGCGCCGGCCCCGCCGCCAGCCAGTTCCTGCTGCGGCGCCATGGCATCTGGGACTGGCGGCTGGCGGATATCACCCTGCCGCCAGAGCTCATGTAAAGAAATATTGATCTAGAACAACAATTACCTAAACCTCTATATTGATTTTGAGAAATATTATGTAGAATGCCAACACTTCAGGCGCACCGGGTCGCCAGGCATCCGAGAGATTGCACGATGAAAAGAATGTTGCTTCTCGCCCTAGTGGCACTGGTCGCGCTGGCCGGCGTCTTCTATGGCAGCCCGTACTTCACCATGAACCAGATCCGTGAAGCCACCATGGATGAGGATACGCAGGCGCTGGCCGCGCATATCGACCTGGACCAGCTGCGCGGCAGCCTGGGAAGCCAATTGCACACCCTGTTTTCCGCGCCGGAAGTGGCCGACGACATCGACCCGGACGTCATCGACCCGCTGCTCGACACCATGTTGATGCCCGAAGGCATAGTCGCCTTGATGAAGCTCAACGACCGCTACGAACATCCCATCGCCAAGGTCAGCGACATCAGCGGCCGCAAGCGCAAGAACAAGCCCGAATACAAGCTGCACTACACGTCCTGGGACAGCGTCGTCGTGCAGCGCTCCCACAGCAAGAGCCACATCGGCGAACTGACCCTGGCGCGCGACGGCCTGTGGCGCTGGAAGCTGGTGTCGGTCGCCCTGCCGAAGAATTTGCTGGCCGACGCGTGATCCACACGACGGCGCACCTGGCCAGCCAGCCGCCGCTCCCCAAGATACCCTGAGCAGTTTCCACTGTCGGGTCGCGGGCCGTGTCCTGCCGCCGCCCCGGATTGGCGCCCAGGTATCACGTAGTCAATACGGCTATCGGTCGGATACCAGCCAGCCACGGATGCCAGGCCATCGCCAGCCGTCGGCAGGCCCAAGCCGTTGCACCCGGCCGCCAGCCTGCCGCCGCCGCCGAGGGAAATGATGGCATGGGCAAGAAAGGCAGCGCCAGCGAAGACTGCGTTTGCGTCCTCGCCATCCTTTCTCCCTATGCATGAATAAGCGGTGCCAGCCACGCTACATGCGTGCAGCGCGGCTGGCCTCGATGGCGGCCAACCGGCCTTGACCATGATGCAGACACGGCCGTCAACGTCGACGGCGATCACGCGCCCCACGGCAGTCCGGTACTGCGCCAGCGACATGCCGGCAGCACCCACCGGAAAAGCGCCGCGCGTACTAGCACAGTTTTACAGTCAATTTGGCACTGCCCGCACCAGGGAACTAAAAACCCGCCGAAGCGGGTTTGAAGTGAGGATGAGCGATATGGGCTACACGGCCTCAAGAGCAGCAAGGCGCAGTTCCAGGGCCTCATGACGCGCCTCTGTTCTGGCGATACGAGCCACGAGGCCACGGGCAATGAACAAGTTGAGTTGATCGTTGCGCAGGGAATACAGACTACCAGCCTCCCTGATTACCACTTGCGAGGCCTCCACGGCCTCCGCGGCGGGTACAACGACATTCCCAGCGGCGTCGACATGAGCCGGCTGAGCTGGCACAGCCGCCCGATAACCCAGCTCCTCTTCCCACTGGTCGAAACAGATGAAGCCGTATTCGAAGGGATCAAGTCCATGCTGTTCCATGATGGCAATGATGCCCTGCACCGTGGCGCCGATGTGCCGACGCGCATCCGCCCCTTTTGCCTGGATCGATTCCAACCACTTATAAGTACCGATGCTTGCAGCGACGGCCTCCGCCGCGCTGATCTCACCGTCTGTCATTGCACGGATAGCTGTCTTCATCCTGGCGTCGGATGTGTTGATGGCGCCTGTTGCGGCATATACCGTGGTGTACCTGGTTGCAGATGCGCCAAGGGACAGCACGTTATCTGACGTGGGGTACAACTGTTGCGGATTCATGGCGACGATATCGCTTAACACGCCACCTTTTCGCAGCTGAAACAAGAACGTGGAATCCACGGCACTATTGTTGCTTAACATACGCCCGCACAGGCCATAGTCGTTATACGAATCCCATATCGAGGGGTTCAGGCCCGAGGCCTTCGCCGAGAACACACCGTAGCCATTTTGCCCCTTCGAAATAATTTCAGTTGTTCCCCCTGAAGTGACCGTCAGCTTAGGGGAACTTATCTCGGCATAAACTAAATTGCTGAACGTCATCGCCCCGGCATCCGTGACACGGAATCGCTCAACTGCATTCGTAATCATCGACAGCGTGCCTGCTACCGGCGAATACAGGCCATGCCCACCGGTGCCGATCAGATACCCGACGGTTGCCTGCACTGATCCCGTGAATAAAGGATTGCTTTTGGGCGCTTTCAAATCCAGCTCTGCTTTTTGCGCGGCACTTACTGGCTTTTCTGCATCCGGGGTATTGTCGACGCTACCCAAACCGACATCGGCCTTTTTGCCTGACGTGGCCACCGCTGCAAACGCCGGTCGACCAGCAATGCTCGACCAGACCGGAACGTAGGTGGCCGGCAGCGCATCCGTAATGCCATAAGCTGCCAGCGTCGTCGCGCGCACCGCTTTTTTGCTGTCCAGCTCGGCCAGCGCCGCCTGCACATTCGCCGCAGCGATCCCGCCCACTGGCGTGCTGCTGATTTGCGAGGCCACGTTGGTCGGAATCGTCACCCAGGCGCCGGCCTGAAACACGCGCAGGCAGCCGCCGTTCATCAGCGTATCCCAATAGATGGCACCGGTCAGCAGCGCCCCACCATTGCTGTCTACGGTGGGAGGCAGCGCCTTGGCGCCAAGATAGCGCGCATCCAGCGATTTGAAGGATGCCGCAGCGGCCGATGCCGAGGTTTCCGCAGTCTCATCCGACAGTTCCGCAGCCACTGCCGACGCAGCCGCTGCGGCAGCACTCGCGGCCGCTGCGGCTGCGTTTTGCGGTATATCAATGATATCTTTCGCCAGAGCCAGCTGGTTCAGCTGTCGGATCAAGTCTTTCTGACCGTGGTAAAAAGCGTCATTCATTACAGTTCCTCGATTTCAAGTTTCGCGGCATATGCCTGATGGTATTGATTGGCGATGGAGGCCAGGTCGGCCCAGCGTGCATAAATCAGCTGGCAGACCAGGTCCTTCTGTCGGTGGTAAAAAAAGTCAGTCATCAGATTTCCTCGATGTCGATGGTGGTGGCATAGGTTTGAAAGGACGGCGTGGCGATGGCGGCCAGGTTGGCCAGCCGCCCGTAGACCTGGTGCGCCTGTTCCAGTTCAGGGTCCTCGTCGTCGGGAAACAGGCTGGCAAAAAGAGGCCGCGACAGGCCGCTGCCGCGCACGATGCGCCACAGGCCGGCGCGGTCCATCGCCGTCATGTTCGACAACGGCAGAGTCAGCTTGCGGTACTGCGCTCCCAGTTCCACGTTTTGCTGGCCGGCGGCCGTGCGGTACTGCGTGCTGGTGTCGACGAGGGCCAGTCCGGCGCCGTACGCGGCGTTGTTCTGCGGACTCCAGTAGCTGCCGACCACCAGGCGCGCCGCCTCCAGGAAGCCGGCCGGATTCTCCGGGTCGCTCAAGTCGATCAGCAGGACCCGGAAACTGGTGATGGGAAACCAGACGCGCGCATAGGTGCCGCCGCCATATGAGAAGGCATTCACGCCCAGCGGCAAGGCGCCCCAGTCCCACAAGCCCAGCGGTGCGTAGTCGCACGCCGCCACCGCGCCCGTATCGAACAGCGGGACGCTGTCGCCGGGCTGCGCATAGCCGCGCACCCGTATCCTGGCCAGGGGCGTCAAGTTGCAAAACGGCAACGCGACACAGCCGCCGAGCTCCGGCGTCGGCCAGATGGCGCTGATGCTCAGCGCGGTGCCAAGCGAGCGCAGCACCTGGGCGCGGTCTTCCGTCAGCAGGTTTGCCGGGCCCAGCGCGCCGCTCTGGCTGGACGCCGCCAGCGCGGCCCGGTCGGCGGCATTGTCGTGGATGATGCGCAGATGGCTCATGCAGCCTCCATGCGCGCAGTTGGACGGGTATCAGGCATAGGCACGATAGTTTTCCTTTGTAGTGTCGATGTGTAAAAAAAGCGGGCGCAGGTAACCCTGGCCGGCAAGCGGGAAAGCGGGAACGTCGGCATCAAGCGGCGGCCGTCCGCGCGCGCATGCGGGACGGCGCCAGGAAACGGTAGAATTGCGGGAAAATCCGGCACGGCCAGCAGGCCGCCATGTAGATCAACAAAAAAGGGAGACACCATGAACGATGTCGTACAACACGCACTGGCCCACGCGGGCAAACCGGCCACCACGCCGTGGGTGGTCACCCTCGTCAACGGCGAAAAACTCACGGGCCCCATCTCGCCGCTGAGCGATGGCTGCTACGCGATCGGCCTGGGGCAGATCAAATACTTTTCCAGCGACAAGGTTGCCTGCCTGAATGTCTCGGGCGCGGGCGCCTTCCCCATCTGATGACGCCACCGGCAGGACGTGGCGGCGCGGACCTGGCCGCGCAGTTGCTGGCACTGGAGACGGCGCTGCAAAGCCAGGCCGTGCGCGCCGATAGCGCCAGGCTGGCCGCGCTGCTGGCCGAGGAATTCGTCGAGTTCGGCAGTTCGGGCAATCGCTGGACGCGCGCGGCCACCCTCGCCGACCTGCCCGAGGAGCAATTCTGCCAGCGCAGCATCAGCCAGTTCCAGGCCCGCTGGCTGGCCGATGACGCGGCCTTCGTCACCTACCATTGCCTGCGGCACGCCAGCGCCGCCCTGCCGGCCGGCGCCAGCTGGCGCAGTTCGCTCTGGAAGTGGCGCGATGGCCGCTGGCAAATGGCTTTCCATCAGGGCACGCCGATTCCCGGCTGAGCGCCCCATCCCTCTCCATGAGTACACGCTGCCGGCATGCCAGCGCACACTGGCAGCGCAATCGGGAGTCTGGCCTGTCGCACGGCAACAACAAGCCCGTCGCGAAAAAAAATCGCTGCATCCGTGTTGTATTACGAGCGTGACGACGTGATCGGCACGGCCAGATCGCCCTTGTCTTGCGCCGCCACAGGGAACAGCGGCGCCAGGCGCAGCACAATGCACGGCCGGACACGCCTGCCGGCTCTCCACTATGCACCCGCCTGATATTGACGACAAATACGATTTTATTCGTCTATTCAGTCGAATTTCATATGAATTGTTGCGCCTGGAAAATGGCATGAATACCAAAACTTTCCGTGCTAGCATGACTTTTCGTCCAGCCAAGCAACGCCTGCCTGGACCTTTCGAACAACCTCGACCGATAGGAGCCGTTTCATGATGACACCGCATGCCAGCACAGTCCGCCACACCCTGATCGCCCTGGCCATCACTGCCGCCTTCCCCTTGCAGACGATGGCGCAGGGACAGACGCAGGACAGCATTCCGGCGGCGACCGCCGGCACGCCCGCCGCTGCCGTCGCGCAGGCGGGGCCGGGACAGCTGGAAACGGTGATCGTCACGGCGCAGCGACGCGCGGAAAACATCAAGGACGTGCCCATGTCGATCGCCACCCTGAAGGGCGACAAGCTCGACACGCTGACGGCAGGCGGCGCCGACATCCGCTTCCTCAACAGCCGCTCGCCCAGCGTTTCCGTCGAGTCCGACTACGGCCGCACCTTCCCCCGTTTCTACATCCGCGGCCTGGGCAATACCGACTTCGACTTGAACGCCTCACAGCCGGTGGGCCTGGTGATGGACGACGTGGTGCAGGAAAACGCCATGCTGAAGGGGTTCCCCGTGTTTGACGTGGACCAGGTCGAGGTGCTGCGCGGCCCGCAAGGCACCTTGTTCGGCCGCAACTCGCCGGCCGGCGTGATCAAGTTCGATTCCGCCAAGCCCGTCTTCAAGACGGAAGGCTACCTGAGCGGCGGCTTCGGCAAGGATGGCATGAAGAACCTGGAAGGCGCGTTCAATGTGCCCGTCAGCGACACCGTGGCCTTGCGCTTTTCCGGCCAGACGCAGCGCCGCGACGACCGCGTGCACAACCCGCGCCCCACCGGCACGCGCGACTTCGAAGGCTATGAAGACAGCGCCGCCCGCCTGCAGGTGCTGGTCAAGCCCACGCGCGACTTCAGCGCCCTGTTCAACGTGCACGCGCGCAACCTCGATGGCACGGCGACGCTGTTCCGCGCCAACATCCTGAAACAGGGCACCAACGACCTGGTCGACAATTTCGACTACGGCTCCTATCCCACGGACGGCATCAACCGCCAGCACCTGAAAACCAAGGGCGGCAGCATGCGCCTGAAATGGGACCTCGACGGCGTGACCCTGCACTCGATCACCGGCTATGAAAAACTCGATTTCTACAGCCGCGCCGACGTCGACGGCGGCTACGGCGCCGTGTACGCGCCCCCGATGGGCCCGGGTTTCATCCCCTTCGTCGTGGAAACGGCCGACGTGATCCCGGACCACAAGCAGATTTCGCAGGAATTCCGCGCCGAGTCCAGCGCCAAGGGACCGCTGCAATGGATCGCCGGCCTGTTCTATTTCAAGGAAGATATCCAGATCGACAGCATCAGCTTCAACAGCCTGGCGCCGGGCAATCCGCAAAACAGCGCCTACGCCACGCAAAACCAGAGCTCGAAGTCGTACGCGGCCTTCGGCTCTCTCAACTACACGGTGTCCGACGCGCTGAAACTGCGCGCCGGCCTGCGCTACACGACGGACAAGAAGGATTTCTCGGCCAAGCGAGTGGAAGCGACCACGGCCGGTCCGTTCAACCTGAACGACACCTCGCACAACGTCAGCTGGGACTTGAGCGGCACCTATGTGCTGACGCCGGAAACGAACGCCTACGCGCGCATCGCCACCGGCTACCGCGCACCGTCGATGCAGGGCCGGCTGAACGGCCTGGCCGACCGCCCTTCGTTTGCCGGCGCCGAAAAAGCGCTGTCCGTCGAGGCCGGCATCAAGCAAGACCTGTTCGACAAGCGCGCGCGCCTCAGCCTGGCCGTGTTCCAGTACCGCGTGAAGGACAAGCAATTGACGGCCGGCAGCGGCGCCGTCAACATGAACCAGCTGATCAACGCGGACAAGGCCACGGGCCAGGGCGTGGAACTGGACTTCCAGGCCAACCTCAGCGACTCGCTCAGCATGACCCTGGGCGGCAGCTACAACCACACGGAAATCCAGGACAAGAAGCTGTTCGTGCAAAGCTGCGGCAATGCGCAGAACAACCCGGCCAGCGGCTGTACCGTCACCGACCCGCTGGGTCCGTTCAAAGGCACGGCCTACATCGACGGCAATCCGCTGCCGCGCGCGCCGGAGTGGCAAGCCAACTTCACCCTGAAATACAGCATCCCCGTCGCCAACGGCGAATTCTTCGCCTACACGGACTGGTCCTACCGCACCAGCTACAACTTCTTCCTGTATGAAGCGAAGGAATACAAGGCCAAGGAATTGCTGGAAGGCGGCTTGCGCGTCGGCTACAAATGGGACAAATACGAAATCGCCGCCTACGGCCGCAACATCACCAACCAGATCCAGTCGCTGGGCGCGATCGATTTCGACAACCTGACGGGCATCGTCAACGAACCGCGCACGTATGGCGTACAGTTCAAGGCGTCGTTTTGAGGGTTAAAAAATAGGGGAAATCCGCGCTGCCAGAAAGGCCGTTCAATGCGAGTTGAACGGCCTTTTGCCCATTCCATGCATCCAGGCTTGCCCGAAAGCCATTTCGCCAAATGCATTGGTAAATTTTGGCAAACGGTGGCGACATTTGGCCACGGCATGCCCTCTTTGCTGTTTCAACAGCAACGACGGCGGCGCACGATGTTCGGCATGGCCGAGGCAGCCTATGAAGCCGAGAATATCAGTGCAGGGGCACGTTTGCGGAACAAAGCCGGTTTTACGGCACTGGCGAAGACTGGCAAAATAGTGATCACTATCTTGGAAAATGGCATGCGCGCTTGGTGCCCGGAGCCGGAATCGAACCGGCACGCCCTTACAGGCGGGAGATTTTAAGTCTCCAGTGTCTACCAGTTTCACCATCCGGGCAGCGCGGCAAGATTCTAGCACAAGTGATACCGATTACACCATCTTGCCCGGCAATTGGCATATCGCCGTCACTCGCTGCCGTGGCTGCTCTCCCTGGCCTTGTCCTGCGCTTCCTCCCTTGACGCCACCCCGTTGAAGAACAGGTTCAGCAGCACGGCAACGACGGCCGCCAGCAAGATGCCACTGTGCAACAGCGGCGACAGGGCTTTCGGCATGTGCTGCGCGTATTGCTCGGCCACCAGGGGCAGCATGCCGAAGCCGATCGACAGGGCCACGATGAACAGGTTGTTGCGATTGCTCTTGTAATCGACGCCGGCCAGGATACGGATGCCGGTGGCGGCAACCATGCCGAACATGACCAGCCCTGCCCCGCCCAGCACGAACGCGGGCACGGCTTCGGCCGCCTGTGCGATTTTCGGGATCACGCCCATCACCAGCAAAATGATGCCGGCCGCGACGCAGACCCAGCGGCTGCGCACGCCCGTCACGCCCACCAGGCCCACGTTTTGCGAAAACGAGGTGTAGGGGAAGGTGTTGAAGATGCCGCCGATCAACGTGCCCAGGCCATCGACGCGCAGACCGCGGCTGATGTCGGCTTGCGTGATGCGCCTGTCCGTCATGTCGCCCAGCGCCAGAAACATGCCCAGCGATTCGATCATGACGACGATCATCACCAGGCTCATGGTGACGATGGCGACCAGGTCGAACGTCGGCATGCCGAACTGGAACGGCGTGACAATGGCAAACAGCTGGGCGCTGGCTACCTTGGCGAAATCGGCCTTACCCAGCGCGAATGACAGGGCCGTGCCCGCGATGATGCCAATCAATACGGCAATATTCGACAGGAAACCGCGTCCATACTTGGCCACCAGCAAGATGACGGCCAGCACAAAGAAGGCGATGCCCATGTTGTCCAGCGCGCCGTAGCCGGGATTGGCGATCATGGGCGCGGACCCGGCTGGCGCGGGCAAGCCGGCCGCCGTGGCGGCAGCGGCCATCTTGACGAAGGCGGGGTCGGCAATTTGCGCCATGGCCGGCGGCCCGCCCATGGCCCAGTTGACGCCCACGCGCATCAGCGACACGCCGATCACGGCGATGATGCTGCCCGTCACGACGGGCGGAAACAACGCCAGCAATCGGCTGATGAAGGGGGCGATCAGCATGGAGACGACGCCGGCGCCGATCACGGCGCCAAAGATGCCGGTGATGCCCAGAGCGGGATCGCCGGCCATGGCCAGCATGGGGCTGACGGCGGCAAAGGTCACGCCCATCATCACGGGCAGGCGGATGCCGAAGTATTTGCCGAGTCCCAGCGACTGGATCAGGGTCACCAGGCCACAACAGAACAGGTCGGCGCTGATCAGCGCGGCCACCTGCTCCGGCGGCAGTTTAAGAGCACGTCCCACGATCAAGGGCACGGCAATGGCGCCCGCATACATGACCAGCACATGCTGCAGGCCCAGGGTAAATAGCTTGCCGGCAGGCAGTATTTCATCGACGGGCGATATGGCTGGCACGGTGGCGCCGGCACTGCGGCGGTGGATCGACTTCAAGCGGGGCGAGGCCATTTACGCTCCCCTTCCTGTCATGCGACAACCGCGATGGGCGGGGATAGATGCGGAAAGGAATGCTGGACGACAGGAATACGGCAGCGGCGGATGAGGCATGCGAAGCTCCTTGAGATGGGACAGGCAAGGAAAGCCATGCACGCTTCGTGCCAGGCCGATTGTATACAGCCATTGTGCGAAAACCCGTCACCATCGCAACGTCAGGCACCGGACGCACTGTTTTCTGGCATGGCGGCGTGCCCTGTGCACCAGCCGGTGGCAGAAGGTGGGCCAAGAACCGCTATGCGCTATGAAAACCTGCTGCATGTGGAATTGACGATCTGCGATGCTCACTGACGCGGCGCCCCTTACCTTCGTACAGCCGTGCTTCTGATCCAGCGGAGGCGCCAAGCCTTCCTTCTGCTCGCCACGATTTTGTCAGGCGCCATGCGCCAGAAGACAACTGAAAGCAGAAATCCAGAAACTGGAAGCCCAGCTGCTCAGTTGCTCAGTTGCTGGCGCAAGCGTCCAGCAGCGCCTCCAGTTGCCGCGCATAAGCGGCATGCAGGTGTTCGCGCGCCAGCAGGGCTTGCACTTGCGCAAAGATGCCGCGGGCCGGCACCGGCGGCAAGGCTGGCGCCACAGGCCGCGACGTGATGCACGGCTGAGCTACCGGCCACGGTTCCGGCGCCGCTGGCCCTGCCGCACAGCCGCTGAGCAAGACAACAAACATCAGACAGGCAAACAGCGGGCAACCGCGCGGCAAGCCGGATACGCCTGGCGCCCTCCTGGACGATGGCATCATCGACGGCTTCATGGCAACTCGCTGGCGATCAATGCCTCGGCCGCGCGGCAGGCGTCGCCATCTGGCTGCAGCGCCAGGATGCGGCCGGCAGCCGCCTGCGCGTCCACCTGCCCGGTATGCGCACCGGCCAGCGCCTGCTGGACCCGCGCAGAGCGGCGCGCGCCCTCCTCGCGCATCACCTTCAAGGCATCATTCTGGCGCCGCGACGCCGCTTGCATCGCCTCTACTTGCACGGCGCAGGCGGCACGGCCCGCTTCGCGGCCCCAGCGCTGGGCGGAAAACACAGCCGCCCCAAGCAACAGCAGCATGGCCAGCACGGCCAATGGCGGCTTCATGCGAGCACCTTGCGCGCCGTCTGGTACAGGGCCAGTCGCTCGGCCAGGCCATTGACGCCGCCATTGATGCGGCGCGTCACCTTTTCCTGGTCGTCCGCATCGGCCAGTCCGTTCAAGCCACGCGATTGCCAGAACCAGCCCGCCGAGCGGCAGGCATAGGCCGTCTGCTCGAGCAAATCCGGCCTGGCCAGCAAGTCGAGACCCAGCGCCACGCCGCACGCCGCATAATTGGCGCGTCCCGTCACCTGCAGCAAGCCGCGGCCCTTGAAACGCACGCCGTCGCCCGCGATGACATTGCCGAGATTGGCGCGTCCCTCGTACGCCGCTCCGCTGGCCAGTTCGCGCACATAACGCAACTGGCCAGACTCGTGGCCCACCTGCGCCAGGAACGCGGCCTGGCGCAGCGGCGTATTAATGCCGAATTCCGCCATCGCTGCGTTCAAGTACGCCAGGAACAGGTTAGCGCGATGGCCGGCCAGCGGCATGATCTGTATCAATTGGGCGCCCGTCACAGTACGCCTCGCACGTCCTTGACGACGGCGGCCGCATCGGCCGCCAGTTCGCCGATATCCTTGCCGCGGCGCTTGTCGAACCAGCGCACGCAGGCGCCCAGCACCCACCAGGCGGGCAAGCCGGCCGCCACCATCAGCGGCGCGGCGATGAACAAAAAACCGGTGGCCGGATCGCCGCCATACAGGCCAGCCACGGTCTTCGCGCTGTCGAACAGGCTGGGCCACCAGGACAGCACGGCCGCCACGAGGACGGGGCCGAGAAAAGTGGAAATGATGATGCTGGAGCAAAAGCGGATGAACGCCTCCTTCGTCGACTGGGGCCACATGAACATGAAGCCCAGCGAGGTGGCGGCGGCGCCGGCCAGCACGGGCACGCCAAACAGTTTGATCAGTGCGCCGCCGGCGGCGGTGGTTTCGATGGCCATGATTGCCTTTCAGGTGGTGGAAATGAAAAAACCCGCCGGAGCGGGTTGGGGAGTTGATTGCTGATTGATTACACGATATTGACCATCACGAAGGTTCCGCCGTTCGGCTTGATCGGGATCACCCGACCGGCCGTGCACAAGTACTGCGGCATGCGAGATCGTCCTCGTGCATGGCGATGCCCTTGGTACCCGCGGCTTCCGTGTACCGGCACGATGTAACCGTCCGCCTGGGCATCCAGCACAATGACCCGCGCGCGACAAGTGACGGCCATGCAGTCGATCTTTTGAGTTCGTTTCCCTGCGTGGCGTCAAGGTGACCATGACCTCGGCATCCTGCCACATGCCGGCGTTCGCGATCACCGGCACAGTGGCCCTGGAGACCTCCTTTCTGGCCCTCGTTCTGCTTCCGGACGCGGCTGCAGCATGCCCACATTGACGCCCACTGAGGCCAGGTCGGCTACCGGAGAAAGAGCCGGTGGCTATGACAAACCACGACATCCGGCTTTGTACGACGTCTGGGCAGACCTGAGCCAAAATCTGCAGAGTCCGTTTTGAGCACTAGAGGTCGGCACTCGCGACCATGCTGCCCAAATAGGTAGTTGCCATGCCAGCCGTGACATTTGGCATGGCAGCTGTATTACATCCCCAGAAAAGCGCACCGTCAGGATATACCTGCGTATAAAGAATATTTGTTGGCGTACCATTTTCGCCTACCACATTACCGATAGCACCAGTTTGTGGGCCATTAAAGCTCATCGCCGGGGCACCCCGCATAGGTACGCCATGATGTATGAACCGGGCATGCGTTGCCGAACTTACATAGCCCATGGCCAGGTTAATTACTCGACAACGGCGTAGGCAGGCAGCCAGCAATGCTCCAGGTTCCTCGACGCAAAGCGGCGTAGCGGGACCTTTCTCAAGTTGTACGTCCGAGATAGTGATGAATCGCTCGGCCACATTGAGCATATTGGATACAGAGCTATGACCGAACTTATTGCCAGCGCTCCAAACATTCGCCGTGGGTGCATGAAACTCACTTCCGCATGCCACGAAGAACCATAATGACAAACCCGGACCGGTATCGTTTCGCCAGGTACCGGAAACGTCGCCGGGGATGACTACGACATAAGAACCTGGGCCGGCGGCCAATGTCACCGGGGCCACATAGCTACGGTCGCTATTACCGTTACGAACGGTGACTGCTATTGTTGTCACCTCACTGGCGTGGGCACGAAAGGACACCGAAATACTTTTTGCTGCAGTAGTACCGAAAAGAAAGTCTGCAATGTGGACGCCTTCAATCCCGGTGCCCAGGCCCACATAATCGACTGAAGCTAAAGATGCTTTCACTTTCGCGGTTTGAATGTAAGCACCAGGATATCCATTCGATGACACCGGGCCGTTGTAGTTCACTCCACAGTTCGCAAAAGCACTGAGCAATGCCGAAATACCCGTGCGCCAGCCGTCCGCGATATACACATTGTCCGTGGATGCTCCCGTCACCCCGCGCTGATTGACGCGGAAAGAGCCGTTCAAAATACGGTTGCGTGAACCGCCTACGGGACCACCATTGATGCTGGCCAAGTTAAAGGGCTGTGCTGCGCTACCGGCAAGGGCAGCTTTTTCATCAAGCGCCGCCCGTTGTGCAATGCTGACAGGCTTCGCACCATCGGATGTATTGTCTACATTGCCCAGGCCAATATCTGCTTTGTTGCCAGAAGTGGCCACTTTGGCCAAGCTGGCCGTCGCCGCTTTTTTCAGTTCAAGCTCGCTCAACGCCGCCTGGACGTTCGTCGCCAGCAGCGCACCCGCCGGGGTACTGCTCACCTGCGATGCCACATTGGCGGGGACCGTTACCCAGACGTTGGCCTGGAAAACGCGCAGGCAGCCACCGTTCAACACTGTGTCCCAGTAGCAAGCACCATCCACTAGTACGCCACCGCTGTTATCTTTGACAGGAGCTAGGGCCTTGGCCCCCAGATAGCGGGCGTCGAACGAGGCGAAGGCGGCAGAAGCGAAGGCACCGGATGCCGACGCACTGGCCGCATCCGCACTGGCGCCAGTCGCCGCCTGTTCTGCCGCTGCCGCGCTGGCCGCAGCGGCAGCGGCAATGGCCGGGATATCGACAATGTCCTGGACAAGCGCCAGTTCGTTAAGCTTGCGCAGATAGTCGGTCTGGCCCGGATAGAAATTAGCTGACATGATATTTCCCTTTCGGAATAGATGACGAATAAGATAAGAGCCAGGAACCAAGGAAGTTGCGTCCTGAACAGCTTTGCGTACGATGCGGCGCCGATACCTGCGAGCCATCATCCGGCTGCGATACTTATCCGTAGCAACAGGCATGGCGCAGGCACCGGACTGCACACCTACTATGCAAAGCCGGACTCTAGTTGCGCCAGTCGCTGTTCCAGTTCGCACACCTTGGCGGCCAGTCTTACGCTCGCCGCAATGGCCGTACCGATAGCATCGATGGAAAGCATCCCGTCTATGTCGGCATTCACGGCAACAGGTGTGGACTTTTGCAAAGATTGTGCCGATACGCCGATCCGACGTTCGCCTGTAGCCTTCAAGCAATAGGTACCCACCCTGGTCAACGCCAGCTTGACCAGCCAATCTTCATCAAGTTCATCCCATGAGTCTTTGAGGCGTTCATCCGATATCTGATTAAAGCTGCTGGCAAACAAAGTACCGCCATTGTCCAGATAAGCCGCGGTAGTTCCCGCTGTGCTTTCCCAAACAATCATTGCATTACTATCGAGACGACATGTCCTGCCCCAAGCACCCTGGCGTATCATTTCCATACGCGGGTCGCCCTCGCCATGCGGCACCAAGACCTGCGTTCTTTTGGCCTGGACATCCTGGGCAAAATAGCCGTTCTGCACCAGCAGATTGCGATTGGCCGTCAGATCGCGCGCCGCCTGGACATCGCCAGTGTTCGTGACCACCAACGACCAGGAATCTGTTGCCCGGTTCAACACACACAGCGGCCAATCCGCCGTCGCTCCCCATACGGAAACCTGGCCGATACCCGGAATGCTGTTTGTAATCCGCTCGACATCCGGAAACTCCAGATATGGTCTTTTCATGAAGTAATTCACATCCGTCCAGCGATTAGGCTGCCCTCGCAAGGCCATGCTTCCCAAATCAGTAGCGTCCACGGTGAGCTTGAGGCCTGATTCGGACCATCCCAGAAATACCTTATTGCTCCCTTGGCCAAAACCGCCGCCTTGCTGAACAGGAGCAAATCCCAAATTAGCTTGCTTGCCAGCTAGCGCCGCGTTCATATCGGCTGCATTGACCTTACTGCTCAACGCAGCCTGGGTTGCCATACTGACTGGTTTGCCGAGGTCAGACGTATTGTCGACATTACTTACTCTCGAAGCGTCGACCTTTTTCGCATCCATCGCATTCAGCGCCGATAGTGTCGCGCTGCTGACTGGTTTGTTAAGGTCTGTCGTGTTATCCACGTATGCCAGGCCTACGTCAGCCTTGTTGCCTGTCGTCGCAACCTTGGCCAATTGCGTCAAGGCAACCTTCTTGGCATCGAGTTCACTCAGCGCTGCCTGGACATTACTTGAAGTAATGGCCCCCACAGGGGTGACGGTCACTTGCTCGGCGGTATTCGTGGGCACGTCCACCCATTGCTCATTCTGATAGACGCGCAGACAACCGCCATTCAATACGGTATCCCAATAGATTGCGCCGTTTAACAGTGTTGCCCCGGCATTGTCACGCGTGGGCGCAGACGCCTTGGCACCGAGATAGCGCGCGTCGAACGAAGCAAACGCGGCGCCTGCGGATACGGCCTGCACAGATGCTTTACCCGCATCTACATGGGCGCTGGTAGCGGCCAGTGCCGCGGCGGCGGCACTGGCGGCGGCAGCGGCGGCATTGCCTGGAATTTCGGCGATATCCTGCGCCAGTGCCAGGTCATTGAGCTTGCACAGATAGTCGGTCTGTCCTGGATAGAAAGGGGCAGACATCAGATCTCCTCCACTGTGATGGATGCCGAATAACGTTCGAATTGCGGCGTGGCAATGGCAACCGCCTCGGGCAGCTTGCCGTACAGTTGGTGGTCTTGTTCCAGCAGGGGATCAGCAGATTCCGGAAACAAACTGACGAATATCGGGCGCGATTTGCCATTGCCACGCAAGATGGCCATCAACTTGCTGCGGTCTTGCGGTGACATGGTATTCAGGCTCAGCGCCAGCTTGCGGTTGCGCGGCCCCACGTTCGTCAACAAATCGCCGCCCTCGTTGCGGTAGTGCTGGCTGGCGTCATCCGCCGTCACCGAGGCGCCATAATCGGCATTGCTTTCCGGCGACCAGTACATGCCAGCAACCAGGCGCGAAGCTTCGATGTAGCCAGCAGGATTGAGCGGATCATCGATATCGATCTCCAGTTTTTCCACCCATGCCGGCGCAAACCAGATGCGTCCATATACGCCGCCGCCATAGGCGAACGCATTGACACCCAGGGGTTCAAGGCCCCAATCCCAGGCACCCAGCGGCTGGTAAGCACAGGCCTGCACGAAACCCGTGTCAAATGCAGGTGTGGCATCGACTGCCAGCGCATAGCCGCGCACGCGCAAGGTGGCCGCGGAGCTCAAGTTACAGAATGGCAGCACCACTGCGCCAATCAGCGAAGCCAAGGGGAAAACGGCGCTCAGGGTGGCGTGCATGCCCGTGGAGCGCCAGACTTCGGACTTAATGTCCGTCAACAGGTTCACCACGGTGAGTGCCCCCGACTGACTGGACGCCGTAATCGCGGCCAGGTCAGCCGCATTGTGGTGGATGATGCGTAAATTCGTCATAAGGTACTCTTTCCCTTGATTCAACAAAGTGTTATTCACTAAGGCAAGAAGGTGCCATCAATGATAAAAAATGGCGACGGCTCGGTGAAAGTAGTGTCCTCAGGCATAGGCCCGTTTTCATTACTGGAACGGTGCGTCGTGCCGGATGAATACGCGACGGCATTGTTCTCATATCGGATCAAAAACCTGCGCGTATCGGTCTTGACGTATCCACTTCGAGGATCATCAGGGTCATATGGGGAATAACTGACATGACGGAAGGGGCTATTGCCGATGGCAACTGGGCGCCCCACCGCCGGCAATTGAACGAGGGAATCCAGGTCTCCTCCAGCGATGGGAAATGTGACATTGGGGCGGCCAAAATCATGGGTCAGTCTGCCCGTGACGCTATGCCGCAAAATCAGGCCGAAAGGCGAGGGTTTGCTATCCAATAACGTGGAAAAAGCCCATATATCTACCGGTTCCTGAACGTCAAAACCATCCCCGTCAGGATTTGCCCCGCAATAGACAGCCACGGTATGTAGCCCATTCAGATAGGAGGTGCCGAGGATCCCGACTCGCCGGCCAGGCGGCATGCCCATCGCCCAAAGCACCGTGCGGTCACTGGCAAAGGTATAGTTGGACCAGCCTGACTGGCGAGCGGAAAACTCCTGATATGGCTGCACGATGCGGCTGAACGAAGCCTTGCCTATGCACTCCGTTCCCAGCGTATCGCTATCGACGACGAGATCGCCCGCAGTATTGCGTACTCGAAGAATGTTGTTCATTTTAAATACACTCCTGCAGTCACGCTGTATCCAACAGGGTTGAAACCCGAGGCCGCGAACGAAAAACGCGGATAGCCCCGTGTTTCGTCATACGTCCACTTCGCATGGCCCTGACCATCGCTATACACGACAATCGGCGTTCTCCCGCGCGGCAGGGTGGGAAATTCCAGCGAAATACCTTCTACCGGAATCGCAAAAATACCCAGGCAAACACCGCCAGCGGCATGCCGGGAATCGAACTTCAATTGCCCCGCTGCCGTTCGAAGTATCAGGACTGCGTCACTCATATGGCCACCCTAGCTCGATAACAGGCTTGGCGCCCCCGTTAAAGGCATAAAAGCCTTTGGCATTGATTTCGATGCGATTCGCGGAAGCACCAGAGCGCAAGAAAAACGTGCCATCCGCATTGATCACTACATTTCCATTGGCTGATTTGCAGGTATCACTGAATGTCAACGCCCCCGTCTTGGTCGAAATCGCCTCAAGCGAACCAAATTTCGCATAGCTCTGAAAGGGCGTGGTCCATACGGTCTGGTTCGATACGGGGTCGTAGCTGCCGCTGGACTGGAACCACACCTGCCGTTCCGCCGGCGCGCCATTGATGGCAGCCCCCCAGGCACGTGTCTCGCCCCAAGTCCCGATTGGCGGATAGGCATCGCCAGGTACCGTCACGCTGGTTGGGTTGAAGGCCAGTGCATAGCCGTCGATCAAGGTGAAACATAGGCGCGCCGAGCGGCCGCTGCTGCCATTTGAGCCATTCGAACCGGGTACGCCATTTGCTCCGTCCTGCACCTTGTTGACAATCTGCTGCGCCGTAAAAGTCACGCCGCTATCGTGCAGCAAGGTAGCAGTGACGGTGACTTGCGGCACCGACATGGCGTTGAAGACCAGACTGCGCGTATTGCCGCTACCGCTCAGAACGCCACCAGCGCTGCAGCTGAATTGCACGATGCCGGGCAGGTTGATTTGCGTGGCCTTGAAATTGACGGCGGCCGGCGCGCCGGCGCCGCTGGTGCTGACGTGAAACACGGGCGTATCCACCGTCAGCAGCAGCGCGGCGCCCGCTTCCGGTGCCGTCAGGCGTGGCGACGTCGCCTGCAGCAGCGCGTCGCGGTCATTCATGATGATGCTCATACGATAAACCCCACTTTCACGTGTCCCGTCAGCCAGTCAGGCGCCAGCGAAACGACCTGGCCCGGCATACCCTTGTCCATGCCGAAGCGCGGATGCGTCACCGTCACGGCCTGCCCCAGTTCCAGCGCCAGCATTTCCGCCGTGCCGTCGAATTCATAGACCGTGCGCGGCACCCGGCCGATCGCCAAGCGGCGCTGCGCCTCGGCCTCGGCATCGACGCGGCGCAGCAGCATGGTGTCCTGCTGTACCGGTTCCGCATCGAGCCGGTAATCGGCCTGCACGCCGGCATCCGAGTGGGTGGCCGTCAGCCATTCCGTTTCAAACAGATCCTTGTGCTGGACCGGAATACCAGTCAGCAGACCCGTTTGCAGCGTCCAGTTCTTGCAGAAACCCAGCTTGACGGATGCCGTCGGCGCGCTGCGGCTGACAGGCGTCAGGGTGCCCGCCACCATGTGCTGCGGCCCCACCTGCGCTGGCGAGCCGACGGGCGGCAGGCTGATTTGCAGCAGCCGCAGCTGCCCCAGGCGCGACATCACCAGCTGTGCGCCCAGGCTGGACGCGAGCATCTGGCAAGCGTTGAGCACATTCGTGCGACCGGCCAGGAACAGGCCGACGGCTTGCGGATGCGCGGCATCGAAAGCCGCGAGATTGCCCACGTCGAGGTCACTGTCGGCAAAGCGGTCACCCGCCTTGCCGTAGGCAGTCGCCAGGCGCCGCACCAGCGCGGCCACCGTATTGGCGTAGGCGGCCGGACGGTCGCCCTGCACTGAAACAGTGACCGTCCCGGCGGGCGCCGCCGCCAGCGTGAACTTGCCGCTGGCGTTGTCCGCCGTGATGCGCACCGGCAGGCCGTTGTCGCGCACCTCGATGACGGCTTCGATGGCGCCGCCGTGCACCTGGTACTGCAGCAGGGCCGGATCGGCCAGCAGCGGCGTGATGTTGTGCACCTCGCCAAAAGTCAGCGGCAGCACGGCGTCCTTGTTCGGCGTCGCGCCACCCAGCTTGGCCTCGCTGACGGGCGTGTTCAGGCGCTGCAGCTTGTCGCGCAGCTTCAGGGCCAGCTTGTCGCGCCCTTTTGGCGCGATGTCGGCCACCACGCCATTGAAGATCATGCGGAAGTCGCCGCGGCGCCAGCGCGGGTCGCCGATCCAGGCGCGGATCGGCCGGTTCATCCACACGTCATCGAGCCAGCCGTCGCGGATGCCGGACGGGTTGTGGATCTCGATATCGCCCGCCGACAGGCTGGCCTCGCCGCCCAGCGACAGCTGCTCGGTGAACTGCATGCCCGTCGAGACGATGGATTGGTACGCCAGGTTGGGCGGCGTATCGTCGGGCGCCGTGACATACGCGCCCGTGCTCAGGAAGCGCGTCACTTCCGTGGCGCCGCTGCGCACGGCCACCTCGATCAGCACCAGACGGCGCGCCGAGGTGCTGCGCAGCCACGCGGTGAACTGCGCGTCGCTCATGGCCTCACTCAAGGTTTCATTCATACTATGCTCGCTTTCGATTGACTGGCCCAGACCGAGGCCCGGGCCGCTTCCGAGGCGCCGGCCGACACCTTGTCGGCGGCGCGTTCATTGGCGTCGTAATTGCTGCTGATGATGGCGCCCGTCTGCTGGTCCTGGTCGGCGCGCAGCTGGCGCACTTCCTCGCGCAAGCCCTTGATCTCGGCCACCAGCGCTTCGTTGGCGCCGTCGCCGGCACTGAAGTAGCGCTGCATGGCTTGCGCCGCCGGCGCATCGACCACCACTTCGTCAAAAGCGGCGGCGAGCGGCATGCCGAAGCCGGCACCAAACTGCATGCCCTGCGTGATGTCGGCCTTGCCGCCGGCCCGCAATGCGGCGCCCAGCGCATCGACCGCTTCCTGGATGCCCACCGCCGTCTTGTTAAGATTGATCAACTGGCCCACCTGCGTGTCGAGCGCCGTCAACTGCTTCTGCGCATCGCTCATCTGCGTGCCGGCAATCGCCGCCAGCGCCGCCAGGTCGGCCTGCACCCGCGCCGCATCGGCGGCATAGGAATCGCTCGACGATTTCACCACCTGGTTCGCCGTCAGGTAGGCGGTGGCCGCCGCCGTGAGCGCCGACTGCGCCGCCGCGTCGCCCGTCTTCGCATTGGCCAGCGTTTCCTCATACTGGCGCTGCGCCTCGGCCATTTTCTGCATCGGCGTCAGGGTCGACAGGCTGCCCAGCAGCAGCGAATCCTTGAAGGAGCGTATGCTGTCCGAGAACGTCTTCAGGCGGTCGATGGTGGATTTGAGGGCGTCCGATTGCGTCGTGTAGGCGGCGGTAAGGTCATTGCGTGCCGTCACCTCGTCGTACAGCGCACGATTCGCCTCCGCGATCTGCGCACGCTCCCTGGCACGCAATTGCGCCGTGGTCGAGGTCAGACTATCCAGCTGGGATTGCAGGCCGCGACGCTCGCTGGCAACTTCAGCGGCCGTTTTCGCCGCCGTGGCATACTCGCCCGTAGCAGCAGCCAGGTCCGCCGCATACTCGGCCGCCTTTTTGAAAGGTTCCGCCAGGGACAGCAACGCTACATACAATTCGGCCGAACCTTCTTTTCCGATGGCGATGCCATCGGCAGCGGACAGCACGGCAGCCTTGAAGCCATCCATCGTGGTAACGCCACCCAAGCCCAGCTTGCCCATCGCTTCGTTGACCGACTTGGTGATCGGCGCCATTTTTTCGGATTCAGACAGGAAGTTCTCATAGAAGTACGAGGTTCCACCCGTCAGCTTTTCCAGGCCCCCTGCCACATCGATCAAGTCTTCCGTCAGCTTGACGGCGGCCATGCCGCTCACGCCAAAGGACTTGCCCAGTACAAACAAAACGTCGCTGACCTGCTGGAAGTCGTTGGCGATGCGGTTCAGCGTTTCAAAAGCGCCTTCGCCTATCTTGGCAAAATTGCGCAAACCGGCCACGCCAGCATCAGCCATCTTGTCGCCCAGCGCGGAGAATGCCGTTTCCAGTGCTTTTTGCTGCTCCTCGGCCGACAGCCCCTTCAAACTGATCTTGCCCAGATCGACCTTGAAGTTGTCCATCCGCGCATTGAAATCGCCACCAGCCACGCCCATGACGTTGGCGGCCCCTCGAATGGCGTTGCCCATGCTGACGATAATCATCGTGAACTGCCGATTGATATCATCGGACATTTCTGCCGTCTCGGTTTTATTCTTATTGCTATAAGTAAAACCCAGCGCTTTCTTCTTGGTATTGACATCGGCGTACGACTGCGCGGTAAAACCAATATCCTCGATCTGGCCCAGATTCATGGCCTTGCCGGTAATGCCCTGGTCGACTACCGTCTTGGAGGTGTTGAACAGCTTGGAAACAACGCTGCCCAATACCGTCCCCACCACACTGCCCAGTACCAATCCGATAGGGCCGCCAATGGCCGCCATGCCCATGCCCAGATAGGTACCCAGCATGGCGCCGCCCACGCCGCCAGCGGAAGTGCCGGCCAGGATGCCCATCGTACCTCCCAGAGCCTTGGTCCCCGTCTGCACGCTTGCAGCGGCCCCGCCAGCTCCCGTCGCTACCGATTCGCGTGCCAGCAGGTTGGCCAGGTTGCCGATGCCCGCAGCCAGCTTGCGCAGCGAGTTGTCCATCGAAATGGTATGCGCCAGGCCCAGCCCGGAATTTTTTTCCATGATGGCTAGGCTGCGCGCGATCGAATCGCTTTTTGCGGATGAATCACCGAGCACGGTACCCGTACCATTTGCTTTCTGGCGTTCCTTGGCAACGTCGACATTGCCTCCGCCTCCACCGCCAATCGCCACCCCCAGGCCAGCCACGATCGCCGCCATGGCCGCCATGCGGCCAAACGCCGTATAAGGGTCCCCCGAGCCCTGGCTCAGTACTGCGCTGATACCCTTGGGCACCAGTTCGGCCAGGGTCATGGCCACTTCGGCCGCATGAAATACCTGGGAAACCGTGGTTAACGCCTTGTAGCCGGCACTTTGCTCGTCGAAGAAGCCGGCCGCGGCACCGGCCATGTCGCTGTAGCCTTTCATCTGGGCTTGCGTGGAATCAAGCTGCGCTTTCGATTCCGCGGCGATTTCCTTAGGTTTGTCCCCATTGGCATCGTCCTTCGCGTTCGCCAGGGTTCTTTGAATGTCTTGCTGGGCCTTCTTGTGCTCAACCAGCGCGGAAGTCACCTTGCCTATCGTGCCACCCACCTTGCCGAAAGCCTTTTCCAGCGCATCACCGAGGGCCTTGGCACCATCTGCCGCCTCTTTCCATTGCTGCTCGTCGGCCGCCTTGGCATCGGCGCGGTCCTTGTCCTTTTTGGCCTTCGCATCCTCTTCCCGCTTCTTCAGCGTTTCCGCACTTTGCTGGCGCGCGATTTCATTCACCTGTGCCAACTCGGCCTGCATCTTCGGCTCCACCCGCTCTTTGGCGGCGCCAGCCTCGGCGATCTTGTTCCTGTTTTCCTGAACCGCTTGCGGCGTTTTAGCCTTAAAGGCGCTCAACACATCGATCTGCTTCTGGTAGGCATCCGCTTCCGCCTTGCCCCGCTCGCGAATGGCGTTCTTACGACGTTCAAAGTACTGCTCGTCGCTTAAGTCGCCCCCCTTGCGATGCAATTCATCGAGTTTGGCGCTCTGCTCATAGCCCTCCGTTTTCAGGCGCAATTCATCTTGTATGGCTTGCAACTGCCCGGCACGCTTTGCCTCGCGATCGTCAGAACCAAAGGCGGGCGCAGGTGGCGCAACCTTGAATGCAGCACGAATGTCGGCGCGCATCTTTTCCTGCTCTGCCTTGGGAACCGCCAGTGGCGTTCCATTCAGTGTGGCAACGTGTTTGTTGTATTTTTCAAGTAATGCGGATTCCTGGCTAATTTTTTGGGCATAAATCTCAGTGATTGCGTCAATGCCCTTTTGTGCTTGTTTTTGTGCATGATTTTTTTCTTGAACTCCGCGCTGCGCATCAGCAACCTCTTTCTCTTGGTCTAACCTGGTCACCAGCACCTGCCGCTCCTTTGCTTTCTGCTCAAGATAGCGCTGCAGTTCCTTGCCACTCATTCCCATGCCTTCATGCGTGCCCACGCTGGTATGGCCGGTGACTTTGGCCGACGCAACTTCCAGATCGAGCTGCTCGATCTCCTGTTTCGTTGTGGTCCTGCGTCCCATGCCATTGACACTATCTTCGCCATTCGACCAGAGGGTCTTCATGGCCCGCATCGCAGTACCAACAATGCTCAGGTTTTCGCCGCGTTTTTTCAGCTCCTCGTTGTAATTCTTCGCCGTCGCAATCATCGCTTCCTGGGTCTTGCCCTCCTCCTCGAGCGTCTTGATATGCTGGTACTGGCTGGCATCCAGTGTTCGATACACCTCGGCATGGGTATCGACCCAGTTCACAACACCGTCAGCCATCGTGGCAAAGTTCGCGGCAACCTCCGCTGCTGGCTTATTTGTACTCTGTGCCGTGGCTACAGCGGCAGCGCCAACCGACAACAAGGCCTCGCCCGTAAACTCTCCCGTTTCCAGCAATGTTTGCAAGGCTACGCGCGCGTCGCCCATACCTGCGTTCTCGAGATTGGCAATCGACTTGACCATGTCATTGAACTGCCCTTCCGTGATGCCAGCCGAATTGCCTGTCAGTAGCATTGCCCTGGCAAAATTATCCGACTCCTGTTGACCCTTCACGTAGGCACTCGCTGCAAATGCGGCAGCTTCCGCGAGCATTTGCAGCGCCAATACCGGCCCCGCGCCCAGGCGCGTGATTGCCAGTTCCGTCAGGCCGGAGGCATTCGCCAGTTCGCCCAGGCCATCCTTGATTTTCCCGACATCGGCGTTCATGCCGCCTTCGCCGATTTTCAGCGATGCCTTGGCAAAGCCTTCGAGCGCGGTCATGCCCTTGAACAAGGCATCCGAGGCGTCACTGCTTTCGTCACCAAGGACTTTGGACGCGTCTGCCGCCGCGCGAGCCGCTTCAGCCTGCGCGCGCATGACCTGTTCGGAGTCGCGCATCCTGGCGTTGACATCCTGGACCTGGTGCCCAGCCTCGCCGCTGGCGTCGGCCAGGTCGCTGACCGCCTGCGTGCCCGCCCTTACCTCCGCCGTATTCACAACAATTAATATTTCCGTTATTTCTGGCATGGTTGGCCCATAAAAATGGCCGCGCATGGCGGCCTGGTTGGAAAATGCCAGCAGGCTTGCCGGCGGCGTGGTGCGCGGTGGCGCACTGCTACGCCTTCGCGTGCTGGTGCGACAGAAACAGCGCGTCGAGCTGGTCCAGCAACTGGTGCTCGAACGGCTCGATGGCGATGGCGTGGCGCGCCTGCCAGGCGAGGATTTCCGTGCTGGCGATGGGATTGACGGCCATGCCGTTCTGCCGCTTGCGGTTCAATTGCGCAAACCACTCCCACACGTGGGCCAGCTCGAACGGCATGCTCGGCGCCTCCGGTTCCGGTGGCGCGCGGTACAGCGGATGGCGCCGGGCGGCGTCGATATGCTCACCCTTGGCATGGCCATCGGCCGCCCTCGCGCCGCGCTCGAACTGGTGGCCGGCGTAGCGCAACAGGCTGGCCGTCAGAGTTTCAAAAAATTCGACTCGTTTTCCAGCGCCGTCGTGACTTTTTCCTGCCAGGTCGGGTATTTTTCAAAGGCCGCTTCCAGCAGGACAGCGTCGAGCGGCACGGGCGCTCCATTGCTGGTGAAGCCGTACCAGCCCGTGACCACCGCCAGCGCCAGGCGCTTCTGGTTGCCGTCGATGGCTTGCACCAGCAGTTCGGCGCCTTCGTCGGTGGAAGCGTCGATGGCCGTCTTGCGGCGCGCAGATTTCTTGTAGCCTTCGGCGCGCACGGCATTGTTGGCCACGCGGTATTGCTCGCTGTTCTTGCCGACGATGGTCAGGCCGGCCACCGCTTCGCCGTCCGCGTCGAAGATGACGGGCACGTCGAACGTGACGGGCGCGGCCACCGCGTTGATGTTGCCAATGTCGAAACCTGCCTGGATTTTTTGTGCGTTGTTCATGTGTACCGCTTTCTGAATGAATTCAATGGGATAAAAAGTAAAAGGGCCGCCTCATGGCGGCCCCAAAGCAGGTGTTAGCCGCTTACAGCGCGCTGTCCTGGATGGTCAGCGTGGTCGCTTCATGCTGCGCGTCGGCGCCCTTGTAGCGCAGGACGTCGAAGGCGCAGGTGACGATCTTGTTTTTCTCGCCATCGTCGATCTTGGCCGAAGTGATCTTGATGCGGCCCATGGCCAGCGCCAGCACGTCGGCGGTCGGTGCCGTGCCCGACGCCATGGCGTAGGCCAGCGGGATTTCCGTCTCGGCCTTGAAGTAGTCGAGGTAGGTGGCGTCCTGCAGCAGCACCGTGAACTGGCCCGAGCCCATCACCTTGCCGCGCGAGGCTGCCGTGGCGTACTTGGAGCCGATCACGGGATCGACCTTGACCTGGCCATCGAGCGATACCGACATGCCGGTGCAGATCTGCGACGGAATGCCGTTCACCGACAGCATCGCCGTGGCGCCCGAGAATTTGCCGGTACCCGGCGCGGCCAGGGGCGCGGCAAAATGCGGCACGGCCGTGGTCGGGCCTTCCGCCTTGCCCATCAGGGTGAAGTCCAGGCTGGTGATGCCGTTCGGCTGCACGGCGATATCCATCTTGCTGACCAATTGATCGACGAAGCTGCGGTGCACGCCGATGTTCGGATCCTGCACTTCGGCCGTGAACCAGTCGGTGGTGTGGCCGCTCAGCGGAGTGAAGCTGCGCTTGCCCGCTGCCGCCACGCCGACCGAGTCGCCGGCCGCCTTGACGATCATCGCCGAACCATCCATGAACTGGCCATTCAGGTTGGTGGCCGTGACGGAGGTCACGAAGAAGTTCTTCGCGTTGTTGGCGGCCGCTGGCGCCGTCATGCCGCTGATGCGCACCACGCTGCCGGCGCGGAAGCCGTCGGCCAGCCAGGAGCCGGCGCTGCGGATCAGGCCCGTGGCGGCGGCGGCGATGGTGGTCTGCGCCGCAGCGACGCCGCCGGCCGTAAAGTCGCGGCGCAGCAGCGCGGCCATCAGCGGCGCATACGTGCCGCACGCCGCTTCCGCCTTGATGGCACCCGAGGTGCGGAAGTTACCCAGGCGGGTATCGCCCTGCTGCTGGCTGGCGTCGATTTCGGCGCTCGCGTATTTGTCCGCTTCCGTGTCGAAGGTGGCCGTGACGCGGGGATAAATCTGGCCGCCGCCGGCGGCGGCCTTGCTGCCTTCCGCGGTTTGTTTGCTGATAACGATCAAGCTGTCGATGCCGTTTGCTGTCGATGCCATAAGTAATACCTTTCGTGGGATGAAAAAAAAGACCGCAGATGCGGTCTTGGGAGGGAACTGCCAATAATCAGGAAGACAAATGAAAAACCCGCACGCGGTGAGGCGGCGGGCTGGCGTGCGGACGGCGCGGGGCCGTGCCGGACGAAAAATGGGCGAAGTGGGCCATGAAGGCGGTTCGCTGCGCTGATTTCCCCTATCGGTGTCGCACCAGAGGTGCGTCTATTACGAGTGGAGAAGCATGTGGTCTTGCGGTGCTGCGGTACGACATGTGTTGCTGCTGTTGCTGCCTGAACGAGACTCTATTGTAGGGGCGTTTTTTGCATCGCCAGGCATATTGCAGATTTTTTTTCAGTGTCCCAGCCGGCGCATGGCACGTGCGCCGTGCGACTGGAAGATGCCTTCCAGTTCGCTGACCATGTCCTTGATGCGTTCCAGCTCAAAGCCGCCGGAGCAGCTGATGGCCGCCTCGCCGCTGCCATGGCAGGCCTTGCAGACGACGGGCATGCCCACCGGCACGGCGGCGACGATTCCCGTGCCATGGCATACCTTGCATTTGCTGTCGAGCCAGTGTGCGAGCGATGCCTCGGCCACGCGACGGTACAGGGTATTGGCCGCCTGCGCATCCCAGGCCGTATGCGCCTTGACCCAGCGCCGCGCGCGGCCTTTTGCCGTGACGGCCGCCGTCCATGCGCGCAGCAGCTGCGCCAGGTTGCCGGCGTTGCCCTCGAACAGGCGGCTGACGGTGCCATCCGCATACTTGACGCGGCACAGCAAGGCGCCCATGTCGCCGGCCAGCGCCGCCGCCGCGATGACATCCAGGTCGTGGTGGACGGCATCGTCGCGCAAATTCTGCGATGACAGCGATGCGATGAATTTTTCTGCAAACCCCATGATTTCTCCTCGTTGATGCTTGTATTAGTTGCTCGCCGGGCCGAACAGCGCCGCCACCAGCGGATCACGGCTGGCCGTGCCGCGTGGCCAGCTGGCCGTGCGGCGCACCTGCGGCGGCAATTCGGCCCAGCCGTCGACTTCGTCGTCCTGCTCGCCCGGCGCATACAGGGCGGGCCGCTGGCGCCCCGGTTCCGTGCAGTGACGCTGCGCCAGGTGGATCTGCCCCATGCCGCACATGTGGCGCAAATAGCGGCTCATGGTGCCCGCATCGAGTCCCAGCAAGGCGGACAATTGCGCCGCGCTGGCCTGGCCCTGCTCGCGGATGTACTGTGCGATGCGGGCGATATGCAGCTGCGACTTCTTGCTGCGTCCCTGTAACTGGCGCCCCTGCCGCGGCGCCGCCCTGCTTTCAACCATCTGACTGCTGTTCAACATCTGCCTGACCTCCCGTGGTGTCGCCAGCCGGCAGACGCTCTTGTGCGAATTTGCGACAGGCAACAGGTAGACTTTATCAATCGCTAATGTTAAAGTCAAGCATTTGGTAATTTATCAAACGGTAAATTTCAGGTTTAATGTGGAGATGAATATGTATCAATACAGACGCGATCGCCTGCTGGCCCTGATACGCGAGCGCTACGACAACACGCGCAAGAAAATTTCCGATGCCAGCGGCTGGAGCGAGGCGCGCATCTCGCAAATCCTTTCGCCCACCTACCGCGAAGGCCGCGCCTTCAGCGAAAAGATCGCGCGCAAGCTGGAAACCGACCTGCAGCTGGAAGCCATGTACTTCGACCAGGGCGCGGCGCCCGACCAGGCAGCCATGGCGGCGCGCGCGCTGGCCGGCGCACAGCCCGTGGTGGTGGAAGATGGCGAAGATGAACGCTTCTACCCGATCCGCAAGGTCAAGCTGCGCCTGTCGGCCGGCATCACGGGCTTTGCCATCGAGCCGGAAACGCACGACGGCAGCACCATCAGCGTGCCGCGCAGCTGGGTCGAGCGCAACGGCTACCACCCTGAAAAACTGGTGGCCATCAAAGTCAAGGGCGAGAGCATGGAGCCGGCCCTGTACGAGGACGACGTGGTGATCATCAACACGGCCGACAGCCGGCCGGCCGACGGCGTGGTGTTTGCCATCAACTACGAAGGCGAGCCGGTGGTCAAGCGCATGGCGCGCGATATCGGCGAATGGTGGCTGACGTCGGACAACCCGGACCAGCGCAAATACCACCGCAAGCTGTGCCGCGGCAACGAATGCCTGATCGTCGGGCGCGTCGTGCGCAAGGAAAGCGACCGGATTTGATACCGGAATTTACCGATTGATAAACTCCGATATCGTCGCGCGCCGTCAAGCGAGTGCGGCGGCGATCTGCTGCAGCGAGGACGGGTCTTCGATCGACGTCAGGTCGCCCGGGCTGCGCCCTTCGCAGATGGCCTGGATCGAGCGGCGCAGCAGCTTGCCCGAACGCGTCTTCGGCAGCTGTGACACGAACAGCACGCGCGCGGGCCGCGCCACGGCGCCCAGCTGGCGGTCGACGACGGCCATCACTTCGCGCTCCAGCAGCGCCTTCGCGTCGACGCTGTCGACGCCCTGCGGGTTTTTCAGGATCACGAAAGCCATCGCCACCTGGCCCTTGAGCTTGTCCTCCATGCCCACCACGGCCACTTCCGACACGTTCGGATGGCTGGAGATGCTTTCCTCGATTTCGCGCGTGCCCAGGCGGTGGCCGGCCACGTTGATCACGTCGTCCGTGCGTCCCAGGATGAAGTAATAGCCGTCCGCGTCGCGCAGGCCCCAGTCGAACGTGGAATACACTTGCCGCTCGCTGAAGGTGGACCAGTAGGTGTCGACGAAGCGCTCGTCGTCGCCGTACACGGTCTGCATGCAGCCGGGCGGCAGCGGGCCTTCCAGCACCAGCACGCCCTTCTCGTTGGCGCAGCACTCCTCGCCCGTCGCCTCGTTGAGCAGCTTGACCCTATAGCCGTACATGGCCAGGCCGGGGCTACCCAGGCGCGTCGGCGTTTCCGCCACGCCCTTCGCCACCGACAGGATGGGCCAGCCCGTTTCCGTCTGCCAGTAGTTGTCGATGATGTCCACTTTCAGCTCGTCGGCGATCCATTGCGAGGTGGTTTCGTCCAGCGGCTCGCCCGCCAGGTACAGCGCCTTCAGCGACGACAGGTCGTGCTTGCGCATCAGCTCCACCGGATGCTTGCGCAATACGCGGATGGCCGTCGGCGCCGAAAACATGCGCGTGACCCTGTATTTTTCAACGATGCTCCACCAGACGCCTGCATCGGGGCAAATCGGCAAGCCTTCGTACAGGATGGTGGCCATGCCGGCGATCAGCGGCCCGTACACGATGTAGGAGTGGCCCACCACCCAGCCGATATCCGAGGTAGCGAAGAAGGTTTCGCCCGGCTTGCCGCAAAACGTGTACTGCATCGAGGACGCCAGCGCCACCGCATAGCCGCCCACGTCGCGCTGCACGCCCTTCGGCTTGCCCGTCGTGCCCGAGGTGTACAGCACGTACGAGGGTTCGTTCGATTCGAGCCAGGTGACGGGCACGCGCGCATCGAGGTGCTGCTCGCGCAGCGCGGCGTAATCGACGTCGCGGCCCGGCACCAGTTCCATCGGCACAAGATGGCGGTCGACCAGCAGCACGTGCCGTGGCTGGTGCGCGGCCAGGCGGATCGCTTCGTCGAGCAGCGGCTTGTAGGCGATCGCCTTGCCATTGCGCGAGCCGGCATCGGCGGAAAACACCAGCTTGGGCTGCGCATCGTCGATGCGGCTGGCCAGGCTGTTGGCGGCAAAACCGCCGAAGACGACGGAATGGACGGCGCCGATGCGGGCGCAGGCCAGCATGGCGAACGCCGCCTCGGCGATCATCGGCATGTAGATCAGCACCCGGTCGCCCCTGGCGACACCCAGCGATTGCAGGACGGCGGCGCAGCGCTCCACTTCGCGCTGCAGCTCGCGGTAGCTGTAGGTGCGCTCGGTATTGGTCTCGGTGGAAATGGCGATCAGCGCCGCCGCGTCGCCCTGGCTATCGACCCAGCGGTCGACGGCGTTGTGGCACAAATTGGTGGTGCCGTCCACGAACCATCTGGCAAATGGCGGACGCGAGTAATCGAGTACTTGCGAAAACGGGGTATGCCAGTCGATCCTGTCCGCTTCCTCGCGCCAGAAAGCGTCAGGCGTGTCGATCGAGCGTTGATAAAATGCCGCGAATTCCATGTCTCCTCCGGTATGCATATAATTGATTTGGTCTATTTTCCTGCGTATGCGTATTTCTGCTATCTGCGACCCAGTGCCTCCTTCACCATCACTCTCCTTGTACTCCTGATTCCTTAAAGCGGCTGCGCCGCGCGGCAAACAGCTGCCTTGACGACAGGAACAGCTCCGGCTGCGCCGCTGCGCAGGCGACGCGCTCGGCCGCGATCCTGTCGCGGTTGGCGGCCAGGGTGGCGCCATCGAGCGCCATGCCGAACCGGCCATCTGCCAGCGTGTTTTGCCGCATCACGCGCTGCAGCACGATATCGCCCAGCGCCTTCTTGAAATGCCCGGCTTCCCAGTACCAGCGCGTGGCCGCGCCGCGCTCAGCGGCCGCCGGTATGCGCTCGCAGTTGTAAACGCCAAAGCCGCTGAAATCGGCCAGCGTGAGCTGCGCGGCCGGGTACTGCTCCTTTACCAGCGCGACTTCGCGCACCAGCCGGGTCTTCCACTGCTCGAACAGGGGCCACAGGCCGCCGCCTCGACCATGGCGAGCAGTTGCGCGTGATACGGATAAATCACCAGCCGGATATCGGCCTGGGTGGCCGCCATCGCCAGCAGGAAGGCGCGCAGCGCCTGGAAGTCTTCATTGGCAAGGCCGCGCGTGGATTTCTTCCGGAAACTGGCCGCGTTTTCCTGGGCCCGCTGGCTAAACAGCTTGTGGTAGCCATCCTGGCGCACGTGCGCGCCATATTCCAGCAAGGGATTGTAGCCATCGGCCGAGATGGTGGCCGCTTCCCCGTCATGCTGGATGCGCAAGGTATGCGCGGCATCGCGCAGGGTCGCCAGCGAGAACAGCGCATCGAAGCGCCAGTATGCGCCGCCATGCGCGGGCGGCGCGGCCGCCGTCACGGGGCGCGCAGGCTGCGTGGCCGCCGGATTGAGAAAATCGATGAATTCCATGCCGACGATGACCGTGCGCGGCTTGACGCCCGCCTGCACCAGTTGCGCGAACTGGCGGGCGGACGTGGCCAGCCCCGTGCCGGGAATGGCCAGGTTGTAGCCGGCGCCGCCCTGCCCTGAAAAGGCGCCGGCGCGCGGGTCGAAACCGATCTCGGCGCGGGAGTTGCCGAGGATGATGAATTGCGGCCGCAGGCGCAGCGCATGCTCGTGCTTGATCTGGCTCTGGTAGCGGGTCAGGCCCGGCTTGACGGCATTGAAACTGTCGCGCCGGACCACGCCGTACAGCCCGTACGGGTCGACGATGACCACGAAGGCGCAAACGGCAATGGCGCCCGTCCACAGCAGCAGCGCCAGCGCGACCAGATAAGACTTGAAGGGGGATCTCGTCATATATCCGCCCTAGAATTGGAAATACAGGAATTCGGCGGGACGGCTCAAGGCCAGCATGCTGGCCAGCGCCAGCAAGGCGATGGCGGCGGCCCATGCGGGCGAGGCGCGCCAGGTGAGCAGCCGCGCCACGCCATGGCCGCGCGCCGCGCCAGCATGCTGGAAATCAAGGGCTGGCTCGAAGCGGCGCATGATCTGCTGCGTATTCGGCATGGCAAAGACGAGCAGCGCGGCGATGGCGATCCACGTCCAGCTTTCGATGAAGGCCGTGCCGCCGCCCAGGTAGAACGACACGCCCAGCGACGCCAGCAAGGGCTGCAGCGGTTGCAACTGGCGCGCCAGCGCATCGGGCAAGGCCAGGCCGAAGCCGCCCGCCATGCCCTGCACGATGGTCACGGCGCTGGCCATGTCGGGCGCGCGGAAAAAGACCCAGGCAACGCAGACGGCGGTGAAGGTGAGGATGGTGGCCGCCACGTTGCCGGCGCGCGTGCCGGCCGGCAGGCGCAGGGTGCGTGCCAGCGCGCTCCAGCCCTTGTGGATGGCCAGGTACGCGCCGTGCAGGAAACCCCAGACGATGAAATTCCAGCCGGCGCCATGCCACAGGCCGCCCAGCACCATGGTCACCATAAGGTTCAGGTAGCGCCGCACGGGGCCGCAGCGCTTGCCGCCCAGCGGGATGTACAGGTAATCGCGCAGGAAGCGCGACAGGGTCATGTGCCAGCGGCGCCAGAATTGCGCGATATTGCGCGATTTGTACGGCGAATCGAAGTTCAGCGGCAGGCGCACGCCGAACAGGCGCGACAGGCCGATGGCCATGTCGGAGTAGCCGGAAAAATCGAAATACAGCTGGAAGGCATAAGCCAGCACGCCGCCCCAGGCGATCAGCAGCGATGGCGCGACGGGATCGTTGAACAGGGGCGCCGCATAGGCGCCGATATTGTCGGCGACCAGCACCTTCTTCGCCAGGCCGATGAAAAAGATCGTGCTGCCGATGGCGATATTGCGTTCGGAGAGGCGGAACGTGCGCCGCGCGGCGAACTGCGGCATCATTTCCTTGTGGTGCAACACGGGGCCTGCGATCAGATGGGGAAAATACGTGACGAACAGCAGGTAGTGGACGAAGCGGCTTTCCTGCGCCTTGCCCGTGTAGGTGTCGACGAGGAAGGCGATCTGCGTGAAGGTGAAAAACGAGATCCCGATCGGCAGCACCACGTGCAGGACGGGCATCGGCTGCGCCAGCAGTTCCGCCACGCCGGCGACAAAAAAACCCGCGTATTTATAGTAGGCGAGCAGGCCCAGATTGGCGGCGATGGCCGCCGCCAGCAAGGCTTTGCGGTGGCTTGCGCGCCCTGGCCCGAGCAGCGCGGCGCAGCCATAATTGAAGACGACGGATCCAGTCAGCAGCGGCAGATAGCGGTAGTCCCACCAGCCATAGAAAAACAGCGAGGCGCATGCGAGCCAGGCGGCGCCCCATGATTCGCTGCGCCGTCCCAGGATGAAGAATCCCGCCACCGTGACGGGCAGATAGGCAAGCAGGAAGACCCAGGAATTGAATAGCATGGATTTCACCAGTCAGGATGGACGTGCGCGCAGCGCGGCCTCACGCGGCAAAACCGCGTCCCTTGCGCGCCCTTCCATTTTCCTTGCCGTTCAGGTTTTGAATAGCGGAAAAATCAATTATTCTCGAGATAAATGGCCAGCCGGGCCAACGCGGCCCGGCCGCAGTGCTTATGCGCCGAAGGCGTCGCCGGGAATGCGCACGCTGCCTTCCATCAGCACGCGCGCGCTGCGGCTCATGATGGCCTTGATGACGCTCCATGCGCCATCGACCAGCGCCGCTTCCGCGCCCACCATCAGGGTGCCGGACGGGTGGCCGAAGCGCACGCTGCTTTTTTCGCCGCCGCCCGCCGCCAGGTTCACCAGGGTGCCGGGGATGGCAGCAGCCGTGCCGATGGCGACAGCCGCCGTGCCCATCATGGCGTGGTGCAGCTTGCCCATGGACATGGCGCGCACCAGCAGGTCGATTTCGCCCGCCTCCACGCGCTTGCCGCTGGACGACACATAGCCGGCCGGCCTGGCGACAAACGCCACCTTCGGCGTGTGCTGGCGCTTGGCCGCTTCATCCAGGTGGGAAATCAAACCCATGCGCAGCGCGCCATGCGCGCGGATGGTCTCGAAGCGGGCCAGCGCGGCCGCATCGCCATTGATGGCGTCCTGCAGTTCCGTGCCCGTATAGCCGATGGCGTCCGCGTCGACAAAGATGGTCGGGATGCCGGCGTTGATCATCGTGACTTTCAGGGTACCGATGCCGGGCACCTCGAGGTCGTCGACCAGCTTGCCAGTGGGGAACATCGCACCACCGCCGCCCTCCTCTTCCGCCGCCGGATCGAGGAATTCCAGTTTCACTTCGGCGGCCGGGAAGGTCACGCCATCAAGTTCGAAGTCGCCCGTTTCCTGTACTTCGCCATTGGTCATGGGTACGTGGGCAATGATCGTCTTGCCGATATTGGCTTGCCAGATGCGCACCGTGGCGATGCCATCTTGCGGCACGCGCGCGGCGTCCACCAGGCCGCTGGCGATGGCGAACGAACCGACGGCGGCCGACAGGTTGCCGCAGTTGCCGCTCCAGTCGACGAACGGCTTGTCGATGGAGACCTGGCCGAACAGGTAATCGACGTCATGCTCCGGTTTCGTGCTTGTCGCCAGGATCACGGTCTTGCTGGTGCTCGAGGTGGCGCCGCCCATGCCATCGATCTGCTTGCCGTACGGGTCAGGGCTGCCGATCACGCGCAGCAGCAGCGCATCGCGCGCCGCGCCCGGCACTTGCGCGCTGGGCGGCAAGTCCTGCAGGCGGAAAAACACGCCCTTGCTGGTACCGCCACGCATATAGGTGGCGGGGATTTTGATTTGGGGAGTATGGCTCATGTCATTTTCTGGAAAGAGGTAGGTCGGATTAGCGGGCATCGCCACGCGTAATCCGACACATTGCTGGCGGTTTTTTCACAAATATTGTCGGATTACGCCACGCTAATCCGACCTACCCGATTTATGCGGCTTTCGACGACTCCAGGAAATCCTGCGCGAAGCGCTGCAGCACGCCACCGGCCTCGTAGATCGACACCTCTTCCGCCGTATCGAGGCGGCAGGTGACGGGCACTTCGACCGTGTCGCCGTTCTTGCGGTGGATCAGCAGGGTCAGGGTGGAACGCGGCGTGCGCTCGCCCACGACGTCATAGGTTTCGCTGCCGTCCAGGCCCAGGGTCTTGCGATTCACGCCAGGCAGGAACTCCAGCGGCAGGACGCCCATGCCCACCAGGTTGGTGCGGTGGATGCGCTCGAAGCCTTCGGCCACGATGGCTTCCACGCCGGCCAGGCGCACGCCCTTGGCGGCCCAGTCGCGCGAGGATCCCTGGCCATAGTCGGCGCCGGCGATGATGATCAATGGCTGCTTGCGCTCCATGTACACCTCGATGGCTTCCCACATGCGCGAAATCGTGCCTTCCGGCTCGATGCGCGTGAGCGAACCCGTTTTCACCTTGCCATCCTCGATGACCATCTCGTTCTTCAGGGTCGGGTTGGCGAAGGTGGCGCGCTGCGCCGTCAAATGGTCGCCCCGGTGCGTGGCGTAGGAGTTGAAGTCTTCCTCTGGCAAGCCCATTTTCGCCAGGTATTCTCCGGCCGCGCTATCGAGCATGATGGCGTTCGATGGCGACAGGTGGTCGGTGGTGATGTTGTCGCCCAGGACGGCCAGCGGACGCATGCCTTTCAAGGGGCGGGCGCCGGCCAGCGCGCCTTCCCAGTACGGCGGGCGGCGGATGTACGTCGTCTGCGGACGCCAGTCGTACAGGGGGCTGACCTTCTGTCCATCGTCGACCTGCGCGGCGAACATCGGGATGTACACCTTGCGGAACTGCTCGGGCTTGACGCTGGAAGCGACGATGGCGTCGATTTCCTCGTCCGACGGCCAGATATCCTTGAGCAGGACAGGCTTGCCGTCCGGGGCGATGCCCAGCACGTCCTTCTCGATATCGAAGCGGATGGTGCCGGCGATCGCGTAGGCCACCACCAGCGGCGGCGAGGCGAGGAAAGCCTGTTTCGCGTACGGGTGGATGCGGCCGTCGAAGTTGCGGTTGCCCGACAGGACGGCCGTGGCGTACAGGTCGCGCGATACCACTTCGTCCTGGATGACGGGGTCGAGCGCGCCCGACATGCCGTTGCACGAGGTGCAGGCAAACGCCACGACGCCAAAGCCCAGTTGTTCCAGCTCCGGCATCAGGCCCGCTTCCTGCAGATACAGTTCCACGGTTTTCGAGCCGGGCGCCAGCGACGATTTCACCCATGGCTTGCGCGTGAGGCCCAGGCGGTTCGCATTGCGCGCGATCAGGCCCGCGGCGATCATGTTGCGCGGGTTGTTCGTATTCGTGCAGCTGGTGATGGCCGCGATGATGACGGCGCCGTCCGGCATCTTGCCCGGCTCGTTTTCCACCACGCCGGAAATCCCGCGCGCGGCCAGTTCCGACGTCGGCACGCGGTTGTGCGGGTTCGACGGACCGGCGATATTGCGCACGACGGACGACAGGTCGAAGCTCAGGACGCGCTCGTACTGGGCGTCGGCCAGGCTGTCGGCCCACAGGCCCGTCTCTTTCGCGTACAACTCCACCAGTTTCACCAGTTCGTCGTCGCGGCCCGTCAGTTTCAGGTACTTGATGGTTTGCGCGTCGATGTAGAACATGGCGGCCGTGGCGCCAAATTCCGGCGCCATATTGGAAATCGTGGCGCGGTCGCCCAGGGTCAGGTGCGAAGCGCCTTCGCCGAAGAATTCCAGGTAGGACGAAACCACCTTCTGCTTGCGCAGGAATTCCGTCAGCGCCAGCACCGTGTCGGTGGCCGTGATGCCCGGCTGCGGCTTGCCCGTCAGCTTGACGCCGATGATGTCGGGCAGGCGCATCCACGAAGCGCGGCCCAGCATCACGCTTTCCGCTTCCAGGCCGCCCACGCCGATGGCGATCACGCCCAGCGCGTCGACCATCGGCGTGTGCGAATCCGTGCCCACCAGGGTATCGGGATAGGCGACGCCATCCTGTACCTGGATCACGGGCGACATGCGCTCAAGATTGATCTGGTGCAAGATGCCGTTGCCTGGCGGAATCACGTCGACGTTCTTGAATGCTTTCTTGGTCCAGTCGATGAAGTCGAAACGGTCTTCATTGCGGCGGTCTTCGATGGCGCGGTTCTTGGCGAAGGCGTCGGGGTCGAAACCGCCGCATTCCACGGCCAGCGAATGGTCGACCACCAGCTGCGTGGGAACCACGGGGTTGACCAGGGCCGGATCGCCGCCCTGGGCCGCGATGGCGTCGCGCAGGCCGGCCAGGTCGACCAGGGCCGTCTGGCCCAGGATGTCATGGCAGACGACGCGGGCGGGGAACCACGGGAAATCGAGGTCGCGGCGGCGTTCGATGAACTGGCTCAGCGACGCGTCCAGGGTGGCCGGGTCGCAGCGGCGCACGAGGTTTTCGGCCAGCACGCGCGAGGTGTAGGGCAAGGTGGCATAGGCGCCTGGCTGGATCGCATCGACGGCGGCGCGCGTGTCGAAGTAGTCTAGCTGGGTGCCCGGCAAGGATTTGCGGTACAGGGTATTCATGGGGGTACTCATTGCGGTGCTCATTATTTGCGGTCCTTGATCGGGACGAATTCCAGGTCTTCCGGGCCCACATAGTTGGCGCTCGGGCGGATGATCTTGTTGTCGATGCGCTGCTCGATGATGTGCGCGGCCCAGCCCGAGGTGCGCGAGATGACGAACAGCGGCGTGAACATCGCCGTCGGCACGCCCATCATGTGGTAGGACACGGCCGAGAACCAGTCCAGGTTCGGGAACATGTTCTTGATTTCCCACATGACCGACTCCAGGCGCTCGGCGATGTCGAACATTTTCGTGGAACCGGCTTCCAGCGACAGATTGCGCGCCACTTCCTTGATGACCACGTTGCGCGGGTCCGAAATCGTGTAGACGGGGTGGCCGAAGCCGATCACCACTTCCTTGTTGGCGACGCGCTCGCGGATGTCCGCTTCCGCTTCATCGGCATTGTCGTAGCGTTTCTGGATCTCCAGCGCCACTTCGTTGGCGCCGCCGTGTTTCGGGCCGCGCAGCGCGCCGATCGCGCCCGTGATGGCCGAGTGGATGTCCGAACCCGTGCCGGCGATGACGCGGCTGGTGAAGGTCGAGGCGTTGAATTCGTGTTCCGCGTACAGGATCAGCGAGGTGTGCATGGCTTTTTCCCACGACGCCGACGGTTTTTCGCCGTGCAGCAGGTGCAGGAAGTGGCCGCCGATCGAGTCGTCGTCCGTTTCCACTTCGATGCGCTTGCCGTTATGGCTGTAGTGGTACCAGTACAGCAGCATGGAGCCGAACGACGCCATCAGGCGGTCGGCGATGTCGCGCGCGCCCGGCGCGTTATGGTCGTCTTTTTCCGGCAAGGTACAACCGAGCACGGACACGCCCGTGCGCATCACGTCCATCGGATGGGCGGCGGCCGGCAACGCTTCCAGCGCCAGCTTGACGGCCGACGGCAGGCCGCGCAGGGATTTCAGCTTGGCCTTGTAGCCTTTCAGTTCCGCGCTGGTCGGCAGCTTGCCATGCACCAGCAGGTAGGCGATTTCCTCGAACTCGCAGCTGTCGGCCACGTCCAGGATGTCATAGCCGCGATAGTGCAAATCGTTGCCGGTCTTGCCGACCGAGCACAGCGCCGTGTTGCCGGCGGTGACGCCGGACAGGGCGACGGATTTTTTAGGCTTGAAAGTGGCGGCTTGCGGTGCGGTCATTGTGTTCTCCAGATTGAATAGTCTCGGGTGCGTCACTGCGGGACCGGCATGCGGCCCCTGCTTCTCTATTTATTTCTTTTGCGCGGCAAACAGCGCATCGAGCTTTTGCTCGAAATCGTGGTAATTGATCGATTCATACAGCTCCATGCGCGTCTGCATGGTGTCGACGACATTCTTTTGCGTGCCGTCGCGGCGCAGCGCCTGGTAGACGTTTTCCGCCGCCTTGTTCATGGCGCGGAACGCCGACAGCGGGTACAGCGCCAGGCCCACGTGGGCGCTGCGCAGTTCGTCCAGCGTGAACAGCGGCGTGGAGCCGAATTCCGTGATGTTGGCCAGGATAGGCACGTTGACGGCCTTGGCGAACGTGGCGTACATGTCCAGGTCCGTGATCGCTTCCGGGAAAATCATGTCGGCGCCCGCCTCGACGCAGGCGACGGCGCGCTCGAGCGCCGCTTCCAGGCCATCGACGGCCAGCGCATCGGTGCGCGCCATGATGACGAAGTTCGGGTCCGTGCGCGCATCGACGGCCGCCTTGATGCGGTCGACCATCTCTTCCTTGCTGACGATTTCCTTGCCCGGGCGGTGGCCGCAGCGCTTGGCGCCCACCTGATCTTCGATATGCAGGCCGGCCGCGCCGAACTTGATCATCGATTTCACCGTGCGCGCCACGTTGAAGGCGGATGCGCCGAAGCCCGTGTCGGCATCGACCAGCAGGGGCAGGTCGCACACGTCGGTGATGCGGCGGATGTCGGTCAGCACGTCGTCCAGGCTGGAGATGCCCAGGTCGGGCAAGCCCAGCGAGCCGGCCGCGACGCCGCCGCCGGACAGGTAGATGGCCTTGTAGCCGGCGCGCTTGGCCAGCAGCGCGTGGTTGGCGTTGATGGCGCCGACCACTTGCAATGGGGATTCTTCCTGGACGGCCTTGCGGAATGCGGCACCTGCGGAGTATTGAGTCATGTATGCACCTTATGGGGAGTTCGGGTCAGCCCGAATGTTTCATGGACTTGCTATGCGCATCAGTATTGCAAATGCCGTGCCAGCACCATGCGGCACGATGACTATGCCACGCGCCAGAGTGACAACACGGGCAAGGCGGCCGCTTTCCAGCGCGCTCCGGCCGTCACGCAGGGAAACGGCGATGTCACGTTTCATGTGCTTGGCGTTTCACGATGTTTCATTCATTGCATTTTGAAACACCCGGTTGAAACACGCAACAGCAATGCGCAACAGGGCGGCGCTGCAGGCGCTGCGGAACAGGATGGGAAACGGGAATGGCTTGGAAGAAAAACAGCCGGCGGACGCCGGCTGAGAATTACTGCTGAGACTACGGATGAAACGGCAAACTAGGCCAGCCGCACCAGCGGATTGGCGATGATGTTGTCGATCTGGCGCACGGCTTCTTCGCAGGCAGCGGCGATGGCGCCCTCCTCGTCGTCGCGCACGAATTGCATGGTCGAGCCTTCGAACACTTCCAGGCCTTCCGCGGTGGCGCGTTCGATGTCGCAGCTGGCCGACCATTTGCCGTCGGTGGTAGGCACGGCCAAGGGAACGATTTCCCAGCCTTTATAGTGAATTTTAGAACTGCTATCCATGGGTGCCTCCATATGAACTGACTGAATACGGGAAATCGTAGCATGAAGCGCGGCCGCAGGCGACGTGTTTCATGCGCCCGCGGGCAATCAGGCTAAACGATTTACGCTGGCTCAAGGACGCAGCAGATTATCCACTTCCGTCTTGGCCACTTCCAGGCCGGCCGTGCACGCCGTTTCGGGCGCCAGGTAGCCGCCCAGGGTGCGGCTGCGCGTGATGCCTTGCGCTTCAGGCTCGCCGTCGCGCTGCAGGCGGTAGGTAAAATCCCATAAATCGTCATTGTCCTTTTGCGGGGTCACCGAAATCGTAAAACCGCGGTACTGTTCGCTGCGTGCAGTGGTATCGTTCATGAATTCCTCCTTGTAAGAATGAGGTTACCACGCAGCAAGGCGCAGGGTGCGCACGGCTGTGTGGCGCGCAAGCCCTGCCGCTTATCTGTTTTTCGCATGTTAAATGTGAATTTGCAGCATTTTTTTAGCGAACTCTGGCGATATAATGCCATTCCCTGCCCGACCTAGCCGCCGTGATGACTCCACAAATCCAAGCCTTCTTCGACCCCGCCACCGCCACCGTCACCTATGTCGTCTACGAGGGAGACGGCGAGGAATGCGCCATCATCGATTCCGTGCTCGACTACGACCCCAAGGCGGGCCGCACGGCCACCACCTCGGCCGACAAGGTGATCGCCTTCGTGCGCGAGCACGGCTTGCGGTGCCGCTGGCTGCTGGAAACCCATGCGCATGCCGACCACCTGTCGGCCGCCCCCTACCTGCAGCAGCAACTGGGCGGCGAAGTGGCCATCGGCGCCGCCATCCAGACGGTGCAGCAGGCGTTTGCCGAGGTCTACCATCAGCATGCGGCCAGGGCCGACGGCTCGCAGTTCGACCGGCTGTTCGCGCCCGACCAGGTGTTTTATATCGGCAAGCTGGAAGTGCGCGCGCTGCACGTGCCCGGCCACACGCCGGCCGACCTCGCTTACCAGATCGGCGACGCCGTCTTCGTCGGCGACACCCTGTTCATGCCGGACGTCGGTTCGGCCCGCTGCGATTTTCCCGGCGGCTCGGCCGCGCTGCTGTATCGCTCGGCGCAGCGCCTGCTGTCGCTGCCGCCGCAAACGCGGCTGTTCATGTGCCACGATTACCCGCCCAGCGGCCGCGGGCCGCGCTGGGAAGTGACGGTGGCCGAACAGCGCGCCGGCAACATCCATTTGCGCGACGGCATCACGGAAGAGCAGTTCGTGGCCATGCGCACGGGCCGCGATGCCACCCTCGACATGCCGACCCTGATCCTGCCCGCGATCCAGGTCAACATCAATGCGGGCAAGCTGCCCGAACCGGAAGAAAACGGCGTGCGCTACCTGAAGATACCGCTGAACGCGATCTGACGGCCGCTATGCCGCCGGGCGACGGCGGCGCCACACCTGGCGCTGGCCAGCCCTGATCTCTTCCAGCTCGCCCGCGGCGCGCAGCTGTTCCAGCGCGGCCGCGACGGTTTCCGGCGCAACAGCCCCGCCCAGCCACCACTGCGCCACGCCTTCCAGCGTGTCGGCGCCGTGCGGATACCGTTGCAGATAGCTGCGGATGGCGTCGCGCGCCTGCCCGATGGCGGAAGATGGCTGCATCATGAACTCTCCATGCGTTGACGGCGCCGGCATGGGCGCATGCCGGCAAGGGACCGCGCCGGCCAGGCGGCGCGGCGCGTGCGGGAACGACGCGACAGACCTTATTCGCCCTGCTCGGGCGCGCGGCCGATCTCGCCGTCGATATTCGCCAGGAACCAGGCCAGCGACGACATCAGCGCCACGTTGCGCTTCAGGTTCTCGGGGTCGACCTTGTCCAGGGTATCGGCCGGCGTGTGGTGATAATGGAAGTAACTGTGGCTGTCGACCAGCGGCTCGAAGCTGGGCACGCCGCCCGTTTCCAGCCGGTGCAAGTCGCCCGTGCCCAGCGCGTCGCGGCGCGTGAACGCGTGCGCACCGATCGGCTGCAGGGCCGCGCGCAGGGGCGCGAACAGTTTTTCCGCCTTCGGCCCCACGCTGGCCAGGATGCCGAACGGACGCCCGGCGCCGCTGTCCATCTCGATGGCCGCATATTGCTTGCCCAGCGCCTGCTTGTTGGCCTCGAAATAGGCCTGGCCGCCACGGCCGCCATTTTCCTCGTTCATCCAGGCGATCACGCGGATCGTGCGGCGCGGACGGTAGTCGAGTTTTTTCAGCGTTTCCACCACGCCCATGGCCGCCACGACGCCGGCGCCGTCGTCATGCGCGCCCGTCGCCAGATCCCAGGAATCGAGGTGGCCCGAGACCACCACCACTTCGTCAGCCTTGTCCGTGCCCGGCCAGTCGGCGATGACGTTGTAGCTGTCGGCTTCCGGCAGGTTTTGCGGCGTCAGGGTCAGGCGCATTTTCAGGGGGCCGCGCGCGGCCAGACGGCCCATCAGCAAGGCATCTTCCACGGTGACGGCGGCGGCGGGAATGCGCTTGTTGTCATCCAGGCCCGTGGCGCCCGCGTGCGGGATGCGGAAATCGGCGCCGCCGACCGAGCGCACCAGCGCGGCGGCCGCGCCCAGGTCGGCCGCCGCCTTCGGGCCGAGGAAGCGCGCGCGCGAACCCTGGCCATAGGTGACGCCGGCCAGGCCGCGCTCGGCCATCTCCTGGTCGAATGGCGTGTCGATCAGCACGATGGCGCCCTTCACTTCCGCCGCGCGCGCCTTGAGTTCCTCGAGGCTCTTGACGATGACCACGGGCGCCGTCAGGCCGGCGGCCGGGGTGGCGCCCGAACCGCCCAGCGCCGTCAGCACGACGCGCTGGCTGACGCCCTGCGGACGGCCCGCATAGTCGACGATTTCCGCCGTTTCCACGCCGCGCACCCAGTGCGGCACCTTCACCGGCTGCAGGGTGACCTTGGCGCCCAGCTGGCGCATGGCCTCGGCCACCTGCTGCACGGCGGCGGCGGCGCCGGCCGAGCCGGACAGGCGCGGGCCGATCAAGTCCGTCATGTCGGCCAGGCGCGCATAGGCCCAGTCGCTGTGCAGGGCCGTGTCGCGCACCTGCGCCAGTGCCTGCGGCGCATTGCCCGGCGCGGCGGCAAGGGCGCCGGCGCTGACGGCGCAGCCGAGGGCGATGAACAAGGCGGAGCGGCGCAATGGCGCGCGGGGCGATACGGTAGTCATAGGATTCCTGTTCCAGTCGATGAAGAAAGAGCGGTCCCGCCATGGCCATCAGCAGCGGCATCGGGCATGGCGAAGTTGTGCACGATAGCGTATTTTTTCTGTCAATGCAGCAACTTTTGCCGCGAGCGATTGCCTGTGGCCGCCAGACTGGATTACCATGCAGATCGTGATCGCCACCGGATACCGCCATGCTCAAGGGAACCCTTTGTACCGTACGGCACTTGACCGCCGCCGACCTCAACGCCTATATCGCACTGATCAACGACCTGCCCGCGCGCAGCGAGTTCTTTTCCATGCAATTCAAGTCGCCCGAAGCGATCCGCCGCGAGTTCATGCTGACGGGCCTGGTCACGGAGGATAGCGAACTGTTCCTGATTGAAGACCTTCACCAGCACATCATCGGTTCGATCACGCACTTCAAGAGCCGCACGCCGGCCTGCCGCGAAATCGGCTACCGCCTGTTCGATCCCAAGTGGGGCGGGCGCGGCTACGGCGGCGAGGCGACGCGCCTGATGGTCGACTACCTGTTCAATGCCTATCCCTACCACCGCCTGGAATTGCTGATGGATCCGCAGAACACGGCGTCCGAGCGCATCGCGCAAAGGTGCGGCTTTACCGAGGAAGGCGTGAAGCGCCAGGCCTTTTTCATCAATGGCGTGATGCGCGACGTGAAAATGTATAGCCTGCTGCGCCCGGAATGGCAAGCGCATGCGCCTGCCGTGTTCGGCTAAAACTGTTACCGCCGCGCCCTGATTGTAATAAGTTGTATTAGACGTGGAACAAGCGGGAGGCAGCGGATATAGTCCAGTTCATGCAGATCATTGTGATCTCGCCGGAATGGAAGGAAATGCCATGTTGAACAAGAAACTCCTGGGTGCGGTAATGGTAGCGGCAGTGGCTGTGTCTTCGGCCGCAGTCGCCGGCGACCGCGACTTCAATACCGTTGCAGGCGCCGTCGTCGGAGCGGCCATTGGCAACAGCACTGGCGGCCGGAACGGCGCGATCGTCGGTGGCGTGCTGGGCGCGGCCGTCGGCAACAGCATCAGCACGAATGACCGCTATTACGACCGTGGCGGCTATCGCGGCGGCTACCGTGAAACGTATTACCAGCCGGCGCCGCAGCCCGTCTACTACCAGCCTGCGCCGCAGCCCGTGTATTACGCGCCGCCTCCGCGCTACTACGGCCCGCCAGCCGTCGTCTACGTGCAACCGGGCCGCGGCTACTACCGCGACCATGGCCGCCGCGACTACTATGACCGGGGCCACGGCCACGGTCACGGCTGGGGCCATCGCCGTTAAGCACTTCCCCGTGCCATCAAAAAACCTGCGCCAGCCTGCTGCCGCAGGTTTTTTTGATGGATAAGCAAGGTATCGTCTGCAAGCAATATCGGCTAAGCTCTATCCCATGATCCACATTGATGGCCGCCAGGACTGCAGCAAACGATGCATTTAATCAAAGACGCGCTCGATTTCGGCCCCTGGCTGGACGCCGCCGCTGGCAGCAGCGTGGGCGCCGGCACCCTGCCACGGCAGGAAAACCAGGACAATTTCCTGCTGATCGACGCCAGCGGCCATGCCGTGTGCCTGTCGCAGCAAGCGCCTGTGCACTGCCAGGTGCCGGGCTGGCCCGCCGGCCACGTGCGCGCCGCCGTGCTCGACGGCATGGGCGGCCACGGCCATGGACGCGAAGCGGCCGAAGCGGCCGTGCAAGGCTTGCTATCCATACCCGCCTGCCACGACACGGCCAGCCTGGCGTGTCACCTCGATCAATTGCATGCACGCCTGCAAGCGGGCTTCGCCGACGCCGCACCAGCACAGGCGCGCGCGCCCGGCACCACCTTGACCCTGCTGGAAATACCGCCTGGCCAGGCGCCGCTGCTGTACCACGTGGGCGATACGCGCCTGTATGAATTGCGCGATGGCATGGCCGCCATCCTTACCGTCGACCATGTGCCGGCTACCGCCTATGCCATGCGCGGCGGACTGGACGAGGCGCGCTGGCGCGCCAGCGTGCATGGCGAGCATCATCCGCAAATCTCGCAGGCGTTTATTCTCGGCAACGCCATGGGCGATACCCTCCAGCTCGACAAACCGCTGCTGGCGCTCGACAACGGTAATTTGCCGTCCTTCCTGGCCCACCTGGGCGACCGCCGCGTACTGGAAGTGCAAGCCGGCGCCTACTATGTGCTGGCCAGCGACGGCTTCTGGGCCTGCGACCATCCACTCGCGTCCACGGCCCGCTGGCCGGACCTGTGCGCAGGCAAGACAGCGGCACAAGCCGTCACGGCCATATTCGACGACTTCCTCGCCCACCCGCCAGAAGGCTTGCACAGCGACAATATCACCATGCTGGTGCTGCGCTTCAATAGCTAGCTTTTGGCGGGCGCCTTGCGCGCCGCCAGATAGCCAGCCACGGCGGCCAGGCCTGATAGCACGGTGCCCCAGGCCATGTCGATCGCCGTCAGGGCCAGCGGCCAGTCTTGCAAGGTGGAATAATTGCTCAAGTCATACGTGCCATAGGCAACCAGTCCCAGCAAGGCACCCAGGGCCGCCGCCGCGCGCCAGTTGCCCTTGCGTAATCCTGGCACGATGGCGAATACCAGCAGGCCCACCATATACAAGAGGTAAAACAGGGCCGCCGGCCCCAGCCTGGGCCGCCCGGCCAGCAAGGGGCCCAGCGCCTGCGCATACACCTGCCCCATCAGCACGGTCAGCCACAGGGCATCGATGGCGAGAAACACCGCCAGGGCGGCGCCATAGGCGGTGGCAAGCTGGAGCGGGCGCAAGGCAGGCATGGGGTTTCTCCGGGATAAAGTGGGTAGCAGAATCGAGCATATAGCAAATGCCGCAGGTCCTGCGTGCCTTGCAGCACACAGCGCGCCGGAGAGAAGCAGCGACGCAAGCGACGACATCACTGGATGCGGGCAATCGGCGCCAGCAAACGCCGCGCTCGGATGAACGTATCAAAATGACATATTCAAAAGATTATAAAATATTCTTTTAGGCAATAGTTTCCATGGCATTCATAGCAAGATGTGACCAGCGACATGGAAACCTGCAAAAAGAGTGCATCGGCTCGCCGCGAAGGTTGCCAAGCGGGCGCAAAAGCGCGTAAGCTCTCATGTATAACAGAGGGCAGAATGCCCCCGCTCGATTCGAGTCAGAATGTCATGAAAAAATGCAGCAACCCGGAGCACCCGCACTGTACGTTCTGGGTCTTGCCTGGGGAAGACGTCTGCGCCGCCAACCACCGGCAAGCGACGATTGCTCCCAGCAGCTACGACCTGTTGACCGCACTGCGCAGCGCCCGTTCCGAGCCATCGGCAACGGAGCTTCCGCACGCCCCTGCTGCTGACGCTGTTGCAGCACAGCATATCGCACCGCTTACCGGCGTTGGCGTTGGCGTTGGCGCGCATGTTGCGCCGCATGACGTCCCGGCCGCTACCGCTGCCCGCCCCCATGACGCCCCGCCTGCCCCGGCTACTGGCAAGGCGCCGGCAGCCAGCGCGCCGGCACTGCCCGCCTACGCGCCCATGGCGATATCCGCTGCCATGCCGGCGGCCTCGCCTGCCGCCCCGGGCACCGCGGCCCGCCCCACCTACCAGCCCGTCCATGCCCACCTGCACATCAGCGGCTTCGATCCGCGCGCGGCAGGTGGACGGCAAACGTTAAAAATGGAATTGCGCGGCATGGCGGCCGCCTGCGCGCCGCAGCTGACCTTGCGCCTGCGCTCGGACCTGATACCGCGCGGCGCCGTCCAGCATGATTTCGTGCGCACGACGCGCGGCGACTGGCGGCCCGTGTTTGTCGAGTTTTCCTCGCGCAACAAGGAACATGGCCAGTACCAGATCGAGGTGGAAGTGCACAGCCACGTCGACGGGGCCGTGGCCCAGAAATGGGTGTGCACGTTCGTCATCCTCGTGCCGCGCCGCGATGCCACCCTGACGGAAATCCACCAGATCTTCCTCAGCACGCACAAGAACGTGCGCGTGATGGCCGACGACGCGTCGATCGCCCGCGTCACGGGCGGCGATGGCTGCAACCTCGACGTCACGGCGCGCAATGCCGGCATCGCCCACGTGGACCTGTCTGCGCCGCAGGGCAAGATCGACATGGGTTTTACCACCATCGCCTGGGACGAGGAATTGATCGAGGTCGACCTGCCCGCCGCCAGCCATTGCCATCCGCATCCGAGCCAGGCCGCCTGTCTCGTCAATGCGGCGCCGGAAGCGGGCGCGCAGCGCCAGATCCGCCTGTTCGCGCTCGAGGAATGCATGCTGGGCCGCTTCGAACTGGTGGACCCGGAAGCGGACGTGCTGCTCAGCCACTTCAGCCCGGACGGCCAGGACAACAACGGCTTGACGCGCCGCCTGTCGGGCCGCCACGCCGTCATCCGGCGCGGGCCACAAGGCTTTGAAATCGAAGACGTGTCGCGCTACGGCCTGCTGCTCGATGGCGTCTGGCCCGGCAAGCACAAGCCCGTCGCGCTGCGCCTGGGCATGCGCATCGAATTGACCGCCAGCATCAAGGGTATCGTCGTGCTCAGCGTCACGGCCATCTTCGGCCATGGCGTCATTTTGCACCGCATCGACCAGGGTGCGCGGGCAGAGTGTTTTTACCTGCTGCTGCCGGAAGCCCAACCCAGCCTGACCGCCCACGCCGCCGCACCCAATGCGGCCGCCTTGCCCATGCTGTTTCACCGCAACGGCGGTTTCTGGCACCTGGACGTCGCCACCGGCAAGGAAACCGCCCTGGCGCCCGCCACGGCGCTCGACAAGCTCAGCGGTTTTGCCCGGCATAACCGCTTTGCCAGCGAACCGTATCCGGAATGCTGGATCATCCGCACCGAGGGTGCCGCCCTGTGCGATAGCGGCATGCTGACCGTTTAGAAACACCGAACCAAACCTGCGGCGCGCGGGCATGGCCGGCCTGCGACGCGCGCCACGCGGCATGGCGGCAGCACCATGCAAACCACCTGACACAACGATTACACGCACCCGCCTGATCGCTGGCGCCTGAACAATGGTCAGCGCAAGGCGCGCCAGCGCAGGCAGTACGAACCGTACGGCAAGGCAGCGCCACACCGTTATGGCCTTGCTTCAAGCGCTAGCGCGGCACCAGCACGAGAAAAATCATCGACAGCCCCAGAATGAACACCGCTTCCAGCGTAAACACGATGGCGGGAATCTGCAATTCGCGCGGGATTTTCATGGCGACACCTCCTCAAATCAGACGGCTGCTTTCAGCATAGCGCGCCGCGCGCCAAATACATTATCAGCCACACAATACACTTGATGGGCCGGCATGACTTGCCGGGCTCGCCTTGGGCGCCATCGCGACACATAATTTAACAAATTATTGACGATTTTTCCGCAAATAGCCCCTGACACGCCTTTTCATACTGTATATTCATCCAGTTAACACCCCCTATATTTCACAAAACGCCGGCATGGCGTTTTACCTTTCCTATGGCTTCCAACAAAGCGCATCATGCGACCGGTTGGGCCGCCGGCGTGATCGCCGCGGCCCTGGTCGCGCACGCTGGCGCCGGCGGCCCCTATCAAGTGCTGAGCATGCTCGCCTTTGTCATGGGCGCGCTGGGCGGCACGGCGCCGGACTGGCTGGAAGTGGCCTGGTGGGCGCGCACGCACCGGCTGTGGATCACCCACCGCACGTGGACGCACTGGGGCCTGGCGTGGATCGCCCTGCTCGTCTACACATATCTGCAATTGCCGCACCATGTGTGGGCGCCGCCCCTGTTCGGCTTTGCCGCCGGCGGCATCATGCACCTGCTGGCCGACTGGCCCAATCCGCTGGGCGTGCCGTGGATCTTCCGCCGCCACTCGCTGCGCTGGTGGAAAAGCGGCCGCCACGACATCATCGTCATCATCGCCGCCTGGCTGGCCGCCACCGTGGTGGCCGACCACGTGTTTTTCGACGGCATCCACCTGCGGCGCACCCTGCTGGCGCTGGACAGCCTGCTGCACTGGTCCGCCACGGCCCTGCAGCAAGCCTGGGCGGATCTGCAACAGTGGCAGGAGCGCTGGCGCCTGGGCGGCGCACAGTAATTGACGCCGCCCGCATGGCAATGTGATAATGAGTATCATTCTCAAATAGCCCAGCTAGCCGGTACGTCGCGTTCCGTCAGCCCAGCTCATCCATTGCCTGGAGAACGCAGTGAGCACCGTCAGTCCCATCCATGCCGCCCACCTGAGCACCCTGTACAGCGAACACCACGGCTGGCTGTATGGCTGGCTGCGCGGCAAGCTGGGCAACCGGGCCGAGGCGGCCGACCTGGCGCAGGACACGTTTTTGCGTCTGCTGGGCAAGCGCGACGCCGCACCGCTGCGCGAACCGCGCGGCTACCTGGCCACCATCGCGCGCGGCCTGCTGATCGACCGCTACCGGCGCCACGCGCTGGAGCAAGCCTACCTGGAAGCGCTGGCGCAGCAGGCCGAGCCGACAACGATTTGCGCCGAGACGCACGCCATCATCATCGAGACCCTGCTGGCCATCGACCGCCTGCTCGACAGCCTCGGTGCGCGCACGCGCGCCATCTTCCTGCTGGCGCAAATCGAGGAATTGAGCTACGTGGACATCGGCCAGAGGCTCGGAGTGTCCCTGCCAACCGTCAAGAAACACCTGGTGCGCGCCTACACCGAATGCCTGCTGCTGGCGGCCGGCTGATGTTCGGCCCCGCGACCTCGCCTTCCGCCCCCCTTGCCCGCAAGGTGCTGGCCGCCGCCGCCCACTGGCACGTGGAACAGCAATGCGGCAGCGCCGACCCGGCCGCCCTGCAGGCATGGCGCGATGCCAGCGCCGAGCATGAACGGGCCTGGACCCTGCTGCAGCGCATGCGCGGCCAGCTGGGCACGATACCGCCAGCGCTGGCGATTCCCGCCCTGCAGGCGGCGCAGCAGCGCCGGCGCGCGGCGACCAAGGTGCTGGCCATGCTGGTGGCGGCCGGCGGCGGCATTGCGCTGGGCCAGGCCGGCTGGCAGAGCAGCCAATGGCAAGCGTGGACGGCGTCCCTGCGCACGGCGCCGGGCCAGCGCCGCCACGTGGCATTGGCCGACGGCGGCCGCATGGCGATAAACACGGATAGCGCGCTGGACGTCGATTACAGCGCCACGCAGCGCCGCATCCGCCTGCACCATGGCGAGATCATGATCACGACGGCGCCCGACCCGCGCCCCTTCCTGGTCGACACGCCGCACGGCGTGATCCGCGCGCTGGGCACGCGCTTTGGCGTGCGCTGCGACGAAGGTGCCGATGGCGCCAGCACCGTCAGCGTCTTCGAGCACGCCGTCGAGGTGCGCTGCGCGGCGCGGCCCGACGCCGTGCTGCGCCTGGACGCTGGCCAGCAGCTGCGCTTCACGGCGGCGGGCGCGGACGGCGTGCAAGCCATGCCCGCGCACCAGGACAGCTGGCTGCGCGGCATGCTGGTGGCCGCCGACTGGCCGCTGCGGCAGCTGGTGTCGGAACTGGCGCGCTACCGGCGCGGGCGCCTCGCGTGCGACGCCGCCGTGGCGCGGCGGCCCGTCACGGGCACCTACCGGCTCGACGATATCGACGCCGTCCTGGAAGGCCTGTGCGCCTCGCACGGCCTGCAAGTGACGTACTTCACGCGCTACTGGGCCACCGTCTCGGCCAGGACAGCATAATATTTTCCGTTTTTTTTGCGCCAGGGGTTGGTGTTTCGGCGTGCTGCTTCGGCTTCACAGGTAAGTAGCCGATTCATTCGCCATTTTCCTATCCCTCTGAGCAGAAAGACCGAGCATGCAGCCGAACACCCCCGTCCTCCTTCCCGCCGTCCGCGCCATCCGCCTGGCCATCATCGCCATGGCTTGCGCCGCCTTTGTCGCCGCGCCCGCGCTGGCGCAAGGCCAGTCCGCCGCTGCCGCGCAAGCCTACGCCGTGCCGGCCGGCCCGCTGGCCACGGCCCTGAACGATTTTGCCGTGGCCGCCGGCGTCAGCCTGTCGACCGACCCGGCGCAGACGCGGGGCTTGCGCTCGCCCGGCGTGCGCGGCAGCCATGGCGTGGCGCAGGGCTTTGCCCAGGTGCTGGCCGGCAGCGGCCTGGAAGCCGTGCAGCTGCCGAACGGCGCGTATGTGCTGCGCCAGGCGGCGCCTGCCGCATCGCCAGCGACGGGCGACAAGGTCATGGCCCCCGTGGTCGTGAACGCCAGCATGGAGCGCGACCCGATCAGTGAGCACAGCAACTCCTACGCGGCGCGCGCCGTCACCGTCGGCAAGGGCGTGCAGACCCTGCGCGAAATCCCGCAATCGGTCAGCGTCGTCACGCGCCAGAAGATGGACGACCAGAACCTCAACACCATCGACGCCGTGCTGGCCAACACCACCGGCATCACCATGTACGACAGTCCCATGGGCGGGCGCTATGTGTATTCGCGCGGCTTCATGGTTGAGACTTACCAGTTCGACGGCGTCAACCGCGCCATGTACTACCCGCAGGCGAACAGCTTTACCAGCAACACGGCCATGCTGGACCGCGTGGAAATCGTGCGCGGCGCCACCGGACTGCTGCAGGGCACGGGCTCGCCCGGCGCCGCCATCAACATGGTGCGCAAGCGCCCGCTGGCGGAAAAACAGGTGCAGCTGGCGCTGGGCGCCGGCCGCTGGAACGATGTGCGCGGCGAAGTGGACGTTAGCGGCCCGCTCAACGAGTCGGGCAGCATCCGCGGCCGCGCCGTGGCCGCGCACGACCAGCGCGATTATTTTTACGACGTGGCCGACAGCCGCACCGACGTGCTGTATGGCGTGCTGGAATTCGACCTGGCGCCGGGCAGCAAGCTGACGACGGGCGCCAGCCATGAAAAACTGAAGTCGACGCCGTTCTTCTCCGGCATGCCGCGCTACCGCGATGGCAGCGACCCGCAACTGCCCCGCTCGACCTTCCTCGGCGCCGACTGGAACCGCTGGGACAGCCGCCAGACGGCCGTCTTCGCCGAATTCGAACACCGTTTCGACGCCGACTGGTCGCTGAAAGCCAGCGCCAACTACACGCGCGAACGGCATGACGTGAAATACATGTTCAGCCAGGGCGCGATCAATCCCGCCACGCTGGCCGGCATGATGATGTACGGCGGCGTATTCGACTACGGCACCACCAACAAGGGCGTCGACCTGTCGCTCGATGGCAAATTCAACGCCTTCGGCCGCCGCCACGGCTTCAGTGCCGGCGTCAGCACCAACCGCCTGGAAAGCGACAGCGACTACAGCCTGGCCCTGCTGCAAAAGCCGAACAACCCGCTGCAGCCGAACCACGGCGTGGCCGAGCCGAGCGACGCCTGGTTCCGCGAGAACAGCTACCGCGGCGACCCCAGCGTCACCCGCATGACGCAGACGGGCGCCTATGGCGTGGCCCGCTTCAGCGTCAGCGACCCGCTCACCGTGGTGGCCGGCGCGCGCGTGTCGAACTACAAGTCGAGCAGCGTGTACCGCGACACGGGCGAGGTATACATCGACCCGTACCGCGAAAACGGCGTCGTCACGCCGTATGGCGGCGTGATCTACGCCTTCGATCCGCGCTGGTCCGGCTACGCCAGCATTTCCGACATCTTCCAGCCGCAAAACCAGCGCACGGCGGACGGCGCCCTGCTCGACCCGCTGAAGGGGCGCAACCTGGAAGTGGGCGTGAAGGGCGAACTGTTCGACGGCAAGGTGAATGCCTCGCTGGCCCTGTTCCGCATCGAACAGCGCAACCGCGCGGAGCTCGACCTGGTCAATACCTGCTCGAGCGGCACGGAATGCTATTTCTCGACGGGCAAGGTGCGCAGCGAAGGACTCGATGCGGAAATCAGCGGCGAGGTGGCGCGCGGCTGGCAGCTGTTCGCCGGCTACACCCTGAACAACTTCAAGTACCTGGAACAGACGTCGAGCGCGGGCGTGATGTTCGCCAGCACCTACTCGCCGCGCCACATGCTGCGCGCGTGGAGCGACTACCGCCTGCCCGGCGCCCTGCAGGCGTGGAGCGTGGGCGGCGGCGTGAACTTCCAGACCGAGAGTTCGCGCGTGACGCAGGGCATCACGGTGGCGCAGGGCGCTTATGCGCTGTGGAGCGCGCGTGCCGCCTACCAGATCGACCGCAACTGGACGGCGTCGCTGTCGGTGACGAACCTGCTCGACAAGCGCTACTACCAGACGGTGGGCGCGCCGGCCTGGGGCAATTTCTACGGCGAACCGCGCAAGGCGCAACTGACCTTGCGCGCGCGTTTCTAGGCGCTGTCAGGTCGCCGGGCGCAGGGGCGCCTTCGGCAGCGGGATGAATTCCGTCTCGCCCGGCACCTGCCCCATGCGCTGGGCGCTCCAGTCGTCGGCCGCCTGCGACAAACGCTCCTTGCTGGACGAGACGAAATTCCAGAACAGGAAGCGGTGGCCATCCAGCGGCTCGCCGCCGATGACGACGAACTGCACGGGACCGCTGCCTGCCGTCACGACAGGCGCGGCGCCCGCTTGCACGGCGCCCGCCTCCAGCAGGGCCATGGTGTGCGGCAGCAGCGCCACGCCATCGACCAGCACTTCGCCGCTGATCGGGTAGATCGCCGCTTCCGCCGGCAAGCCGTCCAGCCGCAGTTCCTTGCCTGCCTCCAGCGCCACGTCCAGGTACACCGTCTGCATGTAGGTGCGCACGGGCGAGGTCTGGCCAAACGCCGTGCCGATCAATACCTTCACCACGGCGCCATCGAGCGCCACGACGGGAATGTCGGCCTGCGGCGTGTGCGTGAAACTCGGCTCGTCCTCTTCGTGCGCCTTCGGCAGCGCGGCCCACAGCTGCAAGCCGTGCGTGCGGTGCGGCTGGCCCGCCAGGTCGGGCGGCGTGCGCTCCGAATGCACGATGCCGCGCCCGGCCGTCATCCAGTTGATGGCGCCCGGCTCGATGCGCTGGCAGGAGCCGATGCTGTCGCGGTGGTCGATCGCCCCTTCGAACAGATAGGTGACGGTGGCCAGGCCGATATGCGGGTGCGGACGCACGTCGTGGTTGGCGTCGGGCGCCACGTCGATGGGGCCGAAATGGTCGAAAAAGATGAAGGGGCCGACGGCCTGCTTCACGGCGGACGGCAGCAGGCGCCGCACGACGAAGCCGCCGCCCAGGTCTTTTTCGTGGCTTTTCAGGATGGCCGCGCTCATGCCAGCACCGTCGTCACTTCGGTCGTCACGGCCGTCATCAGTTTGTGCAGCGGGCATTTGCCGGCCGCGGCCAGCAATTCCTCGCGCTGCGCCTCGCTCAGGTCGCCCGTCAGGTGCAAGGTGGCGGCCAGGCGGTACACGCCCTTGCGCTCTTCGCTGGCATCGCGCTCGGTCGACACTTCCACGTGTTCCAGGGGGATGCCCTTGTGTTTGGCGTACCAGACGACGGTGAGCGCCTTGCAGGCCGACAGGGCGGCGTCATACAGGTCGTGCGGCGAAGGGCCGGCATCGCCGCCGCCCTCGGCCACGGAGGCGTCGGCGGAAATGATGTGGTCGCGCACGTGCACGATGTGGCGCATGGGTTGCGACTGGTCGCGGATGGCTTTGATGGTCATGGCGTTCCTTGGTGCGTTTGGAAAGCCACAATTTACACCGTTTGCCCGCTTTGCGCAGCCCGCCCCCGGGCGGCCTGCCTCCGTTTGATGCGGCACAGGGCGTCGGGCGTCGGCGCCATCGCAAGCCCAGGTCCGGCGCGACCCGGCTGAATGCCGCGCCCGTCGCATGAAGCGAGGGGCAGGCAGGCGCACGGGATGAGCAGCTGGCGGCTCACGGACCTCCGGCGCGGTCCGCCAGGACGGTTGATTTGCAACCGCGGCATGCCCCCCTAATCGAGCGTGCGCGCCACCCTGAAACCGACGATATCGTTCGACAGCACGGTGGAAAAGCCGTTGCGCAGGGCCGAGCGCAGGTAGCGCGGGTGGTACAGCCACGAGCCGCCGCGCAGGATGCGCCGGCTGCTGTCGCTGCCCTCTTCCCACGCGCTGCCGTCGACGGGCGCGCCCTGGTAATTGTCGTGCACGACGTCCTGCACCCACTCCCACACATTGCCGTGCATGTCGAACAGGCCCCAGGGATTCGGCGCGAAAGTGCCCAGCGGGCTGGTGCCGCCCCGGTACACGCCGCGCGGGCCGCCGTTATACACATACAGGCCGTCGTAGTTGGCTTGCTCGGTGCTGATGGTGTCGCCCACGTTGAAGGCCGTGCGCGTGCCGGCGCGGCACGCGTACTCCCATTCCGCTTCGCTGGGCAGCCGGTACTGCCGGCCCGTGCGCTCGCTCAGCCACGCCAGGTACAGCTGCGCGTCATTCCAGCTCACGCCCACCACCGGGTGCAGCTCGGTTTGCACGAAACCGGGATTATCCCAGTCCGTTTCCGCGCCGCCCGCCTCCCACCCCGTCGCTTTCACGAAGGCGCGCCATTCGCCCACGCTGACAGGGTGGCGCGCCAGCGCGAACGGGCGCTCGATACCGACCCAGTGCTGCGGCGTCTCGCGCTCCAGCCAGCTCTGCTGAGAACCGGCCTGCAGGGCCGCCTTGTGCTCCGTCTCGTGCGCCCCCATCTGGAAGCGGCCGCTGGGAATGAGCACCAGTTCCGGGCCCTGCCCCGAGCCATCGAGAAAATCGTCACGCAGCACGCCTTCCGCATTCGCCACCGGCTCCGCATGTTCCGCTTCGGCCGGCGCCGGCGCTGGCGGCTGCAGCTGCTGCGCCGCGGCGCGGCTGGCCTCTTCGCGGCGCGCCCGTTCCTGCTCGGCGCGATAGGCCGCTTCCGCTTTCGCGACGATGGCCTTGCGCTGCAATTCCTGGTGTTCCTGCAAGGCCGTCGCCGCATCGGCTTCGCGGCGCGCCCGCAACTGGCCGCGCAACGCTTCCTTGCGCAGCTTGCGCGCCTCTTCCGCCTCGAAGTGGCGCTGGGCTTCCTGCTCGCGGCGCACCTTGTCCTGGCGCTGCTTTTCCAGCGCGGCCGCCTGGATCTCGGCCTTGCGGCGCTGGTCCAGCTCTTCCTGGCGCGCGCGTGCCTGTTTGAGTTCTTCCTCGCGCGCCTGCTCCGCCGCCAACGCCGCCTGTTTTTGCTGTTGCGCCAGGCGCGCCTGTTCCTGGCGCGCCAGCTCCGCCAGTTCTTCCGGCGAAGGCCCGGCGGCCCGCTCCAGCCCTTCCAGCAAGGCTTGCACCGATTGCGGGCGCAATTCCGCCGTCAGGGAAAAGCCGTTCTGCAGCACTTGCCACTGGGCCGCGTTGAGCGCCTGCGGCGCCGACGGCAAATGGCTGGCGCTGCGCAAGCCGTCAAACGGCATGCGCCCTTCCAGCATCTGGTAAATCATCACCGCCACCGCATACACGTCCAGGCGCGGGCTGGGCTGGCGCTGGTGCGCGCCCGCTTCCGGCGCCCGGTAGCCCTGCGTGCCCGCATTCGGCATGTCCAGCGCCAGGCTGCTGTCGGCATTGCGCACGCGCGAGGCGATGCCGTAGTCGAGCAGCTTGATATCGCCCTTCGCCGTCAGGAAAACATTGCCGGGTTTCAGGTCGCGGTGCACGAGCTTGTGCTTTTCCCACGCATACGACAGGGCGTCCGCCACCGGTTGCAGCAATTCCTGCACGGCCGGCAGCGACAGCGCGCCCTCGCGCCCCAGGTAGTGTTCGAGGTCTTCGCCGTCCAGGCATTCCATGATGATGAAATAGCTGGCCGTGGCCGGATCCTGCGCCCATTCGTAGACGCGCACGATGTTTTCATGGGCCAGTTTTCTCGCCTGGGTGGCTTCCTCGATCAGCAGCTTGGCATGCGTGGCGCTCTGCGTCAGCTGCGGCGGCAATATCTTCAGCGCCACCATTTCGCTGCTGCCCAGCTCCGCGTGCGTGGCCAGGTCGGTGGCTTGCCACACCTGCCCCATGCCGCCCGTGCCGATCAGCCGTTCGAGCCGGTAGCGGCGGTTTTGCGGGCCGATTTCCTGGCCCGCCATGAAGCCCAGCTCCGTGCCCTGGCGCACCGGCAACGGAGCGGACACCGGCGCGGCACCGGGCGGCGCGTATTCGGCGTCGAGGATGGCGTTCTTGCGGCGTTCAAATTCCTGCTCGCTGAGCAGCCCGTCGTCGTGGAGGGCGCGCAGTTCCCGCAGTTTGTCTCGTGCTTTTTGCATCATCTGGGGTGAAACGCTTCCATCAAGGCTGCAGGGCGACGCCGCAGGCGGCGCAGAATTTGTCTTCCGGGTGGCCGGCGCGCTGCGCATGGCCGTTCTTGCAGCGCAACGGCGCAGTGGCGCCCGGCCCGACACCTGGCTGCAGGGCCTGCGCCACGGCCACGCCCAGCTGCGCCTGCGCCGTCAAGCCATGCGCGTGCGCCGCATTCTGCAGGTTGATCAGGTCGAGCTGCTGGCGCCGTTCGCGCTCGGCCTGGCCTTCCAGGTAGCTGCGCTCCTGCGCCGCGCTGTCCTGCGCCATGCGCAGCGCATCGGCGGGGGAAATGCTGTTCTCGGCGGCGGCCAGCGCCGCCAGCGCGTGGATCTGCTCGGCGCTCATGCCCGCCTGCAGCTGCACCCGCAGCACCTGCGCCAGCGCGGCCGCATTCGGGCCGTCCGCCATGGCCACCTTGCCCGTGTCGCTCAGGCTGCCGATCTTTTCAATGCGGTCGATGTCGATGCGCGCCAGTTCGGCCGCATGCGCCTGCTGCGCCAGCAGGGATTCGTACTCGCCCTTCCAGCGCGCGTAATCGCTGTCGCGCTGCTGCGCCATGGCCAGCAAGTCGCGCTGCCATTGCGCTTCCTGCTCCAGCTGGCGCAGTTGCTGGCGCTGTTCCTCGATGGCCAGCGCGTCGAGCTGCGCCAGGTGCGCCTGCTGCTGCAGCTGGCGCGCGTGCACGCCATCGGCCTCGATGGTGCGCAGCAGCTTTTCCTGCTGCGCGATGGCGTCCTCGCGCGCGCCGCCACGGCGCAGGGCGGCGACCTTTTCCGCGATCTCCGCCGCCTGCACCTGCGCCGCTTCATCCTTGTGCGCCTCGGCGCGCAGCAATTCGCGCTGGCGCGCCAGCTGCATCTGCTCTTCCCATTCCTGTACCCGCTCCGCCTCGCGCTTGCGCGCCGCATTGGCCAGCATCAGGCCCTGCCAGGCGGCCTTGTGTTGCTCCGCCTCCAGCTGCGCCTCGCGCTGCGCCGCCTCCATCTCGGCCTGGCGCAGGCGCGCCAGCTGCGTGCGGCGGCCCGCCTCGTCGTCGATCAGCAGCGCGCTTTCGATCTGCTGCGCGATCGCCTGCAGGTGCACCTGGTGCGTGAAACGCTGCTGCGCCAGCTGGATCTGCTCGCGCCCGTTCAGCTGCGACAATTCCAGCTCGCCGCGCATCCTGATGGCCGCCAGCGCGCGCACGTGCTCCCAGTTGGCGGCTTCGTCGGCCCGCTGCGCACCCTTCTGCGCCAGTTCCTGTTCCAGCTCGCCCAGCGCCAGCGCGGCGCCATGGTCGAGCGCCTGGCGCCGCGATTTCGCTTCCAGGATGCGGCCATACAGGTCGATCTGGCGCCCGCGCAGCGCCTGCAGGCGTTCCGCTTCCTGGTGGCCCAGCTCGGCCTTCCCCACCGTCGCATCCTGCTGCAGCTCGGCGCGGCGCTGCGCATGGCGCGCCGCCATCTCTTCGCGGCGGATGCGCTGCCACTCTTCCTCGTCATACAGCTGGTCGAGCTGTTTCATGCGCTCCATGCTGTGCTGCTCCAGCTCCGGCGCCGGCAAGCCGCCCAGCCACAGGGTGCCGATGCAGGCAGCCCCCTCGCCCTCGCGCTTGTCGTGGCGCAGCGCCAGCGTTTCCACGCGCGCCACGGCCAGGCCGCTCGGCGCCAGGCGCTGCGTCAGGGCCGATTGCAGGCGTTCGTTCAGTTCCGGGCGCAAGTCGGCGTTGGCGTCCATCTCGCGCAAGGCGCGGCTGCCGATGAATTCCAGCGCGATCTGGCGCACGGAGGGCAGCAGCAAGGCGTGCAGGTGGGCGCGCGTGACGGCGCCCGGCGCGCGCATGAACTGGCGCGCGAACGCATCGGGCTGGCCCAGCGCAATGTCGATGCGCAGGCTGGCGGCGATGGACAGCATTTCCGTGCTGGCCAGGTCGGGCAGGTCGAATGCCAGCGCCAGCGCGTCGGCGCGCGCGATCAGCACTTCGGCCGGGCGCGCCGGCAGCAGCGCGGGCAGGCGCGCAAAAAAGGCGGCGCTGTCGTAGTCGCCGGCGGGTATCAAGGTGAAAGCGTCCGTTTGCACGATCCAGGCGCGCGTCCCGGCCGGCACCTGCAGGCGGCGCGCCGCGCCGCCGAACAGCGAGGACAGTTCGCGCACGCCGAAAAACAGGGCCAGTTGCTCGTCGGCCAGGCGCCATTGGTTGGCGTGCAGCACCGCGTCGCTGTCGGGCGCGCCCAGCGACAGGCCGCATTGCGCGCAGTAGCCTGCGGCGGCGCCGTTCCGGTGCTCGCAACGGGGACAGCGGGCGCCGCCAAAACCAAACAATTGGAACATGTGTGACTCCTGATGAAAATGATCGTGTGCGCAACCGGGCTGCTGTGCCGATTCTAGCAGGACGGCATGCCAGGCACGCGCCGCGCGCGGCATGTGCGTAACACCGTCCAGTCTTAAATAATGCCATGCGGCAATTGCATTCATATGCCCGGATACAGGGCTATTTAGCCCTCAATTCAAGCGGTGCCGCTGCCGGCCCCATGCGCAGGCGTTTCAGCGCCGTTTTTTTGCAGGCCATCCCGCCAAAAACGCGTCCGGTCGCATCCGCATGGCGGCCGGACGCGCGCCTGGCTACAGTGCATGCATACCCACCCGCCACCCGAAAGGACATATCATGAAAACCCTGAAAAACATGGAAGCCATCTTCACCGTCGCCGTCGCCATCGCTTGCGGCGCCAGCTATGTCAGCTTCATGCAGCCATCGGCCGCCAACATGGCCGACGTGGCCCAAGCGGGCGCCATCCCCGTGGTGGTGGTCAGCGCCAAGCGCATGACGGAACACGAGAAAAAGATCTCGCTGATCGAAGAGCGCCAGGCCATGCTGGCCAACGCCAGCGCCAGCACCATCTGAGCGCCGCATGCCGACCCCACGCCGCCTGGCGCCCCTTTTCCCACCCGCGCCAGGCCGCCATTTGTATCCGCCACGGATACACGGACACACAGCATTGTGTCAATTGTAATAAGTTGAATCAAAGGCGAATCCGCCGCCAGCAAGTCGCTATAGTCCATTTCACGCAATTACCGAAATGGAGACGGAAATGAAACCCATCACACTCTACGCAGCAGCCATGCTCGCCATCAGCACCGCGGCTTTCCTGCCTGCGCAAGCCATGGCGCAAAGCCAGGTCGGCGTCAGCATTGTCATCGGCAACGCCCCGCCCCCGCCACGGTTCGAAAGCGTGCCGCCCGCGCGCAGCGGCTATGTCTGGGCGCCGGGCTACTGGAACTGGGACGGCCAGCGCCACGTCTGGACGAATGGCGAATGGCTGCGCGAACGGGGCGGCAATCAGTACCGCCGCGCCGCCTGGATACAGGAAAACAACCGCTGGCGCCTGGACCGCGGCGGCTGGGTCGCGGCGCAGGTACAGCCCGTGCGCTATGACGAAATCCGCAACGCCCCGCCGCCACCGCGCCGCGAAGCCATCCCGCGCGCGCGCCGCGGCTACGTCTGGGCGCCCGGCCACTGGGAATGGCGCGCCCAGCGCTACGCCTGGACGCCGGGCGTATGGATCGCCGAACGTCCCGGCTATGTGTATGCGCCGCCCGCCTGGAACCAGCGCGACGGCCGCTGGCAGATGGAGCAGGGCCGCTGGTCGCCACGCGGCCCGAACGGCGACCGCGACCGCGACGGCATCCCCAACCGCTATGACCGCGACAATGGCAACCGCCATGACCGCGACGGTGACGGCGTGCCGAACCGCGACGATCACCGCCCCGACAACCCGCGCCGCAGTTAACACGCGGCCGCAGTCCCCCACAAGGCCACCCATCGCGGTGGCCTTGTCATGCCCCAGACACATCCGCGTATTAGAATCGCGCGACGATCAATCACACTGCGCGAGAAAGATTCACGATGGCGATGGAAACTGCCGGCTTTACATATGGTTCGGACACCTCGGGCCTGGTCTGGGGCTTCCTGTTTGGTCGCGAAACGCAGCCGCTGGCGCTCGACTCAAGGGCCGCGCTGGCCTGGCTGGCCGATGGCGCGGCGCGCCCGGCGCAGGAATTCGTCTGGCTGCACTTCAATCTGTCGCATGCGGCCAGCGAAAAATGGCTGCTGACGCACACCCGGCTGGCCGACGAATTCTATGAAACCCTGCATCAGGGTTCCCGTTCGACGCGCATCGAGCAGGCGGAAAACACCCTGATCGCCGTCGTCAACGATGTGGTGCACAATTTCTCGTTCGAGGCGTCCGACATCGCCACCATGTGGGCCAGCGTGGCGCAGGACCTCGTCATCACGGCGCGCCGCGCGCCGCTGCAGTCGATCGAGCGCCTGCGCCAGGCCGTCCTCAAGAACCGCGAGCCGATCCGCTCGTCGGTCGAACTGCTGATCCATTTGCTGCGCGACCAGGCCGACGTGCTGGTCAACATCGTGCGCGACGCCGTGGCGCGGGTCGACGATATCGAGGACCATCTGCTGGCCGGGCGCCTGGTGCCCAAACGCGAAGACCTCGGTTCCATGCGCCGCGTGCTGGTGCGGCTGCAGCGCCTGCTGGCGCCGGAGCCGGCTGCCCTGTTCCGCCTGCTGCAACGCCCGCCCGCATGGGTGTCGGAACTGGACAGCCTGGAATTGCGCCAGTCGACGGAGGAATTTTCCGTCGTGCTCAGCGATATGTCCTCGCTGCAGGAACGCATCAAGCTGTTGCAGGAAGAGATTGCCGCCCGGGTCAACGAGGAAAACGGCCGCAGCCTGTTCGTGCTGACCATCGTCACCGTGCTGGCGTTGCCGATCAACATCATTGCCGGCATGCTGGGCATGAATGTGGGGGGAATTCCGCTGGCCCAGCATCCGCAGGGCTTCTGGATCATCGTCGCCATCATCGTCACATTTACAGTCGTGGCCGGATGGGTGGTGGTGCGCGTGCAACGCAATACCTAATTATCGGAAACACGGTATCGGATACACGGCCATGCGGGCGAACGGCAGGCGCCGTCCGCCATGGAGCTTGCGGTACTTAGCGGTGGTATTCGCCGGCCCGTTCAGGCTGATAAACGATTTCTTCGATCTTCACCTTCACCACGCCACCGGGCATGGGCCAGGCGATGCTGTCGCCGACGGACAGGCCCAGCAGCGCGCTGCCGACGGGCGCCAGCACGGAAATGCGGTCGGCCTGGCCTTCCACATCCTTCGGATACACGAGCGTCAGGCAGAACTCATCCTTGTTCTCCACCGTGAAACGCACGGTGGAGTTCATCGTCACGACGGTGGGCGGAATTTCCTGCGGCTCGAGCACCTCGGCGCGGCCCAGCTCTTCCAGCAAGGCGGCCTTGTCCGGCGACAGGTTATTTCCCAAGGCATACAACAACGCTTCCAGTCGTTCCAGGTCTTGTGATGACAAAATAATTTTTGGTTTTTTTTCCAAGATATCCTCACTGATTATCATTAGGGCGACGTCCGGTTTTGCTGGCGGCGCCGTACTTGGCCGCGCGAGACAAAACAAACAGCATCAGAACGTCCATCATCAGCGGATTATGGACGAACTCGCGGAGCAAGGCCATAGCGTTCGCGCATTCCCCATTAAAATTTATTAGAATCAATGACTTGCAAGGTAATATTTATACTGAAAGTAAACCGCCGCGTGGACTGCCCGATTTTCCCGGGTGCCGAGAAGTTATTCCTGATGGCATTTTGTTTACGCTTGGCATGTCTTTGCGAGGAAAAACCCGGCGCGCAAAAAAAGGATTAAAATTCAGATTCGATTATTATTAGAAAGACATGCTCCGATTTTTGTCTTGCGCCTGCCTGCCCTTACCGCTTCGCTATCGCATTGCCTGCCGCCGCCCACCTGCGGCAGGCGCACAAAATTGCCGCATACCCTGTACTTTCACGCTACAAAATGACAATATGTCGGCCTTAACAACACGTTGAGAGTTCCGGCTCACTTCGGTTTTCATCAGACTGGAACGTAAAGTATGGCAGGGCGAGGCAGGTTCACACGGGGCGGCGGCAGGCGGGGCCGGCAGGAAACGGCGTCATGATGGCGCCATTGATGCTGCCGTCGGCGCAGTTGCGCGGCGACCGGATAGCCAGGCTGAACCTGCTGGCCGCGGCGGCCATGCTGGCCGGCGCCAGCCTGCTGCTGATTTTGTTCCAATGGTTTTCCCTGCAGGCGGCATTGCAGCGCGGCCTGCACATCCAGGCCGACATGCTGGCGCCCGCCGCCACCGTGGCCTTGCGCCAGGACAATCGTCTTGCCGCAGAACAAGTTCTCGCCCCCCTCGCGGCGGCCCCCCATATCCAGCAAGCCCTGCTCTACACGCCCTACGGCGCGCCGTTTGCCCGCTACGCGCGCAGCAACGCCGATGCCGCGCCAGCCGCCCCCGTTGCCGGTCTACACGTCGACCTGCTGGCCGGCAACGCCAGCCTGCTCAAGCCGCTGCCTGGCGGCGGCGCCCTGTTCCTGCGCGCCAGCCTGGCACAGCAATACCGTAGCCTGGCGCACTTTGCCGCCTTCACCCTGCTGGTGAGCCTGTGCGCGTTCGGCCTGACGGTGCTGATGGTGCGGCGCACGCGCATCGCCGCCCAGCATGCGGAAAACCATCTGCACTACCTGGCCCACGTCGATCCCGTCACGCAGCTGCCGAACCGGCATGAGTTCAACGATGCGCTGGCCTACGCGCTGGCGCGCGCCGACCGCCAGGACAGCAGCGTGGGCTTGCTGCTGCTGGACCTGGACAACTTCAAGGTCGTCAACGACACCCTGGGCCACCATTGCGGCGATCAGCTGCTCAAGCTGGTGTCCGAGCGCCTGGTGGCCATCCTGCGCACCACCGACATCATCTGCCGCATCGGCGGCGATGAATTCGTCGTCATCGTCGAACCGGCCGACGACGCCTCGGAAATGGCCAGCGTGGCGCGCAAGATCCTCGCCGTGCTGGCCGAGCCGTTCGCCCTCGAAGGCCACCAGCTGTACGTCAGCGCCAGCATCGGCGTGAGCCTGTACCCGTTCGACGCGCAGGACGTGGCGACCCTGACGCGCAATGCCGATACGGCCATGTACCACGCCAAGCACCAGGGCAAGAACCGCTATGCCGTCTTCCAGTCGGAAATGGAGTTGCGCGCCCAACGCCGCCTGCGCATGGAGGCCAACCTGCGCAAGGCGCTGCAAAACGAGGAACTGTATGTGCACTACCAGCCGCAGATCGACCTGCGCAGCGGCCGCATCGTCGGCGTCGAGGCGCTGATACGCTGGAACTGCCGCGAGATGGGGCAGCTGAGCCCCGCCGAATTCATTCCCGTGGCCGAGGAAAGCGGCATCATCGTCGAACTGGGACGCTGGGTGCTGCAAAGCGCCTGCCGCCAGGCGGCCGCCTGGTGCAAGGCGGGCCTGCTCGACTCGCTGGAACACGTGGCCGTCAACCTGTCGGCCTGCCAGGCGCGCGATCCGGGGCTGATGGACGATATCCGCGCCATCCTGCATGAAACGCAGCTGCCGCACGGCTTGCTGGAGCTGGAAATCACGGAAGGCGTGTTGATGGACAATATCCACGCCAACGTGGAACTGATGCGGCGCCTGCAGGAAACGGGCATCCACCTGTCCGTCGACGACTTCGGCACCGGCTATTCCTCGATGTCCTACCTGAAGCGCCTGCCGATCGACCAGCTGAAGATCGACCGCAGCTTCGTGCACGATTTGCCCGGCGAAGGCGAAGCCATCGTCACGGCCATCATCGCCATGGCGCACAGCCTGCATTTGAAAGTGGTGGCCGAAGGCGTGGAAACCCTGCAGCAAGTGGAATTCCTGAGAAAAGCCGGCTGCGACAATGTGCAGGGCTTCTTCTTCGCGCGTCCCATGACGGCGGCGCAGCTGACGGCCCTGCTGCTGGAGCGGCGCGACTGGAGCACGCGGACGATCCTGCCGGCTTGAATTGCGCCAACGATGGCGCCGGATGACGCGCGGCGTTGCCGCGCTAATCCGAGCTGCCACTTGTCGGATTACGGCCGTTGGCCTAATCCGACCTACGCCATCAACGGGCAGGCCGGCTTAGCGCAAGGCGCGTGAGCCGACGCCTGCCGGTCTGAACAAGGGTGCGCGTAGGTCGGATTAGCGCTAGGCGCGTAATCCGACACCGCCAGCGCCACATCAAGCCAGCTTGGCCGAATGTTCGCGCGTGGCGTGGAAGGTCAGCTTCGGCCAGCGCTCTTCCGTCAGGCGCAGGTTCACGCCCGACGTGGCCAGGTAGGCCATGTTGCCGGCCGCATCGTAGGCCACGTTGTGGCCCAGCGCGTTCTCGAAGTCCTGCAGCACGCGCTTGTCGTCGCAGCTGACCCAGCGGGCACTGCTGATGCTGGTGCCTTCGAAGACGGCGTCGACGCCATATTCGTTGAGCAGGCGGCTGGCCACCACCTCGAACTGCAGCACGCCGACGGCGCCCAGCACCAGTTCGCCGCCCAGCACCGGCTTGAAGACCTGCACCGCGCCCTCTTCGCCCAGCTGCTGCAAGCCCTTGTGCAACTGCTTGATTTTCAGGGGATTACGGATGCGTACGGAGCGGAAGAAGTCCGGCGCGAAGTACGGGATGCCCGTAAACGTCAGCATCTCGCCTTCGGAAAAACTGTCGCCGATCTGCATGTTGCCATGGTTCGGCAAGCCGATGATGTCGCCCGCGTACGCCTCTTCCACCTGTTCGCGCGACGATGCCATGAACGTCACCACGTTCGACACCTTGATTTCACGCCCAAGGCGCAAATGCTTGACCTTCATGCCGCGCTCGAAACGTCCCGAGCACACGCGCAAAAAGGCGATGCGGTCGCGGTGGGCCGGGTCCATATTCGCCTGGATCTTGAAGACGAAGCCCGTGAATGGCTGTTCGGTCGGATCGACGGAACGCACGGTGGCGTCGCGCTCGCGCGGCGCCGGCGCCCAGTCGACCAGCGCGGAGAGGATCTCGCGCACGCCGAAGTTGTTGATGGCCGAGCCGAAGAACACGGGCGTCTGCACGCCGGAGAGGAATTCGTCCAGGTTGAACGGATGCGAGGCGCCGTGCACCAGCTCCACCTCCATGCGCAGCTGGTCCATCTCGAGCGGGAACATCTCCTGCAGGCGCGGGTTGTCGATGCCCTTGATGATTTCGAAGGCGCCGTCGGCTTTTTCCTCGCCGGCCTTGAACAGCATGATTTCGTCGTTCAGCAGGTGGTACACGCCGCGGAAGTTCTTGCCCATGCCGATAGGCCAGGTGACGGGCGCGCACTGGATCTTCAGCACCGATTCGAGCTCGTCGAGCAGTTCCAGCGGATCGCGCGTCTCGCGGTCCATCTTGTTCATGAACGTGACGATAGGCGTATTGCGCATGCGGCAGACGGCCAGCAGCTTGATCGTCTGCGCTTCCACGCCCTTGGCCGCATCGATCACCATCAGCGCCGAATCGACGGCCGTCAGCACGCGGTAGGTATCTTCCGAGAAGTCCTGGTGACCCGGGGTGTCGAGCAGGTTGACGACGTGGTCGCGGAATTCGAACTGCATCACCGAGGAAGCGACGGAAATGCCGCGCTGCTTCTCGATCTCCATCCAGTCCGACGTCGCGTGGCGGCCCGATTTGCGCGCCTTGACGGTACCGGCCATCTGGATCGCGCCCGAGAACAGCAGCAGTTTTTCCGTCAAGGTGGTCTTACCCGCATCCGGGTGGGAAATAATGCCGAAGGTGCGGCGGCGCTTGACTTCGCGCGCGATCACGGCCGGCGCCTTGCTGCTGACGGCGCTGCTGGCGGAATCGGTCGCGCTGTCCGCGCTGTCGGTGGAATCGGGGGTAGTGATGTCGTTCTCGTTGGCCATATTGGTGACCATAATATGGCCCTCGCAAAAAACCCTCGATTTTACAGAAGGTTGGGCACTCCGTGTGAACTGTTCCACTCCCGGGCGCGGCAAAAATGGACATGCCGGGGCCCGCTTCATCAAGGGGTCACAATTGGCAGGCAACATTGCACTGCAGAAATGTTGTCACCCTACCCTGGAAACCCGATGAAAATGCTCCTCACCCCCGCCATCCGTCTCATGCAGCGCTTGCGCCTGCTGCCCAAATTCATGCTCGTCTGCCTCGTTTTCTTGCTGCCGCTGGCGCTGGCGACCACCCTGCTGATCTCGGAACTGGGCAAGTCGCTGGCGCAGGCGCAGGATGCGCAGCGGGGCGTGACATATGTGCGCCAGCTGCAGGAAGGCACGCGTTTGCTGCAGCAGCGGCGCGGCCTCGAGCACCTGCGCCTGAGCGGCAAGGCGGGCATGGACAATACGGCCCTGAACCCGCGCATCACGGCAGCGCTGGCAGGCCTGGGCCGCATGCCGGCCGGCGCCGGCCTGCCGCAGGCGGCCGAGCTGGTCAAACAATGGCAAGCCCTGCTGGGCCGCCAGGCCGCCATCACGGCGCGCGACAGCTACGCGGCGCACACGGCGCTGCTGCGCCAGGCGGGCAAATTGAGCCAGCTGGTGGCCGACCGTTCGCACCTGAGCCTGGACCCGGACGCAGGTGCCAATCATCTGAGCGCCGTATTTACGGCCACGCTGCCCGACCTGGCCGAGGGCCTGGCCGACATCGCCGGGCGCGGCGCCGCCTACATCGACACGGGCCTGTTCGAAGCGAATGAAGACCAGCTCGTCAACGCCAACGCCCTGATCGCGCGCCACGAACTGGAACGCCTGCCTGCCCGCTACGCGGAAATCATCGCCGCCAAGCCGGCACTGGATGCCAGCCTGCAGCCGGCCCTGAAGGCGCTGCCGGCCGCACTGGCCTTCCTTGAGCGCACGAAGAATGAAGTGACGAATTCCTACGACCAGACCTCGGGCGCGCAATTCCACGCGGCCGGCATGCAGGCCATCGACGCCCTGCACGCGCTCTCTGGCGCCTCCGCCGGCGCGCTCGACCATCTGCTGGCCGAGCGCATCGCGCGCGACCAGGCGCGCCGCGCGCTGATCCTGGCCGCCATGCTGCTGGTGCTGCTGGCCGCCGCCTACCTGTGCGCCGGCTTCTACGCCGCCTTCGCGCGCGACGTCACGCAACTGCGCGTGGCCGTGAAAGCGGCGGCGGCGGGCGACCTGTCGCAGCGCATCACCTCGCAGGCGCACGACGAGATCGGCGACCTGGTGCGCGACTTCGGCGCCATGACGCATGGCCTGGCCACCCTGGTGCAGGAAATCCGCGGCGGCGCGGCCGTCATCGCGGCGGCCGGCGCCGACATCGCGCAGGGCAACGCCGCCCTGTCCGGCCACACGGCCACGCAATCGGAAGCGCTGGGGGCCACCGTGGGCTCGATGCGCGAGCTGACGGCCACCGTGGGCCGCAACGAAGCCCACGTAGGACAGGGACGCACGCTGGTGGCGTCCGCGGCCGAGGTGGCCCTGCGCGGCGGCGAGACCGTCAGCGCCGTCGTCGAGACCATGGCCTCGATCAAGGCCAGCTCGCACAAGATCGTCGACATCATCGGCGTCATCAACGGCATCGCCTTCCAGACCAACATCCTGGCCCTGAACGCGGCCGTGGAAGCGGCGCGCGCCGGCGAACAGGGACGCGGCTTCGCCGTGGTGGCATCCGAAGTGCGCAGCCTGGCGCAGCGCTCGGCGGCGGCGGCGCTGGAAATCAAGCGCCTGATCGGCGATTCCGTCGCCACCGTGGACGCCGGCGGCGAACTGGTCAACGCGGCCGGCAGCACCATGCGCCAGGTGGTGGACGCCGTGCAGCAGGTGGCCGTGGTGATCGGGCGCATCAGCAGCGCCGGCGCCGAGCAGAATGCCGAGATCACGCAGATCAATGGCGCCCTGGCGCAGATCGACGACATGACGCGCCAGAACGCGGGCCTGGTCGACGAGGCGCGCGCCGGCTCTCAGCGCCTGCACCAGGAGGGCGAGGCGCTGACGCAGGCCGTCAGCCGCTTCCGCCTGCATGAAAGCGACGCCGCCAGCGCGCGCCCGGCAGCGGCGCCGGCCAGCCGCGAAGGCTTGCCCAGCGTGCGTCCGGCCGGCCTGTGGAGCGCGAATAAACCGCGCGTAATATCACAAAATCGCACACAACGGCGCAAGGCTTGACAGTCAAAAGTGTGCCTGTAGGACTAGGACTACAATTTCGCCTCAAAAGAGACTACAAAGTGGCGACTGCTAATCTTATGTTCGCCACTTACATAAGCTTTTAAAGTAGCTACATCGCGATCTGCACCGCGCGGCTGAAAAAAACGCTGTTACCGAATGGAACGGCGGCTTGTTTCAGCCAGCAACGCGGCAGTCGCACTCCGATGTAAAAAGCCTGTGAGGAATACTATGAACCATACTCAACTTAGCACCCCGGTCCAGAAGAACCAGTTGCTGCCGCGCGCCATGCCGGCGGCCGGCCGGGAAATCAAGCTTGCGTCGCGGGTTAGCCTCAGTAGTGCTCAACAAAATGAATTGCTGGGCGCCTTGCCGCGCGCGGCGCTCGAATCGCTGTTCGAAGACCTGGAACTGGTGGAACTGCCATTCGGCAAGGAACTGTATGCCTACGGCAACAACCTCGAATACAGCTACTTCCCCACCACGGCCATCATTTCGCTGCTGTATGTGATGGAAGATGGCGCCACCACGGAAATCGCCGTCGTCGGCCATGAAGGCGTGGCCGGTGCCTCGCTGCTGGCAGGCGAACGCGCCATGTGCACGGCTGTCGTGCAGAGCGCCGGCTACGGCTACCGCCTGAAAACGCAAAGCTTGCGCGATGCCTTCAACCAGGGCGGCGCCCTGCCCCAGTTGCTGATGCGCTATACGAATGCCCTGTTTGCGCAAATGGCGCAAAACGCCGTCGGCGGCCGCCACAGCTCGATCGAGCAAAAACTGTGCCGCTGGCTGCTGGACCGTCTGGACCGTTCGCCATCGAACGAATTGAAAGTGACGCAGGAACTCATTTCCATCATGCTCGGCGTGCGCCGCGAAAGCATCACGGCCGCCGCCGGCAAGCTGCAGGAAGAAGGCTTGATCCACTATCGCCGCGGCAATATCACGGTACTGGACCGCGCCGGCCTCGAATGCTATGCGGGCGAATGCTACAAGGTAGCCAAGACGGAATACGACCGCCTGCTGCGCGACGTGTCGCGCTGCTGATCTGAATCAACAAGACAGGCAAAAAAATGGCCGGGCGATTTGCCCGGCCATTTTTTTTGCACCAAGAAACTTTACGCCTCGGCATCCGCGTCGATGTCTTCCGGCTCCGGCGTCAGCGGCAGCGGGATCACGGCTTCCACGCACGTGCCCTTGCCTTCCGGGCCCTGGCGCACGGTCAGGGTGCCGCCCAGCAGCAAGGCCCGTTCGCGCATGCCCAGCAAGCCGTGCGACATGGGTTTTTGCAGCGCATCTTCCGTGATGCCGATGCCGTCGTCGATGACGCGCAGCACCAGGCCGTGCTCATTGCGCTTCAGGGTCACGCTGACCATGCCGGCGCGCGCGTACTTCAGGATATTCGTCAGCGATTCCTGCACGATGCGGAACAGCGCGATGGTCAGCGTCGCTTCGCGGTTATCGATATTGATGGCCACGTCCGTGTCGCAGCGCACCGAGCTCATGCGCGCAAAATCCTCGCAATAGCTTTCGATGGCGGCGCATAGGCCCAGGTTGTCGAGCAGGCTGGGGCGCAAGTCTTCGACGATGCGGCGCTTGAGCTCCACCGTTTCCAGCAGGGTCGCCTTGGCGCGGCGCAATTGCGCGGCCAGTTCCGGCTGCGCGTGCGCCAGCTGCTGCGTGACGGCGCCCAGGTCCATGCTGATCGACGTCAGGTTGGCGCCCAGCTCGTCGTGCAACTCGCGCGCCAGGCGCGCCTTTTCCACTTCATTGACGCTGATCAAATGACGCGACAGCACGGATAACTGTTCGGTACGTTTGCTGACCGTCGATTCCAAGGTGTCGTTGGCGTTTTGCAGCGCATACTCGACGGCGGCGCGGTTCTGGAAGCTGCGCCGCACCAGCTGGTAAAACATGATCAGCACGAGGATGGCCAGCGCATTGATGCCGATGCCCAGCAGGACGGCTTTCTGGTACTCGTGGTAAAAGGCGGCGCTGCCGGACGACAGCGCTTCATTCTGTTCGCGCGTCATGATCACCACCTGCAGGCGGATCTCGTCCATGGTGGCGCGGTCATCGGTTACGCGCGAAATATTGACGATCTCGGCCAGCCCGCCCTGCTTGTAGACGTCGATCGACTGTTGCAACATCGACATTTTGCGCCGGATCAAGCTTTTCAGCTGGGCCAGATTCTTCAGCTGCGTGGGACTGCCGGCCAGCAAGGTCTGCAGCTCGTTGAATTCGTTTTCGATTTCCGTGGACGCCGTCTTCGACGGGCCCAGGTAGGTTTCCGAGCCGGAAATGAAATAGCCGCGCAAGCTGCTTTCCGCATCGAGCACGAGCACGTTCAGATACTGCAGGCGGTCGGCCACGCGGGCGCTCTGGCTGAGCAAGGCATTCGTGCCCTTCAGCGACTGCAGGTTATGAAAGAGACTGAAACCATTGAGTACAAGCAGCAAGGCGCAAGTCACGCACAGGATCGTCTTGTACAGGGGCAGGCGGTGATTCGGGGCCGGTTCAGCGGTGAAATACATCCTGGTGTGCATCCTTAGCAAGGTTCGGCGCGGGAGAGAGCGCCGGCGCCGGCCAATTATAGTCCTCGCCACAAACTGCTGCACTGCACAACATCAAGTCGTGCCTGGCTAGCTGGCTGAGCGATCATATTTCCATGATCGCACCGCAGCGCTAGTCAAGCAAATTGTTTTTCATTGCGTAATAGGTCAAGTCGCTGTTGGATTGCAAGCCCATTTTTTCCATGATGCGCGTACGGTAAGTACTCACGGTCTTGATGCTCAGCGACAAGGCCACGCCGATGTCGGACACGGTGGCGCCGCGCGCCAGGCGCAGGAAGACCTGGAACTCGCGGTCCGACAATTCCGTATGCAGGGCGGCATTCGTGTCGCGGTCGAAGGACTGCGCCAGCAGTTCGCCCACGGTGGAACTGACGTAGCGGCGGCCCTGGAACACGGTGCGCACGGCCGTCATCAGCTCGTCGGCTTCGCATTCCTTGTTCAGATAGCCGTTCGCGCCCATCTTGAACAGGTTCAGCGCGTACTGCTGCGCAGGATAGCCGCTGAGGATCAGCACGGGCAATTCCGGCTGGCCCTGGCGGATCGTGCGCAAGGTATCGATGCCGCTCTGATCGGGCATGGCTATGTCGAGCAGCAATACATCGCATATTTCGCGGCGGGCGATATCGAGCGCTTCGCGCCCCGTACCGGCTTCCGCCACCACACTGAAATCGCTCGACGACGAAAAAATCTGTTTGAATCCAGCTCGTACTATTTGGTGATCATCACAAATGGCAACGCGTATCATTGTTTCCCCTTAAATTTTCCTGGTCTGGGAAAGACTACCGGAACCTGAACGCTGCTCCGGTTCAGCGTTACTAACAAAAACGCAACATTAACATTATATTCAAAATGCGGCGCACCGTACGATACCGGCCGTGCGCGAAAACAATACGCCGAGGCGTGGCGCCAATTCAGTATAGTCAGTCGGTATCGGACAACCCGACCTATATTGGTACAAATCTTATTTTAGCAAGTTTAAAATCGCAATTAATTCATTGCGTATCCATACGCGATCGAGCGGCGCTTCCTGCGGCAGCAAGGGGCCGTCCGGCAGCAGCGGCAGATCGTCGATGACGGCATGCGCCGCGCCACGGCTGTCGAGCTTGTTACGCGCACCGCTGATGGTAAAGCCCTGCTCGTACAGCAGTTCGCGGATGCGCCGTATCAGCAGCACTTCATGGTGCTGGTAATAGCGGCGGTTGCCGCGCCGCTTCACGGGCTTGAGCTGGGAAAACTCTTGCTCCCAGTAACGCAGCACGTGGGGCTTGACGCCGCACAGCTCGCTCACCTCGCCGATCGTGAAGTAGCGCTTGGCCGGGATGGGCGGCAAGGCGATCAACTCGGTTTTACTGATGCGCTCGTTCATCGCCACTCACTCAGGCAGCACGGGCCAGCGGACTGGTCTCTTCGACCATGCTCTTCAGCTTCTGGCTCGCATGAAAGGTCACGACACGGCGTGCCGTGATGGGGATCTCTTCGCCCGTCTTCGGGTTGCGGCCCGGCCGTTGCGGCTTGTCGCGCAACTGGAAATTGCCGAAACCGGACAGCTTGACGGCTTCACCGCGCTCGAGCGCATTGCGGATCTCGTCGAAGAAGGTCTCGACCATGTCCTTCGCTTCGCGCTTGTTCAGGCCCACCTGTTCGAACAACAGTTCGGCCAGTTCCGCCTTGGTCAAGGTGGGTAAATCTTTTTCCGCTTCCTGGCGCACTTTGGCAACCAGCATGGCCCGATGCAGATCGGCGGCCAGTGCGGACTGCAGTACGGCGGAATCAACGTCGCTATTATTAATTTTCCTGCCCTGCCTTTTCTGTGCGCCCGAGCCCGCCACATGGCGGACGCGTTAACGGTTGACGGCGGGCCGGCCGTCACGCAAAAGCGACGGCCGGCCCGGCAATTACGAACGCAGTTTCGCGTCGTGGCCCTGCTTGGCGGCGTCGATCAGGACAGCCATCAGGCCATCGACGACATCGTCTTGCAGGGTGTTTTGAGTATCTTGCAAGCTAATCCGGAAAGCAAGGCTTTTTTCATCCGCTTCCAGACCTTTTCCACGATATTCATCAAATAAAACAATGGCTTGCACGATACGTGCTGCCGGGCTTGCCTTGGCGGCGGCCTGGAAGCTGTCGAGCAGATCCTGCGCGCCCACCGATTGCTTGACGACCACGGCCAGATCGCGGCTGGCGCCAGGGAATTTCGAGATTTCCTGGTACACGGGCACGACGCGCTGCGTCAGCGCATCCGCATCGACTTCGAACAGCACGGGCGCCAGCGGCAAGTCGTATTTTTGCATCCAGCGCGGGTGCAATTCGCCGATGAAACCGATGACCTTGCCATCGAGTTCCACGTTGGCCGAACGGCCCGGATGCAGGGCCGGATGCTCGGCCTTGGTGAAACGCAAGACCAGCGGCGCGAACAGCGCTTCCAGGTCCGCCTTCACGTCGAAGAAGTCGACGGTGCGCGATGGCTGGCCCCACTGCTCGTCGGCCACGGCGCCATACGCCATGGCGGCCACGCGCTTCGGCTGCGCATAGCCGGCCACCGACAGGGGACCGTTTTCCACGCTGTCGTCGCGCTGGTAGATGGCGCCCACTTCGAAGATGCGCACGCGGTTCGTCTTGCGGTTCAGGTTATAGCGCACATTGGCGATCAGGCTGCCGATCAGCGAGGAGCGCATCACGCTCATCTGGCTGGCGATCGGGTTCTGCAATTTGATCGGGTTCGTATTGCCCGAGAAATCGCGTTCCCATGCCGTATCGACAAAGCTCATATTAACCACTTCCTGGAAGCCCAGGTCGGCCAGCTCATGACGCACCGCAAACAGGGAGCGGGTATTTTCTGGTGCAATCTGCATCACGTTCGCGGCCACGGGCGGCAGGGTCGGGATGTTTTCGAAACCGTACACGCGCGCCACTTCCTCGATCAGGTCTTCCTCGATCTCGATGTCGAAACGGTAGCTGGGCGAGGTCACGGAAAACACGCCGTCGGCCAGGGTGAATGGCAGGGCCAGGCGCGTGAAGATATCGGCGATCAGCTCATCGTTGAGCGGCACGCCGATGACTTTTTGCGCGCGCGCCGTACGCATCGACACGGGTTGGCGCTGCGGCAGGTTCACCACGTGGTCGTCGACGGGGCCGACGGTGGTGGCCGGCGTGCCGCAGATTTCCACGATCAGCGCCGTGATGCGTTCGATGTGCTCGACGGTGGTGGCGAAATCGACGCCGCGCTCGAAGCGGTGCGCCGCATCGGTCGAGAAATTCAAACGGCGTGCGCGGCCTTGAATCGCGTTCGGCCACCAGAATGCCGCTTCCAGGTAGATGCTGTCCGTCTCGTCCGACACGGAGCTGGCGTCGCCACCCATGATGCCGGCCAGCGATTCGATTTCCTGGTCATCCGCAATGACGCCGATCCACTCGTCGACGGCGACCGTATTGCCGTTCAACAGCTTGACGGATTCGCCGGCCTTGCCCCAACGTACGTCGAGGCTGCCGTGGATCTTCGCCAGGTCAAACACGTGGCTGGGACGACCCAGTTCCAGCATGACATAGTTGGAAATGTCGACCAGGGCCGACAGCGGACGCTGGCCGCTGCGCTCGAGGCGCTGCTTCATCCAGTCCGGCGTGGCCGCACGGGCGTTCAGGCCGCGGATGACGCGGCCCGTGAAACGACCGCACAGGTCCGGCGCGCTGACTTTCACCGGCAGGATTTCATCACTGCTGACGGGTACGGTGCGGAATTGCGGCGCGTTCAGGGCCACGCCCGTGAGGGCCGACACTTCGCGCGCCACGCCCAGCACGGACAGGCAGTCCGCCTTGTTCGGCGTCAACTTGATGGTGAATTTCAAGTCATTGAGCGCAAAGTAATCGCGGAAGTTCTGGCCGATCGGCGCGTCATCCGGCAATTCCATCAGGCCGGCGTTTTCTTCCGACAATTTCAATTCGCGCGCGGAGCACAGCATGCCTTGCGACTCGACGCCGCGCAGCTGGCCCACCTTGATTTCAAACGGCTTGCCATCGGCGCCAGGCGGCAGCACGGCGCCAGCCATCGCGCACACGACTTTCAAGCCAGGACGCACGTTCGGCGCGCCGCAAACGATGTTGAGCATGGTGCCGGTGCCGACATCGACCTGGCACACATTCAGGCGGTCCGCGTTCGGATGTTTCTCCATCTCCAGGACCAGGCCCACCACCACGTTCGAGAACGGGGGTGCGACCGGATCGACGTCCTCGACTTCGAGACCGGACATGGTCAGCAGATGGGCCAGTTCGTCCGAAGTCATCTTCGGATCGACCATGGTACGGAGCCAGTTTTCGGAAAATTGCATAATCAAGCTTTCAAATGTTCAATACGCGAGCATGCAAGGGCACGCTCCAGCGCATCGAGTGACATGGAATAATGAAACGCCTTAGTTAAACTGCTTGAGGAAGCGCAAATCGCCCTCGTAAAACAGACGCAGGTCGTTGATGCCGTAGCGCAGCATCGTCAAGCGTTCCAGACCGGAGCCGAAAGCAAAACCGATGAATTTCTCGGGATCGAGGCCGAAGTTTTTCACCACGGTCGGGTGCACCTGGCCGGCGCCCGACACTTCCAGCCAGCGGCCTTTCAGCGGGCCCGAGCCGAAGGCGATATCGATCTCGGCCGACGGTTCCGTAAACGGGAAGTACGACGGGCGGAAGCGCACCTGCAGGTCGTCCGTCTCGAAAAAGGCCTTGACGAAGTTCAGGTACACACCCTTCAGGTCGGCAAAGCTGATGTCTTCGGCGATCCACAGGCCTTCGACCTGGTGGAACATCGGCGAATGGGTGGCGTCGCTGTCGACGCGGTAGGTGCGGCCCGGCGCGATGACCTTGATCGGCGGCGTATGCGTGCGCGCATAGCGCACCTGCATCGGGCTCGTGTGCGTGCGCAGCAGCAGCGGCTTGCCGTCGGTATCGTTGCCGTCGATGTAGAACGTGTCTTGCATGGAACGGGCTGGATGATTTTCCGGGCTGTTCAGCGCCGTGAAGTTGGTCCAGTCGTTCTCGATTTCGGGGCCGTCGGCCACGTCGAAACCGATCGAGCGGAAGATTTCCTCGACGCGCTCCCACGTGCGCATCACGGGATGGATGCCGCCGGGCATGCGGCCACGGCCTGGCAGGGTCACGTCGATCGCTTCGGCGTTCAGACGGCCTTGCATCTGGGCATCGGCCAGCGCGTCACGGCGCGCCGTCAGCGCGTCTTCGATCTGCACTTTGACGGCATTGATCAGAGCGCCTTGCGCCTTGCGCGCGTCCGGGTCCAGCTTGCCCAGGCCCTTCATCATTTCAGTAATCTGGCCAGTCTTGCCCAGGTAGCGGGCTTTGGCGTTTTCAAGTGCGGCAGCGTCTGCGGCGGCGATAAAGTCAGCCTGGGCCGAGACGACGAGTTCTTCTAGGGAGTTCATGCGGCATTTCCTGTTTTGGACATCAATTCTGGACTCAGCGATCTAAAGCCCAACAATCAAAAACGGAAACGGGGCATAAGGTGTTAAAACCCCTGCCCCGCTCTTTATTACGTCACCCTACGGATGACGTTGTGCAATGACCGATGCTTACGCAGCGATTTTTGCTTTAACTGCGTTGACAATCGCAGCGAATGCTGGCTTGTCCATCACAGCCATATCGGCCAGGACTTTACGGTCCAGTTCGATATTTGCTTTTTTCAAGCCGTTCATGAATACGCTGTACGTTACGCCATGCTCACGGGAAGCGGCGTTGATACGGGCGATCCACAGGCGGCGGAAAACGCGTTTCTTGTTGCGGCGATCGCGGTAAGCGTATTGGCCAGCGCGCATAACTGCTTGCTTGGCAACACGGTATACACGGCTGCGGCGACCACGGTAGCCTTTAGCTTGAACAAGAATCTTCTTATGACGGGCACGAGCTGTAACCCCACGTTTTACTCTAGGCATAGTAACTCCTTAAATTGAGTGTGAGATTAAGCAGTCGGCATCATGCGCATGACGGATGTGACATCCGATGCGTTGATGTTACGGGTACCGCGCAACTGACGTTTGTTTTTGGTGGTTTTCTTGGTCAGGATGTGGCGTTTGAACGCGTGACCCGACTTGACTGTTCCACCTGGACGCACGCGAAAACGTTTTTTCGCGGAGCTTTTGGTCTTCATTTTAGGCATAGCAATCTGTCCTCTTACGGACAGCTCCATTTATAACAGGATTGCAGGTGGCAGCACGACGCTGCGCTTAGATGCCTGCTTTCACATGTTGTGCAGCGGATGCGAGTCCGCTACAGTTCACGCGGCCCGGACATGACTGGCCGGGCCGCGCAAATTCTGCCTGGAATCTGATGTCGCGCCTATGCTGGCACAAACCACGTCGATCCACAGTAAAACGCTATTGTAGCTTACTTCTTCTTCTTAGGCGAAAGAACCATGATCATTTGGCGGCCTTCCATCTTCGGGAACTGCTCGACCTGGCCGTACGGCTCCAGATCCGCTTTCAGACGTTCCAGCATGCGGAAGCCAATATCCTGATGCGCCATCTCACGGCCGCGGAAACGCAGCGTGATTTTGGTTTTATCGCCATCCTCGAGGAACTTGATGAGATTACGCAACTTGATATTGTAGTCACCATCATCAGTCCCCGGACGGAATTTGACTTCCTTCACGAGGATGATCTTTTGCTTCAATTTGGCTTCGTGAGCTTTCTTTTGCTCCGAATACTTAAATTTGCCGTAGTCCATCAAACGGCAGACCGGTGGCTGCGCGGTAGGCGCAATTTCCACCAGGTCGACGTTTGCCTCTTCCGCCAGGCGGAAGGCTTCAGCCAAACTTACGATACCGAGTGGCTCGTTATCGACCCCGCTTAAACGCATTTCAGGGGCAGTGATTTCGCCATTGATGCGATGTGACTTGTCAGTAGCTATTGTAATTTCCTTTAAAAATCTTGTAAGACGGTCGTGCAGCGAGTTTCCTCGTCAGGCCTTGGTGTCGACTTCATGTTTGAGTCGCTCTATCAGGGCATCGACGGACATGACGCCCAGATCGACATTGCCCCGCGCCCGCACGGCCACTGTATTGGCATCCCGCTCTTTGTCGCCAATTACTAAGATGTAAGGCAATTTTTGTACGGAATGTTCACGTATTTTATAGGTAATCTTCTCGTTACGCAAATCAGCCTGTACGCGCAGCCCCGCTTTGCGCAGTTTTGTTGTTACTTCTTGTACATAATCAGCTTGAGCGTCGGAAATATTCAACACCGACACTTGTACCGGCGACAACCACAACGGCATCGCGCCCGCATAGTGTTCGATCAGGATGCCGATGAAACGTTCCAGCGAACCGACGATCGCGCGGTGCAGCATGATCGGCACCTGGCGCGTGTTGTCCACGGCCACGTATTCGGCACCGAGGCGGCCCGGCATCGACGGGTCGATCTGCACGGTACCTACCTGCCATGCGCGGCCCAGGCTATCCTTCAGATGGTATTCGATCTTCGGACCATAGAAGGCGCCCTCGCCCGGCAACTCCGTCCATTCCACGCCGCAGGCGCGCAGGGCCGAACGCAAGGATTCCTCGGCGAAATCCCACGACTCTTCCGTGCCGATGCGGTTATCGGGACGCAAGGCCAGTTTCACGTCGATATTCGTGAAGCCGAACGCCGTGTACACATCCATCGCCTGCTGGTGGAAAGCCGTCACTTCGCCGGCAATCTGCTCTTCCAGGCAGAAGATGTGGCCATCATCCTGCGTAAAGCCGCGCACGCGCATCATGCCGTGCAAGGCGCCCGACGGCTCGTTGCGGTGGCATTGGCCGAATTCGCCGTAGCGCAAAGGCAGGTCGCGGTAGCTGCGCATGCCATTGTTGAAAATCTGAATATGGCCAGGGCAATTCATCGGCTTCAGCGCGTAGGCGCGGTTTTCCGATTCCGTGATGAACATGTTTTCACGGTAGTTATCCCAGTGGCCGGTCTTTTCCCACAGGCCGCGGTCGAGGATTTGCGGCGCCTTGACTTCCTGATAGCCGTTAACCTGGTAGACATTGCGCATGTATTGCTCAACCTGTTGCCAGATCGACCAGCCTTTCGGGTGCCAGAAGATCAGGCCCGGCGCTTCCTCCTGGAAATGGAAGAAATCGAGCTGCTTGCCCAGCTTGCGGTGGTCGCGCTTTTCCGCCTCTTCCAGGTTGTGCAAATACAGTTCCTGGTCTTCCTTCTTGGCCCAGGCCGTGCCATAGATACGCTGCAGCATCTCGTTTTTCGAGTCGCCGCGCCAGTAGGCGCCGGCCAGCTTCATCAGCTTGAACACTTTCAGCTTGCCCGTCGATGGCACGTGGGGGCCGCGGCACAAGTCCGTGAACTTGCCTTCGGAATACAGCGACACTTCCTGGTCGGCTGGAATCGAGCCGATCAGTTCAGCCTTGTACGCTTCGCCGATGCCCTTGAAGTAGTCGATGGCTTCGTCGCGCGCCACGACCTTGCGCGTGACTTGCTCGTCTTTCTTGGCCAGTTCGGCCATTTTCTTTTCGATCGCCACCAGATCTTCCGGCGTGAACGGGCGCTTGTAGGCGAAATCGTAATAGAAGCCGTTGTCGATCACGGGACCGATGGTCACTTGCGCGTCCGGGAACAATTCCTTGACGGCATATGCCAGCAAGTGGGCCGTCGAGTGGCGGATCACTTCCAGGCCATCGGCATCCTTGTCCGTGACGATCGCCAGTTCCGCGTCCTGCTCGATCAGATAGGAAGTGTCGACCAGCTTGCCGTCGACCTTGCCGGCCAGGGCAGCCTTGGCCAGGCCGGTACCAATATTGGCCGCAACCTGGGCCACGGTGACCGGGCCGTCGAATTGACGGGCGGAACCATCGGGAAGTCGGATTGTAAGCATATTGATCTCCATATCGGCGCTGGCGCCAGGTAAAACTGCAATGAATGGTGTGGACTGAAAAACTGAAAGGAAAACGCAGACGCAAAAAAACGCGGACTAGCCGCGTTTTTCACTTTCTTGAGACAAAGGAAACCCGTTCGACTAGCGTCACTCCCAAAGCTTGGTAGTAGTTCGCGGTGTCATAACCGGTTTTACCTTTCTCTCTAACTGCATTCTGGTGGGCGGTGAGGAATTCGAATCCCCGACCCCTTGGATGTCGACCAAGTATTCTAACCAGCTGAACTAACCGCCCGTAAAACTTTTGTTGATCATTTTATTTCAAATGACCGCTTGCGGCTTGCGCCAGCTTAAAAAACCATCTACTGCCAAATTCTGGTGGGCGGTGAGGAATTCGAATCCCCGACCCCTTGGATGTCGACCAAGTATTCTAACCAGCTGAACTAACCGCCCCGAAGACCAGCATTATAGAGAGGCTTTCCCAGAATGACAAGGGCTGTTTTACAGGAAACTTTAATCTGTTTTTCATTCGCCTCCCGGGCGTCAGCCCCCTTTATATAGGCAAGCAAAAGCATACGGCCCGGCGCGCATGGAATGCCGCTAAAATCGCGGCATGAACTCCACCCTATTAGCCTGGCTGAAAACCCTGAGCCGCATCTGCGGTTTCGAAACGGCCGACTCCTTCCCGCCGGGCCACCCGTATGCGCGCACGCGCTGGAATGCCGCGTACTTCGATATCGCTTCCGACGTGAAGCCCGACGACATGGAACGGCGCCTGTGCGCGGCCATCGCCAACACGCCGAGCGTGTTCGCCTACATCACGAATCCCACGCCGCGCATGCAGCGCGCGCTGCTGGGCGTGATCCACGAGCGGCTGCGGCGCCAGCCCGGCGCGGGCGCCACGGACCTGGTCCTGCTGTTGATCCAGGCCTACGCCAGCGCGCACATCACGGAAGCCGTGCCCGGCTTGCGCAAGCTGATCCAGGACACGCAGCACGAGGAAACGAATCTGCGCGTGCACGCCATCCTGGAATTGCTGGTCGGCACGCCACGGGGACTCGACGTGATCGACATGTAGCGAGCGATTTGCAGTCAGGCGTGATTGGCGGGAACATAGCGCGCCCGCAAGCGCATGAACGGCGTTTCCACCAATAGATACAGGAGCCAGCCCGAGGCGATGCTGAAAGCAATCATCGCCAGCATGGCCGGCACGCCGTCCGGCCCGTAGCCCATATCCTGCAACAGGGGCCGCAGCAGGATGCACAGCTGCTTGTGCAGCAAATAAATCGCATACGACCACAAGGCCAGGCTGGCCGCGCCCGGCACGCGCACCTTGTACAGCACGCTGCCCGGGCTCAAGGCGGCGATCAGCAGCAAGGTGAAACTGGCCGCCAGGGCCGGATAGCCGAACACCGTCACCCAATAGCCATAGTGATCGGTGAGAAACACATAAAACATCAGCGCCGTAGCGGCCATCCCCGCCAGCAGAGTGCGGTTGCCATAGGAAATGAGGCGCGACCAGGCGGCAGGATGGTGGTTCTTCAGCAGCGCCAGCGCCACGCCCGCCACCAGCTCGTCGAAACGGCACCACGAGGCATAGTAGATATACTTGTAATAACCGAGGCCGCCGCGCGGCACTTGCACATACTCATCCCATAAATACGCGCGCACCAGCATGCCGGCAATCAAACTGGCGGCCACGGCCAACCACGCCCACAGCAAGGACCGGCGGCAGGTGGCGACAACCAGGGCCACGGCCGGCAGCAAGACATAGAACTGCTCTTCCACGCACAAGGACCACGCATGCGAAAACGCCGTGCCCGGCGTCAGGTTGATGTTTTGCGTAAAGGTGAGAAATTTCCACAGCGGCAGCAGCGCGCTGTCGCCGCGGAACGCGGGCCACAAATAATACAGTGCCAGCACGGCATAGAAGCTGGGCAAGGTGCGCAGGAAGCGCCGCGCATAAAAGTGCGGCAAGGAAAAACCATGCGCGCTGCGCAGGGCGGCAAAGATCTGGTTACCGATCAGAAAGCCGCTGAGGGCAAAGAACAGGTCCACGCCCGTCCAGCCGATTTCTCCCCAGAAACCAAACGCGCCGCCATCGCTGACGAACAGCAAATAATGGTTCATGAAGACCAGCACGATGGCCAGCGCGCGCAAGGTGTCGAGGCCGGCCAGGCGGGAGGAATGCAGGGAAGTCGACATGAATATCAGCAAGGGAAAACAACGGTGGCGCCGATCATGCCACGCCGCACGCTGCCATGGCCAACTTTTTACAGGCGGCCACGGCGAATCCCGCTAAAATATGCCGACCCCGCTTCCCCTTCCCGCAACAGCATAGGATATGTCCAGCATGAGCAGCGCACTCCACTTCAAGTCCATCAACTACACGGGCCAGGGCAGCGGCCCGCGCCTGATCGTCACGGGCGCCGTGCACGGCAATGAAACCTGCGGCACCAAAGGCATCGAACGCGTGATGGCTGAACTCGACAGCGGCGCCCTCTCCATCGTGGCCGGCAGCGTCACCTTCGTGCCCATCACCAACCCGCTCGCCTACGCCAAGGGCGTGCGCAGCGGCGACCGCAACCTGAACCGCAACCTGTTCCCGAACGACAATCCACAGGATTTCGAAGACCGCATCGCCAATTGGCTGTGCCCCTTGCTGGGCCAGCACGACGTGCTGCTGGACTTGCACTCGTTCAATGCCGACAGCCAGCCTTTCGTGATGGTGGGTCCGCGCAACAACGATGGCCCGCTGCAACCGTTCCAGCACGAGGAACAAGAACGCGCGCTGGCGCGCCGCCTGGGCGTGCGCCGCTTCGTCGATGGCTGGCTGCAAACCTATGGCTCGGGCGTACAACGCCGCATGGGCAGCAGCGACCAGGTGGGCATGGTCTTGCGCTATGGCGTGGGCACCACCGAATACATGCGCTCGACGGGCGGCTACGCCTTGACCCTGGAATGCGGCCAGCACGCGGACCCGGCCGCGCCGGACGTCGCTTACCGCGCCATCAAGAATACGCTGGCCTTCCTCGGTTTCATTGATGCACCACAACCGGAAGCCATCGCCGACGCCGACATGGAAGCGCTGAACATGGTCGTCGTGCACGACAAGCTGCACGCGGACGACCGCTTCATCAAGACCTGGTCCAGCTTTGACAAGGTGAAACAGGGCGACCAGATCGGCGTGCGCGCCGACGGCACGCCGGTGACGGCCGAATTCGACGCCTACATCCTGTTCCCCGACGTCAATGCGGCGGCGAATGCCGAGTGGTATTACCTGGCGCGCGTGGCCAGCAGTTTTTGAATGGTGTACGGCATCCGACAAAGCCGTAGCGAGCGGCAGTGAGGCTCGGCGCGCCCGCTGGCCCGAGAAGCGGCACTGTGCGCATGCACGGGGCCGCCGAGTCAGTGAGCATCGGAGGCCGCAAATCGCGACGCGCAGCAGCCGATGCCTGGCGCGCTAATGCCCGACCGACTTGGAAAACAGATTAATCACCAGCACGCCGGCAATGATCAGCCCCAGGCCGATCAGCGCCGGCGTGTCCAGGCTTTGCTTGAACCAGAACCAGCCGACGGCGGAAATGAGCACGATGCCCACGCCCGACCAGATCGCGTACACGATGCCGGTAGGAATGACCTTCAAGGTCAGCGACAGGCACCAGAAGGCGATGGCATAGCCGACCACGGTGATGATGCTGGGCACGAGTCGGCTGAAACCCTCGGATGCCTTCAACGCGCTGGTGGCGATGACTTCGGCGATGATGGCGATGGCCAGGTAGAAATAGGTCATGGCTAGGCTCATGCGATGGTCCTTTCAAAGATGGCAGATACAACAACGCCCTGCCCGCTCGCCGCCTGTTCGTTCAGGGCGGCGCAACGGCGCAGGGCGCGTCAAAAAACTTACTGCGGGCTCAGCAGCTTCAAGCCGAGGATGCCCGAGACGATCAGCGCGATACAGGCGATGCGCGCGGCGCTGGCCGGCTCGCCCAGCACCATGATGCCGAAAATGGCCGTGCCGACGGTGCCGATGCCCGTCCAGATCGCATACGCCGTACCCAGCGGCAAGGTGCGCAGCGCCAGGCCCAGCATCACCACGCTGCCCACCATGGAGATGGCCGTCAGCACGGATGGCACGAGGCGGGTAAAGCCGGCGCTGTATTTGAGGCCGATGGCCCAGCCGATTTCCAGCAAGCCCGCCAGGACCAAGATTATCCACGCCATACTACCCTCCTGAGGCGGCAGGGTCGTCCCCGCCATGAGCCCCGTCATCGAGCGGGGTCGTCCCCACAGGAGCAAAAGGAAAAGTATACCATCGGGCGGAAACTCTTGCCGGAAGCACACTATCGCTAGTGCCTGCGCTCTAATCGAAAATAGCGAAAAACCATGGCATCGGCAGGATAATGGCAGCACCCACCCACTATCAGGAGCGACGATGCTACTACTGGCCCAGGCCCTCACCGCCATCATTCTGCTGCTGCACGTGTATATCGTGCTGCTCGAAACCGTGCTGTTCGATACACGCGGACGCAAGGTATTTGGTCTCAGCAAGGAAAAAGCGGAGATCGTGCGCCCCGCCATGTCCAACCAGGGCTGCTACAACGGCTTCCTCGTGGCCGCCCTGGCGCTGGGCTTCTTTTACCCGGATGACGCCATCGCCCATGCCTTCACCGTCTTCGGCCTCGCCTGCATCGCCGTGGCGGGCCTATGGGGTGCGGCCACCGTCATGACGCGCATCCTCTACCTTCAGACGGTGCCTGCCGTCATCGCCCTGCTGCTGTTCCACTTCGCCTGATTCCTGCCGGGACGGCCATCCGCGCCGTCCCCCCGCCCGCCACGGGCATACCCCAAATGGGTGATGTTTCCTGAAAACATGCTCGATACAATTCCTTGTAGCAATAAAAAAGATACCACCAGACACGATGGTGGCAAGTCACAGTCCACAGGGGAAATCATGAAAACACATCCATCCATGCTTGCCGTCGCCTTGGCAAGCTGCACACTGCTGTCCGCCTGCGGTGGCGGCGGCGCAGACAGCGGCTCGGGCAGCGGTTCCAGCAACGCCGGCAGCAGTGGCGGCACGTCGGCAAGCTGCCAGTACAGCAACCTGATCAGCGACTCGGAACGCAGCCAGGCCAGCGCCTGCGGCATTCAAGTATCGGGCAACTATGCCCAGGCTGACTCCGGCTACGATAGCGTGATTGCCGCCTGCAAACAGGGACAAAAAACCACGGCCGACAATTACTACAACAGCACCTACAAGAAGATGGTCGACTACGCGCGCTCCGTGAGCAAGGAACTCGGTTGCGGACAAAACAATGGCCCGACCTTGCCCAACAACAGCACGGCAAGCAACTACAATTTCTGTGTCAAAAGCACGTCGGTCAATGGTAAGCTCAGCTATGAAGGCGCTTGCTACGGCCCCGTCAAATCCGGCGAAGGGGGCTGCGGCAGCGGTTACAGCTATGTCAGCCAGTACGCTAGTCTCAGCAGCTGCACCTCCGGCGGCAAAAGCTGGCTGGAAGCGCGCTGAACACGATGGCAGGACGGGGATGGCCGTTGCGGCCGCCTCCGCGCAGCACCCGTTTCCCGTGCATTACCCATCGCTTGCCGCCATGAGGATCGTCAATGACGCCATCGCTCCCCGCCGCCAGCCAGGCGCTGATCACCCTGATTTACGAGGCGGCCATGCGGCATGGCGCCTGGCCGGCATTCCTCGCCGCCTTTGCGCAGCAACTGCAATCGCATGCGGGCTTGATCTGGGCCAATGATTTCAGCAACCGCTCGGTCGACGTGCAGTTGCCGGGCAGCGGCCTGTCCGCCACCTACGGCTTCGAGTCGCAAGCCATGGCCAGCTTTGCCAGCTATTACGGCGCGCGCAATGTCTGGCTGGAAGACGCCAGCCTGCACCGGGAAGGGGCCGTCGTCACCGGCTCCATGCTGTTTCCCGATCACTGCCTGAAAAAGACGGAATACTGGACGGACTGGCTGCGCCCGCAAGACATTTTCTACACGGCGGCGGCCGTCGTCGAGCTGCGCGCCGAGCGCTCGACGAATGTGACCGTCGTGCGCGCCGAAAGGGCGGGCGCGTATGACGCCGCCGAGCTGGCGCTGATCGCCAGCCTGATGCCGCACCTGCAAACGGCCTTCGCCCTGCAGCGCAAGCTGCGCCGCCTGGAAATGCTGTCCCAGAGTTCCACGCAGGTGCTGGAACTGCTGCCGTTCGGCGTGCTGCTGCTCGATGCCTCGTCGCTGCTGCTGTACGCCAACGAACGGGCGCTGGCCATGACGGCCGCGACGCGTTTGCTGCAATTGCGCGAAGGCGCGCCCCTGTATTGCCCGCGCGAAGCGGATAACGGCTCGCTGCGGCGCCTGCTGCACGACGCCGCGCAAACGGGCAGCGCCGCCGCCGGTGGCCCCGGTGGCGTGCTGAACCTGAGCGGCCTGGCCGGCGAAAGGCTGCGCCTGCGCATCACGCCCCTGCCCTCCTGGCACAGCCCGTTTGGCTCGGCCAGCGCGATTGCCGTCTTCCTCAGCGATACCAATGACTTGATCACGTCCCTGGCGGCCACCCTGCGCAATTTCTATGGCATGACCATGGCCGAGGCACGCCTGACGGAAGCGCTGGTCAACGGCTATTCCTTGCAGGAATATGCCGAACGCCAGCAAATTTCCATCCACACGGCGCGCACGCAGATCAAGAGCGCCACCGCCAAGGCCGGCGCCCAGCGCCAGGTGGATCTGGTACGCATCGTGCTCACCGGCCCCGCCGTGCTGCAGCGCACTTCCCAGCCCGCCTGAAGCGGCAAAAACGCGCACCGCCAGCACGCTTTCCATTTATATCGTAATATGACGATATTGGAATTTGAAAAATACGATATAAACATCGCTGAAAGGCGAATTAAACCACCAGGAGTATCAGCATGGACATCGACGCCATCCACAAGGCGCTGGCCAATCCCGTGCGGCGGCAAATCCTGCAATGGCTGAAGGAGCCCGAGCAGTATTTCGGCGAGCAGGAGCATCCGCTCGACTTCGGCATCTGTGCCGGGCTGATCGACCGCCGCGTGGGCCTGTCGCAATCGACGGTCTCGGCACACCTGGCCACCTTGCAAAAGGCTGACCTGATTTCAGTCAGGAAAGTCGGCCAATGGAGTTTTTTCAGCCGCAATGAAGCAACCATCCAGGCCTTTCTCGACCATATGCATCAAGGTTTATAAGCAAGCAACACCCTACACCACCATCCACTCTGACGCCTGACCGGCGACCTCAAGGAAATAACAATCATGGCAACTTTATTCGACCCCATCACCATTGGCAGCCTGCAACTGAAAAACCGCATCATCATGGCGCCGCTCACGCGTTCGCGCGCCGGCAACCCGGGCCGCGTGCCCAACGCCCTCATGGCCGAGTACTACACGCAGCGCGCCACGGCCGGCATGATCATCTCGGAAGCGACGGCCGTCACGCCGCAGGGCGTCGGCTATGCGGATACGCCCGGCATCTGGTCCGATGAACAGGTGGAAGGCTGGAAACATATCACCAAAGCGGTGCATGACGCCGGCGGCCTGATCGTGCTGCAGCTGTGGCATGTGGGCCGCATTTCCGCCCCGATCTTCCTGGACGGCGACCTGCCCGTGGCGCCCAGCGCCGTCAAGCCGGCCGGCCACGTGAGCCTGGTGCGGCCGAAACAGGAATTCGTCACGCCGCGCGCGCTCGGGACGGACGAGATTCCCGGCATCGTGGCCGCCTACCGCCAGGGCGCCGTCAACGCGAAAAAAGCGGGCTTCGACGGCGTGGAAATCCATGGCGCCAACGGTTACCTGCTCGACCAGTTCCTGCAAGACAGCACCAACTTGCGCACCGACAACTATGGCGGCTCGATTGAAAACCGCGCCCGCCTGATGCTGGAAGTGACGGACGCCTGCATCGAAGTATGGGGCGCCGACAGGGTCGGCATGCACCTGGCGCCGCGCCGCGATGCGCACGACATGGGCGACTCCGACCCGCGCGCCACCTTCGGCTATGTGGCGCGCGAACTGGGCAAGCGCGGCATCGCCTTCATCTGCGCGCGCGAAGCGCTCGGCGAAGACCGCCTGGGCCCTTACCTGAAACAGCAATTCGGCGGCGTCTACATTGCCAATGAGAAAATGGACAAGGCCGCCGCCGAAGCCCTGCTGGCGGCCGGCGAAGCCGATGCCGTCGCCTTTGGCCTGTGGTTCATCGCCAACCCGGACTTGCCGATCCGCTTGCACAGCGACGCGCCGCTCAATCCGCTGAACGCGGAAACCCTGTACGCCCCCGATGCTGCCGGCTACACGGATTATCCCGCACTGGCCTGAGTGCGCGGCCTGAATGGCCTGAGCGACTGGCCCGAGTGACTGGCCTGGATGGCCTGAGCACCTGGTCGGGCGGCCCGTCACCACTCGCGGCAGCGCAGGCGCCTCCTGACGGCGGCACCTGCGCGCCCCTGATGGCGGGCGCAACGATACCCACGCAATCATGCGTCACTATCGTAGCGCCCGCCGCCATACGCCAGCGTCGATTCCGCTGTCTGTCGTTATTTCAACATTTCTTGCATGGCATGCGGCTAGCCGCTCAACGCCATCGGCGCCGCGCCGGCCTTGCCGGGCGGCGCGCCTGCACGCTGCTGAAGACGCGGTGTATCACGTCGACCGGCACCGCGTGTTCACGCAGATACGCCGTCGCCACCGTCCTGCCCAAGGTGTGATGAAAGGCAACGCCGCGCTCGACCAGTTCGGCCATCGCCTTGTCCGATCTAACATTGTCCCCATTTACCATATCGATGTTGTTTTTCATGCCACGGCTCCATGTCGGGTGGATCAACACTGCATCACATTTTGACCACATCCCCCGCGGTTAGTGCCCGGCATTCGCCACAAACATGGCTAAAATGGCAGCATCAACAGCCCCGGCACCGCATGGATAGCGGCCTTCGCTGCTTGTCGCCACCGCCAGCCCCGTATAGAATGCCTGCGCAGATTTTTTGCTTCAAGCAACATCACCATCAGCGCCATCTTATAAGAACAGAGACACGCACATAGTAGAGGGTATCCATGAACGACTTATTTGTACAAGCGGGCGACTTGCCGACCTGGCACCAGCGCTGCGCGCTGCGCGTGCTGCACCTGTTCGGCTGGCGCATGCGCTTTCGCCCCCTGCCGGGTCCGCGCGGCATCGCCGTCGTCTACCCGCACACGTCGAACTGGGATTTCATGGTGGGCCTGTTCGGCAAATGGGCGCTGGCCCTGCCATTCCGCTGGCTGGCGAAGGATTCGCTGTTCCGCGGCCCGCTGGGCAAGGTGCTGCGCTACCTCGGCGGCGAGCCCGTCGACCGCAGCACCACCAGCGGCACCATCGGCCGCCAGGCCGAGCGCATGCTGGCCGCCGACTGGTACTGGCTGGCCATCACGCCGGAAGCGACGCGCAGCTACCGCCCGAACTGGAAGAGCGGCTTTTATCACCTGGCGCTGGCCGCCAAGGTGCCGCTGCTGCTGGTCTACATCGACTATCCGAACAAGGTGCTGGGCGTCGTCGACCACATCGACTTGACGGGCGACAAGGATGCCGACATGGCGGCCATCGCCGCCGTGTATGCGGGCCACCAGGGCTTGCACCCTGAAAACGCGGCGCCCATCGTGTTGTCGGAACGCCGCCCCGACGCCTAATTCATTCCCATCAGTACCACGCCGGCGGCCGTCAGCGCCACGCCGGCCACGCGCAGCATGCGCTCGGCCATCACCTGGCCCATGAAGCGCCCGGCAAACAGCAAGGTGGCCGAGGCCAGCATGAAGCCGCAAGCGGCCGACGCGGCCGGCAATTCCTGCCCATGCGCATTGCCATGCGCCAGCGCAAACAGGCCCACGAGCCCCATGCCGAGCCAGTTCGGCATGGCCAGCGCCAGCGCGATGGCCAGCCCCACCAGCGCCACCGTGGCGGCAATGCCCGTTTCCAGCCCGGGCACGGTCAAGCCGACCATGCCGGCCAGCGCGCCCAGCAGCATCATGCCGAGAAAGGTGCCCGGTTGCGCCAGGCCGCGCCGCTGCTGGCCGCCCCAGAGACCCACGCCCAGCATGGCCAGCAAATGGTCGAGGCCCGTGAACGGATGGGCCAGGCCGGCCAGGAAGCCGGCGCTCTCGCCATGGCCGGGATGCGCCATGGCGGGCAGCGCCAGCAGGCACAGGGCGGCCACGGCGGCCGTTTTCGTCATCAGTCTTGCGCTCATTGCAGCTCCTTGCCTGGTTGGTCGAGCAAACCTTGCTCGCGGATAAAATCGATCACGACCTGCACGCCGTCGCCGCTGCGCAGGTTGGTGAAGACGAACGGGCGCTCGCCGCGCATGCGCCTGGCGTCCTGCGCCATCACGTCCAGGTTGGCGCCCACATATGGCGCCAGGTCCGTCTTGTTGATAATGAGCAAATCGGAGCGCGTGATGCCGGGTCCGCCCTTGCGCGGGATTTTTTCGCCGCCGGCCACGTCGATCACGTAAATGGTCAGGTCCGACAATTCCGGACTGAAGGTGGCGGCCAGGTTATCGCCGCCCGATTCGACCAGGATCAAGTCGAGGTCGGGAAAATCTGCCTGCATGCGCGCGATCGCCTCCAGGTTGATCGACGCATCTTCGCGGATGGCCGTGTGCGGACAGCCGCCCGTCTCCACGCCCATCAGGCGCTCGGCCGGCAAGGCATCGGCGCGCAGCAGGATTTCCATGTCTTCCTTGGTGTAGATGTCGTTCGTGATGACGGCCATGTCATAGCGCGCGCGCATGCCCTTGCACAGCATTTCGCACAGCGCCGTCTTGCCCGAGCCGACGGGGCCGCCTATGCCCACGCGCAGCGGATTCGAGGTAATCGATGTCATTTTTGCTCTCTCATTAATGGTTCAGGAACGGTACAGCCGGCTGTACTGCACTTCGTGCCGCATCGACAGCAGCGACAGGCCGGGCGCCCAGTTGCCCATCTCGTCGTCCTGCAAGGTTTGCGCCGTCAGGGCCGCCGCTTCCAGCTCCGGCCGCAGCGACAGCAGCAGGCGCTGGCCCGCCACCTGCCCCAGCGGCACGGATTTCACGCAGACGAGCACCTGGTTTTCCGCCCAGGCGAACAGCATGGCCAGCAGCGCCTCTTCGCGCGGAATGGCCAGCGCCGCCACGGCGCACGCATACGCGGTCGGCAGCGCCACTTCCGGCTGGCCCTGCAGCATGTCGATCAGTACGCCGTCGGCCACGCCCAGTTCGGCCAGGAGCTTGGTCAGCGAATAGCCCATCTGGATGGTTTCGGCGCGAAACTCCGCCGTGTCGCGCGAAGCGATGAAACGCTCGCTCCAGCGCTGCACGGCGCACAGATCCTGCTGCTCGAACGCCTGCATCAGCCGCCAGCACAATGGTGCCTCCCAGCGCGCCACCACCTGCGCCAGATGCCGGGCGATCCAGCCGCGCGCGGTGGTCGCGTCATGCACCAGGCCCGATTCCAGCGCCGCTTCCAGCCCCTGCGAATAGCTGTAGGCGCCGATCGGCAGGGCCGGGCTGGCAAATTGCAGCAGATGCAGCAGGGCCGAGGCCTGCATCAGGCGGCGCCAGGCGCATCGCCGGGACGGTGGATTTTCTGCCGCAGCGGCACGGGCGCCAGCAAGTGCTGGCCATGGCCATCGTGGTGGCCATGGCCGCCGCCATACGCGCCCGCCTCCGGCTCGAACGGCGCGCTTTCTTCCGTGACGGTCGCCTGCAAGCCTTCCAGCATCTCCTTCAGCACCACGTCCTTGCGGATGCGCAAGAAACCGTCGCCCACCTGCGCCTGCGTGTGGCGGTTCCCCAGGTGAAAGGCGCAGCGCAGCAGGGTGTGCGCGTCGGCGCACCGCACCAGGTAGGTCGATTCGCGCGCGGCGACGATGCGCACCACCTGCCCGCCGGGTCCCGTCATGCGCTCGCCGTCGCGCAGCACCGTGCCGCGCACGGTGAACACGGCCACGTCGTCGCCGTTCGACAGCACGGCGCGCAGCCGGCATTTTTCGCGCTGGTCGTAGGGCAGCACCAGTTGCGCGCCGGGTTCGCGCGTATCATCCGGCCCCAGTTTGGTATGCAAAGTCAGCATGATGTCTCCCCCTTAAAATAGAAAATAGCGCTGCGCCATGGGCAGCACGGCGGCCGCTTCGCACACCAGCAGCTGGCCGTCGGCGCGCACGGCATAGGTTTCCGGGTCCACTTCCATGTGCGGCGTGGCGCTGTTGTGGACCATGTCGTGCTTGCGCAAGCCGCGCATGTTTTTCACGGCGATGACGGATTTATTGAGTTTGAGCTGGTGGCCGATATCGAGCTCGCAGGCCGCCTGCGAGACAAAGGTAAACGACTTTTTCAGGCCGCCGCCGAAGGCGCCGAACATCATGCGGTAGTGCACGGGCTGCGGCGTGGGAATCGAGGCGTTCGGGTCGCCCATCTGCGCGGCGGCGATCATGCCGCCCTTGAGTATCATCGACGGCTTGACGCCGAAGAAGGCCGGCTTCCACAGCACGATGTCGGCGATCTTGCCCGCTTCGATCGAGCCCACCACGTGCGAAATCCCATGCGTGATGGCCGGGTTGATCGTGTATTTGGCGATGTAGCGCTTGGCGCGGAAGTTGTCGCTGCGCGCCGTGTCGGGCGCCAGGGCGCCACGCTGCACCTTCATCTTGTGCGCCGTCTGCCAGGTGCGCATGATCACCTCGCCCACTCTGCCCATGGCTTGCGAATCGGACGACATCATCGAGATGGCGCCGATATCGTGCAGGATGTCTTCGGCGGCGATGGTTTCGCGGCGGATGCGCGATTCGGCAAATGCCACGTCTTCCGCAATGGCCGGATCCAGGTGGTGACACACCATCAGCATGTCCAGGTGCTCGTCGAGCGTGTTGACGGTGAACGGGCGCGTGGGATTGGTCGACGAAGGCAGCACGTTGGCCTGGCCGACGGCGGCGATGATGTCGGGCGCATGGCCGCCGCCCGCCCCTTCCGTGTGGAAGGTGTGGATGGTGCGGTCCTTGAAGGCGGCCAGCGTGTGCTCGAGGAAGCCGCCTTCGTTCAACGTGTCGCTGTGCAGCGCCACCTGGATATCCATGCGCTCGGCCACCGACAGGCAGTTGTCGATGGCGGCCGGCGTGCTGCCCCAGTCCTCGTGCAGTTTGAGGCCGATGGCGCCCGCGCGCACCTGCTCTTCCAGGGGCAGCGGCAGGCTGACATTGCCCTTGCCCATGAAGCCCAGGTTCATCGGGAAGGCGTCGGCGGCCGCCAGCATGGCGTGCAGATGCCATGGCCCCGGCGTGCAGGTGGTGGCGGCCGTGCCGACGGCCGGTCCCGTGCCGCCACCGAGCATGGTGGTGACGCCGCTCATCAGCGCCTCCTCGATCTGCTGCGGGCAGATGAAGTGAATGTGCGTGTCGACGCCGCCGGCCGTGACGATCATGCCTTCGCCGGCGATGATCTCCGTGGCGCCGCCGATGGCCAGGGTGACGCCGGGCTGGATGTCCGGATTGCCCGCCTTGCCGATGCCGTAGATCAGGCCATTTTTCAGGCCGATGTCGGCTTTCACGATGCCCCAGTGGTCGAGGATGACGGCATTCGTGATGACGGTGTCCATCACCTCGGCCGCGCAGCGCTGCGACTGGCCCATACCGTCGCGGATCACCTTGCCGCCGCCGAACTTCACTTCTTCGCCGTAGATGGCGTAGTCATGCTCGATCTCGATGAACAGCTCCGTATCGGCCAGGCGGATGCGGTCGCCCGTGGTGGGGCCGAACATCTCGGCATACGCGCTGCGGGGAATGCTGGCCATCTCAATCCTTTCCCGGTGGGGTGTCCTGCAGTTCGCCCATCACTTCGCCATTGAAGCCGAAGACCCTGCGCTCGCCCGCCAGCGCCACCAGCTCCACCGTGCGCTGCTGCCCCGGTTCGAAACGCACGGCGGTGCCGGCCGTGATATTGAGGCGCATGCCATACGCGCGCCAGCGCTCGAACGACAGCGCCGGGTTGACTTCGAAAAAGTGAAAATGCGAGCCGACCTGGATCGGCCGGTCGCCCCGGTTGGCCACCACCACGGTGGCCGTGGCGCGGCCCGCATTCAGGCTGATTTCGCCCTCTTCCAATCTGTACTCGCCTGGGGTCATGTGGGACTCCTTCAAAGATCGCAACGCTTGCCGGCCGGTCGCCGGCGCAAAACAGCCATGGCGCGGATGGCGCCCTGGCCGGTCAGAAAACTACGGTATCGGGTGATGCACGGTCACCAGCTTGCTGCCGTCGGGGAAAGTCGCTTCCACCTGGATGTCGGGGATCATCTCGGCGATGCCGTCCATGACGTCGGCGCGCGCGAGTATCCTTGTGCCGTCCGACATCAGCTGCGCCACCGACTTGCCATCGCGCGCGCCTTCCATGATGGCGGCGCTGATCAGCGCCACCGCTTCCGGGTAATTGAGCTTCAGGCCGCGCGCCAGGCGCCGCTCGGCCAGCAATGCGGCCGTGAAGATCAGCAGCTTGTCCTTTTCGCGGGGGGTCAGGTCCATGTCTTTCCTTTCATCGTCAGGTATTCCAGCTGCGCGGAACAACAGCGTCGCACCCCAGCAAGGCGGGCCGCAGCAGCTGCCAGGCGGCCAGCATGATGTGGCGCGCCGCCTCGCTGTCGCCGCACAGCAGGCGCACCACCACCAGCGATTTCATCTGCGTGGCGCCAAACGCGGCGCCGGCCGGCACCTTGATCTCGCGCAAGGCGGCCAGCACGGCGGGGACAAGCGGCGGGCCGACGCCGATCAGGGTGGCGCACACGCTGTGGCCGGCCAGGCCCAGCGGGCTGGCCATCAGCGCGCCGCCGGCGGCCAGCACGCCCTGCTCCCACCACAGCAGCTTGCCGCCGCGGCGTATCTGCACGTGCTGGGCGATGCTGCCGGTGTTGAACGTTTCGCCCGAGGCGCTGCGGCCCAGGCAGACGATGTCGCAGCCGATGTAGCTGGCGTCCGTCGCCAGCTCCACTTCATGGCGCAGGCGCACGCAAGCCTGGTCGAAGAAGATGCTTTCCTGCGGCAGCCACTCGATGGCCGCGCCGGCGCCGGCGCGCAGCGCGACATGCTGGCCCGAGACGTGGCCGTTGGCGCGGTACCATTTGGCGGCGCCCGGCGACGTCAGGAGGGCATGCGCGCCGTCGCCCACCGTGGCGTTCACGGCCAGCTGGTCGCCGCCCACGACGCCGCCGGGCGGATGGATGATGATGGCGTGGCAGACGCCTTCGCCTTCCGGATACAGCGGCTTTTGCACGCGCAGGGGGCCGCTGTGGGTGCGCTCGACGAGGCGGCTGACGCCAGCGTCCAGCGCAAAGCCCAGGCGCAAACGCGCCTGCCAGGCGCTGTGCGCGCTGGCCTCATGGGGCGTGGCTGGAGAGGTGCTGTCTGGCATGCAAGGCGATCGCGTAAATAAGCAATGACCTAAGCAGGATATGTGCCAGCTTCAAGAGAAGGAATGGTGAGAATGCTGCACCGTCCTGCGGCAGCCGCACCGCAATGGTGCGGCCGGCGCACCGCGGCGCATGCAGGGCGCGGCGGCGTGCTTACGCCACGTCGAGCACGCGCCGTTCGCGCAGCAGCGCCGTGAAAGGCGCGGCGGCCAGCGGGCGGCTGAAATAATAGCCCTGCATTTCGTCGCAGCCGTGCTCCGTCAGGAAATCGACCTGCGCGCGCGTTTCCACGCCTTCGGCGATGACGCGCATGTCGAGGTTGTGCGCCAGCGAGATGACGGAGCGGGCGATGGCCGCGTCGCTGCTGCTGGTGGTGACGTCGTCGACGAAGGATTTGTCGATTTTCAGCACGTCGATGGGAAAGCGCTTCAGGTAGCCCAGGCTGGAATAGCCGGTGCCGAAGTCGTCGAGCGAAATGCCGACGCCGATATCCTTCAGGCGCGTGAGGGCCGCCACGGCCTTGTCCGGATCGCCCATCACCGTGCTTTCCGTGATTTCGATGCCCAGGCAGGCCGGCGCGATGCCGTACTTGCGCAGGGTCGCCTCGACGAACGGCACCGTGCGGTCCTGCGCGAACTGCTTGCCGGACAGGTTGACGGCCACCTTGATGCTGCCCAGGCCCGCGTCGTGCCAGCTGCGGATCTGCGCGCAGACGCTTTCCAGCACCCATTCGCCGATGGCCGTAATCGAGCCGTATTCCTCGGCCAGCGCGATGAACAGGCCGGGCGGTACCTTGCCCAGCACCGGATTATCCCAGCGCAGCAGCGCTTCCGCGCCCAGCATGGCGCCCGTGCGCAGACACATCTGCGGCTGGTAGTGCACCTCGAATTCATCGCGGCCGATGGCGCCGCGCAGCTGCTGCTGCATGGCCAGGCGGGCGCGGATATCGCTGCCCATGCGCTCCGTGAAGAAGGCGTAGTGGTCGCGCCCCATTTCCTTGGCGCGCACCAGGGCCGTGTCGGCGTGGCGCAGCAGGTCGTCGAGGCTGTCGCCGTCGGCCGGACACAGGGCGATGCCGATGCTGGTGGTCAGGGCCAGGCGCTCGCCGTCGACGCTGAGCTCCTCGCGCAGGCCGGCCAGGATGGTTTGCGCCAGCGCAAGCGTACGCCCCAACAGGGCGTCGTCCTGCAGCAGGATCTGGAATTCGTCGCCGCCCTGGCGCGCCACCGTGTCGCCTTCGCGCACGCAGCCCGTCAGGAAGCGCGCCACCACCTGCAGCGCCTTGTCGCCCACGGCCTGGCCGTGCGAGTCGTTGATGTTCTTGAAGCGGTCCAGGTCCAGGCACATCAGCACCACCTGCTGGCCGTCGCGCACGGCGTTCACGCGCGCCTGCTCGAAGCGCTCGCGCATCAGCACGCGGTTCGGCAAGCCCGTCAGCGCGTCGTGGTAGGACAGGAAATCGATCAGGTGCTGCTCGGCCTTGCGCTCGCTGATGTCGAGGAAGACGCCCACGTAATTGACGACGGCGCCGTCCGGGCCATGCACGGTGGAGACGCTGAGCAGGCAGGGATAGGTGTCGCCGCTCTTGCGCCGCGTCTGCACCTCGCCCGACCAGCAGCCGCTGCTGCGCAGTCCCTGGCGCATGGCCAGCAGCACGGCTTCGCCCGTGTACTGCGCATGCAGGCGCATGATGTCGGTGCCCAGCACTTCCTGCGCCGTATAGCCGGTGATGCGCGTAAACGCGGGATTCGAGGTGACGATGACGCCGGCCGGATCGGTGATCAGGATGGCGTCCTGGGTGGCTTCGAAGACCTGGCCGGACAGGCGCAGCAATTCCTCGTTGGCGCGGCGGATCTGCACTTCGCGCGCCAGCGTGCTGGCCACCTGTTCCAGCTCCGCCGTGCGTTCGGCCACGCGGCGTTCCAGGTTGGCGCGCTCCTGCGCCAGCTGCAGCTGCGCCCGTCCCAGGCGCACGTGGGCGTCGGTGCGGGCGAGGATTTCCTCGGCCTGGAACGGCTTGGCGATGAAGTCGACGGCGCCCAGCGCGAAACCGCGCACCTTGTCATCCGTATCGTACTGCGCCGACAGGAAGATCACGGGCACCTGGCGCAGCGAGGGAATCTCCTTCAGGCGGCGGCACACTTCAAAGCCGTCGAGGCCGGGCATGCGCACGTCGAGCAGGATCAGCTCCGGCGGGCGCGCCTGCGCCGTCCACAGGGCCAGTTCGCCGTTCGGCGCCTGGCGCACCGCATACCCGGCGCCGCCCAGCAAGTCGCTCAACAGTTTCAGCGAAGCCGGCGTGTCTTCAACGATCAGTACTTCGCCCTTGGCGTTCACTTCCGAAAAATCGCGGTGCATGTAGCAGTTCTCTCAGCTTTGGATGAGGCGCGGCGCGCTGGCGCCGCACTGGACAAGACATTTCTTTGCGGTGAACTACATACCATCATCATAATCTTTATTGCAATTTAGCACCATCCACCAGCGGCACTTTGGCCGTCTTTTCAAACAATTCGATGTTGTCAGTCCACACTTTCACGGCTGCGCCGGCACGTCCTCCGCCTCGAGCAGCGCGCACAACTGGCGATACTCGTGCCGCTCCAGCATCGCCTGCAATGGCTCCAGCAACGGCCCCGCCGCCGCCGGCAAGGCGGCCAGCAGCTGCGCCACGCGGGCCAGGTTCAATGCGCGCAGCGCCGCCAGCAAGGCGGCGCGCTCGTCCTGCGCCAGCGGCGCCAGGTCCTGCGCCCGCAGCGCCGGCCGCATGTCGGGCGCTGGCGGCTGCGGCAATGGCGCCGGCGCTGAGGCCAGTGCGACCGATGGCGCCGGAGCCGCCTGCACGGGTATGCTGAAACGGAAAGTGGCGCCCTGCCCCGGCACCGACTCCACCGTCAGCTCGCCCTGCATCAGCTGCACGAATTCGCGCGAGATGGCCAGGCCCAGGCCCGTGCCATCCTTCGCGCCCGCGCTGTCGGCCTGCACGAAGGGCTCGAAGATGCGCTGCTGGTCGTCGAGGGCGATGCCGACGCCCGTGTCGCTGACGGCGAACGACAGCCGCCAGGCATCGCCGTCGAGCCGCTCGCCGCGCACGCGCAAGGTCACGCTGCCGCCGCCCGCGAACTTGACGGCGTTCGACATCAGGTTCAGCAAGACCTGGCGCAGGCGCGTCGCATCGAGCACGGCCGCCTGCGGCACGGCCACGCAATCGAGGCGCAGCGCCAGGCCCTGCTGCTCGGCGCGCATGCCCAGCATGTCCATCACTTCCTGCAGCAGCGGCGCCAGCGCCACCACTTCCGCCTGCGGCTGCAGCCGTCCCGCCTCGCCCTTCGACAGCTCGAGGATTTCATTAATCAAGGTCAATAAGTGATTGCCCGAGCGGTGGATGATGGCCAGGTTGCGCTTTTCATCGGGCTGCATGTTGGGCGAGGCGGCCATCAGGCGCGAAAAACCGATCACGGAATTCAAGGGCGTGCGCAGCTCGTGGCTCATGTTGGCGAGGAAGGTGCTCTTCGCGCGGTTGGCCGCCTGCGCCTGGCTGACCGCCACCGACAGCGCACCCGTGCGCTCGGCCACCAGCTCCTCCAGGTGGTGGCGGTGGCGCAGCAGTTCCAGCTCCGCCTCGCGGTGCGCCGTGATGTCGTAGTTCGAGCCGACCAGGCGCATGGGCTGGCCCGCGCCGTCGCGGAAGATCACGGCGTCGGCCTTGATGTAGCGGATGCCGCCATCGGGCCACAGGATGCGGTACTCGTGCGAAAACGCGTGCCCGGACGCCAGCGCGGCGCGCAGGGCCGCCTTGGTCGCCGCCACGTCCTGCGGCACCAGCGCCGCGCGCCAGATGGCCGCCGGCGGCGTGCCGCTGCCCGCATCGGCCTTGAACTGCGCGTACATCTGCTCGTCCCACTGCAGTTCATCGCCGATCACGTTCCAGTCCCAGATGCCGATGCTGGCCGCGCCCGTGGCCATCTGCACGCGCTCCTCGCTGCGCTGCAAGGCGCGGTAGCGGCTGTCGAGCAGCGCCACCATGTCGCGGATCGAGCGGTACAGGGTGCGCAGCTCGCCCGCGAACCACGCTTGCGGCGGCGTGCCGAAGGCCTCGCTTTGCCCCGCGCTGACGCCGGCCGCGTACTGGCCGATGGCGCGCAGGGGCTTGAGCATCAGGCACCACAGCACGAGCCAGATGCTGGCCACGAGGATCACGTCGAGCGCCACGATCATGGCGCCGATGGCCAGCGCGCGCTGGCGCAGCTGCGCGTGCAGCAGGGCCGGCGTGGCATACACGGCGACGCCGCCGATGACCTGTCCGGCCATCGTCACCGGACGCCTCGCCACCAGCAGGCCGGCATCGTCGGGCAGCACGGAAAGGCTGTCGAAGCCGCCGTGCGCATTGCGGCGCAGGGCCAGCGCCTCCCTGCCGATGCCCGGCGTGAGCGCGCTGGCCACCAGGTCGCGCTTGCCCAGCGTGCTGCGCATGATGGCCAGCATCTGCTTTTCATCGAGGTTCCACAGCGGCAGTTCGATGGCCACGGCCAGCTGGTCGGCGCTGACGGACAGGCTGCGGTACAGCTGCTGCCAGCGCTCCTCGCGTTCGGACTGGTAAAACAGCACGGCAAACACCAGCAGCAGCGCGGTGACGACAAAGGTCAGCGCCACGCTGACGGCCAGCACGATGGAGACGCCGCCCAGGCGCGTATTGTCGGGAGCGGACCGCGTCATGCGTCGGCCCTCTGGCGCAGGGTGGCGTCCATGGCCGGCAGGTCGGCGCACGGCGCCAGCGCCGCGCACAGCTGCTGGTACTCGTGCTGTTCCAGCATGGCGGCGACATGCGCGGCCAGCTGCGGCCAGCGCGTGGCCACGCCGGCCAGCACGATGGCGCTGCGGCGCAAGTCGAGCGCCTGCACCGATTCGAGCAATGCCTGCCGTTCGGCCGCGCCCAGCTGATCCAGCGCCTGCTGAAAATCAAAGGCCGCCGCCGGCGCTCCCTGCATACCCGGCACCTGGGCGGCGGCACGCTGGAAGCGCAGGCCCAGCTGCTGCTCCAGCATGGCAAACAGGTGTTCCTGCTCGATCGGCTTGCGCAGGAAACCGTCGGCGCCGGCCGCCAGCGCCTCCTGCTTTTCTTCCTCGAAGGCGGAAGCCGTCATGATCACCAGGCGCGGCTGCGCCAGTCCCGCCTGCCTGCGCAGCCAGCGCGTCAGGGCCAGGCCATCCATGTCCGGCATGCGCCAGTCGCTGAGCACCAGGTCGTAGCGCTGCATCGCCAGCAGCGCCTGCGCCTGCGTGCCGCCCGCCGCCTCCTGCAGCAGGAAGCCCAGCGGCGCCATCAGCCCGGCCAGCAGCTTGCGGCAATTCTCGTCATCGTCAACCAGCAGCACCGTGCGCCCGCGCTGGGCCGGCGGCAGGCGCGCCACCCGTCCCGGCGCCAGCGGCGCGGCGGCGGGACGCAGCACGAGCGGCGCGCGCAGGTCGAAATGGAAGATGGAGCCTTCGCCCAGCGTCGATTCGACGCGCAGGTCGCCGCCCATCAGGCGCGCGAATTCGCGCGAAATGGTCAGGCCCAGTCCCGTGCCGGCCTGCGCCACGGCGCTGTCGGCCTGCACGAACGGCTCGAAGATGCGCTCGAGGTCTTGCTCGGCGATGCCGCTGCCCGTATCGCGCACGGCGAACGCCAGCGCCACCTGCCCATCGTCGCCGGCCGGCTGGCACGCGAGCGACAGCGTCACGCTGCCCTGCTCGATGAACTTGAGCGCGTTCGACAGCAAATTGAGCAGCACCTGGCGCAGCTTGGCGCCATCGAGGCGCACCAGCGGCGGCACGTTGGAACGCTCGAGCCGCAGCGCGATGCCCTGGCTGCCCGAACGCATGCGCACCATCTCGAGCACCTCGTCGAGCAAGCCGTTCAAGTCCACGGGTCCCGCCTGCAGCTGCATGCGGCCCGCCTCGATCTTCGACAGTTCGAGGATGTCATTGATCAAGGTCAGCAAGTGGTGGCCGGCGCGGTTGATGATGGCCAGGTTGTGCTTTTCTTCCTCGAACATGCTGCTCGAATCGGCCATCATCTGCGAAAAGCCGATCACGGAATTCAGGGGCGTGCGCAGCTCATGGCTCATGTTGGCCAGGAACACGCTCTTCGCGCGGTTGGCCGATTCGGCCTCGGTGACGGCGACGGACAGCGCCGCCGTGCGCTGCTGCACCAGTTCTTCCAGGTGGTCGCGGTAGCCGAGCAGCTCCTGTTCGCTGTGCTTGCGCTCGGAAATGTCGACGATGCCGCTGCGCACCAGGCGCCGCCCTTCCATCGGCAATTTCACCAGCCGCACTTCGCAGGGAAAGACGGAACCGTCGGCGCGCCGCACATGGCGCTCCACGTGGATGGGTTCGCCCAGCATGGCGCGCCGCAAATGCTCTTCCACCATCAGGCCCAATGGCAGGCCATCGGGCTGCTCCGCGCTGTACAGGTCGAACGGCCCCTTCGCCAGCAGTTCTGCGCGCGACATGCCCAGCATGCGCTGCGCGCTGCTGTTGGCGTCGATGAAACGGTCCAGGTCCAGGTCATACACGACGATGGCTTCGGGCGCGTGTTCCACCAGGATGCGGAAGCGCTGCTCGCTTTCGCGCGCCTCGCTCTCGGCGCGGCGCAAGCGCCGGCGCTGCAGCAGCAAGGCGCTCAGCAGGCCCGCCATCACGATGAACACGGCGCCCACGGCCAGCACGGCGGCGCGGTGCTCATGCCACAGTTCGGGCGGACGGTTGACGAACAGCGCGTGCGGCGGCAGGCGGCTGATGTCGGCATCCCAGCGCTGCAGCTGCTCCCAGTCATACATGGGCACGGGATGCGCGGGCGGCAGCAAGGCGCCCGGCGCGGCAGGCGCCTTGCCCGCCAGCAGCGCCAGCGACATCTGCGCCACCTGCTGCGCGGCCCGTTCGATATGCAGGATGGAGCCGCCGAGGATGCCCTTGCCCACATTCGCGTTGTACATGCCGAAGGCCGGCACGTTCGCCAGCCGCGCCAGTTCCCCGGCAAACTGCACGGGCGTGGCGATCGCGCCGGCCGCGTCGCGGTTGACGTTGCTCACCACCAATACGGTATCGGCGGGCAGCTGCGCGACGGCCGCGCGCATCTGCGCCAGGGTCAGGCCGTCCAGATACTGCATGGCCACCTTGCCCCGCCACGCCTGCGCCGCCTGCTGCATGCTGCGCTTTAGGACCTGGTCGGCCTCGCTGGCGCCGACGGCCATGACGATGGTCCGGGTATCGGGAAACAGCGCCATCGCCTGCGCCAGGGTGCCGGGGAAATCGACATTCGCCTTTTGCTGCCAGATGACGGCAGGACTGCCCGCAGGCAAGGCCTTGCCCGAGGTATTGATCGCCAGCACGGGCACGCCGCGCGCCAGCGGCGCCAGGTCCGACACCAGATAGTCGAGCGCCGGCTGCTGCATGGCGACGATCAGGTCGACCTTGCGTCCCATCATCTGGGTGTATCTTAAAAGCAACAAATCGCGCATCTCATTGCGCAACGCGGGGTCGCCCTGGGTATTCAGGTTCAGGTGCTCGACCATGATATCTTCGCTGGCCAGGCCGGCCGCCGTCATGGCGGCCACATAGGTGCGCGTGTACGATTCCACGCCGGCGCGGCCGTAATCGTAAGCATTGAGGAAGAGGATGCGCTGGCCATGGGCGGGAGCGGGAAGGGGCGCGGCGGCCGCGGCGACGCCGGTGGCAAGGCACAGCGCCAGCAGCAATGCGCGGCAGCAGCGGCGCGCCGCTGCCCTGCCCATTCCGCCACCAGGCCTCACGCCGCCCGGCACATCACGCATCATTCGCCATGCCCACGCCCGCTTTCGCCTGTCACCATGTTTCACCAATGCGCCGGCTTGCCAGCCACCGACACTTACAAAAACATGATAACGTCAACTGGATGGGCAAGTCTATTCCTTCGGGCAATCTTTTCTTGCGGGGCGGCAGTGCTGGCCACCTGCATCCCATTGCGCTAGCATGGGCCTTTGCCTGGAGAGCGTCCATGACCATCGCCCTGCGCCCCGCCCTGCCCGCCGACATGGCCGCCCTGTGGGCCTTGCGCACCGTGGCCGTGCGCGTCGGTTGCGCCGCGCACTATGCGCCCGGGCAGATTGCCGTGTGGACGGCTTCGCCCGTGCCGGACGGCTATGCCGCCATGCTGGCCGAAGGCGGCGGCATCGTCGCGATGCAGGACGAGGCCATCGCCGGCTATGCCATGCTGGACATCAATAAACATGAAGTCGATGCCGTCTTCGTCGATCCCACCCGAGCGGGGCTGGGTATCGGCAAGCGGCTGCTGGCGGCGCTGGAGCAGCTGGCGCGCGGGCGCGGCATTCGCCGCCTGCACCTGTCCGCCTCGCTGAACGCCGTGCCGTTTTACGCTGCTGCCGGTTTTGTCGCCTTGCGCGAGGAAGCGTATGCACACCCGAGCGGCATCAGCCTGGCCAGCGTGGCGATGGAAAAGGCGCTGGAGGCGGTCTGAGCCGTCAGTCTTCGCTCGCCGCCGAAGCTGCCTCGGACTCGGCCAGACAGCGCTGCAGCTTCGCGATTAGGGCGCGCACTTCGTCGTCGCCCAGGTCCAGCGGGTCGCCGTGCGCGCCGACGGCGATCAGGCAGACGGCCGAGCCGTCATACCAGGCATCCAGGCGTTCATTGCGCTCACTCATATTGTTCTGCCTCCTGTTGCAAGTCCTCCAGCAAGGCAGGCGGCGACGCGATGACGGCCATTCCATGCGGCACGGCAAAGATCGAGGCCAGCTGCTCATTTTCCTGCATGCCGGGCAACCATTTGTTCAGAAAATCAGCGAGCGCGATGGCGCGCGGCTGGTAAGCGGCCCAGTCGCCGCTGGCGCACGCCTGCGCAAACGCGGCTTCGGGCCAGAACGGTATCGCCACCTTTCCGTGTGCGTGCGCCGTGGCCCAGCCATCGTGATACAACCCCCAGACTTCTTGCGTATCGGCCGCCTTGCGCACGAAATAGCCGTAGCGCTGCTGCGCCGGCAACTGTGCCACCTGTTTGACTTTTTCAGGATGCATGGTCGTCCCAGACCCTCAACGCCGGCCCGCACCAGCCCGTCACCATGTCGAGGGCGTCCAGTATCGCGTCTTCCAGCGGCCCCTCCTGCGTGGCGGGGCGCAGTTCCTGCAGCAGGCCGGCCACTTGCGCGGCCGTCACGCCACTGGCCTTGTAGCGCAGCAGGATGGCGCGCAGCGTGAGCAAGCCTGCCCTGGCGTCCAGCGCGGCGTACAAGTCCCTGTCGATGTCGGCGATGATGGTTTGCGGCATGTCAATCCGCCTGCCACGCGATGCTGGCGGGACGCGCACCGCCCGTTGCGACAAACTCGGCCAGCGCCCGATGGCATAGCGCAACGTCCACGCACCAGGCTTCCGGATACTCGTCCACCTGGCCATTCGCCAGCAGATAGCTGCACGCGCCGTCGGCCTCTTCATCGCCCAGCGAATGAAAGCTCAGGTCGTCCTGGCCCGACAGGTACATCAGCCAGGCGTTGCCGCCGTTGCGCAGCATGCACAGGGCCGGGCCCTGCTCCGCGTCCGCCGCCAGGGTCAGCCACAGCTCGCACTGGGCCAGGGTGCGCGCTTCCGTCAACGCCTGTTCCAGCGCCAGGACGGTGTCGACGGCGCGCGCATCGCCGTGCAGATTCAGTTCCATCGTCATGCGTTTCCTCCACTCAGGTCGGCCGTCGCCAGCGCCGTGCTCAGGTACAGTTTTCCGCTCAGGTCTTGCAGCAGGCTGCTCTGGCGCAGGCGGTCCATCACGGGGCCTTTCACTTCGGCCAGGTTCAGGCTGATGCCGCGCTTGCTCAGCGCGCTGTTGAGCTCGATCAAGCCCAGCAAGGCCGTGCTGTCGATCTGGTTGACGGCCGACAAGACCAGCACCAGGTGGCGTGCCGTCGGATGGCCGCGCAACTCGTCCTCCACGCGCTCCGTGACGGCTTCGACATTGCCGAAGAACAAGCCCGCATCTATGCGCAGCAGCAAGACGTCGGGCAGGGTTTGCGCCTCGTAGCGCTCGACGTTACGGAAATGCTCGCTATTCGGAATGCGGCCCAGCACGGCGATATGGGGGCGGCTGGCACGCCAGATCAGGGTGCCCATCGACAGCAGCACGCCGATCACGACGCCCGCTTCCACGCCCAGCACCAGCACGCCGGCCGTCGTCGCCAGCAGGGCCAGCGCGTCGCTGCGGTCATAGCGCCACGATAACTTCAAGGTATCCCAGTCCAGCAGGCTGGACACGGCAAAGATGATGGTGGCCGCCAGCACGGGCAACGGCAGCAGGGCCAGCCAGCCCGTGGGCGCCACCAGCGCCAGCGCCAGCAGGCCGGCCGTGATGATGCTGGCCAGCGGCGTGTTGGCGCCCGCCTGGAAATTGACGGCCGAGCGCGAAATGGACCCCGTAACGGGAAAGCCGCCCGACAGCGCGCTGGCCACGTTGGCCGCGCCCAGGCCCAGCAGTTCCCGGTTCGTGTGCAGCTTTTCGCCGCGCTTTTGCGCCAGCGTCTGCGCGGCGGACATGCTCATCAAAAAGACGATGAAGGCTATCAAGAGCGCCGGCGACAGCAAGGTGCGCCAATGAGCGCCCGAGGTGGCCAGGTTCAGGCCCGGCAAGCCGCTCGGTACGTGGCCCGTCGTCTGCACGCCCATACGGTCCAGGCCGCAATACGTAACCAGCATGATGCCGGTGATGACCAGCAGCATCGGCGCCAGGCGCGCGCCCACGTCGGCGGCGACTTTATTCAGGCCGCAGCGCTGCAGCAGGCGCGACAGATAACGTTTGGCCAGCCACAGGAACACCAGGCTGGCCAGCCCCAGCACGAGGCTGGGCGCATGCCAGTGCGGCAGGCTCGCGCCGAGCAAGGGCGTGATCTGGCCCCAGATGATCAGGATGGCGGCGCCATTGCTGAAACCGCTGATCACGGGACGCGATAAGAAGCTGGCCATGAAGCCCAGGCGCAGCACGCCGCACAGCAGCAGGACGAGGCCGCTGATGAAAGCCAGCTGGGCGGCCAGCACGATGTACAGGGAAGAACCGGGGTCGGCCAGCGGCGCCAGGGCGGCGGCCGTCATCAGCGAGACGATGGCCATGGGGCCGACCGATTGCGTCATGCTGCTGCCGAAAAACGCGTACAGCACGGGCGGCAGGATGCTGGCGTAGATGCCCACCACGGGCGGCAAGCCGGCCACCAGCGCGTAAGCCATGCCTTGCGGCACCATCATCATGGCCACCACGATACCGGCGGTGATGTCTCCGGCCAACAGAGGACGCCGGTATTGCCTGAGCCAGAGCAGCATGAATGATCCCGAAATCTGAAAAACCGAAGCCTATCATGCGGCGCGGCCGGCTGACAGGGGCGCGTGATCAGTCCGGCAGCAATTGCGCCTTCACGGCCGCGAGGATTTCCGCCGACAGGCCGTCGTCATCGACGGAACGGGCCAGCACCATGGCACCCACCATGGCGGCAAACGTGGCGATCGCCTGCTGGCGCCGCTGCGTGGGATCGCCTTCCGGCAACAAGCCTTCCAGCAGCGCGAACTGCCGCTGCGTCGCCCTGGTAAACGCGGGACGCGCGCCGGGCGACATGCGCGCCACGTCGACGCCCATGGCCGCCGCCGGGCAGCCCGTGCCGGGCTGGTCGCGGTGCTTCGTCGTCAAATAGTTGTCGATGATGGCCGGCAGCGCCTGTTTGGGGTCATGCTCGACCTTGGCTTGCCACCCTTGCAAGGATTTATCCAGCGCATGCTGGCATGCCTCGACCATCAGATCTTCCTTGGAGGCAAAATGGCCATAGAAGCCGCCATGCGTGAGGCCCGCATTTTTCATCAGGTCGGCCACGCCGATGCCATCGTAGCCCTTTTCGCGAAACAACCTGGCCGCCGTTTCAACGATGCGCTCGCGGTTCAGCGCCGCCTGTTCCCTGCTCACTTTCATGCTGCCTCCCACAATAAGGTCAATCATCATATAATTTTACGCCTGTTTGCGCCACTCTGTTAACAAGCGCACCGTATGGCGCCCCTGCCGCGCCGATACTGGACCTTCGTTTTGAGGGAGGCCAGCATGAACGAGAACAAGGACCAGTCCGCGGGCAACTTGCAGCGCACGATACAGCACGAGCAGGACCAACGCGACGCCGCCAGGCCGCCCAGGGCGGCCAACGTGGACAATAAGCAGCCCGTGCAGACGGGCAGCCGCAGCCAGCCCGGCGCGCCCCTGCCCGCCCAGCACCTGGCCAAGCCCGGCATCGAAGCGGCCATGCAGCTCAAGCCCCGTTTCCTGGCGCCCGATTATTGCGGCAGCGGCAAGCTGGCCGGCATGGTGGCCATCATCACGGGCGGCGACTCGGGCATCGGCCGCGCCGTGGCCGTGCTGTACGCGCGCGAAGGGGCCGACGTGGCCATCATCTACCTGAACGAGCACGCAGACGCCAACGAAACGAAACGCTACGTGGAAGCGGAAGGCCAGAGCTGCCTGCTGCTCCCCGGCGACGTGCGCGACCACGGTTTTTGCCAGCAAGCCGTCAGTCAGGTGATGGAAAAGTTCAACCATATCGACGTGCTGGTGAACAACGCCGCCTTCCAGGAACACGCGGAATCCCTGCTCGACCTGAGCGAGGAGCGCTTCGACCTGACCATGAAGACCAATGTCTACGGCTACTTCCACATGGCCAAGGCCGTGCTGCCCCACTTGCAGCGGGGCGCGGCCATCATCAACACGGGTTCCGTGACGGGCTTGCAAGGCTCGAAACACTTGCTCGACTATTCCACCACCAAGGGCGCCATCCATGCGTTTACCATGGCGCTGGCCGGCAACCTGCTGGAAAAAGGCATCCGCGTCAACGCCATCGCGCCCGGCCCCGTGTGGACGCCGCTCAATCCGGCCGACAAATCGCCGGAAGAGATCCAGACATTCGGCGCGGACACGGACATGCGCCGCCCGGCCCAGCCCGAGGAACTGTCGCCCGCCTACGTCTTCCTGGCCTCGCCCGCCTGTTCCAGCTACATCACGGGCATCGTCCTGCCCGTCACCGGCAGCGTGGGGGAATAGGCGATGGCGCGCGCACTGTGGAAAGGCGCCATCAGCTTTGGCCTCGTGCATATCCCCGTCGAGCTGATTTCAGCCAGTCTCGACCATGAACTGGATCTGTCCATGCTGGACCGGCGCGACTTCGCGCCCATCGGCTACAAGCGCTACAACAAGCAGACGGGCAAGGAAGTCGAATGGGACGACATCATCAAGGGTTATGAATACAAGACGGATGAATACGTGGTGCTGTCCGAGGAAGACTTGAAGCAGGCCAACGTGAAAGCCACGCAAACCATCGACATCCTCACCTTTGTCGATGCGGCCGAAGTGCCGCTGACGTTTTATGAACACCCGTACTATCTGCTGCCCGCGAAAGGGGGCGAGAAAGTCTACGCGCTGCTGCGCGAAACCTTGCGCAAAGCCAACAAAGTGGGCATCGCCAGCGTGGTCATGCGCACCAAGCAGCACCTGTGCGCGCTCGTGTGCGTCAAGGACGCCATCGTGCTCAACACCCTGCGCTATGCCGACGAGCTGCGTCCCACGGACGACCTGGACTTGCCCGGCAGCACCCTGAAAGCGGCCGGCATCAGCGACAAGGAACTCAAGATGGCGCTGTCCCTCGTCGATGGCATGAGCGAAGCCTGGGACCCGGAGCAATACCACGACAGCTACCGCGAAGACGTGCTGGCGCTGGTCAAAAAGAAAATCAAGGCGAAGCAGACCAAGACCATCACGCCGCCCGCGCCCGAACCGGAGGAAGACCGCGGCAGCAATGTGATCGACCTGGTGGCCCTGCTGCAGCAAAGCCTGGGCAGGAAAGCCCCCGCCGCAGCGCGCAAAAGCGCTGCCGGCATTAGCGGGAAACGGGCGGCGCACACCGTGGCCAAGCCCGCCGCGCGCAAGCCGGCCGCGTCCCGCCGCAAGGCCGCTTGACCGGTATCAAGCCTGCCCCTCCTCCGTGATCAGCGCATGGTGGGCGCCCACGGCCGCCATCACGCCATCGGCCATGGCAAACGTGATATTGGCCATGGCGCGCGCCGCGTCGCCGGCCGCATGCACGCCCGGCACGGATGTCATCTTCATGGCGTCCACTTGCACGAGGGGCCCCATCATGCCCTCTTCCAGCACGCAGCCCAGCTGCTGCGCCAGGGCACTGGCTTGCTGCACGGGTGCGGCGAGGAACAGCGCGCGCAAGGGCACCAGCCGGCCGTCGGCCAGCCGCAGGCCGTCGATGGCCGGCGCCGCCCCCTCGATGGCCGTGACGGCCACGCTCTCTGTCGTCACCTTGCGCCGCGCCAGCAATTGCAGCGCTTCCCCGTCGAGCGGCGGCATGCCGGCCGTAAACAAGGTCACGTCGCCCCAGTCCGCGATCAGGCTGGCCTGGTGCACGGACGCGGGCAGCCGGCCCAGCACGCCGATGGGGCCGGCGCCGATTTCATAGCCATGGCAATACGGGCAATGCAAGACCGTCCGGCCCCAGCGTTCGGCCACGCCCGGCAGTTCGGGCAGCACGTCGCGCACGCCCGTGGCCAGGATCAGGCGCCGGCCTGCGACGCGCTTGCCATCGTCCAGCGTGACGGCGAAGGCGATCTTGCCGGAAGCAAGAGCTTCTGCCTGCCGCACCGTGCCCGACAACTGCGTCACGTTCGGGTAGGCGGCCAGCTGCGCGCGCGCTTCGGCCAGGATGACGCCGCCGGGCTTGCCGTCCTGCGCCAGCACGCCGTGCGCGTGGGCGGCAAAACGGTTGCGCGGCGCGTCCGCGTCGATGACAAGGATGGGACGGCGCGTGCGCGCCAGTTGCAGCGCGGCCGACAGGCCGGCAAAGCTGCCGCCGATGATGATGACGTCAAACATGGTCGATTCCTCAGGATGGGGTGGGGGGATGGGCCAGCAAGCCTGCCGGCGGCGGCCCGCCGGCGATGAACGGCGCGCCATTGCCTATGTCGAGCAGCAGAGCTTGCAGGCTGATCTCGCCCAGGCGCGCCACCAGCAGGGCTTCCGCTTCGAGGTAGGCGTCGGCCAGCACGCGCGTGACGGCTTGCTCGACCAGGCATTGCGCATGGGGTGCGCCGATGTCGACCTTCACGCTGAGCGTTTCCTGCAGGGCCGCGTACACGTCGCGCAGGCTGATGGCCGACAGGGGCCGCGCCAGCGACCAGCCGCCGCCATGGCCGCGCAGCGAGTGCACGAGGCCGGCCTGGCGCAGACTGGCCATGCTGCGCCGCACCACCACGGGATGCGTGTGCAGGCATTGCGCCAGGGTTTCGGACGTCATGGGTTCCACCTGCCCGGCCATGTGCAGCAGGCCATGCAGGACGGTGGAGAGGCGGCTCGGTGTTTTCATGTAACAAGTATAGTTACGAATAAGAATAAACGCAAGTAAACTGCATTTATTGCCATCCGCAGCCGCGTCAAGCGTCGACGCCGAGTTTTTTCATGGCCGCGTCGAGGCCTTTCGCGCTGCGCGCATAGCCGGCCCACGGCGCATTGCCGACGTCCAGACGGCCGTGCACGTTACCGACGTTCCACGCGTCGCCCGCTGTTAATGCATCGAGTTCCTCCCAGGCCAGCGGCACGGAAATGCCCAGGCCCGAGCGCGTGCGGGCCGACCACGCGCACACGGTGGTGGCGCCGCGCCCATTGCGCAGGTAATCGATGAAAATCTTGCCGACGCGGTTAGCCGGACCGCTTTTCACGACGAAGCGCTGTGGTATCAGCTGCGCCATGTGTTCGACGATCGCTTGTGAAAACCGTTTCACCGTGTCCCAATCGTGTTTCGGCCGGATCGGCACGACCACGTGCAAGCCCTTGCCGCCGCTGCTCTTCAAAAACGCGGGCAAGCCCAGCTCCGTCAGGAAGGCGCGCAGCAGCACGGCCGCTTCCCGGATGGCGGGCCAGGCCACGCCCTTGCCCGGGTCGAGGTCGAACACCAGGCGGTTCGGCGTGTCGTAGGCGCTGGCCAGCGCGTTTTGCGTGTGGAATTCCACCACATTCCATTGCGCCGCCGACAATAGGCCTTGCATGGTCGCCACTTCCAGCATGGGCGCATGTGCCGGGTCCAGCCGCGCATCGAGCTGTTTGACGCCGGGCATGCTGGACGCATCCGCATGTTTCTGGAAAAACAGCTCGCCGCCGACGCCGGCCGGCGCGCGCACCAGCGACACGGGCCGCCCGCGCAAATGCACGAGCATCAGCTTGCTGACCAGCGCGTAATAGCGCACCAGGTCGATCTTGGTGGCGCCGCTGTCCCTGTCGATCACGCGCCCGGCATGGCTGACCTTGAAGCTGGCCGGCAGCATGCCGTCCGATTCGGCATCCTGTTTCTCCTGTTTCTCCTGTTTCTCCTGCATCGCCGCCTCCTTTTTGATCCGTTGCGCCCGCTCGCGCACGATGTCGGCCGGCTTCTTGTCCAGGCGCAAACCGTGAAACACGGCATGGCGAACGGCGCCAGCGCTGGTCCATTGCGCAAAACCGACCTCGGCCACCAGTTGCGGCCGTACCCACAGCGGCTGGCGCACGCCGCCCGCCCTGCCCGCGAACGGGCTGGCATCGACGGCCAGCGCGTCGAGCCGGCGCCGCACCTCGCGCAAAGTGGCATCGTCAAAGCCGCTGCCCACATTGCCCGCATAGCGCAACTGGCCGTGGGCGTCGTACACGCCCAGCAACAGCGAGCCGATGCCTTCGCGCCCACCCTGCGGCGCCGTATAGCCGCCGATGACGAATTCCTGGCGCAGTCCGCACTTGAGCTTGATCCAGTCGCCGGAACGGCGCGCCACGTACGGCGAGCCGCGCCGCTTGCCGATCACGCCCTCGAGCCCCAGCTTGCAGGCATGGGCCAGCAACTCCCGCGGCCCGGCGTCGAGCGCCGCGCTGAAGCGCACCAGGGGCGAGGCCGGCAATTGCCCGAGCAACTGCTCCAGCAGCGCGCGGCGCGCCTCGACGGGCTGGCCGCGCAAGTCGTGGCCGTCGAAATACGGCACGTCGAACAGGTAATACACGATAGCGCTGGTGGCTGCCGCGTCGAAAGCGCGCTGCAGGGCACCGAAATCGGATTGGCCGTCCATCCCGTTGACGACGATCTCGCCGTCATACCAGCCCGGCGGCAAGCCCAGCTTTTCCAGCGCCTGCCGCAATGCCGGCAATTTGGCCGTCCAGTCATTGCCGTTGCGCGTGATCAAATCAACATGCTTTCCATCGCAGCGGGCCAGCATGCGGTAGCCGTCGAATTTCAGCTCGAAGATCCAGTCCTGCGCATCGGGCGGCGGCGCATCGGCCAGGGTGGCGAGCTGCGGCGCCAAGGTGGCGGGCAGCGGCGCCGCAGGCGGAGCGGCGGCCTTCCGTGGCCTGGGCATGGCCTTGTTCCTGACGCTGTCGGGGAACTCGTCGACGACGGAAAATTCGACAGCCGGCCGCGCGTATGCATCTCTTTCCTTGATCAGCAGCCAGGCCGGCTGCTTTTCGCTGCGCTGGTCGCCCTTGCCCTTCATGCGCACGAGCACCCAGTTGCCATGCATCTTGTGGCCGTGCAGGGTGAATTTCAGCTCGCCGGCCGCCAGCGCCTTGCGCGCGTCCGGCGTGGCCGCTTGCGGCTGCCACGTGCCCTTGTCCCATATGATGACCTTGCCAGCGCCATACTGTTTTGCGGGAATCGTGCCTTCAAAACTCGCGTACGAAACGGGATGGTCTTCCACCTGCACCGCCATGCGCTTGTCGTGCGTGTCGTAGCTGGGGCCTTTCGGCACGGCCCAGCTTTTCATGGTGCCGTCCAGTTCCAGCCGGAAATCGTAATGCAAGCGGCTGGCCCAGTGCTTCTGGATCACGAAAGCGAGCGCCGCGCCCGCTTCCTCATCGCCGCCGGCCGGTTCCGGCGTGACGGCGAAGTTGCGCTTGGAGCGGTAGGTCTTCAAGGCGGCTTTCATGGCGAACCCATGCAATGATGATGGTCCCGAGTCTAGGCCGCAGGGGGCGGCGGCGCGGTGCGCCAGCTAACAGAGTGCCCGGGGCGGCAAATGTAAGTGTTTGTAATTACCTGAAATAGCTGTCAACGCTATTGCCCTGCGGCGCGTTTTTGCCTCAGTGACAGGGGATTGATCTCCTGAACTACAACCCCACTTCTCGAGGAACTGCACCATGAAAAAAGTAATCGCTACTCTGATCGCCGGCTTGTTCGCTACCGCAGCCTTTGCTCAAACGCCAGCCGTGCCTGCCAAGGCCGAAGCCAAGCACACCAAGGAAGTGGCTAAAGCAGAAGCCAAGGAAACCAAAGCCGTCGTCAAGGCCGACGCCAAGGAAGCCGCTGTTGCCGCCGACGCCAAGGCCGATGTAGCCAGCGCCAAGGCTGACGCCGGCGCCGCCAAGGCCAAGGCCCATCACAAAGCCAAAAAAGCGAAAGCGAAAGCCGCCGAAGAAAAAGCTGAAGCGACCGCAGCAGCCAAGTAATCCGCGCACGTTCCGCGCCACGCAAAAAGACAGCTTCGGCTGTCTTTTTGCATTTTCATGCCCGCATTTTGCATCAACGGTGCTTAATTCACGCGATTGTAAGAAAGTGTAAACGAGGTCAACTGTATGCTTCCTGGCCGCGTTTTATGCTCAGTGACACGGGAATCATCCCGGCACACCAGACAAACCACCACCGAGGACTGCACCATGAAAAAAGTAATTGCTACCCTGATCGCCGGCCTGTTCGCTACCGCAGCCTTCGCCCAAACGCCAGCAGCACCTGCCACCCCGGCTGCCTCGGTTCCCGCCAAAGTGGAAGCGGCCCACACCAAGGCCGTCGTGAAAGCCGACGCCAAGGAAGCGCAAGCCGTCGTCAAAGCCGATGCGAAAGAAGCCAAGGCTGTCGTCGCCGCAAAAACGGAAGTCGCCAGCGCGAAAACGGAAGCGACCGCCGCCAAGGCCAAGGCGCACCACAAGGCCAAGAAAACCAAGGCCAAGGCTGACGAAAAACTGGCATCGGCCACCGCCGAAGCCGCGCCAGCGAAGTAATTCCCTCTCACTTTATTACCCCGACAAAACACCAAGGACCTCATCATGCAAAAAATTATCGCCACCCTGATCGCCAGCCTGTTCGCCACCGCCGCCTTCGCCCAAACCCCTGCCGCTCCGGCAGCCCCGGTTCCAGCGAAAGTGGAAGCGGCCCACACGAAAGCCGTCGCCAAGGCCGATGCCAAGGAAACCAAGGCCGTCGTGAAAGCCGAAGCGAAGGAAGCAGCCGTCGCCGCCGATGCGAAAGCCGATGTCGCCAGCGCCAAGGCCGACGCCAAGGTCAGCAAGGCCAAGGCCCACCACAAGGCCAATAAAGCCAAGCTGGCGGCAGGCGAAGCGAAAGCGGCTGAGGCGATTGCTCCTGCGGCACCAGCGAAGTAATCGAGGCAGTTGTCACGGGAGCGCCTCCGCCGGGTCGGTGCTTGCGTGACTTCGACCGCGGCAATAACAAGGACAGCTTCGGCTGTCCTTTTGCATGGCGCGACGGCCATGTGCTGCCTTTTCCGCATGGCCTTCATGCGAACTTCATCCAGCAGGCCAGATAGCGCGCGACAAAGCGGCGCGCATGCGAGACACTGACACTCCCGCCATCATACGGAGTTCCTCGCATGCGCCGCCTGTCCCTGTCACTTCTGAGCACCCTACTCCTGTCGTGCGCCGCCGTGGCGCAAGACGCGCCCCAGCCCACCCTGAACCAGGTACTGCAAGCCCAGGACCGCGACGGCCATGGCGACCTGCGCGCCGTGGTGGTGCTGCGCGACGGCGCCATCGTGGCCGAGCGCTATTACAACGGCGAAACGGCCGAGACCCTGCACGACATCCGTTCGGCCGGCAAGAGCATCACCGCCTTGCTGGTGGGTGCGGCCGTGGCGCGCGGCCAGCTGACAACAAGCAAAACAGTGGGCCACTACTGGCCCGAGGTGGCCGACAGCCCCGCGGGCAAGGTCGTCCTCGACGATTTGCTGACCATGCGTTCCGGCCTGGCCGCCTTCGACGAAGACGCAGCCTCGCCGGGCAATGAAGACAAGCTCGATGAAGCGCCAGATCCCGCCGCCTTCGTGCGCGGCGTGCCCGCAGCCGCCGCGCCGGGCGGCATATACCGCTACAACTCGCTGGGCTCGTATATCGCCGGGCGCGTGGTGGAAAACGCCGGCGGCGCCGACCTGGAAGACTATGCCGCCAAGGCCTTGTTCGCGCCGCTGGGCATCACGCGCTGGAGCTGGGGCCGCGACGTGGCAAACCATCCTAAAGGCCAGGGCAATTTGTCGCTGCGCGCGCGCGACACGGCACGAATCGGACAGATGGTGCTGGACGACGGCATGTTCGACGGCCGGCGCGTGATCGACGCCAGCTGGCTCAAGGCCGCGCTGGCGCCGCGCGTGGCCATCGGCGCGGTGGACCGCTACGCCGACAGCTACGGCTATTTCTGGTATGCGAAGACGCAGGACATCGCCGGCCAGAAGATTCCCGTGTTCTTCGCCTCCGGCAATGGCGGCAACAAGATCTATGTGATCCCCACGCGCCGCATGGTGGTGAGCGTGGCTTCCAGCGCGTACGGCAAGGGCTATGGACAGCGCCGTTCGGAAGACATCCTGAAAGCCATCCTGACGGCCGATGGCAAGCAGATGTAAGCGTTTGTAATGGTCGTCAACGCAAGCATTCGGGCACGCGTTTTATGCTCAGTGACACGGGAATCATCCCGGCACCAACAGACGTACCAGACAAACCACCACTGAGGACTGCACCATGAAAAACGTAATCGCTACCCTGATCGCCGGCCTGTTCGCAACCGCTGCCTTTGCCCAGACGCCAGCAGCGCCTGCCGCTGCGGCAGCCTCGGTACCCGCCAAAGTGGAAGCGGCCCACACCAAGGCCGTCGTGAAGGCCGACGCCAAGGAAGCGCAAGCCGTCGTCAAAGCCGATGCGAAAGAAGCCAAGGCTGTCGTCGCCGCAAAAACGGAAGTCGCCAGCGCGAAAACGGAAGCGACCGCCGCCAAGGCCAAGGCGCACCACAAGGCCAAGAAAACCAAGGCCAAGGCTGACGAAAAACTGGCATCGGCCACCGCCGAAGCCGCGCCAGCGAAGTAATTCCCTTTCACTGCATTGCCCCGACAAACAACCAAGGATCTCGCCATGAAAAAAGTTATCGCCACCCTGATCGCCAGCCTGTTCGCCACCGCCGCTTTCGCCCAGACGCCAGCCGCCCAGCCAGCACCAGTTGCACCGGCCGCTCCCGCAGCCGCCGCAGCGCCGGCAGCCAAGGCCGAAGCGCCAGCCGCCGTCAAGCCGGCCGCGCACAAGAAAGCCAAGCACCACAAGGCAAAGAAAGCGGCGCCTGCAGACAAGGCCGCGCCGGCAGCCCCTGCGGAAGCTGCAGCGGCTCCAGCGCCAGCCAAGTAATCGGCAGCATGCAGACAAAAAAGACAGGGTTTTCCCTGTCTTTTTTTTCGTCCACTTCTTCGTCCACTTATTTCGGCATCAGCACCGTGTCGATGACATTGATCACGCCATTCGATTGATACACGTCATAGGTGCTGATGTTGGCGCTGTTGCCGCCTTCATCCATCACGACGATATTGTGCATGCCGTTCATGGCGAACATCAGCTTGCCGCCGCTGGCCGTGGGCAGGGTCGCCTTGCCGTCATGCATCTTGATTTCCCTGGCCAGCGCCTTGAAGTCGTATTTGCCAGGTACCACGTGATAGGTGAGGATTTTCGTCAGGGTCGCCTTGTTCTCGGGCTTGACCAGGGTGTCGACCGTGCCTGCCGGCAGCTTGCCGAACGCCGCATTCGTCGGCGCGAACACGGTAAACGGTCCCTTGCCTTTCAAGGTATCGACCAGGCCGGCGGCCTTGACGGCGGCCACCAGGGTCGTGTGGTCGGCCGAATTGACGGCGTTGTCGACGATATCCTTGCTCGGATACATGCTCTGGCCGCCCACCATGGTCGTCATGTCGGCGGCAAAAGGGGCGCTGGCGGCCAGCATGGAAGCGACAAACAGTGCTGCGGGAACGAAGGTGCGCATGATGATATCTCCTGGATGACTGCGTTTGCATGATTGCAGGACTACTTACGCGGCCTTGCCGCAAACGGATTCAACTTGCGGCGCACAAAAAAAACGGCGCCGTGCAAGCGCACGACGCCGTTCCCGATCTGCCTCCCTTGCCGCGGGCCGGATTCCCCAGCCCGCGGTGCCGGGAATCTAGTTGGCCGCCACCTGCGGCTCCGTCTCGCCCCAGCCGCCGCCGAGGGCGCGGATCAGCGCCACCGTGGTAACGGCGCGGTTGCCGCGCAGCTGCACGGCATTGCGCTCGATGGCCGCCAGGTTGCGCTGCGCGTCGAGCAGGTCCAGGTAACTGGAACGGCCCGCGTCGTACAGCTTTTGCGCCAGGTCGGCCGAGCGGCGCGCCGAGACGACGGCTTCGTCGATCTGCTGCGTCTGGCCAGACAGGATGCGCAGGCCGGCCAGGTTGTCTTCCACCTCGGCGAACGCCACCAGCACGCTCTGACGATACGTCGCCACCGACTCTTCCAGCTGCGCCTCGCTGCGCGTCACGGCAGCCTTGTTGCGGCCGCCGTCGATGATCGGCATCGACATCAGGGCGCCCAGCAGCCAGGAGCGGCTGCTCCACTTGAAGATGTCCGAGAACGTGTCGGACGCGCCGCCGCCGGACGCGTTCAGGGTCAGCGCGGGAAACATCGCCGATTTCGCCACGCCGATGCGCGCATTCGACGCTTCCATGGTGCGCTGCGCCGACGCGATGTCGGGACGGCGCTCCAGCAGCGAGGACGGCATGCCGGCCGGGATCACGGGCAGGAAGCCGCTATCCTGCAGCGGGTTGACGGTCGCCGTGAAGCTGGCGGCCGGTTTACCCAGCAGGACGGCCAGCGCATGCTCGCTGGTGGCGCGCTGGCGCTGCAGGCCGATGGCCTCGGCGCGCGTCGTCGACAGCTCCGTGCGGGCACGCGACAAATCGAATTCGCCGATGTCGCCCAGGTCATAGCGGCGCTGGTTCACATGCACGCTTTCCTCGCGCAGGCGCACCGTCTGCTCCAGGGTCGCCAGTTCCGCGTCCGTGGCGCGCAGCTGGAAGTAGGTTTGCGCCACGTCGGCCTGCAGGGACAGCAGCACGGAGCGGTAAGTCGCTTCCACGGCCAGCGCATCGCTGCGCGAGGCGCTGACATTCGATGCCACGCGGCCGAACAGGTCGACTTCGTAGCTGGCCGTCAGGTTGGCCTGGTAGACGTTGCCGGCGGCGACGGGCGCGCCGTTCGGCAAGCCCAGCGACACGGCGGAAGCGCGGTTGCGCTGGCCGCCCACGTTGACGCCCACTTGCGGGATGCGGTCCGCTTCGGCGATGCCGGCAATGGCCCTCGCCTGCTTGACGCGGGCCGCGGCCACGGCCAGGTTGGCGTTCGCCTGCGTGGCCTCATTGATCAGGCTGGTCAGGGCCGGATCATTGAAGGCCAGCCACCACTCGCCGCGCGCCTGGCGTTCGGCCGGCACGCCTTGCTTCCAGCGCGTGCCGTCGGCCGCCGTCTGCACGGCGGGCAGGCTTTGCGCTTCCTTGAACGCGGCCGGCGTCTCGATCTGCGGCTGCTTGAACTCGGGCGCCGCGCAGGCGGCCAGCAGCACGGCGGCGGCCATGGCCGTCAAGGCCGTGCGCAGGACGGTTACCCGTGTAGTTGCGTTGGTTTTCAATATATATCTCCTTCCAGGTCCAGCACTGGCGCAGCGGAAGGCTTGGCGGCAGCGGCGGCTGGTTTTTTCTCAAAACGCTGCGCCAGGGTGCGCAGCAATACATAGAACACGGGCGTCAGGAACAGGCCGAAGAAGGTCACGCCCAGCATGCCGGCGAACACCGCCACGCCCATGGCATGGCGCATTTCCGAACCGGCGCCGTGCGAGAACACGAGTGGCACCACGCCCATGATGAAGGCGATCGACGTCATCAGGATCGGACGCAGACGCAAACGGCACGCCTCCAGCGCCGCTTGCACGACGCTGCGGCCATGGTCTTCCAGTTCGCGCGCAAATTCCACGATCAGGATCGCATTCTTCGACGCCAGCCCCACCAGCACGAACAGCGCGATCTGGGTGAACACATTGTTGTCGCCACCGGTCAGTTTAACGCCCAGCAAGGCGCACAGGATGGACATCGGCACGATCAGGATCACGGCCAGCGGCAGGGTCCAGCTTTCGTACTGGGCGGCGAGCACGAGGAACACCAGCAGCACGCACAGCGGGAACACGTAGATCATCGTATTGCCGGACAAGATGTCCTGGTAGGTCAGTTCCGTCCACTCGTACGAAATCCCCTGCGGCAGCACTTCCTTGGCGATGCGTTCCAGCGCGGCTTGCGCCTGGCCGCTCGACACGCCAGGCGCGGCGCCGCCGTTGAAGTCGGCTGCGGCGTAGGCGTTGTAGCGCTGCACGCGGTCAGGACCATAGCTATCCTTGACGCGCATCAGCGACGACAGCGGGATCATTTCGCCCTTGTCATTGCGTACCTTCAGCTGCGCGATATCCTGGGCATGCGAACGGAACGCGGCATCGGCCTGCACGCGCACCTGGTAGGTGCGGCCAAACTGGTTGAAGTCGTTCACGTACAGCGAGCCGAGATTGATCTGCAAGGTCTGGTAAATCGTTTGCAGCTGCACGCCCATCTGCTTGGCTTTCACGCGGTCGACGTCGGCAAACAGCTGCGGCACGTTGATCTGGTAGCCCGAGAACACGCCCGCCAGTTCCGGCGTCTGGTACGCTTTCGCGGCCAGCGCCTGGGTGGCGTTGTACAGCGCGTCGTAACCGAGGTTGCCGCGGTCTTCGATCATCATCTTGAAGCCGCCGATGGTGCCGAGGCCGTTGACGGGCGGCGGCGGGAAGACCATGATGAAGGCGTCCTGGATGCCGCCCAGGCGCTTGTTGATCTCGGCCGCGATGGCGCCGCCGGACAGCTCCTTGCTGGTGCGTTCGTCGAACGGTTTCAGGGTGGCGAAGACGATGCCGGCGTTCGGCGCATTGGTGAAATCGTTGATCGACAGGCCCGGGAAGGCGATGGTCGACTCGACGCCAGGCACCGACTTGATGACGTCGGACATGCGGCGCACGACATCTTCCGTGCGGTCCAGCGAGGCGGCGTCAGGCAATTGCGCGAAACCGACCAGGTATTGCTTGTCCTGCGCCGGCACGAAACCGGCCGGCACGGCCTTGAAGGTGAAGATGGCGGCCACCACCAGCAGCGCGTACACGCCCAGCGAGGCGCTCTTGCGGCCCAATACGCCCTTCACGCCCGCTTCATAGCGGTGCGAAGCGCGGCCGAAGAAGCGGTTGAACCAGGCGAAGAAACGGCCGAAGACCTTGTCCATGCCGCGCGTCAGCGCGTCTTTCGGTGCATCGTGCGGACGCAGCAGCGCTGCCGACAGGGCCGGCGCCAGGGTCAGCGAGCTGAAAGCGGAGATCACGGTCGAAATGGCGATGGTCAGCGCGAACTGGCGATAGAACTCGCCCGACAGGCCGGGCACGAAGGCGATCGGCACGAACACGGCGCACAGCACCAGGGCGATGGCGACGATAGGACCGCTGACCTCTTTCATGGCCTGGATGGTGGCGTCGCGCGGCGACAAGCCTTCCTCGATGTTGCGCTCGACGTTTTCCACCACGACGATGGCGTCATCGACGACGATACCGATGGCCAGCACGAGGCCGAACAGCGACAGGGTGTTGATCGAGAAGCCAAAGCCCAGCATCACGGCAAAGGTGCCGACGATGGAGACGGGCACGGCCAGCAGCGGGATGATCGATGCGCGCCAGGTTTGCAGGAAGATGATCACCACCAGCACCACCAGGGCGATGGCCTCCAGCAGGGTATGGATCACGGCTTCGATGGACGAGCGCACGAACTGCGTCGGGTCGTACTCGATGCGGTATTCCACGCCTTGCGGGAAGTCTTTTTTCAGTTCGTCCATCTTGGCGCGCACGTCGGACGACAGTTGCAGCGCGTTGGCGTTCGGCGCTTCGAAAATACCCATGCCGACGGCCGGATTATTGTTCAGCAGCGAACGCAGCGAGTAGCTGTTGGCGCCCATTTCCACGCGCGCCACGTCCTTCAGGTGCGTCACGGCGCCGTCGGCATTGGTGCGCACGATGATGGCGCCAAATTCCTCGGGCGTCTGCAGGCGGCCCTGGGTATTGACGGTCAGCTGGAAGTCCGAGTTCTTCGCCGGCGAAGCGCCGATGACACCTGCAGCCACCTGCACGTTCTGCTCGCGGATGGCGTCGACGACGTCATTGGCCGTCATGCCGCGCGCCGCCACTTTTTGCGGGTCGAGCCAGATGCGCATGGCGTAGTCGCCGGCGCCGAAGATCTGGATGTCGCCCATGCCGGGCAGGCGGGCCAGCTGGTCCTTGACGTTCAGCACGGCGTAGTTACGCAGATACATGTCGTCATAGCGCTTGTTCGGCGAGACCAGGTGCACCACCATGGTCAGGTTGGGCGAGGACTTGACGGTCGTCACGCCGATCTGGCGCACTTCCTCGGGCAGGCGCGGCAAGGCGCGCTGCACGCGGTTCTGCACCTGCGTCTCGGCCTGCTCGACGTTGGTGCCGATCTTGAAGGTCACGGTCAGCATCATGGCGCCGTCGGACGTGTTTTGCGAGGACATGTAGAGCATGTTCTCGACGCCGTTGATCTGCTCTTCGAGCGGCGCGGCGACGGTTTCGGCGATCACTTTCGGGTTGGCGCCCGGGTACTGCGCGCGCACCACCACGGACGGCGGCACGACGTCGGGATACTCGGAGATGGGCAGGCCGAAAATCGACAGCAGCCCGGCCACGAATATGACTATCGACAGCACCGCCGCGAAAATCGGCTTGTCGATGAAAAAGCGGGAAAAGTTCATGTTTATTCCTTGGAAGTCGATGCTGCTTTCGCGGCGATCTTGGCGTCTTTTGCTTCAGGTTTTGCGGGGGCGACAGGCGCGGTCGGGTCGAAATCCATGGCCACCATCTGCGGCGTCACCGGTGCGCCGGGGCGCACGCGCTGCAAGCCGTTGACGACGATCTTTTCGCCCGCCTTCAAGCCTTCGCGCACCACGCGCAAGCCGTCCGAATTCGGGCCCAGCTTGACGGCGCGGTACTCGGCCTTGTTGTCGGCGCCCACCACGTAGACGTATTTGCGGCTCTGGTCCGTGCCGACGGCGCGGTCGGAGATCAACAGCGCCGTGCTTTGCGCCTGCGGGCCGTTGCCGCCATCGAGCTGGATGCGCGCGAACAGGCCCGGCACCAGCTGGCGCTCGGCATTGGCGAAGGTGGCGCGCATGCGCACGCTGCCCGTCGCAGGGTCGAGCTGGTTGTCGACGAATTCCAGCTTGCCTTCATGCGGGAAGCCCGTTTCGTTGGCCAGGCCCACCTTGACGGTGACCGGCGTGCCCTTTTGCGCCGTGCCGGCCACGCGCAGATAGGTATCTTCATCGCCGTCGAAGCTGGCGTAGATGCGGTCCGTCGACACCACCGAGGTGAGGATGGCGGACGCGTCGATCAGGTTGCCGACGGTGATTTCCGCCTTGCTGACGCGGCCGCTGATCGGCGCCTGCACCTGCGTGTACGACAGGTTCAGCTTGGCCGCTTCATACGCGGCTTGCGCCGAGCGGGCGTTGGCGTCCAGCTCTTTCAGGCCCGAGGCTTTTTCATCGAATTCGCGCTGGGCGATGGCTTTTTCAGCCAGCAGCTTTTCAGCGCGCGACAGTTCCAGCTTGGCCAGTTCCGCCTTGGCGCGGGCCGAGGCCGCCGTGCCTTCGGCGCGCGACACTTCCGCCTGGAAGGGACGCGGGTCGATGACGAACAGCACATCGCCCTTCTTCACTTCGCTGCCCGGCTTGAAATTGACGGCCGTGATGAAGCCGCCGACGCGCGAACGGATTTCCACGCGCTCGATCGCTTCCAGGCGGCCCGAGAATTCCTGCGTTTCCGTGATCTGTTTTTCCACCACGGCGGCGGCCGAGATGGGCGGGCCGCCGGCCGCTGGCGCGTCGGGCACCTTGCTGTTGGCGGAATCGCATCCGGCCAGGCTCACGGCCACCAGTCCGGCCAGCGCGAGCGAGGCGGCCAGGGGCTTGAGTAAAGTTCCCAAAGTGGAAAATTGTTGAGCGTTTTTCATTTTATTTCCCTGTTTTATGAAAATTTCTAATGGTATGGGCGGCAGGAAGCAACCCAGCTAAAAGGTGGAAACTGCAGTGAATGGTGTTGCCATGGCGCCCGACGGCGCTCGATCAAAGGTAAACAGGCCGCCAGCTGGTTAAAAGCAGACGGGGACGACGAAACCGGCTGTGCGAGTGCACAGCGCAGACAGGAATGGCGTTACAATGAGAATCTACACTCGGTAGTGTAACAACCAAAACTTAAAAAGTAAACTGATTAGTGTAAGTTTTTTATGGTGCCGCACATGGCGGCGTCATGATTCGGGCTCTTGCCCCAATCCGGCGACAAAGCTGGCGATCTCGCCCAATACCTGGACTTTGCAGGCACATTCATTGCGGGCGCCCGCATCCTGCAGCGGCGCGGCGGCCATGCGCCGCACGGTGGTCTTGATGCCGCAGGCGATCAGCTTGCTACCGTATTGTTCAGCCTCATCGCGCAATGGGTCATCTTCGCTGGACAATATCAGCGCCGGCGGCAGGTTCTTCAGGCGGCTCGACTGCAATGGCGACGCGTAAGGATGGCTGCGGTCGGCGGCATTCGGCAGGTAGCCACGGTAGGCGGCGGCGCATTGGTCGGCCACTTCCGCCAGGTCCGGGCAGGTCGGCAGGGTGCGCATCGAACAGGTCGACAGGCCCGGGTCGAGCATGGGCATGATCAGCACCTGGCCCGCCAGCGGCGGCCCGCCACGGTCGCGCGACATCATGGCGCACACGGCAGCCAGGTTGGCGCCCGCTTCGATGCCGGACACCACCATCTGCTTGCCCGTCCAGCCCAGCTTGGACTTGTTCTTTTTCGCCCACAGCAGCACGGCGTGCGCGTCTTCCACGGCGGCGGGGAAAGGCCGCACCTTGGCCAGCGTGTAGTTCGAGGCCAGCACCACGTGGTCGGGATTGCTCAGCACGAGGCAGCGCAGGAAATCGTCCGCGTCGTCCAGGTCGCCATCGACGAAACCGCCGCCATGGAAGAAGACCATCAGGTTCGGCTGCCTAGCGCCCGGCACGCCGGCCGTGTAGACCCGCGCGGCAAGCGCATCCTGCGCGCCCTGTACCTGGATGTCGCGTATCTTCAGCGACTGTTCAGGCGCCAGTTCGACCGCCGTGTCGGCAACGCTCATTGCGCCACCACCGGCTGCACCGCAGCATCGAGCACCGTGTCGTTCAGGCACAACAGGGCGACGCCGCCCACTTCATGGGTCAGGGCGCTATAACCGCTGGCTTCGCTTTGCGCCGCCATCGAGTATGCGTCCGTCGATACCATCGCGGCCAGAGCGAGCGAGCTCATAGCGAGAGCGAGCACTGCAAAGATTCCATTCCGATGACCCATGATTTTTCTCCTGTGAACTTCCTGCGGCATTCACATTTATGCTGCAGTACAACAACTATAGACTTGATCTACAATCTGATAAAGAGTGCAATGACGAATTGATTGTTCAGAATTACGAACAATCTGGCGCAACATGATAAGGAATCAAGTGAACAAGCTGCAAGCAATGGAAGTTTTCATCCAGGTTGTCGATGCGGGCGGCTTTACGCGCGCGGCGGAAAACATGCAGCTGCCGAAAGCGACCGTGTCGACCCTGATCCAGTCGCTGGAAGCGAGCCTGTCGGTTAAGTTGCTGAACCGCACCACGCGCCACGTCAGCATCACGTCCGACGGCGCCGCCTACTACGAGCGCTGCGTGCGCATCCTGTCGGACGTGCGCGAAGCCGAGGAATCGCTGTCGCGCACGCGACTGAGCCCCAGCGGACGGCTGCGCGTGGACGCCCCCACGGCCCTGGCCAGCGAGCTGATCATCCCCGCCCTGCCCGACTTCTTCGCCCGCTACCCCGACATCGTGCTCGAACTCGGCTGCAGCGACCGCCCCGTCGACCTGATCGAGGAAGGCGTCGACTGCGCCGTGCGCGGCGGCGAATTGGGCGACCTGAACCTGATCGCGCGCCGCGTCGGCGTGCTGCACTTCATGACGTGCGCCTCGCCCGCCTACCTGGCGCGCCACGGCACGCCGCTGCACCCGAGCGACCTGGCGCAGCACCGTGGCGTGAATTTTTTCTCCGCCAAGACGGGCAAGACCTTCGACTGGGATTTCACGCGCGACGGCGAACGCATCCAGATCGTCATGCCCAGCCATATCGCCCTGAACGATTCGAACGCCTACACGGCCGCCGGCCTGGCGGGCCTGGGCATCGTGCAAATGACGCATTTCATGCTTGCGCCGCTGATAGAACAGGGCAAAATGGTGGAATTGCTCGACGAGTGGGAATCCGACCCGCTGCCCATCCATGTGATCTATCCGCCCAACCGCCATTTGTCCGCCAAGGTGCGCGTGTTTGTCGAATGGGTCGCCGACATGTTTACCAATCACCCGGCCACGCAGCTCAAGGGCAAGAGCAGTCCCGCCAGCGCGCGCGCCAACCTGACCGAGGCCCAGCCATGACAGCAGCAAGCACATCGCCGCACCCGCACCGCATCGTCTTTCTCGACCGCGACAGCCTGATCGCCAGCGTGCGCCCGCCCGCCTTCGCGCACAGCTGGCAGGACCATGCCCATACCAAGGGCAGCGAACAGACGGTGGCCCGCCTGCAAGGCGCCACCATCGCCATCACGAACAAGGTGCCGCTGCGCGCGGCCGAACTGGCGCAGCTGCCGGACCTGAAGATGATCGCCGTGGCCGCCACCGGCACGGACATCCTCGACCTGGCCGCCTGCCGCGAACGGGGCATCGTCGTCGCCAACATCCGCGACTATGCGCGCGCCACCGTGCCCGAACATACGCTGGCGCTGATGCTGGCCCTGCGCCGGCAATTGATCGCCTACCGCGCCGACGTGGAAGCGGGCCTGTGGCAGGCCTCGGAGCGTTTCTGCCTGTTCGGCCATCCGGTCCGCGACCTGGCCGGCAGCCGCCTGGGCTTGCTCGGCTACGGCAAGCTGGGCAAGTCCGTGGCGCAGCTGGGGCGCGCCTTCGGCATGCAGGTGCAGGTGCACAACCGTTCGCCCATCGACGAAGACGGCGTGACGGAAGTGACGTTCGACGCGCTGCTGGCCACTTCCGACGTGCTGAGCCTGCACCTGCCCTTGACGGAGGCCACGCGCAACATCATCGGCGCGCAGGAACTGGCGCGCATGCAGCCGACGTCGCTGCTGATCAACACGGCGCGGGGCGGCCTCGTCGATGAAGCGGCGCTGGCCGAGGCATTGCGCAAGGGCGTGATCGCCGGCGCCGGCTTCGACGTGCTGAGCAAGGAGCCGCCGCTGCCCGACAATCCGCTGCTCAATTTGCGCCTGCCCAACTTCATCCTCACGCCGCACACGGCCTGGGCCAGCGGCGAAGCCATGCAGACACTGGCCGACATGCTGATCGGCAACATCGAAGCGTTCGAGCGCGGGGCGCCGACCAACGTGGTGGCATGAGCGTGGCCATATTGGACGAGCTGGACGAGCTGCTGGGCCTGGACGACGGCGAGTATGACCGTCTCGACCTGTTCCTCGAGGCGGACGAGCTGATCGGGCAACTCCAGCCCGCCGATGTGCCGGCGCTGCTGGCCCTGTGGCAGGCACGCGGGCCATCCTGGCAGCAGCGGCTTGCGCAGGCCAGCGCCTCCATCGACGGCGCCGTCCTGCGCGCCCTGCTGGCCGGCTTGCTGCAGATCCAGCACGCGGGACATGGCGTGTTGACGCTGATGGGCCGGTTGCCGCCCGTGGCCGATGCTTCCCCGCTCAGCGACGCCCTGCTGGACTTTGCCGAGCAAGCCTGGCAGGCGACACCGGCGCAGCACCGGAAAATCCAGATGAGCTGCTGGAGCTGCGGCCTGTCGGGCCGGCTGCTGAAGCGGCTGGGCCTGGCGTCATGGAAGCAAGCGGGACTGTAGCGTCTTAGGCCGCGGCCGGCCGTTCGAAGGAAAAACCCGGCGCATACGCGTGATAGCCATCGAAATCGCCCTTGCCGATGGCCGCGCCACGGCTGCGCGCGATCGCATACGCCATGCCGAAATGAAAGTAGAAATTCGGCAGGATATACAGGTGCAGGAATTCATCGGCCGGCAGCGCGAGGTCGGCAAAGCCGGCGCGGTCGCGGCAGATCCGTTCGGGCGCGCCCGCGAAGCGCTCAGGCGCGATGGCTTCGAGGTAGCACACGGTCTGCGCGATCTGTTCCTGCAGGCTGGCGGCGGCGCTGAAATCGGCCACGGCCAGATCCGCCAGCGGACAGCAGCCGCGCAGCGAAAAACTCACGGCCGCGCGCACCTGCTGGGCAAACGGCAGCATCTCCGGGTGCAGGCGCGCCGCCAGGATCGGCGGCTCGCTGCCGCATCCGTCCAGCTTGTCGAGCATGGCCGACAACTGGCGCAGGGCGCGGCAAAACACGGTGGCCGGATTGATCTGCATCACCTCCGTCATGCCAGGCTCCCCTGCGCCGCCGCATCCTGCGCGGCGACCTTCTTCAGCACGCGGATCAGCCGGCGTTCATGGCGACCCACGGCATCCCAGTCCCAGGCATCGGTGGGGCCGAATTCCGGGTAATGGGGTTGCCATTTTTCCGCGCGCTTCTGCGAATTGGCGCCCACGTTCGAGTCCAGCCCCTTGCCGCCGGACAAGCGCAGATACACGCGGATGACGCCCCAGCCTTCGCAAACATGACGGTAGGTGAGGCCGCCGCACTTGGCCGGGTCGAGCGCGATGCGGCGCGGCGCGAACTGCCCGGCCATGTCGGGGTAATGGACGGCCAGGAAAACCTCGCTGGCCCCTTCGGCCTCCAGCCTGGCCGCATGCGCGCACAGCTCGGCGGGCGTGTGGAAATGCAGCGTTTCCCGTTCCGGCGCCGAATACGCCTGCGCCACGGCCGCGCCGGGCTTGGCAAAGATCGCCTCGGCCATGGCCGCGATACCTGCTTCTGACATTCCCACCGTGCCCCCTTCCCTTGATTTGCCGCCTGCGGCGATGGCCGCCATCCTAGCATGGCGGCTCGCCCGCGCGCGCGGGCATGCGCCTCAGCGGCGATGGCGGCTGAAAAATTCCCAGATGACCTCGTTCGCATCGATGGCGCGCGTCGTCTTGCCGATGGGCAGGCCGATATTGAAGGCATCGGCGCCGGCCCACGTATGGCCGCCGTCCTTGACCGTGATCAATGCCACGCTGGCGCCCGCGGCGCCCGCGCCCTGCTCCAGCCAGCTCACCTGCGTGGCATCGCCGGCCGCGCCAGCGATCAGGCGCGGCTGCGGCGTGGCGCCGTCGATGCCGTTGTGCTTGCGCCAGTAGCGAAACGTGTCCTCGGCCGACAGATAACTGGCCGCCTTGCCCTCGTACAGCACCACCTTGTCGGCCGTGCCCTGTATCAGCAGCATGCCGACCTTGTCCGCCTTCCGGTGGTGCTGCACCACGGGCTCCGGCATCGGCGCGCCCACCGAGGCGACGGCCGCGAAATGCTGGGGCAGCTCGGCCGCCAGGCGCAGGGCAAAGAAACCGCCGCGCGACAGGCCCGTGGCATAGATGCGCTTGTCGTCGATGCGGTAGTCCTGCTTGAGCTTGCTCAACATCGCCTGCGTGAAGCCGATGTCGTCCGTGCCTGTCAGGTAATCCATGCCGAAGCCCACGTTCCAGTCCTGCTTGATGCCTTGCGGATAGAGGACGATGAACTGCTGCTGCTCGGCCGTCTTGTTCATCTGCGTGTACAGCATCTGCTCGGCCATGCTCATGCCGCCGCCATGGAAATTGAAAACGACGGGAAACGCCTGCTGCGGCTGGCTGTGGTAGGCGGCGGGCGTGTAGACGATGTAGCGGCGCTTGTCGTCCTTGTGCTGCAACGATTGCACCTGGGCCAGCGCGGACGTGCACAGGCAAGACAGGATCAGCAGGCTGATGGCGATTTTCATGGGCTTCCCTTCAAGTAAAAGAGCCGCCAGCATAAGCAGGGACAGGTGAAATCGCGGTGAAATCCGGCCGCTTTATTGCGCCGGGACGGGCACGATGACCACGCGATATGCGCTTTCGCCCGGATGGAAGGCGATCTCCCAGGCCATGGCCTGGGCCAGGCGCAGCAGCAGGTTCTGCCCATGGGCGAAGCCCTGCACGCGTCGCGGCTGTCCCGCCGGCACGGTGTTGACGATGTGCAGACTGCCTTGCGCAAACGCAATGCTGATGCGGCAATCGGGGCCGCCGTGGAACAGCGCATTCGCCAGGCAATTATTGATGAGTAACATCACCAGCTGCGGGTTGCCGGCGACGTCCAGCCGCTCGGGCAGGTCCAGCGCCAGCAGGCTGGCATCCCATGCCCATTCCTCGAGCAGGCGCAACAGGCATTGTTCCATGCAGCTGCGCAACTCCACCACGTCACCGGGCAGCTGCTCGGCCCGCGCCAGCGCGAACAGCACTTCGATGGTGGCGCGCATGTCGTCGACGCCCTGTTGCAACTGCACCTGCCCTTGCGCCGTCAGCGGTTGCGCCTCGGCCAGCGCCAGCGTGTTGTGCATCAAGGTCAGCGGCGTGCGCAGCTCGTGGCTGACGTCGCGCGCAAACGCATGCTCGCGCCGCAAGGCCGCCTGCAGTTCGGCGAACGTGGTTTCCAGGCGGCGCGCCAGGAAACCGATCTCGTCAGGCCGGTCGCGTTCGCTGAAATGCACGGCGCTGCCGGCCGTGAGCGCCCGTGCCTCGCGCGCCAGCCGCTGCAGGGGCAGCACGAGGCGGCGCGCCAGCCAGTAGGCCAGCAGCAGCGCCAGGCCGATCAGCGCCAGCGCCACGCCCAGCACGACGCCGCCCACTTCCTGCGCCAGGCGCGAGACGACGAGCACGGGCGCCACGTCGGCCAGCAGATAGCAGCGCTGCCGCGTGCCATCGGCAACGATATCGAGCGCCAGCACATGATAATGCTGGCCCGTCGTGGTAAACACTTCCGCGCGCGGGGCGGTCGGCGGCACCTGCTCGCGTACCACTTGCGGCAGATCAAGGTAGCGGCCATAAACCGTGATGAGGTCGCTGCCGCTAGGCGACAGCTCACCTTGTTGCTGCAAGCGCTGGCTGACGGCCGCCGCTTCGCGCTCAAGCAGGTGCTGCACGAGCATGTCTTCCGTCACATACGCGATCACCAGCGCCAGCCCAGTGTAACAGACGCACAGCAGCACGGCAAAGCCGGCCAGCGCGGCGAACAGGCGGCGCCGTATCGACTTAGCCATGCTCTGCTCGGGTATCGAACGCGAGGCGGTAACCCAGTTGCGGGATCGTGACGAGCATGTGCGCGCCGCCGGCCTGTTCCAGCTGTTTGCGCAGCGCGTACACGTGCGACTTCAGCGCGTCGCTGTCGGGCGGCTGGCTGCCCCACAGGTGCTGCAGCAAGGCCGAGCGCGATACGGCATGCGGGTGTTCGCGGCACAGCAGCAGCAAAATCTTGAAACCCGTCTGCGTCAGCGGCAGCGGGGCATCGCGGCACAGGGCGCGGCCTTCGCGCGTCAGCAAGGTGAAGGGACCGACGCGCATTTCCTGCTGCACATGCAGCTGCTGCCGGCGCGCCAGCGCCTCGCAGCGCAAGGCCAGTTCGCGCAAGTCGAAGGGCTTGGTCAGGTAATCGTCGGCGCCGTCGCGAAAGCCGCGCGCCTTGTCTTCGTAGGCATCGCGCGCCGTCAGCATCAGGATGGGCACATTGCTGGGCGCGGCAGCCTTGATGGCGCGGCACACTTGCAAGCCATCCATATCGGGCAGGTTCAGGTCCAGCAGCACCACGTCATAGCGGTTGCGCGTCGCCAGCTGCACGGCCAGCGCGCCCGTGCCCGCGTGGTCGGTCTGCCAGCGCAAGCCTTCGAGGAAGTCGAGCACCTGGCGCGCGATGGCCAGGTGGTCTTCCACCAGCAGGATGCTCAGGGCTGGCTTGTTCATCGAGCTTCGGCGATGCGCGCGTACAGCCAGAAATTGCCGGATCTTCCACGAATCTGCCGGTAGCTGCGCAGATAGCCTTCGCGGGCAAAATCGCAGCGCTCCAGCACGCGCAGCGAGCGGCTATTGCTCTCCAACACGGTCGCCTGGATGCGCAGGAAGCCGAGACGCCGGAAACCCCAGTCCACGAGCGAGGCGACGATGGCCGTGGCCACGCCCTGCCCCCATATCGCGGGCGCCAGGTCGTAGGCGATTTCCGCCGTGCGGTGCTGCGGGGAAACGGCATTGAAGCCGATGGTACCGACCAGCTGGCCCCCCTCGCGCAGCACCACGGCCAGCCGCACCGGCGAGCACGGGTCGGCCGATTCGTAGCCGTCGAAATTGGGCAGCAGGTCATCGATGGAACGCAAGTCCCAGCTCGTGTGCTCGATGACGGCGGGATCGTCCAGGTATGCATGCCAGGCGCGCGCATCGTCGCGCACCAGGTGGCGGAAGGTCACCAACGGATGGTCGGACATGGGCAGATCGGCAGCTTGCATCGCCTTGCCTGCTCAGTCGACGGGACAATCGGCCGCCAGCCAGGCGGCGAAATCGGCGGCGGCCAGCTCGAAATCGTCGCGCTGCATGGAGCCATGCCCCACCAGATAGACGGCGCGATCCTCGCCATCGAGCGCCAGCATGACGGCGCGCCCGCCGCTGTCGTCGCCGATGGCGATGTAGCCGGGGCATGACAGTGACGTCTCGTAGGTGGCATTGCGCTCCATCAAACTGTCCGCGCCATACAGCAGCACTTGTGCGCCGCACAGGCCTTCCTCCCAGTCCTGAAGAAAGGCCGCGTAGCCGGCCGGCAAGGCGCAGCCCAGCGCCCGCTGGACCGCGTCGATGTCTTGCACGCTCACGCGGCGCCCTTGCGGCGCGCTTCCCATGCGCGCCGCAGCAAGCCGTACAGGGCCGTATCGCTGACCTGGCCGGCGACGATCCACCGCTCGGGCAAGAAGCCTTCCTTGTTAAAGCCCTGGCGCTCCAGCGCGCTGGCCGACCCCGTATTGAGCGGGTCGATATCGGCTTCCAGGCGGTTCAGGTCGCGCTCGACGAACGCGTATTCCAGCAGCCCCGTCAGCGCTTCCTGCATATAGCCCTTGCCCCAGTGCGGACGCGCCAGCGCGTAGCCGATTTCGGCGCGGCGGTTCTGGCGGTGCTCGGAAAACAGGCTGCAGCTGCCGATGTATTCGCCCGTCGCCTTCAGCGTGACGGCGAAGCGGAAGTAGTCTTCCCTCTCGAAGGCGGCGATATCCTCGGCCAGCTTGCTGGCGGCGATGCTGGCATCTTGCCAGGGCGGTTCGCTGAAATAGCGCATCACTTCAGGGTCGGAATGCATGGCGAACAAGTCCGCCTCATCCGATGGTTGCGGTTTGCGCAGGATCAGGCGCTCGGTGGTGATGGTTTTCGTGTAGGCCATGCAACTCCAATCGATGGTTCAAAAAACGACTCTTATTATTCCATGCAACTGTAATGATGTGGCAACTTTGTAAGCGTGCTTTCAGCTTGCGCCTGGGCATCGCACGCAAACGAAGGCCATGATTTGAGGGCTTGTGGGACAATGCCGGCGAGCAAGTCTACCTCTCGCGTGACGCGGATACATGGCGCATCTCGGCGCACATGTTTCGAGACAATTCAGTATTGCCGCGGCGCCTGCGGGGTTTTCTCTCGTTTCAGATCTGATTTATACAACAAGTCCATATAACAAATGAAAATGAAAATAGTATTCATCGCCGCACTGGGAATGTTATCGCTGGTTCAAACGTCGCCCGCCTTCGCGGAAAATATCAACGGGAAAAATCTCTTCATACAGCGCTGTTCCATGTGCCACGGCGCAGATATCAAGGGAACCGGGCCATTGGCAAATAAAAGCAATCCTCCGACACCTGATCTGACAACATCGGCTTTCAAAAAACGCCTGAAGGATTATCCGGGCGTTATCGTGTCATCGGTAATACTGCGTCCCAATGGCGACTTGATTCCAAAAACGCTGAAAGAGAACGGCGTAAAAGTAGCGCCGTATGCCTGGAGGGTGCAGGATTTTCGCGATTTGAACCAGTATATGAGTGGCGTGATTGCAAAAAGTCGATGATATTGGCATCAGGGGCGGGCACGTAAACCTGAGTACCATTGCAGGATTGCCTGCCATTACATTCGCCGGCACATCGGCCGCAAGGACGGCGCCAGGAGCGCCGCGCGGGCAAGACGCCGCTGCCATTTGCCGATGACGCCGGTTTGCAGGCGGATCAGCGCATGTTGCCATGTTGTGGGGGCAATGCCGCCAGGCGAATCGACTTTGCCAGTCGACCTTTCGCGGGTACATGGCGCATGAAGCAGCGCGGTTTAATGTAGTATGGCAACATTTTCCACCATATCATTGATGCAACTTCGCTTATGCACGCAGTAAAGGACGCAGCAGACAAGGAAGCAGCCAATACCGACGCCGTCCCGGCGCAGCCCGAGGTCTTGCGCCAACATAAGCGGCCGGTGACCGCCTTGGCCAGCATCGCCTTTTTCGTCATGTGTTCCATGCTGCTGAGCATGACCGTCTGGATCGTCTGGTCTTCGCGCGAGGTGCGCTTGCGCGAAGCGAAGGCGACGACGGAAAACATGGCGCGCACCCTGGCCGCACAAGCGTACATGGAGCTGGAAATCGCCGATGTGATGCTGGACGATATTGTCGAACAAATACGCCACGACGGCAATATGGACGCTAGCGGCGAGCGGCTGCAATCCCGGCTGGAACAGTTGCCCAGGAATATAGCGGAAATCACGGGCGTCTTCATCTTTGACAGGCAGGGAGAGTGGCTTGCCAGCTCGTCCGGCGCGGGGCGGGACGGCAACAATGCCGACCGCGATTACTTTACCTATCACAAGACACATGCGCAGCCGGGCAGCCATATCGGCGCGCCGGTGCTCAGCAAATCGAGCGGGCAATGGGTCTTGCCCGTGTCGCGCCGGGTGGCATCGGCGGACGGCTCGTTTGCCGGCGTGGTGCTCGTCACCCTGGGGCTCGCTTCCTTCGAACGCATCTACGACAGCCTCAATCTTGGCAAATTGGGCACGGCATTCTTTGCCCTCGATGACGGCACCTTGATCTACCGGCGGCCGTTCCAGGCCGAGCTCATCGGCATGGATATTTCGTCGGGCGCCATCTTGCGCGCCTACCGCGAAACAGGACCGGTCGGCACGGCCATGATGACGGCGAAGGTGGACGAGACCGAACGGCTGTACAGCTATCGCCATCTGCGGCGCTTTCCCGTCATCGTTGCAGCGGGGCTATCGAAGGAAGACATCTTTGCCGAGTGGCGATGGCTGAGCACGCAAATCGTGCTGGCGTCGCTGGCGGCTGGGGCGGCGCTGATTTATCTGTTCCGCAAGGTGATGCGGCAGATTGCGGTACGCGACCGCATCGAGGCCAGCCTGCGCCAGGCCAGCACGCAATTGCAGCGCGCCAATGCGGACCTGGCGGCGCGCGCTTCGCAGGATGGCTTGACGGGGCTGGCCAACCGCCGCTGTTTCGATGAAACGCTGGCGCATGAACTGAACCGCGCCCAGCGCAGCGGGCACGTGGTGTCGCTGATCATGCTCGACGTGGATTTCTTCAAGAAATTTAACGACCAGTATGGCCACGTGGCCGGCGACGCTTGCCTGCAAGCCGTTGCGGGCGCCGTGGCCCGCAGCGTCGGCCGGGCCGAAGACCTGGCGGCGCGCTACGGCGGCGAAGAGTTCGCCGTGATCATGCCCGGCACCGGCGCCGCAGGCGCGCGGGACGTTGCCGAAGCCATCCGCGCGGCCGTGGAAGCGCTGCAACTCCCCCACGCGGCCAGCGCCAACGGCGTCGTCACCGTCAGCCTGGGCGCGGCCACGCTGCGGCCCGGGCAGGAGCGGCGTACCGACAGCAGTGAATTGATACGCGAAGCCGATGCATTGCTGTACCAGTCGAAAAACAGCGGCCGCAACCGCGTCAGCACGGAGGCGCCAGCAGCATGACGCCGACCGCATCCAGGCAGGGCCTCCATCTCGGCATGCCGCTGGCCATCATCGCACTGGCCGTCTGGCTGGGCTTGACCGTGGGCGGCCGCTGGCTCGAGTCCGCCATCCGCGCGCCCGTGGCCGCCACGGTCACCGGCGGCATCGGCCTGTCGTGGGCGCTGGCCGCCGTGTTCGCGCTGGCGCTGCTGCGGGCATCCGACCGGCGCCGCGCCGCGGGCCTGTGCGCGCCGCAGCCATGGAAAACGCTGTGGCTGGTCTGGCCGCCCCTGCTGTATGCGCTGCTGATGCTGTTGCTGGCCTGGGCCGGCGGCTGGCCGCAGCCGCGCGTGCTGCTGATCGTGGCCTGCAATACGGCGCTGGTGGCCATCTCGGAAGAGCTGATGTTCCGCGCCATCTTGCTGCAGGGCATGCTGGATCGCTACGCCGTCTGGCCGGCCGTCCTGATGTCGTCGGCGCTGTTCGGCCTGTCCCACACCGCCAACGGCCTGGCCACGGGCGACGTCAGCGGCGCCCTCTGGCAAGCCGTGGCCGCCTTCCTGCAGGGAATCGCGTATGCGGCCATCCGCCTGCGCACGCGCTCGATATGGCCCATGGTCCTCGTGCATGGGCTGTGGGACTACGCGCTGGTGACGGCGACCTTGCCGCACCCGGCCGAAGACGGCGTATCGATCCTGCCCTATATCGCCCTGCTGGCGGTGCTGCCCCTGTGCCTGTATGGCGTCTACCTGCTGCGCCCCAGCCAGCGCGCGGCCCTGGCGCCTGCCGATGCGGCCGCGTAGAACAGCCGGAACAGGGATTATGCTTTCATGCAACTATAATCCTGTGGCAAATTTTCCAGTCGACCTGTTAAGAGGTGTGCATGGCGTTTTTTTCACGTGATTATGAAGTGTTCCTGCTGCTGGCCGCGCCCGGCGCTGCGCCGCTATGGGAGGCGGCGCAATGGACGCCGTTTGCCGCCAGCCTCGATGGCCTCGTGGCGCAGGCGGGAACGCGGGGCAAGGCCGGCGTGCGCAGCCTGCAATACAATCCCAAGGGCAAGCCGCTTGCCTTTGGCCGCCTGGGCTGGGACGACAAGTCGCACGCGAAGTGGATGCACACGCCGGTGACCACCGAAGCCCGCTTCATGAGCCTGGAAGCGTGGGCGCCCGCCTGGACGACGTGCGAGAAAGACGACCAGGCGCCCGATTTGTTCCTCGCCCTGGCCAACGAATCGCTGCTGGGCCGCGCAGGCAAGACCCTGCAATTCGGCCAGCGCCTGGTCTGCGCCATCGCCGCGGACATGGGACCCGATGCGGCGGCCGCCCTGCAAACATCGCTGGCGCAGCTGGCCGCGCGGCAAGAGGCCGTCGTCTTCGCCCGCACGCGGCGCCAGTGGGGCCGCGCCGCTCACGGCGGCTTCACGGACGCCGTCCAGGATATGCTGATCGGCGGCCTGTTCCGGCAAGACGACCCGCACGCGCATCCGCTCGATGCGCAGGCGTTCCGCGAGCCATGGACGCGCATCGGGCAAGCTTGACAGCACGATGCATCACATGGCATCGTTGTGCCATGCAATCGACCTACAGCCCCCTGCCCTCCATTATTGCCGCCATTCGAACCATGGTGGCTTAGCAGGATAGTCATTGCCAAAGCCGCCTGAGAGGCGGCTTTGATTTGCAGTCACTGGTCAAAACGTCTCGCAGGCTTGATTTCCCTTTCTAGCGAGCGCCCATGCAAACCACGTCCAGTCCTACCGTCCCTTCCGCCCCTACCCTGCACCTCGTGTGCGGCAAGATCGCCTCGGGCAAATCCACCCTGAGCGCCCGGCTGGCCAGCGCGCCGCACACGGTGCGCATCAGCGAAGATACCTTGCTGGCGCAGCTGTATGCGGGCCAGATCGCCAGCCTGGCCGACTATGTGGCGTGCGCGGCGCGGCTGCGCGCGGCCATCGCGCCTCTGGCCCTGCAGATGCTGCAGGCGGGCGTATCCGTCGTCCTCGATTTCCCCGCGAACACGCCGGCCAGCCGTGCCTGGATGCGCGAACTGTTCCAGCAGGCGGGCACGCCGCACGTGCTGCATTACCTGGACGTGCCGGACGAACAATGCAAGGCGCGCTTGCGCCAGCGCAATGCAAGCGGACTGCACCCGTTCTCCACCAGCGATGCGCAATTTGACGACATCACGCGCCACTTCGTGCCGCCCGAGGCTTCAGAAGGCTTTCACGTCGTGCGGATAGCAGCTTAAAACGTCCCCGGCAGCAAGATCTTCTTGTCCACCTGCTGCAAGTCGCGCAAGCCGCAAAACGCCATCGTCAGGTCCAGCTCGTTGCGGATGATGTCCAGGCACTTGGTGACGCCCGGCCCGCCCATGGCGCCCAGGCCGTACAGGAAGGGGCGGCCGATGTACACGCCCTTCGCGCCCAGGGCCACGGCCTTGATCACGTCCTGGCCCGAGCGGATGCCGCCATCCATGTGCACTTCGATCTGGCTGCCGACGGCGTCGACGATGGCCGGCAAGGCTTCGATCGACGATTGCGCGCCATCGAGCTGGCGCCCGCCGTGGTTGGAGACGATCAGCGCGTCGGCGCCGCTTTCCACCGCCAGGCGCGCATCTTCCGCATCCATGATGCCCTTGATGATGAGCTTGCCGCCCCAGCGCTGCTTGATCCATTCCACGTCGGCCCACGACAGGCTCAGGTCGAATTGCTGCTGCGTCCAGGCGGACAGCGACGACATGTCGGACACGGACGTGGCGTGGCCGACGATGTTGCCGAAGCCGCGCCGCTGCGTGCCCAACATGCCCGCCACCCAGCGCGGCTTGGTGGCCATGTTAATGAGGTTGGGAATGGTCAGCTTGGGCGGCGCCGACAGGCCGTTGCGCAAGTCCTTGTGGCGCTGGCCCAGCACCTGCAAGTCCAGGGTCAGCACCAGCGCGCCGCATTTCGCCGCCTTGGCGCGGTCAATCAGGCGGTTGATGAATTCGCGGTCCTTCATCACGTACAGCTGGAACCAGAACGGTTTTGTCGTGTTCGCCGCCACGTCCTCGATCGAACAGATGCTCATGGTCGACAAAGTGAACGGCACGCCGAATCTTTCAGCGGCCTGGGCCGCGAGGATTTCGCCATCCGCATGCTGCATGCCCGTCAAGCCCGTCGGCGACAGGGCCACCGGCATCGACACGTGCTGGCCCACCATGGTCGAGGCCAGGCTGCGGTTTTCCAGGTTGACGGCGACGCGCTGGCGGAATTTGATCTTGGCGAAATCGCTGTTGTTGGCGCGATACGTCGATTCCGTCCAGGAGCCGGAATCGGCATAGTCGTAAAACATGCGCGGCACCCGTTTCTGGGCCAGCACGCGCAAGTCTTCGATGCAGGTGATGATACTCATGCGTTTCCTCGGTCGATGGCAAGTCGAACCATGATCGTGCATTTGCCCGCAATTGTCTATCCGACAGGCAAGTCCGCCACCGGGAACGTGGCTTGCCAGTCGCGCGCGCCGAGGATTTTCTCGCCCAGTTCGCTCAACTGCGCCTGCGGATAGCGCCGGCTTTCCTTTTCCTCGGGGTCGCCGGGAAACGCATAGCCCTGCGGCGCGCTGCGTTCGCGCCAGCTTTGCACGCGCCAGTCGCGCAGGGCGTGATTATCTTGCTGCGCCGGCGTGAAGGAAATGTATTGCGCCAGGCGCACCTGGTCCGTCGACGTGTTCGGGCGGATGCCGTGCGCCAGCAGGCTGTTAAAGATCAACAACTCCCCTTTCTTCATGGCGATGAATTCCATCGGGTACGGCACCGTCGCCAGATCCGGCTGCCACGGATTGCGGTCTTGCGGCGCCGTCTTGCGCCATGCCAGCAAATGATTGAACAGTTGCGGATAGCATTGAAAGCCGCCGCTCGCGGGCGAGGTATCGGACAGGGCCAGCACGCCCTGCACGTTGACGGGCAGCGGGTCGAGCGAGGTGTCGGCGTCCCAGTGGATGAAGCCGCCAAACTTGCGCTTGCCATTGTTCGGCGTGTTCAGGTTGGCGCGGTCGATGGTCACCCACAGGTCTTCGCGGTCCCAGATGTCGACAAAGGCGTCGTAGACGCGCGGCGTCTGGCGGTTATCCCACAGGGTCTGGTTGTGGTAAGCCTCGACCATGCCGGAACCGTTGAGCTCCTTCATCGCGTGGTCGCGCAGCTGGTCCTGGTTCCAGGTGGCAGGGTCGCGCTGGTCCAGCCCCTGAAATTCCCACAGGAAATCGGTTGTGCGGCGCACCTGTTCGGGAGTAACCGCATCCTTGACGATGACGTAGCCGTAGGTTTGCCAGTGCAAGAAATCGCTGTCGGACAGCACGCGCAGCGGCAGCTGTTTCTTGATATCGCGCAACTGGGTCTGTGCCGTGTAGGCCACGGACGGATTGCCGGGACGGTCTTCGCCGTACTGCGGATTGACATACTGAACCTGGTCTTGCATCGCTGTCTCCTGTGTTGGTATGGACAGATTGTGCGATGGAAGATTGCGGTGAAATACGTGCGGAGCGACCAATACTGATACTATCGTGACTATCCATACGCTCAAAACGTCACAATGACGCCTTTATTCGAACAAGTCACCCTACCGGCCGGCCACTCCTGGGGCTTGCTGTGGCGCGAACTCGACACCATTCCCTTCATCTGGCATTACCACCCGCAGTTCGAGCTGACCCTCACCGTCAATGCGCGCGGGCAACGCTACATCGGCGACCACTTGGGCGATTTCGAGCCGGGCGACCTGGTGCTGCTGGGGCCGAACCTGCCGCACACCTGGTCGGCCAGCGAACGCATCGATGGCAGCCGGCCCATGCTGGCCGTCGTCGTGTGGTTTTCGCTCGAGTGGGTGGAGCGGCTGGCGGCCAGCTTTCCCGAGCTGCACAGCCTGCGGCACCTGGCGGCCCGCGCCGGCCCTGCCCTGCATTTTTCACCGGCAACGAGCGCGCGCAGCGCGGCCAGGCTGCTGCAATTGAACGGGCTGCCCGTGCCGCAACGGCTGCCGCTGCTGCTCGACGTGCTGCTGGAACTGGCGGCGGATGGGGATGCACGGCCGCTGGCGTCGATGGCGCAGGCGCCGAGGCATGCCGACGGGCAGCAAAAGCGCATGGAAAGCGTGCTCGATTTCATGCATGCGCATTTCAGGGAAGATATAGCGCTGGACACGCTGGCGCGCAAGGCAGCCTTGTCGCTGGGCGCGTTTCACCGTTTTTTCAAGCGCCACGCGCATTGCACGCCGGGCGACTACCTGGCGCGGCTGCGTATCGGCCGCGCCTGCCAACAGCTGATCGAGAGCGATCTGGCCATCGCCGTCATCGCGCAGGAGGCCGGTTACCGCAACCTCGCGCATTTCAACCGCCAGTTCCGCGCCGCCAAGCAGGCCACGCCGCGCGCGTTTCGCCGGCAATACCGGCGCGCCGGCAAAACCACGGCATAAAGGGAGCGGAAACGAAAAAGGGGATCAGATTTTACAATCTGACCCCCAATATTCTGGTGCGGCTGGCAGGAATTGAACCCACGACCCCTTGGTTCGTAGCCAAGTACTCTATCCAGCTGAGCTACAGCCGCCTAAGACAAGATTATAGCAGGGCTTTGCAGAATGGCAAAGGGCATGGCGCGAGAATTTCACAATTGGGGCCAGCGTGCCCGCATCGCATGGACACGCTGCCTGGCCGGCACAATGTTCTTTTTTGACATTAAAACATAACATTGTTATTTTAAAATGCTATATTTGCAATGATTAAACGCCCGTACCGCCATCCACCCTAGCACCAGAGGAAACAATGCGCCTGACCCTATCGACATTCGCCTTCGCCGCGATCACCCTGACACCGGCCCTGCACGCGCAGACCATGATGAGCATCAGCGCCCTGCAAGGCGATGCGGCGCCGCCGCCCGTGGTATTCATTTCCGATCCGGGCCGCGAAGGCCTGTTTTACCTGTCCGGCACGGGTTCCGCCGCCGATGCGGACGGCGCCACGGCCATCCTCAGCGGCAACAAACTGTACCGGCGTTCGTACAGCGGCGCCCTGCACGCCAAGTGGTTTGGCCTGTCGGAAGCGTCGAACAACAATACGCCGGCCGTCACCGCCGCCATCGGCAGGCTGAAAGCGGGCCAGGAACTGGTGATCGACACGGGCCAGTACCGATTCCAGGGCGCACTGCACCTGCCCGCGAACAAACGCATCCGCCTGACTGCGCTGGGCACCCTGTTTTTCGGACCGGGCGACGGCATCATCATTGAAAATACACACGATGTGTACCTGGAAAAAGTCGTGGGCCTGAGCTGGACCAGCGCCACGCCCGATTACAGCAGCTACAGCGGATCGGGCGTCACCCTGCTCAATGCCAGCAATACCAATCTCAACGCGCGCTGGGTCGAGGGCTTCAGGAATGGCATCAAGGTCACGGGCGACGGCACGGCCAAGGGCTCGCAGTACAACAAGGTGCAGTTCAATTTCCTGTACCAGAATGCGGTGGGCATCTACCTGACGACGGAAAGCACGGGCAGCCTGAACTGGGTGAATGAAAATACCTTCACGGGTGGCCGCATCGCGGGCGAAACCGGCTTGCGGGCGGAGAAAGGACCGAACCAGACGGATTACTTCAACGGCAACAAGTTCTATAACATCGGCTTCGAAAGCCTCGTCAACGGCATCGACGTCGACCATTTCAGCCACAACACGATCATTGCGCCCCGCTTCGAGCAGGTGCAGCATGGCATCAATATGAAATCGAATACCTACAGCAATACCTTCATCAGCAGCAGCATTTACGAAGGCAGCTTCGTCGGCGGCGGCGTGGCGGGCAATGCAGGAAAGTACACGACGGTCTTGGGCACCTTGCTGACGGCCGGCGGCATGATGTCGGGGGCGCTCAGCATCTCGAATCAGGAAGGGAAATTTCTTTCCGTCAACAGAGACCCCAGCCACAGCGCCAATGGCGAAACGCTGGGCAAAATCCTGAGCCTGTCCAACCTGGTCAATGTCGTGCCATAACGACGGCACGCGGGCGGCAATGCAAAAAGCCCGGAGAGCAAACTCTCCGGGCTTTTCTTTACTACTGATACTGGTGCGGCTGGCAGGAATTGAACCCACGACCCCTTGGTTCGTAGCCAAGTACTCTATCCAGCTGAGCTACAGCCGCAAACTCTGACACACTTCGCCGGACGGCGCGAAGCTTGAAACTTTCATCACAACCGGGCAAGCCCGGCTCTGGCAATACTGGTGCGGCTGGCAGGAATTGAACCCACGACCCCTTGGTTCGTAGCCAAGTACTCTATCCAGCTGAGCTACAGCCGCAAAACTTCTACAACATTCCATATAACAACATGGAGGTCAAACTTGTTACAACAAAACCAGGCCAAGTCTGATTTTCAGTATTCTGGTGCGGCTGGCAGGAATTGAACCCACGACCCCTTGGTTCGTAGCCAAGTACTCTATCCAGCTGAGCTACAGCCGCGCAGGCAAACATTATAGCGTATTCATTTCGCTTTGAAAAGTTCGATTTTTCAATCGCTTAGCTGATTTTGCAGAATACCGCCCCGCACGATCGACTACCTTTTCACCGCCAAAAAGCTTGCGCCTTTTTATCGCCGAACACTTCTGCTTTCACAGGGGCATCCAGCGAATCGAGAAGTTGCTGTCTCGAAAGAAGCGGGATTATAGGGACTGCTTTCCAGCCTGTCCAGTGCTATCTGCACGCCGCCGCGAAGTGGGCCCGGCATCGGTCGCCACGGGCCGGGCCCCGGGCGCGCAAGCGTGTGGTGGCGGCGCGCCGCTTGGGGCTACAATACCAGCCAGATAAGGGCGCTTGCACTTACACACTGACATGACGGCGGGCACTTCCCATCATGACCCATTTAACTGAGCTCAGCGACGGCAGCGCGGCGTGCCGGCCCGCCGGGAAACGGCGGCCCGGCAGGGCAAGGCAGCTTGTGCGGCAGACTAACTGTTGCAGGATTTCCGATGGCCAAGCATGAACGCAAGCAAGATCTGCTACCGCCATCGGCGCTGCCGAGCCTATCGGACGAGCACCTGAGCAACTTGCTTGAAGGCATCACCGACGGTTTTTGCCTGCTCGACCACGACTGGACCATCCGCTACATCAACACGCGCGGCGCCGACATGCTGGCGCCGCAGCGGCCGCTGGGCGCCAGCCTGGCCGGCAGCAGCCTGTGGCATGCCTGTCCCGGGCTGCCGGGCACGGAAGTGGAAACGCAGTACCGGCACGCCATGGCGCAGCAGCACGGCGGCAGCTTCGAACTGTTTTACCCGCCGCTGGGGCGCTGGCTGGAAATGCGCATCTTCCCCTCCAGTGAAGGACTGACCGCGTATATCCAAGATATCAGCCAGCGCAAGGCGGCCGAGGAAAGCCTGCGCCAGAGCGAGGAAAACTTGCGCGTGCTGGCCAACTCCATACCGCAGCTGGCATGGATCGCCAGCTTCGATGGCACGCTTTCCTGGTACAACCAGCGCTGGCACGACTATACGGGCACCAGCGCCGAACAGATGGCGGGCGACGGCTGGAGCATCGCCTATGACGCGCAGTACCTGCCGCAAATGCTGCTGGGCTTGAAGGCCGCCCTGCGCGACGGCACGCCGTTCGAGATGGAATTCCCCATCCGCGGCCGCGACGGCCAGTACCGCTGGTTCCTGACGCGCGCCAATCCCGTGCACGACCGCGGCGGCCAGCTGCTGCGCTGGTTTGGCACGAGTACCGACGTCGACCAGGTCAAGCGGGCGCAGGAAGCGTTGCGCGACGAGACGCGCGTGCTGGAATTGCTCAATAACACGGGCGCAGCGCTGGCCGGCACGCTCGACCTGCCCGCCCTGCTGCAGGAAACCGTCGATGCGGCCACGCACATCAGCGGCGCGCGCTTCGGCGCCTTTTATTACCATGGCGACGAGCACGCCATACACCGCCACAACGCGGCGCGCGGCGCCCAGACGCCAGCCTTGCCGGCGGCGCGCGCCGTGAGCGGCATCAGCCTGGCCCAGGCCGACGCCATCGCCGCCGAACTGCGCCTGGGGCCGGCAACGCGCCAGAATGACTTGCAGACGGCGCCGGACGGCAACGGTGACGGCGCGCCACCGCTGCGCAGCTGCCTGAGCCTGCCCGTCAGCTCGCGCTCGGGCCAGCTGCTGGGGCGCTTGCTGCTGGGCCACCCGCAGCCGGGCATGTTCAGCGCCCGCAGCGAACGCATCGTCTCGGCCATCGCGGCCCAGGCCGCCGTCGCGCTCGACAACACGCGCCTGTATGCGGCCGCCACGCGCGCCGCCGAGGAACGCAAGGCACTGCTCGACAGTGAACGCGAGGCGCGCGCCGAGGCCGAGCGCACGAATCAGCTGAAAGACGATTTCCTGGCCACCCTGTCGCACGAACTGCGCACGCCCCTGTCGGCCATCCTCGGCTGGGCCCAGGTGCTGCGGCGCGGCACGCGCGACCAGGCCGACCTGCACCGCGGCTTGCAAAGCATCGAACGCAATGCGCGCGCACAGGCGCAGCTGATCGAAGACTTGCTCGACATGAGCCGCATCACTTCCGACAAGGTATTGCTCGACCTGCAAACCCTCGTGCCCGCCAACATCATCGCCTCGGCCATCGAAACCCTGCGCCCGGCGGCGGACGCCAAGCACATCGCCATCCACAGCGACATCGCCAGCGATGCCGGCACCATCACGGCCGATCCCAGCCGCATGCAGCAGGTGATCTGGAACCTGCTGTCGAATGCCCTGAAATTCACGCCGCAAGGGGGACAGGTCGACATCGGCGTGCGCCGCGATGGCGCGCGCCTGGCCATCACGGTGGCCGACAACGGCATCGGCATTAAGAAAGAGTTCCTGCCCCATGTGTTCGACCGCTTCCGCCAGGCCGACGCCTCGACCACGCGCAAGCATGGCGGGCTGGGGCTGGGACTGGCCATCGTCAAACATCTGGTGGAGCTGCACGGCGGCACGGCCACGGCCAGCAGCGCCGGCGACATGCAGGGCGCCAGTTTCACCGTGCGCCTGCCCGTGAATCCGCCAGCCGCGGCGGTACGCAGGCCCGACGGCGGCGCGCCCGCCTTGCGCGACTTGCGCGGCGTCACGGTGCTGCTGGTCGATGACGAGGCCGATGCGCGCGAGCTGACGGAGCGCATCTTGCGCGACAGCCATGCTGACGTACACAGCGCCGACAGCGCCGCACAAGCGCTGCAACTGCTGGCCAGCGTGCAACCGCATGTGCTGGTCAGCGACATCGGCATGCCAGGCGTCGACGGCTTCGACTTGCTGGCGCAGCTACGCGCCTGCGTGCCCGCGGACGCCCTGCCCGCGCTGGCGCTGACGGCGTTTGCGCGGCCGCAAGACCGCCAGCAGGCGCTCGACAGCGGCTTCCAGGCCTACATTTCCAAGCCGCTGGACCCGCTCGAGCTGCTGGCGGCCGTGGCGCAGCTGGCGGCATCCCGCCTGGCCGACGCCCAGTCCTGAAACCGCCCACAAAGATGATGTAAAGAAACAAATTACCCAGAACAAAATGATCATTGCTATGGGTTAGCCTTCCTACTTGCACACGCGGCACTGTCCTACAAGCAACTTACGTCAACTTTGCTACACTGAAACGTAGAAGTACACCTGTACGGCAGGCTGGAGACAGGCGACCTTGGCTGCCAAGAGCGGCGACGGCGAGTTCATGCGCTGTTGTGCGCCCTATCTTGTTGCAAGGCGCTACTATCTTTCCGACCCGCCGTCAGCCGCGCCGCCAGCCCATACGCTGCGGTGAAAGCCAGCGTTGCATTGACCGTATTAACCGAGACCACACATGCCCAGCCAAGATGAGATTTTGAAAGCCAAAATTTTGGTCGTCGACGATTCACCCGACAATGTCGACCTGATGCTGGAAATCCTGCGCGATGCCGGTTATACCAACGTCACGGCCACCATGCGGCCAGCCCAGGTCTGCCCGCTGCACCTGGAGCATTGCTACGACCTGATCCTGCTGGACTTGCAAATGCCTGAACTGAACGGTTTCCAGGTCATGAAAGGCTTGAAAGAAATCGAGCATGGCGGCTACCTGCCCGTGCTGGCGCTGACGGCACAGCCAAGCTTCAAGATCGCCGCCCTGGAAGCGGGCGCGCGCGACTTCATCAGCAAGCCCTTCGACCTGATGGAAGTGCACAAGCGCATCCACAACATGCTGGAAGTGCGCCTGCTGTACAAGGAACTGGCGCAATACAGCAAGCAGCAGCAGGAACTGGCGCTGCATGACCCGCTGACGGGCCTGCCCAACCGGCGCCTGTTGGAAGACCGCATCGAGCACACCTTGCAGCATTCGGCCCGCAACCGCGGCAAGTCGGCCATCCTGTACCTGGACCTGGACGGCTTCAAGGCCATCAACGACAGCTACGGCCACGGCTATGGCGATGAAATCCTGAAAATGGTGGCAACGCGCCTGGTCGGCGCCTCGCGCAAGGAAGACACGGTGGCGCGCATCGGCGGCGACGAATTCGTCATCGTGCTGGGCAACCTGGCCGGCAAGGGCGACGCGCGCGAACCGGCCGCCAAGCTGATCGAAGTCATTTCCGAGCCGTATTTCATCAACGACCTGACCTTGCGCCTGTCGACCAGCATCGGCATCGCCATCTATCCGGACGACGCCAGCTCCGTCGAATCGCTGCTGGGTGCGGCCGACACGGCCCTGTATGAAGCCAAGCGCGCCGGCAAGAACCGCTTTTGCTGCTCGCCGCACGAAGTGATCGTACCGCAAGTCAACATGCAGAAAAGCAGTATCCCCTCGATCGCCTGACCCGCGTTGCCATGACGCACGCAAAAAAAACCGGGCGGCCATGCGGCGACCCGGTTTTTGCCTGTTACACCACGTTATTTCTTACCGGCCGTCACTTCATGCTGGCCCGCATGCTGATGGTCCGTCTGCGCGTTCACGGTGTCCGGCGATACTTCGATGCGCGTGATGCCGGCATCGACGGAAATCGGGTCGCTGGCGGGAAACGTCATTTCCACGGCATCGTCGAGCAATGCCTCCTTGGCCCGCTCCTCGCCGCTCATGCCTTCCTCATCGGCCAGGATGGCCAGCGCGCTGGCCCACTTGACGAAATTGAGGTTGGACAATTCGCGCACGGTGGTCACGCCAAACGCCTGCTGCAAGGCCTTGGCGTCCTTCGCGCTGACGCCGCGCAAGGCGCTGATGGGGGCATTGACGATGTCGCGGAAGCTTTTGCCGGCATAGTCCTGGTCTACGATGGTATCGATATTCATGGCATATCCTTTCATTACGGTAAAAGGGCCGGTACCGCGCCCTGCGCCACGATGGCGGCGATGCTGCACTGAGATGACGCACAGCCACACTATGGCAGCAGCGTGCGGGCCGGTATGTGCGGAGCCGTACGCAAGGAGCCGATGAAAATTTGCCGCCGTGCATGTAACATAATGTTGTGCTTAGCATAAAAATGATGGGAAGAGATTAAAATTGCCGAAAAGACAGAAATTTTCCATCCATGCGCCCTGCGATGAAATCCTCATGTATGATCCACAACTTGAATTTGGTCCTCTCCTCTCACCATTCACGGGGCGCTATGTCCGCACACACAGATCCGAACAAGGAAGCGGCCCAGGCCGATGCGGAACGCGCCGCCGATCTCAGCGAGTTGCTGGGACATGTCAACACCAGCTGGGACAATGAGCGGCGCGCCCTGTCGCGCCAGCTGCACGACAGCCTCGGTTCCTCGCTGACGGCGCTGACCATGCACCTGTCGCTGCTGACGCAAAAGATGCCGCAGGAAGCAGCCCTGCTCGACCGCGCGGCGACCATGAAGCAATTGCTGCTGAATGTGATCGAGACCAATCGCCAGATGCAGATGAAGCTGTGGAACGACAAGCTGGAGTTTCTGGGCGTGAATGTGGCGCTGGGCGAACTGGCCGCGCAATTTGCCGAACAGCACAAGATCACCGTGCGCTGCAGCTTGCCCGAAGATGAACTGATTTGTCCGCGCAACGTGGGCGTGGCCCTGCTGCGCACCCTGGAAGAGGCGCTCAGCAACATCGCCACCCATTCCCAGGCAACGGAAGTGGACATCATCATCGACGACAACGAGGAAGCGCTGATGATGACCATCAAGGATAACGGCGTGGGCTTGCCGGCCAGCGAAGCGGTCGAAATGAGCAAGCACGGCCTGCGTTCCGTGCGCGAGCGCGTGCATTACCTGGGCGGCAGCCTCAGCCTGGCGGCCAACCCGCAAGGCGGCACGGCCCTGACCGTGGTCTTGCCACGCATCACGCCAAAAGCATAATCCCCCGCCGCCTCAGCGCGGCGGCGTCACCATGTCCGGCAGCACCAGCTGCGCGGCGAGCGCGGCGCGGCGTTCGCCCTGACTTGCCAGGCTGGCCCGGTCGCCGGCCAGCACGTGCAAAAAATGTCCAACACGTAGCACCTCCGTCAATGGCGCCGCCAGGGCGGCATCGGCAGGATTACCCGCCTGCGTCCAGGCCAGCGCCAGCAGGCTTTGCCAGACATCAGGCAGCGCCTGCCGCCAGCCGGCCGAGGCGAGGAAGGCGCCGACAGGCTGGCCCAGCAGCACACTCGCGCGCGCCAGCAAGTCTTCGCGCGCCAGTTCGCCAAGCCAGCCTTCGAGTTCGGGACGCCACTGGGGGAAGCTCGCCAGCGGCGCCGGCAGCGCATCCAGGCGCCCGATGAAGCTGGCCCTTCCATAGCCATCCATGCGGAAACGCAATACCTGCCGCATTTTCTCTTCCGCATGATCCTCGCCCGCGCAGGACAGCAGCAACTGGTAAAAGTCGAGCTGCGCCGGCTCCAGGCCCAGGCTGGCCAGGCTGATGAAGCGGTAATCGAACGGGGCCGGCATGGCGGCGCCGGACGGCTGCGTGGAAGTGTCTTGCATGGTTGTCCTCTGCATGGTGGTGGGGAAGGCTGGCATCTTGCCTGAGTATAAAGTGTTTGCAGTGTGCAACCCAGCATCGGCTACACTGGGCAGGTGCGCCCCCGGCGCGCCCTTGGGACATCAAGCAATCAACGACAGGAGATGGCATGCAGCGACTCATCACAACCTTGCTGGCAGCCCTGATGGGCATGGGCGCCGCCCAGGCCGCCGAAAAAGCCGCGCCGCCGCCGGACACGGTCGACAAGCTGGCGTGGCTGGCCGGCTGCTGGCTGGTCGACGGCGCCGAACCCGGTTCCGGCGAACAATGGAGCACGGCCGCCGGCGGCACCATCCTCGGCACCAGCCGCACCGTCAAGGGCGGCAAGACGACGGCCTTTGAATTCGTGCAGATCCGCCTCACCGAGCCGGGCCAGCTGGCCTACATCGTGCAACCGTCGGGCCAGCCGCCCGTCGTCTTCAATCTGTTGCGCCAGGACAAACCGAATGAATTCATCTTCGCCAACCTGGACAACGACTTCCCCAGCCGCATCATCTACCGCCGCGACAGCGAGCGCATCTTGCACGCCAGCATCACCGGCAGCTTGAAGGGCAAGCCCGCCACCATCGACTTCCCCATGACGCGGGGCCGCTGCGAGGCGGCGCCGCTTACGCGCGCCAAATAAAAAAAGGGGCCGCAAGGCCCCTCTTCTGATCCAGAACAAGCCGCTTAGAGCAGCTTGATTAATGCAGCTTGACCTGCGGCGTGCTGCGCTTGATCAGGAAGCGGCCCATGGCCATGACGGCCGTGCGCACGCTGCCCAGCACGGCATTGTGGTGCATCAGGTGCAGGCTGACATACATCATGCGCGCGACAAAACCTTCGACGAACCAGCTCAAGCCCTTGAGCGAACCCATCAGGGTACCGACCGAGGTGGTACGGCCGAACGACACGAGCGAACCGTAGTCCAGGTATTCATATGGCTTGGTTTGCGGCGGCTTGCCCTTCGCCTGCAGCACGAAAGTCTTCAGCAGGTAATCGGCCTGCTGGTGGGCGGCCTGGGCGCGCGGCGGCACCAGCTTGCCATCGGCGCCGGCACAGGCGGCGCAATCGCCGAGCGCATAGATATTCGCATGGCCCTGCACATTGAGCATGCCCGTCACTTCCAGCTGGCCGGCGCGGTTCGTCGGCAAGCCCAGGGTCGAGAGAAATTCGGGCGCGCGGATGCCGGCGGCCCACACGCAGATATCGGCCGCATAGCTGGTGCCGCTGGCCACCGTCACCTGGTCGGCTTCGATCGCCGTCACGCGCGTGTCCGTCACCACCGTGATGCCATGCTTGTGCAGCAGCTTCGAGGCGGCGATGGAGACGCGCTCGGGCAGCGGCGCCAGGATGCGCGGCGCCCCTTCGAGCAGGGTGATGCGCACATCCTTGATGGCGTTCAGATTCTGGAAACCGTAGGCCGCGTACACGCCGCTCGCTTCGCGCAGCTCGGCGGCCAGCTCCACGCCCGTGGCGCCGCCGCCGATGATGACGATGTCGACACCGGGATGGCCGGCGTCGCCCTGGCGCTGCTCGGCCATGGCCAGCAGCTTGAGCAGGGTCAGACGGAAACGCTCGGCATCTTCCGTCGCATTCAGGGAAATCGTGTTTTCCTGGGCGCCGGGAACGCCAAAATAATTCGACGTGCTGCCCACGGCCAACACCAGCTGGTCGTAGCTGACCTGGCGCTGCGGCAACAATTGTTCATCCTTGTCGGTGGCGATGGCGCCCACGGTGAGGCTGTTCGATGCCGCGTCGAGCGCGATCAGGGGACCATACACATAGGTAAAGCCATTGTCGTGCGCCAGCATCTGGTACGACAGGCCTTCCTGGTGAATGTCCAGCGTACCCGCCGCCACTTCATGCAGCGACGGTTTCCAGATATGGTACAGGCGGCTGTCGACCAGGGTTACCTGACCGGCGCCGAGCTTGCGGCTGAGTTTGCAGGCCAGCTCCAGGCCGCCTGCTCCGCCACCTACGATTACGATTTTACTATGCAAAGATCCTCCTGCTTGCTTGTTTAGTCCCTGCGCCCGTTACCGTTGCCATGGCCTCTGCCCGGATTGTCATCATGCTTGTCGCGCTTGCCTTCATGTTTATCGCGCTTGTCATCATGCTTGTCAAAGTGCTTGTCATGCTTGTCGTGCCTGTCGTCATGACGGCCGCGGTCGCCGTAATCGGGACGGCCATGGTCGCCATGCTGCTGGCGGTAACGGGGCACATACTGGTTGTTGTACCAACTATCCTGGACGAAATATACTTCTTGGTTACAGGCATTATACTTGCGGCAGTGCTTGGACCAGTTTTTCGCATGGCCGGGCGGCACGCGCAAATAGATGGGGCGGGCCGAATAGTATTGGGGGCGCTGCACGATGACAGGCTGGGCATAGATCAATTGCGGCGCGGGATAGTCGCCTATGTCGAGGCGTCCGTAAAAGCCGGGCTGGCCCACGGTGACGGAGACGCCGACCTGGGCAACGGCTGCGGTGGCTGCCGACAGCAGGACGGCGGCGAGAATGAGGGTTTTCATGGAGACACTCCTTTTATCAGTTATGTCTCAATTGTAGACCTTGTGCAGCATGCCGTTTGTTCGCAAGGACACATAGGGATAGCCGTGTCCATTTCACCACAACTTGCCCAGGGGTACGACCAAGCCACTGAACAGCGACCAGTCCGGCGACGCCCCCGTCAGGCCGCGCGCCACGCCGAGATCGATGGCCAGCCGCGGCGTGGGACTGTAGGTGGCGGCCAGCAAGAGCTGTGCCGTGGCTGGCGCGCCGCGCAGGCGCGTGCCCGACACTTCCGCCGTGGCGCCCCAGCGCGTACTGACGGGCGTGGAAAACGACGCCGCCCAGCCCGTTTGCACGGTGCCCGTGCCGGGCTCCGATGCGCCCAGGCGCGTGGCGTTCAGGTTCATATCCATGTGCACGGCGCCAAGGTCGCGGCTGAAAATGCCATTGAGCGACAGGTCGCTCTTGCCGCTGCCGATGGCGTCCTTGGCCGTCGGCGCCTTCCAGCCCAGTTCCAGGCCCAGCGCCGTGGCGCTGTCGAGCACGAATGCCCGCTTGAGCACGACGGTCGTGTCGCCCACGCCCGTTTCGCGCCGCCCCGTTTCATCGCGCGCGCGGACGAAAGCCTCGCCTTCGAGCAAGATGCCCCACTCGGGACTGAACGCCAGTTTGAAGGTGTACGGCAGGCTGGCGCGGCGCGCGCCGTCCGTTTTCGACAGCAGGCCGCCGGCCTCGAATTCCAGCTGGCCCGGCGCGGGCAGCTGGGCGGGACTGGCGACGGAAGGACGGTAAGGCAGGACGGGATCGCCGTCCTGCGCCTGCGCCGGCGGCGCCAGCAGCAGGGAAAGCATGAATAGCGGGCTCAAGAGCGGCAAGAGGCGTGACAGCGGCGGCATACGAGTCCCGGCAAGAGTAGGCGATGGCGACAGCCTACCACCGCTGCGCCACTTATGCCTGGCCAACGGCTGTCAGGCCAGCCGGCGCACGCCGTGCCTGAACGCTGGCGCCGGCCGGCGCAGCGGCGTCACATTGCTGGCCGGCGGCACGGCGATGCGTTCGGCCTGGGCATGCAGGCGGAACACGCCCACCAGCTCCGTCAAGGTTTGCGCCTGATCCTGCAGCGATTCGGCAGCGGCCGCCGCCTCTTCCACGAGGGCCGCGTTTTGCTGCGTCACCTGGTCCATTTGCAGCACGGCCTGGTTGACTTGCTCGATGCCGGCGCTCTGCTCGGCGCTGGCGGCCGTGATTTCCTGCATGATGTCGGCCACCTGGCGCACGCTGGTGACGACCTCATCCATCGTCCTGCCCGCGTCATGCACGAGCCTGGAGCCGATTTCCACCTGTTCGACGGAGTCGCCGATCAGGATCTTGATTTCCTTGGCGGCACTGGCCGAGCGCTGCGCCAGGTTGCGCACTTCGGCCGCCACGACGGCGAAGCCGCGCCCCTCCTCGCCCGCCCTGGCCGCTTCCACTGCCGCGTTCAAGGCGAGGATATTCGTCTGGAAGGCGATGCCGTCGATGACGCTGATGATGTCGACGATCTTGCGCGAGGAGGCGTTGATCGATTCCATCGTCTGCACCACCTGCCCCACCACGGCGCCGCCCTTGCCGGCCACGTCCGAGGCGGCGCCGGCCAGCACATTGGCCTGGCGCGCATTGTCCGCGTTCTGGCGCACGGCCGACGTCAGTTCCTCCATCGACGAAGCCGTTTCTTCCAGCGAGCTGGCCTGCTCTTCCGTGCGCGACGACAGGTCGAGGTTGCCCTGGGCGATTTCGCCGGACGCCGTATTGATGGTATCCGTGCCCGAGCGCACCTGGCTGACGATGCCCACCAGCTTGTCGCGCATGGTTTTCATGGCGTACAGCAGGCTGGCGCTGTCGTGGCTTGCCGTGCGGATATCCACGGTGAGGTCGCCCTCGGCGATGGCGCCCGCGATCCGGACGGCATACGCGGGTTCGCCGCCCAGCTGGCGCGTCAGGGCGCGCGTGATCAGTGCGCCCAGGGCCAGCCCGGCGGCCATGCTGCCCAGCACCAGCGCAATCATGAAAGTACGGCTGGCCTGGTACACGCTGGACGCCTGGTCGGCCGCCGCCTTGGCCCGTTCCTCTTTCTGCAAGGACAGTTTTTCCAGCACGCCATCGAGTTCGTCGGCATGCTGGCGCGTCTTGTTCAGCAGCTCCGTCAATGCGGTGCTGCGCTGGGCCAGCGGCTCGGCTGCCGCCAGGGTCAGCGCCTGCTGCATGGTCGCCGTGTATTCGGCTTCGACAGTGGCAAAGCGGGCAAACAGCTCCTTGGCGGCCGCCGTGACGAACAGGGGCTGGGCCTTGGCCAGGTTGCTTTTATTGGTTTCGAGAAATTTGGCGATATCGGCCTGGCGCCGGCTGCGCTCCTCGGCCGTGGTAGCCAGCAGGAAATTGCTGCGCGCCCGGCCCACCTTGATCAAGGCGATATTGGCTTCCTTGATATACGACAAACCCAGCAATTCATTGTTGTACATCTGGCCAGCCATGGTGTCGATCTTGCCCATGTTGAAGATACCGATGCCGGCCACGATGGCCCCCATCAGGGCGACACAGAAAAATGCCGCCAGCAAGCGCGTTCCCACCTTCATCTGATTCAGCATGATTTCCCCTTTTCACCTTGCCCGGCGCCACCGCCTGGTACGGCGGCACAACGGGGACGATCAGCGTTTACAAGAAACGTAATAGCTTGAATATAAAGAAAAAAGGGCAGAAAAAATGCTCGGATTGTCACCAAACGACAATTCCTTGATTTAGAGCAACATGCAAAACGGCTTGCCATGCTAGGCAAGCCGTTCCTGCGGATTAATGTCCCGCGTGCCCGCCCGGCTTGCGTACCGTCATCTCGACGCCACGGCTGGCTGCCGGCTTGCCCGCCCCCTGGGCGCGCACCGGTTCCGGCAAGGCGCCCGTCCATTCATGGGCCACGCTGCCGGCCGGATGCTTGTACCAGCCAGGGTCGCGGTAATCGCCGGGCTTCTGGTCCTTGCGCACCTTTACCGTGGTAAACATGCCGCCCATGCCGATGGCGCCGAACGGGCCGTCGCCGGCCATCATCGGCAAGGTGTTGTCGGGAATCGGCATCTGCATCTCGCCCATGTCGGCCATGCCGCGCTCGCCCATCACCATGTAACCGGGCACCAGCTGGTTGATCTTTGCCGCCACGCCCTGGTGGTCGACGCCGATCATGGTCGGCACGTCATGCCCCATGGCATTCATCGTGTGGTGCGACTTGTGGCAGTGGAAAGCCCAGTCGCCCAGGTCCGTGGCCGTGAATTCCACGGCGCGCATCTGACCCACGGCAATATCCGTCGTCACTTCGGGCCAGCGCGATTCGGGGCGCGTCCAGCCCCCATCCGTGCCCGTCACCTCGAATTCATGGCCATGCATGTGGATCGGGTGGTTCGTCATGGTGAGGTTGCCCACGCGCACGCGCACCTTGTCGCCCTGGCGCACCACCATCGGGTCGATGCCGGGGAAGACGCGGCTGTTGAAGGTGAACAGGTTGAAATCCGTCATAGTCATGATCTTCGGCGTGTAGCTGCCGGGGTCGATGTCGTAGTTGCTGAGCAAGAAGACGAAATCGCGGTCCACCTTCATGAAATTCGGGTCTTTCGGGTGCGTCACCCAGAAACCCATCATGCCCATCGCCATCTGCGTCATTTCATCGGCATGAGGGTGGTACATGAAGGTGCCGGGCCGCTTGGCAACGAATTCATAGACGAAGGTCTTGCCAGGCGGAATACCTGGCTGCGTCAGCCCCGTGACGCCATCCATGCCGTTCGGCAAGCGCTGTCCATGCCAGTGCACGCTCGTGTGCTCCGGCAATTTGTTGGTGACGAAAATGCGCACCCGGTCGCCCTCCACCACTTCGATGGTGGGCCCCGGCGACTGGCCGTTGTAGCCCCACAGGTTGGCCTGCATGCCGGGCGCCAGTTCGCGCACGACGGGCTCGGCCACGAGGTGGAATTCCTTGACGTTGTTGTTCATGCGCCAGGGCAAGGACCAGCCATTCAGCGTGACGACGGGATGGAAGGGGCGGCCGTTCGGCGGCGGTGGCGGCGCTGTCGTTGCCGCACCGGCCATGCTGACGGCTTCCGGCAGCGACGCCGCGCCGACGCGGCTGACGGCAGCCGCACTCAGGGCGACGGCGCCCGCATTCATGAAAAAGTTTCTACGTGTAATCATCATTATTCCTTGTCGGCAGGGCCGCTGCCATTGATGGCCGATTGCAATGCCGTTTGGGCGATCCAGAAATCGCGCTGGGTCTCGATGGCGCCATTCACGCTGCTCACCTGCTCGCGGGCGTCCGCCAGCAGCTCGAACACGCTGGCCAGCATGCCGTTGTAGCGCAGCAATACTTCATGCGAGATCGTCTTGCGCAGCGGCACGACTTCATCGCGGTAGTGGCGCGCCAGGTCGTAAGCCGTGCGGTAACTGGAGTAGGCCTCGCGCACTTCCGAGCGGGCCCGTACGGCCGTGCCCGCCGTGCGCTGCAGCGACTGCTCGTACAAGGCTTGCGCCCTGGCGTTGCGCGCCGTGCCCCAGTCAAACAGGGGCAGTTCCAGCGAGACCTCGTAGCCATTCTCGCGCGGCGCTCCGCTGCTGCTCTTGTTGGTATAACCCACGTCGAGCACGTTGATGAAGCCCGTCACCTTCGACAGGCCCAGCGCGTCGGCCGTCGCGTGCGCGTCGAGTTTGCTCATCTGCACGTCGAGGCGCTGCTCCATGGCCTGCGCCTCGATATTGCCGGCGTCGGCCGGGGTGGCCGGCAAGTCGGGCAGGCGCGACGGCAAGGTGAAGCTGGTCTGCTTGCCCCACAGGCCCAGCAAACGCGTCAGGTGCTCGCGCGTCGCCGTCGCCTGGTGGCGCGCGCGCGCCAGGTCGCCCACGGCGTCCGCGTAAAACACTTGCTGGCGCGCCTGGTCGAGGCGGCTCCAGTTGCCCGCCTGCTGCAGGCGCGTGGCCAGCTGCGCGCCCGCCTCGGCCGACACCAGCGCCCGCTGCATGAACGCTTCCGTCTGCACGGCCGCGACGGCGGTGAAGTAGGCGCGGCGCGTGTCCGCCGCCAGCTGCACGGCAGACGATGCCGCCTGCAGCTTGGCTTGCTCGAATCGGCCCCGCTCGATATTCACGCGCAGGGGCATGGTCAGCAAGCCGGCCAGGTCGAAACTGACGCCGCGGTCGATTTCATTGCCATGGCTGCCGTGCGAGCGGCCGAACGACAGTCCCGGGTTGCGCAAGCGCCCCGCCTGCACGAGGTCGGCCTCGGACGCGCCCAGCTGGGCCAGTGCCGCTTTCATGCCATGGTTGTTCATCAGGGCGATGCGCACGGCGCTGTCGGCATCCAGCGGCTGGGCCAGCAGCTGCGCCAGCTTGTCCTCGCCGCCCTTGTCCGCCAGCGCGGCGGGAGCGCCCGTGCGGGCATCGGCCAGTGCGGCGACGGCCTGCATGCCGCCATCCTGGCTGAAACTGGCGCAGCCGCCGAGCAGCAGGGCGGCAGCCAGGGCCAGCGGCGTCAGGCAATACGATGTCTTGAAACGGCTCATCTCAATGCCCCTCATGGTGGTGTTGCGGGGCCGGCTGGTCGGCCGGCTTGGCATCGGGCTTGGGCATGGCGTGCCCCATCGGCATCGTGTGGCCCGGCATGGCATGGCCGTCCATCTTGTGGCCGTCCATCTTCATCATGCCCATGTGGCCGCCGGCGTCGCCAACCTTCCGGTTCAGGGCGCGCCAGGACTGGTCCGGCGTGGCCTCGTCTTCGGCGGCGGGACGGTAGCCGGCGAAGGCGGAGCGGTAAGTGGTGGCCGGCACGGCTGCTTGCGCCGCTTGCGGGGCGGCGGGGCCGGGCGTTGCGGCGGCAGGGCTGGCGGCACTGGCGGCCAGCGGTAGCGCCGCAAGCGCAACGCCGGTGGCCAGCGCAAGGCTGAACAGGTGTTTCATGATATTCCTAGAATGACAGGGTATGGCGCGGCAAGCGCGCCGGAGGAACGCCGGGGCGGCCGCCGCGACGTGCAGGGACGTGCGACGGCGGCGCCGCCAGGTTCAACGGGCGGTCAGGCGGAGTGCGTGCTTCTCGGGGGACGTTCGGGACCGGACGGTATGTGCCCGGCGAACAGGGAATCGGGCGCCAGCGCCGGGGGCGGCGCGCGCAGGGTCAAGGCTTGCAGCGGCGGCATGCCGGGCGGAGCCGTGGCACCCGCCGTGCAGGCGCCATGGTTGCTGCAATCGTGGCCATGGTGCGTGGCGCCGCCATCGTCCATGGCCATTTTCATCGGCTGGTCCTGCATGTGCATGCCGGCCATATCGCCCATGTCGTGGCACTCGGGAGCCTGCGCCTGCGCCGGCGCCTGCATGGCGGCGACGCTGACGGCCACCGCAAGCTCGTCCACGCAGCAGCTGCGCATGGCCGACGCAAAGCCCTGCAGGGGCAGCGTGACGGCCAGCAGCCAGAGCAGCGAGCGGGCGAGAAAGCGGAAAAAGGCACGGTTCATGGCATGACTATAAACCTTCCCACACGAGGAAGGTCAAGTCCCTATTTCAGTTCGTTTGCCGTGCGTCAGCCAGATCAGGTACACGCCGTAGTAGCCCTGCCCTTCAAATAGGACCTGGCCATCGGCAAAATGGATTTTCTCCACTTGATTGACGGTGAAATACGCGCGGCCATCGGCCGCCTCGACGTCGCCCCAGTAGCGGGCGCGGGGCCGGCAGTAGCCGCTGGCGCGCCCGATGGCCCCCATCAGGTCGCCGATCATGAAGTCGTCCAGCATCTCGGCCAGCAGGGGCCGATGGCCCGCCAGCATGGCCGTGATGTCGGGATAGCCGGCCTGCATCAGCTGGGGCAAGTCGCTTTCCTCGTACCGCAGGTCGTCTTCGCGGCAAGTCTGGATGAAACTGTTGAACGGCCCGTCGAGCAGGCCCGCCAGCGCCGTTTCCGGCACGCTCAGGCGAAACGGGTGCAGCGGCAGCACGCTGTGCTGGCCATAGTTGAGTTCGCGGCAGTCGAGGAAGGCCAGCGGGTGCAACCGGCCACCGACCTGGCAGCGAATGCCGGATGCCGGGCCGTCCGCCATCAGCTGCCCATCCCCGCCGCCCGCATCAGCAGGCGCATCGCCCAGGCGGCCAGGCCCAGCGTCGCCACGCTGGCCAGCCAGATGCCGGCCATCCAGGCCAGTCGTTTCCACCATGCTTGTTGTCCTTGTTTAAATTGTTTCATCAATGATATCCATCTTCCGGCCGGACTTTGCCACGAAACACATAATATGACCACACTGTATACATCAGGATCACGGGCAGGATGAACAGCGCGCCCACCAGCGTAAAGCCCTGGCTTTGCGGCGGCGACGAGGCTTGCCAGATCGTCACGGACGGCGGGATGATGTGCGGCCACACGCTGATGCCCAGACCGCTGTAGCCGAGAAACACCAGCGCCAGCGTGGCCAGGAATGGTGCCGCCTGCCGCCGACGCCGCACGGCGCGCTGCAGCAACCAGCCCGCGCCCAGCACCAGCAGCGGCACGGGCAGGAAGCAGAACAGTTGCGGCAGCGCAAACCAGCGCGCGGCGATGGCCGGGTCGACCAGCGGCGTCCAGGCGCTGATGACGGCGATGACGGCCAGCAGCAGCCACGCGAGCACGCGCGTGACGCGATAGGCGTGGTCTTGCAGGCTGCCCTGCGTCTTCATGATCAGCCAGGTACTGCCCAGCAAGGCATACGCCACCACGAGGCCGGCGCCCGTGAACAGGGAAAACGGCGTCAGCCAGTCCAGCGCGCCGCCCGCATAGCTGCGGCCCGCCACCGGCATGCCCTGGATGTAGGCGCCCAGGGTGACGCCCTGGAAGAAGGCGGCCGCCACCGAGCCGGCGATGAAGGCCTTGTCCCAGAAATGGCGCTCGTGCTCGCGCGCCTTGAAGCGGAATTCAAACGCCACGCCGCGGAAGATCAGGCCCATCAGCATGAAGCTGAGCGGCAAATAGCAGGCGCTCAACACCACGGAATAGGCGAGCGGAAAGGCCGCCAGCATGCCGGCGCCGCCCAGCACCAGCCAGGTTTCATTGCCGTCCCAGACGGGCGCCACCGTATTCATCATCACGTCGCGGTCGCTCTTCTCCGGGAAAAACGGATACAGGATGCCGATGCCCAGGTCAAAGCCGTCCATCACGACATACATCATAATGCTGAACAGGATAATGATGGCCCACAGCAGTGGCAGATCAATGCCCATGAGAATTTCCTCCTTGTGCCTGCTCTTCAAGATGCGCGGCCGACATGGGTCGCGCAGGCGTGCGTTCCCGGCCCGGCCCGCCGTGCTCGACGCGTTCGCCTTCGTGCGGCTGCGGCCCCACCTTGATCAGGCGCAGCAGATAGCCGATGCCGGCGCCAAACACGGCGAAATAGATGACAACAAACAAGACCAGGGTGATGCCCAGCTGAATGGCGCCATGCGCGGAGACGGCGTCCTCGGTGCGCAGCAAACCGTAGACGGTCCACGGCTGGCGGCCGATCTCCGTCGTGTACCAGCCGGCCAGCATGGCCACCAGCCCGCTCGGCCCCATGCACAGGGCGCAGCGCAGGAAGGCGCGCGAACGCCACAGCGCGCCGCGCCGGCGCAGCCACGCGCCCCACGCGGCCAGGGCGATCATCAGCATGCCCAGCCCCGCCATGATGCGGAAGGACCAGAACACGACGGGCGAATTGGGCCGGTCGCGCGGCGCGAATTCCTTCAGCGCGGGGATCGTGCCATGCCAGTCATGCGCCAGGATCAGGCCGCCCAGGCGGGGGATTTCCACCTTGTACAGGGTTTCCTCGCGCGCCATGTCGGGCCAGCCGAACAGGATCAGCGGCGTGCCCGCCTCGCCCGTATTCTCCCAGTGGCCTTCCATGGCGGCAATCTTGGCCGGCTGGTGCGCGAGCGTATTCAAGCCGTGCAAGTCGCCGATGACGGCCTGCAGCGGCGCGACGACGAGCAGCATAGCCAGGCCCATCGTCATCATCTTGCGGATGGCCGCGTTGTCATTGCCACGCAGCAAATGCCAGGCGGCCGACGCCACCACCAGCAGCGCCGTGGCGAGGAAGGCGGCCATGCTCATGTGCAGCAGCCGGTACGGGAACGAAGGGTTGAAGATGACGGCCAGCCAGTCGACGGGCACGACGCGCCCGTCGATGATGGCATGGCCCTGCGGCGTCTGCATCCAGCTGTTCGAAGCGATGATCCACGTGGCCGAGATCAGGGTGCCCAGCGCCACCATGGCCGTGGCGAACATGTGCAGGCCGGGGCCGACGCGGTGCCAGCCGAACAGCATGACGCCGAGGAAGCCCGCTTCCAGGAAGAAGGCCGTCAGCACTTCATAGGCCAGCAGCGGACCCGTGATGCTGCCCGCATAGTCGGAAAAGAAACTCCAGTTGGTGCCGAACTGGTAAGCCATGACGAGGCCCGAGACGACGCCCATGCCAAAGTTGACGGCGAAAATCTTCGACCAGAAATGGTACAGGTCGCGGTACACGCCGTCGCGCGTGCGCAGCCACGCCGCTTCCAGCACCGTCAGGTAACTGGCCAGGCCGATGGTAATGGCAGGAAAAATGATGTGGAATGAGATGGTGAAGCCGAACTGGACGCGCGCCAGTTCCAAAGCAGTAAGCCCTAACATGATGCCTTCCCGACGTCTGTCGTCTTTGTATTACCCAGGCCTCCACTCTAGGCTTTCGCGGTAAAACATAACAGACTCAGAATCGGGAGAAAACATAGGATCAGTTTGGCGTTTCTCGCATGACAAGGCCAAACCGATCGAAGCGAAAGCGCCTCAGGCGGGCTCCGTGATGCCCACGCAATTGCGCCCGTTTTCCTTGGCGACATACAGGGCCGCATCGGCGGCGCGCAGCACGGCATCCGCATCGCCGGCCGCCTGCTCGGACGAGACGACGCCCAGCGATACCGTCACGGCTCCCGCGCCGGGAATGACGGCGTCGGCCACCCTGGCGCGCAGGCGCTCGGCCACCTGCATGGCCACGTCGAGGTCGGCGTCGGGCAAAAGCATGATGAATTCGTCGCCGCCGTTGCGGCACAGCACGTCGGCATCGCGCGAACAGGCGCGCATCAGCTGCGCCAGGCGCAGGATGACGTCGTCGCCCACGCCATGGCCCCAGCGGTCGTTGACTTGCTTGAAATGGTCGATATCGATGGCGATCACGGAAAACGGCCGCGCCTGCGCCTGCCAGGCGTCCAGCGCCGCCGCCATGCCGCGCCGGTTGGACAGGCCCGTCAGCGGGTCCGTCTGCACGTCGGACTTCAGCTTGCCGATCTTGTTCTGCAACAAGGCCAAGCCCTTCAGCAAGGCTTTCTTGATCTGCGCCGCCTCCACATACCAGGAGCGGATGGCCGCGATGTGCTCGGCCGTACCCGCTGCATCCATGCGCCGCGCGCCGTCGGCCAGCTGCACCAGCGGCCGCGAAATCAGGCTGGCCAGCCACCAGATGAATGGCAGGCTCAGCAAGGCGATCGGCAGCGAATGCCACAGCGTGTTGAGCATCAGCTGGTTCAGCGGCGCCAGGGTCATGGCCGTCGGGCGCTGCGCGACGATGCCCCAGCCCGTCGACGGCATGACGGCGTAGCCGGCCAGCATGTCCACGCCCAGGCTGTTGTCCATGCGCCGGTTGCCGCCGCCCTGCTGCGCGATGATGGCGTCGATCACTTCATTGCGGCCCGCCAGGTCGCCCAGACGTTCGGGATCCGGGTGGTACAGCAGGCGCCGCTTCTGGTCCACCACGTACAGGTAGGAACCGTCGCGGTAGTAGTGCTGGCCCAGCATGGTGTACAGGATGTTTTTCTGTTTCAGGTAGATGCTGCCGCCCACATAGCCGAGGTAGCGCCCGTCCTTGCCGACGATGGGATGCGAGACGAACACGACCAGGTTGCCTGCCGAGGACACGTACGGCTGCGTGACGAGGGGCCGGCGTTCGCGCAGCGCCTGCACGGCGCCCGCCGAGTCGAGCTGGCGGTGCTTGAGGGCCAGCGTTTCCGGCGACACGCCCAGCACCTTGCCATGGGCGTCGACGATGAGCACGGAATTGAAGCTGTTCGTTTGCAGGCGCAGCCGCTGCGCCTCGGCCGTCAGCCAGGCGTCGTCGGCCATGCGCGACGGCAGGCCGCCGGCGCTGTAGGCCAGCTGCTGGCGCGCCGACTGCAGGAAATCCTCGGCCGTGCTGGCCAGCTTGCTCGCATACGCATGGTTCGCTTCCAGCGTGGTGTCGATCAGCAACTGGCGCTGCACGCGGTAGCTGGCGTAAAACGTATTGGCCAGCGCAACCAGGGCGCTGGCAAAGGCCACGAGCACGATCAGGCGGCGCAAGTTCATGCGCAGAACAGGTTTAGTCCACATGGCGTCAGCGGGAAGTAGGTAGTGTACGGGTGGTGTTGCGCTAAAGAAAGGGCGCATTATACCGAGACAGCCGTGCCAACATTGAAATCTTGGCATCAATCAGCGGGGAATGTGTACAGGCGGCAACGACAGGCGCTGCCGCCTTGATCTGCGTCAAAGGCCAGGCATCGAGCCCGCGCCTTCCAGCACGCCGCCTCAGGCGTGGATCGCGTGCTTGCGGACCCAGTCCACATAGCGCTGCATCCAGCCCTGGAAGAAGCCCAGGCTGGCGGGACCGATGCCGCCATGCTCGTCGAACAGGCCGTCCTTGGCCTGGATAAACATCTCGGGCTGGCCCAGCAGCGGCACGTCGAGGTAGGCCAGCACATTGCGCAAATGCTGCTGCGCCAGGGCCGTGCCCGTGGCGCCCACGGAGACGCCGAGCACGGCGCCCGGCTTGCCGCCCCACACGCTCTGGCCATACGGACGCGAGCCATGGTCGAGGGCGTTTTTCAGCACGCCGGGAATCGAACGGTTGTATTCGGGAGTAAGGAAGAGCAAGGCTTGCGCGTCGGAAATTTCCGTTTTCAGGCGCAGCACCTGCTCGGCCTGCGCGCCGTCGTCGTCCTGGTCATACAGCGGCAAGTCGCCAATCTCGATATGCTTGAAAGAAAACTCGGGCGGCGCCAACTTGATGATGGCGTCGGCCAGCTTGCGGTTGAAGGAATCCTTGCGCAGGCTGCCGACGATGATCGCAACGTTATATTGACTCATAGAAATCCCCGCTGATGGTTAAAGAAAAGCCCCGGAGTGAAGCTCACACCGGGGCTATCTTGCCACACAATCATCGGTTTCGCGCTGCCTAGCGTGCGCTCTGGGCCAGGCCCCGGTATTCGCGGTAATAACGCCCGCCCAGGTTGGTCAGCACTTCATAGCCGATGGTATTGGCCATGGCCGCCACGGCGTCGACCGGGTGTTCGGCGCAGATCAGGTCGACCAGGCTGCCCGGCGCGACGCGCTCCCGGGCGATGGCGCTGACGTCCAGGGTGATGGAATCCATCGAGATGGCGCCGATCTGCGGCACTTTCACCCCGTCGACGATGGCCAGGCCCTGGTTGCTCATGCTGCGCAGCCAGCCATCGGCGTAGCCGACGGACACGGTGGCCACCTGGCGCGGCTCGCTGGCCGTGTAGCGGCGGCTGTAGCCCACGTGGTCGCCGGCGGCGATCGTGCGCGTCTGCATGACCTTGCCTTGCAGGCGCACCACGGGCCGCAGCGGGTTCGGCGCATCCGGGTGCGGGGCGATGCCGTACAGCGCGGCACCGGGCCGCACGAGGTCAAAATGAAAATCGGGCGACAAAAAGATGCCCGAGGAATTGGCCAGGCTGGCGCGGTATTGCGGCAAACGGGCGCGGATGGCGATGAAGCGCGCCAGCTGCTCGCCATTCATCGGGTTACTGCGCTCGTCGGCGCAAGCGAGGTGGCTCATGATGTAGCGCACCTTGATGCCGTCAAGAAAGTGTTCATCGGCCAGCCAGCCGTCGATTTCCTGCGGGGACAGGCCCATGCGCGACATGCCGCTGTCGACCTGCACGATGGCGTTCAGGGTGGTACCCAGCGCTTTTGCGTGGGCACGCCAGCCGGCCACCTGCGGTTCGCTGTTGAGGACGGGCGTCAAGCCATGGGCCGTGAACTCGCCTTCCGTGCCGACAGGCGGGCCGTGCAGCACGAAGATGTCGGCGTCGGGCGCCACGTGCGGACGCAGGCTGATGCCCTCTTCCAGGTGGGCCACGAAAAAGTGGCGGCAACCCTCTTCATACAGGGCCGCGCCCACTTGCGCGGCACCCAGGCCGTACGCGTCGGACTTCACGACGGCCGAGCAGGCTGCCGGGTGGGCCTTGTCGCGCAGCAAGCGGTAGTTGGCGCGCACGGCATCGAGGTCCACCGTCAATATAGCGCCGCTACGTTCCTTCGGGGGCATGCTGGCCGCCATCTCAGGCCACCGCGTGTTGCAGTTTGCCATTGCCCTGCGCGCCGCTGTAGCGGCTGACGGACAGGTCGTCGGCCAGAATGGCCGGCTTTTTCGACGACATCAGGTCGGCCAGCAATTGCGCCGAACCGCAGGACATGGTCCAGCCCAGTGTGCCGTGGCCCGTGTTCAGGAACAGGTTGCGCAGCGGCGTGCGGCCGACGATGGGCGTGCCATCCGGCGTCATCGGGCGCAAGCCCGTCCAGAACGTGGCCTCGGCCGTGTTGCCGCCGCCTGGAAACAGGTCGTTGACGACCATTTCCAGCGTTTCGCGGCGGCGCGGGTTCAAGCCCAGGTTGTAGCCGGCGATTTCCGCCATGCCGCCGACGCGGATGCGGTCGTCGAAACGGGTCACGGCGATCTTGTAGGTTTCATCGAGGATGGTCGACACGGGCGCCTTGGCCGCGTTGACGATAGGCACGGTGATCGAATAGCCCTTCAGCGGATACACGGGGATGTCCAGCAGCGGCTTCATGAAGCCCGTCGAGTAGGAACCGAGCGCCACCACGTAGGAATCGGCCTTGACGATTTCCGCGCCACATTGCACGCCGACAATTTCATCGCCCTGCGTCAGCAACGCATCGATCGCCACGCCATAGCGGAACTTCACGCCCAGCGCCACGGCCATCTCGGACAGGCGCGTGGTAAACAGCTGGCAATCGCCCGTTTCATCGTTGGGCAGGCGCAGGCCGCCGAACAGCTTGCCTTTCACGGCTTCCAGGGCCGGCTCGGCGCGCGACAGTTCATCGCGCTGCAGCACTTCATACGGCACGCCCGCATCCTTGAGCACTTCGATATCCTTGGCCGCGTCGTTGTATTGCTTTTCAGTGCGGAACAATTGCATCGTGCCTTGCTGACGGCCTTCATATGTGATGCCGGCTTCGGCGCGCAGCACCTTGAAGCAATCGCGGCTGTATTCGGCCAGGCGCACCATGCGTTCCTTGTTGACGGCATACGCTTCCGGTGTGCAATTACGCAACATCTGCCACATCCATTTCAGCTGGGCGGCGCTGCCGTCGAGCGAGATGGCCAGCGGCGCGTGGCGCTGCATCATCCACTTCACGGCCTTCAGCGGAATGCCGGGCGCGGCCCAGGGCGACGCGTAGCCGGGCGAGATTTGCCCCGCGTTGGCGAAGCTGGTTTCCAGTGCCGGGCCCGGCTGGCGGTCGATGACGGTGACCTCATGTCCTGCCTTGGCCAGATAGTAAGCACTGGTGACGCCGATGACGCCGCTACCCAGAATCACGATACGCATAGTTTCCTCATTATATTTTTTAGGCTAGTGCCAGATTTACCGCTATCATATTGGGAATGACCCAGTATTTGTTCACGTATAAATCGAGAATTTCAGCAATAAATCATGAGAATACTTAAAGAATCGGCACGCGGACTGGATAAGCTGGACCGCCATATCCTGCGCATCCTGCAGCAGGATGGCCGTATCTCGATGAAAGACCTCGGCGAACAGGTGGGCCTGTCCATCACACCCTGCATCGAGCGGGTCAAGCGCATGGAGCGCGACGGCGTCATCACCGGCTATCACGCCAAGGTGAACCCGGCCGCGCTGGGCGCCAAGCTGCTCGTCTTTGTGGAGATTACGCTGAATCAGAAATCGGCGTCCGCCTTCGAGCAATTTCGCCGCGAAGTGTTGCAAATTCCCGAAGTGCAGGAATGCCACCTGGTGTCGGGCGACTTCGATTACCTGATCAAGGCGCGCATCCATGAAATGGCCGAGTACCGCAAGTTGCTCGGCGACATGCTGCTGCAGCTGCCCGGTGCCGCCCAGTCGAAAAGCTATGTGGTGATGGAAGAAATCAAGGAAACCCTGGCCCTCTCGACCGAGGTGCTGCAGAACCGGTAAAGGTACCGGTTACCGGTACCGACAGCATCGAATTTTGCGACTTTGTATAATCTGGTAGCACATTAGCCGCTTCGCAAGCACACTCCTGTCATGACATCACGCCCGTCCCCTCTGAGATTGGAAGCAGTGATGCACACCGGGAGTCCTTATGAACACATTGATGAAACTGGCATTTTCCTGCCTCGCGGGCCTGGCCGTGGCCATGTGCACCGCCAGTGAATACAAAGTCAACCGCGCGCCAGCCAACGGCGCCATCTATCAAAGCATTACCGTCGGCAAGACCACCCGCCTCGACCTCGACGCGGCCCTGGGCAACGCCACCGTCGTCAGCTTCGATCCTGGCTATGAAGTGTGGGTCTACAAGAACCAGCTGCAGACACCGAGCGTGGCGCGCCTGCTGCCCCTGCTGGGCCAGAAAGGCACGCGCGAAGTAGCCGTCGTGTTCGACCAGGCGGGCGTGGTCAGCAAGTACCGCATCCACGAGCCGCGCAAGTAAGCGGTTCGGCGAGCGGCTCAGCCCGCCTATGACGCGCCCACTGCGCCCAGGGCAACCCTGCGCGCGCCAGGATTCCTGGCCAGCGCCGGGCCCGCACTGCCCGCCCCATCGCGCTCGTCCCCGAGCCTGAACGTGCCGACCAGCGCCGCCATCTGGGTGGCCTGCTCCTTCAGTTGCTCGGCCGCGGCCGCCGTTTGCTCCACCATCGCCGCGTTTTCCTGCGTCATGCGGTCGAGCTGGCTCACCACCACGTTGACCTGCCCGATCCCTTCACTCTGCTCCCGGGCCGCAGTACTGATTTCGCCTATCATGGCCACCACATGGCCGACGCTGTCGACGATTTCCCCCATGGTCACGCCCGCATCCTGCACCAGGCGGCTGCCCGAGGCCACGCTGGCCACGGAGGCGTCGATCAGCACCTTGATTTCCTTGGCGGCCACCGCGCTGCGCTGCGCCAGGTTGCGCACTTCACTGGCCACCACGGCAAAGCCCCGTCCTTCTTCCCCCGCGCGCGCCGCCTCGACCGCCGCATTCAAGGCCAGGATATTGGTCTGGAAGGCAATGCCGTCGATGGTGCCGAGAATATCGGCAATTCGTTGAGAGCCGGCATTAATTGCCGTCATGGTCTCGACGACGCGGGAGACGACGTCGGCGCCCCGGCAGGCGACCTGCGAGGCGGACGTGGCCAGCTCGCTGGCCTTCCTGGCCACGCTGGCTGTGTTGCTGACCGCGCCAGTCAATTCCTCCATCGAGGCCGCCGTCTGCTCCAGGCTGGATGCCTGCTCTTCGGTACGCAGGCTCAGGCTGGTATTTGCCGTGGCGATTTCCGCCGATCCCGTGGAAATCGCCTGCGACGCCTCGCGCACCTGTCCCACCATCTGCGCCAGTGCCCCCTGCATTGTCAGCAAGGAATCCATGACACTGTCCGGCGGCGGCGATGCCAGGCCGCGCACCCGGCTCAAGTCGCCGCTGGCGACTTTTGTCGCGGCTGCACCGAGCAACGCAGGCTCACTGCCCAGCGCACGAAACAGCGTACGCGCAATCCAGATCCCGGCGGCGGCGGCGGCGCAAAAGGCGGCCATGCAAACGCCCACGAGCAGCGCGCGCTGCGCGAGAAAGGCGGCCGTGCCAGCCGCCACCTGCTCGCCCGCCCGCGCCTGGGCATATTGAGAATAGGCATTTGTCGCCTTGCCCAGCCCCAGCAGCAAAGGCTGGCATTCATCATTGAGCTTTTGAATGGCGGCCGCATTCTGGCCGGCCGAAGCCATGGCAACGATATCGAGCGCAACAGGGCCGTAAATGGCCTCGATGCGCTCCATTTCCTTGAACAGCTCCAGGCCGGCATCGCCGCGGCCACCCGCCTGCGCAAAGCTGCGCTGCAACTGGCGCAAATACGAGCCTACGTCAGCATGCGCCTGCTTTGCCCGTTCGGCTTCCAATGCAAGCGCCTCCGCCTTTGTAAACAACAGCAAATTACGCGCGGCAATGGCCCGGTTATTCACGGCGTCGATGAATTTATTCACCAGTACCAGGCGGGTATTCGTTTCGGACAGATAGGTATCGAAACGCGCATTCGCATCGTGCAGCGATTTGATGGAAATGCCGGAAACGACTAATACCATCAGCGCCAGTGCGGCGAACGCCATGGCCAATTTACCCTTGATCGTCTTGATATTCATCTCATTCTCCCCGTAATGAAGCTAAGCAAGCTGGCTGCGGCGCCCCGCGCACCTGTCGGCACATTCTTTTGCGTTCATGTATCCAGGCTGGCGTCAATCCTGCCGGGCGCATTGGAAAAAAAGACCACGCAATCCTTGCCGGACAGTTTCGCGCCGTAGAGCGCCTCATCGGCCTGGCGCAAGCTCTCCGCCACCGCCTTTCCCTGCACGCGCGCAATGCCGACGCTGATCGTCACGCCCCGCCTGACCACCGTTGAGTGCCGTACCGCGTCCAGCAACTGATCCGCCATGAACGCCACGCAGGCCAGGTCGGCATCGATCAGCATGGCAAATTCCTCGCCGCCGATGCGCCCGTGCGGACAGCCGGCTGCCGACGCGGCAATAATCCGCCCCAGTTCGCGCAGGACGACATCGCCGGCATCGTGTCCCAATTCATCATTGATTTTTTTAAAATCATCGACATCGGCCATCAGCAGGTAACCAGGCGATGGCTTGCCATCGTTGGCCGCCGCATGCAGCGCGTCGAGAAAACAGCGGCGGTTGGGTATGCCGGTCAGATAATCGCGGTAAGCCATGTCTTCCAGGCGTGCCGTGGCGACATGATTCGAATAGCGCAGGCGGAAAAAATAACCGCTGAAGAGCAGGCCGATCAGCACGGCCGCCACCACATACATCGCCGACCAGTCACCACTGGCCAGCAGCGCCTGCTCGAAACCTCCCAGCCCCAATAACAGCCACACCACCAGTATCAGGACCAGGTAGGTCAACGGATCGCTGGCGATGGCCGAAATGGAAACCGTCATCAGGACTCCCAGCGGAAACAGCCAGTATTCGCCTATGCCGCTCGCCGACAGCAGCAGGCGAAAGCCGACACATGAAAAAATCGTGGTCACCAGGCCGCCAATATTCAAATAGCGTAAATTGCATGCCTTGTAGCTGATGACAATTCCAAGAAAGACACCGGCAATACAGATTAAATACTCGCACCCCACCACATAAAACAATTTCCTTGCCAAAAAATATGACGCCAGCACGCCCACAAAGGCCATGCCCTGCAACGCCAGGCTCGGCGCCTTTAATTCCCGATGAAAATATCGCTGCTGCGAGATCTCATGTACCCCGGCATGGACCACCACCCTGCATATCTCCGCCATTTTCCTGTGTAATGCATGCATCGCTGCTCCCCCACCTGGCCGCTATCGGCAAAAATCCACTTCCCATTCAAGCAAGAGTGTGTTTTTGATAAATTAAAATTCATTAATATTTTCTTATTTGCCACATATTTAAAATATTTCTTCTTGGAAAGCCAACCTGAACACGGTACATTTATCCTTAAACAAGCGGTACTACACTTTGGTTCTATTGATAGTGGCACCCGAAACCCGTAGCATCGCGCTCGGCAATTTCAACTCAATCGCTTCATTCATGGGAATAATTACAATGTTGCTTTTTGGGGAATATGAGAAAATTATTTTCAAGCGAAATTACTGCCTCTTCATTACCTACATCATCTTTTCAACACTTATCGGTATCGTTGGGTTTGCGGCACATGCCGGGCCGCAGGAAGGGGCTGCGATGGATGCCGGGCAAGCGGCGAGCCTGGGCGTGGTCCAGCGCTATCAGGCGCTGGAAGACAGCGGCTGTGCACTGCACCTCGAGGCGGCAAGGTCTAGCCAGCACTGGATCGCCGTGGCGGATCGGTCACCCAATTTCGGCTTCACCAGCGCCTGCTGGTGGATCAGGTTCAATCTCGACAATTCCGGCCCGCAGCCGGCGCAAGTGACGGTCGACCTGGGCACGCCCTTGCAGGATTTTGTTGACTGGCATGTGCTTGACAGGAGCGATGGCCGCCTCCTGACGAGCGTCCATAGTGGCGACCGGCGCGACTTCAATTTCCGCTATCAACAATCGCTGACCTTGGCATTGCCGCTGGCCATGGCTGCCGGACAACAACTGGCCGTGTATGCCAGGCTGGCCAGCTTTGACGGCTTTCAGGAACCGCTGGCCCTTGCCGTGCGCAGCAGCGACGCCTTTTCCCTCGCAAAGTCCAGGGAGCAGTTATTAACAGGCATGTATTTTGGCTGCCTGCTGGCATTCTGCATTTACAGTATCTTTCTTTTTATTTCAACCAAAGAAAATATTCATATCACCTATGCGGCATTTCTTCTCCTGCTGAGCCTTACCACTTTCATCTATTATGGCGCCAGCACCGGAATCCTTCATTCCATCAATGCCGATTTCAATAATGCACTGCTGCCCTTCTTTTTTTCTTTGTGCATGTTCTTTTTTTTCATTTTTGCCAGAACCTATCTGAAAATACCGGACCAGCCGCCCAATATTCTCATCGAAACCTACAATGTCATCATTACGCTGCTGTTACTGATATCGCCCCTGTCATTTCTTCTTGGCTATGCCATTGCCTATGCCGCCAATGCCACTCTCGTGCTATGCAACATATTGATTCTTCTGCTATTGACCATTCGCCTATGCTGGAAAAAAAATATGAATGCCATTTTTTTATTTATCGCGTTCTTTCCACTTGGAACATCCCTTTCCTTGAAACTGCTTAGTCTGGACAATTTCATCACCGTTCAGCATCTGATTGAAAATAATTTCTATCTGGCGGAAAGCACGATTTTTTCCGTGGTGGCCCTGAGTTTCTCCATTGCCCATTCCATGAAAATCATGCGGCTGGCGATGGAAAAAGCCAGGTCGCGCGAACTGGAATCGACGATCGCGCTGCAAGACAATGAACTCAAGCTGCTGCATCTGTCGCGCGTCACCCTGGCAGGCGAGTTGAGCGGGGCGATCGCCCACGAATTAAGCCAGCCGCTCACCTCCATCCTCAGCAATGCCCAGGCTGCCGAATTCATGATACGCAACCGGCATTTCAATGAATCGGCACAACTGGCCATCACGCGCGACATCATCGACCAGGCCAAGCTGGCCGCCACGGTCATCGCGAAAATCAGGAAGCTGCTTTATCCCGGCAAACGAAGTACCGACCGCATCCGCGTCAATGACGTGCTGGCCAGCGCCCGGTTATTTCTCCAGCACGACTTGACGCTCAAGAATATCCGCCTGACGGAATATGGCGACCATGCGCTGCATGTGAGCGGCGACCTGGTACAGATCCAGCAAGTGATGATCAACCTGCTGGCCAATGCGATCGAAGCGGTCAAGGACTTGCCCGACGAGCGCAAATGCGTGTACCTGTCGGTACGCGCCTATCTGGGGAAATACGCGCTATTTACCATCAGCGATACGGGCGTGGGATTGCCTCCCGATCAACACGACAGGATATTCGATGCGTTCTTTACCACCAAGGAAGGCGGCATGGGACTGGGCCTGAATATTTGCAAGAAAATCATCGTGGCCCACTATGGCGAAATCTGGGCCCGCTCCTCCTACCCCTTCGGCTCCATCATCGAATTTACCCTGCCCACCGATGAGTAAATCCAGCGCCGCCGCCCCCCGCGTTTTCCTCGTCGATGACGACCTGTCCATCCTGCGTGCGCTGGAAAGGATCTTTTCCAGCAGTAGTTATTCTGTCCAGACATTTTCTTCCGCAGAGGATTTCCTGGCCACGGCCGACCTGCAGCAAGCGGGTTGCCTCGTGCTCGACCTGTCCATGCCCGCCATGTCCGGCTCCCTGCTGCAGGAGCACCTGCTGCGCAACAAGTCGTTGCTGCCGGTCATATTTTTGACGGGCAATGGCGACGTGGCCAGCAGCGTCAAGGCCATGAAACTGGGCGCGTTTGATTTCCTGACCAAGCCCGTCGATGCCCACTGCCTGCTCGAGACCGTGCAACTGGCGCTGGCGCTGAACCGCAGGCTGATCGCGGACCAGGCCCTGCTGCGTTCGATAGAACTGCGCCTGGGCAGCCTGACGAAACGCGAACATCAAGTCATGGATCTCGTCGTATCCGGCCGGCTGAACAAACAGATCGCGGCCGAACTGGGCACGGTGGAACACACGATCAAATTGCACCGCGCCAGCGTCATGCGCAAGATGCACGCCGATTCCTTCTCCGACCTGGTGACCACCATCAATACCCTGCGCTCGCTGACCAGCCCATCGAGCGGGCGCTGAGCAAGGCGCGCCAGGCCCGCCTGCAGCGGCAAGCGCCGATGCAGGGCGCCCCACGACGCCCTCTTGCTCTACACTGGCGTTTTATCCTCCGCTACCTCCATGCAATTACCCGCACACCTCACGCACATTTCCACTGACCACGACTGGCGGCACGACACGCCCTACCCGCCGCTCGGCTTCAGCCCTTTCTTCGAAGGCGCGCTGGGCAACGGCGACACTTTCGGCCTGTACTGGCCCATCGGACGCGAAGCGAGCGAACCCATCGTAGTTGATACGTGGCACGACGAATGGCGCCTGCAGCCGAACTTTTCCAGCCTTGCCGCTTTCCTGCGCGCCTACGCCGCGTCGGAAGAGGACGGCGTCGTGGAAATGCCTGCGCTAGCCGACGACCCCGCCTCGCCGCGCGCCGCCTTCCTGGCGGCAAAGCAGCACGTCGCGCAGCGCGAGCCGGCCGCCGCCATCGGCTTGCTGGAAGCGGCGCTGGCCATCCTGCCCGAATACACGGACGCGCTGGCGCTGCTGCATGGACTATACGTGCGCGCAGGCAGAAGCGAGGAGGCGCGCAAGGTGGCCATCCAGGCCATCATCTCGCCGCCCTGCTTCGGCGCCAGGCCGCTGAAAGCCTTGCAGTGGCTGCGCGCGCAGCCCGCTCCCGCCTCCGGCGCGGCCGACCCCATCTGGCGCGCATGCGGGCAGCTGTCGCTTCAGTTCGGCGGCAGCAAGGACAATGCGGATTACCCCGTGCTGCTGGGGGCCATCGACGACTACCTGGCCCAAGGCAAGGTGATTGCCGCCTCGACCCTGATGCAGACGTATGCGGAACTCATGAGCGCCGAAACCGTGTCGTTCCGCGAGCGTCACGGTTTCGACACGGCCGCCTTCATCGCGCGGCAGATCGCCGTCAGCGCGAAGCTGCCCGACGGCAGCCGCGACACGGCAAGGCTATCGGCCACCCGCGACGCCTAAGCGGGTAGCGCCAGTTTCTCGCGGAACAGCTTGCGGTAGGCCGACGGCGACGTCTGCAAGTGCGCGCGGAAATGCTGGCGCAGCGACAGGGCCGTGCCGAAGCCCGCTTGCTGCGCCACCACATCGATCGACGCCGCGCTTTTCTCGAGCATGCCTTGCGCATGCGCAAGGCGCTGGTTCAGCAGCCATTGCTTAAAAGACGTGCCCGTCGCCTGGCGGAAGTGGCGCGTGAAGTTGCGCCGGCTCATGGCGGCCCGCTCGGCCAGCGCATCGATGCTGTGGACCATGGACAGATTGGCCGTCACGCAGGCCAGCACGTCGGCAAAGCGCCCCTCGCTGCCGGACACGGGCAGCGGGCGCTCGATGAACTGGGCCTGGCCGCCCTGGCGGTGCGGCGCCACCAGCAGCCGGCGCGCCACCCGGTTGGCCACCTCGGCGCCCGCCAGCTGGCGCAGCAGGTGCAGACAGCAATCGAGGCCGGCCGCCACGCCGGCCGACGTCAGCATCCCGCCATCGTCCACGTACAGCATGTCGCGCGCGACCCGCACTGCCGGGTAGCGCGCCGCCAGTTGATCGGCCATGCCCCAGTGCGTGGCGGCGCTCTTGCCATCCAACAAGCCGGCCTGCGCCAGGGGAAACGCGCCCAGGCACAGGCCCACCATGCGCGCGCCGCGCCCGCTGGCTGCCCGCAGCGCGTCAAGCAAGCTGGCTGGCGCCTCCCGGCAATCGTCGTGCCAGGCCGGCATGATGACGATATCGGCGCCGTCCAGGCCTTCCAGGCCGAACTCGGGCGTGATGGCAAAGCCAGCCGCCGTGCGCAGGGGCGCGGGGTCGGCGGCGCAGACGCGCACGTGGAAGCGCGGCAGGTCGATCTCGTCCGTCTGGGCGCCAAACACGAGGCAAGGCACGGACAGGTGGAAAGGCGTCATGCCGTCGAAGGCAATCACGGCCACCGTCAAGGGGGCGCAATGGGAGATGGAAATAGACATGGCCCGATTTTATCGCAGATAGGCCTTCGGGCCACTTTTTATTTGCAGTGCGCGGCCTGACAATGGCCTTATCGAGGAGCCATTTCCTCTGTCACCCCTTCCAGGAGAACCCATGTCCACCCAAGCCGCTACCGCACCACGCCGTGCCCTGCTCGTCATTGATGTACAGAATGAATACTTCACGGGTCAGATGCCCATCGAATATCCGTCCGTCGACATTTCCCTGCCAAACATCGTCCAGGCCATGGATGCCGCCCGCGCCGCCGGCGTGCCCGTCATCGTCGTCCAGCACGATGCGCCGGAAGCCTCGCCCATCTTCGCCAAGGGCAGCGACGGCTGGCAGCTGCACCCGCAGGTGGCCGCCTTTGCCGCCGACCACCGCATCAACAAGAACATGGGCAGCGCATTTGCCGGCACGGACTTAAGCGCCTGGCTAAGCAGCCACGGCATCGACACCCTGAGCGTGATCGGCTACATGACGCACAACTGCAACGCCGCCACCATCTATCAGGCCGCGCACGACGGCTTGCAGGTCGAGTTCCTGCAGGACGCCACCGGCACCCTGCCCTACGCCAATGCGGGCGGCACGGCCAGCGCCGAGGAAATCCACCGCGTGTTCAGCGCCGTATTCCATTCGAATTTCGCCGCCGTCGTCAGCACGCGCGACTGGCTCGATGCCGTGCGCGCAGGCAAGCCGCTGGATAAGGATAATATTTATCTGTCGAACCAGCGCGCGCGGGGCGTGGGCGGCATCGTCTGAGCGCAGATGTTAAAAGCGCCGGTGCCCGTCATCGGCGTCGCAGCGGCCGCTGAACTTGATCATGCCATCGACCGTGATCACGCCACTGCGGCGGTTGATGACGACGGTGGGACGGTTCAAGGCGTTCAGCTGGAAACGGCCGCGGATTTCATCGTGGCCGACGACCAGGTCCATCACGTCCCACCAGCCATCGCTGCTGTCGCCATGGATCGGTGGAATCAGCTGCTTCGGCAAGCGGATTTGCGCCGCGCCGCCGTGGATGGACACATTGACGGCCGTATCGAAATTGCTCTTGCCCGTCTCCAGGGTGGATTTCTGCACATACTTGTGCCTGTCGTTGTCCCATTCCATGCCGGAACGGTTTTCCATGACAATTTTTTCCGCTTCGCCATAACACACGAGCTGGATATCGTCGCCGCGCCCGGCGGATCCGGCGCGGTCATACTGGTTCGAAGGGTCGGACTGGCCCGTTTGCGCGGCGAAGGCCATGGCGATCAGGATGCTGGATACGGCTGTCATGCTGCTTCTCCAATACAGGGTGGGTGGTCCAGGGTTGCCAGATAACCAAGCTTAGCATAGACGAACATCCCTTTGCGCTGGCTTGAGAACGCGCAAGTCATCCGCCATCTGCTACAGTCGCGCTCACGAAAAACCTGCTGGATGTATAGCGATGCGAACAATACGATGGACCGCCCTGCTGGCGCTGATCACTTTCCTGCTGGCCACGACAGCACTGGTATTGACGGGACTCGACGACAAGCTGGCGCCCGCCGACGTGATCGTGGTGCCGGGCAATACCATCGCCCCGGACGGCACGCCCAGCCCGCGCCTGCGGGCGCGCCTCGATGCGGCCCTGGCGCAATTCCAGGCGGGCCGGGCGCCGCGCATCCTCGTCAGCGGCGCCACGGGCAAGGAAGGCTTCGACGAGGCCGCTTCCATGGCGCGCTACCTGCAAGCGCGCGGCGTGCCGGCCGGCGCCATTCTTGAAGATAATCAAGGCTGGACCACGGACGCCACGGCACGCAACGCGGCGCTGCTCATGCGCGCGCATGGCTGGCGCACGGCCATGGTCGCCACGCAATATTTTCACGTGCCCCGCTTCCGGCTGGCGCTGGAGCGCAGCGGCATCGATGTCAGCGGCAACGTGCACGCGCCCTACTTCGAGCTGCGCGACCTGTATTCCATCCCCCGTGAAACGGTGGGCTACCTTGTGTATTACGTGAAATCCTGACCGCGACAATACTCGCCTTTACAGCCAGTTTTATCCTGGTGGCCGCCTGTGCCGTGCCGCCGATGCGGAGCCGCTGGGCGCCGCTGCCTGCCTGGCCCCGTCTGGCCCCGTCTGGCGCCATGATGCTGGGCGTCTGCATCGCCGCCGTTGGCGCGCTGGCGCAACGCCGGGCCTGCTAAAACGCGTGGCAAGGCCAGTAAGCGGTCACTCGCTCCAGTCGCGCGAACGCTCCACGGCGCGCTGCCATTTGTGCAGCCGCGTCAGGCGCTCGTCGGCCGCCATGACCGGTTCGAAACGGCGTCCCACCTGCCACTGGGCGGCGATTTCTTCCTCGGAAGTCCAGAAGCCCACGGCCAGGCCCGCCAGATAGGCGGCGCCCAGGGCCGTCGTTTCCGTCACCACGGGACGCACCACGGGTACATTCAAGATGTCGGCCTGGAACTGCATCAGCATGTCGTTGCGGGCCGCGCCGCCGTCGACGCGCAACTCGGACAGCGCAATGCCGGCGTCATCCTGCATGGCGGACAAGACGTCGACGTTCTGGTACGCCACGCCTTCGAGCGCCGCGCGCGCGATGTGCGCCTTGCCCGTGCCGCGCGTGATGCCGATCAGGGTGCCGCGCGCATACGGGTCCCAGTACGGCGCACCGAGGCCGGCGAACGCGGGCACGAAGACCAGGCCGCCCGAATCGGGCACGCTGGTGGCCAGCGCCTCCACTTCGGACGAGTCGCGGATGATGCCGATGCCGTCGCGCATCCACTGCACGGCCGCGCCCGCGATGAAGGCGCTGCCTTCCAACAGGTAATCCGTGTTGTCAGCGCCCGCTCCCAGGCTCCAGCCCACCGTCATCAACAGCCGGTTTTTCGATTGCAGCGGCCGTTTCCCCACGTTCATCAGCATGAAGCAGCCCGTGCCATAGGTATTCTTCGCCATACCCGGCTTCAGGCAGGCCTGGCCAAACGTGGCCGCCTGCTGGTCGCCCGCGATACCGGCGATGGGCACGGGCACGCCCAGCAAGGCCGCATGCGTGTGCGCGGCCACGCCGCTCGATGGCGCGACGTCGGGCAGCAAGGAAGCGGGAATATCGAGCAGCGCCAGCAAGTCCGTGTCCCACTGCAAGGTGTGGATGTTGAACAGCATGGTGCGCGAAGCGTTGCTCGTGTCCGTGATGTGGGCGCCGCTCATCTTGTAGATCAGCCAGCTGTCGACCGTGCCGAAGGCCAGCTCGCCCCGCTCGGCGCGCGCGCGGGCGCCCGGCACATTGTCGAGCAGCCATTTGAGTTTGGTGGCGGAAAAATATGCGTCCAGCACGAGACCCGTCTTGCGCTGGATCAAGTCCGCCTTGCCCTGTTCGACCAGCTGCTCGCAAAAGGCCGCGTTGCGCCGGTCTTGCCAGACGATGGCGTTGGCGACAGGCTCGCCCGTGGCACGGTCCCACAGCACCGTCGTTTCGCGCTGGTTGGTCACGCCGATGGCGGCCACGTCGGACGCCGCCACGCCGCTGTCGCGCAGCACCTGCTGCAGCACGCCTTCCTGCGAGCCCCAGATTTCACCGGCGTCATGCTCGACCCAGCCCGGCTGGGGGAAAATCTGGCGGAACTCGCGCTGCGCGCTGGCGTGCGGCCGGCCAGCGTGGTCGAACAGGATGGCGCGCGAACTGGTGGTGCCCTGGTCTAAAGCAAGTATGTATTTGGTCATGGTCGCTACTACGGCTATACAGTAAAAAAGGCACGGGCAAACGCCCGTGCCCCGGAACAACGGCGGCAGGAGTTTACACGACTACCTTACCTTGCCTTCTTTCCAGGCTTGCAGCAGCTTGTCGTAGGCAATCGTTTCACCCTTCGGCTTTTCATTCGCCAGCTTTTTCCATGGGGCGTGCTGGTCCGACAGGTACTGGTTCGGGTCGCCTTTCGGATTGAGCTTGGGCGCGCACGCCTTCATGCCGGCCCGCTGCAGGCGCGCCATGACCTGGTCCATTTCCTCGGCCAGGTTATCCATGGCGGCTTGCGGCGTTTTTTCCGCCGTGATGGCCGTGGCCACGTTCTTCCACCACAGCTGCGCCAGTTTCGGATAGTCGGGCACGTTGTTGCCCGTCGGCGTCCACGCCACCCTGGCCGGGCTGCGGTAGAACTCGATCAAGCCGCCGTATTCGTTCGCATGTTTCGTGAAGTAATCGTGGCGGATGTCCGAATCGCGGATGAAGGTCAGGCCGACGATCGATTTCTTCAGCGACACGGTTTTCGACGTGACGAACTGCGCGTACAGCCAGGCAGCGGCCTTGCGGTCGTCCGGCGTGGACTTGAACAGGAACCAGGAACCGACGTCCTGATAACCGTTCTGCATGCCCTCCTTCCAGTACGGGCCGTGCGGCGACGGCGCCATGCGCCATTTCGGCGTGCCGTCCTTGTTGACCACTGGCAAGCCCGGTTTCGTCATGCCGGCCGTAAACGCCGTGTACCAGAAGATTTGCTGGGCGATTTCGCCCTGCGCCGGCACGGGGCCCGATTCCGAGAAATTCATGCCGTTCGCCTGCGGCGGCGCGTATTTCTTCATCCAGTCGATATATTTCGTCAGCGCAAACACGGCGGCCGGCGAATTGGTGGCGCCGCCGCGCGACATCGACGCGCCCACGGGCGTGCACTTGTCGGCCGCCACCTTGATGCCCCACTCGTCGACGGGCATGCCGTTTGGAATACCCTTGTCGGCCGCGCCAGCCATCGACAGCCACGCATCGGTGAAGCGCCAGCCCAGCGAGGGATCCTTTTTGCCGTAATCCATGTGGCCATAGACTTTCTTGCCGTCCAGTTCCTTCACGTCATTCGTGAAGAAGTCGGCGATGTCTTCATACGCGGACCAGTTTTGCGGCACGCCCAGTTCGTAGCCATACTTGGCCTTGAACTTGGCTTGCAAATCCTTGCGCGCGAACCAGTCGGCGCGGAACCAGTACAGGTTGGCGAATTGCTGGTCGGGCAGCTGGTACACCTTGCCATCGGGCGCCGTGGTGAAGCTGATGCCGATGAAATCCTTCAAGTCGAGGCCAGGATTCGTGTAATCCTTGCCCTTGCCGGCCATGTAGTCGGACAGCGGCTCCACGGCGCCATAGCGATAGTGGGTGCCGATCAGGTCGGAATCGGAAATCCAGCCGTCATAGATGCTCTTGCCCGACTGCATGGACGTCTGCAGCTTTTCCACCACGTCGCCTTCCTGGATGATGTCGTGGCGCACCTTGATGCCCGTGATGTCCTCGAAGGCCTTGGCCAGGGTCTTCGATTCGTAGACGTGGGTGTCGATGGTTTCCGAGACCACGGAAATTTCCTTGATCCCTTTGGCTTTCAGCTTGGCGGCCGCATCGATGAACCATTTCATTTCAGCAAGCTGCTGCTGCTTGCTCAGGCTGGAGGGCTGGAACTCCTTGTCGATCCAGGTTTGCGCCTGCTTGGCGTCGGCCAGGGCCGCATTCGACACGAGCATGGCCGCGGCCGCGAAGACCGTGAACTTCAATTTCATCGTGAATCTCCTTTTTAGTTGTCATCCGGCCTGCCATGGGCGGGCCGGTTTTTCATCTACGACGTCATACACCTAACTTGTAGCACCTGACGCAAGCGCAGCTTGTGCCAGGTGCCCTCACCCCCAACGCATTACAATTAACAACAACACAAAACTGATGGCAGCCCCGATCGCCTGCTGCATTTCCGTGAATCCCGCCCAGGCCAGATTCACATACGCGGCCAGCAGGAGGCCGATGAACAGCCGGTCGCCGCGCGTGGTGGGCATGGGCAAAAAGCCCTTGCGCTCGATGCTGGGCGAACGAATTTGCCAGATCGTCATGCCGGCCAGCATCAGGCCGATGCCGATGAAAAAGACCGCCACTTCCGGCGTCCACGCCATCCAGCCGAACAGGCTGGCGGTGCTGTCGATATTGTTTTCCATCTCACACCCTCCCCATGGCGAAGCCCTTGGCAATGTAATGGCGGACGAACCAGATCACCAGCGCGCCGGGCACGATGGTCAGCACGCCGGCCGCCGCCAGCACGCCCCAGTCCATGCCGGCCGCCGACACCGTGCGCGTCATGGTGGCGGCGATGGGCTTGGCATTGACCGAGGTCAAGGTACGCGCCAACAACAGTTCCACCCAGCTGAACATGAAGCAGAAGAACGCCGTCACGCCCACGCCCGACTTGATCATCGGCAAGAAGATGCGGATGAAGAAGCGGGGGAAGCTGTAGCCATCGATATACGCCGTCTCGTCGATTTCCTTGGGCACGCCGGACATGAAGCCTTCCAGTATCCACACGGCCAGCGGCACGTTGAAGACCATGTGCGCCAGCGCCACGGCCAGGTGCGTATCCATCAGTCCCACCGTCGAATACAGCTGGAAGAAGGGCACGAGGAAGACGGCGGGCGGCGTCATGCGGTTGGTCAGCAGCCAGAAGAACAAATGCTTGTCGCCGACAAAGTTGTAACGCGAAAACGCATACGCGGCCGGCAAGGCCACCGTCACCGACATCACCATGTTCAGCGCCACGTAAATCATGGAATTGATGTAGCCGCTGTACCACGACGGGTCCGTGAAGATGGTCTGGTAGTTGGCGAACGTCAGCTGCTCGGGCCACAGGCTCAGCACGCCGACGATTTCCTCGTTGGTCTTGAGCGACATGTTGAGCATCCAGTAGATGGGCAACAGCGAACCCAGCAGGAAGACGGCGAGGATGGCGCCGCTGATTTTACGGTTCATCATTTCTGGTCTCCCGTGCCGACGCGCTGCATCCACGTGTACAGCACAAAGCAGAACAGCAGGATGATGAGGAAATAGATCAGTGAGAAGGCCGAGGCCGGCCCCAGGTCGAACTGGCCCACGGCCTTTTGCGTCAGGTATTGCGACAAAAAGGTGGTGGCATTGCCCGGCCCGCCACCGGTCAGCACGAACGGTTCCGTGTAGATCATGAAGCTGTCCATGAAGCGCAGCAGGACGGCGATCATCAGCACATTGCGCAGCTTCGGCAGCTGGATGTAGCGGAACACGGCCAGGCGCGAGGCGCCGTCGATGCGCGCCGCCTGGTAATAGGCGTCGGGAATGGCGCGCAAGCCCGCATAGCACAGCAGCACGACCAGGGGCGTCCAGTGCCAGATATCCATCACCATCACGGTCAGCCACGCATCGAGCGAATTGCCGTTGTAATTGTAGTCAAAGCCCAGCTGGTTCAAGGTATAGCCCATCAGGCCGATGTCGCCGCGGCCAAAGATTTGCCAGATGGTGCCGACCACGTTCCAGGGAATCAGCAGGGGCAGCGCGATGAGCACCAGCGCCAGCGACGCCTTCCAGCCGTCGGCCGGCATGCACAGGGCGATCAGGATGCCCAGCGGAATCTGGATGGCCAGCACGGAGCCGGAAAACAGCAGCTGGCGCAGCAGCGCGCTGTGCAGGTCGCCGTCGAGCATGACCATGCGGAACCACTCGGTGCCGACAAACACCTTTTGCGTGGGGCTCAGGATATCCTGCACGGAATAATTGACCACCGTCATGAGGGGCAGGATGGCGGAAAAGGCCACGCACAGCAGTACGGGCAGGATCAGCAGCCAGGCGCGGCGGTTATTATCGGTTTTACCAGTATTGATCATCAGGCCACCCGCTTGTCGTTGACGTAGAACAAAGTGCGTTGCTGGGGAAAGCGCAGCCGTACAGCGTCGCCGGCGACGGCGTCGATGGCGCGCAGCTTGGCCGCCACCGTGGCGCTGCCGAGGCGAAACTCGGCCAGGTAGTGCGTGCCCATGTTGCGCACGGCCGTGACCGTGGCGGCCACGGTATCGCCGCTGCCCGCTTCGGCACCCTGCATGGCCTTCAGGCACTCGACGAATTCGGGCCGCACGCCCACCGTGATCTTTCCCTGCGCGCCCAGCAGGGCCGCGCGCGCCGCGTCAGCGAGCGCCAAAGGCTGGCCCGCCACCCGCGCCACGCCATCCTCGACCGTGCAATCGAGCAAGTTCATGCCCGGGTTGCCGATGAAATAGCCGACGAACGTGTGCTCGGGTTCCTCGAACAGCGCTTGCGCGCTGCCCGTCTGCACCACTTCGCCCTGTGTCATGACGACCACCTGGTCGGCAAAGGTCAGCGCTTCCACCTGGTCGTGCGTGACGTAGATCAAGGACAATTTCAGTTCGTGGTGGATTTCCTTCAATTTTCTGCGCAGCAGCCATTTCAAATGCGGGTCGATCACCGTCAGCGGTTCGTCGAACAGCACGGCCGCCACGTCGGGGCGCACGAGCCCCCGTCCCAGCGAAATCTTTTGCTTGGCGTCCACGGACAGGCCGCTGGCGCGCAACTTCAGGTCGCCCGTCAATTCCAGCATCTGCGCCACCTGCTGCACGCGCTTTTTCACCTCGATCTCTTTCCAGCCGCGATTACGCAACGGGAACGCCAGGTTGTCGTGCACGGTCATGGTGTCGTAGATGACGGGAAACTGGAACACTTGCGCGATATTGCGGGCTTCCGTCGGCAACTGCGTGACATCCTTGCCGTCGAACAGCACCTTGCCATGCGACGGTTTCACGAGGCCGGAGATGATATTGAGCAAGGTCGTCTTGCCGCAGCCGGACGGCCCCAGCAAGGCATACGCGCCGCCGTCATGCCACGCCATGCTCATGGGCCGCAGCGCGTAGTCGGCGGCAGCCGCCGGGTTCGGTTTATAGGCGTGGGCCAGGTCGACCAGTTCGATGCGCGCCATGTCAGGCTCCCCCTGCCGTGGCTTGTCCCGGAGCGAACAGCAGGCCGCCGTCTTCGGCGAAGATCAGCAAGGCATGCGGCTGGCAATACACGGTGCAGGCGCTGCCGATTTCCAGGTTGTGCACGCCGCCGAGCTGCGCCACCAGGGCCAGTTCGCCGCGGCGCGCATGCACATAGGTTTCCGAGCCGCTGATTTCCGCCAGGTCCACCTGCGCCGCGATGGGCACGTCGCCATCGGATTGCGGCGCCAGGTGCAGGCTGTGGGCGCGCACGCCGAGGATCACGCTGCTCTGCGCGCCGAGGCGCGCGCGCTGTTCGCCGCTCAGGTGGATGGCCAGGCCGTCGCCCGCCTGCGCCACGCCGTGCGCATCGATGCGGGCGGGAATCAGGTTGATGGGCGGATCGCTGAAGGTGCGCGCCACATCGACGGAATTGGGGGCGTTGAAGACGTCGAGCGTCGGTCCCTGCTGCAGCAGGCGGCCTTCGTGCAGGACGGCCACGTGACCGCCCAGCTGCAGCGCTTCCAGCGGTTCCGTGGTGGCGTACACGACGGTCGTGCTGCCGCTGGAAAACAATTCCGTCAATTCGCGGCGCAATTCCTCGCGCAATTTATAGTCGAGGTTGACGAGCGGCTCGTCGAGCAGCAGCAAGGACGCATCCTTGATCAGCGCGCGTCCCAGCGCCGTGCGCTGCTGCTGGCCGCCCGACAGTTCGCCCGGCGTGCGCTGCAGATAGGGCGTGATGTGCAGGCGCTCGGCCAGCGCCAGCACTTTCTCGCGTATGCGTTCTTCCGGCACCTTGCGCAAGCGCAGGGGCGAAGCGATATTGTCGTAGACGGTGAAGGCCGGATAATTGATGAATTGCTGGTACACCATGGCCAGGTTGCGCTTGCTGACGGGCACGCCCGTCACATCGACGCCATCGGCCGTGACGCTGCCGCCGCTGGGCTTGTCCAGGCCCGCCATGACGCGCATCAGGGTCGTCTTGCCGGCACGCGTCGTGCCCAGCAAGACGTTGATGGCGCCCGGCACCAACGCCAGCGACATCGGATATAAATAGTCGTCAGCCCCCTGCTTCCTGCTGATCTTGTCCAGTACCAGTTGCACGCGCTTCTCCTCCAGTGATGTGTTCTTATTCTTCGCCGCGCCCTCTGCGGAGCACGGTCGCCAGCGTCATCTTGTTCCAGGTTACAACGGATGCTGCAACAGCCAGCCGTCGAGCCTGCCCGCCGTCTCGCGCGGCAGGTGCAAGCCCAGCTTGGAGCGCCGCCACAGGATATCGGCGGCGCTCACGGCCCATTCATGGCGCCGCAGGTAATCGACCTCCGCCGCGTACAGGCCGGCGGCGAGCTCCTCGCCCATGGCCGCCATCTCGCGCCGCCCCTCGAGCAGCAGGTGGATGCGGGTGCCGTAAGCGCGCGCATAGCGGGCCACGAGCGCCGCCGGCAGCCACGCATAGTCGCGCTGCAAGCCTTGCACGAACTGGCCAAACTCGCGCACCGCGCGGTTCTGCGGCGTGCTGCCGAACACGTCGCCGCCGGGCAGGCAGGCCTGCTCCGTCCACGCCGGCCGCGCATTGCCAAGCAGCGGCGCCAGCAAATCAAGCGCCTCCTCGGCCAGCTTGCGAAACGTCGTGATCTTGCCGCCGAAAATGCTCAGCAGCGGCGCGCCATCCTGGTCCAGCTCGAAACGGTAATCGCGCGTGACGGCCTTGGCGTCGGCCGCCGCGTCCTCCACCAACGGGCGCACGCCCGCATACGTCCACACCACGTCGGCAGGCTTGACGGGCTTGCTGAAATAGTAACTGGAAAGCTCGCACAAGTAACGAATTTCCTCGTCGTCGATTTCCACCTTGCCGCTGTCGCCGTGATAGTCGAGATCGGTGGTGCCGATCAGGGTGAAATCGTGCTCGTACGGAATGGCAAACACGATGCGGCCGTCCGGATGCTGGAAGATGTAGGCATGATCATGCGCGAACAGGCGCTTGACGACGATATGGCTGCCCTTGATCAATCGCAAATGCCGGCCCTGTCCGCCGGGCGCCGCCTGCTGCAGGAACTCGGCCGTCCACGGCCCGGCCGCATTGACGACGCTGCGCGCGCGCACGGACAGCGCATGTCCGTCGCCTGGCAGCAAGGTAGCCAGCCAGCCGTCGCCATCGCGCCGCAGGGCCGTGCAGCGCGTGCGCGTGAGGATGCGCGCGCCCTTCTGCGCCGCATCGACGGCGTTCAGGACCACCAGGCGCGCATCGTCGACCCAGCCATCGGAATACACGAAGCCGCGCTTGAACTCGGGCTTCAAGGGCTGGCCCGCCACGTGGCGGCGCAAGTCGATGCCGCTCGAGGCGGGCAGGATTTCGCGGCGCGCCAGCATATCGTAGAGAAACAGGCCGGCGCGTATCAGCCAGGCGGGACGCTGGCCCTGGGCGTGCGGCATGACGAAGCGCAAGGGCCGCATGATGTGCGGCGCCGAGCGCAGCAGCACTTCGCGCTCGATCAGCGCCTTGCGCACGAGGCCGAATTCATAGTATTCGAGGTAGCGCAAGCCGCCGTGTATCAGCTTGGTGGAGGCCGACGAGGTGTGGGAAGCGAGGTCGTCTTTTTCGCACAGCAGCACGGACAGGCCCCGTCCGGCCGCGTCGCGCGCGATGCCGGCGCCGTTGATGCCGCCGCCCACCACCAGCACGTCGCATGCGATCGTGCCTGTTGCCGCTTCCACGTCCTGCTGTGCTGCCGCCATCGGAACTCCGTGCTTGTCGGGGACGCGCTGGCGAGGAAAGACTAGGCATCGCCGGCGACTGTCGTTAAGATCAATATATAGCTAATACGAATGCAATATGAATAAGATACGCCAGAATTCGAACTCATAGCAACATATTTTTAATACTATTTGTTCGTTTCTGTTCGTTTTTGACTTTTAAAGAGACAACCATGATCTTGAATCCCCGCCAGCGCCGCCTGCTCGAAGTGGTGCGCCAGAAAGTCACCATGTCGGTCGAAGAGCTGGCCCAGCAGCTGGACGTGACGCCGCAAACCGTGCGCCGCGACGTCAAGCAGATGGAAGAGGCGCGCCTGCTGGCCCGCTATCACGGCGGCGTCGGCTTGCCCTCGTCCGTGGAAAACATCGATTACAGCCAGCGGCAGGTATTCAACAGCGAAGCCAAGCGGCGCATCGCGGCCGCCGTCGCCGCGCAGGTGCCGCATGGCTGTTCGCTGTTGATCAATATCGGCACTACCACCGAGGAAGTGGCGCGCGCGCTGAGTCAGCACACGGGCTTGCACGTGGTGACGAACAACCTGAACGTGGCCGCCATCCTGGCCGACAATGCCGCCTGCGAAGTGATCGTGGCCGGCGGCGTGGTGCGCGGGCGCGACCGCGGCATCGTCGGCGAAGCCACCATCGACTTCATCCGCCAGTTCAAGGTCGACATCGGCATCATCGGCATTTCCAGCATCGACGAGGATGGCAGCCTGCGCGACTTCGACGCGCGCGAAGTGAAGGTGGCGCAAGCCATCATCGAACAGTCGCGCGAAGTGTGGCTGGTGGCCGACCAGCACAAATTCGGCCGCAAGGCCCTCGTGCGCCTGGCCGACCTGGCCCAGGTCGACATGCTGTTTACGGATGCGCCGCCGCCGCCCCGCTTTGCCCAGGTCTTGCGCGACGCGGGCGTGAAGGTGGTGGTAGCCTGACGGCATGGGAGACGCCCTGTCGCGCAGGCAATACGCCATATGTGGGCGACTTCACTGAATGATATGAAATATTTATCAATTCGGCAAAAATGCTGTTACCATTGAGGCAACATGCGTTATTTTTTTAATCTTCCTCTCTGGTAATACGATTATTTGCTTGATATTGCTTTTTATATATCCAGAGCAAGGAAATGAAGAAAAACGCATTGAGCGTAAATGATTTCCTGTGAAATCAGTGTTAGAACTACCTCAAAGCAAGCTGCGTCCCTAAACAAACCACTCGACAGCAAGTGCGAAGGCCTTAACCATGCCGGATGCGCCGCCCAGTGAAGGAAAAGAAATGAGCCATAATTTTGAAGCGGCCGCTACGCCGCAAATCTCCCATCCCAACAGCGTCGCCGTCAGCGAACTGGAAGCACACCTGGGTTACTGGCTGCGCTTCGTCTCCAACCACGTCTCCCACAGCTTCCAGAAGAAAGCCGAAGCCAATGGCGTGACGGTGTCCGAGTGGGTGGTGCTGCGCGAAATGTTCCGCCTCGGCTGCACCTCGCCCACGGTGCTGGCGCAAGTGGCCGGCATGAGCAAGGGCGCCGTATCGAAACTGATCGACCGCCTGGAAAGCAAGGGCATGGTCAGCAAATCGATCCTGCTGGCCGACCGCCGCCAGCACTCGATCGAGCTGACCACGGAAGGCGAGGCCCTGGTGCCCGTGCTGGCCGACATGGCCGACCAGAACGACGAGGAATTCTTCGGCAAGCTGCCGCGCCAGCTGCGTGACGACCTGCTCGAAGCGATGAAGGAAGTGGCGCGCACGCACCAGCTGAAAAGCGCCCCGCTGAACTGATCGCCGGCAAGAGAAACGTAATAAAAAAGGACGCCGCAGCGTCCTTTGGACTGTCCGGACCTGCGCCTCAGGCGGCGGGTGACGGCAGGGCGATGCCGATGGCGGCCGCCGCTTCCGCGTTCTCGCTGGGCGAGCCGGCCAGCACATAGCCGCGCTCGAGCAGTTTGCCCGTGTAGTATTTGTTGTACAAGAAGGCCCACACGACGCCGACGATGAACATGCCGAAGCCGGCCGTGAACAGGCCGATGATCACCGTCACGACGAAGGCGCCGATAAAAGTAATGAAGTCGCCGCGAAACAGGGCCGGGAAAAAGCCGAAGAAGAACGTCGTCCACGAAAAGCCGTAAAAGCCGTCTTTCATCAAGCCCGTGTCCTTGTGCTTCATTGCAATACGAGTTGCCATTACTGTTCCTTTGTTTTTTGAAGTAGAAAAAATTCCAATTCTATTTTATCAACCTTCACATATTTCCGTGTGGAAATTTTGCTGGGCGACACGGTTTTCCCGGCTGGCAGCCGAATCCGCCTGCCGCTCCATCTGCGCTAAGATGCCGGCCTGACTCTTTTTCCGGAAAAAGCATGGCCCTGCACATCGAAACCCCTTTGCTCAATTCCCGCGCGCTGAGCCTGCTCAGCGAACGCGCCATCTGGCTCAAGCTCGAAGCGCTGCAGCCGCCTGGCTCGTTCAAGATCCGCGGCATCGGCCTGGCTTGCGAAGAATACGCGCGGCGCGGCGCCAGCCGCTTCATTTCCTCGTCGGGCGGCAATGCCGGCATCGCCGTCGCCTACGCGGGACGCCAGCTGGGCATCCCCGTCATCGTGGTGGTGCCGGAAACGACCAGCGAGCGGGCCAAAGCGCTGATCGTGCAGGAAGGCGCGCAAGTGATCGTGCATGGCGCCGCCTGGCAGGAAGCGAACGCGCTGGCGCAATCGATGCTCACGCCGCAGGACGCCTTTTTGCACCCGTTCGACGATCCGCTGCTGTGGCAAGGCCATGCCGGCATGATCGACGAAGTGGCCCGCACGGGCCTGAAGCCGGACGCCGTCGTGCTGTCGGTGGGCGGCGGTGGCCTGCTGGCCGGCGTGGCCGAGGGTTTGCGGCGCAATGGCTGGGACGACGTGGCGCTGGTGGCCGTGGAAACCGAAGGCGCGGCCTCCCTGGCCGCCGCCGTGGCCGCGCGCGAACACGTGGCCTTGCCGGCCGTGACCAGCATCGCCACCTCGCTGGGCGCGCGCCAGGTATGCGCCCAGGCGTTCGCCATCAGCCAGACGCGCCCGCTGCATAGCGTGGTGGTGTCGGACAAGGCGGCCGTCGACGCCTGCCGGCGCTTCATCGGCGACCAGCGCCTGGTGGTGGAGCCGGCCTGCGGCGCGGCCCTGGCGGCCGTCTACGGCAAGGCGCCGCAGCTGGCGCCCTACCGCAATGTGCTCGTCATCGTCTGCGGCGGCGTGACGGCCACCGCGCAGCAGCTCGACCACTGGGCCGCCAGCCTGTAGGCAATCACGGCGGCGCGGCCGCCTCGATCAGCGCCACGCTGTCGCGGCCCTGCCCCTTGGCCTCGTACAGGGCCTGGTCGGCCAGGTCCAGCAGCTGCGCCGGCGTCAGCGCGCCGTCGCGGAAGATGGCGATGCCGATGCTGGTCGTCACCGGCAGCGCGCCGCTGGCCAGGGTGAACGGCAGGCGGATGGCGTCGATGATCTTGGCGCCGATCTGGCGCACTTCGGCCGCGCTTTTCACGCCTTCCAGGACGATCACGAATTCATCGCCGGCCAGGCGCGCCACCAGGTCGCTGGCGCGCACGCTGCGCGCCAGGCGGGCCGCGAATTCCTTCAGCACCTCGTCGCCCGCATGGTGTCCGAGGCTGTCATTGATGGCCTTGAAACGGTCGATGTCCAGGTAGGCCAGCGCCATCGGCGCGCGCGTGGCGCGCGTGCGCTGCATGCTTTGCGCCAGCTGTTCATCGAAGCGGCGCCGGTTGGCGATGCCCGTCAGGGTATCGGTGGCGGCGGCAAACTGCAGCGCCGTGTGCGCCGCCTTGACCTTGGTGATCTCGTGGATCAGCCCATACACGCCCTCCACCGCGCCGCTCTCGCCCACATCGGGCACATAGCTGGTCTGGAAGGCGCGCCGCCCCCCTTCCCCCTCGCCATCGATGGTGAATTCATATTCGACCTCTTCGCCCGCAAAGGCGCGCTGCAGGTACTGCTCGCGCAGCTGGTAGGCTTCTTCGCCCAGCACCTCGCGGATCGACTGCATCAGGCTTTCCTGCTGCGAGCGGCCGAACCATTTTTCAAACGTCGCATTGATGAACTGGTAGCGGTGCTCGCGGTCGATGTACACGATCACCACGGGCACGTGGTCCGTCAGCAGCTTCAATCGCCGTTCGCTGTCGCGCGTCTGCGCCTCGGCGATTTCGCGCTCGGCCACCAGCGAGTAAAAATCGCGGCTCAAGTCGCCGATTTCGTCGCGCCGCTCGATTTGCAGCACCTCGATGCCGAGACGCTGGCGGCGGATCTGGTGCACCTGGCGGCGCAAGCGCTCCAGCGGCTGCAACAGGCGCAGCACCACGCGCCAGCCGGCCAGCCCCGCCAGCGCCGCCAGCAGCACGGCGGCCAGCAGGATCTTGCTGCGGATCGCATGCAGCGGCGCGAAGGCGTCGCGCATGGGGTAGACGGAAGCCAGTATCCAGCCCGTCGAGGCGATGCGCTGGTAGGCAAACAGGGCGTCGACGCCGCTCGTCGTGGTGCCGGTCAGCCAGCCCTCGTAGCCCTGCATGGCGCGCCGCGTGGGTATGCTGATCGGGCCATGCGCCTCGATATGCTGCATGATGCGCGACTTGTCGGGATGCTCGACGATGATGCCGGCATCCGTCATGATGTACAGGTAGCCGCCCGTGCCCGGCTTGAGCGCTTCGAGACGGCCCAGGAAATCGGGCTGGCGCAGGTTGACGCTGGCCGCCAGCACGTAGCGCACGGCGCCCTGCGCATCGAACACGGGCTGCGTCACGACCACGATGGGCATGCCGGAAATGCTGCCATTGAGCGGCGCGGAAATGACGGAACGCCTGGTCGCCAGCGTCTGCTCGAAATAAGAACGGCCTTTCAGGTTCAGCCCCGCCTGCGGCTTGAAGGGGCTCAGGCTGGCCAGCAGGGAACCATCGGCGGCGACCACGCCGGCAGTGAAAAACTCCGTCCCCAGCACCGTTTGCGCGGCCAGGAAGCGCTGCAGGCCGGCGCCGTCATGCACGCCGCTGGCCGCCAGGCTGTCGGCGATCACGCGCAGCACGTTGCGCTTGGCATTGAGTTCCTCGTCGATGAAAACGGCGGCGCTGGCCAGCGACACGTACTGCTGCCGTCCCGTCACGTCGCGCATGCCGCGTTCGGCCACGGCCAGCGTGGCCAGCGCCAGCAGCGCCACGGCACCCAACACCAGCAGGAAGACGACCACGCTCATGCGCGCCTTCAGGCTGGCGGGCAAGCGCCGGCGCAGCCATTTTCGCCAGGTCGTCACGATTGCCGCTGCAGGTGCCGGCAAATCCGCTCGACCGATTCGTCCAGCGCCAGCGCCTGCGTATCGAGCGTCAGCGCGGCCGACAGCGGCGCTTCATAGGGCGCGGATATGCCCGTAAATTGCGCAATCTGCCCCGCGCGCGCCTTCGCATACAGGCCCTTGGCATCGCGCGCCTCGCACACATCGAGTGGCGTGCTGACATGCACTTCGATGAAATTGCCTGCGCCGATGATGCTCGCGGCCATGGCACGGTCGGCGCGGTACGGCGAAATGAAGGCGGCGATGACATGCACGCCCGCCATGTTCATCAGGCGGGCCACTTCGGCCGTGCGGCGGATATTTTCATGCCGGTCGGTCGGCGTGAAACCCAGGTCGCGGTTCAGGCCATGGCGCAGCTGGTCGCCATCGAGCACGGCGACGGCGCGCCCCTCGGCTTGCAAGCGGTGTGCCAGCGCATGGGCGATACTGGTCTTGCCGGCGCCGCTCAGACCCGTCAGCCAGACAGTGGCCGGCGCCATCCCTGTGTAATCCCTCATCTTGTCTCCCCGACTCTGTGAGGGCGAATATAACAAAGGCAGCCGGAAAAAGACAGTCGCGGGGAGCAGCGCGATACATACGGCCTACGGCAACGCTACGGCGCGCTCTGCGCCAGCGTTTCGGCCAGGGTGACGGCCAGCAGCTGGCGTATCTCCGGCACGCAGGAACCGCAGTTGCCGCCCGCCTTTACGCAAGCCGTCACCTGCGCCGCGGTCGTCAGTCTTTTTTCGCGGATGGCGGCGCAGATGGTGTTGCGCCCCACGCCAAAGCACGAGCAGACGGTGGGACCGGCGTCCACTCCCTTGCCGATCGGCTGGCCCAGCAGCACGCCGGCGCGGTCGGCCGCGTCCATGAGCGGATGCGCAAACAGGCCCGCCAGCCAGGCGCGCGACGGCAGGTCGGGCCGCGGCGAAATGAACACGCACTGTTCGATGCGCCCCGCCTCCAGGTGCACGGCGCGATACACGCCGGCGCTGGCGTCGGCATAATCGAGCCAGTCGGCCTCGGGGTCCGCCACGCCGAGCAGGGAACGCGCCCAGGCGCCCAGGTCATCGACGCGCTGGCGCCCGGCCAGCTCGTAGCGCAGGAACTGCTCGCCCTGGATGCGCGTCCAGTGCGCCACGCCGTCGAGGTTCAGCGGCGTGCGGCTCAGGACAAACGCATGCCAGTGCACGCGGAACTGCTCGATGCGCACGGGCGTATGCTTGAATTCCGGCTCGCCCGATACCGGATCGACCACCGGGTTGACGACGGCGCCCACGCGCGCGTCGGAGGCATTCGCATCGCTCCAGTGGATCGGCACGAAGACCTGCCCGCGCGCGATGCCGCCGCCATGCACGACCCTGGCCACCATCGCGCCCCAGGCGCTGGAAACGCGCGCCAGCTCGCCTTCGCGCACGCTGTACAGCAGCGCATCCTGCGGGTGGATGTCGATGAACGCCTCGGCCACATGGTCCGACAGCCTGGCCGCCTTGCCCGTGCGCGTCATGGTATGCCACTGGTCGCGCACCCTGCCCGTGTTCAGGATCAGCGGATAGTCTTCGTCCGGCGCATGGCGCGGCGCGCGCGGCGCCGTCGGCACGAAACGCGCACGGCCGTCCGCATGCGCGAAGCGGCCATCGCCGAACAGGCGCGCCCGGCCCTGCGGCCACTGCTGCGGCAACAAGCCATCGTACTGCGCGTCACTCAGCCCCACCAGGTGCGACAGCTTGAACAGGCGCGCCGTTTCCGCCTCGTTGCGGAAGGCGGACAGGCGCGCATGCTCGTCGAAAATGGCCTGCGGCGCCGCGAAATCGAAACCGGCATAGCCCATGCGCGTGGCCACGGCGCACAGCACCTGCCAGTCGGCGCGCGCCTCGCCCGGCGCCGGCAAGAAGGCCCGCTGGCGCGAGATGCGCCGCTCGGAATTGGTCACCGTGCCATCCTTCTCGCCCCAGCCCAGGGCCGGCAGCAGCACGTCGGCGTGGGCATTCGTGTCCGCCTGCTCGCTGATGTCGGACACCACCACCAGCTCGCATTGGGCCAGCGCGCGGCGCACCTGCTCCGCGTCCGGCATGCTCACCAGCGGATTGGTGGCGATGATCCACACGGCCTTCACCGTGCCCGCCTCGATGGCGTGGAACAGGTCCACCGCCTTCAGGCCTGGCTTGCTGGCGATGCGCGGCGCATCCCAGAACGTTTGCACGATGTCGCGGTGCAGCGGGTTGTCCAGCTCCAGGTGCGCCGCCAGCATGTTGGCCAGACCGCCCGCTTCGCGCCCGCCCATGGCGTTCGGCTGGCCCGTCAGCGAGAATGGCCCCATGCCGGGCTGGCCGATACGGCCCGTGGCCAGGTGGCAGTTGATGATGCTGTTGACCTTGTCCGTGCCGCTGGAAGACTGGTTCACGCCCTGCGAAAAGGCGGTGACGACCTTGCGCGTGGCGGCGAAGTCGCGGTAGAACGCCAGCAAGGCGTGCGGATCGACCTTGCATATCTTCGCCACCTGCAGCGGATCGCCACAGTCCACGTGCGCGGCCGCCAGCGCCTCGTCCAGGCCGCGACTGTGCTGGGTGACGAAAGCATCGTCGATCACACCTTCGCGCGCCAGATGGCACAGCAAGCCGTTGAACAGCCACACGTCCGTGCCGGGCTTCACCGGCAGGTGCACATCGGCCAGCTCGCAGGTGGCCGTGCGGCGCGGGTCGATCACCACCAGTTTGACTTCGGGCCGGCGTTCCTTCAGGCGCGCGATGCGCTGGAACAGGATCGGGTGGCACCAGGCCGTGTTCGACCCCACCAGCACGATCATGTCGGCCAGCTCCAGGTCGTCGTAGCAGCCTGGCACGATGTCTTCGCCGAATGCGCGCTTGTGGCCGGCCACGGCCGACGACATGCACAGGCGCGAATTGGTGTCGATATTCGCGCTGCCCACATAGCCTTTCATGAATTTATTGGCCACGTAATAATCTTCCGTCAGCAGCTGGCCCGAGACATACAGGGCCACCGCATCGGGCCCGTGGGCGTCGATGATGGCGCGCAGGCCTCCGGCCACCTTGTCGAGCGCGGCGTCCCAGGACACGCGCCGCAACTCGCCATCGACGCGCACCTGCGGCTGCAGCAAACGGTTCTCCAGCCCCAGGGTATCGCCCAGCGCCAAGCCTTTCACGCACAGGCGGCCCAGGTTGGCCGGGTGGCTGCCGTCGCCGGCGATGCGGATGGCGCCGTCGGGCAGGCGTGTCGCTTCCACGCCGCAGCCGACGCCGCAATACGGGCAGGTGGTTTTCACGGGCATGCAGCTGGTCATGGGGTTTCCTGTCATGCGGCCTGGGCGCACAAGGCCTGGCCAAACAATAAATGGGCGCGCAGCTTGCTGATGTCGCGGCGCTGCTGGATCAGGTCGAAATACCAGGGGCCGTCCTGCACGTCGCCATACAGCACGGCGCCGGCCAGGCGGCTGCCCTGCACCACCAGGCGCTTGTAGACGCCGCGGCGCGGATCGCGCAGCACCAGGTCTTCGCTGCCCTCGCCGCCGATGATGTCGCCCGCCGAATACAGGTCGATGCCCGTCACTTTCAATTTGGTGGCGCTGGCCTGCTGCACATAGCGCCGGTGGCCCGCGCCGGCCAGGTGCGCGCCGCAGACGCGCGCCTGCTCCCAGATGGGCGCCACCAGGCCGAAGGTGGCGCGCCGGTGCTGCACGCATTCGCCCACGGCGTAGACGCGCGGATCGTAGCTTTGCAGGCAGTCGTCGACGACGATGGCGCGTTCGCAGTGCAGGCCCGCCGCCTGCGCCAGCGCGATGTTGGGCCGCACGCCGGCCGTCATCACCACCAGGTCGGCGGGAATGCTGCTGCCGTCCGCGAACTGCACGCCCTCGACGCGCCGCGTGCCCGTGATCGCGCTGGTGCTCGCGTGCATCAGGAAACGCAGGCCGCGCGCTTCCAGCGCCGTTTTCAGCAGCATCGATGCGGGCGCATCCAGCTGCTGGTTCATCAGGCTGCCGCTCATGTGCACCACCGTGACGTCCATCCCCTGGCGCTGCAAGCCGTTGGCCGCCTCCAGCCCCAGCAAGCCGCCGCCGATCACCACCGCATGCCGGTGCTGGCGCGCCGCGCGCAGCATGGTGTCGACATCGTCGATATCGCGAAAGCCGATCACGCCCGGCAGCTGGTGGCCCGGCACGGGCACGATGAACGGCGTCGATCCCGTGGCCAGCAGCAGGCGGTCGTAGCGCACCTCGATGCCGGACAGGGCCTGTACCGTGCGCGCCTGGCGGTCGATGCGCACCACCGGGTCGCCCGCGTGCAGGGTGATGCCGTGCTGCGCATACCAGTCGCGCGTGTGCAGCATGATGTCGTCCACCGTCTTTTCGCCGGCCAGCACCGGGGACAGCAAGATGCGGTTGTAATTGCCGTGCGGTTCGGCGCCGAACACGGTGATGTCGTACAGCTCGGGCGCGAGTTTCAGCAATTCCTCGACCGTGCGCATGCCGGCCATGCCGTTGCCGACGACGACCAGGGACGGCCGCGCGGGCGCGTTCACAGCGCCACCCACACCATGTCGGCAAACACGCGCGCGGGCCAGGTGGCGACGGAATGCTCGGGCGCTTCCAGGCACTCGCCGCTGGCCAGGTCGAAATGCTGCTTGTAGATGGGCGACGCGACGACGATGCGTTCGCCGATGCTGCCCACCAGCCCCCGCGACAGCACGGAAGCGCCCGCGTTCGGGTCCACATTGTCGATGGCGTACACGCGCGGCGCGGCATCGCCGACGCGGAACACGGCCACATGGCGCCCGTTCAGCAAGGCGCACACGCCCGTATCGGGCACGATGTCGGCCAGCGGGCAGATCGCCATCCAGTTGTCGGCGGTGACGCCGGAAAGTTCGTTAATCGCGTTCATGGCTCAAGCCTCCACGGCAAGGATGGGGATCACGCCGTTGCGGCGCTCGCCCGGCGTGGCGGGACGGATCTGGCCCCGCTCCTCGACAAACACCACGTTCTCGTCGTTCTTGTCGCTGTTGACGAAATGGCGGAAGCGCTGGCGCACGGCGGGGTCCGTGACGGCCGCTTGCCACTCGCAGGCATAGGTGTCGACCACGTGCTGCATGTCCGCCTCCAGTTCGTGGGCCACGCCCAGGCTGTCGTCGATGACGACACGCTTCAGGTAATCGAGCCCCCCTTCGAGGTTGTCGCGCCACACGCTGGTGCGCTGCAGTCGGTCGGCCGTGCGCACGTAGAACATCAGGAAGCGGTCGACATAGCGCACCAGGGTCGCCTCATCGAGGTCGGACGCCAGCAGTTCCGCGTGGCGCGGCTTCATGCCGCCATTGCCGCACACGTACAGATTCCAGCCCTTTTCCGTGGCGATCAGGCCGATGTCCTTGCCCTGCGCCTCGGCGCATTCGCGCGTGCAGCCGGAGACGCCGAATTTGATCTTGTGCGGCGTGCGCAAGCCCTTGTAGCGGTTTTCCAGTTGAATCGCAAAACCCACGCTGTCGGCCACGCCGTAACGGCACCAGGTGGAACCGACGCACGATTTCACCGTGCGCAGCGACTTGCCGTAGGCGTGGCCCGATTCGAAGCCGGCCGCGATCAGCTCTTCCCAGATGGCCGGCAGCTGGTCGACGCGCGCGCCGAACAGGTCGACGCGCTGGCCGCCCGTGATCTTGGTGTATAGGCCGTATTTTTTCGCCACCGTGCCCACGGCGATCAAGCCGTCGGCCGTCACCTCGCCGCCGGGCATGCGCGGCACGACGGAATACGTGCCATCCTTCTGGATATTGCCGAGGAAGTAATCGTTGCTGTCCTGCAGGCTGGCGTGCACGGGAGACAGCACGAAATCATTCCAGCAAGAGGCGAGGATATTCGCCGCCACGGGCTTGCACACGTCGCAACCGAGTCCCTGGCCATGTGCGGCCAGCAGCGCACCGAAGCTGCGGAGCTTGCCGACGCGCACCAGGTGGTGCAGCTCCTGGCGCGAATACGCAAAGTGCTCGCACACATGGTTATTGACGGCCAGACCCTGCTTCTGCATTTCCGCCTTCATGATCTGCGTCACCAGGGGCACGCAGCCGCCGCAGGCCGTGCCCGCCTTGGTGCAGCTTTTCAGGGCGCCGATCATGGTGGCGCCGCCGGCGACGGCCGCGCACAGCGCGCCTTTCGAGACGTCGTTGCACGAGCAGATTTGCGCCGACTCGGGCAAGGCGTCCACGCCCAGGCCGACTTTTTGCTGTCCATCGGCTTGCGGCAGGATGAGGAATTCCGGCGACGCCGGCAGCTCGATCTTGTTCAGCATCATCTGCAGCAAGGTGCCGTATTCGCTGGCGTCGCCCACCATCACGCCGCCCAGCAGGTATTTGCCGCAATCGGAGACGACGATCTTCTTGTAGATCTGCTTGCGCTCGTCCATGAACTGGTAGGAGCGGCTGCCCGGCGCATTGCCGTGCGGGTCGCCCAGGCTGGCCACGTCCACGCCCATCAGTTTGAGCTTGGTGCTCATGTCGGCGCCCTTGAACGATGCCTCGCCCTCTTCCTGCAGCACGTGGCGCGCGCAAATGCGCGCCATTTCATAGCCGGGCGCCACCAGGCCGAAGACCAGGCCGCCCCACAGCGCGCATTCGCCGATGGCGTAAATGTCGGGATCGGAGGTGACGCAGCTGTCGTCGATGGCGATGCCGCCGCGCGGCCCCACTTCCAGGCCGCAGGCGCGCGCCAGTTCGTCGCGCGGGCGGATGCCGGCCGAAAAGACGATCATGTCCGCTTCCAGGTGGCTGCCGTCGGCAAACTGCATGCGGTGCGTGGCGGATTCGCCGTCGACGATGGCCAGCGTGTTCTTTTGCGTGTGCACGGTCACGCCCAGTTCCTCGATCTTGCGGCGCAGGACGCGCGCGCCGCCCTCGTCGACCTGCACGGCCATCAGGCGCGGCGCGAATTCCACCACGTGGGTGTCGAGTTTCAAATCGCGCAGTGCCTTCGCGCATTCGAGGCCCAGCAGTCCGCCGCCGATCACCACGCCCGTGGCGGACTTGGCGCCCCAGGCCAGCATGGCTTGCAGGTCTTCGATGGTGCGGTAGACGAAGCAGCCGTCGCGATCCTTGCCCGGCAGCGGTGGCACGAACGGCGTCGAGCCGGTGGCAAATACCAGCTTGTCGTAGGGGAGCACCTCGCCCGTGCTGGCCGTGACGGTCTTCGCCGCGCGGTCGATGCCGATGGCGCGCGCATTGAGTTTCAGGATCAGGTTGTCCTTGTCGAAGAAGCCGGGCGCCACCAGCGACAGCTCGTCGGCCGATTTTCCGCTGAAAAATTCGGACAGGTGCACCCTGTCGTAGGCGGGACGCGGCTCTTCGCACAGCACGGTGACTTGCAGCTGCGGCGCATGCTCCAGCGCCAGGCGCTCGAGGAATTTGTGTCCGACCATGCCATGGCCGAGGACGACGATCTTCAGGGGGTGGTTCATGACTGTCTCCTCAGGCCGCGGCCATGTTTGGTTCGGCCGCCTCGCGGGTAAAGCGCACGGCGATGGCGCACAGGGCCGAGAGCACGACCAGCACGCTGAGGATGATCAGGGTCTGGCGGATGTCGCCCGTGCCCTTCATCAGGAAGCCGGCCGCCACGGCGCCCACGTTGCCGCCCGCACCGATGATGCCGGCCACGCCGCCCAGGGCGCGGCTGTCGATGAAGGGCACCAGCGCGTAGGTGGCGCCGCACGCCATGTGGGTGAACAGGCCGAAGACCAGCATGGCGATGACGGCCCAGGTGACGCTGTCGACCTTGGCAAACCACAGCAAGCCCACGCCTTCGCCTATCATCAGCATGAACAGCAGGGTCACGCGGCTGTTCAGGTTGCCGCGCAGGGCCAATTTATCCGACAGCCAGCCGCCCAGGGCGCGGGCAAACAGGGCCAGCAGGCCGAAGCTGCCGGCGGCCAGGCCGGCGGACTTGAGCGACAGGCCGAAATGGTCGACGTAATAGACGGCGGCGATGTTGTGGATGAAGATCTCGATGCCGAAGCAGGCGCCGTAGGTGACGAACAGCAGCCACACGCGATAGTTGCTGCTGGCCGCCTTGAAGCTGTCCCAGCCGCCCTTTTTTCCACCCTCGATGGCCGTGCCGGCCGCGCGCAAATCCGAATAATTTCCTTCCGGGCAATCCTGCGTATAGCGCCAGTACAGCGCGGCCATGACCAGCATCAAGACGCCCGGCACCAGCAAGGCCACGCGCCAGCCCAGCGATTCGGACACGCCCAGCATCAGCACGGCACCGAGCAGCAGCGGCATCAGCGCCTGCGCCGCGCCCCCGCCCGCATTGCCCCAGCCGGCGGCGGCCGCATTCGCCGTGCCGACGACCCTGGGCGCGAACATCACGGAGGTGTGATATTGCGTGATGACAAAACTGGCGCCCACGGCGCCGATGCCCAGGCGGAAGAACAGAAAGCTTTCATAGCTTTGCGAAGCGGCCACGCCCAGCACGGGAATGGCGCCCAGCAGCAGCAAGCCCGTATACGTCTTGCGCGGGCCGTAGCGGTCGCACAATGGCCCCACGATCAGGCGCACGAGGATGGTGATGGCGACGGCCGCGATATTGATATTCGCCACTTGCGCCAGGGACAGACCGAATTCGCCCTTGATGACGGGCATCAGGGGCGCGCAGGCGAACCAGGCGAAGAAACACACGAAAAATGCCATCCACGTCAGGTGGAATGCGCGCATGGGCGGCGTGGCGAGGGAGAAGAGCGCGATGCGCGTTGCTTTTTGGCTGGCCATGATGGTTCCCGAAGTATCCCGTTAATCACAAAAATACAAAACGGCGCCCGCCCCTGCCGATGAGAATCAGCCTGGGCGGACGCCGTTGTCCATGTGGTCCGTCGTTGGACCGTTGTGTTCAGGGGATCGCCGTTGATCCGTATCTCCTGTTTAGCAAGCGCCGTGCCAGATCGGTTCCGGGGCAACCAGGCGCTCTGGCCCCAATCTGCACGGGCTTTGCGCCAGATCATGGCCGATGGCGGTGCAAACACGCCACTTGTTGGTGCATGCGGGGAACCGCCAGGGATCACGCTTGTCTAAATATTATCAACAGCAAGAAGCGGGAGGGCCAAATGCGTGGCCAACTCTGCGGGCAACTCTGGCGGCAAGCCAAATGGGTGGCGTGCGCGTGCATCGGCGTCTTCATGCTTGTCTGGAGCAATAGCGCCGCAGCGCAAGCGGCGCTGGCGCCGGTACCGCTTGCTGGCAGCGTCGAGCCCGGCGAGCATAGCGAGCTCGATGCGACGGTGCAGGCGCCCTTCCACGCCGCGCCCGGCGCCCGCGCCACGCAGGCGCGCACCTTCATCGTGCGCCTCGCCTATCCTGGCGGCATCAGCCGCACTGCTGAAAGTGGCGACACAGGGGGCACTGGCCGCGCTGCCGGTTCTGGCGACACGGCGGGCGCGGCGGGCGGGGGCACCGTCGGCAGTGCTGGCGCTGCCGGCAGCGTGGGCAGCGCCGGCGCCCTCACGGCACACATGGCACACCCGGTCGCCTGGCGCCTGACCCTGTCGGGACCCGGCCCGCAGGGGGCGGTGCGGCGCCAGTGGTCGGGACGCGCAAGCGTCGGCGCCCGCACCGTGAGCCTGGCGCTGTCCTGGGATGGCCGCGCCGACGCCGATGCGCGCGGGCGGCGCGCGCAGGTCGCCGACGGCTTGTACCAGCTGCGCCTGCTGGCCGTGGCCGATCCCGGCACGCCGCAGGAAGCGCAGGTGGAGCAGCAATGGCAAATCCAGGTGCAGCGGGGACGCAGCGCGGCACCGCGCGTGCCCGCCTTCCATACCGGACTGCAACAGTTGCCCAGCCTCGATGGCCAGGCGGACTACCGCATCGTCTACGCCAACCTGCACAGCCAGACGCGCCACAGCGATGGCGGCGCGGCACTCGACGCCTGCCGCGGCGCGCAGGAGCCGCAGACGGCGCCCTTCGGCCCCATCGATGCCTATCTGTATGCGCAACACCATGGGCTGGACGTGCTGCTGGCGTCCGAGCACAATCATATGTATGACGGTTCGGACGGCACGAATCCACTCGCCAATCCTGCCGAAGCGAAAGCCCTGTACCAGACGGGCCTGGCCGAAGCGGCGGCCTATACGGCCGCCCACCCCGGCTTCCTGGCCCTGTACGGCATGGAATGGGGCGTCATCAACAAGGGCGGCCACCTGAATCTCTTCAACAGCGACCAGCTGCTGGGCTGGGAAAAAAATGCCCGCGGCGAACTGCTGGCCGACGTGGAGACGCCCAAGGGCGACTACGCGGCCCTGTACGCGCTGATGCGCGAGCGCGGCTGGCTGGGCCAGTTCAACCACCCTGCCTACGCTGGCCAGTTTCTCGTCAACGGCCAGCCGCTCGGCTATACGCCCGCTGGCGATGCCGCCATGGTGTTGTGCGAGGTGATGAACACGTCCGCGTTTTCCACGAATGACCAGGAAACGGAAAACCGGCGCAGCAATTACGAGGCGGCCTGCAACCGGGCCCTGGCGGCCGGCTACCACGTGGCCTTCAGCAGCAACCAGGACAACCACTGCGCCAACTGGGGCGCGGCATATGGCAACCGCACGGCCGTGCTGGTGGCCAGCCCGGCTGCCGGCACGCCCGTGTCACGCGACAGTTTCCTCGAGGCGCTGCGCGCGCGCCGCGTGTTTGCCACCATGGACAAGCACGCGCAACTGCTGTTCACGGCCAATGGCAAGCTGATGGGCGAGCGCTTCGCCAGCCATGGTCCGCTGCATCTGGCCACCAGCTTCAGCAACAGCGCGGGGCGGCAAGCGGCGGTGGTGGCCATTTTCCACGGCGTGCCTGGCGGCAATGGCTCCGTCACACAAATATCGGACCAGGCCGAGCTCACCGTCACGCCCGCGCCCGGCCCCCACTTCTATTACGCGCGGCTGACGCAGGACGATGGCAATATCGTCTGGTCGGCGCCCGTGTGGGTCAATCAACTGCCCGAATGAGTGCCTGGTGTCGTCACCGACACCGTTTCATGGAACTGCGGCGGCGCATGCCGCGCCATCAATTCGACCACCCAGTCGATGAAGACGCGCAGCTTCATGCTGACATGGCGATTCGGCGGATAGGCGAGGTACAGCGGCATGGGAGCGATCTGCCAGCCGGCAAACAGGGGAATCAGGGCCCCGGTCGCCACATGCGCCCTGGCCATATAGTCCGGCAGCCACAAGGCGCCCAGCCCCGCCAGCCCTGCCGCCAGGTAAGCGTTGCCATCGTCTATCGACAGCACGTACTGGCCCCGGATCGTCACGCTCTTGCCACCCTGCCGCATCACGGCGCAGTAAGCATTGCCGCCATGCCCCCAGCGAAAACGCACGATGCGGTGCTGCGCGCCGTCCAGTTCCTGCGGATGGCTGGGCGTGCCGGCGCGCCGCAGATACGCGGGCGCGGCGTACACGGCCAGCTGCAAGTCGCCGATCTTGCGCGCCATCAGGGACTGGTCGCGCAACTCGCCACCACGGATGACGCAATCGACGTTATCGCCTATCACGTCGACCATGCGGTCGCTGGCGCCCATGTCCAGCTGGATGTCCGGGTAGCGGGCGTAAAACTGCGGCAGCGCCGGCACCAGCAGCAGGCTGGCAAGCGGACTGGGCACGTCCACCCGCAACTGGCCGCGGGGCAGCGCCGCGGCGCCGGGCAAGCCGGCTTCAAGTTCGTCCAGGGTGGCCAGCACCTGCACGATGCGCTCGTAATAAGCGGCGCCATCGGCCGTGACATTGACCTTGCGCGTCGTGCGGTTCAGCAACTTCAAGCGCAGCCGCGCCTCGAGCTGCTGCACCAGCTGCGTCACGCTCGTGCGGCTCATGTGCAAGGTATGGGCCGCCCGGGTAAAACTGCCCGTCTCGACCACCCGCACGAAGGCCCGCATCGTATCCAACTTGTCCATCATCACCTCCGCATCCCGATTGTTTGGATTATACAAACAGTCATGGGGGAGTTTCCCCCTTTATCTGTACGGCTGCCGGCGCTAAAGTTCCATCCAGGCCGCCGTCGGGCGGCAACCTCCAGGGAGCCATGCCATGAGTAATGCAATGACCACACGCGACGTCGTCTTTCCGCCCGGACGCCAGGCGCTGTACGACAAAAACCGCTATTCTCCCGCCGTGCGGGCCAATGGCTTGTTGTTCGTCTCCGGCCAGGTGGGCAGCCGTGCGGACGGCACGCCGGAACCCGGACTGGAAGCCCGGGTCAGGCTGGCGTTCGACAACCTGAACGCCATCCTGCACGCCGCCCGCTGCACCTTCGACGACGTGGTCGACGTGACCGTCTTCATCGTCGATCCGCAAGCGACGTTCCAGCGCATCTGGGACATCGTGCAGGCCGAGTACTGGGGTGACGCCCCCCATCCCACCGTCACGGCCGTGGGCGTCACGTGGCTGTATGGTTTCCAGTTCGAGATCAAGGTGGTGGCGAAGTTGCCCAGCTAGCGCTGCAGGCCGGGAAATACGCGCCGCAGAATAGCCGCAGAATATACGGCTGGGCGGGCGAGCGGCAAATATTATAGGAAAAACATGCCTTCTCTTTACTAATATCCTCGACATACTGGTTACCCGCAGCAATCCGTGGCACCATGGGCGCGCCGTTTTGCCTGCAACGCGGCCTCCATCGGACCAACAAGGAACCCCCATATGTCGTCATATCGCACCTTCGCCCGCAGCATGCTGTTCGGCCTGGCCGCAGCGGGCATCGCCCATGCACAGGCGCCCGCCCCTGCCGCCGCCCCTGCCGATCCCTACCTGTGGCTGGAAGAAGTCCTCGGCGACAAGCCGCTGGCCTGGGTCAAGCAGCACAATGCCGTCAGCGTCAAGGAACTGGAAAGCCAGCCCGGCTTCCCTGCCCTGCAGGCGCGCCTGAAAACCATCCTCAATTCCAAGGAGCGCATCCCCTACGTCAGCAAGGAAGGCGCGTATTACTATAATTTCTGGCGCGACGCCCAGCACGTGCGCGGCATCTGGCGCCGCACCACGCTGGCGCAGTACCAGCAGGCGGAACCCGCGTGGGAAACCGTGATCGACCTCGACCAGCTGGCTGCCGGCGAGCAGGAAAACTGGGTATGGGGCGGCGCCTCCTGCCTGTATCCGAAGGGCGAGCGCTGCCTCATTTCCCTGTCGCGCGGCGGCGGCGATGCCAAGGTCATCCGCGAATACGACGTGGCCAAACGCGCGTTTGTCGACGGCGGCTTCAGCCTGCCGGAAGCGAAGGGCAGCGCCAGCTGGATCGACGAGGACACGCTGTTCGTCTCCACCGACTTCGGCCCCGGCTCGATGACCAGCTCCGGCTACCCGCGCATCATCAAGCAGTGGCAGCGCGGCACGCCGCTGGCGCAGGCGCAGATGCTGTATGAAGCCAAACCCGATGACCTGAGCGCCGGCGCCTACAAGGATTTCACGCCCGGCTACGAACACCAGTTCATCGAGCGCCAGATCGATTTCTATAGCGGCGAAATGTTCCTGCGCGAGGGCGCGAACCTGAAGAAAGTGCCGAAGCCGGACGACGCCACGGCCTTCACCGTGCGCGACCAGCTGGTCATCACCCTGCGCTCGGAATGGAAGGTCAACGGCAAGACCTATCCGCAGGGCGCGCTGCTGGCCACGGATTTCCATGCCTTCATGCAGGGCAGGCAGGAACTGGAAGTGCTGTATGCGCCGAGCGCCACGTCCTCGCTGGACAACGTCACGGCGACCAAATCGGCCATCCTAGTGACGACCCTGGACAAGGTCAAGAACCGCCTGACGGAATTGCGCCATGTGGATGGCAAGTGGCTGCGCCGCGCCGTCGACGCGCCCGCGCTGGGCACCCTGGTCGTCAGCGCGCTCGACCCGGTCGACTCCGACCAGTACTTCCTGACGGTGACCGACTTCCTCAATCCGACCACGCTGTACCTGGGCACTGCGCAAAGCGACCAGCGCACGAAAATCAAGTCGCTGCCCGCCTACTTCGACGCCGCGCCGTATAAAGTCGAGCAGTTCGAATCGACGTCGAAGGATGGCACGAAAGTGCCCTACTTCGTCATCATGAACAAGGCAACGAAATTCAACGGCAGCAACCCCACCGTGCTGTATGGCTATGGCGGTTTCGAAGTGTCGCTGAAACCGAGTTACAGCGGCATCATCGGCGAAGCATGGCTGAACAAGGGCGGCGTGTACGTGCTGGCGAATATCCGCGGCGGCGGCGAATTCGGCCCGCGCTGGCACCAGGCGGCACTGAAGGAAAACCGCCAGCGCGCCTACGACGATTTCATCTCGGTGGCGCAGGACTTGATCAAGCGCAAAGTCAGCAGCCCGCGCCACCTGGGCATCATGGGCGGCAGCAATGGCGGCCTGTTGACGGGCGCCGTGCTGGTGCAGCGGCCAGACCTGTTCAACGCCGTCGTCAGCCAGGTGCCCTTGCTCGACATGCGTCGCTACAACAAGATGCTGGCGGGCGCCTCGTGGATGGGAGAATACGGCGACCCGGATGTGGCCGAACAATGGGCTTACATCAGCAAGTACTCGCCCTACCAGAACGTCTTCAAGGACAAGAAATATCCACGCGTGCTGTTGACAACCTCGACGCGCGACGACCGCGTCCACCCCGGCCATGCGCGCAAGATGGTGGCGAAGATGGAAGAGCAGGGTCACGACGTGCTGTACTGGGAAAACACGGAAGGCGGCCATGCGGGCGCCGCCAACAACGACCAGCAGGCGCAGATGTGGGCGCTGACCTACACCTTCCTGTTGAAGCAGCTGAAGTAAGCCCGGCGCGCGCGGCCTGACGCGCCGCCCGTACGCGCAAACGCCTGCGCCGGAGCCTCCGGCGCAGGCGTTTTTTTCTGCTGGAATCGTTTATTTGGCCTGCGCGCTGGGACGCTCGGCGATGCGGTCGCGGTAAGCCTGCAGATGCTGCAAGCCTTCCGCACCCGGCTTGTATTTCATCAGGCCGCGCGCAAACTCCAGCGCGCAGAAGGCCGTGATGTCGGCGATGGTGAAGCGGTCGCCGGCGATATACGGCTGGCTGGCCAGCAGCTGGTCGAGCCACTGCGCCGTCTCGCGCATTTTCGCGCCCTGCGCCGCGCCGAAGTCGGGGAACTGCGGGTTTTCCAGCGCCACCAGGGCCGGATGGCTGTGGCGGATGCAGTTGGCGATACCCATGAACAGGTGCAGTTCCACCCTGCGGTCGGCCATTTCGATGAAGGCGCGTTCTTCAAAACCTTCTCCCATCAGGTTGGGCTGCGGCTGCAGGCCTTCCAGGTAGGTGCAGATGGCGCGCGTCTCGGCCAGCACGCGCCCGTCCGGCAATTCCAGCGCCGGCACGCGGCCCATCGGGTTCTTTTCCAGGAAGGCGGGATCGCGGTGCTGGCCCGCCATCAGGTCGAGCGCCACTTCCTCGATGCCGGCGATGCCTTTTTCGGCGATGAACATGGTGACGCGGCGTGGATTCGGCGTGCGGGGGCTGATATACAGTTTCATGTGCTGGTCTCGGTATCGTTATGGTGGTTGAAAAATCAGGAGTGCGGCTTGCCCATTTCGACCATGCCGCGGGCGCGCGCGGAAAAAGCGGCCGTGGCTTGCGCATCGGCGTCGCTGTCGATGGGCGACGGTGGCAGCAGGATGCCGCGCTGCGCCGCCGGGCGCGCGTAGATGGCGGCCATCCAGCGCCGCAGGTGCGGCATGTCGTCGATGGCCAGGCCCGACCATTTATAGGTGCGCGCCCAGGCCCAGTTGGCGATATCGGCGATCGAATAGTCGCCCGCCAGGTATTCGTGGCTTGCCAGGTGCGTGTCGAGCACGCGCAGCAAGCGCCGGCTCTCGCCCTGGTAGCGGTCGATGGCCGGCTGGATCTTCTCGGGGAAATAGCGGTAAAACACGTTCGCCTGGCCCATCATGGGACCGACGCCGCCCATCTGGAACATCAGCCACTGCATCACGCGCGAACGCCCCTTGGCGTCCTGCGGCATCAGCCGGCCCGTCTTTTCCGCCAGGTAAACGAGGATGGCGCCCGACTCGAAGACGGCAAAATCGTCGTTCGCGCGGTCGACGATGGCCGGGATGCGGCCGTTCGGATTGATGGCCAGGAACCACGGCGTCTTTTGCTGGTGCTGCGACAGCTCCAGCGCGTGCAGCGCATAGGGCAGCGCCAGTTCTTCCAGCGCCACGGAAACCTTGTGGCCGTTCGGCGTGGCGGCCGTGTACAGGTCGATCATCGGTTCGGTCATGCGTCCCCCATGAATGAAGTCAGGCGCCCATCATACCAGCGCCAGGATGCGGCGCGCCGGCCACAGTGCGTTGACTTTGCCCGGATTTCGTCTTAGATTGCTGTACGGGAACGCTGGCTTTCAGTTCCAGCGATGTCCCCCAACCGCCATGACGCTCGCAGCCTACCCGGCTGGCGGGCGTTTTACTCATGAACCTAGGGCATACCATGCATCGCACAACGACTCCGCGCTTCCGCCGCAGCCAACTGGCCGCCGGCGTCCTCGCACTGACCGCAGTCACCGCCTTCAACTCGGGCCACGCCGCTCCCGCCGCCAGGTACGCCTCGGCCAGCCACGCCAGCACGACCACCACGCAGCTGCCGCGCGGCGTCACGCCCTTGCACTATATCCTGTCGATCACGCCGGACGCCGCCGCCTCCACCTTCAAGGGCGCAGCCGCCATCAAGGTGGCCGTCGAGGCGCCGACGAGCAGCATCACCTTCAATGCCTTGAACCTGGCGTTTACCGCCGCCGCCATCGAAGGCGCGGGCGGCAGCAAGCAGGTGACGCGCAAGATCGATATCGATGCGGACAAGCAGACGGCCACCGTGCATTTCGCCGAGCCGCTGGCCAAGGGCGAGTACCTGCTGCGCATCGACTACAGCGGCAAGATCGGCACGCAGGCCACGGGCCTGTTCTCGCTCGACTACGACACCCCCGAAGGCCGCCGGCGCGCGCTGTACACGCAGTTCGAGAATTCGGACGCGCGCAGCATGCTGCCGTCGTGGGATGAACCGGACTACAAGGCCACCTTCGCGCTGGACGTGATCGTGCCGAGCAATCAGATGGCCGTCGGCAACATGCCGATCGCCAGCAGCGAAGAACTGGGCAATGGCACCAAGCACGTGCGCTTCGCCACCACGCCGCGCATGTCGACGTACCTGCTGTTCTTCGGCCTGGGCGACTTCGAGCGCGCCACGGCGATCTCCGACGGCACGGAAGTGGGCGTCATCACGAAGAAAGGCGCGCTGGCGCAAAGCCGCTTCGCGCTCGACGAATCGGCAGCCCTGCTGCGCGAATACAACGATTATTTCGGCGTGCGCTACCCGCTGCCCAAGCTCGACAACATCGCCGCGCCGGGGCGCAGCCAGTTCTTCGGCGCCATGGAAAACTGGGGCGCCGTCTTCACCTTCGAATACGGGCTGCTGCTCGACCCGGCCATCTCGACCCAGGCCGACAAGGAAAACATCTACACCACGCTGTCGCATGAAATGGCGCACCAGTGGTTCGGCGACCTGGTCACCATGCGCTGGTGGGACGACCTGTGGCTCAACGAAGGCTTCGCCTCGTGGATGGAAAGCCGCACCACGGAGCGTTTGCATCCGGAGTGGAACACGGCCCTGTCCAACGTGGCCGGCCGCGAATCGGCCATGAGCCAGGATGCGCTGCGCACCACGCACCCGGTGGTGCAGCGCATCGCCACCGTGGAACAGGCCAGCCAGGCCTTCGACGGCATCACCTACCAGAAGGGCGAAGCGGTGATCCGCATGCTCGAAGCCTATGTGGGCGCCGACACGTGGCGCACGGCCGTGCGCAGCTACATGCGCAAGCATGCCTACGGCAATACGGTGTCCGACGACCTGTGGCGCGAAGTCGACGCGGCCGCCGGCAAGCCGGTCAGCGCCATCGCCCACGACTTCACCCTGCAGCCGGGCGTGCCGATGATCACCGTGGGCGAAGCCGTCTGCAGGAACGGCAGCACGCGCGTGAACCTGACGCAGACGGAATTTTCCAAGGACCAGCCGGACAAGAAGCCGCTGTCGTGGCGCGTGCCCGTCATCGCCTCGACGGTCGGCAACGGCAAGCTGGCCAAGGTGGTGCTCAAGGATGGCAAGGCGACCCTGAACGTGCCCGGTTGCGGCGCGCTGCTGGTCAATGCTGGCCAGAGCGGCTACTACCGCACCGTGTACGCCCCGGCCAACACGCGCGCGCTGGCCGGCAGCTTCGCGCGCCTGGCGCCCATCGACCAGCTGGGCCTGCTGGCCGACAGCCAGTCGCTGGGCATGGCGGGCGTGCAAAACCCGGCCGATTTCCTGGAACTGGTGAAAGCCACGCCGCTGTCGGCCGACCCGCAGGTGCTGGGCCGCGTGGCCGGATCGCTGAACGGCCTGTATGAGCAGTATGCGGGCGACCCCGCGCGCCAGCAGGCTTTCGGCCGCTTCGCCATGGCGCGCCTGGCGCCGATGATGGCGCAGACGGGCTGGGAAGCGCGCGCCGGCGAAGCGTCGAGCGTGGCGACCCTGCGCGGGCGCCTGATCGCCATCCTCGGCGACATGGGCGAGCCGGGCGTGATCGCCGAAGCGCGCCGTCGCTATGCGGCCAGCGAGCAGGATCCGGCCGCCATGCCCGCGCCGTTGCGCCGCACCATCCTGGGCGTGGTGGCGCAGCATGCCGACAGCGCCACCTGGGAGCAGCTGCGCGCCAAGGCGCAGCAGGAAAAGACGCCGCTGATCAAGAACCAGCTGTACGACCTGCTCGCTTCCAGCGACGACACGGCCCTGGCGCAGCGCGCGCTGGCGCTGGCGCTGACGGATGAACCGGGCGTGACCAACAGCCCGGCCATGATCTCGCGCGTCTCGCGCACGCATCCGGAACTGGCCTTCGACTTTGCGCTGGCGCACCTGGAGCAAGTCAATGCGCGCGTCGACGCCAGCTCGCGCAGCCGCTACTTCCCGCGCCTGGCCGCCGGCTCGGCGCAGCCGCAGATGATCGCCAAGCTGGAAGCGTATGCGCAGGCGAACCTGCCGGAAGGCGCGCGCGGCGACGCCGACAGCTCCGTGGCCGGCATCAAGTACCGCATCAAGGTGCGCGCCGAGCGCCTGCCGGCCGTCGATGCGTGGCTGGCGCAACAGGCGGGCTAAGGCCCCATGCCCGGCACCGCACTCCAGCGGCGCCGGGCGTTTTCCCTCCCCATACGAAAATCCAGGCAAAAAAAACCGGCTTCGCAAGTCGCGGCAGCCGGTTGAAACGCTGTTTCAGAGCGCAGGGATAAAACGGAAAACACTTGAAAAGTGGAAATCGTGCCGGTCATTGAGGTGTCCGGCAACCTTGGGCCCGGGGTTTCCGTGCGCCATGTATCCACTATGCCAGTCCTTCCCTGCAGCAGGCTTAGGACTTCATTAAATCCCCGGCCGTTTCCTGTCTTTTCCCCGCCCTGCCCTGTTTTGCTTGTCAGCGCGGCAATATTTCTTGCCGCGCCGACCTGTCTGGTGCCGATGGTTGAGCTCACCGGCTAAGCTGTTGAGTCATGCCTGCATCCTATCGCTCCCGGAGCGTAGTGATCTGCGCAACGCATGCTGTGTGCCAACAAGAACATCATAACAGCGGCATATGACCGCCCCATGACGCAGGCTAAACAATGGTGTGTTCACGCGGCATGAAACTGGTGCCGCTGCCCGGCGCCGCGCACGGCCTCGACCAGCGCCAGCACGGCGGGCGTCTTGTTGCGAGGAAACGCATAAAAGCGGGCGTCCGGCAGCGCCGGCAAGCCTTCCGCCGCGCCCAGGATGCGCAAGCCGTCGCGCATCTGGCTACGGGCCACCGGCGTCACGGCAAAGCCGGACAGCGCCGCCGCCAGGCAGCCGGCCATGCTGGCGCTGTCAAACGCCAGCCGCCAGCGATGCTCCGCCTGCGCCAGCGCGGCGATGGCCGCCTCGCGATAGACGCACGGTGCGGGAAACAATGCCAATGGCAAGGCCTGCGCGGCATCGGGCAAGCGGCCGGCCGCATACGCCCACACCAGCGGTTCAGACCACAACAGCTCGCCTTCTCCTTCCGTGCGGCTGCATTGCTTGCCGAAGATGACGTCGATCTGCTCGTGCGCCTGGCGCCGCAGCAGGTCGGCCGTGATGCCCACCTTCAATTCGATCGACGCTTGCGGATGCCAGCGCTGGAAGGTGTGCAGCACCTGCGGCAGCCAGGCGCCAGCGAAATCCTCCGACGCCCCCAGGACCAGCCGGCCCTGCAGCGATGCACCGCCAAGCCTGGCACGGGCCTCGCGTTCCAGGTCGACGATATTGCGCGCATACATATACAGCAGTTCGCCGGCAGCCGTCAGTTCCAGGCTGCGCGTCGTGCGTACCAGCAATTGTTTACCGGCGCTGCGCTCCAGGCGCTTGATATGGCCGCTGACGGCCGACGGCGTCAGTGCCAGGTTTTGCGCGGCCAGCGCGAAGCCGCCGGCGTCCACCACTTCAAGCAGGCTGCGCAGCAGGACGATATCGAGTGTCAGTGATTCCGAGCCAGGCATGGCTGCTCCAATTCATCAAGATATAAACATAATATCGACGAATTCATCACGAATCAAATTGTTTACTGGCGCTACGATGAAGACCTGCTCACCCTTCATCAGGAAATGCCATGCAAGACTATCAACACATCGCCACGCCGCTGCTGGACGTGGCTTACCTGGAATGGAACCCGGCCGGGCAGCGCTGCGCCGTGCTCGTGCACGGCTGGCCCGACAGTCCGGAAAGCTGGGCCGGCACGGCCACGGTGCTGGCGGCCGCCGGCTACCGCGTGCTGGCGCCCGCCCTGCGCGGCTTCGCGCCCACGCGCTTCCGCCAGGCGGACACGCCGCGCAGCGGGCAGCTGGCCGCGCTGGGACGCGACTTGCTCGATTTTATCGACGCCATGCGACTGGAGCGGCCCTTGCTGGTGGGGCACGACTGGGGCGCGCGCGCCGTGGCCAACGCCTGCGGCTTGCGCCACGATGCGGCCTGCGGCCTGGTCATGCTGTCCGTCGGCTATGGCACGAACGATCCGCGGCAAGCGCTGTCCTACCAGCAGGCGCGCAATTACTGGTACCACTGGTTCATGGCCACGCCCCGGGGCCGGCATGCGGTCGAGCATGACCGCCACGCCTTTGCCCGCATGATGTGGGATAGCTGGTCGCCCGCCGGCTGGTATGGCGAAGCCGCTTTCGCCCAGGCCAGCCAGGCCTTCGACGGCCCCGACTGGGCCGAGGTGGTGCTGCATTCCTACCGCCACCGCTGGGCCTTTGCCGAAGGCGACCCCGCGTATGCGGCCGACGAAGCGCTACTGCAGCCGGCGCCCGTGCTCAACCTGCCCACCCTGGTGCTGCACGGCGCGGCCGACGCCTGCAACCACCCGGACAGTTCGGCCGGACGCGAGCGCCATTTCAGCGGCCCCTACCAGCGCGTGTTGCTCGAAGGCATAGGCCACTTCCCGCAGCGCGAAGCGCCGCAGGCCGTGGCGGGCGCCATCCTGATGTTTGTCGACGGGAAAACGCGTTAAGTTCAGTCCTTGCGCGCGCTCTTGATACCCGTCAACTCAATCTCCACCCTGCGGTTCGGCTGCAGGCAGGCGATCAGGGCCGCGCGCGGCGCCACCTTCTCGCAGGATACGAGCGGTTCCGCCTTGCCCTTGCCATATGCGCTGATGACGTTGGCGATGCCTTGCTCGCGCAGCAATTGCTTCACCGTCAGCGCGCGCCGCTCCGACAGGGCCTGGTTGTAGCTGTCCGTACCCAGGCGGTCCGTGTGGCCCGTCACGCTCAGGGTATCGATCTGCACATAGCCCTGCTTCAGGCGCGCCGCCAGTTCGCGGATTTTATCGATGCCCTGCGGCAGCATGTCGGCAGCACCCGCCTTGTCGAAACGGAACAGGGCATCCATGTCCAGCGTGATGCGCTCATGCTCGATGCGCGGCGGCAAAATGTCCGGCTGCGGTTCCGGCTTCGGCTTGTCGGCCGGGCACGCGGCGGCGGCGGACTGGGCGGCGGCCTGCGCATCCTCGGCCAGCTGCACGTACGGGTTCGCGTGGCGCCAGCCCTGCTGCTTGTACTCATTGCCCGCATGCACCAGCTCCACTTCGCCGCACGCCACCTTCTGCGCCGCGCAGGCGAAACCGGGCGACTGGCGCAGCTGCGTAAAGCTGTGCCACAAATCGTCGCGCAAGCGCGTGGCGTCGTTCACCAGCGGCGTGGCGTCGCCGGGATTGGGCGTGCTGCCGTCTTCCAGCGCGGCAACGATCTTTGCCGATTCCTGCAGCGCCTGCAGGGGAAAGGCCGAGCGGTCGTTGCGCGTGTATTCGTGAAACGACACGTCGAGCCAGCATTGCGCCTTGGACAGGTAATAATCGCCCACGCGCACGCCGCCGTCGTTGAGCTTTTTGATGCGTTCCTGCAGCACGCGGTACGCCTGCTGGTCGGCCGAGACGGCCCGGTCGCTGATGCGCAGCTCGGGCATGGCCAGCGGCGCCGCCGGCAAGGTGGGCGTGGCCGCCTGGGCCAGGCCCATGGCCAGCAGGCTGGCGAGCGGCAGCATCATCGTCGGTATCGGGGTCAGTTTCATATTGGAGAGTTTTCGCATGGTATAGGTCATGGCCGGGCCAGGGTACGGTTGATGGTGGCGTCTTTGCCTTTGAACAGGTTTTCATCGAACTTGAAGCGCAGGCGCAGGTAGGGGCCGCGCGCCGTGTAGTCGGCGCCCGTCAGGTCGCGGTCGGAAAAGCCCGACCAGTTGTGGCCGGCCGACAGCCACAGGTTTTGCGCCAGCAGATAACCGACTTCGACGCCGTTGGCCCACTGGCGGCTGCCGCCCTGCGGACTGCCCATCACGGCCGCCAGCACGCCGATGTCCCAGTTCTTGCTGATGTCATACACGGTGCGCCCGGAAAACAGCCACGCCGTGTACTTTTCCTGCCCGACAGGCAAGTTCTTGTCATTGTTGTGCTTGGCGGCGACCCTGCCCGTAAACCACCATGGCCGGCTGGGGTGGTAGTCGAAGTGGGTGGAAACGATATGCGCGCGGTAATTGTCGCCATCGATCTGCGACTGGTCGCGCACCGTCTTGTACTCGTAGCGGGCCAGGCCGTTGAAACGGTTGTCGTCCACGGGGCGCCAGGCAAAGCCCAGCTGTGCCCGGTCCTGCAGCACGTTGCCGACGGGCGCGCCGCTGGCGTCGTCGTTGTTGCGCGTGTACAGCAGGTAGTTGCGGGCGAGGAAAGTCCAGTCGCGGCTCAGCTTGCGCGCCCAGGCGATGGTGTTGAGCCATTGATCCTGGCGCTGGTTGCCCGGCGCAATCTCGCTGTCGAACAGGCGCCGGTATTCAAGCTTGACGGAGGCGCGCCACAGCGGATTGGCCGAGTAGTCGAATCCCGCCGCCACGGCCACGGCTTGCTGTTGCTGGCCGTTCATGACTTTCAGGTATTCGATATTCGTGTTTGCCGCCAGCCCTTCGCCCAGGTTCCACGTGTTGCGCAAGCCGGACGCCAGCTGCAGGTCGCGCTGATTGCTGAGGCTGTAATCCATGGCGTCGCGCATGCGGTACTCGCCAAACACGGTGCCGCCCGGCATGTAACCGGTGTCCGCGCCGGCGACGAAGCTGGTGCTGCGGTCGGCCGGATTGAGCGAGTAGGCGGACGCCAGCCCCGTCTGGTTTTCATAGCGCGCGTACAGGCGGCTGCGTTCGGCCAGCTGGTATTGCGCGCCCAGGCCATAGCGGTGCTGGTCCGTGTCGGAGACGCTTTTTTCCACGTCGCCATTCAGGGTCCAGCGCTCGGTGGCCTTGTATTGCACGCCCAGGCGCACGGTGGTGGCGTCCAGCGGCACCGTCGTGCCCGTGCCCGCGCCGGGATTGATCGGCGCAAACGTGGTGATGCTGCCGCCCGTCACGGGGTCGATGGCCGTGTTCGCCGTACCGTTGCCGAAGAAGCCGCCCGTGGGATTGAGGCCCGTGCCCAGCGGCGACGTATTCGGCGCGATGCCGGCCGTCGACGGCATGCCGCCGCTCTCCTTCATGTGCTGGACGGACACGTCGAACAACCAGCGTTCGCTGGCGTTCCACGCCACGCCCAGGCGTTGCGCATCGCGGCGCGCGTCCGTGCTGCGCTCGTCGCTGCGGATGGCCTCGCCATACACGGTGACGGCGGGACTGAGCTTGTAGCCAGCCTTCACGCCCGCCTCGCCCCGCCCGCCCGTGATGCCGGCCGCCGTATTGTTGAAGTCCCGGTCCGAGCGGCTCCAGTACGCTTTCGCTTCCAGCTTCTCATCCTTGTGCTGCAGCTCGACCCGCGCCGCATTGCCGCTCACTTCATCGCGCAGCTCGCCCGCCTGGCCCGACGGCGTCGTGTAGATATTGCCGCCCGCACTGTAGCTGGTGGACGTGGTGCGCGCCACCTCGACTACCAGCAGGCTGTGCTCGCCGAAGCGCAGGCCCGCGTTGACGCTGTGCAATTTGTACGGCGACAAGGGGTTCCTGTCTTCCACGGCCGAGCCCCCAAGCGAGACCATCTTGCCCAGCTGCACCTGCCCATCGACGCCCAGGGTCCAGAATTTCTCGCCGCCCTGGTCCACCTCATAGCTGATGCGTATCGATTGCGGATCGCCATTCGGCGTCAGCGCGGGGATCGCCTGCTTGAACAGGATGCGCCCGCTGAACGGTTCGAAACTGTAATCCTCGAAACGGCGCAGCTGTGTCACCTGCACGATATTGCCGTTCTGGTTCTTGTCGCGCACGACGATCTCGATCTTTTCCGAGTTTTCGATGGCGTTGTTGTTGCGCACGGCAAACGGTCCCGAGGTGCCGTTCGCGCGGTATTCCTCGACCACCTGCTTCAGGCTATCGTTGATGGCGAAGGCATTGGCGACGATGCCATCGTGTTCGTAATGGCCGCGTCCGCCCGTGGCCGTGCGGTTGTACTGGCCCAATTTTCTCTGCTGCAAGTTGGCCACGGCGCCGCCGCCCGTCATCTGGCTGAAGCCGTCGCCGGTGGCAAAGTCGCCGTACAGCACATAGCTTTTCTGCTTGTCGATGCGCACGTACAGGCGGTCGCTGGAGCGGGCGTCGAAGTTGCGCACGGAACTGTCCCCGTACACGGGATAAAACTCTTCCGGATTGACATCGCGCAAGAGCCGCGCGCGCGTATCCTTGTCCGAATCGTAGGCGGCCGTCAGCAAGGCGTCGCCACGTATCGTGCCTTTCAGGAACATGGCCGCGCGACCCGCGACGTTGGCCTTGCCATTGTTGAAGGCGCGGCTCCAGCGCACGATGTCGCGTTCGAAACCGTCATTGAAGCGCGACGGCGCAATGTCGCTGCTCGACAGGCTGCGCTTGCTGATGATGCCGTCGATCAAACCCACGGCCAGCATGTCGCGCAGTTCCGGCAGGAAACTGATGGTGCCCTGCGCCGCCACGCTGCCGGCCGACACGCGCAGCAGCACGTCCTGCGGCGTGGCAGGGGCCAGCAGGCTGAAGCTCGCTTCGCCGTTCTCCACCGTCAGCTGCGTGCCGGGCGTGACCCTGTCGACATCGCGCCGCTCGGGGCCCAGCTCGTCCGTACGCGCGCCGGGCAGCAGGATGCGCCCGCCGCTGGCCTCGATGGTGAGCAAGGCCGTGCCCGCCAGGGGCTTGCCGTGCTCGTCGTACAGCCTGACCGTCACCGTGACGGGACTCTGACCATCGGCCGGCACGTCGTTGCGGTCCGTCTCGACGGCGATGCGCGCCACGCCGCGGTTGAGCGCATAGTCGGTGCCGCCCACCTTGCCGGCAAGGAAGGATGGCGCCGCCACGGCGGAGCCTGCCGCATTGTCCGGCAAGGGCAGCTGCGCGTGGCCGAACGCCGGGAAGGCCAGCAGGGCCAGCGCGGCGGCCATGCGCCGGGGCGCGGGGAGGGTTCTCTTCATGGCCTGTTTCTCTTTAGCAGCATTGGCAAGCGGCAAGTGATGGGAAAGATGCTTATGGCGCATGGCTGCCTCCCGTGGCTGGCGTGGCGGCGGGGGCGCGCGGCGCGACGACGGGCTGGTTCGCGCTGTCCGTCGCCTGCGCCGGGGCGGCGGCGGGCTGGCTGCTGAAACTCAGGCCCCCTCCTCCCTTGCCGTCCTCCCTTTCCACACTGCGCACCTCGCCCTGCGCGCGGCGCGCCTTGACTTGCTCGAGCACGGGATTCGAGCACGAGCCCTCGATGAAATCGGCGCGCAGCAGCTCGCCATTCTTGGTATCGAGGAACAGGCTGTGCGGGTCGCCCAGGTTGCGGTTCGACGCTTCCATCATGCGGCTGGCACGCGGCAGCGTTGCGCCATCGACCTTGATGACATGGCTGTTCGGCGTGATGCCGCAATAGCTGTACTTGCCTTCCACGTCCGTGGTGAAGTTCGTGCCATCTTCCATGTACAGGCGCACGCCCGGAATGCCCAGCTCCTCGGCGTCCTGCACGTGGTTGTTGTTGCAATCGACAAACACCTTGCCGGCGATGCAGGCATCCGTCGTGAACACGCCGCCCGTCACCTTGACTTTCGCGCGCGCCTCGTTCGAGGGCGGGCCGTTGGTGGTCGATGCCTGGGCGCGGTTGATGCCGTCGCCCTGCAGCGAGCCGACGCCCACGCGCAGGCGGTAGCGGAAGCTGGCGCTGGCGTTCGGCGCCAGCGACTCGAGCTTGAAGCTCAGGTGCGGGCCAGGCTTGCCGCCCGGGTCGGGCTGCACCACATTGTTGCGCGTGGTGGTGCCGTCGATGTAGCGGAAGCCGGCCGGCAGTTTATCGAGCACGCTGACGCCGAACGCCGTCGCCACGCCCGTGTTCTTCACCTCGATCGTGTATTGCAGGCTGTCGCCGATCTCGGCCTGGGTCTTGTTGACGCTCTTGCTGATCAATAACATCGGCTTGTCCGTCGTATTGAACACCACGGGCGTAAAGCTCGGCGGCGTGGCGCCTGGCGTGGCCGGCAGCAGCAAGGTGTCGGCCGAACTGGCCAGGGCCAGCACGCTGACAGGCGCCACCGGCGTGTTGCCGCCGTCCGTACCGCTATAGCTGTGGCCGATATTGCGGCCCCCCGTTTCCGTGCCCAGCATGGTGCTCGCATATACCTGGTTCAGCTGCGGCACGGTGGGAATCGCCGCCACGCTGCCGAAGTCGACCAGCACCGTGAAGACGATGTTGCAGCTTTCCTGCGGCTGCAAGTCACCCTTGCCGTTCAACAAGCCATAGACGGTGGCGCCGTTGAAGTCGGCATTCGCGACGCAGGCCGTGGCGCTGGCGGGCCGGGCCGTGACAGCCAGGCTGCCCGGCTTGAAGGTGACGCTGGTGGCCGTGGGGAAGACCGCCTTCAGGTTTTCCGCCACCTGCACCATGGTCGAGGTCGGGTAACCGGCAGGATAGCGGTTGGCCGCCTGCACGGTGTAGCTGATCTCGAACTTGCTGGCATCGACCTGCTGTTGCGCCGACACCGCCTTGATGACGTCCACCACTTGCCGCAGCAAGACCACGGGCGTGGGCGTGTCTTCGCCCGTGAAGGCGACGCCGCCGACGGTGTCCGAGGCGTTGCCGTTGCGGTTGGGATCGACTTTTTCCACCAGCGCGGCCACGTCGGCCGCCGTCGCCACCACGCCCGCATGGCTGCCGCCATTGTTGGAGGCGTCAAACACGAGGCTGCCCACGGGCGGCGTATAGACGGGATTGGCGGCGATGACGCCTGCGGCCGGGGCCGGCGGCACGCTGATGCTGCCGCCCGCATTGGCGACATTGCCGGCCAGTGCGCTGGCAAACACGCTGTTGTTATATTGCGGCAAGGTCACATCCTGCACCGTGATTTCCACGGTGAAGGTGATGACGCTGAACTCGCCCTCGCCCAGGGCCGCGTCGCCGCTGAGCAGACGCAGGTCACTGCCGCCGCAACCGCCGCCGAAGCCGGGGTTGACGGCCAGCTGCCTGCTGCCGCCAATGGCGGGCGCGGCAGGTGGCGTGGCGATGCGGCACGTCACCGGTTCGGGGAAGGCGGCGCGCAGGCTGTCGAGCGCCTGCACATTCTGCGCCGCGCCCTTGCCCACGTTCCTGAGCACCACCGTGTACGGCACGCTGAAGACCTTGGCCGACAGCTGGGTCACCTTGCCCACGCCCAGCGCCGCACCGACGGCGGGATTGGCCACTTCCGTGACGGCCGTGCAGTCGGATGCCTGCGCGCAACGCGGCAGGTCCGTGCCGGTCGGCACGATGGTGTTGCTCAGGGCGCCGCTGGCGGCCACTTTCGCGCTCACCGTGACGGCGGCCACGGCATTGGGCGCCAGGCCGGCCGGCACCGTGCACACCAGCTTGTTCGACGCCAGCGGCGCGCAAATGGTGGGCGCGGCGGGCGTGACGACGATCTCGGCCAGGCTGGCGGCCAGGTCGTCCGTCAGGGTGATGGCCGCCGTGGTGGCGCCGCTGCCGCCGTTGGTGGCGGTAATCGTCCAGCTGACGGTATCGCCGATGCTGGCATTGGCCTTGTCCGCCACTTTCTTCACCATCACGCTGGGGCTGGTGACATTGGTGCTGGTCTGGCAATCGGCCGGCGCCAGGCACAGCGGCGCATCGGGACCCGACGGCACGACGCGGTTGAGCGCCGTGCCGGCCTGGGTGACGGTGGCCGACACTTCCACGCTGGCTTCGCCGCCATTGCCGATCAGGCCGGCAGGCACGCTGCAGTTCAGCACATTGCCGGCCACCGCTGCGCAGGTGGCGCGCAGCGGCGTCACTTGCACATTCGTCAAGCCGGGCGGCAGGGTGTCGACCAGGGTCATCGCGGCACGCGTGGGACCGCTGCCCGTATTGCTGGCCGTGATGGTCCACACGACGGTATCGCCCACGTTGGCCGCCGCGCGGTTGACGCTTTTGCGCACCGCCACCTTGGGTCCCGTCAGCACGATGCTGGACTCGCAATTGCTCGCCTGCGCGCAGGCTGGATTATCGGGGCCGCCAGGCATGACGCGGTTCGACAGCGTGCCTTCCAGCAAGCCCGTGGCCGTCACGCGCACGCTGCGCGTGCCATTGCCGATAGCCAATTGACCTGCGGCAATGCTGCAGCTTTGTACGCTGTTCGCCACCCAGCTCGCCAGCGGCGGACACGTCACGCCGGCGTCGGCGCTGACCGCCAGCACCGTCAGGTTCGCCGGCAGGATATCCGCCAGGGTCACCACGCCCTGGTTGGCCACGCCGCCGCTGTTGACGGCGGTAATCGTCCAGATGATGCTGTCGCCCACGTTGGCATTGCCGCGGTTGGACGTCTTGCTGACGCGAATCACGGGGCCAGGCATGGTCACCGTGGCCGTGTTCGGCAAGTCGTACTGCACTTCCGTCGAGCTGGTGGCGATGATGCTGACGATGGTCGAGACATTGCTGGCCGGCTGGATATACGACAGGCCAAAGCTGTGCAGCTCGCCGGGCGCCAGCGTCGTTGGCAAGCCCGTCACCGTCAGCATGCCGCTGACGGCGTCATAGCTGCCGGCCGCGCCGCTCAGGGTCACGCCCATCAAACCTTGCGCCAGTTTCAGGCTGTATGTCACGTTCTCGGCCGTGCCGGGACCGGCATTGCTGTAGCTGACGATGCCGTTGATCTGGTCGCCGGCGCTGGTGACGCCGGGGAAGCCATTCAGGGTGGTCGTCACGTCGACCAGCAGCTTGATGGCCGTGGTGCTGGTGGTGCAGTCCGCCGCCTGCACGCAGACAGGATTGTCCGGGCCGCTTGGCAACACCGTGTTCTGCAGCACGCCGGCCACGCTGGCCGTGGCGCGCAGCACCACCTGCGCCTGTCCGCCCGGCGCCAGGCCGGCCGTCACGCTGCACGTGACGATATTGCCGGCCACGGGCGCGCAAGTGGCCAGTTGCGTCGACAGCACTTGCACGCCGCTGACGCCGGCTGGCAAGTTGTCGGTCAGCACGATGGCGGACTTGGTCGCGCCCGTGCCGCCATTGCTGGCGGTAATGGTCCAGGTCAGCAAGTCGCCCACGCTGACATTGCTCTTGTCGACGCTCTTGCGCACCGTCACCTGCGGCGCCACCAGGGTCGTCGTGGCCTGGCAGGCGCTGGCCTGTTCGCAGGCGGGATTGTCGCCACCGCTGGGCACGACACGGTTCGACAGGTTGCCGCCCAGCGAGCCCCGGCCCGTGATGACGACCTTGCGGCTGCCATTCGTGGCCGCTAATTGACCTACCGCAACCGTGCAGGCCTGCACGCTGCCCGCCGTCCAGCTGGCGGCCGGCGGGCAGCTCACGCCCGCATCGGGCGTCACGCTGAGCACGACGATGTTGGCCGGCAGCACATCGCTGACGACGACCGGATTTTGATTCGGCAAGTTGCCCGTATTCGTCGCCGTGATGGTCCAGGTCAGGGTATCGCCCACGGCCGCGTTCACCTTGTCGACCGTCTTGCTGGCGCGGATCACGGGGCCAGGCAAGTTCGTCGTCGCCGTGTTCGGCAAGTCGTTGGCGATTTCCGTGGAACTGGTGCCCACCACGCTGGTGATGCGCGAACTGTTGCTGGCCGGCTGGGTGTAGAACAGGTTGAAGCTGGCGCTTTGCCCGCTGATCAGGGTGGCCGGCAAGCCGCTCAGCACATACAGGCCCGTGCCGCTGTTGTAGACGCCGCTGATGCCGGGCGCGCCGCTGACGGGGCTGACGGAGACGCCGCTCAAGCCCGCTTCCAGTTGCAGGCTGTACGTCACCGTTTCCGCCACGCCCGGCCCCACGTTGGCAAACGTCACCACGCCACGGATGGCGTCGCCCGCATTGCTGCTGGCAGGGAACCCGTTCAGGGTGGTGGTCACATCGACCAGCAGTTTCGACACCACCGTGGTGGTCTGGCAATCGCCGGGGACGGCGCAGACGGGGTTGTCCGGTCCGCCCGGCACGAGCGCATTGGCGAGGCTGCCCGACACGGTGGCCGTGGCGCTCAGCTTGACGGTGGCGCTGGCGCCGGCGGCCAGGCCGGCCGGCACGCTGCAGCTGACGACACTGCCCGCCGGCGCGGCGCAGGTGACGGGCGCCGTCGGCGTGACCAGCACATTCGCCAGGCCCGCAGGCAGGGTATCGCTCAGGGTGGCGATGGCCGTGCTCGGTCCCGTGCCGGTATTGCGCAAGGTCAAGGTCCACGTCAGGGTATCACCCACGTTGGCCGCCGTCTTGTCGACGCTCTTGCTGGCGTTCAGCAAGGGCGAACTGACGGTGCTGGTGGTGCTGCAGTCGCCCGCCTGCAGGCAGGCCGGGTTATCCGTGCCGCTGGCGCTGACGCCATTGACGAGGCTGCCTGCGACGACGGCGCGCGCCGTCACTTGCAGCGTGGCATTGGCGCCGCCGGCCAGGCCGGCCGGCACGCTGCACGTGAGCACATTGCCAGCCAGCGGCGCGCAGGTGACGGGCGCGGCGGGCGTGACGACGATATTCGCCAGGCCGGCCGGCAAGGTGTCGGTGATGGTGGCGACGGCCGTGCTGGCGCCCGTGCCGCTGTTGGCCAGGGTGACCGTCCACGTCAGGCTGTCGCCGATGTTCAAGGCCAGCTTGTCGACGCTCTTGCTCAGCGCCAGGCTGGGGCTGGTGATGGTGGTCTGCGTCTGGCAGCTGTTGGCCTGGAAGCAGGCTGGATTGTCCGGGCCGCTCGGCATGACCTGGTTGGCCAGGGTGCCGCCCGCACTGGCTTTTCCGGTCAGCACGATCTGGCGCTGGCCATTGCCGGCCGCCAGCTGGCCGATGGCCACGCTGCAGCTCTGGCTGCTGTTGGCCACCCAGCTGGCCAGCGGCGGACACGTGACACCGCTGTCGGGCGCCACATTCGTCACGACGATATGGGCTGGCAGCAAGTCCGTCAAGATGACGGCGCCCTGGTTGGCCAGGCTGCCCGTGTTGCTGGCCGTAATCGTCCAGATAATTTCCTCGCCAACATTGGCCACGGCCTTGTTGGCCGTCTTGCTGACGCGGATGATGGAGCCCGGCATGGTGACGGTGGCCACGTTGGGCTGGTCGTTCGGCACTTCCGTCGACGTCGTGGCGATGCGGCTGACCACGGTCGACAGGTTGCTGGCCGGCTGGATATAGCTGAGCTGGAAGCTGAAGCCCTGCCCCAGCGCCAGGGTGGCCGGCACGCCGCTGAAGGTCACCAGGCCGGAACCCGCGTTATAGCTGCCCGCCACGCCGCTGATGTTGACGCCGGTCAGGCCGGGCGCCAGCTGCAGGCTGTACGTCACGCCTTCGGCCGGCCCGGGGCCGATATTGCTGAAATTGACCGTGCCGGTAATCGTGTCGCCCGCATGCGTGCTGCCGGGGAAGCCGTTCAGGGTGGTGGTAACGTCGACCAGCAGCTTCACGGCCGTGCTGGTCGTGCTGCAATCGCCGGGTTGCGGGCAGACGGGATTGTCGGGGCCGCTCGGCACGACGGTATTGACGTAGGCGCCGGCCGCATTGGCCACGCCCTTGACGACGATATTCAGCGTGGCGCCCGCCGCCATGCCGGCAGGAATGGAACAGACGAGCTGATTGCCGCTGGGCACCGCGCACGTGGCGGGCGACGCGGGCAACACTTGCCACAGGGTCAGGTTGGCCGGCAAGGTATCGGTCAGGGTGAGTACGCCCATGGTCGCGCCCGTGCCCGTATTGGCCACGGCGATCGTCCACGTCAGCGCGTCGCCGACATTGATATTGCTCTTGTCGACAGTCTTATGCACGGCCACCTGCGGGCTGAGGATGGTGGTGGCGGTCTGGCAGGAAGCGGCCTGGGCGCAGGCGGGATTGTCTGGCCCGCTCGGCAAGACCTTGTTGCCCAGGCTGCCACCGGCCGTGCCCCTGGCCGTGATGACGATGCTGCGGCTGCCATTCACGGCAGCCAGCTGGCCTGCCGCGACGGTACATGCCTGGGCGCTGTTGGCCAGCCAGCTGGCCAGCGGCGGACAGCTCACGCCCGCGCCCGGCGCGACGGACAGCACTGCCACGTTGGCGGGCAGGATGTCGGTCAGGGTCACCACGCCCAGGTTGGCCAGGCTGCCCGTATTCGTCGCCGTGATGGTCCACGTGATCGTCTCGCCCACGTTGGCCGTGGACTTGTCGGCCAGTTTCGTCACGCGGATGATGGGGCCGGGCACGGTTGCCGTGGCCGTGTTCGGCAAGTGGTTCGCCACTTCCACGGACGTGGTGGCGATGGTCGACGTCACCATCGACAGGTTGTCGGCCGGCTGCGTGTAGCTGACGTTAAAGCTGGTGCTCTGGCCATTCGCCAGGGTCACGGGCAAGCCGCTGAGGGTGACGACGCCCGTGGCGGGATTGTAGCTGCCGACGGCGCCCGTCAGGGTGACGTTGCTCAGGCCCGGCGTCAGCTGCAGGGTGTAGCTCACGCCTTCGGCCGGGCCCGGTCCCACGTTGGCGTAGGTGACGGTGCCGGAGATCGTGTCGCCCGCCAGGGTATTCGGCGGGAAATTGTTCAGGGTGGTGGTGACGTCGACGAGCAGCTTGACCACCGTCGTGGTGGTGCCGCAATCGCCGGGCAGCACGCAGGCGGGATTGTCGGGACCGGACGGCAGCACGCTGTTGACGGCCGAGCCGGCCAGCGTGGCCGTGGCGCTGACGATGACCTTCGCCGAGGCGCCGGGAGCCAGGCCGGCCGGCACGCTGCAGGTCAGGTTCTGGCCCGCCACTGGCGCGCAGGCGGCGGGCGCCTGCGGGCTGACGACGACATTCGCCAGTCCGGCCGGCAAGGTGTCGGCCAGCGTGACGAGGCCCGTGCTGGCGCCCGTGCCGCTATTACTCACCGTCAAGGTCCACGTGATCGTGTCGCCCACGTTGACGCTGGCCTTGTCGACGGTCTTCTTCACCGTCACGTTCGGGCTGGTGACGGTGGTCGTCGTCTGGCAATCGCCCGGCGTGGCGCAGGCAGGATTGTCGACGCCGCCCGGCACGAGGCTGTTGGCCACCGTGCCGGACGCATTCGCCACGGCCTTGATGATCACCGTCGCCTGCATGCCGCTGGCCAGGCCGGGGGGCACGGTGCAGGTCAGCGTGGTGCCGGCGGGCACGCCGCAACTGGCGGGCGCCACGGGCAGGATCTGCAGCGCGCCCACGTTCGCCGGCAAGGTATCGGTCAGCGTGATCGGGCCATTCGTCGGGCCGCTGCCGCTGTTGATGGCTTTCAGGGTCCAGGTGATGGTGTCGCCCAGGTTGACGGTGGTCCTGTCGACGCCTTTCGTCACGGCCACGCTGGGGCTGGTCACCGTGCTGGTGGTGGCGCAGGCGGCTGGCGTGGCGCAGGCAGGGTTGTCGGCGCCCGAAGGCACGACGCTGTTGGCGTAGGTGCCCGCCACGGCAGGCTGGCCCGTGACGGTGAAACCGGCGACGCCGCCGTTCGCGGCCAGGCCGGCCGGCACCGTGCACGTGAGGATGTTGCCCACCGGTGCGGCGCAGGTGGCGCTGCCGACCAGCGCCACGTTTATGCCCGTCAGGTTGGCCGGCAGCGTATCGGTCAGGGTGATGGGCGCCGTGCTGACGCCGTCGCCGCTATTGGTCGCCGTGACGCTCCAGGTCAGGGTGGCGCCGATATTGATCGTGGCATGGTCGACGCTCTTCTGCACGGCCACTTTCGGGCTGGTGATGCTGGTCACCGTGCTGCAATTTTCGGCCGTGGCGCAGGCCGGATTGTCTGTCCCGCTCGGCATGATGCGGTTGGCCAGGCTGCCGCCCGCCGTCGCATGCGCCGTGATGGTGACGCTGCGGCTGCCGTTGATGGCCGCCAGCTGGCCGGCGGCCACGGTGCAGGTCTGGGTGCTCGACGCCACCCAGCTGGCCAGCGGCGGGCACGTCACGCCCGGCGCGGCCACCACGTTCGTCACCACCAGGTTGGGCGGCAACAGGTCGGCCAGGGCAACCACGCCCTGGTTGGCGATATTGCCCGTATTGCTGGCCGTGATCGTCCACGTGATGTTCTCGCCCACGTTGGCCGTCAGCTTGTCGGCCACCTTGGTGACGCGCACGTTCGGCCCCGGCACCATCACGGTGGCCGTGTTCGGCAAGTCGTTGGCCACCTCGACCGAGGTGGTGGCGATCACGCTGGTGACGAAGGAGCTGTTCGAGGCCGGTTGCGTGTAGCTGAGGCTAAAGGTCACGCCCTGCCCTGCCGCCAGGTTCGGGGGCAGGCCCGAGAGGACGATGAAGCCCGTGCCCGCGTTGTACACGCCCGTCACGCCGCCGACGGAGACGCCCGTCAACCCTGGCGGCAATTGCAGCGTGTACGTCAGGTTCTCGGCCGTGCCCGGCCCCACGTTGCGGAAGGTGACGCTGCCGTTGATGGCGTCGCCCGCATTCGTCGAACCGGGAAAGCCGTTCAAGGTGGTGGTCACGTCGACCAGCGGCTTTTGCACGGTGGTGGTGGTCTGGCAGGCGCCGGGCGTGGCGCAGCTGGCGCCATTGCCGCCCGACGGCGTCACGCTGTTGACGAAACTGCCGGCGACCGTCGGCGCGGCGCTGATGCCGACCTGGGCGCTGGCGCCAGGCGCCAGGCCGGCCGGCACGCTGCAAACGAGGGTGTTGCCGGCCAGCGGCGCGCAGGTGACGGGCGCCGTGGGCGTGACGACGATGCTGGCCAGGTTGGCCGGCAGGGTGTCGGTCAGGATCAGCGCGGCCGTCGTGGCGCCCGTGCCGGTATTGTTGGCCGTCACAGTCCACTGCACGGTCTCGCCCACGTAGGCGCTGGTCTTGTCGACGCTCTTTTGCACGCGCACGAGCGGGCTGACGATGCCCAGCGTGTCGCTGTCGACGTTATTCGCGGGAATCGGATCGAGCGTCGTCGAACCGGCCGTCGTCGTGATCGTCAGGCTGCCGCTGGCGGGCAGATTGAAGGTCGCGCTGCAATTGATGCGCGAACCTGGAATGAACGGCGACACGGGCGCGCTGCAGGTGGCGGTGGCGCCGGCCGGCAAGCCGCTCATCACGCAGGTGGGCGCGGCCGGGTTGTCGGGACCGTTATTCGTGCACACGCCCGTGACCGTCACGGGGGACCCGGCATTGTAGGGGCCGGCGGGCACCGTGGTGACGGCTTGCATGTCCGCCTGCAGGCGCCGGTTGCTGATGGTGCAGGTGACGGGCGCTTCGGGCATGGTGAAGTTGCCCGTGGTGGCCGCGCCGGCGCCGATGACGGCGGCCGTATCCGTGCGCACGCAGCTGTAGCTGCTCTGGTACTGCGCCAGGATGGTGGCCGTGCCCGCGCTTTCCGCGAACGTCACGAGATTGCCCACGCGCACGACGGCGCTGGCCGTGGCGCCATTGCCGCCCTGCACGCCGGCCGTGCCGTTGGCATTCATGATGAACAGGCCGCTGTCGCCGGTGGGCGCCAGCGCCTTGACCACCGTCAAGGTATTCGTTTTGACCGTGGCCGTGGTGCTGCTGCTGTTGTTGCTCAGGTCCGTGTCCGTTTCGTTGGGCGAGACGGTCACATTGGCCGTATTCACGATGCTGGCGGCGTCGCCCGGCGTGGCCGTGATCGTCACTGTCAGGTAGGAACCCGTGGTGGGATCGCTGACGGCCGCATTCAGGGGCAGGTTGCCCATGGTGATGCTGACGTTGTTGCTGCCCGAGCCCGACGTTTTCGTGCCGCAGGAAGCGCTGCCGCTGGCGGCGCACGTCCAGCTGACGTTGCTCAAGCTGGCGGGCAGCACGTCGCTGAAAGTGGCGCCCGTGCTGAGGGCCGGGCCGCGGTTCCACACCTTCATGGTATAGCTCAATGGCTTGCCGACGGAGAACTGCGCCGGGCCCACCTTGCCGACGGCCAGGTCGGTCTTGCTGTTGGTGCAGCTGGCATACGAACTGGCCAGGCTGGGATCGCGCAATTGCGCCGCGGGAATAATTTCCGTCACATTGTCGGGACGCGTCCAGCGCATGTGCAGGTAATTGATGCCGCCCACGTTATTCCACAGCACGCGGGCCAGATAACAGCCGCCCGGCGTGGCGCTATTGAAATTACCGGCCAGATTCTGGAAATCCGTTTCATTATTCGAATATTCGGCCACGCTGCCCACGGCCACGTTGTACACGGTATTGCGGTAATTGGTCGAATACTGGGTCGAAAAATCGACTTTCACGTCATCGTCGTGCGCGACGCTGAATTTGTAATTGCCCGCCTGCGGAAACACCACCAGGGTGTACATGGCGCGGCCCATGATCCAGGCCCGGCAGGAAGCCGACGTCTGCTGCGTGTCGAGGTTGCACAACTGCGCTGGATTGGCGGCCGTGCCGTTGGCCCAGTCCAGCTGCGGCGAAGACCCCGTGCGGGCCGCGTTGACGCCAGGATTGGCGGCCAGCGCCATCAGGCTGGCCAGGCGGCCCGTGCTGCCCGCGTTGAAACCGTTGTTGTAATTGGGCGTGGCCGGATTGGCCGGCACCCGCTCGATGCCGCGGTAATCTTCCCACAGCACCTGCGCAGTGGCGGGCGCGGCGGCGCCCAGCAGCGCGGCGGCCAGCGCCAGCAGCGGCGCAACAGGAGACGCAGGAAACGGCGAACGGCGCGCGCGGCGCCCAATCGTGGCGAACGCCCGGGCGATGCGCGCGGCCGATGAAGAGACTGCATGGCGGCCGGAATGGCCTGCCGTTTCCTGTGGTGTTTTTATCATGTTGTTCGCTAAAAAATCTATCTCTGCAAGACAAAGATGCATATAAAAATGACATTTAATTGTCATGATCATATGACCAAGTAACAGTTCAAGCGTACGTCAACAGTGATTTTTTTGTTTTCAATAAAGAAATTAAATTATTTCGTTGATATTTCACAACACATTGATCGAATTAACCGTGTAGTGCTGACGCCATTCTTTTTCTACTTCATACTGGCCAGCTCGACATAATATTTAACTTATCATTTACCTAATGATGAGAAACTATCAAATACATAGCTTGTTTTTTCAAAGAAATTATTATTGTTAATTAATAATAATTATTTTCAATAATCTCCATTTCAATTCAGGCATGGCCAGCAGTTAATCCGTCATGCCGTTTCATTTTCGCCATGGCGGCCATGCCCACGCCGCATGAACTGCCCATGCCGCGCGGCGCATTGCGCTTGCCGCAGCGCCACGCGGCAGTGCACGCATGCACGCAGGACTTTCCCGTGGCGGGCCGGATCGCTTACTATCGCCTCATCGCGCCTTGCGCCAACCTAGCGCCAATACCGGTCTCTGCCCATGCCTTGCCAGGAATTTCCATTGCCGCCCCCGATTCGCCGCAGCGCGCTGCTGGCCGGCGCCTGCGCCTTGCTGCTGGCAGCCTGTTCGCCATTTGCGCCGCCGCCCGCCGCCCAGCTCCCCGGCCCGCCCGCGCCGGCCGCGCCCCTCCCTTCCTGGCAGCAATCGGGCGTGCGCATGCTGTACCTCGCGCCGCAAGAGTCGCTGCTGACCATCACCGTGCGGCGCGGCGGCGCGCTGGCGCGGCTCGGGCACGACCACGTGGTGGCCAGCCGCACCTTGCAGGGCACGGTGGCGCCCGCGCTGGGACGCGTGCAATTCCAGTTCAGGCTGGACGAGATGAGCGTGGATGAAGAGGGATTGCGCCAGGCGGCAGGCTTGACGACGACGCCGTCGGCCGATGCCATCGCCGGCACGCGGCACAACATGCTGGCGCGCGTGCTCGACGCCGAGCGCTATCCATGGGTGCGTGTCGCGGCGCGGCGCGAGAGCGGCAGCGAGGTGCTCGACGCCGACATCACCCTGCATGGCGTGACGCGCAGCGTGCGGGTGCCGGTGCAAATCACGGAGGCGGCCGACGGACGCCGGCTGCAGGCCAGCGGCAGCCTGCTGTTGAAACAGAGCGATTTCGGCATCGTGCCGTTCGCCATCCTGGGCGGCGCCATGGCCGTGCAGGACCAGATGGAACTGGCGTTCCGCATCACTGCCACGGACGATGCGGCCGCCGCCGGCCCTAGCGGGCCAGGATCAGGCGCAGGCCCAGGGCGATGAAGATGGTGCCGGCAACGCGGTCGAGCCACAGGCCGGCGCGCGGGCGGCGGTTCAGCCACGTGCCGACGGCGCCGGAGAAATAGCCGAGCAAACCGAACAGCACGCAAGCCTGGGCCGTAAACACGAGGCCCAGCTGCGCCGTCTGCCAGCTGGCGCTGCCCTGCCCCGTGACGATGAATTGCGGCAGGAACGACAGGAAGAACAGCACGACTTTCGGATTGATACTGTTGGCGAACAGGCCCTTGCCGAACAGGCGCAGCAGCGACTCGTCCGGCAGCGCGGCCGCGCCATCGACGTGCGCGCCGCCACGGCTGCGCAGGGCGCCGATACCGAGCCACACCAGGTACAGGCCGCCAGCCACTTTCAGCGCCGTAAACGCCGTGGGCGAAGCGGCCAGCAGGGCCGACACGCCGATGGTCGCCAGCACGGTATGCGTAAGGCAACCGAGGGCGCAGCCGAGGCCGAACGCCATGCCCTGACGCCGCCCGCGCGACATGCCCACGCCCAGCACCATCAGGTTGTCGGGGCCGGGACTGGCGGTGATGAGGACGGCGGCGGCCAGGAAGGCCAGGAACTGGTCGGGACTGAGCATAATGACTCGCAGGCAAAAGGCGACATGATACCGGAGCCCGCCGCCGCAGCCATCGGAAAGATGCTTGCACGACATGAAATTGCGCGTGCATCACCGAGAGTCGATTAAAATGGGCACTCCATGAGCACAGGGCTTTGCCGCCTATCCCGCGCGACCATCACCACACCGACCGATGCCAGCCCACCCGCCACCATCCAGCCACAGCGCTTCCCATTCCCGCATCAGCGCCTGGCTATGGCGCTGGCTGCTCATGCTGGGCCTGCTGATCCTGGGCGGCGCCGGCCAGGCCGCGCCGCTGGCCCTGACGCCGCACGGCATCCATCACCTGGGCAGCGGCGGCCAGCTGTTTCTCGCCAGCGACGATGCGGCGCCCGCCGATGCGGCCGCCCTGCCCGCCTGGCTGGCGCGCCAGCGTCCGGCCACCGGCGTCGACCTGTTCGGCGGCGCCTACTGGCTAGTCGCACAGGTGCGCAACGACAGCGCCCAGAGCGCCTGGGTCATCGATCCGAACGACACCCTGATCGACCTGGTCGACATCCATGTGTATGGCCCGGATCCGCACAGCCCGCCGCAGACCCTGCTGACGGGCTACCAGCGCCCGCACGAATATTTGCTGCACTACGGCAAGAACGTGCAGCTGGAACCGGGCGCCACCTACGCCGTCCTGATCCATTTTTCCAGTCCCTACTATGCGCGCGCGCCCATGTTCGGCGTGCGGACGCAAGCGGATTACCGCAAGCTGGTGGGCAAGGAAAACTTCCTGATGGTCGCCTCGATCGGCGCCCTGCTGGCGCTGGGCCTGTTCAATTTCTTCATCTTTTCCATCACGCTGGAAAAGGCCTCGGCATACTACGCGCTGTACGTGCTCACGTATGGCCTGGCCTGGGCCATGACCTTCCACGTCTTCGCCGACCTGTTCGACTGGCACATGCTGCAGCTGCATTACGTGCCCTTCTTCCTGCTGCCCGTCTTCAGCACCCTGTTCTACACGCATTTCCTGCGCCTGCGCGAATACTCGCCGCTGCTCGACCGCATCAGCAAGGTCAACCTGGTGCTGCCCCTGCTGCTGCTGCCCAGCTGTTTCTTCGCCCTGCAATATGCGCACACGCTGGCCACCATCGTCATCACCATCTGGATGCTGCTGGCGCTCACCTGCGGCATCGTCGTCTGGTGCCGCGGCTACCAGCCGGCGCGCTTCTTCGTGCTGGCCTTCGTCGCCCTGATGCTGCCCGGCTTTCTGATCCTGCCGGCCAACCTGGGCCTGATGCCGGCCATGGTGGCCAACGCCCAGCTGGTGACCCTGCTCGGCGGCACCCTCGACGGCCTGCTGCTGGCCTTTGCCCTGGCCGACCAGATCCGCCTGCTGCGCAACAACCTCGAGCAGCGCGTGCGCGAACGCACGCTGGCGCTCACCCTCAGCAACGACGCCCTGCTGACGGCCAAGGAACATGCGGAAGTGGTCAGCCGCCACCGCATCGATTTCCTGTCGGCCATGAGCCACGACATCCGCACGCCGCTGGCCGGCGTCATCGGCATGCTGAAATTCGCCCTGCGCGACCAGTCCATCCGCGGGCGCACGCAGGAATACCTGCGCATCGGCCTGCACAATGGCGAGTCGCTGCTGACCATCCTCAATGACATCCTCGATTTCTCGAAGATCGACGCCGGCAAGCTGACCCTGGAAACGCTGGACTTCGACTTGCTGGCACTGATCGGCGACGCGGCCGGCATCGTGCAGGGCCAGGCCGACGCCAAGAGCCTGCTGCTGCGCCGCGAACTGGCGCTGGACCTGCCCCGCTATGTGCGCGCCGACCCCACCCGTTTGCGCCAGATCCTCATCAACCTGCTGGGCAATGCGCTGAAGTTCACGGCGAATGGCGAAGTGCTGCTGGAAGTGCGGCGCGCCCGCACGCCGCCGCGCCGCGACGGCCGCAGCGAGATCGAATTCATCATCAGCGACACGGGCCCCGGCATCGACGCAGACACCTTGCCGCGCCTGTTCCAGAAATTCGAGCAAGCCGACCACTCCACCACGCGCCGCTACGGCGGCACGGGCCTCGGCCTGGCCATCTGCAAGGAGCTGGTCGAACTGATGCAGGGCAGCATCGGCGTGGAAAGCCGCGTCGGCATCGGCTCGCGCTTCCATTTCACGCTGCCGCTGCAGGAGGGCAGCGCGCCGGCGGCCGACGCCCGCCTGGCGCCGCGCCATGCGCACCACGCCTGCCGCCTGCGCATCCTGTGCGCCGAGGATGTGCGCACCAACCAGATCATCATCGGTACCTTGCTCGAGGCCATGGGACATGCCGTGACCATCGTGGAAAACGGCGAGCAGGCGCTGCAGGCGCTGGGCAGGGGCGCCTACGATTGCGTGCTGATGGATGGCCGCATGCCGCTGATGGATGGCGAGCAGGCCGCGCGCCTGATCCGCGACGGCGGCAATACCAGTTTCCCGATTCCCGATGCGCACATCCCCATCATCGCGCTGACGGCCAACGCCAGCGAACATGACCGGCAACGCTACCTGGAGGCCGGCATGGACGACTTCCTCAGCAAGCCGGTCGACGAAGCGCTGCTGTTTGAAAAAATCGACACCGTCATCGACCTGCTGCTGGCGCGCGGCCAGGCGCTGCCGCCCGCCCTGCCCGTCGACGACGACATGCTGGCGCGCCAGTTCGGCCTGGACGGCGCCGACGCCGGCGCCAAGGCGGACGCGCCGGCGCCCGCCGATCCCATGACGGCGCCCGTGCATATCCTGCCGCTGGCAGGCCTGTCGCCGCAGCACTTGCAGCGCATCGCGCAAGCCTTCCTGGTGGAGGCGCCGCGGCGCCTGGACCTGGCCTGCCACGCCGTACGCAACGGCAACGCCAGCGCGGCGGCAGCCGCCTTCCACGCCTTGAAGGGCAGCGCCGGCTACCTGAGCCGCCCCACCCTGCACGGCCTGTGCCACCAGATGGAAACGCTGGCATCGAACGGCCAGCTCGACAACGTGGAGCAATTCCTGCCGCATATCGAGGCGGCGCTGGCCGAGGCGCGGCGCGACCTGGGCGACCAGCCGGGCAGGGTCGCCGCCGGCTAATCGAGCCAGCCGTTCGCCCGCAGCCACGCCAGCAGCAAGGGCGGCCAGGCGGCCGGCTCGCTGCCCGGCTTGCCCAATCCCCAGCCATGGCCGCCGTGCTGGAACAGGTGCAGCTCGACGGGCACGCCGGCGCGGCGCAGGGCGGCGGCCATCAGCAGGCTGTTGTCGGGTGCGGCGATGGGGTCGTCCAGCGCCTGCGCCAGGAACACGGGCGGCGTGCGCGCATCGACCTGCCGCTCCACCGACAGCGCGTCGCGCGCGCCCGGCGCGGGATGGGCGCCCAGCAACTGCTTCTTCGCGTGCGTCGTGTCGAACGGCGGCTGCATGCTCAGCACCGGATACAGCAATACGGCAAAGGCGGGCCGCGCCGACGCCGCATCTTGCGCATCGACGGGCGCATACAGGCTGGCGTCCGGCGTGGCCGCCGTCATGCCGGCCAGGTGCGCGCCGGCGGAAAAGCCGAGGATGCCGATGCGCGCCGGGTCGAGGCTCCACTCGGCGGCGCGCGAGCGTATCAAACGCATGGCGCGCTGCGCATCCTGAAATGGCGCGGCCGTCCCGCCGCCCTCCTGCGGCAGCCGGTACACGAGTTCAAACGCCGTGACGCCCTGCGCCTGCAGCCAGGCGGCGGCCGGGCCGCTTTCCTTGCCCGCCTCGATATGCGCATAGCCGCCGCCGCTGACCAGCAGGATGGCCAGGCCATTCGGCCGCGCCGGGCGGTGCACGATCAGATAGGGCTGGCTCACCTGCGTGATGGAACCCCTGGCGCTGTCGCGCTGCGGGCCCGCCGCCGCGCCGCCGGGCGGCGTGCCCGGCCACAGCACGATCGCGCCGGGCGGCGCGGCGCCGGCATGCAGGTTGATACAGATCAGGCACAGCAATAGCAGGCGTCGCATGGATATCCTCGCGCAGGGGACAATGAAACGCCATCATAGCAAGCCTAGAAATCCGTCTCGCCCTGGATCACGGCCGGATACCCGCTCATGGCGCGCGACGTCTGCATGCCCGCCATCACGGCCGCCTCCACGCAGCCCGCGTTGATGCCGGTCCTGATCCAGTCGCCCGTCAGGAACAGGTTGCTGAAGCCCGACTGGTCGGTGGCCAGCCGGTACTGCGTGCTGTTCACCACCGACATCACGTAGCGCTCGGACGGATCGACGTTCGCGCGCCAGTACTGGCTGTCGAAGCGGGCCGGCCCCGTGCCCGCCTTCGCATCGACCAGCCACTGCCAGGGAAAGCCGCCGGGTCCGCCCGCCTCGGGCCACAGCGCGCCGATGTCGCGCTCCAGCTGGTGCAGCGCGCCCTGTTTCGCCCGCTCGGCGCAGCGCGCCGGGAAACCCGTATCCGTCACGGGCGGATAGCTGTCGACGGGGAAGGCGCTGCAAAAGTAGGACACATTCTTCGGCGCCAGGCCCGCCGGCCAGTCTTCATGCGCCAGCAACTGGTCCATCGGCGCCCACGTGTCGTAGGGTTCCGTAAAGGCCGACAGCACCGGCTGCTGGCCCTTCGGCTGCGTGGTCCAGCCCATCTGCGCCAGGTTCTTGTTCAGCCATACCTGGTACGCCTGCGTGGCCACCGTCTTCACCTTCTCGACGCTCAGCTTCAAGGCCGGGCTTTGCGCCAGCAGCTGCGGGCACAGGGCCGGCAGCGAGCCGATCGAGATGCCGAACACCACCTTGTCGAAATCGACGCCCTTCTTCAATACCGTGGCGGGCAGCGCGCGGCCGAACGCCTGCTGGTACTGCTGCGGCCAGTCGCTCCAGTACGATTCCAGGTTGACCTCCTGGTCCTGCAGCAGGGCCGCCTGCGCCGGGTCGAGCTGGGCGTAATCGGGCGCGCTGGGCCAGCAGGCCAGGCCTTTCACGTCGACCAGCGGCGCATAGCCGGCGGCCGGGTCGCGCAACTGCGCCTGCTCGGTGATGCGGATGCTGTCGATGTCGCCCGCGCCCGGCACCAGTTCCTCGACGCGCTGGAAGAACTTGAATTTCACGCCGCGCTTTTCCAGCACCTCGTACAGCGGCGTGAAGATCGTGTCGCCCATGCCGGCCTGCATCTTGAACATGATGCCGCCCTTGTAGGCCAGGCCGATGCGCGCCATCGCCCGCAGCAAGGTGCCCGCCTCGATGTTCGGCTTTGCAAAGTCGCCGCCCTCGTAGGCGAAGACCAGGTCGTAGAAGCCGCGCACGGGCGCCGAATTGACGCTGAACTGCTCGTCGCCGCCATGCTTGCGCAGCCAGTCGCGGAAATCGATGTCGTTGATGACGTCGAAGCCGTGCTTGAACACGCCATCCTCGAACATGCCCTTCATCACCGTGATGCCCAGGTCCAGGCAAATGAACAGGCGGCGCAATTCGTCGTCGCCGTCGATCAGCGCGCGGTAGCGCAGGCGCAGCCAGGCGCGGATGCCGTTCAGGGTGCTGGCCAGCAGCTGGTGGCGGGCCTGGTCGTGGCGCGCGGAATCGGGCGCCAGGTCGGCCACCAGCGCCGCCAGGGCGCCCACGGACAGGCCCACGTCCAGCCCCAGCTCGTCGGCCTGCCCCACCACTTCGTCGGCCAGGCGGCGCAGCCAGCCCGGCCACACGCCCTCGCCCTGCGAGGCGCTGGCGCGGACGATGCGCGCATCCGCGTCCGCCACCTGCCGGATCTGGCGTATCCACTGCTCGATCCAGCCCACCATGGCGATGGCCATCTGCCACAGGGTGATGTCCTCGCCGCCCTCGCCCGGCTCGCCCGGCAGGGTGGGAAAGACGATGGACCAGTTGCGCCACTGCCCCTTGACGTCTTCCGACAGGGCCACGTAATCATGCTGCCTGAAGGCGTCGCGCCAGGTGGCCAGCGGCGCGCCGGGCGGGCGCTCCAGGCTGGCATACGCTTCCTTGATCATCTTGAAGGCGTTCGCATAAAAGCCGAACCAGATGTGCAGGCCATGCTCCTCGATGCGCTGGCCCACTTGCGCATTGCGCCCGCTGGCGCCCTTGCCGCCGAGGCGCCAGCCCAGCTGGTAGACGGTGATGTCGTGCTGGTTTTGCCAGCCCGGCTGGTTCGTCAGATAATACGCGGTGGTCATGGCCGCCACGCCGCCGCCGAGGATGGCGATCTTTTCCGGCGCGATGCTCGAATTGTCGACCAGCTCCTCGCCCGGCATGGCCGTGAAGTCGAAGTTCACGTTGAACGGCAGGATCGCCGCCTGCGGCCCAAGCTTCAGGCCCAGGGTCTGGTCCAGCGGGAAGCTGTCGAACGCGTGCACCGTGCATTCGTATTCATAGCCGAGCAGGCGCGCACTGTGCAGGCGGTTGACCTCGGCCGGCGCGGCCACCAGGGCCTGGTACACGGCTTTCACGCCCGCGCTGTCGGGAAACTGCTTGAGGAAGATCTGGTCGATGCGGGGGTTGCGCAACAGCGACAGAATATCGGCCCAGCCGGCTTGATCCATGTCAAAGAAGTCGGGAATGGACAGGAAGAGCTGGAACGCCTGCTCGATGAGCTCGAGGAAACTGTTGACGCTCTTGTGCGGCCCCGTCTGCACGGTGGCGTTGACTTCCAGCAGCGGGTGCAGGGCCAGTTTCGTTTCCGGCGAAAAATGCTGGAAACCCTTGGCGGCCACGGAACAGCGCAGCGGCTCGCTGCCGGCCGCGGGAATCTCGTAGTCGCACAGGTATTTCGGATAGCCGAACAGTTCGCGCCCGTTGATCAGGGCCATGGCATCGTCCACGAAAATATGGCACGGGTACCAGTAGATGTGCGCCAGCTTGCCCGCCGCATCCATCTGCCCCACCATGATCCAGGTGACGATGTCGACTTCCGTGATCCAGCCCTTGGCCTGGTCGACGGGGTTGGCCGAGTCCGCATGGTTGACGCGCGTAAAGGTCAGCATCACATACGGCGACAGGGCTTTCAGGGTCATGCGCTGGCCCGCCACCTGGTTCAAGGTGGTATTGACGGTGGCCTGCAGCTTCGCCAGCTCGCCCTTGACGAAATAACCGAACATTTCCGACTGCTTCAACTGCAGCGGCGAATGCATCATCACCGAGCCGCCCTGATAGATGTACGAAGGTCTTGCCGAAGGTATCGCCGCCATTGCTCTGCCCCTAATGTAAGTTTCAGACAAACAAGATTCTCATAGTGTATTTGAGAAATATCAATGAATGATATGAAATTAATTAAAGGAAATGCCAACATGCATAGGCTTAGCAGAAGCGGCTGGCGACGCCCTGCGGGAAGGCGGATCGCCGTCATCCGGTGTACGATGGATCATCCATGCACAGCAGGCTAAGCGATCCAGCAATGATTACCACCGACTACGTTTCTACCTTTTCCGGCAACCGTTTTTATCCCTTGCGCCCGCATATCGACAAGGTTGCCATCGAGGATATCGCCCACGGCCTCGCCTACCAGTGCCGCTTCAATGGCCAGACGCAAGTGTTTTATTCCGTGGCCCAGCACAGCCTGATCGTTGCCAGCCTCGTGCCGCCACCGCTGCGCCTGGCCGCCCTGCTGCACGACGCGGCCGAAGCCTATCTGGGCGACATGGTCAAACCGCTGAAGGTGCTGCTGCCGGAATTTGCCGCGCTGGAAGACAAGGTCAGCGCCATCATCGCCGCCACCTACGGCCTGGACTTCTCCGATTACGCGCCCATCAAACGGGCCGACCTGATCGCGCTGGCCACGGAAAAGCGCGACCTGATGCCCCACTCGGCCGAACGCTGGGCCTACCTTGACGGCATCGCCCCCTTGCCCGGTATAATCGACGCCATGGGACCGGCCGAAGCCAAGCAACGCTTCCTGCATGCGTTTGCCGCGCTGACAGCGCCTGGCCAGGCCGCGTGAAGCAGGCTCGCCATCGGCCCCTAAGCCCCGGTTTTTGCACGGCTTTTTTAGATATCCACAGCAACTGTGGATAAAGTTGTTGATAAGCCCCTCTTGACAAGCCGCAACGCCAGTATTGATGCGGGTTTCAACAATTTGCTGATTTCACAGGCATTTTTTTACCCCAATGAAATCAATGACTTGCAGTCAGGTTTTTGCGCTTGATCAAAGTTTCTTTGCCACCATGAAAATATATTTTTGCCGCGAAGGCGGGCAGCGGCTGGCACGAGCTTGCCTGAACAGCATTGTTTTGACAAACCCCGCGGACTGGCATAGTGTGGAGTAGGCGGGCACGATCAACGTTGGATAAATGCATGGATATGGATAGCGACAGCAAGACGGCAGGCGAACCGGACTGGTTGGTGGACGAGCCGCTGCACAGCGACACCGCGCCCGAAGCGGCCAGCGCCCCGCCCTGGCGCGTGCTGATCGTCGACGACGATGTCGACGTGCACGTGGTGACCAAGTTCGCCCTGAGCCAGGCCAGCTTCCAGGGGCGCAGGCTGAGTTTTCTGCACGCGTATTCGGGCGCCGAGGCGCTCACCGTGCTGCGCGGCACGCCCGACATCGCCGTCGTGCTGCTCGACGTCATCATGGAAACCCAGGATGCCGGCCTGCAAGTGGCGCGCCAGATCCGCGAGGAGTTGCACAACAGCGCCGTGCGCATCATCCTGCGCACGGGCCAGCCCGGCCAGGCACTCGAACACCGCATCATCATCGACTACGACATCAACGATTTCTGGTGCAAGACCGACTTGACGACGCGCAAGCTGTTTACCACCGTGATCGCTTCGCTGCGCACCTACGCCACGCTGCGCGAAGCGCAGCAGCAGGTGAGCGACCTGGCCGCGGCCCTGGCCCGGCGCGGCGACCAGGCCGCCTTGCCATCCGGCGGCAAGCCGTAGGCGGCGCGCGCTACTTTTAGTCAAAAAACAAGAGCACTGGATGGGCATACAGCCCTTGTCCACGGCCGCTTTTTCCCGCTCGCGGCGGCAAATCGCGCACGCTGATTTGCCTCAATATCCTAAGTGGCGGATTGTTAAGCGCTTTTTCAGATATCCACACGGACTGTGGATATCTTTGTGGATAAGGGCCTATTGACAGCCCTCAAAGCCGCAGCCAGTGCGGCTTTCAATAAACTGCTCAATCAAACAGCAAAAATAAAACAGAATAAAATCAAACACTTAGAAACTCACACATAATCACATGAAAATTATTTCGGCAATTTCGCCAACCCATCATTTGTGCATAACTGAGCCGTAATGATCAATTCGATAACGCCGGGGTCGGCGCTACCGGCAACACAGTTGCTGCACAGATACTCAATGCACGGTCTGGCGCCGCTGCTCCGGATGCAGCAGCACGCGCTCGATCAGTACAGGGTCGATATTGTATGACTTCAGGTATTCCAGCGCGCACAAGGTGCTGAAGGCAGCCTGCACGGCGATACCCAGGTTGACGATATCGCACATCTTCTGGTCGACCCTGGCATGGCGCGCCACTGTCTTGTCGGGCATATGCAGCGTTTCTTGGGAATTAAGCATGGTAGACAACTCCTGCGAAGGGGGACATGGGGGCGGGAAAGGCGCAGCGGGTGGAAGCCCTGCGCCCGTACGGACATGGACAGCGGCAGTATTGCCGATAAAGTATTGCCGATAAATTCTCGATGTCAATGGCAGGCGAACATGAGCCACGGTTTTTTTCCTGCCGCCACAGTCCTTCCTGAAAGCGATGGACAAGCGCGCTCGGCCACGGTGATAATCAGCCATGTCCTCGCCCTCCCCCGCCCCGCCCGACCGCCCCCGCCCGCAGCCCGCCTCGCTTGCCGACCTGTTTTTCTCGTTCACCTGGCTGGCCCTGCAGGGTTTCGGCGGCGTGCTGGCCGTGATCCAGCGCGAGATGGTGGAACGCAAGCGCTGGCTGACGCAGGAGGAATTCCTCGAGGACTGGGCGGTGGCGCAAATCATGCCCGGCCCGAACGTGATCAACCTGTCATTGATGGTGGGTGGGCGCTATTTCGGCTTGAAAGGCGCGCTCACGGCCATGGCCGGCATGCTGGCCGTGCCGCTCGTCATCGTGCTCGTGCTCGGCGTGCTGTACACGCGCCTGGGCGCCAACCCGCAGGTGGCGGGCGCCTTGCGCGGCATGGCCGCCGTCTCGGCCGGCATGATCGCCGCCACGGGCGTGAAACTGGCCGCCGCGCTGGGCAAGCACCCGCTGTCCCTGTGGCTGACCTTGCCCCTCGCCGGGCTGGGCGTGCTGATGGTGGCCGTGCTGCGCTGGCCCCTGCTGTACATCCTGCTGGGGCTCGGTGGCATCGGCTGCTGTTTGACCTACCGCAAGCTGTCGCCATGAACCCGCCCGTGCAACTGGTGTTGAGCACGGCGGACTGGCTGAACCTGTTCGGCCACTATCTGATGCTGTCCATGATGTCGATCGGCGGCGCCATTTCCACCACGGCGGAAATGCACCGCTTCCTCGTCGAACAGCACGGCTGGCTGACGCAGGTCCAGTTCAATGAGTCGATCGCCATCGCCCAGGCCGCACCGGGCCCCAACGTACTGTTCGTCGCCCTGATGGGCTGGAACGTGGGCATGAACGCGGGCAGCTACGCGGCCGCCTATTTCGGGGTATTCGTGACCATGGTCGGCATCATGTTGCCCAGCACCACCCTCACCTACGTGGCGGCCCGCTGGGCCTACCGCAACCGCGACCTGCGCCCCGTGCGCGCCTTCAAGCAAGGCATGGCGCCCATCGTCGTCGCCCTGCTCATTTCCACCGGCATGATACTGGGCGGCGCCAACCATACCCTGGCCACCGACTGGCCCCTGTGGAGCCTGTCCATCGTCGCGGGCATCCTCATCTGGCGCACGAAGATTCATTTGCTGTGGCTGCTGGCGGCCGGCGCCGTGCTGGGCTGGTTCCAGCTCGTCTGACCTCACACGGCCAGGTGCCGCTTCACCTCGTCGCCCGCCATCTGCGCCGCCGTGCCGCTGGCGACGACACTGCCGCGCGAGAGCACGATAAACTCGTCAGCCAGTTCACGGGCGAAATCGAAATACTGTTCGCACAGCACGATGGCCATGTCGCCACGCTGTTTCAGCAGCGCGATCACGCGGCCGATATCCTTGATGACGGAGGGCTGAATGCCTTCCGTCGGCTCGTCGAAGATGATCAATTGCGGCTCGGCCAGCAAGGCGCGGGCGATGGCCAATTGCTGCTGTTGCCCGCCGGACAAGTCGCCGCCGCGCCGCTGCAGCATCTCTTTTAATACCGGAAACAGTTCATACACGTGCGGATCGATGCGCGAAGCCTGCCTGCCCTTCCTGGCCGCCATGCCCATCAGCAGGTTTTCCTCGACGGTCAGTCGCGCAAAGATGTCGCGCCCCTGCGGCACGTAGGCGATGCCCAGCCTGGCGCGCGCATGCGGCGCCAGCCGCGTGATGTCGCGGCCATTGAACATCACCTTGCCCTGCGCCACGGGCAACACGCCCATCAGGCATTTCAGGAGCGTCGTCTTGCCCACGCCATTCCTGCCCAGCAAGGCCAGGCATTGGCCCTGGCGCGCCGTGAGATTGACACCGCGCAAAGTGTGCGAGGAGCCATAATATTGGTTCAGTTGTTCGACTTCCAGCATGGCTTACCTTCCCAAGTAGACTTCGATGACGCGCTCGTCGGCTTGCACCTGCTCCATGCGGCCCTGCGCCAGCACGGACCCTTCGTGCAGCACGGTGACGATGCCCTGCTGCGCGATGTCCGTGACGAAACCCATGTCATGCTCGACCACCATGATGGAATGTTTGCCGCGCAATTCATTGAGCAGCTCGGCCGTGCGCGCCGTTTCCGCATCCGACATGCCGGCCACGGGCTCGTCCAGCAGGATCAGCTGCGGCTCCTGCATCAGCAGCATGCCGATTTCCAGCCACTGCTTTTGCCCATGCGACAGCAAGCCAGCCAGCCGCGCCTCGTGGCCATTGAGGCGGATCAAGCGCAATATGGATGCGATCTTGCCTTCCTGCTCGGACGTGATCCGGGCAAACAAGGCGGGTGCCACGCGCTTGTCCATCTTCATGGCCAGCTCCAGGTTGTCGAACACCGTATGCTGCTCGAACACGGTGGGACGCTGGAACTTGCGGCCGATGCCCGCGTGGGCGATCTCCACCTCCGTCATGGCGGCCAGGTTCATGGTCTGGCCGAACCAGGCCGTGCCGGACGTGGGCCGCGTCTTGCCGGTGATCACGTCCATCATCGTGGTCTTGCCCGCCCCATTCGGGCCGATAATGCAGCGCAACTCGCCCACGGAAATATCGAGGCTCAGCTTGTTGATGGCCTTGAAGCCGTCGAATGCGACGGTGATGTCTTCCAGGTAAAGAATGGCGCCATGCGTCGTGTCGACGCCCTCGCCTTTCACGCGCGAGTAGGTCGGGCCAGCTTCGGCGCTGGCCATGCCGGGCAACATGCGGATGCTCATGCGGCCTCCTCCGCCACGACGGCAGCCTTGTTGCGCTTGAGCTTGCGCAATACACCGAGCATGCCTTGCTGCATGAACAGGGTGACGACGATGAACAGCAAGCCCAGCGCGAACAGCCACAGTTCCGGCATGGCCGCCGTGAACCAGCTCTTCAAGCCGTTCACGGTAAAGGCGCCCAGGATGGGGCCGATCAGGGTGCCGCGCCCGCCCACGGCCACCCACACCACCATTTCGATGGAATTGGCCGGCGACATTTCGGACGGGTTGATGATGCCCACCTGCGGCACGTACAGGGCGCCGGCGATGCCGCACAGCATGGCGGACAGGGTCCAGACAAATAGCTTGAACCACAGCGGGTTGTAGCCGAGGAACATCAGCCGCGCCTCGCTGTCGCGCACGCCCTGCAAGACCCTGCCCAGCTTGGATGTCACGATGGCGCGCGCGCCCACCAGCGCTGCCAGCAGGAAGGCCAGGGTCAGCAGGAACAGCACGGCGCGGGTGGCGGGCGCCGTGACGCTGTGGCCCAATATCGTCTTGAAGTCCGTGAAGCCGTTGTTGCCGCCAAAGCCGGTGTCATTGCGGAAGAACAAGAGCATGAAGGCATACGTCATGGCCTGCGTGATGATGGAAAAATACACGCCCTTGATGCGCGAACGGAAGGCAAAGTAGCCAAACACAAAAGCCAGCACGCCCGGCACCAGCACGACCAGCGCCATGCAGTACCAGAAATGGTCGGTAAACGCCCAGTACCACGGGTAGGTTTTCCAGTCGAGAAAGACCATGAAGTCGGGCAAGCTGCTGCGGTACTGGCCCTGCGTGCCGATGGCGCGCATCAGATACATGCCGTGCGCATACGCGCCCAGCGCAAAGAACACGCCGTGCCCCAGCGACAGGATGCCCGTGTAGCCCCACACGAGGTCCAGCGCCAGCGCGGCCAGCGCGTAGCACAGGAACTTGCCCACCAGCGCCACCGTGTAGGCGGACACATGCAGCGCATGCCCGTCAGGAAAGAGCAGATTGAAAACTGGCAGCATGGCCGCCAGCACCGTGCAGGCGGCAATCGCCATCCACATCGGCAGCGTGAACAGGCCAGCCTGGGCTCGATAGGATGTAATCATTCGACGCTACGTCCCTTCATGGCAAACAGGCCCTGCGGCCGGCGCTGGATAAAAATGATGATGAATATCAAAATGGCGATCTTCGCCAGCACGGCGCCCGCCACCGGCTCGAGGAATTTATTCACTTCGCCCAGGCCCAGCGCGGCGATGACCGTACCGGCCAGCTGGCCCACGCCGCCCAGCACCACCACCATGAAGGAATCGACGATATAGCTTTGCCCCAGGTCCGGCCCCACATTGCCCAGCTGCGACAGCGCCACGCCACCCAGCCCGGCGATGCCGGAACCGAGGCCAAAGGTCAGCATGTCGACCTTGCCCGTGGCCACGCCCACGCAGTCGGCCATGCGGCGGTTTTGCGTGACGGCGCGTACGAACAGGCCCAGCCGCGTCCTGTTCAGGATCAGCCACACGGCCACCACGACGACGATGGCAAAGCCGATGATGGCCAGGCGGTTGTACGGCAGCACGAGGCCGCCCAGCACGGTGACGCCGCCCGACATCCAGGCCGGGTTGGCCACTTCCACGTTTTGCGCGCCAAAGAGCGTGCGCACCAGCTGCATGAGGATCAGGCTGATGCCCGAGGTGGCCAGCAGGGTTTCCAGCGGCCGCCCGTACAGCCAGCGGATCACCGTGCGCTCGAGCGCCACGCCGACCAGGCCGGCCACGAGAAAGGCGGCCGGCAAGGCGGCCAGCAAATACGCATCCTGCATGGCGGGCAAGTAGGTGCGGAAAAACAGCTGGCACAGATACGTCGTGTAAGCGCCTATCATCAGCAGTTCGCCATGCGCCATGTTGATGATGCCCATCAAGCCGAATGTGATGGCCAGGCCCAGCGCCGCCAGCAGCAGCACGCTGCCCAGCGAGATGCCGTAAAACACATTGCCGGCGATCTCCATGCGCGACACTCGTCCCTTGATCTGGCGCATGGTGTCGATGGCCGCCAGCTGCACGGCTTCATCGGGCTCGCTGGCCTTGCCATCGGCACCGCGCTCCAGCATGGCGTGCAGCACGGGCAGCAGGCGCGCATCGCTGCTGCCCGCCAGCGCCTGCACGGCTTGCCTGCGCGTGGCCGCGTCCGGCGCCTGCAGGTTGGCGCTGGCGATCAGCACCTGCAAGATCTGTTTAATGTCAGCATCGTTTTCCTGCGCCAGCGCCGTGCGGATCAGGGGGAGCTGCGCGGGGTCGACGGACTGTTGCAGCGCCTGCGCGGCAGCCAGGCGCGTGGCCCGTTCCGGCGCCAGCAGCTTCAGCCCCGACAGGGCGCCCGCCACGGCCGCGCGCAAGCGGTTGTTGACCATCATGCCATCGATGCCATCGGGCAGCGGCACGCTCTTGCCGCTTGCCGGGTCATACGCTTGCTCGCCATCGACGATATACACCTGGCCGTCGGGCGCCGCATGCAGGGCGTCGTCCTGCAAGGCTTGCAGGACCTTGGCCGCCTCGGGCGTGGCGAGGGCGGCGATCTGCGCGACGGCGGCCACGCGGGCGTCGGGGTCGCCGCCGGCCAGCGGCTTGAGCAGGTCGGGAGGGATGGCGGCCTGCGCGAGCGGGAATATCAATAGACAGGCAAGGAGCAGCAGTTTGGGGATGAACCTCATTGTAAGTTCCATGGAAAAACTGCACGGGGCGAGCGCTTACCCCAAAGGCGAGGACTGGGGTCGGCCCCTCAGGGCCCGCCCCCGGCATTTGCTGGTGGGTGAATAGCGCCTACAGCTTCTGCTTGCCCTCATTGCCCTTGATAAATGGGCTCCACGGCTGGGCGCGTATCGGCTCCCTGGTTTTCCACACGACATTGAATTGCCCATCGGCCTTGATCTCGCCTATCATCACGGGCTTGTGCAAGTGGTGATTCGTCGCATCCATGGTCAGGGTAAAGCCCGATGGTGCTTTCACGCTCTGGCCCGCCATGGCGGCGATCACCTTGTCCGTGTCCGTCGATTTCGCCTTTTCCACGGCTTGTGCCCACATGTGGATGCCGACATAGGTCGCTTCCATCGGGTCGTTCGTCACGACCGAAGCCGCGTTCGGCAACTTTTGCGCCACGGCATACGCCTTCCACTGCTTGATGAAGGCCGTGTTGACGGGATTCTTGACGGATTCGAAATAATTCCACGCCGCCAGATGCCCCAGCAGCGGCTTGGCATCGATGCCGCGCAGCTCTTCCTCGCCCACGGAAAACGCGACGACGGGCACGTCGGTGGCTTTCAAGCCCGCATTGCCCAGCTCCTTGTAGAACGGCACGTTGGAATCGCCATTGATGGTGGAAATGACGGCCGTCTTGCCGCCCGCAGAAAACTTCTTGATGTTGGCGACGATCGTTTGATAGTCGGCGTGGCCGAACGGCGTGTAGACCTCGCTGATATCGCTGTCCTTGACGCCTTTGCTTTTCAGGAAGGCGCGCAGGATCTTGTTGGTGGTGCGCGGATACACATAATCCGTGCCCAGCAGCACGAAGCGCCTGGCGCCGCCACCATCCTTGCTCATCAGGTATTCCACGGCCGGGATCGCCTGCTGGTTCGGAGCGGCGCCCGTATAAAACACATTCTTTTCCAGTTCCTCACCCTCGTATTGCACGGGATAGAACAGCAGGCTGTTGAGTTCCTTGAACACCGGCAAGACCGACTTGCGCGACACGGACGTCCAGCAGCCGAACACGACAGCCACCTTGTCCTGCGCCACCAGCTGGCGCGCCTGTTCCGCGAACAGCGGCCAGTTCGATGCCGGGTCGACGACGACGGCTTCCAGCTTCCTGCCCAGCACGCCGCCCTTGGCATTGATTTCCGCAATCGTCATCAAGGCCACGTCTTTCAGCGACGTTTCGGAAATGGCCATGGTGCCCGACAAGGAGTGCAAGATGCCCACCTTGATCGTGTCGGCGGCCAGCGCCGCCTGCGTGAATGCCGAGGCGGCCAGGGCCAGTGCGCCTGCTGCTGCCGCTTTCAAGATGATGCGTCGTGACATGGAGACTCCTGTGGTGGGTGCGTGGTTGTCGGACTGGGGCATACGCTGTTGTTAAAGCAGAATGCATGCCAGCGCCGCCAGGCGTGCGGCACGGGGCGCGCGCCACGCCATGGTGCGCCCGAGGCAATCCCGCACGAAAAAAAACCTGGCTGCACAAGGACTGTGCAGCCAGGTTTCAACTTGCCGTCAAACGGTGCGCCGGGCGCGTCAAGCCTTGCGCGGCGCGCCGCGCAGGCGGCGCCAGCCATTGCGCCCCAGCGGGAACAGCAGCACGAAGGCGAGCAGCCATGGCAGGATGTAGGCCATGGCCGTGATGGCGTTGGCCACGCCTTCCGACAGGTTGTCCGTGAAATTGCCCAGCGCGCGCTTGACGGGCGTCCAGAACGACTGGCGGCCTTCGGCGCTGATGGCCACGTTCAGCAAGTCCGTGTCGATGCGCTGCATCAACAGCGCGTTGGCCGCCGTCGCCTGCTCCAGTTCCACCTGCACGGTGGCCAGTTCCTTGGTCACCTTGATCAGGGCGTCGACATTCGCGCCCGAACGCTTTTCCAGGTCCTGCAGCTGCGCCTGGTATTGCTTGAGCATGTCCAGGCGCTTCTTGCTGTCGAGCACGGGGCGGCCCAGGTCTTCCACCTTGGTGCCCTGGCTGATGACGTCGCCTTCGGCGGCAACGAGCGCGACGAGCTTCCTGATGCCGGCCGGCTTGGCCCGCATGCTGATGCGCGCGTGCACGTAACGGCCGCTGTCGATGCTTGAATCGAGCAGCAGGCAGCCATTGTCCGTATCGGCCTTGCAGGCGGCGACCACTTTTTCATACAGGGGCCGCACCTGGGCCTCGTGCGTATCGACGCTGACGTTGTGCTCATAGGCAAGAAACTCGCTGCCCTTTTCCTTGCCATCGAGGCGCGCGGCGCTCGATTGCCCGCCGCTCTCGCCCTTGCTGCCGCAACCGGCCAGCAGCAGGACGCCCATCAGACTCATATAGACTATTTTCATTATTGCTTTCTTTGGATTATTTTTACTTTTGCATTATTTGGGCAGCATCTGCAAATCGGGCAAGTGCGCGGCCACGTCGTGCACGGTGGCGTGCCGTGTCAGCGCGGCCACCACTTGCGGCAACGGTTCCGGCCAGATTTCGGGCAAGTCGCGTTCCTCGGGCGCCAGCACGGGAAAAGCCAGCTGCTCGCGCGGCGGCACGAAGGCCGCGTCGACGCCCGGCTTGTTGCCGCGCGCATCGATGCGGTACCAGCCGAAATCCTGCAGATACACGGCGTTCAAGCCATGCAGGCAAAACGGCGGCCCCACCTCGCCGACGGCCAGGCGCTGGTAGCACAGGCCGGCAGGAATGCCATTGGCGCGCAGCAGCGCGGCCAGCAGGTGGCTCTTCGCATAACAATAGCCGGTGCCATGCTGCAAGACGTCGGAAGCGCGGCAGGTGACGGGATTGCGCTGGTAATCCCAGCTGTGGGCTATCTCGTCGCGCACGAATTCAAAGCAGCGGCGCGCGATGGCGGCATCGCCCGTCGCGCCGGCGGCCAGCGCGGCCGCCCTGGCGCGCACGGCGGGATGGTCGCCGTCAATCTGCGTGCTGCTCGCCAGATACAGGGAAAAGTCGGAATGCATGGCCATCGTATATAAAAGGTAAGCCGAGAGAATGCGCGATTTTAGTCGAAGCCGTGCCGAATCTGCCGTTTCCTTGCGCAAAAACAAAGGAAAGGCACGCCATCGGCCGGCTTTGCGGGGGCCGGCGACTTTGGCGCCGGCGCCGTAGCTGGTATCATGCGGGCAAACGCCAGCCGGTCCGACACGCAAGATGGGCCGGCGCATGCAACACCTTGCGAAGCGGCCCCGCGCCGCCGACGCCTCCCCTACAGATCAGAGAAACGAGTTCCTATGAGCGCATCATCGTCCCACCCATCGTTCTGGCGCAGAGTCCCGCTGGCTTTCGGCGCCTTCTTCAGCACCCTGTCGGACGCCGCCTATGCGGCCCGCGTGGAAAAGCTGTCCCTGCCCGAGGCTGCGCCTGTCGCGCCGGTGCCCCCTGCGCCCGCCCCGGCTCCCGTGCCGATGCCAGCGGCCGCCCCCGTCATATTAAAAGAAGCGACGCCGGACGCCGCCCTGCAGCTGCTGGCCCTGCTGCAACGCGAAGCGCGCCTGATCGACTTCACCCAGGAAAACCTGGGCAGCCATGCCGACGCCGACATCGGCGCGGCCGCGCGCGTGGTGCACGAAGGCTGCGCCAAGGTCATGCGCGAGTATTTCACCATCGACGCCGTGCGCCAGGAAGCCGAAGGCAGCCGCATCGTGCTGCAGGAAGGCTTTGACTCGGCCAGCGTGCGCCTGACGGGCAATGTCGTCGGTTCGGCGCCGTTTACGGGCACCCTCAGCCATCGCGGCTGGCGCGCATCGAGCGTGCGCCTGCCGAAACTGAGCGAGCAGCACGACGCCGCCATCCTGGCCCCGGCCGAGGTGGAACTGTGAGCGATCAAGCCAACAACACCCCGCGCTACGCCATCGGCATCGACCTGGGCACCACCCACAGCGCCCTGTCGTACGTGAACCTGGATGAAAGCGACGGCGAGCAGTCCAGCCACGGCGTGCTGAAAGTGCCGCAATTGTCGGCGCCGGGCACCGTCGAAGAGCTGTCGCTGCTGCCGTCATTCGTCTACCTGCCGCACGCCGAGGAAGTGGCGGCCGGCGACCTGGCACTGCCCTGGGTCACCGAGGCGGCGGAAGCGCCGTTCGTCGTCGGTGAAATGGCCCGCAGCCGCGGCGCCACCACGCCGATCCGTCTGGTCTCGAGCGCGAAGAGCTGGCTGTGCCACCCGGGCGTGGACCGCCGCGCGGCGATTTTGCCGAACGACGCGCCGGCCGAAGTGGCGCGCATCTCGCCGATCACGGCCGCCACGCGCTACCTGACGCACTTGCGCCAGGCCTGGGACACGGCCCACCCGCAAGCGCCGTTCGCCGAGCAGGAAATCACCGTGACGATTCCGGCATCGTTCGATCCGGCCGCGCGCGAGCTGACGATGGAGGCGGCGCAGGCGGCCGGCTACACGGCATTGACCCTGCTGGAAGAGCCGCAGGCGGCCCTGTACAGCTGGATCCAGACCAGCGAAGGCCGCTGGCGCAAGGAAGTCAAGCCGGGCGACATCATTCTGGTCGTCGACGTGGGCGGCGGCACCAGCGACTTTTCGCTGATCGCCGTGCTGGAGCGCGACGGCGTGCTGGAACCGCACCGCGTCGCCGTCGGCGAGCATATCCTGCTCGGCGGCGACAATATGGACCTGGCCCTGGCCCACCTGGTGGCGCGCAAGCTCGCCGCCAACGGCACCCAGCTCGACGCCTGGCAAATGCGCGCGCTGACCTATGGCTGCCGCAGCGCCAAGGAAAGCCTGCTGGCCGACAGCGGCATGGAAACGGCGCCCATCGTCGTGCCGAGCCGCGGCTCGAAACTGATCGGCGGCTCCATCCGCACGGAACTGACGCGCGCCGAAGTGTCCACCTTCATCCTCGACGGCTTCTTCCCGCAGGTGGAGGCGTCGAGCCGCCCTGCCGTGCGCACGCGCGCCGGCCTGACGCAACTGGGTCTGCCGTATGCCCAGGACGCGGCCATCACGCGCCACCTGGCCGCCTTCCTGGGCCGGCAAGTGGCGGCCACCAGCGAGCTGGAAGGCTTCGCCGGCCGCCAGACGCAGGACGCCAGCTTCCTGCACCCGACGGCCGTGCTGTTCAACGGCGGCGTCTTCAAGTCCGACCTGCTGGCGCAGCGCATCATGGCCACCGTCAACGACTGGCTGTACATGGAAGGCGCGGAACCGGCACGCATGCTGGCCGGCGCCGACCTGGACCTGGCCGTGGCGCGCGGCGCCGCGTATTACAGCTACGTGCGGCGCGGCCATGGCGTGCGCATCCGCGGCGGCACGGCCAGCGCGTTCTACGTGGCCATCGAATCGGCCATGCCGGCCATCCCCGGCATGGAACCGCCGATCCAGGCCCTGTGCGTGGCGCCGTTCGGCATGGAAGAAGGCAGCGAGCTGGAACTGCCGGGCCAGCAATTCGGCCTGGTGGTGGGCGAGCCCGTGCACTTCCGCTTCTTCGCCTCCTCCACGCGGCGCAACGACCAGATCGGCGACTTGCTGGACTTCTGGGGTCCCGATGAATTGCAGGAGCTGAGCGAAATCCAGGCCACCCTGTCCGCCGAAGGCCGGTCGGCCGGCGACGTGGTGCAGGTCAGACTGCACGCGCGCGTGACGGAAGCGGGCACCCTGGAACTGCTGGCCGTCTCCCTTGACGGCGCCGAGCGCTGGAAGGTGGAATTCGACGTGCGCGGCACGCCGCAATAAGCGCCATGGGCAGCGCTGCGGGCAAGCCGGCCTTCCTGGTCGGCATCGACCTGGGCACCACCAATACGGTGGTCGCCTATGCCGCTGCGGCCGATGCCGGCGATGCGCAGGCAGGCATCCACCTGTTCGCCATCGAACAGCTGCTGGCCCCCGGCGAAGTGGGCGCACGCCCCCTGCTGCCCTCCGTGCGCTACCACCCTGCCGCCGGCGAACTGGCGGCGGGCGACTTGCCGCTGCCGTGGCCGCAGGACGATGTCGCCGACGCGGTGCAGCCCGTGCTGGGCGCCCTGGCGCGCCAGCTCGGCGCGCAGGTACCGGGCCGGCTGGTCACCAGCGCCAAGAGCTGGCTGTCGCATGCGAATGTCGACCGCCAGGCGCCCATCCTGCCGTGGGGCGCGCAAGCCGATGTGCCGAAAATCTCACCCGTGGCCGCCAGCGCCAGCTACCTGGCCTACGTGCGCGCCGCGTGGAATCACCGCTTCCCGCACGCTCCGCTGGAAGAGCAGGAACTGGTGCTGACCATTCCCGCCTCGTTCGACGAGGGTGCGCGCGCACTCACCCTGGAAGCCGCGCGCACGGCGGGCTTGCCCACCCTGCGCCTGGTGGAAGAACCGCAGGCGGCCTTCTATGATTTCCTGCAGCGCCGGCGCGCCACCCTGCGCGAGGACCTGGCCGATACGCGGCGCATTTTAGTCTGCGACGTGGGCGGCGGCACCACGGATTTCAGCCTGATCGACGTGGCCTTCGACGACGATGGCGCGCCGCAGCTCACGCGCAGCAGCGTGGGCAACCATCTGATCCTCGGCGGCGACAATATGGACCTGGCGCTGGCCCACCTGGTGGAAACGCGCATGGCGGCCGGCATGGAAGGCGGCATGAAGCTGTCCGCCGCGCGCCTGTCGCAGCTGATGGAGCGCTGCCGCGCCGCCAAGGAGCTGCTGCTCTCGAACGATGCGCCCGGCAGCGCCACCGTCACCCTGCTGGGCGCCGGCTCGCGCCTGATCGGCGGCAGCCGCTCCGCCGACGTCACGCGCGAAGAAGTGGCGGCCATGGTGGTCGACGGCTTCTTCCCGCTCGTCGATGCGGGCGAGGTCGCGAAAAAGGGCCGCTCCGGCATCGTCGAATTCGGCCTGCCCTACGCGCAGGATGCGGCCATCACGCGCCACCTGGCCAGCTTTTTACAGCAGCATGCGGGCGCACTGCCCGATACCCTGCTGCTGAACGGCGGCGTGTTCCGCGCCGATGCGCTGGCGCGCCGCCTGGCCGAGACGCTGGCGCACTGGCGCGGCGCCCCCCTCACCCTGCTGCACAACGACAACCCCGACGTGGCCGTGGCGCGCGGCGCCGTCGCCTACGCGCTGGCCCGCCGCGGCCAGGCGCCGCGCATCGGCGGCGGTTCGCCGCGCAGCTACTTCCTCGTGCTGGGCGAGGCGGGCAAGGACCACCGCGCCGTCTGCATCCTGCCGCGCGGCAGTGCCAGCGGCGAGGAAATCCGCCTGACGCAGCGCCTGTTCGCGCTGCGCCTGGGCCGCCCCGTGCGCTTCCACCTGGCGTCCTCGATTGCCGAAGCGGGTACGCCGCCCAGGCTGGGCGACATCGTCGACCTGGCCGACGGCGACTACCTGCGCCTGCCGCCGCTGGCCAGCGTGCTGCATGCCAAAGACGGCAGCAATGACAAGCGCGAAATCACCGTGCAGCTGGCCACCGTCATGACGGAAGTGGGCACGCTGGAAGTCCATTGCGTGGCCGCAGCCGATGCCAGCGACCGCTGGCTGCTGGAATTCCAGTTGCGCGGCGGCGATGAGCCGGAAACGGAAGCATCCACGGTCTCGCCGCGCATCAAGGAAGCCATCGAAAAGATCGAGCGCATCTTTGGCGGCAAGGCGCAAAAGGTCGAGAGCAAGGAAGTGCGCCAGCTGCGCCAGCACCTGGAACAGGGACTGGGCGGGCGCGAAAGCTGGGACACGCCGCTGCTGCGCCAGCTGTTCGACGCCTTGCTGCAACGCGCGCGTGGCCGGCGGCGCTCCGCCGAACATGAGCGGGTCTGGCTGAACCTGGCCGGTTACTGCCTGCGTCCCGGCTATGGCGATGCGCTCGACCCATGGCGCATCGAGCAGCTGTGGGCCATGTTCGACACGGGCGTGCAGCACCACAAGGATAACCAGGTGTGCGCCGAATGGTGGACGCTGTGGCGCCGCGTGGCCGGCGGCTTGAGCACGGAGCAGCAACTGCGCCTGCTCGACGATTTCGCCTTCAACCTGCAAGCCGATGCGGCCCAGCGCGGCAGCCGCCCCGTCACCCTGGTGAACGGCAGCGATGACGACATGCTGCGCCTGGGCGCGTCGCTCGAGCGCATCCCCGGCGCCTACAAGGCGGAAGTGGGCGCCTGGCTGCTGAAACGCCTGGACAAGGCCGGCACAGCCGACACGAATACCCTGTGGGCGCTGGCCAGGGTCGGCGCGCGCCAGCCCTTCCACGGCAGCGCGCACGAAGTGGTCGACGGCGCCACCGTGGCCGACTGGCTGGCCGCGCTGCTGGCACTGGACTGGAAAAAGACCGAGCCGGCTGCCTTTGCCGCCACCCACCTGGCGCGCATGACGGGCGACCGCTCGCGCGACATCGCCGACGGGCTGCGCGCCACCATCCTCGCCCGCCTGAAAGCCGTCGGCGCCCCGCCCCTGTGGCAGGCGATGGTCAGCGAAGTCACGCAGCTCGATGAAGCGAATACCAAACGCATGCTGGGCGAGGCGCTGCCGCCGGGCTTGAAGCTGATCGCCTGAACACGCTTCATGCACCGTGCCGGGATCAAAACGGCTTAGCCGGCGTCGCGCGACGCCTGATAGCGCGGCAATCCATCGGCCAGCCTGAGCCACGCCACTTGCGAGGCGGTATGGATATGGCTTTGCGGCGGCAGCCGCTGCGGTTCGTCGAGGCTGCAAGTGGTCAGGTCGACCTCGTCCGGGTAGCGCTCATCTTCGAACGTCAGCTGCGTGCCGCAGCGCGGACAGAAGCTGCGCTTGCCATGCACGCTGGAAGCATGGGAGCGGGCCTGCCCCTGCAGCCAGCGCAAGTTCGCGCGCGGCACGCTGAACCAGGCGACAAACGGCGCGCCCGAGGCGCGGCGGCACATCGAGCAATGGCAGGCGCTTTCATGGAAGGCGCCCGTGCCCGCTTCGTAGCGCACGTCGCCGCATAAACATCCTCCGCTCAGCATGGCGTCCTCCGGCAAGCTGGAAAAGCATCCAGTTTAGCGTCGCTGCGACGCCACACGGTTTGCGCTAGATCACGGCCACCACCAACAGCAGCACCGCCAGCGGCGCCTGCACCAGCACGATGCCGGGGTGCGTGCGGCGCAGCTGGGCCCAAACGGACAGGCCCGGCACTTCCTTGTGCGGGTGGTGCGCTTCGTCGCGCAGCGACATCGCGTGCAGGAACATGCCGGCGATGAGCGGCCCGGGGTTGACCCACCAGCCCTGCTCGAGCAAGCCGCGCGACAGATAGATTGCCAGCGCGCCGATGGCAAACGGCGAGGCCCACACCAGCACCAGTATCAGGCGGATGCCATAAAATTCCAGCAAGGTGCCCATGCGGTGCAGGCGGCTGAAGTCGTGGTCGGCCATGCGCTCGTCGATGGCCAGTTCGGCCCGGCCATACAGGGTCCACAAGCCGCCGAACAGGCAGCCCAGCAGCACGCCGATGACGATGTCGGCCGCGAACACCACGTATTTGTTCACGTCGGCCGTGCCGATGCCCAGCGAGGTGTAGGCGGCCGCGTGCAGGTGCAGGCCGGCCTGCTCGCCTTCGGCCGTCGTATAGCGGTCTCGCACGTCGTAGCTGGCGCCGATGAACAGCACCTGCTTGCGCGGCGCGTCCTGCGCCACGCCGGCCTTGCCGTCGACGAGCCGCACGCCGGCGCGCGTGGGGTCGAGGAACGCGGGCGCCATGGCGGTCGGATGGAATGGCGCGGTGACGGCATTCTGTTCGGCCGCATCCTTGGCGTCGCCGTGGATGACCGGTTCGAAGGCCCAGCGCGCCAACTCCTTTTCGCTGCCCGTGCGCCGCGCCAGCTGGCACACGCGGCCGGCCAGGCGGTAGCCTTCCTTTTGCTCGGACAGCGCGGCCGGCATGGGCTGGTTCTGCTCCTGCTGGCGCATGCCGTGCGCCAGTTCGAAGGCCACGGCCGCCAGCACGGGACTTTTCAGTTCGATGCGCGTGACGGCGCCCATGCGTTCACGGATCTGCGGGCTGGCGAAATGCACGCCGGCCGCGCAGCGCGCGCGTATCCACGGCAGGTTCGCATTCTGGTCCGATTGCTCGGGCAGGATCAGCACCAGCTGCCGGCCATCGGCGGCCAGCCGGTCGAGCAGGCGGTCCAGCGGCCGCTCGCCTGCCTTGTGCTGCTCGTAGACGGCCGGCGCCAGGTCCAGGTCGATGGCCAGCACGCGCGCGCCGCGCTGCGCCACGCTGGCCAGCAACTGCTCCAGGCGCGTCCGTTCCAGCGGTTCGCGCTCGTCGAATACCTGTTCAAACGCGGGCTGGTCGATTTCGATGATGCCGGGCCGGTAGGCGGCGCCGGGATCGCGGCCCTTGTGCAGCAGCGGCGCCTGTTCCGCGCTGGCGCGCAGCATGGCCGCATCGAGCCATTCGAGCACGTGGAAGCCTTCCAGCGCCAGCATCAGCGAGGCGATCAGGCTGGCGCCGATCACGTGGTGCAGCAAGTGCGTGCCCGTCAGCTTGAACGCCGAACCGAGCTGGGAAAATGGCCACAGCAGGCGCCGCCGGAGCGGCGGGCGCGGGTGGTCTGGCTGGCTGGTTTCCACGATGCGCTCCCCCGTCTGTCGCCGCCAGCATATATTTCAGGCAACAATTGATAACAAAAGGAATATAGTATGGCAATTATGTCCAGGCTGCCGCACGGCTGGTGCGCTGCCGGTGCAGCGGCCCGCGCGCGCGGGCCACCCGGCATGGCGGCCAACCCTATTTCGGCTTGGCCAGCAGCAGCCTGCCCAGCGCTTCGAAGGCCGGCGTGGTGGTCGGGTCGTTGGCCGCGTTGGCTGCCGTCGGCGTGGAGGCGAAACGCACGATCACCATTTCCGCTTTCGGGTCGATGTAGATGCGCTGTCCATACACGCCGCGCGCCATGTAGGCGCCGTGGTCATTATGCGTGACCCACCACATGTCGCGGTAGCTCCAGCCTTTCAGCAAGTCGTAGCCGCCCTTGGCGAACAGCTGCCTGTCGCCGCCACGGCGTATGTCGGCAACCGCCGCCTTCGGGATGATTTGCTGGCCGTTGTAGCGGCCATCGTTGCGCAGCATTTCGCCAAAGCGCGCCAGGTCGCGCAAGCCCGCGCTCAAGCCGCCGCCGGCGAACGGCGTACCGGTCGAATCGACAGACATGTAGGCATCCTGCTCGGCGCCCAGCTTCTTCCAGATATGTTCGGACAGGTAGTCGTTGACGTTCTGTCCCGTGACGCGCGCGATGATCCAGCCCAGCACGTCGGAATTGACGGTGCGGTAGCCGAAGCCCTCGCCATGCCTGCCCTCGTGCTGCACGGTTTGCAGGTACTCGAAATAGCTGCGCGGCCCCGTGTAGTCCTTCGGCTTGGGCAGCGGGTTGCCGGCCGCCGCATGCTTCCATACCTCGGCGTTCGGATCGGCATAGTCTTCGCTGAATTTCAGGCCCGTGGTCATGTCCAGCACCTGGCGCACGGTGGCGTCGCCAAACGCCGACTTGCCCAATTCCGGTATGTAGTCGGCCACTTTCTTGCCGGGATCGAGCTTGCCTTCGGCCACCAGCGCGGCGCCCATGGTGCCCATCACGGATTTCGTCACCGACATGGCGCCATGCTGGCCGCTGTCCTTCAGCACGCCCAGGTAGCGTTCATACACGATGCGGCCGCGGTGCAGCACCACGATGCCATCCGTGTAATTGGCGCCCAGCGACTGCTCCCACGTCATCGTGTCCTTCGCCCCCAGGGGCGTGAAGCGCAGGCTGTCGATATCGCTGCGCAACGCGCGCTGCAGGGGCTGCGGCGCGCCCAGGCCGCGCGACACCTCCACCGTCGGCATCAGCTGGCGGAAGTGCGAGACGCTCCAGCGCAGCTGCGGGAAAGTGAAATAGCTGCCGTCGTCGAAGCGGATGATCTTGTCGGCCGGCGGCGGCGAACCCACCATCCATTTCAACGCTGCCGGATCGCTGGCGGCGGCCGACAGCGGCGCTCCCACCGTCTCGGCCGCCTGGACACCGGCGGCCAGCGCCAGGCAGGCTGCGGCCAGGGCCAGGCGTTTCATGCTGGGAAAATCGTTCATGTGATGCTCTCCTTGATAGACAATACTTAATACACCCATACGACATTCGCCAGCCAGCCCGTCCAGGTCCTGGCCTGGCCGTTCACCAGCTGCTTGACGCCGGACTGCGCGAACGAGGCGCTGAAACCCAGGGTCAGGTAGGTATTCGGATTGACGACGCGCACGTACTTGACGAAGACATCGTTGGCCAGCATGGGACGCAGCACGCCCGCTATCACCACCGGCGCATCGCCCGGCACGTCGAGGCGCGTGGCCTGGCCGAACTGCAGCGGACTGCCCATCCGGTTGGCGCGCACCTGGGCCAGGTAAGCGGTCACGGTGTCCTTCGGTGTCGGGTGCAACTCGATCGTCGCCTGCAAGGCATTCACGTTGGAGTTGACGAAGACCCAGGTCGCCTTGCTGCCCGAGGCCCAGGCGCCAGGCGTGCCTTCGAAGAACAGCGGATCGAAGCGCTCGTTGCGCGCCGTATGCGGATCGTCGCCGGAAAAGCTCTGGTAGCCCAGGGTGAACTTCGGCGTCCACGCCACGTCGGGCAGCGAAAAGCCCCCTTCCGTGCGCCAGCCCCAGGCCCGCAGCGGTTCGCGCGTATTCCATTCGCGCGCGGCGTCGATGCCGAACCAGCCTTTCGACAGCACGGCGGGCAGCACGGGAACGCGCGCGTAGCCATACACGAATTGCAGGTCCTTGCGGCCGTCGGGCACCGCCAGCGGCGCGCCGATGCCGCCCGGCGCCGCCTGCGGATACGCGGCGCGCGAATGCGGCACCTTGCCATACGCGATGCCGGCCTTGCGGTCGTTCGCGGGGGCGTAACTGAGGTCGACGCCCACCACGCGCGTGCCCGAATCGTTGTCGGGGTTTTCATTCGGATCGAGATAAAATGCCTGGGCGCCGTAGGCATCCCGGCTCACCTTGGCCACCACGGAATTCTGGAAGGCCTTGCGCGGCCCCAGTTTCAGCGCACCGCGGTCAAAGCCGTTCGAGCCGCCATTGGCGATCAGCATGCCGGTGCCGAGCGTGAAATTCTGCGCGCCGGCCGACAGGTCGATGAGCGCACCGGCGCCGCCGAGCGGCATCCGGATGCCGGCGACGAATTCCTCGATCGAGATGCGGCCCGTATCGCCGGCGCCGAAAGGATCGTGGCGCAGAGTGCCTGAGCCGACGGCCGAGACGCGCGCATACAGCTGCTTGCCGTTGCCAAGGTTGCGCTTGAAGCCGAGCGCCGGCTTGACATAGAACTCGTACCAGTAGGGATGGAAATCGAAGTCCGGATTGCGCGCCGGCGTGTTCGACAGCTTCCAGAACAAATTGCTTTCGCCAGCGATCTGCACGCCCGCTTCCACGGAACGCGTCACTTGCCAGTCGGCGCCGATGGCCGGTTCGACGGCGGCGCGCCGGGCCACTTCCTTTTCCATGCTGCTCAGGCCATCGGGATCGAGCTGGCCGGCGGCGCCGCAGGCAGCGCTCCATCCCAGCAGGGCCACGGCGACAGCACGCCGCCTCCCGCACATCGCTTGCGTTGCCATAAAGATCCCTTGCGATAGCTGACTGTCTATTGCTGCGGATGTTATCAGAGATGCTCTTTTTTATTGTTGTAAAGCATCCTATCGTGCGGCGCGGCGCCGCTGAGACGAACGTCTCGCGGCGCTCCCATGCTGCAATGCGGCATGCATGCGCCTGCGCTTCGTGCTACAAACTCCCATCGCCATCAAAACAGCAGCAGAGACACGGGAGAACGCCATGCCTTACGTCCGCCAGACCAGCCATATCGAGCGGGTGCGCGACCTGATCGCCGGCCGGATCGTCAATCCTGGCGCTGACACGGCCAGGCTGGCCTCCTCGTACCGCCGTTCGCTCGACGAGTACCGGCTCGATCCCGCCTCGACGACGGGGCCGCGCATCCTGACGGCCGCCGAACTGCGCGCCATCCAGCAATCCGAGGAAGGCTTCCTGCGCTCCACGGGCCACTGCCTGCCGCGCCTGCACGCCATGGTGCGCGAAGCCGGCTACTGCGTCATCCTGGCCAATGCGCGCGGCGTGACGATCGATTACGTGGTCGACACGCACCAGCGCAAGGATTTCAAGAAGGCGGGCCTGTATCCCGGCTCATGCTGGTCGGAAGACGAGGAAGGCACCTGCGGCATCGCGTCCGTGCTGCTCGACCGCGAAGCCATCACCGTGCACAAGACCGACCATTTCCGCGCCGCGTTCACTGGACTGACCTGCAGCGCCGCGCCGATCTTTTCGCCGCACGGGGATTTGATCGGCGTGCTCGATGCCTCGGCGCTGACTTCCCCCGACGCGCGCGACAGCCAGCGCCTGGTCAAGCAGCTGGTGCGCCAGAGCGCCACCCTGATCGAGGACGGTTTTTTCATCAAGTCCTACGCCCATTGCTGCATCCTGCTGGCGCACCGCAACCGCCACTTCGTGGAAGTGCAGCCCGAGATGCTGATCGCCGTCGACGAACATGGCGACATCGTTGCCGCCAACCGCTGCGCGCGCGACCTCATCGCCGGCCTGGACACCCTGCCCCGTCCCGTCGGCGAGGTGCTCGAAGTGCGCGCCGAGCGCCTGTTCGACGCGCGCGCGGGACACAACCTGCTGTCGCTGCGCCTGGCTGGCGGCAGTGCCTGGCTGCATGCGCGCGTGCGCGCGCCGCTGCGCCAGGGCAGCCTGCGCACGCGCGCCAGACGCGAGGCGCCCGCAACGCAAGACGTGGTGGCGCACACGGCGCTGGAACTGGCCGAGCGCACGCGCATCGTCAACGCCATGAGCGCTGCCAAATGGCGCCCGCTGCAGGCGGCGGCCATGCTGGGCGTCTCGCGCGCCACGCTGTACCGGCGCATCAAGCAGCTGAAAATCGTGCCGCCGCACCGGCAATAGCAGCTCAATAAAAGCTGAGATTTCCGTCTCAGGCGCCGCCATGCTGCGCTGCAGGATGCGGTGCCAAAACGCCAGTGTTACAACATCGTCAGCGGCAGCACAGCCGCATCCCATCATAAAGTCAGCAGACTTGGAGGAGACACGATGCATACCGATAACACCCCGCACGACCTGGCCGTGGCCGGCATCCTGGAACAGCTCGAAGGCGCGCTGCGCGCCAGCGACAGCACGGGTGCCGCCCGGCTGTTCGAGGAAGACGGCTACTGGCGCGACCTGGTGCTATTTACCTGGAACCTGAAGACCCTGGAAGGCCGCGAGCAGATCGCCGCCATGCTGGCCGCCCAGCTGGGCGCGGTGCAGCCAGTTTCCATCTGCATCGCCGACGGCGAACATGCGGTGGAGGCCGGCGGCGTGCTGCAATGCTGGATCACGGTGGAAACGGGCGTGGGACGCGGCACGGGCTTCATCCGCATCCGCGACGGCAAGGTCTGGACCCTGCTCACCACCATGAGCGAATTGAAGGGCTTTGAGGAAGCCAGGGGCGGCCGCCGCCCCATGGGCGCCGAACATGGCGCGCGCACGAACCGCAGCAGCTGGCTGGAGCACCGCGAGCAGGAGGCGAAGGAACTCGGTTACGCACGCCAGCCCTACTGCGTCATCATCGGCGGCGGCCAGGGCGGCATCGCGCTCGGCGCGCGCCTGCGCCAGCTCAATGTCCCCACCATCATCATCGAGAAAAACGCCCGTCCCGGCGACAGCTGGCGCAAGCGCTACAAGTCACTGTGCCTGCACGACCCCGTCTGGTACGACCACATGCCCTACATCCCCTTCCCCGACAACTGGCCCGTCTTCACGCCGAAGGACAAGGTCGGCGACTGGCTGGAAATGTACACCAAGGTGATGGAGCTCAATTACTGGGGCTCGACTTCATGCGCATCGGCCAGCTTCGACGAAGCTGCCGGCGAGTGGACGGTGCAGGTGCTGCGCGACGGCCAGCCCGTCACCCTGAAGCCGAAGCAGCTGGTGCTGGCCACGGGCATGTCGGGCAAGGCGAATATGCCGACATTCAAGGGCATGGACGTGTTCCGGGGCGAGCAGCGGCATTCGTCGCAGCATCCGGGGCCGGACGCGTACGTGGGCAAGAAGGTGGTGGTGGTCGGCGCGAACAATTCCGCGCATGACATCTGCGCCGCCCTGTGGGAAGCGGGCGTGGACGTGACCATGGTGCAGCGCTCGTCGACGCACATCGTCAAGTCCGACTCGCTGATGGAGCTGGCCCTGGGCGAGCTGTATTCGGAACGCGCGCTGGCGGCCGGCATGACGACGGCCAAGGCCGACCTGACGTTTGCCTCGATCCCGTACAAGCTGCTGGCCGACTTCCAGAAGCCCGTCTTCCAGGCCATCCGCGAGCGCGATGCGGACTTCTATGCGCGCCTGGCGGAACGGGGGTTCATGCTCGATTTCGGCGACGACGATTCGGGCCTGTTCATGAAATACCTGCGGCGCGGCTCCGGCTACTACATCGACGTGGGTGCCTCGGAACTGGTCGCCGAGGGCAAGATCAAGCTGAAAAGCGGCGTCGGCGTGCAGGAGCTGAAAGCGCACTCCATCGTGCTGTCCGACGGCACGGAGCTGCCGGCCGACCTGGTGGTGTACGCCACCGGCTACGGCTCCATGAATGGCTGGGCGGCCGACTTGATCTCGCCCGCGGTGGCGAACAAGGTGGGCAAGGTATGGGGCCTCGGCTCGGCCACGACGAAGGACCCGGGCCCGTGGGAGGGCGAGCAGCGCAATATGTGGAAACCCACGCAGCAGCAGGCGCTGTGGTTCCACGGTGGCAACCTGCATCAGTCGCGCCACTATTCGCAATACCTGTCGCTGCAGCTGAAGGCGCGCATGGAAGGTCTGGCTACGCCCGTGTACGGGCAGCAGCAGGTGCATCACCTGGCCTGATCATCTTGCATGCCTGGCGCATGTCGGCGCATGTCGGATCACGCGTGGCCTTGCCGCGCTGATCCGACCTACCCGGACAAAAAAAGCGGCGGGCCCTGGACCGCCGCCACTTGTGATACCTACCAAACCGCGTAGGTCGGATTAGCGCGGGACGCGCGTAATCCGACACATTGTTGGCGGCGCATGTCGGAGTACGCGTGGCTTTGCCGCGCTGATTTGACCTGCTATCGAAAAAAAAAGCGGCGGACCGAAGTCCGCCGCCTTTTACCATTACTGATCGGTAGTGGCGATCAATCACCACCAGAGTAACGTCTGACAAAATCGTAGCGAGCGGCGATGATTTGTGGCCGAGAAGCGCAACCGTGCTTAAGCACGGTGAGCATCGCAGGCCGCAAAGCGCGACGCCCGGCAGATTTTGTCACACGGCTTACTGTTTGATCGCTTCGATGGCAAACGTCAGGGTCACGTCATCGCTGACGGCTGGCGCGTATTTGCCGGCGTTGAATTCCGAGCGCTTGATCTTGGCCGTGGCGTTGGCGCCGCAGGCGTCTTTCTTCAGCATCGGGTGCGGTGCGCAGGTGAACGAGGTGACGGTCAGGGTCACTGGCTTGGTCACGCCTTTCAGGGTCAGGTTCCCTTCGACGGAGGCCAGCTTGTCGCCGTCGAAATTGAACTTGGTCGACTTGTAGGTGGCGACGGGGTATTTGGCCGTATCGAGGAAGTCCTCGCCCTGGATGTGCGAGTTGAACAAGGTCGAACCCGTGTCCACGGACTTGGTGTCGATCAGCACTTCGACGGCGCCCGTCTTGGCGTCGCGGTCCAGCGTGACCTTGCCGGTGGTGTTATTGAAGCGGCTTTGCTGCGTCGAAAAGCCCATGTGGGTGTACTCGAAACGGGGGAAGGTGTGGCTGCCATCGATGACATAGACTTCCGGAGCGGCAAAGGCGGACAGCGAGAAGCCGGCGGCGGCGATAAAAGCGAGCAGTTTTTTCATTGTGAATTCCTGATAGGGAGTGGTGGATGTCAAAACCGCAACCGGCTGCAGGCAGGCGATGCATGCGGCGAGTTGTCTGGCTTCAGTTGCAACAGATTATGCATGGCATGAAGATCGATGTAAAACGGAAAATTTGCCTAGTTAGTATCGAAAAAATCGATAATAACGGCCATTGTGTCCGCGACAGCGCCTTCTGCTGCCGATTATTGTCCGCATTGGCAAAAATATCCAGCGTTATCCAAATCATCAGATGAGAATGATTCTTGTTATTATTTGATGGGCTTGCTATCATGGCGCGCTTTGATCACGGGGAAACGCGCGGTGCTTGAACGCTATTACCAGGAATTGCTGCGCCTGATTTCGCGCTCCACGGGCTGCCGCGACAAGGCGCAGGACGTGGTGCAGGAAGCCTATGCCCGCATCCTGGCGCGCAAGACGGCCCCGGGCGCACCGGCGCTGCGCGCCGGCATGGCGCCCGACAGCGGCCAGCGCGCCCTGCTCTACGTGACGGCAAAAAACATCGCCATCGACGAGCAGCGCCTGCACCAGCGCCGGCCGCATGACGATATCGACGCAGACCACTTGCAGCTGCGCGCGCCGCGCGCCGACGAGCCCGAGCAGCGGCTGCACGACCGGCAAACCATGGAGCGTCTGCTGGCCATCATCGATGCCTTGCCGCCGCGCTGCCGCCAGGCCTTCGCGCTGTACAAATTCGATGGCCTGAGCCAGATCGAGATCGCCGCCCAGATGGGCATCTCCGTCAACATGGTGGAAAAACATATTATCAACGGCATGCTCGCCTGTAAAAAAGGCTTGCCCGACCGCGTGACTGGAAAAGACAGCGCATGACACAGATCACTCCCACGGCAGACGAAATCGACTTCCAGGCCGCCCAATGGCTGCTGCGTCACGATGACGGCCTGGCCGCGCACGAACTGGCGGCGCTGCGGCAATGGCTGCAGGCCGACGCGCGCCACCAGCAGGCCTGGGACGCCCTGGTCCGCACCGATGCCCTGCTGGCCGGCCTGCCCGCACAGCGCGTGGCCGCCTTCAGCCAGCCCGCCCGGCCCGCGCCGGCGCCGGCATCGCTGCTGCGGCGCCTCGCCGGCTTGCGCCTGGCCGCCAGCAGCCTGCCGCGCGGCGCGCTGGCCGGCGGCTGCCTGCTGCTGTGCGGCTTGCTGGCGTGGCCGCTGGCCGGCCATTTGCAGCGGCCCGGTTTCCAGCACGACTACAGCACGGCGCGCGGCCAGTTCGCCACGCAAATCCTGCCCGACGGCAGCCGCATCGAACTCGATAGCGGCAGCGCCGTCGACGTGGCCCTGTACCGCGACCGGCGCAGCGTGCGCCTGCTGCGCGGCCAGGCCATGTTCCATGTGCACGCCGATGCGGCGCGCCCGTTCCAGGTGCTGGCCGGCACCGCCACGGCGACCGTACTGGGCACGCATTTTTCCGTGCGCCACGTGGGTGCCGCCACGCAGGTCAGCGTGGCGCAGGGCAGCGTGCGCGTGGAAGGCGACAGCGGCGCGCCAGCCGCCGTGCTGCAGGCGGGCGACACGGTCACCGTCACGCCGCAGGGCATGAAAGCGCTGGCCAGGGTCAGCGCGCAAGCCGTGGGCAACTGGCGTACAGGGCGCCTCGATTTCGAGGACGCCACCCTGGCCGAGGCACTGGCCGAATTCGAGCGCTATGGCGATTCGGGCCTCGTGCTCGACGACCCGGCGCTGGCGGACCTGCGCCTGAATGGCAGCTTCGACGCGCTGCAGCCGGCGCAATTTGCCGCCGCCCTGCCGCTGGCCCTGCCCGTGCGCCTGCGGCGTGACGGCGGCAAGCTGCATATCGTCGCCCGCTGATTTTCCATATGCCGCGAAATAAAAGCATGGCGCACGTCAGGGTAAATGATACTCATTCGTTTTAACTATGAATGATTCACCACGTCACCATAGGAAAAACATGCACACGACTATGCCTCGCCCTCCCTTGCACGCCCGCCTGTCCCCCCTGTTCCTGGCCATCGGCCTGGCCTTCGCCATGCCCGCCAGCCACGCCGCCACGGCGGCCCCCGCCGCGGTCGTGGAGTGGCAGATTCCCGCGCAACCGTTGAGCCGCGCGCTGAATGAACTGGCGCGCCAGGCCGGCATGGTGCTGCTGGCCGACGCCCGCCTCACGCAGGGCCGGCAAAGCGCGCCGCTGCAGGGCCGCCATTCGCTGCCCGATGCGCTGCGCCAGCTGCTGGCCGGCAGCGGCCTGCAGGCGCAGCTGCAAGGGGGCACCACCATCATCATCAGCGCACCCGCGCCCATCGCCGCCGGCGCAGTGCAGATCGGTACCCTGCGCGTGAATGGCCAGGGCGGCAGCGGCATGTTCGAGGCGGACGATACGGATCCGGCCGACCTGCCCTACACCACGCCGGCCGCCTCCGTGTACATCGGGCGCGAGCAGATCGAGCGCTTCCGCGGCACTTCGCCGGCCGACATCTTCAAGGGCGTGGCCGGCGTGCAGGTGGGCGACAGCCGCAACAGCGGCGCCGTCGACGTCAACGTGCGCGGCATGCAGGGCCAGGGCCGCGTGCCCGTGCTGATCGACGGCAGCCTGCAATCGTCGACCGTTTACCGCGGCTACGCGGGCATCGCCGACCGCAGCTACATCGACCCTGACCTGATCAGCGCCATCCGCATCGACAAGGGTCCGAACCTGTCGGCGCAGGGCGCGGGCGCCATCGGCGGCATGGTCAGCATGCAGACCCTGCGTCCGGAAGACATCTTGCTGACGGGCCAGCGCACGGGCGTGCGCCTGCGCGGCGGCATCCAGGACAACAGCGTCACGGCGCCCACGGATTTCGGCAGCGCGCCGCGCACGCACCGCAACAAGCTGGGCGACCCGCGCAGCGGCTTTGGCAGCATCGCCGTGGCCACGCGCCAGGACGATTACGACCTGGTGGCGGCCATCAGCCACCGCAGCATCGGCAATTATTTTTCCGGCACGCGCGGTTTCAAGCGCTACCAGCTGCCCAATGCATGGGGTGGCGACGATGGCGTGACGCAGTTCTTCAAGAAGGGCGACGAAGTGCTCAATACGGCCAATCGCACCACTTCGGCCCTGCTGAAGGCCAATCTGCGCCTGCCGCATGAACAGAAACTGGAGCTGGGCTACCGCTATTTCGACAGCAGCTATGGCGAGATCATGCCCTCGCAAATCTACCGCAACAGCACCGGCAGCATCCCGCAGTGGGACCCGAGCCAGGTGCGCACCAACGCGCTGACGGCGCGCTACGAATGGAAACCCGAGGGCCAGCAGTGGATCGACCTGAAGGCCAACCTGTGGCTGACGGACATGCAGAGCAAGTCGCGCAACGGCGACATCTTCAGCAATCCGCTCGAAGGCAAGCCCAATCCGGGCGACCACGAATGCAAGGAATGCGTGGAAGTGCTGTACCTGGCAAAGAACCAGGCGCGCCGCGTCGGCGCGGACCTGACGAATACCTCGCGCTTCGCCACCGCCATGGGCGCGCTCAAGCTGGACTACGGCCTGTCGCTGCAGAACGAGGATATCGGTCCGGCCGACAGCGTGCGCATCCTCGATGGCGACCTGAACGCCAATCACACGCTGCGCAACGGCAAGCGCCACGAGCAAAGCGCGTTCGCCTCGCTGCAGTGGCAGGCGCGCGACTGGCTGACCATCGACGCGGGCGGACGCTTCCAGCGCTTCGATACGCGCGACCGCAACCGCCGCGCCGAACAGCAATACCAGCCGCAGGGCTGGCAATGGGTCACCATGTGGGACAAGCAAGGCGATCAGATTGGCGCCGCAAAATGGTACCAGGATGCGCAGGGCCAGTTCACGCCCGCCACCAATCCCGCGCTGGTGGGCGGCATGGTGGAAAACTATGGCGTCGAGCCGGCCCCGCTGGACATCTCGCAGGTGGATCAATGGAGTGGCAACGGCTATGTCTACCGCGACGCGATTCCCGGCCTGTTCAAGTACAGCAAGCCGATCCGCCGCCAGGATCACGGCTTTTCGCCCACTGTCGCCCTGACGGCGCGCCTGTCCGACAGCGTCAGCCTGTTCCTGCGCGACGCGCGCGGCTTGCGCATGCCCAGCCTGTACGAATCGACGATGGGCTTTTCGGCCACGTATTCGTCGCCGCTGCGGGCCGAACGCAGCCACAACCGCGAAATCGGCGTGAGCCTGGTCAAGGATGGCGTGTGGAGCGCCGCCGACAAGCTGCGCCTGCGCCTGTCCTACTTCGACAACGTCACGCATGGCTACATCACGCGCCGCCCGATACCCGACCTGCCGGCCTATGCGCAGAACTTCTCGATGGCGAACACGGACAAGTACAGCGTCTCGGGCGTCGAACTGCAGTCGTCGTACGACCGCGGCGCCGTGTTCGCCGATTTTTCCGGCACCTGGAACCGCAAGACGCTGATCTGCGACGCCGCCACGGCGGCCTATTTGCGCAAGGCCAGCAGCTGGAAATCCGATATCTGGAACACGCCCGACTGCTCACCCATCGGCTTTAGCAGTTCCTACGTAAGCAACCACATCCAGCCCAAGCTGAGCGCCAACCTGACCCTGGGCACGCGCTGGCTGCAGGAAAAGCTCACGCTGGGCACGCGCCTGACGCACGTCGGCCATCCGCTGGCGCGCCAGGACGACAAGGCCGTGTGGCAGTCATGGACGGGCACCTCGCCGCAGGTGCTGACGCAGGCCTATACCCTGGCCGACCTGTTTGCCAGCTACAAGATCACGCCCAACGCCACCGTCGACGTGGCGGTGGACAACCTGACGGATCGTTACTACCTCGATCCGCTGACCCTGAGCCTGATGCCGGGACCGGGCCGCACGGCGCGCGTCACCCTCGGCGTACGTTTCTGATTCGATTCATCCTTATAATAGAGAGCAGCAAGACCATGCAGACAGCAAGCAACACCACGAGCAACACGAATACCGCCACCGCCGTTCCGATTAACGCGGCGCCTAGCCGCAGCCAGCGCCTGAAAGCCGACACCATGGCCACCCACGACTTGCTGGACCAGCGCATCATGGCCAGCGCGCCCTTCTCCAGCCGCGAGAACTACGCGCGCTTCCTGCAGGCGCAATATGCGTTCCTGCGCGACGTCGACGCGCTGTACGACAACGCCCAGCTGGCCGCCCTGCTGCCCGACCTGGAACAGCGCCGCCGCTATGCCAGCATCGCCGCCGACCTCGATGACCTCGAGACCGCCCTGCCGGCCGACGCGGCCAGCGCGCCATTCGACGCGCAGCTGGACCTGGCCACGGCGCTGGGCTGGCTGTATGTGAGCGAAGGCTCTAAACTGGGCGCGGCCATCCTGTACAAGCTGGCCGGCAAGATCGGCCTCGATGAACACCACGGCGCGCGCCACCTGGCCGGCCATCCTGACGGGCGCGCGCGCCACTGGCGCGAATTTACCTCCGTGCTCGATACGGCCGTCCTCGATGAGGCAGGCGAAGCGCGCGTCATCGACGGCGCGCGCGCCGCCTTCCTGCGCATGCACGGCCACGTGGAGGCCTGCGCCTGATGGAGGAGCCAGTGACCCGGGCCGGCGCGGAAGCACACACGGCGCGGCTGCGCCGCTGGGCGTGGACGGCGGCCGGCATGCTGATGGTGGCGCTGGGGGTGATCGGCGCCCTGCTGCCCGTCATGCCGACGACGATCTTCCTGATCCTGGCGCTGGCCTGCTTCAGCCGCGCCTCGCCGCGCCTCGAGCACTGGCTGCTGCACCATCCGCGCTTCGGCGCGCCGCTGCGCCAGTGGCGCGAGCACCGCGCCGTATCGCGGCGCGGCAAGGCCCTCGCCTGCCTCGGCATGGCCATCGGCTTTGTCGCCATGTGCCTCGGCCATCCGCCATGGTGGGTCATCGCCCTGGTGGGCGCGCTGGAAATCGCCGTCATCATCTACCTGCTGCGCCGCCCGGAAGGGCCGGCGCCGGTGCAAACGCCGGCGTCCCCGCTGCCCGTGTCCGGGGAGGTAACCACGCAGGATGCCGCGCAAAACACCGCGCCTTCCACGGACTGGCGCCGTCCGCTGACGATCGCCACCGTCTTCGCCATGCATGGCGCCCTGCTCGGCTGGGCGCTGTACCACCGCGCGCCGGCGGCGCCCGTGCTGGCCATCGTGCCTGACGCGGCGCAGCCGGCCATGCTGCTGTACCTGCCGGCGGCGGCCCCGCCGCGGCCGTTGGAGCAGAATCTTGCTGAACAGGTCAGCGCGGCCGCCGCGCCGTCGCGCAGCGTTGCGAAAAAAGCAGCGCCGGCCATCCGCCAGTTCGTGCTGCCGCAGCCCGACGCGGCGCCCCTGCCGCTGCAGGCGCAGGCCATGGACGCCGTCGCCGAGGTGCGCCACGCGCCCGTTTTGCCGGCGCCGGCGGCCACGGCGTCCATCGCGGCGGCGCCGCCCTCGCCCGCCCTGCCGCCCGCCCCGCAGGAGCAGCGCAGCGGCGTATCGAGCTGGGAAGGCAAGGTATTGGCGCGCATGGAGCGCTTCCGCCGCTACCCGACGGCGTCGCGGGCGAAGCAGGAACAGGGCGTGGTGTACCTGCGCTGCCGCATCGACCGCGAGGGCCAGGTGCTGGCCGCCGCCATCGAGCGCAGTTCCGGTTCCGCGGCGCTGGACCAGGCCGCGCTCGACACTTTGCAACGGGCCGCGCCGCTGCCGCGCATCCCCCAGGAACGGCCCGATCCGCTCGAATTATCGATTCCCGTCGAATTTTCTATCGGCTGAGCGGCAAAAATCCGGTTTTGCTCTTGCAAAACCTTCATATAGACATTATTTGCATATTCAAAGCAAGATTCTGTCGTAGGAGTAATAACACGATCGGAGGTATACTACGCAACCGACGTTTCAGGCCGGCCCGATCCACTCCCGATCCGGCCCCGTTACCCGCCTGTCACGGTCCAATAAAAAAGGAAACACTGCATGACCACACCACACCGTACGCCGGTGATTCGCATCGATGGCGCGAACAAGACCTTCGCGCTGCCCAAGGGCGAACAATTCCACGCGGTCAAATCGGTCACGCTGGAAGTCTATCCCGGTGATATTTTCGGCCTGATCGGCAAGAGCGGCGCCGGCAAATCGACCCTGCTGCGCCTGATTAACCTGCTCGAGCGTCCCGACAGCGGCACGATCACCGTGGCCGGCCGCGAATTGACGAGCCTTGGCAAGAGCGACTTGCGCGACGCGCGCCAGAACATCGGCATGATCTTCCAGCAGTTCAACCTGCTGCAAAACGCCAGCGTCTTCGACAACGTCGCCTTCCCCCTGAAAATCCATGGCACGGCCAAGGGCGAGCAGATCGCCGCCAGGGTCGAGGAATGCCTGGCGCTGGTGGGCCTGTCCGACAAGCTGCACAGCTATCCGGCGCAACTGTCGGGCGGGCAGAAACAGCGCGTGGCAATTGCCCGCGCGCTGGCCAGCCACCCGGACGTGCTGCTGTGCGACGAGCCGACGTCCGCGCTGGACGCGGAAACCACGCGCGCCCTGCTCGACACCCTGCGCGACATCAATGCGCGCTTGAAAGTGACCATCGTCATCGTCAGCCATGAGCTGTCGGTGCTGGGCGCCATCTGCAACCGCGTCGCCGTCGTGGAAAACGGCGCCATCGCGGAACAGTTCGACCTGAGCGACACGGCCACGCCGCGCAAGACGGCGCTGGGACGCGAGCTGGCTTACTACGGCACCGAGGCCTTTGAAGCCACCGCATGGAAGGATGCAACACATGTTTGAAGAATCGATCAATAACGTCATCAACCTGCTGCCGGAAATCTGGGTGGCGCTGGGCCAGACCATGACCATGCTGGGCATCGGCCTTACCGCCGCCATCCTGATCGGCGGCCCGCTGGGCATTTTGCTGTTCCTCGTCTCGGAAGGCCAGTCGCTGGAAAACCGCCCGCTGTCGATGATCCTCGGCTGGCTGGTGAATACCGTGCGCAGCTTCCCGTTCATCATTTTGCTGGTGGCCCTGACGCCGTTTACGCGCATCATCGCCGGCACCTCGATCGGCCCGCTGGCCGCCGCCGTGCCGCTGTCGTTCGCCGCCATTCCCTACCTGGCGCGCCTGGTGGAACAGAACCTGCGCGAAGTGCCGCGCGGCGTGATCGAGGCGGCGCACGCCATGGGCGCCTCGGAAATGCAGATCATCTTCCGCGTGCTGCTGGTGGAAGCGCGCTCCGGCCTGGTGCTGGCCCTGACCGTGCTGTCGATCAGCTTCCTGTCGTATTCGGCCGTGGCCGGCGTGGTGGGCGGCGGCGGCATCGGCGACCTGGCCATCCGCTACGGCTACTACCGCTTCGAGACGGACATCATGGTCGTCACCGTGGCCATCCTGATCGTGCTGGTGCAGATCATCCAGCTGGCCGGCACGCGCATCGCCAAGCGCCTCGACAAACGTTAATTCATACTCAGAACAAGGACATACATGAACCATCTTCGCCGCAACCTGCTGCTGGCCGCCGCCAGCCTGGCCTTCGCCACCGCCGCCCACGCCAAGGACCCGAAGGAACTCGTCATCGGCACCAGCTCCGGCCCGTACTCGGACCAGCTGAAGCTGGGCATCAAGCCGATCCTGGAAAAACAAGGCTACAAGGTCAAGATCGTGGAATTCAACGACTACGTGCAGCCGAACTACGCGCTGGCCGAAGGCTCGCTGGACGCCAACGTGTTCCAGCACATCGTCTACCTGACCAAGTTCGCCACCGATAACAAGCTGCCGCTGAGCCCATTGATCACCGTGCCGACGACGCCGATCGCGCTGTACAGCAGCAAGCACAAGTCGCTGGCGGAAGTCAAGAACGGCGCCACCATCACCATGCCGAACGACCCGACCAACCAGGCGCGCGCGCTGGTGGTGCTGGCCAAGATGGGCTGGATCAAGCTGAAACCGAACGTCGACCCGCTGCGCGCTTCCGAGCGCGACGTGCTGGAAAACCCGAAGAAGCTGAAACTGGTGCCGCTGGAAGCGGCGCAGCTGCCACGTTCGCTGGCGGACGCCGATTTCGCCTTCGTCAACGGCAACTTCGCCCTGGCCGCCGGCATGAAGCTGACCACCGCCCTGGCCGTGGAAAAGATCTCGGACAGCTACATCAACCTGGTGGCGATCCGCACGGCCGACAAGGGCAAGCCATGGGTCAAGGACCTGGAAGCGGCCTACCGCTCGCGCGCCTTCCTCGACGCCACCAACAAATACCTGGCCGGCTATGAAAAGACGGATTACCAGCTGGCGCTGGAAAAGACGCTGAAAAAATAAAGCGCAAGCAAGGCGCTGCACGCAAAAAGACGGCCAGGTTCACACCTGGCCGTCTTTTTTTGCCCGCGCTGCACGGGCATCTTCAATACTTGCCACGCCTGACAAAACCGACGCGAGCGGCAGTCACTGTGCTTGAGAAGCGCGACTGTACGAAGGTACAGTGCGCATCGCAGAGCGCAAATGACGACGCGCAGCAGGTTTTGCTCGGTGTTCCTAGAAGCGGTAGCCGACGCCGACGCCGATCAGCAGCGGATCGACCTTGACTTCGCTGGCCTTGGCACCGCCGATGAAGACGTCGCTGCGGATCTGCACTTTCTTGATGTCGAAGTTCAGCGACCAGTTTTTATCGAGCTTGTAGTCGACGCCCGCTTGCAGCGAGAAGCCCCAGCTGTCGTGCTCGAGGCGGCCGGCGCCATTCAGCAATTTCACGTCAGAAATATTCGTGTAGTTCACGCCCGCTCCCACGTAAGGGCTGAACTGTTTTTCCGGCATGAAGTGGTATTGCAGCGACAGCGTCGGCGGCAGATGCTTGAAGGTGCCGATCTTGTTGCCGTCGAGCTTGACGTCATGCTTTTGCGGGTAAGTCAGGATCAGCTCGGCAGCGATGTTGGGGGTGAAGAAATACGAGATATCGATTTCCGGAATCGTCTTGCTGCTGACATGCAAACGGTCGGATGCGCCGACGCCGCCGATAGGAGCAGATTTGTCGGCCGGGTCGATATGCACGGCGCGCGCACGGACCAGCCAAGGGCCTTCCTGTGCCATGGCGTTGCCGGCGACTGCGCCGATGGCGGCCAGGACGATTGCTGCTGCGGTTGCGGACTTTTTCATTGTATTTCCCTCTGTCGTTAAGTAACGCTGCGAAGTCTAAGAGTGCAGTGCAACAAAAACTTTGATCCACATCAAATAGTGCTGGATGGCATCAACAGACGGAATTTTTCCTTTTCCCAGGTCAAAAATTGCGGCATTGCAGCGCGCTACCGCTCCTTAGCGCACGCCGTCAAACAGGCCGGCCACCCAGTCGGCGAACACGCGCACGCGCGGCGACAGCTGGCGGTGGTGCGGGTACATCACGGACACGGGCAGCGGGTCGGGCCGCATGGACGCCAGCACTTCCACCAGCGCTCCCGCCGCCAGCGCCTGCGCCAGGTGGTAACGGGGCGCCTGGATCAGGCCCATGCCGGCGCGGCAGCAGGCGTGGTAGGCGTCGGCATTGTTGACGGACACCGTGCCCGGCAGGCTCACGCTGTGCACCTGGCCGCCCGCCCGGAAATCGAAGGGCCAGGTCTTGCCCGTCTGGGCGGAAAAGAAATTCACGGCGCGGTGGTGCGCCAGGTCCGCCAGGGTATGCGGCGTGCCGTGCGCGGCCAGGTAGGCAGGGCTGGCGCACGTCACTTGCTCGAGCAGCGCCACGCGGCGCGCCACCATCGACGAATCGCTCAGTTCGCCCACGCGCAGCACGCAATCGACGCCTTCGCGCACGAGGTCGACGAGGCGGTCGCCCATGCCGATTTCCAGTTCGATCAGCGGATAGCGGGCGCAGAACTGGTCGAGCACGGGCATGACGAAATGCAGGGCCAGGGTTGCGTGCAGGTCGATGCGCAGCTTGCCGGCCGGCTGCTGCGCCGCCGAGGAAAAGACGGCTTCCGTTTCCTCGAGGTCGGCCAGCAGGCGCACGCAGCGCTGGTAATACGCGTCGCCGTCGGGCGTGGGCGTTACCTGCCGCGTGGTGCGCTGCAGCAGGCGCACGCGCAGCCGCGCTTCGAGCTGCTTGATCGCATGCGTGACGGTGGCTTTCGGATAGCCGAGGTCATGCGCCGCCTGCGTAAAACTGCGCAGTTCGACGATACGCGTGAAAATGCGCATCGCATCAAATCGGTCCATGCCCACTCCATTGTTATTTCGTGCTGCACAGTGTAGCGATATCGGCGTCATTTTTCCATCGCAAGCCATGACGCGGAGCGGCACGGTGCGTGGAACGCAAGCCAGCCTTGCGCCGACGTCACTGGTCTGCCGCCGGGCCAGACAGCATAATATTTCCACCTCGCACAATACAAATGAGAATAGTAATGATTATCATTTGCGATATAATGCAAAATCATAGATAGGCGTACGCCCAGGCGCACGCCAAGGCGATCACAAAAAGGAATGGGAGACATGGATATATTGAGGGAACTGCGTGAATCGGGCTTGAAAGTAACCATCCCCCGCTTGCGGATTCTGCAGCTGTTTCAAGAAGGCACGATCAAGCACCTGAGTGCGGACGATGTCTACAAACTCTTGCTGGCCGAAAAAATCGACGTGGGCCTGGCCACCATCTACCGCGTGCTGATGCAGTTTGCCGAAGCGGGCATTTTGTTCCGCCGCCACTTCGAATCGGGTCACGCCGTCTTCGAATTGAACGAAGGCCAGCACCACGACCACCTGGTCTGCACGGGCTGCGGCAAGGTCGATGAATTCGTCGACGAAGGCATCGAACTGCGCCAGAACGAGATCGCCGCCGAGCGCGGCTTCGTGCTGCATGAACACGCGCTGTCGCTGTACGGCACCTGCGCCGAGTGCACGGCGAAGAAAGTCCCGCCGCGCAAGCCATCCTGAGGCAACGCGCGGCGTAGCGCCTGGCGCACCGCCTGCGCTACACTGCGTGCGCCGCAGCTCGACAAAGGACAAACATGTACATCGGAGAAATCGCCCGCCTGGCGGGCACCTCGCCCAAGGCCTTGCGCCACTATGAAGCGCTGGGCTTGCTGGGCGACGTGCGCCGCTCGGGCGCCTACCGCGTCTACACGCAGCAGGACTTGGCGCAAGTCAGACTGATACGCCAGGCGCAGGCGCTGGGCTTCCGCCTGGCCGAACTGCTGCCCATCCTGGCCGGTGACGACACCGACTGGGCCGCCCTGTCGCAGCACATCGCCGCCAAGCGTGCGCAAGTACGGCAGGATATCGCCCGCCTGCGCCAGCTCGACGCGCAACTGGGCGAGATCGACGCGGAAATCCACGATTGCCTGGTGCGCCAGCGCCAGCAGGCTGCCTGAACGCTCAAGCATGACTGCCGCTTGACTCTGCCACTAGGGGCAGGCTTTAGCATGCAGGCTCCTCTCGTTTAGAAAGCCCGCAGCATGAGCACGATTGCACCCAAGCGCATATTAATCATCCTCGGCCACCCGTCCAGCGACAGTTTCTGCGCCGCCTTGGCCGACGCCTACGCCGCCACGGCGCGCGACGCCGGCCATACCGTGCGCGAACTGCGCCTGGGCCAGCTGGACTTCGATCCCGTCCTGCATGAAGGCTATCGCCAGGTGCAGCCGCTGGAAGCGGACCTGCTGGCCGCGCAGGAAGCCATCACCTGGGCCGGACACCTGGTGTTTGCCTACCCGATCTGGTGGGGCGGCGCGCCGGCCCTGCTGAAGGGCTTCATCGACCGCGTCTTCCTGCCCGGCTACGCCTTCAAGTACCGCCCCGGCAAGGCCTTCCCGGCGCAGCTGCTGCTGGGTCGCACGGCGCAGCTGCTGGTGACGATGGACACGCCGCCCTGGTATTTCCGCTGGGTCTACCGCATGCCCGGCATCCACCAGCTGCGCAAGACGACGCTGGAGTTTTGCGGCATCAAGCCCGTCAGGGTGGCCAGCTTCGGCCCCGTGTTGAATTCCACCGATGCGCAGCGCGAGCGCTGGCTGGAACAGGCCCGCAGCCTCGCCCGGCGCGCCTGAATCCGTGGGCGGCGCTTGCCATGCAGCCATCTTAGATACGGTTTTGACAAGCCGAGTAATCAAGCCGTCATAATCGAAGGCTACCATGATGATATTGCCTGTTTGTCAGTCGCCTTGCCGTTGCGACAAGCCAGGTCCGATCGTCATCTAAAGGTAGCCGCCTGTGGAGTTCAACGCTTCTCGATTGCATCTTCCCCGTTATCGGACGTCCGTGGCGTTTGATCTGTGCATTCCCACGGAATCCGTGCAGGCCGACGCCAGCAATTTCGCCGTGCTCGAGCTGTTCACGGAGCGGCGCGACATGATGAGCCTGCCCGTCACGGAACAGCAGCGCCCCATCGGCTTGATCAGCCGCAATATCTTCATGTCGCAGATGTCCAAGCCCTTTTACCACGAGGTGTACGGCAAGAAGAGCTGCATCGCCTTCATGGACAAGGAGCCGCTGATCGTCGACGGCGCCATGAGCATCGAGGACCTCACCTTCCGCGCCGTGGAAGCGGGCGAAAAGGCGCTGGCCGACGGTTTCATCATCACCGCGGACGGCGCGCTGGCCGGCGTGGGCTTCGGCTTGCAGCTGATGAACGTGGTGGCCACCATGCAGGCGGAAAAAAACCGCCAGATCATGCACAGCATCGACTACGCCAGCGTGATCCAGCGCGCGCTGCTGCGCACCTCCGATGCGGAATTGCGCGCCACCCTGCCCGACGCGCACCTGGAATGGCAGCCGCGCGACGTGGTCGGCGGCGACTTCTACTTTTTCGAGCGCCATGCGGGCGGCTGGTTCGCCGCCATCGCCGACTGCACGGGCCACGGCGTGCCCGGCGCCTTCATGACCCTGATCGCCTCGTCCGCCCTGAGCCAGGCCCTGCGCGAGCTGGGGCCGCACGATCCGGCCGCCCTGATCGGCGCCGTCAGCCGCGCCATCAAGACCCTGCTGGGCCAGGATGGCGCCAGCACCAGCCATCACGCCGGCTCGAACGACGGCATGGATTGCGCCTTCCTCTGCTACGACGACGCCAGCGCCAGCCTGCGGTTCGCGGGCGCGAAACTGGCGCTGCACGTGGTCGCGCCCGGCGAAGACAGCGTGCGCGCCATCGACGGCGCGCGCATGGGCGTCGGCTATGTCGACACGCCGGCTGGCTACTGCTGGCACAACGAGACGCTGGACGCGCCAGCGGGCAGCCTCCTGTTCATCACCACCGACGGCTTACTCGACCAGATCGGCGGCGCGCGCGACATCGCCTACGGCAAGCGGCGCATGCGCGAGCTGCTGCTGGCGCAAGGCGCCGCGCCGGCCGGCGACGTGGCCGCGGCCCTGCTGCAGGACAGCGCCGCGTGGCAGGGAGAGCAGCCGCGCCGCGACGACCTGACCTTTTTCTGTTTCCGCCTGTAGCTTGACCTATCCATCGATGTCCCCCACCGCCCATCCACAAGAAACCGGGTCACCGGCTAGCCAGGAGCACTGACGTGCTGTACGAAGAATTCAACGAGTTTTGGGACGTGGCGCGCAAGCGCAACATCATCTTTTTTTACGTGGGCTATTTCTCGCAGCACGTGGTCAGCGCCATTTCCGAGACCATCAAGGCGCGCCTCGATACGGCCGGCGCGGCCGGTCCCACGCGGCGGCGCATCTTTTCCTCGTTCATCGAGATGTCGCAAAACATCATGCACTATTCGGCCGACAGCCTGACGCCCGATGCGCAGCTGGACCAGCAGATGCGGCGCGGCTCGTTCTGCATCGGCACGCGCGGCGACAGCTTCTTCCTCCTGTGCGCCAATCCCGTCTCGACGGACAACGTGGCGCAGATCCGCGCCCGCCTGGAGCCGCTGCACACGATGACGATGGAAGAAATCCGCCTGGCCTACAAGAAGGCGCTGCGCGAGGAGACGCCCGCCGACAGCAAGGGCGCGGGCCTGGGCTTCCTCACCATGGCGCGCGACGCCAGCGAGCCGCTGGAATTCGAATTCGTCCAGGATCCGCAGGAACCGGGCCACACCATCTTCTGCATCAAAGCCATCATTTGAAAGAGCCGACTCAGGAAAGCATATGCAATTACCGTCACCACTGTTCATCGCCGCGACCCCGAGTTCGCCCGAAATCGACTTCCGTTTCGAGCAGCACAGCCTGTCGATCAAGGGCGAGTCGTATCCGGAAAATGCAGCCGCCTTCTATGGCCCGCTGATCGCCGCCGTGCGCGCCTACCTGGAAGGCTGCCGCGACGCCAGCATTACCGTGAATGTCTCGCTGGCCTACTTCAACAGCTCCAGCACGAAGATGCTGTTTACCCTGTTCGACACCCTGAACCAGGCGGCCGTGGACGGCAACCAAGTACGCCTGAACTGGTACCACGACGAGGACGACGACACCATCCTGGAATTCGGCCAGGAGCTGCAGCAGGATTTTACGGCGCTGGACTTCCGCGACCATCCCGTGCAGGGCAGCTAGGGCATGCGCGCGACCATGTCCGAGGCCGAACTGGAGCCCGACCTGTTCACGGTGGAGGCGGCAGCGCTGGCCGCCGCGCGCCGCATGCACGCCGATGCCGGTGCTTCGGGCGCGGAACAGCGGCGCGTGCTCGGCGAACTGATTGTCCACTACGAACGGCTGATGCGCGAGACGCGGCGCCTGATCGGCCGCAGCGACCGCGCCGAACGCGACATGCACCTGCTGAACCGCCAGCTGCAAACCCTGGCCGGCCAGCTCGAATACCGCGCCACGCACGACCCGCTGACGGGCGCCCTGAACCGCGGCGCCGTGATCGACCACGCTTCGCGCTGCCTGGCGCAGGGCGACATGGCCCTGATCGTGCTCGATATCGACCTGTTCAAGCAGGTCAACGACGATTTCGGCCACCCGGCCGGCGATGGCGTGATCCAGGCCGTGGTCGACTGCCTGAAGGGACTATTGGGAGAGGAAACAGCCATCGGCCGCGTCGGCGGCGAAGAGTTTTCCGTCGTCTGGCCCACCACCTCGCGCGACGAAGCGGCGAAGGTGGCCCAGCGCATCTGCGACACGGTCGGCCGCCAGCGCCACGCGGCGCCCATCACGCGCGCCATCACCGTCAGTGTGGGCCTGAGCTGGAACCGCGCCGGCACGGCGTTCGAGACGGCCTACAGCCATGCCGACCAGGCCCTGTACCAGGCCAAGCGCGAAGGGCGCAACTGCGTGCGCCAGTGGCTGGAAAGCTGAGGCCGGGACCTTAACGGACTTGTTCGCGCGCCATGCTGCCGTCGCGGCGCATGGCGGCGGCGGCCCGCTGCATGGCGGCCGCCTGCGCCTCGGGCAGCAGCTTGTTGCAGGCCAGGTAAGTCTGCACGCGGTTGAACGTCAGCAGCGGCACCACCTTGCCTTCCCATTCCTTGCCGAGAAAGGGCTTGCTGCCCACCGCCATGCCGACGGCCCACAGGTCGATACGCCCCAGCAGCAGCTTTTGCGGATTGAGCCACTCCTGCGTCACGGGCGCCACGCTCAGGCCGCGCTGGCGCAGATAATCGTCGCGCGCGTCGCCCAGCACCGTGCCGATGACCAGGCCGCGCGCGTCATCGAGCGTGCGCAGCGTCAAATGCCGCTCGGCCAGGCCATACAGCACCCACTCCGCTTCGTTGAGCGGCCCGATCCAGCGAAACCGCGCTTCGCGCTCCTGCGTGCGCGTGGTGGAAAATATGCAGGTATCGGTTTCGCGCAGCGCCTGCGCATACGCGCGTTTCCACGGCAGCAATTCGATGCTGTAGGCGATGCCGGCGCGCGCCATGATCTCGCGCACCTTGACCGTCTCGCGTCCCACCACGGTATTGCCTTCCATCATGCTCGACGGCGGCAAATGCTCGCCGACGATGCGCACGCCGCGCACATCCACCGCCCCGGCCGCGGCCGGCGCCAGCTGCAGCGCGGCCAGCAGCCATGCCATCCCTCGTTGTTTCATGCTTGCCTTCATCTGCCACAGGGTATCCGCATCCCTGCCTTCGGCTCGATGTTACCATCGGCCCCGTCAGCCATCGATGAATGTTGCCTTTTACGCCATAATTTTTACGCAACGTGGCAAGCGGCCAACGCGGGAGAGATAGATGGGGGATAACTGGCGGAAAACAGTAGGAGTCGAACCTACGGGAGAACGTCTGACGCCCTCCACCGGGTTTGAAGCCCGGCCACATCACCGGATGAGTGTGCTTTCCGCGGTGCCTGAGCTAGCCGTTGGGCAAGGTGTAGGACCACAGCGCTTGCGGGCGCAATAGATGCCCATTGCCAACACGCCGAGTATAACCGACGCGGTCAAAAAATTCCAAGACCTGGATCGCCCGCTTGCGGCCCAGGCCGCTGGCGTCGCGGAAGGCGGCAGCGCCTACCGCGCCGGAGCCGGGCGGCAAGCCCGCCACCGCTTCCGCCTTGCGCGCCAGTTCCCCTACCAGCTGCGCAAGTTCGGCCAGCGCGGCCGGGTGGTAGAACAGGTCGTGCACCACCTGGCTGATCTGCCCTGCCTTGGCCAGTTTGCGCAACAGCCGGCGCGCCTCATCCTCGGCCAGGCTGAAGTCGCGCGCCAGGTCGCGCGTCCACGGCGGCTCGAAGCGCCCCTGCAGCAGGGCCGCCAGCATCGGCTCGGCCACCGCCTGCTCCTGCGGCGTCAGTTCCACGCTGTGCGTCGGCAGATGCAGGCTGGCGCCGCGCGCCTGCACCTCGCCACGCGCCAGCAAGCCCTCGACCAGGTGGCTCCACAGCGCATCTTCCATCTCGGCGTCGACGATGCGCTTCAGGCGCCACAGTTCCGGCCCCGCCTCGTCGGGGGCGCGCGCATGGAACGTGGCCAACGCGGCCAGCACGCGCTGCTCCAGCGCCGCCAAGGCCGCCGGCGCCAGCAGCAAGGCGTCGCCGGCGCGCAAGGCGATGCGCCGCGTGTCGGGCGGCAGCGCGATGGCCGCCGCCGGCAGCAAGGACAGGCGCACCAGCAGCGATTCGCGCAAGCCCACAGGGCTTTGCGCCAGCAAGGCCGCGTAATCGCCGTGCGCGACAAAGGCGGCCAGCGCATCGAGCCAGGCCAGTCGCGCCGGGCTACGCCGCTTGCGCGCGGGGCCGAACGGGTCGAGCACCATGCCGCCGCCCACCGTCTGCGTGGCTTGCGCATTGCGCACGACGAAACGGTCGCCCGGCACGCCGTGCATCGGCGCGTCGAACACCAGTTGCACCCTGCCCGTCTGCCCTGGCGACAGGGTCTCGCCATCGAGCATGACGGCGCGCGCCAGCTGGTGCGCCGCGCCCAGGTGCACGTGCAACGGCGACCAGGCTTTCAAGTGCACGCCGGCGTCGGGCAGCAGGGTCAATTCCACGTCGAGGCGTTCGGAACACTGCGCCAGCTCGGGCGCGACGATCCAGTTGCCGCGTTCGATGCGTTCGCGGGCGATGCCGGCCAGGTTCAGCGCCAGTCGCTGGCCCGCCATGCCCGTCTCGGCGGCGCGGTTTTGCGCATGGATGCTGCGCACGCGCGCCTCGACGCCGCCCGGCGCCAGTTGCAAGGTATCGCCCACGCTGGCCATGCCCGCCAGCGCCGTGCCAGTGACGACGGTGCCCTGCCCCGACAGGGTAAACACGCGGTCCACGCCGAGACGGAACAGGCGCCGCTCGTCGCGCCGCGGCAGGCTGCGCGCCACCTGCACCAGGTGCGCCAGCAGGGCGGCCACGCCCGGATCGTTGTCCACGCTGGCGGCGGTGGGGAAGATGGGGCTGCCGGCCAGCGGCGTGCCTTGCAGCAGCGCCTCGATGTCCGCCTCCACCTGCGCCACGCGGGCCGCGTCGGCGCGGTCGATCTTGGTCAGCGCCACGGCGCCGCGCGTCACGCCCAGCAGCCGCAAAATCGCCAGGTGCTCGTGCGTCTGCGGCATGACGCCATCGTCGGCCGCCACCACCAGCAGGGCGAAGTCGATGCCCGTCACGCCGGAGGCCATGGTGCGGATGAATTTTTCGTGGCCCGGCACGTCGATCACGCCCAGCACCGTGCCATCGGCCAGCGACAGGTAGGCGTAACCGAGTTCTATCGAGATGCCGCGCGCCTGTTCTTCCTTCAGGCGGTCCGTGTGCACGCCCGTGAGCGCGCGCGTGAGGGTCGTCTTGCCATGGTCGATATGGCCTGCCGTGCCGACGATCATGTGGCCAGCGCGTCGAGCTGCGCGATGAATGCCGTCTCGTGCGCCGCTTCCAGGCAGCGCAAATCGAGCCACAGGGTATCCTGGCCGATGCGGCCGATCACGGGCCGCGGCAAGGCGCGCAGGCGCTGCTCCAGCACGCCCAGCGGGTTGCTCAGGCGCGAGCCGGGCGCGCTGCGGATGGCCAGGCCAAAGCTGGGCAGCTGGTCGACGGGCAAGGCGCCGCTGCCGATCTGGCTGCTCATCGCTTCGGCCGTCACGGCGTAGGAAGTGCCCAAGGCGCGCTGCAGCAGCGGCAGCACTTCCTCGGCCTGCTCGCGCATGGCGGCGGCCGGTCGCGTCAGCAGGCGCAAGGTGGTCAGGCGTTCTGCCAGCAAGTCCGGCGCGCGGTACAGCTGCAGCACGGGCGCCAGCGCGGCCAGGGTCAGTTTGCCCACGCGCAGCGCGCGCTTCAGCGGGTTGCGCTTGATTTTCGCGATCAGGTCGGCGCGGCCGACGATCACGCCGCACTGCGGGCCACCCAGCAATTTATCGCCGCTGAAGGTCACCAGGTCGGCGCCCGCCTCTATCGTTTCGCGCACCGTCGTTTCATGCGGCAAGCCGTATTGCGCCAGGTCGACCAGCGTACCGCTGCCCAGGTCCACGGCCGTGGGAATGGCGTGCTGCGCCGCCAGCGGCACCAGCGCATCGAGTTCCACGCTTTTCGTGAAGCCCGTGATCGCGTAATTGCTGCAATGGACCTTCATCAGCAGCGCCGTCTGTTCGTTCACGCCATGCGCGTAATCGGCCAGGTGGGTGCGGTTGGTGCTGCCCACTTCGCGCAGCACGGCGCCGGCGCGCGTCATCACGTCGGGAATGCGGAAGGCGCCGCCGATTTCCACCAGCTCGCCGCGCGACACCACCACTTCCTTGCCCTGCGCCACGGTATTCAGCATCAACAGCACGGCGGCCGCGTTGTTGTTGACGATGGTGGCCGCTTCGGCACCCGTCAGTTCGCGCAGCAATTCCTCGACCAGGTCGTCGCGGTCGCCCCGCTTGCCCGTCTCCAGGTCGAATTCCAGGTTCATCGGCCATTGCAGCGCTTCCACCACGGCTTGCACGGCCGCGTCGGGCAACAGCGCCCGCCCCAGGTTGGTATGCAGCACCGTGCCCGTCAGGTTGAAGACGGCGCGCAGCTGCGGGCGCGATTGCGCCTGCAGGCGCTGTCCGAGCAGCGCGACGATGGCGTCCAGCGAGGTATCCTCGTCGCCACCTGCGCCAGCCAGCATGGCCGCGCGCAGCTCGGCCAGCACGCCGCGGGCGCACGCCACGGTTTGCACGCGGCCGTATTCGGCGATCAGGACCTGGCAAGCCGCATCGCCGAGGATGCGGTCCACCGACGGCAGGCGCACGGTCTGCTCCGTCTTCATCAAGCTTCGCCTTTGCCAAGCCACAGCAGCGGATTGCCGCTGGCGCGCTGGTAGCCGGCTTCGCCCACCAGCAGGTCGAGCATCAGGCTGGCCAGGTCGTCGGCCAGGGGCTCGACGTTGTAATCGTGTTCCTGGTTGAAGACCTTGCGGTAGGTATGGCAATCCTCGCAGGTTTCCGCGCGCGCCACTTTTTTCGGATCGTTGGCCTTGTTGGGCAATTTGTCGTCCTTCGCCGTCACCGGGTCGAACGGCGCCGCGTCGGCCGCGTCCAGGCCCTGGTAGGCAATCTTGCCATTCTGTTCGCACGTCGAGCACTTCACGCGCACCATATGCCATTCGCTTTCGCAGATGCCGCAGTGCAGGTAGCGGTAGCCTTGCGACTGGCCGCCGATGCGGATCACGCTGGCGACAGGGTGAGAACCGCAGACGGGGCACAGGGTGCCCGTTTCCAGATCCGGCACGCGCGTGGCACGCAGCTGGCTGGCCGACGTCGACCACAGCACCTGCAGGGCGGCGGCGACAAACGGCGCGTGCATGGGGTTCAGATGATCGCCGTTCTCGTCGAGCACGGCGTCGGCGCAGGCATCGAGCGCCGCTTCATCGAGCGCGCGCAGCTGCGCCAGCACCTGGGTCAGGCCGCCGGACAGGGCCGGCTGGCTGGCTGCCGTGACGGCCAGCTCGTCGAGCAGGCTGGCGAAGATGTCGCGCCAGACCGGTGGGCGGGCGCCGTTGACAGGCAATACCGGCATGCGGTGGGCGATGGCGCGGCGCAGCACCTCGGCGTCGGCCACGGGCACGGCGCCGGGCGCCAGTTTGGCGACCACGGCGGCCTGCGCATCGGCCAGCGCGGCCATCAGCACCAGGTAGCCCTGCATGCCCGCGTCGACGGGGATGCCCTTGATCTTGCCCTGCGCCAGTTCGCGCAAGCGCAAGGCGCGCGCCGTAAACAGGCTGTCAGGCTGCGGCAGCAGCAGGCGCGGAATCGCGTTATGGTCCAGGCCTTCGATTTCGCCTGGCTGGAGTATGCGTTGTACCAATGGAGTTTCCCCATCAAAAAAAGCAAAGCACAGCCAGCGGAGTTGGCCATGCTGTAAAAGTATTTTAAACCAGAAAGAGAAAGGGGCCGATCCTGTGGGACCGGCCCCGGCTCTTGCAGCTGGGCGGCACTTACGACAGCTTAATCCTTGCTGTCGCGGATCACCGCTTCAAACCACTTCGGATGGTGCTTGCGCGCCCAGCCGTAGGTGACGGTGCCGCGCACCATGGCGCCGATCGAGCCCTTGACCCACAGGGCCGCGTAAATGTGCACGATGATGGCGCAGATGATGCCGAACGCGCACACGGCATGCAGCAAGGCGGCCGCGCGGATGACGGGAATCGGGAAATAGAACGCGAAATACGCGCGCCAGATCACGATGCCCGACAACAGCAGGCCCAGCATGCATGCCAGCAGCGCGAAGAACAGCATCTTCTGGCCGGCATTGTATTTGCCGATCTTCGGGAGCTTTTCCTCGCGGTTGTTGAGCACGTCGTCCATCTGTTTCAGCCACTGTTTGTCGCCGTCCTCGAACTTGTTGTGGTGCCAGAAGCGCACCACGAGGATCGCGAACGAGACAAACATCACGAGGCCGGCAAACGGATGCAAAATGCGCGTCCATTGGCCGCCGCCGAACAGGTTGGCCAGCCACGCCATCGACGGATGGAACATGGCCAGGCCGGACAGGGCCAGCATGACGAAGGTAATGGCGGTCACCCAGTGATTCGTGCGCTCGTTCGGGTTGTAGCGCTGGATCAGCGGATTGCCATCCTTGTCGTTCAGCTTGCCATTGTGCAGTTCACTGTGCTGTTCATGATGATTCATGCTGCCCCTCCTTGATGCGCTTGGCCTCGTCCAGGGCTTCGCGCTCTTCATCCTTGCTCACTTCGTTCGGACCGACACGCGTGTAGTGGAACAGGCCGGCCAGCGCCGTGGCCGCCATGCCGGCCACGGCCAATGGCTTGGCCCAGCCCTTCCAGAAGCCCACCATCAGGCTGATGCTCGGCTTGTCGGGCAGGTTCGAGTACAGGCGCGGCTTGTCGGCATGGTGCAGCACGTACATCACGTGCGTACCGCCCACGCCCAGCGGATCGTACAGGCCGGCGTTCTCGAAACCGCGCGATTTCAGGTCGACGATGCGCTCTTCCGCATGCACCTTCATGTCTTCCTTGGTGCCGAAGACGATGGCGCCCGTCGGACAGGTCTTCACGCAGGCCGGTTCCTGGCCCACGGCGACGCGGTCCGAACAGAGCGTGCACTTGTAGGCGCGGTCGTCCTTCTTCGAAATGCGCGGCACGTCGAAAGGACAGCCGGCCACGCAGTAGCCGCAGCCGATGCAGTTTTCCTGATGGAAGTCGACGATGCCGTTCGTGTATTGCACGATGGCGCCCGGCGCCGGGCAGGCCTTCAGGCAGCCCGGATCCTCGCAGTGCATGCAGCCATCCTTGCGGATCAGCCACTCGAGGTTGCCGTCATTGCTTTCGTGTTCGGCAAAACGCATCACCGTCCACGATTGCGGCGTCAGGTCCGTCGGGTTGTCGTAGGTGCCATGGTTTTCGCCGACCTCGTCACGCAGGTCGTTCCATTCCATGCACGCCGTCTGGCAAGCCTTGCAGCCGATGCATTTCGACACGTCGATCAGCTTGGCCACGGTGCCCGTCACCGGGCTGCGCGCTTGCGGCGGCGTCACCGTGGTGGCGGACAGGCGCCGGATATCTAAGGATTGCAGTGCCATTATCGATCTCCCATCATGCTTTTTCCACCTTCACGAGGAAGGACTTGAATTCCGGTGTCTGCGAATTCGCATCCCCCACGCCCGGTGTCAGGGAGTTGATCAGATACCCCGGCTTGGCCACCCCCGTGAAGCCCCAGTGCAGCGGCAGGCCCACGGTATGCACCTGCTTGCCTTCGATCTTCAAGGCCTTGATGCGCTTGGTCACGACGGCCTTGGCGATGATGTGGCCCCGTTTGGAACTGACCCTGACCTTGCCGCCGGCCACCACGCCGATGCTGGCCGCCAGCTCTTCGCCGATTTCAACGAATTGCTCCGGCTGGATGATGGCGTTCAACCGTGCATGCTTGGTCCAGTAATGGAAATGCTCGGTCAGGCGGTAGCTGGTGGCCACATGCGGGTATTCCTCATGCGTGCCGAACAGCTTGCGGTCATCGGCAAACACGCGCGCACCCGGATTGCTGATCGCCTGCGGGTTTTTCGGATGCATGGGGTTGTAGCCGAGCGGATTTTCAAACGGCTCGTAATGCTCGGGGAACGGCCCTTCGGCCATGGCGCCGCGCGCAAAGAAGCGCGCCACCCCCTCGCCCAGCATGATGAACGGCCCCATGCCGTTTTCCGGCGGTTCGTCGACCTTGAAGTCGGGAATATCGGCGCCCGTCCAGTTCGTGCCGTTCCATTCGATGAGCTTGCGGGTCGGATCGAAAGGCTTGCCCTTCAAGTCGCACGAGGCGCGGTTGTACAGCACGCGGCGGTTGGCCGGCCATGCCCAGGCCCAGCCCAGGGTCTGGCCGATGCCGGTCGGGTCGCTGTTGTCGCGGCGGCCCATCTGGTTGCCCGCCTGCGTCCAGCTGCCGGCGAAGATCCAGCAACCGCTGGTGGTCGTGCCATCATCGCGCAATTGCGCGAACGAGGCCAGCTGTTCACCCTTTTTCACCAGCAGCTTGGTCGGATCCTTGGGATCGTACAGGTCGGCCAGCGCCTTGCCGTTGAATTCACGGGCGATCTCTTCCGGCTGCGGATTATGCGGCTGCGCATAGTTCCACGTCAGGTTGAGAATCGGATCGGGGAACTTGCCGCCCTCTTTCTGGTACATGGTACGCATGCGCAGGAACAGGCCCGACATGATCTCGAGGTCGCTGCGCGCCTGGCCCGGCGGTTCGGCCGCCTGCCAGTGCCACTGCAGCACGCGCGAGGAACTGACCAGCGAACCGCGCTCTTCGGCGAAGCAGCTGGTCGGCAGGCGGAACACTTCCGTCATGATCTTGGTCGGATCGACTTCGTGGAACTCGCCATGCGGACGCCAGAATTCGCCCGTTTCCACGGCCAGCGGGTCCATCACGACGAGGAACTTCAGCTTCGACAGCGCTTCCGTGACTTTCTGCTTGTTCGGCGCGGACGCGATGACGTTGAAGCCCTGGCAGATATAGCCCGTCATCTTGCCCTGGTGCATGTTCTCGATCGCTTGCATCAAGTCATACGGCTTGTCCAGCTTGGGCAGGTAGTCGAACGCGTAATTGTTTTCGGCCGTGGCGAAATCGCCCCACCACGTCTTCATGAAGCTGACGTGGAACTTGCGGTAGTTGCTCCAGTAGCTGAGCTGGTTCGGCCGCAGCGGCTTGGTGGCGCGCGCGGCGATGTAGGCGTCGAAGTCCTGTTCGCCCTCGTTCGGCAGGGTCATGTAGCCCGGCAACAGGTTCGACATCAGGCCCAGGTCGGTCAGACCCTGGATGTTCGAGTGACCGCGCAAGGCGTTCATGCCGCCGCCGGCGATGCCCATATTGCCCAGCAACAGCTGCACCATGGCGCCCGTGCGGATGGTTTGCGCGCCCGTCGAGTGGTGCGTCCAGCCCAGTGCGTACAGGATGGTACCGGCGCGTCCCGGCACGGCAGTCGAGGCCAGCGCCTCGGCCACCTTGTGGAACTTGTCGGGCGACACGCCGCACGTACGCTCGACCATCTCGGTCGTGTAGCGCGCGTAGTGCTTCTTCATCATCTGGTAGACGCAGCGCGGGTGCTCCATGGTCGGGTCGACCTTGGCATAGCCATCGTCGCCGATCTCGTAATCCCAGGTGCTCTTGTTGGTGTACTTGCCTTTTTCCTTGTCGAAACCCGAGAACAGGCCGTCCTCGAACGCATAGTCTTCGCGCACGATGAAGGGCATGTCCGTGTAGTTGCGCACGTACTCATGCTGGATCTTGTCGTTCGTCAGCAGATAATTGATGATCGCGCCGAGGAAGACGATGTCCGTGCCGGTCCGCGTGGCGCAGTAGTAATCTGCCACGGATGCGGTGCGGGTAAAACGCGGATCGACAACGATCAGCTTGGCCTTGTTATGCGCCTTCGCTTCCGTTACCCATTTGAATCCGCAAGGATGTGCTTCTGCTGCATTGCCGCCCATGACCAAAATCACATCGGCATTCTTGATATCGACCCAATGATTCGTCATCGCGCCACGGCCAAACGTCGGGGCAAGACCTGCCACCGTCGGTCCGTGTCATACACGCGCCTGATTATCAAAGGCCAGCATCCCCATGCTGCGCACTGTCTTGTGGGTCAGATACCCCACCTCGTTGCTGCCGGCGGACGCGGCCAGCATGCCGGTGGAGAGCCAGCGGTTGACGGTCTTGCCGTCGGCATTCTTTTCGATCAGGTTGGCGTCGCGATCGTCCTTCATCAGGCGCGCGATCTTGTCGAGCGCCACATCCCAGGAAATCGGTTGCCATTCCGTGCCACCGGGTGCGCGGTATTCCGGCACTTTCAGGCGGTTCGGACTGTGGATGAAGTCGACCAGGCTGGCGCCTTTCGGGCACAGGGTGCCGCGGTTCACCGGGTGATCGGCATCGCCTTCCACGTGGATGATGCTGGAAACGGCGTTTTTCGCGCCATCGCCCAGGCCATACAGCAGCACGCCGCAGCCTACGGAACAGTAAGGACAGGTATTGCGGGTCTCGGTCGTGCGAGCCAGCTTGTATTGCCTTACCTCGGCCAACGCCTGCCCCGGTGCGAAACCGAGCAAGGCGAGGCTGGAGCCAGCAATCGTGGCGCCTGTCACCCGAAGGAACTGGCGCCTGGATATCTGAACCATATCAGACCTCTATGATGTGAGTAAATAAAAAGTCATACAACGTCATGGCGGTGTCATATCGATAAGCTATAAGCACCATGCCTGTGCCATATGAGGCGTATTTTACCCCTCAAACACGGACAAGGAAGAGTTCGCCGGAAAAAGTTTCATATAGTCAACATTAATTTATCAGTACCGAACAGTACTTCTAAATGGCATCGCCAGCCCGCAGGGCCAGTGTGCGCGCTAATTGGCCGGCAAGCAACAGCGCCGTCGGCCATGGCGAGCATGGCCCCCACTTGCATCTCGCTAGCCTGGGCCAGGAAACCTTCCCCGGTGACGGCAGCCATAAAAAAACCCGCTTGCGAGCGGGTTTTTTGGTGCAGCGGCAAGTGCGGCGTGAATTACAGGCTGTAGCGCAAGGTCAGCGCCACGTTGCGCGGCGCGCCCGGCAGGCTCAGGTTCGGGCTGGAACCGTGGCCGGAAACGATGTAGCGCGTGTCGCCGATATTGTTGACGTTCAGCTGTACTTCATAGCGGCCCGTGCGGTACGCGGCCATGGCGTCGGCCGTCACGTAGCCGGGCAAGACCACCGTGTTGCCCGGATTGGCGAAACGGCTGCCGACGGCATTCGCGCCGCCGCCCACCGTGAAGCCGTGGCCCAGGTCTTTCGTCAGCCACAGGTTGGCCGTATTGCGTGCCGTCAAGGTGGCGCGCTTGCCCTTGATGGCAACGGAACTGGCCGTCGTCGTGCCCGGCGCATTCACGCTGCGGTCGACGGCGATGGAGTCGGTGATGGTGGCGTCAAGATAGGCGTAGCCGGCCATCATTTTCCAGCCATCGTGCAGATCCGCGTTGAAGGTCAGCTCCAGGCCGTCCGTGCGCTGCGTGCCGACAGGTACGATGCGGTTCGTGATCGGGTCGCTGGTCTTGATGTTGTCGCGCTCCAGGCGGAACAGCGACACGGTGGCGTTGGCGCGGCCGCCCCACAGGTCGTACTTGGCGCCCACTTCCGTATTGCGCGTCGTTTCCGGTGCCAGGTCGGCATTGTTGGCGGCCAGGGCGAAGTTCTCGCCGCTCGGCTGGAACGAGCGGCTCCACGACGCGTAATACGATTGCGCGGCGCTCGGTTGCCAGACGAGGCCGGCGCGGGGGCTGTAGGCCGAATCCGTGCGCGACAGGTTCGCCGTCGTCACGCCGGCCGCATTGGCCAGGCGCGACTGCTGCTTGTAGCTGTCGTAGCGCAGGCCGGCCAGCGCCTTCCATTCGTCGCTGAAGCTGATGGCGTCCTGCACATAGGCGGCGGCCGTGTCGTAGGTACCGAAGGTATCACTGCGCGCGCCCAGCTTGCTGCGGTCGACGACGGGCAGGACGGGATGGAAGATCGACACATTCGTCGCCACCACGGTCGAGGCCCAGCTCGACGCATCCTTGTTTTGCTTGCCGAATTCGGCGCCGTACAGCACTTCATGGCGCAAGGTGCCCGTGACCAGCTTTTGCGTCAGTTCCGTCTGGTTGAACCAGCCGCTCTCGTCACGGTTCAGCTTGGCATGGCCGAGGCTCATCGTGCCCCTGACTTCATTGACGTTGCCGGAAATATTCGTGTTGTTGCGGTCCAGGTGGTAATCGTAGTAACGGAAGGCATTGCGCAGCGACAAGGTGTCGCTGAACTTGTGCGTCAGGGTGGCGGCCGTGGACACCACGCGCGACTGGCTGAAATCCGCATCGCGGGCGTTGGCGGCGCCGTAGTAAGTGCGCGCATCGACGGCCACGGGGCGGCCCTGGTAAGACGGGATGCCGAAGTCCGTCAGGCGGCGGTCTTCCAGGTATTCGCCCTGCAGCAGCAATTTGGTGGCGCCCGACAGGCGGATCGCCACCGATGGCGCCAGCGCCGTGCGGTTGATGAATTGCTGGTCACGATAACTGTCGGACAATTCGCGCGCGCCCGTGAAACGCCAGTCCACCGTCTCGCCCACCCGGCCGACGTCGACCTCGCCGCGACGGCCCGCCGTGTTGGTCAGGCTCAGCGCCACGTCCGTGATATCCACGCCCGGCTTCTTGGTGATGCGGTTCACCAGGCCACCCGAGGAGCCACGGCCGTACAGCACGGCGGCCGGTCCCTTGATCACTTCCAGCCGTTCCACGTTCGACAGGTCGCGGAAATACAGCGCATCGTCGCGGAAGCCGTCGACGAACTGGTCGCCGATGGCCGTGAAGCCGCGGATGAATACCTGGTCGCGCTGGCCGTCGCCCGTGGACAGGCCCACGCCGGGGATGTTTTTCATGATGTCCTGGATCGACATCGCGTGCTGGTCCTTGATGACGGCGGCAGGCACCACGTTGATCGTCTGCGGCACGTCGCGCAGGGCCATTTCCGTCTTGGTGCCGCTGGCGGAGCTGGCGGCGACATAGCCATCCTTGTCCTTCGATGCCGTCACGGTCACGGCGGGCAAGCTTTCCTGCGCCCAGCTGGCCAGTGGGGTGGCGCCCAAGGTCAGGGCGCCCAGTACGGCGATGGTGATCGGTTTGAATCCTGGCTTGCGCTGTTGCTGCATACAATTCCCTGGTCGATGTTTTAATACGAATGATTATCATTAGTATTTTATCAGTGCGCCCGGTGAAAAGTAAGGCTTACTGTAAGTGATAGTACTTATAGCCAGGCGACTTGATGTAAAAATGCAACAGGAAATCAATAGCAAAAAACAATTAAAATTGCTTTGAAAAACTATTTCCGTGCGTCAATGCTATACTTGCGCCTTGCTGGTTAGCGGCATCCCAAGCCGCCACACCCCCTGCTTTACCTCCATCGCCGCGCCCAGCGCGGCGCGCCGCGATGCAATCTGCGGCACCCGAAGACCCCGATCCCCTGCGCCTTGCGGCGCCTGTCCGCCCCTGCTGGCGGCGGCGATCATGACTATTAAACTGTTAGGAATTACATGAAAAACCTGAACATCGGCAGCCGCCTTGGCGTCGGCTTTGCTGTCGTATTGCTGTTGCTGGCCGCCTTGACCGTCACCGCCCTCGTGCGCATGCAAACGGCCAGCGACCTGACCTACCGTCTCATCAATACCAGCATCAAGAACCAGCGCATGGTGGCCGAATGGTCGAAAATCATCGAACTCAACAGCGTACGCGGCGTGGCCTCGTTCGAGATCACCGATCCCGTCGTGCGCGCCAAAATCGAGGAAGACCTGAAGGTCGATGCCGAGCGTTCCAGCAAGCTGCAGGACGACATCGTCGCTTCGCTGCTCAACCCTGGCGTGATCGAGCAGTTCAAGGTCGTGCGCAAGGTGCGCACCGACTACGTGACGACGCGCGCACGCGCCTTCAAGATGAAGGCGGACGGCGACGTGGCAGGCGCCAAGCAAGTGTTCGACAAGGAAGTCGCGCCGATCACCGTGGCCTACCTGGCCGAAGTGAAGCGCTTTGCCAACATGCAGATCAAGGCCGCCGACGGCGTCGGCGCCAGCATCATCGATGCCTACAGCGGCACCCGCATCTTCCTGATCACCATGGGCGTGCTGGCCGTGCTGATGGGCATCGGCTTCGCCTGGTGGATCACGCGTTCGATCACCGGCCCCATCCGCGCCGCCGTGAAAGTGGCGGAAACCGTGGCAGCTGGCGACCTCAGCAGCGTCATCACGGCGCAGGGCCGCGATGAAACAGGCCAGCTGATGCACGCCCTGAAAACCATGAACGACAGCCTCGTGGGCATCGTCGGCCAAGTGCGCAGCGGCACCGACACCATCGCCACGGCATCCAGCGAAATCGCGGCCGGCAACCAGGACTTGTCGTCGCGCACGGAGCAGCAAGCCAGCTCGCTGGAAGAGACGGCGTCGTCGATGGAAGAGCTGACCAGTACCGTGAAGCAAAACGCCGACAATGCGCGCCAGGCAAACAAGCTGGCTGGCGACGCGGCCGGCATCGCCAGCCGTGGCGGCGCCGTCGTGGCTGAAGTGGTGGCCACCATGAGCGAGATCAATACGTCGTCGAAGAAAATCGTCGACATTATCTCGGTGATTGACGGCATCGCCTTCCAGACCAACATCCTGGCCTTGAACGCGGCCGTCGAAGCGGCGCGCGCCGGCGAGCAGGGCCGTGGCTTTGCCGTCGTCGCCACCGAGGTGCGCAACCTGGCGCAGCGCTCGGCGGCAGCGGCGAAAGAGATCAAGGGCTTGATCGACGATTCCGTGCAAAAGGTCGACGTGGGCACGGACCTGGTCGACAAGGCGGGCAAGACGATGGAAGAGATCGTGCAAAGCATCGGCTTCGTCACCTCCATCATGAGCGAGATCAGCAATGCCAGCGAAGAACAAAGCGCAGGCATCGAGCAAGTCAACCAGGCCATTTCCGAAATGGACCAGGTGACCCAGCAAAATGCGGCCCTCGTGGAAGAAGCGTCGGCAGCGGCCGAGGCGATGCAGGAGCAGGCGAGCGAACTGGCGCAAGTGGTCAGCGTGTTCCGCCTCGATGCGAACGCGGCGACGAGCGAGCGTTTCGGCGCGAAACCGGCGCAGCGCAGCGTCCCGGCGCCAGCGGCGCCCGCCCGCAAGGCCACGGTCCCTGCCCTGCGCCTGCCGGTGCTGCGCAAGAGCGCCAAGGCAACGGCGCCTGCCGAAGGCGAGTGGGAAGAGTTTTAAATTTGACGGCGTGATGATCGATGCGTGGCAGCCGCTGCCACGCCGGATGCCAGCCTGGCTCAGCTCAACCGGGCCTGGGCATCCGTCATCAGCGTGGCCAGCTCACGCGGCACGGATTGCTCGAGAAACGCCAGCGCCAGCGCATCCGGATCGATGGCGGCGTCCAGCGGCAAGCCATGCTCGAAGCCGCCCACCATGTAGCGGCAGAAATGCGGCGATTCGGCCCGCGTTTCCACATACCAGCAGCCGGCATGGCCTTGCACGAAGTATTCGCCGATAAAATAGCCGAGCATGGTTTTCACCCATTGCCAGCTTTCGTCGCGGATGACGATGCTGCGCATGGCCGCGTCGATATACGGCAGGTATTCGGCCGCGTTCGTCAACACTTCGTGCGCCGGCTGGATGCCCAGGCGCTCGACGAAATTGACCAGCGACGCGCCCAGCGCGTCATAATAGGCGTCGAAACCCGCCTGGCTTTGTTGCAACTGTTGTTCTTGTTCGTACGACAGCATCAATACTCCATCCATTCAAAAATCCCCGCCTTCCGCGACATGGCGCGAAACGGCGATCCACTATTTTACGCCACGCTCATGTCGACGCCCGCGCGCTGCAGCAAGGCCTGGTTGCGTCCGGACAAGTGCGTCACTTGCACATGCTTGCCCGCCTTCCCGTAGCGCTCGTACAGGGCTTCGATGGCCGCGATGGCCGAATGATCGGCCATGTGCAGGTGGCGGCAGTCGAGGATGACGCGCAGCGGATCCGTCGCACTCTGGAACAGCTCCTGGAAATGCGTCGTCGAGGCAAAGAACAGGGTGCCATGCGGTGCGTACACGCGCACACCCGGCGTGCTGTCATCGATGTCGGCGCGCATCTCGCGTGCATGTTGCCAGGCAAAACTCAAGGCGGCAATGACGATGCCGCACAGCACGGCCGTCGCCAGGTCCGTCAACACCGTGATGATGGTGACGGCGACGATCACCAGCGCATCGTGCCGCGGCACCTTGCCCAGCACGCGCAGCGAACCCCAGGCAAACGTCTGCTGCGCCACGACGAACATCACGCCGACCAGGGCGGCCAGCGGAATGCGTTCGATCAGCGGCGACAGGAACAGGATGAACAGTAAAATCATCACGCCGGCCGTGACGCCCGACAGGCGCGAACGGCCGCCGGAACTCAGGTTGATCATCGTCTGCCCGATCATGGCGCAGCCGCCCATGCCGCCAAACAGGCCCGAGACGACGTTCGACGCGCCCAGCGCGATGCATTCGCGGTTCGGCTGGCCCTTCGTTTGCGTGATGTCGTCGGTCAGGTTAAAGGTGAGCAAGGTTTCCAGCAAGCCCACCAGAGCCATCAGGGCCGCGTACGGGAAGATCACGTGCAAGGCAGCCATGTCCAGCGGCACGGTGGGGAAATGCAGGGCCGGCAAGCCGCCGGCGATATGCGCGAGGTCGCCCAGGGTGCGCGTCGGCAGATGCAAACCATAGCTGAGCACGCCAACGCCGAGGATGGCCACCAGCGCCGGCGGCACGGCGCGCGTCAGGCGCGGCAGCACGTACACGATGGCCATGGTCAGCGCCACCAGCGCGCCCATCACGAGCAAGGGCGTGCCGTGCAGCCACTCTTCGCCTTGCGGCGTGGCCTGGCGAAAGTGTTCCAGCTGGGCCATGGCGATGATGATGGCCAGGCCGTTCACAAAGCCCAGCATCACCGGGTGCGGCACCATGCGGATCAGCTTACCCAGGCGCAAGATGCCGAACAGCGCCATCAGGATGCCGCTGAGCACCACCGTCGCCAGCAGGTATTGCACGCCGTGCTGCGCCACCAGCGCCACGATGACGACGGCCATGGAGCCGGCGGCGCCCGAAATCATGCCAGGGCGTCCGCCAAAGATGGCCGTCAGCGCGCAGATGATGAAGGCGCCGTACAGGCCCATCAAGGGATTGAGCTGCGCCACCAGGGCAAAGGCAATGCATTCGGGCACCAGGGCAAACGAGGTGGTCAGACCCGCCAGCATATTTTTTTGTATGTTCGAGAACCACTCATCCCGAAAAGTTGCGTTGATCATTGATTCAAATCCAGGGTCGGAACAGAGAAATACGCTGCTGAAGGGGAGTCAGCAGGCGCAGCCATGCTGGCGGACTGCGCAAGGAAGCCGCGCCGGGGTCCAACGAAAAGGGAAATCGTCAGTGACTACATGGGTATGGCGCAAAGGGGAAAATCCATCAGCGCGCCTGGCGACGCGGCTGAGCCTGCGGGCATTATACAAGATGCGGCAGGGCGTATCGTGGCGCCAGCTACCGCCCTGCCCGCCACAACCGGAAGCACCATACCTTGTCGCCCCGGACGAACACGCCCGTCACCATCCCGGCGCCAGCGGGCCGCCTGACCGAACGCCGCCGTCCGGGAAGCGGTAACAGATGGTGTTTCCAGCCACGGCATTTACAAAATAAAAATATTATAAATGGAATATTTTAAATATTATTCCGCCGTTTCAATTGGAGAGTTTTTATACATTTTTTCCCACTATTCTACACAGCAGCGGTGGAGACTGCTTACCACATTAAAAAACGGGGCGCATCCGAAAAGCCAGACGAGTAGGAAAACTCAGGAGGATTTATGTCCGACGTGCAATTGAATGCCAGTAATATTACAATCAACATTCTCGTTGTAATAGACACCGATCTGATCATGGCCCAGCATCCACGTCAGACGAGTCCCGACCAGACCAAGCCTGTGGGCCTGGTGCATACCAGCCAATACATGATTGCCACCGATCCGCGCGGCATCAATAAAGGGCAAGGCACCGCCGACCTGAGTTTCAGGGCCAATGTGGGCGATTTCGTCTCGTTCACCGGCGCCTCCATCTATGACAACGCCGATTCGGCCGTCATTGTCTATGGCATCAATTACTGGAATGGCGACAAGGTCTTCAATAACTTTGTCTCCAACACCATCACCCGGAGAAATGCGGCCGTGCCGAATACGGATTCGTCGAATGGCTTGCCGGCCATTCAGCAATCGCGCAATTTTTCCAATTTCACGGCCCAGGTATCCAGATCCGGCACGGAAAATTTCTACGTTTATATTGCCTTATATAGCCTGAATGACGATGGCCAGACGCAAAGCCTGTACGGTTATTTTTATTGGGATCCACAGATTACTGTCAGCTAGTCATTTCCCGCAAATTAAATAAACATAAACCATTTATTTAATTAAGGCTGCCCTTGCAATTAATCGGGACATGAAATTCCCTGCATTGCATGGACCTGGCCGCGAAAAGCGGCCAGGCGGGAAACAGGCGCCGATAACCGCCCTGTGCTGCAGGCAAAAAAAAAGCCCACCGAAGTGGGCTTTTTTACCTGCGCATGGTTTTATGCGCTGTATCTGGAGGCGAGGACGGGAATCGAACCCGTCTAAACGGCTTTGCAGGCCGCTGCATAACCTCTTTGCTACCTCGCCAGAGGAACTGCTTGGATGTGCCTTCCGGCACACCTTGAAAACTGGAGCGGGAGAAGAGTCTCGAACTCTCGACCTCAACCTTGGCAAGGTTGCGCTCTACCAACTGAGCTACTCCCGCATTGGAGCTTGGTTACCGCCTAATCGCGCCGCGCATGGCGGCGGATAAAAAAAGGAAGCCAGCTTAGCTTCCCCTTAGAATTCTGGAGCGGGAGAAGAGTCTCGAACTCTCGACCTCAACCTTGGCAAGGTTGCGCTCTACCAACTGAGCTACTCCCGCATTGGAGCTTCTATTTTCTGCCACTACACTTTATTGCTACAGCTATCGCTGGAGCGGGAGAAGAGTCTCGAACTCTCGACCTCAACCTTGGCAAGGTTGCGCTCTACCAACTGAGCTACTCCCGCATACGAACCGCTATTTTACTGCCTTTTGTTACCGTTTACTAGTGCTGCTTGACTGCTGATCCAGTTTTCACTGGAGCGGGAGAAGAGTCTCGAACTCTCGACCTCAACCTTGGCAAGGTTGCGCTCTACCAACTGAGCTACTCCCGCAGTGGACAACATTGTATCAGAAGCTCTACTACATCGCCAGTACTACTTTTTACTGCATTCGCTGTTTTTACCTATGACACGATCCAGAAAACTGGAGCGGGAGAAGAGTCTCGAACTCTCGACCTCAACCTTGGCAAGGTTGCGCTCTACCAACTGAGCTACTCCCGCGTCATCAACAACAGGCCAGCATTATAGAGGGATTACAGGGGCTGTCAACGGGCAATATCTGGTCTTTTGCAAAATATTCCGAAGAAAGCCGTCGATACCGGCTTGCGGTCCTCCGAATAGCGTAGCGAGCAAGCTCAATACCGTGTTGAGTAGCGCAGCTGTACGAAGGTACAGCGAGCAACGGAGACGCGAGAGTGAGCTGCGCAGTAGCTAGGTGGAGTGGCCTCAGTGCAGATTTCCCGCTTTTTCCTTGATGAGGGGCCATGCCAGGCGCAAATAATAGAACATCGACCACACCGTCAGCACACAGGCGATCCACAGCAGGCGTTCGCCCCACACATGGGTGTCGATCGCGCCGAAGATCACTTCGTGGTACAGCAGCAAGGGTATGGCCGTCATTTGCGCGGCCGTCTTGATCTTGCCGATCGAGCTGACGGCCACCGATTTCGATGCGCCGATCTGCGCCATCCATTCGCGCAGCGCGGAAATCGTGATTTCGCGGCCGATGATGATGAAGGCCAGCACGGCATTGACGCGGTCCAGCTGCACCAGCACCAGCAAGGCGCCCGCCACCATCAGCTTGTCGGCCACGGGGTCGAGAAAGGCGCCGAAGGCCGACGTCTGGTTCCAGCGCCGCGCGAGGAAACCATCGAACCAGTCGGTGACGGCGGCAACGATGAAGACCAGGGTGGCAACCAGGTTCTGGTCGCCATGCAGCAGCATCGACGGCGGCAGGTAAAACACGCCGACGACGAGCGGAATCAGGGCCACGCGCAGCCAGGTCAGGAGGATGGGAATATTAAAAGGCATAAGGAAGCAATTGGCCGACGGGTAAATTGAACATGAAGAAAGCGTGAAGAAAGCGCCACTAGTCTACATGGCCCGGCAACATTAGCCTAGTCCGGTTGCGGCAGCGCCGGACCAGGCCATCGATTCATCAGTGCAACTGCTTGTAAATCTCTTCCGCCAGCTGGGTCGAAATCCCCTCCACCGACATCAGATCCTCGACGCTGGCGTCGACCACGCCGCGCAAGCCGCCAAAGCGCGACAGCAGTTTCTGCCGGCGCTTGGCGCCGATGCCTTCGATTTCCTCCAGGCGCGACGTCTGGCGCGTCTTGGCGCGCTTGGCGCGCATGCCGGTAATGGCGAAGCGGTGCGCCTCGTCGCGGATCTGCGCGATCAGCATCAGCGCGGCCGACTCCTTGCCCAGTTCCTGCGCCGGGCGGCCATCGACGAACAGCAGGGTTTCCAGGCCCACCTTGCGCCCCTCCCCCTTGGCCACGCCGACAATCAAGCTGATATCGAGTCCCAGCTCGGCGAACACCTGGCGCGCCATTTCGATCTGGCCCTTGCCGCCGTCGATCAGCACCACATCGGGCATCACGCCATCGCCATTGGCCACTTTTTCATAGCGGCGCATCAAGACCTGGCGCATGGCCGCGTAATCGTCGCCGGGCGTGATGTCGTTGATGTTGTAGCGCCGGTATTCGCCATTCTGCATGGCGTGATGGTGGAATACCACGCACGACGCCTGCGTCGCCTCGCCCTGCGTGTGGCTGATGTCGAAACACTCGACGCGCAAGCTGTCGAGGTCTTCCGTTTCCAGGCGCAGCGCCTCGGCCAGCGCGAGCGTGCGCGACTGCTGCGAACCCTGCTCGGACAGCAGGCGCGCCAGCGAAATCTCGGCGCCCTTCTGCGCCATCTCCAGCCACTGGCGGCGCTGCCCCTGCGGCTGGAAGATCAGGTTGATGCGGTGGCCGCACTGCTCCATCAGGGCCACCATCAGGGCCGGCTGGTCGAATTCGATATTCAGGATCAGGGTGCCGGGGATGAATTTCTCCGTGTAGTGCTGGGCCAGGAAAGCGGCGAGCACTTCCACCTCGATGGCTTCCTCGGCGATGGCCGCCGCGTCGCTGAGCTGGCTGGGAAAATAGGCGCGGTCGCCCAGGTGGCGCCCGCCGCGCACCATCGCCAGGTTGACGCAGGCGCGCCCACCCTGCACCAGCACGGCGATGATGTCGACATCGGCGTCGCCCGTCGTTTCCATGCTCTGCTGGTGCAGCACGCGCGACAGCGAGGCGATCTGATTGCGCACCACCACGGCCTGCTCGAATTTCAGCTCGGCCGCAAAGGCGTGCATCTTCTTTTCCAGGTCGGCCATCACTTCGCTCTGGCGCCCGCGCAGGAAGCGCGCCGCGTTTTCCACGTCGTTCTTATAGTCTTCCTTGCTGATCAGGTCCACGCAGGGCGCGCTGCAGCGCCCGATCTGGTGCAGCAGGCAGGGCCGCGTGCGGTTCGCATATACGCTATCTTCGCAGGTGCGGATCAGAAATACCTTCTGCAGGATCTGCATCGATTCCTTGACGGCCCAGGAACTGGGAAACGGCCCGAAATACTGGTTTTTCTTGTCCACCGCGCCCCGGTAATACACCATGCGCGGCGCCTCGCCACCCGTGATCTTCAAATACGGATACGACTTGTCATCGCGGAACAGGATGTTGTAGCGCGGCTGCAGCGCCTTGATCAGGTTGTTTTCCAGGATCAGCGCTTCGGCTTCGCTGTGCGTGACGGTGGTTTCCAGGCGCGCGATGCGCTCGACCATCATGGCGATGCGGGGACTGGCCAGGTTCTTCTGGAAATAGCTGGAGACGCGCTTTTTCAGGTCGCGCGCCTTGCCGACGTACAGCACCTTGTCGGCGGCGTCGAAATAACGGTACACGCCGGGCAGGTTCGGCAGCTTGGCGACGGTCGCCAGCACGTGCGCGCGCGGGTCGGGCGGCGTTTCCGCCAAGGTCGATGCTGGGATCGATTCAGGGATCGGTTCGGGGCTTGCTTCGGTCATTGCTGGCTCATTGTTACGCGGCTTGCTCGACAATCACGAACGCCACGGCATACTCTTCTTCATCGCTGATGGTCACTTGCGCGCTCAGGCGGTGTTGCTCCATGAACTCGGCCAGCACGCCGCTGCAGACGATCATCGGCTTGCCGCTCGGATGGTTCAGCATCTGCGCGGCAGGCCACGTCATCGGCATGCGCAAGCCCAGGCCGATGGCCTTGGAAAACGCTTCCTTGGCGGCAAAGCGGGTGGCCAGGAAACGCACGCCGCGCACGGCGTTCTTCGCGCTGCGGGCGCGGAACTTTTCCAGCTCCTGCGGCCCCAGTATCTTTTTCGCGAAACGCTCGCCATGGCGCGCCAGCGCCGCCTCGATGCGGGGAATCTTGCAGATGTCGGTGCCGATGCCGTAGATCATGCTGCGTCCTTTGTGTGCGCGCTTATGCCTTGCTGCCGAGGCGGGTGGCCACCATGATGGCCTTCATTTCGCGCACGGCATTTTCCCAGCCGACAAACACGGCGTGCGCGACGATGGCGTGGCCAATGTTCAGCTCGGCAATCTCGGGAATGGCGGCGATCGCTTGCACGTTGGTGTAATGCAAGCCGTGGCCCGCGTTGACCTTCAAGCCGCGGCCCACGCCGAACAGCACGCCCGCCTTGATGCGTTCGAGCTCGGCCAGCTGCTCGGCGCCGTCCGTATCCGCATAGCGGCCCGTGTGCAGCTCGATCACGGGCGCACCGAGCTCGGCGGCAGCGGCGATCTGCTGTTCGTCGGCGTCGATGAACAGGCTCACGCGGATGCCCTCGCCTTGCAGCTGCTTGACGGCGGCCTGCACTTCCTTGAAATAGCGCACCACGTCGAGGCCCCCTTCGGTGGTCACTTCCGTGCGTTTTTCCGGCACCAGGCAGACGTCCGCCGGCTGGATGCGGCAGGCGAAATCGAGCATTTCCTGGGTCACGGCCGCTTCCAGGTTCATGCGTGTGAGCAATTGCGGCGCGATGGCGATCACGTCCGCATCCTTGATGTGGCGGCGGTCTTCGCGCAGGTGCAGGGTGATGGCGTCGGCGCCGGCCTGCTCGGCCAGCAGGGCCGCGCGGATCGGGTCAGGATAGGCGGTGCCGCGCGCATTGCGCAGGGTGGCCACGTGGTCGATGTTGACGCCCAGGTCGATGACGGGGCCGGAAGGCTGCAAAAAGCTCATAAGATGGTATCCGTAAAGTGCTGTCGTGCCGCAAAGCCACTACAGTTGCATTAAATCGATCAGTATCTGGCGCGTATTCAAGGTGGCGCCCCCCAGTTGATGGGCCAGCAGGAAGCGCATCAGCAGCTTGCTTTGCGCCTGCGTGGCCACATCGCCATAATCTTCGCGCTCCATGTCGAGCAGGGTCTTGCCCGTGATCTTCGGCCAGGCGTCGGCGGCGCGCGCCGGACGCGGCCCCCGCTCCGGATCCACCACGTACACCTGTCCCGCCTGCACGGCCTGGCGCGTGCCCGTGCAGCGCGTGAGGTCGGCCGCCACGCCCGTTTCCTTGAGCAGGGCGCGCTCGAACTTGCGCAGCACGATGGGCGCCGGCTCATTGTGCGCCAGTTGATTCAAGGTGGCAACGTAGTGGTCGAACAGGACGGGGTGCGGGTCGTCGCGCGCCAGCAGTTTCACCAGCAATTCGTTCAGGTAAAAACCGCACAGCAGCGCTGTCTTTTCCAGTGGCAACATGCCGCCCACCCATTCGGCGCCCGTGAGGATGCGCAGCTCGGATTTACCGGTCCAACCCGCTTGCAGCGGCTGGAAGGTCTGCAGCACGCCGCGCAACTGCGAATGGGGCCGCTTGGCGCCCTTGGCGACGAGCGCGATGCGGCCGTATTCGCGCGTAAACACGTCGACGATGAGGCTGGTTTCCTTATGCGGGTAGCTGTGCAGCACGAAGGCTGGCTGGCCCGTGATGCGGCCGTCGCGCGCGGGCGGACGGCTGCGCCTTGGTGGCGGTGCGGAAGGTGCGGCCGGCGGCGCAATGGCCGCCGGCGCGGGGACGGCGAGTGAAGCTGGCGCGATGTCAGGCTGCGCTGGCGTGGTGGTGCTCATGCGTGTGGCGTCGCCCCCGGGTTGCGGATTACTCGTAGCCGTAGGCGCGCAAGCCCGCCTCGTTATCGGCCCAGCCCGATTTGACCTTGACCCAGATTTCCAGGTACACGGGACCGCCGAACAGTTTTTCCATGTCCAGGCGGGCCTGGGTGGAGACTTCCTTCAGGCGCGCGCCCTTGTTGCCGATAATCATGGACTTGTGCGTATCGCGCTCGACCAGGATGGCGGCGAACACGCGGCGCAGATCGCCTTCCTGCTCGAATTTCTCGATCAGCACGGTGCTCGTGTACGGCAGTTCGTCGCCGACAAAGCGGAACAGCTTTTCGCGCACGATTTCCGAGGCGAGGAATTTCTCGCTGCGGTCCGTGATGTCGTCCGGGCCAAAGATCGGCTGGTTTTCCGGCAAGAAACGCTTGATCTCGTTCTGCAAGCCTTCCAGCTGGAAATGCAGCTTGGCGGACACGGGCACGATGGCGGCAAAGTCGCGCATGGCGGCGATCTTTTGCGCGAATGGCAGCAGGACGGCCTTGTCCTTCACGCGGTCCGATTTATTGATGACGAGGATGCATGGCACTTCCTTCGGCAGCAAGTCCATCACTTGCTGGTCGGCCGGGCCGAACGTGCCCGCCTCGATCACGTACAGGATGACGTCCGAGGAAATCAGCGTATTGGTAACGGTCTTGTTCAGCGTCTTGTTCAGCGCATTCGAATGGCGCGTCTGAAAACCGGGCGTGTCGACGTAGATGAATTGCGCGTCAGGCACCGTCTGGATGCCCGTGATGCGGTGGCGCGTCGTTTGCGCCTTGCGCGAAGTGATGCTGACCTTCGCGCCGATCAGCACGTTCATCAGGGTCGATTTGCCCACGTTGGGGCGGCCCACGATGGCGATATAGCCACAGCGGAAGTTGTCGGGCATTTTGGTGGCTGTCATGCTAGTGTCGATTCTGTTTAGTGTGAGCGGCGATGGCCGGCGCCGCCGGGGCGCCCGCGTCGTCGCTCTGGATGGTGGCAATACCAGCCAGCTTGAGCTGGGCGGCGCGCGGTTTGGGCTTGCGGCTGGCGGCTGGCGACTTCACGAGCGCCTGCTCGGCCACGTCCAGCGCCAGTTTGGCGGCGGCTTGCTCACCGGCGCGGCGGCTTCCGCCACGGCCGTAGACCTGGATATTCAATTTCGGCACCAGGCATTCGATCTCGAATTCCTGGCTGTGGGCGGCGCCGTGGGTCGCCACCACATTATATTGTGGCAGCGAAATTTTCTTGCTTTGCAAAAACTCCTGCAGCAAGGTCTTGGCATCCTTGCCCAGCGTTTGCGGATCGACCGAGTCGAGGATGGGAATATAGAAGGCGCGGATCACCGTGCTGGCCGCATCGAAGCCCGTATCGAGGAAGATGGCGCCCAGCAAGGCTTCCAGGGTGTCGGCGAGGATGGACGGACGGCGGAAACCGCCCGACTTCAGCTCGCCTTCGCCCAGGCGCAGGAATTGCGACAATTCCAGCTTTTGCGCGATTTCATACAGCGACTGCTGCTTCACCAGGTTGGCGCGCAGGCGCGACAGGTCGCCCTCGTCGATGGCCTTGAAACGTTCGTACAGGATGGAAGCGACCACGCAGTTGAGGATGGAGTCGCCGAGGAATTCCAGCCGCTCATTATGCAAACTGCTGTGGCTACGATGCGTCAAGGCTTGCTGCAACAGGCCAGCATCCTGGAACGTATAGCCTAAACGGGTTTGCAATAGCTGAAGATTCATTGTTGTTTCTGTGTCATCTGAGTAATTCGGCTGGCCGCCGCGCGGGGAATCGGCGCGGCAGCCATGGACTGGCCTTGTAAGGGCCAGGCCGGCTTGTTGCTTAGTGTATGCCGCCCACGCGTTTCGGATTGCTGAAGTTCATCCACACCAGGAAAGCCTTGCCGACGATGTTCTCGTTAGGCACGAAGCCCCAGTAGCGGCTGTCCGCACTATTGTCGCGGTTATCGCCCATCATGAAGTAGTTGCCCGCCGGTACCACACACGTGAAACCGTCGTCGTTGTACTCGCATGCTTCCTTGTGCGGGAAATCCTTGACTTCGCGCAAGTTCAACGTCGGCGCCGGCTCATCATTGAGGATGCGGTGGCTGACGCCCGTGAGGTTTTCTTCCAGCTGCTTGTGGTAAACCGTGCTTTCGTCGTCCAGATAGTCATCGAGCGGCGTGTACTGCACTTCCTTGCCGTTGACCGTCAAGCGCTTGTTTTCATAGGTGATTTTATCACCAGGCACACCGATCACGCGCTTGATGTAGTCTTGCGACATGTCTTTCGGGTACTTGAACACCATCACGTCGCCGCGCTGCGGGTCGTTCACTTCGATGATGCGCTTGTTGACGATAGGCAAACGGATACCGTAGGTGAACTTGTTCACGAGGATCAGGTCGCCCACCAGCAAGGTCGGCACCATCGAGCTCGACGGGATCTTGAATGGCTCGTACAGGAAGGAACGCAGGCAGAACACGAGGGCGATGACGGGGAAGAAGCTGCCCGAATACTCGACCCAGGTCGGCTGGCGCAACAGGGCCGCCTCGATGGCGGCGCGGCTGCCGCCCGCATCGGACTTGATGCCTTCGGCGGCCAGCTTGGACTGGCGTGCATCGAACTCGGCCAGGGCGCGGTCGGCCGCCTTGCGCCGCTGCTTGGACAGGTAAAACACATCCAGGCACCAGACAAAGCCCGTCAACACCATCAGCACGAACAGGATTAAAGCGAAATTTCCTAAGATCACTTGCAGGTTCATTTATCGTCCACTTGTAAAATTGCCAGGAATGCTTCTTGCGGGATCTCCACGGAACCCACTTGCTTCATGCGCTTCTTACCCGCTTTTTGTTTTTCCAGCAATTTTTTCTTGCGGCTGATATCGCCGCCATAGCACTTCGCCAGCACGTTCTTGCGCAGGGCTTTCACGTTCTCGCGCGAAATGATGTTGGCGCCGATGGTGGCCTGGATGGCCACGTCGAACATCTGGCGCGGGATCAGTTCGCGCATCTTGGCAGCCACCTGGCGGCCACGGTACTGGCTGTTCGAGCGGTGGACGATGATGGCCAGCGCATCGACTTTTTCGCTGTTGATCAGCATGTCGACCTTGACCACGTCGGCCGCACGGTATTCCTTGAACTCGTAGTCCATCGAGGCATAGCCGCGCGACGTCGATTTCAGGCGATCGAAGAAGTCCAGCACGATCTCGGCCATCGGCATTTCATACACGAGCTTGACCTGGCGGCCGTGGTAGCTCATGTCCAGCTGGATGCCGCGCTTGGCGATACACAGGGTGATCACGGAGCCCACGTATTCCTGCGGCATGTACAGGTTGACCGTGACGATAGGCTCGCGCACTTCCTCGATGCGCGACGGATCGGGCATTTTCGACGGATTGTCGACGTTGATCAGGCTGCCATCGCGCTGGATCACTTCATACACGACGGTCGGCGCCGTCGTGATCAGGTCCATGTCGAATTCGCGCTCGAGGCGCTCCTGCACGATTTCCATGTGCAGCAAGCCCAGGAAGCCGCAGCGGAAGCCGAAGCCCAGCGCCTGCGACACTTCCGGCTCGTACATCAGGGCCGCGTCGTTCAGTTTCAGTTTTTCCAGCGAGTCGCGCAGCGCATCGTACTGGTTCGCCTCGACGGGGAAGAGGCCGGCAAACACTTGCGGCTGCACTTCCTTGAAGCCAGGCAATGGCTCGGCGGCAGGACGATTGGCCAGGGTGACGGTGTCGCCCACTTTCGCCGCCTTCAATTCCTTGATGCCGGCGATGATGAAACCCACCTGGCCTGCCGACAATTGCGGCAACGATTGCGAACGGGGCGAAAACACGCCGATATCTTCCACCAGCTGCACCGAATCGGTGGCCATCAGACGGATCTTGTCCTTCGGCTTCAAGGTGCCGTTGACCACGCGCACGAGCATCACCACGCCCACGTACGAGTCGTACCACGAGTCGACGATCAGCGCCTGCAGCGGCGCATCCGGGTCGCCCTTCGGCGGCGGCACCTTGGCGATCAGGGATTCGAGCACGTCCTGCACGCCCAGGCCCGTCTTGGCCGAACAGTGCACGGCGTCGGCCGCGTCGATGCCGATCACGTCCTCGATCTCGGCAATGGCGTTCGGCGGGTCCGCGTTCGGCAAGTCGATCTTGTTCAGGACGGGCACCACTTCCACGCCCAGGTCCAGCGCCGTATAGCAGTTGGCCACGGTTTGCGCTTCCACGCCTTGCGACGCGTCAACCACCAGCAATGCGCCTTCGCACGCCGACAGCGAGCGCGACACTTCATAGCTGAAGTCGACGTGGCCCGGCGTGTCGATCAGGTTCAGGTTGTAGATCTGGCCATCGCGCGCCTTGTAGTGCAGGGCCGCCGTTTGCGCCTTGATGGTAATGCCGCGCTCGCGCTCCAGATCCATCGAATCGAGCACCTGCGCCTCCATCTCGCGGTCGGACAAGCCGCCGCACAATTGAATGATGCGGTCAGCCAGGGTCGATTTACCGTGGTCAATATGGGCGATGATGGAGAAGTTGCGTATGTTATTCATTAACTAATATATGTGCGAGTGACAACACTGCTTTAACAGGAATCAAGGGGATCATGTCCGGGCCAAACAGGGCCAGACCGGGCGCCCCACTCATGATGAAAAAAGCGCTCCGAGCAGGACATCTGCATGCCCAGGCGAGCGCTTTTGAAGCGACAGAAGCTGCTGCCTCGGACAGTAGCTTTTTCGACCTCCCCATTTTACCGGATTTCAGAGTAGAAAGCCCGTCTTATGAGGCCGGCGCAAGGGCAACGCTGCAATTTCGCCGCTTTTTGGCACCAGAATGGTGCAATGCGATGTCAATATTGTTATTTATGCCATGCCAGCCTGCGACGCACGGCAGCTTCGTCGAGGAAATAGTGGCACAGTTCCGGCTGCGCCAGGTCGGCAAACAACACCGGCACCAGCTCGTCGAAACGCGCCAGCAAGGTGGCATCGGGCGACGCGTCGATGTCGATGACCTCGACGGTAAACGGCCTTTCTGGCGTCTGCAGCCGCTGCAAGGCGTCCAGCATATCCTGGCAAAGGTGGCAATAACTGCGGGAATAGAGGGTGAAGTGCATGAAAAAGACAAGAAGGCATCCCGGCCGCGGCCGGGATGCTCGGTGAATCAGAGGCTTACTTGGCGGACGGACGCAGCGAAACGAACTGCGCCACGTCGCCACGGCGCACCAGCACGGCCGAGGGCTTCTTCGGATCGAGCTTGGCCACCAGCGCGTTAAATTGCTTGGCGTCTTTCACAGCAACGTTATTCAATTGCAAGATCACGTCGCCAGGCTGCAAGCCGGCCAGGGCCGCCACGCCATCGGCATCGTCAACCTGTACGCCGGCGTCGATCTTCAGCTCCTGCTTCTTGGCGGCCGGCACGTCGCTGACCTTCAGGCCCAGCGCGTTGACGGCTTGCGCTTCCGGCTCCTTGGCGCCCTTCTTGGCCGTCTTCTCGCTTTCGAGTTCGACGACAGTGACCGGAATCTCCTGCTGCGCGCCCTTGCGCCAGACGGTGATGCTGGACTTGCCGTTGACGGCAGCGCCACCGACCAGGCGCGGCAGGTCGGACGAACGCTCGATCGGCGTGCCATTGAATTTCAGGATGATGTCGCCCGGCTTGATGCCCGCCTTGTCGGCCGGACCGCCCGGCTCCACCATCGACACTTGCGCCCCCTTGGCGTTCGGCAAGCCCAGCGATTCGGCCACTTCCTTGCTCACTTCGCCGATCTGCACGCCGATGCGGCCGCGCACGACCTTGCCCGTCTTTTTCAGCTGCTCGCCGACGCGCATGGCTTCATCGATGGGCACGGCAAACGAAATGCCGTTATAGGCGCCGGACAGGGTGGCGATCTGCGAATTGATACCGATCACCTCGCCGCGCATATTGATCAGCGGGCCGCCGGAGTTGCCGGGATTGACGGCCACGTCGCTCTGGATCAGCGGCAAGTAGTCGCCCGTATCGCGCGACTTCGCGGAAATGATGCCGGCCGTCACCGTGTTTTCCAGGTTGAACGGCGAACCGATGGCGATCACCCATTCGCCCACGCGGATCTTGTTCGAATCGCCGATGGTCAGGCGCGGCAGGTTGCCGCCCTCGATTTTCAGCAGGGCCACGTCGGTGCGCGCATCGGCGCCGATGACCTTGGCCTTGAATTCGCGCTTGTCCGTCAGGGTCACGTACACCTCGTCGGCGCCATCGACCACGTGCGCGTTGCTCAGCACGTAGCCATCGGCCGAGATGATGAAACCGGAACCGACACCGCGCTGCACTTCCTGCTCCTGCGGCACGGCACGGCGGCCGCCGCGCGGTGCCTGCTGGCGCGGCGTCGGCATGGCGCCGCCAAAGAAGCGGCGTAGGAATTCCTGCATTTCCTGCTCATCCTGGCCACCCGCGCCCGGGCCGCCCATTTTCAGCCGCTCGGTGGTGCGGATATTCACCACGGCGGGACCGACGGCGTCGACCAGGTCCGAGAAATCAGGCAGCTTGACGGCCGACACGGCCGCATGCGCTTGCGGCGCCAGGCCCAGCATGGCCGGGGCAAAAAAGACGCCAGCCGTACCGAACAATAAGGCGGAAAGCGTCTTCACTGAAAACGACTTGCTGGCGGCACACATGTTTTTTTTCATGGAATGGATCTTTTCGAATATTAAAACGGATCAGGCGATTGCCTGCGTGCGGGATAGGCCGTCATGACGCCATCCCAGGGATAAACACACCTGACAGCACGCATGGCAAACCATGCAACAATATATCGCAAAAGCAAGATATTGCCTGCTCATAGTGTCAATCGTGCAGAAGGGCAATGTCAAGAGGGAGAGGCTGGCATTAAGCCTCGCGTAAGACGCGCGGCGAACGCTACCGCTGCACCAGCGGCCCCGCTTCCAGCGGCTCGGCCAGGCCCGGCGGCACGCCTGGCGCGGAGACGGACGATAGCGGCGCAGGGACGGACGCCGCTTCGCCGGCCAGGCACGCCGCCAGCCGCGCGTCGAAATCGGCGCTCAGTTCGTGGCCGCGCCGGTCCGAGCGCAAGACATCGCCGATGCGGCGATACGCCTCCCAGGCCTGGCGCCCCTCTTCCGTATCGAGGGCGGCAAAGGCCAGTTCGAGTTCGCTGGCCGCCAGTTCGCCATCGGCGAGGGCGGAAATAGTCTCGTGCAATCGTGCGTGCGTGTCCATGATAGGCCCTGCCATTTCAAGAGTATCGGTGCGAAAACCGGGCGCAGCCATGCCATCCTCGTCACATTACCAGCGCTTGTCAATCGGCATGTCCAACAATGGCTTCAATTTCTCCGCGATCACTTCGCGTGCGCGGAAAATCCGGCTGCGCACGGTGCCGATGGGACAGGCCATGATCTCCGATATTTCTTCATAGCTCAGCCCCTCGATCTCGCGCAGCACGATGGCCGTGCGCAACTCGATGGGCAGCACATCCATGGCGGCATTGACGGTCGCGGCGATCTGCTTGCTGGCCAGCACAGATTCTGGCGTATTGTTGTCACGCAATTTATTGCCGTCATCGAAGGACTCCGCCTGCTCGGCATCGGCGTCGCTGGACGTGGCGGCGCGGCGCCCCTGGGTGACGAGATAATTCTTGGCCGTATTGATGCCGATGCGGTACAACCAGGTGTAGAAGGCGGCGTCGCCGCGAAAATGGCGCAGCGCCCGGTATGCCTTGATAAAGGTTTCCTGCACCACATCTTCAGCCTCCGCCGGGTCATGCACGAGGCGCGACACCAGACGCATCAGGCGACGCTGATATTTCGATACCAGGACGTCAAATGCCCGTTTGTCGCCGGCCTGTACCCGCTCGACCAGCAACTGATCATACTCGCGCTCTGTCCTCACGCCCAATGTCCCCGTTGGCATGCAGCGTGGGCGCCTGTATGGATATAGAGTTGGCCCGCTGCAAGAAGTTCAGTGTTCGCCCCACTTTTATTCTTCCTTTCCCCGTGCCGCGATGGCCCGGCAAGCCACGGCCAGCTGGCGAAATGCCGGACAGCCGCGTCCGCGCTGCGCCAGCACGGTCACGCCGCGCCCCTGCCCGTCCGCCAGGCAGAGCACCAGCAGCGCCGGCCACAGGGTGGAGCCGGGCAGCAGGCGCAGCTGCGTTGACGCCGCCTCCGCACCCTGCCCCGCCTGCGTCTCGCCGCCCCAGGCGCCTGGCGCCGCGCCATGCTCCAGATATACCGCCAGGCGCAACTGGCCGACCGGCGAAATATCAAGCGCCTGCGGCTTTCTGCGCCTGCGCAGCAAAAGCAGCAATACCACCCCGCCAAGCGCACTCAGCATTGCCATAGGCCAGCCCAGGGCATGGCCGCCGACTGTCACGCCGGGCACGGCCGCGGCCCGCCAAGCGCCCGAAAGCGGCCAGGCAGCCAACAGCGCGCAGCAGGCAAGCATGGCTTGCAGCCAGCGCAAACAGACAGGCGTGCGAATGACAGCCGCTACCGCGATCGACATATACGTGGGAAAAACATCAGGCGCGCCGACACCATGTCGGGCAAATTCAGGCGCCAACGAACGTTGGCGCCGAATCAGCGCTCACTACGGTTTGACCGCAGTGAGCGCTTGAAAGTTCCTGCTTATTTCGCTTTACCGAAAATCAGCGTGCCATTCGTACCGCCGAAGCCGAACGAATTTTTCACTGCATAATCGATCTTCATTTCACGCGCCGTGTTGGCACAGAAATCGAGATCGCAAGCCGGATCCTGGTTGAAGATGTTGATGGTCGGTGGCGACACCTGATGGTGTACTGCCAGGACCGTAAACACCGCTTCCAGACCGCCCGCGCCGCCCAGCAAATGGCCCGTCATCGACTTTGTCGAGTTGACGACCAGATTCTTGGCATGCTCGCCGAAGGTGCGTTTGATGCCCATCACTTCCGCCACGTCGCCTTGCGGGGTCGACGTGCCGTGCGCGTTCAGGTACTGAATCTGATCCGGGTTCAAGCCTGCGTTGTTGAGGGCCGCGATCACCGATTTGCTGCCGCCGCTGCCATCTTCCAGCGGCGAGGTCATGTGATAAGCATCTGCGCTCATCCCGAAACCATGCACTTCGGCATAGATCTTGGCACCACGGGCCACCGCGTGCTCGTACTCTTCCAGCACCATGACGCCAGCGCCCTCGCCCAGCACGAAGCCGTCGCGGTCGGTATCCCACGGACGCGATGCCGTTGCCGGATCGTCGTTGCGGGTCGACAAGGCACGCGCCGAGGCGAAACCGCCCAGGCCCAGCGGCGACACGGTCGACTCGGCACCGCCGGCGATCATGACGTCGGCATCGCCGTACTCGATCATGCGCGCTGCCGCGCCGATGCTGTGCAAACCGGTGGTACACGCCGTAACGATCGCCAGGTTCGGGCCCTTCAGACCATATTTGATCGAAAGGTTGCCAGAGATCATGTTAATGATCGAGGCAGGCACGAAAAATGGCGAGATACGGCGCGGACCGCGCTTTTCGTACTCGGACTTGGTTTCCTCGATCAGCGGCAAGCCACCGATACCGGAACCGATGATGACGCCGATACGCTCGGCGTTTTCCTCGGTCACTTCCAGACCGGAGTCCTGGATCGCCTGGATGCCCGCAGCCATGCCGTAATGGATAAAGGTATCCATGTGGCGGGCTTCCTTACCGGAGATGTAATCTTCGATATTGAAGCCTTTGACTTCACCGGCAAAATGCGTGGTGAATGGCTGTGCATCAAACTTGGTAATCGTGGCAATGCCGGATTTACCTTCAATGATTGCGCCCCACGCCTCGGCAATAGTATTGCCGACAGGTGAAACGCAGCCCAGGCCGGTGACAACAACACGACGGTTTTTAGAACGGCTCAAGCGATTCTCCTGAAGTCGGTCAGACAGGCTTAGGCCTTGACGTGTGCGGTGGCGTAGTCGATCGCCTGTTGCACGGTGGTGATTTTTTCAGCTTGTTCGTCAGGGATTTCCATTTCGAATTCGTCTTCCAGGGCCATGACCAGTTCCACGGTGTCCAGGGAATCGGCGCCGAGATCGTCGACGAAGGAGGATTCGATTTTGATGTCTGCTTCTGCAACGCCCAGTTGCTCAGCGACGATTTTCTTAACGCGTTGTTCGATATCCGACATGTTATGGCTCCAAAGTGTGTGTTACGGAAAGTGCGCGCATTTTATCAGGTTTGCGCGTCCGAATACTAATTTCGGTGTCTGCTGCTAATTCGACCGAAGCTGCTGCTAAAAGATGCGATTATAGACAAAAACGACCGTTGAATCATGCCACAAACGGCCGCCCCGCCTTGCTTTCGCATCAATTCATGTACATTCCGCCATTCACGTGCAGGGTCGTGCCCGTGATATAGGCCGCTTGCGGCGAGGCCAGGAAGGCCACGGCGGCCGCCACATCTTCCGGCTTGCCCAGGCGCGACAGCGGAATTTGCGTCAGCAGTGCCGCGTGCTGCTCTTCGCTCAGCGCCTTGGTCATGTCGGTATCGATGAAGCCCGGGGCGATGCAATTCACGGTAATGTTGCGGCTGCCGATTTCGCGCGCCAGCGCGCGGCTCATGCCTTCCACGCCAGCCTTGGCCGCCGCGTAATTCATCTGCCCCGGATTGCCCGACGAGGCCACCACCGACGTGATGTTAATGATACGCCCAGTTTTGGCTTTCATCATGCCGCGCAGGACCGCGCGCGACAGGCGGCCAACGGCCGACAGGTTGGTGGAAATGACGCTGTCCCACTCTTCATCCTTCATGCGCATGGCCAGCTGGTCTTGCGTGATGCCCGCATTGTTGACGAGGATCGACAGGCTGCCATAGGTTTTCTGCACTTCGTCGACGACAGCGGCACAGCGCGCCGCATCCGTCACGTTCAGGACCAGGCCCTTGCCCGTCACGCCTTCGGCGGCCAGGTAATCGGTGATGGCCTGTGCGCCGCTTTCCGAGGTGGCGGTGCCGATGACGGTGGCGCCCTGCTTGCCCAGTTCGGTGGCGATGGCGCGGCCGATGCCGCGCGAGGCGCCCGTGACCAGCACGACTTGATTTGCTAAATTCATGAGTATCCTTAAAAGCAAGCGCGGCAGGCAGGCTGCCGCGATCTATTGTTTACTTGAGCTGCGTCAAAATGCGTTCCAGCGACGCCTGGTCAACGATCGCATCGCCCACCAGCACCGGATCGATGCGCTTGGCCAGGCCCATCAGGACCTTGCCCGGACCGCACTCGATCACTTGCGTGATGCCGTCAAGCGCGACTTTTTGCATGGTTTCCACCCAGCGCACGGGGCTGGCGGCCTGACGCACGAGCGCCTCCTTGATGCCGGCCGGGTCATTGACGATGGCCACGTCGACGTTGTTGATCAGGGCGATTTGCGGCGCCGAGAACGTCAGGCCGGCCATGTATTCGCGCAAACGATCCGACGCCGGCTTCAGCAGCGACGAGTGGAACGGCGCCGAAACGGGCAGCTTCATGGCGCGCTTGGCGCCCTTGGCCTTGGCCAGTTCGCAGGCGCGCTCAACAGCGGCCGTATGGCCGGCGATGACGACTTGCGCTGGCGCATTGAAATTGACGGGCTCGACCACCAGGGCCGGATTTTCCGCCGCCGCTTCCGCGCAGGCGGCGCGCACGTCGTCGTCCGACAGGCCCAGCACGACAGCCATCGTGCCCTGGCCGACGGGCACGGCTTCCTGCATGGCCTGCGCGCGGAAGCGCACCAGCGGCACGGCATCCTTGAACGCAATGACGCCGGCGGCGACCAGCGCCGAGTATTCACCCAGGCTATGGCCGGCAACGACGGTCGGCACGGCGCCGCCCGCCGCCAGCCAGGCGCGGTAGACGGCCACGGCGGCCGTCAGCATCACGGGCTGGGTATTCGTCGTCAGGTCCAGCTCTTCCTTCGGACCTTCGGCAATCAGCTTGCCCAGGTCGAATTGCAGCGCGTCCGACGCTTCGGCCACGGTCTGGGCCACGACCGGGTTGCCGGCGAAACCGTCGAGCATCGCGATCGCTTGCGAGCCTTGGCCTGGGAAAACAAATGCAAATTGTGTCATGTCGACTCCGTTTTTTTAATAGTGTTGCGGTATTACATGCGCGCCAGCACGGCGCCCCAGGTAAAGCCGCCGCCCACGCCTTCCATCATGACGTTGTCGCCCTTCTTGACGCGGCCATCGCGCACGGCGATGTCGAGCGCCAGCGGGATCGAGGCGGCCGAGGTATTGCCATGCTGGTCGACCGTGACGACCATCTTTTCCAGCGGCAAGCCGAGTTTCTTGGCCGTGCTGTTCATGATGCGGATGTTCGCCTGGTGCGGGATCAGCCAGTCGATCTGGTCCGAAGTCATGTTGGCGTGCGCCAGCGCTTCGTGCGCGACTTTTTCCAGCACGGAGACGGCCAGCTTGAACACGGCCGGGCCATCCATGTACAGGAAGGCGCTGCCGGCCAGCGCGCCGCCGGCCAGGCTGCCCGGCACGCTGAGGATGTCCGAGTGGCGGCCGTCCGCGTGCAGCTTGGTGGCGAGGATGCCTGGCTCGGCCGAGGCCGTCATGACGATGGCGCCGGCGCCGTCGCCGAACAGCACGCAGGTGCCGCGGTCGTCGAAATTGAGGATGCGCGAAAACACCTCGGCACCGATCACCAGCACATTCTTGTGCATGCCCGACTGGATGAAGCTGTCGGCCGTGGCGACCGCATACACGAAGCCGCTGCAGACGGCTTGCACGTCGACGGCGGCGCAGTTGTTGGTGATGCCCAGCTTGTTTTGCACGATGCAGGCGGTGCTGGGGAAGCTGCCGAAGAAATCGGGAGTCGAGCTGGCGACGATGATCAGGTCCAAGTCGTTGCCGTTCAGGCCAGCCATTTCCAGGGCCTTTTTGGCCGCTTCCACACCCAGGTCCGAGGAATTTTGCGACGGCGCCGCGTAATGGCGCGCCGAGATGCCGCTGCGCGACACGATCCACTCATCCGATGTCTCGATGCCCTTGGCGGCGAGCTGTTCGGTCAAATCCTGGTTGGTGACGCGCTTCTCCGGCAGGTAGCTGCCGGTACCGATAATTTTGCTGTAGATTTTGCTAAAAACAGTCATGCAAGTACCCGTCCACTAAATGGTAGAGCTTGTTGATGTAGGTTCGTCCGGTACTGGCGTGCGCGGCATCAGCTCGGCAATCATGCTGGCCAGGTGCGCTTGCACGTCATTTTTTGCCGCATCAAAGGCGCGGCGCAAGGCCCATTCGAACGAATAGGCATCGGCGCTGCCGTGGCTCTTGAAGACGAGGCCACGCAAGCCCAGCAGGCTGGCGCCGTTGTAACGCGAAGGATTCAGGCGGTTACCGATGGCTTTCAGGGCGCCGCGGGCGATCAGCGCGCCCAGCATGGTAATCGGATTGCGCTTGAATTCGGACGTCAGCACGTCTTTCATGAAGCGCGCCAGGCCTTCGATGGCTTTCAAGGTGACATTGCCGACGAAGCCGTCGCAGACGACGATGTCGGTGGTGCCCTTGAAGATATCATTGCCTTCCACGTTGCCGTAGAAGTTCAGCGCGCCACGCTCGTGGTCGGCCTGCAGCAGCTTGGAAGTGAGTTTCACCACTTCATTGCCCTTGATATCTTCCGTGCCCACGTTCAGCAAGCCGATCGTGGGACGGGCGATGCCTTCCATGGCGGACACGAGCACGGAACCCATGATGGCGAACTGGTGCAAGTGATGCGGCTCGCAATCGACGTTGGCGCCCAGGTCCAGCATGTAGGTGGGACCATTCTTTTGATTCGGCAAGATGCTGCAGATGGCCGGGCGGTCGACGCCCGACATGGTTTTCAATACATAGCGCGACACGGCCATCAGGGCTGCCGTATTACCGGCGGAGACGGAGGCTTGCGCCACGCCGCTCTTGACCTGTTCGATGGCCACGCGCATGGAGGAATCCTTCTTGCGGCGCAGGGCCACTTCGAGAGGGTCGTCCATGGTAACTTGTTCGGAGGCATGCAGTACCGACAGGCGCGGATGCGTGTCGGCTTTATGTTTTTTCAGTTCGGCACGGATCACGTCTTCCAATCCAACAAGGATCAGTTCGGCTTCAGGCTCATGTTTTACGAAGGAAATTGCTGCGGGGATAGTGACTGAGGGACCGTGATCTCCGCCCATGCAGTCGATAGAAATTTTGATTGTCATTTGTGTTGATTCAGTACCGCTGCGGGCGTGCGGCAAGATGTGAATCGGACTGGAGCATATGCAGGGCGCAGCATATCATGCATAGACCTGGGCAGCTTGATTCAAAATGACGGTGTGCAAGATGAATTGCAGCCGATAAAAAAGAAGAAGCGGCGCCACGCCGAATAACCACGCAACACCGCTTTCATCTTACCCAACAAAAACGTCGATTACTCGTCGTTTTTGGTCTTCAGCACTTTACGGCCACGATAGAAGCCGTTAGGGCTGATATGGTGACGCATGTGGGTTTCGCCGGTAACTGGCTCGACGCTCAATTGCGGCGCGACCAGGAAGTCGTGCGAACGGTGCATGCCGCGCTTGGAAGGGGTTTTCTTGTTCTGTTGAACTGCCATGATGACTCCTAATACATAAGTTCTAAAATTTTAGCACAATCGATTAGCAAATACATGCGAATCGAGTATCCCAGCGGCAAAGACTACCCGAAAACAGTCCGTACCGACATCGTTTATTACAATTACATTTCACTACACTTGCCATACTCGATTACTACACGCGTTTGACACGTTCTTTACTGGAAGCATAAAAAACCTACTGCGCTTCCCGTTCTCGCCTCGGCGTTGCTCAGCATACCTTCGTACGCCTGCGCTACTCGAGACGATATCGGGCCGCTCGCTACGGTTTTTAAGGCTTCCTTTCCTGCACTACTTATTCTGGCTTCAAGTCTTTCAGTGCCGCGAACGGCGACTTCTTTTCAGTCTTGAGAGCATCGAGCTGCGCCGTATCGGGGCAGACGTCATGTTTGGGTACCTGCGGCAAGGCCAGCAAGGCTTCATCTTCGATCAGGGCCGTGGCATCCATGGTGCGGCTGCCAACAATCACGTCGATCGTTTCATCGTTGATGATTTCTTCGATCTCGTCCGCGTGCTCGTCATCCTTGCCCAGCATCAGAACAGTCGAAGAATCTATCGTATATGCATACGGGGTCAGGCAGCGCTGGCAAACCAGCTGAACGGTGCCGTTGACCGACAAGGTCAGTTGTGGGTAGCCCAGCTTGCTGGTGCCGCCGACGACCTTCCAGGCGATCTCGCCGGAAGCATCTGCACAATCCTTGGTCAACCGGGTCATTTCAGCGACAGGAGTTACACCCTCGCGGCTCCCGCTGATACGACAAAAATCAAAGGCGTCGATCACAAAAGCATTCATTGGTAGAAAATTTCCCCGGAAAACCTGCGATAATAACAGGGTTTTGAGCGCCGAGTCAAAGGCTAAGCATCTTTTTTGATGCATTTATCAACACCGCCATGCCGCCTGGAGCCTCATTGACGGGCTCCGTGCCCGGGATTCCGCTGGAATCGCCATGGCCCATATCACGACACCTACTATCGCGGCCATGCCGGCCGCCATCCGCTACCGAATGATACCAACTTCCGCCCCATCGCGCTTGATTCTTGCATCGAGTTCCACCTACCGCAAGGAATTGCTGAGCCGCCTGCGCCTGCCTTTCGAGGTGGCCGTGCCCGATCTCGATGAAAGCCCCCTGCCCGGCGAAAGCCCCAGCGCCACGGCCCTGCGCCTGGCGCAGGCCAAGGCGCAAGCCGTCCTCGACCGCTTCCCCGGCAGCCTCGTCATCGGCTCCGACCAGGTCGCCACGCTGGACGGCGCGCAGATCGGCAAGCCGGGCAACCATGACCACGCCCTGCTGCAACTGCAAGCCATGCGCGGGCACCAGACCGTGTTCCACACGGCCCTGTGCCTGCTCGACGGCCGCCACACGCCCGCCGTGGCGCAGGTGGAAGACATCCAGACCCGCGTCACCGTGCGCGACCTGCCCGATGCCGAACTGGACGCCTACCTGCGCCTCGAGCAACCGTACGACTGCGCCGGCAGCGCCAAGAACGAGGGGCTGGGCATCGCCATCCTCGAGCGCATCGACAGCACCGACCCCACCGCCCTCACCGGCTTGCCGCTGATCGCCCTGACGGGCATGCTGCGCCGCGCCGGCGTGGCGTTCTTCACCCTTTAATACATCGACAACAAGAATATGACCGGCACCCTGTACCTGATCCCCAACCACCTCGGCCTGTCCGACAACAGTGCGGCCGATGCGCTGGCCCACATCATTCCAAGCCAGGTGCGCCAGATCACCTCGCAGCTTGATTATTTCGTCGCGGAAAACGCCAAGACGGCGCGCGCCTTCCTGAAACTGATCGGCATCGAGCATCCGCTGGCCAGGCCGCTGCAGGAAATCACCATTTCCGAGCTCAACGTGAATACCCCGGCGCAGGCGCTGGCCGGCTTGCTGGCGCCGCTGCTGGCGGGGCGCGACGCGGGCCTCGTGTCGGAAGCGGGCGTGCCGGCCGTGGCCGATCCCGGCGCCGACCTGGTGCGCCTGGCGCACCAGCACGGCATCAAGGTGCGCCCGCTGGTGGGGCCGTCGTCGATCCTGCTGGCCGTGATGGCCAGCGGCCTGAATGGCCAGAGCTTTGCCTTCAATGGCTACCTGCCCACCGACGCCGCCCTGCGCGCCAAGCGCATCAAGGAGCTGGAAAGCCGTTCGCGCCATGAAAAGCAAACCCAGCTGTTTATCGAGACGCCGTACCGCAACGCCGCCATGCTCGAGGCGCTGGTGTCCCAATGCGCGCCATCGACGCTGATCTGCGTCGCCACCGACCTGAGCCTGGACACGGAAAGCGTGCAAACATGGAATGGCGGACAGTGGAAGAAACAATTGGCGGCAGGCAAGACACCGGACTTCCACAAGAAGCCGACCGTTTTCCTGCTGCTGGGCCAGTAAGCGCGCGCGTCAATGGGCGGCGTGCGACAGCCCCTGCACATAGCCGTTGACCCATTCGTAGGCCTCAAGCTGGATCGCGCGCAGCTCGGCATCGGATAGCCGCAGCTGCGCCAGCATGGCATGCGTGGCGGGACCGTCGTCGGCCTGCTCGAGCCGCTCCACGAGCGCCAGCATCTGGCCCAGTTCGCCATGGCGCAGCAGCAGCGCGTCGCCGACCTTGCTACTGACGCGCACGCTGCTGATGACTTCGCTCATCCGCATGGAAAACAGCACATCCATCAGCGACATGATGCCGACCGTAAAGCCGATATCGGCCTCGTGCTGCTGGCCGGGGCGCAGCCTTTCCACCATCAGCTCGAGCAGCTTGCCGCGCGTGGTGGCCAGCTGCAACAGCGGCGACGTGCCTTGCGCGCCCGCACCCGGCTTGACATACAACAAGATCTGCAGCCAGCGCCGCAGCTGGCGTCGCCCCAGCACCAGCAGGGCCTGCCCCAGCGTTTCCACGCGCGCGCCGGTGCCGATGGCGGGTGTATTGACCAAGCGCAAGAGGTTCAGGCCCAGCATCGCGTCATGCTTGATCCGGTGCTCGATCTCGCGGTTATCGGCCTCGCCCTGGATCAACTCGAGCAAATGCAGGATGGCCAGCTCGGAGACCGACATTTTCTTGCCACTGAGGATGATCGGCCGCGCAAAGTAATAGCCCTGGAAAAAATCAAAGCCCAGCGCCAGGCATTGCTCGAACTGGGCCGGCGTCTCCACCTTTCCCGCAAGCAACTTCTTGCGCGAGACGGCCAGCATCTGCGCCAGGCCCGGCAACGCTTCCGCGGCCAGCAGGGAAATATCGACCTTGATGACGTCGATCAAGGGCAGCAAGGGCTGCACGTCCGGCGTGTCGCAGGCCACATTGTCGAGGGCAAAACGAAAACCTTCCTGACGCAGCGCGCTGATGCGCGCCAGCAAGGCCGGCGTGGCGCGCACCGTGCTGAGGATTTCCAGCACCACGCGGTGGTGCGGCAGGAAACGGATGAAGTCGCTCATCAACGCCACCGCATCGACGCCGATGAAGGCCAGCTGCAAGCCCACCACCTGCTCCATACCCACATCGGATGCGTGGGCGATCACGCTGGCCGTGGCGGCCACGGCGTCGCCGTCGGCCGCCGCCTGCTGCTGCGCCGTACCGCGCAGCAATAGCTCATAGGCGACCAGGCGCTGCTCGCGGTTCAGGATGGGCTGGCGGACCAGGAAAAAATCGTGCTGCGGAGAAACAGGGGATAGCGGCGACATATTCATACGAATAAGCACATTCAAGGAGACAGCGGTGCCGCACTGGGGCCGCGGCGGGCCTGGCGCCGGGTAAATCCGGCACTTGGCAAGCAGTATAACGCCATCTCTTTTGGGGCCGTGTTTTGCAGCGTGCGCCGCTGGCGCCAGCGCCAGCGCCCCCATAAGCGGGGTGCCGGCTGTGCCGCAGGAAAGGCGGCACGACCACCGCGCGGCAGGGCGCCGCGCCGATGGACAGGCAGGACGCGCGTTTACACGCGGCGGGTGCCCGTGTTTTTCATGCCGCCCTTGCCCGTTTCCAGGACAAACTTGGCGCCATCGTCGCGGCCCAGCACCTTGACCAGGTAAGGCATGACTTCGCGCAACATCGGTTCGAGCGTGTACGGCGGGTTCAAAATGAACATGCCGCTGCTGTGCAAGCCAAAACCATCGGGCGACGGCGTGTTCACCGTCAGGGTCACATGCAGCCAGTCCGAGCATGGCAATTGCTTGAGCTTGTCGGCGAACTGGCGCGATTCCATGCGCTGCAGCACCGGATACCAGACGGCGTAGATGCCCGACGGGAAGCGCACGAGGGCGTCGGCCAGGGTATCCTTGACCTTGCGGTAATCCATCTTGTCTTCATACGGCGGGTCGATCAGCACCAGCGCGCGGCGCGATGGCGGCGGCAGCAGCGCCTTCAGGCTCTGGAAGCCGTCGGCCTTGGTGATGATGACGCGCTTGCCGCGCACGGTAGGACGCTCGCCCTGGGCCAGCGCATGCGCCTCGACCTTGCGGAAGTTGTCGGCCAGAATTTTCGCATCGGCAGGATGCAGTTCGAACAGGCGCAGACGGTCTTGCTCACGGCCGACCTTGTCGGCGCAGTACGGCGACCCCGGGTAGTAGCGCATCTTGCCGCTCGGATTCATTTCCTTGATCAGCTTCATGTACTCGGCCAGCGAGGCCGGCAAGTCCGTGCGGTCCCACAGCGGGGCGATGCCCGTTTCGTACTCGGCATTTTTCGAGGCATAGCCGCCGTCGAGCGCATACACGCCCGCGCCGGAGTGGGTATCGATATAACTATAGGCGGTATCTTTTTGATTCAGGTATTGCAACAACTGAATCTGCACATAATGCTTCAACACATCGGCGTGATTACCCGCGTGAAAGGCGTGGCGGTAACTCAACATAAGCTGGCTAATTCCATAATAAAATATAAACAAAGGCGGGGCTGCGCTGACACCGGGCAGGGCATTGAGAACAGACTGGAGGAGTCAGGCTGCGGGGCCAGGAACAGCATGGACCAGCGTAATCAGCGCGCAATTACCAGCATTATCCACTAGAAAGGTGTCTTGCATCAAAAAACGCCGATAAACAAGCTCATGCATTCCCGGGACTGGCGTGGCCGGGCGCGGTAGAATACGCGGATTCGCTCCCGCCCCACTAATTAAGCAGACAAGCCATGCACAGCCTGACCCTCACTACCGATAACCGCGGCGACGTCGCGGCAGCCCTGGCCGGCCCGCGCTGGACCGTGGCCTGCCTGTGCGCGCTATGGTGCGGGACGTGCGGCACCTACCGCGCCACGTTCGAGGAACTGGCCGCGCGCCACCCGGACAAGGTCTTCGTCTGGATCGACATCGAAGACCAGGCCGACGTCGTAGGCGATCTCGACATCGAAAACTTCCCCACCCTGCTGATCCAGCACGAGGACAACGTGGCCTTCTTCGGCACCGTGCTGCCCGACGGCGGCCTGGCGCACCGCATGGTGCAGGCGCAGCAGGCGCTCAGCGCTACCGAGCTGGCGGCGCTGGCGGCCAGCACGCAGGAGCGGCGCGACTGGCAGCGCGACTGCAATCTGCGCACGCTGCTGGCCGCCACCCTGGCCTGACAGCCATCAAGCGAGGCGCAGCGGCAGGCTGCGCAGCCGTTTCCCCGTCAGGCTGAACACGGCGTTGGCCACGGCCGGCGCGATCGGCGGCGTGCCCGGCTCGCCCACGCCTTCGGGCGGCTCGGCGCTGGCGATGATGATGGTTTCCACTTCCGGCGTCTGGCCCATGCGCAGCACGGGATAGTCGTGGAAATTGCTTTGCTGCACGGTCCCCGCCTTGAACGTGATCTCGCCGCCCAAGGCCGCCGACAGGCCGAACAGCACGGCCGATTCCATCTGCTGGGCGATGATGTTCGGATTGACGGCGATGCCGCAATCGATGGCGCAGACGACGCGCTGCACGCGGATGTCGCCATTTTCCACGGACACCTGCGCCACTTGCGCGACGATGCTGCCGAACGACTGGTGCAGGGCCACGCCATGCGCATGGCCCGGTGGCGGACTGCCCGCCTTCGCCACGGCGGCATCGAGCACGGCCAGGTGGCGCGGATGCCGGACCAGCATGGCGCGGCGGAAGGCGACGCCATCCTGCCCCGCCGCATGGGCCAGTTCGTCGATAAAACTTTCCTTGAAGAAGGCGTTGTGCGAGTGCCCGACCGAGCGCCAGTAGCCGATCGGCACGGGACTGTCGGCAATCACGTGGGCGATGCGCTGGTTGGCGATTTCATACGGCATGTCGAATTCGCCTTCGGCCGTGGTCTTGTCCGGTCCCGCGCCCGGCAAGCCGAAATTGCGCTGCAAAAACTGGTGCGTGATGGAGCCGCTGACGGATTTGTTGTCCCAGGACGCGATGCGGCCGTGCTCGTCGAGGCGGGCCGTAAAGCGCGCCAGCGCGGCGGGACGGTACATATCGTGCTGCGTATCCTGTTCGCGCGTCCACACCAGCTGCACGGGCGCGCCATCGCACTGCATCGCGATGGCCACGGCTTGCGCCACCATGTCCACTTCCAGCCGGCGGCCGAAACCGCCGCCGAGCAGCAGCACCTCGATCGCCACGTCTTTTGCGTCGACGCCGGCAACTTTCGCCGCCACGTCGACGGCGATGCCGGGCGCCTGCGTCGAGACCCACAAGGTCACCTTGCCATTTTTCACCTGGGCGGTGCAGTTGACGGGCTCCATGGCCGCGTGGGCGAGGAACGGCGCGCGGTACTCGGCGCTGACCTGGCGCATGGCCTGCACGGCCTTGCCCTCGACCTCGCCGCTGCTGTAATACGCAAAGCCCGCTTCACTATCGAGCAGGCGGCCAAAGTCGGCCAACACGCTTTCGCTGGACAAGCCCGCCTGCGGCCCGGCCGCCCAGCGCACGGGCAAGGCGGCGGCGGCCGTCTTCGCGCGCCAGTAGGTGTCGGCCACGACGGCCACGCAGGACACGCCACGCCGGCCCAGCGCCGCCGTCAAGTCCGCCACCTTCCTGACGCCGGGCAGCGCCAGCACGGGCGCCGCGTCGAACGATGCGAGCGTATCGCCGAGGCGCGGCGGCAGCTGCAGGGCCGCATACAGCATGCCGGGCGGGCGCGCATCGATGCCGAAACGCGCGCTGCCATTGACTTTCGACGGCGTGTCGCGGCGCGGCGCGGGCTGGCCGATCAGCTTGAAATCCGCGGGCAGCTTCAAGGCGGGCGTGCCCGGATCGATGCTGGCGGCATGCCGCGCCAGGCTGGCGTAGCTGGCGCGCCGGCCATCCGGGTGCAGCACTTCACCGTTCTGCGTGCGGCATTGCGCGGCCGGCACCTGCCACAGCGCCGCGGCAGCGCCAACTAGCATGGCGCGCGCCGCCGCGCCCGCCTCGCGCATGGGGCCCCAGCCATCCTTCACGCTCGACGAGCCGCCCGTGACGATCACGCCCAGTTCGCGCGCGGCCTTGGCCACCGTCCACTGCGCCAGCGCCTTCAGGCGCCCCCGGTCGTCCGGGTGAAACGGTAAGCCATCCGTGAGCATGGCGACATTGCCGAAGATTTTATCCATAGGCGCCTGGATCAGCCTGATGCTGGACAAGGGCACGTCGAGTTCCTCGGCCACCAGCATGGGCAGGGCCGTGTGCACGCCCTGCCCCATTTCGCTGCGCGGCATGGCCAGGATCACCGTGCCGTCCGTCTGGATGGCCAGCCAGCCGTTCAGGGCCACGGCGCCATCCTGCACCGGCAGCGGCGCGCTGCCGTTCAGGCGCTGGCGCGGCGGCAGCACGCCCCAGCCCAGCACCAGGGCGCCGACGCCGGCCACGCCCAATCCCAGGCCGCCAAGCAGAAAACGGCGGCGCGACGTGGCTTTTTCTCTGCTCATGGGATCTCTCTCTATCGAATTAGTTAATCATCACGCCAGCGCTCCAGCATATCCTGTGCCAGCACCGGGCGGCTATAAAAATAACCTTGCGCCAGCTTGCAGCCGTGGCGCAGCAGGAACGCCGCCTGCTCTTCCGTCTCCACGCCTTCGGCGATCACGGACAACTGCATGCTCTTGCCCAGCTGGATGATGGCGATGGCGATGGCTTCGTCGTTCACGTCCGTCGAGATATCCTTGATGAAGGAGCGGTCGATCTTCAGGGTTTGCACGGGCAGCTGTTTCAAGTACGCCAGCGAGGAATAGCCGGTGCCGAAATCGTCGATGGCCAGGCCCACGCCGATGGCGTGCAAGTCGTTGATGAAGCCCAGCGCGTCGCCCGTGTTCATGATCACGGATTCCGTCACTTCCAGCTGCAGCCGCTGCGGCTCGAGGCCCGTTTCCTTGAGGATATCGGCGACCATGCCGGCGATGCTGCCCCGCTCGAACTGTTTTACCGACAGGTTCACGGCCATCTTCGGCACGCGCAAGCCCTGCGCCTGCCAGCGCATCATCTGGCGGCACGCCTCGTCGAGCACCCATTTGCCCAGCTGGTTGATGAAGCCGCTGTCCTCGGCCAGCGGAATGAAGCGGGCCGGCGGCACCAGGCCCAGCTCCGGATGGTTCCAGCGCACCAGCGCTTCGACGCCGACCAGGCGGCCCGTGTCGATTTCCACCTGCGGCTGGTAATTGAGGAACATCTCGTTCTTGTCGAGCGAGCGGCGCAAGAAGGTTTCCAGGCGCAGGCGCTCGACGCCCTCGCCCGTCATCGACGGCGCATAGAAGCGGTAGCCGTTGCGCCCGCGCGCCTTGGCCTGGTACATGGCCACGTCGGCGTTACGGATCAGCATGTTCAAGTCCAGCGCATCGTCCGGATACAGGCTGATGCCCACGCTGCAGGTGACGAATAATTCGTGGCCGGCCACCGTGAACGGCTGCTCGAACATGGTCATCAGCTTTTCCGCCACCTGCGTGGCGCCATATTCGCCATCTATGCGTTCGAGCAACACGATGAATTCGTCGCCGCCCAGGCGCGCCAGCGTATCGCCTTCGCGCAGGCGTTTCGACAGCTGGCCGGCCACCTTTTGCAGCAATTCGTCGCCCACATGGTGGCCCAGGGTGTCATTGACATTCTTGAAGCGGTCCAGGTCAATGAACAGGATGGCCAGCTGCTCCTGGTCGCGCGCGGCGCGCAGCAGCGCGTGCTGCAGGCGGTCGTGGAACAGCAGGCGGTTCGGCAGCGCCGTCAGCGGGTCGTGGTGCGCCATGTGGTCGAGCTTTTCCTGCGACTCCTTGATCAGGGTGATGTCGCTGAACACGCCCACGTAATGGGTGGTGGCCGCGCGCGTGTCGCGCACGGCGCTGATGGTCAGCCACTCCAGGTACACCTCGCCGTTCTTGCGCTGGTGCCAGATTTCGCCGCGCCAGAAACCGCTGGCCTTCAGCTCGTTCCACATGGCTTCGTAAAAGCCCGCGTCGTGGCGCGCCGAGCGGTTCAGCGACGAGTGCCGGCCCAGCGCCTCGGCTTCGCTGTAACCGGTGATCTGCGTGAAGGCGGGGTTGACGGTGACGATGATGCCGCTGGCATCGACCACCATCACGCCGTCGGCGATGTGCTCGAGCACGGTGGCCGACAGGCGCAGCTTTTCCTCCGCCTCCTTGCGCGCCGTGATGTCGGCATACACCCAGATGCTGCCTTCGGTGGGCCGCAGCGGGTCGAGCGCGCAGCCGCTCACCAGCGCCCAGAACAGGCTGCCGTCGCGGCGCTGGTACTGGCGCTCCTCGCTGAAGTCGCCGCCGGCCGCCAGCGCCGGGTACTGGCGCTCGCCCGCCTCCTCGAAGTCGTAGGTGGTGGCGAACACGATGGCCGTCGAATTGCCCGTCATTTGACCGGCATCATAGCCAAACAGCTCCTCGCAGCGGCGGTTGACGGAGATGATGCGGCGGTGGCGCACGAACATCACGCCGAACATCACGTTATCGAGAATGGCGCTCTGCTCCGTCAGCAGGGCCTCGATGCGCATCTCGTGATGCTTGCGCTGGCTGATGTCGGCGATGATGCCGTCGACCCAGGTCACGCCCGGCTCGCCCGCCTGCGGCTGGCCATTCTCGGCCACCCAGCGCTCGGTGCCGTAGGCGTCGACGATGCGGTATTCGAGCGCATACGGCTGGCCTTCGGCGATGGCCTGCCTGACGGCGCGGCGGTGTTCGCGGCGGTCTTCCGGACAGATCAGGTCGGCCCAGGCATGCGTGCTGCCGCGCATGAACTGGCGCGCCGAATAGCCGGCGATTTCCTCGATGGCGTCGCTGACGAAGTCGATGGGGCCGTCGGGACGGTAGCGGAAGACGGCGCCCGGCACCTGCGTGACGATGGTGCGGAAACGCTCTTCGCGCTGGCCCACGTCCTCGAACAGCTGGCGGATGGCCGCGCGCATCTGCTCGAGCTGGGCCATCAGGCGTCCCAGCTCGTCATTGCTGCCCGACGCCAGGCGCGTGTCGAAATCGCCATGCGACAGGCGGTCGGAAAAACGCATCAGGCGGCGCAGCGGCTTCAGCAGCCGGCGGTTCAGGAACAGCACGATCAGCGCCATCGAGATGGCCAGCTGCGCGCCGAGCACGAAAATATACGACATCTGCTTTTCGCGCAGTTCCTGCTGGCTGCGCGCATCGTCCATCTCGACCACCACGTGTCCGATGCGCTCGCCGCGCACGAGGATGTCGCGCTCGGCCCGGTACAGATTGCCGACGGGGCGCTGCGGCGCCTGCAGGCGGATGAATTCCGTATCGCCCTGCCCCACCACCTTCACCAGCAGCACGGCGCGGTCGCGCATCACCGACTCGACCAGCGAGTGGGCCGATTCCGCGTTCATGTTCCACAGGGACTCCTGCATGCCCAGCGCGAGGATGTCGGCATTGCGCTGCAGCGCCTCGTTCAGGCTGGTGCGCGCCGACTGGCGCTCGTGCACGCCCACCAGCAGGTAGCTGCCGATGATGGCGGGCAGCACGAGGCCGCCAAACACCACCAGCAGCAGGGCGCCATAGATCGACGAGCCGTACAGGGCGCTCAGGCTGGAACGCAGGCGTTGATAGGGAGAATTAGACATGCAGGAACAGGGCAACAGGGATCAGGCGAGCGATCATCGAACTTTACAGGGGAGCGTGGGTGATAGGGCGGGAAGAAACTTTTTCAGAAGCAATTATGCATGGAAAAAGCGGGAAAAGTCACCAATAAACACGCGCAGGCAGTGACGTCATGCCATATAGACAGGACTGAAAAACCACACGCCGGCCAGCGCGCAGAGCGGGCGCCAGCAGAAAAGCGCGCGGCTTGCTATCATCGCGCCACTTCACCTAGAGGAACCACCATGACCTTCTCCATCTATTCCGCATCGATTCCCGTCTTCAAACAGATCCTGGGCAGCCTGGCCGCCATCCTCGACAAGGCGGAAACGCACGCGCAAGACAAGAAAATCGACCCGAACGCCCTGCTGCAATTCCGTTTGTTCCCGGACATGCTGCCGTTCGTGCGCCAGATCCAGATCGCCACCGACTTCGCCAAGGGCTGCGGCGCGCGCCTGGCCGGCGTGGCCGTGCCGCCGTATGAAGACAGCGAACAGAGTTTTGCGGAACTGAAGGCGCGCATCGTGAAAACCATCGCCTTCCTGGAAAGCCTGCCGCAAGCGGACATCGACGGCAGCGAAACGCGCGCCATCACCACCGGCAGCGGCGAAAAGACCAAGCATTTCACGGGCCAGACGTATCTGTTCCACTACGCGCTGCCGCACTTCTTCTTCCACGCGACGACGGCGTACGACATCCTGCGCCATAACGGCATCGAAGTCGGCAAGAAAGACTTCATCGGCAGTTTCTGAGACGCCCAAGCAAATCGTCGCGAGCGGCGACGATTTGCTCAAGCGCCGACGCAATAGGGATACTTCCCTGTTGCGTCGCTGTTCAAGTATTCCGGCGCGGATAGCCTTGCGCCAGGATGCGCACCCACACCACTTCCTTCTCTTCATCCGTCATCGACACCCAGTGGGCCACTTCCACCACGCTGCGGCCGCAGCCGCGGCAGATTTCATCGAACGTCGTCGAGCACACGGCCACGCACGGCGTGTCGGGGCGGAGCGGCAAGTCCTTGTCGGCCATCAGGACACCTTCGGCAAGCCGAGTTGCTCCCAGCCTTCGATGCCCAGCTTTTCCAGGGTGGCGATATTCTTGTCGAAAATCTCGGACGCTTCCGGGAAGGCCTCGACGGCCCGCTCGATGCTGTCTTCGCGCAGCAGGTGCAGGGTCGGATACGGCGAGCGGTTGGTGTAGTTGCTGATATCGTCCTCGAACGTTTCCGCGAACTGGTAGTGCGGGTGGAAACTGGCCACCTGCAGCTCGCCAGCCAGGTGCATGTCTTCCACGGCCGCATCGGCCACATCGAGGAATTCGTTGTAGTCGAGGAAATCGTTGAGCGTGTACGGGTGGATCAGCAGGGTCGTGTCGATCTGCTCGGGGTCCGTGTCGGCCAGGATTTGCAGCTCGTCCATCAGCAGCGCCAGCAAATCTTCCGGATTTTCCGACTCGCACACCACGTAGCGGATCTGTTTCTTGACGTGCACGGCCTTGGCGAACGGGCACAGGTTCAGGCCGATCACGGCCTTTTCCAGCCAGGCGACGGTATTGGCGATGATGACGGCGTTGTCGTCGTCGTGGCGCGGCGGGGTGTTCATATGCATGACTCTCTATCAATAAGGCGGCCGGCGGCTGAATGGCCGGCCAAAGCCAAATTGTACGCACTTTTGCGCAGCCTCATACCCGGCGCCGTCCAGGCTTGCGCCGCGCCCGTGCCCATGTATGCTATAACAGCGGCCGAATCACGCAAATGGCAAATTAAATTTGCAATAATTGCATTATTAGCGAATGGAAACTTAGCTATTTCCCCGTATGTGCTGTCATCATGCTGACATAATTCTTGACTCCGGCATGGGGATATACGTACACTCGCTGCTTAATCATGGGTCTGTCCGATGTTTCTCCGACGACAACAATGGAACACTATGCACGAAAACTCCTTTAAATCTACCGTCCTGGCGGCGTTGGCCCTGGCGCTTGCGCCCGCCCTCAGCCAGGCGTACGAAGCCGGTGTTGAGAGCGATAACGCGCCAGTCGCCGCCACCACACCCGCCCTGATCCCGATGACCGCCCAGGTCACGGCGAAACTCCCCACCCTCGACAACCGCCTGCAAAAGACCGACCGCCTGCTGAAAAACCTCAGCGACAGTTCCGATCCGCTGCGCGAAGCCGACGTCTGGGGCCGCATCCGCAGCGGCTATGCGATTCCCGACATTAACAACCAGCTGGTGGCCAACCACGTCAACTGGTATGCCACGCGCCCCGACTACATCGCCCGCACGACGGCGCGCGCCTCGCGCTACATCTTCCACGTGGTGCAGGAACTGGAAAAGCGCGGCATGCCGACGGAACTGGCCTTGCTGCCGTTTATCGAATCCGCCTTCAACCCGCAGGCGTTCTCGAGCGCCAATGCGGCCGGCATGTGGCAATTCGTGCCCGCCACCGGACGCGACTTCAACCTCAAGCAAAACATGTTCAAGGACGAGCGCCGCGGCGTGCTGGCCTCGACCGATGCGGCCCTGACCTACCTGCAGCGCCTGTATGACATGTTTGGCGACTGGCAGCTGGCCCTGGCCGCCTATAACTGGGGCGAAGGCTCGGTGCAGCGTGCCATCAAGAAAAACCAGGCACTGGGCAAGCCCACCGACTTCGAAAGCCTGGCCGACCTGATGCCGGCCGAAACGCGCAACTACGTGCCCAAGCTGCAGGCGGTGAAAAACATCATCGCCAATCCGGCCCAGTTCGGCCTGACCCTGCCCGTCGTCGACAACCAGCCGTACTTCACGGCCATCGACAAGACCAGCGACATCGACATCACCGTGGCCGCCCAGCTGGCCGAGCTGTCGATGGATGAATTCAAGGCCTTGAATCCGCAATTTAACCGCCCCGTCATCATCGGCGGCGAAAAGACCAAGATTCTGTTGCCGCAGGAAAACGCCGCCAAGTTCACCACCAACCTGGCGCAATGGGGCCACGCCTTGTCGAGCTGGACCACGCACAAGATCACCAATGCGCGCGAACGCATCGAAACGCTGGCATCGAAATTCGGCACCACGGCCGACGTCCTGCGCCAGGCCAACAACATTCCCCAGCGCACCCGCCTGCGCGCCGGCTCCACCATCCTCGTGCCGAAAACCTCGGCCACGATGAATAAGGACATCACGCAGGAAATCGCCGACAGCGCCACCATGCTGCTGGAAGCGGACCGTCCGGAACGCGCCGCCAAGGCCGTGCGCCGCGTCGCCAAGGGCGGCAAGGTGCAGGCTGCGCCTATTTCTCTGGTGAAACCGCGCATCCAGCGCGGCGGCGGCAATAGCCGCGCAAAAGCGCGCCACTAAGCAGCGCTACGCCTGATTGGTACTGGAAACACGCCACCGGCCGCCACAGCTTAGCTGTCGCGGCCGGTGGCACATCCGCCCTACCGGCCCACCACCCAGACAGGAGTCGTCATGGCTTTCTTGCAAGGCAAAAAAATTCTCATCACGGGCCTGCTGTCGAACCGCTCGATTGCCTATGGCATCGCCAAGGCTTGCCACCGCGAAGGCGCGACCCTCGCCTTCACCTATGTGGGCGAGCGCTTCAAGGAGCGCATCACGGAATTTGCCGCGGAATTCGGCAGCGAACTGGTGTTCGACTGCGACGTGTCCAGCGACGAGCAGATCGGCGCCGTGTTCCACGACTTGGCCCGTCACTGGGAGCGGCTGGACGGCCTGGTGCACGCCATCGGCTTCGCCCCGCGCGAAGCCATCGCCGGCGACTTCCTCGACGGCCTGTCGCGCGACAGCTTCCGCATCGCACACGACATTTCCGCCTACAGCTTCCCCGCCATGGCCAAGGCCGCCCTGCCCCTGCTGCATCCGGGCGCCTCGGTATTGACCTTAACCTACCTGGGCGCCGTGCGCGCCGTGCCCTACTACAACACCATGGGCCTGGCCAAGGCGTCGCTGGAAGCGTCCGTGCGCTACCTGGCCGAATCGCTGGGCCCGCGCGGCATCCGCGCCAACGGCATCTCGGCCGGCCCCATCAAGACCCTGGCCGCGACCGGCATCAAGGACTTCAGCAAGCTGCTGGGCTTTGTCGCCGAGCACGCCCCGCTGCGCCGCAACGTCACCATCGAGGAAGTCGGCAATACAGCCGCTTTCCTGCTGTCCGACCTGGCCTCGGGCATCACGGGCGAGATTACCTACGTTGATGGCGGCTTTTCGCAAGTGATGGCGGTCAATCCGGAAGTGGAGTGATGCGGCAGGGGCGGACGGGCCTGGCCTGCCCGGCGCCAGCCGCCCCCCCATCAGGCCCGACCGGACGGGGCATGGCGAGGTCGGGCCCGCCAGCTTCGCGGCCCTGCGCCGCCCATCCGCCAAAAACTACGTATTTCTACTGATTTCACATAGGAAACATGCGAAAAACGTGGTAGGACTCGCGCTTCTTCCCATTTAGGCAGTGCAAAACGGCGGCAAATACGGTATAGTGTCGTTGTGCGCTGCAATATGTTCCCTTGAAGCGATGGCAACACCGCAGTTACATGCACTACAAACTTAGCAGCTTCGCAAGCCTTAGCGCATCCACAGGATGCCGCTTATAAAGCCCTCCCGCCTTGTGTGTCGCACCTGACACCGTCCCGGCGCAAAGCTTTTGTGCCGAAATTTCTTTCTAGTTGAGTCATTTCGTTTTGGTTGGCGTTGCTATTTTGCGTTCTGCTTTTTGCAAGAACGCTGATTTTCACGAAAGAAAAAGAATGACATTTGAATCCTTAGGCCTGCATCCGTCCATCCTCGCCGCTCTGACCGAATCGGGCTACACCGCGCCAACCGCGGTACAGTCGCAAGCGATTCCAGCCGCGATCGAAGGCCGTGACCTGCTGGTCTCGTCGCAGACCGGTTCGGGCAAGACCGCGGCATTCATGCTGCCGTCGCTGCACAAACTGGCCAGCGCCGAACAAAGCGCCGCCGGCAAGACGCCAAACCAGGAAATGCAAGCATCGCGCGCCCGCGGCGAGCGTCCACGCTTCAAGGCTGCCCAGCCAAAAATGCTGGTGCTGACCCCGACCCGCGAACTGGCCCTGCAAGTGACGACCAATACCGACAAGTACAGCACCGGCATCCGCCGCATCAAGGCTGTGTCGATCCTGGGCGGCATGCCTTATCCTAAACAGATGCAATTGCTGGCCAAGAATCCCGAGATTCTGGTCGCCACTCCTGGCCGTTTGATCGACCACATGGATTCGGGCAAGATCGACTTCTCGCAACTGGAAATCCTGGTGCTGGACGAAGCCGACCGCATGCTGGACATGGGTTTCATCGACGACATCGAAAAGATCGTCGAAGCGACGCCGGAAGGCCGTCAAACCATGCTGTTCTCGGCCACGCTCGATGGCGTCGTCGGCAACATGGCGCGCCGCATCACGAAAAACCCGCTGGTCATCCAGGTGGCAAGCTCGAGCAACAAGCATGAAAACATCACCCAGCGCGTGCACTTCGTCGACGACCTGTCGCACAAGAATCGCCTGCTGGACCACCTGCTGCGCGACGAAACGCTGGACCAGGCTGTTGTGTTTACCGCCACCAAGCGTGACGCCGACACCATCGCCGACCGTCTGAACATCGCCGGTTTCTCGGCTGCCGCCTTGCACGGCGACATGCATCAGGGCGCGCGCAACCGCACCCTGGACGGCATGCGCCGCGGCCAGGTCAAGGTGCTGGTTGCCACCGACGTTGCCGCCCGCGGTATCGACGTGCCAACGATCACCCACGTGTTCAACTACGACCTGCCGAAGTTCCCGGAAGACTACGTCCACCGCATCGGCCGTACCGGCCGCGCTGGCCGCAATGGCCTGGCCATCTCGCTGGTGAACCACGCTGAAGGCATGAACGTCAAGCGCATCGAACGCTTCACCAAGCAATTGATCCCGGTCAATGTCATCGAAGGTTTCGAGCCAAAGAAAACGGCGTCGGCACCACGTTCGAGCGCCCGTCCAGGCGGCTGGAAACCAGGCGACAACCGCGGCGGCGCAAAACCAGGCCAACGCACGTTCAGCAAGCCGGGCGCACCGCGTAAAGACGGCGCACCGAGCACCGGCGGCGGCTACAAGGGTTCCAACCCGCGCAGCACCGACGGCGCACGCCGCAGCTACGGCGACCGTTAATCACGGCGCCATGCCGCCACCCGGCGGCAGGCAATAAAAAACGGCCACCAGATCGCTCTGGTGGCCGTTTTTGCATCTGCAACAGCTTGATGCTGCGATGCCTATTTCTTCGACACCTTCTGGCGCGACAGCTTGCGCAGCTTGGCCTGCTCGAAGCGCACCTGCTGCTCCGGCGTCTCCAGCGCCAGCGGCGGCACGGCCACGGGCTTGCGGTTGGCGTCCACGGCCACCATGGTGAAATAGCAGCTGTTGGCATGGCGCACCAGGCGCTGCTGGATATTTTCCGTCACCACGCGGATACCCACTTCCATCGAAGTCGTGCCCGTGTAATTGATCGAGGCGAGGAAGGTCACCAGCTCGCCCACGTGGATCGGTTGCAAGAACATCACCTGGTCCACCGACAGGGTCACCACGTAGCTGCCCGAATAGCGGCTGGCGCAGGCGTAGGCGACGCTGTCGAGGTATTTCAGGATGGTGCCGCCGTGCACGTTGCCGGAAAAGTTGGCCATATCGGGCGTCATCAGGACCGTCATCGTCAATTCGTGGGCCGACCAGTTCATCGCGCTGTCCAAAGTGTTCTCCAAAGGGGATGGTTGTCAATAGGTGGGGGAATGCGAAAACCGGCCGCAGGGGCCGGTTGGTGAGCCTTACAGGCCCAGGGTGTCGATGTCGGCCAGCGAGTCGCGGCCCTTGTCGGAAATGTCGTGGCCCTCGCCCTCGGCGCGCGCCACGATGTGGGCTTTCTTGCCCAGGAAATAGGCCACGTCCGTGTCCAGCTTGGTCAGCGGGTCGACGGCCACGGCGCGCAAGCCCATGATGCAGCGGCGCAGGAACAGCAGTTGTTGCGCCTTCTCGGTGATGGACAGGCGGCCATCGCGCGCATAGCTGAGCAGCTTCAGGCCGGACAGGCGCTTGGCATTGCGGGCAACGCAAGCGCTCGGGCGCTCGGTCTTGATGCCGCGTGCAACTTGCTCCAGCGCGTCATATTCATCGGTCGTTAATTTCTCGTTCTTCATTACTTTTCCATAAAAGGCCAGGTGTTCGGCCCCCATGGTACGCGCCCCGCTGCGCATCGGCAACAGGCAACGTGAATCTGTCACCGTCCGCGCAGCGAACGGATGGCTGAAACACGGGCTGGCTGACGCTTATTTGTAGGTGCGCAGCAGCAACCACGCCAGGCCGCAACCGGCCACGGCGCCTGCCACCGCGAGCGCCATCAGGTTCTTGCCGGTGATCGCGGGCCGCCTGCCCAGGTAAATTTTGTTATGCAAGGAATTGCCCATGATGGTCTCCTGTACAAGAATTTTTATGATGTCTCATTATAAGAACAGAATCGTGACGGCCGCATGACACACAGCAGTTAGCGCGCGTTTTGTATCCACTCGGCAACATTTATTGGCTTTTTTGTTGTTTAAATGGCGTGGCGATACCGCCGCGCGCGCATTCCATTTCCGACTGGAAATAAAGGGCGTGGCGGCAGGTGCGGCGGCATGCCGCCTGTCGCTCACCCCATCTTGACGGGTGGCGCTGGCGGCGTCGGCTCCTCGACCGGCACGGGATCGATGTGCGGCGGCGGCTCCAGCGGCGGCGTAAGCGGATCGCCTTCGGGCGGCGGCGGCATATCGGGTTCTGGCGTGCTGTGCGCGCGCCGCGGAATATCGCGGGATAGTGGGTGCATGGCGGACCTCCTTTACGCTCACTCTAGCCGATGACGGGAAAGCCTGGCGCCCAGCAGCCACGCCTGGCCACGCGTGGCGGGAACCAAACGCCGGTTCGCCACTCCAACCTTGCAGGCATCCGGCAGACAGCAGCATCACGGGAGACGACGCAAGAGCCCATCCAATGACGCGCACAAAAATTCTTTTCGTGGCCGAGGCAGTGACCCTGGCCCATATCGGCCGCCCACTGAGCCTGGCGCAAGGCTTGGACGAGGATGCGTACGACGTGCACTTTGCCTGCGCAGACGGTTATGACTTCTGCTTCAGGCAAGCCGCGTTGCGGCGCTGGCGCATCGACAGCATACCCTCACAGCAATTTCTGCAGGCGCTGGCCAAAGGCAAGCCCGTCTATACAGAAAGCACGCTGCTGCAATACGTGGCAGACGATCTGCGCCTGCTCAACACCGTGCAGCCCGACCTCGTCATCGGCGACTTTCGCCTGTCGCTGTCCGTCAGTGCGCGCCTGCAGCGCATTCCCTACATGACCGTCAGCAATGCCTACTGGAGTCCCCACGTGCGCCAGCATTACACGGTGCCCAGCCTGCCCCTCACCAGCGTGCTGCCCATCTGGCTGGCCAACCCCCTGTTCCGCCTGATCCGCCCGCTGGCCTTCGCCGCGCACGCCGTGCCCCTGAACCGCGTGCGCCGCCAGCACGGCCTGCCATCGCTGGGCAGCGACCTGCGCCGCACCTATACGGATGCCGACCGCACCTTGTACGCGGACATCCCGCAACTGTTTGCGCCGCAGGCCATGCCGCCCACGCACGATTATCTGGGCGCCGTCATCTGGGCCCCGCCGCTCGAGCTGCCGGACTGGTGGCAGCGCGCGGAGCTGAGCAGTGGACGCCCCATCATCTACGTCACCCTGGGCAGTTCCGGCCAGGGCCAGCTGCTGCCGCGCGTGCTGCGCGCGCTGGCCCCCCTGCCCGTCACCGTGCTGGCCGCCACGGCCGGCACCATCCGCGTCGATGCCGTGCCGCCCAACGCCTTTGTCGCCCCCTTCCTGCCCGGCGATGCGGCCGCCCGCCGCGCCAGCCTGGTCATTTGCAACGGCGGCAGCCCCACCAGCCAGCAGGCGCTGACGGCGGGCGTGCCCGTGATCGGCATCGCCGGCAATCTCGACCAGTTCCTGAACATGCATGGCATCGTCGGCGCCGGCGCCGGCCTGCTGCTGCGCGCCGACCGCTTCCAGGAAACGGCCTTGCGCCATGCGGCCACGCGGATGCTGGACGATGCCCAGGCCAGGCTGGCGGCGCGGCAACTGGCGGCCGCCTTCCAGGCTTGCCCGCCGGCGCCGCGCCTGCTGGCCAACATCCGGGCCCTGCTGGCCCCGGCTCCCCACGGCGGCCAGCCCTGACGGCCGCCGTCGGCTTTTCTTACAGCGCCTGCGCCAACACCTGCACCACGTCAACAAAATCCGTCCAAGTCATTGATTTTAAAAGAATCTCATGCATTGGCATGGAAGTCGCTTAGTACTGGCCATGAGCACCTGCCGACAGGGCTCAGGCAAGACTTCCCCAACCACATGATGTGAGGTGATCCAAATGAAATTATCCCAACTGAAACTGCTCCCGGCCGCGGCGGCACTGGCCATGCTGTGCGCCGCCGGTAGCGCCCAGGCGGGCGGCTACGGCTACTCCTACAACAACATCTTCGGCCTGCAGATCGCCGCCGCCACGGGCTCGATCACGGCCCTGAACAGCACCACCATCTCGCGCAGCACGGCCACCCTGAATGGCGTGAGCGTCATCCAGGGCGGTCCCGGCACACTCGATTCGCCGCGCGCCACGGTCGGCGCCGTCACCAAGGGCGAGAACGACTTCACGCAGCAAGGCCCGTCGGGCAACTATTCGCGCGGCGATGCGCAAATCGTCAGCACGCAATTCCCCTCGTTCCCGCCCGGCTCCACTTCCACGCAAGCCGTCAACGTGGCCGAAGTCCACCTGGACGACCCCTCCGGCACGGCCGACGCTTCCGGGCGCAACGGCTCGACCACGGGTTTCTCGGTCAACTTCGTCGTCGGCTCGCCAACGGCAACCCTGAGCTTTGACTTCCTGTCCTCGCCCTTCATGCAGGTCTTCTTGCAAAACAATGTCGGCCCCCTGTCCACGGCGACGGCCAACCTGGTGGTCACCTTCACCATCACCGATTCGACTGGCGCGACGGTCTTCAACTGGACACCCGACGGCGTGGTCGGCTCGGGCATCTCGGGCGGCACGGAATCGGCCGATGATGCCAACCTGAACACCAGCCTGGCGACCAACTTCCTGACGCGCGGCAATCTGTTCACCTATGACCCCACCGGCTGCGGCACACCCACGGGCACGGGCGTAGGCACGGGCTGCGGCGGCAATTTCAGCGCCGTCAGCAATGCCTTAAGCGCCGGCAACTACACGCTGACCCTGAACGCGGTGGAAAGCGTGGACCTCGTGAAACAGCAAGCGGCACCGGAACCGGGCACCTTGGCCCTGCTGGGCCTGGGCCTGGCTGGATTGGGCTATGCCAGCCGCCGCAAGGTCAGCGCCTGAAGCAGCTAACGGGGGGACTCACAGGCGAGGGTGGTCTCCTCGCCTTTTTTATGCGGCAAGCCTGTCGGTTTTCCTTACAGCCTGGCGCCGCCTGCACAGCCGCCGCCATGCCGCCGTCCGAGCAGGAGATGAGGATTTTTCATGAGCATTTTTTCTTGTAACCGCCTTCCCGCGGCGCTGCTGGCCATGCTGTTGCTGGCGGCTGGCGACGCAGCCCACGCCGCGGCATATGGCTATGCGTACACGAGCGTCTTTGGCCTGGTGATCAGCAATCCCACGGGCTCCACCACCTTGCTGAGCAACATCGACCTGTCGCGCACCACGGCCACCCTGAATGGCAGCAGCGTCATCCACGGCGGCAGCAACGAGATTGACGCACCGCAAGCGGCGCGCGGCGCCGTCAGCAAAGGGCAAAACGATTTCACGCAGCAAGGCATGGGCAACGCCTCGTATGCGCGCGGCGATGCGCAGATCGTCACGTCGCAGATCCCGCCCTTCCCACCGGGGTCGACGAGCACGCATACGGTCAATGCGGCGGAAACCTTCCTGACGGGCAGCGGCAACGCCGACGCGTCGGGGCGCAACGGCTCTACCACGGCCATGGCCGTCAACTTCGTCGTCGGCGAACCGGGCGCGACCTTGGCCTTCAACTTCCAGGCCCTGCCCTTCATGCAGCTGTACCTGGATGCCCTGGCCGGCACGGGATCGGCCGCCAGCACGAATATGGCGCTCACCTTCAGCATCATCGACGGCAATGGCCAGATCGTCTTCAACTGGGCTCCCGACGGCAGCCTCGGCTCGGGCATCCTCGGCGGCACCGAACTGGCCGACGACGCCAGCCTGAATACGGGCTACGCCCAGGCGCCGCTGACCAGCGGCAACGTGTTCACCTACGATCCGACCGGCTGCGGCACGCCCACCGGCACGGGCATCGGCACCAGCTGCGGCGGCCAGTTTGGCGCCGTCACGGATCTGCTGGCGGCAGGCAGCTACACGCTGGTATTGAACATGCTCAACAGTTCCGAACTGGCGTATGTGCGCCACGCCACGCCGATGCCGCTACCGGGCACCCTGCCCTTGCTGGCTGCCGGCCTGGCCGCGCTGGCCGCCGTCGCCGGCGCGACTGGCGCAACCGGCTTGGGCAGGCGCCGGGTCTGACGGGCGCCGCCGGCATGGACGGCGCCGCCTCATGGCGCCGTGGCCGGTGTCACGAGCAGCTCGGACAGCGGACGGCGCAGGGAACGCGCGCGGGCAGCCGGCCCGGCGCCGATGCGGCACAGGAAGACGGCCCGATCGAACGCCGCCGCGCCCAGCACGGACTGGCATTGTCCCGCCAGTTCCTGCGCCAGCTCCTGCATGCCCTCGGTGCGCGAAAAAGCCCGCCGTTCCCGCACATAGCGGGAAAAAATCAGCGGCGTCAGTTCCGGCTGCAATTGCAGGCCCAGCTGCGTGGCCGTCAGCCAGAAGCGCTGCATGGCGCGGCCGGCCGCCACGTAGTCATCGATATGGCGCGGCGGCGCATCGGCCAGCAGCACGCCATGCGCGGCGCAATACAGGCCGGGCAACAAGTCCATCTGCAGCCGGGGCGCCAGCGTGCCCGCCAGCCAGGTATTGAAGAAATCCACGCGGCGCCAGCTTTGCATGATCCAGCGCATCAGCCGCGCCGTCATCGGGTCGACGCCGAGCGCCTGGTCCGGGATGCGGTCGTTGCTGAAGCGCGCGCCCCATTCGATCACGTCGCGGTGCACCCTGTGCGCCTCGGGCATGGTCAGGCGCAGCTTCGCATTGTCGAACATCAGGCGCGCGCAGGCCAGGCGCGCGCGCCAGCCTTCATGCCACTGTACGCCATAGCCGGGCGGCAGGCTGGCCGCCAGCGCGGCCTTTTCGCTGGCGCGCAGGCGGCGCGTGCCGAGCCGGCGCCGCTGCACGCTGCGGCGTGGCAAGAAGGCCGCCAGCGGATCGGGCAGCATGCCGGGACTGTCGAGCAGGTGCACGTCAAACGTGGGCAGGGTATCGGGCATGGACAGGCGCCGGCGCGCCTCCATGCGCAAGCCGTGGCTGCTGGCCGCCAGCGCCAGGCTTTCCAGCAAGGCGCCCAGCGACAGCTGGCTGGGATGGCCGTCGAGGTCATACACGCAATGGCTGCGCGTATCGAAGCCATGCACGACGACGTGCCGGGCCTCGACGATCTCGAAGCGCCATGGCTGCGTATTGTCGCCGCTGGGCGCCCAGCGGGCCTGGTCGAGGATGTTTTCCAGGATGGTATCGAGCTGCGGTGCCGGCGCCATCTAGCCTCCCCGCGCCGCGCGGCGCCGCTTGATGATGGCCATCGTCAGCCGTTGCAAGGGATGGCGGTTGCCGCCCGGACGCCAGGTATGCACGAGCTTGTTGCGGTAGGCATCGAAATGCATGCCGTGCGGCGCCGCCACCACCTTGCCGCGCTTCAACAAGATCTTCAGCGCCTCGGTGGCGGCGGCGCCCGCGCACAGCTGGCAACCCATGATGGTCGATGGCCCACGCCGCTCCTTCAGGTTGATGGCGGACGGGTCGACCAGATAGGGAGCATGCAGGCCGGCCGGCGCCAGACCGACGAGGAAACGCAGGGCTTTTTCTTCCTCGGGCAAGTCGCCCCAGCCAAAATACTGCTCGAACGTCATCTTGCCCGGCATGAAGCTGAGCACGGCCGTGCCCATGCCCAGCGGCGCGGCCGTGATGGCGGGGATGCCCAGGCGCGCGCACATGGCGAAGGTGGCTTGCCGCGCGGGGAAGGCGAAGAAATCCAAGCCATCCACGTACAGGTCGACGCCGGCGAAGAACTCCGCCAGGTTGCTCTCATGCACGCCATCGGGAAATGACTTGATGTCCAGTTCGGGGTTGATGTCACGCGCCATCTGCGCCAGCACGGCCACCTTGGGCTGGCCCAGGGTGGACACCATGGCGCCGGCCTGGCGGTTGAAATTGGCGATATCGAAAGTGTCGAAATCGGCGATGTGGAAGGCGCCGATGCCCAGCCGCGCCAGGGTCAGCAAATGCACGCCGCCCACGCCCCCCATGCCGGCGATGGCCACGCGCTTGCCGCGCAGGCTGTCCTGCTCCGCCTGCGTGACCCAGCCCAGGTTGCGGGCGAACGCCGCGTGATAGGAAAAACCGTCTGTCATGCTCACCTCTGCTCTACGTCCATTGCGGACCAAGAATTTTGGACAGGCGAGCAATCAGAAAGTTCCCTTGACTGAAGGGAAAGCTGCCGCCCTTACCGGATCCGGCGCGGCGCCACTGTCGCCGTTCCCACCTTGAACACGCTGACGATCTGCGCCAGCCCAGCCGCCTGCTCGTTCATCGCCTGCGCCGCCGCCGACGCCTGTTCCACCAGCGCCGAGTTTTGCTGCGTCATGTTATCCATCTCGACGATGGCCTGGTTGATCTGTTCGATGCCGGCGCTCTGCTCGGCGCTGGCCGAGGAAATCTCGGCCACGATATCGGTCACATGCTGCACGCTGGAAACGACTTTTTCCATCGTCTCGCCGGCCAGCGCCACCAGTTTTTCGCCGGCGCCCACTTGCTCGGCGGAACTGTCGATCAATTGCTTGATCTCCTTGGCAGCGGCGGCCGAGCGTTGCGCCAGGTTGCGCACCTCTGTCGCCACGACGGCGAAACCACGGCCCTGCTCGCCCGCGCGGGCCGCTTCCACGGCCGCGTTCAAGGCCAGGATATTCGTCTGGAAGGCGATGCCGTCGATGACGGCGATGATGTCGCCGATCTTCTTCGACGAAGCATTGATGGCGCCCATGGTGTCGACCACCTGACCCACCACGCCGCCGGCCTGCGTCGCCACTTGCGAGGCAGAAATGGCCAGCTGGTTGGCCTGGCGCGCGTTGTCCGCATTCTGGCGTACGGTCGACGTCATCTCTTCCATCGTCGACGCCGTTTCTTCCAGCGATCCCGCCTGCTGCTCCGTGCGCGCCGACAAGTCGTGGTTGCCCGAAGCGATTTCGCCGGACGCCGTGGAAATGGCATCCGCATCGTTGCGCACCTGGCTCACCAGGTGTGCCAGGTTATCGCGCATGGCCTTGATCGCCATCAACAGGCTGGACGTGTCGCCAGGGCGCGTCTCGATATGCGTGGTCAGGTCGCCCTTGGCGATTTGCGCGACGATGGCCGCTGCGTAGTCGGGTTCGCCACCGAGCTGGCCCAGGATACGGCGCAGCATCAGCGCCGCCAAACCGCCCACCACCAGCATCAGCGCGCCGCCGATGGCCAGCAGCACGCCCGCCTGGGCCCAGAACTTGTGGTTGATGTCATCGATATACGTGCCCGTGCCGACCAGCCAGTCCCACGGCGCAAATTTCACCACCGCATACATCTTCGCCACCGGGTCCTTGACGCCGGGGCGCGTGCCATCGGCCTGCACGAAGCCGATGCGGCTGTTTGCCAGCGCCGCGCGATAACGGTCGCCCGACTGCTTCATATTCTTTTGCGGCGTGCCGATGCGCGACGCATTCGGATGCACGTACAGCAAGTCCGTGCTGAAATCGCGCACGAAATAATACATCTCGTCCTTGACGAAGCTGCCGATGGCCAGCTTGGCCTGCTGCTGCGCCTGCTCACGCGTGAGCTTGCCCGACTGTTCCAGCGCATACGCCTTTTCCACCGAAGCATTGGCCAGTTCGACCAGCACCGTCAATTGCTCGACGCGCTCGGCCATCATGGTCTGGCGCAGCGAATACAGGGAAAAGGAGGCGATGAGGACGATGCCCAGCAGGGTACTAAAGCACAACAGGAGAATGCGCGAACGGAGAGTCATGGGAGCCTGGAAAAATAATATACAAAAAATGCGCTATGCGTGAAAACGCCTTGAGGTTGCCCTATGGAAATCTTTTCAGAAAAGCAAAACGGGCGGCGCTACCGGGCTGTGCCCGGCAGGCACCGCCCGCTGTGAGTGTGAAGCTGAAGGTCAGGCCAAGGCTTCCTTGGCTGCCTCTTCCGGCGTCAAGCCGTCATAGAACTGGTCGGTAAACCACTCGACCTGCTCTTCGATATGATCTTGCGCCTGTGCCACGGTGGCGCCGCCGGCGACGAGGAAGCCTTCGACCTCGATGCACCAATTGATCAGTTCCAGGGTTTCCGGATCGAGTTCTTCTTTCTTCGCCATCGTGCATTCCTTACTTGTTAAATTGCAATATCACATCAATAAGCAGCAGTTTAACAGCTTCGTCGCCCTGCCGCCCCTGCACGTCAACAATGAAGATTACTTTGATGCAATATTTTTACGTTCCGGATACAGCACCACCTGCACATAATTGCGCATGTCCAGGTAGCGCTGCGCCGCCTGCCTCACGGCTTGCGGCGTGATGGCGCGCACGCGCTGCTCGAAGCGCAGGATTTGCGCGGGATCGCGTCCCTGCGTCACCGAGCCCATCAACTGGTTCATCCAGTAGCGGTTTTCGCGCAGCGATTTCTGCTGGCGCGTGATCCAGTTCAGCTTGACCTTTTCCAGGTCGGACGCGGATGGCCCGTCCGTCTTCATCTTGCTGATCTCGGCAAACGCGGCGGCGATCACCTTGTCGACGTTTTCCGGCCCCGTCGGCAAGCTCAGCGCCACCGAATAGTGGCCGTACGGATGCTGGCCCATCGTCGTTTCAAAGCCGCCGCCATAGATCATGCCCATCTTTTCGCGCAGCACTTCGATGACTTTCAGGTTCAGCACCTCGCCCAGCGCCTGCAAGGTCAGCTTTTGCTCATCCGAATACGCCACGTCGCCATTGAAGGTGATCGAGATATTGCTTTTCGGCTCGCTGCCCATGTAGACATCCTTCTTGACCACCCCGGCCACGGGGCGCAAGCCGACGTCGCGGTAGGCATGCGGCAGCTCGGCCACGGGCAAGGTGCCCAGGTAGCTGGCGATCAGCGGCTTGATCTTGTCGACCTCGAAGCTGCCGGTGAAGATGAAGGTCATGTCGCGCGCGCTGGAAAAACGCTGGCGGAAAATCTCCAGCGACCGCTCCAGGCCCACACGATCGAAATCCTCGGCGCGCGGTACACCTTCCACGCGGGGGCCGTCGCCAAACATGGCATGCTGGATGGCGTCGTAGAACACGGCTTCCGGCTGCGCCATGCTGTTCTTCGCCAGGTCCTGCTGCTTGCCGATGAAGGACTGGTACAGGCCGTCATCCTTGCGGACGTCGTGGAAATACAGGTACACCAGCTGCAGCATGGCTTCCACGTCGGCGCTGCTGGACGAGCCGCCAAAGCCTTCGCTCAGCTCGCCCAGCGAGGCGCCCACGTTGACCGTTTTTCCGGCCAGCACTTTTTGCAGGTCCAGCGGCGCCAGGTCCTTCAAGCCCATGCTGCCGACGACGGCGCTGGCGTAACGGGCGTTGTAGATATCGGCGTCGCCGAACAGCGACTGGCCGCCGAAACGCGTCGACCCCATCAGCACCTGGTCATTCTTGAAGTCCGTCGGTTTCAGCAGCACGCGCACGCCGTTGCCCAGTTTGAGTTCCGTCACGCCGATGGCGCGGTTGAGGGTTTCGCTGACGATGCTACCGCCGGCCGGCGGACCTGCCATCAGTTCGCTGGCGAGGACTTTTTCCGTGCGCGGCTCAACCTTTTGCTGCTCGGCACTGGCGACCGCATCGAGCAATTGCTGCTGCGTCGGTACGGCGGACGCCGTATCGCCCGCCTTCGGCTCGACACCCATGTAGACCACCAGTTTCTTTTGCTGGTCGGGGATTACCTTGGCCACCGTCTCGTTGATTTCCTGCAAGGTCACTTGCGGCAAAAGTTCCCGTGCATACAGCAGCTCGTTGGCGATGCCGGGGATGGCTTCCTGTTCGAGGAAGTTGCGCGAATACTCGGCCACGAAACCGGCCGAATCGGACTTGTCGCGCTCGTTATAGGCGCGTTCGTAGTTGCGCAACATGTCCTTGCGCGCGCGGTCCAGCTCATCCTGGCTGAAACCGAAACGGCGCGCCCGTTCATCTTCCAGCACCAGCGCATCGATGGCCGGCTGCACGCCGCCCTTGCCCAGCAAGGCATACGCGCTGAACGATTCATAGCCGCGCACCAGCTTGCCCATGCTGCTGCCGCCCTGGATGAAGGGCGGGTTGGCCTGCTGCGACAATTCCTGCATGCGCGCGCTGAGCATCTGGCCGTACAGGTTTTCGATCATCTGGCGCCGGTAGTCGGCAATGGTGACGGGTTCCTGCGCGGCGCGGATCGGGTAGCGGATGAAGACGGAATTGTCGGCCGCCTCCTTGTCCGTGATCACCAGCGCTTCCGTCTGCGAGCGCTGCGGCACTTCCGCATACACGCGCGGACGCGGTTTCGCGGGATTTTTCAGCTTGCCGAAATGCGCGCGTATCATCGCTTCGGCCTGCTTCGGCTCGACGTCGCCCACCACCATCACGGCCATCAGGTCGGGACGGTACCAGTCCTGGTAGAAACGCTTGATGGCTTCCGGCTTGAAGGTCTTCAGCACGGACTCCTTGCCGATCGGCATGCGTTCCGCATAGCGCGAACCGTTCAGCAATTTCGGATACAGCACCTTGTTCATGCGGTCGCTGGCGCCCTTGCCCAGGCGCGCCTCTTCCAGCACGATGCCGCGCTCGCTGTTGATGTCGGCCGGATTGAACTTCAAGCCGTGCGCCCAGTCTTCCAGCACGAGGAAACCCTTTTCCAGGTTGCCTTTCCTGTTCGTCGGGATCGGCAACACGTACACCGTTTCATCAAAGCTCGTGTAGGCATTCAGGTCGGCGCCGAATTTCACGCCGATCGATTGCAGGTAAGAAATCAGTTCATTGCGCTTGAAATGCGTGGAACCGTTGAAAGCCATGTGTTCCGTGAAATGCGCCAGCCCTTGCTGGTCGTCGTCTTCCAGGATGGAGCCGGCCTTCACCACGAGGCGCAGCTCGACTTTCTGTGCCGGACGGGCATTTTTCTTGATGTAGTAGGTCAAGCCATTCGGCAATGTACCTACGGTAACTTCTGGTGCCAGCGGCAAGGGGTCGCTCAAGCGGATTTCAGCCTGGGCCATGCAGGCGCATGCCAGCAGGACGGCGCCCGAAATCAGGCGTAATTTACTCAGCTTCATGTAGTGCCTTGCGTAAGATTCAGTAAGCATACCTTACACCGAAATCGACTTTCCGCGATTAAAAACAGCTTAGGGGAAACGACTTTCCCAAGGGAACTTTGTCGAATAAGAAACTCGACCGTGCCCTGCCAGGTTTTTTCAATTGTGCTACAGTATTGCCGCCGGTCATGTGGACCGGCACAACAATACGTCTTCGGGGCGGGGTGCGATTCCCCACCGGCGGTAAGACCGGCAACGGTCAAGCCCGCGAGCGCCTGTCAAATTCCTTTTGGCAGGGTCAGCAGATCTAGTGCAAACCTAGAGCCGACGGTATAGTCCGGATGAAAGAAGATGTGCAGTAGTGTGATGTCCCATCGCCACGGCGATGCGGCCAGTTGCGTCTATTCGCTTGCCCTGCAGCGTTTTTCGCCTATGCGAGGAGCGTTTCACCATGTTAGTCAACAGCTATACCCTGCTTTCCAACGACCTCGAAGGTCGCATCCAGTCCGCCCTGGCCGCCATGCGCGCCGGCATCCCCGTCATCCTGCTCGACGATTTCGACCGTGAAAATGAAGCCGACCTGATCCTGTCGGCGGAAAAACTGACGAATGAAACCATGGCCCTGCTGATCCGCGAATGCAGCGGCATTGTCTGCCTGTGCCTGCCGACGGACGTCGTCAGCACGCTGGAACTGCCGCCCATGTCGTCCGACAACGGCAGCCGCTACGGCACGCCGTTTACCGTCTCCATCGAGGCGCGCGACGGCGTCACGACGGGCGTGTCGGCCGCCGACAGGGTCACCACCATCCGCGCCGCCATCGCCAAGGACGCCAAGCCGGCCGACCTGGTGCGTCCGGGCCACGTCTTCCCCCTGCGCGCCGCGCCCGGTGGCGTGCTCGAGCGTCGTGGCCACACGGAGGGTTCCGTCGACCTGTCGCGCATGGCGGGCCTGAACCCGGCCGCCGTGCTGTGCGAGCTGATGAATCCGGACGGCACCATGATGCGCGGCGACGATATCGAACGCTTCGCGGAACTGCATGGCATGCCCATCCTCACCATCGAGGAACTGGTCGAGTGGCGCAGCACGCGCGAGCAATAAACCTTCAGGCCGCCACGGCCTGCGGCACGTGCACGTGGCGGTGGACGAGTGCCGCCGCCAGGCCATACGCGGCGGCAATCGTCGCATAGGCCAGCGGCAAGCGCAGCGACCAGTCGGGCACCATGTGCAGGATGCTGCCGATCAGGGCCACGCCCACGAGGGCGCCGATCTGCCGGTTCGCATTCAGGGCCGCCGCCGCGCTGTTCGCATGCTGCTTGCCTGCCACCCGCATCACGGTGGCCGTCATGGCGGGAATGGCGATGCCGATGGCCACGTTCATGACGGCCGTGCCCAGCGCCAGCAGCGCAAACGGCGTGCCGGGGCGCAAGGCCATCAGCAGCAAGGCCATGACGGCGCCCACCAGCAAACCGAACAGCATCGGCCGGCGCGTGCCATGCCGTGCCGCAATACTCCCGGCCATGAAATTGCCCACCGTGTAGGCCGCCATCATGGGCAGCAGGCGCAGGCCCGACTGCAAGGCGTCGGCGCCGCCCGCTTGCTGCAGGAACAGGCTCAATAAAAACAGCTGGCCGAAGACGCAAAAGTTAATCAAAAATCCCACGCCATTGGCCGCGCCAAAACTGCTTTTGTGAAACAGTGCGCGCGGCAACAGCGGATGGCTGCCGCTGCGCTCGCGCCGCAGCAATTGCCAGGCGGCCAATACCGTCCATGCCCCTGCCGCCAGCACGCCCGGCGACAGCCAGCCCAGCACGGGACCTTCGATCAGCACGAAACTCAGGCCCGCCAGCGCCGCCACGCCCAGCGCATGGCTGAACAGCGACAGGTCGCGCGGCTGGCGGGCCGGCGCGGCCAGCAGCACCTGCGCCATGACGATGGCCAGCACGCCCAGCGGCACGTTCACCCAGAAGACGCTGCGCCAGCCGAACTGGTGCACGAGGATGCCGCCGATCAGGGGACCGGACGCGCCCGCCACGCCCACCAGCGCCGACCAGGCACCGAGCATGCGCGTGCGTTCGCGCTCGTCGTCGAAGCTGTGCGTCAGCAGGCTGAGCGAGCTGGGCATGAACAGGGCCGCGCCCGCCCCTTGCAGCAGGCGCGCCGCCGTGAGGAAATGGCCGTCGGGCGCGGCGCCGCACAGGATCGAGCCGAGGATGAACACGCCGAGGCCGCCCTGGTACACGGCTTTGGGGCCATAGCGGTCGGCCAGCGCGCCGCCGGCCAGCAGCAGCGCGGCAAACGTCAGGGTGTAGCCGTCGACCACCCAGACCAGGCCCGTCAGCGGGATGGCCAGGTCGCGCGCGATATCGGACAGCGCCACGTTGACGGCCGTGACGTCGATCATGGCCATGACGAAGCCGAACGCCAGGGTCAGCAGGATCAAGCCGTTGGCGCGGCGCGGTGGGATGGCAGACATGGTTTTTCCTTGCAGAGACGGCGGGGCAGCCATTGTAGGAGCGTTGCACAATGCAGTAAACAGGCATAAAATCGGCACTATGATGCAAAAATGCATCAACAAAGAAGAAGTCTGCATGGAGGAAACGCATGGACTGGGATAACGCGCGCATTTTTCTGGCCATCGGCCGGGCCGGCACCCTGCGCGGCGCGGCCGCCCTGCTGTGCATCGACCAGGCCACGTGCGGGCGCCGCCTGGCCGCGCTGGAGGCGTCGCTGGGCGCCACCCTGTTCCTGCGCACGCCGTCCGGCTACGTGCCCACGCCGGCCGGCGAATTGGCGCTCTCGGCCGCCGAGGCGATGGAGCGGGCGGCCGACAAATTGCAAAGGGAAATGCTGGGCGTCGACAACCGCCTGTCCGGCCTCGTGCGCGTGGCCACCACGGACACCATGGCCAGCCATTTCGTCATCCGCGCCATGCAGCGGCTGCATGCGGCCCACCCGGACATCCGCATCGTGCTCAACGTGGCGCCGGCGCTGGCCAGCCTGACGCGGCGCGAAGCGGACCTGGCCGTGCGCGGCGTGCGCCCCACCGACCCGGACCTGATTTCGCGCCACCTCGTCAAGCGCAGCCTGGGCCTGTACGCGTCGCCCGCCTACCTGGCCGAACGGGGCGAACCCGTGCGCGGCACGGCGCTGGCCGGCCACGACATCGTCATCTACCACCATACCGTGACGCCGCGCCACGCGGAGAAGATCGCCGGCGAGCCCGTCGCCAACGCCAGGGTGGCCATGGAAGTGAATTCGGCCATGATGCTGCAGGAAGCGGCGCGCGCGGGCCTGGGCGTGGCCGAGCTGGCCACCCACCTGGGCGATATCGATCCATTGCTCGTGCGCATCTGGCCAGAGCGGGCCGAGCCCTATGACGTGTGGCTCGTCATGCATGCCGACCTGAACCGCTCTGCCAGGGTGCGGGCGGCGGCCGACGTCATCATCGCCAGCGTGGCCGACAAATAGACGCCGCGCGCACGCCAGCCGTGCCTGCCGGGCCGGGCTGATGTTAAGATGCCATGATGACCGTTTCCGTCTCCCTCATCATCGGCCTGCGCCGCCTGCACCGGGCCACCATTGCCTGGCTGGGCAGCTGGTGGCGCCTCGTGCATTTCGCCATCCTCGTGTTTTCGCTGGCCCTGTCGCCGTCGAGCTACAACCGCGCCAACCGCCCCATCCTCGCGCACCGCCTGGTGACGAACACGGCGCCCAACCTGGTGTGGTTCAGCGTCGCCTGCGCGCTGGTCAGCCTGGTACTGATCCGCATCGTCGTCGTCAGCGCGCAAAGCTACGGCCTGTCGCGCTATGCGCTGGAAATGGTGGTGCGCGTGCTGGTGCTCGAACTGATACCGCTGACGGCCGCCCTGTTCGTCGCGCTGCGCCTGACCTTGCCCGATGGTATTGCGTTTGCGCAAATGCGCTCGACCGGCGTGCTCGACACCATGCAGCGCCAGGGCGTTGACCTGCTGCGCCGCGAATACTTTCCGCGCGTCATGTCCGGCATCTTCGCCGTGTGGATGCTGGCCATCGTCAGCTGCGTCACCTCGCTGGTGCTCGCCTACCTCACCATCTATGGCTTCACGCCGTGGGCGCTGCAGGGCTACACGCGCGTCGTGGGGCAGATCTTCAACCCGGCCGTGGCCCTGATCCTCATGCTGAAGGTGGTCTTCTTCAGCTTTGCCGTGGCGCTGATTCCGCTTGCCTCCTCGTACTACCCGGAAGACCCGCGCAGCCGGCGCGGACGCATGTGGGCCGCGCACGGCCTGTCCGAAATGCTGCGCCTGTTTTCCGTCATCCTGCTGATCGAAGTGGCCTCGCTGATGGGCAATTACTATTGATGCCCGCCAGCCGCCAGCGATCCCCACACCATCCATACGAGAGCCCGACGCCATGAGCCAGACACCCACTCCCGACCAGACCGACGTCACGGCGCCAGACGCCGTGCTGCCCGCGCCGCCGCCCGTGCGCCACGCCGAACTGAAGGCGGCCATCCTGCTCGTCTTCATGTTCGTGCTGGTGGTCGGCTCCGTCGTCTACCTGATGTATGCGCGCGGCGCCTTCGAAGCCACGCAGACGCTGGTGCTGACGACCGACGATTCCGACGGCGTGGGCGTGGGCGCCGACCTGACCTTTTCCGGCTTCCCCATCGGCCGCGTGCAGCGCATCGAGCTGGCGCCGGACGGCAAGGCCCGCGTCATCATCGACGTGCCGCGCAAAGACGCGCACTGGCTGCGCACCAGCTCCATCTTCACGCTGGAACGGGGCATCGTCGGCGGCGCCAAGCTGCGCGCCTACAGCGGCATCCTGACGGATCCGCCGCTGCCGGACGACGCCACGCGCGACTTGCTGGTGGGCGACATGGCGGCGGAAATTCCGCGCCTGCTGTCGGCCGCGAAGGACTTGCTGAACAACGTGGCCAGCCTGACGGGCACCGATTCCGCGCTCGACGGCACCCTGCGCAATGTGCAGGCCGTCACGGGCAAGCTCAGCGGTCCGGGCGGCGCCATGGGCTTGCTGACGGGCGACGACAAGCAGTCGCGCCTGCTGGTCGAGCGCGCCAACGCCCTGCTCGTCACGGCGGACCAGCTGGCGCGCCGCACGGACGGCCTGGTGGCCAATGCCGACACGCGCGTGTTTGGCGACAAGGGCGTGATGACGGATGCGCAGGCAACCATCGTGCAGCTGAACGCGCTGCTGGCCGACACGCGCGCCAGCCTGAAAAAGGTCGACGCCGTGCTGGTCGAGGCGCAAGCCGTGGGCGCCAACGCCAGGGCGGCCACGGCCGACCTGGGTCCGCTGCGCGCCGACGTGGAAAGCAATCTGCGCAAGGTCGAGCAGCTGGTCAATGAAATCAACCGCAAATGGCCGTTCAAGCGCAATCCGGAGATCAAACTGCCATGAGAAATATCAATGTAGCGTTGTCCGCGCTGGCGATGGCGGCACTCGCCGCCTGTTCCAGCGGCCCGCCCGTGCCGGACTGGAAGATGAACGCGCAAAGCTCGATCGAGCGTTACGAGGCGGCCTACCTGAATGGCCAGACCCTGGTCGAACAGACGGAATTCCAGCGCGCCCGCAGCCAGGTGGGCGGCACGGGCAAGATCGACCTGGTGGCCAGGGTCGAACTGCTGCGCTGCGCCACGCGCGTCGCCAGCCTCGTCTTCGAAGACTGCACCGGCTTCGACGCGCTGCGCGCCGAAGCCAACGCCGCCGACCGCGCGTATGCGGCCTACCTGGCCGGCACGCTGCAGGCGGCCGACATCGCCCTGCTGCCCGAGGCGCAGCGCGGCGTGGCGGGCGCCGGCTCGGACACGGCGGCGGCCGACGCCGTGGCCGCCATCAAGGACCCGCTGTCGCAGCTGGTGGCGGCCGGCGTGCTGCTGCGCGCCAGCCGCGCCACCCCCGCCCTGCTGGACACGGCCGTCGCCACGGCCTCGGACCAGGGCTGGCGCCGTCCGCTGCTGGCGTGGCTGGGCGTGCAGCGCCTGCGCGCCGAACAGGCGGGCGATGCGCAGGAAGCCGGGCGCATCGCCCGCCGCATGGCCATCGTCGGCCAGCCGCCCGCCCCCTGAACGCGCGCGGCGTGCCGGCCGCGCCGGCTTCAGGCATAATCGCAGCAGGCCGACAGCCAGGCAGCGAGGTGTGACGATGCAGTTCGAGGACTTCGAATTCTTTTCTTCCGACGCCAGGCCGGCGGGCGACGCGGCGCCGGCCGCCACGGCCGACCGCCTGCAATACCTGCTCGACAACACCCTCTCCATCATCTATTGCACCGTGCCCAGCGGCGACTTCAAGATGACCTTTGTCAGCAATAACGCCTTGAACGTGCTGGGCTACCATCCGGACGAGATGGTGGCCGACCCGAATTTCTGGTTCGACCATATCCACCCCGACGATGCGCCCGGCATCTTTTCCAGCCTGGCGCAAATCTTCGTCGAGGGCGCGCGCGCCTATGAATACCGCTTTCGCGTGCGCGACGGCAGTTATCTGTGGATGCACGACAGCCTGCGCCTCGTGCGCGACGAGCACGGCGTGCCGTTCGAGGTGATCGGCTCGCTGACGGATATCACCGAGCGCAAGCGCATGGAAGCGATGCTGCAGGCGCGCGGCGAAGAGCAGCAACTATTGATCAGCAAGTTGCAGGAAGCGCACGACCAGCTGCTGCAGGCGGAAAAAATGGCCTCCATCGGCCAGCTGGCGGCCGGCATCGCGCACGAGATCAACAATCCGATCGGCTTCGTCAATTCCAACATGAGCTCGCTTCAAGCCTATGTCGGCACCCTGTTCGACGTGATCGGGCAATATGAGGCGGCCATGCCCGCCGCGCTGGCCGCGCGCGTGGCCCAGGTGCGCGAACAGGCCGACCTGGCGTACCTGCAGACGGACGTGGTCGAGCTGATCGGCGAATCGATGGATGGCTTGAAGCGCGTGCGCGACATCGTGCAGGCGCTGAAGGATTTTTCCCATGTCGGCGAGACGGACTGGCAGGTAGCCAGCCTGCATGCCGGCCTGGACAGTACCCTGAACATCGTCAGCAACGAACTCAAGTACAAGGCGCGCATCGAGAAGCAATATGGCGAGTTGCCGTCGATTACCTGCCTCGCTTCGCAGCTGAACCAGGTGTTCATGAACCTGCTGGTCAACGCGGGCCAGGCCATCAGCGGCGAAGGCGTGATCAGCATCCGCACGGGCCATGCCGATGGCTGGGTGTGGGTGGAGATCGGCGACACGGGCGCCGGCATCGCGCCCGAACACCTGCACCGCATCTTCGAACCGTTCTTCACCACCAAGGCCGTGGGCAGCGGCACGGGCCTGGGCCTGTCGCTCTCGTACGGCATCGTCATGAAACATGGGGGGCGCATCGAGGTGGCGTCCGAGCCGGGCCGGGGCACGCGCTTCACCATCCACCTGCCCGTGGCGCCGCCGGCGGCACGGCCCAGGGCCTGACGGAACTAGCCGTCCCTGGCCGGCGGATACACGCGAATGTTGAGCCTGCCGCCATTCTTGCCCTCGAAATCGAGCAGCTGGGCAATCACGCGGGCCGTCAGCACATGCTCGGCCGCCAGCAGCATCAGGCCGTCGCGGCTGATCAGGTCGCGCGACAGCACCATGCCCGGCTCCAGCTGGCCCGACAGCACGGCCAGGTCGCGCGGCGGCGCTTCCGTCTCGTCCATGATGGCGCGGAAGGCGGCCACCACGGCGGGATCGTAGCGCTTGCCGCTGCTGTCGTAGATCAGGGTGCGCGCCTCGTCCGCGCGCAGGCTGCGCTGCACCATGGCGCCGATCTGCAAGCCGTCATAGTCGGACGCCAGCGCCAGGATGCGCGCGCCCTGCGGGATGGCCAGGCCCGTCATGCCATCGGGGAAGCCGGCGCCGTCGAAGCGCTCGAGCTGCGAGCGCAGGATCACGGCCACGCCGCGCAATTCCTCGAGCGCCATCAGCAGCTGCTCGGCGCGCAGCGGATGCTTGCGGAAGGCGGCCAGCTGCTCGCCCGTCCAGGCGCTGGCCGGCAATTCCAGCAGCGCATCGCTCAGGCTGAGCTTGCCGATATCCTTGAGCAGGGCCGCGATGAAGACGTCGCGCGCCTCCTGCGCTTCCAGGCCCAGCGCCTGCGCCAGCTTGCGCGCCAGTTCCGCCACCCGGCGCGCGTGACCAGCCAGTTTGCCGCCGCGCATTTCGATCAGATTGGAAAACACCTTGATCGTCGTCACGAACGTGGCCTTCAGCTTGTCGTTCGCCGCCTGCAAGTCGTCGTGCGACAGCTTCAGCTGCTGCGTGCGCTGCGCCACCTTCTCTTCCAGGCTGGCGTTGAGCGCCTTCAGCTGCCCGTTCTGGCTGGCCGTGAGCGCCTCCAGGCGCAGTTTTTCCTGTTCCAGCGCGCGCCGTTCCAGCGCGTGGCGCACCACCAGCACGATGTCGTTCTCGTCCCATGGCTTGGTCACGTAGCGGTAGATTTCGCCCTCGTTGATGGCGTCGAGGATGGACTGGATATCCGCGTAGCCCGTCAGCAGCAAGCGCATGGTGGCGGGCCAGCGCCGGCGCACCTGGGCCAGGAACTGCGCGCCGTCCATGTGCGGCATGCGCATGTCGGAAATGACCAGGTCCACCGCCTCGCTTTCCAGCAGCGCCAGGCCGGCCGCGCCGCCGTCGGCCGTCAGCACGCGGTAGCCGTGCGGGCGGAACAGGCGCCGCAGCGCGGACAGGATATTCGGCTCGTCGTCGACGCAGAGGATGGTGGGCGGCGCTGGCGCGGTGCTGGTGCTCATGTTGTCCTGTTCAGTCATGGTACGGCGGCCTGCGCCTGGCGCACGGGCAAGGTGATGCGGAAAGTGGTGCCGCTGCCGGGCGCGCTGCGCACGTCGATGCGGCCGTGGTGCTTCTGCACCGTGCTGTAGGCCAGCGACAGCCCCAGCCCCGTGCCCTTGCCAACGGCCTTGGTGGTGAAGAAGGGGTCGAAGATGCGCGACAGGTGCTCGGGCGCGATGCCGGCGCCCGTATCCTCGACCTCGATCCACACCTCCTCCGCGCTGTCGCTGCCCGTGCGCAAGGTGATGCGGCCCCGCCCCTCGCCCATGGCATGGGCCGCGTTGACGACGAGGTTCATGATCACCTGGTTCAGTTCGGAGGGCTGGCACTCGATGTCGGGAATGTTGCCATACTGCCGGATGACGTCGGCCTTGTACTTGACCTCGTTGTTCACGATGTTGAGCGTCGTGTCTATGCCCTGGCGCAAGTCGGCCCACACCCATTCCTGGTGCGCGTCCGTGCGCGAGAAATCCTTCAGGTCCTGCACGATGCGGCGCACGCGCACGATGCCTTCCTTCGACTCGCCCATCAGCTGGGGAATGTCGGTGCGCAGGAAGTCCAGGTCGATCTGCTCGCGCAAGGCGCGCAGGCGCGCGGCGACCACCGCGTCGGCGACGGCCGGCTCGGCTTCTTCATAGGCGTCGAGCATGGTAAACAGGTCGTCCAGGTAGCCTTCCAGGGTGCCGACATTGGAAAAGACGTAGCCGATGGGATTGTTGATCTCGTGCGCCACGCCGGCGGCCAGCTGGCCGATCGAGGCGAGCTTTTCCGACTGCAGCAACTTTTGCTGGGCCAGCGACAGCTTGTTGTTCAGTTCCGTCAGCGCCAGGTTGCGCTCGCGCAATTCCGTGTCGGCGCGCTCGCGCTGGCGGATATCGTCGGCCAGGCGTTCATTCATTTCGGCCAGCTGCGCCGTGCGCCTGGCCACCAGGTGCTCGAGGTTGGCGTGGGCCTTGCGCAGCGCGCTTTCCGCGTGATGCCGTTCCGTCACGTCGCGCAAGGTCTCGATGGCGCCCACGAGGCGGCCGTGGCGGTCGCGCAGCGGCGCGGCCGTGAAGTGCAGCCAGTGCCCGTCAAGGCCGATATTCGCGAAGAAGTCCTCGGCCTCGTAGGCACCCGGGATCACGGGCGAGCGCTTCAGCTTTCCCTGGTACAGCTCGTTTTCGCCCAGCGCGATATCGTCGGCCACCAGCAAGTCGGCCAGGCAGGCGCGCGGCTGGCGGTAAAACGCCTTCCAGTGGTTGCGCGTGCCCACCATGTCGGCGGCCGAATAGCCGAGCAGCTGCTCGCAGGCGCTGTTCCAGTGCGTCACCACGTGCTGCGTGTCGATGGCGAAGGTGGCCACGGGGTGGCCATCGAAGAATGCCGACAGCGCGACCGCGTCGGGCGGCAAGGCGCTCTCCATGTGCTGGTCGTCGCTCATGCCAGCATGATCCGCGACATTTCATCGAAGGTGCGCTCGGTCTGCCGGAACAGGGCGAACCAGGCCGCATCGGCGAGCGCGAAACGCGCCCAGCCGGAGGGCGACAGCGGCGGCACGAGGGCGTCGTCCTGGCCGGACAAGTCCAGCGCATGGGCGACGGCATTGGCCACGTGCACCACCAGCGGCAAGCCGCCGCCGTCGAGGCGTTCGATGGCGTGGTGGTCGGCCACGGCTTGCTGTATGGCGGCGGGAAATTTCCAGTACGCGGCCAGGGCGCTGCCCACCTGCGCATGGTCGATACCCATGACAGCCAGCTCGGCCTCGGCCATCTGGCAATCGTGCGCCTGGCGGTAGCTGCGGATCAGCGCGTGTTCGGCGGTAAAGCGCGTCGCCAGCACCAGCGTGCCCAGGTCGTGCAGCAGGCCGGCCGTAAACGCCGTCTCCGGATTGACTTGCAGGTGCGGCGCCAGCATGCGCGCCGCCACGGCCGTGGCCAGCGAATGGCGCCAGAAGGCCGCAAAATCGAAGCCGCCGCCGGCCGGCGCGAAGCTGCCCGTCAACGCGCACGCCGTGACCAGGGTGCGGATGCTGTGAAAGCCCAGCACGGAAACGGCTTGCGGGATGCTGGTGACCTTCGACTGCATGCCGTAAAACGAGGAATTGGCGATGCGCAAGGTCTTCGCCGCCAGCGCCTGGTCCAGCTCGATCTTTTGCGCCAGCACATGCACGTCCGTGTCTTCCTGGTCTATGCTCGACAGCAATTCCAGCACGACGGCCGGCAGCGCCGGCAGCTCCTGTATCTGCCGCAGCAGCTGGTCAAAGGTGGGCTGGCTCATGCGCTGCCCCCTTGCCGGTAGCGCTGCAGCAAGGCCAGCAGCTGCGCGCCGGGGCTTTCTGGCGGCGTGGCGCGGAACAGGCGCTGCAGGCGCGCCAGCTGGCGTTCGCGCTCGCGCTCGGCATTCTCCTGCGCGGCCGGGTCCGGCTCTGCCTCATCCTCGGCGACGATAACGCAGCGCTCCACGCCGCGCCGGCGCAGGGCCGCCAGGTTGGCCGCCGTCAGGGCGGCGCCCTGCGCCAGCAGCACGGCGCCGCTGGCGTCGCTGAGCGCCAGCGCCAGCACCATGCCTTCCTGCGCCTGCTCGAGCGCGATGTCGCGGCTGCCGGCGTGGCTGACGGCGCTCATGCCGGCGCTCCCTGGCGCGTCAGCGTGACCAGGCTGCCGCGCGACTGCGAATGCACGCCCATCGAATGAATCGCCACCGCATACGGCTGGCCGTTGATGGGGGCCAGATGCTGGCCGCCGGCGTCCCTCGTCCCCGCCAGGTCGTCGAACAGCTGCGGCAGGACCAGCGCCGCCTCGTTGCCCAGCAGCGCAGCGCCACGCTCGAACAGGCTGGCCGCCGCCGCGTTGATGAAGGCGATCATGCCATCCTCGTCGAGCCCGATCACGGGTAGCGGCAGGAATTGCAGCAGTTCGCGCGCGATGCCCAGGCTGACCTCGTCGCGGCTGATCTGGTGCCGCTGCTGGCGCACCAGCGCCTGCATCGATGCATTCGCCGCCGCCAGGGCCAGGTTGGCCTCGCGCAGCTGGACATTGAGGCGCACATTGTCGTCGTCGATGCCCTTCAGGCGGAACGCTTCGGCAATATGCTCGCGCAGCTGGTGGTCTTCCCACGGTTTGGTGAGGAACTTGAAGATGGCGCCCTCGTTGACGGCGTCCGTGACGGCTTGCAGCTCCGTATAGCCCGACAGCATGATGCGTATGGTCTGCGGATACAGCAGCTTGGCCTTGCGCAGGAAATCGGCGCCCAGCATGCCGGGCATGCGCTGGTCCGAGACGATCACGTCGACGGCATGGCTGGCCAGCACCTCCAGCCCTTCCTGGCCGCTGCCGGCAGTCAAGATATGGTATTGGTCGCGCCGCAGCAGGCGCTTGAGCGACGCGAGGATATTCTGTTCGTCGTCGACCAACAGCAGGGTGCGCGGCGGCGCCACAGGCCGCGCGGGGTCGCTGGCTGGCAGCGCGTGCTCGTCGTGCAAATCCATCGGACCATCCTGTCGTCGCCGTGGCGACATCGGAGCATGCCTGGAGGAAAAACGCCACGCGGCGCAGCCTTGCGTGGCAAGCTTACTTGCCTGAAATTATACGACTAAATATTCCCTTACGGCACCTTCCTTGGCAGCGGTGCCAGCCCTCATGCGCGGGCCGGACACGGCATATTGCGGTAAAACACGAAGCCGCCCAGGCCGATGGCCTGCGTGTCGGCCTTGACGCCGTAGACGAGCGTGTTTTTCGGCCCGTCGATGCGCAGCAGATTCTTGTGCAAGACGATTTGCGAGTGGGACAGCTCCAGCGAGGGCGTGGGCGCCAGTTGCAGGCTGAGCTCGGCCGTGGCGGCATCATACGACCAGCGGCCCGGATTGTAGAAGGCGAAGCCGCCATCGAAGCGCAGGCGGCCATCCTTGAGCTGGGTCATGCATATGCCGGGAAATTCGCTGGGCGGGTTGTACCAGGTGGCGACCACCTCGCCCTTGCCCACGACGCCCGGCATGGCTGGCCCGGAAGCGGCCCCGTCCTTGCCGGACATGCCTGCACAGCCTGCCAACAGCGCCAACGCCGTCAGCGGTCCCGCCATGGTGATAGTCTTGCGTTGCATGTTCATCCCGTTTCATTGCCGTATGGAACGACCATCTTAGTCCGGGAGCGCCAGCCGTTCAAGCGGCTAGCGCACATAACGATGATTTAGTTGTCGCCTGCCGCTGCCTTGGCCGCCGCTTCGCGCAATTTATCCTTCTTGCTTTTGCGCGCGCCCTTCACGCCGCCGTTGACCGTGTCCGTCACGGTGCTGACGGGCGTGGGCAGCTCCGTCGGCTCGAAGCCGGCCACCACTTCGCGCACGATGCGCAAGTCGTTGCGGTTTTCGATCAGGCGGAAATGCGCTTCCGTATCGGCCGTGATGAAACTGACGGCCGTGCCGCTCTCGCCGGCGCGGCCCGTGCGGCCGATGCGGTGCGTGTAGTCGACGGCGGAACGGGGCAAGTCGTAGTTGACGACGGCCGGCAGCCCGGCGATGTCGATGCCGCGCGCGGCCACGTCGGTGGCCACCAGCACCTGCAGGCGGCCCGCCTTGAAGTCGGCCAGCAGCTGGCTGCGCGTGCCCTGGCTGAATTCGCCGTGGAAGGCGCCCACGTGCAGGCCCGCGCGCTGCAGCTTGTCGGCCACGTGTTCGGCCGCATACTTGGTGGCGACGAATACCAGCACGCGCTCCCACTGCTGCTGCAGGATCAGGTAGCGCAGCAGCTGCGTGCGGCGCGGCACGTCGACCGTGATGGCGCGCTGCACGATGTCGGGCTTGTCCTGCGGCTCGGACGCCACTTCGATGCGCACGGGCGCCGTCAGCAGGCTGTCGGCCAGCGCCTGCACGCTGTCGGGGAAGGTCGCCGAGAAGAACAGGTTTTGCCGCTGCCGGGGCAGCAGCGCCAGAATCGCGTTGATTTCCTCGGCAAAACCCATGTCGAGCAGGCGGTCGGCCTCGTCGAGCACGAACAGCGACACGCCGCCCAGTTTCACGGCATTTTGCCGCACCAGGTCCAGCAAACGGCCCGGCGTGGCGACGACGATATCGGCGCCGCCGCGCAGGTCCATCATCTGCGGGTTGATCGAGACGCCGCCGAACAGCACGGAAATCTTCAGCTTGACGGGCAGCGGCTTGGCCAGCGCATGCACGGTCTGCCCCACCTGTGCCGCCAGCTCGCGCGTCGGCACGAGGATCAGCGCGCGCACCTGGCGCGGGCCGGAAACGGGCGCCATCAGCGCCTGCAGCAGCGGCAGCGCGTAGGCGGCCGTCTTGCCGGAACCCGTCTGGGCCGCGCCCAGCACGTCGCTGCCGCGCAGGATGGCGGGAATGGCGGCCGCCTGGATGGCCGTCGGCGCGGCATAGCCGGCCTTGTCGACGGCACGGACCAGGGCGGGAATCAGACCCAGTGAGGAAAATGGCATAGCGGGCCTTCTTGTCTATTCGTAAAGTGAGACCGGCCGCGAAAGGCGGCCGGTCGGGATATGGCGACAGTATAAAGCAAGGGTAGGCCTAAGCTGACAAAATGCTCGGGGCCAGGCGCCATGCCGCAGACAGTACGCTAGGACGGCAAGGCATGGGCAACGACGCCCTGGGCATTTTGTCGCCTACTGCCTGGGCATTTGCAGCTTCGGATAACCAGCGTCATCGTAGCCCGGCATGCCGCGCCGGATCGCGTGCGAAAAGTCGGGGTCGTCATTCGCCGCCCGCGCGCGCGCCGTGACGTGGCCCCCTATGCGCAGCTGCTGGAAGCTCAGGCCCGGCACCAGGCCCTTGACGTCGAACAGGTAGCGGTCCAGGTAGCCGGAAGCCAGCAGGCGGTAGTCGAGCGGCAGGCCAGGCACGATGCGGCGCACCATCTCGAAGACGATGGTGGTGCAGTTGGCCGTCAGGGTGTTGTAGAACTGCGGCTGGCGCTTGAGCGACTCCGCCTCGGCCAGGTAGGCGAGAAACAGCGAGCGCATGGCCGCCTTCGGCATCATCACGCGGTACAACTGCATGTCCTCGCCCCGTGCATTCGTGCGCACGCGCAGGATGTCGCGCTCGTCGGCCGCCACCAGGCTCATCTCGAAATGCTTGAAGAAGCCGCCGATGGCGGAAAAGCTCTCGCCCTTTTCCTTGCGGATTTCGATGGAAAACGTCAGGAAGCGCCCATCGGCAAAGCCGAACGAGATCAGCGTATGCGCGATATAGGGGCCGGTCCAGTACGACAGCGCCGCGTCGACCGTGCGCAGCTGGTCGAGGTCGTAGCTGCGCTGCTCCCACTTGACCGTGTAGTCGTCGTCGCTGCGCCAGTCGAAGTTGCGCACGTTTTCCAGCGTGACCATATTGCCCTTCAGCGTGCCCGTCACGTTGCGCGCCACGTCGTCGGCCCAGACCCGCTCCTGTTTCGGCGCGATCAGGCTCCACCAGACCAGCAGCAGCACGAAGCCGGCCGCGTACGGCAGCAGCACGCGCGCGTCGCCGCGCAGCCACCACAGGGCCACGCTGGCCACGCCCAGCGCGCCCCACAGCAGCGCACCGATGCCTTGCGCGGCCACGCCGCCGGACAGCTGATACCACAGCGCCAGCGCGCCCCACAGTGCGGTCAACAGGAGAATCAGGGTAACGGCCATTTTGCCGACGGTGCCCAGCACGGAGCTGGCACCTTGTGATAAGAAAGTCATGCTCTCATTATAGGGGCAAGTGAAGCCATGCATGATTTCGGGCGTGCCCGGCCTGCCTTGGGACAGCCATGCCGTATTATTTCGATGGCATAATGATTTCTTTTACAATCAATTGCATCTGCGCATGCAACTCCATGGTCTTTCCATCGTCGAGGGTCGGACTCGCCCCTCCTCGAAGGGCAGGAACTCGACCTGCACGATGACTACGGCTGCACGCATATCGACTGCCGCATCGCCGAGCAGGGCATCAGGCAGCTACCAACACAATAACCGCGACAACATTCAGGTGACACCTTGCAGCATCCAGCGCTCTACGCCCTCGCCGGCAGCCTCAACTCCCTCTTCATCGTCGTCAGCCTGTATGGGCTGTGGTCGCAGCTGCAGAAAATCTGGCGGCGCAAGCACGACGCCAGCATCGGCGCCGGCAAGACGACGGACATCCTGTCGCTCAACCAGTTCACCGTCAGCTTCCTCGCCTACTGCGCCTTCTTCGTGTACGGCTATTCGATTACGCCCTTCAACCACTACATCGTCTGGCCGCGCCTGATCGCCTCGCTGATCGCGCTGGGCATCCTGTATGAAATCGAGCGCGACCGGCGCAGCGCGGCGTCGCGCCGTGCGCTGCTGGCCTGCGCGCTGCTGCTGTGCGCCGGCGTGGCGGGCCTGCTGTTCGGCCCCACCTTCACCGATGAAAAACGCGTGATGTCGCAAAGCCTGATCGTCGCCGTCACCGTGCTGCTGGCGCAGGGCTACGCGCACCAGATCGGCCTGATCTGGCGCTCGGGCAAGACGGGCGCCGTGTCGCTCAAAATGAGCCAGTTCATCCTGGCGATGGATGTCAGCACCATCTTCTTCGCCTGCGTCATGGGACTGTCGACGGGCTGGCCCTTGCTGCTGCTGGCCTGCGTCAGCGCCGCGACCAAGCTCATTATCATGTGGCTGTTCCGCTGGGAGAAGACCAGCGCCGCCGCGCAGCTGAAACGCCAGGCGCCGGCCTGACGCCAGGTAAGCCCGATACATTATGGCGATTGCTGACTTGCATCAGCGGCGCTGTGCAAGGTGGCCGACCAGGCTTGCCCGCTGCTGGCAGCGGGCGCCTTGGCGGAAATACTGCTCATACCGGGGCAGTACCGTTACGCAGGCGCGGGACTTGTGCCGCGCAATCCCTGCTGCGCCATCCGCTTCTGTTCTTCATGAATTCACAATCATTTCCTGGGGATTACTTAGAATGGCGGCATCGCCACCTTGTTGAAAGCCCCGCCATGCAAGCTGCCATTCCCATCCTGCGCATTTTTTCCGAAGAAAAAGCGCGCGAGTTCTACCTCGATTTCCTCGGTTTCACGCAGGACTGGCAGCACCGCTTCGACCCCACGGCGCCGCTGTACCTGCAGGTGACGCGCGGCGACCTCGTGCTGCACCTCAGCGAGCATTACGGCGACGCCACGCCAGGGTCGGCGCTCCTGATTCCCGTCGACGACATCGCCGCCCTGCACGCGGAGCTGCTGGCGAACGATTATCCGTATGCGCGGCCCGGCATCCGCGACGAGGACTGGGGCCGCATCCTGGAAGTGGCCGACCCGTTCGGCAACAGGCTGCGCTTCTGGCAAAGGACGGCCTAAGCTTGCCGCCCGCGCCGGCCCGGCACCGAGGCCGGCACCGGCCCGCCAAAGTGCGCGCTTTTATCAATTTTCTCAGCCAGCAGTTGCAGCCGGACTCGGCCAATGCAGGCAAATCGGGTTAAACTACAATATTGCGATATGGCAATATTATGAAGGAGTAGGTTTTGCTAGTCATACTCGGATTTCTCGTCGTGCTGTTTTCCGTCTTCGGCGGCTTCGCCATGCAGGGCGGCCATCTGGCGGCCCTGTTCCAGCCGCTGGAGCTGCTGATGATCGGCGGCGCCGCACTCGGCACTTTCTTTGTCGGCAACGACGCCAAGGCCATCCGCGCCACGTTCGCCGCCCTGCCCACCCTGTTCCATGGTGCGCAATACACGAAAGCGCGCTATATGGAGCTGATGGGCCTGATGTACGAAATCCTCAGCAAGATCCGCAAGGAAGGCTTGATGTCGGTCGAGGACGACATCGACGACCCCTATCGCAGCCCCATCTTCGTGAAATATCCGTACACGCTCGGTGACGAGCACATCCTGGAATTCATCACCGATTACCTGCGCCTGATGGTGTCGGGCAATATGGACGCCTACCAGATCGAAAACCTGATGGATAACGAGATCGAGACGCACCATGAAGATGCGGAAATGCCGATCCAGACGATTTCGCAGCTGGCCGACGCCATGCCAGCCTTCGGCATCGTCGCCGCCGTGATGGGCGTGGTGCACACGATGGCGTCCGTCGGCTTGCCGCCGGCCGAGCTGGGCGTGCTGATCGCGCAGGCGCTGGTGGGCACCTTCATCGGCATCCTGCTGGCTTACGGCTTCATCGCGCCGCTGGCCAGCCTGCTGCGCCGCAAACACCATGAAACGGCCAAGATGTACCAGTGCGTGAAAGTGACCCTGCTGGCCAGCCTGAACGGCTACGCGCCGGCGCTGGCCGTGGAATTCGGCCGCAAGGTCATTTCCGCCACGGAACGTCCCTCGTTCAGCGAACTGGAAAACCACGTGCGCCAGGTGCGCACGAAGAACTGACCCGGCCGGTTCGCCTCAGGCTTCCGGCGCCGTCCAGACCAGGTTCCACAGGTGGCCATCGATATCCTCGAAGCCCTGGTCATACATGAAACCATGGTCTTCGGGCGGATGCGGTATGCGGCCACCGGCGGCCGCGGCCTTGGCGATCAGGCTGTCCACCTCTTCCCGGCTTTCGCAACTGAGGCATATGACGACTTCATTGGCGTCCTTGGCGTTCGCGACCGGCTTGTCGATCAGGGACTGAAAGAAGGGTTCGGTCGTCAGCATGGCCTGGATGGCGCCGTCGACGATGTTCATGAACGCCGCGTTCTCGCCGCTGAAGCGGGGATCGAAGGCAAAGCCGAGAGCGGAAAAAAAGGCCCTGGATTTGTCCAGGTCCTTCACGGGCAGGTTGAGGATGATCTGTTTGTTCATGGCGCTTCCCTGATCAAGGTGGAATGGGCAATCGGCGCGTCATCGCTGCGACGGGTGACGGCACACAAAATCGACACGCTGACGAAAAAATAGCTCCTCTAGCATATCAATAAATAATGACAGTGTAAAAAGCGACGGTGAAAGCGCCTAGTGAACTCGTGGCGATTCAGAACTGGATGCTCATAATTTATGATTGTTCCTGTTGTGTTTATTTTTACCATGGCTATCGCTACTCGACGCGGTTTCATTATCTTTCGTCCGTCCGCTCCTGGCCGGCGGCAGCCTCTCTAGTCGAACGAGCCTGTCTGCAGAGGGTCAGTGATTTCAAAGGAAGTCCGATCATCTCTATCCTGGATGAGTACTGTCAATCCGCTTTCGAAGACAAACGCTACCACACTACCTTTGGCGGTCGCGCTAGCTACGCATGACACAAGACGTTGCCCAACAATCTTGAGTTCATCAGCCAGATCCACGTACTCAGTCCACGGCGCCTCTGCATTCCACGGAAGAAATTGCCCTTCAAAGCTGCGCCAGAATACGCATCGAAATTCAAAATAAAGACGAAACCAAGCTCCGTTGAATTTTAAGTAACTTACATTCGCGGGCACAGGCGGTTCACCTTTGATATGCAAAGACTCACAGACGAAGCCCTCACATATCGATTCCGTCCAATCTGGCACGCTTCCATTAATTGTCAATTCGAACTGCTCTGTTTGAGTCATCGTGTTTCCAATGCGCTTGCCGTGATCGTCCGCTTCTGGCCGATAACGGACGGCCAGAACGGCCCGATGCACGAAGTTATTTCCTTCATGACAAGCAAGCAGTTCTGCCAGTCGCGCCACCTCCCCTCGCTGCCATTTACGGGCCCGGCGCCGTCTCATCCGGGCAGCTGACCTCGTCTTCCTGCGTATATAAGGTCATCGGCACGCGCTGGCCGTCCACTTCCAGCTCGCGCACCTTCGGCGGCACCAGCTGGAATTGGCCGGCCTGCAGCTTCTCGCGCAGGGGCTTGCAGCGCAGGGCGTCCGTGGGGATTTGCCCGCGCGCATGCCAGCTGCCGTCGTCCTTCTCCGCCAGCAAGACCGACGAGGCGCGCGGGTCATTGCTGATCAGCAGCACATCCTGCTTGCCATCGCCGTCGAAATCGAGCAGGTAGGCGTCGCACTGCGGCCCTGCCCGCTTCAAGCAGGCGGGCAGGCGCCAGGCCGGGCCCACTTGCGTCCAGTCCTGGCGCAGGAAACTCTCCGGCAATTTTGCCGTCGCCGGGCGCAGGGTCAGGTTGATCGACACGTCGCTCAGGGCGCCCGTCTCGTCGAGCCGGTTCTGGCGCTTGAGCATGGCGTCGGCGCGGGCCCGCACGACGGCAGCATCGGCGCCCGTCGTGCGCGTCTTGAGTTCCTGCAAGGCCGCTTGGCCATAGCGGGCGCCCTGGAAGCGCAGGTATTCGAAGTCGAACTTGTCCACGCTCACCTTGCCGCTGTCCAGCCGCGCCATCTGGCTGGCCACGGAAATGCGGGCCGGGTCGGCCAGCGGCGAAAACAGGGCGAACAGCACCAGCAGGGTGACGCAGGCGGTGGCGACGTTGACGTTGGCGATCAGGTGCAACCAGTCGCCATACTTGCTGGCGGCCCAGGCGTAGCCGACGGCGTAGCAGGTGGCGATCAAGAGGCAGGCGGCGGCGATCAGGCGGTCGGCCGTCCAGCCATGCGACATCACGCGCAGGGTCAGCGCATAGATGGCGATGCCCACCACCCACGGCAGCAGCAAACAGGCCAGGCGCGTGCCGAGGCGGATGCCGCGCGCCACGCCATGGCCCACTTCGCCATTCTGGAAAGCGGCATTGATCAGCACCACCAGCACGCCGGCCATGCCCAGCAGCACGGACGCCGCATGGCGCGTGGCCCACAGCCGTTCGAAGCCGATGAAGGGCAAGGTCAGGAGGAAGCCGGAGACGAGCACGGCGGCGATCGGCACCAACCACGACAGCAGCACCAGCAGCAGGGTGCGGATGCCGCGCACGATGGACGGGCGCACGTCGGTGATGTGAATGGCGAAGGAAAAGGCGAAACAGATGACGGGAATCACGAACCACGCCTGGCCCAGCAGCTTTTTCAGGAAGCTCAGCTTGATCAACAGGAACAACTGCCCGCCCAGCCACAGCACCAGCCACAGGCCCAGCACGAACAGCAGGGAAAACAGCAGCTGGATGCCCAGCTTCCAGGCGATCTCGAAATACGTGGGATAGCGGGCGATGCGCTGGCCATCCTGGGCGCTGGCCAGCACCAGCGCATGGGCGATATAAAAGCCCACCACGCAAAAGCCGAACAGCTGGGCGGAAATCACGCGCAGCGGCGCACCGGGCTTGTAATTGCCCCAGATCACGTGTTCGGCGCCGCGCGCCACGTCGTGCCAGGCCAGCACGGCCAGCACGGCGGCCGCGCCGGCCATCCACAGCACGATGCGCTTGAGCGACATGTGGCCCAGGCTGGACACCAGCAGCACGGGCAACAGCAAGCTGATCAGCATCAGCGGCCCCAGCAGGTAGGCTTCCGTGGCGGGCCACACCTTGTCCTGCGCCGTGCTGTACAGCCAGTACAGCAGCAAGCCTTGCAGCAGGCCCGTCACCAGGCGCGTCACCGCGATGCGCGGCGCCACCACCGGATCGAGCAAAGCCATGTTTTTTCCAGCGGCGTCCTGCTGCATAGTGCATCCTTTATCAGTCGTTCATTGCCATATTTCACGACGCATTATTGCATTTCGTTATCGTCATCTCAACAACGATTCGTGCGCCGCCCCTCCCCGCGTACCCCCGCGACGCTGCAGCGGCAGGCTCTGCGCGAGGCCCCAGGCCAGTTCCGGCACGATGAACAGCCACAGCACGGGCTGTCCCGTCACCAGCAGCGCCCACGCCATCCACAGGGAAAACAGGTAGCGCGCCGCCGCGTCATAGCGGCCCAGACGCGGCTGCGGATCGACGATGCGCAACATGGACCAGACCATCACGACGCTGCCCAGCAAGCTGCTGATGAGCAAATGGAACGGCTCGAAGACAGGCAAGGGCACGCCGCCCAGGCGCACATTGACGGTGCTCAGGTGCTCGCGCAAGAGCAGGAACGTCCACGGTGTGGCAAACGCGGCCGTCATGAATACGTCGTAGATGGCGCTGGCGCGCACCAGGCGGCGGAAGGCGGAAAGGGACAACATGGGGCACTCCTGTCAGTGGAAAGCGCCCATGATCAGGGCTGGAGTACACTCCATGGTCAAGCATTTCATGAAAGAACATCCCATGCAGATCGGCGAGATGGCGCTGGCGACGGGCTTGAGCCGCGACACCCTGCGCTTCTATGAGAAGCGCGGCTTGCTGCGCGCGCGGCGCGGCGCGAATGGCTACCGCGACTATCCGCCCGAGGCGGCCGACTGGCTGCGCTACCTGCGCACGGCGCAGCAACTGGGCTTTACCCTGGCGGAAATCGAGGCCGACATGCCGCTGCTGGCGGCCAGCGGCGACCCCGCCACGGCCGAGCTGCTGCGCGCGGCGCTGGTGCGCAAGCTGGACGATATCGACGCGCGCATCGCGGGATTGACGCAGTTGCGCGGCGAACTGGCGCGGCGCCTGGAGCCGCAGGCGGCCGCATGTCCATTGCGGGGAGGCGATCTTGGCGGGAATTAAATAGGCTGCCGGGCTGCCGCCATGGATGTTGCAATCGGGCGCGGGCGGTGCGCAGGACGCCGCACCGGCCTGCGGCGACGTGCTGGCCTGGCCGGGCCGGAAGCCCGCGCATCTCGTCTGCCAGGGTTGCCAGCAGAATAGGCAACGCCAGGACCAGCCGTTCGAGGTGCGCTGCCAGGTGGAGGACCAGCATGCGCTGCAGGCGGACGCGTATCTGCGGCGCGCCCATGGCTTGCCCAAGCTCCAGCGCTATTGCTGCATGTGGGACAGCACGCCCCATTCCTGGCGCGACCGCCGTACGGGCTACGGCTACGTGCTGCTCATGGCTACGGGCGAAACGCCGGTCAGGACGCGCGCCGCCTGGCCGCGGATCGGGCACGTTGTCGTGCGGGCCGACGGCTACGCGCAAGGCCCCTGAAAGACAAAAACCGCCTGCGCGATGCGACAGGCGGTGTTGACGTGGGGCAAAACCGGGATTATTTGGCGGCCTTGCGGCGGCGCAGGAAGCCCATCAGGCCCAGGCCGGCCAGCAGCATGGCGTAGGTTTCCGGTTCCGGCACGGCGGCCATCACGGCCACATTGTCGATCACGGCGCCCGAGTAATTGTCGAACGGCGTGCCGGCCTTGGCCGCGCTGGCAAACGACAGCGTCGCCAGGCCCGTGGACGCGGCAGTGAAGCTCAGGCTGTTGCTGTACAAGGTATTCGAGGCGCCTGCCGTCGAGTAGAAATCCTGCGCCACGCCGCCAAAGCTGACGGCCACGCCCTGGCCTGCCGGACCGTTCGGATTGCGCGCCATGTCAAAGCTCAGGTTATATGTCTGGCCGGCCACGACACTGAAGCTTTGCGACAGGAAACCGGGGCCTGGCGTGCCCAGCAAGTCGATGCTGTAGCCGTCGATGGCGTTGTAGGCATTGCGGATCAGGTCGACCGAGGAAGCGCCCACGTTCCAGCCCGTAATCGCGGACGAGCCGCTGTTGACGACCTGGAAGCCGCTGGCAAACGTGTAGCCGGGCGCGACGGTTTCGAAGTCGCCATTCGTGATCAGGTTGATGGGGCTGGCGCTGGCGGTGCCGGCTGCAAACAGGGCAAGGACGGCGGCGATGGCGGTGATTTTCATGGTGTGATTTCCTTGCCTTGTTGATAATTAAGTTACCTTAAGTGAAATCATATCTCAGCTTTGATGAAAATCAAAGAACTTTGCAAAAGAATATTGAATTTATCCAAATTGCAACACCCATCTCAGGCCGAGGACGAAAAAAGCCACGGCGTCCATCGTCCGCCGTGGCTTTCCCGTGGGCGGAGATGTGCCTCCCCTGCCCGTCTCCTCCTGCCTGCGATAACGGTCAGGCCACCTGCTTGGCCTCGAAAAACTGCTCGTCTTCCGTCGAGCCATGCAGGGCCGTCGTCGAACTTTGCCCCTGCTGGATGGCCTGCGTCACGGCGTCGAAATAGCCGGTGCCCACTTCGCGCTGGTGCTTGACGGCCGTAAAACCCTTGTCGGCCGCCGCGAATTCCGCTTCCTGCAATTCCACAAAGGCCGACATCTGCCGGCGCGCATAGCCGTGGGCCAGGTTGAACATGCCGTAATTCAAGGCGTGGAAGCCGGCCAGCGTGATGAACTGGAACTTGTAGCCCATGGCGCCCAGTTCCTTCTGGAATTTGGCGATGGTGGCGTCGTCGAGGTTTTTCTTCCAGTTGAACGAGGGCGAACAGTTATAGGCCAGCATCTTGCCGGGGAACTTAGCATGCACGGCGTCGGCGAACTTCTTCGCAAACGCCAGGTCGGGCTTGCCCGTTTCGCACCAGACGAGGTCGGCGTACGGCGCATACGCGAGCGCGCGCGCGACGGCCTGGTCGAGGCCCGCGCGGGTCTTGTAAAAGCCTTCCACCGTGCGCTCGCCCGTGCAGAAGCGGCTGTCGTTGTCGTCCACGTCGGATGTCAGCAAATCGGCCGCTTCCGCATCGGTGCGGGCGATGACGAGGGTCGAGGCGCCCATCACGTCGGCCGCCAGGCGCGCCGCCGTGAGTTTTTCCACCGCTTCGCGCGTCGGCACCAGCACCTTGCCGCCCATGTGGCCGCATTTCTTCACGGAAGCGAGCTGGTCTTCAAAGTGCACGCCAGCCGCGCCCGCGTCTATCATGGCCTTCATCAATTCATAGGCGTTCAGCACGCCGCCAAAGCCCGCTTCCGCATCGGCCACGATGGGCGCGAAGAAATCGACGTCGTCCTTGCCTTCCGACCATTGAATCTGGTCGGCGCGCAGGAAGGTGTTGTTGATGCGCTTGACGACGGTGGGCACGGAATTGGCCGGGTACAGCGACTGGTCCGGATACATTTCACCGGCATTGTTGGCGTCGCCCGCCACTTGCCAGCCGGACAGATACACGGCTTTCAAGCCCGCCTTGACCTGCTGCATGGCCTGGTTGCCCGTCAGCGCGCCCAGCGCATGGACGAACGGTTCATGCTGCAGCAGCTGCCACAGCTTGTCCGCGCCGCGCCGCGCCAGCGTGTGCTCGACCTGCACGGAGCCGCGCAGGCGCACCACATCCCCGGCCGTGTAATTGCGTACCACGCCTTGCCAGCGCGGATTGCCGTCCCAGTCTGCCTGCAAGGCTGCTGCCTGCTCTTCACGCGTTGCCATGGTGTTTCTCCTATCGACATGCCAGGTTGGAAGGACGTCCGTTGAGTAAATCATAGGCTGCTTTGCGCGCCGCAGCAACAGTCTTATATAAGACATATAACTTAAAATTTTACATATGAAATCAATTGCTTAATGATGATTTTTCAGGATGCGGAAGAGTATTTCTCTGCATGGGACAGCCACGGGCACCCCGCCAGTCACGCCATTGCACCATGTGGAATACCATCCACGGTGATGAAAAGCGGCGCCTGCCACCAGCATAGCGTCCAGCTCGCCAGTGGATTTGTGCGGCGACAAGCGGGGCAAAAAAAAACGCGCCCGAAGGCGCGCATGGCGGATGACCAGATGTGTCCCGCTTAATCGAGTTGCTGGCGCGCCACGAGGATGCCGTCCGCATCGGCATAGATCCAGTCGCCCGGTTGCACGGTCACGCCGCTGACTTGCACGCGCACGTCGCGCTGGCCGGCGCCCGTCTTGTTGCTCTTGCGCGGATGCGTGGCCAGGGCCCGCACGCCGATCTGGCAGACATGGATTTCCTCGCTGTCGCGGATGCAACCGTCGACGACGATGCCGGCCCAGCCATTGCTGTCGGCCAGCACGGCCAGCTGGCCCCCCACCAGCGCGCGGCGCAGGCTGCCGCCGCCGTCGATCACCAGCACATGGCCCTGACCCGGCGTTTCCAGGGTGCTGCGCACGAGGGCGTTGTCCTCGAACACTTGCAAGGTGGTGGCGGGGCCGCTGAAACGCACGCGCTGGCCGAAGGCGCGGTAGACGGGCGGCAACACGGCCAGGGTGCCGTCGTCCAGCATGGCAGCATGGTCGTCGCACAGGTCGGTGGTGGCAAAAGTCATGCTTACTCCCTCAGTGACAGATAACAACGATTCTATGCCTTTTGCAGCGCCGCGGCACGCGTTTTACCGCCCACGCCGACGGCCGTGGCAATCGCCAGCGCCTGGAACACGCCGATGAAGACGAACAGCAGGGCCGGATGGTTGCCATCCAACAGCGCGCCAAAGAACAGGGGGCCGACGGCCAGGCCGCTGTCGAGACCCGAATACACGACGCCATACACGCGCCCCGTGGCGTTCTTCGGCGCCGCCGCGCGTATCATCAGGTCGCGCGACGGTCCCGCCACGCCCGAGGTCAAGCCGATGGCGCCCATCAGCACGACGGCGCCCCAGGCCGGCACGACGGCCATGGCCAGCAGCACGGCCAGCAGCGCGGCGGCGGAAAAGGCGATCGCCACGTTGCGGTCCGGCTGCTTGCTGCGCGCGCCGACGATGCCGCCGGCCAGCATGCCCACGGCCGATGCCAGCATATAGGCTGTATAGGCGCTGGTGGCCAGCGCCAGGCTCATGCCGTACAGCTTGACGAGGGCCACGCTGGCAAAGCTCTGGATGCCGCCCAGGGCGATGGCGGTAATGAAGAAGAAGGCAAAGCACATCCACACGGCCGGCAGGCGTAAGAAGTCCAGCGTGCCTTCGCCGCCGGCCGGCTGGCCCGGCGCGGCCTTCTTCAGCGGCTCGGGGCGGATGGCGTGGCGGTTCAGGAACAGGACCAGCAGCACGGCGAACGGCAGCACGGCCGCGCATTGCAGCGCCACCCGCCAGTCATAATTTGTAGCGACATACGTCATGAACAGGGGCGCCAGGGCCCAGCCGATGTTGCCGCTGATGCCATGCACGGAAAAGCCGTAAGCCACGCGGGCCGCCGAGACGCGCTGGTTGAGGATCGTGTAATCGGCCGGGTGGAACACGCTGTTGCCCATGCCGGCCAGCATGGCGCCCAGCATCAGGGCCGCATAGCTGTGGGCGGTGGACAGGGCCAGCGCCGACACGCCCAGCAGGAATACGCCGGAAAACAACACGGCGCGCGCGCCGAAACGGTCGACGACGAAGCCGGCCAGCGCCTGCCCCACGCCCGAGATGATGAAAAACACCGTCATCAGCAAGCCCAGCTCCGCATACGACAGGCCGAATGCGGGTTTCAGCCAGACGAACAGGGCCGCCAGGATCAAATGGTAGAAATGCGACACGCCATGCGCCAGGCCCACCAGGGCGATGACGCGCGCGTCGCTGCGCAACGATGGTGGCACATGCGGCGGCAGGTGCGTTGCCGAGTTTGTTGTTATCATGTCATACCCTGTCTTATACTGGTGAAGCTCAAGTGTATGCAAAATATCATCGTCTGTTTTCCGACAGAACGACATAATTTATCGAATTAAGGCCAAGCTGATGGGTGTACCTATCCTCCACCATACTCGCATGTGTCCGCCACGGGAGGCGCCCAGCGCGACCATCCCCGTGACCATGATCGCGCGCGACCTGCAGCCCGATGAATTTCTCTTGCCGCACACCCATCCCTGGGGCCAGGTCACCATGGCGCTGGAAGGCGTGCTGCGCATCACGGCCAACAACAGCAGCTGGGTGCTGCCGCCCATGCGCGCCATCTGGATCGCGCCGAATGTGGAACATGCCGTCACGATACTGGAAAAAACCCGCTTGCGCCCGCTGTGCATCCATGCCGCGCGCGCGCCGTTCACGGGCAGCGACTGCAAGGTGCTGGAAGTGTCGAGCCTGCTGCGCCAGCTGATCATGGCGCTGGAACAGCTGGACCCGGGCCAGGAACCGGCGCGCGAAGCGCTGCTGGCTGAACTGATACTCGATGAATTGAAGCGCTCGGGCACGCGTCCCATCCGCGTTCCCTTGCCCAGCGACAAGCGCCTGAAGACCCTGTGCGACAGCCTGATCGACAAACCGGGCCTGAACCAGACGCTGGAACACTGGGCGCAGCTGGTGGGCGCCTCGGAGCGCACCCTGGCGCGGCTGTTCGAACGGGAATTGGGCATGAGTTTCGGCCAGTGGCGCCAGCAGGTGCGCCTGGCGCACGCGGCTCCGCTGATCGCGCGCGGCGTGCCGCTGTCGCAGGTGGCCGAAGAGCTGGGCTACGCCAGCCAGTCGGCCTTTTCCGCCATGTTCAAGAAGACTTTCGGCAGCTCGCCGTCGGCCTTCTTTGCCCAGGGTGAACGCCCTTAGGCCATGAAGTCGAACAAGGAATTCTTGCCCGTATAACCGGGCAAGGCCGAATTCAATCCCATCTGTTCCTGCGCCGAATACGCTTTTACCAAGGCCTGCGCCTGCGCCGTCAGCGCCTTCGCCAGCACGGCTTTCTTGTTGGTGAGGGTGGTGATTTCCTTGCCGACCGTTTGCACTTCCTTGCGGATGATGCTCGTTTCGCCCGTCAGCTCGCCGATCTTGCTCGCGAACTGGTCGGCCACACCCTTGCCGTTATTCGTAAACAGCTTGCTGACGGCATCGGGATCGGCCGCGATGGCCGCCTTCAGTTTTTTCTCGTCGAGCACCAGCTCGCCGCTCTTGCCCAGGGTCACGCCAGCGCTGCCGAGAACGGAGGCGGGCACGCCCGTGCTGGCCGTGCGCAGCACCTGTTCCATCTGCGAACGCACCTGGCCCAGCGCCGTATCGGATTTCAAGTCGCCCTGCTGCAGGCTCTGCAGCTTGTTGTTGAGCTCATTGTAGGCGGTGACGAAACTGGCCACGTTGCTGGCGATCTGGCTGCTGTCCTTGGCAATGACGAGGTCCGTCGTGCCCTTCTTCTTCAATTCGATGGTGGCGCCTTCGATGGCCGTCGTCAGGGTGTTCGTGGCGCTCTTGATTTCCTTGCCGTCGACGGTCAGCAGCGCGTCTTGCGCGGCCACCGTCTGCTGCATGCCCTTGGCCGAGCCCGGCGCATACGCGAGCAGGTTGCTGACGGCCGCGTCGCCAGCCACGCTGATGCGCATGCTGCTGTCGGCGCCGCTCTTGCCGTTCAGCGCCAGCGAATAGCCATCCGGTCCCTTGACGACGCTGGCGTCGATGCCCTGCTGCTTGAGCGCGGCGGCGATGCCGTCCAGGCTATTGTTGCTGCTGTCGATGGTGAGCGAAATGATCTTGCCGCCGCCGGCCGTGAATTGCTTGCCGTCGGCCGTGCCCAGTTCGATCTTGACCAGTGCCGGCGCGCCCGTGCCGATCGGCGTCGTCGACGACTTCTGCGCCCCGCTGAGCAGGGTCTGGCCCTGCGCCAGCTGCTTGACGTTCAGCTCGTGGCTGCCGCTGGCGGCCTTGTCGGTGGTGGTGGCGCTGAGCACATCCTTGGCGCTCGGCGTGGCCGAGGTGGCCAAGCCGCTGCCGGACATGTTCTTGGCCACGGTCTGGAATTTCGCCAGCGCCGATTGCAGCTGGCCCAGGCCCGAGAACTTGGCCTGGTCGCGCGCCAGCGAGGCGTTGAGCTTGACCACGCCCGTGTTCTGCGACTGCATCTGGCGCTCGACCTTGGCATACACGTCGGCCGAGATATTGCCCTGCGTGGTCTGCTGCGTATTGTTGGTGTAGGCCCTGCTGTTGATAGTCGAATTAAACATGGTGGCTTTTCATCCGGTGAGGGGGTGCGCCCACGGATCGGCATGACCGTGCGCGGCGTCTACAAGAGATGAGGCGGCAAACGCTCATGCGCGGCAGCGTCGTCTCTACTGATTGATAATTATGCAGCATGGCCAAAAGATCAAAACAGCGAGCAGAGCCATGTTTACCGCAGTGCATTGCCTTTGCACCATTTTAGCGCATTTCTACAGCGCCGCCGCTTGCGCGCAGGCCGATGGCGCGGCTAGCGCATGAACTTGGAAATGGCGCTGCTGACGGCCATGTCCAGGTGCTGGAAAGTGAGTCCCACCTTGAAACCGGCACTGCTGAAAATGCAATGCGACACGGACGTGCGCGCCTCGATGATATGCGCCTTGCCATCGTAAAACAGCTCGAACAGCACCTTGCCCTGCTTGCCTGTCGGCACCGGATCGGCCACCACGGCCGACATGCCGCCCGGCCCCACGTCAAGCGTGCGCGCCGCCACGGGGCCCGCGCCATCCATCACCAACATTGCCTTGGCACGCAATATCTTGCGTGCGCCCTGCCTTTGCTCAACTGACACTGTATTCCGCTTCTCTATCAATTCATGGTCGACGCGGATTCACGAGGTGAATCCATCGGACAAATATTATAGTTCTAAACGGAAATTTAGTTTGACTTGTCTCAAGCTTGGCATTTAAACCATACCAACTTTTACTCGTGGTCGCGCAACTTGTTGAACGCTTCGTCGATGCGCTCCACGCCGATGACCTTGATGCCGTCGATGGCTTGCTTCGGCAAGTTCGACTTGGGTACCACGGCCAGGGTAAAGCCCAGCTTAGCCGCTTCGCGCAAGCGCTCCTGGCCCCGCGGCGCGGGACGGATTTCGCCGGCCAGGCCCACTTCGCCGAACACGACGAGCCCGCGCGGCAGCGGCTTGTTGCGCATCGACGAGTTAATCGCCAGCAACACCGCCAGGTCGGCCGCCGGTTCCGTGATCTTGACGCCACCGACGGCGTTGATGAAGACATCCTGGTCGAAGGCGGCGATGCCCGCATGGCGGTGCGCCACGGCCAGCAGCATGGCCAGGCGGTTTTGCTCGAGGCCGACGGACAGGCGGCGCGCATTCGGCAAGTGGCTGGTGTCGACGAGGGCCTGGATTTCCACCAGCAGCGGACGCGTGCCTTCCTGCGTCACCATCACGCACGAACCCGGCACCTGGTTGTCGTGCTGCGACAGGAACAGGGCGGACGGGTTCGACACGCCCTTCAAGCCCTTTTCCGTCATGGCGAACACGCCCAGCTCATTGACGGCGCCGAAACGGTTCTTGATGGCGCGCACGAGGCGGAAGCTGGAATGGGCGTCGCCCTCGAAATACAGCACCGTGTCGACGATGTGCTCGAGCACGCGCGGGCCGGCCAGCGCGCCTTCCTTCGTCACGTGGCCCACCAGAATGATGGTCACGCCCGTCTGCTTGGCCGCGCGCGTGAGCTGCGCGGCACACTCGCGCACCTGCGCCACGGAACCGGGCGCCGAGCTGAGGGCGTCCGAATACACGGTCTGGATCGAGTCGATGACCACCACTTCCGGCTTCAGATCGGCCAGCGTGGCGAGGATCTTCTCGAGTTGGATCTCGGCCTGCAGCTTGAGTTCCTTGGCGTCGATGACGAGGCGCTTGGCGCGCAGGGCGATCTGCGCGCCCGATTCCTCGCCGCTCACATACAGCACGCGCTTGTGGTGCGACATGTTCGCCAGCGCCTGCAGCAGCAGGGTCGACTTGCCGATGCCGGGATCGCCGCCGATCAGCACGACGCCGCCCGCCACCATGCCGCCGCCCAGCACGCGGTCGAATTCCTCGATGCCCGTGCCGAAACGGGGTACGTCGATGGCGTCGATATCGTCGAGCGACAGCACGGGCGCCGTCTGCGCCAGCGACATGTGCTGCGGATTCGAATAGCGGTTGTTGCCGCCCGTCTCGGGCACGGTTTCCACCATGGTATTCCACTGGTTGCACGAGGTGCATTGCCCCATCCATTTATTGCTGATGGCGCCGCAATCGCTGCAGGTGTAGATGGTCTTGACTTTTGCCATGGTGTACTTTGCCCGGTAAGGTGAAACTGCTGTCTATATATACAGTATATACAAACAGTGCGCTCGCGTCACTGTTGCCTCACCCCTCGGTCACGGGCACGCGCGGCGCCAGTGCGCACATCAGCTCGTAGCCGATGGTGCCGGCGGCCAGCGCCACCTCGTCGATCGGCATGCCCTGCCCCCATAAGGTCACGCTGCTGCCCACCCGTGCGCCGGGCACTGGCGTGAGGTCAACCATCAGCATGTCCATCGACACCCTGCCGATGAGCACGGTGCGCACGCCGTCGACCAGCACGGGCGTGCCCTCGGGCGCGTGGCGCGGATAGCCGTCCGCGTAGCCGCAGGCCACCACGCCCACCTTGACGTTGCCGGCCGCCTCGTAGCGGCTGCCATAGCCGACCACCTCGCCCGCGGCGATATCCTGGATGCCGATGATGCTACTGCGCAAGGTCATGGTGGGCAGCAAGCCGAATGCCTGCGCCGACGTGCCGCCGGGGGCGCCGCTGGGCGTGCCGCCGTACAGCATGATGCCGGGGCGCACCCAGTCGCTGTCGAGCCGGTGCAGCAGCAGGCCGGCCGAATTGCACAGGCTGCGCGGCAAGGGCGTGCCTATGCTGGCCGCGCCCGCCTCGAAGCGCAGCATCTGCTGCGCCAGCGGCATGCGCGTGGGCGCCGCTTCGTCCGCATTGGCGAAATGCGTCATCAGGGTGATCGTGCCGACATGCGGCATGGCGCGCAGGCGCGCATACGCGGCGGCCACGGCCTGCGGGGTGAAACCCAGGCGGTTCATGCCCGTATTCATTTTCAGCTGCACGTCGATGGGCCGCGGCAGGCGCGCCGCTTCCAGCATGGCGATCTGTTCAACACAGTGCACGCTGCCGCTCAAGCCGTACTGCGCCATCACGGGCAAGTCGCTGGCGTCGAAAAACCCTTCCAGCAGCAAGATGGGCTTGGTCCAGCCCAGTTCGCGCAAGCGCACGGCGTAATCGACCTCGACCAGCGCCAGGCCATCGGCTTGCGCAAAGCCCCGCATCGCCCGCTCCAGGCCATGGCCATAGGCATTCGCCTTCACCACGGCCCAGACCTTCGCGCCTTGCGCGCAGGCGCGGGCACGCGCCAGATTATGTTGCATGGCATCGAGATGGATGGTGGCGATCAGGGGCCTGGGCATATGCGTCGTTCACGGCAGGTGGGAAAGCCGTATTTTACCGGATGGGCCGGACGCGGGTCGGCAGGCGTGCACGATGGTCGCACACGACAGTATTTATAAAATGCTCATATGTATGTGTATTTTTCTACGGCAGAAAAATTAAGCTTCGCTTAGGCAAGACGATGCAAAGCGGGCCCGTCCAAACTTGGGGTTTGCCGTTTTTTCGTGGTATAAAGCAAGCCAGATATGATTTCAGGCATTCCAGAATGAATCGTGGTTTTTATACCATCATGGCGGCGCAGTTCTTTTCCTCGCTGGCAGATAACGCCCTCTTTTTTGTCGCCGTCGATTTATTGGTGTCCATGAAATCCCCGGCGTGGATCACGCCGCTGCTCAAACTGTCGTTCGTGCTATTCTACGTGCTGCTGGCCGCCTTCGTCGGCGCCTTCGCCGACGCCCTGCCTAAAGGCAAGGTCATGTTCATCGCCAACATGGTCAAGATCTTTGGCTGCGCCCTCGTCTTTTTCCACGTACACCCGCTGCTGGCCTACGCCGTCGTCGGCTTTGGCGCGGCCGTGTACTCGCCCGCCAAGTACGGCATCCTGACGGAATTGCTGCCGCCGGAAAAGCTGGTAGCGGCGAATGGCTGGATCGAAGGCTTGACCGTCACCTCCATCATCCTCGGCACCGTCATGGGCGGCGCGCTCGTCAGCGGCCACGTGTCCGACATGCTGCTGTCCTTCGACTTCCCGCTGATCGACACGGGCATCACCAACAAGACGGAAGCGGCCCTGTGCGTGGTGGTCGGCATCTACATCCTCGCCACGCTGGCCAACCTGAAGATTCCCGACACGGGCTGCGTGTATCCGCACCAGGAACGCAATCCTATCAAACTGATTACCGATTTTGCCAATTGCTATTCCATCCTGTGGAAAGACAAGCTGGGCCAGATCACCCTGGCCGTGACGACCCTGTTCTGGGGCGCCGGCGCCACCTTGCAGCTGATCGTGCTGGAATGGGCCAAGCAATCCTTGAACATGCCGTTCGACAAGGCGACCAGCCTGGTGGGCGTGGTCGCCATCGGCGTGGCGGCCGGCGCCGTGCTGTCGGCCCGCTTCATTCCGCTGCGCAAATCGCTGACCGTCATTCCGCTCGGCATCGCCATGGGCGTGATCGTCATGATGATGACGCAAGTGCATTCTGTGTGGATCGCCTACCCGCTGCTGATACTGATCGGCGCCCTGTCCGGCTTCTTCGTCGTGCCGATGAACGCCCTGCTGCAGCACCGCGGCCACGTGCTGATGAGCGCAGGCCATTCGATCGCCGTACAGAACTTCAATGAAAACCTGTCCATTTTGACCATGCTGGCCGTGTATTCCATCATGATCCGCCTGCACCTGCCGCTGAACATCATCATCACCCTGTTCGGCCTGTTCGTCGCCGGCACCATGTACATGATCATGCGCAAACACAAGCTGAACCAGGCCGAACACGACAATCTGTCGCTGATTGGCGAGCAAAAACATTAAGCAATGTGGCGTCGGATTACGCGCTACGCGCTAATCCGACCTACCGCGCTAATCTGACCTACGTAACTGAGCACCATAATCTGTCGTTGATTGTCTGTCGTTGATTGGCAAGCAGAAACACTGAAACACTCAACCCAAGCAAAGGATGGGGGCAGACCATCAGGGTCGAACCCCGGATTTCGTATTGGATTCAGAGTTTTAAATCGGTAAGCCACCTGCCAGCCGTCGCGCGGCAGCCTGCGCCGTCCAATCCTCGGGCACGACAAAGCCCCTCGCGCGCTCCACTTCCCAACCTTCGATATTATCCACCTGCGCCACCATCACCGGTTGCGCCAGATCAAACAACTGCGCTTGCAAGGCGGCCGCATCGAGCACCGCCACGTCGCGGCCCTTGAACGGTGCCAGCCACTGCAGGCGCGGCAGGACGACATAGCGCTGTCCCGCCAGCTGTGCGGGCGTGCACCAGAAGCCGTGACCATGCTCCAGGGAAATACCGTCGATGCGGGGCTCCGTGCCGGGGGCGTAGAACAGCCAGCCCTTGACGAGCGCCTGCGCCGCGCGCACCGGTTGCGCCAGCAAGTTTTGCGCGGCCGGATGGCGGGACAGGGCCAGTTGCTTGTCGAGTATCTTGCGCATCTTCAAGCCCAAGGTATCGGCCAGGTTGGGGCCGATCAAATGGTTGAAAATACCGGGATCGGGCGCGCCTTCGAGCAGGTAGAACTTGGTGGCAAATTCCCAGTGCAGCAAGGAATTGCCGTCGCCATTCATGTTTTTCAGCAGGAAGTCGAACTCGCCCACGGTGTCGTTGCGGTTGACCTGCACTTGCAAACCGTGGGCTTGCAATACACCATGTTGCTCAAAATAAAAGGCCAGCAGCTTTTCAGCATACAGGCCCAGGCGGGAATAGAATCGCGGCCCCAGCGCCGCTTCGAGCGGCGCCGGCTCCACCTGCAGTGCGTCCAGCCATGCGGCCACGGCGGGCGTGAGCGGCCCCAGGCTGGCGATGCGCCCACCCCAGTGGGCACTGGCCGGGGCCAGCAAGTCGGGCGAGTCGAGCAGCCAGGCCAGCGCCCGCACGTGGGGGCGGGTCAGGTGCCCCCAGCGCTGCTCGAAACGGGCGTGGAAGCTGTCGCTGGCCGTGTCAGCCGCGGGCATGCGTGCTTTTCGCCAGGCACAGGTCGGCCCAGGCGCGCGCCTTGGCCTTGCCCGTCTCATCCTGCAACAGCATTTCCGGATGGAAGGTCGCCACGACGGCAGCATTGCCCAGCTGGCGCACCTTGCCGCGCACGGGCTTTTCGCCCGGCGTGATGCCGGCGGCAGCCATCGAACCAAGGGTGACGATGGTGCGCGGTTGCAGCAGGGCCAGTTCGCGCTCGAAATACGGCCGGCAAGCGGCGGACTCGGCCTCTGTCGGCAAGCGTTCCTGTCCGGCATCATCGAGCGGACGGCATTTCAGCAAGTGGGTAATATACACATCGCGCCCCGCATCGACGGCGATGGCTTTCAGCATATTGTCGAGCAACTGGCCTTGTTCGCCCGGCAAGGCGCGCCCTTCCCGCTCTTCCGCACGCGAGGGGCTGCTGGCCAGCATCAGCCAATCGCCCTGGCGATCGCCACGGCCCATGACGACGCCCTTGCGCGTCTTGCACAGGTCGCAGCGCGCGCATTTGGCCACGGCCGCCGTCAAGCCTTCCCAGTCGAGGACGGCGATGTCGGCGTCGCTCAGCTGCCTGGCGGGCGGCGGCGCGGGCGCGTCGTCGAACCAGGCCGTGTCGTCCGCTGCGGCGGCTGGAACGGGCACGACGGCAACGGCGACCGGCGCCATCTCTGCCGCATCCGCCACGACGGCCACCTCGGCAGGCACCGCAGCCACGGGCGCAGGCGCTTCGGCTGCCGGCGTTGCGGCCACCGGCACGGGGACGGGTGCCGGCGCCGTCACGGGCGCGGCAACGTCCACGGTGGCAACGACGTCCGCCAGCGCTGCTTCGGCGGCCTCGGGCGCGGCGCCCTGGCGCAGGCGCCACAGGGGGCCGACGCCCATTTCATCGAGGAAAACGGCGCTGCGGCTCATAAGGTATAACGCATCACGATGGCGTCCTCACGTTGCGAGTTACTGGCCGGATAGTATCCCTTGCGCCGGCCTATCTGTGCAAATCCATAGCGCTGGTAAATATCGAGCGCGCGCACATTCGACGGGCGCACTTCCAGCAGCATCGATTCCATGCCCAGCTGGCGCGCGCAGGCGCAGGCCTGGTTCAGCAGGAAACGGCCCAGTCCCTGGCCCTGAATGGCGCCGTCGACGGCCACGTTGAGCAAATGCGCCTCGTCGACGACCAGCATCAGCAGGAAGTAGCCGAGCAAGGTGCCATCCACGTCGCGCAAGACCCAGGCCGGGTAACCGCTCTGCAGCGAATCGACAAAGTTGCCATGCGTCCAGGGATGCGGATATACGCGCTGCTCCAGCGCCAGCACTTCGGCCAGGTCCGCTTCGCCCATCGGCTGATAGTCGAGGCGCAGCAAGTCCCAGCCGGCTGCGCTGTCGGCCTGCGTTACCGCATCCTTGCCCGCCTCCCTCATTGCACGGACTCCGCGGCCGCCTTGGCGGCCTGCATGTCCAGGCGTTCGGCGCTCGTGTAGGCGATCTTGTTGCGCAAGTACAAAGGCTGGGCATCGGCCGCCTTCACGACGTGGCCGGCGGCAAAAGCGATGCGCGCCAGCTGCGCCACCTGCACGGCGTGCGGCATGATGGCGGCATCGGCAGTGGCGGCGCAGGGCAGCGCGGCCAATGCCTCGGCATACGCCGTGAAGCCATTGCCGCAGCCGGCGACGTCGCCTTGCGGCGCCACGCCGGCCGGCGCGCTCAGGGCCGGCGGCAAGACGGCTTGCAAGCCATCCTGGTAATCGTATTGCGCCCAGTACACTTCACCCATGCGGGCGTCGAGCACGGTTACGATGCGTTGCGCGCCATGCTGCTGATGGCACGCAAGCGCCATCGCATCGAGGGTGACGACGGGCACGACGGGCAGGCTGGCGCCATAGGCCAGGCCTTGCGCGATGCCGCATGCCGTGCGCACGCCCGTAAACGAACCGGGACCGGAGCCATAGGCGATGGCGTCGACCTCGGCCAGGGTCACGCCCGCTTCGGCCAGCAGTTCTTGCACCATCGGCAAGATGGACTGGGAATGGGTGCGCACGCCCGAGGAAGAGCGGGACAGGACGGCATCGCCGCGCAGCAGGGCGCAAGACGCGAGTTCCGACGAAGTTTCAATAGCAAGCAGGGTGGGAAGTAAGGTAGACATAGCGTATTTTACCCTGCCGCGCCATGGCGCGGCACTCCCCGGCGCAGCAAGGCCGTGATGGGCAGGCGGCGCGCCGGGGCTGGCAGGACCTGGCATGAACCGGGCCCGGCGCCAGCCATGGCCACGAGGCCGGCACCAGCCGCAGCCGCAGCCAAGGCATCGCCCTGCCAGGCCCCGCTTGCACAGCCCATCCGCGAGGCCGGCTATAATAAAAGGCTGAGCCGATTTATTTGACCTGCGTCATTGCGCCGCGCCGGCCATGATCGGCGACACCATCATTCCACTCTTGCCCTGGTCCGCTCCGTGAATCCACTTCTTGCTAAACTGCAACCATATCCGTTTGAAAAGCTGCGCCAGCTGTTTGCCGGCGTGACGGTCAATCCCGACTACGCGCCCATCAGCCTGGGCATGGGCGAACCCAAGCATCCGACGCCAGCCTTCATCGAGCAGGCATTGACGGACAATATCCATGGCCTGGCCAGCTATCCGACCACCATCGGTTCGGAAGCCTTGCGTACCGCCATTGCCGGCTGGCTGGAGCGCCGCTATGGCATCCCCAAGCTCAATCCTGCCACGCAAATCCTGCCCGTGAACGGTTCGCGCGAAGCGCTGTTTGCGCTGGCGCAAACGGTGATCGATCCGTCGGCCGGCTCGCTCGTGATCAGCCCGAATCCGTTTTACCAGATCTATGAAGGCGCGGCCTACCTGGCCGGCGCCGAACCGTATTTCGTCAATTCCGACCCGGCGCGCAATTTCGGCTGCGATTACGACAGCGTGCCCGCGTCCGTGTGGGAAAAGGTCAAGCTGCTGTTCCTGTGTTCGCCGGGCAACCCGACGGGCGCCGTCCTGAGCCTGACGGACTGGGAACACCTGTTCGCCCTGTCCGAGCGCCACGACTTCGTCATCGCCGCCGACGAGTGCTATTCCGAGATTTACCACGGCGACACGCCCCCGCTGGGCGCGCTGCAGGCGGCGCACATGCTGGGCCTGTCCACCATCGAGCGTCCATATGCGCGCCTGGTGGTGTTTTCCAGCCTGTCGAAGCGCTCGAACGTGCCGGGCATGCGCTCGGGCTTTGTCGCCGGCGACGCGGAAGTGCTGAAAAAATTCCTGCTGTACCGAACCTACCACGGCGGCGCCATGAGCCCCGCCGTGCAGGCGGCCTCCGTCGCGGCCTGGAACGACGAAACCCATGTCGAGGAAAATCGCGCCAAGTACCGCGCCAAGTTCGACGCCATCACGCCGCTGCTGCAAACGGTGATGGACGTGCAACTGCCGGACGCCGGCTTCTACCTGTGGGCCGACGTCAGCCGCACGGGACTGTCCGACACGCAATTCGCGCAACGCCTGTACGCCGAATATAATGTCACGGTATTGCCTGGCAGTTACCTGGCGCGCGACGCGCACGGCATCAATCCGGGCCGCAACCGCATCCGCATGGCTCTCGTGGCCGAAACGGCCGAAGGGCTGGAAGCGGCGCTGCGCATAGTAAAATTCTGCCAGCAGCTTTCCGCATCCGCATCAACCAACTAAACAAGACATCATCATGAGCCAACAACTGCAAAACATCATCGACCAGGCCTGGGAAAACCGCGCCGAGATCAATCCGGGCAACGGCACTGCCGAACTGCGCGACGCCGTCGCCCACGTCATCAATGGCCTGGACAACGGCAGCATCCGCGTGGCGGAAAAAACCACGGGCGACTGGGTCGTCAACCAGTGGGTCAAGAAAGCCGTGCTGCTGTCGTTCCGCCTGGAAGACAACGTCGTCCTGCCATCCGATGGCACGATGCAGTTCTACGACAAGGTGCCGACCAAGTTCGCCAACTACACGAAGGAAGACTTCGCCAAGGGCGGTTTCCGCGTGGTGCCGCCAGCCGTCGCCCGCCGCGGCAGCTTCATCGCCAAGAACGTCGTGCTGATGCCGTCCTACGTCAACATCGGCGCCTACGTCGATGAAGGCGCCATGGTCGACACCTGGGCCACCGTCGGTTCCTGCGCGCAGATCGGCAAGAACGTCCACCTGTCCGGCGGCGTCGGCATCGGCGGCGTGCTCGAGCCCATGCAAGCGAACCCGACCATCATCGAAGACAATTGCTTCATCGGCGCCCGCTCGGAAATCGTCGAAGGCGTGATCGTCGAGGAAAACTCGGTCATCTCGATGGGCGTCTACATCGGCCAGTCGACCAAGATCTACGACCGCGCCACGGGCGAAGTCACCTACGGCCGCGTGCCAGCCGGCTCCGTCGTGGTGTCGGGCAACCTGCCATCGGAAGACGGCAAGTACTCGCTGTACTGCGCCGTGATCGTCAAGCGCGTGGATGCGAAGACCCGCGCCAAGACCGGCATCAACGAGTTGCTGCGCGGAATTTAATCACTGCGCCGGAAGGCGCACGCAGCACCCTGCATGTCCCGCTCTGGCGGGACATTTTCATTTCCGGTACGCAACTTCAATCGTCCCGCCCCCGCCTTCCATCCTGTCCTATACTGGATGGCATGAATACACCTCCCGTATTGATCGTCGGCGCCGGCCCTACCGGCCTCATGCTTGCCTTGCGCCTGGCGCGCCATGGCGTCGATTGCCGCATCATCGACAAAAATAGCGGCCCCGGGCAAGCGTCGCGGGCCATGGCCGTGCATGCGCGCACCCTCGAGTTTTACCAGCAGCTGGGCTTTGCCGACGAGCTGGTCAGCCTCGGCATCAAGATCAATGCGGCGCACATCCATGAAGGCGGCGAGGAACTGGTGAAACTGACGCTGGGCGAGATCGGCGAAGGCCTGAGCCCCTATCCCTTCGTGCTGAGCCTGCCCCAGGACGAACATGAACGTTTTCTTATCAGCAAGCTGGCGGCGGCCGGCGTGCACGTGGAATGGAACCTCGCGCTGGACCTGTGGACGCAGGACGATAGCGAAGTGCAAGCCATTCTATTGAAAGATGGCGAACGCCAATATTGCACGTTTGACTATATCTGCGGCTGCGACGGCGCCCGCAGCGCCGTGCGCACGATCGCCGGCGTGGACTTTTCCGGCGGCACCTATGACCACCTGTATTACGTGGCCGATGCGCAAGTGGCCGGCGGCAACACGGATTTGCACGCCCACCTGGGCGCGAATTCCTTCGCCCTGATGCTGCCCGTGCGCACCAGCGGCATGCAGCGCCTGATCGGCATCCTGCCCGACCGCCCGGAAGGCGCGCCCGCGCCCGTCTTCGACGACGTGCGCGCCGACGTGGAAACCCTGCTGGGAGCCCAGGTCGAGCACGTCAACTGGTTTTCCACGTATAAAGTGCATCACCGGGTGGCCGGGCAATTCCGCCAGCGGCGCTGCTTCCTCCTCGGCGACGCGGCCCACTTGCACAGCCCCGTCGGCGGCCAGGGCATGAACACGGGCTTGGGCGACGCCGTCAACCTGGCGTGGAAACTGGCGCAAAAACTGCACGGCCAGAGCAACGACGCCCTGCTCGACACCTATGAAAGCGAGCGCATCGTCTTCGCGCGCCGCCTCGTCGCCACCACCGACCGCGCCTTCCAGGCCATCGTCGCGCAAGGCATGGCCGGGCAATTCCTGCGGCGCTGGCTGGTGCCGCACGCGCTGCCCTTCCTGTCCGGCTTCGAGCGCGCGCGCCGTTTGCTGTTCAAGACGGTATCGCAAATCCAGATCAGCTATGAGGACAGCGCCCTGTCCGCCGGCTACGCGGAACACTTGCGTGGCGGCGACCGCCTGCCGTGGTTCTCCGATGGCACGCAAGACAATTTCACGGCCCTGCGCAGCATGGATTGGCAATTGCACATCTATGGCGAGCCGGCGCCCGAACTGCTGGACGAGGCGCGCGTGCTGAAGCTGCCCGTGCATTGCTATACTTTCAACGTGGCCGCCAAGCTGGCCGGACTGGGCCGCGACGCCGCCTATCTGGTGCGCCCCGACGGCCATATCGCGCTGGCCCTGCACCTGCAGGAAAGCGGCGCCCTGCGCGCCCTGGCCTTGCGCCTGGGCCTGCATTTCGGTGCGCCAGAGATGAGCAAGGCGGCGCCGCGGCCCGTATAGGGGAATCCGCGGGACATGTTGCAGCGCCGCATCGGCTGCACATCGACTGTATAATGACGGCTAACATCGCATATCGTGCTGGCGCAAGCGCCGCGATCAAGCGAACCGCATTCATTCCCCGTTAGCACTATCACTATGACCATTACACTCTACGGTATCCCCAACTGCGATACCGTCAAAAAGGCCCGTACCTGGCTGGCCGCGCAGCAACTCGACTTCGCCTTCCACGACTTCAAGAAACAGGGCCTGGAACGCGCCACCGTGGAAGCGTGGCTGCAGCAGCTGCCGTGGGATGTGCTGGTCAACAGGAAAGGCACGACCTGGCGCGCCCTGTCCGACGAGCGCAAGGCATCGATCACCGACGCGGCCAGCGCCCTCGAGCTGATGCTGGAAAACCCGTCCATCATCAAGCGCCCCGTGCTGGACAAGGATGGCCAGTTCAGCGTGGCGTTTTCCGATGCGCAGTACAAGACCATTTTTTCAGTTTAAACCCGCCACCTGCACGGCTGGGGCGCCCCCAAGGGTACGACCCCGCTCTACACCATGACCACCTCCAAAACCCTCGCCCTGACCGAAAAACTGATCGCCCTGTCCTCGGTCACGCCCGATGACAAGGGCTGCCAGCAGCACCTGATCGATATCCTCACGCCGCTGGGCTTTGCCTGCGAGACGATACAGTCGAACGACGTCACCAACCTGTGGGCGCGCCGCGGCACGACGTCGCCCGTGTTCGTCTTTGCCGGCCATACGGACGTGGTGCCGACCGGCCCAGTCGAGCAATGGCGCTCGCTGCCATTCATTCCCACCCACCGCGACGGCAAGCTGTACGGCCGTGGCGCGGCCGACATGAAGACTTCGATCGCCGCGATGGTAGTTGCCTGCGAGGAATTCATCGCCGCCACGCCCGAGCACACGGGCTCGATCGCCTTTCTGATCACGAGCGACGAGGAAGGCCCGGCCACGGACGGCACCGTCATCGTCTGCGACAAGCTCAAGGAACGTGGCGAACGGATCGACTATTGCCTGGTGGGCGAACCGACGTCGAGCGCGCAGCTGGGCGACATGATCAAGAATGGCCGCCGCGGTTCGCTGTCGGGCCGGCTGACGATCAAGGGCGTGCAAGGCCATATCGCCTACCCGCACCTGGCGCAGAACCCCATCCACGAAGCGGCGCAGGCGCTGGCCGACCTGGTCGAGGAAAAATGGGACGCAGGCAACGAATATTACCTGCCGACGTCGTGGCAAATGTCCAACATCAACGCGGGCACGGGCGCCAACAACGTGATTCCGGGCGACATGGTGATCGATTTCAACTTCCGCTTTTCCACGGCCAGCACGGCGGCAAGCCTGCAGGAGCGCGTCCACGCCATCCTCGACAGGCATGACTTGCAATACGATTTGCAATGGACCCTGAGCGGCCAGCCCTTCCTCACGCCGCGCGGCACCCTCTCCGACGCGCTGTCGTCCGCGATCCACGCGGAAACGGGCATCACGACGGAGCTGTCGACCACGGGCGGCACCTCGGATGGCCGGTTTATCGCGCAGATCTGCCCCCAAGTGATAGAATTCGGGCCGCCCAATGCCAGTATTCACAAGATCGACGAGCACATCGAACTGCGCCACATCGATCCCCTGAAAAATATTTACCGGCGTACGCTGGAGCATTTGCTGCCCGTCTGAATGAATACCGAGGCCCGTCACGGCGGGCCAGAACACCGTCTTTTCGAGAATGCCATGACCCCGAACCCGTTTTCCACGCCACGCGACCTGCTGCGCTACGCCGTCACCCGTTTCAACACCGCCAAGCTGTTTTTCGGCCACGGCAGCGCCGAAGCGTTCGACGAAGCGGCCTATCTGATCCTGCACACCTTGAAGTTGCCGCTCGACAAGCTCGAACCCTTCCTCGACGCCAAGCTGCTGCCGTCGGAAGTGGCCAGCGTGATGAGCGTCATCGACCGCCGCAGCATCGACCGCGTGCCGGCCGCCTACATCACCAAGGAAGGCTGGCTGGGCACCTACAACTTCTACGTCGACGAGCGCGTGATCGTGCCGCGTTCCTTCATCGCCGAGCTGATCCCTGAATACTTCTCGCCGTGGGTGGCGGAACCGGAAGCCGTGGAAAACATCCTGGAGCTGTGCACCGGCTCGGGCTGCCTGTCGATCATGATGGCCGACGCCTTCCCGAACGCCCAGGTCGACGCCGTGGACATTTCCGCCGACGCGCTGGCCGTGGCCAAGCGCAACGTCGACACCTACAAGCTGCAGGACCGCGTCACCTTGATCGAATCGGACCTGTACGCGAACGTGCCGGCCAAGAAATACGACTTGATCATCAGCAACCCGCCGTACGTGAATTCCGCCTCGATGGGCGCCCTGCCGCAGGAATACCTGGCCGAACCGCAGATCGCCCTCGACGGCGGCAGCGACGGCATGGACCTGGTGCGCAAGATCATCGCCGGCGCGGCCGAGCGCCTGACGGACGACGGCATCCTGATGATTGAAATCGGCAACGAACGCGCATACGCGGAAGCGGCCTTCGGCGAGCTGGGCCTGACCTGGCTGACGACGAGCGCCGGCGACGACATGGTCTTCCTGCTGACGGCCGAGCAGTTGAAGCTGGTTTAATGGAATTGGTAGGTCGGATTAGCGTAGCGTAATCCGACATGCCTGTGCGGCACCCGTCGGATTACGTCCTGCGGACTAATCCGACCTACACGATGTTTTTACGGCGGGGGTCAAAGCCCAGCCTTTACAAAGAAAAAAATGATACGTTTCTTACAAGTAAGCCTGATGCGCGGCATCAAACCGTTGCTCGAACAAGTCGACGTCACCCTCAACCCGGGCGACAAGATCGGCCTGATCGGCGCCAATGGCGCGGGCAAATCGAGCCTGTTCGCGATGATGCGCGGCGAGCTGCACCCTGACCAGGGCGAGATCGATTTCCCGGCCAAGTGGCGCGTGGCTTACGTGGCGCAGGAAACGCCGCCGCTGGACCGCGCCGCGCTCGACTACGCGATCGACGGCGACGTCACCCTGCGCAAGCTGGAAGCGGAACTGGCGCGCCTGGAATCGGAACCGGCAACGTCGGAAAACGGCATCGCCATCGGCGAAATCTACAGCGCGATGGCCGATGCCGACGCCTACACGGTGCAGTCGCGCGGCGAGCAGTTGCTGCTGGGCCTGGGCTTTACCCTGGACCAGATGCAGCAACCGGTGGCCAGCTTCTCCGGCGGCTGGCGCATGCGCTTGAACCTGGCGCAGGCGCTGATGTGCCCGTCCGACCTGCTGCTGCTCGATGAACCGACCAACCATCTGGACCTGGACGCCATCATCTGGCTGGAAGACTGGCTGAAACGCTACGCCGGCACCCTGCTGATCATTTCCCATGACCGCGACTTCCTCGACGAAGTGGTCAACGTGGTCGTGCATATCGACGAGCGCAAGCTGAAACGCTACTCGGGCAACTACTCGAGCTTCGAGCGCCAGCGCGCGGCGCAGATGATCCTGGCCGCCGGCGCTCTGGAAAAGCAGCAGCGCAAGCGCGCCCACCTGGAATCGTTCGTCAACCGCTTCAAGGCGCAAGCCTCGAAGGCCCGCCAGGCGCAAAGCCGCATGAAGGCGCTGGCGAAGATGGAAGAGCTGGCGCCATTGCGCGCCGCCGCCGAATTCTCGTTCGAATTCCGCGAGCCGCTGAGCGCGCCGAACCCGCTGCTGGTGATGGAAGACGTCGATGCGGGCTACAAGATCGAAAACGAAGCGACGGGCGAAATCACGCACAAGACCATCGTCAACGGCATCAAGTTTTCGCTGCAGATCGGCCAGCGCATCGGCCTCTTGGGCCAGAACGGCGCTGGCAAGTCGACCCTGATCAAGACCATCGCCGGCGAGCTGATGCCTTTGAACGGCGACGCCACCATGGGCAAGGGCCTCAACATCGGCTACTTCGCCCAGCACCAGGTGGAAATGCTGCGCCATGACGAATCGCCGCTGTGGCATCTGGCCAAGATCGCGCCGACCGTGCGCGAACAGGAGCTGCGCAACTTCCTCGGCGGCTTCAACTTCCCCGGCAACATGGTCACGGCCTCGATCGCGCCGTTCTCGGGCGGCGAAAAAGCCCGCCTGGCGCTGGCCCTGATCGTCTGGCAGCGTCCGAACTTGCTGCTGCTCGATGAACCGACCAACCATCTGGATCTGGAAACGCGCGAAGCGCTGACGGAAGCGCTGGCGCAGTTCGAAGGCACGCTCGTCGTCGTCTCCCATGATCGCCACCTGCTGCGCGCCACCACGGACGAATTCATCATCGTTGCCGACGGCAAGCTGCAGCCGTTCGACGGCGACCTGGACGACTACAAGGACTGGCTGTTCAAGACCAAGCTGGGCAAGGGCACGGACGTGCTGCCGGCCGCCGGCAAGGCCAACAAGACCGATTTTCCGGTAACGTCGTCCGTCCCCGCGCCGGCCGCCGCCCCTGCCGCCCCCGTGCGCGACAAGCGCCAGGAAGCGGAAGACCGCCAGAAGGCGGCCGCCCTGCGCAAGCCGATCGAAAACAAGATCAAGCGCCAGGAAGAGCAGATCGCCAAGCGCAATGCGCAAAAGGCGGAAACGGAAGCCAAGCTGGGCGAGCCGACCATCTATGACGCGGCCAACAAGGCCAAGCTGAAACAGCTGCTGGCGGATCAGACCTTCTTCACCAAGGACCTGGCGCAGCTGGAAGCGGAATGGCTGGACTTGCAGGATGAACTCGAAAAGCTCGGCTGATCAAGCGACGACAAAAGACGACCCGACGGGTCGTCTTTTTTTATGCCACCTGCATGGGGCTGGCGCTGCGGATGGCCATCAGGCGGTCGATGTCGACGAGGATCAGGCGGCGCCCCGCCACCTTGCCCACGCCCAGCAGATAATCGGCCTCGGTGTCGCCCAGGCCGGGCACGGGAGCAATGTCGCCGGGCGCCAGGCTGACGATATCGGTGACGCCATCGACCACCATGCCCATCACGCCATTGCTCAGCTGCAGGATGATCACGTCGGTGGCGGGGTCGGGCGTGCCCTGCATGCTGCCGAACGCGGCGCGCATGTCGACGATGGGAATGATCACGCCGCGCGACACGGCCACGCTTTGCAAGACTTCCCCTTCCGAGGAAAAACGGTCGAGCTCCTTGAGCGGACGCAATTCCCGCACGCAACGGTAATCGAGGCCATATTCGAGGCCGCCCAGCCGGAAACTCAGGTATTGCACGGTGCTACGTTCCGCCGCTCCTGCGGCGCCAGCGGTCGTCGTGGGCTGCATGATGATCCTTTCATCCGGTAAGCGCTGCCAGGATGCGCAGTGGCGCAACGTTGGCCCATGCTAACCAGCATCGCCGCAGGCGGCGTTGAGAAACATCAACTTTCCCGGAAGACATCATCGGCCGGCAAGCCCGCCCTTGCGCCGGCGCAGCCATCTTCCCTTACAATAGCCGCACCGTTTCCCCACAGGCAGGCCATGCAACACCTCGTCAATCCCGCTGAAGTCGAATTTTCCGCCATCCGCGCCCAGGGCCCGGGCGGGCAGAATGTCAACAAGGTCTCCAGCGCCATCCACCTGCGCTTCCCCATCGCCGCCTCGTCGCTGCCGGACGCGTACAAGGAACGCCTGCTGGCCCTGCGCGACAGCCGCATCAGCAAGGATGGCGTGCTGGTGCTCAAGGCGCAGCAGTCGCGCAGCCAGGAACAGAACAAGGAAGAAGCCCTGCGCCGCTTGCAGGAAATCATCGACAGCGTGACTTTCCTGCCCGCCGTGCGGCGCGCCACCAAGCCCACGCGCAGCTCGCAGCGGCGCCGCCTCGACAGCAAGAGCACGCACAGCATCTTGAAACAGTCGCGCGGCAAGGTCACCGACTAGCCGCCCGGCGGCGGCGCATACGTCCAGTCCAGGGTCCCCGTGCTGTCGGCAAACACCAGCTGGGTGGCCGGCGTGGCGCTGCGCAGCAAGGCCTTGATTTCCTTCGGCGGCCGGTCGTAGACCTTGGCCGGCCCGCGCGGCACGACCAGGGAGCGCACCGTCGTCTCGCCATCGACCAGGCCCAGCGTGCAGCGCGACTGGCCGGCCATGGCCTGGCGCTCCTGGCGCAATTGCTCCACCAGCGCCAGCATCTGCGCCTGCAGGATTTCCGACTGTTTCACTTCCACGCGCAGGCGCGCCACTTCCTTCAGCACGGGCGCGATGCGCGCGGCCAGCTTGTCGTACTGCAACTGCTGTGCCGGCTGCAGCTGCAGTTCGCCGCGCCGCAGCTGGCCCGCCAGGGTCAGGTAGTTGCGCACCTCGGGCAGCTGCGCGATGGCATCGATTTCCTGCTGGCGCTTGTCGCGCATCTGCAGGTATTGCGCGCCCCTGGCCAGGCTGTCGGCGATCTTCTGCTCCAGGCTGCTCAAATCGGGCACCAGCGGAAACAGCAGCATTTCCACCTGCTTGCGCGGCCCGGCGCTGCCGACCTTGATGGTGCGGGCCGCCACGGCGCAGCCTTCGGCCAGCTCGATGACGACGTCGTCGGCGATGATCTCGCAATTGCTGGCGTGGTCGATCACCACGCGCGTGCCGGCGATGACGCAGCTTTCCGCGCGCCGCAAGTGCACCTCGCCGCTCAGCGACTGCACCACCGAGCCGGACGCCACGCCCTCGATGCGCACGTCGCCGTGCTCGTTGAAGGCCGTGCCGCCCACCAAGTTGCGATGAAGCAAGATCAAGCCGCCATGCGAATGCAGATGGCCATACACGTCGCCGTGGATGGTGATGTCGCTGCCGTCGAGCTGGCGCTGTTCCTGCACCTCGCCATATTCCTCGTAGGCGGCGCGCAGCTTCAGGTTGCCCGTGGTGCGGCTGCTGACGCCTTCGCGGCTGACGATCTTGTTCTCGACGGAAATCTTGCCCTGCTCATCGACATTCACGTAGCCATCCAGCGTGGCCACGATGAAGTCGCCATCGCTGAAATGCTCGGCCACCGTGCCCACGCCCGCTGCCGCCGCCAGATCCAGCTCCAGCGGCGCGGGCGGCGGCAGCACGTTGCCGGCCAGGTCGTAGCCGGGCTGGCCGGGTGCCCCCGGCAGCAAACGCAGCAGGCGTGCATGTTTTTTCACTTGCGGGAAGCGGTTCTTGAAGCTGAGCAAATCGAGCCGGCCGTCGGGACGCTCGCGCGGCGCATCGTCGCGGTGGATGCCCTGCGACACCTCGACCAGCTGGGCGTCGCGCCCCGGCTGCGGCGGCAGCGCGCGCGCCACCGTGATGCGCTCGGCCTTGCCAGTATCGAGGATGGCGCGCACGGCAACGCTGTCGAGGCCGTAGAGCACGCCCTTGCCCCACAGGTCGGCCACCAGCTCGTCAAATTCGCGGCGCGCCGGCACCTGGCCATCCGCATCGGCCGCCAGCGCCTCAAAGTAAAACTCGGCCACGTCGCCGCGGATCTTGACCTGTTTATACAGGGCCCGCCGCGCGGCCGGGAATGGCGCCACGCGGGCGGCGACGCGCAGCAAGGCGTCACCCTTGGGCGCGGCGCGCGGCACCGGCGCATGGAATAGTGTCAGCAGGAACAAGGGGTAGTCGAGGCCGGCCAGCAGCTGGCCGGACAGGAACAGCTGGCCAACGGCGGCGCGCAACTGGGCGGGCGCCAGGGAAAGGTCAAAGAACACGCCGTCGTGGCGCTGGACGAGGCCATGCGGCAAGCTGGCCGCGTGGGCCGCATCTGGAACGGGCGTGTCGTCGTCGCTCACCACTTGCCTCCCCCAAAACAGAAAACTTGCCAAATTGCACTTACTCAGTACACTTGAACAATATCACGGGGCGTGGCGGCGTGCCTGACTCAGCAAAAAATCGAGCCACCAAATGCAAACAGGGCCAAGTCTTGCGAGATGGCCCTGTCGGATGGATTGCCGGAAATGGTTATCGGCGTGGCGGGTTGGAATAGATGTCCTGGCCCACTTCATTGATCTGGCGGCGCAGGTCGCGGCGCTCGTCGGGCGTCATGCGGCCCGTGCGGCGCGATGCCTCGGCGCCGTCGTTGGCGCGGCGCTGCTCTTCGGCACGCGTGTCGAAGCTGCGTGCGTCACGTTGTTCGCGCAGTCGCGTATCATTACTGCGTTGCACCTGTTCGTAACGCTGGGCCTGCATTTGCTGCTGTTGCTGCTGCTGGTCATCGCGACGCGGCGGCTGGTTTTGCGCGTGCGCCAGGCTGGCCGCCAACACGGAACAAACGGCGAACGTGGACAGCACGGCACGTGCGAAGGCTGATGCGCTGGGAGCGGCGTGAATTTTTGGGGTAACGATATTCATTGAGTTCCTCTTCCGCGATGCCGTATAAACTTAAAGCTGATTTCCACTGTGGCCCCAGTGTATGATGCTTTACACGGTGCAGTAAGAGTAATTGGGTAAAGTTTGTAACAGTTTGTAATGGGTCGCCACAGCCCCTTGCCGACGCCGCGCGAGGCGTTACTATAGCAACTAATATAAGATAACACGACACCCTAAATGACCACAACCTCCACAACCGGCAGCAATGCAAATACGCAATCGATCCATGGCCACCAGGCGAAAATCATGGTGGTGGACGACGATGTGCGCCTGCGCGACCTGCTGCGCCGCTACCTGACCGAGCAAGGTTTCAATGTCTTCACGGCCGAGAGCGCCACTGCGATGAACAAGCTGTGGCTGCGCGAGCGCTACGACCTGCTCGTGCTCGACCTGATGCTGCCCGGCGAAGACGGCCTGTCGATCTGCCGCCGCCTGCGCGGCGCGGGCGACCAGACGCCGATCATCATGCTGACGGCCAAGGGCGAAGACGTGGACCGCATCGTCGGCCTGGAAATGGGTGCCGACGACTACCTGCCGAAACCGTTCAATCCGCGCGAACTGGTGGCCCGCATCGGCGCCGTGCTGCGCCGCAAGGGTCCCGATGAAATCCCGGGCGCGCCGTCGGAAACGCCGCAAACCTTCGAATTCGGCGATTTCGTGCTGGACCTGGGCACGCGCACCTTGAAAAAGAATGGCGAAACGGTGCCGCTGACAACCGGTGAGTTTTCCGTGTTGAAAGTATTTGCCCGCCATGCGCGCCAGCCGCTGTCGCGCGAAAAGCTGATGGAACTGGCGCGCGGACGCGAATACGAAGTCTTCGACCGCAGCCTGGACGTGCAAATCTCGCGCCTGCGCAAGCTGATCGAGCCTGATCCGTCGAGCCCGCTGTTCATCCAGACCGTGTGGGGCCTCGGCTACGTCTTCATCCCGGACGGACAGCCGCGCTGATCGCTGGCGAGGCATGATGAAGCTTGTTCCCGATATCAGCCTGGCACGGCTGAAAAGCGGCCTGTTCTGGCGCACCTTTTTGCTGCTGGGTACGTTGACCACCGTCAGCATGATCGCCTGGATCGGCATGATTTCCGTCATCCAGCGCGAGCCGCAGGCGCAGCAGATTTCCGCCCAGGTCATTTCCGTCGTCACCATCACGCATGCGGCCCTGACGCACTCGGCGCCCGAGCTGCGGCGCGAACTGCTGTTCGACCTCGTCAGCAACGAAGGCATCCGCATCTTCCCGCTGGAAGAGGATGACCGCATCGAGCCGCCGCCCGACAATTACCTGATGCCCGACATCGAGGCGCTGGTGAAGGCCAAGCTGGGCGAGGACACGCGCTTTTCCGCGCGCGTCAACGGCGTGGCCGGCTTCTGGGTCAGCTTCAAGATCGACGACGACGAATACTGGCTGATGCTCGAGCGCGAGCGCCTGCGCGGCCTGACGGGCTTCCAGTGGCTGGGCTGGGCCAGTCTCGTATCCTTGCTGTCCGTGCTGGGCGCGGCCATCATTTCCAGCCTGATCAATCTGCCGCTGTCGCGTTTGACGGCGGCCGCGCGCGATATCGCCAAGGGCAAGCAGCCGGCGCCGCTGCCGGAAAAAGGCCCGATCGAGATCATCGAGGCGAACCGCAGCTTCAACCAGATGGTCGACGACCTGCAGCAGGTGGAATCGGACCGCGCCGTGATCCTGGCCGGCATCTCGCACGATTTGCGCACGCCGCTGGCGCGCATGCAGCTGGAAGTGGAAATGGCGAACTTGTCGGACGAGGCGCGCGAAGGCATCCAGTCCGATATCGGGCAGATGGACGCCATCATCGGCCAGTTCCTCGACTACGCCAGGCCGACGGAAGCGTCGAGTTTTACGAATGTGGACTTGAGCGGTTTGCTCAGCGACATGGCGCGCGAAGCGATGCGCCTGCCCGACGTGAAGATCAATGCGACGATCGCCGATGGCGCGCAGGCGATGGGCAATGCCACGGACCTGCGCCGCGTGCTGAACAACCTGATCGAGAATGCGCGCCGCTATGGCAAGACGCCGGGCAGCGACGTGACGGAAATCGACATCGCCTGCCAGGTGCGCACCAGCCATGGCGCGAAAAAAGTCATCATCGAAGTGCAGGACCATGGTACCGGCGTGCCGGCGGAAAAGATCGAGCAGCTGCTGAAACCCTTCACCCGCCTCGACACGGCGCGCGGCCAGGCAAACGGTGCCGGGCTGGGCCTGGCCATCGTCGACCGCGTGCTGCTGCGCCACGGCGCCGAACTGCAGGTACGCAACCGCGAAGGCGGCGGCCTGGCGTTTCAGATCAGCTTGCCGGCGGTATAAGCGGCATAGGTCGGATCGGCGAGGTCTTGCCTCGCGTAATCCGACAACATTGTTGGCTATTCCTGTCGGATTGCGCGCCAGGCGCCAATCCGACCTACGCCGCCGGCTCCGGCGTCTCCGCCGCCCGACAACGGTCAAGCGGACGCCTGCTCCTGCGCCAGCAATTTATTCATCAACAATTCCGTGGCCCCGTAACCGTACAGGGAATCGCTTTCCATGCCCGGCGTATCGAAGGGTATCGATTCCTCGCGGTCCAGCTTGGCCGGATCGGCGTCCGCATAGCTGGCGCGCCACGCGCGCTGCAGCGATTCGTTACGGCGGATAAACGCCGGCATGGGCCAGGCGGCGCGGTTCCAGTGGCGGCTGTCGCCCAGCAGGGGCCAGCGTTCGTTGAGCAGGGCCATGTCGCCCGTGCGCAGGCGGCGCACGGCCTGCTCCGGCTGCAAGGCTTCCAGTTCGTCCAGCGCGGGCAGGCTGTCGCGCTTCGGCCCGAACATATACGCCAGCATGATGCGTCCGGCAGGCGCCGTGCGCGCCACCACGCCGACGGCATAGCCGCCGCCCGGCAAGGGCACGGCAAACCAGCTGCCTTCTCGGTATGGTAATGACTTCATATAAAACCCTCAGGAAGACGCCGGACAACGGCGACTGCGCGGCGCGATTTGCGGCCTCCGGTGCTCGCTGTACGTCAGTACAGTTCCGCTCCTCGGCCACAACGCGCATCCGCTCGCAACGCCGCTCGCCGACGTTAAATTCAATTAGGGCCACAGTCTACGCGAAGCAAGGCCGGTGTGGCGCATGGTACGCCACGGCAACAAACCAATAGTTACGATATTTTTTCATCATAATGATACTGGGCCACGATGGGGCCCGCCTTGAACAGCGCTTCCTTCATTTCCTTGTCCAGGCGCGCGTCGCGGCGGCGCATCCATTCGAGCAGCATGGCGACTTCCTTGCGGCTGGTATCGCCCGCATGCGCGAGCACGCGGCGCAGTTCCGGGTCGGTGCACGCCTCGAAGCGCTGGCTGTTCAGGTCCAGCGCCTGCAGCGCGGCGATGGCGGCGCCGATGGCGCGGTGCATGTCGAGCGCGGTGGCGGGCAAATCGGATTCTTCCAGTGGGACGGTGGTCATGCGGCTTCCTTTGCGCGTAGTGGGTGATATGGCCTGCGCTGCATTCTCCGCCGCGCGGGCGAAAAGCTCAAGCGCCCACGACACGTTTCGCCCCGTTCGGCCATAATCATGGCTCGGCATTAGCCTACACATCGCAGCGGGAGCCCCATGTTCAATTTCGATTTCTACAATCCGACGCAAATCCTCTTCGGCCAGGGCCAGATCGCCGCCATCACGGCGCTGATCCCGCCGCAGGCGAGGGTGCTGATGACGTATGGCGGCGGCAGCATCAAGCAGAACGGCGTCTACGATGAGGTGCGCGCGGCGCTGGCCGGCCACACGGTGCTGGAATTTGCCGGCATCGAACCGAATCCCAGCTATGAAACCCTGATGCAGGCCGTGGCCCTCGTGAAAAGCGAGCGCATCGATTTCCTGCTGGCCGTCGGCGGCGGTTCCGTGGTCGACGGCACCAAGTTCATCGCCGCGGCCGCCCTGCATGAAGGCGAGGCCTGGGACATCCTGGCGAAAGGCGGCAGGATCGTCGACGCCGCCCTGCCCTTCGGCACCGTGCTGACCCTGCCGGCCACGGGTTCCGAAATGAATGGCTCGGCCGTGATCACGCGCAAGGCCACGCAGGAAAAGCGCTCGTTCATGAGCCGCAAGGTCTATCCTAAATTCTCGGTGCTGGATCCCGCGAAAACGTTCACCCTGCCGCTGCGCCAGGTGGGCAATGGCGTCGTCGATGCCTTCGCGCATGTGATGGAGCAATACCTGACCTACCCCGTCAACGCGTCCGTGCAAGACCGCTTCGCCGAAGGCATCCTGCTGACCTTGATCGAGGAAGGCCCGAAGGCCCTGTCCCACCCGGACGACTACGATGTGCGCGCCAACGTGATGTGGAGCGCCACCCTGGCCTTGAACGGCCTGATCGGCGTGGGCGTGCCGCAGGACTGGTCCACGCACGCCATCGGCCATGAATTGACGGCCCTGTACGAGCTCGATCACGCGCAGACGCTGGCCATCATCCTGCCCAGCATGTTGCGCGTGCGCAAGCAGGCCAAGCGCGCCAAGCTGCTGCAGTACGCGGCCCGCGTGTGGGGCCTCGACGGCGGCGACGAGGATGGCCGCATCGAGGCGGCCATCGCGCGCACGGAATTCTTCTTCCGCCACATGGGCGTCAAGACGCGCCTGGCCGACTATGGCCTGAACCATGCGAGCGTGGACGCCGTCGTGGCGGCGCTGGAAGCGCACGGCATGACGGCGCTGGGCGAGCAGCGCGAAGTGACGCCCGCCGTCAGCCGCAAGGTGCTGGAGCTGAGCCTGTAGCCTGGTTTTAGAATCTGTGCACACTGTTGTAAAACGGTCAGCCAGCAGGACAGCGGGCCGTGGTTCATGCTAAGCTGTCGTTTCGCTAGGGGTCCTGGAGTCGTTATCCGGGTGAGAGATACCCTTCGTACCTGATCTGGATAATGCCAGCGAAGGAAAGCGCAAAGTACCTCCCTCCTTTGATAGCTCCTGCGTTGGCGCCAGCCGAACAAGCAGCCTGCCGTGCTCTTTCCCAGAGACGGCTTGAACCACGAGCAATCTATGTCCACACCGAATTTATCTGCGCATTTTTCACGTCCTGTACTGGCCCTGGCCATCCTGCACGCGTTTGCCGCGCCCGCCCTGGCCGTCAATGACGCCGCCGAAGCCGATGCGCAAAGCATGACCGAAGTCATCGTCACGGCCAGCAAGGCGCCGGCCGCCAAGCGCGCCTCCGTGGGCGGCTTTTCCGACGCGCCGCTGCTGCAGACGCCGGCCAGCGTCACCGTCATCGGGCAAAAAGAATTGCAGGACCTGCAGATCCGCAATCTCAGCGATGCCGTCAAGCTCGACGCCAGCATCAACGATTCCTACAATGCCGTCGGCTATGCGGAACAGTTTACGATACGCGGCTTCAAGCTCGACACCAATTCCAGCTACCGCAAGGATGGCGTCGCCATTCCCGGCGACACGCAAATTCCGCTGGAAAACAAGGAACGCATCGAAGTGCTGAAGGGTCTGGCAGGCTTGCAGGCAGGCATGGCCGCGCCGGGCGGCGTGATCGACTTCATCGTCAAGCGCCCGACCAACGCGCCGCTGCGCACGGTCACGCTGGAAGCGCGCGAACGGGGCACGCTGTACGGCGCCGTCGACGTGGGCGGACGCCTGGAAGACACGCGCTTCGGCTACCGCGTCAACGTGGCGGCCGAGCGCCTGCGCTCCTACATCAAGGGCGCCGACGGCAACCGCAAATTCATTTCCGGCGCCTTCGACTGGCAAATCTCGCCGCAGGCGCTGCTGCAACTGGACGCCGACTACCAGGACAAGGCGCAAGTGACGGCACCCGGCTTCCAGCTGCTGAGCAACGGCCGCCTGCCGTCGAACGTCAGCGCCGACACCATGCTCAACAAGCAGCCGTGGACGCACCCGGTGGAAACCATCACCAGCAACGTCGGCCTGCGCTTCCAGTATGCGTTCAACGACGACTGGCATGCCACCGTCTCCGCCAACCAGCACTCGTTCAAGCGCGACGACTATACGGCCTACCCGTACGGCTGCAGCCCGGAAGGCTGGGACCCCGTGTTCTGCAGCAACGGCGACTTCTCCGTCTGGGATTTCCGCAGCCTGGGCGAGACGAAAAAGCCGCTGAGCGCGCAAGCCATGATCCAGGGCAAGTTCGCCACGGGCAGCCTGCGCCATGAATTCACGGCCGGCATGTCGTATTTCAACCGCAAAGACCGTGCCGGCAAATACGTGTACGACGAAGTGGGCATCAGCAATATCTACCGTCCCGTCATCGTCGCCCCGTCCGACGGCGTCACGGGCCCCGTGCGCCTGGTGCGCAACGACAAGGAAAAATCCGTCTTCGTGCAGGACATCGTCAGCCTGGCGCCGAACTGGAAACTGCATGGCGGCTTGCGCCACATCGATGTCGATGGCTACCAGTATGTATTGAAGGCCGACAAGGAAATCCGCGCCAAGCACGACTTCCTGCTGCCGAACGTGGCGCTGGTGTACAACCCGCAAGACAATATCGCCGTGTATGCATCCTACTCGCAGGGCATGGAACACGGCGGCACGGCCGACCGCTATGCGGCAAACGCCAACGTGGAACTGACGCCGAGCCGCTCGAAGCAGATCGAGTTCGGCGTGAAGATGGACGTGACGCCGGACTTCATGGTGGCCGCCAGCCTGTTCCAGATCCGCAAGGGCCTGGAATTCAACCAATACCTCGACAGCAGCAAAACCGCGTACAACTTCGTGCGCGAGGGCCAGGCCCAGCACCGTGGCCTGGAACTGTCGGCCCAGGGCAAGGCATCCGCCAACCTGCAGCTGGGCGCTTCCCTGACGGCCCTGAACAGCCAGCAGTCGGACACGGGCAATGCGGACCTGGACGGCAAGCGCGTGCCCAACGTGCCGGCCCTGAAGGCGGCCGTGCGCGCCGATTACGCCGTGCCGCAAGTGGCGGGCCTGAACGTCAATGGCAGCTGGGAATATGCGGGCAGGAAAGCCTTCGAGTACAGCAACACCACCTTCGTGCCGTCGTACAGCGTGTTCAACGTGGGCGCCGCCTACGCCACGCGCCTGGCCGGCACGCCCGCCGTGCTGCGCGCCAGCGTCAACAACCTGACGGACAAGTTCTACTGGCGCGACGTGACGCCGGAAGCGGGCGGCTACCTGTTCCCGGGCGCCAGCCGGACCTTGAAGGTGTCGGCGCAGTTCGACTTTTAATTGAGGGGAATGGCAGGCGCTGCAACGAGCGCCTGCTGCAGCAAGGGTGCCGCCTGTGCCAGGCGCGCATCCAGGCTGTCATGCAGCACATGGTAGGCGATGCCGCGTGCGTCGAGTTCCTCGAGCAGCAAGCGGTAGATCAGCTGGCGCACGGCTTCCGACTCGCGCTGCAAGCCGTCGGCCACCCACGGGCTGTCGGGCGCCGTGACCAGGGTCAGGCCATAGTGGTAGTCGTCGGCCAGGGCGGCCAGCGGCGCATCGACGCCATGGAAGTAATGGCGGCTGTAGACGGCCGTCATCAGCGGCGTCGTGTCGCAAAATAAAAATTGCCGCGCCTGCGCGGCGGCCGCGTTTTCCCGCTCCAGCTGCATGCGGGCGATGCCATACTGGTCGGATGCCACGGGCACCCTGCCTTGCGTTTCCACAAACTCGCGCAGGTATTCCGGCACCCACACGCTGCCATAACGCTCGGCCAGGGCGGCCGCCAGGGTCGACTTGCCCGACGATTCCGCGCCCAGGATGGCCACGCGCACGCAACGCCCGGTCACTTGAGGACCATGGCGTCTGGCGCGGCCGGCGCCGCCTTGCGCCACGCCAGCAGGCCGATGATCGCCATCACGACAAAGAACGCATACAGCACGGCCGTCAGGGTCAGGCCCTTGTGCAGGTACAGCCACACATACAGCACGTCGACGATGATCCAGGCGACCCAGTTTTCCAGTTTCTTGCGCGACAGCAGGAATTGACCGACCAGGCTGCCCGCCGTCAGAAAGCCGTCCGCGTGGGGCACGTCCGTGTCCGTCGTCGTCAGCAGCCAGGAAATGAGCAGGAAGCCGACCAGCCAGCCGACGGCGCAGGCTAGCCAGCCACGGCCATTCAGGCGCGTCACGGGCAGGGTCTTGCCGCCGCTGACCGGGTGCAGCCACTGGTACCAGCCCCAGAACGAGACGGTGATGAACAGCAGCTGCAAGGCCATGTCGCCATACAGGCGCGACTCGAAAAACACGAAACCGTAGGCGGCCGAGGAAATGATGGCGAACAGCCACGCCCAGTGGTTCTGGCGGATGTTCAGCGCAACGGTTGTCAATGCCAGGACAAAGGAAATCAGTTCAAGCGGCGTGGTGGCAAAACCCAGCAGGAGAAGCGTATCGTTCATGGGAATCGTGATGAGGCTGGTGGCGCAGTATGCAATACCGGGCATGAATAAGCAAGATTGCCCCTGCCGTCCGCCGCCAGTCTCCGCTCAGACGAAGCCCATCCTGGCCGCGCGCGCCAGCGAACGCCGCACGATCAGCTTGTGAAACGGGCGGATCAGCAGGATGTACGCGCGCCCCACCCGGTTATGGCAGTGCACGACGCTGGCCAGGGTCACGCTGCCATGCCGCCCCGCCTCCCTGTTGCGCAGCACCGACAAACGGAAATCGAGGTGGCTGTCATCCTCGCCCACGATGATCTCGTCGTCGCTGACGGCAAAGATGCGGAAGATGCCGATGCGTTTGCCTGGCTTCGCTTCCATCTGCTTCGCCGTCTTGATGCCGAACAGCGCCACGATGGCATCGCGCAGCACCATCAGCTTTTGCGCCCAGCCCGGCTGGCTGCCCAGCAGCATGCGCGCCAGGCTTTCCATGTCCAGCTCCCGCGCGCGCGCGTTCGGCAAATCGACGGCATACGCGTCGGCCAGGTGGCTGCCCGGGTAAAGGGGGGCGATGCCGGCGCCGGACGGCAGGGCCACGGTGCGGACGGCGATGTGCATCTCTTGCATGCGATCTCCATGTTTTCAGTGATAACATGAACATCATACACGACAATGTGAGCAGCGATAACATGCAATGGAAACAGCAATGAGCAGCACCAGTACTTACCATCACGGCAACCTGCGCGACACCCTGGTCGCCGCCACCATCGCCCAGCTGGCGCAGCAGAGCGACGCCGCCCTGTCGCTGCGCGAACTGGCGCGCACGGTAGGCGTGTCGATCGCCGCCGTGTACCGCCACTTCCCCAGCAAGGAAGCCCTGCTGGCCGAGGTGGCGGCGGCCGGCTTCGCCAGCCTGATCGCCACATGGGAGGCCGAATTGCCGCCGCCGGGCAGCCTGCCCGCCGAACAGCGCTTTCAGCTGCTGGGCCAGCAATACATCGAATTCGCCCTGGCCGCGCCCGCCCACTACCGGCTGATGTTCGAACACCAGGACGTGCGCCAGTTCCCCGCCCTGCAGGAGGCGGCGCAGGCGTGTTTCCAGTACGTGCTGCAGACGGCGGGCGCGGCCGTGCGCGAGGCGGGCCTCGACGCGCGCTGGGACAAGGCCGCCGCCAGCGCCGGCTGGTCGCTGGGCCACGGCTACGTGATGCTGCTCCTGAGCGGCCGCCTGGCCATGACGGACGGCGGCGACGATCTGTCGCCGGCCATGGTGCCGCGCTTTTTTCAGTTGCCGGTGGAAGCGTTGCGGCCCGCGCAGCCGCAAGCGGGAGAACAACAATAGCAATGATGACAGGCAATCGCGTTGCCAGCCGCACCTGCTGTCATGTGCCGCCCTGCTGACGGCCGGGATCCGACGCTCGGGAATGGGGGAAGTCAGGCTATGGCGAGCCCTGATATGGCATGCAAGCCGCAGTTGCAGCGAAGGCCATTTTCAGGGGCTGCCGGCGGTGCCGCCTTGCAGGTGTCCCTGCCCGCACCGCCCCGTCATGCGTCGCTGTTCGCTGCCGCTAGCCGCACCTGCTCGAGCAGCCGCTCCTCTGCATCGGTATCGGCATCGACTTGCGTGACCACGGTCCAGAAACCCGCGCATGTCTTGATCTGGTCGAAGGCGTGGCTCGTTTCCAGCCGCACCATGGTTTTCCTGAGGCTGTGCAGATAGCCTTCCTCGATGGCGCCCAGCTGCTCGTCATCGGCGGCGTCGATCAGCTCGAGCAGCGCGCTGTCGATCCTTGCGCAGCCATCCGTCCAGAGCTGTCCCATTTCCGGCACATCGACCTCCATGCATTCGTTCGACCAGTCCGGAGGGTAATAGTCGCGCTTCCGGCTATCGGGATCGGTATCCAGGCTCAGCGAAATGGATGGGAACGATACGGCGTTGAAGGCAAATGCTGAAAATGTCTGATCCTTGAAAGCGGACGCGCCAAGCGCCGCCAGCGACGCGCGGGCCAATTGGAACCACGTCTCTTCAACGTCGTATGCCGTTTCAAACGTGTGCCAGTCAAGCGGCGAATCGGGAGTCATGGGCATGGCGGGGCCTGTCGGAAAAATGGTGGTGGAAAGTGAGGGCAATTATACGATGCCCCTTCAAGGCGACAGGCGGCTCTGCGGTGTGCGGTGCGGCGACCGCCACCCGGCAAATAAAGGCGCCTGCGCGCCCTGCGCTCCGCATAAAAAAAGCCGCATCCCCCCGATCAGGCGGATGCGGCTTTGCGCTAGCGCAAATGACAGCTTACTTCTTCGCTGCCTTGGCCGCCTGCGGATACTTGACCGTCATTTCCTGCAGCAGATTATCCGCGTGGTCCACTTCCTTCATCACCCACAGCAGATAGCGGATGTCGAGGTGGATGGCGCGCGTGATGGCCGTGTCGAAGTACCAGTCCTTGGTGATCGATTCATACGTCGAATCGAAGTTCAGGCCGATCAGTTCGCCGCGCTTGTTCATCACGGCCGAGCCGGAATTGCCGCCCGTGGTGTCGGCGCTGGTCAAGAAGTTGACGGGCACGGTGCCCAGCACCGGGTCGCGGAACTGGCCATAGCGTTTTGCCTTGACGGCGTCGAGCAGCGCTTGCGGCGCTTCGAACGGGGCCTTGCCCGTGACTTTCTCGACGATGCCTTCCACGGTCGTGAACGGACCCTTGGTGATGCCGTCGCGCGGCGAGAAGGCCGAAACGGTGCCGTACGTCACGCGCAGGGTCGAGTTGGCGTCAGGATACACCGGCTTGCCTTGCGATTTCTTCCAGGCAATCACAGCTTGCATGTATTGCGGAATCACGCGCTCCAGATTGCCGTCGATTTCCTTGCGGCGCTCTTCCAGCGCCATTTCCACCGGCTGCAGCTTGATGGCCAGTTGCATGAAGGCGTCGTCGGACTGGGCAATCGCAGCCTGGTCCTTGTCCAGCCAGGCCAGGCGCTTGGCCGTGTCGGCCAGTTGCGTCTGCTGGTACAGGACCGCCACGGCCGCCGGCGCCGGCAGCAGCGCGTCCAGGCCTTGCGGATGGCTCTTCGCCGCCAGCTGGGCATAGCGCTTCAGGCCCGCTTCAAAACGGGCCTGGTCGACCTTGTTGACGTACGACTGCTCCAGGCGCGCCAGGCGCGCCTTGATGAACGCCAGGTCGCGCTGCTGGAAGCCCGATTCGCGCTCGGCGTCCGGCTTCTGACGCTCCTGCGACAAACGGTACAGCGAGCGAGCGCTCTTCAGCAGGTCGCTGTTGGTGGCCACGGACCAGGCGAACTCTTCTTCGCTGAGGGCCATGTCGCTGGCGATCGCCGCGTCCAGTTCGGCCAGCAGGGTCGACGAGACATTCGGCTGCTTGGCATACCAGGCGCGGAACTCGGCATCCTGGCCATCCTTGATGGCGGCGATATCCTTGCGCGCGAAGCCGTCGAGCAAGCCCTGGGTTTTCTTCAGCACGTTGTTGATGCTTTTCACCACGCTGGCGTAGCGCACGGCGGCCGCCGCGTCGCCATTCGTGGCGTCGGCCATCACGGCCAGGTCGGCTTGCAGTTCCGACACTTTCAGCGGGAAGGCGGTATCGCGCGCGAAGCGGATTTCCGACGGCAGCTTGTAGCGGCTCGTGCGGCCGGGGTAGCCCGCCAGCAAGATGCCGTCGCCGGCCTTCAAGCCTTCGGCCGAGACCACCAGGAAATCCTTCGATTTGTAGGGCACGTTGTCCGGCGACGGGTCGGCCGGACGGCCATCCTTGCCCACGTAGGCGCGCAGGAACGAGTAGTCGCCCGTGTGGCGCGGCCATTCATAGTTGTCGATGTCGCCGCCGAAGTTGCCGATCTTGTCCGATGGCGCGTACACGAGGCGCACGTCGCGTATCATCATCTGGCGGATGCGGTAGTACTCGAGGCCGCGGTGGAAGGCGGGCACGGAGCAGCGGTACATCTTGTCCGTCTCGCATTCGGCGATCAGGTCCTTGATGCGCTTTTCCACGGCTTCATGGCGCGCGCGGCCCGTCATGTCGGCCGTCAAGCCTTTCAGGACGCGCTCGCTGACGTTTTCCACCTTGTCCGTCACATACACGAGGCTGTTCGGACCGCCCGGCAGCTCTGCGGCGCGCGTCTTGGCCAGGAAGCCGTTGGTGATGTAGTTGTGTTCGGGCGTCGAATTGCGCTGGATGGCGCCGTAGGCGCAATGGTGGTTCGTCACCACCAGGCCCGCGTCGGAGACGAACGCGGCCGAGCAGCCGCCGAGCGAAACGATGGCGCTCATCGGATGCTTGCTCAAGTCTGCCAGTTTCTCGGCAGGAATCTCGATGCCCACTCTTTTCAATTCGGATTTCAGCTGCGGCAGTTGGTGTGGTTGCCACTGCCCTTCGTCGGCGTGTGCGCCGGCGAACGCGCCCAGCAAGGCGACTGGTAAAACGATTGTTTTGAACAAGATATGCCCCTCCATAAAAAGCAGGCGAAAGTATAGCCTGTCCAGCCTGCATGAGTCGGCAAAAATTATCCTGCTGCAATTACTGTATCGATTGCCGCATCAAACGGCTGGCCGCCCCGCGCCTTGCAAGGGAATCTGCAGGGCCAGCCGGCAACCGTCGCCCGAGGCCGGCGTGCCCACCTCGAAGTGCCCGCCCAGCGCCGTCACCCGCTCGGCAATGCCGATCAGGCCAAAGCACTGCTTCTTGCGCTGCTGCTGCGGCGTGATGCCGATGCCGTTGTCGCTGATGGCCACGTACACGGCGCAGGCATCCGAACTGAGCTCGATCTCGACCTGGCTGGCCTGGGCATGGCGCATGACATTGCTGAGCGCTTCCTGCACGATGCGGAACAGCACGATCTCGACCTGGCTGCCGATGGCGGCGAACAGGGCTTCGTCGCGGATCAGCAGGCGGCAAGCGACGCCGCTGCGCTTGCGGAAGTCGCCCACCTGCCATTCGACGGCGGCCTGCAAGCCCAGGTCCAGCGCCATCGGGCGCAATTCGTTCATGATGCCGCGCACGCTCTTGATGGTGGTGTCGACATTGCTGAGTACGGCGCCGACGCGGCCGTGCAGGCGCGGATGCGAGCCTTCCGTGCGCGCGCTGAGCATGGAGATGTCGATGCGCAGCGCCAGCAGATTTTGCCCCAGTTCATCATGGATATCGCGCGAGATGCGCTTGCGCTCGTCTTCCTTGGCCGTCTCCAGGTGCAGCGCCAGCTGGCGCAGCTGGGCGTGCGACTGGCGCAGCGCGCCATCCATCAGCTTGCGTTCGGTGATATCCGTGTGCGCCACCACCACGCGCAGCGGGCCTTCGCCGAGGAAACGGCTGACCCTGGCCTGCGACCAGCGCGGCCCGCTGCGCGCGGCGAATTCGTATTCCAGCGCATACGCGTCGGTGCCGCCCGTGATGACGGAGCGGATGCCGGCGGCCAGTTCGCGTCCGGCGCTGCGCTGCCAGCGCGCATCCGTCTCGCAAAATTCCAGGTAATGCAGCGGCCTTTCCATCTGCCCGACAAAGGCCAGGCAAGCCTGGTTCGCATGCACGACGCTGCCCGCCTGGTCCAGCACCAGCACGCGGTCCGTCAGCGAATCGATGGTGGCGTGGAAGAAACGCTCCGCATCGCGCAAGGCTTCCTGCGCCCGCTCGCGCTGCTGCACTTCCAGCTGCAGGTGCTGGTTGGCCCGCAGCAGCTCGGCCGTGCGGTCGATGACGCGCTGGTCCAGTTCGCGGTGCAGCTCGCGCAAGGCGGCCTCGGCCAGCTTGCGTTCCGTGATATCGGAAAACACGCCGACAAAGTGGCTGATGGCGCCGTCCGGCGTGCGCATCGGCGTGATCGACAGCGACTCGACGAAACGCTCGCCGTTCTTGCGCCGGTTGACCAGTTCGCCATACCAGCTGCCATCCTGCTGCAGGCTGCGCCACATGGCTTCATAAAACTGCGGCAGGTGCGTGCCGCCGCCGAGGAAGGATGGGTCGCGCCCGATCGCCTCTTCCGCCTGGTAGCCGGTGATGGCCGTGAAGGCGGGATTGACGGAAATGATGCGGTTGCCGCTGTCCGTCACCAGCACGCCTTCGCGGATGGTGTCGAGGATGACGAAGGCGCGCCGCAGCGCCGACTCGCGCGCATGCTCGTCGCCCAGGTCCGTCACCAGCATGCGCGCCGTGGCGCTGGCGGTGTCGAAATTGGCTTCGATGCGCACCATGCCGCCCGTGCCGCCCGCTTCGCCTTCGAACAGCTGCGCTTCGAGCACTTGCCGCGCGCCGCTGGTGAAGACGGTGTCGAGGAAGCGCCGGAAGCCGCCCTGCGCATGCGGCGCGACGAACTGCTCGAAGCGCCGCCCCAGCAATTGGTTCTTGTCGCGTTGCAACAAGCCGCAGGCCGCCACGTTGGCGCGCGTGATGACGCCCTCGCGCGCCAGCGAAAAATAACTGACGGGCGCCTGTTCATACAGCTGCGCATAACGGTCGCGGCTGCTTTCAAATTCATTCTTCAGCTGTTCCAGCTCGGCCAGCGCCGCGCTCTGCATCTCCAACTCGATCTGGCTCACCTGCAGCTCATGCAGCTGGCGCATCACCTCTTCATTCGACAGCACCGGCGGCACCTGCCGGCGCAACTCCGCCGCCAGTTGTTCGGCCTGCTCTCTCAGCCTGGCCGGCGTGAGTCCGCCGTCGAATGGCTCGCTCATGGCACGCTCGCGCCGCCATTGCCTGCAGCCGCGCCGCCGGACTGGATCTGGCGCAGCTGGGCTTCCAGCAGTTTCGATTCCGTGATGTTGATGAAAGTCACCACCACGCCGTCGATCACATTTTCTATCGTGCGGTACGGCATGATGCGCACGTTATACCAGCGCCCCGTCTTGGTCTGCACCTGGCGCTCGCAAAACACGAGGCTGCGGATGACTTCCAGCGCATCCGCTTCCAGCCCAGGGTAGTCGAGGTCGTTGACGATGTCGCTGAGCGGCCGGCGCAAGTCCGTCTGGATCAGCTTATAGATTTGCGTGGCCGGCGCCGTGAAGCGGCGAATGCGCAAGGCGCTGTCGAGGAAAATGGTGGCGATATCGGTACTATTGAGCAGATTCTTCATGTCGCTATTGACCAGCGACAAATCATCGACCTTCGATTGCAGTTCCGCATTGACCGTGTACAGCTCTTCGTTGAGCGACTGCATCTCTTCCTTCGAGGTGGTCAGTTCCTCGTTCGTCGATTGCAATTCCTCGTTGGTCGACTGCAATTCCTCGTTGGCCGACTTCAGCTCCTCGCGCGAGGTCTGCATCTCGTCGCGCACGGCCTGGATTTCATTGCGCGCCTGCACCAGCTGCTGTTCCAGCTCCAGCACCTTGGGATTGGGCGAGCGGCCGCGGCGCGCCTCGGCCACCAGCGGCACGCTGGAAAACGTGACGAAGACCATGCCGCGCAGCGACTCGGGCTGGCTCAGCGCCTCGGCGCTCAGGTCCACGCCCAGCGACTGCCCCAGATGGTCCTTCACCACCAGGCCCTTCAGGCGCACCATGCTTTCGCTTTGCAGGGCTTGCTTGATGAGGTCGGCCAGTTCGTAGCGCAAGCCTTCGCGCGCCATCGCATGGATATTCCAGTTGGCCTTGCCGGCCGCCGGCTCGAGGAAGGCGCCCGTGCGGCCATTGATATACAGGATGTCCCCCTCCTGGTTCAGCAGCGCGGCGGCCGGTGAATATTTCTGGAGCAATAATTGCTCGACATGGGCTTGGATCTTTCCAGTCATGCTGACTTCTCTCGTGTCGCTCGGTGCCGGCGGCGAGGCCGCCGAAACCTTGGTGGGGAAATAGGTGGGCAGGCGCTGGCGCGCCAGATTGTCGAGGCGGCGGTACAGCCGGGTCGACGTGGTCAGCGGCGAAAACAGGTCGGAAAAATGACCGGGCGTATCGGCGCTACCCAGCAACAAGATACCATCGCGGTTCAAGGCGTAGTGAAACAGCGGAATCAAACGTTGCTGCAGCTTGGCATTGAGATAAATCAACAGATTGCGGCAGCACAGGATGTCGAGCTTGGTAAACGGCGGGTCCGAAATGATGTTTTGCTGGGCAAAGATGATCATGTTGCGGATCTCTTTCTTCACAAAATAATCGTTCTTCTCCAGCACAAAGAAACGCTCGATGCGCTCGGCGGACACGTCGCTGCGGATGGTTTGCGGAAAACGTCCCTGGCGCGCGCGATCGATGGCGTCGGCCGACAGGTCGGTGGCAAAGATCTGCAGGCTGTACTTCGACGGCGGATTGATGTCGGCCACCACTTCGTGGAACACCATCGCCAGCGAATACGCTTCCTCTCCCGTGGAACAGGCCGGTATCCAGGCCTTGAAGGCGCGTCCGTCCGGGTGGGCTGCCAGCATTTGCGGCAAGGCCACCATCTTCAGGTATTCCCACACTTTCTGGTCGCGGAAAAAGCTCGTCACGCCGATCAGCAATTCCTTGAACAGCAAATCGATTTCCGTAGGGTTGGCGCGCAAGTACGGCGCATATTCGTCCATCGACGTCATCTGATACAAGCTCATGCGTCGCTCGATGCGGCGCAGCACCGTATTGATCTTGTAATCCGTGAAACTGTTACCGGTATGTTCGGTCAGCAAGCCGACGATGTCCTGCAGCGAATTGCGCCCGCTCGGCTCGTGGCCGGGCGAACTGAGGAAACTGCTGCGGAACAGGTAGTTGATGATCTTTTCCGGCATCTTCTCGGGCAGATCGATCAAGTCCACCACTTCGGCGGCAATCGCGCTTTGCGGCATCATGTCGAACTTGGCCGTGTCCGGGTACTGCGCCAGGGTCAGGCCGCCCGCGTGCTTGATGGCTTGCAGGCCCCGCGTGCCGTCGCTGCCCATGCCGGAAAAAATCACGCCCACGGCCAATTCGCCCAGTTCGCTTGCCAGGCTTTCGAAAAAAGTGTTGATCGGCAAGCGGTGCCCGCGCAGCTGCACCGGCTCGCTGAGCACGAAACGCCCCCTGGACAGGCTCAGGTCGGCATTCGAGGGAATCACATAGATATGGTTGGGGCGCAATTCCGCCTGGTGCGTGATTTCCGCGACGGGTATGCTGGTGGCGCGCTGCAGCAGTTCCGGCAGCATGGCCTTCTGCGTGGGATCGAGGTGCTGGACCACCACATAGGCGATGCCGCTTTCCTGCGGCACATTGGCCAGGAAAGCGACTATCGGGTCGAGTCCGCCGGCGGAAGCGCCGATGCCCACCACGGGAAAGACGATGGCGGCCACCTCGGGGACGGACAATGTGCTGTGTTTGCTGCGTGTCATCGTCTGCAAGAAAACAGCCACGGCAAGACTGCGGGGCTGGCAATTGATAATCTTGCATTCTAGCACTCAAGCCGCGCCGAAATCCCCGAAATTGGCGCCGGGCTTGCACCCTGCGCGCCCTCGCCGTTTACTGCGCCTGCGGCGTATGCCAGCCGCCGCCGAGCGACTGGATCAGGGCCACGGCCGTCGTCTGGCGATCCGCCTGTGCCTGCACCAGGGAACGGCGCGCCGACAGGGCCGTCACCTGCGCCGTCACCACGTCCGTATAGCCGACCTGGCCCGCGTTGTAGCGGTTCAGCATCTGCTGTTCCACCTGGTCGGCGGCCGACGACGCCTGCTGGCGCAAGGCCAGCTGCTCGGCCAGCGCGCGCGTGGCCGACAACTGGTCTTCCACGGCGCCAAAGGCGGCCAGCACCGTCTGGCGGTAGCGCGCCACGGCAGCCTCGTGGCCGGCCTTGGCCGCATCCACGCTGGCCGTCGTGGCGCCCGCGTTGAACAGCGTCTGCGCGGCCGACACGCCCAGCGACCACAGGCTGCTCGACGCATTGAACAGGTCGCCCACCTTGCTGGCGCCCGAGCCGTAGGAACCCGTCAGGTTCAGGCTCGGATAGTAGGCGGAACGGGCGATGCCGATCTGCTCGTTGGCCACGGCCACGCGGCGCTCGGCGGCGGCGATGTCGGGACGGCGCTGCAGCAGGGTCGACGGCACGCCCAGCGGCACGTCGGGCACGGTCAGGGTCCACGGCGCCACGGCCAGGCTGAAGTCCGATGGGGCGCGGCCCAGCAGGATGGCGATCGCGTGTTCGAGCTGGGCGCGCTGACGCGTCTGGCTCGACAGGTCGATCTGCGCATTGGCCAGTTGCGTCTGCGCCTGCAGCAGGTCGGACTTGGCGGCAATGCCGGAATTGAAGCGGTTGCTGGTGATGTCGAGCACGCGCTTGTAGCCGTCGATGGTGGCATTGAGCAGCGCGATCTGCGCATCGCTCTGGCGCAGCGAAAAATAATTGGTGGCCAGCTCGCCCTGCGCCGACAGGCGCGCCGCGGCCAGGTCCGCCGCGCTGGCGGCGGCGCTGGCGTCCGCCCCCGTCACGCCGGCGCGCAGCTTGCCCCACACGTCCGGTTCCCACGACGCGCCGATGGCGGCCTTGAAGTTGTTGTTCGTCTGCTGCTCGCCGCCGCCACCCGAGCGGGCACCGCTGCCCGTCAGATTCACGGTCGGGAATAGCGACGCGCGCTGTTCGCGCACCAGCGCGCGCGCCTGCTCGTACGCGGCGATGGCTTCCGCCACGTTCTGGTTCGACACTTCGATGCTGTCGGCCAGCTGGTTCAGTTGCGCGTCGCCGAACAGGGTCCACCATGGACCGCGCTCGAGGGTATCGGCCGGCACGGCGGGCTGCCAGCCGGCCGCCTCCTTGAACGTCTGCGGCGCGGCGGCCGTCGGCACGTCATACGCGGGGCTGACGGCGCAGCCGGCCAGCAGGACGAAGGCGGCCGCGGTGGCCAGCGACAGGACATGCCGGCGCAGGCGTGCGGGAACGGCGGACTGGATAGGTTTTACTTGCTTCATGATTGTGTGCTCGGGTTATCTGGCCCAGGAATGCGGCTCAATTGCTGCTCGTCGGCGCTGCGCGTGCGCAGCTTGTCGAGCAGGATGTAGACCACCGGGGTGGTCAGCAATGTGAGTAACTGGCTGGCAATCAGGCCGCCGATGATGGCGACCCCCAAGGGCTGGCGTAGCTCTGACCCCTCGCCAAAACCGATCGCCAGCGGCAAGGCGCCAAGCGCCGCCGCCAGGGTGGTCATCAGGATGGGGCGGAAACGCAGCAAACATGCCTCGCGCACCGCTTCCACCGCTGTCAGGCCGCGCGAACGCTCGGCCTCCAGCGCGAAGTCGATGATCAATATAGCATTTTTCTTCACGATACCGATCAATAGGAACACGCCGATCAGGGCTATGATGGAAAACTCCATGCGGAACAGCAGCAGCGCCAGCACGGCGCCCACGCCCGCCGAGGGCAGGGTCGACAGCACGGTGACGGGGTGGATCAGGCTTTCATACAGGATGCCCAGCACGATGTAGATCACCACGATGGCCGCCAGGATCAGCAGCGGCTGCTCCTTGTTGCTGTCCTGCGCGCTCTTCGCCGAACCCTGGAAGCTGCCGCGCACGTTGACCGGCATGCCGATTTCCGACTCCGCCTGGGCCACGGCCGCCTGGCCGTCGCTGAGCGGATAGCCGTCGGCCAGGTTGAACGACACGGTGGTCGCCAGTTCGCCGCCCTGATGGTTGATCGACGTCGCCGTCGAGCTTTCCGCGAAGCTGCTGAACGACGACAGTGGCACCATGTGCGCCAGCGTGGTGGACAGGGCCGAGCCGCTGGACGGGTCGCGCGCCGCCGTCGTGTTGGACGTCGCCGCGCTTGCCGTCGCGGTGGCGGTGGCCGTGGCCGTGGCGGTAGTACTGGCGGCAGCGGCGGCCGCATTCGAGGCCGGCACGTAGACGGAGCGCAGCGCTTCCGGGCTTTGCGCATAGCGCGGCGCCACTTCCATGATCACATGGTACTGGTTCAGCTCATCGTAGATGGTCGCCACCTGGCGCTGGCCGAAGCTGTTGTACAGCGCATTGTCGATATCCCTGACCTGCACGCCCAGCTGCGTGGCGCGGTCCTTGTCGATGGTGACGAAGGTTTCCACGCCGTTTTCCGCCTGGTCCGTGTCGACGTCGATCAGGGCCGGCTGCAGCTTCATCTGGTCGGCCAGCTTCGCCGCCCACTTCTTCAGGTCCGCCTGGTTGTCGCTGATCAGGGTGTACTGGTAGGTGGAATTGCTCGAGCGCCCGCCCATGCGCAGATCCTGCACGGGGTTGAGGAACAGCGAAATGCCCGTCACCTTGGCCAGCTGCGGGCGCAGACGGGCGATCACGGCCTGGCCCTTGTCCGTGCGCTGCGACGCCGGTTTCAAATCGATGAACATGAAGCCGCCGCCCGCCCGTCCGCCGCCCGTGAAGCCCACGACGGTGGCGACGGCGGGATCGTCCTTGATGATGTTGACCAGCTGGCGCAGCTTGCCCTGCATGGCCTGGAACGAGATGCTCTGGTCGGCGCGCATGCCGCCATTGATCTGGCCCGTGTCCTGCTGCGGGAAGAAGCCTTTCGGCGCGGCCGCGAACAGGTACACGTTCAGGCCGACGACGAACACGAGGATGGTCATCACCAGCGCGGCGCTGGACAGGGCCCAGTCCAGGCAGTGCTCATAGACGTTCAGCATGCGCTCGAAGCCGCGCTCGAACCAGCGCGCCACGGCGCCGGGCGGCTTGTGCTGCTGGCCGCTTTTCAGCAGCCAGGCGCACATCATCGGCGTCGTGGTGAGCGAGATCACCAGCGAAATCATGACGGCGGCCGACAGGGTCACGGCAAATTCGCGGAACAGCCGTCCCACCTGCCCGCCCATGAACAGCAGCGGGATGAAGACGGCCACCAGCGACAGGCTGATCGACAGCACCGTGAAGCCCACCTCGCGCGCGCCCAGCAGGGCCGCCTTGAAGCGGTCCATGCCGGCCTCGATGTGGCGCTGCGTGTTTTCCAGCACCACGATGGCGTCATCGACGACAAAGCCGGTGGCCACCGTGAGCGCCATCAGGGAAAGGTTATTCAGGCTGAAGCCCAGCATGTACATCACGCCGAAGGTGCCCAGCAGCGAGACGATGGTGGCGACGGCGGGGATGATGGTGGCGCGCACGCTGCGCAGGAAGGCGCTGACCACCAGCACGACGAGCACGATGGACAGGATCAGCGTGAATTCGATCTCGTGCAGCGAGGAGCGGATGGAATTGGTGCTGTCGGACGCCACCTGCAGCTTGATGTCGCCGGGCAGCTGCGCCTGCAGTTGCGGCAGCAGCGCGCGCACGCCATCGACGGTGGCGATGACGTTCGCGCCGGGCTGGCGCGTGATCAGCACGATGACGGCGGGGTCGCCGTTGAACAGGCCCAGGGTATTCGTGTTTTCCACGCCGTCGACCACTTCGGCCACGTCGTCGAGGCGGATGGCGGCGCCGTCGCGCCAGGCCACCACCAGGCTGCGGTAGTCGGCCGCGCTGCGCCCGCCCGAAGCCGTGTTGGCGCCCGAGTAAATCTGCAGGCTGCGCTCGTCGCCGGAGATCGCCCCCTTCGGCCGGTTGGCGTTGCTGGCCTGGATGGCCGCGCGCACGTCTTCCATCGACACGGCATAGTGATTGAGCTGGTAAGGCAGCAGTTCCACGCGCACGGCCGGCAGCGAGCCGCCGCCCAGTTCCACGTCGCCCACGCCCTTCACTTGCGCCACTTTCTGCTGCACCAGGTTCGAGACGGCGTCGTAGATCTGGCCCGGCGTGCGCGTCTTCGACGTCAGCGCCAGGATGATCACGGGCGCGTCGGACGGATTGGCCTTGCGGTAGGTGGGGTTGCTGCGCAGGGTGGCCGGCAAGTCCACGCGCGAGGCGGAAATGGCCGCCTGCACTTCGCGCGCGGCCGAATCGATCTTGCGGTTCAGGTCAAACTGCAAATTGATGCGCGTCGAACCCGTGCCCGAGGACGACGTCATCTCGTTCACGCCGGAGATGACGCCCAGGCGCCGCTCCAGCGGCGTGGCCACCGAGGTGGCCATGGTGGCCGGACTGGCGCCGGGCAGGCTGGCGCTGACGGAGATGGTCGGATAATCGACTTGCGGCAGCGGCGAGACGGGCAGCACGAAGAAGGCGCCGACGCCCGCCAGCGCGATGCCGATGGTCAGCAGCACGGTGGCGATGGGGCGCTTGACGAACGGTTCGGACAGGTTCACGCGGCGCTCCCCGCACCCGGCTTGTCCAGGTTCACGCCGCGCGTCTTCGGCGCGAAGCGCTGGCCCAGGCGGTCAAAGGCCAGGTAGATGACGGGCGTGGTAAACAGGGTCAGCACCTGGCTGACGATCAGGCCGCCGAAGATGGCCAGGCCCAGCGGACGGCGCAACTCGGCGCCCTCGCCCCAGCCCAGCATCAGCGGCACGGCCGCGAACAGCGCCGCCAGCGTCGTCATCAGAATCGGACGGAAGCGCAGCAGGGCCGCCTGGTGGATGGCTTCCTGCGGGCTCTTGCCCTCGTCGCGTTCGGCCTCGATGGCGAAGTCGATCATCATGATCGCGTTCTTCTTGACGATGCCGATCAGGAGGATGATGCCGATGATGCCGATCACGCCCAGGTCCTGCCCCGACAGCATCAGCGCCAGTAAGGCGCCCACGCCGGCCGACGGCAGGGTCGACAGGATCGTCAGCGGGTGGATGTAGCTTTCATACAGCACGCCCAGCACGATGTAGACGCAGACGACGGCGGCCAGAATGAGCCACAGCTGGTTCGACAGCGAATTTTCATACGCGCCGGCCGCGCCGAGGAAGGTCAGCGTCACCGACGGCGGCAAGGCGATATCCTTCGCCGCCTGGCGGATGGCGTCGACGGCGCTGCCCAGCGCCACGCCGTGCGTGGTGTCGAAGCCCAGCGTGGTGGCCGGGTATTGCGCCACGTGCGTGATCTGCAGCGGCGCCTGTTTTTCGCTGACGCTGGCAAAGGCGGACAGCGGCGTCGACTTGCCGGAGCCCGTGCGCACCTGCAGGTCCGACAGGTCGGACGGCGTGGTGACGATGCCGGGCTGCGCTTCGAGGATGACGCGGTACTGGTTGGTTTCCGTGAAAATCGTCGAAATGATGCGCTGGCCGAAGGCGTTGTACAGCGCGTCGTCGACGGTGGCCGTGGTGATCGACATGCGCGCGGCGCTGTCGCGGTCGATGGCCACGCTGACGGCGGCGCCCGTGGCGCCCGCGTCCGTGACGACGTTGCGCAGCTGCGATTTTTCGCGCATGCGGGCCGCCAGCTTGCCGGCCCACTCGGTGACGGTGGCCGTGTCGGCGCCTTCGAGCGAGACGCGGTACTGCGTCGGACCCGATTCCGCATCGATGGTCAGGTCCTGCGTCGGCTGCAGGTACAGGGTCACGCCGGCCACCCTGGCCACGCGGCCGCGCAGGCGCTCCATGATGTCTTCCTGGCTGTCGCTGCGCGAGCGCTTGAGATTGATCAGCATGCTACCCGTGTGCAGCATGGTATTGTTGGCCGCATCGACGCCGACGAGGGAGCTCAGGGTGTCGACATCGGGGTCTTCCAGCAACGCGCTGGCAGCCGCCTGCTGCAGCACGGCCATGCGCTCGTACGAGACGGCTTGCGAGGTTTCCAGGCGCGCCTGCAACTGCCCCGTGTCCTGCGTGGGAAACAGGCCTTTCGGAATCGTGACGTACAGGATCACCGTCAGCAGCAAGGTGGCCAGGGCCACGAGCAGGGTCAGGCCCTGGCGCTTCAGCACCCACACCAGCGCATGGTCATACTTATGGATGACACGGTCGAGGAAAGCCTGGATGCGCTGGCCCGTGGCGCTGACCTTTTCATCGGCGTGGCTTTTCAGCCAGCGCGCCGACATCATCGGCACCAGGGTCAGGGACACCACGGCGGAAATGAGGATGGTGATGGCCAGGGTCATGGCAAATTCGCGGAACAGCCGGCCCACGACGTCGCCCATGAACAGCAGCGGAATGAGCACGGCGATCAGCGACACCGTCAGCGAGATGATGGTAAAGCCGATCTGCGAGGCGCCCTTCAGGGCGGCAGCCATCGGCGTTTCGCCTTCCTCGATGTAGCGGGCGATGTTTTCGATCATGACGATGGCGTCGTCGACGACGAAGCCGGTGGCGATCGTCAGCGCCATCAGCGACAGGTTGTTCAGGCTGTAGCCGAGCAGATACATGACGCCGCAGGCGCCGATCAGCGAAATCGGCACGGACAGGCTGGCGATCACCGTGGCGCGCAGGCTGTGCAGGAAGGCGAAGATCACCAGCACCACCAGCAGCACGGACAGCAGCAGCTCCATTTCCACGTGTTCGACCGAGGCCCGGATGCCCGTCGTGCGGTCGCTCAGCACGTCGAGCTTCATGGCCGCCGGCAGGCTGGCCTGCAGGTCCGGCAGCAGGGCCTTGATGGCGTCGACCGTCTTGATGACGTTGGCGCCGGGCTGGCGCTGCACGTTCAGGATGATGGCCGGCTGCTTGCCCGACCAGGCGCCCAGGCGCGTGTTTTCCGCGCTGTCGACGACGTTGGCGACGTCGGACAGGCGCACCGGCGCGCCGTTTTTATAGGTGATGATCAGGCGCTTGTAGTCTTCCGCCGTGACGAGTTGATCGTTGGCGTTGATGGTGAACGAGCGCGTGGGGCCGTCGAAACTGCCCTTCGCGCTGTTGACGTTGGCCGCCGCGATGGCCGTGCGCAGGCTGTCGAGACCGAGGCCGTACGAGGCCAGCAATTTGGTGTCGCCCTGGATGCGCACGGCGGGACGCTGGCCGCCGGACAGCGACACCAGGCCCACGCCGTTGACCTGGCTGATCTTCAGCGCCAGGCGCGTGTTGACGATGTTCTGCACCTGCGTCAGCGGCATCGTGTCCGACGTGATGGCCAAGGTCAGCACGGGCGCGTCGGCCGGATTGATCTTCGCGTACACGGGCGGCGCCGGCAAGTCGGTGGGCAGCAAGGAGCCGCCCGCGTTGATGGCGGCCTGCACTTCCTGCTCGGCGACGTCCAGGGTCTGGCCCAGCGTGAATTGCAGGGTGATGATGGAAACGCCGGCCGCGCTGGTGGAACTCATGCGCTGCAAGCCCGACATCTGGCCGAACTGGCGCTCCAGCGGCGCCGTCACGGTCTGCCCCATGACTTCCGGACTGGCGCCCGGATACAGGGTCTGCACCTGGATGGTGGGGAAGTCCACCTGCGGCAAGGCGGCCAGCGGCAGGAACTTGAAGCCGACCAGCCCCGCCAGCACGATGGCCAGCATCAGCAGCGCCGTGGCGACGGGGCGCTGGATGAAGGGCGTCGATGGACTCATTGCGCGGCGCCCTTCGCTGGCGCCGTGGCTGGCACTGCAGCCGGCGCGCTGGCCGCGGCGGCGGCCGGTGCGCTGGCCGCGCCGTCAGCGTGCTGGCGGCGGTGGCGGCGTTCGCCGTTTGCACCGCCCGCGCCCGCGCCGCCGGCGGCTGGCTTGTCGCCGGCCAGCATGACTTTCGCGCCTTCCTTCAGGCGGTCGGCGCCTTCCGTGATGACCTGTTCGCCCGCCTCCAGGCCGGCGCGGATTTCCACCATGTCGGTGGTGGCCTGGCCGCGCGTGACCATGCGCACGGTGACCGTCTTGTCGGCTTTCAGCACATACACGAAGTCGCCGTTGTTGCTGTGGCGCAGAGCCGTGACGGGCACCAGCACGGCGCCCGTGATATTGCCCAGCTCCAGGCGCACGTTGACGAACTGGCTGGGGAACAGCGCCATCTTCTCGTTGGTGTAGCGGGCCTTGGCGCGCACGGTGCCCGTCTGCACGTCGACCTGGTTGTCGAGCGCCGTCAGGCTGCCCTGGTCCAGCGTATGCGTGCGCGTGCGGTCCAGCGCCAGCGCCGCCAGGGCCGAGCCGCCATTCAGGCGTTCCTGGATGGTCTGCACCTTATCCTGCGGCACGGAGAATTCCACGTCGATGGGCGAGAGCTGCGTCACCACCACCACGCCGCCCGTGTCGCTGGTGCTCACCAGGTTGCCGATATCGACCACTTTCAGGCCGGCGCGGCCGCTGATCGGCGACACCACCTTGGTGTAGCCGAGGTTCAGCCGGGCCGTGCCTTCGGCCGCGCGGTCCGTCATGACGGTGCCTTCCAGCTGCTTGACCAGGGCCGCCTGCGTATCGACGTCCTGGCGCGCGATGGAATCCTGGCCCAGCAGGGTTTGATAGCGCTTCAGGGTCAGGCGCGCGTTTTCCAGCTGCGCCTCGTCGCGCTGGCGCTGGCCCGTGGCCTGCATCAGCGCCATTTCGAACTGCGCCGGGTCGATCTGCGCCACCACCTGGCCCGCCTTGACCATGCCACCTTCCTTGAATTTCAGTTCCTTCAGGATGCCCGACACCTGCGGGCGCACCGTCACGGTCGATGCCGCTGTCACCGTGCCCAGCGCATCGAGCACCACGGGCAGGTCCGACTTCACGGCCGTAGCCACGCCGACCGTGGTCGATGGTGCGCCGCGGCGTCCACCGGGCCCGCCTGGCCCGCCAGGGCCGCCGGCGCCTGGCTGCGCGCTGACGCCCGTATGGGTCAGGTACCAGGCACCGCCGCCCAGCGCGGCCATCACTGCCAGCGCGATGACGCTGCCGACGATTTTCGAACGGCGGCTGCGCCGCGGGGTATTGGGTGCTGTCTGCGAATCCATCGCTTATCCTTGTATAGGCCGCTGGCACGGCGAGTCTGTGGCGCCGGCCGAGGTGGGACACACTCAGGCCGGACGACCGTTTTTCGGGGTTGGTATCGTTACAAAGCCACAGGGAGTCAAGAGCTGAAAATCAGCTGAAAAAACATCGCTCCCCATCGTGAAACGACTCTAGCATAGTCATGTATCTGTTTCATTTCCACTTGAAACAATTCCACACGACGGCACGCACGCGGCCAGGCCACGCGCGCCGGCGGCCTGCCCGCCCTCTATGGGGAACGATGGAAAAATCAGGCTTGCGGGGGTGGGCGCCACGGTGCCGGCGCGCCGCGCGCGACTGGCATGCAGATACAAACTCGCTACAAATCTCCCGCCGATCCACTTGACCGGCGGCCTGGCGGTGCTTCAAGCGGCCGCGGGCGCCCGCACCGCGTTACCTGGATTGACAGCGGCGCCCTACAGCGTCATGCCGAGGATGACGTCCTGATAGTCGGTGCGGCCCACGCGGAAGGTGCGCCGTCCCACCTGCGCAAAGCCGCAGCGCACATAGAATGCCAGCGCATCGTGGTTTTCCGCGTACACCCCCAGCAGCACCCGCCCTGCCCCGCCGGCGCGCGCCTGTTCCAGTGCCGCCTGCATCAGGCGCTGGCCCACGCGCTGGCCCTGGAAGCGGTGCAGCAGGTAGATGCGCTTGATTTCCAGGTCGCGCGGATGCGGATCGGCCACCGGCAGGCTGGCCGGACTGAGGACCAGGTAGCCGACGGGCGCGCCGCCCGGTATGGCTTCGGCCAGCCACAGCCGCATGGCCGGCAGCGCCAGCCAGTCGCGGTACAGCTGCGCGTCATGCTGGCGCGCGCAGTGGGCGATGACGTCGGCGCCATCGAGGATGCCGGCGAAGGCCTCGAGGAAGGTCGATTGCCCGACCAGCGCCAGCGCCTGCTCATCGCCCTTCGCGCACTGGCGGATGGTGATGGCCGTGCCGGTTTTTTCGTTCATGTCGCTTGCCATGCCTTGCTCCTGATGTGAAACAAGCCGGGCGAAGCCGGCTTGAGTATGTCATCTATATTGCCGTATAACGCCTGACAAAATCGTAGCGAGCGAAGATGAGTTGTGACCGAGAAGCGGAGCTGTGCTTGAGCACAGTGAGCATCGCAGGCCGCAAATCATCGAGCGCAGTAGATTTGGTCAGGTGTTATTTACTGCCGAGTGGCACTTCGCACAGGCAGTGCGTCAGGGCCATGAACGGCTTGCGCTCGCGCGTGATGCTCGACAGCCAGCTCAGGTCCTGCGCCATGCCCAGCGCCGCGTCGGCCGGCAAGCCGCTCGTGGCCAGGCCCAGTTTCACGTGCTCGCCCAGTCCCAGCGACGCCATGGCCTTGGAGCCGAACATGCCGATCAGGCGATCCACGTTCGACGTTTCCTGCTCCAGATAGGTCACGCGGTAGTCGGCGCCCAGATTGGCGCGCTTTGCGGCCGATGCCAGCGCATCGCCATAGCTGCCGATGCGGTCAACCAGGTTGCGCTCTTTCGCCTGCAAGCCCGTCCAGACGCGGCCCTGCGCCACTTCATTGATCTTTTCCGGCGTCGTCTTGCGCGCCTTGGCGGCCAGGTTCAGGAAGTCGCCATACACGTGGTTGATCGAACCCTGGATCACTTGCGCAAAGCGCGGATCGAGCGGGCGCAACGGGTTGCCGGCGTCGGCCAGCCACGTGGTGGGCGAGCCGGCCGTATGGATGCCCAGCTTTTCCACCACCTTGTCGGCCGTCGGCAAGATCGCGAACACGCCGATGGAACCGGTGATGGTGGCCGCGTCGGCGATCACTTCATCGGACGAGGTGCTGATCCAGTAGCCGCCCGAAGCGGCCACGTTGCCCATCGAGACGACCACCGGCTTGCCGGCGGCGCGCGTCAGTTCCAGTTCGCGGCGTATCAGTTCCGAGCCGAAGGCGCTGCCGCCCGGCGAATCGACGCGCAGCACGACGGCCTTGATCGACTTGTCTTCGCGCGCCTGGCGGATCAAGCGCGAGGTGGACAGGCCGCCGATGGAGCCCGGCGGCGCGATGCCGTCGCCGATTTCGCCGGAAGCGATGACGACGCCGACGGCGTCGCCGATATGCACGGGGCGCAGGCGCGCCAGGTAGTCGGTGTAGGCGATCTGGCGGAAGTTCGTGCCTTCCGTGTTTTTCGCGCCGCGCGCCATCATGAACTGGCGCAGTTCATCGCGCGTTTTCAAGCCGTCGACCAGCCTGGCGTTCAGCGATACCTTGGCCAGATCGCCGTCGGCCGCCGTCAGCAAGGCGGGCAGCCCGTCGATGGCCTGCATGATGGCGCCGGCCGGCAGCTTGCGCGCCTTTTCCACGTCTGTCGTGTAGGTGGTCCACAAGCCATTGTTCAGGTAGCGATCCGCTTCGGCCGCCGCTTCGGACGGGCCGTTGGCGATGAAGGGTTCGGCCGCGCTTTTATACGTGCCCACTTTCAGCAGGTTGACCGTCACGCCCACCTTGTCGAGCGCATCGCGGTAGTAATTGCGGTAGCGGCCGAAGCCTTCGAGCATGACGCCGCCCATCGGGTGCACGAACACTTCATCGGCCTTGGCCGCCACCAGGTACTGGCGCTGGTTGTAGCTGGAACCCCAGGCCGTCACTTTCTTGCCGCTGGCGCGGAAACGCTCGACGCCGGCCGCCACTTCGCGCAGCGAAGCCAGGCCGCCGCCCTGCAATTCATCGAGCAGGATGACCATGGAGCCGATATTGCCATCCTTGGCCGCCGTGTCGAGCACGGCCAGCACGTCGCGCAGCTGCACGCTTTTCTTGACTTCGCCGCTGACATTGGCCAGCACCGCTTCGCGCACGCCGCCCGGCGTCTCTTCCACCAGCGGGCCTTGCAGGTCGAGCACCAGTGTGGTTTTCTCGGGCAGGGGCTTGACGCCGCCGCCGAAGATGGCGATCAGGATGGCGATGACGATCAGCAGAAAAATCAGATTGAAGACCGCGCGGCGCGTGGCGTCCAGCGCGCGCCAGAATGCGCCAAAACCGCGGCGCAGCGGCGGGAACGGGTTGAGTGACATTGATGCTCCGTGAGGTTATTTACCTAAAGGAAACCAATATAACTGAAAATGCCCGGAATCGTCTTATTTTGACAAGGGTGCGGCACCCTCGCCGCCCTGCCCCGCCGGCGTGGAAATCAGGAACAGGCCGCCCAGCACGAGGGCGCCATTCAGGATCAGCAATTCCAGTCCGATACGGTAATGTGCGAACAGCAGCGCCTGCTCTTGCTCGATCAGCGCGCACAGCAGCGGACCGGCCACGGCCACCAGCGGCACCCAGCGGTCGCGCACGCCGCGCCGGCTCAGCAAGCCGAAGGCAAACAGGCCCAGCAGAGGGCCATAGGTGTAGCTGGCCAGCTTGAGGATTACGCCTATCATGCTGGGACTGTCCATCCACTTGAAGGCCATGATCAGGATCAGAAACAGCGCGGAAAAACCCAGGTGCACGCGGCGGCGCCAGCGCATCTGCGCCGCCGGGCTCAGCCCGGCACGCCGCTGCACGCCGAGGATATCGATGCAGAAGGTGGACGTGAGGGCCGTCAACGCCCCATCGACGCTGGGAAACAGCGCGGAAATGAGGGCGATGAAGAAGATCAGCTGCACCACGGCAGGAAAGTGTCCAAGCACCACGGCAGGGAACAGCTTGTCGCCCGTGGCCGTCACGCCCGCCAGCGGCGCATACAGGTGCAGCAAGCCGCCGAGGAAGAGGAACAGCAGCAGCACGCCGGTCAGCACCACGGTCAGGCTGAGCATGTTCTTTTGCGAGTCGCGCAAGGTCCGCACGGAAATGTTCTTTTGCATCATCTCCTGGTCCATGCCCGTCATGGCTATCGTGATGAACATGCCGGCGATGATGTGCTTCCACACATAGGCGGGACTGTCCGGGTCGACGGTGAAGATGCGCGTGAGTCCCTGTGCGCGCATGCGCTCGAGGCTGTCGATGAGGGACAGGTCCATCTCGCGCAGCAGGAACACGCTGCAGATGACGAGGCCGGCCAGCATGCACGCCGTTTGCAGGGTATCGGTCCAGACGATGGTTTTCACGCCGCCTTCATACGTGTACAGCAGGATCAGCAGCAGCACGACGCACGCCGTCAGCCAGAACGGCACGCCGAAGCTGTCGAGGATGGTCGCCTGCAAGATATTGACCACCAAATACAGCCGCGCCGTGGCGCCCAGCAGGCGCGACAGGATGAAAAACGCCGCGCCGCTCTGGTAGGAGCGCCGCCCCAGGCGCAGTTCCAGGTAGCGGTAGATGGACGTCAGCTGCAGCCGGTAGTACAGCGGCAGCAAAATAAACGTGATGGCCAGGTAGCCCAGCACATAACCGATCATCAGCTGGATATAGCCGAAGCCGTCGCGTCCCACGGCGCCGGGCACGCTGATGAAGGTGACGCCGGTCAGCGTGGTGCCCACCATGCCGAAGGCCACCAGCATCCAGTTGCTGTCCTTGTTGCCGATAAAAAAGCTGTCGTTGGTCGCATGGCGCGAGGTGCGCCATGCGACGCCCAGCAGGATCAGGAAATACGCGAGGACGACGGAGAACAGGATGGCGGGTGACATGGGCGACGCGCTGGCGGCAAGGTTGGACAGGGGCAAGAATATACAGCAAGGCGCGCCGCCATGCCGCAGGCAGCGTCCTGATCCGGTTGCCGCCGCTCCCCCGCGTGCCGCCTAGTTGTCGCGGATCTCGAAGAACTGCAGTGTTTCCGCGACCGGCTGATCCTTGCATGTGCCGCTGCCGCGCAACATCACCGGCTTACCCGAGGCAAATGCCATGAGCAAGCCTGCATAGTATTCCTTGGCACGCGGCCGCTTGAAGGAGAAGGAAAAATAGTTACCGTTCGAACCATGGCAGGCGGGTGCGTCCACCACGCCGCCCACGGGATACACATATACCAGATCCGCGTCCTCGAACACCAGAATGGAACTGATTTTGGCAATGGCATAACCGGCGCAGGCCGCGCTGCTCAGTGATACACCGAATATCAATCCCAGCAACTGCAAATGCATCTTTTTCATGACGACCCCACTTAAATTATAATTTTAGCATCTTTCCCAGCAGAAAGAATAGGGATGGCAACGTCTGGCGGCAGGTAACTTGCTGGCAGAAAACAATAAAACGGGCGAGAATAGCGCTTCCCTCCCTCTTGCGCCCTGTGCGCCCACTCCCATGTCCGATACAGCCACGTCCACCCTGCGCCTGCGCGCCGATATCAATCCGAAACCGCTGGGCATTGCGCTGTTGCTCATCCTGCTCGGCGCGTGGTATCTGGCGCAAACGGTGGGCGCCACGCAGTCCGCGCTGTACGTGGTGGGAGCCTTGCTCGGCGTCACCTTGTACCACGCGGCGTTCGGCTTCACGTCTGCCTGGCGCGTCTTCATTGCCGATGGCCGCGGCGACGGCCTGCGGGCGCAAATGCTGATGCTGGCCGTCGGCGTAGCGCTGTTCTTTCCCGCGCTGTCGGCCGGCACCTTGTTCGGCACGCCCGTCGCGGGCCTCGTCTCGCCGGCCGGCACGTCCGTCATCGTGGGCGCCTTTATCTTCGGCATCGGCATGCAACTGGGCGGCGGCTGCGCGTCCGGCACGCTGTACACGGTCGGCGGCGGCAGCACGCGCATGCTCATCACCCTGGTCGCCTTCATCATCGGCTCGGTGATCGGCACCGCCCACATGCCGTTCTGGACGTCGTTGCCACAGCTCAAGCCCATCTCCGTGGTCACGACCCTGGGCCTGGCGCCCGCGCTGGCGCTGAACTGGATAGTCTTTGCGCTGATCGCCGCCATCACGGTGTTCGTTGAAAAACGCCGCCACGGCCGCCTGATCGCCACGCCCCTGCGCCCGGCCCATGCGTCGCCGTGGCTGCACGGCCCGTGGCCGCTGGTGGCGGGGGCCGTCGCGCTCGTCGTGCTGAACTTCGCCACCCTGGCGCTGTCGGGCAAGCCATGGGGCGTGACGTCCGCCTTCGCGCTGTGGGGCGCCAAGGCCGCTTCGCTGGTCGGCATCGATACGGCCAGCTGGGCCTACTGGTCCACCAAGGCCAACGCCGCCGCGCTGGCCGCGCCGCTGACGCAAGACAAGACTTCGGTGATGGACATCGGCATCGTGCTTGGCGCCATGCTGGCGGCGGCGCTGGCGGGCCGCTATGCGCCCGTGTGGCGCATCCCGCTGCGCTCGATTATCGCGGCCGTGGTCGGCGGCCTGTTGCTCGGCTATGGCGCGCGCCTCGCGTATGGCTGCAATATCGGCGCGTATTTCAGCGGCATCGTCTCGGGCAGCCTGCACGGCTGGCTGTGGCTGGTTTGCGCCTTCCTGGGCAACGTCGTCGGCACGCGCCTGCGCCCATGGTTCGGCCTGGAGGTGGAAAGAGTGAAGCCGACCGGCTGCTGAGGCAGCCGCGGCGGGCCAGTCCGCTGGCCGGCCCGCGTAGCGTTAATGTCCTACCGCATGGATCGATTTCTCGCCGCCGGTACGCACGGGAATGGGATTGATACGGTCCAGGCGGCCACTGAGGGCCGTCAAGCCGAATGCGCCCAGCACGACCAGTGCGCCTATCCAGCCCGTATGCACGAGGCCCAGGCGTTCGACGATCAGGCCGCCGCCCCAGGCGCCGCCGGCGATGCCCAGGTTGAAGGCAGCGATGTTCAAGCCGGAAGCCACGTCGACGGCGCGCGGCGTGAAGTGTTCAGCCTGCTGCACGACATACACTTGCAAGCCGGCCACGTTACCGAAGGCCACGGCGCCCCACAACAGTACGGTCATGACCACGAGAACCGGGTGCGGCGCCGTGAAGGTCAGCAGCAGCAAGACGGCGGCCAGCAACAGGAAGATCAGTTTCAGGGCACTGACGGGTCCCCGCTTGTCGGCCAGCTTGCCACCCCAGATATTGCCGAAGGCGACGGACACGCCATACACGAGCATCACCACGCCCACGGCGCCGGCGCCAAAGCCCGACACTTGCTGCAGGATGGGGGCCAGGTAAGTAAAGGCGATGAAGGAGCCGCCATAGCCGACGGCCGTCATCGCATACACCAGCAACAGACGGGGCTGGCCCAGCACCTGCACTTGCTGCAGCAGGGACGCCGGTTTGCTATGCGCGATATTGGACGGCACATACAGCAGGCTGCCGACGAAGGCGACCAGGCCCAGGGCCGAGACGGCCAGGAAAGTTTCGCGCCAGCCGAAATGCTGGCCGATGAAGGTACCGAGCGGCACGCCCGTCACCAGGGCCACGGTCAAGCCCGTAAACATGATGGCGATGGCGCTGGCCGCCTTGTCTTTCGGCACCAGCGAAGTGGCGATGGTCGAGCCGATCGAGAAGAACACGCCGTGCGCCAGCCCCGTCAGGATGCGGGCCACCACCAGGGTTTCATAGCCGGGCGACTTCCAGGCCAGCAAATTTCCCAGGGTAAACAAGACCATCAGCGACAGCAGCAGGGTCTTGCGGGGAATCTTGCCCGTCAGGGCAGTCAGGACGGGCGCGCCCACGGCGACGCCCAGCGCGTACAGGCTGACCAGCAAGCCGGCCGATGGCAAGTTGACGCCCAGGTCCGCGGCGATGGTGGGCAAGAGCCCGACGATGACAAACTCGGTGGTTCCGATGGCAAATGCGCTGAGGGTCAGCGCGAGCAAGGCAATGGGCATGAAAGACTCCGATATAAGTGCATGCAAAGGGTATGCAAATGCAAGACTTGCAGTATCGGGGCTTTCTTTGTTTCGAAAAATACGTCTCCGGACAGAAGATATTTGCCCATGAGTCAACAATATGAACATCAACCATCGCGCCTCCGGCACCATCCATAGCGCCGTCCAGCAGCGCCAGCGGCATGGCCGCGCTGCCTGGCGCCCTCATGCGGTCGCCAGGCAGCTGTTTCTGCAGCTGTTTCTGCAGCTGTTTCTGCAACGGTTTTTGCAGCTCTTTCTGCGGTTGTTTCCGCCATTTCCGCAGCATTTTCTCCTTCCATGCCTCCATGAATTATTGCCTGGCTTCCGCTATTGCTCCCTGCTATCCCTGTTTTCCAGCCTCTTCGCCTTTTCCCACTGCTCGAATTTCTCCGGCTTTTGCAGCTTCTCGCGTGCTTTCACCTCCACGCCGCGCGAAGTGCTGTCCGGCCCTTGCAGACCGGGCTTGACCGGATGCGCCTGCCCGGTCGTGGCCGACGGCGTAAACAGCTTCGGCGTCATGGCGTCGCCCGGCAGCACAGACTGCTCCAGCACGGCCCGTTTGTGCACCATCGTCGCCAGATCGGGCGGCATTTTCATGGTGGCCACCTGAAGGCTGGCCGCGTCGCGCCGCAGCGAGGCCACGGCCGACATTTCCTGCACCAGCTTGCGCGTAGCCCGCTGGTAATCTTCCGTATCCAGCCACGCCGGAATAGCCGGCCTGGCCTGTACCGGCTGCGCGGGGTCGCCCGCCAAGTCTTGCGGTGGTCCGGCGCCGCCATGCTCGATCCATGCCTCCGCCCGCTCGCGCAGCAGCGCGTCCGCGCGGCCCTGCGCCAGCAGCTTGTCGTGCAGCTCCTGCGCCGCCGGCTGGTAAAACGCATCGATGCCGGCGCTCTGCGCCAGGGCCGCGGAGGCGACCTTGGTCAGGTTGGCGGCGGCCAGCAAGTCCGCCGTCAGCAGCCATTGCTCGGCGCTGGGCAGGCGCTTGATCTGTTCGCCGAGCGCCTTGCGCGCCACCACCGCCAGTTGCGCATTGAGACGGTCGGGATCGTTCTGCAAGGCGGCAAGCTCGCCCGCCCTGGCTGCATCGCGCAGGTAGTCGGCCAGTTCCGCCGCGACCTTGACGGCATTGCGCCGATGGCCTTCGCGCAGCTGGCGCAGGTCGGGCACGAGCACGCGCACCCTTTGTTCGGAAGGCAGGTCGCTCTTCAGCGTGAAGGCATAGGCAGCTTGATCGGCATCCACGCGCAGCGCCACCGTCAGCAGCTCGGTGGATTGCCCATTGATCTGCTGTGGCGTGGCGCCCGGCGACACCAGCAGTGCCTTGCTGGATTTCTCCGCGATCCAGTACTTCATCCTGCCCCGTCCCGTGTTCATCAGCCGGGCATTTTCCTCGGGCGAGGCGAGGGTAAACGTGTAGACGTTCTTGTCGCGCTGGAAATCGGGCAATTCCAGGCGCGCGCCCAATTGCAGCGGCAACACATGTTCGATCAGCTCGCCGGACAGGAACATGTACGCGGGATGCGTGGGCCGGTCCGGCTTGACGAGCGTGATGTGGTCGGCATTGTCGATCGCCAGCGGGCGCCCGATGCACACGCGGGTGGCGCTGCCCCATGGCACGATGCGCATGCCTCCCACATTCGCCGTCTCATAGGCGCAGCTGACGCGCGGCTTGACGGCAAGGCTGGCCCAGTCGTCGCTGAGCTGCTTGAGCATGTCGTTGCTGTCCACGGGCCGCATGTTGGACAGCGCGGGATTTTTTAAGACCAGGGTTGCCAGCTGCGCCACCTGGGCCCCCTCCATCGGCGCACTGAACAGGACAATCAGCGGCACTTTTTCCGCCAGCTCCGGATGCTTGTCCAGATTGTTGGCCAGATAGCGCATGATGACGAGCCCGCCCATGCTGTGTCCGACAAACACGATGGCTTGGTAGTCGAGCACGCCAGCCGGGGTCAGATAGCTTTGCAGTTTGTTGGCCGCTTCGCGGATATCGAGCGAACCGCCGGACATGATGTTGGAGCTGAAACCGAAGGCATACGTATCGACTTGCGGCCCCAGCCGCGCATCCTTTTTCAGCAGGCGGAAAAAACTTTCTCCATTTCCGTCTGTCCACGTGCCGCGCGTGCTGCCGAAGATGCCATGCACAAACACGAGCGCGATCCTGTGCTGCGGATCGGCACGGTCTACCCAGCCGGGATCCTCGCGGTTCATGGCCGCCGGCTGGTCGCATGCCGCCAGCAGGGCAAACAATGCCGCCACGATCGATGTCCACCACCTCGGGCGGCGCGGGGCGATGGCTGCTCGCATCGTCGCACTCCTCAGTAACCATCGCCGCAGTATGCGCTGAATCGGGGCGCGCGCAGCGCTCATGTGGCGCTGGTTTGATCCAGCCATAATGACGGCAAATGTCAGGGAACTCTCTCGCCCATCTACCGCCATAACGCTGCCATGCATCTGCTACACTGCCGCTCAGGAAATGGGAGCAGCATCATGAATTCAGAAAAACTGGCGCTGCTGGTCACGCGCGAAATGCCGTATGGAAAATATCAGGGGCGCTTGCTGGCCGACCTGCCCGGCCACTACCTGGGCTGGTTCGCGCGCGAAGGCTTTCCTTCGGGCGAACTGGGCAGCCTGATCGCGCTCATGTATGAACTCGACCACAATGATTTGCGCAGCCTGCTCGACCCCTTGCGCACGCACAAGTCGCCATGGCGGCCGGGGGAATAAGGTAGCGCAAGAAATGCGTCAGAACTGGCGCACTTTCTTTGCCAGCATGGCGCTGAACTCGCCATTTTCCACGAGCTGTTGCAGCTCGCTGGCGCCACCGATCAGCACGCCATTGACGAAGATCATGGGAAACGTGGGCCAGCCCGTCCACATTTTCAGCGCATTGCGGCGGTGCCACTGGTTCAGGTAGCTGCCGTATTGCAAATACTGATACGGCGTGCCCAGCACGTCGAGGATCTTGCGCGCCTTGCGCGGAAACGGATTGAGCGCCATGCCGACCACCACCACCTGATGCGCGGCAATGGCAGCCTGCACCTCGCGCACAATCGCCGTGTGCCTGCTGCCGATCAGGGGGCGGGCGGCGGGATGGATCTGGGTTTCGTCGAGAATGGCGCGGGTCATGAAAGTCCTGTAGAGAAAAGCAGCTAGGCACACGGGGTGCGAGTCACGCATTGTGCCATGCCGCAGGCCCCGGCTGGCATTCATTGCCCTGCCGTCGCAACGCCTGTCGGACAGCTTGCGCCCCGAAGCAGGCACTGCCATACCGCTTGAACGCCGTGAGTGTGAGCGGAAAATGCACCTTATCGCCTGGCAATGCGGACCATGATGCGATCAAAGATGGATTGCCGCTCCAGAGCGTCATCGAGCCTGTTTAGCGACGCCACGACGTCACCCGCCTCCGCGTTCAGCTCACGGGCCGCTTCGTCACATGCAAGCCAGATTGGCCGCAACTGTGCGACCAGTCGCTTGCCTTCCGCAGTGAGCGTTATTTTCTTCTTGCGCGCATCCTCGGGGTCCGACTCCGACGTCACGATGCCCGCTTTTTCAAGTGACTGCCGTGTCTGGCTCACGGAAACATGCGTGATTTTCAGCGTTGCCGCCAGTTCCCCCACGGTGGCGGATTCCCTCATGGCTAATTGGTTCAGCACGCCAAACCAGCGCTGCTCGAATGAAATTCCCAATGCGGCGTACACCCGCGTCGAGTCACCGTCGAGGCTTTCCGACAGGCGCCTCAGCCTGGCGCCGATCGCTGCTCCGCCGGCAAGCCGCGAATAATCGTGCATGATCATGCTCTCTCTGTTTTTAAGTTGACATTTATGTAGGCACCTACACATAATAGCATGTAGCCTCCCGTTTGCACCACTTCCATGTAGAGAGAGCGAAACATGCCAGTCCATATCCCCAAGCCCGTGTCCCCGATTTCCCGGCGCGCTTTTCTCGGAGCAGGACTGTCAGCGCTGTTGTTGCCGGCCGTCGCGACGGGAGAGCGTCTCGCGCCTCCAGCCTCCGACCTGGAGTCCTTTATCCGGAACGAAATGCGCACGGCCAACATCCCGGGCCTGGCCGCCGGTTTTGCCCGCGATGGCGTCGTGCAATTTGCTCAAGGTTACGGCATGGCCAGCATCGCCCAGCGCAGGGCCGTGACCGCCGACACAATGTTTCATCTTGCGTCCGTTACCAAAGTGGTGACCGCGACCATGATCATGCGTCTGGCCGAGCGAGGCAAGCTCGCCCTCGATGAATCTATCGCGGGCCATCTGGATTTCCCCGTTATCAACCCGCGATTCCGCGACACGGCAATCACCTTCCGACAGCTGCTGACGCACACATCGAGCATTTCCGACGCCCGGTATTACGAAATCGACTTCCGGCAGCAGGGCCGCGATGCCGAGCAAGTCTTGTCCGACTTCCTCAAGCAGTATCTCACGCCCGAGGGTGTCAATTATTCGGCAGCGCAATGCTTCTCAGCCACGCCCCCTGCGTCCACATGGGACTACAGCAACGTGGGCTTCGCCTTGCTGGGGCATCTTGCTGGCCGCATCGGAGGGATGGACATGCGCGAACAGACCCGCAGGGATATTTTTGCGCCGCTCGCCATGAATGATACGAGCTGGACGATCAAAGGCACCCCGCCCTTGCGCAGCGCCGAGCCATATGACCTGGTGGATGGGGCGCTGGTCGCCGTGAAACCTGTCGGTTTTCCAGACTGGCCGGTTGGCATGTTGCGATCATCGATCAGCGATTTCATGAAGTTCGTCGCCGCGGCGGCAAACGCCGGTCATTCGGCAGGCGTTAACGTGCTGGGAGCGTCCGCCATGGCGCAGATGCTGGATATGCAGACGCCGGTCGGACTACCGGCCTGGCTGAGCGGCCAGGGGCTGGGCTGGATGGCATCCCCGCTGGGAGGACAGGCGATGCCCAATCATTGGGGCGGCGATCCGGGCGTCTTTACCGCCGTGTATGTGAATCCGCTCACGCGCAGCGGCGTGGCGGTATTCACCAACGCGAGCACCTCGGCGGAAAGTAGAGACGCCGTCAAGAATATCGCCAATCGCCTGTTTCAACTGGCCACCTAAGAATTCAAGGCAATGATGTTTGCGCTCATCGAGGCGCACATGAGCGCGCTGTCTATGCCCGCGATGACACCAATGGCGTCCATGGGCCCGGCGCCTGGCGTATCTGCCGGAGCGATAGCTGATTTATCTGCAACATTCACCAGGAATTCCCTAGCTTATCGTGGGTCAACCGACTGGCCGCTACCGGCCGCGACAGGTCTACCCGTCCAGCTCGCCAAGATTTCCTCGGCTTGCTCCGTCACGTATTCCTGCCGTTCGCCACTTGTCGGGCTGCGGACCAGGCGCTCCAGTTCCGCACTGATTGCAGACGCGAGTTCCGGCGACTGGAGGACAATCCCCGACAGGATATTGTATTTCCAGATATCGTCATCGCCGGCGAAAATCGGCTTGAGGCAGGGCGCGAGGCGTGCGCCCTGGGCCGCCAAGAACGGGCGGAAAATGGCGGCAACCGGCCAGTTGATGTCCTGCATCCATTCCAGGATCTGCGGCATGACACGCTCCAGCTTTTCCCAGCCCAGCGCCACCAGGGCTTCGGCCGCATCCGTATCGTGTTTGTCGCGTGGCAATAGTAAATTCAAGGCACTCTTCATGGGTCTCCCGATATGTCCGCTCCGGGCTGCTTGCGGAAAGCCGACGCTGCCCCGGCCGCTCGGGCCTGCAACGCATCAGGCCTCATGTTACGCCGGAATGACGGCGGCAACCAGCACCCCGCATGTGCTTGCCTGTCCCTGCGCGTCCAGGCCCAGCGTCGCCACCGGCAGCCCCGCCGCGATCCTGGCGACCTGCCGCACGATGTCCGGCAACGCGGCCTTGATGCGCGACAACTCAGCGGGAGGCATGTCCGCCATGCCCGCACCGTGCAGCACATCGAGCAGCGCCGGGTCGAGGCGGTAGGCGATGGCGGCGGCGCGCCGGCGTGCGCCGTCAGGCGCGTCCGCGCTGTCCTCGATGGCCCGCAGGAAGCGCCGCATAGTCGGCGCCAGCGTACCGCCGTGCGCGCGATAGCGCTGCAGTTCTGTCATCAACTGCTCGGCCAGCACCGCCGGCCGTGGCCGCGCCTCATGGTCGCTCCTGGCCGCTCCATTTCCGCAGGAAGCCATGGTCTGGGCGTATCAGCTGGCGCGACCGGGGATACGCATTTCCTCGAGCAGGGTGCGCACCAGTTCGGCCGCCGGCATGGCGCGGACCAGTGGCGCGCCCTGCCCCGCCCAATGGGCCGCATAACCATGGTTGCCGGCCTGGGCGGCGGCCGCGTGCAGTTGCTTGGCCGCATCGTAGGCCACCGGATAGGCGGCGGGAAGCGGTGCGCCTGCGGCGTCGCCGTGCGCCATCAGGTCGTTCACGATGCCGCGCGCGGGGCGGCCGGACAGGGCTGCCGTCAGGCGCGTGTGCGTTGCCCGTTCGCTTTGCAGATTGGCGCGGTAGGCGGCATTCGCGGCCGTTTCCGGGCACAGGATAAAGGCCGTGCCCAGCTGCGCGCCGGCTGCCCCCAGGTCGAGGGCGGCGCGGATGCCGGCCCCGTCCATGATGCCGCCGGCGGCAATCACGGGCAGCGTGCAGCGCTTGACGAGCAGGCGCACGAGCACCGCCATGCTGAGGCGCTCGTCGCTCGCCTCGGGATCGAACATGCCGCGGTGCCCGCCCGCCTCCACGCCCTGGGCGACGATGGCGTCGATGCCCGCCTGTTCGATCAGCACGGCTTCCTGCACATTGGTCGCCGTCGCCATCGTGCGTATGCCCGCCTGGCGCAACGCGGCCAGCTGCCCTGCCGGCGGCAAGCCAAAATGAAAACTGACGACGGCGGGACGCAGTTCCAGCAGCAGCCGGAATGCCTCGTCGTCGCCATTGAAGGATGGGTAGACTTCATCGAGGACCGCCGGCACGGCGATGCCCGCCTGCGCGAACAGGGGCGCCAGATGGGCCAGCCAAGCCGCTTCGCGGGCGGCATCGCGGCGCGCCGGCGCATGGCAGAACACGTTCACATTGAAGGGCTTGCCGGTCAGGGCCTGCGTCTCGGCGATCATCTGGCGCGCCTGCGCCGGCGTGCTGGCGCCGATGCCCAGCGAACCGAGCGCACCGGCGTCCGAGACGGCGGCGGCCAGCTGCGGGGTGGACACGCCAGCCATCGGCGCCTGCACGATGGGATGCTGCACGGACAACTGTTCAAAGAAATTCAGGGATGAAGACATGGCCGTTTCCTTCCAATGACGATCAGCGTTATTCTCAGCGAAGTTTATTCTTAAATTAAGAATCAATATATAATATCATTCCCAATGGAGAAATGATATGGATTCCGAATCGCTGAAGATCTTCTGCGCCGTCGCCGCTGAACTGAGCATCACCAACGCCGCCACGCGGCTGGGCCGGGTGCCGTCGAATGTCACCACGCGCATCCAGCAGCTGGAAGCGGAGATGGGCGCCGAACTGTTCGTGCGCGCGGGCAAGCGCATCGCCCTGTCCGCCGCCGGCGAGCGCTTTCTCGACTATGCCAGGCGCATGCTGGCGCTGGAGGAGGAAGCGCGCCACGTCGTGACGGGCGGGCGCGACGGCGGCGCGTTGCGCATAGGCAGCATGGAGAGCACGGCCGCCAGCCGCCTGCCGGCCGTGCTGGCCGCCTACCATCGGCAGCATCCGGCCACCCGCCTCGAATTGCAGACGGGGCCGTCGCGCCAGTTGATCGAGCAAGTCCGCATGGGCAAGCTCGACTGCGCCTTCGCCGCGCTGCCGCCCAACAATGATGAGTTCGACACCATGGCGGAACTGGGCTTGCAAGCCAGGCCCGTCTGGACCGAAGAGCTGTTGCTGCTATTGCCGGCCGGCCAGCCTGCCGTGCACGCGGCCCGCGACGTCCAGCCGCGTTCGCTGGCCGCCTTCCCGCAAGGCTGCGCCTATCGCCAGCTGGCCGAGCACTGGCTGGGCATGGCCGGCAGCGGCGGCTGGCGGATTCAGGAGATGAGCTCGTATCACGCGATGATCGCCTGCGTGGCTGCCGGCGCCTGCGTCACGGTGCTGCCGGCCAGCGTACTGCAGCTGAGTCCAGCGGCCGGGGCGCTGCGCACCATCGCGCTGGGGCAGGCGGACACCTGCCTGGTGTGGCGCGACGGCTTCGACGTGCCCGCATTCCAGCACTTCACGGCCCAGCTGTGGGACCTGGCCGCATGAACGCCGCGTCGCCGCTGCGCTCGGCCGTCGATGCGGCGCTGGTCATGCTGATCGGCATGGGCTTCGGCCGCTTCGCCTTCACGGCCCTCTATCCGCAGATGGTCGATGAAGGCCTGATCAGCCTGGCCGAAGGGAGCTGGGCGGCATCCGTCAACTACGCCGGCTATCTGCTGGGCGCCCTGCTCGGCATGCGCGCCCGGGCGGCCAGCGCGCACCGCTTGTGCCTGTGGGCCATGCTGGGCACGGCGTTCTGCCTGGCCATCCTCGGCGTCCTGCAATCGGCGCCCGTGCTGATACTGGTGCGCGGCGTCGCCGGCGTCTTCAGCGCGCTGGCCATGATCGCGGCGTCGCTGTGGCTGCTGGAACAGCGGCGCCAGGCGCGCAGCGCGCCGCTGCTGTATGCGGGCGTCGGCGTCGGCATCGCCGTCTCGGCCGAACTGCTGGCGCTGGGCGCGTGGGCGGGCTTGCGCAGCGGCGGACTGTGGTTGCTGCTCGGCGGCGTCAGCCTGCTGGCGGGCCTGCTGGCCGCGCGCGGCCTGACGGCGAGCGGCCCGGAAACCGTATCGGACAGCCAGCCTGTCGATACCGCGCCGCTGGCGGCTGTCAGGCCGGCGCCGCTGGTCATGCTGTACGGCCTGGCCGGCTTCGGCTACATCATCACGGCCACGTATCTGCCGACCCTCGTCAAGGGCGCCTTGCCGGACCTGGACCCGGCCCATGTCTGGGCCGTGTTCGGCGCGGGGGCGGCGCCGTCCTGCTTCCTGTGGTATCGCCTGCATCACCGCATCGGCACGCGCCGGGCGCTGTTCTGGAATTTGCTGCTGCAGGCCATCGGCGTCATCGTTCCCGTATTCCTTGCCAATGCGGCCGGCTACCTGCTCAGCGCTGCGCTCGTGGGCGCCACGTTCACGGGCACGGTGACGATCGCCATGCCGGCCGCGCAGCGCATCGCGCGCCTGACGAACGCCAACCTGGCGGCCAGGATGACGCTGGCCTATGGCGCAGGGCAAATTGCGGGCCCGCTCGTCGCCGGCGCCTTGTACCGCCATAGCCACAGCTTTTCCCTCTCGCTCGTCGCGGCCGCCACGGCGCTGGCGGCGGCTGGCGTCATGAGCCTGCTCGCACTGTAAGGCGAGCGCCGGGCCATCAGCCGCCCAGCGGCACGTGCAGGCCCACCTTCAGGCAAGTCAAGGCCACCGACGTGCGATAGCGGCGGATATTGTCGTCGCCGCCGAACAGGCGCTCCGTCAGCGCTTCGTATTCGGCCATGCTGGCAGCCGTGATCACCAGCAGATAGTCGGCCTCGCCCGTGATGCCGTAGCACTGCTGGATGGCCGGCTCGGCCATGATGCGGGCGCGCATGCCGGCCGTGCGCAGCGGATGCTCGTCGTGCAAGTGCACCTCCACCGTCAGGGTCAGGGGGCGGCCCAGCCGGCTGGCGTCGAGCACGGCCACTTCCGCACGGATCACGCCGCTCTCGCGCAAGCGCCGGATGCGCCGCTGCACGGCCGGCGCCGACAGGTGCACGGCCTGGGCGATCTCGCGCTGCGACGTCGTGTTGTCACGTTGCAATATCTCGAGGATGGCCAGGTCGAAGCTGTCGAGGGCGGGGGCTGCGGCAGTGTTGGCGAGCGAAAGTTGCGTCATGATGGTCAAAATGGAGTGCAAATATCAGAACAGACACAATAAACTTTCATCATTCCGATATCAAGCCCCCACCATGCCATCACACCGCTATTCCTCGTTTATTCCCCTGCTGGCCATCCTCGGCTCCGTCACCTGCCTGGGCCTGGGCACTTCGTGGGCCAAGCACAGCCTGTTCCCGCTCGTCGGCGCGCAAGGCACGACGGCCGTGCGCGTGGGCTTTTCCGCGCTGTTGCTGCTGCTGTTCTGGCGCCCGTGGCGCTGGCAGCTGAGCCGCGCCGACCTGCGCACGGTGGCCCTGTACGGCGCGGCGCTGGGCTTGACCAACCTGTGCTTCTATATGGCGCTGCGCACGATTCCGTTCGGCATCGCCGTGGCCATCGAGTTTTCCGGCCCGCTGGCCGTCGCGCTGCTGGCCTCGCGCCGGCCGCTCGATTTCGTCTGGGTGGCGCTGGCCGTGGCCGGACTGGCGCTGCTGCTGCCGCTGGGACACGACGTCAGCAACCTCGACCCGACCGGCGTGCTGTTCGCGCTGGCCGCCGCCGTCTGCTGGGCCACGTATATCGTCTTCGGCAAGCGCGCCAGCCATTTGCATGCGGGACATTCCGTCTCGCTGGGCCTGGCAATGGCCGCGCTGGTGGTGGTGCCCGTGGGCGTGGCGCACAGCGGCGCCGCCCTGCTCTCGCCGGCCGTGCTGGCCGTGGGCCTGGGCGTTGCCCTCATTTCCAGCGCCGTTCCCATCTCGCTGGAAATGGTGGCCCTGAAGCGCCTGACGCCGCAGGCCTTCGGCATCATGAGCAGCATGGAACCGGCCGTGGCCGCCATGCTCGCGTTCATCCTGCTCGACGAGCGCCTCGGCGCCGGGCAATGGCTGGCCATCGCCATGATCATGGCCGCGTCGATGGGCAGTTCCTATATGGCGCAGCGCCTGAAACGGGCGCCGGCCGCCGCCGTGCATACCTGACGCTTAATGCACCGCCGCGCCCGCCACGTGGGATGCCAGGTTTTTGCGCGCCAGCCAGGCCAGCGGCAGCAGGGCCAGCAGCGCGGCGGCCACGCCGGCCCATGGCGACGACGCCATCAGCTGGCGCGAGACCATCAGCGCGCCGAGCATCGAGCCGAATGAAATGCCGAGGTTGAACGCCGAAATGTTCAGGCCCGAAGCGAAATCGACGGCCTTCGGCGTGTAGCGCTCGGCCGTGGCCAGCATGCCGGCCTGCAAGGCGGGCGACAGGCCAAACGAGAAAATACCCCAGACAAACAGCATGACCGTCATCATCCATGGCGAGCTGATGCTCAGGGCCACGCCCACTTGCGTAGCGGCCAGCAACAGCAGCATCCATCGCAGCGCTTTTTGCCAGCCCAGGTGGCTGGTCAGGTAGCCGCCCGCCAGGTTGCCGGCAAAGGTGGCGGCACCGAACACGATCAGCAAGGCGCTGGCCATGGTGGCGGAAAAGCCCGTCACATCCGTCAGGATGGGCGTGATGAAGGTAAACGCGGCAAAGCTGCTGCCGAAGCCGAACGTGGTGACGGCCATCATGGTCAGGATCGGGCCGCTGCCCAATGCCGCCAGCTGCGTCATGGCCTTGCCGCCCTTGCCCTGTTGCAAGCCGGCCGGCAGCCAGCGCGCCATGGCCGCCAAGCCCAAGGCGGCCAGGACAACGACGGCGAAGAACGGCAGGCGCCAGCCCATCAGGTTGCCGAGGAAGCTGCCGAAGGGCACGCCGATCACCATGGCCAGCGTCAAGCCGGCGAACATCACGGAAATCGCCCTGCCCGCCTGCGCCTTGCTGACCAGGCTGGCCGCCACGGTGGCGCCGATGGCAAAGAAGGTGCCGTGCGCCACGGCCGTGATGACCCGGCCGAACAATAACAGTTCAAACGTGTGCGAAAACGCGGCCAGCAAGTTACCGGCAAGGAAAACGCTCATCAGCCCCAGCAGGGCTGCCTTGCGCGGCAGGCGCGACATCAGCAGCACCAGCAGCGGCGTGCCGATGGCCAGCGCCAGCGCATACAGGCTGACCAGCGAGCCGGCCGATTCGATGGAAATACGCAAATCCTTGGCGATGGCGGGCAGGATGCCGACGACGATGAATTCGGTGACGCCGATGGCAAAGGCGCCGACGGCCAGCGCCAGCACGCCGGGCGGCATCTTGCTGGCGGGAGGGGAAACAGGGCTTGCGGTGTGCATGGAATTCTCCGGCATATGGTTCAAGCCGGCCAGTGTATCGGGCTTCCAGCTTTTGATATAGACTCTCATAATGGAAACACCTATGAAATGGATTCAATAATGGCCAGGCAAGACATCAACCGCGCATTCGAAATGGCCGTGTTTGTTGCCGTGGTGGAAACGGGCGCCTTTTCCGCCGCCGCGCGCCGCCTGGCCCTGACGCCATCGGCCGTCAGCAAGCTCGTCAACCGCCTGGAAGCGCGGCTCGGTGCGCGATTGCTCCAGCGCAGCACGCGCCAGCTGCACACGACGCCCGAGGGCGACGCCTTCTTCGTGCAGTGCAAGCGCATCCTCGACGATATCGACGGCGCCGAGCGCGAGGCGGCGCAGGGCGCGGCGCCGCGCGGGCGCTTGCGCGTCAACTGCTTCGTGCCGTTTGGCGTGCGTCATCTGCTGCCCATCCTGCCCGAGTTCGCGCAACGCTATCCCGATATCACACTCGACGTCGTCGTCAGCGATGCCGTCGTCGATTTGCTGGAAGACCGCACCGACATCGCCATCCGCACGGGCAAGCTGAAGGAATCGAACCTGGTGGCGCGCAAACTCGGCGAAGATGCGATGGTCGTGGTGGCGTCGCCGGCCTACGTGGCGCGCCACGGCCTGCCGCGCACGCCGCAGGACCTGCCATCGCATAATCTGCTGGCGTTCAACTTCCGCTGCCAGAACGAAACCTGGCCCTTCCTCGATGGCGCTGGCGGAACGGTGCACGTGGCGCCGCAAGGCAATGCCTGCGTCAGCGATGGCGAAAGCATGCGCCAGCTGGTGCTGGCGGGCATGGGACTGGGACGCTTTTCGTGCCAGCACGTGCAGCGCGACATTGCGCAAGGTCAATTAGTGGAAGTGCTGGAAGACTACAATCCGGGCGACAGGGAACTGGTGCACGCCGTCTTCGTGGGGCCGGGCCTGCAAGTGCCGGCCCGCGTGCGCGTGATGCTCGATTACCTGCTGGAAAAGGTCAAGCTGGGATGAGCGCCGCCTGCCGGCATCGCGCCGTATAATCGCCCGTATCGTGAATCCTCCCGGGAGCCGTCTCATGCATGATGACTTGATCCGCACCTTGCAAACCCGCTTCAGCCAGCACATGGAACGCCATGCCGGCCTCGCATGGGATGCCGTGCTGGCCCGCCTGAACGCCGCTCCCGCCAGTCTCACGGCGCTACAACACATGGAAGACACGGGTGGCGAACCCGACGTCATCGGGCATGCCGGCGAGACGGGCGCCGTCACGTTTTGCGATTGTTCAGCAGAAAGTCCCGCCGGGCGCCGCAGCCTGTGCTTCGACGATGCGGCATTGGCCGCGCGCAAGGCCAACAAGCCGGCCGGCAGCGCGGCCGCCATGGCCGACGCGATGGGCATCGCACTGCTGACGGAAGCCCATTACCGGCAACTGCAAGAACTCGGCGCATTCGACCAGAAAACCTCGAGCTGGATCGCGACGCCGGCCAGCGTCAGGAAGCTGGGCGGCGCCCTGTTCTGCGACCGCCGCTACGGCCAGGTCTTCGTCTATCACAATGGCGCCGAATCGTATTACGCGGCCCGCGGGTTTCGCGGCCTGCTGCGCGTCTAGCCGCGGAAATCCTGGCGGCGGCAGGGAGCGCCGCTAGGCCACCGCTTCCAGCCGCAGCTGCCTGCCCTCGCCCAGCATCAGCTCGAATTCGGCCGCCGGCACCGCCGGGCTGAACAGATAGCCTTGCAGCTGGTCGCAGCCAAGTTCGCGCAAGAAGCGCATCTGTTCGGCCGTTTCCACGCCTTCCGCGACGATTTCCTGGCGCAGCTGCTGCGCCATGGTGACGATGGCGCGCGCGATGGCGCAGTCGTTTTCCTCGAAGGGCAAGCCGATGACGAACGAGCGGTCGATTTTCAGGGTGCTGATCGGGAATTTTTTCAGATACGCGAGGCTGGAATAGCCGGTGCCGAAGTCGTCGAGCGCCAGCGCCAGGCCCATGGCCACCAGCTGGTTCATGATGTCGATGACCTTGTCGGCGCCGCGCATCAGCAGGCTTTCCGTGATTTCCAGCATGATCTGGTCGGGCCGCACCTGGTAGCGCTCGAGCACGGCCGCTATGCGCGCCGGCAACTGCTCGTCGAACTGGCGCGCCGACAGGTTGACGGCGATGGCCGGCATGTGCAGGCCACGGTCTTCCCAGCTGCGGATCTGGCGACAGGCCTCGTCCAGCACCCAGGTGCCCAGTTCCAGGATCAAGCTGGTTTCCTCGGCGACGGGAATGAAGAGGCCGGGCGAGACCATGCCGCGCATCGGATGCTTCCAGCGCAGCAAGGCTTCCGCGCCCACGATGCGCCCGCTGGCCAGGCTCACCTTCGGCTGGTAATGCAGTTCCAGCTCCTTGTCGCCCAGCGCCAGCCGCATTTCGCTTTCCAGGCGCAGATGTTCCTTGGCGCGCCGGTTCATGTCTTCGCGGTAAAACAGGAAGGTCGATTCGATCGTCTGCCCCGCCTTGGCCACGGCCACGTCGGCAAAGCGGAACAGGGCCGGCGCTTCCAGGCCGTCTTCCGGATACACGGTGATGCCGATGCTTGCGCCCACGTGCAAGGCGTGCGTTTCGATGGTGATGGGCGCTTCGAGCAGGTTCAGCAGTTTTTGCGCGACATTTGCCGCATGCTCGCGCTTTTCGATATGCAGCAGGGCCACGACGAACTTGTTGTTGTCGACGCGCGCCAGGATGTCCGCGTCGCGCAGGGCGCCACGGAACAGCTGGCCGATGGCGATCACCAGCTGGTCGCCCACTTCATGGCCGAGCGTGTCGCTGATGGAGCCGAGGCGGCTGATGTCGATGACCATCAGCGCGCCATGCGTGCCCTGGCGCTTCGCTTCGGCCAGGCCCTGGTCGACCAGCTGGTTCAGCAGGCAGCGGTTGGGCAAGCCCGTCAGGCTGTCGTAGTTGGCCATGCGCTGCATGCGCGCCTCGGCATCCTTGTGCACGGAGATATCGGAAAACAGGGAAAACACGTGGCTGATTTCGCCGAACTCGTCGCGCACGACGCTGATGGTGACGTCTTGCGGAAACAGCTCGCCATTCTTGCGCTTGCCGATGATCTCGCCGCGCCACGAGCCGTGGCCGCGCATGGCGGCGCGCACCTTGGCGCGGAAATCGGGGTCGTGCACGCCCGAGCGCAGCAAGTCCGGCGTGCGGCCGATGGCTTCGGCCGGCGAATAGCCGGTGATGCGGGAAAACGAGCTGTTGATCGAGACGATGCGCTCTTCCGCATCCGTGATCAGGACGCCCTGCTCGCTGTCTTCGATGATGCGCGCGTGCAACTTCACCTTGTCGACGTCGGACAGCGGCTCGCTCATGGCCGACAGGCGCACGGCCATGCCGCAGGCCTTGCCCACCTGGTCGTGGATCACGTGGCGGTGCATGCGCAGCCACGTCACCATGCCCGACTTCTTGCGCCGCCGCACATCGGTGGCCACGTCGCCCTGCGTGAAATGCAGCTCCAGCACGCTCGCTTCCGCATCGTCTTCCGGGTACAGGAACAGGATGTGCTGGCCCAGCGCTTCCAGCTCGGAATAGCCGAACATCTGTTCGGCGCCATGGTTCCAGCCGATCAGGAAACCGTCGGGGTCGATTTCCAGCAAGGCATCGGCCGGCGCCACGCGCACCACGGGGCGGCTGGCGCCGCGCAAGCGCTCCAGTTCATCCTGCAGGCGCGCCAGGGTGGCGGCCTGCTGCGGGCCGGCCTGCTCGCGGGCATCCTGGGCCAGGCGCAGGCACAGCGCGACTTTCGCCTCAAGCACGGCAACCCCGCGCGTGAACCAGGTCGGGGGAACATATCAGGGGCGCTGCGGTCTGTGTAATCATCAAAATCCCACTATGGGGCATGGAGGTCGGGCAGGAATACTATCTTTATACTATGAATATGGTAACCTGAAAATGTTGGCTTATGTCAACATTTTGCAAGCATGACAGAATGACACAAGCCCGCCCGCGTGCCGTTCAGGCACGCCCCGGCAAATGCTGCGCCAGGCGGGCGAACACGTCCGGTTCGCGCATGCGCGCCATCCACCAGCGCAGCGCGGCGCCATCCTCGCCGACGCGCCAGGCCAGGTAAAACGTTTCCGACGGTTTCGGCTCTTCCACGGCTTTTTCCACCAGCAGGCCGCGCGCGATGGCGGCCCGCGCGCATGGTCCCGGCAGGAAGCCGAAGCCCAGCCCCAGCACCTGGTAGTCGAACTTGACCTGCATGTTCGGCACGCTCAAGGCATCTTGCCCCAGCAGCAGGCCCACCGTGCGCGGCGCCATCTGGCGCGCCGAATCGGCCACCACGACGGCGCGGTGATGCTGCAGGTCGCCGCGCGACAGCGGTCCGGGCAGCAGCGCCAGCGGGTGCGTGGGCGCCACGGCAAAGACGAAATCGAGCATGCCGATCGGCTGCGCGATATAGCCGCCGCCGGCCGGCCCGTCGCCGGGCGCGCCCACCAGCAAGTCGACGCGGCGGTCCAGCAGCGCTTCCCACGTGCCCGACAGCGTATCTTGCGCCAGGCGCAAGCGCGTCTGCTGCGCCACGCCGTAAAAGGCGCGCACGTCCTCGGCCAGGGCCACGGTGGAAAACATGGAATCGATGCCGATGGCCAGTTCCGTCTCCCAGCCCGAGGCCACGCGGCGCACGCGGTGCTCGAGGTCCTGCGCCGCCTTCAGCAGGTAGCGCCCTTCCTTCAGCAATTCCTGGCCGGCCGCCGTCAGCACGACTTTCGGGCCATTGCGCTGGAACACCTGCACGCCCAGGTCATCCTCCAGCTTGGCCACCGTATAGGAAATGGTGGACGGGACTTTATGCAACTCCTTGCCGGCCGACGAGAACGATCCGCGGCGGTCGATGGCGTCGACGATTTGCAGGGCTTCCAGGCTCAGTCTTAACATTCGATTTTTTCGATCATAAGGTGGTAGATTTTCCGTTTTTCTTTCTCGGCTGACGGGCCTATACTTTCTCCATCGTACAGCGAAGGGCAGCAAAGGTGCCACGGCAGTCGCCGCACAAGCAACCTTCGAAATTATCGCACATTAACTTATAGAAACGGAGTCCACCATGTTACAGATTCGTCATAGCGAAGAACGCGGCGCCGCCAACCACGGCTGGCTCAATTCCCATCACAGCTTTTCCTTCGGCAGCTATCACGATCCGAAACACATGGGGTTTGGTCCGCTGCTGGTGATCAATGAAGACCGGGTCACGCCAGGACAGGGTTTCGGCACGCACGGCCACCGCGACATGGAAATCATTTCGTACGTGCTCGACGGCGCGCTCGAACACAAGGACAGCATGGGCACCGGTTCCGTCCTGCATTACGGCGACGTGCAGCGCATGAGCGCCGGCAGCGGCGTGCGTCACAGCGAGTTCAACCATTCCAACGCGGACGGCCTGCACTTCCTGCAGATCTGGATACAGCCGAACGTGACGGGCATTGCCCCCAGCTATGAAGAGAAGCATTTTTCGCCAGACAGCAAACGGGGCAAGCTGCGCCTGATCGCCTCGGGCGACGGCCGCCAGGGTTCCGTGCTGATCCACCAGGACGCGGCCATCTACGCCAGCATCCTGCAGGAAGGCGAGCAGCTGGCACATGCGCTGGAAGACGGCCGCTGCGCCTATGTGCACCTGATCCGCGGCAGCCTGGTGGTCAATGGCGTGGCCTTGAAGGCGGGCGATGCGCTGAAGCTGACGCAGGAAGCGGCCGTGACAGTGACCCAGGCGGAAGACGCGGAATTCCTGCTGTTCGACTTGCCTAAATGATGGTACCTGGCCAAACCTGCTGCGCATCGCACCCTGCGATGCCCGCTACGGTTGGGCCAGGCGCCGCACATCGACCTCACATCCTGATAAAAACAACTGGACTACCATGAAAAATAACACCGATCTGCTGTACCCCGCCGGCCGCGCCGCCCTTGGCGTGCTGTTCTTTGTCTCGGGCTTGCTGAAAATCGGCGGCTTTGCGGGCGTGGCCGGCTACATGGCCAGCCAGGGCTTGCCGCTGGCAAATATCCTGCTGGTCGGCGTGATCGCGCTGGAAGTGGGTGGCGGCTTGCTGCTGATCACAGGCTGGCAGGCGCGCTGGGCGGCGCTGGCCCTGGCGCTGTTCCTGATCCCGACCACCGTGATCTTCCACGCCTTCTGGAGCGCCGATGCGGCCCACTTCCAGGACCAGCTGACGAACTTCCTGAAGAATCTGTCCATCTTCGGCGGCATGCTCTTGCTGGTGGAACGCGGTTTTCGCCAGGCCAGGTAAGCGCCGGGCTGCCGGATCGAACGGGCCCGTCACGGACGCGGCCCGCCCGGCCTGCAGCCTGTCACCTTGCCGTCATCAAACTGACACGGCGCTGTCACATACACTGACTATCATGCGGTTGCCATTTAATCACGCAACCACAGGACATCGCAGCCCATGAACAAGCCCAACGATCTGGCCATCCGCGCCACCGATCTGAACGACATTGACAGCAACGCGTCCCACGACAACCACTTCAACAGCATCCTGAACGCCCGCCTGAGCCGCCGCAACTGGCTGCGCGGCAGCGCCGTCACGGCCGCTACCGCCGTCATGGGTTCGATGGGCCTGTCCGCTTGCGGCGGCGGCAGCGATGCGGTCGCCGTCACGCCGACGCCGACGCCCGAAAAACTGCTGGCGTTTACCGCCGTGCCGAAAAGCCTGGCCGACGTCGTGTCGGTGCCGGCCGGCTACACGGCCACCGCCCTGTATGCGCTGGGCGACTCGCTGCGCGCGGCCACCCCGGCCTACAAGAACGACGGCACCGACACCGATTTCGACAACCGCGCCGGCGACCACCACGACGGTATGGAATACTACGGCCTCTCCGCCGCCGGCGCGCCGCTGGCGTCCGGCGCCGAACGGGGCTTGCTGGCGATGAACCACGAAGCGACCACGGACGAAAAACTGTCCTCGCACTTCCTGCACGTGAACGGCGGCACCACCTCGCTGCCGCGCCCCGCCGCCGAAGTCGACAAGGAAGTGGCCGTCCACGGCCTGAGCGTGGTCGAAGTGAAGAAGACGGGCAGCACCTGGGCCACCGTCAACGATTCCGCGTTCAACCGCCGCGTCACGCCGCTGACGGACATCGAGATCTCCGGCCCGGCACGCGGCAACGCCCTGATGGTGACCAAGTATTCGCCGACCGGCACCAAGACGCGCGGCACCATCAACAACTGCGGCACGGGCAAATCGCCATGGGGCAGCTACCTCTCCGGCGAAGAAAACTGGGCCGGCTACTTCACGCGCTCGGCCAGCGACAACGCCGCGCGCGGCGACAAGTCCGTCGCTTCGCTGAACCGCTATGGCCGCAGCCAGGGCGGCGCCTCGCGCCACGGCTGGGAAACGGGCGGCAGCGACGACAAGTACGCGCGCTGGAACCTGAGCAAGATTGGCGCCTCGGCCAACGGCAGCGACGACTACCGCAATGAATTGAACGGCATGGGCTACATCGTCGAGATGGACCCGTACGACAAGACCCGCCCCATCCGCAAGCGCACGGCGCTGGGCCGCTACGCGCACGAAAGCGCCGCCTTCAGCGTGCCGGCCGTGGGCCAGCAGCTGGCCGTCTACATGGGCGACGATTCGCGCAACGAATACATCTACAAGTTCGTCACGGCGGCCGTCTGGGCCGCCGCCGATGCCAACCCGGCCGACCGCATCGCCACCGGCGACAAATACCTCGACTCGGGCAAGCTGTACGTGGCCAAGCTGGCCGCCGACGGCACGGGCCAGTGGATCGAGCTGGCCATGTCGAACGCGCTGATCCAGGCTTACGGCGCCTACAAGTTCGCCGACCTGGCCGACGTGCTGGTCAACGCCCGCCTGGCGGCCGACGCCGTGGGCGCGACGAAGATGGACCGCCCGGAATGGTGCTCGGTCAACCCGGCCAATGGCGAGATCTATTACACGCTGACCAACAATTCGAACCGCACCGTCAATCCGAGCGGCTCGTCGCAGCTGGCACCGGACAGCGCCAACCCGCGCGCCTACACGGACATGAAGGGCAGCAGCGCGCAGAACGGCAATCCGAACGGCCATATCATCCGCTTCAAGGAAGGCACGGGCGCGGCCGCGGCCACCAGCTTTACCTGGGATGTCTACCTGTTTGGCGCCGAGAGCGGCGCCGACGCCAGCAAGATCAACCTGTCGAACCTGACGGCCGACCAGGATTTCTCGAGCCCGGACGGCCTGGCATTCAGCCCCTACACCGGCATCTGCTGGATCCAGACCGACGATGGCGCGTACACGGACGTCACCAACTGCATGATGCTGGCGGCCATCCCGGGCAAGGTCGGCGATGGCGCCAAGTCCACGCTGAACTACGCCACGGCGGCCGGCGGCAACCTGGCGGTCGACACCTTCATCGGCAAGAAACCCACGGCCGACACGCTCAAGCGCTTCCTCGTGGGGCCGGTCGGCTCGGAAATCACGGGCATCAGCGAAACGCCCGATGGCAAGACCATGTTCATCAACATCCAGCATCCGGGCGAAACCACGTCGCTGGCGAATATCGGCGACCCGTCGAAGTACACGAGCCAGTGGCCGGCCAACGCGGGCTATGGCGCCGGCAAGCGGCCGCGCTCGGCCACCATCGTGATCACCAAGAACGACGGCGGACGCATCGGCAGCTGATGGTCCGTGCCTAGCGTGTGCCTGTGCCGCCATTGCCGCTTGCGCGCACTGGCGGCGGCAGGCGACGGACGAGGCCCGCCATCCACCTTGTAAAACAATGAAGTGCCCCTAAGTAAGGCCCATCACCAGACATTGCAAGCACCGAATGGCAGCCAGGGAAAACGTTTCCCTGCTTTTTGGTATGATGGCAAGGCGCGCCGGCACCGGAGTGGTGTCGCGCGCCTTTTATTTTTGACAATTACTTATATGAGCACAACCATGCAAAGCGGCGCAGACATCCTGGCGACAGGCGAATTGGATTACACGACTTCCTGCGCACTGCCGACGCCGTGGGCCCAGTTCACCCTGCACGCCTTTGTCGAGCACGCCACGGGCAAGGAACACCTGGCCATGGTGCTGGGCGATATCGGCAATGGCGACCCCGTGCTGGCGCGCGTGCATTCCGAGTGCCTGACGGGCGACGTGCTGTTTTCGCAGCGCTGCGACTGCGGCGCCCAGCTCGAAGGCGCGCTGAAACGCATCGCCGAGGAAGGCCGCGGCATCCTGCTGTACCTGCGCCAGGAAGGACGCGGCATCGGCCTGATCAACAAGATCCGCGCCTACCGCCTGCAGGAAGCGGGCGCCGACACGGTGCAGGCGAATGAACAGCTGGGCTTCAAGGCCGATGCGCGCAACTACACCCTGTGCAAGCCCATGTTTGCGCAATTCGGCATCCACAGCCTGCGCCTGATGACCAACAACCCGCGCAAGATCGCGGCCATGGAAGCACTGGGCATCACGGTGGCCGAACGGGTACCGCTGCTGGTCAACCGCAATGCGTTCAACCAGCACTACCTGAATACCAAGCAAAGCAAGCTCGGTCACATGATGACGCCGGAAACGGCGCCGGCGCTGGAAGACGGCGCCCTGTAATCGCCCGGGCCGGCGCAGCGTGTGTGCCGCGCCGGCCCGCGCCAGCTTCGCTCCTGCTCACGCACAAAGGATGCATGAAATTATCTAACTTCGCCTTCTTGCTGGCCGGCCTGTGCGCCGCCGCAGGCGCACAGGCGGCCCCGGCATCCCCGGCTCCCGCCGCCCCAGCTCCCGCCACGCCCCCCGTCAAGCCGCCGCCGGCCACCGCCGCGCCCGCCGCCACCGAACATGCGGCCCTGCCGCCGCCCTCGTCGGCCGCACAAAAGCTGTACACGGCGGCGCGCGCCGACATCCTGCAAGTGCGCGTGCTGCTGAAGAACGGCCGCACGCAGTCGTCCGTCGGCTCGGGCTTCTTGATCGGCACGGGCGACCTGGTGGTGAGCAACTATCACGTCGTGTCGCAATTCGCGCTCGACCCCGATACCTATGTGGGCGAATGGGTGGATACCGGCGGCCAGCGCGGCAACGTGGAATTGCTGGCCGTCGACGTGCTGCACGACCTCGCCGTGCTGCGCGTAAACCGCCACGGCACGGGTTTCTTCAAGATGCCGGAGCAGCTGGCACCGCTGACGCAGGGCCAGTACCTGTATTCGATGGGCAATCCGCTGGACCTGGGCTTCGCCATTTCGGAAGGCTCGTACAACGGCGTCGTCACGCGCAGCTTCTATGACCAGCTGATGTTTACGGGACCGATCAATTCCGGCATGAGCGGCGGCCCCAGCGTCACCGCGAATGGCGACGTGGCCGGCGTGAACGTGTCGAAACGCCTCGATGGCGAACTGGTCAGCTTCCTCGTGCCCGCCCGCTACGCCCAGCAATTGCTGGACAAGGTGGCGAAACAGGGCAAGCCGCCGAAAGACTTCAAGCCGCTGGTGACGGCGCAGCTGCTGGCGCACCAGGAAGTCATGCTGGCGCGCCTGCTGGACACGCCGCTGAGCCTGAAAGCCATGGGCCCGTACCGCGTGCCCGTGCGCGAATCCGACCAGATGCGCTGCTGGGGCCGCTCCAACGTGAAGTCCGACAAACCGTATATGCTCGACAACACCAGCTGCGCCATGGAATCGGCCATCTTCATCTCCGGCGCCCTGCAGACGGGGCAAGTGTCGATGCGCCACGAATTCCTGCGCAGCAACGAACTGGGCGCACTGCGTTTTTCCGAACTGGCCAGCGCCTCGTTCAAGAATGAAAGTTTCGGCAGCTACAAGAGCGTGCACCTGACGGGTCCCCATTGCACCGAACAATTCGTTAAGAACACCACCCTGCCCCTGCGCGCCGTCCTGTGCGTGCGCGCCTATCGCAAGTTTACGGGCCTGTACGACTTTGCCCTGCTGGCCGCCAGCGCCGATGCACCACTGATGAGCCTGCAAAGCCGCATCGACGCGCGCGGCGTGTCCTACGCCAACGGCATGCGCGTCACGCGCACCTTCCTCGAGGCGCTGTCGCGCGCGCCCTCCACCACCGGCGGTCGCAAGCCATGATGCCTCCCTATTTCCTCGAAATCCTCGCCGAGAACGGCGAAGTGCAGCAGCGCCAGCGCATGGCCGCCCTGCCGATCCGCATCGGCCGCGGCTACGACAATGACTTCATCCTCGACGACGCGCACACGGCCGCCCGCCACGCCGTCATCGAGGACGACGGCGCGGGCGGCCTGCTGCTGCGCGACCTGGGCAGCCAGAATGGCGTGATCCACCGCGGCCAGCGGCAAGTGCAAGTGGCCATGACGGGCGACAGCATCGTGCGCCTGGGCCACACGCGCCTGCGCGTGCGCGCCAGCGACCATCCGGTGGCGCCCGAACTGGGCGACACCACCATGCACAACTGGGAAGGCTTGCGCCCCGCCATGGCCGGCCTGGCCATGATCGGCGCCTCGGCCGCCTTCAGCAACTGGCTCGGCGACGCGGAAGCCTTCGACCCGATCACCTACCTGATGATCATCGCCTACGCGCTGGCCGGCGGCCTCGTGTGGGCATCCGTCTGGGCCGTGGCGAACCGCCTGTTCGGCCATGTGGCGCGCTTCGGCCGCCACCTGTTCATCATCGGCTGCGGCTTGCTGGCCATGGAAGTGTGGGAACTGGCCAGCAACATGGCGGCGTACGCGTTCTCGCTCGAAGCGCTGACGCGCTACGGACGGCATATGTTCATCGTCATCGTCTGCGCGATGATCTACTACCATTTGTGCACGATCAAGCCGCAGCACCCGCGCCGCTTCGCCCTCGTGGCCGTGGTGCTGGCCATCATCGGCTCGACCCTGATTTTACTGAGCAACCTGCAGATCAGCGGCCGCCTGGCCGACGAGCCCTATATGTCCGCGATCTACCCGCCCGCCTTGCGCCTGAGCCCGAATCACACGACGGACGCCTTCTTCCGCGATGCGGCCAGCCTGCAGCGCGCCGTCGATGCCGAGCGCGGCAAGTCCGCCAAGGGCGACGACGAGGACGACAGCGACGAGTAAGCGCATCGGTGCGCCAGCATGCAAAAAGCCCGCCGTGTCCTTGCAGACCGGCGGGCTTTTTTTATCGCGCGCCGTCAGGCGCGGCGAGATCGACGATACCAGCTTAGAACTTGGCTTCCTGTTTGCGGCGCGCCGTAAAGCCCAGCAAGCCCAGGCCGATCAGCAGCATGGCGTAGGTGGTTGGTTCAGGAACAGCCGAGATCAAACCGTCATTGGCGCCGAAGCTGGCGAAATTGTTGTTGCCCGCCTTGAACTGCACTTGCTGGCCGCCATCGCAGCAGCCTTCCAGGCCGTAGATGCTCAGGGTATGGTTGCCGGCCGCCAGGGTGCCCGAACCGCTGAGGAACTGGCTGCCATTATTGTAGTTACCGGCCCACCACATGTCGTTGTTCTTGAAGTCCAGCGCCACGCCGTCGAGGAACAGGGCGCCGCCCTTGCCGAAGTCGACGCCGCTGCGGAAGCTCCAGGCGCCCGCATCGGCCGCGCTGACGCCAAAGTTGATCACCGACTTGAAGGCGATGTTCGAGCCGCTGCCGAACAGGCTGCTGTTATTGACGTTGTTGTAGCTGGCGATCGTCGTCGAGCCATAGCCGGCGCCTGGCGTGGCCACGGCGGCATTCACCACGGACTGGTAGTCGGCGGCGGAACTTTGCGCGCCGGCGCCCGAGTAGCCGGTGGACAGGGTGATGGTGCTGGCGTTCGCGTGGGCAAACACACCGACAGCGATCAGGGACAGGGCGAGTTTAGGCAAGTTTTTCATGATGGTATCCAGTAAGTAAGTATTCAGTGGGCGCAGCAGGGAGCGCTGGAGCTGAATACACGCTGCATTGAGGCGTGTCGGCGTAGCGCGCTAAATTGCAAGGATGAGCGGTCGGGGGCGTGAACTTCCGCGTGATCATGCGGACTTGCAGCGTGCCATGGCGGCACTGCAAGCGTCCTGGAAAGGGTTCGGGTTCCCGGGACAAGGCCAGACAGTTGACGGGTCAGGTAAGTCGATGAATGTATTCTATCTTAAATTCCCTAGAAGAAAAGTATTTTTCTTTTAACCATGAAAGATATTTTTCTGACAATCCCCTTCCCGGCATGGAAAAAGTGCCGCCCGCCACTCTGGCGCAAGGGCCAGGCCCCCATGGCGACGGCGCATGGCGTGTCGCGGCGACACCACAGACCAGCCCGATACTGTCGCATCGCGCGCATTTCTTTTCGCATGTTGCCGCACCACGCGGCGAAACAGCATGGCAAAATGCATACACACTGCTATCTGTCCGATGAGGGGGAAAGAGGAAATGGTCGACCTGGAAGAACTACGCTATCTGGCACTGTCGTTTCCCGACACGAGCGAGGAAGAACACCACGACCGTCCGGCCTTCCGCGTGGGCGGGAAGATCTTCGCGACCCTGCCCGACGACGAGCACATCAACGTGCTGCTCGATGCGGAAGCAGCGCACATCGCCACCGTCATCACGCCGTCCGGCTGCGAAAAGCTGTGGTGGGGCGAGCGCCTGGCAGGCATCACGGTACGCCTGGCGGATGCGGAACTGGACATGCTGGCCGCCGCCCTGACGGCCGCCTGGCGGCGCAAGGCGCCCGGCGACCTGGCCAAGACCATCGACCAGGCCGGGTAAGACTGCCGGCTACAGCGGCCAGTTGCGCAACAACAAGCCGACCATCTGCTGCAATTGCTCGCGCGAGACCCCGGCGGCGGCCTGGATGGCCATGCCCTGCGACAGGGTCACGACAAAGCGCGCCTGCTGCTCCGGGCAGGAATCGGCAGGCAAATCCCCCTCTTCCCTGGCGCGCCGCAAGCGGTCGCGCAGCTTGATTTCGCCGCGCAGGCGGCGCGCAAACAATTCATCGCGGATCGGCAAGGCGTCGTCGCTGCAGGCGAGCGCCGCATTCACGCCCATGCAGCCGTGCGGGCCGTCCGGCATGGTTTGCGCATCGACATATTGCGTCAGCAACGCTTCCACCACCTGGCGCGCCGTCGGCTGTTCCAGCGCCGCATCGAAAAACTGCATGCGCGTGTCGCTGTAGCGCTCGAGCGCCTTGTGGAACAGCTGCTCCTTGTTGCCGAAGACGGCATACAGGCTGGGCCGGTTCATGCCCATGGCTTTCGTCAATTCGGGCAGCGAGCTGCCTTCATAGCCTTTTTCCCAGAACACTTTCATGGCGCAATCGAGCGCCTCGTCCGCGTCGAACGTACGCGGCCGGCCCGTTTTTGCCTTGCCTGCCTCAGCTGTTTTTTCTAGTTTCATACCGACCGGTAAAAAATTATGACAACGATGTCCATTTCCCGCTATTATATACCGACCGGTTAAAAACCTTTCGGCTTTTCAGGAACCCATTATGCAAGCATCCCCCAACTCCTCCTCCCAGGCAAGCACGTCCATCGCCGGCGACGATACCACCGTGGCACCGTGGCTGGCCGTATTATCCGTCGGCATAGGCGCCTTCGCCCTCGTCACGTCCGAATTCCTGCCCGTCGGCCTGCTGCCGGCCATGGCGGCCGAACTGGCCATCAGCAAGGGCCAGGCGGGCCTGATGATCACCACGCCCGGCATCGTTGCCGCGTTTGCCGCCATCTTCGTCACCATCGGCTCGGGCCGCCTTGACCGCCGCATCGTGCTGCTGGCCCTGACGGCGCTGCTGGTCGCTTCGAACCTGCTGGTGGCGCTGGCGCCGTCGTATGGCGCGATCCTGCTGGGACGCGCCATGCTGGGCGTGGGCGTGGGCGGATTCTGGGCCATCGGCAGCGCCATCGGCCCGCGCCTGGTGGCGCCGCAGCATGCGTCGCGCGCCATGTCCATCATCTTTGCCGGCGTCTCGCTGGGCACGGTGGCGGGCGTGCCGGCCGGCGCGCTGGTCGGCGAGCTCGTGGGCTGGCGGGTGGCCTTCGGCGCGGCCAGCGCCATTGCCGTGCTCGTCTTCATCGGCCAGCTGTGGCTGCTGCCCAGGCTGCCGCCCACGCAAGCCATCCGCTTGCGCCAGCTGCCGATGATCTTCGGCATCCGCAAGGCCAGGCTGGGCCTGATCGCCACGGCCATGCTCTTTACGGGCCAGTTCGCCGCCTACACGTATATCGCGCCCTTCCTCACGCAAGTGTCGCACCTGGCCGCCGGCACCGTCAGCGCCATGCTGCTCGTGTATGGCGCCTCTGGCTTCATCGGCAACCTCGCGGGCGGCTGGGCCGCCGGCCGCCACGAACGCCCGACCCTGGTGGTGACGGGCGCCGTGCTGGGCCTGTCCACCCTGGCGCTGGCCGCGTTCGGCAGCCACTCCATTACCGCCATGCTGCTGGTGGCCGTGTGGGGCTTCGGTTTCGGCGCCATGCCGATTGCCGTGCAGACGTGGATGTTCAAGGCGGCGCCGCACCTGATGGAAGGCAGCAGCGCGCTCTTCGTGGCCATCGTGCAGGTATCGCTGGCCTCCGGCGCCCTGCTCGGCGGCATGGCCGTCGATCAGCTGGGCGTAACGAGCGCCATGGTGGTGGGTGGCCTGTTCGCGCTCGGCTGCGCCTTGACGATCGCCCTCTTCGGCAAGGCCGCAGCGAGCGCCCAGGCGCCAGCCGGCTCCGCAGCCTGCAAAGCCTAGGCGGCAAACTGGGTCAGATGCGGCCGCGGCGAAATTCGCCGAGGAATTTTATCACCTCGGCCGGCGTCATCAAGACGTCCGCATCGCCGTGATACGCATACAGGAAGGGCGTGCCGCCCAGGCGGTCCGTCAGCTTGGCGAACAGCAAAAAGCGACTACCCAGCGGATAGCGCTGCAAGTCCGCCAGGCGGCGCGAGCATTGCACGGCCAGCTCCGGCGAAAAGGCCTGGCCCGGCACGGGACGCATTTCCACCTTGCCGCGGATATCGCGCGATTCGACGGCAACGTGCCGGTATGCATAAGTATCACGGGCCATGCCGCCACCTTGTCTTGAATAAAGGCGCCATCTTAAGCGAAGACGGCGCCTGCCGTGTTACTGCGCCACGATGCGCAGCAACTTGCCGTTGTCTTCATCCGTCAGCGCATACAGATAGCCGTCCGGCCCCTGGCGCACGTCGCGCACGCGCGCGCCGATGGCGAGGCGGTCCTGCCCCGTCACCTTGCCGCTGGCATCGACGGCGATGCGGCGGATATCCTTGGACGCCAGGCCGCCGCTGAAGATGCTGCCGCGCCAGACGGGTATCTTGTCGCCCGTGTAGACGGCCAGCCCCGACGGCGCCGGCGACGGCACCCAGGCCACGCTCGGATTGAGCATGCCGGCCACCTCGTGCTTGCCGACCGGCTCATGCGTTTGGTAGTCGGCGCCATAGCTTTGCAGCGGCCAGCCGTAGTTGCCGCCCGCTACCACCAGGTTCAGCTCGTCGCCGCCATACGGACCGTGCTCGGTGGCCCACACGCGGCCCGAAACGGGATCGAGCGCCAGTCCCTGCACGTTGCGGTGGCCATACGACCAGATTTCCGGCAGCGCGCCCTTGGCGGCCAGAGGATTGCCGGGCGCCGGCTTGCCCTCGTCCGTCAGGCGCAGGATGGAACCCTGGTGCGTGGCCAGGTTTTGCGCCTGCTCGCGCGCCAGCCGGTCGCCGATGCGCAGCGGCGGATTGCCGCCATCGGCCACGCTCATCAGCAAAGTGCCATCCGGCAGCCACAGCAGGCGCGAACCGAAATGCTGGCCGCCGCTCTTGTCGGTGGCCACCTGGAACAGGGTCTGGATGCCCGTCACCTTCTTGCCGTCGAACACGCCGCGCACGAGGGTCGTGCGGTTCGCGTCATTCGTGCCCGTCGACACCGTCATGTACACGCGCGGATTCGGCTTGCCCGCATCCTGCGGGTGCAACACGATATCGAGCAGGCCGCCCTGCCCGCCCGTAAACACTTTGGGCATGCCTTGCAGCGCCACGTCGGCGAAGCTCTTGCCACTGAGCAGATGCAAGGTGCCCTGCTTGCTGGTGACCAGCGCCCTCCCCTCGCCCAGCCAGGCGATGCCCCATGGCTGGCGCACGCCTTCGGCCACGGTGACGGCCTTCCATTGCTGTTTCGCCGCCGGTGGTTCGCCCGTCGCTAGCAGTTCGGCATGGGCGGGCATGGCGCCGGCCGCGAAGACTCCCAGCAGCAGTGCGGTGGCAAGGTGTGTGCGCTTGATGGTTGGCATCCGGAATTCTCCTGTCTGAATGAAAAAAGGCGGCCGGATGATTTCTGCCATCGCGCCGCCCTCTAAAAATAACATGGATTACACGGCGGGTGCGCCGCCGTTCTCATGCGATCGGTGATATAGCAGGTAACATTAATCCTCAGAAATCATTACAAGGGGCTGCCGGGTACGCTCAGGCGCGCAGCAGCAAGGCCACGGCTTCGGCCGCGATGCCTTCTTCACGGCCCAGGTAGCCCAGCTTTTCATTCGTCTTGGCCTTGATGTTGACCTGGCTCACGCTCACGCCCAGGTCTTCGGCCACGTTCGCGCACATGGCGGCGATGTGCGGCGCCATCTTCGGGCGCTGGGCGATGATGGTGGCGTCGACATTGCCGATGCTGTAGCCGGTGGCCTGCACGCGGCGCACGGCTTCGCGCAGCAGCGTGCGCGAATCGGCGCCCTTGAATTGCGCATCCGTGTCGGGGAAATGGCGGCCGATGTCGCCCAGCGCGGCCGCGCCGAACAGCGCGTCCGTGATGGCGTGCAGCAGCACGTCGGCGTCGGAGTGGCCGAGCAGCCCCAGGTGATGGGGAATCTTCACGCCGCCGATGATCAGGTCGCGGTTTTCCACCAGCGCGTGGCAGTCATAGCCCTGGCCGATGCGGAACGGGAGTACTGGAGTCGTCGTGTTCATGTAAATTTCTTTCAAATGCCAGGGTTAGCCAGGTACAGCTCGGCCGTGTGAATGTCGCGCGGCAGGGTCACCTTCAGGTTGCGCGGGTGGCCTTCGATCAGTTTGGGCGCCAGGCCCAGCGCTTCGACGGCGCTGGCGTCGTCCGTGATGGCCAGCGGGTCGGGGGCTTCGGACAAGGCCCGGTGCAGCAAGGCATAGCGGAACATCTGCGGCGTCTGCGCCAGCCACAGGCCGTCGCGCGGCACGGTCTGCGCCGATGCGTTGGCCGGCCCGGCCCGCTTGACCGTGTCGACCACGGGCAAGGCCAGCAAGCCGCCGGCCGCATGGTCGCCCACTTCGCGGATGAGTTTTTCGATCAGCGCCGGCGTCAGGCCGGGACGCGCTGCATCGTGCACGAGCACCTGGTCGGCCGCGCCTATGCTGGCGTGCAACGCCCGCAAGGCGTTCAGGATGGTCTCCATGCGCGTGGCGCCGCCGCAGCGCAGCACGGTCACGCCATGGTCCACGCCCTGCTGCGGCACCACCGCATCGATCACGCTATCGTCCGCGCTGACCACCACATAGGTGTGCGCGATCAGGGGGCTGGCGAGAAAGGCGTCGAGCGCGTGGCGCAGCATGGGCTTGCCCGCGATGGGCAGGTATTGCTTGGGACTGCCCGCCTCCATGCGCGCGCCCACGCCGGCGGCGGGGATCAGCGCAAAATTACGCGGGGAATTCGTTGTTACTGTCATGCCACTCCTTATTTGGGCTTGCCGTACTACTTGCTCTGTTGCGCCGGCGCCGCCTTGCCTGCCAGAATAGCCTGGATCTCGCCTTTGCATGCCTTGCCCAGGCGCGCATATTCCTGCGGCGAATCGATGGCAGCCTGCAAGATTTCCACCTTGCGCATCTCCGCCTTGATATACGGCAACCAGCCCGTATCGATCTCGCGCGCCAGCGCGGCCTTCGCCGTACCGCTGGGCGCGTACAGGGGACGCGCCTCGAAGCGTTTGTCGAGCGCCGCGCGCACGGTCTTTTCCACGCGCGGCAAATGTTCCATATACGTTTGCATGTGCCGCAGCTCATGCGCGAGTATCTCATCATACGCGCAGGTACCGGGGGCGAACTCGCGGCCGATGTAGATCACCACGGGCGCATACGTCAGGCTCACGGTAATCTGCGGCGCCACGCATTCGTAGCCGCTGGCGGGGTCCTGCAGCATGGGACCGGCCAGCGCGATGCGCACCTGCGAATCCGTCTTCGTCAGTCCCAGCACCCAGGTATTGCCGCGCGCCACGCCCTTCATCGCCGTCAAGGCCTTGTAAGACAGGTGCGTGTCGACGCTATAGCCATGCTGCTGCGCCGTCAGCACCGACACCGTCTTGCTGATCGTGTCTTCGCAGCGCACCTGGAACGGCGTGCGCGGCGCGGCCTGCGCACCCAGACTGGCACAGGCAAGCAGCAGGAGAGCGGGCCGGCGCATGCGCAAGATCAAGCCGCTTGCCAGGCGCCACTGGTAATCTTGTCGAGCCAGAAGATGCCGATGACGGTCTTCACGTCGGTGATCGTGCCATCCTTCACCCAGTCCAGCAACTGGGGAACCGTCGCCGTGAAGGTTTCCAGGAATTCGCCGTCGTCGAGCCGGCGTTCGCCCGCCACGAGGCCGCGCGCCAGGAACAGTTCCAGGTGCTCGTCCGAGTAGGCGATGGCGTTGTGGATGGTCGAGACGAATTGCCAGCTTGTCGCCGTGTAGCCCGTCTCTTCCAGCAGCTCGCGCCGGGCGCAGGCCAGGTGGCTTTCGCCCGCGTCGATCTTGCCAGCCGGGAATTCAATGAAGACGCGCTCCAGCGGATAGCGGTACTGGCGCTCCATCAGCACCGTGCCATCGTCGAGCAGCGGCAGGATGACGACGGCACCCGGGTGCAGGATGAATTCACGCGCCGTGATCTTGCCATCGGGCAGGGTCACGCGGTCGCGCTGCACGCGCAGGAAGCCGCCCTGGTAGACGACCTCGCCGTCCACCTTGGTTTCAGTCAAATTCGTATCCATGCGTTGAGTATCCATACATTGATTATGCTCAATAAAAAAAAACGGCGCCAGAGGCGCCGCTTTCGGTCGTTGCTGCTAACGGCGTTTGCGCAGGTAGCGGGTGACGAAGCCGGGAAAGGCCAGCACCAGGAACAGGCATCCGGTAATGGCGTAGAACTCCCACGTCTGCGGGAAACCGTTGCCGATGCGCGCTTCGAGCGCAAACGCCACGGCGCCGACGATGAAATACAGGATCACCATCTCCAGCAGGCGCAGCGCCAGCGGCTTGCGCCAGCCTTTGCCGCCTGCCGCCTGCGCGCTGCGCTTCAGGGGCACGGCGGCAAACAGTTTCTCGTTAAAGAAAGGCAGGTTGGCACCCAGGATGCCCAGGGCGATCACCAGCCAACTCGAGACGGTGACATCCATCGGTCAGGACGCCAGGGTCTTGGTGATGGCCGAAGCGCAGGCCGCCAGGATGCTGTTCGGCATCACGCCCAGTGCCAGGACGAACACGCCATTCAGTGCCAGCACGACGCGCATGTCGCCATGCACGACCAGCGCATTCGAATCCGTCGGCTCGTCGAACCACATCATCTTCACGACGCGCAGGTAGTAGAAGGCGCCGATCAGCGAGAACAGCACGGCGGCGATGGTCAGCCACAGCTGGCCCGTGGCCAGCACGGAAGCGAGCACCGAGTACTTGGCCATGAAGCCCATCAGCGGCGGCACGCCGGCCAGCGAGAACATGAACAGGGTCATCACCAGCGCGAAGATCGGGCTGCGTTTGCCCAGGCCCTTGAAGTCGGCCAGTTCTTCCGCTTCGAAACCATTACGTGCCAACAACATGATCACGCCGAAGGTACCCAGGGTGGTGAACACATAGGTGATGACGTAGTACATCGAGGCGCCGTAGGCCGTGGCTGCGCCAGCCGCGTTCAGGGTGTTGTTCGGTGCGTCGACGGTGCCCGACAGCAGGCCCAGCAGCACGAAGCCCATTTGCGCGATGGTCGAGTACGCCAGCATGCGCTTCAGGTTGGTTTGCGCGATGGCGGTGAAGTTACCGATGGCCAGCGACATCACGGCCAGCACCAGCAGCATTTGCTGCCAGTCATGCGCCATCGGCAGCAAACCTTCGGCCAGCAGGCGCAGGGTGATGGCGAACGCGGCCAGTTTCGGCGCGCCGCCCAGCAGCAGGGTCACGGCCGTCGGCGAACCTTGATACACGTCAGGCACCCACATGTGGAATGGCACGACGCCCAGTTTGAAGGCCAGGCCGGCAACGAGGAATACCAGGCCGAAGACCATGATGGTGCCATTGGTCTTGCCGCTTTCCAGCGCCACGCGCAGTTCGCCCAGGTCCAGCGTGCCGGAGGCGCCGTACAGCATCGAGATACCGTACAACATGAAACCGGAAGCCAGCGCGCCCAGGATGAAGTACTTCATGGCCGCTTCCGTGGCCTTGGCATTGTCACGGCGCAAAGCGATCAGCGCGTACAGCGACAGCGACATCAGTTCCAGACCCAGGTAGATGATCAGGAAGTTGTTGGCCGAGATCATGATCATCTGGCCCAGCAGTGCAAACAGGGCCAGCACGTAGAACTCGCCGCCCAGGTTACCCGACAGCATGTTGCGGTCGGTGGCATAGGCACGCGAATAGATCAGGGTCAGCGCCACGGCGCCGTACGAGAACAGTTTCAGCAACTGCGACATCGGGTCCGACACGAACATATTGTGGAACGTGTAGACGGTGGTGCCCGCGTTGAAGTCGCCCACGGTCAGCAAGGCGCAGCCGGCCAGGGTCAGCAGGGCCAGCACATAGGTGATGGAACGCTTCGCCGCAGGCAAGAACATATCGATCAGCAAGAGCGCCGACGTGGCGATCAGCAGAAAGATTTCCGCGTACAGCGGTACCAGATTAGGTGCATTAGTCATGTTATCGGTCTTCTATTTAAGGCAACTTGCTGATGGCGACATGCTGCAGCAGGTCGGCAACCGAAGTTTGCATCGTGTCGGTGAACGGGGCTGGGTACAGACCCATTACGAGCACGGCGATGGCCAGTACAGCAAGCATGAAGAATTCACGTTTGTTGATATCGGTCAGTTCGGCCACATGCTTGTTCTTGATCTTGCCGAACACCACGCGCTTGGCCATCCACAGCGAGTACGCCGCGCCCCAGATCAGTGCCGTTGCAGCCAGCAAGCCGATCCAGAAGTTGTATTTCACCGCGCCCAGGATCACCATGAACTCGCCGACGAAGCCGGAAGTGGCTGGCAAGCCGCAGTTGGCCATCGAGAACAGCACGAAGAAGGCGGCAAATTTCGGCATGCGGTTCACGACGCCGCCGTAGTCGGCGATGTTACGGGTATGCATGCGGTCATACAGCACGCCGATGCACAGGAACATCGCGCCGGAGATGAAGCCGTGCGAGATCATCTGCACGATACCGCCCTGCACCGAGATGTCGTTGAACATGAAGAAGCCCAGGGTCACGAAGCCCATGTGCGCGATCGACGAATAGGCGACCAGTTTTTTCATGTCGGTTTGCACCAGGGCAACCAGACCGATGTAAATCACGGCGATCAGCGACAGCGCGATCATGAAGCCCGACAGGTAGTGGCTGGCGTCCGGCGTGATCGGCAGCGAGAAACGCAGGAAGCCGTAGGCGCCCAGTTTCAGCATGATGGCGGCCAGCACGGCGGAACCGCCCGTTGGCGCTTCCACGTGGACGTCCGGCAACCACGTATGGACCGGGAACATCGGCACCTTGACGGCAAACGCCATCAGGAAGGCCAGGAAGATGAAGATCTGCTCGTTCATCGTCAGCTTGAATGCATGCCAGGCCAGGATGTCGAAGGTACCCGACACATTGCGCAGGTAAATGATGGCAACCAGGGTCAGCAGCGAACCGAAGAAGGTGTACAGGAAGAACTTGAACGACGCGTACACGCGGTTCGAGCCGCCCCAGATACCGATGATGATGAACATCGGGATCAGGGTTGCTTCAAAGAAGAAGTAGAACAGCAAGCCGTCGAGCGCGCAGAACACGCCGATCATCAGGCCAGACAGGATCAGGAAGGAGCCCATGTACTGGGCGATGCGCTTCTCGATCACTTGCCAGGCCGAAATGACGACGATGACCGTGATGAAGGCCGTCAGCGGGATGAACCACAGCGACAGGCCATCGATACCCAGCGAGTACCAGATATTGAAGGTTTCGATCCACGGCGCTTTTTCGACGAATTGCATGCCGTGCGCGGCGTTGTCGAAATGCTGGATCAGCGGCCAGGTGCACAGCATGCTGAGCACCGCGCCGGCCAGCGACAGCCAGCGGGTAAAGCCCGCTTTGCTGTCACGGCCGAGAGCCAGGACCAGGACGCCGCAAATGATCGGCACCCAGATCGACAGACTCAGGTAAGGAGGTAGTGTAGAAATCGTAGACTGCATCATGGTTCTCAGTATTCTTTTATCAGGTCAGCTTACTTAGCGGGCCAGAATGGCAGGAAATAGATCAGGAAGCCCAGCACGCCCAGGATCATCACGAATGCATAGTGATAGATGTAGCCGGTCTGCAGCACTCGCGACAGCGAGGACAGCCAGGCGACGACCTTGGCGCTACCGTTGACCAGCAGGCCATCGATCAGCTTCTTGTCACCGAAGTTCCACAGGCCATTACCCAGCAAGCGGGCACCGCCGGCGAACACGACTTCATTGAACTTGTCCATGTAGTACTTGTTGTCCAGCAGGGTGTGGATCGCGTGGAACTTGGCAAAGAACCAGGCCGGTACACGCGGGTTGACCATGTAGCAGTAGTAGGCTGCCACCACGCCGGACAATGCCAGCCAGAACGGTGCGGTCGACAGGCCGTGGATCGCCATCGCCATCGCGCCGTGGAATTCATGCGACAACTCTTCCATTGCTGGATGGTTTTCGCCGACGAAGATCACGCCCTTGAAGAAATCGCCATGCAGCATCGGGCCGATCGTCAGGTAGCCGATGATCAGCGAAGGAATCGCCAGCATCACCAGCGGGAACCACACGACGAATGGGGATTCATGCGGCTTCTGGCCAGGTTCCAGGCCATGGTGGCCGTGGTCGTCCTCTTCCTCTTCGTGATGGTCGTCATGCGCATCGCCGTGCGCGCCATGGGCCGCCTTCGGTGCGTGATGGTCGTCGTGACCGTGGGCATGCGCCTGGCCGAAACGTTCCTTGCCGTGGAAGACGAGGAAATACATGCGGAACGAGTAGAACGCGGTGACGAACACGCCGGCCAGCACGGCGAACTGGGCAAAGCCAGCACCCCAGATGTGCGTCGCTTCGACGGCTTCGATGATGCTGTCTTTCGAGTAGAAGCCGGAGAACAGCGGCGTGCCGATCAGGGCCAGCGAACCGATCAGGGAAGTGATCCACGTGATCGGCATATACTTGCGCAGGCCGCCCATGTTGCGGATATCCTGGTCGTGGTGCATGCCGATGATGACGGAACCGGCGCCCAGGAACAGCAGTGCCTTGAAGAATGCGTGCGTCATCAGGTGGAATACGGCCACGGAGTACGCGGACGAACCCAGCGCCACCGTCATGTAGCCCAGCTGCGACAGGGTCGAGTAAGCGACGACGCGCTTGATGTCGTTCTGGATGATGCCCAGGAAGCCCATGAACAGCGCCGTGATGGAGCCGATCACCAGGATGAAGGACAGTGCCGTGTCGGACAATTCGAACAGCGGCGACATGCGCGAGACCATGAAGATACCGGCCGTCACCATCGTCGCGGCGTGGATCAGTGCCGAGATCGGGGTAGGACCTTCCATCGAGTCAGGCAGCCACACGTGCAGCGGGAACTGGGCCGACTTGCCCATCGCGCCGATGAACAGGCAGATGCAGGCCACGGTCAGCAGTGCCCAGTCGGTGCCTGGCATCGTCAGCAGCGCCAGTTCGTCTTTCTTGGCGAATACTTCCTGGTAGTTCATGGTGCCGGCAAACGCCAGCAGCAGGCCGATGCCCAGGATGAAGCCGAAGTCACCCACGCGGTTGACGAGGAAAGCCTTCATGTTGGCCACGATGGCCGTCGGACGCTGGTACCAGAAACCGATCAAGAGGTAAGAGACCAGACCCACGGCTTCCCAACCGAAGAACAGTTGCAGGAAGTTGTTGGCCATGACCAGCATCAGCATCGAGAACGTGAACAGCGAGATGTAGGCGAAGAAGCGGTTGTAGCCTTCGTCGTCCTTCATGTAGCCGATCGTGTAGATATGCACCATCAGCGACACGAAGGTGACCACGCACATCATCATCGCCGACAGCGAATCGATCTGGAAGCCCACTTCCATCTTCAGGGTGCCGATCGTCATCCAGTTATAGATCGTGCCATTGAATGTCGCGCCATCCATCACTGCCAGCAGCGTCTGCACGGACAGGATGAACGCGATCAGTACGCCCAGGATCGTCGCGGTATGCGACGTCTTGCGTCCGACCAAATTACCCAGGAACTGGGTGCCAAGCAAGCCTGCAATCGCGGCACCGGCCAGCGGCGCCAGCGGTACGGCAAGAAGGAGGTTAGGGTTGAGGAGTTGCCCCGCCATGATGAACCTTAATCGTTATTATTCGAGAGATCGAGTCTGAAAAACATCAGCCTTTGAGGCTGTCCAGGTCTTCGACGTTGATGGTATCCAGATTACGGAACATCACCACCAGAATAGCCAGACCGATAGCCGACTCAGCGGCGGCAACCGTCAGGATGAAGAAAACGAAGATCTGACCGGCCGCGTCGCCCAGGTAATGGGAAAACGCGATGAAATTCATATTCACCGCCAGCAGCATCAATTCGATTGCCATCAGCAATACGATGATGTTCTTGCGGTTCAGGAAAATCCCGACGATCGAGATTGCGAACAGGATCGCGCCCAGGACCAAAAAATGTGTGAGCGATAATGTCATGGTGCCTCCTTAACTTCCGGCTCAGCCGCAGGACGCTCGACGACCGCGTCCATCTTGATGATCTTCAGACGGTCGTTGCGCTTGACGCGCACGGCATCGCCCGGAGCAAAATGCTTGGTGTCCTTGCGTTTGCGCAGGGTCAATGCGACGGCGGCAACGATGGCCACCAGCAGCACGACGGCAGCGATTTCAAAGGCAAACACATATTTCGTGTAGATCAGCATGCCCAGTTCCTTGGTGCCGCCCAGGTTGGCGCCAGCCAGTGCCACGCGCGGCTCGAACTCGAGGAAACCACGCCACAGCACGGCAGCCATTTCCAGCACGATGATCACGCCGACCGTGGCGGCCAATGGCAGATAGCCCCAGAAGCCTTCGCGCATGCGGTCGATATTGATATCGAGCATCATGACAACGAAGAGGAACAGCACCATCACGGCGCCGACATACACCAATACCAGCACGATGGCCAGGAATTCAGCCTGCAGCAGCATCCAGATGCCCGCTGCGGAAAAGAAGGACAGTACCAGGAACAGTACCGCGTGGACCGGATTACGGGCCGTGATGACGCGCGTCGCCGCTATGATCAGAATCAGCGAGAAGGCGTAAAACAAAATTGTTTTAAAGTCCATAAAAAACCCAATAGACGTACAGATGAACGAGGGGCGCGCCGCAGCTTGTCAGCTGCGGCGCATCCATCAGCGATAAGGTGCGTCGGCGGCGCGCGCAGCGGCGATGTCATTTTCATAACGATCACCTACGGCCAGCAACATCTCTTTCGTGTAATACAAATCCCCGCGTTTCTCGCCGTGGTATTCCAGGATTTGCGTCTCGACGATCGAATCGACCGGGCAGGACTCTTCGCAGAAACCGCAGAAGATGCACTTGGTCAAGTCGATATCGTAGCGCGTGGTGCGGCGCGAACCGTCGTCACGCTGCTCCGATTCGATCGTGATGGCCATCGCCGGGCAAACCGCTTCGCACAGTTTGCAGGCGATGCAACGTTCCTCGCCGTTCGGGTAGCGGCGCAGCGCGTGCAAGCCACGGAAACGCGGCGAGATCGGTGTCTTCTCTTCCGGGAATTGCACCGTGATCTTGCGCGAAAACATGTACTTGCCTGTCAGCGCCATGCCCTTGATCAGCTCACCTAACAACAGGCTGCTGAAGAAATCTTTTACCTTATCCATTCGTATGCACTCTCTTACTTCCAAATATTCCAGGATGTCTGCATCCAGGCAGCGACGAAGACCAGGTAGACCAGCGTCAACGGGATAAACACTTTCCAACCGAGGCGCATGATCTGGTCATAACGATAGCGAGGGAAAGTACCGCGCACCCAGATGAACACCGACACGATGAAGAAGGTTTTTGCAAACAGCCAGAAGAAGCCGCCGAAACCGCCCCAGAATTCGAGGAAGGCAAACGGTGCGGACCAGCCGCCGAGGAACATGATCGAAGCCAGGGCGCCGATCAGGATCATGTTGGCGTATTCGGCCAGCATGAACATGGCGTAGGCCATGCCCGAGTACTCGACCATGTGGCCGGCCACGATTTCCGACTCGCCTTCGACGACGTCGAACGGGTGACGGTTGGCTTCAGCCAGGCCCGACACCAGGTAGATGACGAACATCGGCAGCAGCGGCAGCCAGTTCCACGACATGAAGTTCACGCCCTTGTCGGCGAAGTAGCCGATTTGCTGGCCGCCGACGATGTCGATGAAGTTCAGGCTGCCCGAGACCATCAGCACGATGACCATCACGAAGCCCATCGGGATTTCATACGAAATCATCTGTGCCGAAGCGCGCATGGCGCCCATGAACGAGTACTTCGAGTTCGAAGCCCAGCCGGCGATGATGATGCCGTAGACTTCCATCGAGGTAATCGCCAGCAGCAGCAGCAAGCCCGCGTTGACGTTGGCCAGCACGGCTTCCGGACCGAACGGCACGACCGACCAGGCGGCCAGGGCCGGCATGATGGTCATGATCGGGCCGATCACGAACAGGCCTTTGGCGGCCTTGGACGGGATGATGATCTCTTTGAACAGCAGTTTCAGCGCATCGGCGATCGGTTGCAGCAAGCCCAGCGGGCCCACGCGGTTCGGGCCGACGCGGATCTGGATCCAGCCGATCAGCTTGCGCTCCCACAGGGTGGCGTAAGCAACCAGGCCCATCAGCGGCAACAGCACGCACAGGATCTTGATCAAGGTCCAGAAGAAAGGCCAGCTACCGCCCAGCAAATCCTGGCCGGTAGTGTTGATGACGTTTACGAATTCAGGCAGAGCCATCAGATTTTCCCCTCTGCTGTTTCAACTGTGATGTCACCGAACATGCCGCCCAGGCCAGCCGTCGAGGCATGCGCCGCCGACACCTTGACCACATTGGCTGGCAGGCCGGCATGAATTGCCGCCACCAGGATGGCGCTGCCGGAGCCTTGCGCTACCTTGACCTTGTCGCCCGCCTTGACGCCCAGCTTCTCAGCCAGTGCCAGGGACAGGTGCGCTTGCGGCGCGGCGCCGTCGACCGTGCGCAGCAGCGGTTCGGAGCGGCGTACCAGCGCGTCGGCGAAGTAGATCGGCACGTCGGCGATGCGTTGCAGCGCCGGCGATGCCGGTGCGTAGACGGCCGCTTCCGGCGCGTTCTTGGCGATGTTGTTCAGCTGTGCCGACAAGTCGGTCACGCCGGCGCCAAACGCTTCGTCGCGGATCGCTTCGGAAGTGTCGTAGTCGAAACCGGCAAGGCCCAGGATGTTGCCCAGGACGCGCAGCACTTTCCAGGCCGGACGGGTTTCCGCCAGCGGTTTCACGGTGCCGTTGAAGCTTTGCGCGCGGCCTTCGCAGTTGACGAAGGTGCCCGAGGTTTCGGCGAACGGCGCGATCGGCAGCAAGACATCGGCGTAATCCATGCCGTGCTTGAAGGCCGACATCGCCACGACCATCTCGGCCTTGTCCAGCGCGGCGCGGGCCGCTTGCGGATTGGCGGCGTCGAGTTCCGGCTCGGCGTGCAGCAGCACGTAGGCTTTCTTCGGCGCGGCAAACGCGGCTTGCACGTTGGCGCGCGGCTTGGCGACCAGGTGCGCTCCTACCGTGTTGGCCGCTTCCGTCAGGTAGCCCAGCTTGGCGCCCGTCTGTTCGGCGATCCATTGCGCGGCAGCATGCAGTTGCGACGCTTGCGGGTGTTGCGTTGCGGCGTTACCCAGCAGCACGGCGCCGTTGTCGCCGGCCATCAGGCTGGCGGCAATCGCAACGGCCACGTCGGACGCGGCAATCGCTTCGAAACCGGTTGGCGCGGCGATTTCTTTCGCTTTGGCAACAGCGACGACCACTTCCGACAAGGCTGCCAGCCAGTCGCTCGGCGCGACGATCATCTTGTTGGCGATGGTGATCAGCTGATCATCGTCGGACGCGTGCAGGATCGACAGCTTGGCGCCGCCCTTGACGGATGCGCGCAAACGCGTTGCCAGCAATGGGTGGTCCTTGCGCAGGAACGAGCCGATGACGAAGGCGCGCTTGATCTGGCCAAATTCGTTGATCGGCATGCCCAGCCATGGCTTCACGCCGGCGTCCAGCGCGAAGTCGGTCTGGCGCAGGCGGAAGTCAACGTGCTCGGAACCGAGGCCGTGAACCACTTTTTGCAGCAGGACCAGCTCTTCGACGGTCGAATGCGGCGTCGCCAGCGCGGCGATGGCGTCGGCGCCATGCTCGTGCTTGATATTTTTCAAACCGTGCGCCACGTATTCCAGCGCCGTCTGCCAATCGACTTCCTTCCACTCGTTGCCTTGCTTCAGCATCGGGGAGGTCAGGCGTTCGGCACTGTCCAGCGCTTCGTACGAGAAACGGTCCTTGTCCGAGATCCAGCACTCGTTGACGGCTTCGTTTTCCAGCGGCAATACGCGCTTGACCTTGCCAGCTTTCACTTGCACGATCAGGTTCGCGCCCAGGCCGTCATGCGGGCTGACCGATTTGCGGCGCGACAGTTCCCACGTACGGGCGCTGTAGCGGAACGGCTTCGACGTCAGTGCGCCAACCGGGCACAGGTCGATCATGTTGCCCGACAGTTCGGAATCGACCGACTGGCCGACAAACGACACGATTTCCGAGTGTTCGCCGCGGCCGATCATGCCCAGCTCCATCACGCCGGCCACTTCCTGGCCAAAACGCACGCAGCGGGTGCACTGGATGCAGCGCGACATTTCTTGCATGGAAACCAGCGGACCGGCTTCCTTCGGCTGTACCACGCGCTTGTCTTCCTTGTAGCGCGATTCGCCCTTGCCGTAGCCCACTGCCAAGTCTTGCAACTGGCATTCGCCGCCCTGATCGCAGATAGGGCAATCGAGCGGGTGGTTAATCAGCAAGAATTCCATGACCGACTTTTGCGCCTGCACAGCTTTGTCGCTGGCGGAACGCACGATCATGCCGGCACTGACCGGGGTCGCACAAGCGGGCAAAGGCTTGGGCGCCTTTTCCACTTCGACCAGGCACATGCGGCAGTTCGCTGCGATCGACAATTTCTTGTGATAGCAGAAGTGCGGAATGTAGGTTCCCAATTTGTTGGCGGCGTCCATCACCATGCTACCAGCAGGGACTTCGACTTTTTTGCCGTCTATTTCGATTTCAACCATGGTGATCGTTACCTGACGCAGCTTAGATATATGCGGGCACTAGGCAATGCTTGTGCTCGATATGATATTCAAATTCTTCACGGAAATTCTTAATGAAGGCCCGTACCGGCATGGCAGCCGCATCGCCCAGCGCGCAAATGGTGCGGCCCTGGATGTTGTCGGCGATCGAGTTGAGCATGTCCAGGTCGTCTGGACGACCCTGCCCCTGCTCGATGCGATGCACCATGCGGTACATCCAGCCTGTGCCTTCACGGCAAGGCGTACACTGGCCGCACGATTCTTCAAAGTAGAAGTAGGACAGGCGTTCCAGCGCCTTTACCATGCAGCGTGTTTCGTCCATCACGATGACGGCGCCCGAACCGAGCATCGAACCGGCTTTCGCGATCGAGTCGTAGTCCAGGTCGGTCTGCATCATGATGTCGCCGCGGATCACCGGAGCGGACGAACCGCCTGGGATCACGGCCTTGATCTTTTTGCCACCGCGCATGCCGCCCGCCAGTTCCAGCAGGGTCGCAAACGGGGTGCCGAGCGGCACTTCATAGTTGCCCGGTTTTTCCACGTCGCCCGAGATCGAGAAGATCTTCGAACCGCCGTTGTTCGGCTTGCCCATGGCCAGGTATTTCTCTGGACCGATGTTCAGCACGAATGGCACGGCCGCGAAGGTTTCCGTGTTGTTGATCGTCGTCGGCTTGCCGTACAGGCCAAACGAGGCAGGGAAAGGCGGCTTGAAGCGCGGCTGGCCTTTCTTGCCTTCCAGCGACTCCAGCAGGGCCGTTTCTTCGCCGCAGATGTAGGCGCCATAACCATGGTGCGCGTGCAACTGGAACGAGAACTCGCTGCCCATGATCTTGTCACCCAGGAAGCCGGCGGCGCGCGCCTCTTCCAGCGCCTCTTCGAAACGCAGGTATTCCTGGAAAATTTCACCGTGGATATAGTTGTAGCCGACGGTGATGCCCATCGCATAAGCGCCAATGGCCATGCCTTCGATCAGCGCATGGGGATTGTAACGAATGATGTCGCGGTCCTTGAAAGTACCCGGTTCGCCTTCATCTGTATTGCAGACGAGGTATTTTTGACCCGGGAACTGGCGCGGCATGAAGCTCCACTTCAGGCCGGTAGGGAAACCCGCGCCGCCACGGCCGCGCAAGGACGAAGCCTTGAGGTCGGCGATGATCTGTTCCGGCGTGATCTTCTCTTCCAGGATACGCCGCAGGGCGCTATAGCCGCCGCGGTTCACATAATCTTGCAAATGCCAGTTCTTGCCATCCAGATCCTTCAGGATCAATGGATCGATATGGCGGTTGTGGAGTGACGTCATTTCTTGAGTTCCTCCAGCATGGCGTCGATTTTCTCGTTCGACATCCAGCTGCACATGGTTTTATTGCTGACCAGCAAGACAGGCGCATCGCCGCACGCACCCATGCACTCGCCTTCAACCAGGGTGAACTGGCCGTCAGGGGTGGTTTCGCGGAAATCGATGCCCAGCTTCTGCTTCAGGTAGTCTGCTGCGCGCACGCCGCCCGACAGGGCGCATGGCAGGTTGGTACACACGGTGATCTTGTGCTTGCCCACAGGCTTGACGTTGTACATATTGTAGAACGTGGCCACTTCCTGCACGGCAATGGCCGGCATGCCGATGTAATCGGCCAGTTCCTTCATGGTTTCCGGCGCCAGCCAGCCCAGTTCATCCTGGGCATGGGCCAGCGCGGCCATGACGGCGGATTGACGCTGGTCGGCCGGGTACTTGGCCAGCTCGCGGTCAATTTTCTTATAGCATTGCTCTGATAACAACATACTTTTTGCCTCTTAGCGGTCAATACTGCCGAACACGATATCTTGCGTACCGATGATGGTCACGGCGTCGGCAAGCATGTGCCCACGCGCCATCTCATCGAGCGACTGCAAGTGGGCGTAGTCTGGCGCGCGCAGTTTCATGCGGTACGGCTTGTTGGCGCCATCGGACACCAGGTACACGCCGAACTCGCCCTTCGGATGTTCCACGGCGCTGTAGGCCTCGCCTGGTGGCACGTGGAAACCTTCCGTAAACAGCTTGAAGTGGTGAATCAGCGATTCCATGTTGGTCTTCATGTCGACGCGGCCCGGAGGCGCCACCTTGCGGTTGCTGGTCATGACAGGACCTTCATTGTTGCGCAGCCACTCCACGCATTGCTTGATGATGCGGTTCGACTGGCGCAGCTCTTCCACGCGGACCAGGTAGCGGTCGTAGCAATCGCCGTTGGTGCCGATAGGAATGTCGAAATCCATCAAGTCGTACACTTCGTACGGCTGTTTCTTGCGCAAGTCCCACTGCACGCCGGAGCCGCGCAGCATGGCGCCCGTAAAGCCCATGGCCAGCGCATCTTCGGGCGAGACCACGCCGATGCCGACGGTACGCTGTTTCCAGATACGGTTGTCGGTCAGCAGGGTTTCGTACTCGTCCACCGAGTTCGGGAAACGGCGCGCGAAGTCTTCGATGAAGTCCAGCAGGGAACCCTGGCGGTTTTCATTCAGCTTGGAAATCGCTTTTGCGTTGCGGATGATCGAGGCCTTGTGTTGCGGCATCGCGTCCGGCAGGTCGCGGTAGACGCCGCCCGGACGGTAGTAGGCCGCGTGCATGCGCGCGCCCGATACCGCCTCGTAGGCGTCGAACAAGTCTTCGCGGTCGCGGAAGCAATACAGGAACGGGCCCATGGCGCCGACGTCGAGCGCATGGGTGCCGAGCCACATCAGGTGGTTCAGGATGCGCGTCATCTCGTCGAACATGACGCGGATGTATTGCGCGCGCAGCGGCACTTCCAGACCCAGCATCTTTTCGATGGCCATCACGTACGCGTGTTCATTGCACATCATCGACACATAGTCGAGACGGTCCATGTACGGCACGGATTGCAGGTAGGTCTTCTGTTCGGCCAGCTTTTCGGTGGCGCGGTGCAGCAGGCCGATATGCGGGTCGGCGCGCTGGATGACTTCGCCATCCATCTCCAGCACCAGGCGCAGCACACCGTGCGCGGCCGGATGCTGCGGCCCAAAGTTCAGGGTGTAGTTCTTAATCTCAGCCATTATTTCATCCCGTAATGTTCTTCGCGGATCACGCGCGGCACGTTTTCCCGCGGCTCGATCGTCACGGGCTGGTAAATCACGCGCTTCTGTTCCGGGTCGTAACGCATCTCGACATAGCCGGAGACGGGGAAGTCCTTGCGGAACGGATGGCCGATGAAACCGTAGTCGGTCAGCAGGCGGCGCAAGTCGTTGTGGCCTTCGAAGAGGATGCCCAGCAGGTCGAACGCTTCGCGCTCGTACCAGTTGACCGCGCGCCAGATGCCGACCACGGAGGGCAGCAGCGGCATGTCGTCGTCCGGCGCAAACACGCGCACGCGCACGCGCCAGTTGTGCTTGACCGACAGCAAGTGCGAAACGGCCGCGTAACGCAGGCCATCCCAGCTACCATCGCCGTAGGTCGAGTAGTCGACGCCGCACAGATCGATCAATTGTTCGAAATGCAGGGTCGGATCGTCGCGCAAGGTCTGCATCACGGCCAGGTAGTCCTCGGCCTTGACGACCAGAGTAACCTCGCCCAGCGTGACGGTCGTGCTAACGCGTTCGCCCAGGGCAGTGCCGAGGGCGTTTTGCAAAACTTCTAAATGTGTTGTCATAATCTGAAGCGGCCCGGTTAGCGTGCGATCGTGCTGGTACGCTTGATCTTGTTCTGCAACTGCATGATGCCGTACAGCAAGGCTTCAGCGGTCGGAGGACAGCCAGGCACATACACGTCGACGGGCACGATGCGGTCGCAACCGCGCACCACGGAGTAGGAGTAATGGTAGTACCCGCCGCCATTGGCGCAGGAACCCATCGAGATGACCCAGCGCGGCTCGGCCATCTGGTCGTAGACCTTGCGCAGTGCCGGCGCCATCTTGTTGCACAGGGTACCGGCAACGATCATGACGTCGGACTGACGCGGCGACGGACGGAACACGACGCCGAAACGGTCCATATCGTAGCGGGCTGCGCCCACATGCATCATTTCGACCGCACAGCAGGCCAGACCGAACGTCATCGGGAACATAGACCCGGTGCGCGCCCAGTTGATCAGCTTGTCGGCCGAGGTGGTGATGAAACCTTCGCTTAATACGCCTTCAATAGCCATGGCTTATTCCCAGTCAAGGGCACCTTTCTTCCAAATGTACCAAAATCCGACCACGAATTCAGCGATGAACACCATCATCGTGACGAAACCGGCCCAGCCCAGGTCGCGCATTGCAACGCCCCATGGGAAAAAGAATGCCGTTTCCAGATCGAACAAAATAAACAGGATTGCGACCAGATAGTAGCGCACATCAAATTTCATGCGCGCGTCTTCGAATGCTTCAAAGCCACATTCGTACGGGGAGAGTTTTGCTGCGTCAGGCTTGTTAGGACCTAACAGGCGCCCCAGGAGCTGGGGAGCGATGCCGACACCGAGGCCGACAAGAATAAACAGCAGGACGGGGAAGTAATTTTCGAGGTTCACGATTGATGAGCTTATATTGAACGATCGGTTAAATGAGGACGCTGCGATCATTTGCAGCGTATCTAACGCACGACCCCAATCAAAGCTAAGACCAGGATCGAACGACACATCCTCGTAAAAAAAGCCAGCAACTTTGTACGAGCCATGGCTCGTGCGCCGTTGCTGGCTTCTGATTTCTGGTGCCGACGACGAGACTCGAACTCGTACAGCTTGCGCCACTACCCCCTCAAGATAGCGTGTCTACCAATTTCACCACGTCGGCGGTAAGGCCCGTATTCTACTCTGCTTTGCCGCTAAAGTTAATGCACAAATGCATCAAAACACAGATAAAAACGATAAATTTTTACATCTTCCAGCGCGCCAGGGATTTTTCCTGCCGCACTGCTAAAACATTGAGCAACAATCTGCCCGTAATGAGAATTACTCTCGATGAGGTATCGAGCAACTGCAGAATTACTTCGGAATGGCACCGGCCGGGGTGCTGGCAACCGGAGCCACCGCTGCCGGAGCGCTGGCCGCTGGCGCCGCAGGCACCGTGGTCGGGATCGCGCCCGCGCCGGTGACCGGCACTGGCTTGACGACTTTATCCATCACGCCGCCGCCCACCGTGGTGGCGCGCTGGTTGGCCATCAGCGACAGGGCCAGGGTGGCGCCGAAGAAGATCGCGGCGGCAACGCCCGTCGACTTCGACATGAAGTTCGACGAACCGGTCGCGCCAAACAGACTGCCCGATGCGCCCGAACCGAAGGCGGCGCCCATATCGGCGCCCTTGCCGTGCTGCAGCAACACCAGCGCGATAATCGACAATGCCGAAATAACCTGTACCACCACTACCAGATTGAACATCATGTTCATTGCAATTCCATTCTTAGTTTAAATTAATTCAATCGGCGGCGTGAATAATTGCCAGGAAATCCGCCGCCTTCAATGCTGCTCCACCGATCAGACCGCCATCGATATCCGGCATCGCCATCAATTCTTTTGCGTTCTCTGGCTTCATGCTGCCGCCGTACAAGATCTGCACGCCGGCGGCCGCTACCGCATTCTTTGCTGCCAGCTGGCCGCGCAGCACCAGATGCACGTCCTGCGCCATCTGCGGCGTGGCCGTCTTGCCCGTGCCGATGGCCCAGACTGGCTCATACGCCAGCACCAGCCTGGCCACGTCGTCGGCGCCAATCGCCACCAGTACGGCGCCCAGCTGCTGCGCCACGACCGCGTCGGTCTGGCCCGCTTCGCGCTGCGCCAGCGTTTCGCCGATGCAGACGATAGGCGTGATGCCTGCCGCCAGCGCGGCGACCGTCTTGGCCGCGACCTGCGCATCGCTCTCGCCATGGTAGGCGCGGCGCTCGGAATGCCCGATCACCACATAGCTGCAGCCAAAATCCTGCAGCATGGCGGTCGAGATTTCGCCCGTGTAGGCGCCGCCGGCGTGGGCGGAAACATCCTGCGCACCCCATGCAAGAGCCGAGCCTGCCAATTGCGCCTGGCACTGCGCCAGGTACGGTGCAGGCACGCAGACGGCGCTGGCGGCGCCAGAGGCAGCCAGGCCAGCGACTATTTCAGACAATAACACCGCGTTCGAGGTGCGACTGCCGTTCATTTTCCAATTTCCGACGACGAGTTTGCGACGCATAGTAGCCTAAATTCTAATAACCCGTCATTCTAACTCCAGCACCGATGCCGGTCAAACAGGCAGTGGCCCGTTTCAGGCAACTTGCAACATGATCTTGCCCACGTGCGTGCTCGCTTCCATCAGCGCATGCGCCTCGTTGGCTTTTTCCAGTGGGAACGTTTGATAGATCACGGGCTTGATCTTGCCCGCCTCGATCAGCGGCCAGACGGTCGTGCGCAGGTGGCTTGCGATGGCTGCCTTGAAGGCGACCGAACGGGGGCGCAGGGTGGAACCCGTCACCGTCAGGCGGCGGCGCAGCAAGCTACCCAGGTCCAGCTCCGCCTTGGTGCCGCCCTGCACGGCGATCAGGCCGATGCGGCCATCGTCGGCCAGGCATTCGATTTCGCGTGGCAGGTAGTCGCCGCCCACCATGTCGAGGATGACGTCGACGCCCTTGCCACCGGTCAACTCCTTGACGACGGCAACGAAATCTTCCGTGCGGTAATTGATGCCCCGTTCGGCGCCCAGCGCTTCGCAGGCGCGCGCCTTGTCGTCGCTGCCGGCCGTGGCGAAGACGCGGTGGCCGAGCGCGGCCGCCAGCTGGATGGCCGTCACGCCGATGCCCGACGTGCCGCCCTGCACCAACAGCGTTTCGCCATCGGCCAGCGCACAGCGGTCGAAGACATTGCTCCAGACGGTAAAGAAGTTTTCCGGCAGGGACGCGCCTTCCAGCGCCGTCAAGCCTTGCGGCAAAGGCAGGCATTGGCCGGCGGGCGCGGCACAGTATTCGGCATAGCCGCCACCCTGCACCAGCGCGCAGACCAGGTCACCCTTCTTGAATGCGGTGCTGCTGAAATCGCCATCGACGACTTCACCCGCCACTTCCAGGCCCGGCAAGTCCGACGCGCCGGCTGGCGGCGCGTATTTTCCCAGGCGCTGCAGCACGTCGGGACGGTTGATGCCGGCCGCGTGCACCTTGATCAGCAGCTCGCCCGCCTTGAACGCGGGCATGGGACGCTCGGCAACTTGCAAAACGTCGGCGGGACCGGGCTGGCTGATGGCAACTGCACGCATGGCGGGACTCTCTGAAAGGGGAAACGGCGATTGTACGCCAAGCCGCCAGCCCTTGCAGAGGCCCCCTCGATGTGCCCGCCCCTTACGCGCCGCCCGTCTTCGATTGCCGCGGCAGCGGCGTGCCCGGCTTCCATTTCGCCGACAGGGCCTGGCCTTCCTCGACTTGCTCATGCGTCATCTTGCGCACGACGGCGGCGCGCTGGTCGGCCGCGTTGGCATTGCCGTTGGCGGCCGCCAGGTTCCACAGCATGTAGGCGATGACGTTATCCTGCTGCACGCCCCCCATGTGGTAGCGGTACATCAGGCCCAGCACCTGCTGCGCCTCGGCGTGGTTTTGCTCGGCCGCCTTGCGGAACCAGCCCACGGCCTGCTTGTGGTCCTGCAGCACGGCATTGCCCGTGTAATACATGGCGCCCACCACGTACTGGGCGTCGGCCTTGCCCTGCTCGGCCGCCTTGCGGTGCCAGAACATGGCTTGCTTGTAATCCTGCGGCAAGCCCCGTCCCATGTAATACATCAGGCCCAGCAAATGCTGGGCATCGGCATTGCCGGTCCTGGCCAACGGCAGGATTTCCTTGTAGGCCAGCGCGTAATTCTTGTTGTTGTAAGCGCTGGCGCCCTCGCTGAAGCCGGCCCGCGCAGGCAGCTGTATGGCGCACAGCATGAGTAGTGTAATGATCAGTTTTTTCATCGGAATGGGATGTGGTCTGACTGTTTTCTCTTGTCCTGCCAAGAAGGCTTGCGGCAGGATGCTTTCACTTCCAGCTAACTTTGCCCAGGCCCTCGACGCTGACATCGCGGTTGGCCGGCTTGCCATACACCACCACCGAACCGAGTCCGCTCAGGTTCAGCTTGGCATTCGTATGCGCATTGACTGTTGCGTTGCCCAGGCCGCTCAATTCGAGGTTGACGGCGTCCGCCTCGAACTGCTGCGCGTTCAGGCTGCCCAGGCCGCCCAGGGTGGCCTTCAGCACGCGTCCGCGCCCGCCCAGCACGACGGAACCGGCGCCCTGCAAATCCAGTTCCGCCCGCTCATTGTTGCCGATCCAGAGCTGCATGCTGCCCACGCCGCCGAGGCTGGCATTGAGCTTGCGGTAGTCGCCCACCAGCTTGATGCTGCCCGCCCCCTCCAGCGACAGGGTCAGTTCCTCGCCCGTGAAACCCGTGATGTCGGTGCTGCCAAAGCCTTCCGAACTCAGTTCGCGCAAGTTCGGCAAGACCAGGTCGGCGCGTATCGAGGCGGGATTGATCTTGAAGCCGCGCACTTCCGTTTCGATATGCAGGGTGTCGCCGCTTTGCGCCGTGCTGATGTCGGCGATATAGCGCTTGTCGGCCGTGATGCTCAGCGAGGGCACATTGCCCTGGCGAATGCGCACTTCCATCACGCCATCGAGTTTCACGCGTACCACGCGGGCATCGACGGTGCGCATTTCCAGCAAGCGGGTCTCGGCGGCCACGCCGCGCACCAGACCCAGTGTTGCCAGGAACAGCAGCGCCAGTTGCAGTGTCTTTTTCATGTAATGCATCCTCGGTATCTTGTTTTTATCTGTCATGGCGCCGCCAGGGGCGCCTGCACGGCTTCATGCCGTGCCACTGTAGCAGCGTGAAAAATGGCTGACAATGACTTTAACAGGTGCTCTTATGCAAAACGGGCTTTTTCCGCGGCGCTCAGGCGCTTGGCTTTCACCTGCACCACGTGCATGGCGACCTGGCCGGCCGGGGCGGCGCTGACGTGGCTGGAGCTGGCCACTTGCAAGGCCGGCGCGGCAGGAGCGACGGCGTAGCAGCTGGCGCCGAGCAGGATGGCGGCGGCAACGGCGATGACTTCCATGTTGTTAGCGATGTTCATGTTGTTCTCCTCGGGTGTCTGGCGGTGGGCTTGCGGTATGGTGTGACTATAGCCATACCGCCCCCGGCCGGCACGCCGATTGCGACGAACTGCGCTTTTGGCAGGCTGGCCTGACAAAAACGCGGATAAACGTCTGTTTCCAGCCGAGCGCTTAAAACTCTTCCCACTCGTCGGCGCCGGACTTGGCGGCCTTGAGCGCCCTGGCCGGCGGCAGCGCGCGGGCCGGCGCGCGCGACGCCGGCGCGGCCGGTTTCGCCTTCAGGCGCGCCACGGGGGCTGGCGCCGCGCCGGCACCGGCATCGCCGAGACGGAACATGCCGACGGCCTGCGCCAGGTCCACGGCCTGCTCCTGCAAGCTTTCCGCGGCGGCCGCCGCCTGCTCGACGAGGGCCGCGTTTTGCTGCGTCATGGTATCCATGTGCGTGACGGCCGTGTTGATCTCGCCGATGCCGGCACTCTGTTCGCGGCTGGCCACCGTGATCTCGCTCATGATGGCGGTCAATTGCTGCACCGAGGCCACCACCTGCTCCATGGTCTGGCCCGCCTCATCGACGAGCCTGCCGCCGGCGCCCACTTTCTCCACCGAGTCGCCGATCAGCTCCTTGATTTCCTTGGCAGCACCAGCCGAACGCTGCGCCAGGTTGCGCACCTCGGACGCCACCACGGCAAAGCCCCTGCCCTGCTCGCCCGCGCGCGCCGCCTCGACGGCAGCGTTCAGGGCCAGGATATTCGTCTGGAAGGCGATGCCGTCGATCACGCCGATGATGTCGACGATCTTGCGCGAGCTTTCCTGGATGCCGGCCATGGTGCCCACCACCTGCTGCACCACGCGGCCGCCCTTGGCCGCCACTTCCGAGGCGGACACGGCCAGCTCATTGGCCGCATGCGCGTTTTCCGCATTCTGCTTCACGGTCGAAGTCAGCTCGTCCATCGAACTGGCCGTCTCTTCCAGCGCGCCCGCCTGCGCCTCCGTGCGCGACGACAGGTCGGCGTTGCCGGCCGCAATATCGGCCGACTCGCTGCGCACCAGGGTGCTGATGCTGCGGATCTGCACCAGCACGCTGGCGATCTTTTCCACGAACAGATTGAACGCCTTGGCGATCTGCGCCAGTTCATCCGTGCCTTGCGCATCGAGGCGGCTCGTCAAGTCGCCGTCGCCCGTGGCGATCGCTTCCATCGCGTCGCGCACCAGGCCCAGGCGGCGCAAGGCGCGCGCCACCAGCGCGCTCAGCACCGTGGCGGCCAGGGCCAGCACCAGCAAGGCCGTCAGGGCCGAGGCGCGCAGCATGGAGCTCAGTGCCTGCGTCGCTTCCGCGCGGTCCAGCACGGTGGCCAGCAGCCAGTCGCTGCCCGGCACTTTACTTACGTGCAAGATACCGTCACGCTCGCCCAGGCGGATGGCGGCGCCCACGCCGCTCTGCTCAATACTGCCCAGCGCCTGCGGGCTGAGGCCGGCATCGAGTTCGGCCAGCGGCTTCAAGGTCAGCTTGCCGTCCGGATGGGCGATGATCTTGCCGCCGCCATCGACGAGGAAGGCGTAGCTGGCCGGCGTCGGCTTGATCGAGGCGACGTTTTGCACCACCGCATCCATCATCACATCGGCCGCCAGCACGCCCGTCATGCTGCCCTTGCCGCCCAGCGGTTCGGCGAACGTCACCACCAGCTTGCCCGTGCTGGCGCCGATATACGGCGGCGTGATGACGGGCTTGCCGGCCTCGGCCGCCTGCTTGTACCACGGACGCGCCGTGGGATCGTAGTCGGCCGCGCGCTGGCGCTCCTGCGAAAACACGGCGTGCTTGTCGGCAAAGCCGATATACGCCATGTCGAAGGTGCCGGCCTGCTCGGCCGCCTTCAGGGCCGGCAGCGGATCGGCGGCGGTGGCGCCCTGCTTGAGCGAAGCCACCACGGCCTGCTTGGAACGCAGCCATTCGGCGATCGCCTGCGCATGGCTGTGCGACAGCTGCAGCATCTGCGTGTCGAGCGCGGCCAGCGTACTGCTACGCGTGGTAAAGAAATTGGCGATGGCGACGGCCAGCATGGCCAGCACGACGATGGAAACGGCGATGGCGATCAGCCGCGCCTTAAGAGAGGACAACATGGTGCACCCGATAAGAAAGAGGAAAGGGGAAGGATGCGCCATGGTCGGGGAATAAGATTTTGTCGTCAAGCAATACCGACTCTCAATTACCCATAAACAACAATTGATACCATATATCAATCAAATGTCGCCGCGCAGCTTGCGCAGGGCCGGCGACTCGCCGCCCGTCGCCGCGATGCGAAAGCGCGCGAAGGCCTGTTCGAGGTCGGCATACCGGCGCAAGCCGCCTTCGCTGAACCAGCGCCCGCCGGGGATCTCTCCCCACTCGAGCGGCGTGGCCAGGCTGCCAGCCAGCGCCTGCGCCAGCAGCGGGGCCAGCGCAGCGCGCAGCGCCTCCACCTCCGCATCGGCGGGCGCCAGGCGCGCCAGCAATTGATCGAGTTCGGCGGCAAGCACCTGCAAGCGCGACTGGTCCATATTCCCTCCTCAGTTCTTGATGGTGCCGATCAGCACGGGCGCCGACCACAGGCTTCGGTTGGGCAACAAGTACTGCTGCGCCCCGCCCTTGCGCCGCACCAGGCCGCCCAGCTCCTGCGTCGGCGCCACTTCGCTGATGAACACGTTGACGGTGCCCTTGGGCATGATTTGATACACATCATACAGCGGTGCTTCGCTCTTCAAGGGCAAGCCGAAGCAGTCCGCCAGGCTGGCGCAGCGGCCCGAAGCGAGCTGCAATTGCGCGCTGGTGGTGAAATACGGCGAATACGGCGATACGTTCTGACCCTGCGGCACGATTTTCACGAGGGCGGCCGCCATCGGCTGCAAGGTCGGCACGGTGGCGCCGGAAGCGAGCTGCTCGAGCGCCCGCGCATAGATGGTTTCCGCCGGCGCCGCCGGGTCGGCCGCGCTCAGTTCGCGCAGGAACTGTCGCCCTTCCGCGCTGTCCAGGTAGGGATCGATGGCCTGGCGCTGCAAGCCCATCGTCTTGAAAGTGCTGAGGTCATTGATTTCGCGCGCATGCACGGCGCGCAAGGCGTCGATGTCCTGCGCCGGCATGGCCGGGGTGGCCGCCGCCAGCGGGATCGGCAGCGGCACCGGCGTCGGGTTGTCGTCGGCCTGCACCCAGGCGCCGGGGGCAAGCGCGATCAGGACCGCGGCGGCCAGCCAGTAAGGTTTCAGCATGCTGCATCTCCTTGATAGTAGCGAACGGGGAAAGAACCGTACCGAATCTACAAGGAGCAAGACAGGCCAATACGAGCTGCATCAAGGCCGGCGCGGATAGCCGCGCCGGCCAGCGCGCGCCTTCGATGCAGCGCAAACAAGATGCAAAAAAACCGCCAGGCTTGCGCACTGGCGGTTTTTGATCAGGCGGCCGGAGCCGCCTTCAAGCACAGCTGAACGACATTAAGCGGCTGGCGCTTCGTTGCCTTCAGCAGCTTTCATCGACAGCTTCAGACGGCCGCGGTCGTCCGTTTCCAGAACCTTGACGCGGACCAGCTGGCCTTCTTTCAGGTAGTCGGCCACGGCGTTGACGCGCTCGTTGGCGATCTGCGAGATGTGCAGCAAGCCGTCCTTGCCTGGCATGACTTGCACGATGGCGCCGAAGTCCAGCAGTTTCAGCACGGTGCCTTCGTAGGTCTTGCCCACTTCGACGGAAGCGGTCAGCTCTTCGATGCGGCGCTTGGCTTCCTGGCCGGCTTGCGCGTCGACGGAAGCGATGGTAACCACGCCTTCGTCGCTGATGTCGATCTGGGTGCCCGTCTCTTCGGTCAGCGCGCGGATCACGGCGCCGCCCTTGCCGATCACGTCACGGATTTTTTCCGGGTTGATCTTGATGGTGATCAGACGCGGTGCGAAATCGGACAGTTCGGTTTTGACGTGCGGCATGGCTTTTTGCATTTCGCCCAGGATGTGCTCGCGGCCTTCCTTGGCTTGCGCCAGTGCCACTTGCATGATTTCCTTGGTGATGCCCATGATCTTGATGTCCATCTGCAGCGCCGTGATACCGTTGCGGGTACCGGCTACCTTGAAGTCCATGTCGCCCAGGTGATCTTCGTCGCCCAGGATGTCGGACAGCACGGCAAACTTGCCGCCTTCCTTGATCAGGCCCATGGCGATACCGGCCACGTGTTCTTTCATCGGCACGCCAGCGTCCATCAGTGCCAGGCAGCCGCCGCAGACGGAAGCCATCGACGAGGAACCGTTCGATTCCGTGATTTCCGATACCAGGCGCACCGAGTAGCTGAACTCTTCAGCGGCTGGCAGGGCGGCGATCAGCGCGCGCTTGGCCAGGCGGCCGTGACCGATTTCGCGGCGCTTAGGCGTACCGACACGGCCCGTTTCGCCGGTGGCGAACGGAGGCATGTTGTAATGCAGCATGAACGAATCGGTGAACTCGCCCATCAGCGCATCGATCTTCTGGCTGTCGCGGGCGGTGCCCAACGTCGCCACGACCAGCGCCTGCGTTTCGCCGCGCGTGAACAGGGCCGAACCGTGGGTGCGTGGCAGCACGCTGGTGCGGATCGAAATCGGACGCACGGTGCGCGTGTCGCGGCCGTCGATGCGTGGCTCGCCGTCCAGGATCTGCGTACGCACGATTTTCGCTTCGATGTCGAACAGGATGTTGTTCACTTCGGCGCTGTCGATGGACGCGCCGCCGGCGGCAGCCGCTTCAGCGCTCAGGTCGGCGATCACTTCCGACGTCGCCGCTTTCAGCTTGGCCGTGCGCTCCTGCTTGTCCTTGGTTTGATATGCATCGTTGATCTTGGCGTTGGCGAAATGCGCGACGCGGGCGATCAGGGCTTCGTTTTTCGGCGCAGGCGCCCATTCCACTTCCGGCTTGCCGCCGTCACGCACGAGGTCGTGAATCGCGTCGATGACGACTTTCATCTGGTCGTGGCCGAAGACCACGGCGCCCAGCATGATTTCTTCGGACAACTGTTTCGCTTCCGATTCGACCATCAGCACGGCCGTTTCGGTACCGGCGACAACCAGGTCCATTTCCGACGTTTTCAATTGCTGAACGGTTGGGTTCAGGATGTACTGGCCGTTGGCGTAACCGACGCGCGCGGCGCCGATAGGACCGTTGAAAGGCACGCCCGATACGCACAGGGCAGCCGAAGCGCCGATCATGGCGGCGATGTCCGGATCGATTTCCGGGTTGACCGACAGCACGTGAATGATGACTTGCACTTCATTCAGGTAGCCTTCCGGGAACAGCGGACGGATAGGACGGTCGATCAGACGGGATGTCAGTGTTTCTTTTTCGGAAGGACGGCCTTCGCGCTTGAAAAAACCGCCCGGGATTTTACCGGCAGCATAGGTTTTTTCAACATAATCAACCGTCAAAGGGAAGAAATCCTGGCCTGGCTTGGCATCTTTGCGTGCCACCACCGTTGCCAGAACGACGGTATCTTCGATCGACACCAGCACTGCGCCGGATGCCTGACGTGCGATTTCGCCGGTTTCCAGGGTCACTTGATGTTGACCGTACTGGAAGGTTTTCGTAACTTTGTTAAACATGGGGTATCCCTTTTCTAATTGCCGACAGATTTTCAGGGGCTGTCGTTCACCTCACCACAGGCGGCGTAAAAATGCTGCCTTTACTTGTTACCACCTTTGCTACATTGCTGCTAAAACATGATATCGGTAAGAGAATACTTCACTTACGGACATAAATCCGGAATTCAAATGACAAAATGCCCGCGTCAGCGAACTGGCGCAGGCATTTCTGTATAAACCTTGTACGGCAAAAATTACTTGCGCAGACCAAGTTTAGCGATCAGGTCGCGATAACGGGTAGCGTCTTTAGCCTTCAGGTAGGACAACAGGCTCTTACGACGGTTGACCATCATGATCAGGCCGCGGCGGGAGTGGTGATCTTTCGAGTGGGCTTTGAAGTGGCCGTTCAGTTCGTTGATGCGAGCCGTCAGCAGTGCAACTTGCACTTCAGGGGAGCCGGTGTCGTTTTGACCACGTGCGTTGTCCGCGATGATAGCGGCTTTGTTGATGTTTTCTACTGTCATGATAAACCTTTCACATGCGGTGCACAGAGTCTGAACCCTATCCACCGTGAACTACGATTATTAAAATACTGGCCTATGCTGCCAACCAGACGCGCAAGTATATCGGAAAAATGCCCGCCTGTATCCTGCCGTGCGCGCTTTTCTCGGTGCATCATAGGGTTTTCCTGCATTTCAGGAGCGCGACCATGAAAAAACTGCTCAAATTAGCAACACCCTGGCTGTTCGCCGCGCTGGCCGGCTGCGCCAGCTGGAACGTCCCGCCGCCGCAGCCGGGCGAACCGCGCGCCGCCGTCGAGGCGCGCCTGGGCCGGCCGACAGCCATCTACCAGCTGCCCACGGGCGTGGAACTCGAATACGCCACGGGTCCGTACGGCCAATACACGTATATGGCCCGCTTCGGCCCCGACGACAAGCTCATTTCTTACGAGCAAGTTCTCGACACGCCGGGCTTCGCCCGCATCAAGGTGGGCGTGTCGACACAGCAAGACGTGCTGCACATCCTCGGCCGCCCGACGGAAACATCGTATCTGTCGCTGCCGAAACTGCACGTCTGGTCTTACCGCTACAAGGAATCGGGCGTGTGGGATTCCATGATGCACGTGCATTTCGACCACGACGGCATCGTGCGCATGATGATGAACGGCCCGGATCCGGCCAAGGAAGAGCGGCGCTTCTTCTGGTGACGCTTGCCAGCGTCCCTCTTACGGCTGGGGATCGATGCGCTCATCCTTCGCATGCAGCTTGTTCAAGGCCGACAAGTACGCCTTGGCCGAGGCGACGATGATGTCGGGGTCGGCGCCCACGCCATTGACGATGCGCCCGTCGCGCGACAAGCGCATCGTCACTTCGCCCTGCGACTGCGTGCCCGTGCTGATGGCATTGACGGAGAACAAGACCAGCTCGGCGCCGCTGGCGGCCGCGCTTTCGATGGCGTTGACGGTGGCGTCGACAGGCCCGTCGCCCCTGCCCTCGCAGCTGCGCTGTTCGCCGCCGACGAGGAATTCCACGCGCGCCTGCGGCACGGCGCCCGTCGTCGATTGCTGCGTCAAGGAAATAAAACGGTAGTGCTCACTCTCCTGCGCCTGCTGCTCCTCGCTGACGAGGGCCATGATGTCTTCGTCGAAAATCTCGGATTTGCGGTCGGCCAGCTCCTTGAAGCGAAGGAAGGCCGCATTGACTTCCGCTTCCGACTCCAGGGCGATGCCCAGCTCGTGCAGGCGCTGCTTGAAGGCATTGCGGCCCGATAATTTACCGAGGACGATCTTGTTGGCCGTCCAGCCCACGTCTTCGGCGCGCATGATTTCATACGTTTCGCGCGCCTTCAGGATGCCATCCTGGTGGATGCCGGACGCGTGGGCGAAGGCATTCGCGCCGACGACGGCCTTGTTCGGCTGCACGGCAAAGCCCGTGATCTGCGACACCATTTTTGACGCGGCGACGATCTGCGTCGTGTCGATGCCCACCGTCAAGTTGTAATAGGCGGCGCGCGTGCGCAGCGCCATCACCACCTCTTCCAGCGCCGTATTGCCGGCCCGCTCGCCCAGGCCATTGATCGTGCATTCGATCTGGCGCGCGCCGCCTATCATGGCGCCGGCCAGCGAATTGGCCACGGCCAGGCCGAGGTCGTTATGACAATGGACAGACCAGACGGCCTTATCGGAATTCGGGATGCGTTCGCGCAAGCGCTTGATGGTATTGCCGAAGATTTCCGGCACGGCGTAGCCCACCGTATCGGGGAAGTTGATGGTGGTGGCGCCCTCGGCGATCACGGCTTCGAGCACCTTGCAGAGGAAATCCTCGTCCGAGCGGCTGCCGTCTTCGGGGCTGAATTCGATATCGTCCGTGAACTGGCGCGCGTAGCGCACGGCATTTTGCGCCTGCAGCAGCACTTGCTCGGGCGTCATGCGCAGCTTCATCTGCATGTGCAGCGGCGAGGTGGCGATGAAGGTGTGGATGCGCTTGCGCTCGGCGGGGGCCAGCGCTTCGGCGGCGCGGGCGATGTCGCGGTCGTTCGCGCGCGACAGCGAGCAGATGGTGGACTCGCGCACGGCGCCGGCAATCGCCCGTATCGACTCGAAATCGCCCTGCGAGGCAGCGGCGAAGCCCGCTTCGATCACGTCGACCTTCATGCGTTCGAGCTGCTTGGCGATGCGCAGCTTTTCCTCGCGCGTCATGGAGGCGCCCGGCGATTGCTCGCCGTCGCGCAGGGTGGTGTCAAAGATGATGAGTCGGTTGCTGGTGCTCATGGCTGCTCCTCGCTGAGGGAAAGAAGTGGCTACCGACCCACGGCCGTATCAGTGCTCCGGGTCGGTCTGGATGATGCTGACGGGCTTGCCCTTCGCCATGCGCCAGAAGAATACGACGTAGCCGGACAAGCCATAGGCAACGAAAATCGGGAACAGCACTTTCGGCGGATCGATGGAAATGAGCGCAAAGAACAATGCCAGCAAGAACACCACGATGAAGGGCACGGACTTGCGGAAATTGACATCCTTGAAGCTGTAGAACGGCACGTTGGTGACCATGGTCAGGCCCGCGAACAGGGCGATGGTCCACGACACCCAGGCCAGCTGGTTGCCGGCGAATTCGAGGTCGTTCATGAGCAGGATGAAACCGGCCACCATGGCCGCCGCCGCCGGACTGGGCAAGCCCTGGAAGAAGCGCTTGTCGACCACCTGGATATTCGTGTTGAAGCGGGCCAGGCGCAAGGCGGCGCCGGCGCAATACACGAAGGCGGCCAGCCAGCCCAGTTTGCCCATGCCGCGCAACGACCATTCGTAGATCACCAGCGCCGGCGCGGCGCCGAACGAGACCATGTCGGACAGGCTGTCGTACTGGGCGCCAAATTCGCTCTGCGTATTCGTCAGGCGCGCGATGCGGCCATCGAGGCCGTCGAGGATCATGGCGATGAAGATGGCCCAGGCCGCGTGTTCGAATTTCTGGTTCATGGCCATGACGATGGCGTAGAAGCCGCAGAACAGGGCTGCCGTCGTGAAGGCGTTCGGCAACAGGTAGATGCCGCGGCGGCGCAAGGTTTTCTTGCCTGTGCCATCGGCGGCCGGCTGGCGCGCGAATTTGCTGAAGCGGGACGCTTTGGAGACTGCGGGTGTGCCGTTCTTGCCTCTACGACGGGGGAAGTTTGCCATGTTGTTCCATATCTTGTGTACTGCCGGGGATTCGGTGCCAGAATGACGGGCGCACGGCCATTACACCATGCGCGCGCCGATCTTGCCATTATAGAGGAGCCGCCGCCAAAGAAAAGCGCGGCGGCGTCAAGCTGGCAATATTGATCCCGAATCAAGCCTTATTTGAACTTGACCTTGGCCACCAGCCCCATATTCAGGGTCGTTTCGCCCGGTTCGAAGCTCGGTTCGGCCACTTGCTCGCTGTAATGCATGGCATCGGCGCTCATGTTGCGCGCACCGGCCACGTTGACGCGTTGCGTGTAGTTGCCCGAACCTTCGAAATCGATGGTGTCGATCACGGCGTCATTGACGTTGCGGCCCATGGCGCCGGCGATGCCCGCCACGCGCTGCTGCAGGTTGGCATAGGCGGCGGCGATGCGCTGGTCATCGAGCTTGCGCACGGTGGCGGGCGCCAGGCCGAAGTTCAGGCGGTTCAGGGTCAGCACGCCTTGCGCCGCGGACACGGTTTTCGGCAGGGCGGCCAGGTTCGTCGTCGTTACCTGCAGGTATTGCCCCACTCTCCAGCCCGTCGGCACCTTGGGCTTGGCAACGCTGCCTGGCGGCAATGGCGCCGTTTCCGGGTACACGGCATACGTATAGTAGCCCTGGGTCTTCAGCACGGCTTGCGGATCGGCTTTCTTGACGATGGCCACGCCCTGGTTCATCTTCTGGTTGACGCGCGAAGCGGCGGCGGCCTTGTCCTTGTCCTGCTCTTCGATGGCCAGGGTGATCGTGACTTGGTCGTTCGCGTGCACCACTTCGCCATTCGCGGGCACCACCACAAGGGTGCCGGAAGTGGGCAGGCTTTGTGCCTGGGCGGACAGGGCAACGGTAGCGACGGCCGCAGCCAGCATCGATTTCATGACGGTCATTCATTTCTCCTAGGGAATTATTACGCGACGCATGGGCAGTTCGCCGGAACTGGCAAGCCCATGGATTTTTACCAAGACATTCTAGCGCGGAAAAGATTGCTTTGTCACAAGGACGACAAGGCTCTTCCGCACTGCCGCGGCCGCAGGGTGCGGCGCGCGGGAGGGATCGCATCGCTTACTTGAATTTCACCTTGCCGACGACACGCATGTCGAGCGTGGTTTCGCCCGGCTCGAAGCTCGGTTCGGCGACGGCGCTGTCGTCGGCCATCTTGGCGCTGCGCATCATCATCGGCGCGGCGGCAGGACGGCTTTCGCCAGCGTAGTTGCCCGAACCTTCGAAGTCCACCGTATCGAGCACGGCGTCGGACACGTTGCGGCCCATGGCTTTCGCGATGGCGGCCACGCGCTCGTTCAGGTTCTTGTACGTGGCGGCGATGCGCTGGTCATCCAGCAGGCGGATGGTTTCCGGCTTCAGGCCGAAATTCAAGCCGTTCAGGGTCAGCACGCCTTGCGCCGCCGACACGGTCTTTGGCAGGCCGGCCAGATTGGCCGTCGTCACTTCCAGGTACTGGCCCACGCGCCAGGCCGTAGGCAAACGTGGCTTGGCCACGGCGCCGGCCGGCAGCGGGCGCTCTTCCGGATACACGGGATACGTATAGTAGCCATACGATTTCAGTGCCGCCGATGGGTCGGCCTGCTTGACGATGGCGATACCCTTGTTCATCTTCTGGTTGACGCGCGAGGCGGCGGCAGCCTTGTCCTTGTCCTGCTCTTCGACGGCCAGGGTAGCGACCACCTGGTCATTGACATGTTTGACTTCGCCAAACGCGGGTACGACCACCAGGGTGCCGGAAGTTGGCAGGGATTGGGCTTGCGCGCTCAGGGCAACGGTGGCTGCGGCGGCAACAAGTACGGATTTCATCACGGTCATGGGGGGACTCCTAGTTGGTTACAGTGGCTGACAAAAAGGGATGCGGCGCTGTGATCGGCTGCATTCCCCTTGAGAAACTTGTCAAACTCAGTACATTCTAACGCCCCAACCATTCCTGTGGCGCAAATTAACAAATCGTCACAAAATGTGCCGGGCAGTCACATCTGCTCACATTTTAATAACAACGTTATTTTATATAACATTGATATCAATGTCCCGCCACGACGCCGCCGCTGCGCCGGCCCGGCTTGAAACTGTAGCGGCGGGCGCGCCAGGCGATGGCCAGCGCCGCCAACAGCAAGGCCAGCATGGCCCATGGGAACGAGGCCGCGCCATAGCCGTCCAGCAACATGCCGCCCGCCAGGCCGCCGCCCGCGATAGCCACGTTCCAGATGGTCGCCACCATCGCCTGCGCCACGTCCATGCCGTCGCCGGCCGCGTCCGCCGACGCCGTCTGCAGCAGGGTGCCGGCGCCGCCGAAGGTGATGCCCCAGATGGCCATGCTGAGATAGATGACGGCCGGCGAATCCATCGCCAGTCCCAGCGCGATCACCACCAGGGCAAAGGCGGCGATGCTGCCCAGCACGAGCTTGCGCAGCCAGCGGTCGATCAGCTGGCTGATCAGCCAGATGCCGGCCAGGGATCCCACGCCATACACGAGCAGCACCAAGTCGACGCGCGGGCGCAAGCCCGATGGCGCCAGGAAAGGCGCGATATACGTATACAAAATATTGTGCGCGAGCATCCACACGACGATGACGGCCAGGATGGGCCGCACGCCGGGCGTCATGAACACCTGGCGGATCGACAGGCGCTCGCCATTCTTTTGCCCCGGATAATCGGGCACGGCCACGAGCACCCAGGCGATCAGCACCACGGCCAGGCCCGACATGATGCCGAAGATGCTGCGCCAGCCCAGCACGCCACCCATCAGGGTGCCCAGCGGCACGCCCAGCGACAGGGCCAGCGGCGTGCCGATCATGGCGATCGCCATCGCCCTGCCCTGCTGCTCGACGCTCACCATGCGCCGCGCATAGCCGGCCATCAGACCCCAGGCCAGCCCGGCGGCCATGCCGGCCAGGAAACGCGACACCAGGGTCAGAATATAATGCGGCGACAGGGCCGTCACCGTGTTAAAGATCAAAAAGCCGACGATGGCCAGCAACAGCACATTGCGCCGGCGCCAGCCGCTGGTCAGCGCCGTCAGCGGGATGGCCGTGAGGATGGAGCCGATGGCGTAGACGGTGACCAGCTGGCCCGTCATGACTTCGGAAATGCCGAGGCCCTCGGCGATCTGCGGCAGCAGGCCGGCCGGCAAGGTTTCCGTCAGGATGGCGATAAAACTCGTCATGGCCAGGGCCAGCAAGGCGGCCACGGGAAGGCGATTGGGAATGGGAGATTCAACGGCACCGGATGGCGGCACTGTCGCGGTAAAACGGTCAGTCATATGGGTCCTTCTGGTTGCGCAGGCGATGGGCGCCCGGCGTGGTACGAAAAGCGTGATGCGCGTTGCGGTCGGCAGAAACCGAAACAGATGCGGCGGCGAATGCCGCTGCAAAGGAAGGGCGGTATTGTATAGGAGAGCGTCACATTGCGTGCGCGCAAGAAAAAAACAGGTTCCCGCAAGAAAACCTGTTTTCCTCCGCGCCACCCGCTGCCGCAGATCCGGTCTTATTGCTCTCGGCGCAGGAAAGCCTGGATGGCGTCCACCGTCGCGGCGGGCTGCTCTTCCATCAGCCAGTGTCCCGCATCGGGCACCACCAGCTCCGTGACGTTGGTGGCGGCATTGCGCATGACGATGGCCTCGTTGGCGCCGAAGGACTTGGCGCCGCCGATCGCCAGCACGGGCATGGTCAGCTTGGTCGCCATCGAGCGCAGATTGTCTTCGGCATCTTGCGGTATCGCCAGAAATTGCGCGAAGGCCGCATGCATGGCGCCCTTGCGCGCGTACAGCTTGGCGTAATGGCGCCGCGTTTCTTCGTCGATCCGGGAAGGCGTGCCGGCGAACTCATTCCAGAAGCGGTCCAGGTAGATGCGCTCGCGCCCCGCCACCAGGCGCTCGGCGTCAGGACCGCCAAACGAGAAGTGCCACAGCTGCGGGCTGCGCACGATCTGTTCCCATGGCGGAATGCCGGGCACGGGCGCATCCATCACCACCAGCCGGCGCGTCTTGTCCGGATAGCGGGCCGCATACGCGTAGGCCACCATCGTGCCGATATCGTGGCCGACCACGTCGGCGCGGTCGATGCCCAGCTTGTCGAGCACGGCGCGCATGTCGGCCGCCTGCGTGCGCTTGTCGTAGCCGCCGGCCGGACGCGAGGACAGGCCCATGCCGCGCAGATCGGGGGCCACCACCGTGTGCGTGCCGGCCAGGGCCGCGGCCAGCGGCGCCCACATGTCGCCCGTGTCGCCAAAGCCGTGCAGCAACAGCACGGCCGGACCGGTGCCGCCCACGCGCACGTGGATCGTGCCGTCGGCGGTGGCGATGTCCATGGTCTTGAAGCTGCCCGGATAGGCGGGCACGGCCGCCTGGACGCCGGCGCTGGAAAATACTGTCAGAACGGTGCTCAGAAACAGGCCCAACAGACGGGTTGGGAGCGAAGCCAGGGCTATCGTGTGCACGTGCGCCTCCTGATCAAGATGATGCCGAAACCGGCAGCAATCAGGGTAACACCCGCAGGCGGCGCTACCGCGCAGTATTTATAACAATCCAATATGCATCAATGCGCGGCAGGCCGGAAGCGTCCGCCATTGCTGACGAAAAAAAGCCGGCTTGCGCCGGCTTTTCATGGTGAATCAGCAAATCTGCTTAGTTTTTCGACTGGTCGACCATCTTGTTCTTCGCGATCCAAGGCATCATGGCGCGCAGTTTCGCGCCCACTTCTTCGATCTGGTGCTCGGACGTCAAACGACGGCGCGAAATCAGGGTCGGTGCGCCCGCCTTGTTTTCCAGGATGAAGCTCTTCGCGTATTCGCCCGTTTGAATGTCTTTCAGGCATTGACGCATCGCATCCTTGGTGGCCGACGTCACGACCTTCGGACCGGTCACGTATTCGCCGTATTCGGCGTTGTTCGAGATCGAGTAGTTCATGTTGGCGATGCCGCCTTCATAGATCAGGTCGACGATCAGCTTCAGCTCGTGCAAGCACTCGAAGTAAGCCATTTCCGGCGCGTAACCAGCTTCCGTCAGGGTTTCGAAGCCGGCCTTGATCAGCTCGACGGCGCCGCCGCACAGCACGGCCTGTTCGCCGAACAAGTCGGTTTCGGTTTCTTCACGGAAATTCGTTTCGATGATGCCGGCACGGCCGCCGCCGTTGGCCGAAGCGTACGACAGGGCGATATCGCGGGCGATGCCCGATTTGTCCTGGTACACGGCGATCAGGTGCGGCACGCCGCCACCCTGGGTGTAGGTGGCGCGCACGGTGTGGCCTGGCGCTTTCGGTGCGACCATGATCACGTCCAGGTCGGCGCGTGGCACGACTTGGCCGTAATGCACGTTGAAGCCGTGGGCGAAGGCCAGCACGGCGCCCTGCTTGGCGAACGGCGCGATGTTTTCGTTGTAGACCTGGGCGATGTTTTCATCCGGCAGCAAGATCATGATGACGTCGGCCGCTTTCACGGCGTCGTTCACTTCGGCCACTTTCAGACCGGCCTGCTCTACCTTGGTCCACGAAGCGCCGCCTTTGCGCAGGCCGACGGTGACGTTGACGCCCGAATCGTTCAGGTTTTGTGCGTGCGCATGGCCTTGCGAACCGTAGCCGATGATGGCAACGTTTTTGCCTTTGATCAAGGAGAGGTCAGCGTCTTTGTCGTAAAAAACTTTCATGGTATTTCCTATAATTTGATGATGCGTTGTATGGGGGTGCGGCCGTGGCCGCCTGCTGCAACTGATATTTTTTATACTTTGAGGATGCGTTCGCCGCGGCCGATGCCGGAGCCGCCCGTGCGGACGGTTTCCAGGATCGAGGCGCGGTCGATCGAATCGATGAACGCGTCGAGCTTGACCTTGTTGCCGGTGAGCTCGATCGTGTACGTCTTTTCCGTGACGTCGATGATGCGGCCGCGGAAGATGTCGGCGGTGCGCTTCATTTCCTCGCGTTCCTTGCCCACGGCACGAACCTTGATCAGCATCAACTCGCGTTCGATATGCTGGCCCTCGGTCAGATCGACCACCTTCACCACCTCGATCAGGCGGTTCAAATGCTTGGTGATCTGCTCGATGATGTCGTCCGAGCCGCTGGTGACGATGGTCATGCGCGACAGGGTCGAGTCTTCGGTCGGCGCCACGGTCAGCGTTTCAATGTTGTAGCCGCGTGCCGAGAACAGGCCCACCACGCGCGACAGGGCGCCCGCTTCGTTTTCCAGCAAGACAGAAATAATATGGCGCATGATTAGAGATCCTCCGAGCCGAGCATCATTTCGGACAGGCCCTTGCCGGCTTTCACCATTGGCCACACGTTTTCGGACTGGTCGGTAATGAAGTTCATGAACACCAGCCTGTCTTTCATGCCAAACGCCTCTTTCAGGGCGCCGTCGACGTCGCCCGGTTTTTCAATTCTCATGCCCACGTGGCCATATGCCTCGGCCAGCTTCTCGAAGTCGGGCAGCGAATCCATGTACGACTCGGAATAGCGCGAACCGTAGTCGATCTCCTGCCACTGGCGCACCATGCCGAGGAAACGGTTGTTGAGCATGATGATCTTCGGCGTCAGGTGATACTGCTTGCACGTGGCAAGTTCCTGGATGCACATCTGGATCGACCCCTCGCCGGTAATGCAGGCAACGGTGGCGTCCGGATTGGCCATCTGCACGCCCATGGCGTACGGCAAGCCGACACCCATGGTGCCCAGGCCGCCGGAATTGATCCAGCGGCGCGGCTTGTCGAAGCCATAGTATTGCGCCGCCCACATCTGGTGCTGGCCCACGTCGGACGTGATGAAGGCGTCGCCCTTGGTGATCTGGAAGACTTTCTCGACCACCGATTGCGGCTTGATGACCAGGTCGGACGTCGGGTATTTCAGGCATTCGCGGCCACGCCATTCGGCGATCTGCTTCCACCAGTTCGAGAGCGCGTTGACGTTCGGCTTGGCTTCGGCCGCGTCCAGTTGCGCGAGGAATTCGATCAGCACATCCTTGACGTTGCCGACGATGGGAATATCGACCTTCACGCGCTTGGAAATCGACGATGGATCGATGTCCACGTGAATGATCTTGCGCGGATGCGAGGCGAAGTGTTTCGGGTTGCCGATCACGCGGTCATCGAAACGGGCGCCGATGGCGATCAGCACGTCGCAGTTCTGCATCGCCATGTTCGCTTCATAGGTGCCGTGCATGCCGGGCATGCCGACATACTGCTCGCTCGAGGCGCGGTAGCCGCCCAGGCCCATCAAGGTGTTGGTGCAAGGGAAACCCAGGCGGTCGACCAGCTTGTTCAGCTCGGGGGCCGCATGCGCCAGGATCACGCCGCCGCCCGTGTAGATCATCGGACGCTCCGCCTGCAGCAGCAGTTGCACGGCCTTGCGGATCTGGCCCGAGTGGCCCTTGTCGACGGGACGGTAGGAACGCATCTCGACTTCCTTCGGATAGTCGAAATGGCATTTGTGCATGCTGATATCCTTCGGGATATCGACCAGCACGGGGCCGGGACGGCCGGTGCGGGCGATGAAGAAGGCTTTCTTGATCGTCGCCGCCAGGTCCTTGACGTCCTTGACGAGGAAGTTGTGCTTGACGACGGGGCGCGTGATGCCCACGGTGTCGCATTCCTGGAACGCATCCTGACCGATGGCGTGGCTCGGCACCTGGCCGGAGATGACCACCATCGGAATCGAGTCCATGTACGCGGTCGACAGGCCCGTGACGGCATTCGTGACGCCCGGACCGGACGTGACGATGGCGACACCGACTTTGTTCGAGCTGCGCGAATAGGCATCGGCGGCGTGGATCGCGGCCTGCTCGTGGCGTACCAAGATATGCTGGAATTTGTTTTGCTGGAAGATGGCGTCGTAGATGTAGAGTACGGCTCCGCCCGGATATCCAAAGACGTGCTCGACGCCCTCTTCAGCCAGACAGCGCACGACAATTTCTGCGCCGGTGATCGGTCCTGTTGCGGAACCTGTTGCAGGTCCTGTTGCTTCGGTATTCATGAAACATTCCTTTCAAGGTCCATTGGAGATTGATCGGATGTTCTTTCCTGACGAGGTACGCCTAACGCAACAGTGCTCCTGCTTCCCTTTTCATGCGGTCACGACATTTCTTTGGGCACCCATAGATACCTTACAAAACAACGCTTAACGCAACTCGTTTGGCCGGAGTTTCTGTGGCGCCTGTACGAACCGCTCGCGCTTGTGGCGCGGGTTAGAACAAACTGCCTACAAATGAAAGCGCGTCGTGCCGCGGATGGCGTTGTGTGCCGGTCGCGACCTGACCATAGAGCTTTGGGGTGTTCAAAGCGTCCCATACGTTATCGCGTTGCACCATTATGGTCAAGGAAAATGTCGGCCTCGCTGCCTTTTTGCTCACACGACGTGCAAAAACCCTGCGGAAACGCACATTTTTTGCTAGCATGCGCTCAGTTTGCAAAAAGCATACCAGCCTCCCTTCAGCCCACAGCCCACGCAGCCGCTAGCTCGCCCCATACCGCATGGCAACAGACAAAGAATTATCCGACTTTCTAGAAAATGTCGAGCGGCGCGCTTTCAAGCAGGCCGCCTACGCGGTCCGCAAGGAAGAATCAGCCCTCGACATCGTGCAGGATGCGATGATCAAGCTGGCCGAGAAATACGGCGACAAGCCGGCCGCCGAACTGCCGATGCTGTTCCAGCGCATCTTGCAGAACACCATCCTCGATTATTTCCGCCGCGAAAAGGTGCGCAACACCTGGGTCAGCCTGTTTTCCGGCATGAAGTCTTCGGGCGACGAGCATGATGATTTTGATATACTTGATACTTATGAATCGGAACAGGGCTCCAGCGCCGCCGAATCCTCGGCCGACCAGGTCGAACGCGCGCAAATCCTTGATTTGATTGATGCAGAGGTACAAAAACTGCCCGCACGTCAACGCGAAGCCTTCCTCATGCGTTATTGGCAGGACATGGATGTGGCTGAAACAGCGGAAGCGATGGGTTGCTCCGAAGGTAGCGTGAAAACACATTGCTCTAGAGCTACCCACACGCTCGCCGAATCGCTGAAAGCCAAGGGAATAAAATTATGAACACCGACGATCTCAATTTCGCTTACAAAGTGCGCCATGCACTGAACGAAAAACTCGACGACCTGCCCGCATCGGCCACCGATCGCCTGGCAGCGGCACGCAAGCTGGCCCTGTCGCGCAAGAAGGCGGACGCGCCCGCCGCCGTCACCGCGCGCCAGAACGTGTTCGCCGGCATCGCCAGCAGCCTGTTCGTCGAGCCGCTGTCGTGGCTGGGCCGCATGAGCGTCATCATCCCCCTGCTGCTGCTTGTCGGCGGCCTGGCCGGCATTTACCAGTTTGAGCAGGAACAACATGTTGCCGAATTGGCAGAAATCGATGCGGCCGTGCTGTCGGACGAATTGCCGCTGTCGGCGTATATGGACCATGGCTTCAATGCCTACCTGACGAAACGCGAGCAATAAGCATGGCACGCATCAGCGTACGCAACGGCTGGATCGCCGCTGGCATCGGCCTGGGCGCCTGCGCCCTGGCCGGCGCTTCCTGGGTTGGTGCGCAGCAACATGCGGCGCCGCCCGCAGCCCCCGTCGTCGCCGCACCGGCAGCCAAGGCGGGCGACCCTGCCGCCAAGCCGGCCGCGCCACGCGCCGGCAGCAAGGCTGGCGCACCGCAGAGCACCGACAAACTGCAGTGGAACAGGCTGTCGCGCGCGCAGCAGGAAGCCTTGCAGCCGCTGGCCGGCGAATGGAACAAGCTCGACGCATTGCGCCGCCAGAAATGGCTGGACATCGCCAACCGCTACGCCTCGATGAAGCCGGACGAACAGGCGCGCGTGCACGAGCGCATGCGCGAGTGGATCAAGCTGACGCCCGAGCAGCGCCGACTCGTGCGTGAAAATTACACGCGCACCAAGAAAATTGATCCAGGTCAAAAGTCCGCACAGTGGGAGCAATACCAGCAGTTGCCGGAAGATCAAAAGAAAAAACTGGCGGCCGAACCCGTGCCGAAAAAGCCGCTGGGCAAAGTCCCCGCGCTCAATTCGACTACCACCAAGCCGGCCGTGATCATGGCGCCCGCCACGCCCGTGACCGTCGCGCCGCCAGCACCGGCGGCGCCGGCAAGCGTGGCGCCCGCATTGCCGGCGGCGGCATTGCCCGCCACTGCGCCAGCCGCGCTGCCGCCTGCCGCCAGCCCGCCACCGAACGCCGTGCCCGTCACGCCACCCACCACGCCCGCCCCACTGCCAACCAATGCCAAATAGCACGCCTGCTGCCAGCACCACTTCCCTCCCGAGTATCAAGCGCCGCCTGATTTCCATGGTGTATGAGTCGCTGCTGGCCCTGGCCGTGCTGTTTCTGCCATTCCTCGTGTTCGAACTGGCCGTGCAGGGCGCGCACACGCCGTTGACGGAACACATGCGCCAATGCCTGGCCTTCCTCGTCATGGGCGCGTATTTCATCCACCAGTGGAGCCGCGAAGGGCAGACGCTGGCCATGAAGACGTGGCGCCTGAAAGTGGTGCTGCCGGGCCACGCCCATGTGCCGCTGCGCGTGGCCGCCTGCCGCTACCTGCTGGCCTGGATGTGGCTGCTGCCGGCGCTCGTGGTGTCGTATGCGCTGGACTTGCAGCACTGGGCGGCCCTGGGCGCCATCGGCATCGGCATGCTGGCCTGGTCGGCCACGGCCCTGTTCACGGGCAACGGCCAGTTCCTGCACGACAAGCTGCTCGGCACGCAGATCGTGCAATTGCCGGCGCCAGCGAAGAAGTCGAAGAAAGTCGCCGCCTGAGTTTTCAGGCGGCTTGACCTGGGTCATTGAAGCGCCACAGGGGCTCTGCGATCATGGCATGCCATGAATAATACAGCCCCCCTCCCCCACACCCGTTTTGCCAAATACCGCGCGGAAGTCTGCAGCGAAGACGAAGTCAAGCAGCTCGTGCATACCTTTTATGCGGCCGCGCGCGATGACGCCATGCTCGGCCCCATCTTTGCCGCCGAGGTCAAGGATTGGGACGCCCACCTGGCCACCCTCGTTGATTTCTGGTCCGGACTGCTGCGCGGCACCATGCGCTACCACGGCAAGCCGCTGGCCCAGCACGCGCAGATGGAACACCTGACGCCATGCATGTTCCGCCGCTGGCTGACCTTGTTCTTTGCCACCACGGAAGCCATGGGCAACCCGGCCCTGCAAGAGAAGGCCGACACCATCGCCTTGAATATTGCCGAACGGCTATGGAAAAGTTTTGCGGAAAGCCACGCCATCACGGCGCCGCAGCTTTAGAAGCGTTCGTAGCCCTGCAGATAGCGCCATTGCCCGGCAGGCATGGCGCCCATCGAAATGCGGCCGATGCGCAAGCGCTTCATGGCCACCACGTCCAGGCCCACCATCTTGCACATGTGGGCGATCTGGCCTGGCTGCACGTTTTTCAGGGCGAAACGCAAGCGCGTCTCGTTTTGCCAGCTGACCTTGATCGGCGGCAAAGGCTTGCCATTGAAGGGCAAGCCATGGTTCAGCAGCGCCAGGCCGTTTTCCATGATGTCGCCGGCCACTTCCACGATGAATTCCTGCTCCACCGTTTTCGCTTCGTCGACCAGCTTGCGGGCGACGCGGAAATCCTGCGTGAACACCAGCAGGCCGGAAGCCATGGTTTCCAGCGGGTTGGTGATGGTCAGGCCGATCAGGTGGCGCTTCAGGAAGCGCGTGACGGAGCTGGGCGCAACGTTCTCGGGCGTGAAAATCTCTTCGGGACGCAGGCAGCTCAGGGCCGGCTTGCCTTCCGCGCCCACGCCGCCATTGATGCCGGCCGGCTTGTGCAGCAAGATCGTCACGGGCGGCATTTCTTCCAGGGTGGCGTTCGGCAGCAGCACCACGGTCTGGTTGTCGGCCACGCGCGCGCCCGCCTCTTCCACCAGCACGCCGTCGACCGTCACCCAGCCGCCCTCGATATACAGCTCGGCCTCGCGGCGCGAACAGGGCACGTCTTCAGACAGGCGCTTGGCCAGGCGGACGGTGGGCATTGCAATTGGTGTGGTCATGGGGGGATGCGCAAAAAGCAAGAGGAGGAGAAAGCCGGTATTGTAACCGACTCGCTCCTCCCCTTTTACGACTTGCGCTGATGACCGTCGGCTTACGCTGCTGATTGTCGGATTACGCTGCGCTAATCCGATCTACCCGACCATGTGCGGCGCTGTAGGTTGGCTTGGCGGCTTGCCGCGTAAGCCAACAATCAGGCTTGCGCCTTCGCCAGTTCCTCGGCAAAGAAACGGTGGCCCATCTCTTCCAGGCCCAGGGTCTGCAGCACTTCCTGCAGGCGCTCGGTCGGACGCTGGCGCGGCAGGTTCTTGTAGCTGGCGATGATCAGTTCATTCTTCATCGAATGCTCCCAGCCCACCAGCTCCGTCACGCTGACCTGGTAGCCATGGGCTTCCAGCTGCAGGCAGCGCAGCACGTTGGTGATCTGGCTGCCGAACTCGCGCGTATGCAGCGGATGGCGCCACAGTTCCGTCAAGACATTCTTGCCCAGGCTCTTGCCCTTGTTCTTCTTCAAGACGGAAGCCACTTCGGCCTGGCAACATGGCACCAGCACCATGAATTTCGCCTTTTTCTTCAGGGCAAAGTGAATCGCGTCATCGGTGGCCGTGTTGCACGCATGCAGGGCCGTGACGATGTCGATCTGCTTGGGCAGCAGCTTCGATTCCGTCGATTCGGCCACGGAAAGGGGCAGGAAGGACATGCCGGGGAACTTGAATTTCTTCGCCAATTCCTGCGAGCGCTGCACCAGCTCTTCGCGCGTCTCGATGCCGTAGATGTGCGAACCGTCGTTGCCATTCTTGAAGAACAGGTCGTACAGGATGAAGCCCAGGTAGGACTTGCCGGCGCCATGGTCGACCAGCGACACGCCGGGATGGTCGAGCTGCACTTCGCGCAGCAGCGGCTCGATGAACTGCGTCAGGTGGTACACCTGCTTGAGCTTGCGGCGGCTGTCCTGGTTCATCTTGCCGTCGCGCGTCAGGATGTGCAATTCCTGCAGCAAGGCGACCGACTGGCCATCCTTGATCTCGGGCATGTTGCTGGCGGCCGTGATGATGTCTTTCGGCGCAGGAACCGCGGCGGCGGGCGCCGCGTCCTTAGCGCGCTTCATCGATCCACGCCATCTGTATCGCCTCGAGCACCTTTTCGCCGCCGCGCGTGTGGTCATCGTCGAAGCCGTCCAGCTCCACCACCCAGTTATGCAGGTCGGTGAAACGCACGGTCAGGGGATCGATGTCCGGATGCGCGTCGTACAGCGCCTCGGCGATCACGTGAATGTCGGACCATTTCATGTTAGTGGCTGCCTTCGCTGACCTGGTTGATCGTGTATTTCGGAATTTCGACGACGAGGTCGGCCTCGGCCACGATGGACTGGCACGACAGGCGCGACACGGCTTCCAGGCCCCAGGCCTTGTCCAGCATGTCTTCTTCCAGTTCCGTCGCCTCGTTCAGCGATTCGATGCCCTCGCGCACCAGCACGTGGCAAGTGGTGCAGGCACACGATTTTTCGCAGGCGTGCTCGATGTCGATGTCGTTTTCCAGCAGGATGTCGCAGATGGACTTGCCGGCAGGGGCTTCGATGACGGCGCCGTCCGGGCAAAGCTTGGCGTGCGGCAGAATGACGATTTGGGGCATATTACCTCTACAATTTCAATGATTTGGGGCGCTGCCGCAGCAATGGCACACGGCGCGCATGTCAACACTATTACAACACCTGACAAAACCGTAGCGAGCGGCAGTGATTTGTGGCCGAGAAGCGCAACCGTACTCCAGTACGGTGAGCATCGCCGGCCGCAAAGCGCGACGCGCAGCAGGTTTGGTCAGGTGTCCTCACACGACCTGGTCGAGCGATTTACCGGTCAGGGCCGTGCGCACGCTGCGGTCCATGCGGCGCGAGGCGAAATCCTCGGTGCCGTCGGCCAGCGCCTCGATCGCCAGCTTCAAGGCCTGGTGGTCGATGGCGCCGCTTTGCGACTGGGCAATGGCGTCGCGCACCTGCTGCATCAGGCCGTCGACGGCGGACCGTTCGGCGGCGTCCAGCAAGCCGCCGTCCTCGTCCAGCGCCGACTGCGTGGCCAGCACGATGCGTTCCGCTTCCACCTGCTCTTCGCGCAGGGCGCGCGCCACCATGTCGACGTCGGCCGAGGTGTAGGAATCCTGCAGCATGCGCGCGATGTCGTCGTCGCCCAGGCCGTAGGCCGGCTTGACGCTGATCGACGCTTCCACGCCCGAGCGCAGTTCGCGCGCCGAGACGGACAGCAAGCCGTCCGCATCGACTTGATACGTGATGCGGATGCGCGCGGCGCCCGCCACCATCGGCGGAATGCCGCGCAGTTCAAAGCGCGCCAGCGAACGGCAGTCGCTGACCAGTTCGCGCTCGCCCTGCAGCACGTGCACGGCCAGCGCCGTCTGGCCATCCTTGAAGGTCGTGAATTCCTGCGCACGCGCGCATGGGATCGTCGAATTGCGCGGGATGATCTTTTCCACCAGGCCGCCCATGGTTTCGATGCCCAGCGACAGCGGGATCACGTCCAGCAGCAGCCAGTCGTCGCCGGCGGCGCGGTTGCCCGCCAGCAAGTTGGCCTGGATGGCGGCGCCCAGCGCCACCACTTTGTCCGGGTCGATGTTCGCGTGCGGCGTCGTGTGGAAGAATTCGCTGACGGCGCGCTGCACGTGGGGCATGCGCGTGGCGCCGCCCACCATCACCACGCCGTCGACGTCGTCCGCATCCACGTTCGCGTCGCGCAAGGCCTTCTTGATGGCGTTCATGGTCTTGCCCACCAGGTGCTGCGTCATGGCGGCAAAATCGGCCGCCGTGATGCGCAGGTGGATTTCCTCGCCCGAGTTCAGGGCCGCGTCGATCAGCGTTTCCGGCTTGCTCGACAGCAATTCCTTGATTTCGCGCGCCTTGACCATCAGGATGGCCGTGTCTTCGTCCGACAGCGGCGCCAGCTTGGCCTGCTCGCTGATCCAGCAGAACAGGCGGCGGTCGAAATCGTCGCCGCCCAGGGCCGAGTCGCCGCCCGTGGACAGCACTTCGAAGACGCCCTTGCTCAGTTTCAGGATCGAGATGTCGAAAGTGCCGCCGCCGAGGTCGTACACGGCGTACACGCCTTCGGAAGCGTTATCGAGACCATACGCGATGGCGGCGGCCGTCGGCTCGCTCAAGAGGCGCAGCACATTGATGCCGGCCAATTGGGCCGCATCTTTCGTGGCCTGGCGCTGGGCATCGTCGAAATACGCCGGTACGGTAATGACGGCGCCCACCAGGTCGTCGCCCAGGGAATCTTCCGCGCGCTGGCGCAGGGTGGCGAGGATTTGCGCCGACACCTCGACCGGGCTTTTCACGCCGGCCACGGTTTTCAGCTGCACCATGCCAGGCGTGTCCTGGAAGTCGTAGGGCAGGTTTTCCGCGTAGGCGATATCGGCCAGGCCGCGGCCCATGAAGCGCTTCACGGAGACGATGGTGTTTTTCGGGTCGGTGGTTTGCGCGGCCAGGGCCTTGTAGCCGATGTTCGCATGGCCGTTCGGCAGGTAGCGCACGACGGATGGCAGCAGCGAGTGCCCTTCTTCATCGTTGAGCACCTCGGGAATGCTGTTGCGGACCGTCGCGACCAGGGAATTGGTGGTGCCAAGATCGATGCCGACGGCCAGGCGGTGCTGGTGCGGCGCGGTCGACATGCCTGGTTCGGAAATTTGCAGAAGTGCCATTGTATTCGTGCCTCGATTAATTTTGTGCGTAGTGCAGCTGATGCATGGCGTGCATTATAAGACGCGCGCCAGACTGGCGCTTGGCACGCAGGTCAAGCTATCGGCCGGTCAGGCCTCGATGGCCTCATAGGCAAAACGGACTTCCTCGCCGAATTTGTCGAGGAACATCAGGGCGCGCACGCTTTGCGCCGCGTTCACATAGTCGCCACCGTCGAGCTGGGCCGCCACCTGGGCCAGCAGGGCCTTGCGTTCGCCGCGCAGCTGGCGGTCCAGCGCGTCGAGCGCGTCGGCATCCTTGCCGGCGCGCGCGTCGCCCAGTTCCTCGCGCCATTCCATCTGCTGCATCAGGAAGCTGACCGGCATGGCCGTGTTCGACTCCGTCTGCAAATCGACGCCATTGAGTTCGCACAGATACTGCGCGCGTTTTTGCGGGCTTTTCAGGGTCTGGTAGGCTTCATTGGCGCGTGTCGCCCACTGCATGGCGACGCGCTTTTCGGCGCTGCTGGCATTGATGAAACGGTCGGGATGGACCTTGCCCTGCACGTCGCGGTAGGCCGCGTCGAGCGCGGGCATGTCGAGCGCGAACTGGGCCGGCAACTGGAATAATTCGAAGTGGTTTTGCATAGTCTGTCGGTGGTCGCTGTACCTCAATCGATGGGTACAGCGCACCGACCGGGGTGATACTTGCGTCTTAGATGCGGAAACTTTCGCCGCAGCCGCAGGCGTCTTTTTCGTTCGGATTGTGGAACTTGAAGCCTTCGTTCAAGCCTTCGCGCGCGAAATCGAGTTCCGTGCCGTCGATGTACGGCAGGCTTTTCGGGTCGACGAAGACTTTCACGCCGTGCGATTCGAAGACGCTGTCTTCCGCAGCCGCTTCATCGACGTATTCCAGCTTGTAGGCCAGGCCCGAGCAGCCCGTGGTACGCACGCCAAAGCGCAGGCCCACGCCCTTGCCGCGCCGTTCGATATAACGGTTGATGTGCTTCGCCGCTTTTTCGGTCAGTGTGATCATGTATTTCTCCGCAACTGCCCCGGCCTTGCGGCTGGGGCGGGCTGCCAACGTTTAAGCTGCTGCCGGGTGACGGGTCTTGTAGTCAAGCACTGCCGCCTTGATGGCGTCTTCCGCCAGAATCGAGCAGTGGATTTTCACTGGCGGCAGGGCCAGCTCTTCCGCGATCTGCGTATTCTTGATCGACAAGGCTTGATCCAGCGTCTTGCCCTTGACCCATTCGGTCACCAGCGAGCTCGAGGCGATGGCCGAACCGCAGCCGTAGGTCTTGAATTTCGCATCTTCGATCAGGCCGTCGGCGCCGACCTTGATCTGCAGTTTCATGACGTCGCCGCAAGCGGGCGCGCCCACCATGCCGGTGCCGATGGTTTCATCACCCTTGTCGAAAGCGCCCACGTTGCGCGGGTTTTCGTAGTGATCGAGTACTTTGTCCGAGTAAGCCATTTTGATGCTCCTTAAATATTCTTGCCGGCCCCGATTGAGGCCAGGGTGTTGGTTAGTGGGCAGCCCATTGGATCGAGTTGATATCGATACCTTCCTTGAACATGTCCCACAGCGGCGACAGGTCGCGCAGCTTGTGCACTTTCGATTTCAGCAGGTTGACGGCGAAGTCGATGTCTTCCTCGGTCGAGAAACGGCCGATGGTGAAGCGGATCGAGCTGTGCGCCAGTTCGTCGCTGCGGCCCAGGGCGCGCAGCACGTACGATGGCTCCAGGCTGGCCGAGGTGCAGGCCGAACCGGACGACACGGCGATATCCTTGATCGCCATGATCAGCGACTCGCCTTCGACATAGTTGAAGCTGACGTTCAGGTTATGCGGCACGCGGTGATCCATGTCGCCGTTGATGTAGACTTCTTCGATCTCCTGCAAGCCTTTCGCCAGGCGGTCGCGCAGGGCCTGGATGCGGCCGATTTCGCTGTCCATTTCTTCCTTGGCGATGCGGAACGCTTCGCCCATGCCGACGATCTGGTGCGTCGGCAGGGTGCCCGAACGCAGGCCGCGCTCGTGGCCGCCGCCGTGCATCTGCGCTTCCAGGCGCACGCGCGGCTTGCGGCAGACGTACAGTGCGCCCACGCCTTTCGGGCCGTAGGTCTTGTGCGCCGTGAAGGTCATCAGGTCGACCTTGGTTTTTTGCAGGTCGATGACGACCTTGCCCGTTGCCTGCGCGGCGTCGCAATGGAAGATGATGCCTTTCGAGCGGCAGAATACGCCGATCTCGTCGATAGGCTGGATCACGCCGATTTCGTTGTTCACCAGCATGACCGACACGAGGATGGTGTCCGGGCGCACGGCCGCGGCCAGCTGCTCGACGGTGATCAGGCCATTGTCCTGCGGTTCCAGGTAGGTGGCTTCAAAGCCGATGCGTTCCAGTTCGCGCACCGTGTCCAGCACCGATTTGTGCTCGGTCTTGACGGTGATGATGTGCTTGCCCTTGGTCTTGTAGAACTGTGCCGCGCCCTTGATGGCCAGGTTGTTGCTTTCCGTTGCGCCGGAAGTCCAGATGATTTCGCGCGGATCGGCGTTCACCAGTGCCGCCACGTGGCCGCGTGCCTCTTCCACGGCTTTTTCCGCCGTCCAGCCATACATGTGGCTGCGCGACGCCGGATTGCCGAACTGCTCGCGCAGGTAAGGAATCATCTTGTCGGCGACGCGTGGATCGATCGGCGTGGTGGCCGAGTAATCCATGTAGATCGGGAAATGCGGTGCGGTTTCAAAGTGCACTTGGCCTACGTTTTTTTCAGGGGCGTTCATCAATAACTCCAATGCAATCAGCAACTTAGTATTTTGTATTTATCAACCGAGGGCGGCGTGGTTACGGTGCATCACCATCACGCTTTGCTCGGCATTCTTTTGTCTCTGCTGGTCGACCAGGTCCTGCAGCGACACAGAATCCAGATAATCGACCATTTTTTCGTTGAGTGTGGACCACAATTCATGCGTCATGCAGCGCGCTCCCGTGGCCGCGTCGGCGCCATGGCAATGTTCCTTGCCGCCGCACTGCGTCGCATCCAGCGGTTCGTCGACGGCGATGATGATGTCGGCCACCGTCACCTTGTCGGCGCGGCGCGCCAGGCTGTAGCCGCCGCCGGGACCACGGATCGATTCGACGATCTCATGCCGGCGCAGCTTGCCGAACAGCTGTTCCAGGTAGGACAGGGAAATCGACTGGCGCTGGCTGATGCCGGACAAGGTGACCGGGCCCTTGCCCTGGCGCAGGGCAAGATCGATCATCGCTGTCACGGCAAAACGGCCTTTTGTAGTCAGACGCATACATCCTCGGTTCAACTAGTTTAAAATATTGCGGTTTTTCAACTTCCCTAACCCCGAGTAGTTGAATGATTTAGTCAAGTATAACAAATTCGGCGGGGTTTGTCAGAGCGCCCCTCGATGACCACAGGGCTGGCAGGGGCATGGCAGGCCGCGCCAGGCGCGGCGGCATCAGGAAAACAACAATCGGAAAATCGCCGGCGTCACGGCACCGGGCAAAACCGTCGCGGGCGGAAGGGAACGGCGGCCAAGAAGCGCAGGCCAGCACGGGCGCCGACGTGGCGGGCATCGCCGGCCACCCATGCCGACGCGCAGCAGGTTTGGCCAGGCGTCATCAGCCGCGCAGGGCGGCGCGCACTTTCATCAGTTCGAAACCCAGCAGGTTCAAGCCGTCCCAGCGGGACGGATCGGCGATGCGCGGATTGTCCGCCGCCAGGCCCACGCCCCAGATGCGGTCGACGGGGCTGGCTTCGACGATGATGCGCTCGCCCGTGCCCAGCAAAAACTTGCGCAAGGCGGGCTTTTGCGAGAATTTGGCAAAATTGCCATCGAAGACGATGCCGGCGCGCGCCGCCTCCCACACCTTGGCGTCGAAATTGGCCACCTCGCGCCCCAGCTTTTTCACTTCCGATGGCCGCCCGGCCGCCACGATGCGCGCCTGCACGGCCGTATCGCCGAACAGGGCCGCCTTTTGCGCCATCATGTAATGCTCGGCCGTCGCATACGTCACGCCCGCCAGACTGAACGGCGAGGGAAACCACTGGCTGAAACAGCTTTTATCGGCCACCTGCGGCTGCGCCGGCGTGTGGCCCCAGAAATACAGATAGTCGGGCACGCCGCCGGCGCCTATCCATGCCTTCAATTCTTCAACGTTACTAATTTGCATATTCCCCGGACTTCCGCCAGACAGGCGCCAATTCAAGCTCAAGCACGCAATAGCTGCATCGGGCCAAACAGGGCCTGCATTTCGCCATTGCCGATAAAGGACAGATTATACGGATGTTCGGCCGTCACCTGCGGCAAGGATGCGGCCACCGGCAGGCGCTTGACGAGTTCGGCAATCTTGCCCCACAGCACCAGCTGCGGCAGATCCGCCCCACCCTGCCGCGCCAGCGCCTCGAGCACTACCTGCAGGAAGGGCAGCCAGCCGCGCGCATCCTGCACGGGCGGCACGTGGGCGCGGAACACGAGCGCCGCGTTGAGCAGCAAAAAGCCCTGCTCCGTCATCTTGCGCTGCAGGTCGGGCAAGGTCTGGATCACGCCGCTGCCGGGCAGCAGCGCGGCGGCGGCCACGGGCGCCATGGCGACGCCGGACGTGTCGCCGCCCTGCAGCTGGCCATCGGCCACCAGCAGCATCTTCATGAAGTTGCGCAGCGAGGTGGCGCGGTTGACGGGCTTCGACAGGCCCGTGGCCGACCACAGGCTGCCGACGGCGCCATCCATGAAACACACGCCCGTGGCGCTCTCGGCGCGCGGATATGGCCCCTCGCCCACCAGCACATGGCGCACCTGCGCCAGCGGCAGGGCAAAGGCGGCGAACAGCCGGCCCTGCGTGGGCAGGTAATCGTCGACGGCCAGCGCCGGCAGGTAGGCGGGATCGGCCGCCATCACGGCGTGCAGGCCGCGCAGCAGGATGGGGCGCCAGGAAGCATGCGCCAGGGACAGGGCGTCGGCGATGCTGGCGGGGAGTGTGGGAACGGTCATGGAACTCGTAGTCGATTGCGCAAACGCAAATTGTAGCGCACCGCCAGGCCAACCTTGACGAAAACACAAAGTTACGCCCATGAAGCATGTCACTCGGAGAATAAAAAAGTCCCGGCCTGTTGCCGGGCCGGGACTTGCTTTCGCTTGCGCTTGCTTTGAATCAAGCCCATGGTTCAAAGGGCGGCACCCCGCCTGCTCGACGCTATTCGGCGTCCGGCTGCTGCGACGGATGGGCGGCGGCAAACGCGGGCAAGCCGCTGCAGTGCGCGTGGATGCGCGCCACGCGCGGGTATGGCGCCAGGTCGATGCCGAAGCGCTGCGCATTGAACACTTGCGGCACCAGGCAACAGTCGGCGATGCTGGCGGCGTCGCCATGGCAGAACAGCTTCGTTCCGGCCGCATCGCCCTGGACCAGCAGCGCTTCCACGGCCGCCAGTCCCTCGGCCATCCAGTGGCGGTACCATTCCTGCTTGGCTTCCTCGGACAGGCCCAGCGTATTTTTCAGGTATTTCAGGACCCGCAGATTCGTCAGCGGATGCGCGTCGCAGGCGATCGCCAGCGCCAGCGCGCGCACGCGGGCCCGCCCAGGCGCATCCGCCGGCAGCAGCGGCACGCCAGGGCGCGTTTCATCGAGGTATTCGAGGATCGCCAGCGACTGCGTCAGGATGGCGCCATCGTCGTCGAGCGCCGGCACCAGCGCCGACGGATTGACGGCGCGGTAGGCCGGCAGCAGCTGCTGGCCGCCATCGCGCAGCAGGTGCACGGGGATGCTGTCATAGGCCACGCCCTTCAGGTTCAGGGCGATGCGCACGCGATAGGCGGCCGAACTGCGAAAATAGGTGTACAGCTTCATGGGACGCCCTCCCCTCAGGCGCGCGCGGCACCGGCGTACAGGGCCACGGTCTGCTCGATGCTGCCGAAGATGCTGGCGCCGGCCGCGTCGCGCATCTCGATGCGCACCGTGTCGCCGAATTGCAGGTAGGCCGTCTTCGGCGCGCCATGTTCGATGGTTTCATACATGCGCACCTCGGCCAGGCAGCAGTAGCCCACGCCGCCGTTGTCGATGCTGGAACCGAACAGGCCGCCCTGCTTGTTCGACACGGTGCCCGAGCCAACGATGCTGCCGGCGCCCAGTTCGCGCGTTTTGGCCGCATGCGCCACCAGCTGCGCAAAGTTGAACGTCATGTCTTCGCCCGCATTCGGCTTGCCGAAGGGCTTGTCATTGAGGTCCACCAGCAGCGGCAGGTGCAGCTTGCTGTCAGCCCAGTCGGCGCCCAGTTCGTCCGGCGTGACGGCGACCGGCGAAAACGCGCTGGCCGCCTTCGACTGGAAGAAGCCGAAACCTTTCGCCAGTTCGCCCGGAATCAGGTTGCGCAGCGAAACGTCGTTGACCAGCATCACCAGGCGGATGGCTTTCGCCGCCTCCGCCACGCCGGCGCCCATGGCGACGTCGCCCGTGACGACGGCCACTTCCGCCTCCAGGTCGATACCCCACTCTTCCGACAGGGCGAAGATCGGGTCGCGCGGACCGATGAAACTGTCCGAGCCGCCCTGGTACATCAGCGGATCCGTGTAGAACGAGGCCGGCACTTCCGCGTTGCGCGCCTTGCGCACCAGCTCCACATGGTTGATGTAGGCCGAACCGTCGGCCCACTGGTAGGCGCGCGGCAGCGGCGAGTGGCATAGCGTTGCGTCAAACGGCTGGGCGTCCGGCGCCTGGCCCGCGTTCAGGGCGGCGTAAGCCTGTTCCAGCCGGGGCGCGACGGCGTCCCAGTTGTCGAGCGCCGCCTGCAGGGTCGGCGCGATGGCGGCCACGCGCTGGTACTGGCGCAGGTCGCGGCTGACGAGGATCAGGGCGCCGTCGCGGCTGCCGTTTTTCAGGGTTGCGAGTTTCATGGTTTTCCTTGTGTGGCGTAGTGTTCAGGTGTCGCATGGAGCAGGTTGGCGGCGCTCAGGCGTCGGCCGGCGCGTGCATCCAGGCGGCGTGCTTGGGCGCGCGGCGCGTCTGCGACCATTCTTCCAGCATTTCCCATTTGACGGCGTCCAGTTTGGCCATCATCTCGGGCGTGCCCACATTGGCCGCCAGCTCCAGGCGGTGGCCGTTCGGGTCGAAAAAGTAGATCGACTGGAAGATGGCGTGGTTGACGGGACCCAGCACTTCCACGCCGCCGGCCACCAGGCGCTCCTTGGCGGCCAGCAGTTCGTCCATGCTGGCCACTTCCAGAGCCAGGTGCTGCACCCAGGCCGGCGTATTGCGGTCGCGGTCCATCGGCGGCTGCGTCGGCAATTCAAAGAAGGCCAGCACATTGCCCTGGCCGGCGTCGAGGAAGACGTGCATGTACGGGTCCGGCGCCTTGGTCGACGGCACCAGGTCTTCCGCGATGGCGAGGACGAAATTCATGTTCAAATGCTTGACGTACCACTCGACGGTTTTCTTCGCGTCGATGCAGCGGTAGGCGACGTGGTGGATTTGCTTGATCTTCATGCGGTCTGTCTCCAATGGATGCGCGCGCGGCGCGATGGCTGGCGGTTTTTTCAGTTTTCACCATTAGAATCGAGTTCCAGCTATCATACAAACAATATTTAACCATTGATTTATCGGATTATCTTATGAGCCCCAGCCTGCGACAGATGCGCGCTTTCGTCGCGCTCGCCAAGACCGGCAGCTTCACCCTGGCCGCCGAATACCTGCACGTGACGCAGTCCGCCCTGAGCGGCTTGATCAAGGAACTCGAAAGCGTGCTGGGCGTGCGCGTCGTCGAGCGCAGCACGCGCAGGACGCAGCTGTCGGAAATCGGCCGCGAGCTGTATCCGCTGTTTGAAAAGATGATCGAAGATCTCGACGGCGCCATGGCCGGCATCGCCCAGCGCAAGGCCCTGAAGACGGGCATGGTGCGCATCGCCGCGCCGCAGATGATGGCCTGCACCCTGCTGCCGGAAGTGATCGCCGCCTACCGCGAGGCGCACCCCGACGTGCAGCTGCGCCTGGTCGACTGTCCGGTGGAGAATGTGTCGGCGCGCGTCTTCAGCGGCGAAGTCGATTTCGGCATCGGCCCCGAACGCGACCCGACGGCGGAAATCGGCGCCCAAGTGCTGTTCGAGATGCCCTTCGTGCTGGTTTTCCCCGAGCAGCACCCGCTGCAGCAGAAAGAGCGGGTCACCTGGGCCGATGTGGGCGACTACCCGTTCATCTCGCTGCAGGGCCAGTTCACGGAGCGCCTGCTGCGCGACATGCACGGCAGCTTCCGCGACCTGTCGCTCAATCCCTACAACGAAGTGACCTTCATGACGACGGCGCTGGCCATGGTCAGCGCCAACCTGGGCATCACGGTCTGCCTGCCGTACGCGGAACCGATGGTCAAGCTGTACAAACTGCACATGCGCGCGCTGCACGAGCCGGAACTGACGCGGCGCTTTTTCGTGTACACGAAGACGGGACGTTCGCTGTCGCCGGCGGCCGAAAGCTTCATGGCCTTCCTGTTCCAGTTCGTCGAGACGCACGAGTGGAATGTGGGAGCGAACGGCGGCGCACGCGACGCCCTGCCTGCGGGCGGCGCGGCCGGCGCACCTTTATAATCCACCATCGCCCTCTCACCGCTTACGCCATGACCCAGCCTGCGCACAACGACCTGTCGCCCATCGACGCCGCCACCATCGCCATCAACCAGCGCATGAACACCTTCGACGGCCACGCACAAGTCTGGCTGTTCGGCTATGGCTCGCTGATCTACAAGGCCGATTTCCCCTACCTCGAGCGGCGTCCCGCCAGCATCAAGGGCTGGACGCGGCGCTTCTGGCAAGGTTCGCACGACCACCGCGGCACGCCGATGGCGCCGGGCCGGGTCGCCACCATCGTGCCGCAGGCGGGCGCCGTGTGCGACGGCATGGCTTACCTGATCACGCCCGAAGTCTTCGCCCACCTCGACCACCGCGAAAAGAACGGCTATTTGCGCCTGGCCACCGAGATCACCTTCGACGATGGCAGCAAGGTCGACGGCCTCGTCTACATCGCCAATGAAGAAAACGCCGCCTTCCTGGGCGCCGCGCCCGAACTCGACATCGCGCGCCAGATCGCCCGTTCGGCCGGCCCCAGCGGCCCGAACAGCGACTACCTGCTGCACCTGGCCAGCGCCCTGCGCGAACTGGGCAAGAGCGACCCGCACGTCTTCGCCATCGAGCAGCATTTGGCGCAGATCAAGGACGGCACGGCAGACAGTGCCGGGAACTGAAACAACAAAACCAGGGGCAGTCATCTGATACAGCTAACGCGCCATCATAGCCAAACGGGCTGCTAAACGGAAAACTGGAGCCTGCCGCCAGGGAATTCTCCAAAGATGATCCGGAACAACACACGAGGCACGTGGCCAGATAGCCTTCGACACCACGCTGCAAATACTGACGGCTGCCCTCAAAAGCGGCGACCTGCCCTAGGTCCTGGAAGACGCGATCGCGCAGCACGTGGCCGTCGCTCATATGATCACCATGCTGGCAGACTGCTGCACCGCCACTCCTGCCTGCCGCCTGTACTACCTAGCCACCGGCAATCGATGCTTGCGCTATCGGATCCAAAGATCGAAATTCAGCAGCACGATTCCTACGCCGAAATAAAATTCCAATATTTATCAAGCCTTCACTATTGAGCTACTTTTGTTGCAGAAGCCCTAAGTCTCATCGTTTTATTTATATACAAGCTGTCCTGCATATTAATGAATGTTAAGGTGGCAACTCCCTCAGCCATCATGCTCACTTATGAAACCTATTTATGTTGCTCTTATGTTTTTGGGTCTGACTGGTTGCGCAACATCGGAGAAATTTTCTGCAAAGATGGACGGATTCATCGGTCAGCCTGAGATATCCGTGATATCGACGTATGGTATACCCCAAAGCAATTACACTCTACAAGATGGATCACGTGTTATTCAATACACCCGTGGATCAGATATTATGCTGCCTGGCGCCATCACGGTGCAGCCGGTAACAACTAATACAAGCGGAAATCTAACGCTCAATCAAGGCATCCGACAAACAACTGGAAACTACGCACAACAATCCACGACCTATGTTCAGAGCCAAGGGCCAGCAAGCAATATTTCTTTTTCGTGCACGGTAATGTTCACACTAGATGCGAATGGGATCGTAAGGCGTTGGAGTGCAAAGGGGAACCATTGCATCTCCCAATAATCATGATCAAACAATGTCGAAATGTAGTTAACCCATGACAAAAAAATGCCGCCAATTACCACTCAAGCGATGCGTTTTCTGATCTTCTCATAATTGTTACCATCCAGTTCTATATTGATTTTCCCTAAAACAAATCCAGCTGCCCCGCATTGCTCCCTTTCGCCTTGGCGCCCAGCGGCGGCACCACCAGCGGACGGCGGAACTGGGTGCAGTCAAGCTGCTTGAAACGGCCTCCCCTGCCATGCAGACCCAGGCGGTGCACGGCCTTCTCGAAGCGCTGGCGGATGAGGTCGGCCCATACGCCCTCGCCCTGCATGCGCGTGCCGAAGGCGCTGTCGTAATCCTTGCCACCACGCATTTCGCGCACCCTATTCATCACGCGCTGGGCCCGTTCCGGGAAGTGCGCTTCCAGCCATTGCTGAAACAGGGGACTCACTTCCCACGGCAGGCGCAGCACGACGTAATGGGCGTGGATGGCGCCCGAGTCGCGCACGGCTTCGAGCAATTGCTCGATTTCCGGTTCCGTCACGAAAGGAATGATGGGGGCGATGCTGACGCCCACGGGAATGCCCGCGTCCGTCAAGGTGCGGATCGTGCGCAGGCGCCGCGCGGGAGCGGCAGCGCGCGGTTCCAGCGTGCGCGCGATGGCCGGGTCGAGCGTGGTGACGGTGACTGCCACGGCAGCCAGGCGCTTGGCCGCCATCGGCGCCAGCAAGTCGATGTCGCGCTCGATCAGCGAGGATTTGGTGATCAGCGCCACCGGATGCTCGCATTCGTGCAGCACTTCCAGCACGCGCCGCGTCAGTTGCCGCTCGCGCTCGCACGGCTGGTAGGCATCCGTGTTCACGCCCAGCGCGATCGGCTCCGGCACATAGGACGGCCTGGCCAGTTCGCGCCGCAGCAATTCCGGCGCATTCACCTTGGCATAGATGCGGCTTTCGAAGTCGAGGCCCGGCGACAGGCCCAGGTAGCTGTGCGTGGGACGGGCAAAGCAATAGATGCAACCATGCTCACAGCCCCGGTACGGGTTCAGGGACACATTGAACGGCAAGTCGGGCGAAGCGTTGCGCGTGAGGATGGTGCGCGCCTGCTCGTCGCTGACCTGCGTCTTCCATGGCGCGACGCCCTCCCCTTCAGCGTCCGCGTCCGCGCCAGCCACGCCCCAGCCGTCATCGAAGCCGTCGCGCGCATGCACTTCGTAGCGTCCTTGCAAATTTGATACGGCGCCACGCCCCTTCAGGGCTTTCAGCGACTGGGGCGGCAACATGGCTTGCCCGGCGAAACTGTCATCATGCTGTGGAATGATTGCTTTCATGAACGGCCCCATCAACTGTATATACGTACAGTATACTATGCCGCTCGCGGGGCAAGATCAAGGGCTGCCGTGATGCTCTTTCAAGCTTTTTCACCGTGCGGTATGACATAACTCAACTGCTGCGCGACAAAACCGTCAAATGCCGTGATCAAAGGAACAAAACGCGGCGCGTCCTGCTCTAACTGCATCAGGGCATAGCAAGTCGCTTCCAGGGTCGACAACTGGTCTGGTGCGTGCGCCTTGCGGATCAGGTAGTGGGAGGCTGGCGTATCGCGCAACGGCAGGCGCGGCATTTGTTGCAACAGGGGATTCAGGTACAGCATCTTGCGGCTCTTGCGCCATGTGCCATCGAGCACCACCAGCCGCAGCTGTGACGGGTCCAGCAAGGTAGCCGGATCCAGTGCGGGCGGCGGTGCGATGCCCAGCGAACGGTCGCCGGGCGTGTCTGGATACAGCAATACGTTTTGTTTGCCAGCCAGCAATGTGGCGAGAGTGCCGGGGGCGAACTGCTCTCCGGTCAGCAGGCGGCTGTTGGGCAGGCTCAGGTGCAGCAGGCGGGCGCTGCCCTTGGCATTGTGTACCTCCAGCGGGTGCTGGAGAATCAGCACGTCCACCGCGTGGGCAACGGGGGAAGTCCAGCGGCAGATACAGCTGGCTGCGGCGCGCAGGCAGACCGGACAGCGTGCGCGTTTGGCTGGGTCGGTTTGCCTGGTGGCGTCAGCTGGCCTGGTGACGTCAGCTGGTCTGGCAGCTTGCGTCGGGGATGGCGCCACGGCTTGCGCCAGGGGGGGCGCCAGTTTGCTGACGTCCGCTGGTTTGGCGGCGCCCACTTGCGTGGCGGCCGGCGTCTGGGAGGATGGATGGTTGCTGCTGGTGGTCATGGCGGAGCACGTTCGCGGGGTTCTTCAAGCCGCGATTGTAGCGCCCACGCCATGCCGGCGGAAATCTTGGCGCGAGGTACAGTTTAAAACAACTGTAAAACAACTGCTAACCAAACGACTGCTAACAAGCACTGGCAACAAGCACTGCCAGCAACTGCTAGCAACCGCTGGAAACTGCCAGCAGGCGATGCACGCCAACTCGATTCAAGCCAACGGCTTAGCACCGCCTAAAACACTTAAACACTTAAAACAACACTTAAACACTCAAAACCGCTTAAAACTCTTCCCACTCGTCGGCGCCCGAAGCGACCGGCGCGCGCGGGGTGCTGGTGCGCGCCGCGTCCGGCCTTGCTGCCTTTGCCGGGCCGCCAGCGGAGTGGGCGACGAAACTGGCGGCGGAGCCCGCGGCGCCACCGGTCACGGCCCGCCGCGCGGCGGACTTGACGGCAGGCCTGGCAACAGGCTTGGCGGCAGGACGGGCGGACACGCTCGCCGACACATATTGCTGCGTAGCATCGAGCTTGAACAAGCCCACCACGTCGGCCAGCTTGGCGGCCTGCTCCTGCATGGATTCGGCCGCCGCGGCCGCCTGCTCCACCAGCGCCGCGTTCTGCTGCGTCACCTGGTCCATCTGGCCGATGGCCTGGTTGACTTGTTCGATGCCGGCGCGCTGCTCGTCGCTGGCGTCCGTGATCTGGTTCATGATTTGCGTCACATGGCTGATGCTTTGCACGATTTCATCCATCGTGCGGCCCGCCTTGTCCACCAGTTGCGAACCAGCCTCGACCTTTTGCACGGAATCGTCGATCAAGCCCTTGATTTCCTTGGCCGCCGCCGCCGAGCGCTGCGCCAAGTTGCGCACTTCGCTGGCCACCACGGCAAAGCCCCGGCCCTGCTCGCCGGCCCTGGCAGCTTCGACGGCCGCGTTCAGGGCCAGGATATTCGTCTGGAAGGCGATGGCGTCGATGACGCTGATGATGTCGACGATCTTGCGCGAGGAATCATTGATCGAGCCCATGGTGCTGACCACTTCCGACACCACCACGCCGCCCTTGCTGGCGATTTGCGAGGCGTCGATGGCCAGCTGGTTGGCGCTGCGCGCATTGTCGGCATTGAGTTTCACGGTCGAGGTCAGCTCTTCCATGGACGAGGCCGTCTCTTCCAGCGAGCTGGCCTGCTCTTCCGTGCGCGAAGACAGGTCGAGGTTGCCGGCGGCGATTTCGCTCGACGCCGTGCTGATGGAATCCGTGCCGGCGCGCACCTGGCCGACGATGCCGACCAGCTTGTCATTCATGTTCTTCAGCGCATGCATCAATTGCCCTGTCTCGTCGCGGCTTTCCACCACGATATGGCTGGTCAGGTCGCCGGCCGAGACGGCTTCAGCCACTTCCACGGCGCGCGTGATGGGGCGCGTGATCGAGCGCGTAATCCAGTAGGCGCAGGCGATGCCCAGCAGGATGGCGGCCACGCCAAGCGAGATCAGCAGCATGCGGCCGTTTTCATAGCGCGAGCGGATCTGCGCGGCCGTTTCGTCGAGCAATTTGGCTTCCAGCACTTCCAGTTTCTTCAGCGACGCCAGGTAAATGTCGCGCTTGACGGCCATGTCGCCTTCGTACAGGCGCTTGCCCAGCTCCAGGTCGCCTGCGTTCTTGGCCTTGAACACGTCCTTGCGCACTTCCGTGTATGCCTTGCGCGTACTCAACACTTCCTGGTACAGCGCCTGCTCTTCGGCGCTCAGCTGGCTCTTGCCGATATCGTTCTGGATTTCCGTGGCGCGCGCGGACGAAGCTGCCATTTCCTTCTCGAACTGTTTCTGGTGCTCGGGGTCGCTGACCTTCCAGGCGGCGGCCGTGCGCGCCGCATTGACCTCGATGACCTTGGTCCACTCGCCGATCAGGCGCTCGTTGCGCACCTTCACGTTGACCAGCTGATCGGTTTCCTTGCTGGCGCTTTGCATCTGCACGATGCCCACCACGGTCAAGGAAGTCAGCAGCAGCAATACGGCGGCAAAGCCACCACCGAGACGCACGCCAATCTTGAGGTTTTTCATTGCGAGATTCCTATCTGAAAGAACAATGCACGGATGCCGCCGGTCAGATACCGCTACAACTCACTATAGCAAGCATTTGCCGCCAGACAATCGCGAATGGGACTGGGGGACGCAGTTCTGCCCGGCGCCATGGCGCCGCACACGCACTACTTTGGTGCTGATTGTGAGTGAATCAGGGTGGCATTGCAAGAAATAACATGCAGAAAAGCAACAACCAGAAGGCGGGATGCCGCCGCGTATGAGCGGCACGCAAGAATACTCAGTTTTGCTTTACATAAATCAATTTTGACGTGTCGAAACCCAGGCCCCTGGCCTTCTCGATCAAGCGCCGTTTCAAGGCGGGGTCCATGGTGGGCGTGCGCGAGAGCAACCACAAGTACGATTTATCGGGACCGCTGATCATGGAATAGGTGTAGCCGTCCTGGTCCAGGTCGAACACCACGTAAGCACCGTAGAAGGGGCCAAAAAACGACACTTTCAGGTAGCCCACGTCCTTCCTGTCGACGAAATAGGCCTTGCCTTCCGCTTCCTTCCAGGCCGCGTCCGTATCCTTGTAGCCACGGTTGACCACTTTCAGGCCGCCATCCTGGCGCAGGCTGTAATCGGCCGTCACGTGGCTGAGTCCGCGCTCGAACGAGTGGTCGAGGCGCGCGATCTCATACCATTTCCCCAGATACTTGCTCGTGTCGAAGTGGCTAACCGGCACAACATTCTCGGGCCGGCCCACGCAGCCGGCCAGCACGAGCACACTCAGGAACAGCAATTTTTTCATGGTTTTCTCCGTCATGGTGCATCAGGGTTGCAGCGCGCGCTCGACGATGCGGCGGATCGCCCCACTGTCCTGCATGCGCGCGATGGCGGCATTGAACTGCTCGATAAAGTCATCGCGGTAGGGATAGGCGCCCGGCTGGCGCTGCGTAAAACCCAGGTGGCCTTGCTGGCCGGCCAGCTGCGCCGTTTCATGGATCGCCTGCATCGGCGTGCCGGTCTGGCCTGCGCGCCGGATGCGCTGCAACTCCCACTGCGCCGAGAGGCGGTCGCTGACATAGCAATCGATGCGTCCGCGCATCAGCTTGAGCAAATTCGTGCGCGTGCCCTTGGCCGCGTCGAGCACGATTTCCCCCGAGCGCAAGGCCGCCGTCAGCCCCGCGTCGCCCAGCAGGAAACCAGCGTTGACGCCGATATGCAGGCCGGCGTAATCGGCGGGCCACTGACGCAGCGCACGTTTCGCCACCACGTCCTGATTGCAGAACACCACCAGCTGCTCCATCAGCAGGGGTACGGAATAGCGCACATACGGCCGCTCGCTGCGCCACGAATACGGCGGATACAGGCCAAACGCGTCGCCCGTCTGCAGCATCAGCACGCCGCGCTTCCAGGGCACGGGGCGCAGCTGCACGCGGTACTGCGGCATGGCTTGCACGGCTTCGCGCACGATGTCCGTATAAATGCCTTTCAGCTGGCCGTTTTCGACATACGAATACGGCGGATAGTCGTCGTCGCCATACAGCACCACGGGCTGCGGCGCGGCGGCCCACGCCACGGGGCCGGCAGCGGCGCACAGGCAGCACGCGGCAGCTAAAAAGTATCGTCGGAAGGGCAGTCTGGGCATGCCGGCAGGGTAGCATGGAAGGCGCCGGGACCATCATCCGTTTGCGCTGCCCGTGCCCAGCATGTCGTCGAGCTGCGCCAGCGTGCCCTGGTCCTTGACGACGGCGCGCAGCCACAGGTGCAGGGGCAGCTCGCCCCAGCTGGCCGCCTTGTCGGCCAGGTAGGCGACGGGGCTGTGCGGCTCCGTGCGGCGAAAGAACTCGGCCACCTGACGCAACTGGGCCAGCGCCTGCTGGCGCTGCGCGATGATGTCGCCGCCGGAGCCGCTGGCGGCTACGCTGCCTGGCGCGGTAGCCGACGGCGCGCCGGAGAAGCGCGCCTCGGGCGCCAGCGGCGCGATGAAGTGGATGGCGTTTTCCAGCGCTTCGCGGGCGGCGCGAAAGCTCGGGCCGTCCGTGCCGAAGCGCGCATCGACGCTGCGCTCGAGCGCCAGCAGCGACTGCATGCAGTACTGTGCATCGGCCAGCAAGGCATCGGCAAAGGCGCGCGTGTTTTTCTGCCGCGCCGCCTCCATCTGTGCCAAGGTCGGCCCCTCGTCGTGGCGCAGGTCGCCCCAGCCCTGCTCGGGCACCGCCGAAGCGGCCGCGCGCTGGCGCGCCGCGTCGAAATCCTGCAGGGAAAACAGGCCGTCGGCGCCGGCCGTGAGGGGCATTTCGCGCACCAGTTGCGGCGTGCGCGACAACAGCCAGAACAGGTTGCCGATGCGCTGTTCATGTTCGCCTTCTTCTGCCAGCGGGTACAGGCCGTCCCAATAGCGTTCGCACAGCCCGGCCAGCAGCGCATAGCCATCGCCCAGGCCGCGGAAATGGCGCGTCTTGGCGTGCGCCTCTGCCAGCCACACGGCCACGCGCAAGTCCTTGCTGTGCGAGGCGATCAGCTGCTCGCAGCGCGTCGCCACGAACGGCCAGTCCGCCTCCTTCAGGGCCACCACCCACTCGCCCTGGTCCAGGCTAGGGTCGTCGTGCTGGCGCGCCCGCGCGATGGCGTCGAGCTCCTGGCTGAACGTGAGGTCGCCGCCGCATGGCTGCACGGCATTCACAGGTTGCAGCAACTGGTCGAGATTGAACATGGCACGCTCCGTCAGCTAGGCCTGGACTACTTGATCGTGTATTTGAACTGCCCCTGCTTGCTGGCACTGACGCGGATGCTGGCCAGCGGTTCTCCTTCTGCCATGCGCGCCAGCACCGCGTCGGCAATCGCCGGCAGCACGCTGCCGTTGAGGATATGGTCGACATTGCGCGCGCCCGAATCGACCTCGGTGCAGCGTGCCAGCACGGCTTCGACCAGCGCCGCGTCGTGGCTGAACTGCGCCTGGTGGTTGCGCGCGATGCGCGCGCCTATCCTCGCCAGCTTCAGGTGGATGATCTCGGCCAGCACGGCGTCGCTCAAGGGATAGAACGGCAGCACCTTCAGCCGGCCCAGGAACGCCGGTTTGAAATGCGCCACCAGCTGCGGGCGCACCAGTGCTTCTAGCGCGGCCGGCGTGGGCAAGGCGTCGTCCGCGCGGTTCAGGCAAGCGGCCATCATGGCGCCCGAGCCCAGGTTCGAAGTGGCGATGATGATGGTGTTCCTGAAATCGACTTCGCGCCCTTCCGCGTCATCGAGCACGCCCTTGTCGAACACCTGGAAGAACAGTTCCAGCACGTCCGGGTGGGCCTTTTCCGCTTCATCGAGCAGCACCACGCTGTAGGGCTGGCGCCGCACGGCTTCCGTCAGCACGCCGCCTTCGCCATAGCCGACATAACCGGGCGGCGAGCCTTTCAGGCCGGCCACGCTGTGCGCCTCCTGGTACTCGCTCATGTTCAGGGTAATGAGCTTGCGCTCGCCGCCGTACAGCAAGTCGGCCAGCGCCAGCGCCGTTTCCGTCTTGCCCGTGCCGGACGGCCCGGTGAACAAAAACACGGCTTGGGGCTTGTGCGGGTCGTCGAGGTTGGCGCGCGCCGTGCGCACGCGCTGCGCCACCGCGTCGATGACGTGCTCCTGCCCCAGCACCCGTTCGCGCAGCGCCGCATCCAGCGCCAGCACGCTGCGGATGTCGTCCTTGACCATCTTGCCCAGCGGGATGCCGGTCCAGCCGGCGACGATGCCCGCCACCACCTGCGCGTCGACTTCCAGCGGCGCCAGCGGCGCTTCGCCCTGCAGCGCCGCCAGCTCCTCCTTCAATGCCAGCAGGGTGGCGGCGCCGCCCTCGCCCGGACGTTCGCCGCGCAGTTGCAGGCGCAAGTCGCCGATCTGCGCCACCAGCGCCTTTTCGCGCTCCCAGCGCTGCGCCAGCGCCTTGACCGCCGCCTGCCCGTCCTCGTGCTCGCGGCGCAGCTGCGCCAGCCGCGCGGTACCCGCCTTGCCGGCAACTTCGCCATCACCGGCCTCGCGCTCCAGCGCGGCGATCTCGGCGCCGATGCGCTCCTGCCGCCGGCCGGCGTTTTCCAGCTGCGCCGGCGTGGCGCTCTGGCCCAGCGCCACCTTGGCGCATGCCGTATCGAGCACGCTGATGGCCTTGTCGGGAAGCTGGCGCCCGCTGATGTAGCGGTGCGACAGGCGCACGGCGTCGACGATGGCCGCATCGCGCACGCGGATGCCGAAATGGCGCTCCATCAGCGGCGCCATGGCGCGCAGCATGGCGCAGGCGATCTCCTCGCCCGGCTCCTCCACCTTCACCACCTGGAAGCGCCGCGCCAGGGCCGCATCCTTCTCGAAGTATTTCTTGTACTCGCTCCAGGTGGTGGCGGCGATGGTGCGCAGGGCGCCGCGCGCCAGCGCCGGCTTCAGCAAGTTGGCCGCATCGTTCTGCCCCGCCTGGCCGCCGGCGCCGATCATGGTATGCGCTTCGTCGATGAAAAGGATGACCGGGTGCGGGCTTTGCGCCACCTCGTCGATGACATTTTTTAAACGGCTCTCGAATTCGCCTTTCACGCTGGCGCCGGCCTGCAGCATCCCCATGTCGAGCGCGTGGATATGCGCCCCCTGCAGCACTGCCGGCACGTCGCCCGTGGCGATACGCAGGGCCAGACCTTCCACCACGGCCGTCTTGCCCACGCCCGCCTCGCCGGTGAGGATGGGGTTGTTCTGCCGGCGACGCAGCAGGATATCGACCGCCTGGCGTATCTCCGCTTCGCGGCCGATCACGGGATCGAGCTTGCCGTCGCGCGCCAGCTGCGTCAGGTCGGTGGTGTACTGGTCCAGCGCCGGGGTTTTCGCCGCCAGGATGGCGACGGGATCGGCGGGCGCCGCGGACGGCGGATGTGTCGCCGGGCCTTCCTCCTCGCCGGAACCGGCCGTGAGTCTGTCCGCATGGTGTTTCAGCTGTTCGACGCTGAAGCGGGCGAACAGTTTCGAACCGCGGTACGCAAGCTGCGCCAGTTCCGGTTCCGTTAGCAGCGCCAGCAGCAGGTGGCGGCTGCGGATGGGGCCCGGCTGCGCCGTGTCCAGCGAAGCGATCAGCCAGGCGTGTTCGAACAGCAGCGGAAGATGGGGCGAGAACACGGGCGTGCGCGCGCTGCCCGTGCGGAAGCCGCCGATCTCGCGCCGCAGGTCCGCCTCCAGCGCGGACAGGCTGATTTCGCTGCGCCGTGCGATGGTGACGAAATCGCTGCGTTCCTGCTCGAGCAGGGCCAGGAACAGGTGCTCGATATCGACCTCGTACTGGCCCAGATCCACGCAGATACTTGCGGCGCGCGTGGCGGCCGTGCGCGCCGTGGTATTCAGCTTGGCGATCAGGGTTTTCAGGTGATTGCTCATGCGGCGGCTCCCTTGCGGTGGATCGAATAGCGCAGCGACGACGGCTGCAGCACGGCGTCGAAATTGACCATCTCGCCGCCGGACGCCACGGTCAGGGTGGCGCTGATGACGAAGCCGACGCGATTGATGGCGCCCGCCTCGCGTTCCAGGCGCGCGCGCACGTTGCGCAAACGCGGCTCATGGCGTTCGATGGCCGCCTTCAGGGCGGCGCAGATGCGCGCGCGGTCTTCGCTGCTCGACAGGCACATGCCGGCAAAGTCGATCAGGCCATAATTGACGATGGAGGCCGCGCATTCCGGATACGCGTCGAGCGCGCCGGGCGGCAGGGCCACGCGCGTGTTGAGCAAGTCTTCCAGGTCGCGCGCCACCGCGTCCTTGAGCTGCTCGAGCGACAGGCGCCCCGCCACGCCGCCGCCATCGCCCATCAGGCGGTCGAACAGGCCCGCTGCATAACTGTCCATCCATGCTCCCGAAAAGTCGGCGCGGCGCGCGGCGACACAGGTCCGCCGCGCGCCGCGCCGGATGCATCAGGCCACGCGGTTCGCGGCCAGGTCCCAGCCGCCCGAGGTATTGCCGCCGGCGCCGCCCGTCACTTTTTGCTGCGTGTATTTCCACTTCACTTTCGAGAACTTGAAGCCCACGTGCTCGCCCAGGATGTCGCCCTCTTCCACGTTGGGCGTGACGGCGCCGATCAGCACATTCTCGATCTCGATCTCGAAGTACTTGACGCGCTCGCCCTGGCCGTCGGCGCGCATGAATTCGAAGCGCGCCTTGGGGATGGTCTTGCCGGCCGAGCAGGTCTGCAGCAGCACCGGCGAAGACAGGTCGGCCAGCTTCGAGATGACGATGTCCTTGTGCTCGCAGCGTTCGGCCGTATGCCCGCCGCCCGTCGAGGCGGTGGCCGATTTCGGCTGCTCCACGCTCCAGCTGACCGATTTGCACTCGATCCATTCCTTGTGCTTGTCGTCGGTGGACTCGCCCTTGATGCCGTCTATCTGCAGATATACATCGATTGCCATGGTGTGCTCCTCTGGTTGAAAGGTGATCCTGGAATCAGGAATTGGTCGACTTCGGCAACTCCGCGACCAGTCGGAGCGAAACGGATAATTCATCGAGCTGGAAGTGCGGCCGCAAAAAGGACACGGCGCGGTACACGCCCGGGCGGCCCGGCACTTCGTGCACCTTCACGGACGCCTCGCGCAGCGGGAACTGGGCCTTCTGCTCCTGGCTGGCGTTATCGTCGAGCAGCACATACGTCATCAGCCAGCGGTTCAAAAAGTCTTCCACATTGGCAGCGGCCGTGAAGCTGCCGATCTTGTCGCGCATCATGGCCTTCATGTAGTGGGCGATGCGCGAGACGGCGAAGATGTACTGCAGCTGCGAGGACAGCACGGCGTTCGCATTGGCCGCGTCGCTGCCGTACTTGCGGCTTTTCTGCGCCGACTGCGCGCCGAAGAAGGCGGCATACGCCGTGTTCTTGCAGTGCACGAGCGAGATGAAACCGAGGTCGCTCAATTCCTTTTCGCGGCGGTCGGTAATCGCCACTTCGGCCGGGCACTTCAGGGCGACGTCGCCTTCGTCCGTCTTGAAGGTGTGCGTCGGCAGGTCGTCCACCAGGCCGCCGCCCTCGACGCCGCGGATGGCGGCGCACCAGCCGAAGTCGGCGAAGGCGCGCGTCAGCTTGCTGCCGAACGCATACGCCGCGTTACACCACAGGTATTTCTGGTGGTCGCTGCCGTCGACTTCCTCGACATAGTTGAAGCCTTCGACGGTGGTGCCGTCGACGGGGTTGAACGGCAGGCGTCCGAGGAAACGGGGCAAGGTCAGGCCGACATAGCGCGCATCCTCGGATTCGCGGAAGGCTTTCCATTTCGCGTATTCGATGGTGTCGAACACTTTCGCCAGGTCGCGCGGCTTGCCCAGGTCGCCGTAGGTTTCCAGGCCAAACAGTTCCGGTGCGGCCGAGGCGATGAATGGCGCATGCGCGGCCGCCGCGATGTGCGACATCTGCTCGATGAAATACATGTCTTCCGGCTGGCGCGAAATGGCGTAGTCGCCCAGCAGCGCCGCAAACGGCGCGCCGCCGAAGGTGCCGAATTCCTCCTCGTAGATCTTCTTGAACATGCTGCTCTGGTCGAATTCCAGCGCCGACTGGAAATCCTTCACCAGCTCGCGCCGGGTGGCGTTGAACATGCGGATCTGCAGGCGCGCGCCCGTGTCGGAATTGCCGACCAGGTAGTGCAGGCCGGTCCAGCCTTGTTCGAGCTGCTGGAACGGCGCCGTGTGCATGATTTCGCTGAGCTGCGCGGAAATCAGGCGGTCGATTTCCGCCACGCGCGCGTCCAGCGTGGCCGACAAACTGTGCGACACCAGCACCGTGCCATCGAGCACCTGCGCCACCAGTTCCGAGATCAGGTCGCGCGCGCGCGCATGCTCGGCGCCGGACTTAGCGACCCGGCTCTGCTCGACGATCTGGTCCAGCAAGTCCGCTTCCGCGCACGCCGCCGGGGCGCCCGCCTGCATTTCTGCCTGTGCGCTCATCTCAATCCTCCTGGCCGCGGCGTTGCGGCGCCAGGGCCGCCAGGCTGTCGGTATTGTTCAACACCTCCGTCAGCAAGTCTTCGAGCTTGTCGTTGCCGGCCAGCTTGTTGCGCAGGTCGGCCAGCTTGGTGCGCGCCTCGAGCAGCTTGCGCAAGGGTTCGACCTGGCGCACCACCGATTCCGGACGGAAGTCGGCCATCGAGCGGAAGTGCAATTCGACGGGGAAGGTGCCGCTTTCGTCGCTGAGGCGGTTTTCCACGTCGAAGCGCGCCGCCGGCGCCACGCTGCCCAACACCTCGTCGAAGTTATCCATGTCGATGGCGACGAACTTGCGGTCCTTCAGGCGCTTCTTTTCACTCTCGGCATTGCCGCCGAAGTCGCCCAGTACGCCCACCACGAAAGGCAGCTCCTTGTTCTCGATCGCGTCGCCGATCTCGACGTCATAGGTCATCTGCACGCGCGGCGCGCGCACTTTCTGCAGGCGCTTCTGCACACTGTCGGACTTGGCCATGTCATTTCCTTTGCAAAGTGTAGGGACGGCGCCAAGTGCGCGCCGGGCAGGCGGGAAGTGCGGGAAGCGCTTATTTCAGGCCGCTGAACGGGTCGGCCGTGCTGCCGCCCTGCGGCGCCGTGTTTTTCGCCGCTGCCGGCGCGCCGGAGCCGCCCGCGCCGCGCTTGCCCGCCGCGGGACGCCTGGCCGGCGGCACCAGCACTTCCTCGCCGATGCTCACGCGCAGCAGCTTGGCCAGGTCCTGCGCTTCCGAACGCAGCGAGCCATTCAGGTTGTTTTGCCGCGACAGGTCGGCCAGGGCCTTGCCCGACAGGCGCAAGCCGCTGACGGCGACGATGCTGTTGGCGACCTTGTCCTCCGGGTCGCGCTCGAGCGCCTCGAGCGCATGGCCGATGGCGTTGCCGTACTGGCCGCGGTCGAATGTCATCTGCGCCATTTGCAGCCACGGCGCCTTGTCGGCCGGGAAGCTGACGCCGCCTTTTCTGAGCAAGGTCATGGCCCGCTCATACTGGCCCGCACGCGCGGCCGCATCGGCGTCGCCCATGACTTGCGCCAGGGTCGGCGCCACGGTCTGTTTGGGCGCCGGCTGTTCCGGCGTGGCGCAGGCGGCCAGCAGCAGGGCGCTGGCGAGGCAGGCAATTCGGCACATCGTGGTGGCTGGCTTCATCTGGGCACTCCTTCACATGGAGGACGCCACCGCTGGGAACGATGGGCGGCGCCTTGGTGGAGGCCATTATTGATCGCCAGCATTTTTGCCAAATTGAGATTAATCAGCAAAGAAGAAGTTCCGCGCAGCGCTTGCCGGCAGCTGCATCTATGCTGATCTGGCGCAGCATCTGCGTCGATCGCGGACGGACTTTGCGCCAACGCAAGCGGATCGCTGGCGCATGCGATTAAATGGCGGCAACACCTTCTTTCCACACGTCATATTCTGCGAAGGCCGGCCCATGCGATCTCCTCATCCATTACGCCTGCCATCGTGGCGCCTGGCACTGTGGCCAGTCATTGTTCTGCTGCCGCTGGCCGGCTGCGCAGGCAACGCCATCGGCACCCTGACCAATGCGGCGCTGCAGATGACGGGCATGGCCAGGCCGGCACCGGAAGTGCCCGACGCGCAAAAGCCGCCGCGCAATGTCAGCATCCGCCTGCACGCGGCGCAGCGCCTGAATACGGATGCGCAAGGCCGCCCGCTGGCGCTGGTGGCGCGCATCTACAAGCTGCGCCAGAACGCCACGTTCGAGCAGGCGCCGTATGACAGCTTCCTCGACGCCCAGCGTGAAAAGGCCGCGCTGGGCGCCGACCTGATGGAAGTGAAGGAAGTGCTGCTGGTGCCCGGCCAGCGCTACGAAGTACAGGAAAAGGTCAGCAAGGAAGCGTATTTCATCGGCGTCGTGGCACTGTTCCGCGCGCCGGCCGCGCAGCGCTGGCGCGCCACCTTTGCCGCCGCCGATGCGGAGCGCGGCGGCATCACCGTCGGTCTGCATGCCTGCGCCCTGAGCGTGGACGGCGGCGCGGACGGCGCCATGGCGTCGCTGTCGGCGCTGCGCTGCCAGTAAGGCATTCCACCACTACCGCATACCGAGAAGGAGGACGACATGGGCATGGCAGCGAAAGTCTTGTGGGGCGTGGCGCAGATGGAATGGGAGCTGGCGGCGCTGAAGACGGGCACCCTGCGCCTGCGGGCGCTGTCGGCCATCCCCGCGCGGCCCGATACCTGTTATTGTGCGCTGGACAGCCGCGGCGTGCTGCATGAACAGATGTTCAAGGCGAAGTCGATTTCCGTGTCTGTGCCGGCCGGCATGCGCGAGCTGCAGCTCGAGCTGATCGCGGTGACGGCATGAGCCAGCTCATCGAACGACGCGCGGCGCCATCGCTGCTGGGAGCACGCGGCCCCGCCCCTGCCGGTGCCGGCCACCATGCGGGCAGCGCCCTGCTGGACCTGATGCACGAAGGTTTCTACATGCTGTTCCTGCTCAAGCATGGCTCGCTGCCCGGCGACGAGCAAAGCTTCATGGACCGCATCACGGCCTTCCTCGACGACTTCGAACGCGAAGCGAAAAGGCTGCGCGCCGATGGCGACGATATCGAGGCGGCCAAGTATGCGTTCTGCGCGGCCGTCGATGAAATCATCCTCGCTTCGCCATTCGTCCTGCGCAAGCAGTGGGAGCGGCGCCCGCTGCAGCTGCTGATCTTTGGCGACCAGCTGGCCGGCGAGCACTTCTTCGACCGCCTCGACGCGCTGCGCGGCAAGGGCGCCATGCGCGTGCAGGCGCTGCAGGTGTTCCACATGTGCCTGTTGCTGGGCTTCCAGGGCAAGTACGCGCTCGACGGCGGCGAAAAACTCAGCTACCTGACGGGGCGCCTGGGCGACGAGATCGCCCACATCAAGGGCAAGAGCCGCGGCTTCGCGCCGCGCGCCGAGCGTCCCGACCAGGTGGTCCACAAGCACCGCAGCGACGTGCCGCTGTGGGCCTTGACGAGCGTTTTCGCCCTGCTGGCCATCTGCGCCTACCTGGGCCTGAAGACGCATCTGACGCATGGCACGCAAGCGACGCTGGCCGCGTATGCGGACCTGGTGAAACTGGCGCCACGGCCTGCACACCTGACCATCACCCTGCCCTGAAGACGTCACAAAACCTGCTGCGCGTCGCGATGTGCGGCCTGCGATGCTCAATGACCGGGCGTCCCCGTGCATTCGCACATCTGCGCTTCTCGGGCAAACGGGGACGCCTGGCCTCTCATCCGCTCGCGACGGTTTTGCGAGGTGTCAATCCAAGCTATTGCGCAATCCTGAATTCGATGCGCCGGTTGCGCGCGCGGCCGTCGGCCGTCGTGTTAACGGCCACGGGACGGTCCGGTCCCTGGCCCGAGGCCAGCACCGCATCCGGCGCGATGCCCTTGGTCGCCAGGTAGCTGCGCACGGCTTCGGCGCGCGCCTGGCTCAGGGCCACGTTGCTGGCGCGCAGGCCCGTGTTGTCCGTGTGCCCGATCACTTCCACCTTGCGCTCCCTGAGCTTGCGCATGACGGCCGCCATTTCGTCGAGGATGGCCAGGCCCGCCGGCGTGATGGAGGCCTGGCCGCTGTCGAATTCGACGATGCGCTTGTCGAGCGTGGCGTCGAGCATGCCCTGCTCGGCCGCGCTGACGCGCAAGCCGTTGTTGACGACATACGTGGGATTGAGGCTGGTGGCGATGTCGCTGGCGATCTGCTGGCGCTGCGCCTCGTTCGCCACTTCGCCGCGCACGCTGATGTTGTTGCCGTCGATGCTGAGCTGCCCGCGCGAAATCAGCTTCAGATGCGGCGCGATCAGCTTGTGCACATGGGCGTTCCAGTTGGCCGGCACGGCCACGTTGCCGATGGCGATCTGGTCGACCACGCGCCCGGCGCCATACAGCTCGCGCAGGCGGGCCAGCACGGCCGCCTTGGCCGCTTCGTCGGCGAGGGTGCCCGTCACCAGGACCTGCCCCGGCATGGGCGTGGCGGGCGCCTGCGCCTGTACCTGGGCGCGGCAGGGAGCGGCGGCGGCCAGCAGCACGAGGAAGAGCAGCGTTGGTTTCATCGCAATCCTTCAGGCAAAGGTGTCGGCAAACAGGGCGCAGGCCGAGCGCAGCGACAGCTGCTCCTGCTGCAGGCAGGCGGACAGCTGGCGCAGCGCCGGGTCCTGCTCCAGCTGCTCCTCGACCCAGTCCAGCTGGTCGAACACCACCAGCCGCTCGCTGGCCGCCTGCGGGTCGATCAGCGCATGCAAGCCATGCGGGTCGGCGCCGCCAAAACCGATCACCAGCACGGGCGCCTCGTCGAGATGGGCGAAGAACAGCGCCAGTTCGAAGTCGCCGTGGCGCAGGAAGGGGGCGACCAGGTGCAGCCAGAAGCTGGCCACCAGTTCGCGCTCGCGCACCGCCTGCGGCAGCGGCAGCACCAGGCTTTTTTCCAGGCGCGGCCCGCTGCTGTGTCGTACCGGCTGCAGCAGCAGGCCCAGGCCCAGCAGCAGTTCGCGCACCGTCACGGGAAACGCGGGCGAGGCCAGCATGACTTGCAGCCCGTGCAGGGTCTGCGCCTGCAGGAAGGCCGACAATTGCGCCGCATGACCGGCGGCGGCCGTCTCGACATCCACCACGTCGCCGGCCAGCGCCAGCAGCGCCGATGCCGGTTCGGCGCTGGCCACGATGCCCTGCGACAGCTGCTCGACGCGCTGCCACAACGGCGCCAGCACCAGCGGACTGCAGGCGACGAAGGCGTCGGCGTCGTCGACCTCCAGCGCGCCCATGGCCATGAAGGGAAAGCGCCGCTGCGACTGGTCGCTGCTCGCTTCCAGGCGCCCGGCGATGGCGCGCCGGCTGCGCGTGCCGACAAAGGCAAAGCGCAGCGGCGGCAAGGCGTCGTAATTGAGCTTCCAGCGCGGCGCGGCCGTCAGCGCGTTCATCACCTGCGCCAGCCAGTCGTCGAGCAGCTGCACCAGCGCGTGGTTGTCGCAGGCCTTGATAAAGTCGCCGCGCGCGGGAATCTTGCCGAAGTAGCCGAGGCGCACCTGCTGCGGCCCGCGCCTCATGGCGCCACCCCGCTTGCCACCGCGGGCACGTCGGCCGCGGCGATGGCCTGCGCCGCTACAGGCGGGGCCACAGGAAGGACTACCGGAGGGGCCGCAGCCCCGACGATGGTCTCGGGCAGCTGCATGCCGCGAAAGCCCTGCTCCTGCGGCCCGCTGGTCGCGCCCGCCCCTGTCGTCTCGGCGCTGCTGGTGATTTTCAGGTCGAGCGCCACGGCGACGTCGCCGCGCGTCCAGCGCAGTTCAAACACGCCGCCGTCCTTGCGCTTCTTGGCCGCCGCGTCGATCATGCGCTTCAGGCCGAACTGGCCCGGCTCGTTGAACAGTTCCACCGTGCGCCCGTCGAAGGTGACGGCCGTGATGCGCGCTCCCTGCGTGCCCGCCGCGCCCTGCGGGCCGGGATGCACCATGTTGGTCCACTGCGCCGGCGTATTGCGGTAGCGCAGCTGCTGGCCGTCGATCTCCAGCGTGTATTCCAGCGTGCCCGGCGCCGGCGACGGCTGGATCTGGAACACGGTCTGCGCCGCCGTCGACGTGGCCGCCACGCCGCCCGCGCCCAGCGGCGCGATCCAGCCGGGAAAGCGCGCCACCACCTGCGGCGACAGGCTGATGCCCATGTCGGCCCAGGTGCGCGGCGCCAGCACGTCGCCGCGCCGCACCACCAGCGGCCCCATGGAAGTCGTGACGAATTTCGCCACCAGCCCTTCCGGGCCGAAGAACTGGCCGATCTCCAGGCTGCTCGCCTCGATGCGCGCGGCGGGCGCGAATGGATACTTGTGGGCCAGCGACTTCTGGAACGGTTCATACACCTGCGCCGCCCAGGTCTTGTTGAGGTCCAGTTCGGCCGGCGCCACGATGACGGCGAAGGTCTGCATCAGCGGGCGCACGAGGATGGGGCGGATGGCCTGCTTTTGCGCATCGCTCATCCCCGTGAGCATCTGCTCGTCGACCAGTTTCAGCGCGTCGGCCAGCTCGGAGCCGCCGCCCTCGAGCGTCTGCTGCATGAACTGGCGCGCGCCCGGCCCCGCATCGCCCTGGTTCTTCAGCAGGTTCAAGCGGCTGCGCAGTTTCGACAGCGCCTCCAGGTAGGCGCGCATCAGCGAGGCATTGCTGTCCCTGGCCGCCACCAGCTTGGCGACGCCGGCAAATTCGCGTCCCACGGGCCCCATCGGCTTGTCCAGGCGGGCCGGGTCGGCCTGCGCGTTCAGGCCAGGGTTCGACGTCAGCTGCGATGGCGCGCGGCGCAGCACGGTCTCCTTGAACCAGGCGATGATGCCCCGCTCGGCCGTGCGCAGCTGCGCATTCTGCAGGGCCGGATTGTCCCACGAGGTTTCATCGTAAATGGTCGTCAGCAGCCTGGCGATCGGCGACGCCTGCGGGTCGCCCAGGCGGTTCATCGCCTGCACGGCGCCGTCGAAGCCTTTCAGGTCGGCGACGGCCACGCCCTGCACGAACTTTTGCCACTCGCGCGCGTAGTCGGCCTTGTACAGCGCCACGAGGTTTTTCTCGATCTGCTCCGGACTGCCTTCCAGCGTCAGGTCGTCGGTGGAGGCGCTCTTCAGCACCCAGTCCGCGCTTTGCAGCTCACGGTTGGCGGCGTCGCGGAACGCGCCCTCGACGAACTTTTCCCACGCCTGGCGCGTGTAGGCGCCCGACACCGCATGGCTGCCGGCCAGCAGCGCCTGGTCCTGCTGGCCGACGATGCGCGCCACCGTCATGCCGGGAAAGCGCGTCGCGGCGCGTGCGCGAATGTCGGCATACACGCGCTCGCGCGCCGGCATGCCGCGCACGACGCGGCGCAGGTTCTCGCGCGCCTGGTCGACCAGCGCCAGCTTTTGCTCGATGCGCGGCCACGACGGGTCGCCGATCTGCGCCAGGTAAAACGTCAGCAGCCGCTCGGCGCTGCGTATCATCTGCTCGCGCGGCATGGCGCCCCGGTTGCCTTCCAGCCAGCCGCGCCAGAAGCGCGTCATCTGGTCGTTCAGGTGACTGCTTTCCGCATGCGTCTTATCGGCCAGCATCAGATAGGTTTTCAGCGCGTTATAGGCGTCTTCCACGTTCGTCGCGCTGGCCGCCTGGTACTGGACGCCGCGCGGCGCGGCAGCCGTTGCGGCAGGCGGCATGGCGGGCGGCGTTTGCGGCGTGCGCGCGGCCGGCTGCAGCTGGTCGGCGCTGGCGTTCATCTCCGCCAGCAAGGCTTCCAGGCCGGCCGTCACCGGCGCCAGCATGACGTGGCGGGCGCCGGCGAAATACTCTTCGCGCAGCTTGCGCTCGAGCAGCTCGCCCTGGTACAGGCCCATGCGCAGGGACCACGGCCGCTGCGTGCGGTATGCTTCCAGTTGCTCGATGCGGTCCTGCAAGATGTCGAGCGCCTCGAGGCGCGATTGCAGGTCCAGCCGCTGCTCCTGCAGCTTCAGCACTTTGTTTAAATCGGCCTCGACATTGGCCACCAGTTGCCGGTTGCCCAGGTAAGACCAGCTCCAGCCGCCCAGGCAGGCACCCAGGGTGACGGTGGCCGTAAAGAACACGGCATACTTGAAACGCAGCCTGGCGCGGCTCGCATAGTTGGCCACCAGGTGCTTGTCGGCAAAGATCACCTTGCGGAACAGGTCGAGCAGGAAATAGCCATGCTGGCGCGCGCCCGATGGCGCCGCGGCCGGGGCCGGCATGAAGGTCAGGTCGAAGCGGCGCGCCACCCGCTGCCGCGAGGCGCTGACGGGTTCGCCCTCCTGCAGCGCGCTGGTCAAATAAAAGCCGCGGAACACGGGCTGGAACTGGAACGGATTTTCCTCGAACAGGGTGGCGATGAAGGCGCGCAAGGCCGGCTTGATGGCGGCGAACTCGAGCGGAAAAGTAAACACCCCGGGCGCCATCGCCTTGCGCTGCCGGTGCGCCATGTTGGCCAGGCTCAGTTCCGTCAAGCCATCGTGCAATTCATCGAAACTCTGGTCGAAAAAGCTCAGCAACTCCAAGGTCGGCAACTTGCGCCGGTAGGGCATGGTGGCGCCCCAGACGCGCTCGCGCTCGCTGCGTTCGGCTTCGGCGAAAAATTCGCCGAAGCCGGCGATCAGGTCCGCCTTGGTAAACACGATGTACAGGGGCGCGAATACTTCCAGGCGCTCGATGACGTCCTGCACGCGCTTGCGCAGGCTGCGCGCCAGCTGCATGCCGACATCGGGATCGCCGCCCAGCTCGGCGATGCTGACGGCGATGAGGATGCCGTTGACGGGCGCCTTGCGCCGGTATTTTTTCAGCAGGTCGAGAAAGCCGAACCACTCGCCGCGGTGCTCGTCGACGACGGAGTAGCGGCCGGCCGTGTCGAGCACGATGCCATCGGTGGTGAAAAACCAGTCGCAGTTGCGGGTGCCGCCCACGCCTTGCACGATCTTGCCGTCGGCGAAAGGAAATTGCAGGCCCGAATGCAGGATGGCGCTGCTCTTGCCGGCGGCCGGATTGCCAATGATCATGTACCACGGCAATTCATACAAGGCGGCGGCGCCCGACTTGAGCCCCAGCCTGGAACTCTTGATGGTGTCGATGGCGGCCAGCATGCCCGTGCGCACGGCGTCGAGTTCGCCATTTTGCGGACTGGCCGCCGTAGCCGCCTCGGCAGCGGCGATCTCGGCCTGGTTGAGGATGGCCTGGCCCAGCGCCTGCGCATCGCGCCGCGCGCGCCGGCGGCGCCACAGCCAGGCGCCCAGCCAGGCCAGCGCCGTCAGCAACAGCAAGGCCAGGGCCCAGACCAGCGCCACTTCCAGTACCTCGGCGCCCAGGTACAGGAAGGCGGCCAGCGCCACGAAACCGAGAATGGTCAGATTGCGGCTGTCGGTGAGGAAATACCAAATGCGTCGCGGCATGGTGAGCCCAGGGTGAGGTCGCACAGCGGAAATGGCGCCGCCGCGAAACCAGGCGGACCCGGCCCATGCTGACAGCAATGGGACCGGACTTTGTTGATAAAGGACAAGTATCGGCAGGCCGCCAGCGGTGCATGGCGCGGCGCCCTTGATGCTGCGCAAGCATGCTTACGCCTGTGAAATCTCGGCCTGCGCGCGGCGCTAGAATGGCTGCGCCGCCTACTTGCCCAGCACGCGGGGCTGCGGTAATTCCGTATGACCGAAATCCATCATGGTCCAGCGCCCGCCCCAGCGCAGGCCCACCGATTCGGCCGTCACGCCATACAGGCGATAGCCGCGCATGGCCCAGGCATTTTTTTCAGAAATGATGAGCTTTCCTTCATGCATGAACGCGCAATCGGCAGCCAGGCCGTACTGGTGATAGCTTTGAAACGCACGGGCATTCGTCACGTGCGGGCCGGCCGCCGCCAGCTGGTCCTGGCGCGCCGGGCTGCGGTAGCCTTCCAGCAAGACCATATCGTAGCCATGCACGTCCTTCATGATCTTGAAGACCAGCAGCAGGCGCTGCGCATAGTCGTGGTCGAGCAGCTGCCAGTTGCGGCTGGCGCCGCCGAGCAGCGGACGCAGCTGCGTCACCTCCGCCGTGGAAAACAGCAGCGGCGGCAAGGTGGGCGGCGGCACCAGCTGCTCGCCCCTGAGCAAGTCGCTGACCTGGTCGTTGATGGCGTGTTGCCTGTCCGCATAGCCGCGCAGGACGATGCGCTCGCCGGACAGCCAGGCCAGCAGCGGCGGCGCGACGATCAGCAGGCCGCCCGCCAGCGACAGCCAGCGGTGGCGCGACAGCAGCTGCCAGCCACCGGCCAGCCCGGACCCCGTGTGCCGCTGCAGGCGCTGCCATTGCGCCCCGCCACCACGGTGCAGGCGTTGCGCGCGTCGCTGCACGCGCCAGCCCAGGTTGACCACGGCGTGCAGCACGATGGCGCGGCCGCCGGGAAACAGCAGCAGCCAGCAGGCGAAGCAAGCCAGCAGGAAATACATCAGGACCAGGGCGACGAACATGGGGCGCTCCGTGACAGGCATCGGCGAGGGACCGGACAGCATTGCCCGGCGGTATCGCTAGATCGTATGCGCCCGCGGCCCGCATGAGCGCGGTTTACATCAAGTTCGATCCAGTTCGGAGGTGATATTTTGTCTTTACTGAAAACCGGGGACGGCACGGCGCGCGGTCCCAGGCTGCTGGCCGAGGGCAGTACGCCCGCCACGCAAGCCGGAGGCAACCGCATCCTGTCCCGGCTCGAACATGGGGGTGCCGCCACGACCGTGCCCGCTGCGCGCCGGCATCCCGGCTGGCGCTACTGGGCCGGTGCCGGCGCCGGCGCGACGCTCCTCCTCCTGGCCGCGCTCGCGCATGAGCCCGTCAGCCCGCCCGTACGCCCGGTGTCCGCGCCGGCCATGGCGACGGCGGCCGCCGGCGCGCCTTCCCTGCCCCCGCCTGCGGTGCAGCAAGCGGCCGCGCCGCAGGCCGCCACCATCGTCAATGAAGCGATGCTGACGCTGCCGGCGATACCGCCGCTGGCCGTGGCGGCGTCCCCTGCCGCGAGCGCGCCGCGCAAAGCGCCGGCCGCCACGCGCCAGCCAGCGTCCCGGCCGACGGCAACCGCACCGGGCGACAGCGACGTCGCCTTGCTGACGGCCATGGTGGCCCATGCGCACCGGCAGGCAGGCACGCCAAGGGCGGCGCGCGACGTGGTGCTGCGTGGCGAGGACGGGGAAACGGCAGGCTTGCTGCAGCGCTGCAAGCAGCTGGGCATGATCGAGGGCATGCTGTGCCGCTCGCGCATCTGCTCGGGGCGCTGGGACAGCGATCCCGCCTGCCATTGACGGCGATGGCGCTGTCGCCACGCCAGCCGTCGCACAGGCGCTCTCAGGCGCGTTCGGACACTTCGATCAGGTTACCGTCGGGGTCGCGCAGGTAGACGGAACGGATGGGCCAGTTGGCGCCCGTGCGGGCCACGGGGCCTTCCTCGATGGCCACGCCCAGGCTGGCCAGGTGGGCGATGAAGGCATCGAGCGGCACGGCGGCGATGAAGCACAGGTCCAGCGCGCCGGGCGTCGGCAGTTCCGCCTTGGGCAGGAATTCCCTGCCCGCTTCGTGCAGGTTGATTTTCTGCGCGCCGAACTTGAACGCGTGGCGCCCGGCGCCAAAGGTTTCCAGCCGCATGCCCAGCACGCGCGTATAGAAATCGATGCACGCCGCCTTGTCGCGGGTCGTCAGTACCAGGTGGTCCAGGTGGGAAATCATCATGTCCTCGGGTGATGGGACGCCTCCAGGCGGCCACGCAAAAAGCCCTCCATCAGCGCCAGCAGCGCTTGCGGCTGCTCCTGGTGCGGCGTGTGGCCGCACTGCTCGACCATGGCCGGCATGGCGTTCAGCGCCTGTGCCACGATGGCGTCGACCTGGGCCGCGCTGCCATACTGGTCTTCACTGCCCTGTACCACCAGCGCCGGGCACTCGACGGACGGCAGCAGGTATTCGATGTTCCAGAACTGGAAACCATAGCTGAGCCAAGTCTCGGACCAGGCCTTGAAGATGGTCTCCGTCTTGTCCCCATGGTATTTCGCCAGCGCGCGCAGCTTGCCGGCGCCGAACGCCGCGTCGGCCGTGCGGATGCCGTCGAGCGTCATGCCTTCGACGAACACGTGCGCCGCCTCGGTGATGATGCCGCGCAAGCGTGGCGGCTGCTGCGCCGCATAGATCAGGGCGATGCTGCCGCCATCGGAGTGGCCGATGAGGAAATGATCCTGCCCCGGAATCAGGGCGGCCAGCACGTGCGGCAACTCGCGCAGCGCATAGTCGTGCAAATAATGGATCTGGCGGCGCAAGGTCAGCGGCGACGACTGTCCGTAGCCGAGGCGGTCATACAGCAAGCCGCGGCAGCCCGTGGCCTGGCACAGCTGCGCCGGAAAATCCTTCCACATCGCGCAGCAACCGAGTCCCTCGTGCAGGAAGACCAGGCAGGGCTTGGCGGGGTCGCCATCGATCAGCTCATAGTACACATCGTCTTCGGTATTCAGGTTCAGTATCGGCATAGGCTAGGCTCGCAACGGTTTACGCATGACAGGACAAGCTGGACTATTGTGCCATCGTCCTGTCCGGCGCGCCTGCGGCCCGCATAAAAATAGCCTGCAAGAAAAGACATCGGGAACTGCCTGCAAGGTCTTTGCGCCAGCACAAGTTCACGCTGTTTTTCTCGTCGCCAGCAGCCCTTAGTCTCTGTGCGCACGCCTAAAATGGATAACTCCAACAGCATGGAGCAGGCGGCTACCTTATCAGCCAGGACGTGACACTGGCCGTCACGGCAGCAGATACGGCGTCCGGCCGCGCAACGACAGGCGCGGCGTCCAAACTATCGATCAGGAGTACATCATGGAAATGAAAGTAGAACACCGCACCGGCAGCAACCTGGCACTGGAAGAAACCGATGCGCCGACGGAGCAGGAAGGCAAGAGTGCAAAAGGCGCGGCGGCACAGGATCTCAACCTGAGCCCCGCCGCCTTCACCACCTACTACACGTGGACCGCCAATGGCGTGCATCCTTCGGTCAACTTCGCCAATGCCAACGTGAAGGCCAATTCGCGCGTCTTCCTCAATATCAGCGAGTATGCAGCGAATGCGCAAGACCGTTTTATCGGCGCAGCCCGCATGGCCGTGTACAACATCGCCCCGTATAACGGCGGCTTCCGCGCCTGGGTGGATATCTCGTGGGGCAGCCCGCTCAAGATCCGTTTCGACGTGTTTGTCGATCCCTGATCCGGGAAGCATGCAGCGAGTCCCGGCCGCCGGCAGGCAGACAGGCATCGCGTAGTCGTCATGCATTGAAGGGATGGACTGCGTGAACGGGAAACCGTGCGCACATGACAAAAGGGCCACGTGTTGCCACGTGGCCCTTTGCTACTGCTTGTTCTGGCTCCCCGACCTGGACTCGAACCAGGGACCTGCGGATTAACAGTCCGTCGCTCTACCAACTGAGCTATCAGGGAAAGGAGGCCGAATTATATACGTCAAAATTTCCCATGTCTAGTTGCAATCGGCATGCTGGCAAAAAACATGGCGCCAGCGGCGCCCAGAGCACGGCAGGTTCCGCCACGCCCACCGCACGCCGGGCATGGCAACAGCGCGTCCGGCAGCGAGCAACCATCGGATTCTGGCGGCGAAGACCCGGCCCCAGGCAAGCAAATGCCCCCGCAGCGGGCAAAGGCCAGAATACGGCTGGAAGGCGGCGAAACGGCAAAATGGCGGTGAAGTAAAGCGTCAGGGGCGCCAGGATCAACGACTGGATAAGGGTTGCTGAAAAGTGACGGCAGCGAGGCCGCTGCGGGAAAACAGCTGAAAAGCAGCTGAAAAGGAGTTGAAAAACGGCGGAAAAACGGTGGCCGGCATATCCGCACCCATCCTCAAGCTGCGCCTGCACGGTGTGCTGGCACGGCACGCTTACGCCATACGGAGCAAGCATCGGAGCAAGCGTGCGCAACGCGGCCGGGGCACTGCCGAGGTCGTCTGCGCGCCGCGACGCAAGATAGTAGAATAGCCTGGCCTTCGCAGCACGGAAGGCGCTGAACGGCATGCCGGCGGCTGGGGCCTGATCCACGCTGCCGCGCTGGCATGCGCTTGCAAGGTTCATCCTTGTCCCTGGCCGACTGTTCTCACCTGACATGACCGACGAATCAAGCGCACCCGCAATGGACAAGCCCGGCAGCGGCGACAGCTCGCCCGAGATCGCCGGGCATATCGCGGCGGCCATCGTGGCGCGCCAGTTGCCGCCCGGCACCCGGCTGCGCGAAGAGGCGCTGTGCCGGCTGTATGGCGTCAGCCGCACGAAGATCCGCGCCGCCCTGCTGATCCTGTCGAAAGACAAACTGATACGCATGGTGCCCGACAAGGGCGCCTTCGTCAGCCAGCCCAGCGAGGCGGAGGCGCGCGACATTTTCGCCGCGCGGCGCATCGTCGAGGCGGGCGTGGCGCGCGCCTTCGTCGCGCGGGCCAAGCCTGCCGACTACAGGATGCTGGAGCGGCACCTGAAGGCGGAGCGCCTGGCGCTGGCCCAGGCCACGCCGCTGCGTTCGCAACTGCTGGGCGACTTCCACGTGCTGCTGGCCGACATCGCCGGCAATGCCGTCCTGCGCGATATCGTGCGCGAACTGGTGGGGCGCAGCTCCCTCATCACCATGCTGTACCAGTCCAGCCACGACGCGGCCTGCTCGTGCGACGAACATGGCCGCTTTCTCGAGGCGGCGCGCAGCGGCGACGCGGACCTGGCGACGCGCCTGATGCTGGAGCACCTGACGCATGTGGAGGCGGCATTGCGCTTCGACGGCAGCGCAGGCGGCGACAGGAAAGACCTGGTGGCGGCCCTGCTGATGTGAATGCCCGCGCCAACGGCAAAGGCCGCCGATGCTGCTGCACTGGCGGCCTTTTTTATGCCGGGGCCATGCATGCGCCGGCGAACCGGCTATTCGCCCAGATAAATGAACTTGAACAGGAAGATGGCGGCGATGATGTAAGCCACCACCGACACTTGTTTGCCCTTGCCCGTCAACAGTTTCAATACGGCGTAGGTGATGAAGCCGAAGGCCACGCCGCTGGCCACGGAATAGGTAAATGGCATCATCAGCGCCGTGATCGCGGCCGGAATGCTTTCCGTGCTGTCATCCCAGTCGATGAAAGTCAGTTCGCGCAGCATCAAACAAGCCACGTACAGCAACGCGGGCGCCGTCGCGTACGGCGGCACCGTGTGCGCCAGCGGGGCGAAGAACAGGCTGCCCAGGAACAGCAGCGCAACGGCCACGGCCGTCAAGCCCGTGCGGCCGCCCGCCTGCACACCGGCCGCGCTTTCCACGAAGGCCGTGGTGCTCGACGTGCCCAGGCAGGCGCCGGCAGCGATCGCCGTGCTGTCGGCCAGCAAGGCCTTGTTCATGCGCTCCATCTTGCCGTCTTTCAACAAACCGGCACGGTTGGCCACGCCCATCAGGGTGCCTGTCGCGTCAAACAGTTCTACCAGGAAAAACACCAGCACCACGTTGACGATGCCGATCGACAGCGCGCCCATGATGTCGAGCTTGAACAGGGTCGGCTCGATGGCGGGCGGCGTCGAGACGATGCCGTTGAACTGGTTGCCGCCGAAGAAGAAGCTGGCGACGGTGATGGCAAGAATGCCGATCAGGATGGCGCCCGGCACTTTCAGGCGGTCCAGCGCGACGATGATGAAGAAACCGAGGATGGCCAGGATGGGCGCCGCCTGGTGCAAGTCGCCCAGGGCGATGATGGTGGCCGGATTCGACACCACCACGCCCGCGCTTTTCAGCGAAATGATCGCCAGGAACAGGCCGATACCGACGGTAATCGCCGTGCGCAGCGCGGGCGGGATGCTGTTGATGATCATCTCGCGCACCTTGAACAGGCTGACCAGGATGAACAGGCAACCGGAAATGAAGACGGCGCCCAGCGCCACTTCCCAGCTCATGCCCATGCCCTTGACCACCGTGTACGAGAAATACGCATTCAAGCCCATGCCCGGCGCCAGCGCAATCGGGTAATTCGCGTACAGGCCCATGATCAGGGTGCCGATGGCGGCCGCCAGGCAGGTGGCGACGAAGACGGAGTCTTTCGGCATGCCGGCATCGCCGAGGATGGACGGGTTGACGAAGATGATGTAGGCCATCGTCAGGAATGTGGTCAGGCCGGCCAGCAGCTCCGTGCGCACATTGGTCCCGTTGTCCTTCAATTTGAAATAGCGTTCCAGGAACTGCATGATTAACCCCTTGTTTTGGTAAAACCGGGCGCCGGCTGGTGGCCGGTGCGCCTCTTTTTATTGCCACTCTTGCTGAATGTACGCCTACTTTCCCGCCGCGCCGGCCGGCTTGAACGCCCACCAGCGGCTGCCCGCAAAATTCCAGACCAGCCCGATACCCGTCGCCAGCACCTGCGCCAGCCAGTAATACCAGCCCAGCTGGTGCACCAGCAGCCACATCAGCCCCGTATTGATGCACCAGCCGATGCCCAGCAAGGTGAAATACTTGCTGGCCGCTTCGCCGTGCCCCTTGTCACTTTTAAAAGTGAAAAAGTAATTGAGGATGTAGTTGACGACGGAACCGAGGATGTAGCCGATACCGGAAGCGGCGGCGGCGCTGATGCCAGCCCATTCCACGCCGCCCCACAGCACGCTGTATTGCACGGCCGTGCCGGAAGCGCCGACGGCGGCGAAACGTAAAAATTGGTGATGCAGGGAATGGGACATTGTCAATTTTAAAATGAGGCGAAAACAATCGCCAGGATCGGGCCAGAATAAAAAATGGCTACGATTGCTCGTAACCATTTTTCAGCCTGCATTTTACTGCAAGTTGCGCCCAACGCTCATATTCCGCGCCGTTTCTCCCCCGCTCCGACGCTCAAGCATTGCGCTGGCGGCGCCGGCGCAGCCACACGAACAGCGCGATCAGCAGCAAGATGCCCACCACGCCGCCCGGCAGCATGAACGGCTGCATGCGCGCCAGCACGGGCTTGTCGCCGCCGCTGCGCGCCTGCGCCACGTAGGCGGGCGTCACCGTCACGTCCGGGTTGCCGTACTGCTTCAGCACGTAGTTGGCGATCGACGCGATCTGCTCATCCGTCAACGGCTGCACGTACGAGCGCCGGTCGAAACGGGGCATGAACGCTTCGTGCTCTTCGCCCTCGATCTTGCGCTCGACGCCGAACAGGATGGCCGACACCAGATTCGCCGGCGTGGCGCCGCCCGTGGCCGTATTGTGGAACAGGGCCGGATAGGCCTGGCCCGTGCTGCCGGCGCCGCTGGCCGAATGGCAGCTGGCGCAATAGCCGGAAAACAGCACGGCGCCGCTGTTCAGCGAATGGTGTTCGGTGGAACTGGCCGTGCCGCGCAGCACGGCTTCCTCGCTGGCCGCGCTGCCGTAGCTGAAGGCGGCCCTGGCCTGCCCCGGCGCGCGCACGGGCGGCACCGTGCGCAGCCACGCGACGATGGCGGCCACGTCGTCGTCGCGCAGGAATTGCAGGCTGTTCTGGATGGCTTCGGCCATGCCGCCCGCCGCCTGGCCCTTGCCTTCCACGTGACCCGTCTTCAGGTAAGCCGTGAGTTCCGCATCCGTCCAGGCGCCGATGCCGCTGACCTTGTCCGACGTGATGTTGGGCGCATGCCAGGAACCGAGCGCAGCGCCGGCCAGGCTCTGGCTGCCCACTTCGGCCATCAGCATATTGCGCGGCGTGTGGCAGGCGCTGCAGTGAGCCAGCCCTTCGGCCAGGTAGGCGCCGCGGTTGATCTGCGCGCTCTTGCCCGGATCGGGCACGAAGCGTTTATTGTTGAGGAACAAGGTATTCCAGCCCAGCATGGACAGGCGCACATTGAACGGGAATGGCAGGGCCGTCTGGCGCGCCGGCTCGTCGACCGGCTGGACGGCCTGCATGAAGTAGTAATACAGGTCGCCCACGTCCGCATCCGTCAGCTGCGCATAGCTGGTGTAGGGCATGGCCGGATACAGGTGGCTGCCGTCGGCCCGCACGCCTTCGCGCAGCGCGCGCGCAAACTCGGCCTCGCTGTAGTGGCCGATGCCGCCTTTTTTCGACGGCGTGATATTCGTCGCGTAAATCGTGCCCAGCGGCGAGTCGATGGCGTAGCCGCCTGCATACGGCTTGCCGCCGGCGGCCGTATGGCACGCCATGCAGTCGGCGGCGATGGCCAGGTAGCGCCCCCGCTCCAGGCGCGCATCGGGGCCGGCTGCAGCGACTGCGGCAGGCGCGGCCGGACGGTCCGGCGTCAGGGTGACGGGCGGCGCCGAGGCCGGCGCGGATGCGGGCACGGCAGCGATGGCGCCGCCGGCCAGCAACGCCAGGCCGAGGACAAAAGAGAGGTGCAGAGGCAGGCGGCGCATCATGTGGCCTCCCTTGCCAGCGTACGGGCGATGTCGTCGGCCGCGCGCAAGCCGAGCGCGGCCATGCTGAGGGTCGTGTTGACAACGCTGGCCGACGGCATGGCGCCGCCGCCGGGCAGCCACAGGTTGGCATGGTCGTGCGCGCGGCAATTGCCGTCGACGACGGAATCGGCGCGGTTCGAACCCATGATCACGCCGCCCATGATGTGGTTATTCGCGTTCAGGCTGCTGGTGATGTTGAACTCGACGGCGCCGAACAGCTTGCCGATGTGCTCGAGCTGCGCGTGCGCGGCCTTGGCGCCATTGCGCACGTAGTCGCCCACGTCGTAATAAATGTCGGGACAGGCCAGGCCCAGCGGGTCCTTGCGCGTCTTGCTCAAGGTCAAGCGATTATGCGCTTCGGGCAAGGGTTCCAGGCTGATCGACAAATCCACGCCGAACGCGGCGCGGCGACGGATCTCGTCGTCGAGGTCCTTGCCCACCAGGCCCAGTTTCAGCGACTGCTGGGTAGCAGGCCCGACCCTGGTGATATTGTTCAGGATCATCTTGTTGGCCGAATACTGCGCGCGGAAGGCGCCGTCGCGCGGCCCCACCAGGCAGCTGCTCTGCGCCGGACCGCGGCCCGTCCAGATCGGCTCATTGGCAAGGAAGGTACAGTGGAAACCGGAATGGTCCATCATGTTGCGGCCCACCTGGTCGGAACTGTTGGCGATGCCGTTCGGATTATTCTGGTTGGCCGCCAGCAGCAGCAAACGCGGCGTCTCGATGCCGTTGCAGGCGATGACGAAGGCCTTGCCCGTCGCCATGTGCGACTGTTTCTTGGCGTCATACCAGTGCACGGCCGTCACGCGGTTGTTCTGGTCCGTGTCGATGCGGTAGACGACGGCCTCGGCCAGCACGCCCGCACCTTTCAGCTCGGCCCGTTCCACGTGGTGGATGCCGTTGTACATGGCGCCGATGGGGCAGATCGGCTGGCAATTATTATTGCCGCAGCAAGTGGGACGGCCCTGCCACGGACGCGTCGAGCGCCCTTGCGGAATCGGCACGGAGCGGTAGCCGTGCGGGTTGACCACTTCGGCGAAGCGCTTGTCGCCATAACCCCAGGGCACCATGTCCATCGGGTACGGCGCGCTGCGTTCGCTGGGCGACTGCAGGGCAGGATCGTTGGGACCGGCCACGCCCATTTCCTGCTCGGCGCGGCAATAGTACGGTTCCAGCTCGTCATAGGAAATGGCCCAGTCGCGCCCTACCCCGTAATCGCTTTTCATGCGCATGTCCGACGGCAGGTGGCGCCAGCACGACGCGGCCCAGTGCCAGGTGGTGCCGCCCACCGTGCGCAGATAGCCCTGCTGGAAACTGCTGCCGCTGGGGCCGGACAATTCCACGTAGTTATTCTTCGGGAAATACAGCGGTGCGGGCGCGTTGTCCGCCTGCGGATACAGGCCCTGGAAATCGGAACCGACGCGGTTCTCGAACGGCATGTTGCGCCAGTTTTCCACGGCTTGCCCCCGCTCGATGCGCAGGCCTGCTTCCAGCATGATCACGGAATGGCCTTGCGCGGCCAGCTGGTCGGCCATCATGGCGCCGACCACGCCGCTACCGACGATGACGACATCGGCGACGACGTCGCCATTACTCTTGAATTGGGGAGATTTCATTTTGCTTGCTTGCCTTTCGGTTCGGGAGTGCCGGTGGTGGCCGGGGCGGGCACGGGTTTCGGCGCCACGGGGGCGGCAACGCGCACGGCCGGCGGCGCCTTCAGCCACCACAGGGGGCCGTAATTGCAATACGTGGGCACCACTTGCCCATCGGCCACCGTGCGGTACATCAGTGCTTCCGCATACGCGACGACGATCGATTGCGTGCCCTGCGCCGCGTTGCCGGCGACGGTGCCCGTGTACCAGGCGGCGACGATGGCCAGCGCCAGCTCGCGCAGCCCAGAATCGGCGGCAGTGGCGGCGGCCAGCAGGGTTTTCGCTTCCTGGTCCGTGACGAGCAGCGCGCCCAGGCGCGGCAAACGGTCGGCAAAGCCGGGCACATTCGTGCGCATGGCTTGCTCGATGCGCGCCGCCGTGCCGGCGGATAAATCGCGATGCCCGGTGATCGTCTGCGACAGCGTGTAGAACAGCATGCTGCCCGGCGCCAGGCCGGCGGCAGGCGCGCTGGCCGGCGCCGGCATGGCGGACAATGGATTGCTCCAGAACCCGGCCTGCGCCAATAAGGCGGCCAGGCCGATCAGGGCGTGGCGACGGCTGATTCTGGAAATGGAGGGGGATGCTGCAGATGGTTCGCTGCCTGGATGGTTCATGAGACGAGACTCCCGCAAGACTTGTTGTTTTGTTGACTTGGATGGTTGCGTTAAATCACATTTGAGCAAATGCAATTCGTCTCGTCATTATCCTACATAAGTAAATTGTTTGCCAATGTAGTATTACTACCGGGAGCTAGCCTCGACGCTTCGCGCAACAATCACGGCGCTTGGCGCAGACGCCGCATCGACCTCATGCACGGCGCCGCAGCATGGCAGGGATACGGACGGAATGCAGGCTGCGTCCTTGAAATGATTGCAAGTCCGCTTAAAACTTGGCAGCATAGCAAAGATATACGCCTGTTAATGTGTAGCACTCGCAAGAACATACCGGAGCATCGATGCACACCCTGCCGTTTTCCGCCCTCGCCAGCTTGCCCGCCCCGTATCGATTGCGCGCCCAGCGCGACGATGACGATGACTTTGCCGCCGCGCTATACGGTTCCACGCGCGACGACCTGCGCCAGATGCCGGCCGCCCCCGCCCTGATCGAGCAACTGATCGCCATGCAGCGCACCATGCAAAGCCACGGTTATCGCCAGACGTATCCGCAAGCCGTCTACCTGGTGCTGGAACATGGCGACAGGCCCATCGGCCGCCTGATCATCGAGCAACAGGGCGACGTGCTGCACCTGATCGATATCGCCATCGTGCCCGCGGCGCGCGGCCACGGTGCCGGCAGCGCCGTGCTGCGCGGCCTGCAGGCGCAAGCCGCGCAGCACCGGCTGCACATCCACCTTGCCGTCAACAAAAGCAACGCCGCCGCGCGCAAGCTGTACCAGCAGCTGGGCTTTCACCTGCGCGGTGAAAACGAGGTGCAGGAACAGCTGGCATGGAGCGCGCAATAATGGCGGCCGCGAACACGCCGGGCGCGCCCAGCACCTGGCTGCGCCTGCCCCTGTCCTTCGACGTGGCGCGCCTGCAAGGCGACAGCGACCAGTTCGCCGCGGCTGAATGGATCAGCCATTTCAATACGGACGCCTATGACAAGGGCTGGAGCTGCGTGCCGCTGCGCTCGGCAGGCGGCGAGGCGCGCCACATCATGCCCATCGATGGCGTCGCGTACGCCGCCACGCCGCAGCTGGCGCGCTGCCCCTATCTGCAGGACGTGCTGGGCAGCTTTGCCTGCGACATCAGCGCCGCGCGCCTGATGGCGCTGGCGCCTGGGGCCGCCATCCACGCCCACCGCGACGCCAAAACGGCGCTGCAGGACGGCCTCACGCGCATCCACATCCCCATCCACACCTCGCCGCAAGTGCTGTTCAGCATTGATGGCGAAAGCGTGCACTTCACGGCAGGCCACGCCTGGTACATGGATGCCAGCTGCCTGCACGCCGTACACAACGGCGGTGCGACGCCACGCATCCATCTGGTCATCGACTGCATCACCAACGCCTGGCTGACGGCCCTGTTCGCCGAAGCGGGCTTCGTGCCGAAGGCGGCCGCCAAATATGGCGATCCCAACATCAACGATGGCAATGTGCGCGATGTCATCGCCCGCCTGCGCGAGGCCGCTACGCCCGTCACCCTGGCGCTGGCCGGCAAACTGGCGGTACTGGCCGGCATGGCCGCATGAGCGTCCAGTACGGCCTAGCCGGCCAGGAGCGCCTGCTGGCCAGGGGTGCGGCGGTGGCATGGCATGCAGGCATGGACTTGCGCGGCTGGTATCCCCTGTCCGTGGAGCGCGACGCGCAGAGCGGCGACGCATCCGTCTGCTGGCGCGACCTGGGCCGGCAGCGCTTCAGCGATGCTTTCTTTGTCAACACCCTGGCGCGCCAGCCGACCGCAGAGCGCCGCGTGTGCCGCACGCCCCTGGCGGCGCTGGCCAGCCTCGACGATTGCCTGGCGCCCGACGCCTTCATCTTCCACGTCTCGCGCTGCGGCTCGACCCTGCTGACCCAGCTGCTGGCAGCGTTGCCACAGTGCATAGTGATGTCGGAGCCGCCCATCGTCGACTCGCTGCTGCGCCGGCATCACGATGGCGCGGACGCCACGGACACCATCACCCTGCTGCGCCAGGCCATGCTGGCGCTGGGCCAGCGCCGCAATGGCGACGAAACGCACTGCTTCATCAAATTCGATTGCTGGCATATCCACAGCCTGGCCCTGTTGCGGCAAGCGTTTCCCGCCACGCCCTGCCTGTTCCTGTACCGTGAGCCGCAAGCGGTGCTGGCCTCGCACCAGCGCCAGCGGGGACCGCAGATGGTGCCCGGCATGCTGCATCCGGCACAGCTGCCGCTGCCCGCCCACCAGCTGGCGCCGGGCGACCTCGATGGCTATGCGGGCCTGGTGCTGTCCGGCCTGTTTACCGCCGCCCAGCCGCACGCGGCCGCCGGCCAGCTGCATTTAATTAACTACAGTCAATTGCCTGGCATCGTGTTCAGCGACTTGCTGTCGCGTTTCGGCATCGCCCCCACGGCGGCGCAGCTGCAGGCCATGCGCGAGCGTGGCGGCGTGCATGCCAAATATGGCACGGCCTACCATGGTGATCCGCACGCGCCGGCCGACGACAGCCTGGCGGACATCGCGGCCCGGCTGCAGCCCGGTTATCGGGCACTGGAAGCGCTGCGCCTCTGACTTGCGCAACGTCACGACGCAAGCCCCTGATTTTTATGCATGTCATTTTCTGAGAAGGAGATTTTTCGAAGCACCCGATGGAGACCATGCCAGGCTGATGGGTCTGGCGTGCGATAGGAAATTACTCAAATGCGGCGTGGTATGCGCCGACGTGACCAACCTGAAACTGATCTTTCAACCATGATAAAAAAAATGACATTGGTAGTTTTCCTTGCAGCCCTCATCCCATTTTATGGATGCAAGGCGCAAACGACAGCAGACGCGAAACCCGCCTCCGCTGAAGTCACCACCACCCTGACACCCGACATTGGCGGAATAAAACAGCTTGTGGAAATCAAGACGGATGACGCCAGCAAACCCGTGCTCCTGTTTTTATCGGGCGGCCCGGGAAGCTCCATGATCAAGGGCGCGGATACCTTTAGCAAGCTCCTGAAAAGCAGATTTACCATCGTCCAATGGGACCAGCGCGACGCCGGCAAAACATTGCAACTGAATCCCTCGCCAACACAACCGTCCGTCGGACAGATGGAACAGGACACGTATCAAGTCATACAGTTCCTGAGGAAGCAATTAAAGCAGGAAAAAATATACTTGCTGGGCAGCTCCTGGGGCAACGTCCTGGGTTTTTATATCGTCAAGCATCACCCGGAACTGCTGCATGCCTATTTCGCCTCGAATCCTGTCGTCAGCCAGCTGGAAAGCGAGAAAGAATTGCTGAAAGCCTTGAAAGAGCATTTCAAGGACAATGCCCTCGCCAGCCAGGAATTGAACAGCGTCAACATTCCCTTTGAAAATGACGAAGGCATGTTTTATTTAAGGAAATGGCTTTTTTACAAGGATGGCAAGGCATTCGCGACCAGCGCGGGTTTCAAGACGGGCTTTCTGCAATGGTCGAAAACCTGGTCGCCCGTGTGGAACGAGGTCATGAACATTGACCTGCCCAAGACCTTGAAGAGCGTTGACTGCCCCGTGTATTTCTTCGTCGGCAAAAACGATATCCAGACCTCGACCAGGATCACGCAAGCGTATTTCGAGACATTGAAGGCGCCCAAGAAGGGGCTATTTTTCTTTGACCATTCCGGCCATCAAATTCACCAGGATGAGCCTGTAAAGTTTCAGGAAGCCATCCTCAAGACCTTGGATACGGCGGCCAATTCCGGATAAACACCCGGGGTCAGCAACCGGCCCCGGTGCTGGCCCTGAGGCCATTTTCCGGAGCCGGTGCCTGGCGCTGGCGCTTCCGACTTACTCCTCGGCAATGCCCGCAACGGCCTTCCTGATCAGTGACGCCACCGCATCCGCTTGGGAAATGTAGACGGCGTGGCTGGCTGGGACGTCGACCACGGCCGAACCCGCGCGCCGGGCCATATCGCGCTGCATCGCCGGTGCAATCATCCTGTCCTCGGTGGCGACCAGGTACCAGCTGGGTTTGCTCCTCCACGCTGGCACCGCCACCACCCCGGTCAATGCGGCCATCCCCCAGGGCACTTGCGATGCCGCCATGAAGCTGGCCTTGTCCCTGGGCACATCGGCCGCGAACGCTGCCGCAAACTTTTTCTGGTCGAGCAGGAGGAAACCGTCGCGTGGCGGCAGGATGGGCGGCGACGGCGCGCCGGGCGGGGCATGTTGAAGCAGCGCGTCGACGGACTCGCCCTGATCCGGCACGAACGCCGCGATGTAGACCAATGCCTTGACCTTGGCATCGTTGCCCGCTTCCGTGACGACGGCGCCGCCATAGGAATGGCCAACGAGGATCACGGCGCCGGGCGCCGCGGCAATGACCCGCCTGGTGGCGGCAACATCGTCTGCCAGCGAGATCGTTGGATTCTGCACGATGGACACGCGACAACCCGCTGCACGCAGTGCCCCGTAGACGCCTTCCCAGCCCGATCCATCGACAAAGCCACCATGCACGAGCACGATCGTTGCCGATCCGGCACTTGCCATGTCATCCATGTCAGCCTCCCCAGGAAGTTGCAATGCAGGCGATGACAGACGTGCCGGCGCCCCGATTCCTCAAGCTTAGTCGCGGATGCCTGGCGCACTGTGCGATGGATCAAGAGTCGGCGCGCAAGGCCCGCCATGCGCCCGCAAACGGGCCCTGAAATGCAAAAAGCCCAACCGGTGAAGGCTGGGCTTTCTGCTGCTGCATGTTCTGGCTCCCCGACCTGGACTCGAACCAGGGACCTGCGGATTAACAAGTCGGAACTCCGCATGATCATCCTAGGGCAACAAGCCAAGGTCAACTTCCGAAGGACGCGGACCAGCGCTACCAACAACAGTGAACCGAAAACTACATGACAGGCATAAAAAGTTAACGAATAAACTCGTCGACGACAACCATCCCCTTGCTAACAAGCGCGAACCGCAGTCCCTCCAATCATCTGTTATATATCATTGCCCGTTTGGATACCTGAGCTACCAATAAAATAAAAGTCTCGGTTAATGCAAGCTCGTTCAAGTTGCCCCATATTAGCCGGCTCTATTCTGTACAATGGCATATCTTGAAATACTCTACTACGTAGGCCGACGTAGCGTGAAGATTTTTTAAAAGCCACTAGTTTAAAATAGAACGTCCCGTTTTTAGCCGCATTCACGATGTAAGCTCGTCCATTTTCCGATCGTTTCAATTCAAGCTCAAGAACTTGCTCACCTTGTCTGGCCCGAAATTTGAAAATCTGATCCACTACACCTGCTTGAGTAGACGCCTCCACAACAAAAAGTCCAGGCGAATAGTAATCATTTGGCAACTCATCCGCAAAGACGAATTGCTCAGGGTCGTCGGGACTACGACACAAATAAAATACTGAATTCATTAAATTCTTTTGCGATGAACTTTCGCTCCATTAAGCAACGCTTGGGCTTTTGAATTTTCAAATTTATATTGATCCGCATCAACACGTGTAGTACCAACAATCGGTGACCATACCAAATTACCTTTAAATGTATGGGTTCGCGTGGTATTTGCTTTACGAATTTCATCTCTGTGCTTGAGGGCATCTATACGCGAAAGTAATAATGGCTCCAACCCAAAGAAGTCATCCTCCTCAACCTCAATATGTACGACCGCCCCCTGGAGTCCGTGTCGATTCGCTGCCCAAGATTTTGCCACCCATAAGTGTTCTCCTGTATAGAACCCCATTCCAAGCTCGCCTCCTCCGATGGTGACATCAACCTTTCCTGCAACTAGCTCCTCGGCTGTCGTGAAAAAAGTTCCATGATAACAGTCTATTGCCATAATGAGATGTGAGATTCAAGTCGTTCGCTTCCAGTCAGATATCAAGGCAAGAAAAGAAACACCTGATATCATATTTATTTCCGTTACTCAAGTAAAACAAAGACATCAAACTGATCCGCATCATCAGATGTCAGAATAGGATGTACGCTACTTACGGCAAATATAGCTGCCTGAGCCAGATCAGAACCATAAGAAAGCGTCACAGTACTTCCCACCTGAGGAATATATGGATTTGCCTCATATTCCCGCTTACCGAAATCAAACCCAATAGGTATGCCAAACGTGTTTCCTGCAGGACCAGCAAAAGAATATCCAACTATCGTTTTCATTTAATCGCTCCGAATTTAATCAACATCAACAATGTCATTGTGGCATGATAATTAAATAATCGCAAGCAACTGAAATCTCCATGCAAAATACAACTTACACTAAGTATTATTGATCATTCAGCACCCTCCCTCCAGCACCAATATTCGCACCAGTTGCCCAGTGCTTTACCCAGCATCAACACTCTTGCCTGTTGCCACATTGTGTCCACGAGACGCAACCGCAGGGGTGCACCCAACGGCCCCACCTCGGCCCGCCATGCGCCCGCAAACGGGCCCTGAAATGCAAAAAGCCCAACCGTTCAAGGCTGGGCTTTCTGCTGCTGCATGTTCTGGCTCCCCGACCTGGACTCGAACCAGGGACCTGCGGATTAACAGTCCGTCGCTCTACCAACTGAGCTATCAGGGAAAAGAGGCCGCATTCTATAGGGCAAACTCCCGCATGTCTAGATTTCCCCTGCGAAAATGTCCATTTTTTCTCGCCCAGGGCCATGGACGCCGTTCAGCCGGGATTTTCCTGCGCGATATAGTCAACCACCAGCACCCGCCCCAGCCATGGCTTGAGCAGCTCGACGAAGGCCAGGTGCGCGGGATGCGTCAGGTAGGCGTCGCGCGCGGCCGGCCCTTCAAAAGTCAGCGTGAAACAATCGGTATAGCCATCGTCGAGGCCTTCCGGGCTGACATTCGCCCCCCATTCGAATTGCCGCACGCCAGGTATGCGGTGTTTCAGCTGCGAAAACTCATAGATGAGCTCAGCATGCTTGGCAGGCGTGATGGCATCGAGGAAGTCGCACAGGACGATATGGCGCAAGGCAGAGGTACAAGTCATGGGATGGCGCTCCTGAAGTGATGCACTCAGGATAGCGCAAAACGCGCAAACGCACCGGAAGGCCCTGCCGCCGGGGCGCAAAACAAAAAAGGCCATGTTTTTCAACATGGCCTTCCGAATTCTGGCTCCCCGACCTGGACTCGAACCAGGGACCTGCGGATTAACAGTCCGTCGCTCTACCAACTGAGCTATCAGGGAAAAGAGGCCGTATTATATAGGGCAACCATGCAGCTGTCTAGATTCCCATAGGGAAATTCTTATCTTGCCGTCATGCCCGCTCCTGTAGCGGAAAACAAAAAAGGCCACGTTTTTCAACGTGGCCTTCCGAATTCTGGCTCCCCGACCTGGACTCGAACCAGGGACCTGCGGATTAACAGTCCGTCGCTCTACCAACTGAGCTATCAGGGAAAAGAGGCAATATTATATGTCGCCTGCTCCATATTTGCAAGACCGAGACTGCACCTTGCTGAATACGGTTACTGCCGACTTTCTACCGCCATCAGCGCCGCACTTGCATGCAGCGCCGAAGAAGCAATATCTTAAAGCACTTTAGCGATCGCGTCAATGACGATGTCGATATTGCGCGAATTCAACGCTGCCACGCAGATACGGCCCGTGTCGACGGCGTAGATCGATTGCTCGCGCAACGACGCCACTTGTTCCTTGCTCAGGCCCGAGTACGAGAACATGCCGATTTGCTGGCGCACGAATTCGAAATCGTGGCCTGGCGCCTTGGCCTTCAGCTTTTCCACGAAGGCATTGCGCATTTCGCGGATGCGCACGCGCATGCCGGCCAGTTCCTCTTCCCACAGCTGGCGCAGTTCCGGCGTGGCCAGCACGGTGGCGACCACCTTGCCGCCGTGCGTAGGCGGGTTCGAGTAGTTGGTGCGCACGACGCGCTTCAGTTGCGACAGCAGGCGTGCCGCTTCGTCGGCGCTCGAGGCGACGACGCTGAGGGCGCCCACGCGCTCGCCGTACAGCGAGAACGACTTCGAGAACGAGTTCGACACCAGCAGCGGGCCGCCGGCGTCGGCAAAGCGGCGCACCACGGCGCCGTCTTCGGCGATGCCGTTGGCAAAGCCTTGATAGGCCATGTCGAGGAACGGCACCAGGCCGCGCGACGTGACGATGGCGATGATCTGATCCCACTGGGCAACGCTGAGGTCGGCGCCGGTCGGGTTGTGGCAGCAGGCGTGCAGCACGACGATGGAGCCGGCTGGCATGGCGTTCAGGCTGGCCAGCATGCCGTCGAAGTTCACGCCGTGGGTGGCGGCATCGTAGTACGCGTAGTTATTCACGACGAAACCGGCGTTCTCGAACAGCGCGCGGTGGTTTTCCCAGCTCGGGTCGCTGATGTAGACCTGGGCACCCGGCGCAAAGCGCTGCAGGAAGTCGGCACCGATCTTCAGTGCGCCCGTGCCGCCGATGGCTTGCACGGTGACGGCGCGGCGCTCTTGAATTACGGCGCTGTCGGCGCCAAATACCAGCTCTTGCACCGCCTTGTCGTAGGCAGCCAGGCCTTCGATCGGCAAATACGTGCGTGGCGCCGCCTGTTCGATCAGGATGGCTTCCGCCTTGCGTACGCAAGCTAACAGAGGCACCTTGCCGTTGTCGTCATAATAGACGCCAACGCCCAGATTGATTTTGGCGGGATTCTGGTCCGCGTTAAATGCTTCGGTGATGCCCAGGATCGGGTCGCGTGGGGCCATCTCGATGGCGCTAAACAGACTGGCAGAAACAGTTGGGTTCGTCATGATAAGATTGGATTCGATTGGAAGCAGGTTCACAGCGGAGTTGTAGACAGCGCCCCGAATACAACGCCAGGGCCGCCAGCAGAGCACTATTCTAACAAAGGTCTGATTCACATGCCCGAATTATCTACCGCCAGCGAGGCGGAAAGCGCAATTATCTCTTTCCCGGACTCCCCCTTCAAGCTGCACCAGCCCTTCCCTCCGGCCGGTGACCAGCCAGCGGCGATCGCCCAGCTTTCCGAGGGCATCGCCGATGGCCTAGCCTTCCAGACCCTGCTGGGCGTGACCGGTTCGGGCAAGACCTACACCATGGCCAACGTCATCGCGCGCATGGGCCGGCCGGCCATCGTCTTCGCGCCGAACAAGACCCTGGCGGCGCAGCTGTACAGCGAGTTCCGCGACTTTTTCCCGCAGAACGCCGTCGAATACTTCGTCAGCTACTACGATTACTACCAGCCGGAAGCCTACGTGCCGCAGCGCGACCTGTTCATCGAGAAGGACTCGTCGATCAACGAGCATATCGAGCAGATGCGTCTGTCGTGCACGAAGTCGCTGATGGAACGGCGCGACGTCATCATCGTCGCCACCGTCTCGGCCATCTACGGTATCGGTAACCCGAACGAATACCACCAGATGATCCTGACCCTGCGCGTGAAGGACAAGGTCGCCCAGCGCGACGTCATCGCGCGCCTGATCCAGATGCAGTACACGCGCAACGAGGTCGATTTCGGCCGCGGCACCTTTCGCGTGCGCGGCGACACCATCGACATCTTCCCCGCCGAGCATGCGGAGCTGGCCGTGCGCCTGGAAATGTTTGACGACGAGATCGAATCGATCCAGCTGTTCGACCCGCTGACGGGCCGCGTGCGGCAGAAAATCCCGCGCTTCACCGTGTATCCTGGCTCGCACTACGTGACGCCCCGCTCCACCGTGCTGCGCGCCGTCGAGACCATCAAGGACGAGCTGCGCGAACGCCTGGAATTCTTCCGCAAGGAAAATAAACTGATCGAGGAGCAGCGGCTGGAACAGCGCACGCGCTTCGACCTGGAAATGATGGCGGAAATCGGTTTCACCAAGGGCATCGAGAACTACTCGCGCCACCTGTCCGGCGCGCTGCCGGGCGAACCGCCGCCCACCCTGGTCGACTACCTGCCGCCCGACGCCCTGATGTTCCTCGACGAATCGCACGTGCTGACGGGCCAGCTGAGCGCCATGTACAACGGCGACCGCTCGCGCAAGACCAACCTGGTCGACTACGGCTTCCGCCTGCCGTCGGCGCTCGACAACCGGCCCTTGAAATTCGAGGAATTCGAACAGAAGATGCGCCAGACGGTATTCGTCTCGGCCACGCCGGCCGAATACGAAAAGAACCACTCCGACCAGGTGGTCGAGCAGGTGGTGCGCCCGACCGGCCTGGTCGACCCGCAAATCATCGTGCGCCCCGCCAGCACGCAGGTGGACGACCTGATGTCGGAAATCGTCGAGCGCATCAAGAAGGACGAGCGCGTGCTGGTGACCACGCTCACCAAGCGCATGTCGGAGCAATTGACGGAATACCTGGGCGACCACGGCATCAAGGTGCGCTATCTGCACAGCGATATCGAGACGGTGGAGCGCGTGGAAATCCTGCGTGACCTGCGCCTGGGCACGTTCGACGTGCTGGTGGGGATCAACCTGCTGCGCGAAGGCCTGGACTTGCCGGAAGTGTCGCTGGTGGCCATCCTCGACGCGGACAAGGAAGGCTTCTTGCGTTCCGAACGCAGCCTGATCCAGACCATCGGCCGCGCCGCGCGCAACCTGAACGGCACGGCGATCCTGTACGGCGACCGCATCACGGACTCCATGCGCCGCGCCATCGACGAGACGGAGCGCCGCCGCGCCAAGCAGATCGCCTTCAATACGGCCAACAACATCGTGCCGATCGGCGTGAAGAAATCGATCCGCGAAATGATCGACGGCGTCTACAGCCCGCAGGAAGCGCGCGAAACCCTGCAGGTGGCGCAGGAAGCGGCGAAGTTCGAAGCCATGAGCGAAAAGCAGGTCAGCAAGGAAATCAAGCGCCTGGAAAAACTGATGGTCGACCACGCCAAGAACCTGGAGTTCGAAAAGGCGGCGCAGGTGCGCGACCAGCTGCACGTCCTCAAGCAGCAGCTGTTCGGCGCCCCCGGCACCGACAACGTGGCGTCGATCCTGGGCAAATAAGCGCGCCCACGCCATTGCGGGCAGGGCACCGTCCGGCACCCTGCCTGGCGCCTACTCCGGCAGCGTATAGTCGATGTCGTAGAAATGCTGGCCGTTCTCGATACGGATGGCCAGCGTGCCGCTGATGCCTGTCAATTGGCCCGTGCCGGAATGCGGCACGATCACGATGGCCAGCTGCTGCTTGCCGTCGGCCATGGTGCCCGCATGCTGCGCCACGAAGCTGCCCTCCCTGCCCTGCAGCACGCCCGCGATGGCTTCCATGGCGACATAGCCGGCCGCGCCTTTGGTGTCGGTCACGGCGTTGAGCATCTCGCCCGTGGCCGTGGCGACCAGGTCGCCCGCATACACTTTGTCGAGCAATACCCTTCCCAGCGTCGTGCGCCCTGAGCGCTGCGGCGCCACGGCGGGCGCCATGGTGATGCTGAAACTTCCCGTTGCGTGCGCGTGCATGCGATGATCTCCCCCTGTAGACGAGGCGGCGCCGGCTGGCGCCACCGATAGACAACATGCGGCCAGCATCAGGCCCGACCAGCTGTACGATTTCATGATCCTCTTTCGATGATTGCGAGAAGACCAGCTTAGCGCCGCGCAGGAGACAAATATTGGATAAAGCCGACAGCATGCGCAATCTGCTCGCAGGACAGGGGCTGGCGCCGAAAGGCATCGTCGACCCGCAGGCGGCGGCGCGCCGCATACGCCTGGCGACCTATCCGCCGGCCGCCGCGCTGGCGCCCTTCGTCGATTATTTCTGGCTCGTGGAATGGGACATGCGGGACCGCGCGCCGGAAACGCAGCGCGTGCTGCCCTACCCGAATGCCCACCTGGTGTTCGAGGCGGGCCGTACGGCCATCCATGGCGTGGTGCGCGGCGCCTTCGAGCGGCCATTGAGCGGTGCGGGCAAGGTATTGGGCGTGCGCTTCACGCCGGGCGGCCTGCGCCCCTTCATCGCCCGGCCTTTGTCGTCGTTCACCGACACGACCATCGCCGCCGATGCGCTGCTGGGCATGCCGGCGGAAGAAGCCGAAGCGCAGGTGCTGCGGCAGGCCGACGATACGGCCATGGTGGCGCAGGCACAGGCGCTGCTGCTGGCAAGGCTGCCGCCGGTCGATGACGCCGCCCTGCTGGCCGGCCGCCTGAGCGCCGCAGCGGCAGCCCGCCATGGCCCGGCCAGCGTCGCACAGCTCTGCGCGAACATGGCCATCGGCGAACGGCAGCTGCAGCGCCTGTTTGCCAATTACGTGGGCGTGCCGCCGAAATGGGTGATCCAGCGCTATCGCCTGCAGGAGGCAATCTGGCGCCTGGCGCAGCCCGATGCGCCCGACCTGGCCAGCCTGGCCCAGGCACTGGGTTTCTTCGACCAGGCCCATTTCAGCCGCAAATTTGCACAGCTGATGGGCAGCACGCCGCTCGACTATCGCCGCTCGCAGCAGCCCCAGTCCGCCTAGCGGCCCATCGGGCGCAAGCCATGTCCAAAAAAACAGCCGGGCCGCACCTTGAACAATTACTTTACTACTTATATAAGCACTGATATTGTTACCACATGAAATCCTCTCTCGGCACCCAATTACGCCACCTGATCGAATTGCTGGACGGCGCCGTCGGCGCCGCCTATGACGAGGCGGGCCTGCGCTACCGTCCCCGCTACACGCCCGTGATGCGCGTGCTGATGGCGCAGGACGCGGCCAGCATCGGCGCCATCGCCGCCGCCGCCGGCATCACGCAGCCGGCCGCCACGCAAACGGTGGCGCTGATGATCAAGGAGGGCCTCGTTTCGGCGACGGCCAGCGATCAGGATGGGCGACAGAAACTGATACAGCTGACGGAGCAGGGGCGCGCCATGCTGCCGGCGATCCAGCGCTGCTGGCAAGCCACGGCAGGCGCCGCCGCCAGCCTCGACGCCGACTTGCCGTATCCCTTGTCAAAGGTGCTGCAACAGGCGGTCGCGGCGCTGGAAAGCAAACCGTTCGGCGCGCGCATCCGCGATGCTGCCGTGCGCGCCGAGGACGGCATCGAAAGCCGCAAGACCAGATAGTCGCGCCCCACTTTGCTGCACTCACCTTCTCAGGAGTCACCATGCACGGTACAACGATCATCCGCAGTCTGCGCGGCGCCATCCTGGCAATCCCCTTGGCGGCAGCCATGCTGCAGGCGATGCCGGCCCTTGGCCAGGGACAGCCCCCGCAAGCCGACATCCGGATCGGCAAGGAGCAGCGCCAGCAAGTCGTCGACCGGCTGATTGCGGAACTGAACCTCGGCTATGTATTCCCGGAAAAGGCAAAGCAGGTCGAGCAAGCCTTGCGCCACTACCAGCGCAGCGCCGGCTATGCCGCCATCGCCAGCGCAAGCCAATTGGCGGAGGCATTGACCACGCAGATACGGCAGCAGACGGGCGACCTGCATCTGCGTGTCCGCTACAGCGAAAAGGACATCCCCGTGCTGCCCGCCGGCGGCATGCCGTCGACGCAAGTGATGGCGGAACAAACGGCCGCCATGCGCGGACGCAATTACGGCGTCGAGCGCGTCGAACGCCTGCCCTGCAATGTCGGTTACCTGAAACTCAATGAGTTCGCGCCGGCCCAATACGCGGGCGAGACGCTGGCGGCGGCGATGACGATGATGTCCAACCTGGACGGCCTGATCATCGACCTGCGCGACAACGGCGGCGGCTCGCCGGAAACGGTGGCGCTGCTGGCCAGCTATGTGCTCGACGAGCGCACCCGCCTGAACGACAATTACTACCGCATCGGCGACCTCACCCAGCAAAACTGGAGCACCACCTTCGTCGCCGGCAAGCAGTTTGGACAGCAAAAACCGCTGTACATCCTGACCAGCAAGCGGACGTTTTCGGCGGCGGAAGACTTCAGCTACGCGATGAAAAACCTGAAGCGCGCCACCATCGTCGGCGAGACCACGGGCGGCGGCGCCCATCCGGGCCGCGTCGTGCGGCTGGACGCCCATTTCGGCGCCTTCATACCGACCGGCCGCTCCATCAGCTCCATCACCAACACCAACTGGGAAGGCGTGGGCGTGGCGCCCGATGTGACGGCGGCGGCCAAGGATGCCTTGCGCGTGGCGCAAACGGCGCTGCTGAACGAATTGCTCAAGACGGCAAACAGCGAGCAGCAGACGCAGCGCCTGAAGGAGCGCCTGGACGCCATCGGCAAGGAGTCCTAGCCCGCCGCCTTGACGTCGTCGATATACGCGCGGATGATGGCCGCGAAATCCGCATCGGCCGTCAGGCCCAGCGCTTCGGCGCGGCGGGTATCCCAGGCGCCGGGCCAGCTCTTGACGATGCGCTCGACGGCAGGGTCGGGCGCGTAGCTGATGCGGGCCGTCACTTCGCTGCCGGCCACGTCCTCGAGTGCGGCGATCATCTCGCCCACGCTCACGGACAGGCCAGGCAGGTTCACCGTGCGGCTGGCGCCGAACGCCTCGCCTGCCAGTTCGTGGCCGGCGATCAAGGAGGCGATCGCGCCGCGCGGCGACAACAGCCACAGGCGCAAGTCGGTGGCCACCGGGCAGACGGCCGCTTCGCCATTCAACGGTTCGCGGATGATGCCGCTGGCGAACGAGGACGCCGCCTTGTTCGGTTTGCCGGGACGCACGCTGATGGTGGGCAGGCGCAGCACGCGGCCATCGACAAAGCCGCGGCGGCTGTAATCGTTGAGCAGCAATTCGCCGATGGCCTTTTGCGCGCCATACGACGACTGGGGATTCAAGGCCGTCGTATCCTGCACCACGTCGGGCAGCTGGCCACCATACACGGCGACCGAGCTGGTAAACACGACTTTCGGCTTGTGTCCCAGTTCGCGGCAGATATCGAGCAGCAGGCGCGAGGCATCGAGGTTGATGCGCATGCCCAGCTCGAAATCGGCTTCCGCCTGGCCGCTGACGATGGCGGCCAGGTGGAAGATGGACGCCGTCTGCGCATCGACGGTGGCGCGCATCAGGGCGCCGTCGGCGATATCGCCCGTGACGACGCTCACGCGCGCATCGTCGAAGTCATGCGCGGCCACCACGTCGACCAGCACCAGTTCGCGGATCGTTTGCAACCGGCCCTGGCTGTCCGTCAGCTGGCCCTGCGCCAGCAACTGGCGCGCCAGGCGCTGGCCGAGGAAACCGGCGCCGCCGGTGATCAGTACTTTCATGTGATATCTCCTTATTTGTTCGAATGATTCAAGTAGGGCGCGAGCCAGCCCAGGCCATCCTCGGTGCGCCCGCGCGGACGGTATTCGCAGCCGATCCAGCCCTCATAGCCGAGGTCATCCAGCAGCCTGAATAAATACGGGTAATTGACTTCGCCATCGTCCGGTTCGTTGCGCGCCGGGACGCTGGCGATCTGCACGTGGCCGATGCCGCTGGCATTGTTCTTGAACGTCATGGCGATATCGCCCTCGACGATCTGCGTATGGTAAAAGTCCATCTGCACCTTGACGTTGGACTGGCCCGACTCCAGGCGCAGCGCGTGGCCCTGCGCCTGCGTGACGAGGAAATAGCCGGGCATGTCGCGCCCGTTGATCGGCTCGATCAACAGTTCGATGCCATGCTCGCCCACGGCCTTGGCCGCATACGCGAGGTTCGCTAGGTAGGTGGCGCGGTGCAGCGCGACGTCGGCGCCGACCGGCAGCAGGCCCGCCATCATGTGCACGCGCGGCGTGCCCAGCGCCAGCGCATAGTCGATGGCGCGCGCCACGCCGGCGCGGAATTCTGCTTCGCGGCCCGGCAGCGAGGCGATGCCCCGCTCGCCGGCTGCCCAGTCGCCCGGCGGCAGGTTGAACAGCACATTCTGCAAGCCGTGCGCGCGCAGCCAGCCGGCCACTTCCTGCGGCGCGTAATCGTAGGGGAACAGAAATTCGACGCCCTGGAAACCGGCTTGCGCGGCGGCGGCAAAGCGCTGCGGGAAAGGCACTTCGTTGAACATCATGGTCAGATTGGCGGCAAAGCGGGGCATGCGTATCTCCTGGATTTCTTATATGTCGAGTTTGAATGTGTGCTTCAGGTCGGCGATCTGCGTCGCGTCGAGCGGCCGCGTGGGCACGTCGCGCAGCAGCAGGAACAGCTTGGCCGTCTCTTCCAGCTCCTCGGCCGCATACACGGCCGCTTCCAGGTTCGTGCCCGAGACGACGGGGCCGTGGTTGGCCAGCAGCACGGCCGAATGCTTGCGCGCCATGGCGCCGATGGCGCCCGCCAGCGCCGGGTCGCCCGGACGGTGGTAAGGCACGAGCGGCAAGCGCCCCACCTTCATGACGAAATACGGCGTCAGCGGCGGGATGCAGTCGTCATGGTTCAAGCCGCACATGCAGGACACGGCCGCCGAATGCGTCGAGTGCAAATGCACGATGGCGCCGGCGCTGCCGCGCTCCTCGTACATGGCGCGGTGCAGGAATGCTTCCTTGGAAGGCGGCGCGCCGCTGAGCAGCTTGCCGTCCCAATCGAGCTTGGACAGCTGCGCGGGATCGAGCCGGCCCAGGCTGGCGTTCGTCGGCGTCAGCAGCCAGCCGTCGGACAGGCGCACGCTGAGGTTGCCGCTGCTGCCCGCCGTCAGACCCCGCTCGAACAGCGACTTGCCGAAGTCGACGATCTGCTCGCGCTGACGCATCTCTTCGGGCGTAGTGTGGATGGCGGGGGTGGCGGTACTCATGCCAGCACCTGCCAGGCCTTGCCAAAGAAATCCACGCTGCCGAAATTGCCGGACTTGAGCGCCAGCGCCAATGGCGCCGCGCCATCCTCGCCCAGCGCCGGCAAGGCTTGCGTCCAGGGCACGCCGGGGTCGATTTCGGGTCCGATGCGCAGGCCCGCCACGCCCAGGGCTTTCACCACCGCGCCCGAGGTTTCGCCGCCGGCGACGATCAGCTGCCCCACGCCCAGGCGCACGAGGCCTTGCGCGATGGCGGCCAGGGTTTCCTCGACGAGGGCGCCGGCCCGCTCCACGCCCAGCTGCGCCTGCACGGCGCGCACGGCGTCCGGCGTGGCCGTGGCATACACGAGGACGGGGCCTTGCGCCAGGTGCGCGCCGGCCCATTCCAGGGCCTGCTCCACCACGGCGTCGACCACCTCGCCGCCGGCCGCCAGTTGCAGCGGGTCGACGTGGAACGCGGGCGCGCGCTCGCGCAGGTGCGCCACCTGCTGCTGCGTGGCCACCGAGCAGCTGCCCGAGATCACGGCGCGGAAACCCGAGGGCGGCGGCAGGCGCCCCGCCTGGCCCGCAGGCGATGGCGCCAGCTGTCCCCGCTGGCGGAAATTCTGCGGCAATCCCAGCGCGATGCCGGAGCCGCCCGTGATCAGCTTCAAGTCCGCGCAGGCGGCGCCGATGGCTTCGAGGTCGCGGTTCGACACGGCATCGACGACGGCAAAATGGCAGCCCTGCCCGCGCAGTTCCGTGAAGCGCTGGGCGATGGCGGCGGCGCCCTTCTCCACCACTGAAAACTCCGCCAGGCCGACTTTCGATTGCACCTGTTGCTGCAGCACGCGCACCAGGTTCGAATCTGTCATCGGCGTCAGCGGATGGTCGCGCATGCCTGACTCGGCCAGCGGCACGTCGCCGACGAACAGAGTGCCCTTGTAGATGGTGCGCCCGTTGGCCGGGAACGCCGGGCAGGCGATCGTGAAGTCGGTATCGAGCGCCTGCATCAGCGCCTCGGCCACGGGGCCGATATTGCCGCGCGGCGTGGAGTCGAACGTGGAGCAGTACTTGAAGTAGAACTGACGGCATCCGGCCTGTTGCAGCCAGGCCAGCGCGGCCAGCGATTCGGCCACCGCCTCCGCGGGCGCATTCGTGCGCGACTTGAGCGCGATGACGACGGCATCGACGTCGGACGGCGGCGGGCCTTGCGGCACGCCGATCAGCTGCACCGTGCGCATGCCGGCCTTGACCAGCATGCCGGCCAGGTCGGTGCCCCCCGTGAAATCGTCGGCGATACATCCCAGTAATACGGTCATGATTGTTCCTTCCTGATTCAGTTACGCTTTCGCCGGCAAATCGATGCCCGGGAAAGTCTTGATGACGGCCGCATCGTCCTCGCCGCCAAAACCCGCCGCCGACGCCTGCATGAACATCTGGTGCGCCGTGGCGGACAGCGGCAGCGGAAACACGCTCTTTTTCGCGTAGTCGAGCACGATGCCCAGATCCTTCACAAAAATATTCACGGCCGACAGCGGCGTGTAGTCGCCCTTCAAGATATGCGGCACGCGGTTCTGGAACATCCAGGAACTGCCGGCGCTGTTCGAAATGACTTCGTACAGGGCATCGGGGTCGCAGCCGGCGCGCAAGCCCAGCGCCATCGCCTCGGCGGCGGCGGCGATATGCACGCCGGCCAGCAGCTGGTTGATCATCTTGACTTTCGACCCTTGTCCCGGCTGTTCGCCCAGGCGGTACAGCTTGCCGCTGATGGCGTCGAAGATTCCCGCGCAGGCGTCAAAGGCGTCGGGCGCGCCGGCCGCCATCACCGACATCTCGCCGGCGGCCGCCTTGGCCGCGCCGCCGGAAATGGGCGCATCGATGAAGCGCAGTCCCATGGCCGCCAGGCGCGCGCCGAGCGCTTCGGCAAATTCGGGCGCCACGGTGGCGCAGGCGATCACCACGCTGCCCGGCGCCAGGCTGGCCGCCGCGCCGCGTTCGCCAAACAGCACGGACTCCGTCTGCTGCGCATTGACGACGACGATCAGCAGGGCCTGCACCTGCGCCGCCAGCGCGACCGGAGATGGCGCCGCATGGGCGCCGCCGTCAACCAGCTTTTGCACGGTCTCAGGACGCACGTCGCAGGCATGCACTTCAAAGCCGGCGCGCAGCAAGGATTGCGCGATGCCCATGCCCATGGCGCCCAGGCCGATCACGCCCACTTTTTCGATTGCTACGTTCATCTGCTGCTCCAGTCTTATTTGTTCACCAGCTTGGCCGGCACCCGCATGATGATGGCCGCGCCGATCACCAGGATGCCCGCCAGCAGGTAGATGGCGATGTCGGTCGATTGCGTCAGGTCCTTGATGGAACCGATCATGTACGGCGCCGCGAAGCCGGCCAGGTTGCCCACCGAATTGATGGCGGCGATGCCGGCGGCGGCCGAGACGCCGCCGAGGAAGGCCGTCGGCAGACTCCAGAACATGGGCGAGGCGGCCAGGATGCCGCCGGCGGCAATCGTCAGGAAGAAGATGGCCCAGCCCGTGTTGTGGGCGCCGGCCAGCGCGCTGCAGACGATGGCGCCGGCGCCGATCACCAGCGGGATGGCCATGTGCCAGCGCCGTTCGCGGTATTTGTCCGAGCTGCGTCCCAGCAGTATCATCGCGGCCACGGCGAACGAATACGGAATCGCCGTGAACAGGCCGATATTGAGCACGCCCGTCACGCCTGCCGCCTTGATCAGGCTGGGCAGCCAGAAGGTCAGCGAATACTGGCCCATCACGCAGCAGAAATAAATCAGGGCCATGACCCAGATGCGCGGATCGGCAAACATGGCGCGGATCGACGGATGCGAGACCTTGCCCTTCGCTTCCGTGGCGATGCGCTGTTCAAGGATGACTTTTTCCTCTTCCGTCAGCCACTTCGCGGCGCGGATGCTGTTATCGAGGTACAGCAGCACGGCCACGCCCATCAGCGCGGCGGGAATCGCTTCGAGCACGAACATCCACTGCCAGCCCGCGTAACCGTGCCAGCCGGCGAAGGTTTCCATGATCCAGCCCGACAGCGGGCCGCCGATCAGGCCTGCCACGGGAATGGCGGCCATGAAGGTGCACACCATGCGCGCGCGGCGCTCGGATGGATACCAGTAGGTCAGGTACAGGATGATGCCGGGGAAGAAGCCCGCTTCGGCGATGCCGAGCAGGAAGCGCATGATGTAGAACATGGTCGGCGTGGTGACGAACATGAAGGCGCCCGAGATGATGGCCCACGTGATCATGATGCGGGCGATCCACACGCGCGCGCCTATCTTGTGCAGCATCACGTTGCTGGGCACTTCGAACAGGAAGTAGCCGAGGAAGAAGACGCCGGCGCCCAGGCCATACACGGTTTCGGAAAACTGCAGGTCGGCCAGCATCTGCAGCTTGGCGAAGCCCACGTTCACGCGGTCGAGATAAGCGACGATGTAGCACAGCATGAGGAAGGGGATGATGCGCCAGGTCACCTTGCGGTAAACGGCGTCGTCGATGAGTTTCTGGCTTGCGGCGGCGCCAGCCGGCTGCCCCGGCATTGCTTGTGACACTTCCATGCTTGTCTCCTGATCACGAAGGGATCGACCGTGCCGGGTTTTTATGGTCCACCGGAGGTGGCTGGCAACTTGTCTAAAATTTGTATGGATGTATATTATGTGTGTGTTTTATGTGTGTCAAGCTGTATATTCCATATAATGCCAAGCAGGCAAGCCAGATTCCCACCCCACCCCGCCAGACGAGGATGCACCGATGGACCGCACGTTCCGCTTTACCCTCCCCGCGCCGGAGCCCGCCGCGGGCAGTTTCACCACCGGCACCCTGGGTGCGCGGGTGGCGGCACGGCTGCGCCAGCAAATCCACCACGACGGCCTGGCCAGCGGCACGCGCCTGCCGTCGGAGCAAGCCATGGCCGAGCATTTCGGCGTCAGCCGCACGGTGCTGCGCGAAGCCATCGCCCTGCTGCAGGCCGACGGTATCCTCGTCACGCGCAAGGGCAGCGGCACCTTCATTTGCGCGCAGGATGGCGCCAGGAGCGGGGAACGCGGCGATGCGCTGACGGAGCAGTCGGTGCAATCGCTGCTGAACCTGATCGAGGTGCGCCAGGGCCTGGAAGCGGAAATCGCCGCGCTGGCGGCCGTGCGGCGCACGCCGGGCCAGCTGGCCGACATCGAACATGCGCTGCGGCGCATCGAGGAAGCGGTGGCGGCCGGCGTCGATGGCGTGGAAGAGGACGTGCGCCTGCACCTGAGCATCGCCGAGGCGACGGGCAACCCCTACTGGCCGAAGTTCGTCGCCATGTTCGCCGACCCGATCCGCTCGGCCGTCAAGGTGACGCGCGCGAACGAGGCGCGGCGCACGGACTTTTCCATCGAAGTGCGCCGCGAACATGAAAAGATCGTGCAAGCCATCGCCGCCGGCGACCCGCAGCTGGCGCGCCAGGCCGCCATGGAACACATGCAGCATGCGGCCGAACGGGTACGCCTGGCCGACCGCGAATTCTGGCGCGGCGACGGCGGCGCGCTGGCGCGCACCCTGGGACGCGATCCCATCATGCAGAAATAGCGCGCTGCCTCAGGGATAAGCCGGCCGGCGCATCCGGAACAGGCTGTCCGGGCCAACCTCGAAATAGTCGGCCGGCCCGCCGCCACGCAGGATGGTCTGCGCGGCGGCCGTGTCGTACACGCCGTCGACCAGCAGGTGGCGCGCGATATGCACGCCCACCACTTCGCCCAGCACCAGCCAGCTGCCCACGCCCTCGCCATTGACGCCTTGCAGTTCGATGATCTGCGTGCGCCGGCATTCGAACGACACGGGGCTTTCGCCCACGCGCGGCACCTTGACGATGCGCGAGGCGACGGGCGTCAGGCCGGCCAGCGCGAATTCATCCACCTCGGGCGGCGCCGGCGCGCAGCTGGCATTCATGGCCCCGGCCAGCGGACGCGTCGCCAGGTTCCACACGAATTCGCCCGTTTGCTCGATATTGCGCAGGCTATCCTTGCGGCCGATGCTGGAAAAGCCGATCAGCGGCGGGTGATAATTGAAGGCGTTGAAAAAACTGTACGGCGCCAGATTGAGCACGCCGTCGCCGCTGCGCGAGGCGATCCAGCCGATGGGCCGCGGCCCCACGATGGCGTTGAAGGGATCGTGCGGCAAGCCATGGCCCTGTGCCGGTTCATAAAAGTGCATGTGATCGACCACGCGGATTCCTGAAGTGAAGGCACCGGGGTTCGGACGCCTGGAATGACAGCTTACTGGAATTGCCGCGCCCATGTTACATGGCGCACGCAGCGCCACAATTGTCTAGCCCCCGTCCCCTGGCCTCGCTTATGATGAGGCAACTTAACCCTTACCATGCCGCTACCGCCCATGCCTACCCTCACGCTGCACCAGAAAGTGTTCTTGCTCCTGCTGAGCATCGTCACCATCGGCTTCGGCTGGATACTGGCGCCGTATGCGGGCGCCATCTTCTGGGGCGTGGTGCTGGCGATCCTGTTCGCGCCCATCTACCGCTGGCTGCTGAAAAAGACCAGGGGCCGCGCCGGCCTGGCATCGGTGCTGACCCTGCTGCTGATCATCGTCATCGTCATCCTGCCGCTGTCGCTCATTTCCGTATCGCTGGTGAACCAGGCGGCAGGCGTGGTGGAGATGGTACGCTCGGGCGAAATCACGGTTGGCATGTTCTTCAACAAGATCATGGCCGTGCTGCCGCAATGGCTGATCAATCTGCTCGATCGCTTCGACCTGTCCAGCCTGGCGAGCCTGCAAGACAAGCTGGCTGACGGCGCCAAACAGGTCAGCCAGGTGGTGGCCGTCAAAGCCATCAACGTCGGCCTGTACACCTTCGAATTTCTCACCAGCCTGTGCATCATGCTGTATCTGCTGTTTTTCCTCATGCGCGACGGCTCTTCCCTGTCGGCCCGCATCAAGGACGCCGTGCCGCTGAGCCGCAAGTACAAGCAGCGCCTGTTCACCAATTTCACCACCGTGATCCGCGCCACCGTGAAAGGCAACATCCTCGTGGCGATTGCGCAGGGCGCCCTCGGCGGCCTGGCGTTCTGGTTCCTGGACGTGCCGGCCCCGCTGCTGTGGGCCGTGCTGATGGCTTTCCTGTCGCTGCTGCCCGCCGTCGGCGCCGCCCTCGTCTGGGCCCCGGTGGCGGTCTACTTCCTGGCCACGGGCGCCATCTGGCAAGGCGCGGGCCTGGCCGCCTTCGGCGTCTTCGTCATCGGCCTGGTCGACAACGTGCTGCGGCCCGTGTTGGTGGGCAAGGACACCAAGATGCCCGACTACGTGGTGCTGCTGTCGACCGTGGGCGGCATGGCCCTGTTCGGCCTGAACGGTTTCGTCATCGGCCCCGTGGTGGCCGCCCTGTTCATCGCTTCGTGGGACCTGTTCGTCTCGGCCAGCGAATTTCATGCGGATTGAGGCCGCGGCCGTTTACCCGAACAAGGGCCTGAAAGACCGCGCCCGTCGCTGAGCGTGCGGCGCGTTTCTCCGGCGTCGCGGAGCGCGCTCTGGCATGCGGGGGCGGCCGTCCGGCGAAAATAATCGCTCCGGAATCTGGCGCCGCCGGCAGTGTTACTTGCGCCGTCCAAAACAGGCCGGGGCAGCCTGACAGCAGAGCGTCCACCGGCGCCGGCCGACCTCGGCAACTATCCACATGAGACCGCATTTCGCGGCAACTATCATGTTGCGATGGTGTGCTTTTAGCAACACAAGCGCAAATATAGTTTTTGACGCAGTGGGCACTGCGGCGTAGTGTCGGTCCTCCCGACAACCACGTAATGAGGAGCCTGCCATGGCAAATCCACTGTGCTTAATGATGCCGGTACTACCCGGCACCAATCCGATCCACATCGCCGCCGCGTTGCAGGAATACCAACAGCAGATCAATGCCGCCCTCACCAAGATCGGTACCGTGCACTTTGCCCGCTTCACCCTGCTTGACCGCTCCCAGGCCAATCTGCTGCCCAACGCGAAATCGGCCGGCCCTTCGGATACGCTCGTCATCGGCGTGATCACCGAGTATGACGGCAACTTCAACAGCTACATCGAGGATTTTGTGGCCCAGCTGGGCCAGGTATTCGACGCGCTGCTGCAGTTTGTCGAGGGCGGCAAGCCACTGATTCCCGTTGCCAACCATGTGAGCGCATTTGAAGCCTTCATCACCGCCAACGACGCCGCGCAGCACGCGCCCAATATCGGCCTGTACAGCGCCTATCCGCAAACAGTCCAGAAAATCCTCGCCTCGGTCCGATCCTGAGCCGCACGCCACGGCGGGGCCGCGCAGGCGCGCCCCGCCACCTTGCCAGCCCCAGCCCCCCCCGGAGAGACAGCATGGCCGATCCCACCATCGATTACGACGACGTGCAAGGCACGATCCTGCGCGGCTACCGCGTCAACCTGGCGCGCCATTTCATCTTCAGCATCGCGGATGCGGCGCAGGCACGGCGCACCATCGCGGCCCTGCTCGACGGCAGCGACGGACTGCCATCCATTACCACCGCGCGCCATATCCATCCCAAGCCGCCGTGCTTCCTGAACCTCAGCTTTACGGCGCCAGGCCTGGCGGCGCTGGGAGTCGCCGCGGCCGACCTGGCCACCTTTGACCAGGCATTTCAACGCGGTGCGGCCGATCCGGCCAGCATCGCCGCCGTGGGCGACGTGGGCGACAGCGCCCCCGAACACTGGCTCGGCAACCTGGGGCCGGCCACCGAGGCCGGCCAGGTGCATGCGCTGCTGAGCCTATGGGTCAGCGAATCGACGGAAGTGCTGCAGCAGACCTCGGCCACACTACGCCGCGCCTTTGCCGGTGGCTGGCATGAACTGTATGCGCACGACGGCGTCGCCCTGCCAGGCAACCGCGTGCATTTCGGCTACCGCGACAACATCGCCCAGCCGGACGTCGATGGCGCGCCGCCGCGCAAGCACGAGCTGGAATATGCGCCAGACCCGCTCAACAGCGTCAAGACGGGGGAATTCCTGCTCGGCTATCCGAATGAAAACGGCGGCACCTACCAGGTTCAGCCGCCGCAGCTGTCCACCAATGGCAGCTATGCCGCCTTCCGCATCCTGGAGCAGGACGTGCCCCTGTTCGACAGCATCCTGAGCCAGGCCGCGGCCAGCTCAGGGCTCAGCACCGAGATGGTGGCGGCCAAGATGTGCGGGCGCTGGCGCAACGGCAACCCGCTCGTGCTCAGGCCGGACGAGGCCGGTCCCGCGCTGCCGGACGCCAGCCTGAACCATTTTCACTATGTCGACGCCGCACAGCCGGAACTGGACGACACGCTGGGCCTGAAATGCCCGATCGGCGCGCATATCCGGCGCAACAATCCGCGCGACGAAGGCGTCGTGGGCACCTCCGCCCGCCACCACCGCATCGTGCGGCGCGCCATGCCCTACGGCAGCGAGTATGACCCGGCCGCGCCCGTCGCGGAACAACGGGGCCTGGTCGGCTATTTCATCAATGCCAACCTGCGCAACCAGTTCGAATTCCTGATGGAGCAATGGAACGATGACGATGCCTTCGTCAAATCGGCCGTCGGACCGGCCGGCCCCGAGGCGGGCGATGCCACGTTCAACATCAGCGGCCAGGACGTGTTTTTGGGGATCAATGACCCGCTCGTCAGCTCCTTCACCTTGCCCGGCGTCGGCGCCAAGGGCCGCGGCAATACGCAACTGCGGCATTTCTCGCGCAGCGTCATCACGCGCGGCGGCGTGTATTGCTTCTTCCCCAGCATCACGGGACTGCGTTACCTGGCGAACCTGGGCTAGGCGGCGGGCGAACCACGGAGGCGAGCGAAACGGCGGGCGCGCGAACGGAGCGTATCGCTTGCATTGATCCGGTCATTGCACTATCGTTGCAGCACGCGCGTGTTGCCAACCTAGCAAAATGACAGGAGATTCCACCGTGTCGCTCATCCTCTACGGCCATCCTTTTTCCTCGTACACGCAAAAGGTGCTCATCGCCCTGTACGAGAACGCCACACCGTTTGCCTTCCGCTGCCTGGCGCCGGACATGCCGCAGCACCTGCAGCAATGGCTGGAGCGCTGGCCGCTGCGCAAGTTTCCGCTGCTGGTGGACGGCGAGCGCAACGTCGCCGAGACCAGCATCATCATCGAATACCTGCAACTGGCCCATCCCGGCCCGCAACGCCTGCTGCCGGACGACCCGATGCAGGCGCTGGACGCGCGTTTTCTCGACCGCTATTTCGACCTGCACGTCATGACACAAGTGCAGCATGCCGTCGGCGCCGCCCTGACTGGCGACCCGGTGAAGACCAGCGAAGGCCGCGCGCATGCGGCAGAAAAACTGGACCTCGCCTATGCCTGGCTGGAATCCCGCCTGGCCGGCAAGACGTGGGCGGCCGGCGAACACTTCAGCCTGGCCGACTGCGCCGCCGCTCCGTCCCTGTTCTATGCGGATTGGACGCAGCCGATTCCCGCAACGCTGCCCCTGCTGCGCGCCTACCGCGCGCGCCTGCTGGCCCGTCCATCGTTCTCCCGCGCGGTGGAAGAGGCGCGCCCGTACCGCCACCTCTTCCCCCTGGGTGCGCCGCAGCGCGATTGAGGCAAATCAGGAAAACACGGGACGGAAGAAGCTGCGCTCATAGCTGACGATGCAGCGCGTCTCTTCGGCGTAGCGGAACGCCGCCTGGCAGTCGGCATCCTGCATCGAATCGATGCGGTACTGCTCATACAGGGCCAGGCTGGGGAAGGAAAACATGGCCAGCGCCACGTTGCTGGCGCCTTCGGACGGCAGGAAATAGCCATGGTGACGGCCGCCGAAACGCTCGACCAGCGGTATCCACAGCTTGCCGTAAGCTTCGAATTCCTGCAGTTTGTACGGGTCGATGATGTAGCGCAGGTAGCAGGTGATCATGGGGTTTCCTTGTGTAAGTTCAGATCCATCAGCATGCCCGTTTCCCAGGAACCGATGGCAGCCAACGGCGTGCCGGGCAAAAAGGCCAGCGCGCATGGATACGTAACAGTCAGCTCGTGGCATACGGCGAGTCCCGGCCAGCCGTAAAACAGCAGCTTGCCCTTGCCGATCCTTCCCACCGCGCCGCCGTCGGGCAGCCAGCGCAAGGCGTCGCCCGTGCCGCCGCCCGCCTCCACGGCCATGCTGGCCAGCGGACGGCCATCGGCCAGCGCATGCACGGACAGATATTCTTCGCCGTCAGCGTAATGCAGCACGGCCAGGCGTTCGCCATCGGGCGACGGCGCGCACGATGCCAGCTTCGGCAGCGACAGCACCACGCGCCCGCCGCCTTCTTGCAAGGGCCAATCCCATGCGCTGCAGTAGTCGGGCGGCTGCGTTTGCCCCTCTGCCACCGACTTGACGCCATGCAGCACCAGCAGGCGCCGCCCGCCATCGATGAAGCACACGCCGCGCAGCATTTCGCCCGGGTGCTCCTGCGTGAACATGGCCAGGCCCGTTTGCGCGTCGCGCACCCGCAGGCGGCCATCCCAGCCGCCGTCGACCAGATAGCGGCCACACGGCGACCAGGCGGGAGCGCAACCCTCGCCATCCTTTTTATTCTGGAAGTTGAAGGTCAGCTGGCCCGACTGCGCCTCCACCACGGCCATCTGGCCCGTCGTGCTCTTGATGGCCAGCTGGCTGCCGTCGGGCGAAAACGCCATGTCCGACATATGCGCGATGAATTTGCCGCGCCACAGCTTGCTCCGCGCCGCCACGTCCCACAGGATCACATCACGCCCCAGTACGGCCAGGCGCGTGCCGTCCGGTGAAAACCGCACACTGTAGCTGCAGCCCAGTTTCAAGGCCTTCGCGCTTGCCGTCATGCGCGCGCCAGCCGGTAGACGACGCAATCGAGGTCGTAGTGGCGCGCCATGCCGGTGTAGCGCATGCCCAGGCGCGTCATGACCTTGATCGAGGCGGCGTTGTCGGGATGGGCCACGGCCACCACTGCGGGCGCGCCGACGACCTCGAACGCATGCGCGACGATGGCGGCGGCCGCCTCGCTGGCATAGCCCTGGCCCCAACCGGTGCGGGCCAGGCGCCAGCCGATTTCATGCGGTTTGTCCTTGTCGCCGTCGAGGTGCTGCAGGCAGGCCATGCCCACCATCTCGCCATCGTCGAGGCGGATCAGCGCCCACCACGAATAGCCCCACTCGGCCCAGCGGCCCGTGATGCGGGTGACGGCCGCGCGCGTGTCCGCTTCCGCTTCGGGCTGGCCCGCGTTCAGGTAGGTCATCACCTCGGGATCCGTGTTGAGCGTGCGCATGCGCTCGTAGTGATCCGCCGTGATCGGTTCCAGGCGCAGGCGCGCCGTCGTCAGTATGGTCATCGCATTTCCTTGGACGAAAAAAAAGACGATACACGATCGTCTTTTTTTTGCAAGAGCGCACGCGATTACTTGCCTGCTTCGCCCTTCTTGATCCACGCCGCCAGCTGGTGCGGGCGCAGGCCGTCGTAGTCTTCGAACGGCTGGTGGATCCATGGATTGTGCGGCAGTTCGTCGAGGAAGTAGTCGGGACGCACGACGGAGCAGCCCTTCAGCCAGATCACGGCCGATTTGACTTCGGTCACGTCAGGGAAGTTTTCCTTCAGGTGACGCGTGACCTTGTCCAGCGTGACGCCGGAATCGGCCAGGTCGTCGACCAGCAGGATGCGGCCGGCCAGCGGGCCCTTGGTCATGGTCATGTACTTGGCGATATCGAGGTCGCCGCGCACCGTGCCCGCGTCTTCGCGGTAGGAGCTGGTCGACAGGATGGCCAGCGGCAAATCGAAAATGCGCGAGAACACGTCGCCGGGACGCACACCGCCGCGCGCCAGGCACAATACCTGGTCGAATTTCCAGCCCGATTCGTAGACCTTGAGCGCCAGGCGCTCGATCAGGCGGTGGTACTCTTCCCAGTTGACCCAGAGATGTTGATCGTTCGATTGTGGGGTAGTCATGATAGTGAAATCTTATTATTAGCGTGATTAAAAAAATCCGCCTTGCGGCGGATTGTGTCCAGCAGCTTATTCGAATGGATGGCGCAGCACGATCGTTTCTTCACGATCCGGACCGGTCGAAACCATGTCCACCGGCACACCGACCAGTTCTTCGATGCGCTTGATGTAGGCACGCGCCGTGGCCGGCAAGGCCGCCAGCGATTTCCCGCCGACGGTGCTTTCCGTCCAGCCCGGCATCTCTTCGTATACCGGCACGCAACGGGCGGCTTCTTCCGCGCCCGATGGGAAGATGTCCGTGGCCACGCCGTCGATGGTGTAGCCGGTGCACAGTTTCAGCGTTTCGATACCGTCCAGCACGTCCAGCTTGGTCAGGCACATGCCTGTCACGCCGTTGATCTGTACCGAGCGGCGCAGCAGGGCGGCGTCGAACCAGCCGCAGCGGCGGGCACGGCCCGTCACGGTGCCGAATTCATGGCCGACTTGCGCCAGGTGATGACCGACGCCTGCATCCGTTGGCAGTTCCGACGGGAATGGGCCGGAGCCGACGCGCGTCGTGTATGCCTTGGTGATGCCCAGGATGTAATGCAGCATGCCAGGGCCGACGCCCGAACCGGCGGCGGCATTGCCAGCCACGCAGTTCGACGAGGTGACGAATGGATAGGTGCCGTGGTCGACGTCGAGCAGCGAACCTTGCGCGCCTTCGAACAGCAGGTTGGCGCCGGCCTTGTGCGCCTTGTACAGCGCGCTCGAGACGTCGGTGACCATCGGACGCAGACGCGGCACGTAAGCCAGCGCGTCGTCGAGGGTCTTCTGGTAATCGATGCGCGGAGCCTTCAGGTAGTGCTCCAGCACGAAGTTGTGGTAATCGAGGTTTTCCGCCAGTTTTTCAGCAAAACGGGTTTCGTTGAGCAGATCGGCAACGCGGATGGCGCGGCGCGCCACCTTGTCTTCGTAGGCCGGGCCGATGCCCTTGCCGGTGGTGCCGATCTTGGCCGCGCCGCGCGCAGCTTCACGGGCCAGGTCGAGTGCCGAGTGGTAAGGCAGGATGACCGGTGCGGCATCCGACACTTTCAGGCGCGAGGCAACTTCAACGCCGACCGCTTCGAGCTTGTCGATTTCGCGCAGTACGTCCGGCACGGAAACGACGACGCCGTTACCGATGTAGCAGGCGACGCCTGGACGCATGATGCCCGACGGAATCAGCTGCAGCGCGGTTTTTACGCCGCCGATGACCAGCGTGTGGCCTGCATTGTGGCCGCCCTGGAAGCGCACCACACCCTGGGCGTGATCGGTCAACCAATCGACGATCTTGCCTTTACCTTCATCGCCCCATTGGGTGCCGATGACAACAACGTTCTTTGCCATAATTTTCTTTGACATCACTCAACCTAAGTTTTTAAGAATCCAGCTACTACCATTATCGGCAAGTACCAGCACGCGATCGCACTCGAACTCGTCTTGTTCATTACTGTGACCCGGCAAACTCTGGATCACGACCTCGCCCGCCTTGCGCAACTCGGCGATCTTTTCCTTCAATTCTGGCGCGCTGCCCCACGGCGCGCGGATCGAATGCTTCCGTTCCGCGGTCGGCAACAGGCGCGCCAGTTCGCGCAAATCGAGCGAGAAGCCGGTCGCGGGACGTGCCCGGCCGAACGCTTCGCCGACGTGGTCATAACGGCCGCCGCGCGCAACCGCGTTCGGCAAGCCAGGTACATACAGCGCAAACATCGCGCCACTTTCATATTGGTAGCCGCGCAGGTCGGCCAGGTCGATCGCCACTTCGGCGCGGCCCAGCGCGGATCCCGCCAGCGCGGCCAGTTCGGCCAGCGCCTTGAGTACGCCCGGCAGCGGCGGCAGCACTTCGCGCGCGCGCGCCAGCACATCGATATCGCCATACAGGCCAGGCAAGGCCAGCAGCGCATCGCGCGTGACGGCGTCATAACCGGCCGTCAGCTCGCGCAGGCCCGGCGCATCCTTGGCGCGCAGCAGGCTGTACAGCGCTGCCTCGTCGCGCACGGCATTGGCGTCTTGCGCAATGATAGCGCGCAACAGGCCAACGTGCGACAAATCCAGGCGCACGCTGTCGAAACCGGCCAGTGCCAGCGAGGCGAGCGCCAGTTCCTGGATTTCGGCATCGGCTTCCAGGCCGGCGTGGCCATAGATCTCGGCGCCGATCTGCAGCGGTTCGCGGGTGGCGTGCAGGCCCGACGGACGGGTATGCAGCACGCTGCCGGCATAGCACAGGCGCGTCACGGTGGCACGGTTCAGCAGGTGCGCGTCGATGCGCGCCACCTGCGTCGTCATGTCGGCGCGCAGGCCGAGCATGCGGCCCGACAGCTGGTCGACCAGTTTGAACGTGCGCAGGTCGGTATCCTTGCCGGCGCCGGTCATCAGCGATTCCAGATACTCGAGCAGCGGCGGCATCACCAGTTCATATCCGTACAGACGGAAATTGTCCAGCATGAGGCGGCGCAGCTCTTCGATCTTGCGCGCTTCCGACGGCAGAACATCGGCAATATTTTCGGGCAAAAGCCAATTCGGCATGAGGGAGCGAGATACGGAAGAAAGTTGAAAAATGCATCATGCGAGGCAGCGGCGGGCGCGCCAGGCAAGAGGCCGAACCTGATATTTTACGCGAAAACACGGGCCTTTAGGGATAAGTTCTCCGAAACAGTGCCGCAGCGGCTTAAAAACACCCGATTTTACGCCTTCCCGCAACAGCGTGGCGGGCACAAAAAAACGGGGCCGGCATCGATGCCGGCCCCGCTGCTACCGCCACCCGTCCTTGCGGACAGGCGCAGTCTCGATGCTGCCTTACTTCTTGGCTGGAGCGGCCGTGCCGTTGCCCTTGAAGTACTTGAAGAACTCCGAACTCGGATCGACCACCATCACGTCGCCCTTGTCCTTGAAGGTGGCGCGGTAAGCTTCCAGGCTACGGTAGAACTTGTAGAACTCCGGATTCTTGCCGAACGCTTCCGCATAGACCTGCGACGCCTTGGCATCGCCTTCGCCGCGGATCTTCTCGGCTTCGCGGTACGCTTCGGCCAGGATCACCGTGCGCTGCTTGTCGGCGTCGGCGCGGATCTTCTCGGAATCGGCCGAACCGGTCGAACGCAGCTCATTGGCAACGCGCACGCGCTCGGACTTCATGCGGTCGTACACCGAGTTGTTGATCTGCTCGACGTAATCGACGCGTTTCAGGCGCACGTCAACGATGCCCACGCCGATCGACTTGGCTTCGGCCGCGACCTTGGCAAGGATCGCTTCCATCACCTTGCCGCGCTGGCCCGAGATCACTTCGCGCACGGTGCGCTTGGTGATTTCATCGTTCAGGGCAGCCTTGACGATCTGCGACATGCGGTTGCGGGCGCGGCTTTCATCGCCGCCGAAGCTGCGGAAATACAGCTTCGGATCGGCGATGCGCCATTTGACGAAGGCGTCGACGAGGATGTTTTTCTTCTCGGCCGTGATGAAACGCTCGGGTTCCGGCGTGTCGATGGTCAGTACGCGCTTGTCCAGGTACATGACGTTCTGGAACGGCGGCGGCAGCTTGAAATACAAGCCTGGCGTACTGATCACTTCCTTGACCTCGCCCAGGGCGAAGACGATCGCGTACTTACGCTGATCGACGACGAACACGGTCGAGGACAAGAGCATGATCGCGATAAAGCCCGCGATCAGGGCGGCGACGATACGGTTCATTAGCGGCTCTCCCGTTCACGCGAAGAGCGGCTATCGCGACGCGAATTGACTTCTACTGTCTGCATGGCTTCCTGTGGCATTACGGTATTGGCTGCGGGTGCGGCCGCTGCTGCGCGCGCTGCCGCGGCTGCTGCGTCCGTCGCTGCCGTCTGGGCGATCAACTTGTCGAGCGGCAGGTACAGCAGGTTGCTGCCGGTCTTGGCGTCGACCATGACCTTGCTGGCACTGCTGAACACCTGCTGCATGGTTTCCAGGTACATGCGGTCGCGCGTGACGGCCGGCGCCTTCTGGTACTCGACCAGCACCTGCTTGAAGCGCGACGCGTTACCCTCGGCGTTCTCGGTCACCATGGAGCGGTACGCTTCGGCTTCCTGCATCAGGCGGAATGCGGCGCCGCGCGCTTTTGGAATGACGTCGTTGGCGTAAGCCTGGCCTTCATTCTTCTGGCGTTCGCGGTCCTGGCCTGCCTTGACGGCATCGTCGAAGGCGGCTTGCACCTGCTCCGGCGGCTGCACGGCCTGCATCGTCACGTTATTGATGAAGACGCCAACCTTGTAGCGGTCGAGAATCTGCTGCATCAGCTGCTGCGTTTCGTAAGCGACTTTTTCGCGCCCCTCATACAGCACGAAGTCCATCTTGCTGCGGCCGACCACTTCGCGGATCGCCGTTTCGGCGACCTGGCGCAAGGTGTCTTCCTGGTCGCGCACGCTGAACAGCCACTCCACGGGGTCCTTCAGGGTGTATTGCACCGCGAACTGGATGTCGATGATGTTTTCATCGTCCGTCAGCATCAGCGACTCGCTGGCCTGCTTGTTGCGCAGCGACTGGCGATAGCCCACTTCCACCGTGCGCACCTGCGACACGTTGACGGTTTCATCCGTCTGGAACGGGTACGGCCAGCGCCAGTTGAAACCGGCCGGCGTGGTGCGCGTGTATTTACCGAACGTCAGCACGACGCCGCTCTGGCCCTCTTGCACGATGAAGGCGCCACTGGCAAGCCAGATCAGCACCGCGATCACGCCAACGACGCCGGCGGTGATGCCGGCGCCCTTCATGTCGGGACGCGGACCGCCACCGTTGTTGTTGCCGCCGTTGCCGCCGTTATCGGGACGGTTCTTCTGTCCGAAAAAGGCGTTCAGGCGCTGATTGAAATCGCGCCACAACTGGTCGAGGTCCGGCGGACCTTCGCCGGGCTTTTTGCCTTCTTGGGCTTTCTTGCCGTCGTCCTTGCGATTGCCCCAGCGGGGATCGTTCAGGGACAACTTCAAGCCTGTTTTTTTGAGTAGGGAGACAAGCATAACTATCGTGTTCCGACTTGGGAGTGGGTGGAAATCCTATCGTCCTCGCCAGGCTCTTCGTCCTGGTCCGGGGCGGCGCCATCGTGCTGGTCGTACTGACCGTCAAACTGATCTTCCTGCAGCTGCGCTTCGTCGTTCTGATAGAGGTGGGCCGAACCCGGCGCCTTCCTGGCCATCTCGACAATCGCATCGCGCAGCAGGTCGAGACCGCTGCCCTTCTGCGCACTGACGAACACGCGACTGATCGTAGCATATTCATCGCGTTCCACCGAAGGCTCCAGCCCGGCCGCATCGATCTTGTTCCACACGAGTATCTGCGGAATATGATCGGCGCCGATCTCTTTCAAGACCAGGTTGACCTGCTCGATCTGTTCCATGCGCACCGGCGACGCGGCGTCGACGACGTGCAGCAGCAAATCGGCATGGATGGTTTCTTCGAGCGTGGCGCGGAAAGCCGCCACCAGCTGGTGCGGCAATTCGCGCACGAAGCCGACCGTGTCGGAGATCACCACGTTGCCCACTTCCTGGCCCAGGTAAACCCGGCGCGAGGTGGTGTCCAGCGTGGCGAACAACTGGTCGGCAACATATACGCCGGCCTTGGTCACGGCATTGAACAGGGTCGACTTGCCGGCATTGGTATAGCCGACCAGGGACACCGAGAATGTGTGATTGCGGCCGCGCGCGCGGCGCTGCGTTTCGCGCTGCTTGTGCAGCTTTTCCAGGCGCGCGCGCAGGGCCTTGACGCGGTCGCCGATCAGCCGGCGGTCGGTCTCGAGCTGCGTCTCGCCGGGACCGCGCAAGCCGATACCGCCCTTTTGCCGTTCAAGGTGGGTCCAGCCGCGGATCAGGCGCGTGGCCAGATGCTGCAGCTGGGCCAGCTCGACTTGCAGCTTGCCCTCGTGGCTCTTGGCGCGCTGCGCGAAGATATCGAGAATCAGGCTGGTACGGTCGAGCACCCGCACATTCAGGCGCTTTTCCAGATTGCGCTGCTGGGCAGGTGAAAGGGCGTGATTGAAAATGACGATTTCCAGGCCATCGTTGACGACGACGTCGCCAATTTCATCGGCCTTGCCGCTGCCGACGAAATACGCGGAGTCCGGACTGGAACGCTTGGCCGTGATGGTGGAAATCGGATCCGCGCCAGCCGAACGCGACAACAGCATGAGTTCCTCCATGCTGGCGGCGAAGTCGCTGTGACCGAAGTCAACCCCGACTAGTGCCGCGCGCATGATGAGATCAGACAGGTTGAGGCGAACGCGGACGCCGATGCAAACGCATCAGCGCCGCTGGCGCGGACGGGGGCGATGAGGGGTGAAAGGCGCTGGGCCGTCAAGCTCAACGCTTTACTCCGCTTCAGATTCAATATTGAGATTGACGGCACGGGCCGGCACCACTGTCGAGATGGCATGCTTGTACACCATCTGCGTGACCGTATTGCGCAGCAATACGACGTATTGATCGAACGATTCGATATGGCCCTGCAATTTAATGCCATTGACCAGGTAAATCGAGACAGGAACATGCTCTTTGCGTAATGCATTGAGGAATGGGTCTTGTAACAGTTGCCCTTTGTTGCTCATAACAGCTCCGTTGTTTATGTTGTTGTGTAAGAATTGGAGGCGACTCGCTTGATTTCAAGTGCTCTCACACCTTTCAAAGAGAGAAAGATGCGTCACAGCTACTGTAACCTGTTTTCGCGATCGCTGTCGCGCATGGCGCATTAACACTTTATTATTTCCGTGCAAATGGCCATCTTTATTTGCTGTCGGCGCCGCATTATTACCGCGGCGCCTTAATTGACGCTTAACTCAGTGCATTTTTACTTGCTTGGCGTGCGTGCAAATGGATTTTTACCCGTGCGCAGTTCGATGCGCAATGGCGTACCGACCAAGGCAAACGTATCGCGGAAATGTTTTTCCAGATAACGCTTGTATGGATCGCCGACGGCGTCGAGCGCATTGCCGTGAATAACGATCACAGGCGGGTTCATGCCGCCCTGGTGGGCATAGCGCAGCTTCGGACGAATCGAGCCCTTGCGGCGCGGTTCCTGCTTCTCCACGGCCTCGATCAGAGCGCGCGTCAGCTTCGGCGTCGACAGGTCGCACATGGCGGCCGCATACGCGGCGTTGAGCGACTTCATCAATGGACCGATGTTGGTGCCCTTCAAGGCCGAAATGAAATGCATCTGCGCGAACGACAGGAAATCGAGCTTGCGGTCGATATCGATCTTGATTTCATCGCGCTGGTGCGATTGCAAGCCATCCCATTTATTCACGGCCACCACCAGCGCGCGGCCCGATTCCAGAATGAAGCCGGCGATATGCGCGTCCTGTTCGGAAATATCCTGCTGCGCGTCGAGCATCAGCACCACCACGTTGGCTTCGGAAATCGACTGCAGGGTTTTCACCACCGAGAATTTCTCGATCGCTTCGAACACCTTGCCGCGGCGGCGGATACCGGCCGTGTCGATCAGCGTGTATTGCTGGCCATCGCGCTCGAACGGAATCTCGATCGAGTCGCGCGTCGTGCCCGGCATGTCGAAGGCGATCACGCGCTCTTCGCCCAGCAGGGTGTTGATCAGCGTCGACTTGCCCACGTTCGGACGGCCGACGAGGGCGATCTTGATGCCGCGGTCGGTCTTTTCCAGCTCTTCAGGCTCATCCGGACGCTGGGCGAACGCCAGGTCCAGCATCACTTCGACGAGGTCGTTGACGCCATCGCCGTGCGCCGACGAGATCGCATACGGATCGCCCATGCCCAATTCATAGAATTCGGACACGACGGCCGTATAGCGCATGCCTTCGCTTTTGTTGACCACCAACAAGACCGGGCGACCGCTCTTGCGCAGGAAGTCAACGATGGTCTTGTCATGCGGGGTCAGGCCTTGGCGGCCGTCCACGATGAACACCACCACGTCGGCCTCGGCCACGGCCTGCTTGGTCTGCAGTGCCATCTGGTGCATGATGCCTTCCTTGGCGACGGGTTCGAAACCACCCGTATCGATGACCAGGAAGGGACGTTCGCCGACACGGCCTTCGCCATAGTGACGATCGCGCGTCAACCCAGGCAAATCCGCCACCAGCGCATCGCGCGAGCGGGTCAGACGATTAAATAAAGTCGATTTCCCAACATTGGGTCGACCTACAAGTGCAATTACCGGCTTCATTACATTACTCGACCGCGAGAGCGGTCACTGTCCCTGATTGGGTTTGAAAAATCAAATTCGAACCGGCGACGACGGGAGCCGAAACAATCGGGCTGCCGTCGGTACTGATCCGACCTATTAATGCGCCATCTTCCCGTGACAGGAAGTGGATATAACCTTGATAGTCACCGACGGCAACGCTGCGGCCGAAGGAGACCGGCGTCGACAGGCGGCGGCGCGCCAGCGCGTCATTCTTCCACGCGCTCTGCCCGCCCTCGCGGCTGAACGCCACGACGGCACCCTGGGCATCGGCCGCAAACACGAAACGCTGGTCGACCGCCACACCCACATCGGACGAAATCGGCTTGGTCCAGCGCGGCACGCCGGTGGCCGCATCGAAGCAGCCAGCCTTGCCCTGGTAGGTGACGGCGCACACTTCGCCCTCGAACACCACCGGCGTGCCGGCGATATCGGAAACGCGTTCCAGTTCCGTGGCGCCGCGCGGTTCGCTGACGACTATCTCCCAGCGTACCACACCGGTGGCCGCCGTCAGTGCCAGCAGTTTGCCGCCAGGCTGGGCCACATAGATATTCGCGCCGCCCAGCGCCATGCCAGGCGCATTGCGCAAGGTCAATGCCGGCGTGGCGCGCTGCACCGTCCACTTGCGTTCGCCCGTCTTGGCGTCGAAGCCGACAATGCGGTTGTCCACGCTGCGCACCACCACCACGCCCTGGCCTACCACTGGCGGCGTCAGCACTTCGCTGGACGCCTGCGCCTTCCACAGCTGTTTGCCCTCGGCGTCGAAGGCCAGCACCACGCCCTTGGCGGCGCCCACGGCCACGACCGTGCCATCGCTGCCGGCGCCGGAAGTGATGTCGCTGCCCGCCTTGATGCGCCACGTTTCACGGCCCGTGGCCGCATCCAGGCGCGCCAGCGCGCCGTCGGCATTGACCACGTACAGGCTGCTGCCGGCGAGCGCGGGCGTGAAGGCATACACGCCGGCCTTGCCGATCGAATACTTCCACGCATCGCGCACGGCGATGCTCGATTTTAACTCGACCAGCTTGGCTGGCTCGCTTTTCGGATCTTTCGACGCAAACGGGTTCCAGGACGAGCAACCGGCCATCAGGGCCAACAGGCTTGCAGCTACCAGCTTTTCAGTGACACGCATAAGTGTTATCCAACCTTTTTCTTGTACTTGTAAGGGTAAGGCAGGCGGCACACGGGCCGCGCAACAGAACCGATTCCTATCAGGCGGCAGCTTGCTCAGCCTTGGCCTTGTCTTCCGGTACCGTACCGCCTATCGCTTCCAGTTTGACCTGGATCAATTGACGGCCTGGATTGTTCTTGTCCGTCGCCGCCAGTGCCGCCAGGTAGGCGGTGCGGGCATCGGCCAGCTTGTTCTGTGCCACCAGGATATCGCCCTTGCGGTCGGCCACGGCGCCGGCAAATTGCGGCACGGTCGCGCCCGCCAATACCTTCAGCGCTTCATCGTAGGCTTTTTCGTCCAGCAAGACACCGGCCAGGCGCAGCTTGGCGATGGCCTTGTACTCTTCCGTGCCGTGCTCGGCGGCCCATTGCAGCTGGGTCTTCGCCATTTTCAGGTCGTTCGCGTCGAACGCCACCTTGGCCGCGGCCAGGGCGCTCATCTGCGCATACGCCGTGCCGCCGAAGCGCGACTGCATGTCGCCGGCCGCGCGCAGCACCTTGGCGGTGTCCTTGGCGGCGATGGCGTTTTGCAGTTCGTCGTACAACTGGCCCGCTTGCGCGGCCTGGGTGCGCTGGTAGTACTGCCAGCCAGCCCAGCCGCTATAACCCGCCAGCGCAACAATCAGGACCCAGGAGGTCAGATTGCCATTGCGCTGCCACCAGGCCTTGAGGGTTGCCAGTTGTTCTTGTTCTTCGTGATCGTATGCCATGGGTCGTCAGTTTCAATGAGTAGTTGATCGAGGGTGGAACGGTCTTGCTTCAAATCAATGGTGGTGGTGCACGTGGCCGTCGGCGCCATGGTCGTGGCCGCAATCGTGACTGCCGATGATCTGGTCGACCAGGTAGTCGACGACATCGTCGAACGGCACCGTGTTTTGCTGCTGACCAGGTTCCGCTTCGCGCATGGCTTTTACTGTGGCAACATTATTCGCGATTTCATCGTCGCCGAGGATCACGGCAAATGCCGCGCCGCTGCCATCGGCTTTCTTCATTTGCGTCTTGAAGCTGCCGCCACCATTGCTCGCAGCGCAATGTAGCACAACGTCCAGGCCCGCATCGCGAATCCGTTCGGCCAGCACAAAGGCTTGCAGGCCCGCCTGCTCGCCCTGATGCACCAGGTAGACGTCGCACTGGGCTGGCTGCTCCGGCTCGGCCGCGTCTTTCATCAGCAAGACCAGGCGCTCGATGCCCATGGCGAAACCGACGGCCGGCGTCGGTTTGCCGCCGAACATTTCCACCATGCCGTCATAGCGGCCGCCGGCGCAGACCGTGCCTTGCGCGCCCAGCTTGTCCGTCACCCACTCGAACACGGTGCGGTTGTAGTAGTCGAGGCCGCGCACCAGACGTGGATTGATGGTGAATGGAATATTGTTGTGATTCAAGATCTTCTGCACGCCATGGAAGTGCGCCAGCGATTCTTCGCCCAGGTAGTCGAGCAGCTTCGGCGCGCCGTTGACCAGGTCCTGCATGGCAGGGTTCTTGGTATCCAGAATGCGCAGCGGATTGCTGTGCAGGCGGCGCTTGGCTTCTTCGTCGAGCAGCTCGCTGTGGCTTTCCAGGTAGGCGATCAGGTCGGCGCGGTGGCGCAGGCGCTCGGCCGCGTCGCCGATCGAATTCAATTCCAGGCGGATGCCTTCCAGGCCCAGGTCATCCCACAGGCGGCGCGACAGCATGATCATTTCGGCGTCGATATCGGGACCCGTGAAGCCGATGGCTTCCGCGCCGAACTGGTAGAACTGGCGGTAACGGCCCTTCTGCGGGCGCTCGTGGCGGAACATCTGGCCCTTGTACCACAGGCGTTTCGGGCCTTCGTAGACGAGGTTGTGCTCGACCACGGCGCGCACGACGCCGGCCGTGCCTTCCGGACGCAGGGTCAGGTTGTCGCCGTTCATCGAATCGGTGAACGAATACATTTCCTTTTCCACGATATCGGTGACGGCGCCGATGGCGCGCGCGAACAGCTTCGTTTCTTCCACGATCGGCGTGCGGATCTGCTGGAAGCCGTAGCTTTGCAGCACGGATTGCGCCGTGTTTTCAAACAATTCCCACAGCGGGGCATCGGCCGGCAAGACATCGTTCATGCCCTTCACGCCGGTGATCTTATCTGCTTTTTTATTTTCGGACATAGTGTTCTTCTTTGCTTTTTATCGGATCAGGTTCAGACGGCAACCGTTTTTCCGTAGTGACTCTTTACATAATTCAAGACGATGTCCTGGAATTCCTCGACGATGCGTTCGCCGCGCAGGGTGACGACCTTTTCGCCGTCGACAAACACGGGCGCGGCCGGCGACTCGCCCGTGCCGGGCAGGCTGATGCCGATATTCGCATGCTTTGATTCGCCGGGACCGTTGACGATGCAGCCCATGACGGCCACGTTCATCGCTTCCACGCCCGGATACGACTTTTTCCACTCCGGCATCTGCTCGCGCAGATACGTCTGGATATTGTCGGCCAGTTCCTGGAAGGTGGTCGACGTCGTGCGGCCGCAGCCCGGGCAGGCGATCACCATCGGCGCGAACTTGCGCAAGCCCATGGTTTGCAGGATTTCCTGGCCGACGATGACTTCGCGCGTGCGGTCGCCGCCCGGTTCAGGCGTGAGCGAAATGCGGATGGTGTCGCCGATGCCTTCCTGCAGCAGCACGGACAGCGCCGCCGTCGAGGCGACGATGCCCTTGCTGCCCATGCCCGCTTCCGTCAAGCCCAGGTGCAGCGGATAGTCGCAGCGCCGGGCCAGTTCGCGGTACACGGCGATCAGGTCCTGCACGCCGGAGACCTTGCACGACAGGATGATCTTGTCGCGTCCCAGCCCCAGCTCTTCGGCGCGCACGGCGTTTTCAATCGCCGACGTCACCAGCGCCTCGTACATGACGGCTTGCGCCGACCACGGTTCGGCGCGGCCCGCGTTTTCATCCATGATGCGCGCCAGCAAGGCCTGGTCCAGGCTGCCCCAGTTCACGCCGATGCGCACCGGCTTGTCATACTTGCAGGCCGCTTCGATCATTTGCGCGAATTGCGTATCGCGCTTGGCGCCCTTGCCCACGTTGCCCGGATTGATGCGGTACTTCGACAGCGCGCGCGCGCAATCAGGGTAGTCGTTGAGCAAGGTATGGCCGTTGTAATGGAAATCGCCCACCAGCGGCACGTCGATCTCCATCTTGTCGAGCTGCTCGCGGATGTAAGGTACGGCCGCGGCCGCTTCCGGCCGGTCCACCGTCAGGCGCACCAGTTCCGACCCGGCACGCGCCAGTTCCTTGATCTGGATCGCCGTGCCGATGGCATCGGCCGTGTCCGTATTCGTCATCGACTGCACCACCACGGGGGCGTCGCCGCCCACCCAGATCTGGCGCTGGCCATGGGCGATCAATACCTTGCGGCTGTCGCGCCGGTCGGAAGGGCCGGAGCCGATCGCTGTTTTCGAGGTCGCCATAATATTATCTTGTGAGTTTGCTTGCTTAAACTGCCTGTTTCAACGTTACTTGATGCTTACGCGCGAGATCGTGCCACCTGGCACGGTCGGCAAATCCAGCTTGGCGCCGCGCAAAGTTGCCTGCACGACACCCGGCTTGCCCACCACGAGGGTGGCCGGACCCGTGATATCGAATGTTTCCGTGCTGCCCGCCTTGACCATGCGCGAAATCAGCGGCGAAGTGCCCGGACGGCGAATTTCCACCCAGGAATCTTGCTCCACCTTCAAGACCAGCGCATTCGCGCCCACGGCGGCCGCCGCCACTGGCGGCGCGACGACGGCCGTCGTCGCCGGCGCAGGGGCTGGCGCGGCAACTGGCGGCACCACGGCCGCGGCTGGCGCCGATGCGGCGGCCGACGCGGCGGGCGCGCCCGTCTGCGTATCGTTGCCTGCCGGCGGCGGCACGGAAATCAGCGGCACGGACGGCGTCTGCACGGGCGTCAAATCCTGGCCCGGCTTGATCAGGGTGGTTTCCACGGGGCCCACTTCCGCATGCGCGACTTCTTTTTCCGTATGCGAGGACAGCAGGCTGGCCGGCACATAGCCGAGCTTGTAGGCGCCAAAGGCGGCGGCCACGACGACAGCGACGGCGCCGGCGATCCACAGGGTGCCCTGGTTCGACGAGCGCTGCGTCATCGACGGGAAGCGCGATTCCGAAAACGTGGCGGAAATTTCACGCCGCACGGGTGCCGCCGGGTCTTGCGCGGGCGCCGGATGGACTTCGATCATGGCCACCAGCGGCGCCGCGTCGAGGCGCACCACCTTGGCATAAGCGCGCACGAAACCGCGCACCACGGCCAGGTTCGGCAACGCCGCCATGTCGCCCTCTTCCAGCGCGATCACCTGGCGCGGCGCCAGCTTGAGCTGGTCCGCCACCTGTTCCACCGGCCAGCCCAGCGCTTCGCGCTGTGCCTTCAACTGTGCGCCTGCCGACGCCAGATTGCCCTGGGGCTGCTGCTGAGGCGTTTCTGCCCACTCTGAATTCATTGGTATCCCTGTCTCACTCATCAAACGCCCCACTTTGATAAGCAGCATATTCGGACGAGCCGGAATGGTGGTTGCGCAAATGCGCCCCCAGGCCAGCTTCCGCACCCGCATCCCCGAGCTTATGCTGCACCTTGATCCCGAGCCACAGCACATCGGCCGTCTGGCTCTCCATTGTCGCTATTTTACCGAGCCGCTCAAGATAATGAGCCGCCTGCCGGTAGTCTTGCTGTTGGTAATACACGCGCACCAGGCCGGCATTCGTCACTGCCACGTCCGGTGCGATGCGTACCGCGCGCAACAAGTACGCGCCGGCACGCCGGTAATCATGCAGGGCCAGGCTGCAGGCGCCCCCATTGTTGAGCGCGTTTTCCGGCGACGCGTACGCCGCATCCTGCAATGCCGCGTCGAAATACGCCAGCGATTGCGCGGCGCGTCCCGTCTGGCACAAGAACAGGCCGTAATTATTGCTCAACTCAGGATTGTGGGGCGCAAGGCGCAAAGCGTAAAGGAAATCTTTCTCGGCAGGTGCAGTCTGCCCCTTGGCCGCCAGGATCAGGGCGCGCATGCCATGCGCCTGCGCATCGCTGGGCACCAGCTGCACGGCTTGCGCCGCTTCCGCCAGGGCCACGTCGAGCTGGCCACGGCCATAATAGGCGCTGGCCAGCTGCAGGCGCAGCGCGGCGCGTTCCTGCAGACTCGCCTGCTTATCCTGGCCACCGTCGCCGGACGTCGTGGAAGCACAGCCGACCAGCAGCACGGCCAGGCTGACAGCGGCCACAGCGAGCGAGCGTTGGTAAGCCATGCCTTCCCTCATCAGGAGCGGATTTCCACGATCTTGCCGAAATTGGCGCCAAACTTCTGTTGATATTCAGTCATTTTTTCCATGCGTTCCTGCACCCGCGTGCGGTCCTTGACTTCGCCGGCCAGCTGGCCGCAGGCCGCATCGATGTCGTCGCCGCGCGTCTTGCGCACGGTGGTGATGATGCCGCCATCCATGAGCACCTGGGCAAACGCCTTGATGCGCGGGTTTTTCGAGCGGAACAGGCCCGACTCGGGGAAGGGGTTGAATGGAATCAGGTTGAACTTGCAGTTCACGCCGAACTCGCGGTCTTGCACCAGCGCAAGCAGCTCGCGCGCGTGCTCGTCGCTGTCATTGACGCCGTCCAGCATGCAGTACTCGAAGGTAATGAAATCGCGTGGCGCAAATTCCAGGTAGCGCTTGCAGGCCGCCATCAATTCCTTCAGCGGATATTTCTTGTTCAGTGGAATCAAACCATCGCGCAAGGTGTCGTTCGAGGCGTGCAGCGAGACGGCCAGGGCCACCGGCACTTCCTGCGACAGCTTGTCCATCATCGGCACGACGCCCGAGGTCGACAAGGTCACGCGGCGGCGCGACAGGCCGTAGGCGTTGTCGTCGAGCATCAATTTCAGGGCCGTGACGGTCGGCTCAAAGTTCAGCAGAGGCTCGCCCATGCCCATCATCACCACGTTGGTGATCTGGCGCTCGCCTTTCGGACCGGGCTCGATGCCCTTGGTGCGGCGCAATTCGAATTCCGCCATCCACAGCTGGCCGATGATTTCGCCCACGGACAGGTTGCGGTTGAAGCCTTGCTTGCCCGTCGAGCAGAAGCGGCAGTTGACGGCGCAGCCGGCCTGGGTCGAAATGCACAGCGTGCCGCGGTTATCTTCCGGAATGAACACGGTTTCCACGGCATTGCCATTGCCCACGTCGACCAGCCACTTGCGCGTGCCATCGGTCGACGTGTGATCGCTGATGATGGCCGGGGCGCGCACTTCGGCGCGCGTGGCCAGCTTGTCGCGCAGCGACTTGGCCAGGTCCGTCATGGCGTCGAAGTCGGAGGCGCCGAACTGGTGTATCCAGCGTTGCAACTGTTTCGCACGAAACGGTTTCTCTCCCAACTCGGCGCAGTAGGCGATGAGTTGCGCGGGATCGAGGTCCAGCAAGTTGGTGAGGGTCGTCGTATTCATGATCATGTCTATTCTAAAAATCCGTCCCCGCGCGCATCAGGAGCCAAAAGCACCACAGCGCAGCGGGAACAGGGGGTGATAAGTTATTTCACAGATAACGCCAGGAAATAACGTTATCTAAGGCAATTAAGCCTTCAGTTCTGGGAAGAAGTAAGCGATTTCCACTTTGGCAGCTTCGACAGCGTCGGAGCCGTGTACGGCGTTGGCGTCGATCGAATCGGCGAAATCGGCGCGGATCGTGCCTTTTTCTGCTTTCTTCGGATCGGTCGCGCCCATCAGGTCACGGTGGGCCAGAACGGCGTTTTCGCCTTCCAGAGCCTGGATCATGACTGGACCGGAAACCATGAAGTCCACCAGGTCTTTGAAGAAGCCGCGCTCTTTGTGCGCTGCGTAGAAGCCTTCAGCTTGTTCGCGCGACAGTTGGGTCATGCGCGCAGCAACGATTTTCAAGCCAGCGTTTTCAAAACGGGTGTAGATTTGACCGATTACGTTTTTTGCAACTGCGTCTGGTTTGATGATCGACAGGGTGCGTTCGATTGCCATGTGTGAAAACTCCAATAAAAAGAAAGGTTTAAAACGATAAATTGATAACTCAATCAACCTTTGATTTTACCATACTCCACCCCATATCACCCAGACAGGCAGGGGGCATCTTCCTGCCCTGCCTGTGTTTAATTAAATCTTAAGCTGGTTTTTTTGTAAAAACCGGGGTCCATGCTATCCTTGGGCAAAGCAGTAATTTGAATTGACAACACGGAGGCACTATGAATCAGAACATGCAACGCACCTTTGACCTGTCGGGGGGCATGCAGCAAGTCCGCCATCAGGTCTTGCGCAACACTTACTGGCTGCTGGCACTGTCCATGATCCCGACCGTGCTGGGCGCCTTCATCGGCGTGCAAATGCATTTGCCGATGCTGACCGGCGGCATGGGCTTCATCATCTTCATGCTCGTCGCATTCGGCTTCATGTACGCGATTGAAAAAACCAAGAACTCGGGCCTCGGCGTCGCCGTCCTGCTGGGCTTTACCTTCTTCATGGGCCTGATGCTCACGCCCATCCTGACGCGTACGCTCGGCTACTCGAACGGCGGCATGCTGATCATGACGGCGTTCGGCGGCACGGCCACCATCCTGGCCGTGATGGCCACCATCGCCACGGTCTCGAAGCGCGACTTCTCGGCCATGGGCAAATGGCTGTTCGCCGGCGTGATCGTGCTGATCCTGGCATCGGTGGCGAACATTTTCCTGGGCCTGTCGGCACTGTCGATCGTGATCTCCATGGTCGCCATCGCCATCTTCTCGGCCTACATCCTGTATGACGTGCAGCAAATCATCAACGGCGGCGAGACCAACTACATCTCGGCCACCCTGCGCATCTACCTGGACGTGTACAACATCTTCACCAGCCTGCTCTCCCTTCTGGGTTTCGCTGGCGGCAGCCGCGACTAAGACCAGGCCTTGCGCTTGAACAAAAAGCCGACCCGCGGGTCGGCTTTTTTACGTCTGCCGGCTCTATCTGGCCTTTTCGGCCACATCGAGCAGGCAGGCGCGGGCGCGGTCCAGGGTCGGGTTGTCGCGCTGGGCCGCGTAGACGGCGTAGGCCGAATGCGAGAATTCGGGCGCGTCGCGCACGCGGTGCAAGAGGCCCGCCTCCAGGTAAGGCTGGGCCGAGCCGATGCGGAAATAGCTGGCGCCGCCCACGTCCAGCAGGTAGACCAGCGCCAGCGGCCCCAGCGAAATGGAGACGGGCGGGCTGCTCAGCTCCGGATAGGCCGCCTGGTGGTTCGCCGCAAAAGCCGGGCCCCAGTCGACATACACATACGCATCGGCATGCATCTGCCCGTCGGCGCGCGTGGTGACCATCACCAGCTTTTCCTCGGCCAGCAGTTCGCTGACGAGGCCCGGACGCTGCGGCGGGTTGTACAGCACGGCCAGGTCCAGCGAGCCGTCGTGCACGGCGTCGAGCAGACGCGCCGGACTGTCGACTTCCGCGCGCAGGGCGATCTCGGGACAATCGCGGCTCATGCGTATCAGCCAGTCGCCCAGCAGCGGCTGCCACAGGCTCAGCTCGCAGCCGATGCTGACGGCGTCTTCGCGCCCCGGCGGCAAGGCCACCTGATGGCGCGCCCGCTCCCACACCTGCACCATGGTGGCCGCGTGGCGCATGAAGCGTTCGCCGGCCGGCGTCAGGCGGGCGCCGGCCTTGTTGCGCACGAAGAGCTGGCGCCCCAGCTGCTGCTCCAGCGTGCGGATGCGGGCGCTGACGGCCGTCTGCGTCACGTGCATGCGCTCGGCGGCCATGATGAAACTGCCGCTGGACGCCACTTCCAGGAAGGTGCGTGCTTGATTGATATCCATCAAGCCATGATAGCAGCAGACGCCCGCATCAACTGACCCGCTCGTAGCCGCCCAGCACGCCCTGCTTAGCCAGCACCCATTGCCACAGCTGCAGGTCGCGCGCGCGGAAGGCGCCGGCGCAGGACAGCAGGTAATACGACCACATGCGATGGAAGCGCTCGCCCAGCTGGGCGGAAAACTGCGGCCACGCCTGCTCGAAATTCGCATGCCAGGCCATCAGGGTCTTGTCGTAGTCGGCGCCGAAGTTGTGCAAGTCCTCGGCCACGAACAGGTCGTCCATGGCGTCGCCGATCTGGCCGATCGACGGCAGGTCGCCATTCGGGAAGATGTATTTGTCGATCCACGGATCGCACGCGGAATGGCGCTTGTTCTTGCCGATCGTGTGCAGCAGGAACAGGCCATCGTCCTCCAGGCAGCGGTGCGCCACCTCCATGAAGACGCGGTGGTTTTTATGCCCCACGTGCTCGAACATGCCGATGCTGACGATGCGGTCGAACTTTTCATTGGTGTCGCGGTAATCCTGCAGGCGGAAGTCCAGCCGTTCGCCGCCGGGCATGGCGCGCGCATACGCGGCCTGCTCCTGCGAGATCGTCACGCCCACGCACTGCACCTGGTATTTTTCCGCCGCATAGCGCATGAAACTGCCCCAGCCGCAGCCGATGTCGAGCACGCGCATGCCCGGCTCGAGGCGCAGCTTGCGGCAGATCAGATCGAGCTTGGCCTCCTGCGCCTCGGCCAGGTTGGCCGCATCCTTCCAGTAGCCGCAGGTATAGGTCATGCGCGGATCGAGCATGGCCGCATAGAAGGCGTTGCCCAGGTCGTAGTGCTCCTTGCCCACCATCCACGCGCGCCGTTCCGTCTGCAGGTTTAACAGGCGCGCATACAGGGCGTGGAAGGCCAGGCGTATGGGGCGCACGTCGTCGGCCACCCGGGCGCGCAGCAGGTGGCAAAAGAATTCGTCGAGCTGCTGCGCATCCCAGTCGCCATCCATATACGCTTCGCCCAGGCCCAGGTTGCCGCTGGCAAAGGCGCGTTCGGGCACGCCGGGCTTGCGCAGCTGCATGTCCCAGGCGGCGCGGCCATTCAGATGGATGTCGGCGCGGGCCAGCAGGTCGGCCGCCTCGCGGGTCAGCCGCGTGTCGGACTGGCGCCCGGCGCCACTTGCCGGTGTGTGTTGCAACTGCATTCGTGCTTGTGTCGTGTGCTGCGTGTTCATGCCCTGCCGCCTCCAGATGGTTGTCGGGTGCCGGCGCGCCGGCATGTCATCGACTGCCCGGCGGCGTACCAGCCATAAAATTATCCGCCCGCCATGCCCATCTGGATAATGAAACATCATGGCCATTCATATCAAAATTTTTGCTCTAAAATGATTTGAATCAATTATTTCATGGAAACATTCTGTACACGAAGCGCTCTGTAACATGAAAAAAGCCGCCTGTTCGGCGGCTGTTCACGGCAGGTTCGCGCCCTGCGGCGCCGCGATCAAAAGTCGTGATTCGGCGGATACTTCGTGTAGAAATCGTTATCCCACTTGAAATTGGTAAACGCCACCGTCATCGAGACATCGAGCGCCTCGACGAAATGCCAGCAACCGACGGGCAGGAACAGGATCTCGCCCGGCACCAGCACGCATTCGCGCACCTGCACGTCGGCCATCAGCGGATAGCGCCGCACGTCGATGTCGCGTCCGTCCACGGGCGTAAAGCAGTGGCGCTGGTTGTACACGCGCGCCACCTCGCAGGCGGCCATGATGCGCAGCCGCTTGCGCCCCGCCACCTGCGCCATGAAATTATTCGTCAGGTCGTGGTGGAACGGCGTCACCGTGCCGGCCGGCCCAAACCACAGGAAGCCCGTGGGACCGCCATCCTGGCGCAGGTATTCGGGCAGCTGGCCGATATCGTCCCACAGCTCGCGCAGGGCTTGCCGGTTTTGCGAATTGTTGTTCGCCGTCATATAGAAATCGTTGGTCGCACCACTGCCCTCGACCAGGCTGGCGTATTCGCCAAAGGCCATCTTGCGCTTGTGCGCCACGCTGTTCATTTCGTATTGCGCATCCGCTTCGCGGCCGAACTGCACTTCCACTTCGCGTTGCGCGAAATGCTCGCGGAAATAGGCCGGACTCCATTTGCGCATGGCCGGCCAGTCGTCCATCATGCCGGTGATGATCACGGGCTGGTTGATCGAATAGTACTCGTCCAGAAATTGCTGCGCGGACAGCTTGTCGCGGCGCGGGATCTCGGGCGAACGCAGTTGGTTCAGCTTGCGCTGGATGTCGATCACCCAGTCGCGCTTGGCCAGCCGGTTCGACAGGCGCACGGCGCCGGCCAGGTAGGGGCTTTGCAGCGCCAGCTCCACTTCGCGGCGCGCCAGCGCTTCGGCGATGCCGGCCTGCTGCAGCACCGGCATCAGCGCCGACGGATGGCTGCCCAGCATGAGATTTTCCGCGATCCAGCTGCGCCATTCGCGGCTCAGCTCCGGGTCCTGCTTTTGCTCCAGCTGCTTTACTCCCAAGGTCGATACCGCCGCCATCGCCGTCTCCTGTTTTTTATGTGAATAAGCGGCCGGGCAGCAATGCCGCCCGGCCGCGTCCTACTCTAGTGCAATTTCAACATTAACGCACCTTCCACACCTCCGTCGCCAGCACGCCATTCGCATCGCCATCGAGCTCCCACGAGAACGCGCCGCGCAAGCCCTGGTCCTTGACGTACTTGACCTTGGTGCCGATGACGGTCGGATCGTCATAGCTCCACCACTGGCCGCCCGCACCCGTGTACAGGTACAGCTGCTTGGTCACGGGATGGTAGTAGCGCGTACCGGCCTTGGCGACGAGGACTTTATAGTCTTCGATGCCCGACTCGTACGTGCCCGGCGCCATGCCCGTGGCCGCCTGGTACAGGCCATCGCCATTCGGTCCCGGCGCCACGCCCGTCCAGCCACGGCCATAGAACGGAATACCGAGCAGCAGCTTGTCGCGCGGCACGCCGGCGGCAATCATGTACTGCACCGCCTTGTCGCCCACGTATTCGCGCGCCATGCCCGTCGACGGATCGGCAGGGTCGGCAAACAGCTGGGCGTTGAAGTTGGTGCTGTTTTCCCAGCCGCCGTGGAAGTCGTAGGTCATCAGGTTGATCCAATCCATGTACTGCGAGTACAGGGCCGGTTCCGTGTTGTCGATCTTGTCCTTGCCGGCACCGACGGCCGCCGTCAGCAGGTAACGCTTGCCGTTGGCTGCGCCGAGCGCATCGAGCTGGCTGCGGAATTCCGCCATCAGCAAGGTGAAGTTGCGCTTGTCGTTGGGGCTGACCGTGTTGTACGGCTGGCCGCCGCCGACCGGGTATTCCCAATCGATGTCGATGCCGTCAAAGATGTTGGCCGCCGCCGCCACGCCGCCGCGTCCGCCCTGCACCGGCAGATTGCCCTTGATGTAGATATCGATGCAGGAACGCACCATCTGCTTGCGCAGCGCATCGGTGGCGGAACCGACGGAGAAGTTCTTCGACCAGCTCCAGCCGCCCAGCGAGATGAACAGCTTCAGGTTCGGGTGCGCCGCCTTCAGCTTTTTCAGCTGCAGGAAGTTGCCCGACAGGGGAGCGTCCCAGGGAATGGCCTGGCCATCGACGGTGCGCTTCGGCGTGCGGATGTAGTCGGCCTCGGCATCGCCGCCCGTGCCCGCGTCCGGCGAATTCGGATTCGTCGCGCCCGGCTCCGTCTTGGTGATCATGGCGCACTCGTAGCCGCCATTTTTCGGATAGATATTGCCGAAGGCGTAGTTGATGAAGGTCAACTTATCGGCCACGCCGCTCGTATGCACGTTCGCCACTTCATAGTCGCGGCCATACACGCCCCATTGCGCGAAATACGAACCCACTTCGCGGCCGGTTGGCGTTGGCGTTGGCGTTGGCGTAGGTGTTGGCGTTGGCGTTGGCGTCGGCGTCGGCGTTGGCGTAGGAGTCGGCGTTGGCGTCGGTGTCGGTGTCGGCGTCGGCGTCGGGGTAGGAGTCGGCGTGGTGCTGCAGATCTCCTGGCTGGTCCATGGCTTGCCCGTGCCGGCGGCGCCGCTGCTGGTCGACGGGTTGTCGCCCTGCGTCCAGTAGTTGGCGCGGTAATTGGTGCCGGCGTAGCTGACGGTGGCGCCCGCGCTGTATGCCGTGCCGGCGGCCCAGGCCAATGCGCACGTGCCACCGGTCGGTGTCGGTGTCGGCGTCGGCGTTGGTGTCGGGGTAGGCGGCGGTGTTGGCGTCGGGGTGGGTGTCGGCGTTGGCGTCGGCGTCGGGGTCGGCGTGGTGCCGCCGTCGCAAGTGCCGCCCGCGCTCCACAGGCTAGGCGTGGAGACGGGATTCCAACCCGAGCCCACGTGGTCGGTCTGCGTCACCAGGGCCGTATAGTTGGCGCCCAGGTAAGTGACCACCGTGCCGGCGTTGTACGTGCCGCCCTCTTGCCACGGCACGCAGGCAACCGTGCTGACGGCCAGCAATTGCGAGCCGCCCGGCGCGCTGGCGTCGCTGCCGCCGCCACCGCATGCCGCCAGCACACCACCGCTGGCCAGGCATACCATCATGTTTCTGATCGTCTTTCTGAGTATTAAATTTTCCACGCTGTCTCCTGTTCAGGTTTGCGGAAATACCACTCTGCTTCGATAAAGAGCTACCCTGTGTTCTAGTTTTTTTGCAGTTGCAAGAACAGCATGCTGCTGAAAAAATAGGCGGTCAAGTGGTTTTGAAGTGGCATCAAACCGTGCAATACCAGTTCGGCCAGAAACGGCAAAAGCATATGCCGATGGCGTGTTGTCCTACTGGAGGACGAAAAAATGACAGAAGGAAGATGAACGGAAAGGCTTGATTGGCAAAAAACAGACCAATTTTATAACACGGTGTAAGTGGTATTACGGTGGCTTGCTGCGCCATTGACGGTGCCGCCGGAAACCACGACGGCGGGTGCCTGCCTGGCCACCCGCCGCATTTTAGTTATTTATTGAGCCAGATCAAACACGGCCATCGATTCGACATGCGAGGTATGCGGGAACATGTTGACCACGCCCGCCTTGCTCAGCACATAGCCGGCTTCCAGCGCCAGGATGCCGGCATCGCGCGCCAGGGTCGAAGGGCTGCACGAAACGTAGACGATGCGTTTCGGCAGCATGTCGGGACGCGCTTGCGCCAGGCCGACCAGTGCCTGGCACAGGGCCATGGCGCCATCGCGCGGCGGGTCGATCAGCATGCGGTCGAACTTGCCCAAGGCGATCAGGTCGTCCGTCGTCACTTCGAACAGGTTGCGCGTCGAGAACGAGGTCTTTTCCGCCAGGCCGTTGGCCAGGGCGTTTTCCAGCGCCCGCTCCGTCAAGGTGGTGCTGCCTTCGATGCCCACCACTGCGCTGCCCTGCGTGGCCAGCGGCAAGGTAAAATTGCCCAGGCCGCAGAACAGGTCGGCCACGCGATCTTGCGGCTGCACTTCCAGCAGGCGCAGGGCTTTCGATACCAGCACGCGGTTGATGTGGTGGTTCACCTGGGTGAAGTCGACGGGCTTGAACGGCATCTTGACGCCGAATTCCGGCAGCAAGTAATGCAGTTGCTTGTCCAGCGGATAGAACGGCACGGCCGTTTCCGGACCTTTCACCTGCAACCACCATTGCACGCCGTACTCGTCGGCAAACGCTTTCAATTTCGTCTCGTCGTCCGCCGTGAGCGGCGCCATGATGCGCAGCACCATGGCCGTCACGTCTTCGCCGACGGCCAGCTCGATCTGCGGCATCTGGTCGAAGATCGACAGCGAAGCGATCAGCCCGCGCAGCGGCAGCAGCATGGCCGAGATGTGCGGCGGCAAGATTTCACAGCTATCCATGTCGGCCACGAAAGCCGATTTCTTTTCATGGAAGCCCACCAGCACGGCGTCTTTCTTCTTGACGTGGCGCACCGACAGGCGCGCGCGGTAGCGGTAGCCCCACGTCGGGCCATACATGGGGCGCATCACGCTTTGCGGACGGACCTTGCCGATATGCCACAGATTATCTTCCAGCACACGCTGTTTGATCGCCACTTGCGCCGACGGTTCCAGGTGCTGCATCGAGCAGCCGCCGCAGTTGTCGAAATGCTTGCACTTGGGCGTCACGCGCATCGACGATTCGCGGTGCAGCGCCGTCATGCGGGCCATTTCCCAGTTCTTCTTTTTCTTGAACGTCACAAAGCTGACGCGCTCGCCCGGCAGCGCGCCCTCGACAAACACGACCTTGCCCGGCGAGCCGTCTTCGTTCTCAATATGGCCGACGCCGCGGGCGTCCATGTCGAGCGATTTGATTTCGATGATATTTTCTTGCATAGCGATCAATAGGTAAGAGTGGGCCAGGACGCAGGGCCGCGCTGGAACTTGCAAACAATGGGGGAAAGGTCAGGCGCCGCGAGCGGGGCGTATGATAGCAGATCGCGACCAGCAAAAGCCGCTCAAGCCCGCACCGGGTAGCAAGCCTGAGAAAATGCGCAGGGCAAGGCGCGTGGCCGACGACAGTACGCCAGTACGGCGAGGCCATGCAACGCCGCCATGCACGTTTTATCAGACTTGCTACAGCAGGGAGTCACGCACGACGCCGCGTGCCGCCATGGCCCGCTTGAGCTTGATCAAGGCTTCCTGCTGGATTTGCCGCACCCGTTCGCGCGTCACGCCCATTTCCTCGGCCAGGGTTTCCAGGGTGGCGGGATCGTCGTTGTCGAGGCCAAAACGGCGCATGATCACCACGCGCTGCTTGTCCGGCAGCTTGGTCAGCCAGTCGCGCACCAGCACCGTCATTTCATGGTGTTCGGCGCGCGCGTCGGGGCTGTCTTCGCTGGCGCCGGGCAGCATGTCCATCAGCGACGATTGCGGGTCGTTGTCGAGCGGCGCGTCGAGCGAGGTGGCGTGCTCGGACAGGGCCAGGATATCCTGCACCTCTTCCACGGGACGCCCCACCAGGTGGGCAATGTCTTCCGCGGTGGCATCCTTGCCGTCATGGTGCTGGGCTTCCAGGTGGTATTTGCCGCGCAGGATCTGGTTCAGTTCACGCACCATGTGCACGGGCAGGCGCACCGTGCGCGCCTGGTTCATGATGGCGCGCTCGATGCTCTGGCGTATCCACCAGGTGGCGTAGGTGGAAAAGCGGAAACCGCGCTCGGGCTCGAACTTGTCGATGGCCCGCATCAGGCCGATGTTGCCCTCCTCGATCATGTCGAGCAAGACCACGCCGCGGTTGATGTAATGCTTGGCGATCGACACGACCAGGCGCAGGTTGTGCTCGATCATGGTTTGCCGGGCTTCGAAGTTGCCCTGCTTGGCAAGGGTGGCGTAATGCACTTCCTGTGCCGCCGTCAGCAGGGGCCGCGTGCCGATCTGGTTCAGATAGTGTTGCGTGGTATCGGTCGACAGTTCGGCCGCCAGCACTTTCTTCAATTCATCGACACTTTCCACCAGCACACTGACGCTGGCCGCCTCGGCCCCCTCGCCCGCCTCGACGGCGTCGATGCCGTCGTCGAGATCGCCGGCATCGTCCGTCACGACTTCGTCCGCCGCGTCTTCCGGCGGTTCCGGGTCATCGTCCAGCTGGTCGTGCGGCGCGTGTGTCATTGCTTTACCTAACGGTTAGGCAGGAATTTCGAAGGATCGACAGGCTTGCCTTGCTGGCGGATCTCAAAGTGCAGCTTCACGCGGTCGGCGTCGGAATCGCCCATTTCAGCGATGGCCTGGCCTTTGTTGACGCTCTGCCCTTCCTTCACCAGGATGCTGCGGTTATGCGCATAAGCCGACAACAGGCTATTACTGTGCTTCACGATGACAAGATTACCATAACCACGGATTCCGCTCCCGGCATACATGACTTTTCCGGAGCCGGCGGCCACTACCTGCTGGCCCGCCTTGCCGGCGATATCGACGCCCTTGTTCTTGCCTTCGTCAAAAGTGCCGATGACCTTGCCTTCGGATGGCCACATCCAGCTGATCTTGTCGTCGCCAGGCGCCGATGCCGCAGGAGCGGCAGCCGCGGCGGCCGGTGCGGCGGCGGCCGCGACGGGCGCAGGCGCCGCTGCCGGCTTGGCATCGGTGGCGCCGCCATCGGCGCGCAACTCGGCCAGGGTGGCGTCGGAGTACGCGCGCTTCTCGCCACGCGGTCCCGTTTTCTTCGGCACCACGGGCGCGGCCGGTTTGACTTCCGTCACCGGCGGCATGATGATGGCCGACGTTTGCGCGCCGCCCGTGTCGCCATTTGGCGGCAGCACGCGCAGCACCTGGTCGACCTTGATGTCGTTCGGATTGCTCAAGTCATTCCACACCACCAGGTCGCGGTAATTCTGTCCATGCTCAAGGGCGATGCGCAACAGCGTGTCGCCGCGCTTGACCGTGTAAAACGCAGGATCGCGATCGCGGGCATCGTTTGCCGCCGCACTGGTGGACGAGGGTTGGCGCTCCACCACCGGCGCCTGGACGCCCGTCGTGCCGCAACCGCTCAACAGGGCGGCCAGGGTGATGCTGCATAGAAGTATCTTACTTTTCTTAATCATTCGCATGTATGTGTATGTCCTGCTTGCTAGCTGATCCGGGGATCATATGGTGCCCGGGCGCAAAGGCACGAAATGGCAATCTTCCAGGGTTTGGCTGGTCCATTCCATTTTCCCCACCCGGGTAATGAGTTGTAAATGTTGCAATTTAGCACCGACTGGCGCAACCAGACGCCCACCGAGCGTCAGCTGTTCCAACAGGGCTTGCGGGACTTCCAGGCCGGCTGCGGCAAGGATGATCCCGTCAAAGGGAGCCGCCTGCGGCAGGCCAAGCATACCATCTCCGTACTGCAAGCGCAGATTCGACACGCGCAGCGGGCGCAAATTGGCCTTCGCCAGCTCGTGCAGGGGCCGGATGCGCTCGATCGAATACACCTCTTTTGCCACCAGCGACAGCACCGTCGCCTGGTAGCCGCAGCCGGTGCCGATTTCCAGCACGCGCTGCAGGCTGCCGCCATTGCGCAGCACTTCGATCATGCGCGCGACGATGTACGGCTGCGAAATGGTCTGGTGATGACCGATCGGCAGCGAGGCGTCGATATACGCCTGCGACGCCAGCGCCTCGTCCATGAACATATGGCGCGGCACGGCCTGCATGGCGTCGAGCACCACCTGGTCCTTGACGCCCTGCTTCGCCACGCGGGCCACCATGGCGCGCCGCACGGCGTCGGACACCAGCGGGTTTTGCCGCGGCGGCGCCACCACCGCCGGCTGCGCCCGCTCATTGGCGATGGCCTGGGCGCGCGACGGCGCGATGGGTGCCATGGCACCGTGATGCGGCGCGCCGCCCCTGGCCGCGCTTTGCGCCGCATTCTGCGTGGCCGTCTGCGGCGTGGCGATCCTCGACTGCGCCAGCGACTGCCCCCCGCCCTGCCTGGCGGGCTTGCCGGCCAGCGAATCGAGGGAAAGGGGGAAGGTGCGCGGCTTATCGGTCATAGTCAGCGGTCATGCCAGGCCCTGGGCCAGTGCATCGAGTTGGGTGGTATGCGTGAGGTCGATCTGCAGCGGCGTGATCGAGACTTGTCCTTGCTGAATCGCGTAAAAATCCGTGCCGGGACCGCCTTCCTTGGTGGCGCCGGCCGGACCGATCCAGAAAATTTCACGGCCGCGCGGGTCCAGCGCGCGGATGACCGGCTCGGCCGAATGGCGCTTGCCCAGGCGCGTGGCCACCACGCCTTGCAATTGCTCGTACGGAATGGCCGGGATATTCACGTTCAACAGGTACGGTTTCTGCAAGGCGTCAAAACGGCGCTCGACGATTTCCCGCGCCACGCGCGCGGCCGCGTCCAGGTTGGCCCAGCCAAACTCGGACTGCGAAAAGGCGATGGCCGGGATGCCGAACAGATAGCCTTCCGTGGCGGCCGCCACGGTGCCCGAATACAGGGTGTCGTCGCCCATATTGGGGCCATTGTTGATGCCGGACACCACCAGGTCGGGACGCTCGATCAGCATGCCCGTCAGCGCCACGTGCACGCAGTCGGTCGGCGTGCCGTTGACAAAATAAAAGCCGTTGGCGGCCTTGTGCACGGACAGCGGCCGGTCCAGCGACAGCGAATTGGAGGCGCCCGAACGGTTGCTGTCCGGCGCCACCACCACGATCTCGGCGATGGGCGCCAGAGCATCGGCCAGTGCCGCCAGGCCCGGCGCCAGGTAGCCGTCGTCGTTACTGATAAGAATTCTCATAACGAGATTTTACCTGAAGCAATGCCAACACTGCGCGTACCGCACGACGATCGGCCGCATTTTTTATGCCGCCGCACCGCTGCGGGGCACATGCTCAGCGCGGCTCGATGCGCGCTTCCGACAACGCTCCTTCCAGCGCCTGCACTTCGTCTTCCTGCAAGGCCAGCAAGCCATCGAGGTCGCCTTGCAATTTGTACATGCGTTTCAGCTGCGCCATGCCGCGCTTGCGCAGCTTGCCTGGCACGCCGGGACGCAGCAGGCACGCCTTCAGGTGCTCGGCCAGTTCGCCCGCCTGCAGATACTGTTCGCGCTCGATCATGCCTTGCAGCATGCCGATCATGCTGGCCAGGGTTTCCGGCTCCGCTGCCTCGTGCCCGCCGGCGCGGCCCGCCAGGATGGTTTCCTGCAGATGGCGCGCGCCGTCCAGCACGCTCTCCGCGTGCGGCTGCGCCTTGCCGCCGCTGGCGGGCGCGTTCAACAGGCGATCGCTACCGCTGAGCACGGCATCCTCCAGCAGGCGCGCCGCCTCGCTTTCGCCCTGCTGCTGCAGGGTGCCGGCCAGCTGCTTCTTGCTGTGCAAGGTATCGAGGTGGTCTTCGCCCAACAGGCGCGCATGCACTTCCAGCACCTGCTCCTGCACGCTGCGCGCCGCATCGAGCTCGCCACGCCGCAACAGCGCCTCGGCCAGCTTGCGCTGACTCATCAGGGTTTCCGGATGGTCGAGGCCGCGCGTGCGCTCGCGCGCCGCCACCTGGTCTTCATGCAGCTGGCGCGCGCCGGCCCAGTCGCCCTGCCTCGCCACGATATCGGCCAGCAAATCGCGCGTGGCCAGGGTCGCCGCATGGTCGCCGCCGAGGCGCCGCTCCTGGGCTTGCAGGACGACATCGAGCAGGCGCCGCGCGCCTTCCAGGTCGCCGTCGCGCCCCAGCGCCTGCGCCAGGGCCAGCTTGCTGCGCAAGGTGTCGCCATGCTCGGCGCCGAACAGGCGCTCGCGCGCCGCCACCACCTTGGCCAGCACTTGCTGCGCCTGCGCCAGCCGCCCCATGTGCAGCAAGGTGGCGGCGCGGTTGTCCATCGCCCCCAGGGTCATCGGATGCTCGCCGCCCAGCATGCGCGCATACGTGGCCAGCACCGCATCCTGCAGCCGCAGGCCCGCCGCCAGCTCGCCCTGCTGCACCAGGGTTTGCGCCAGGCATGCCTTGGCGGCCAGGGTATCGGGATGTTCGGCGCCCAGCAGCCGTTCGCGCACGTCGACCACGTCCTCCTCGAGGAAGCGCGCCTCGTCGAGCTTGCCCAGCTGGCGCAGCAGGCGCGCCATGCCGCTCTTGCCGGCAAGGCTGTCCGGATGCTCCTCGCCCAGCAGGCGCACGCGGATCTCGACGCTTTGCCGGAAGGCGTCGAGCGCCTGCGTGCTGCGCCCGTCCTTGCGGTACAGCTCACCCAAACGGGCCAGGTCGCGCGCCAGCGGCAAGGCCACGGCGCGCCCCGGTTCCAGCTGCAGGGCCTGGCGCGCTTCGCCGATGGCCGCCAGCAAGGCGATTTCGCGGCTCGATTGCCAGGGAAAGTAGCCGCCCGTCAGCCAGTGCAGGAAAGCCTCGAAGGTGCGCGTCAGCGAAAAGCGGTCGCCGCCCTGGTCGATGCGCACGGCCAGCTGCTCGCCATACGCGAAGGTTTTCGTCTGCTGCAGCTGGACTTCGTCGAAATAACTGTCGAGGGCGATGTGCGGCAAGCCGTACGAGGCGCGCAGCAGGCGCTCGAACATGGGCTGGAAACCGGCGATGCCCTTGTGCGCATCGCCGCGGCGCCACTCGGCGCGCTGGGCGCCGTCGCCCATTTCTATGCGCGACGGCAAGGGATACACGAGCAGCGGCCGCTGTTCGTCTTCATGACTGCGGCGGTACTCGATGGCGCGCGTGACGAGCGCATCGACGCCTTCCAGGCTTTGCCGGTTCGGCGTGAAGACCACCACCAGCTTTTTCGGCAGCAAGGTGGTGCAGATGCCGGCGCTGTCCGTGCGCCCCGTGCGCGAGTCGACCAGCACATAGCGGAAATGCCGCGCCAGCGTGTCGGCGAAGCAGCGGAACAGCGCCGGGCAGCTGTCGAACAGCTGGTCCCAGCGCATCTGCGCCAGGCGCTCGCCATAGCTGGCGTCGAAGCGCCCCGCGCGCATCAGGTACAGCGGACTGCCCTGGTCGACGCGCACCACGTACTGCTGCCAGTCGATGGCGTCGAGCACGCGCTGCGCCAGCGCCGCATCCTCGCGCCCCGCGCCCTGCCCGCCCGCGCCTTCCAGGCTGCAGCGTTCGAGCTGCTGGCGGCAAGCCTCGAAAAACTCGAGCACGCCGGGGCGCTCCTCGTGCTGCTCGAAATAATGGTGCAGGCCCGGCGCTTCCATGTCCCAGTCCAGCATCAGCACCGGCACGCTGGCATTTTCGCGCCGCGCCAGCAGCACGGCGATGTTCGACAGCGCCATGGTGCGGCCGGTACCTCCCTTGTAGGAATAGAAGGTGACGACTTCGCCAGGGGCGCTCAAAGGCGGTAGGGACAGGCGTTGGCATTCCATGACAGGACCTTTTGACGTGGATTAACGTGGAAAGTGCGGAGGCGGAACGGCACGCCATTCCGGCGGGATGGCGGGCAACACGAAGCGGCTGCAATCGTGGCCCGGCGGCGTCGAACGCTTGAGCAAGTGGTAGTGCGTGGCAATGCGCTGCACGATGCGTTCGATGTCGGGCAGGTATTGCGGATTCGACTTCAGGTCGCCGCTGGCCAGGGTATAGCCGGAAAAATCGACGTACAGGCCCGACTCCGTGATCTGCGGCGGCAGGCCGTCCGGATGGCGCGTCATGATGATGGGAATGATCAAATGGCTGGGCAGCTCGTACCAGGCGCGGCGCTCCTGCTCGATCAGTTGCATGGCGGCAAACTCCCGCCGCGTATAGCCATGCGCCTCGTATTTCGGCGTGTACAGCACGATCATGCACACGCTCTGGCACATGGCGCGCGCCACGCGCAGGTCGATATCGTCGCCGCCGCCCAGTTGTTCGCTGTCGATGAACAGGACTTCCTCGCGATCGAGGTGCGGCTCCAGGTAGCAGGCCAGCGCCTCGATGAGGTCATTCTTGAACTTGTTCATGAACGCATATTGGCCGTGCGCATAACTCAAGAAACAGCCGTAGCGGATATCCATGGCATCCCCCCTGTTCCCCGTGCGGCGATGCCGTCGCCGCGCCTTGATCCTGCAAGGCATGAGCTCACTCTAAACCGCTGGGTAACGGCCTGTTTGCGCTGGCGCAAAGATGTGTCTGGCGTCCTGGACATTCGACACAATGCCAGAACATGGCGCGATCACGCCGTTTTCTGGCATGGCCGGCGCGCAGGCCGGCGCCACGTGTAATACGCCAGGCATTTGATTGCAAAGGAGAAATTAGAAAAGCAACCGTGCCGGCGCGCGGGCGCCGGCGGGAAACGCTACCCGGCCCGGGCCGGCAGGTTGCGGAAGAACTCGACCACTTCGGCCGTGTCGCGCGTGCGCTTGAACGGCGGCAGGCTTTGCCAGATGCGCTTGCCATACGGCTTGGAAATGAGGCGCGGATCGCAGATCATCAGCACGCCACGGTCGCCCTCGTCGCGGATCAAACGGCCCGCGCCCTGCTTCAGGTTGATGATGGCTTCCGGCAGCGAGTGGTGCATGAAACCGTTCTTGCCCTGCTTTTCCATCACTTCGATGCGCGCGGCCAGCACGGGATCGTCGGGCGGCGCGAATGGCAGCTTGTCGATGATCACCAGCGACAGCGCGTCGCCGCGCACGTCGACGCCTTCCCAGAAACTCTGGCTGCCGATCAGCACGCCATTGCCGGCAGCGCGGAACTGGTCCAGCAATTCCGTGCGGCCCCGGTCGCCCTGCACGAACAGGGGGAAGTTCAAGCCGCGCTGCTTGAACTCGTCGGCCAGGCGCTCGGCCGCCCGCTTCACGGCGCGCAAGGTGGTGCACAGGAAGAAGGTGCGCCCGCCCGCCGCCTCGATGATGGGCAAGGCGCAGTCGATGACGGCGTCCGTGTAGCCCAGCGAGTTCGGCTGCGGCAGGTTTTGCGGCACGAACAGCAAGCCCTGCTGGCCATAGTCGAACGGACTCGGCCAGGTATGCGACGGTTCGCCCGTCAAGCCCATCTGTTCCGAGAAATGCTTGAAATCGTTTTTCACGGCCAGGGTGGCCGACGTGAAGATCCAGCTGCGCGGCGTGCCTTCGCGCTGGTTGTTGAAGATCGGCGCGATCGACAGCGGCGTCTTGTGCAATTGCAGGGAGCTGGAAAACGCTTCCACCCAGAACACGGCTTCTTCGCCGGCCGCGACCTTGGCCTTCGGGTCGAACTTCCATCCGCTGAGCTGCTGCGCCAGTTCCACGCCGCGCACGCGGCATTGCTCCAGCGTTTCCGCCCGTTCCGCCTGGGTTTCCAGCACGGCTACCATGCCGTCCAGTTCATCCTTGAGGGTGTCGAGCGCGGGGAAGAAATCGCTGGACGGGGCGATCTGCGGCAGGGACAGGCGCACGATATCCTGCGGGAAAGTCAGGCGCAGGTCGCGCGCGGCCTTTTCCACCACCGTCACCGTCTTGGCCCAGTCGATGCCGCGCGCATGGGCGAGGCCTTCGGCCAGCACGTCGCGGCACAGTTCCAGGATTTGCGAAGTCGACACCGTATTGCCAAAGAACAGGGTTGCCGTGTCGGGCAGTTGGTGCGCCTCATCGAAGATGATGGTATTGGCCGAGGGCAGCAATTCCGCCACGCCCGTGTCCTTCAGGGCCACGTCGGCAAAGAACAGGTGGTGGTTGACCACCACCACGTCGGCCTGCTGGGCTTCCTTGCGGGCCTTCATGACGAAGCAATCCTGGTAATACTGGCACTCGGCGCCCATGCAGGTGTCGCGCGTGGACGTCACCAGGTTCCAGATCATGGCGTTTTCCGGCACCTTGGCCAGTTCCGCCTTGTCGCCGGAGCTCGTCATCTTGATGAAACGCGAGATTTCGCGCAAATGCCCCACGTCGTCGCGCGACGTCATGCGGCCATTCTGCAAGGTGCGTTCCAGGTGGTAATGGCAGACGTAGTTCGAGCGGCCCTTCAGCAGGGCCACGGAGACGGGTGCCTGCAGCGCGGCGCGCACGGTCGGGATATCGCGCAGGAACAATTGATCCTGCAAGTTCTTGGTGCCGGTGGAAACGATGGTCTTGCCGCCCCACATCAGGGCCGGCACCAAGTAAGCAAAGGTCTTGCCCGTGCCCGTGCCCGCCTCGGCGATCAGCGTGGTCTGGCTGTCGATGGCGTGGGCGATGGCCTTGGCCATCTCCGTTTGCGAACGACGCGGCTTGTAGCTGCCCACGGCCGGACCCAGCGGGCCGCCGGCGCCGAACAGGCGCTCGATGTCGGCATCGTGCTTGCCAGGCGCCGCCTGGGATTCGGCTGGCAGATTTGCTGGCAGATCAGCGGTCTGGCCGTCTTGGCTTGCAGGCAATAAATTGTGATCGGTCAAAATATACTTAATGAAGGCTGGACGCTACTGGCGCCGGTCAGGCCGGAACGTCGGGCACCAATTGCATTTTCAGCAAGGTGATGTGATCTTTTAACTGCAACTTGCGCTTTTTCAAGCGGCGCAATTGCAGTTCGTCATGATGTCCATCGAGTATCAGCAACTCGATGACGGTATCGAGGTCACGGTGTTCCACGTCGAGTTCAATCAGGCGCCGCTCTATATGCTGTGCATCGCTCATGTGTTGCGTTCCAGGCAGTGTTGTTCAACAGGCGCGCGCAGCATGCGCAGGCAGCCATCCGTGCCGGGATCGCCGGCAAGTGCGTAGTTTAACCTGCCGCGCGGCGTAGGGCACGCCATTTCCGGCATGCCCCTGCCAGGCGGACTTACTTGGCGGGCGGAACGGCGGCGGCCGGCGCGCTGGCAGCGGCCGCCTTGGCCGCCTTGGCGTCCGCCTCGGCCTGGCGCTCGGCCAGGCGCTGCGCCACTCTTTTCTGGCGCGCCACGGCATCCGCCTGTTTTTTCGCAAATTGCGCTTCGCGGGCGGCACGGCGCGGCGCCTCGGCGGCTTCCTCGGCGGCCAGTTTCTGCAGCTTGGCCGCATGTTCAGCTTCGCGCTCGGCCACGCTCTTGCCTTGCGGCTTGGGCGGCGCCGGCTCGGGCGCGACCACTTTCACGGGCTTGGGCACGGCGGCGGCGCGCTGCTCGGCGTCGAGGCGCGCATCTTCCTGGGTCTTGGCCAGGTCGATATCGCGCAGGCGCACGGACTCGGCGCGCTTGAAGTGATTCGCTTCGGCCTCGACGGCGCGCAGGCGCACGAGGATCAGGCGGCGCTTTTCCTTCGCCTTGTCGAGACAGCTGTTCACGAAGAACTTGTTGTAGCATTCCTGCTCGCGCGCGGCGAATTCATTTTCAGCCGCCTCGCGTTCGCTGGCCGCCAGCTTCAGCTTGGCATCAGCTTCGTCGACGGACAAGGTGGCCGGCACTTGCGGCGCACCGACCTCATCCAATGCGGTGCCGCCCTGGTGCGCGCAAGCGGACAAGACCAGGGCCAGGGCCACGCCCGTTGCCAGCTTGTAGAGTGTATTTACCATCATGTTCATTTTTCCTGCCTCAAACGATCGCGTCGGCCGCGCCGCGCTGTTCTTTTTCCATGTATTCGCGCGATTGCATCTCGACGATGCGCGATACGGTACGGTGAAACTCGTTGGCCAGCATGCCATTCGTGTACAGCTGGTCGGGCGCCACTTCGGCCGACATGATCAGCTTGACCTTCTGGTCATAGAACACGTCGATCAGCCACGTGAAGCGGCGCGCCTCGGACGACTGCGCCGCCGACATGGCCGGTATCCCGGACAATATCACTGTATGGAAGCGGCTGGCGATTTCCAGGTAATCATTTTGCGAACGGGGGCCGCCGCACAGGGTGGCGAAATCGAACCAGATGATGCCGCCGGCGCGGCGCAGGCAGTGGATTTCGCGGCTTTCGATGCGGATGCGCGCATCTTCGTCGGCCGTCTCGGCGATGCGCGTGTAGGCGTCGCGCAGGGCCTTGTCGGTGGCCGCGCCGAGCGGAGTGTAGTAGCTTTCCACCTGTTCCAGCGCGCGGCCGCGGTAATCGACGCCGGCGTCGACGTTCATGACGTCGAGTTTTTCCTTCAGCAGCGCGATGGTCGGCAGCATGCGGTCGCGGTGCAGGCCGTCCGGGTACAGCAGGTCCGGATCGTAATTCGACGTCATGATGAAGGACACGCCATTGTCGAACAGGGCCGACAGCAGGTTGTACAGGATCATCGCATCGGCGATGTCCGAGACGTGGAATTCATCGAAGCAGATCAAACGGTACTTCTTGGCGATGCGCTTGGCGACCTCGTCGAGCGGATCGGCCACGCCCTTCAATTCATCGAGCTGCTGGTGCACGCCGCGCATGAATTCGTGGAAGTGCAAGCGCGTCTTGCGCACCAGGGGCACGACGGAATAAAAACTGTCCATCAGGAACGACTTGCCGCGCCCTACCCCGCCCCACATGTACACGCCTTTCGGCACGGCGGGACGGTTGATCAGGCGCTTGAAGGTGCTCGAGCGCTGGCCCTTGTAGGCCACCCACTCGTCGTAGCACAGTTGCAGGCGGTCGACCGCGCGCCGCTGGGCGGCATCGGCCTTGAAATCGCGCTTCTGCAACGCGTGCTGGTAAAACTCTTCAACGTTCATGGGATTCGATTCAACTGGGTTTCTGGACATAGCGCAAACGGGCCGGCAAGGCAGAAACTGCTTTGCCGGCCCGCTGCAAGGTACTCTAGCGTTTAGAAATTCAGCGTACGCTTGTCTACTGCCAATGCCGCTTCCTTGGTCGCTTCCGACAGGGATGGGTGGGCGTGGCAGATGCGTGCGATGTCTTCGGCCGAGGCCTTGAATTCCATCGCCACGACGGCTTCGGAAATCAGTTCGGAGGCCATCGGGCCGACGATGTGCACGCCGAGGATTTCATCGGTGGTCGCATCGGCCAGGAATTTCACCATGCCCGAAGTGTCGCCCAGCGCGCGCGCACGGCCATTGGCCATGAACGGGAAGGTGCCCGCCTTGTAGGCGATGCCTTCGGCCTTCAGGGTTTGCTCGGTCTTGCCGACCCACGCGATTTCCGGCGAGGTGTAGATCACCCACGGAATCGTGTTGAAGTTGGTGTGGCCATGCTGGCCGGCGATACGCTCGGCCACGGCAACGCCTTCTTCTTCGGCCTTGTGCGCCAGCATCGGGCCGCGCACGACGTCGCCCACTGCCCATACGTTCGGCAGGTTGGTCTTGCAGTCGCCGTCGACGGCGATGAAGCCGCGCTCGTCCAGCTGCAGGCCGACCTTGTCGGCACCCAGGCCATTCGTGTTCGGCGTACGGCCGATCGAGATGATCAGTTTGTCGAACACGGCTTTTTGCGCTTCGCCCTTGGCGTCCACGAATTCCACGGTGACGTCTTTCTTGCCTGGCGTGATCGCACCGATCTTGCAACCGAGGTTGATCTTCAAGCCTTGCTTGGTGAACAGCTTCGACGCTTCCTTGGCGATCTGCTCGTCGACGGCGCCGAGGAAGACCGGCAGGCCTTCCAGCACGGTGACTTCGGAACCCAGGCGGCGCCAGACGCTGCCCATTTCCAGGCCGATCACGCCGGCGCCGATCACGCCCAGCTTGGCTGGAACGGCGTCGATGGCCAATGCGCCCGTGTTCGACAGGATCAGTTTCTCGTCGAATGGTGCACCCGGCAGTTCGCGCGCGTTCGAACCCGTGGCGATGACCACGTGCTTGGCGTTCAGGGTTTCGTTGGCTTCACCGGTGACGCTGATGTCATACGTGCCGGCGGCGGCAGCGGCGAAAGCGGCGCGGCCGTGGAAGAAGGCGATCTTGTTCTTCTTGAACAGGTACAGGATGCCGTCGTTGTTTTGCTTGACGACGGTATCTTTACGCTTGAGCATCTGGCCCAGGTTCAGCTTCAGGCCGGCGACGTCGATGCCGTGCTCTGCGAAGCTGTGGCCCGCGTGTTCGAAATGCTCGGACGATTGCAGCAGCGCTTTCGACGGGATGCAGCCGACGTTGGTGCAGGTACCGCCAGGAGCGGCGCCGCCCTTGGCGTTCGACCACTCGTCGACGCAAGCGACGGAAAAGCCCAGCTGCGCTGCGCGGATGGCGGCGATGTAGCCGCCAGGGCCCGCACCGATGACAACTACGTCAAATTGTTTAGTACTCATGTTTTGTTATTCCAATCTCTTCGTCTGGTACGAAAATCCACAATAGAAGGTAAATCACCACGCCGAAGCCGAAGGTCAATGTAAACAGGACGAACACGAGGCGCCAGATCCACGCTTCCATGCCGGAAGCGCGTCCCAGGCCACCGCACACGCCGCCGAGCCAGCGGTCGTTGCGCGAACGGCGCAGGCGGTTGAATTCCTGCACCAGGTCGTTCGCCGGGCCGACAGCGGGACCGGCGCCGGCGCCGGACGTGCTGTCCGGCTTGTCCAGGTTGATATTGCTCAGGAGCTTGGCTTTCGCTTGCGCGAATTCCGCGTCGCTCAGGGCGCCCGCCAGGTGCAACTCGTGCAGACGCTTGATTTCTTCAGAGACGTTCATAGGAATCCTCTTTCATTGAGATCAGCCAGCTGCGTCTTCTGGCAAGGGGTACCAACTACATTGCCCCGGCGGCTACGCCGGGGTGCTACGGTGCTTACAGGTCCAGCAACAGGCGTGCAGGATCTTCCAGCGCTTCTTTCATCGCCACCAGGCCCAGGACGGCTTCGCGGCCGTCGATGATGCGGTGGTCGTAGGACATCGCCAGGTAGTTCATCGGACGCACCACGATCTGGCCGTTTTCCACGACGGCGCGGTCCTTGGTCGCATGCACGCCCAGGATGGCCGATTGTGGCGGATTGATGATCGGGGTCGACAGCATGGAGCCGAAGGTGCCGCCGTTCGAGATCGAGAACGTGCCGCCAGTCAGGTCGTCCAGGGTCAGCTTGCCTTCCTTGGCTTTCGCGCCGAATTCACCGATTTTTTTCTCGATGTCGGCGATCGACAACTGGTCCGCGTTGCGGATGATAGGCACGACCAGGCCGCGCGGCGAACCGACAGCGATGCCGATGTCGAAGTAGCCGTGGTAAACGATGTCGTTGCCGTCAACGGAGGCGTTGATGATCGGGTACTTTTTCAGGGCGGCGACGGCAGCCTTGACGAAGAAGGACATGAAGCCCAGCTTGACGCCGTGCTCTTTCTCGAATTTGTCCTTGTACTTGTTGCGCAGGTCGATGACCGGCTGCATGTTCACTTCATTGAACGTGGTCAGGATGGCGTTCGTCGATTGCGATTGCAGCAGGCGCTCGGCGATACGTGCGCGCAGGCGGCTCATCGGCACGCGCTCTTCCGGACGGTCGCCCAGGCTGGCGGCCGACGGCGTGGCAACTTGCTGCAGAGCCGGCTTGGCGGCGGCTGGCGCCAGCGGCGCAACGGCAGGCTTGGCGGAAGCGGCCAGGGCGTCGCCCTTGGTCACGCGGCCATCTTTGCCCGAACCGGCGACGTCGCCAGCGGACAGGCCTTTTTCGGACAGGATCTTGGCGGCGGCAGGCATGGCCACGTCGCCTTTGGTGGCGGCGGCAGGCGCCGAAGCGGTCGAAGCGTCTTGTGCGGCGGCAGCCAGGGCTGGCGCGGCAACGGCCGACACTTCCATCGGGCTGACCTTGGCCGAGCCGTCGGTATCGATGATGGCGATGACTTCGCCGGCAACGACGGTGGCGCCGTTATCCTTGATGATCTGGATGATCACGCCAGCGGCTGGCGCAGGCAGTTCCAGCACAACTTTGTCGGTTTCGATATCGATCATGTTTTCGTCGCGCGCGACTGGTTCGCCGACTTTCTTGTGCCATGCCAGCAGGGTCGCTTCCGCAACCGATTCCGACAACTGGGGAACTTTGACTTCGATTTGTGCCATGTAAAACTCCGTTTATTTTGTTATTGCGGCGCCGCCCCTGCGTAGCAAGGGCGGCGCTCCGTCATCATATACTGGTCAGGCGCCGCGCAAACCGCGCAGCGCCCGTTGTCCCGCCACTTACTTGGTCAGGATAAAGCCCTTCAGCTTCGAGAATGCCGTTTCCAGCAGGTCTTTTTGCTGGGCGTAGTGCTTGTCATAGTAACCGACGGCAGGCGACGCCGAAGCAGGACGGCCGGCATACGCCAGACGCTGACCCGACTCCAGGCCTTCGAAGATGTTGTGCTGGATCTGGAACCAGGCGCCCTGGTTTTGCGGCTCGTCCTGGGCCCATACGACTTCGACCAGGTTCGGGAACTTCTTCAGTTCAGCAGCAAACGACTTGTGCGGGAACGGATACAGCTGTTCCAGGCGCACGATCGCCGTGTCGGTCTGGCCGCGTGTCTTGCGTGCGTTGACCAGGTCGTAATAGACCTTGCCCGAGCAGGCGATGACGCGCTTGACTTTCTTGGCATCGATTTTCTCGTCGACTTCGCCGATGACGGTCTGGAAACCGCCCTTGGCCAGGTCGGTCAGCGGCGAACCGGCATCCTTGTTGCGCAACAGCGACTTCGGCGTCAGGATGACCAGCGGCTTGCGGAACTGGCGCACCATCTGGCGGCGCAGCAAATGGAAGATCTGCGACGCCGTCGTCGGCTGCACCACTTGCATGTTGTTGTCGGCGCACAGCTGCAGGAAACGCTCAGGACGCGCGGACGAGTGCTCAGGACCCTGGCCTTCGTAACCGTGCGGCAGCATCATGACCAGGCCCGAAGCGCGGCCCCATTTCACTTCGCCGGAGCTGATGAATTGGTCGATCACCACTTGCGCGCCGTTGGCGAAGTCGCCGAACTGGGCTTCCCAGATCGTCAGCGTGTTCGGTTCAGCGGTCGAGTAGCCGTATTCGAAGGCCAGTACGGCTTCTTCGGACAGGACCGAGTCGATGACGGTGAACGGTGCCTGGTTGTCCGACACGTTTTGCAGCGGAATGTAGGTACCCGCATCCCAGCGCTCGCGGTTCTGGTCATGCAGCACGGCGTGGCGGTGCACGAAGGTGCCGCGGCCCGCATCCTGGCCCGTCAGGCGGATGGCGTAGCCGGACGATACCAGCGAAGCGTAGGCCAGGTGTTCGCCCATGCCCCAGTCCAGGTTCATTTCGCCGCGGCCCATGGTGGCGCGGTCGCCCAGGACCTTCTCGACCAGCGAGTGGACCTTGAACTCTTCCGGCACGGTGGTGATGCGCGTGGCCAGGCGTTTCAGTTCCGTCATCGGCACGGCCGTATCGGCCGAGTCGGTCCATTTCTTGTTCAGGAACGGCAGCCAGTCGACGGCGTACTTGTTCTTGAAGTTCGAGATGACTGGATCGACCGTGTGCTTGCCGGCGTCCATGGCGTCGCGGAAAGCGGCAACCATCTTGTCGCCGCCGTCGGCAGGAATCACGCCTTGCGCTACCAGCTTGTCCGCGTACAGCTTGCGGGTGCCCGGGTGCTGGCCGATGCGCTTGTACATCAGCGGCTGCGTCAGTGCCGGCGTATCCTGCTCGTTGTGGCCAAGCTTACGGTAGCAGATGATGTCGAGGACGATGTCCTTCTTGAATTCCATGCGGTAGTCGAGCGCGATCTGCGTCGCCAGGACCACGGCTTCCGGATCATCGGCGTTGATGTGCAGGACTGGTGCTTCGATCATCTTGACGACGTCCGAGCAGTACAGGGTCGAGCGCGAGTCGCGCGGATCCGAGGTGGTGAAACCGATCTGGTTGTTGATCACGATATGCACCGTGCCGCCCGTGCCGTAGCCGCGGGTTTGCGCCAGATTCAGCGTTTCCATGACCACGCCCTGGCCGGCGAAAGCGGCATCGCCGTGCACCAGGATAGGCAGCACTTGCGCGCCGTGCACGTCGCCGCGACGGTCCATGCGGGCCTTGACGGAACCTTCGACCACCGGGTTGACGATTTCCAGGTGCGACGGGTTGAACGCCAGCGACAGGTGGACCGGGCCGCCCGCGGTGGAGATGTCCGACGAGAAGCCTTGATGGTACTTCACGTCGCCGGCAGGCAGGTCGTCGCCATGCTTGCCTTCGAATTCTTCGAACAGTTCCTGCGGCGCCTTGCCCAGGGTGTTCACCAGCACGTTCAGGCGGCCGCGGTGGGCCATGCCGATCACGATTTCCTGCACGCCTTTTTCGCCGGCGCGCTGGATGGTTTCATCCATCGAGGCGATGAAGGTTTCGCCGCCTTCCAGGGAGAAGCGCTTCTGGCCCACGTAGCGGGTGTGCAGATAGCGTTCCAGGCCTTCAGCCGCGGTCAGGCGGTCGAGGATGTGGATTTTTTTCTCTGGGGTGAAATTCGGGGTGGAGCGGATCGATTCCAGCTTCTCTTGCAGCCAGCGCTTCTCGGCCGGGTCGGAGATGTACATGAATTCGGCGCCGATCGAACGCGTGTAGGTGTCGCGCAGATAGTTGAGCAGATCGCGCAGGGTGGCGGTCTCGGGGCCAAAATAGGTATTGCTGATGTTGAACACGGTGTCCATGTCCGCATCGGTGAAACCGTAGAAGCTCGGGTCCAGTTCCGGGATCATCGGACGTTCCTGGCGTTGCAGCGGATCCAGGTTGGCCCAGTGCGTGCCGAGGTAGCGGTAAGCGGCGATCAGCTGCGTGGCGGCGACGCGCTTGCGGCCCATTTCAGCATCGAAGGAAGCGGTCACTGTCCGGATCGGACCCGCTTTGGCGCGCTCGGCGAACGAGGCGACGACGGAGGCATGCGCCACGTCAGGCTTGTTGGTACCGTCGACGGCAGGCACGTGCTGCATGGCATCGAAGTAAGAACGCCAGTTATCGGGCACCGAGCCTGGATTGTTCAGATACGCCTCGTACAGGTCTTCCACGTACGGAGCATTCCCACCAAACAGGTAGGAGTTGGTCGTTAATTGCTGCATATATTGCTCACCTTTCTTCGCGCTTCGCGAGATTAGCGGGTTAATCTAACCTTCCGCGACACGGCCTGACCGGTTAGCGGATTGCACATCAAGTTGTGGGGAAGGGCTTTTTTATTGCACCAGCATTCTGCATACCGTCATTTAGAATAGCACGCGGTATTGTAACGCAACAACCGCTCGTTGAATTTTATTTGGCAAGCAAATGTAAGCTCTGTTGTTGATTTTCCCGGGCTTGCAAGCCTGTCACTGTTATGCTTACAACACATCGGCGGCCCTGCCGGCATGCCGCTTGCGCCCAACTGGTCTGCCCGGCAACGGCCCCGCCGCGATGGCTGCCAGCCAATCGGGATCGCCGGCAAACCACTCCACCAGGAAGTCCAGCATGGTGCGCAGCAGCGGCGACATGTGCTGGCGCGACGTATAGACGCCATAGATGCCCATGTCCTGCGGCTGGTATGCGGGCAGCAGCTCCACCAGCTGCCCGCTGGCGATCAGCGGCGTGGCCGAAAAGCGCGGCTGCATGGCGATGCCCGCCCCCGCCACCGTCGCCACCAGCAGGACCAGCGACTCATTCGCCGACAGGCGGCCGCTGACGGGGACAGTGAGCGCTTCCCCGTTGTGCGTGAACTGCCACAGGCTCTTGCCAAAATAGGTATACGTCAGACAGTTGTGCAGGGCCAGGTCTTCCGCCCGCCGTGGCGTGCCGTGCGCCGCCAGGTACGATGGTGCGGCGCACACCACGGAAGCGCAGCTGGCCAGCTGGCGCGCGATCAGGTTCGGTTCGAGCGCATTCGTGATGCGGATCGCCAGGTCGATGCGCTGCTCGACCAGGTTGACGGCGCGGTTCTCCATCTGCAGGTCGACGGCGGCGCGCGGGTAGCGCCGCAGGTAAGCGGTCACTGCGCCAGCCAGCGCCGTCTGCGCCAGCGATTGCGAGCAGGTGATGCGCAGCAAGCCGTGCGGCGTGTCGGCGCCCCCGGGCGCGGTGACGGCCATGGCGCCGGCCAGTTCCAGCATCTGCCGGCAGCGCGCCAGCGTGGCGTCGCCCGCATCCGTCAGGCTCAGCCGCCGCGTGGTGCGGTGCAGCAGGCGCGCCCCCGCCCATTGCTCCATCTCGGCCAGGTAGCGCGTCACCATGGCGCGCGACATGTCGAGCGCATCGCTGGCGGCGACCATGCTGCCGCGCTCGGCGATGGCGACAAACACTTGTGCGGCGGTGATACGGTCCATGCGGGCACTCCCTTGATTCGCTCGATTCATGCAACTAAGTATTGCAATCTACCCTATTTGTCGCACATAGTCGAAAGGATAATATGTGCTGGTGATAACAAATAACGAGAAAAACACATGTTGTCGAACTCCACCCTGCATGACCGCCAGGGCGCCGGCAGGCCCTTGGGCGACCGCCGTGCCCCGCGCCGCGCCGACGGCGGCTTTGCCATCGAACGCCTGGGTAGTACGCGCTCACCCTCCATCCTGTTGAGCGGTTCGCAGGAAGCCATCCTCGTCAACGCGCAATTCCTGCACAGCGATGCCGTGCACGTGGCGCAAACGATACAGGCGGCCGGCAGGCGCCTGAGCGCCATCTATATCAGCAACGCCGAACCGCAGGCGTATTTCGGCCTGGGCGTGCTGCAAGCGGCCTTTCCGCTGGCGCGCATCCTCGCCAGTGGCGACACGGTCGCCGCGATCCGCCGCCAGGCCGGCGCCCGCGTCGCCCACTGGGGCGGCATTCTCAAGCACAACGCGCCGCGCCGCATCGTCGTGCCGCACATCCACAATGGCGCCAGCCTGCCGCTGGAAGGCGTCAGCGTGTGCCTGCAAACGCTGCTGGCGGAATTCGACTGAGCCAGTACGCCAGACTTACAGCGCCGCCAGGAAGCGCACATAGTCGTGCGCGCTGCTCTCCAGCCGCTCCGCATAGCCCGCCTCGTTTGGCCCGTCTTCCGCGCCATAGAAAGCAAAGAACGGGCGCTTCTCGGCCCCCACATAGTCCAGCGTCACGTCAAAAGGCGCCAGCAACTGCGCCAGCGTGACTCTCCACTTGCCCTCCGGCGTGAAGTCTTCCTGGCGAATGCCCGCAGTGACGGCCAGGGCCACCTTGCGGCCCTTGAAGGCTACGCCGCCCGTGCCATACGCCCATCCATACGCCAATACGTCGTCGAGCCACTTCTTCAGCAATGGCGGACAGTTGAACCAGTACAGCGGGAACTGCAAGACCACGTTGCCGTGCGCCTCCACCAGCGCCTGCTCCTGCGCCACATCGATGTTGCCGTCAGGATAAGCCTGATGCACATGGTGGATTGTGTAGCGCTGCGGATGGCGCGCCAATTCCTGCAGCCAGCGCTTGTTGGCCACGGATTTGTCGATCGCGGGATGGAAGACGATAACCAGCGTTTTCATAGTGCTTCTTTCATGGGTGTGGGGTCGGTGGCGCCGCCGCACCGCATGCACCGGAAAGCAGGCAAGCCGCCACCCTGCCCCGAAGCGCGCCATCGCGCCTCCAGAGGCGTATGCAGCATACCCATGGCAGGTATTTTTCACAAGTACGCACAGTTACTACGCATACAATAGGAAAAGTAAGTGACCACCACGCGAGAAAGCCCCGGCAAGGAACAATTCAACCTGCGCGTCAGGCCGGCTGGTGCCGTTCGCCCCACTCGCACAAGGTATGGAGCACGGGGATCAGCGATGCCCCCTTGCTGGAGAGGAAATACTCAACCTTGGGTGGCACTTGCGGGTATTCCTTGCGGATGATCAGCGCATCGGCTTCGAGCTCCTTCAGCACGACGCTGAGGGTCTTGAAGGCGATGCCGCCGAGATGCCGCTTGAGTTCATTGTGGCGCAGGACCTTGTTTTCAGCGAGCGCGTACAGGATCAGCATCTTGTATTTGCCGCCGATCAGCGACAGGGTGTAGCCGAATCCCGTCTCGCCCAGGGTTACGCCGCTGGGCGCGCATATGTCTTCATTCATCACGTTCTGTTTCCGGTTTGCCTGGGTGGAGCGTAGCAGCATTGCCTGCCAGCGGCTATTGATCGGCTATTTTTAAAGCGCGCATGAAAAAAGCGAGCCCTCGGGCTCGCTTTTGCGCGCCGGGCCGCAAGGCCCGGCAGGAACGGCTATGCGGCGAAACTTAGGCGCGCTTGGCCAGTGGCAGTACTTCGCGCGTGGTCGAGCCGACGAACAGCTGACGCGGACGGCCGATTTTTTGTTCCGGATCGGCGATCATCTCGTTCCACTGGGCGATCCAGCCGATGGTGCGGGCCATGGCGAAGATACCGGTGAACAGCGACACAGGGATGCCCAGCGCCGATTGCACGATGCCCGAGTAGAAGTCGACGTTCGGGTACAGCTTGCGCGAAACGAAGTATTCGTCGTTCAGTGCAATCTTTTCCAGTTCCATCGCCAGCTTGAACAGCGGGTCGTCTTGCAGACCCAGTTCGTTCAACACTTCGTAGCAGGTTTCACGCATCAGCTTGGCGCGCGGGTCGAAGTTCTTGTACACGCGGTGGCCAAAGCCCATCAGCTTGACGCCGGAGTTCTTGTCCTTGACTTGCTCGATGAAGGCAGGGATGTTCTCGACGGTGCCGATTTCCTTCAGCATGTTCAGTGCCGCTTCGTTGGCGCCGCCGTGGGCAGGGCCCCACAGGCAGGCGATGCCGGCAGCGATACAGGCGAACGGGTTGGCGCCCGACGAACCGGCCAGGCGGACGGTCGACGTCGAGGCGTTTTGCTCGTGGTCCGCGTGCAGGATCAGGATGCGATCCAGGGCGCGCACCAGCACGTCGTTGACCTTGTAGTCTTCGCACGGGTTGGCGAACATCATGTGCATGAAGTTGGCGCTGTACGACAGGTCGTTGCGCGGGTACGTGAACGGCTGGCCGATCGAGTACTTGTAGGTCATGGCGACCAGGGTCGGCATCTTGGCGATCAGGCGGATGGCCGACACTTCGCGGTGACGCGGGTCGTTGATGTCCAGCGAATCATGGTAGAACGACGCCAGCGCGCCGACGGTGCCGACCAGGATCGACATCGGATGCGCATCGCGGCGGAAGCCACGGAAGAAGAATTGCATCTGCTCGTGCACCATCGTGTGCTTGGTCACGGTGTCGACGAACTTGGCTTTTTGCGCCGCGTTCGGCAATTCGCCGTTCAGCAGCAGGTAGCACGATTCCATGAAGTCGGCGTTGACGGCCAACTGTTCGATCGGGTAACCGCGGTACAGCAGTTCGCCCTTGTCGCCGTCGATGTAGGTGATCGACGAATTGCACGAGGCGGTCGACATAAAGCCTGGGTCGTAGGTGAACTTGCCGCTACCGGCGTACAGCTTGCGGATGTCGATGACGTCCGGGCCTACGGTGCCTTTGTAGATGGGAAATTCAAGCGATGGGCTGCCATCGGAGAACGACAGGGTAGCTTTTGTGTCAGAGGTATTCATGGGCTCTTCCTTCTCGGGAGTGAGTCGAAATTAAAATCAAAAATTCTGGCTGCAATTCGCAACGCAATTCGGCGTTGCTACAGCGCGCCACTCGCACCGTTTGCAATATATCGCCCAGGCGTCTAGGCAATGCGCAGTCGTTGCAGCAGTGCATGCACATGCGGCAGATCGACTTCGCCTTCCGGCTCTTTACGGGCCAGTACCAGATCCATTAACGCATTGTCCGATAAATCCAGCAAACGCGTCAGCGCGTCAACTTCTTCATCGGTCAATTCGGTTTCATACGCATCGAGAAAACGGGTCAGGATGATGTCGTTTTCCAGCAGGCCACGGCGTGAACGCCAGCGCAGGCGGGCGCGGTTGGCCGGGTCGGCCTGATGCGAGGACAAAATTGATTCTGTCATTTGGTTTACCACTTTACATGTGCCTTGCGGCACGGTGCTGCTTTGCAGGCGCCGCCTGCCAGGAAGCGAGGATACCCTCTTCCGGCAAACGGCGCCCGGCGGACGCGATCAGACGAATCAGATCGCGCGGCGTACCATCAATTCCTTGATCTTGCCGATCGCCTTGTTCGGGTTCAACCCTTTCGGGCAAACGTCGACACAGTTCATGATCGAATGGCAGCGGAACAGACGGTACGGATCTTCCAGGTTGTCCAGACGCGCACCGGTGGCTTCGTCGCGCGAATCGGCGATGAAGCGGTAGGCTTGCAGCAGGCCGGCAGGACCGACGAATTTGTCCGGATTCCACCAGAACGACGGGCACGACGTGGAGCAGCAGGCGCACAGGATGCACTCGTACAGGCCATCGAGTTCTTCGCGCTGTTCCGGCGTTTGCAGGCGTTCTTTTTCAGGCGGGATCGAATCGTTGATCAGGAACGGCTTGATCGAATCGTACTGCTTGAAGAATTGCGTCATGTCGACGATCAGGTCGCGGATGACTGGCAGACCTGGCAACGGACGCAGCACGATAGGCTCGGTCAGCTCGTTCAGGTTGGTGGTGCAGGCCAGACCGTTCTTGCCATTGATGTTCATCGCGTCCGAACCGCACACGCCTTCGCGGCACGAGCGGCGCAGGGCCAGCGAGTCATCGACGTCCGACTTGATGCGCTGCAGTGCGTCGAGCAGCATCTTGTCGGTGTCTTTCAGTTCGACCGTCAGGTCTTGCATGTACGGCTTGGCATCCTGGTCAGGATCGTAGCGGTAGATTTTAAATTTGAGAGTGCGTGCCATGGTATAGCCTTAGAAAGTGCGTGGTTTCGGTTTGAAGGTATCTACCGTCAGCGGCTTGGTCACGACTGGCTTGTATTCCAGTCGGTTGCCTTCCGAATACCACAGCGTATGCTTCATCCAGTTGTCGTCGTCGCGGGTCGGGTGGTCGTCCTGGGCATGGGCGCCGCGCGATTCCTTGCGGGCGGCTGCCGAGACGATGGTCGCTTTCGCCGTTTCGATCAGGTTGTCCAGTTCCAGCGCTTCCACGCGGGCCGTGTTGAAGACCATCGACTTGTCCTTGAACGACACGTGCTTGCGGCGCTCGTCGAGCTTCATGATTTCAACCACGCCCTGCGCCAGCATCGCGTCGGTACGGAACACGCCGCAGTATTTCTGCATCGTGGCGCGGATTTCGTTCGCCACGCCCTGCACGGTTTCCGTGCCGGTCGAGTTTTCCAGGCGCGCCAGGCGGCCCATGGCGAAATCGGCAGCGTCGGCTGGCAAAGGCTTGTTTTCCTTGGCTTTCAGGCCGCTGTTGACGATGTGGTTGCCGGCCGCGCGGCCGAAGACCACCAGGTCCAGCAGCGAGTTCGTGCCGAGGCGGTTGGCGCCGTGCACCGAGACGCAGGCGCATTCGCCGATCGCGTACAGGCCGTTGACGACCTTGGCCGAATTATCCGGACCGGTCGGGGTGACGACCTGGCCGTGGATGTTGGTCGGGATGCCGCCCATCTGGTAGTGAATCGTCGGCACGACAGGAATCGGTTCCTTGGTGGCGTCGACGTTGGCGAACTTGTGGCCGATTTCCAGGATCGACGGCAGGCGCTTGGCGATGGTGTCGGCGCCGATATGGCGCAGGTCCAGCATCACGTGGTCCTTGTTCGGACCGCAGCCGCGGCCTTCCTTGATTTCCTGGTCCATCGAACGCGACACGAAGTCGCGCGGCGCCAGATCCTTCAGGGTCGGCGCATAGCGCTCCATGAAGCGTTCGCCTTCGCTATTGATCAGGATGCCGCCTTCGCCGCGCACGCCTTCGGTGATCAATACGCCCGCGCCGGCCACGCCGGTCGGGTGGAACTGCCAGAATTCCATGTCCTGCAGCGGCAGGCCGGCGCGTGCCGCCATGCCCATGCCGTCGCCGGTGTTGATGAAGGCATTCGTCGAGGCGGCGAAGATGCGGCCTGCGCCGCCCGTTGCCATGACCGTCGTCTTTGCTTCCAGAATCATGCATTCGCCGGTTTCCATTTCCAGCGCGACCACGCCGATCACGTCGCCTTCGGCGTCACGGATCAGGTCAAGCGCCATCCATTCGACGAAGAAGTGCGTGCGGGCGCGCACATTGCGCTGGTACAGGGTGTGCAACAGGGCGTGACCGGTACGGTCGGCTGCCGCGCAAGCGCGCTGCACCGGCTTTTCGCCGAAATGGGCCGTGTGGCCGCCGAATGGACGCTGGTAGATGGTGCCGTCAGGGTTGCGGTCGAACGGCATGCCGAAGTGTTCCAGTTCGTACACGACTTTCGGTGCTTCGCGGCACATGAATTCGATGGCATCCTGGTCGCCCAGATAGTCGCCGCCCTTGACGGTGTCGAACATGTGCCAGAACCAGTTGTCTTCGGCCATGTTGCCGAGCGACGCGCCGATACCGCCCTGCGCCGCGACAGTGTGCGAGCGGGTCGGGAAAACTTTGGACAACACTGCGACGTTCAGGCCGGCTTCAGCCAGTTGCAGCGACGCGCGCATGCCGGAGCCGCCGGCGCCAACGATTACCGCATCAAAGCGGCGGGTAGGGATTGCAGATTTATATGCTGCCACGATTACACACTCCAGAGTATCTGTACCGTCCAGGCGGCACAAGCGATCAACCACAGCATGGTGGCAATTTGCAGGGTCATGCGGAGGCCAACGCTTTTCACGTAGTCCATCCAGATATTGCGTACGCCGACCCATGCGTGGTAGAACAGGGCGACGAACGTCACCAGGCTGAATAATTTGAACCATTGCTGCGCAAACAATCCTGCCCAGCCTTCATAGCTGAAGTTGCTGCCGGTAAGGAAGGCGATCAGCAGGATGGCGACATAGGCCACCATGACGAGGGCGGTGACGCGTTGCGCCAGCCAGTCGCGCAAGCCGTAGTGGGCGCCGACGACGAGGCGTTTCGGTCCGATGTTATTGTTTGCCATTAAAATACTCCAAACAGTTTCAATGCGACCAGGGCGGTCAGTACCAGACTGATCACCAGCACGAACTTGGCCGTGTTGCGCGCGGGTTCTTTCTCGGCGGCGACGTGCACGTCCATGAGCAGGTGGCGGATGCCGGCACAGAAGTGGTGCAGGAAGGCCCAGACCAGAGCGAGGGTGATCAGCTTGACGAACCAGTGCGAGGCGATGCCCTGGAAGTAGGCGTAGGACATTTCGGAACGCAGGCTCAGTTCCAGCATGTACAGGATGCACGGCAGCAGGGCGAAAATGATGATGCCGCTGATACGATGCAGGATCGAGACGATGGCGCCGATAGCCATGCGGTAATTCGACAATTCGGTAACATGGATGTTACGGAATTGCGGCCGTTCTTTTTTTGGTACTTCTCTTACGGCTTCAGACATAACAAAAACCTCCCCTTTGAATTTCAACTAAATATTGAAGCCGCGATTTTCGCCGATTTTCGCAACCCATACCAATATCTATTGTTACATATAACCAAAATGGTTTTTTACTACAAAATACCGCGCTACTTTCCGTAGTTCACGTAATTTAGTTACAGAATCGCAGGCAAAGCACAGCCCGCCGGGGCTGGCCACGCTTTGCCTGCGCACTCTGTTGTCTCCAGCGCCCGCCTTGCGGCGCGCACTTTACAAGCGATGTACTTCAGCCTTGCCGCTTGTGCGGGCGCCCGCGGGCGCCCCGCTGCTTCAGCTGAGTTCATTCTGATAATGATGACGACTGGTCAGGTACAAGCCCCGGCGCAGTTCGACCGGCTTGTCGCCGTAGGTAAACGACACGCGCTCGGAACTGAGCAAGGGCGTGCCGAGGTCGATATTCAACAGTTGCGCCGCGCCCGCGTCGGCGCACACGGCGCGGATCTGCTCGGACGCACGTATCATGCGCGTGCCAAATTCCGTTTCAAACAGGCCATACATGGGCCCCTTGTATTCCACCAGGCGCTCGGCCGTCAGGCCCTTGAAGATCAGGCCCGGCAGCCACAGTTCCTCGACGATCGTCGGCACGCCGTCGAAATACTGGACGCGCTTGATGAAGATGACGGCGTCGCCGGACTTCAGGTCCATCAGGCGCGCCACGTCGGCCGGCGCGCGCACGCGCTTGACCTCGATAAACTTGCTTTCTGGATAATGCGGCACGCCTTCGTCCGGCACCAGGCGCAGGAAGCGGAAATGCGCGCGCGCCTCATGGTGGGTGGAAACGAAGGTGCCCTTGCCCTGGCGGCGCATGACGAGGTTCTCGGCGGCCAGCTCATCGATGGCCTTGCGCACCGTGCCCTGGCTGACCTTGAAACGGCCGGCCAGTTCGACTTCACTGGGGATCAGCTCGCCCGGCTTCCATTCGCCCGATTGCAGGCTCTGCGTGATGAGCGCCTTGATCTGCTGATATAAGGGACTGAAGGTGGGCGAGGCGTTCGCCGCAGGCATGACCACGGCAGTGGTATTGACGCTGGCGACAGGGGTGGAAACGCTGGCGGCCGGTGCGGCAGCAGGCGCGGCCGGGGTGCCCGCGGTCGGACTGACCGCCCCGCTTGCAGCAGTGGCATTGTTGGTCAGATTGGACGAGGCGGAATTCATAGTCCGACATTTCAACACAAATCACTGCCCGCGTCCAGTAAAACACTCGCAGTTATCTGTCTTATATAAGACATAAGATATGATTGACAGATAGAGATCGGAGGCCTAAACTGCCCTCGATAAAACTTGTGAGCCAGCGTTTTATGTTGTCGGCCAGCCACTCTGGTCTCGAGCAGCACAGGCGTGACGGCAGCGTACACCAGCAATTCGGTGGCGCCGGCCGGTTTTGGTATCATTATAGTTTTTCCGGATAAGCGTAAGCCCAGCTTCAAGCCCGTTTTCTTTCCCATTTTTGGAGATTCATCATGGCTAAAACCCCAATGCGTGTTGCAGTGACCGGCGCCGCCGGCCAGATCGGCTACGCCCTGTTGTTCCGCATCGCCAATGGCGACATGCTCGGCAAAGACCAGCCTGTCATCTTGCAACTGCTTGAAATCCCGGACGAAAAAGCCCAGAAGGCGCTCAAGGGCGTGATGATGGAAATCGACGACTGCGCCTTCCCGCTGCTGACGGAAATGACCGCCCATTCCGATCCGCTGACCGCATTCAAGGACGTCGACGTGGCCGTACTGGTCGGCGCGCGCCCACGCGGTCCAGGCATGGAACGCAAGGACCTGCTGGAAGCGAACGCACAGATCTTCACGGTGCAAGGCAAGGCGCTCGACGCCGTCGCTTCGCGCAACGTGAAAGTCCTGGTGGTCGGCAACCCTGCCAACACCAACGCCTATATCGCCATGAAATCGGCGCCATCGCTGCCAGCGAAAAACTTCACCGCCATGCTGCGCCTGGACCACAACCGCGCCCTGTCGCAAGTGGCTGCCAAGACCGGCACCGCCGTGAAAGATATCGAGAAGCTGACCGTCTGGGGCAACCACTCGCCAACGATGTACGCCGACTACCGCTTCGCCACCGTGAACGGCAAGGCTGTGAAAGACCTGATCAACGACCAGGAATGGAACGCCAACACCTTCCTGCCTACCGTCGGCAAGCGCGGCGCGGCCATCATCGAAGCGCGCGGCCTGTCGTCGGCAGCGTCGGCAGCGAACGCCGCCATCGACCACATCCATGACTGGATGCTGGGCACCGCCGGCAAGTGGACCACCATGGGCGTTCCTTCGGATGGCTCGTATGGCATTCCTGAAGGCACCGTGTTCGGCTTCCCTGTCACCACCGACAACGGCGAGTACACCATCGTTCAAGGTCTGGAAATCGATGCATTCTCGCAAGAGCGCATCAACCTGACCCTGAAAGAGCTGACCGAAGAGCGCGAAGGCGTGAAACACCTGCTGGCATAAATCCAGTCCTGGCGGCGCGGCGTATGTTTCGCCGCCCGCCAAGCAGGCCGCTCCGCGCACGTCGCGGCGCGGCTGTTTTATCAAGTAGTCTTTACCTGCAGAAATGCCTTAAGCATGCACCCTTCCGAGGTTTTATTCCAAGGCAAACGCCAGCCGCTGTTGCTCGCCGCTTGCGACCACTACGCCGGCTCTGAAAAGCTGATGCGTAAATCGATTGCTTTGCAACAAGAGCTTGGGCCCCTGTTCGACATCACGTTCGACTGCGAAGACGGCGCCAGCGCCGGCAATGAAGAAGCGCACGCGCAGATGATCGCCGGCCTGCTGGCCAGCGACGACAACCAATTCAACCGCATCGGCGTGCGCGTGCACGACGTCGACAGCCCGTTCTTTGCGCGCGACGTGGAACTCATCTGTGCCGCCGCATCCCGCCTGGCCTACATCGCCGTGCCCAAGGTGGGCGGCGTGCAGGACGCCATGCTGGCCATCGACCTGATCAACCTGCACGCGCGCCGCGCCGGCCGCGACGACTTGCCCGTGCATGTACTGATCGAGACGCACGGCGCGCTGCGCGACGCCTACGCCATCGCCGCCCTGCCCCAGGTCGAATGCCTGTCCTTCGGCATCATGGATTTCGTCTCCGCCCATTACGGCGCCATCCCGGCCGCCGCCATGCGCACGCCGGGCCAGTTCACCCATCCGCTGGTGGTGCGCGCCAAGCTCGAAGTGGCCGCCGCCTGCCACGCGCATGGCAAGGTGCCGTCGCATAACGTGACGACCGATGTGCGCGATTCGGCCGTGGTGGCCAACGATGCCCAGCGCGCGACGGCCGAGTTCGGCTATACGCGCATGTGGAGCATCCATCCGGACCAGATCAAGCCCATCATCAAGGCTTTCACGCCGCGCCTGTCCGAGGTCAACGAGGCGAGCAATATCCTGAATGAGGCGCTGCGCGCCAACTGGGGCCCGATCGCGCAAAATGGCCGCTTGCACGACCGCGCCAGCTACCGATATTATTGGACCGTTTTGCAACGCGCCAAACTGGCGGGCCTGGGCCTGCCCGAGGCGGCCGCGGCATTACTCAATACCCCCTCTTCCAGCACCACTGAAAACTGACAGGAATTACACGATGTCCATCTCCAAATTAGCAATTGCCTGCAGCGTCGCGCTGGGCGCGATGACCCTCACGCTGGCGCCAGCCAGTTTCGCCGCCACGGACACCGCCAAGGCGCCGGCAAAAGCCAAGGTGGTCAAGGCCAAGGCCAAGACCACCAAGGCAAAAGCTGCCGCCAAGGAAGCGCATCCACTGGCCATGTCGGTCATCGACAAGGAAGAATCCGACGAGCCGGACACCGCAGGCTCCGCCTCCACGGACTTCAATTGCGAACTGGGCAACAAGATTACCATCTACACCAATGCCACGGATGACAAACACATCGCCCTGCGCTGGAAGAAGCGCCTGCACCGCCTGAGCCGCGTTGGCACCACCACCGGCGCCAACCGCTTCGAAAACCGCCTGTATGGCCTGGTCTGGATCGGCATTCCGGCCAAGGGCATGCTGCTCGATTCCAAGCAGGGACGCCAGCTGGCCAACGAATGCAAGGATGCGGAGCAAGCCAAGCCGGCGGCATTGGTGGAAGCCCCGGCCTCGCTGGGCGTGCTGCCGGCAACCGGCGGCTGATGTGCGTAGCAAGGGCCTCTTCGGGGGCTCAGTCATGTTTTGTACCCTGAATAATCAATAAATAGACGATACCCAACAAGGAGAGGTCATGTCCCGCAACACTCTGAACACGCTCAAGGACTTTAATATTTCGGACAGCAAGAAGGGCAAGCTGTATTCCCTGCCTGCGCTGGAAAAAAGCCTGGGCATCAATGTCTCCCGCCTGCCGGTGTCGATTCGCATCGTGCTCGAATCGGTGCTGCGCAACTGCGACGGCAAGAAAGTCACCGAAGAACACGTCAAGCAATTGGCGAACTGGGGCCCGACCGCCGAGCGCACCGACGAGATCCCGTTCGTAGTGGCGCGCGTCGTGCTGCAAGACTTCACCGGCGTACCGCTGCTGGCCGACCTGGCCGCCATGCGCAACGTGGCCGCCAAGATGGGCATCAACGCCAAGAAGATCGAACCGCTGGTACCGGTCGACCTGGTGGTCGACCACTCGGTGACCATCGATCACTACCGCGAAAAGAAAGCGCTGGACCTGAACATGAAATTGGAATTCTCGCGTAACAACGAGCGTTACCAGTTCATGAAATGGGGCATGCAAGCGTTCGACACCTTCGGCGTCGTGCCACCAGGCTTCGGCATCGTCCACCAGGTCAACCTGGAATACCTGGCGCGCGGCGTGCACCACGCAGGCAAGAAAGCCGGCGACGTGTACTACCCCGACACCCTGGTCGGCACCGACTCGCACACCACCATGATCAACGGCATCGGCGTGGTCGGCTGGGGCGTGGGCGGCATCGAGGCGGAAGCCGGCATGCTGGGCCAACCGGTCTACTTCCTGACGCCTGACGTCATCGGCGTCAACCTGTCGGGCGCGCTGCGCGAAGGCTGCACCGCCACCGACCTGGTACTGACCATCACCGAATTGCTGCGCAAAGAGAAAGTCGTCGGCAAGTTCGTCGAATTCTTCGGCGAAGGCACCGAATCGCTGACCCTGACCGACCGCGCGACGATCGCCAACATGGCACCGGAATACGGCGCGACCATGGGCTTCTTCCCAGTCGACGAAGCCACCATCGATTACTTCAAGGGCACCGGCCGCAGCAAGGCTGAAATCGCCGCGTTCGAAGGCTACTTCAAGGCGCAAAACCTGTTCGGCGTACCGAAAGCGGGCGACATCGACTACACCCGCGTGGTGGAACTGAACCTGGCGTCGGTCGCTCCGTCGCTGGCCGGCCCGAAACGCCCGCAAGACCGTATCGAAATCGGCAACGTCAAGGCCAACTTCGCGGAACTGTTCGCCAAGCCGACGACCGAAAACGGCTTCAACAAGAATCCGGCCGACCTGGCCGCCGTGTACGAAACGACGAATGGCGTGAAAGTGTCGAACGGCGACGTGCTGATCGCCGCGATCACCTCGTGCACCAACACCTCGAACCCGAGCGTGATGCTGGCTGCCGGCCTGCTGGCCAAGAAAGCCGTGGAAGCGGGCCTGAAAGTCGCTCCGCACATCAAGACCTCGCTGGCTCCCGGCTCGCGCGTCGTGACCGAGTACCTGACGGCCGCCGGCCTGCTGCCCTACCTGGAAAAACTGGGCTTTGGCGTCACCGCCTACGGCTGCACCACCTGCATCGGCAATGCCGGCGACCTGACGCCCGAGCTGAACGCCGCCATCGCCACCCACGACATCGTCGCTTCGGCCGTGCTGTCGGGCAACCGCAACTTCGAAGCGCGCATTCACCCGAACATCCGCTCGAACTTCCTGGCCTCGCCACCGCTGGTCGTCGCCTACGCCATCGCCGGCAACATGACGCGCGACCTGATGACCGAGCCAGTCGGCAAGGGCAAGGGCGGCAAGGACATCTACCTGGGCGACATCTGGCCAAGCTCGGCTGAAGTGTCGGCCATGATGAAGTTCGCCATGAACGCCAAGGTGTTCAAGGATAACTACGCCGACGTCAAGGGCGCGCCAGGCAAGCTGTGGGAAAAAGTCACCACCGTGTCCGGTCAAGTCTACAACTGGCCGAAATCGACCTACATCGCGGAACCACCGTTCTTCGACAACTTCTCGATGACGCCAGCGGCAGTGGCCACCGGCATCGAAGGCGCGCGCGCACTGGGCGTGTTCGGCGACTCGATCACCACCGACCACATCTCGCCAGCCGGCTCGATCCAGGAAAACGGTCCTGCAGGCAAGTGGCTGAAGGAAAACGGCGTCCTGAAAGCGGACTTCAACTCCTACGGCTCGCGTCGCGGCAACCATGAAATCATGATGCGCGGCACGTTCGCCAACGTGCGCATCAAGAACCGCATGATCCCTGCCAAGGCAGACGGTTCGGCGGTCGAAGGCGGCATCACGATCCACCAGCCTTCCGGCGAAGAAATGTCGATCTACGATGCAGCGATGAAATATGTTGCTGAAGGCACGCCAACCATGGTCTTCGGCGGCGAAGAGTACGGCACGGGCTCGTCGCGCGACTGGGCAGCCAAGGGCACCCAGCTGCTGGGCGTGAAAGCCGTGATCACCCGTTCGTTCGAACGCATCCACCGCTCGAACCTGGTGGGCATGGGCGTGTTGCCACTGCAATTCATCGGCGACGACAGCGTGCAGACGCTGGGCATCACCGGCAATGAAACCTTCGACCTGAAAGGCCTCGAAGGCGAAATCAAGCCACAGCAACTGGCCACCCTGGTGATCCACCGCGCCGACGGCACCAGCGTCGACGTGAAAGTGCTGCTGCGCATCGATACGCCGATCGAAGTCGATTACTACAAGCACGGCGGTATCCTGCCATTCGTGCTGCGTCAACTGCTGGCCGAGTAATCAGCCCAGCTGTGATGTAAGATGAAAGCGCCGGTTCCGACCGGCGCTTTTTTTTCGCCGGCAGGCCCGTGACGGCTTGAAATTGCGACGATTGGCATGATCTACAGACAGCTTACGTATTGCGTGCCGCCGAATCCTCTACAATACGGTTATAAGGGTTTATCATTGTTTGACTGATCCATTTTTTTCACTTTCCGAGACTCTTATCCCGCTATGCGTCGTCCTTCCAAAGATTCATCCCATAAACTGACTGCCGACAGCCAGCGCCTGGTCACCTTTGCCCAGGCGATCGTACAGGCAGCCAGCCGTCTCGAAGAGCGGTCCTGGGAACACAGCCTGGATACGCAGCTCCAGAAATTACTCAAAACCGGCCACCAGGACACCATCGACAACACCCTGGGCAGCCTGTTCAAGGAAGACTTGAACGCCTACGACGTGCTGATGGACTGCGTTGAAGCCGTCAGCGAATCGACCGTCATCGTGCATGAGGACGTGCGCTACGACGCCCTGCTGGTGGCCGTGCCCATCCTCGCGTGGACGCGCTTTTCCATCGCCTCCGGTCCCATGGCCGGCGACGCGCACGGCGTGCTGTCCGCCCACTTTGCCGCCCACCTGCTGGCCGACGGCACGAAGATGGCGATGGCGCCCACCCTGTACTCGATCGACCAGCTGCCGCGCAGCCACGTCGAGACCTATGCCAAGACGCAGAAGCTGGCGCAGGCCGCGCTGAAAGGCACGGCCGTCAAGCCATCTAGCAAGGAGGCGGAAACGGCGCCCTTCCTGGCCGACACGCGCTACCTGCTGGTGGCCGTGGCGGCCCCTGCTGGCGCACCGCTGTTCCGCTGGCAAACGCCGGCCAGCCAGCTCGACTTCATCGCCGAGCGCAGCGCCGCCCTGGAACAATGGCGCACGCAGGCGACGCCGACCATCGCCCGCCTGCTGCCTGGCTGCGGCCTGGAACTGCTGCTGCCGGAAGCGTACTACGTGGCCTGCCGCGAAGCGGACAAGCTGATACGCCCCGTCTCCGTGCGCGCCGCCGTGCATTACCTGACACACACCCTGGCCATCGAGCCGTCGGAACTGCGCGCCGTCATCGCCGGCTTCGGCGAGGAAGCGGCCGACGGCCAGGTGGACGAGTACCGCATCGCCTTCACCCTGCGCCAGGCGCCGGACGTCATCTACGGCATCGTCTGGCCCCTGTACGGCCAGGAAGACGAGGATGGCACGCCGATCGAAGGCCTGATCCAGGTCGGCATCGCCGCGCTGGACAAGCAAAAGACGCCCGTCGATGAAATTATCGAGCATCTCAACGCGGCCGGCGTGACGCAGATCAAGCGCCACGCGGAGCGTTTCGTCGGCGAATATTGCGACGATTGCGGCGCGCCCCTGTTTGCCGACCCCGTGGGCGAGCTGGCGCATGCAGAAATGCCCGAGGATACGCCGCAGGGCACCGAGCATTTCCATTGATGCTGTAATGCTGTTGTCGGATTACGCGCTACGCGCTAATCCGACCTGCGACGCTAATCCGACCTGCGCTGCTACGGAACCGGCAAGGGCCGTAGGCCGGATTAGCCGGTACGGCGTGATTCGACAATACCCCTGATGCAAAAAAAGGCGAAACCGAGGTTTCGCCTTTTTCATTACCACGTCCAGTCATCCACCATCACCACTGTGAAAACGGGTGGCGGATCAGGTTTGCGTTGTAGTAACGCGCGTCGCCCGATACTTCCGCGCCGATCCAGTCGGGCTTCTCGAACGGCTGGTCTTCCGATGCCAGTTCGATCTCGGCCACCACCAGGCCGGCATTGGCGCCGAGGAACTCGTCGACTTCCCACACCATGCCCGCGTGTTCGATGCGGTGGCGGTATTTTTCGATCAGCGGCTGCTCGCACAGGCCGTCGAGCAGCTCGACCGCGTCGGCCAGCGGAATCGGATACTCCCACTCGCCGCGCGACGCGCCCACGTTGGCGCCCTTGATGGTCAGCATCGCCTGTTCGCCTTCGATGCGCACGCGCACGACGCGCTCGCGCGCCGACGACAGGTAACCCTGGCGCAGCAGGACCGGCTGGCCCAGGCCGCGCCAGGCGTCGCCGGCAAGCAGGAATTTACGCTCGATCTCGATACCCATGAACAACGCCGTTCAATCCAGCGACAGCAGGATAGGCTGCAGCATGGCCGCGCCCAGGGCCGCGCTGCGCGCGCCGTTCCAGCCGACGGCCGGATCGGGCAAGTCGGCGTTTTCCTTGAACGGCATTTCCAGCGTCAGCGCCAGGCACTGGAAGTGATGGCCGATGTATTTCGACGCCAGCGTCAGCATGTCCGACTTGTACTTGCTGGCCGCATAGCCGAACTTGTCCTGGAAATCGGGGCTGGCCTGCTTGTAGCGCTCGATGAAGGCCTTCTGGTGCGCAGCCTGCGCCGGCGTGAAGTTTTCCAGCATTTCATTGCCGGCCACGAAGTTGTACGGCAGCGCTTCATCACCATGGATGTCGAAGAACATGTCGACGCCCGTTTCGTGGATCTTGTTTTTCACGCACAGCACTTCCGGGCTGTTTTCCAGCGTAGGCGTCATCCATTCGCGGTTCAGGTTGGCGCCGGCCGCATTCGTGCGCAGGTTGCCGCGGATGGAGCCGTCCGGGTTCATGTTCGGCACGATGTGGAACACGGCGCGCTGCAAGAGCTTGCGCGCGATCGGGTTGGCGTCGTCGAGCAGCGAGTCGATGAGGCCTTCGACGAACCATTCGGCCATCGATTCGCCCGGATGCTGGCGCGCGATGACCCAGATCTTCTTTTCCGCCTGCGGATTGCCGATGGTAACCATGTTCATGTCGCGGCCGTCGACCGTGCTGCCCAGGTCGGACACGCGCGCCAGCGGATGCTCGGCCACTTCACCCAGCAGGCGCAGGTGGCGTTCCCACGAATACGGCTCGAAGTAGGCGTAGTACACGCTGTCGAGTTCCGGCGTGTGCGTGATCGTCATCACCTGGCCGTCGAACGCCGTCGGCACGCGGAACCAGTTTTCGCTGTCGTAGCTGGCCACGGCCTGGTAGCCTTCATAGCCGGCCGGATAGGTGGCCTGGCCCGCGTTCAGGAAGCGCATCGTGCATGCCTGGCCACGCGCGCCCTGCAGGCGGAAGTGGAACCACTGGTGGATGTCGGCGTGGCTGTCCTTGCGCAAGTTCAGGTCAATGGCGCCGGCACTGGTGGCGCTCACCACGTCGATGGCGCCCGAGTCGAAGTTCTGGCTGATTTTAATGGTCATGTAAAGATCCCGTCCAAATGTAAGTGTTCCGGCGTTGCCTCGTGGGCCACGCCGTTGCGCAAAACGCAGTGTAAGCTATCCCGCTATTTTCCGCCCTTTGGCCCCGTTCGCAAAGCCTGACAGGACGATTCATGCACCAATCCGGGGCATCGATGGAAAAGTGCCGGGCAAAAGCGCGAAAAATCGGCCGGCTGTTGCATCTACCGGACAAAAAACTGATTTGTAACAGCGGCTGACACATTGGCACCAGGCCGCCCCCCTATAATTCTTTCTTTCATAGAGTCGCCAGGAAAGAGTCGTGGACAAGAAGTTAACTAATATTCAGGAAAGAAAGTTACGCGAAGCTCAGGCGCGGCGCGAGCACATCATCGACGTCGTCAAGGATCTCATCAAAAAGGGCGGCGCACGCGCCGTCTCCATCCGCAAGGTGGCCGAAGCAGCCGGATTTTCCACCACGGTCGTGTATGCGCTGTTCCGCGACAAGGCCACCCTGATCGCCCAGGCCATGGACAAGGACTTGCTGGAACTGGTGCGCGCCATGCGCACGGCCTGCGCCGACAGCGACGACCCGTGGCAGCGCATCGCCCTCGTCGGCCGCGCCTACGTCGAGTATGGCTTCCAGCATCCGGACGAATACTCGCTGATCTTCATGGAACTGCGCCCGCATGCGGAAGTCGACGCCGCCCTCGTGGAGCATGGCAATATCGAACAGGACCCGTATGCCTACGCGCTGCACCTGTTCACCGTACTGGCGCAAGCGGGCAAGGTGCGCAATGACGAAAGCGCCCTGCACGCGATGACGCAGATCTTTTGGCAGGCGCTGCACGGCCTTGTCTCGCTGCGCATCGTCATGGATGCGGGCGACCCGTGGACGCCGCACCCGGAAATGAACGCGCATATCGACGATTTGCTGGCCGTCGTCACGACAGGCATCGGCCTGCGCTTTGCGCCTTGACGTTTGATCCGGCGCAAACCGCTGCGCCGGAAAAGGCAACAATCGAAACCGACGCGAAAAAAAGGCAGGCGCGGTGATGAACCGCCCTGCCCTGCCTTTCTCCGCGCGGCGCTGACTTTATGGTGCTTCCAGCATGCTCTGCGTTTCCTGGTAGCGCGCATGCCAGGACAGCGCCTGTTCCAGCAGGTGCGGCGTGTGGCCGCCGCGCTGGCACGCCGCATCGTAGTAGGCGCGCAGCTGCGCGCGGTAATCGGGATGCGTGCAGCGCTCGATGATCAGCGGCGCCCGTTCGCGCGGCGCCAGTCCGCGCAAGTCCGCATACCCCCATTCCGTCACCAGCACATCGACGTCGTGTTCCGTATGGTCCACATGCGACACCATCGGCACGACGCTGGAAATGCGTCCGCCCTTCGCCGCCGATTTCGACACGAACATCGACACTTGCCCATTGCGCGCGAAGTCGCCCGAGCCGCCGATGCCGTTCATCATGTGCGTGCCGCATACGTGCGTGGAATTGACGTTGCCGTAGATATCGAACTCGAGCGCCGTATTCAGCGCGATGATGCCCAGGCGGCGCACGATTTCCGGGTGGTTGCTGATCTCTTGCGGGCGCAGCACGATCTTCGAACGGTAGTGGTCGATATTCTCCATCAGCTTCTGGTGCACGGGGGCCGACAGGGTGATCGACGAAGCCGAAGCGAACGCCAGCTGGCCCGAATCGAGCAGCTCGATGGCGCTGTCCTGCAGCACTTCCGAATACATGGTCATGTCGCGGAAGGGCGAGCCGATCAGGCCGTGCAGCACGGCGTTGGCGATGGTGCCGATGCCCGCCTGCAAGGGCAGCAATTCCGGCCCCATGCGGCCAGCCGCCACTTCGCCTTGCAGGAAGGCGATCACGTGGCCGGCGATCGCCTGCGTTTCCGCATCGGGCGGCAAGGCGTTCGACGGGCTGTCGGGGCTGTCCGTGATGACGATGGCGGCGATGCGGGCCGGGTCGATGGCGATGGCCGTGCTGCCCAGGCGCTGGTCGACGCGCGTGAGCGGTATCGGCTCACGGCCAGGCAAGGTTTGCGGAATGTAAATGTCGTGCAAGCCTTCCAGCGCCAGCGGCGTGGACAGGTTGATTTCGATGATGACTTGCGTCGCCTGCTGGGCAAAGGCGGCGGAGTTGCCCACCGACATGGTCGGGATGATGGCGCCGGCGGCCGTGATGGCCGTCGCCTCGATGACGGCGATGTCGACGGCGGCCAGGTTGCCCGAACGCAGCTGCTCGGCCGTTTCCGACAGGTGCTGGTCGATGAACATGACTTCGCCCTGGTTGATCTTGCCGCGCAGCACAGGATCGACCTGGAACGGCATGCGGCGCGCCAGCACGCCCGCTGTCGCCATCAGGCCGTCGCTGCCGTTGCCCAGCGAGGCGCCCGTGATCAGGGTCAAGGACAGCGGGTCCTGCAGGGCACGCTCGGCCAGTGCGCGCGGCAAAGCCTTGGCGTCGCCGGCACGGGTAAAACCGCTCATGCCGACACGCATGCCGTTATGGAACAACTTGGCTGCCTCATCGGCGCTCATGATTTTACTGAGCAAGCCTGGGTGGCGGATACGGTCCTCGTACATCGTGATGCTCCTGATATTCTTAATATTCTCAAACTGGATGGCTGTCATACACCAACCCCATAAGTGGGATTCAGTATAAAATCCCGACCACATGCATGGCATGAATTAATTTCGTCATATCCAGTCGATATTTTCATGCCGCGCCGAGGCGAGCCCCATCTTGGATATCCGTTCCCTGCGCTATTTCGTGGAAACCGTGCGCCTGTCGAGCTTTACGCAGGCGGCCGAATCGCTGCACCTGACCCAGTCCACCATCAGCAAGATGGTGCGCCAGCTCGAAGATGAAGTCGGCGCCCAGCTGCTGGTGCGCGACGGGCGCAAGCTGACCCTGACGGACACGGGCCGCATCGTCTACCAGCATGGCCAGGAAATGCTGGCCAATATGCGCCAGCTGACGCTGGAAGTGCGCGACACGCAGGCCTTGCAGCGCGGCAGCCTGACGGTCGGCATCCCGCCCATGATCAATGTCCTGTTCACGCCTGTTTTAAAGGCTTTCCGCGCGCGCCACCCGCATATCAGCCTGACCCTGCAGGAAGACACGGGCCAGCAGATCGAACGCAAGGTCGCGGCCGGCGAGCTGGAAATCGGCATGACGGTGCTGCCGGCCGACCCGGAACTCGACCTCGTGGCGGTGGCCATCGCCAGCTACCCGATCTGGGCCCTGGCCGAGCCGGGCACCTTCCAGAAACAGCGCACGACCCTGCCGTTGAAGGCGCTGGCCGAGCTGCCGCTGGTGCTATTGAAAGATGAGTTCGCCCTCACGCGCAGCCTGCGCCAGCATTTCGCGCAGGCGGGCTTCGAACCGCGCATCGCCGCCCAGAGCGGCCAGTGGGACTGGCTGGTGGCGATGGCCTCGGCCGGCCTGGGCGTGGCCCTGCTGCCGGAACCGTTCATCCACCGCCTGGCCGGCGAACCGCTGGAAGCCGTGCGCATCGTCGAGCCGGACCTGGCCTGGCAGGTGGCGCACATCTGGAGCGGGCGCTATCTGTCGCACGCGGCGCGCGCCTGGCTCGCAGTGTGCCAGGACGTGCTGGGCACGAAGTTCGCGCATTGACGCAAAAAAGGGTGGCCGAGGCCACCCTTTCTATAACTGCTGCGCGGCGCTTATTTAGCGGCCGCGTCCTCGTTGTACATGCCGGCATATTTCCAGCCGAAGTACAAAATGAACGTGTAGCACAGGGCCGGCACGATGAAGGACAGCTGCAGGCTGATCGAATCGGCCAGGAAACCCTGGATGAACGGCACGATGGCGCCGCCGACGATGGCCATGCACAGGATGCCCGAACCCTGGCCCGTCTGGGCGCCCAGCTTGTTCAGCGCCATGCTGAAGATGGTGGGGAACATGATGGAGTTGAACAGGCCGACGGCGATCAGCGACCACATGGCCGTGTGACCACTGGAGAAGACGGCGACGAGGATCAGCGCGATGACGATGGCGGCATTGAAGGCCAGGGTCTTGCCCGGGCTGACATAGCGCATCACGGCGAAACCGACGAAACGGCCCAGCATGGCGCCGCCCCAGTAATAGCTGACGAAATATGCGGCGTCGGCATGGCTGAGGCCAGCGATATGGCTCTCGCCCAGGAAGTTGATGAGGAAACTGCCGATGCTCACTTCGCCGCCCACGTACAGGAAGATGGCCAGCGCGCCCAGCACCAGGCGGCGGTGCGACCAGATCGACACCTTCTGGCCGTCCTGCGCCAGGCTGGCGGCATCGTCCGCATGCGAAATCTTCGGCAATTTTGCCAGCGCGAACAGCACGGCCAGGATCACCAGCGTGGCGGCCAGCACCAGGTACGGCCCCTGCACGGCGGCCGCTTCCTTGGCGCGGTAGGCCAGTTGCTCGACGGCCGGCAGCAGGTCGAACTGCTGCACCGTGAGGACCGTGCCCGACAGGATCAGCATGCCGCCCAGGGCCGGCGCCACCGTGGTGCCCAGCGCGTTGAACGCCTGCGTCAGCGTCAGCCGGCTCGACGCCGTCTGCGGGTCGCCCAGTTCCGTCACATACGGATTGGCGGCCACCTGCAACACGGTGATGCCGGCCGCCAGGATGAAGAAGGCCAGCAGGAACAGCGCATAGCTGCCTGTCGAGGCCGGGTAAAACATGGCGCAGCCGGCGGCGGCGATCAGCAAGCCCGTGACGACGCCGTTCTGGTAGCCGATGCGCTTGATCAGCATGCCTGCCGGCAAGGAAACGATGGCGTAAGCGCCAAAGAAGCAGAATTGCACCAGCATCGCCTGCACATAGGTCAGGGTGTAGATCGAGCGCAAATGGGGAATCAGCACATCATTGAGCGATGTCAGCAACCCCCACATGAAAAACAGCACCGTGACAATGATCAGGGCGCCTGTATTGTTTTGCGTGCCGGCCTGTGCGGACTGGACGCCCTGGCCTTGCTTTACGTATTCCATACCTTCTCCATTTTCAAATCCAAGTTTTGTCTTGCCAGGCATGGAAGCGGTTCCATCCGGGCAGCACCGGGACGCACAAGAGTCCACGCCAGAGCACGCGCCAGACATCAGCGCAGGCTATGACTGCCATCAGCAATACGAGGCAGGCATGGCGCAACTCGCGCGCGGCAGGCGCACGGCCGACCGTTTCTCGTCGGAACATTGTTTTAGGGAGGCAGCGTGCTTGCGGAGCGCGTATAAAAACAACATTCGGGCAATAACAGTCTTGTAGTAAAACTACGATACAGCGCCCGCATTATGCCCGAAAGCCCCATAATGCGCAGCTTTCCCCGCTGTTATTCTAAAAATGAATAGCCGTTATTTGAAATCAAAAGTAGCCTTATATCTTGGAATTGGTATACTTATGTTGCAGTGCAGCACAACGCGGCACGCCACACAAGGAGTCTGCCATGTCTACCGCATTTACCTATCACACGACGCAAAACAACAATATCATCGCCACCCTGACGCACGCCGCCAAACGCCTCGGCGCCTGGCTGACGCAAGGCAGCGACCGCCGCGAACGCGCCTATGAAGAAGCCTACCTGGCCGAATCGACCGACCGCTACGACCTGGAATACCGCATGCGCGAACTGGCACGCGCCAACCCGCAGCCAAGCTGGATGAGTGGCCTGAGCCGTTAATAGCTGCCGCAGTTCCCGCTCCCATCATCCGTTTGCAGTCCGCTGCTACAGCACGACCGCAATGCCACCGATAGCGCCATCCTGCTCGCCTTGCGCTTGAGCACGGGATGGGCTACGGCCTGTCCACACCCATCGCCATCCTCGCCAGCGCGGCAGCCTGCGCGACACGGCGCGCACCAGGCCGGCGCCTGATCGGCGAACCGGCATCAACGCGCCCCTGCCGACAGCGGGGCCCGAGGCGGATGGCATCGCCACCCACCCGGCTAGCCATGCTGCAGTGCGTCAGGCCATTTTCCTGAGCTTTTGCACGTTTTCCTGTCAATACATCTAGTTTTACTACGCAATGCTACCGAGTGATTTTTACCACGCGCAGCATCGCCGCTTCAATCCTATAATGGCGGCCCGCGCCCCAGCGCCATACAGAGCTCTGCCATGACCGTCCTCAGCCACACCCATCCGCTGGTCGTCCAGCTGGAAAACGACTTGCTGCCCCGCTTCCGCGCAGCGCTGCCGCGGATCACGGCCGGCGCGCCGCAGGTGCTCGCCTCCGTCTTCGCCTTTTCCAGCGGCACGGCCAGCACCTTCGAGGAGTATCACTTCGGCATTTCCTGCCTGCGCGACGGCGTGCCAGACGACCAGCCGGAAGAAGTGGCGCTGCTGGTCAGCGCCTCCGGGCTGGACAGCGGTGCCCAGCTGAGCGCCCAAGTGCTGTGGGGCCAGCCCTCGGGCAAGGTCGAGGCGCACGCGACGCTGCCGGCGGCGGACGTCGATGGCTTGCTTGGCGCCCTGCCCGCATTGCTGGCCGCCCTGCAAGCGGCGGCGCAGCGGGGCCGGCCCGAATTGTGACAAGCGCATGAAAAAGTGCCACTAAACAACAACTTACGATTTCCGCAGCGCAACATTATTGACTTGCACTAGTCATACCCCCTATCCTTTCAGTTACGTTTGGTGAGAATGTGTGCATGTTGGCGCGGCCCCCTGCCGGCCTGCCGATATGCACCACTGCAACACCGTCCTGCCACAACCAAGTCCATTCCGCATCTTTGCTGCATTGTTGCTGCAACCACCAAGGTGGCGCGCCACAACGGCCGCTGCCAGCAAATACGGAGCCGACTGACATGCGATCAACCATGCCATCCCTGACCACATCCCTGCTGGGCTGCGCCGCGTTCGCGCTGGCGGCCCTGCCCGCGCAAGCACAAACGGCGCCAGCCGGCGAGGCCGCCACCGCGGTCGCCAGTTTCAGCGCCAACGCCAGCCTCGCCTCGCAATACATTTCGCGCGGCTTTCGCCAGACCTGGGGCAAGCCGGCCCTGCAGGCGGGCGCCGACTATGTCCACCCCAGCGGCTGGTCGCTGGGCACCTGGGCGTCCACCGTCAGCGACCGCTATATCCAGGACGCCCGCGTCGAATGGGACCTGTACGGCGGCTACAGCGGCACCGTGGGCGAGCTGGGCTACAGCGTGCTCGCGTATTACTACAAGTATCCGGGCGCCGTGTATCGCGCCACGGGCGTCAAGTACGACTATGGCGAACTGTCGCTGGGCCTCAGCTACCAGATGCTGTATGCCAAGTACAACCGCACGGTCACGCCGGATTTTTTCGGCATCACCGATGCGCGCGGCACAGGCTACCTGGACGTCGGCGCGAATGTCGACCTGGGCCACAGCCTCACCCTGAACCTGCACGCCGGCAATGGCCGGGTGGCCGGCACGGGCAACGCCATCTGGAACTGGCGCGACGCCAAGGTGGGCATCACGCGCGCCTTCGACGGCGGCTGGAGCGTGAGCGGCGCCTGGACGCGCGCCTGGGGCGCCACCGATGCCTACGACCATTACACGCTGGGCGTGCCGAATGCGGCGGGCCGGTTCGACACCTCGAACCCAGCGGCGTCCACCTTCGTGGTGGCCGTCAGCAAGACTTTCTAGGCGCGCCACCCGCGTTGCCCATGACACCGATTTCCCTCCTCACCAAGGAATAGCCATCATGCAACTATCTCTCAACAGCAAAATCTGCGTCGCGGCCACCGCGCTGGCCATCCTCAGCCTGGGCGTCACGGCAGCCGTGATCGGCTACAAGAGCAGCGCCAGCGCCGAGGCGGCCGCCCTGGAGCTGGCGCGCACGTCGGCGCGCGAAGTGTCGGGCGCGCTGCAGGCGCGCATCGCCAGCAACCTGTCCAGCGTTTCCAGCCTGGCCGGCGCCATGCGCGGCACGAAAAGCGCCAACCTGCCCATGCAGCGCGAGCAGATCAATGAACTGACCAAGGCTACGCTGTCGAGTTCGGAAGACTTGCTCGGTTCGGCCGTGACGTGGGAGCCGAACGCGCTCGACGGCAAGGATGCGGAATTCGCCAACCAGAAGCCGAACTATGACGCCAGCGGCCGCTTCATGCCCTACTGGACGCGGGGCGCCGGCGGCAAGCTGCAAGTCGAACCCATCGTCTTCGACCCGAAACCGGGCGCCAACGACTGGTATGACGTGCCCAAGCGCACCGGCAAGACGTTTTTCACGGAACCGTACATCTACCCCGTCGACGGCAAGAATGTGCTGATGGCTTCGCTGGTGGCGCCGATCATGATCGATGGCAGCTTCAAGGGCACGGCCAGCGCCGACTTCATGCTGACGCGCCTGGCGAAGATCCTCGCCGACCTGAAGGTCATCGAGGGCGGCAAGCTGGCCCTGATCTCGAACGGCGGCCTGTACGCGAGCCACCCGGTGCCTGAACGCCTGGGCAAGAAGGCCGACGACGTGCCGGCCGCCGGCCTGGACAAAGTGCGCCAGGGCCAGTCCTACGAATACGAGGATGCGAACGGCTACATCCACCTGCTGCAGCCGCTGCAGATCCACCCCGATATCGCGCCGTGGAGCGTGCAGCTGAGCTTCCCGAAAAGCGTGGCCACCGCCTCGGCGCGCGAACTGATGACCTACACCCTGATCGTCGCCCTGCTGTGCGCGGCCGCCACGGCCGGCATCCTGATCCTCGTCGTCAACCAGCTGACGCGCCCGCTGCGCACCCTGGGCCGCACCATGACGGACCTGTCCAGCGGCGACGCCGACCTGCGCGTCAAGCTGGAAGTCAAGGGCACCGACGAGCTGGCCGTCATCGGCAAGGGCTTCAACCAGTTCGTGGAAAAAATCCACGCCGTGCTGCTGCAGGTGCAGGCCAGCGCCGACAATGTGGCGCGCGCCAGCGCGGAAATTGCGCAAGGCAATAACGACCTGTCGGCCCGCACGGAACAGCAGGCCAGCTCGCTGGAAGAAACGGCTGCCTCGGTGGAGGAACTGACGGGGACCGTGAAGGAAAACGCCGACCATGCGCGCCAGGCCAACCAATTGGCAGCGTCCGCCTCCAGCGTGGCGCAAAAGAGCGGCGAAGTGGTCGGCAAGGTCATAGCGACCATGACGTCGATCAATGACTCGTCGAACAAGATCGTCGACATCATCAGCGTGATCGACGGCATCGCCTTCCAGACCAACATCCTCGCCCTGAACGCAGCCGTGGAAGCGGCGCGCGCGGGCGAACAGGGACGCGGCTTCGCCGTCGTCGCCACGGAAGTGCGTAACCTGGCGCAGCGCTCCGCCGCCGCGGCCAAGGAAATCAAGCTGCTGATTGACGATTCCGTGGGCAAGGTGGCAGCCGGCAGCAAGCTCGTCGACGAAGCGGGCGCGACCATGGAGCAAGTGGTCGACAGCGTGCGCAAGGTCACCGCCATCATGGCCGACATCAGCGTCGCCACCACCGAGCAAAGCGACGGCATCGCCCAGGTCAACCAGGCGCTGGCGCAAATGGATGGCGTGACGCAGCAGAACGCGGCCCTCGTCGAGGAAGCGGCAGCGGCCGCCGAAAGCCTGCAAGACCAGGCCAGCCACCTGGCCGACGTGGTCAGCGTCTTCAAGCTGGGCGAACAGCTGCACCAGGCCGCGCCGGCGGCAACGACGGCGGCCGGCACGCCGCGCGCCGCTCCGGCCGCGAAGGCGCCCGCGCCGGCCAAACGCCTGGCCGCCGCCAAGCCGCCGGCGGCGGAACGCGCGCCAGCCAAGGCGCCGGCCGGCGACGACTGGGAAGAGTTTTAAGCTGACTGCGCCGCGCCGTCCCGCAACAATGTGGCATTTGCGGGACGGCGCGGCGCGCAGGCGGTTTTGCGTGCGTTTCCAATCGAAACACTGCAAGAATTACCGCAGTCAATACTTCATATGATGGCGCGGATAGCCCGCACGCCACGCAAGACATGTCCGCCAATCGCTGCCGCCTATGCCCGGTACGGCAGAAGCAGCTCAAGCCCGGTTCCACTGTCGCCGCGAACACCATGCGCAGCGACAAGCCCCGTCCCTCCCCCTCGCGCATACGACGCACGTCACCGGCACTGGCCTGCCATACATGCTGGACCTGGGCCAGCCAGCCTGGTGCCGCATGCAGGCCGGCCCCTCGTCGATGCGGCAGCGCTCCACGCCATGACGCAAGCGGGTACCCTTTACCTGAAGGCGACAAGCGGCACGTGCTCTCGCCGGATGCGGCGGACGACGCAGCGGGCGCCGTAGCGACGCGCAAACAAGCGGACGCCGGCAGCCGCAGCCGGCCGGACGCGCCTGCCGCGACGCACAGTGTGTGCGGCGGCATGCCGATATGAAATAAATATTGATTTAAATCAACCTTCTACTACATTCGGTGAGAATTGGCGGGCGCCCGCTTGCCTATAATATTGCCGCGCTCTCGGCACGCAGGCTTGCCGGACTAAAAGGATTACGCATGAAAAAAATATGGGCAGTATTGTTGACGTCGAGCACCACACTATTGGCGGGCTGCGGCGGTGGCGGCGGTAGCGGCGATGCGGGCGTTCCCGCCACGTCGCCACTGGCCGCCTACGTGGGCACCTGGCAATCGGCCTGCGACGATCACGACCGCCAGTCCCTCGTCATCGCGTTCAAGGGCGATGGCAGCGGCGCACTGGAACTGACGCCCTACGGCGAAACTTACTTCAAGGCCGATTGCTCCGGAACCGTGGTGGCGACAGAGAACATGAGCGCCAAGATCACCGGCAAGCCGGACGGCGCGGCCGACATCCAGGTCCAGCTGTCGCAAAATGCCCCGGCATCGACTTTGCGCATCGACAAGATCACGTCCTCGGTTCCCGCTTACACCTTCCAGGTGACAGGTGCCAGCGTGAAATATGTCCTGCGGCTTGGCCAGCAACAATGGTGTGTGGACGTGGAAAATGGCGAGTCCTGCATTTGGGACCAAGGCACACAGGCGGCGCAAAGCATCCCCGGCGGCTTGTCCTTGCGCGGCAACGAATTGTTCACGGTGATGCAGAAAAATGGCGCGTATGTGCTCGACATGCACTATGTGAAAAAATAGGCGGCGCTGAAGGTATCGCAGGGCCGCCCGGCCCTGCACGTGCACCGCTTCGATCGCCTATGTGCAGAATCGAACATACATTGCAAAAATACAAGGCTATCCTGTTGAAAAAACAGGAGCTTGCCATGTCGTCCATCGCCCTTACCCCGCCGTCCAGCCAAGGTTTCAGCCACGCCGCCCTTGCCGCCGCGCTGCCTGTGCCAGCCACCGGCTTACCTCCCATCGACAACCTGCGGCGCCTGCTCGACGCGGGCCTCGACCGACTGCCGCTGCCCGGCCACGGCGCCACCTTGCAACGCTGGCAGGCGCTGGCCGCCGTCGCCGCCATCGACCTCTCCCTGCTGAAACTGTACGAGGGCCATACGGATGCGCTGGCCATCCTGGCCGAAATCGACGGTCCCGGCGCGCCGGCCGGCAGCAGCTGGGGCGTCTGGTGCGCGGAAATGCCGGGCGCGCGCGTCAAGCTGCAGCAAACGGCCGACGGCCGCTATGTGCTCGATGGGCGCAAGGCCTGGTGTTCCGGGGCCAGTGGACTCAGCCATGCCCTGGTCAGTTGCTGGAACGACGAAGGCCAGGCTTGCCTCGCCTCCATCGCCCTGGCGCAGCCGGGCGTGCACGTCACCGACGAGGGCTGGCAGGCGGTCGGCATGGCCGCCTGCAACAGCGTCGACGTGACCTTTTCCGCCGCGCGCGCCTTTCCCGTGGGCGCGCCCGGCGCGTATCTGGAGCGCCCCGGTTTCTGGCATGGCGGCGCCGGCATCGCGGCCGCCTGGTATGGCGCTGCCTGCGCCATCGCCAGCCACCTGCATGCGCGCGCGCAGCATGCCGCGCCCGATCCGATCCGCCTGGCGCAGCTGGGCCGCATCGACTGCGCGCTGCATGCCGCCGCGGCCCTGTTGCGCGAAGGCGCCGCCGACATCGACCGCCATCCGCAGCGCGACGCCATGGGCCTGGCCCTGCGCCTGCGCTTGGCGGTGGAAGACGCCGCGACCCTCGTCATGCACCTGGCCACGCGCGCGCTGGGCGCCGGCCCGCTGTGCCGCGATGCGCAGTTCGCGCGCCTGGCGGCCGACCTGCCCGTCTTCCTGCGCCAGAGCCACGCGGAACGCGACCAGGCCGTGCTGGGCGGCATCGTCGCCGGCGCCGAAGAGCATCCCTGGACGCTCTGACATGCGCGCCGGCACCGCCCCGCAGGAACGCCGCATCGAAGGCCGCGGCACGCCGGACCAGTCCTGGCAGGCGTGGCCGGGATGGTCCACGCTGCCGGCCATCGGCGCGGGCGAACTGGTGCCGCCAGGCGCGCGCGCCGTCATCGTCGCGCCCCACCCCGACGATGAAATCCTCGCCTGCGGCGGCCTGCTGCAACTGCTGGCGGCGCAGGGCAGCGCGCTGCTGCTGGTGGCCGTCACGGATGGCGACGCCAGCCACCCGGACTCCCCGCTGTGGCCGCAGGAACGATTGCGCCAGGTGCGTCCGAGGGAGTCGGCGCTGGCGCTGCAGGCGCTCGGACTGGCCGCACCTCCCTGGCTGCGCCTGCGCCTGCCGGACGGCGGCGTGACGGGCATGACGCCGCAGCTGAGCACCATGCTGGCAGCGCACCTGCGCCCGGGCGACGTCGTCTTCACGACCTGGCGCCTGGACGGTCACCCCGATCATGAGGCATGCGGCTGGGCCTGTGCTGCGGCGTGCTCGGCCAGCGGCGCCACCCTGGTGGAAATGCCCGTCTGGGGATGGCACTGGGCCGCGCCGGGCGATGCCCGCGTGCCGTGGCACCGTGCGCGCAGCCTGCCGCTGCCGGACGCCATCCTGCAGCGCAAGCGCGCCGCCCTGCGCTGCTTCGCCAGCCAGATGCAGGCCGATCCCTCGACAGGCCGTCCCGCCATCGTCGGCGACGACGCCCTGCAACGCTTGCTGCATGCGCGCGAGGTGTATTTTCTATGAACGCTTCCACCACGCCGGACGACCCGCGCGGCACCTATTTCGACCAGCTGTACCGGCACGACGCCGACCCGTGGCTGGTGCGCCAGCGCTGGTACGAGGAACGCAAGCGCGCCCTGCTGCTGGCCAGCCTTCCGCAGCAGCGCTACCGCCACGCCTATGAGCCCGGCTGCGGCAACGGCGAACTGACCGTGGACCTGGCGCGGCGCTGCGAGCGCGTGCTGGCCGCCGATCTGTCCGCAGAAGCGCTGCAGCTGGCGCAGCGCAGGCTGGAGCAGGCAGGCCACGCTGGCAACGTCAGCTTCGCGCGCCACCGCTTGCCGCAGGACTGGCCGCGCATCCTGCCGGGCGGCGACAAGTTCGACCTCATCGTCATCAGCGAGATCGCCTATTATCTGTCGCCCGAGGAACTGGCGCGCGTGGTCGAGCACAGCGTCGCCGGCCTGGCGCCGGGCGGCAGCATCGTCGCCTGCCACTGGCGCGCGCCGTTTGCCCAGCGCATCCAGTCCACCGTGCGCGTGCATGCGGCCTTCCAGGATGCGCCCGGCCTGCACCGCCTGCTGCGCCACGAGGAAACCGACTTCCTGCTCGGCGTCTGGTCGAACGATGCGCGCTCGGTGGCGCAGCGCGAGGGCTTCGCATGATCGGCGTCGTGGTCCCCGTGCACGACGAAGAAGGATGTCTGGACGCCTGCCTGGATGCGCTGCGCACCGCCGCCACCTGGCCACTGCTGCTCGGTGAAGCCGTCAGCATCCTCATCGTGCTCGATGCCTGCAGCGACAAGTCGCAGCGCATCGTGCTGGCGCACGCCATGCAGACGGACTGGCGCTGGCGCCTCGACTGCATCGCCGTCAATGCGCGCAACGTGGGCGCCGCGCGCGCCGCCGGCGCCAGGGTGCTGCTGCAGCGCGGCGCGCGCTGGCTGGCCTTTACGGACGCCGACACGCGCGTCTCGCCGGCCTGGCTCAGCACCCAGCTGGCACTGAACGCCGATGCCGTCTGCGGCACGGTCGCCGTCGACGACTGGTCGCCGCATGCCGGCCATGCGGACGCCCTGCGCGAGCATTTCAGGCACACATATACGGACGCCGACGGCCATCGCCATATCCACGGCGCCAATCTCGGCGTGCGCGCCAGCATGTATCTGCGCGCCGGCGGTTTCGCGCCCCTGGCCTGCAGCGAGGACGTGGCGCTGGTGGCGGCCCTGCAGGCATGCGGCGCGCACATCGCCTGGAGCGCCGCGCCGCGCGTGACGACCAGCGCCCGCCGCAATGCCAGGGCCAGGGGCGGCTTCGGCGACACCTTGCTGCAGGTGGTGGCGGCGCTGGGCGTGGCGGCGGCGCAAGCCACGTAAGCGAAGCAAAAAAAATCGCCGGAGCGGGAGTGTTTCCCGGTCCGGCGATGAGGAATGGCCTGCGCGGTTGCCCGCGCTACCTGATTACTTGAGCGGCATGGCGATGCCGAACATCACCGACTGGCTGCGCCCGCTATCCATGTTCAGATTGCTGTTGTAGTCCAGGGTCAGGGTCATGCCGTTCGACAGCAACAGCTTCACGCCCAGGCCCGCCGTCCAGTTGCCCGTTTGCTGCGGCAAGGTGCGGATCACGTACACGGGACCATCCGCCGCCAGGTCGGCATACGCCAGGCGCGCATCGTCGGCACCCTGGAACTGGTGACGGTACTCGAGACGCGCACGCGGGTACCACGTCCCCAGGCCACCCACATACAGGCCCTCGGCACGCACGCCCAGCGCGCCGATGCGCGAGCGCACCGTCTGCTTGAAGTAGCTCAGCGCGTTGATGCCGGGTGCCTTCTCCGTGTACGGATCGAGCTTGGCCGACATCAGTTCCACGCGGCCGTATGGCGACCACATCCACGTTTCATTGCGCACCTCGATACCGCCGACAAGCGCACCAAACACTTGCTTGCCGTCGCGCTCGCCAGTGGCGTAACCACTGCCGTCCGTCAGGTAGCGCGAGGCATCGTACTGCAGGGTACCGTAGCCAAGCACGCCGTCAAGGAAGACGCCCTTGCTTGGACGCAGGCTGCCATACACGGCCGCCACGGCACTGTCGGCGCTGCTCTTGCTGCCGTTCTGCCCCACGTCGCTGCGGTCATGGCTGAAGCCGGCGCCGGCGCCGACGGTGGCCAGGTCGCTCAAACGGTAATCGCCGCCCACGCTGATGCCATTGGTGCGGAAATGGAAGCCCGTCTGGCGGCCATTCACGTACTGCTGGCCGAAGTCGACCGCGCCGCCGAGCCACAACGACAAGGCCTGCTTCTGCGTGTCAGGACGCTGCGGCATATCCGGCAAGCCATTCGCGGCCTGGCCGACATCCACACCGGCCGACTGACGCTCGCCACCATAAGCGGCGTCCGTCTGGCGCAGTGCTGCCTTGCGCATGTACGGTTTTACCGTCGTCGTGCCGAACACGCGGTCCGCCTCCTGCTCCTGCCAGCGCGCCAGCGTGGCGGTCGGATTGCCGCTGTCGCTAGGCGGCGTCAGGTTCAGGCCAAAGCTGGAACGTCCCCAGCCGTCGCCATGCAGGCTTTCCAGGCGCTGCGTGAAGTTCGACAGCTGCGCGCTGGCGAAGCGCCGCGCCGCATCGGCTTGCGCCGCCTGCAGGCCGATCACTTCCGGATCCGTCGACGGGTCGCGTCGCGCCGTCACGGTCACGTTGACCACGCCCGGCTTCGAGGTGGCAAAGGCATTGCTCAGGGTGTAGCTGACGACGGCCGCGCCGGCAAACTTGCCCGAGGCCGTAAAGCTCAGCTGATAGACAGGCTTGCCGGCCGTGCCGACGTCGCGCACCACCGCCTTGCCGGCGCTTTCCGGCGCGATGCTCAGCACGCTGGCTGCCGTGAACGGGCCGCCCGTGGCGCCCGCCGTCAAGTCGACATTGACCGTCAGGCCGGCCACCACCGTGGCGCTCTGGCTCACCACCTGCGGCATCGGATTGACGGTGACGCTGGCTTTCACCGGCGCCGAAGTGCCGAAAGCGTTCGACAGGGTGTAGCTGAAGCTGATGTCGCCGCTGGTACTGGCGGCTGGCGTGTAGATGATGTCCATGCCGCTGACCACCGCCGTGCCGCTCGTCGGCGCCGTCGTGATGGCCACCGCCGTGAACGGGCCGCCCGTGGCGCCTTCCGTCACGTGCAGGGTCAGTGATGCACCTGGTTCGAGCTTGACCGTCTTCGGTACCGGCACCGGTACTGGCTGCGGCGCGACCGTCAGGCTGACCGTGGCCGGTGCCGAGATGCCGCCCGTCCCCGTCACGGTGTAGCTGAAGCTGTCGGGACCGAAGTAGTCAGCATTCGGCACATACGTCACTTTGAAAGCGCGGCCGCTGCCGCCGCCCGCTGCACCGGTCGCGACGATCGTGACACGGCCATGCTGCGGCGGCGTGACGATGGTGACGTCGGTAATCGGGCTGCCATCGCTGGAAGCGATGCTGAGGCTCACTTCTTCGTTGGCCGCGGTGGTCGCCGTTTCATTTTTCACCGGTGGCGGCGCCTGGTTCACCTGCAGGGTCAATGCCTGCTGCACCGTGAACTGGTTGGCATCCTTCGCCTGCAAGGTGAAGGCAAAGCTGCCGGCCGCCGTCGGCGTGCCGCTGATGATGCCCGTGGCCGTATCGAGCGCCAGGCCGGCCGGCAAGGTGCCGCCGGTGAGCGCAAACGCATACGGCGCGACGCCGCCGGCCGCCGTGAATGCCTGGCTGTAGGCATCGCCCACGCGGATGCCGGTCAGGCTCGCTGGCGTCAGGGTCAGGGTCGGCGCGGCAACGACGAGCGTATAGCTGTTGGTGGCGCTGAATGGCGCGCCCACGCCCGTGCTGCTGTCGGTGACCTTGATGGCGAAGGTGTAGCTGCCAGCGACATTGGTGGTGCCGGACAGCACGCCAGTGGCCGCATTCAGGCTCAGGCCAGCTGGCAGGCTGCCGCTGCTGACGCTATAGGTGTACGGCGCCGTGCCACCCGCCGCCGTCAGGGTCGCGCTATATGGCGTTGCCGCCGTCGGATTGGCCAGGCTGGCCTGCGGAATGTTGACGGTGGCCGACGAGACAGCCAAGGTATAGGTTTTCGTGCCGGTGAACTCGTGCACATCTTCCGCTTGCACGGTCAGCGTGAAGCTGCCCGCCGCCGTCGGCGTGCCGCTCAGCAAACCGCTGCTGTTCAGCGTGAGTCCGGCCGGCAGGCTGCCGCTTGTTACCGTAAAAGCATACCGCCCCACGCCGCCGCTGGCCGTCAGCTGCTGGCTGTACGCCGTGGCCGCTGCCGCTGCCGGCAGCGTGCCCGGCGCGACCGTGATCGTCGGCGTGATGATGGTAACGGTGTAGCTATTGGTCGCGCTGAACGGCGCTCCCACGCCCGTGCTGCTATCGCTGACGCGCAGGCTGAACGTGAAACTGCCGGCCACGTTCACCGTGCCGGACAGCACGCCAGTGGCGACGTTCAGGCTCAGGCCAGTCGGCAGGCTGCCGCTGCTCACGCTGTAGGTGTACGGCGCCGTGCCGCCCGCCGCCGTCAAAGTCGCGCTGTACGAGACGCCCACCACCGGATTCGGCAAGGTGGCCGGGGTCAGGCTGACGCTCGGTACGCCCACGGTGATCGTCACGGTGGCCGGCGCCGAAGTGCCGACGCCATTGGTCGCCGTATAGGTGAAGCTGTCCGACCCGGCATACCCTGCCGCCGGCGTGTAGCTGATGCTGGTGCCGCTCGCCGTCGCCGTGCCGTGCAAGGCGGCGGACGCCACCGCTACCGACGTCGCCACGCCGCCGCTCAGGTTCAGCGTGATCGGGTTGGCGCCGCTGCCATAGGCCACGGCGGTGCTGACATTGCCGGCAAGGGGCGCGCCGGCCGCCACCGTGCCGGAATAGGCGCGCGAACCCGTGTATGGTCCGGCGCCGGTGCTGCTGTCGGTGGCCGTGACGGTAAAGTTGTACGGGCCTGCCGTCGTGGGCGTGCCGGACAGGGTGCCATCCGGTGCCAGGCTCAGGCCCGTCGGCACGCTGCCAGCGGCGATAGCATAGCTATGTGGTGCCGTGCCGCCGGTGGCGGTGATGCTTTGGCTGTAGACAACACCGGCCGTCATCGCCGGCAAGGTCGTTGGCGCCACCGCGACCGTCGGCGCCGACACCGTCATCGCGTAGGCGCGTGCACCGGAATACGGGCCACTGCCCGTCGCACTGTCGGTGGCGCGCACGGTGAAGTTGAAGCTGCCGCCGGCCGTCGGCGTACCCGACAGCACGCCGGTGGCGGCATTCAAGGTCAGGCCGGCCGGCAAGGTGCCGGAGCTGATCGCGTACCCGTACGGCGCGAAGCCGTTCGAGGCGGTCACGCTCTGGCTGTAGGCCGCGCCCACGGTGGCTGCCGGCACGGTGCTTGGCAAAATCGTGATGGTGGGGCCGGCGACCGTGATCGTCACGGTGGCAGGTGCCGAGGTGCCGACGCCATTGGTCGCGGTGTAGGTAAAGGTGTCCGGCCCGCCGTAGCCGGCCGTCGGCGTGTAGGTGATGCTGGTGCCGATGGCCGTCGCCGTGCCATGCAAGGCGGCGGACGCCACGGCCACCGACGTCGCCGCGCCGCCACTCAGGTTCAGGGGGATCGCAGTCGAGCCGCTGCCGAAGGCCACCGTGGCGCTGGCGGCGCCGGCAACGGGCGCACCCGCCGCCACCGTGACGGAATAGGCGCGCGAACCCGTGTAAGGAGCACCCGTGCCCGTGCTGCTGTCGGTGGCCGTGACGGTAAAGTTGAATGGCCCCGCTGCCGTCGGCGTGCCCGACAGGGTGCCGTTCGCCGCCAGGCTCAGGCCCGTCGGCACGCTGCCGCCCGTGATGGCATAGGTATACGGGGCCGTGCCGCCGGCGGCGCTGATGGACTGGCTGTAGGCGACGCCGGCCGTCATCGCCGGCATGACCGTCGGCGTGACGCTGATCGTCGGCGCAGACACCGTCAGCGAGTAGGCGCGCGCGCCCGAATACGGGCCGTTGCCCGTCGAACTGTCCGTGGCGCGCACGGTGAAGTTGAAGCTGCCGCCGGCCGTCGGCGTGCCCGACAGCACGCCGGTGGCGGCATTCAAGGTCAGGCCGGCCGGCAAGGTGCCGGCGCTGATCGCATACCCGTACGGCGCGAAGCCGTTCGAGGCGGTCACGCTCTGGCTGTAGGCCGCGCCCACGGTGGCTGCCGGCAGGGTGCTTGGCGCAATCGTGATGGTGGGGCCGGCCACCGTGATCGTCACGGTTGCCGGCGCCGAGGTGCCGCTGCCGTTGGTGGCCGTATAAGTGAAGCTGTCCGGTCCGCCATAGCCTGCCGTCGGCGTGTAGGTGATGCTGGTGCCGCTGGCCGTCGCCGTGCCATGCGCGGCGGCGGAGGCCACCGCCACCGATGTCGCTGCCGCGCCGCTCAGGTTCAGAGGGATCGATGTGGCGCTGCTGCCGTAAGCCACCGTAGCGCTGGCGGCGCCGGCAATTGGCGTACTGGACAGTATCGTGACGTTATAAACGATGGGGTTCAGACTATCGTCACCGACAGTAAAGGTATCAAAGGTGGCGTTGTCGCTCGCTCTATTAACATAGTGCACGATATTCGTACTGACCGGATCTTGTACGATGTTGCCATGTATCGGCGGAACTTGTATCGCCGTCAGACCAAACGTGCAACCATTGGGATTATAGTCATCCAGAACGATCCCCCCTGCTGAAATGGTGACGTTGACCGGATTCGTGCATGCAGTGGCCGCACGCGCATGCTGCGAATACAAGGCCATCAGGATGAACAGCATGGCCACCGCCATGCGCATCAGCCAGGGCGGCAAGAGCGCGGCACGCACGGCGCCGCGCTTCCCGGCAGCCAAGACTTCCATGCCACTGACGGTGGCCGACTGGCAACCAGATTCACTAAGATTTAGAAACATTATTTTCCTTCGATACATTTCTTGGGTGAGGAAGGTACGGCTCTGGCACAAGGCAATATGCCACCATTCATGGCGATTTCAGCTACTGTCAACGGCCCCGAAAAAGGATTCCTCACGCTATTGACGCTTGCTTTACATCAACGTATGCTACTACGAGTAGCAAATAAAGCAACTAAAAGATGTTGCCCAAAAAAGATATTTTAATGTAAATCAATTGCTATTGGTAAATGTATTAGCCTTGTATTCCATTTCACAACAGTTATGGGGAGAGAAATACCATGTCTGACGTCTTTGTAGGCCAAATCATGATGGCCGGTTTTGCTTTCGCACCCAGGGGATTTGCCGCTTGTAACGGGCAACTCCTGCCCGTTCAACAGAATGCGGCCCTGTTTGCCCTGCTGGGCACCCAGTTCGGCGGCAATGGACAATCGACCTTCGGCTTGCCCGATTTGCGCGGCCGCACGCCTTTCGGTTCAGGAGCCTCTGTGGACGGCAGCTGGCAACCCACTCCGCTCACCCAGGGCACGCCGGGCGGTTCAGAAGCTGTCACCTTGCTAGCGAGCCAGATGCCTGCGCACAACCATGCGGCCAGCGCGCTGACGACCGCAGGAACGCTCAAGAATCCCGCTGGCGCACTGTATGCCGGCAGCGGAGCGGAATCGATTTACGTCGCCGCGACGGGACCGCAGGTTGCGCTGGCGCAACAGACGCTGGCTACGGCAGGCGGTAACGGCCCGCATATTAATATGCAACCCTTCCGCGTCATCAACTTCAACATTGCCTTGAGCGGTGTCTACCCCTCGCGCAACTGACCTCGCCTGACAACACCGTCGCGCGCGGCAGTGCCTTGTGGCCGCGAAGCGCAGCCGGTTTTCCCAGGTGCTACAAACCGTGTCCCGCCTTTTTACGGAGTAAGCCATGTCTGATTGTTACGTAGGTGAAATTCGCCAGTTTGCCTTTCCACGCATACCCACCGGGTGGTTTGCCTGTGACGGCAGCCTGAAACCTATTTCTGAATATCAAGTGTTGTTCATGTTGCTCGGCACCACCTATGGTGGCGACGGCGTCAACACCTTTGCCGTGCCGGACTTGCGCGGCCAGCTGCCCTTGCATCAGGGACAGGGGCCAGGCTTGACGCCGCGCACCATCGGCGCAACCGGTGGCAGCGAGCAGGTCTCCTTGACAATAGATCAGATTCCCCAGCACACGCACACCTTTTTTGCCACCAACACCACCGCCAACGCCGCAACGCCGGGGCCGACCGTGGCGCTGGGCGCCGCCACCAACGGCGACAATATGTACGCGACCAGTGCCACTGGGTCCACGCCGACGGTGCTGTCGAACGTCGCCTGCGGCCTCACCGGCACCAACCTCCCCCATGAAAACCGCATGCCGACGCTGGCCGTGTCATTTTGCATTGCATGGCAGGGCGTCTTCCCTTCGCAGCAGTAACGACGACAGTCCACCCGACTTCACAGGAGAAAAATCGTGGCATCACCATTTCTTGGCGAGATTCAGATCTTCGGTTTCAACTATCCACCAGCAGGCTGGGCGCTGTGCAACGGCGCCACCCTGTCAGTGAACCAGAACAGCGCCCTGTATGCGCTGATCGGCACCACCTATGGCGGCAATGGCAGCACTACCTTCCAGCTCCCCAACCTGGTCGGCCGCGCCGCGTTCAGCCAGGGCACGGGACCCGGCCTGTCGCAATATGACATCGGCGAATCCCTTGGCGCCGCAAGCGTGACGCTGACGGCGCAGGAAATGCCGGCGCACCGGCATGTCATGACGGTCAACCGCCAGCCGACGGCTAGCCTGCAAAGCAATATCCCCGTCACAGACGCACTGCTGCTGGCACCGGGCAAGACGACGGCGATGACGCTCAGCATCACTCCCGACACCAGGCTGGCACCCAACGTCGTCGGCATGACCGGTGGCAACCAGGCGCACGAGAACCGCCAGCCCTTGCTGGCGTTGAACTACTGCATTGCATTGCAGGGAGAGTTCCCCAGGTTCGACTGAAGCAGGCGGCAAGGGAAACAAGGCAGGCGCGCAGCCTGCCTTGTTTCCAGCCGCGTCAGGACACGCGGAGCAAGAACCTAGTTGAACACGGCCTGGTACAGGAAGCCGTGATTGTCGCGTGCCACCGGCACCAGGAAAATCCCCACTTCGCCGAAAGCGTCATGCTGCAGCTGGAAAATTTTCTGGTTGAAGACGATGGCGGAAGAGTTGCGGAAAAGCAGGCTGAACGGCGGGCGCAACATGCCCTGCAAGGTCGACGCCGGCAACGGACGCGCCTCCACCAGGATGAACGGCGCGTTGCCGTCGCTGACCGAAACAAACGTTTCATTCAGGCGCGGGGCAAAATGCTCGAGGGTCAGGATATCCATGGTGCGTTTCCGTTTCAGTATTGGCAGGACAGTGACTTATTCTAAATGAATCATTGTCCCATTGAAACTCTTTTAATGCGGGAGCCGCGCACGTACGGCTCCCGCCAGCCGCACGCGTTTACCGCATCGCCTCCTGCAGCCCTGGCGCATACCCGGCGCCGTGCTTGACCTGCGCCGTGGAGGCCTTGAGGGTGGCGCCGATGGGCTCGGCGCGCCCATCGAGGCATTTCCCCAGGAAATTTTCCGTCACGGCGTTGAAGGCGATGTTGTTCACGGGCCGCGCGAAGCCATGGCCTTCATCGGGGAACAGCACGTAGGTGACGGGAATGTTCTTGGCCGCCATGGCCGCCACGATCTGGTCCGATTCGGCCACGTTCACGCGCGGGTCGTTCGCGCCCTGGCCGATGAGCAGCGGGCGCTGGATATTCTGCGCAAAGTTCAGCGGCGAGCGTTCCTTCAGCAGCGCCTTGCCCTCTTCCGTGTTCGGATCGCCCATGCGCTTGTAGAAGCGCTGCTTGCCCGCTTCCCAGTACGGCGGGATGGTTTGCAGCAGGGTAAACAGGTTGGACGGGCCGACGATGTCGACGCCGCAGGCAAACGTCGTCGGCGTGAACGCCATGCCGGCCAGCGTGGCGTAGCCGCCATACGAGCCGCCCATGATGGCCACCTTGTCGGCGGTGGTGACGCCGCTCTGCACCGCCCATTGCACGGCGTCGAGCAAGTCGTCATGCATCTTGCGGCCCCATTGCAGGTCGCCGGCCGAGATGAACTGCTTGCCGAAACCCGTCGAGCCGCGGAAATTCACCGACAGCACGGCATAGCCGCGGTTGGCCAGCCACTGGTGATAGCCATTGTAGCCGTACGTGTCGCGCGCCCACGGCCCGCCGTGCACCAGCAGCACCATCGGCACCGGCTGCGACGGCATGCCACCTGGCCCCGCCTTGGACGCCTGCGGCAAGGTCAGGTAGGACACCAGGGTCAGCCCGTCGCGCGCCTTGATTTCCTGCGCATGCATGGGCATCAGCGGCGCGCCTTCCAGCTCGGGACGCGTGACGTACAGGCGCGTGAGCTTCCTGCCCTTGCGTTCGTAAAGCCAGCTCGACACCGGCGCCGTGACGGCGTCGACGGCGACCAGCCATTTATCATCGGCATCGGTGCGCGACGTCACCGTGAACTGGCCTGGCGTATGTTTCTTCAGGAACGCCAGGTCGTCCTTCAAGTCTTCACCCAGCGGCAAATAGTCCTGCTGCAGGTACTCGACCGCATAGGCTTGCACGCGGCCCGTGCGCGTGTCATACAGCGCGTCGGAAATGTCGGCGCGCGCATCCTGGGCCACCAGCGTGCTCTTGCCGCTGGCAACGTCCTGCGCCAGCAGCGCCGACGTGTTGCGGCCGCGCGAATCGGTCCAGTACAGGGTCTTGCCGTCGGCCGTAAACGCCAGCGGCGCCGTCGTCTGCGCGTCTTCCAGGCCCACATCGGCCAGCGGCGTGGCCTCGACCTTGCCGTCCGTGACGCGGTAATACGCCGTGCCGCCATCGCCGCGCGCCTTGCTGGCGATGCGCAGATTGAGCAGCTCGTCGGCCACGTAGCCGCCATAGCCGTCGTTCCGCTGCACCAGGGTCAGCTTGCCGCTGGCCAGCTCCAGGCTGTACACGTCGTGCCAGCGCGCATCGCGGTTATTGATGCCAATCAAGATGCGGTCCTTCACCTTGCTGCTGATCTGGATCACGCGCACGCGGGTTTTCTCGAACGGCGTGTAATCGATCTGCTTGCCGCTGGCCACGTTCACGCCATACAGCAGGAAATTCTCGTCGCCGCCCTTGTCCTGGATGAACAGCAGGGTCGTCGAATCGGGCGACCAGAAGCTGCTGCGGATGGGCCGCAGCTTTTCCTGCGTCAGCGGGCGCGCCTGGGACGGATCGCTGGCCGGCGCCACCCACACGTTGAGCACGCCGTCGCGCGGCGCGATCCAGGACAGCCACCGGCCATCCGGGCTGATCTTGCCGCCGGACTTGCTGGGATTGCCAAAAATCTTCGCCCGCTCGATCAGCGGCACCTCCCCGGCCGGGGCTTGGGCGTGCGCCGGCAACACGCTGGCGAACAACAGGACAGGCAGGACATAGCGAATCATGGACACCTCATGGTGGATAAATGAAGGGAAACAGCACACGTGCATGTGCCAGCAAATCATAGGCGAAAGCCGTGTTGCCAGCTTGACTACGGCGACCGGAGACGGAAATCGGGGGACAGGATGGAGAAAACGGGGGATGAAGCGATCTGTCGAACCTGCACGGCAAGCCGATGCGCCTGCATATCGCGTTGTCGGCCAGCCTGCTGCCCGATAGCGACAGATGCGCCAAATCGCGCCGCCGCATGTGCTCGGGCTTCCTGGCGCTTGCGGCAATGACGGCAATGGCGGAGTAAAAATGCTGAACCTGGCAGCCGACGTGCAAGCGATTGCGACGACATCCAGACCGGCCACCGTTCGCGCATGCCGCGGTCAGCCGCGGTCGCGTTCAAGTGGCGGAACCTTCCCCAACAGCTCGACCTGGCCACCCGCTTGCGGGCCGCGCCAGCAAACTGCGCCAGTCTCGCTGCTGCCTGTGCGCCGGTCGGGCCCGGGCAGTCCGCCCTTTGCAGCGGAATGCGACATGGCGGTCGCTCGGTGCCGCCGGCGGCATCCCGGCCAAGCTGCCGCCGTACACCTGATGGCGGCCGCTGACAGTGTTTCCTGGACAGTTAAACCACAGCAGCGCTGAACGATTCGGGCTGCCGCGCAAGCAGATGAGACAGTCGTTGAAGACCCGCCTGCAAGCGTCCACGGTCCTTGATGCTGCCCAAGGAGATGCGAATTGCATTCACGTATGCGCTGCCCGTTGCGAATGCCTCCGCCGGCGTGACCGCGATGCCGGAGCTGGCGGCGGCCCGCGCAAGCTGCGTAGAGTTCCAGTACGCCGGCAACTCGAGCCATACATGCAGGCCGTCGCCAAGGCCGCTGTAGCGTCCCGCCAGAATATCGCGAGCCATCCGGTGGCGCAGGCGCGCCTCCCTGCGCACGCCTTCCATCAATCCGTCAGCCGAACCGTCGAGTATCCACTGCGTGGCCAGGGCCGCCGTCAGAGGGGCGGCCATCAGCGCAAATGACCTTAGCGCGACCAGGAAACGTTCGCGCTCGATCGGGTCGCGTATCAGCACGAAGGCGACCCGCAAGCCGGGCGTCAGGCATTTCGACAGGGTTGCGATGTAGTACACCTGTTGCGGGGCAAACGTGGCAATCGGCGGCGGCGGGGCATCGGCAAGGAGCCAGTAGGGATCGTCCTCGACGATGCGTACATTGCGGCGCTTTGCGATGCCGGCGAGCTCCTTGCGCCGGCGTTCCGGCATGGTGATGGCGGTCGGGTTCTGCAGTGTCGGATTGAGGTAGACCAGCCCGGGCTTGTGCTGGCGGCACGCTTCCTCGAGCATCTCAGGCACCATCCCGTGCCTGTCCGCTGCCACCGCAACGACGTGCCGGCCGAACTGGGTCGCTGCGGCGCGCAAACCGGGATAAGTCACGGGCTCCGCCAGGATGACGTCGCCAGGCGCCGTCAGCGCAAGGATCAACGCGGCGATCGCCGCCTGCGCACCCGGACAGACAAGCAGCTGCCCGGCATCCAGATGTCCAAACATCGGCGCCAGCCATGTGGCTCCAGCCTTGCGGTCGGACTCGCTTCCCCCGCCCAAGTGGTAAGTCATCAGCAATTCATTGTCTGCCCTCATCAATACTTGAGACAGACCTTGTTTCAACATATCGTCGAAGTCCACGCCATCCGGCGGTGGCGGGGTATTCATGCTCAGGTCGAGGATCGCGGTCAATTCGACTTTTGGCGCCGCGACATAAGTGCCCCGGGCGCCGCGGCCCTCCAGCAAGTTGCGGCGCCTGGCTTCGTCGTAGGCGCGCGTGATCGTCGTCAGGTCGACATCCAGCCGTGCCGCCAGCTGGCGCTGCGGAGGCAGGCGGTCCCCCGGGGCCAACGATCCGTCTGCCACCGCCGCCTGCAAGGCATCCGCAATCTGCAAGAAACGTGGCCCCCTGTTCCCGGCCAATCGCGGCAACCAGATAGTCAAATCTTCATCTTGCATGGTTTTCAACTGGGACATTTTGTCTCAATGTATGGAAATTGTTTTCAAGTAGTATGCTTCAGAACGTGGAGCAATACCATTCTTGCATGGCCGTTGCCGACGTTTTCTCCTCTCTCATCTGCATTGGCAAACCACTGCGCCGGATGCCATTGTTATTTCATGGCTAGCTATAATGAAAGATTCAAACAGGATGCCTGGGGGGATGGCTGGAACAGAAGCTGCTGACGCAGCGTTTTGAGGTAGCGCTCCTCATGGTAGATAGTGTCAAGTAATAGACTGGAAATACTCAAAATGATGGATTGGACCCCTATAGTCTTCGTGACGTTCAAGGCTCTCGTGCTCTGCACGGGCATGTTCTTCGCCATCAAGTGGCATTACGATCAAGGGAAGAAGGACAAGGACAAGGCGAAGCAGAATCGCGCGGTGCTGCGCGCGAGCGGCAAGGTGGTCGCCATCTTCATGCTATCGCTGCTGGCCTTGGGGATCGTCACCTTCGTCGTCGTCAGGATGGCCGGTTTGGAGATGACCTTCCCCTGATGGCAAGAAATGGCCGGCCGAAATCCGGTGATGCGGCGGCGATCGGGCAGCGGCGATGAGGCACATCGCTGTTAGCCCCTGATGGCTTGCCGATTAATCGTCGCGTGGCGATGCCGATGCCATTACCAGCGCGGGCCCTGCCCCGCCTGCCGATGCGGCCCTGGGCATTGGCACATTGCCGCTGGATTTGATTTGATGTTACCTCTTCTCAGCGGCCCTGCCCGGCGGCATTGGATGTAGGCTGCCCATCTGTCACGCGTAAACGGAAAAACCCAGCACCGATATTAGACAATTATCTAATATACAGTGCTGGGTTTCTATACAGCTTGCGCCGTAACTCCTTGAATCTAATGGTCGGGGCGAGAAGATTCGAACTTCCGACCCCATGCACCCCATGCATGTACGCTACCAGGCTGCGCTACGCCCCGACGAGGTGGGAATTATAGCAGAGGCTTTTAGGTTTTTGCCATGCTTTCCGCATGATTCATATCGAACTGCGCAAACTTTTTTGCATGGCCCCGGCAAGCGCCCTATTCGTTCAGCAGCAGCGCCGTCAGGACGATGCGAAAGCCCGCGATCAGCGGCTCGACCTTCACCATCGGATTATGAATGAAGCGCACGGGCAAGCCCTGGTAAATGGCGACCAGGGCATTCAGCCGGCCTTCCAGCATTTCCTCGTCGGCCGGCAAGCCGCGCTTGATGCGCGCATCGCGGATGATGGAGAGAAACAGCTGGCGCGAACGCTGGTCCGAGCATTGCAGCATCTCGGCGATGGCCGGATTGCGCGACGCCTCGGCAAAAATTTCCAGCGGCATCATCCACGTTTTCGGGTCCAGCGCTTCGAGCACATGCTCGCCCGCATTGTCGATCACGGCCTGCAGCGGGTCTTCGCGCTGCGCCAGGTCCTGCATCAGGTTCGACACCCGTTCCGTATTCTGCATGACGAAGGCGGCGATGATCGCATCCTTGCTGTCGAAGTAATTATAGATGTGGCCCGCGCTCATGCCGGCCGCTTTCGAGATCTCGGCCATGCTGGCGCCGTGGAAGCCGCGGCGGCTGAAGCAACTCTCCGCCGCATCGAGCACCTGCTTGCGCCGCGTGTTGGCGCGCTCGGGATCCGGATGCTTCTTTTCAACTTGGTTCATGATTTTCCAGTAGCGCGCCGGCCTTGCCCCTGCGGACAGGGGCAAGGCCGGCGTCGGCGTCCCCGTGATTATTGGACGCCGCCAGCCGCCGCGACGGCTGTCTGCTCAGGTTGCCATCCGCCGCCCAGCACCTTGTACAGGGTCACCAGGTTGGTCGACTTGGCCAGGCGCGCCGTGATCAGGCTTTGCTGCGCCGTGTACAGCGCGCGCTGGGCCACCAGGGCGTTCAGGTAGGACTCGGCGCCCTGCTTGTAGCGCGCATCGTGGATGGTGTAGCTCTTCGTCGACGCTTCGACCAGCGACTCCTGCGACTGCAGGCGCTCGTCGATCGTGCCGCGCTGGGCCAGCGCATCGGACACTTCACGGAAGGCGACCTGGATCGCCTTTTCGTATTGCGCCACGGAGATTTCACGCTGCACCTTGGCGATATCGAGATTGGCGCGGTTCACGCCGCCATCGAAGATCGGCAAGCTGATCTGCGGCAAGAAGCTCCAGGTGCCGCTGCCGCCCTTGAACAGGCCGGACAGGTTGTCGCTGACCGAACCCGCCGTCGCCGTCAGCGAAATGCGCGGGAAGAAAGCCGCGCGCGCCGCGCCGATGTTGGCATTCGCGGCGCGCAGGGTGCGCTCCGCCGCCAGCACGTCGGGACGGCGTTGCAGCACGTCCGACGGCACGCCGGCCGGAATGTCCGTCAGCGCCGTCACAGCGCCAAACTCGGCTTGCGGCAGCAAGTCGGCCGGCACGGGGCCGCCCACCAGCAGGACCAGCGCGTTTTGATCCAGCGCAACCTGGCTCGTGTAGACGGCCACGTCGGAACGGGCCGATTCGACACTGGTCTGGGCATCGTACTTGTCCAGGCCCGAGGTGGCGCCGGCACTGAAGCGGCGCACGGCCAGGTCATACGACGACTGCTGGCTCTTCAGCGTGTCCTGCGCCACGCGCAGGCGCTGCTGGTCGGCCACCAGGTTCAGATAGGTGCTGGCCACTTCGGCCACCAGGCTGATCTGCTGTGCACGGCGTGCTTCTTCCGTGCCCAGGTATTGCTCCAGCGCGCTGTCGGACAGGCTGCGCACGCGGCCGAAGAAGTCCAGCTCGTACGCCGACACGCCCAGGTTCGCCGTGTACTGGCGGTTGATGGACGCTTCGCCCGTCGGGCTGGCGTTTTTCGAGATGCGCGTGGCCGACTGGCCGCCGGACGCCGACAGGGTCGGGATCAGCGCGGCGCGTTCGATGCCGTAGGTGGCGCGCGCCTTCTCGATGTTCAGGATCGAGACGCGCAGGTCGCGGTTGTTGGCCAGCGCCAGTTCCAGTACCTGGCGCAGGCGCGCATCGGCAAAGAACTCGCGCCAGGCGACGTCCGCCACCGGCTTGGCGTCGGCGGCGGCCGTGTCGGCCTTGTAGGAAGGACCGGTCGGCCACGCCGTCGGCGCCGGCGCTGCCGGACGCTCGTACGTGGGAGCCAGGCTGCAACCGGCCAGCAAGGCCAGTGCCGCCATGGAGAGTAGCGTTTTTTTCATATTAATGCGCATCCTTAGAAAGCGTGACGGCTGGCGCACCAGGCGTCGCCGGCGTGGTGGGCGCGTCCGACTTCGAGAAGAAGCCGCGCACCAGCACGAAGAACACCGGCACGAAGAAGATACCGAGGAACGTGGCCGTCAACATGCCGCCCAGCACGCCGATACCGATGGCGTTCTGGCTGCCGGAACCGGCGCCGCTGGAAATAGCCAGTGGCAACACGCCGAGACCGAAGGCAATCGAGGTCATCAGAATTGGGCGCAGACGCAGACGCACCGCATGCAAGGTCGCGTCGATCAGCGACATGCCCGATTCCTGCATTTCCTTGGCGAACTCGACAATCAGAATCGCGTTCTTCGCCGACAGGCCCACCACCGTGAGCAAGCCCACCTGGAAGTACACGTCGTTCGACAGGCCGAACATCCACGTGCCGAGTACGGCACCGATCACGCCCAGCGGCACGACCAGCAGCACCGAGAACGGAATCGACCAGCTTTCATACAGCGCGGCCAGGCACAGGAAGACGATCAGCAGCGACAGCGCGTACAGCTGCGGCGTCTGCGAACCGGATTCGCGCTCTTCCAGCGAAACGCCGGTCCAGCTGAAGCCGATGCCAGGCGGCAGCTTGGCCACCATCTCTTCCATCGCGTTCATGGCGGCGCCCGTGCTTTGGCCCGGCGCCGGCGTACCGAGGATCTCTACCGACGGCAAGCCGTTGTAGCGTTCCAGGCGTGGCGACGCGTAAATCCACTTGCCGGTGGCAAAGGCCGAGAACGGCACCATCTGGCCAGCGGTATTGCGCACGAACCACTTGTTCAAGTCTTCCGGCTGCATGCGCGAGCTGGCATCGCCCTGGATGAACACTTTCTTCACGCGACCACGGTCGAGGAAGTCGTTGACATACGAACTACCCCAGCCGACGCTCAGCACGCGGTTGATCTCGGCGATCTGCAGGCCCAGCGCGGTGGCTTTCTGCTGGTCGATCTCGATCTTGTACTGCGGCGTATCTTCCTGGCCGTTCGGACGCACGCCCACCATGGCCGGGTTTTGCGAAGCCATGCCCAGCAGCTGGTTACGCGCCGCCATCAGGGCGTCATGGCCGACACCGCCGATATCCTGCAGTTGCATATCGAAACCGGTGGCGTTACCCAGTTCCAGCACGGCAGGCGGGGCGAAGGTAAATACCATCGCGTCCTTGATCTGCAACAACTTGCCCATGGCGCGACCGGCCACGGCAGGCGCCTTTTGCTCCACGGCCTTGCGTTCAGCCCAGTCTTTCAGGCGCACGAAGGCGATACCCGTGTTCTGGCCGTTACCGCCGAAGCTGAAACCGGCGACGGCAAACACGGAAGCGACGTTGTCTTTCTCGCTGTTCATGAAGTGGTCTTCGACCTGTTCGATCACTTTCAGGGTGCGCTCTTGCGTGGCGCCCGTCGGCAATTGAATCTGCGTAAACAGGATGCCCTGGTCTTCTTCCGGCAGGAACGACGTAGGCAGACGCATGAAGATGAACACGAGGCCGGCCAGCAACAGCACGTACAGCAGCATCGAGCGGGCGCGGTGGGTGATCATGGCGCCAACCATGCCCTGGTATTTGTTGCTGCTGCTGTCGAAGCTGCGGTTGAACCAGCCGAAGAAGCCCTTGTTCGTCGCGTGATGGCCTTTTTCGACCGGTTTCAGCAGGGTGGCGCACAGCGCCGGCGTAAACACCAGCGCGACGACGACGGACAGCACCATCGACGACACGATCGTGATCGAGAACTGGCGGTAAATCACGCCCGTCGAGCCGCCGAAGAAGGCCATCGGCACGAACACGGCCGACAGCACCATGGCGATACCGACCAGCGCGCCCGTGATCTGCGTCATGGACTTGCGCGTCGCTTCCAGCGGCGACAGGCCCTCTTCGCTCATCACGCGCTCGACGTTTTCCACCACCACGATCGCATCGTCGACCAGCAGACCGATGGCCAGCACCATGGCGAACATGGTCAAGGTGTTGATCGAATAGCCGAACGCATTCAGGATGCCGAAGGTACCGAGCAGCACGACCGGCACGGCCATGGTCGGGATCAGGGTGGCGCGGAAGTTCTGCAGGAACAGGTACATCACGAGGAATACCAGGATGACCGCTTCGACCAGGGTTTTGACCACTTCTTCGATGGACAGTTTCACGAACGGGGTCGTGTCGAACGCCACCTGGTAGCTCATGCCTTCAGGGAATTGCTTGCTCAGGTTGCCCAGCATGGCTTTCGCCGCGTTGGCCGTGTCGAGCGCATTCGCGCCCGTCGCCAGCTTGATCGCCACACCGGTGGCCGCATGGCCGTTGTAGCGGGCCACGGTGTTGTAGTTCTCGCGGCCCAGTTCCATGCTGGCCACGTCCTTCAGGTGCACCATGGCGCCGTCGGTGGTGGTTTTCAGCAAGATGGCGCCGAACTGTTCCACCGTTTGCAGACGGCTCTGCGCCGACACGGTGGCGTTCAGCTGCTGGCCCTTGACGGACGGCGTGCCGCCCAGTTCACCGGCCGACACTTCCGCATTCTGCGCCTGCACGGCCGTGATCACGTCCGCCGGCGTCAGGTTGAAGCTTTGCAGCTTGGCCGGGTCGAGCCAGATGCGCATGGCGTACTGCGAACCGAACAGCGTCACATCGCCCACGCCCGCCACGCGGCTCAGCGGATCGACGACGTTGGCGGCCACATAGTCGCTCAAGTCGGTCTGGTCCATCTTGCCGTTTTCGGAAATGAAGCCGAACACCATCAGGAAGTTCTTCGTGGCTTTCGACACGACGAGGCCCTGTTGCGTGACAGCCGTCGGCAGCAGCGGCGTGGCCAGCTGCAGCTTGTTCTGTACCTGCACCTGGGCGATGTCAGGATTGGTGCCGCTGGTAAACGTCAGCGTGATGCTGATGCCGCCAGTCGCATCGCTCGACGAGGCCATGTAGCGCAAGCCGTCGATGCCCTTCATCTTTTGTTCGATGACCTGGGTGACCGCATCTTCCACGGTCTTGGCCGAGGCGCCAGGGTAGGAGCCGCTGATCGAAATCGACGGCGGGGCGATGCTCGGGTACTGCGCGATCGGCAGGCTGAGGATCGAAATCACGCCGGCAAGCATGATGACGATCGCGACCACCCAGGCAAAAATCGGGCGGTCAATGAAAAAACGGGCCATTAATATTCTCCTGAATTAGTGGGCGCTGGCAGCCGATGCTGCGGCAGAGGCTGCAGCGGCAGGCGCGTCAGCGGCCTTGGCCGGCACGGCAACGGCAGGGGCGCCTGGCTTGACTTTTTGCAAGCCTTCCACGATCACGCGGTCGCCTGCGGCCAGGCCGGACGTCACCAGCCAGTCGGTGCCGATGGTGCCGCTGGTGGTCAGGATGCGTTGCTCAACCTTGTTTTCCTTGTTCAGGATCAAGGCCGTGGCCTGGCCTTTCTGGTTGCGCGTCACGCCCACTTGCGGCACGGTGATGGCTTTCTCGTCGACGCCCGTTTCCAGCTGTGCACGCACATACATGCCTGGCAGCAATTCGCCTTTCGGGTTCGGGAACAGCGCGCGCAAGACCACGTTGCCGGTGGTCGGATCGACCGTCACGCCGGCGAACTGCAGCTTGCCCGGTTCGCTGTACTTGCTGCCGTCCGGCAGGATCAGGTCGACCTTGGCCTGGCCTTCGCCGACTTTTTTCAGCGAACCATCGGCCATCTGGCGCTTCAGGCGCAGCAGGTCCGTGCTCGACTGCGTCACGTCGACATAGATCGGGTCCAGTTGCTGCACGGTCGTCAGGGCTTCCGCCTGGCCCGCCGTGACCAGCGCGCCGGCCGTCACGGTCGAGCGGCTGGTGCGGCCGCTGATCGGCGCCGTCACGGTGCTGTACTTCAGGTTGATATTCGCCGATTCCAGCGCCGCGGTGGCGGACTCGACGTCTGCCTTGGCTTGCTCGAAGGCGGCCACGGCATCATCGTATTCCTGGCGGCTCACGCCTTCGATGGCCACCAGCTCCTTGTAGCGCGTGGCTTTCGGGCCGGCCGTCAGCAGGTTGGCCTTGGCTTTCGACAGGGCGGCCTTGGCCGAATTGGTGGCAGCCTGGTAGGTGGCCGGGTCGATCTGATACAGGGCCGTGCCCGCTTTCACATCGCTACCCTCGACGAACAGGCGCTTCTGGATCAAGCCGCCAACTTGCGGACGCACATCGGCGACCTGGTAGGCATTCGTACGGCCGGGCAATTCGGCACTCATCGGCAACGCGGCCGGATTAACAGTAAACACGACCACCTGTGGCGCTTGCTGCGCATGAGGTGCTTCCTGTTTTTTACTGCAGCCGGCCATGATTACAGTGGCGCACAGAACGGCAATAGCGCCGCTCGTACGCGGCGACGTCAAGGAAAAGGTTGGTTGCATCTTGGACTTTCTGAAAAAGAAGCTGGCTAGTGTCGTTAGAAATGACTAAATTTATTAACGCAGATCAAAGAATGAACGATCATTCTAAAATCGTCAAGCATCGTTACAATTGAAACATAGTAACTATCAAGCGAATTTTATTATCAATGATGCAATGAAATGACGGCAACAACAGGGGTGGCGCGCCAGCAGGATCAGTCGGAAATCAGGCTGGCTGCGGCAAAACGGCAAAGCGGGAAAGTTGGATTGAGTGAATACTGTAGCAGGGTAAGGCGTTCTTTGCTGAAGTCGCCGACATGTGCGCAACACCCGTTACGCCAGCCTTCGGCACCGCGATAAATATTTACCAATGGTATCGAAAAGGCATGATCGGTGCAGGTGCGCTACGATGGCTGTCCACAGCTGGCCATGACAGGGAGCGCGGCGATGACAGCACAGGCGCAGGCGACAATGCCACCGCAGGACGCGGCCGGCCAGCTTGCGCCGCCACTGCTGTCGACGGGCGTGCCGGGTCTCGATACCGTGCTGGCCGGCGGCCTGCTTGCCGAACGCCTGTACCTGGTCGAAGGCGAACCGGGCACGGGCAAGACGACGCTGGCGCTGCAATTCCTGGTCGAAGGCGCGCGCGCCGGCGCACCGGTGCTGTACCTGGCGCTGGCCGAATCGGAAGCCGAATTGCGCGCCGCCGCCCTGTCGCACGGCTGGGACCTGGCCGGCATTGCCATCGAAGAAGTGGCGCCCAGCGACGACATGCTCGACCCCGAACGCCAGTACACCATCTTCCACCCATCCGAAATCGAGCTGGCCTCGACCAACCAGCGCATCCTGGCCGCCATCGAAAAGCACCGCCCCGCCCGCCTGGTGCTCGACTCGCTGTCCGAACTGCAGCTGCTGGCGGAGAACCCGCTGCGTTACCGGCGCCAGGTCGTTGCGCTCAAGCAATATCTGGCCAGCCGGCACTGCACCACCCTGCTGATCGACGACCGTTCCGCCCTCGACGACGGCTTGCAAGTGCGTAGCGTGGCCCATTGCGTGATCTCGCTGGAGCTGCAAAACCAGGCCTATGGCAACGACCGGCGTCGCGTGCGCGTGGTGAAATACCGCGGCGTGGCGTTTCGCGGCGGCACGCACGATTACCGCATCGCCCATGGCGGCCTCATCGTCTACCCGCGCCTGGTGGCGGCCGACACGCGCCGCGACGGCGACCACCGCCGGCTGTCGAGCGGCGTGCCCGCTCTCGACGCCATGACAGGCGGCGGCCTGGAGGAAGGCATGAGCACGCTCATTTCCGGCCCGGCCGGCAGCGGCAAGTCCACGCTGGCGGCGCAATTCGTGCACGCGGCCACGTCGCGCGGCGAGCCGTGCGCCATGTTCCTGTTCGAGGAAGCGCGCAGCAAGCTGCTGAGCCGGGCCGACAACGTGGGCATGCACCTGCAGGCGGCGCTCGACATCGGCCTGCTGAGCGCACAGCAGATCGATCCGGCCGAGCTGACACCGGGCGAATTCGCCCAGGCCGTGGTCGACGCGGCGGAGCGGGGCGCCCGGGTCATCGTCATCGATAGCCTGAACGGCTACATGCATGCGGTGCCCGATGAGCGCTTCCAGAGCACCTACCTGCATGAACTGCTCAATTACCTGAGCCAGCGCGGCGTGGCCACCCTGCTCGTCGGCGTGCAGCAAAACATGCTGGGCACGTCCATGACCACCTCGGCCGACGCCAGCTACCTGGCCGACAGCGTCATCATGCTGCGCTATTACGAAACGGAGGGCGAGGTGCGGCAAGCCATTTCCGTCTTCAAGAAACGCGGCAGCGCGCACGAGCGCAGCATCCGCCGCTTTGAAATCGCCGCGCAGGGCATCCGCATCGGCCCGGCCCTGGCCGGTTTCCACGGCATCCTGACGGGCATGCCCACCATCGGCGGCACGCCATTTCCCTAGGGCTCGCCATGGAACAGCGCATCCTGATCTACGCGCCGGCCGGCCAGGATGCGGCGCTGGCCGGTCAGGTACTGGCCAGCGCCGCCATCGCCAGCCAGGCCTGCCGTTCGGTCGCCGAGCTGGCCGGGCAACTGGCGCTGGGCGCGGGCGGCGTGCTGACCGTCGACGAGGCGCTGCATGCGGGCGCCTGCCAGGTGCTCGACGACTACGCCCGGCACCAGCCGCAGTGGTCCGACCTGCCCATCCTCCTGCTCACGCATGCGCGGCTCGATTCCCTGCCCCTGCGGCAAGCCATCGCCACCCTGGGCAACCTGACCCTGCTGGAACGCCCCGTGCACGTGCTGACCCTGATCACCTCGGTCCATGCCATGCTGCGCGCGCGCCAGCGCCAGTATCAGGTGCGCGAGTCGCAACAGCGCAAGGATGAATTCCTTGCCAGCCTGGGCCATGAACTGCGCAATCCGCTGGCGCCCATCAGGACCTCGGTGGCCCTGCTCAGCAACCTGTATCCGGAATCGGCGCAAGTGGCCACGGTGAAAGGCGTGATCGAGCGCCAGGTCACGCACCTGACGCGGCTCGTCGATGACTTGCTCGACGTGGCGCGCATCACCAGCGGCAAGGTGGTGCTGCAGCGCAAGAACATTAGCTTGCAACAGGTGATCGGCCATGTGATCGAGCTGTGCCAGCCGGCCGCCGCCAGCCGCCACATCGGCATCGCGCTCGACTTGCCGCCAGCGACCGTGACCTTGTATGCCGACTATGCGCGCGTGGTGCAGATCTTTGCCAATATCGTAGCGAACGCCGTGAAGTTCACGCCAAATGGCGGCCACATCCACATTACGGCGCACGTGGCCGCTGGCCAGCTGCGGGTGGCCGTGGAAGACGATGGCATCGGCATCGACCAGGACGCCATCCCGCGCATCTTTTCCATGTTCGAACAGGGCCGCACGGTGGCGGGCCAGATGGCCAGCGGCCTGGGCATCGGACTGAGCCTGGCGCGCCAGTTTGCTGAAATGCATGGCGGCAGCATCGAAGCGCATAGCGATGGCCCCGGGCGCGGCAGCCGCTTCGTCGTCACCCTGCCCGCCAGCGTGGCCGAAGCCGCCACAGGCACGCCGCAGGCGGCAGACGCCACGCCGGCCGGCCACGGCCATGCCGTGCAGGTGCTGGTGGTGGACGACAACCGCGACGCGGCCGATTCGCTGCAGGCGCTGTTCCAGCTGGAAGGCTATGCCGCCAGTGTCGCGTATGGCGGCGAACAGGCGCTGGCGGCCGTCGACGCCGCATGGCCGCAATTGATCGTGATGGACCTAGGCATGCCGGGCATCGATGGCTACGAGACGGCGCGCCAGGTGCGCCAGCGGGCGCAGGGGCGCGACGTGCTGATGATCGCGCTGACCGGCTGGGGCCAGTGCGATGCGCGCCAGCGCACGGCGCAGGCCGGGTATGACCATCACCTGACGAAACCGGTCGATTTCACCGCCATCACCGCCCTGCTGGGCCAGCACCTGGCGCGCGGGGCCGCCGGCGGGGCTACGCGGACAGAATGAGGCCTATTTCCACTTGCCGCGCAACTCCTGCACCCGTTGCTGCAGCAATTCCGGCGTGGCGGCCTCGGGCGCCACGGGCATGCCCACGGCCAGCGACAGGCGCGAGCGCAAGCCCGCCTTGAAGGCGCGCTCGAACAGGTGGCCATTGCGATGGCTCAACAGATGCCCCCACAAGCCGCGCAGCGCCAGCGGAATCACGGGCACCTTGCTGCGCTCGACGATTTTGGCGATGCCGCCCTTGAACTCGCTGATCTGGCCCGTGCGCGTCAGTTTGCCTTCGGGGAAGATGCACACCAGCTCGCCCTCATGCAGCGCTTGCGCGATATCGATGAAGGCTTTTTCCATCAGGAACGGATCTTCCTTGGCCGGCGCGATGGGGATGGCCTTGGCCGTACGGAAAATCCAGCCCATCAGCGGCATCTTGAAAATGCGGTGGTCCATGACGAAACGGATGGGACGGGGGCTGGCCGCCATGATGACGATGGCGTCCACATAGCTCACATGGTTGCATACCAGCACCGCCGCGCCTTCCGCGGGGATGCGCTCGCCATCGACCACTTTCACGCGGTGCACGGTCTGTATCAGAATCCACGCCAGGAAGCGCATGAGGAATTCCGGCACCAGCGAGAAGATATACGCGGCCACCAGCGCGTTCAGGATGGCCGTGACGAGGAACAGCTGGGGTATGGTGAAGCCCTGTCCCAGCAGCACGATGGCCACGCCGGCGGCCGCCACCATGAACAAGGCGTTGAGGATATTCATGCCGGCGATCGTGCGCGAGATATGTTTCGGGTCGCAGCGCGTCTGGATCAGGGCAAACAGGGGCACGATGAAGAAGCCGCCGAAGACGCCGATCATGACGATGTCGAGCAGGATGCGCGGCACGCCGGCCTGGCTGACGAACGCCAGCGCGTCGACCACTTGCGTATTCGCATACGCATTGCTGGCGAAATACAGGTCGATGCCGAACAGCGACAGGCCGATGGAGCCGAACGGCACCAGGCCGATCTCGATCTTGTGGCCGGACAGCCGCTCGCACAGCAGCGAACCGGTGCCGATGCCGACCGAAAACACCGTCAGCAGCAGCACGAACACGCTGTGGTCGCCATGCAGGAAATCCTTCGAGTAGACGGGGAACTGCGCCAGGATCAGGGCGCCGTAGAACCAGAACCAGGAATTGCCCAGCATGGCCAGGAAGACGGGACGGTTCTTGCGCGAGAAATTCAGGTTGCGGAACGATTCGGCAACGAAGTTCAGGCTCACCTTCAGTTCCGGCTCGGGCGCGGGCGTGCGCGGCACGCGGTAGCTGGCGATGAGGCCGAACAGGGCCACGGCGATGGTGGCGCCGGCCACCAGTTCCACGCCCAGCGGCTTGTGCACGATCAACACGGCGCCGAGGATCTCGCCCAACAGGATGCCGACAAAGGTGCCCATCTCGATCAGGCCATTGCCGCCCACCAATTCCTCGGGCTTCAGCTGCTGCGGCAGATACGCATACTTGACGGGGCCGAACAGGGTCGAATGCACGCCCATGCCGACCACGGCCGCCACCAGCAGCCACAGGGTATGCGTCATCCACCCAGCGGCGGCCACGGCCATGATGGCCAGCTCCATCCATTTCACGAAACGGGCCAGGCCCGCCTTTTCGAACTTGTCGGCCAGCTGGCCCGCCGTCGCCGAAAACACGACATAGGGCAGGATGAACAGGCCGGGTATCAGGTTGGTGATGGTGGACGGGTCGAGCGTGGTCCAGCTCAGCGCATCATAGGCGAGGATCACCATCAGCGCCGTCTTGAACAGATTGTCGTTGAAGGCGCCAAAGAACTGGGTCCAGAAGAAGGGCCCGAAACGGCGCTGCGACAATAAGGAAAACTGGCTGCTTTGACTCATGGCATGGGGAACCGGACATTAAGGAATTGCTAAAATACAGCACTATCTTGCGCACGACAATCTGAATGTCGCCATCTTGCTTAGCGTCAATACGGAAAGCACCGTGCCGCGCCATGCTGGCCTCCGCCTTGATACTTTCCCTGGTGCCACAAAAATCGCCTGTTTCTTGATAATAAGGTAATGTGCGCATACAAAGGGCGCCTTCGCCCTGCCATCCAGGAAAGCTGCCCCATGTTTGGATTGATAACGCTGATCATATTTGGCTTGCTGATCGCCGCCTTCGTGCAGGTGCTGCAGTACCGCCGGAAAGTGGCCGATCTGGAGTTGCTGACGGCCCGCCTGCGCAAGGACGTCGACAGCGTGCAGGCCCGCCTGCAGGCGCTGGAAGGCCGGCCCGCCATGCCTGCCGCCGCGTCCACGGCTGACATCGCATCGGTGGCCACGCCCGCCGCTGCCATGCCGGTGCCGGTCCCCACGCCGCCACCGGCGCCGGTGGCCGCCACGGCCCGCCCGGACGCGCTGGCCAGTACTGTGCCGTCCGCCCCCGCCAGCCCCGTCCCGCTCGACAAGCCAGCGCCAGCAAACGCGGCAAGCACGGCAGCCGCGACGCCCGCAGCCAGCGCCCCTGCGCCCAAGTCCGTTGCGGCCCCTGCCGTAGTCAACACGCCATCGTGGATCGCGCGTCCGGACGGCCTTGTTGCCAAGGCGAAGAACTGGCTATTCACGGGCAACCTGGTGGCCAAGCTGGGCTTGCTGATCCTCTTCCTCGGCGTCAGCTTCCTGCTCAAGTACGTGTCGGCCCAGGTGACCGTGCCCATCGAGCTGCGCCTGGCCGCCATCGTGCTGGCCGACATCGCCCTGCTGGCCTGGGCCTGGCGCATCCGCCTCAGCCGCCCCGGCATCAGCCTGCCGCTGCAGGGCACGGCGCTGGCGATCCTGATGCTGGTGACCTTTGGCGCCTTCCGCCTGTATGAACTGATACCGGCCGGCCTGGCCTTTGCCGTGCTGTTCGTGCTGACAGTGTTTACGTGCCTGCTGGCCGTGCTGCAAAACGCCGTCTGGCTGGCCGTCTTCGGCATCGTCGGCGGCTTTGCCGTGCCGCTGCTGGTGTCGACGGGCAGCGGCAACCATATCGGCCTGTTCAGCTATTACGCGCTGCTCAACGCGGGCGTCTTCGCCATCGCCCTGAAACGCGCCTGGCGGGTCTTGAACGTGCTGAGCTTTGGCTTCACCTTCGTCGTCGCCACCACCTGGGGCTTGCTGCGCTACACGCCCGAGCACTACCTGTCGACGCAGCTGTTCCTCATCCTGTTCGTGCTGTTCTACGTCGGCATCGCGATCGCCTACTGCGCGCGCCAGGCGCCGCGCCTCAGGCACTACGTCGATGGCACGCTGGTCTTCGGCACGCCGCTGGCGGCCATGGGCCTGCAATATGGCCTGGTCCAGCATTTCCCGTTCGGCCTGGCCTTTTCCGCGCTGGTCGCCGGCCTGTGCTACACGGGCCTGGCCGTGGCGCTGTGGCGCCGCGATGGCTTCCGCCTGCTGGCCGAAGCCTTTCTCGCGCTGGGCATCGTCTTCGGCACCCTGGCCATCCCGTTCGCCCTCGACGGCCGCTGGACATCGGCCGCCTGGGCGCTGGAAGGCGCCGGCATCGTCTGGGTCGGCTTGCGCCAGCGCCAGACCCTGGCCTGGGCCTTCGGCTTGCTGGTGCAGGCGGCCGCCTGGGCTTCCTTCCTCATCGCCATGCAGGAACTCGATGCGGCATCGGCCCTGCACGCCAACATCTGGCTCGGCTGCGCGCTGCTGGCCGCCGCCGCGCTGGTGATGGCCTACAGCTTCCGCCGCCACGGCAGCCCCCTGTACCCGGAATTCATGAGCAGCCTGTCCGTGCTGTTCCTGGCCGCCGCCACGGCCTGGCTGCTGGGCGGCATCTGGAGCGAAATCCTGCTGCGCACGGAGGCGGCCACCCAATTGAATCTGCTGACCGTCAGCGCGCTGGGCGTGGCGGCCCTGCTGGCCTGGCTGGCGCGGCGCGAACAATGGCATGCGCCGCGCGCCCTGCTGCTGGCCGTGCAGGTGCTGGCGGGCCTGGTGCTGCTCAGCCGCGCCAGCTGGGCCTGGGACCAGCACCCGGCCAATCTGTTCGACGGCTCCTTCCTCAGCGCCCTGCTGCTGGGCGCCGCCGCCTTTGCCAGCGCCTGGTTCACCGAGCGGCGCGCGCGCGGCGGCGACGCGCTGCCGGCCCTGGCAGCGCGCCCCCTGCTGGTCTGGAGCGGCTTGCTGTGGTTTGCCGCCATCCTCGTGCCATGCACCAGCTGGCTGCTGCGCCTGATCGATGGCGACTTGCGCATGCAGCCGCACGCGGGCGAACACTGGCTGGCGCTGTACCTGATTGCCGTCAGCGTGACGACGCCCGTGTTGGCGCTGCTGGCGCGGCGCCTGGCGTGGCCGCAGCTGCGCTGGTTCAGCGTGGCAGCGTGGATCGGCCTGGGCCTGTGGAGCGCCAACCTGCTGCTGGCGCTGTACTTGCGCGACTACCTGCCCACGGGCCTGTCCTGGCTGGCCCTGGCGGCCGCCCTGGCTGCCGGCGAGTACCTGCTGCTGGCCTGGCCCAAGGCCGGCTGGCAACTCGACGTGCGCGCGCTGCGCCTGTTGCATACCATCCGCACGGCGGCGCCGTGGCTGATGCTGTGGCCGGTCGGCGCCATGCACGTCAACGCCTGGCTGGCGCGCCATGAAGGCAACGTCAGCCCCGCCTGGGCCCGTTATTTGCCGGCCTGGGCCATGATGCTGGCGCTGGCCTGGCTGATCCGCCGCTGCCGCGCGACGGCCTGGCCCGTGGCGCCGCTTGCCGCGTGGTATCAGCGCTATCTGATACCGCTGGGGGCAGCCTGGTCGCTGCTGCTGATCGCCGCGTGGAACGTCTTCGACGATGGCGCCATGGCGCCCCTGCCCTATCTGCCGCTGCTCAATCCGCTGGACCTGAGCACGGGCTTCGCCATCCTGCTGGCCATCGCCAGCTACCGCCTGCTGCCGGCGGGCCAGTTGCCGCTGCCCGCACTGTGGCAGGCGCGCTTGCCTGTCGTGGCCGCCTGCAGCGTGTATGTCTGGTTCAACCTGATGCTGCTGCGCACGGTCTCGCACTACCTGGGCGTGCCATACACCTTCGACGCCATGCTGGCTTCGCAGTTCGTGCAAGCGATGCTGTCGCTGGTGTGGAGCATCACGGCGCTGCTGCTGATGCGCCACGCGGCCCGCCACCAGCGGCGCCAGCAGTGGAGCCTTGGCGCCGTGCTGCTGGGGCTGGTCGTCTTGAAACTGTTCCTGATCGACCTGTCGAACGTGGGCGGCATCGAGCGCATCGTGTCCTTCGTGGGCGTCGGTTTGCTGATGCTCCTGATCGGCTACCTGGCGCCCTTCCCCAAGGCTGCCGCGCCAGTGCCAGCCGAACCGCAACAAGGAGCAGCATGAAAACCACACTCACGTTCGGCATCGCGTTAATGGCAGGCGCCGCGCTGGCCGCGCCGTCCCAGGACAGGCCGCAGGACTACGGCTGGAGCATGCCGGTGACCGTGGCGGCCGGCGCGGGCATCGTCAGGTTCACATTGCCCCGAGAAGTCTACCTGCACGCCAGCTCGCCCAGCCTGGCCGACGTGCGGCTGTTCGATGGCGACGGCAAGCGCCTGGCCTATGCCATCGGTGCGCCGCCTGCGCAATCGGCGACGCAGCGGACAGCCATTCCAGCCCGTATTTTCCCCGTGACGGGCGCACCGGCAACTGGCGACGGCTTGCAAGGCATCGACATCCGTACGGCGGAAGATGGCCGCTTGCTATCGGTCAGCACCCGCGCCGGCGCGGCAACCAGCACGACGGCGCTGCAAGCGCTGATCCTGGACCTGGGCAAGCAAGCGCCAGACAAGCGCATCGCCGCCTTGCGCTTCACGCCACCAGAGCGCACGGATAATTACAGTGCACAAGTACTGCTGGAAGTGAGCGACGACCTGAAGCAATGGGATGCGATCGGCACCACCACCTTGAATTGGCTCAGCAACAGCGACACGCAAACGCTGGCCAACGACAGCATTGCCTTTGCGCCGCGCGCTTTCCGCTATGCGCGCCTGAGCTGGCAGGAAGGCCAGCCGCTGGTGTTTGCAGCGATTGCCGCGCAAGCCGTCAGCGAAACCGAGGCGGCGCCGCCACGCGCGAGCATCGTGCTGCGAGGTACTCCAGGCAAACTTGCCGGCGAGTGGGCGTATGCCACGCCGATCGCCATTCCCGCCGACAGCATTGCGCTGCAATTCAAGGAGAGCAACGTGGTGCTGCCCGTCACGCTGGGCGTGTATCGCCAGAGTACTCATGTGCCGCAGCGCCGGCTGTCCCTGCACCGGCAAACGCGGCCGGCAAATGGCGAATATTTTGAGCCGCTACTGAGCACCAGCTTTTACCGCATCAGCGAGGCTGGCAAGGAACGCGTCTCCGGCGACCTGACCATGCCGGTGGTGCACACCACGCAATGGGTGCTACGGCCCGAGTCGCAAAGTACGGCGATGCCGGCCAGCGTGCCGCTGTTGCGCCTGGGCTGGACGCCGGATACGCTGGTGTTCCTGGCCGGCGGCAAGGGGCCATATCACCTGGTGTTCGGAAAAGTCGACGCGCAACCGGTGGCGCAGCCGCTGTCACAGGTGGCGCCCGGCTATCGCGACGGCGAATTGCAGGCCCTGCCGATTGCCACAGTGGGCGCGTTGACGGCGCGCGCTGGCGCAAGCGACGCCGCGCCAGCATCGGCTCACACCGGTGCGCCATGGCGCCTGGCCGCGCTGTGGGCCGCGCTCTTGCTGGGCGTGGCCGTGCTGGGCTTTTTCGCCTGGCGTTTGCTGACGCAGATGAAAGAGGAACAAGGCAGTAGCGACAAGCAGGAACATTAACCGCTTGGCCGCGATATCGCTGCCTCACTGCCGCAGCAACGCCTTGAACGTCTGCGGCATCCACGGTCGTGCCGCCAGCATGAAACTGATGGCCAGACGCTCATCGCCAGGCAGGCGCGCGTCTTCCTGGTGCTGCTGCGAAAACTCCACCGCCACCTGCTTCAATCGCTCGAGCAAGGCCGCCGTGGATTTCTTCGACAGCATCACATTCACCAGGCGCAGCAGTTCCGTTTCGCCATCGAATTGCGAATTCAAATAATCGCCATACGCTTCCTTTTTGAAATACGTGTGGATGGGACCGTTCGGTATCCAGGCAAACGTGCGCGCCACCAGCAGTTTGACCCGGTTATTCGGCAGCAGTTCCAGAAAACCGATCTTGTCGAGGCGCAGCAGGTATTTCACGGCTTGCGCCTCGCTGATGTCGTAGATGGCGACGATCTGCTCCAGCGGCAGCAAATTCAGGGCGGACACGGCCACCACGAACAGCCTGGTGTCGTCGATGATTTCCTTTTCCTGCGCATATGTCAGCCCCGTGATCAGCGTCGGCGCCGCATGCGCCGCCTGCACGGCCAGCGCCAGCTGCTGGAAATCGCTGCCGACGGCCACCAGGATCTGGTCCAGCCGCTGCAGGGTAAATTGCTTCTGCGAAAACATCCGCTTGACGCTGGCTTCAGACACGCCGATGCGCTGGGCCAGTTCGGCGTACGTGACGGAACGCGCTTTCAACAGGCGTTTCAAGGCCTCGATCAGGGCGTGGGTTTGCGGCATGCACTTCCTTTATAAAAATGGCATTGCTTCGGCAAGCAAAAAAGTAGCGGAAAACGCTACCCGCAGTATGCCTACCCGCTACGAGTAGCGTTTTCATTGACCAATTGCCCACAGTCTACAATGATGGCGTTGCCACTTGGCACACTTGAAGGAGAAACACATGAAACGCCTGCTGCCCCTCTGCCTGTCCCTGTCGCTGTTGACGCTTTCCGTGGCTGCCCCCGGCCTGGCGCACGCCGCCGCTTCCGAGAATCTGTCGAAAGGCTCGCAAAATCTCAGCCAGGGTTCGGCCGTCGTCGTCGCCGGCTCGCTGTCGATGCTGGTCGCTTCCGGCCAGGTGGTCGTCGCCAGCGTGGAAACCGTGGGCGAAGGCATCGTCATCGTGCTGAAGGGCGCGTCCGAAGCGGGCGGCGCCTCCATCCAGATGAGCACGCAGGCAGCCAAGGGCCTGTCGCTGGCGGCCGGCACCGTAGTCAGTGTGGCGGCGCTGTCCACCGGCCACATGCTGGTCATGTCCGGCAAGGCCATCGCCTTCATCCCGAACGAACTGGGCAAGGCACTGCTGCACCATTCCAAAGTGTAAATCACCATGAAAAACCTGACTTCCATGAAACATCTGCTGGCCACTGCCCTGCTGTGCGCCGCCACCGTGGCGCCGCTGGCCCAGGCCGCCAATTCCGATACCACCAACGCCTCCGACAATGCCAGCATGGCGTCGGCCATCGTGCTGGTCGGCTCCATGTCGGTGCTGGCCGCCGCCGGTGAAATCGTCATCGACAAGGTGGAAGACGTGGCCGACGGCAGCGTCCTGGTGCTGAAAAGCACGGCCAGAGGCAGCGCGCAAGCGGCCACGGCCTCCGTCAAGCTGAGCCAGCAAGCCACGCAAGGCCTGTCGCTGGCGGCCGGCACGGTAGTCGACGTCGTGGCCGTCTCGACGGGCCATATGCTGATGCTGTCGGGCAAGGCCATCGCCTACCTGCCGAATGCGGCCGGCAAAGCCATCCTCCACCATTCGAAAGCGTAAACCATGAAACGCCTGACTGTCATCGTCCTCAGCCTGGCCCTGGCCGGTGCCGCCCACGCGGGACGCTCGTGCGAGGAAAAGCCGACCGACGCGACCACCCTCGTCAAGTCGATGGACCTGGCGCAGAAGACCCTGCAGGCGCTCGACGCCTCGGGCGCGCAAGTGGCGCTGGTGGCGCGCGCCGGCCAGGATCTGTCGAAATACAATGTGCGCTATTCGCACATGGCGCTGGCCTGGCGCGACCACCCGAAGGGCCGCTGGCTGGTGGTGCATGAACTCAATGAATGCGGCACGGCGCAATCGTCGCTGTACAACGAGGGATTGGGCAATTTCTTCATGGATGACGTGTTCATGTATGAAACCCTGATCCTGATTCCAGGCCAGGATACGCAGCAGCAACTGGCGCGCCTGCTGGCCAGCAACACGCCCAAGCGCCTGCATGAGGCGCACTACAATATGCTGGCCTACCCGTTTTCCACCAAGTACCAGAACTCGAATCAATGGGTGCTGGAAACCCTGGCCGCCGCCAGCAATGAGCCTGGCAAGATCGAGACGCGCGCCGAAGCGCAAGGCTGGCTGCGCGGCGCCAGCTACGCGCCGCAAACGCTCAGCATCCCCGCCGCCACGCGCCTGGGCGCGCGCATGTTCCGTGCCAATATCGCCTTTGACGATCACCCGTTCGAGCGCCGCATGACGCGCCAGATCGACGTCGTCACCGTCGACTCCATCACCCGCTTCATGCGCCAGCGCGAACCGCAGGTACAGGAAATCGTCGTGCGGGGCAATTAGTCCGGCACCATCAAGACCGGCGCGTGCGCCAGCGGCGCCGCGCTGCACAGCACGATGGACAGCTCGGCATGGGGCAAGGTCACGCAGCTTGCCGCATCCATGCCCAGCTTGTAGCGCGCCTCCGCCTCGCTCCAGCGCCGGTAAAACGCCGCCAGCCGCGCTTCAAGCGGCATGCCTTCCAGCTCGGCGACCATCTCCGCGCCAAACGCCTGCCGCGCCAGCGCCAATACGTCGCGCCGTGGGTCGCACACTTCAATATCGAGCCCCAGCGGCGCAGTACGGCTCAGCGCACAGGCGACCCAGTGGCCGCTGTGGGAAATGCTGAAATGCGCGCCACCCTCGGGCGACAGCAGCAACGGCGCCTGGCCCGGCCGTTCTTCCAGCACGATGGCCGGCGGCGGCATGTCCAGCAGTTTTCCCATCGCCGCACGCAGCAAGGCACGTCCCAGCAGGAACTGGCGCCGGCGCAGCGGCCGCGCAAAGCGCGCGTAACGGGCCGTTTCGGCCGGCCCCAGCCACGCTTCATACTGGCCAAGCTGCGCGGCGTCAATGCCGCGGGAATCGAGCAGCCAGATGCTGGCGCCGGTGGCAGAGGTGGTTGAGGTCATGGACGTATGTGGCTGCGCAAAGGCGCAGTCTGCCATAAATCGCCGGCGCCGGTCCGGCAAAAAAAATGGCAGCGCGGTTGCCCGTCGCTGCCAGTGTGTTGACCGCCTTGCCGGCGCCTGCGCGCCGCCGGTCTGCCCTGCTGCTTACTTAGCGTCTTTCAACTTCACGAATTCGCCCTTCAATGCCACGCCCGTCATCATCGTGCCTTCATGGCACTCGAATTCCGTGGTGCTGGAATTTTCGACATTCTTGTAGTTGCTGACGATATTGACGACCGCATCGGCGCCCACCGACTGCGCGCGCTTTTGCAGCGCCAGCATGGCCGACAGGAAAGCCCAGTTGCACGACGTTTCCGCCGACTTGCCGACGCCATTGGTCTTCTGGCTGGTCTTGTCGCTGCTGATGCGCGTGGCGATCGGCGGCGTCGGCTGGTCGCCGAAGAAGAACTGCACGCCATCGCCAAGGCGGCCTTGCGCGTCGTTGGCGGCCATCGCACCGGCGATCGACATCATGTGCTTGTTGTCCGCCGCTTGCGCAGGCAAGGCGGTTGCCAATGCCGCCGTCATGGCGGCCAGGATCATCATTGTTTTCATGCTGTTTTCCTTGAAAGATAAAGTCATAGTACAAAAGGAGCCATGTGCGCCGCTTGCGTCGGCACAAGCAGGCATCATGGCCGGTAACGCTTGAAAATCAGCGACGTGTTGATGCCGCCGAAGGCAAAATTATTCGACATCACATACTCGCACTCGATCGCCCGGCCTTCGCCGGCGATGTAATCGAGCGGCGCGCATTGCGGGTCGACCTGCTGCAGGTTGATGGTGGGGGCGAACCAGCCTTCGCGCATCATCTCGATGCTGATCCACGCTTCCAGCGCGCCGCAGGCGCCCAGGGTGTGGCCCATGTAGCTTTTCAGCGAACTGATAGGAGTGCGGTCGCCAAACACCTCGAACGTGGCTTGCGACTCGGCGATATCGCCCTGCTGCGTACCCGTGCCGTGCGCGTTGATGTAGCCGATATCGGACGGCTGCAGTCCCGCGTCGGCCAGCGCCAGCAGCATCGCCTGGCGCATGGTGGCGGAATTCGGCTGGGTCACGTGGCAGCCATCGCTGTTGGTGCCGAAGCCCACCAGTTCCGCGTGGATGGCCGCGCCGCGCGCCTGCGCATGGTCGAATTCTTCGAGGATCAGGCAACCGGCACCCTCGCCGATGACCAGGCCGTCGCGGCTGGCGTCGAACGGGCGCGGCGTCGTATGGCCTGCGTCATTGCGCGTGCTGGTGGCGAACAGGGTGTCGAAGACCGCCGCCTCGGTGGCGCACAGCTCCTCGGCGCCGCCGGCGATCATCGCCAGCTGCTTGCCGCCGGCGATCGCCTCGTAGGCGTAGCCGATGCCCTGGCTGCCCGAAGTGCAGGCGCTCGAGGTGGTGATGACGCGGCCCGTGACGCCAAAGAACACGCCGATGTTGACGGGCGCCGTGTGCGCCATCATCTTGATGTAGGTGGTGGCGTTGATGCCCTTGGTGGTGCGCTCTTCCATCATGCGGCCAAAGTCGCCGATGGCACTGGGCGTGCCGGCCGACGAGCCGAAGGAAATGCCCATGTCGCCGCTCTTGAGCAGTGGATGCCCGGCCAGGCCAGCATGCTCGAGCGCCAGTTCGCTGGCGCGCGTGGCCATCAGCGCGATGCGTCCCATGCTGCGCACGGCCTTGCGGTTGTAGCGCTCCGTCAGCGCGAACGGCGCGGCCGGAGCGCCCAGCTGCGTGTTCAAGCCTTCGTAATCGGCCCATTCGCCCATGCGCACGACGGCGTTGCGGTACTCGCCCAGGCGCTGGCGGATGGTCTGCCAGTCGTTGCCGATCGGGCTGATGCCGGCCATGCCGGTCACGACTACCCGCCGGCTCATGCCATGCCTCCGTTCACGGAAATGACCTGGCGCGTGATGTAGCCCGCCTCCTCGCCGACGAGGAAACTGACGGCGGCCGCCACCTCTTCCGGCGTGCCGACGCGGCGCGCGGGGATCATCTTCAGCGCCTCGTCGAGCGGCACGTCGCTGATCATGTCCGTCTCGATCAAGCCCGGCGCCACGCAGTTGACGGTGATGGCGCGCTTGGCCAGCTCCAGCGCCAGCGCCTTGGTGGCGCCGATGATGCCGGCCTTGGCCGCGCTGTAATTGACTTGGCCCCGGTTGCCGATCAGGCCCGAGACGGAGGCCATGGTGACGATGCGCCCTGGCTTGCGGCGCTGTACCATCGGCATCACCAATGGGTTGAGCACATTGTAGAAACCGTCGAGGTTCGTTTGCAGGACGATGTCCCAGTCCTCGCCCGACATGGCGGGAAACGCATTGTCGCGCGCCACGCCGGCGTTGCAGACGACGCCGTAATAGCAGCCATGTTCGGCGATGTCCGCTTCCAGCGCGGCGGCTGCCGCGGCACGGTCGCCGATATCGAATTGCAGCACGCGCGCCGCGCGTCCCAGCGCCTGCACCTGCTGCGCCACCGCGTCGGCCTCGCCGCGCGCGCTGCGGCAATGCAGCACCACGTCAAACCCGTCGCGCGCCAGCCGCAAGGCGATGGCCTTGCCGATGCCGCGCGACGACCCCGTCACCAATACACTTTTACTCATGCTGCGCTCCATTCATACTCTCCTGCAGAAATTGCTTTGCATCCTCGGGCTGGAATACCGTAATCGTCGCTTGCGCCAGCACGGCGCCCGCCATCTCGATACGGCACTCGAACGCGCCCAGTCCATTCTCGCCCTGCAAGGCCTGTTGTACCTGCACCTGCAACACGCTGCCGCCCACAAACAGGGGCACCTGCGCCTCGTAGCGCCGCGCCCCCAGCAAAAAACCGATCTTCACGGGCGCCCCGGCCTGGCGCGCCAGGTAGCCCGCATGCGCGGCGATCGCCTGCGCCATGTATTCGATGCCGACCCAGCTGCCCACGCCGGCCGACGGCGCGTCATAAAACACGCTGCCGGCATGGATGGCCACTTCGGCGCACAGGTTTTCGGCGTCGGCCGACACCACCCGGTCGAGCAGCACCATGGCGCCGGAATGGGGCACCAGCTCGCGGATATCCGGAAAACTCATGCTCCCCTCCCGAACAGCAGGGCGGCGTTCGAGCCGCCGAAGGCAAACGAATTGCTCAGCGCCCAATCGAGCGGGCGTCCCAGGCGCGCGCCGGGCAAGGCCAGGCGCAGCGGCGGCAGGGACTCGTCGGGCACGCCATCCCACAGGTGCGGCGGCAGCAGCCCCTCGGCGTTATCGTCCTGCATCGCCAGCCAGCACAGCGCGGCCTCGATGGCCGCCGCCGCGCCCAGCGCGTGGCCCGTCAGCGGCTTGGTGGAACTGGCCATCGCCGTGGCGCCGAACAGGTCGGACACCACGCGCGCTTCCATCGCATCGTTCTGCGGCGTGGCCGTGCCGTGCAGGTTCACATAATCGACTTGCGACGCCGCGATGCCCGCACGCGCCAATGCCTGGGCGATGGCCAGCCGCGCGCCGCCGCCTTCGGGATCGGGCGCCGACATATGGTGGCCGTCGGACGATTCGCCCCAGCCGCGCAAGGCCACGGTGGCCGGCTGCGCCGTCATCAGGAACAGGGCCGCCCCCTCGCCGATATTGATGCCGTCGCGGTTCGCACCCAGCGGATTGCAGCGCCGTTCACTGACGGATGCCAGCGCGGAAAATCCGGCCACGGTAAAACCGCACAGGGTATCGACGCCGCCCGTCAGCACGGCGTCGCACAGGCCCATGCGGATCAGGCGCGCCGCGCTGGCCATCGCCTTCGCGCTCGACGAACAGGCGCTCGAATGCACGAGCGCCGGGCCGTCGATGCCCAGTTCATCGGCCAGCATCAGCGCCGGCGACGCCATCTCCTGCTGCCCGTAGTGGAAGGCGTCCGGCAAGCCGTCGCCCGCCACTTGCCGGCCAATCGCGCCTTCCGTTTCGGCGATGCCCGAGGTGCTGGTGCCGATCACCACGGCCACCCGGCCCGCTCCGTAGCGGGCGATGGCCTGCTCCACGGCCGGGCGGATCTGCGCCAGCGCGGCCAGCGCCATGCGGTTGTTGCGGCTGCGCGCGGCGATGCCGTGCCCCGCCACCGATGGCAAGGCCGCAGCGACCACGCCCAGCGGCAGCACTCTTCCCGGCGTATGGGTATCGACGGGCACCACGCCGCTGTGCGCGGCGAACAGGCGCGCGCGCACTTCTTCGCGGCTGGCGCCCAGCGCGCAGACGACGCCGCAGTCATTCAAATACACGGTCAAGCCAGGCATTCAGCTTCCTTCCGGGGCGTTCTGTATCGTCAGGCGATAGCGGTAGCGCAGGTTGTCGAGCACCACCGTGCCGCTCCAGCGCGGCATGCCGCTGTAATCGATCACGGTCACCGCTTCGTCATGCAGGAACAGCGTGCGGCGCAAGCCGCTGTCCTCGATGCGCCAGCCGGCCGGCAAGGCCTGCGCGATCGCTTCGCGCGGCCACAGGGTCAGCTGCATGTCTTCCAGCACGTCTTCCGCGCGCACCTGCGCCGGCAGCATCAGGTGGCGCCACGATGTCATCTCCTTGCCGTCGTAATGCAGCGACAGCACGCGCTGGCCGAATGCCAGGCCCACCAGGTCGAGGTGCGACGGTTCCACTTCCAGCGCCGCATCGAGTTCGTCGATGCGCCCTGCCCGTTCGACGACCAGGTGCTGCTGCACGCTGACCGTGGCGGCCAGCGCCGCCGGCGCCAGCTTCAGCCCCAGGCGCGCCGGTGCGGGCGCGGGTGCGCTGGCGCAGCCGGCCAGTGCCAGCAGCAGCGCCGGCGCCCATCGTTGACAGTGTGAAAACATCAGATTTCTCCTGCGGCATCGGCCGCGCTACGGTTGTCGGCTTCGGCAAAGCATGGCGACAGCAGCCACACGAGCGCCGTGCCGATCAGCATGGTCAGGCCAAATGCCTGCAATGCGGCCGTCTTGCTCAGGGCCAGCAAGCCGAAAGACAGAATGGTGTTGGCAGCCGACAGGCCCACGGCCAGCCACGGCGTGTTGTTGCGGCGGTCCGGATGCTCCTGCATGAAGATGCCGTAATCGACGCCGACGCCGAGCAGCAGCATCAGCGCCAGCACGTGGAACAGCTGCAGCGGCAGACCCAGGTAGCCCAGCAGGGCCAGGGCCGCCACGCTGGCCAGCGCCGTGGGCGCCAGCACGCGCCAGGTACGGCGGCGGTAACGCGGCAGCAGCAAGCCGAAGACCACCAGATAGGCGCCCAGCACGACGGCGCCCATGTAGACGCGGTAGCGGCCAAGCACCGAGGAAATCTCGGCCACCTTGTCGACCCACTGCACGCCGGGCAAGCCGTCGGCCGCCCGCGCCAGCAGCGGAATGGCCGCATACTGCATGCCGCGCAGGGCGACGATGGAGGCATGGCCGCCTTCCACCTTGCCCAGCCACAGGTGGCGCCACGGCTCGCTGGCCGGCACGTCCAGGAAGGCGTCTATCGACAGCGGCGCGCCCGCCTGCGCCAGCTGCGCGCGCACCTTGCCGGCCCATTCCGGTCCTTCATCGACCGATTGCGCCAGCAGGTCGAGCGCGGCGCCCGGCTGCAAAATGGCGGCATCGAGCAGCGCGCGGCGCGCCGCCTGCGTCTGCAGCGACGGCACCCAGTTCGACATGGCCTGGTAGCCGCTGAGGTGCTTTTGCGCGATCAGCGGCAGCAGCCGCTGTTTCAGCGCTTCCTCGCGCTGCAGCACGGCTTCCGCGCTATCGCCGCGCACCAGGTAAAACTGCACCGGCGTGGGCGCATCGAGCAATTTGCTCAGCTTCATCTGGTCGCGTATCAGGTGCGCGGGCGGCGTTTGCAGCAAACGGATATCGTCGTTGACGCCGAGGCGGCTGATGCCAAAGACCGCGAACAGGATGAACAACACGCCGCCAATCAGGGTGGCGCGGTTGGCGCGCAGCAGCGGCCAGCGCGCGCGGGCGGCGCCATAGCGTTCGACCAGGGTGCCGCTCTTCAGGGTGCCGCCGTTGATCAGCGCGGGGAACCAGAAGACCACCGTCAGCCAGGCGAACACCAGGCCGAGGGCGGAGAACACGGCCATGTGGCGCAGGCCGGGGAATGGCGTCAGCGCCAGCCCCATGTAGCCGATGACGGCCGCCAGCAGGGTCAAGCCCAGGCCAGGCAGCAGCCGGCGCAGCAAGGTGCGCGAATCGAGGGCGGGGTCGGCACCCAGGCGGTTGCACAGGAAGTAAATGCCGTAGTCCTGCGCCACGCCGATCAGGCTGGCGCCGAACACCAACGTCATCAAATGTATCTTGCCAAACAGCAGCCAGCATACGGACAGGGAACCGAGGCAGCCGATGCCGATCGACAGCAGGATCAGCGAAATCGGCTTGATCGAGCGGAAGGTCAGCCACGTCAGCAGGATGATGCCGGCCAGCGAACCGAGGCCGATGGTCGACATTTCGCCCGCCGCCTGGCTGCTGGCGGCGGCCGCATGCAGGATCACGCCGGCGCTGATGATTTCCACGCCGGGCACGGCCAGCCGCGCCGCCGCTTCGGCCTGCGCCAGCAGCGGCAGCACGGTTTCCTGCGCCCCCAGCGAAAAGGCCGGCACGCTCAGGGTCATCGGCAGCAGCACATACTGGCGTGCGCCGTCGGCGACGAACAGGTGGCCGTCGCGCGGACGCACGGGCGTTTCCTGCGCGCGCTCCTGCACCCAGCCGCCGAACAGGCCAAACGGATCGTCCTGCCAGGCGCCCAGCTTCGGCCCGCCGAACGGACTGTAGAGCTGGCTCAGCGCGGCGTCGCGCCAGAACGCGGGCGCTTCCTGGCGCAGCTGCGTTTCCTGCGGCGCCGTCAGCAAGGTCAAGCGATGCTGCTGGAACAGCGCCAGCCAGTCGTTCTGCGTCTGCTCGTCGAGCGGCGTGGACTGGAACAGGCCAGCATGGCGTGCCAGCACGGCGCCGTAGGCGTCGGCCGCGCGCTTCGCATCGCTCCACTCGGCGGCGCCGACCAGCACCACCACGCGCTGCTGCGCCGCGTCGACCATGTGCGTAAACGATGCCTGCAGCACCGGGTCGCGCTCCTGCACCGGCAGCAAGGCGAGAATGTCGGTATCGGGCACGATGCGCTTGCCCAGCCACAGATAGGCGTTATGCGCGAGCAGCAGCGCCACCACCAGCGCCCAGGCGATGGCGAGCAGGCGTCCGGCATTGCGGCCGCGGTTCGTCAGGGAAGTCAAAACAGGGCCGCCTCTTGTGGCGTGATGGCGGCCGGTCCCGTTTCAATCGCCGAGAACACGATGCTGGTGCGGTCTCCGCTCGCCTCGCTGATGCTGATGTTTTTCACGAAAGCGCCGCCATCGAGGCGGATGCTGCCGATCGCCTTGGCCAGCGCCGGCTGGCGCGCCTTCAGCGCCACCTGCCAGGTGCCGCCATCGATGCTGCCATCCACTTCAAACAGGGTGTCGAGCTGCGCCAGGTCGCCGGCCAGCAGCGAAAACAGCACGCTGTTGATCATCTTGACCACCGGCTCCGTCTTCGCATCGAGGCGCATGGCCACGCGCTCGCCCTGGAAATGCACGATCTCGTCGCGCGTCAGGCGCAGGGTATTCGGAAACGGCTGCAAGGTGCGCCACAGCACGCCCTTGCCGGCCACCACGCAAAAGCGGCCATTCGACGCCAGCGCCTTCTTCATGCCCGCCAGCTGCTTGCTCTGGTCAAAGCGGCCGCACAGCTGATGCGGCTTGGCCAGCATGGCCTCGATCTTCGCCACGGGTGCGGCGGCATGCAGCGGCGCCATCGCCATCAGGCACAAACCCGCCAGCAGGACTTTGATATGTTTTTTCATACGGCCTTCAATCCCAATTTTTCAAACAGTATCGGCGGCGAGGCAAAGCACATCTCGCCGCTGGCGATGTCGACGGCCACCTGCGTCGTGCTGGCGCGGTTCAGGCGCTTGCCCGTCGCGCTGTCGCTGACCAGGTACTCGATCTTCAAGCGGTCTTCCCACTCCACCAGGTCGGCGCGCAAGGTCAGGCGCTGGCCGAACGTCGCGGGCGCCACATAGCGCAAATGCATGTCGATCACGGGCCAGGCATAGCCGGACGCCTTCATGTCGACATAGTTGTAGCCGATGCTGTCAAGCAGCGCGCAGCGCACCACTTCGAGGTATTTGACGTAGCGGCCATGCCAGACGATTTCCATCGGATCCAGGTCGAAGAACTGCACCTGCATCTCCACTTCGGCATGCCAGCGGCTGGGCGTGGCCCTCTTGCCGCGCACCTTATGCGTCTCAGTCATTGCCGGCTCCGTACAACGGCCAGGCCTGGGCGCGCATGCGTTCGAGCAGCACGCGCAGCTCCGGATCGAGACGGCGGTCTTCCTCGACGGGCGCGATATCGGCGGCCAGCGCCTCCAGCATCGCTGCCAGCGCCGCTTGCGGCGGCACGTCGGGATTGACCTTGCAGCGCAGCCAGACGCCCTGGCGCACCGTGATCAGCAGGGCCGCAGCGACCTGCTCGCACAGTTCCAGCACGCGCAGGCAGTCGCGCGCGGCGATGGTGCCCATGCTGACCTTGTCCTGGTTATGGCATTCGGTCGAGCGCGAAAACACCGAGGCCGGCATGGTCAGTTTCAGCGCTTCGGCCGTCCAGGCGGAGGCGCTGATCTGCAGTGCCTTCAAGCCGTGGTTGATGGCCGCGCGCGGTCCCGTGGCGCCCGACAGGTTCGCCGGCAAGCCCTGGTTGTAGCGGCTGTCGACCAGCAAGGCCATCTGGCGGTCCAGCAAGTCGGCCAGGTTGGCCACCGTGTTCTTCATGCTGTCCATGGCGAAGGCGATATGGCCGCCGTAGAAATGGCCGCCATGCAGCACGCGCTCGCCTTCGGCGTCGATGATGGGATTGTCGTTGGCGCTGTTGAGCTCATTCTCGATGGACGAGCGCAGCCACGGCAAGGCGTCGGCCAGCACGCCGATCACGTGCGGCGCGCAGCGGATCGAATAGCGGTCCTGCAGGCGCTTGCCGTTGCGTTCCCAGGAATCGGTGGGCAAATCGGCGCGCAGCCAGGCCGCCACCTGCTGCATGCCCGGATGCGGCTTGACGGAAAACAGGGTTTCATCGAAGTGATGCGCATTGCCGTCGAGCGCGAACGAGGCCATGGCCGTGATGCGCGTCGTCAGGCGCGTCAGGTATTCGGCACGCTCATACGCCAGGCAGGCCAGCGCCGTCATGACGGCCGTGCCGTTCATGATCGCCAGGCCTTCCTTCGGCCGCAGGCGCAGCGGCGTGATGCCCGCTTCGCGCAGCGCCTGCTCCGCCGGCACCTGTACGCCGTCGCGCCACACTTCGCGCTCGCCGCACAGCACCGCCGCCAGGTAGGACAGGGGCGTCAGGTCGCCGCTGGCGCCGACCGACCCTTCCGATGGAATCAGCGGCAGCAGGCCGGCGTCGAGCAGGCGCGCGATCTGCGCCAGCAGTTCCACGCTGACGCCGGAAAATCCTTTACTCAGCGACGCCAGGCGCGTGGCCATGATGGCGCGCGTCTGCGCCGGCGTGAAGAATTCGCCGAGGCCGCAGCCGTGATAGGTGTACAGGTGGTGCGGCAACTCGGCCACCAGTTCCGGCGGCACGGTCACCGTGCACGAATCGCCGTAGCCGGTGGTCACGCCATAGATGGTGCCATCCTCGCGCAGCAGGCGGTCGAGGAAATCGGCGCCGCGCGCGATTGCCGCACGAAAGACCGGGTCGCTGGAGAGTTCGGCGCTGGCCCGGCCATGCGCGATATCGGTAATGTCTTCGATGCGCAGGCGCTCGCGGTCGAAGCGGACGGCGCGCCGGGTGTTTTTCAGGTCAGCGAGGTGCATCGGGAGTATCCAGTCTTGAAGTATCGGGGAGTTGCCAAAAATCGTAAAAATTGAACCATTCCAGCGGCGCGCGCAGGCAGTGGTGCTGCAGCCGCGCCGCGTAGGCGGCGGCCAGTTCGTCCAGCATGGGCTCGCGCGATTTGCGCGGCAAATGCAAGGACTCGCGGAACAGTTCGAAATGAATTTCCGAGCGCTGGCCGATGCGCATCGAAAACAGCAAATACACGGGGCATTGCAGCACGCTGGCCAGCACGTACGGGCCGACCGGGAATGCGGCCGCCTGCCCCAGGAACGGCGCCACGGCCACGCGCGGCTGGGGCGAGACGGGAATGCGGTCGCCGGCGATCACCACGAACTCGCCCTGCGCCACTTTCTCGGCCAGCAACATGGCCGTGGCCGGCGTGATTTCCGTCACCTGCATGAGATTGAGCTGGCTGTCGGGGTTCAGGCGCTCCAGCATGCGGTTGAACGCCTGCGCGTGGCGCGTATGCACGAGCACCGTCAGCTTCAGGCGCGCATTGCGCTGCGACAGCACGCGGCACAGATCGAGGTTGCCCAGGTGGGCGCACACCAGCAAGGCGCCGCGCCCCTCATCCAGACAGCGATTCACGCCGTCTTCGCCATCGACGCCGTGCAGACTCACGCTGCGCGTGTCGTACAGCCCGCCCCACAGCAGCATCTTGTCGAGGATGGTTTCCGCAAACGCGGCAAAATGCCGCAGCACGCTCAGATTCGCCGAGCCGCCGCAGGCCGCGACGCGCTGCAGATACGCACGCGAGACGCGGCGCGCGCGGGCATGCGTCAGCACGTACCAGGCCAGCACCGGGTACAGCACGATGCGAAATGGCCAGCGGCCGAAGACGCGGCAGATCCAGAACAGCAGGCGCATGCCGGCCACGAAGCTGATTTCGTTAAAGTCGGACCAGTGTCCGCGCGGCTGGTGCGACGCCGTCGTCATCGCGCGCGCCAGTGGCGTGCCAGCAGGCGCGGCGCGCGCCACAGCATGCCGAAGAACAGGCGCGCATGCATGCACGAAATCAGCACGTTGTCGCGCCACAGCTCGAAATGCGAGACGCCGTCGCTGGGATAGCCAACCTTCGTGGGCAGGTTCGCCATCTCCAGTCCATCCCAGTACAGGCGCACCAGCACGTCGGTGTCGAAATTCATGCGCTGCCCCAGCTGACGCCTCTCTGCCAGTACCATGAAAGGCGCCAGCGGATAGACGCGGAAGCCGCACATGGAATCGCGGATCTGCAGCGACAGGGTATTGATCCACACCCAGACATGCGTCGCATAGCGGCCGTAGTAGCGCGCCTTCGGCACCGAGGCGTCGTACACGGGATAGCCGACCACCACCGCCGTCGGCGTGGCCTGCGCCTGCGCCAGGAAGCGCGGCACATCGTCCGTCTCGTGCTGGCCGTCCGCGTCGATCTGCAGCGCATGGCTGTGGCCTTGCGCATGCGCGTGGCGGCAGCCCGTCAAGACCGCCCCGCCCTTGCCCTGGTTGCGCGCGTGGCGCAGCAGGGTCACGCGCGTCGGATGCGCGGCGGCCAGCGCATCCAGGGTGCGCGCGCCGGCGTCAAGGCTGCCGTCGTCGACGAGGATCAGCGGCACGCCGTGCGGCAGCAGGCGCTCCACCACGGCGCCGATCGCATGCTCATGGTTGAACACGGGGATCACGATGCAGGGATGAAAACGCACTTCAGTCACCGCGGGCTCCGGCGCGGCCAAAGCGCAGCAGCGAGTGGCAATAGCCGATGCCGTCGCGCGTGGTCAGCAATTCCAGGCCGGCCTCCTGCGCCAGGCGGATATAGTCGGCGCTCTGGTAAATCTTGCTGTTACCGCTGGCCATGGCCGTGAAGTACGGCGACGTGTTGATCAGGCAGTAGGCGGCGATATCGTATTGCTGGCGGTCCCAGAAGGTGTCCATGATCAGCACCTGGCCGTTCGGCCCCAGCGCCTGCGCCACGCGGCGCAGGATGCTGGCGATGGCCGGCTCGGAAAAGCAGCTGAGGAATTGGCTCATCCAGATCAGGTCCATGCCGGGCGGCAGCGGCGCCGCGTCGTCGAGCAGGTCGCAGGCGTGCAAATGGGCCCGCTCGCGCACGCCAGCGTCAGTCAGTGTCCGCTCGGCCACCGCCAGCTGGCGCTCGAGGTCGACCAGGTGCAGTTCCACGCCTGCATGGTAGGCCAGCGCCGCGCTGGCGAACTTGCCCGTATTGGCGCCGATATCCATGATGCGGCGCGGCGCCGTGGCGAAGACGTCCGGGAAAATCTCGGGGAACGAGGTGTCCGAATAATGGTGGTCGAAGGCGAACCAGCTGCCCTTGGCCGGTTCCGACAGCGCCGACAAGCCCTGGTACAAGGTTGGCCAGTCGCCCAGCGCGGCCAGCCCCAATGGCTGCTCGGCGTCAAGCGAGCGGTCGAGGTCGAACAAGCCCTGGTAGCAGACGTCATGCATGAAGTCCAGGTTGACCTGGGTGATGCTGTCCGTCAGCATGCAAAATCCTACCTTGTCGAGCACATACGCGCCGTCGCGCAGCGATACGACGCCGGCCGACAGGCACGACTCCAGCGCCACTTTCAACGCATACTCGGTCCAGCGGCCGCTGGCAGCCATGTCGGCGATCGTCAGGCCGCTGTGGCCCGTGTCGGCCAGTGCCTGCAGCATGCCGCGTTTCCACGCATAGCGCACGCATTGAAAGACGACGGGGCCGAAAGCGATTTTTTGCGCCTCGAAACGGGCGGCAAAGGCGGTCTGGCGTTCGGGTGAGAATTTTTTATCTAACATGCGCTCGCTGCTGGAGTGGGTGTATCGGCGCCGCCACCGGGAACGGCAGCGGCATTCGGGTGAAACAGGATGCGGCCGCTGGCATGCTGGCCAGCGTCCGACAGATAGCGAAACTGCAGGCTGGCCTTGAGCGCGTCATATTCGAGCGCCAGCCGCACGGGACGGTCCGGCAGCACCGGCTGCTGGAATTTCAAGGCGTGCATGGCGCGGAAATGCGCGGGCAATTCCAGGTGCTGGCGCGCAAAGTGCAGCGCCCACTCCACCTGCACCACGCCAGGCAGCAAGGGCGCGTCCGTGAAATGGCCGTCGAAATAAAACAGGTTCGCGGGCACCCGCAGCTCGAGCAGCAGCCGTGGCGTCTCGCCCTCGGCCGAGCGCTCGAGCAGCTGCGCATGCGGCAGGCGCGGCGGCTTGTCCACCGGCGCCAGCAGGGCCAGCAGCAGCGCCTGCGTCGTCTTGCCCTGCGCATTGATGGGCAGTTGCTCCAGGTAGCGCCAGCGGCGCGGCAAGGCGACGGCGTCGACCTGGCCGCCCAGCGCCAGTTGCAGCTGGCGATTCAGGGCCAGCTTGCCTTCGGCGTCGAGCAGCGCGCGACCGGCGGCGCTGCAGACGATAAAGGCCGCCACCTTCTGGCGCTCGCCCGCCGGCGCGTCGCACAGCAGCACGCGCGCATCCGTCACCAGCGGCGTGGCCAGCAAGGCCGCCTCGATGGCGCTCAGCGAAATGCGTTTTTCCTCGATCTTCACGATGCGGTCGCTGCGCCCCAGCAGCTGGAAGCGCCCTGGCGCCGTTTGCCGCGCGCGGTCCGCCAGGCCTAGCCAGCCATCATCGGCCAGGTGCGCCGAGCGCACTTCCAGCGCGCCGTCGTCCAGCAAACGCCAGTCCACGCCGGGAAAGCCCTGCCAGCTTTCGTCGTCAGGGCGCTCCGGCGCGCGCTGGCGCCAGGCCACGCCGCCCGTCTCCGAACTGCCATAGATTTCGCGCGGCACGCGGCCAAGCAGATTGCCCGCCGCCAGCGCGCTGTCCAGGGCCAGCGGACCGCCCGACGAAAACACGGCGCGCAGCTGCGCGCGCGCGCCGGACCAGTCGAGGTGTTCCGGCAGGCGCTTCAGGTGCGCGGGACTGGCGGCCAGCACGCACGGGCCGCGCGCCAGCAAGGCCGCCAGCTGCTCCGGATAATCCACGCTGTGCGCATGCACGGCGCGCCCGGCGGCCAACGGCCACAACACCTTGAACAGCAAGCCGTAGATATGCTGGTGCGAGACGGTGGCGACGACGGCGGCGCCATCGGCGTGTTCGCCAAACAGCTGCTCCAGCGTGGCCACTTCGCTGGCCAGTTGCGAGAGTTTTTTCGGAATGGCCTGCGCCGCGCCCGTGCTGCCGGAGGTGTACACCACCAGCGCCGGAAAATCGTCGGCGAGCACTGTCCATGCGCGCTCGGCCAGGCTGTCCGCTGGCAGGGGCAACGGCGCATGCGCGGCCGGGAACTGCCCCAGAAAGCCATCCACGGACGCGGCCAGCGAAGCGCAGCTGGCCGGCAAGGTATCGGCCGTCAGCCAGATGGTCTTGCCCGCCTGCCAGGCGCCCAGCAAGGCGGCGCCAAACTCGATGCTGTCGTCCAGGTACAGGGCGAAATGGCGGCCTGCCTGGCGCTCCAGCAGATCGGCCCACGCCGCCATGCGCGCGGCAACATGCGCGTGATCGAGCATGGCGCCATCGCGCCAGCCGATTGGCATGGCTGGCGGGCGGCCATGCATGGCCAGCGCCAGGCGCGCCAGCGGGGAAATCGGCGAACGTGTTTCAGGCACGGGTACTTCCGGCAACGAGGATTCAGACATGGTGCAAACGCTTAAAACGCAGGCGGACGAGATACTCGCCGCCAAATAACAGGGCCATCAGGACATAGGCGATGACGCCCGTGTACAGCGACCAGACGGCTTCGCTGGCCCACAGCGCCGTGCCCAGCGCGATGCCGCCATTGACGATGAAGAAACCGCACCAGACCTGCGTCACGCGGCGCGTATAGCGCACGGCCGCGGGTGGAAAATCCTTCTCGCGCAGGCGCGCCAGGCGCTCCACCACCGACGGCGGCGCCCACAGGCTGTAGCCGAAGGTCGCCAGCAAGACGGCGTTGACGAGCACCGGATACAGTTTCAGCGGCAGCAGCAGGTTGCTCCACAGGGCGATGGCGGCCAGCAGCAGCGCGGCGGCCACCGACCAGCGCGCGGCGCGCTGCAGCTTCAGCGCGGGCAGGCGGCAGGCGGCGGCCAGCAACAGCAGCAGCGCCAGCCAGCGCGGCTCGACCTGGCCGTGACCGAACCAGATCGCCAGCGGATACAGTACGGTCAGCAGCAACGCGACGGCATTGAGCAGCACGCGTTATGCCGCCTGTTCCGTCGCCGACATCGCGCGCAGCGCCTCGACCACGTCGTCGATCGTGCGGATGGTCTTGAACACTTCCGGCTGCAGGCGCTTGCCCGTCAACTGCTTCAACTTGACCGCCAGGTCGACCGCGTCGATGCTGTCGATATCGAGTTCCGCATACAGATTCGACTGCGGCGTCAGGGCCGCCGGGTCCAGCTCGAACATTTCAGCCAGCAGTTGGACTACCCACGCGTACAGTTCATCGCGGCTCATTGCGCTCATATCTACCATTTTGCTGCTCCTTACTTCTTTCTGTGAGTGTCAACCATGGCCGCCAGCGCCCGTACCGAGGCAAAGTGGCGGCGCGTATCGGCCGAATCGGCCGACAGGGAAATGCCGTATTTTTTTTGCAGGGCGACGCCCAGTTCCAGCGCATCGATCGAATCGAGTCCCAGGCCCTCGACAAACAGGGGCGCATCCGTATCGATATCGGCAGCGCTCATGTCTTCCAGTTGCAGCGCCTCGATGATCAGTTCCTTCACTTCTTGTTCAAGCATGTTGTTCCTGTTTCCCGCTAAAGTAATGTTGCAGATGAGTGGTCAAGGTGCGCGCCGCCATCACGTCGCTGGCGCCACCGCCGGTAAACTCGTCGATCGCCAGGTCGTCCTGCACGGCGATCTCGAAATGCGCGCGGCGGGCCGGCACGCGCCACCACGGCTCGCCCTTGCCCAGGGTCCTGGGCAGGCAGCGGATCAGCACGGGCGTCACGTCGCGGCGGCCGCGCACGGCGATATTCGCCGCGCCCCGCTTCAGCACCACCTCGCCGCTGCGTGGCGTGCGCGTGCCTTCCGGGAAAATGATCAGGTTGTTGCCGCGTGCCAGCGATGCCAGGCAAGCGTCCACCAGTTCGGCGCCGCCCGTATTGTTGATATAGCCTGCCGCGCGCACGGGACCGCCCGTAAACGGGTTGTTCCACAAATCGGACTTGACGATGCAATCGGCCTGCCTGACATACGCCATCAGGAAAATCGTGTCGATCAGGGTCGGATGATTGGCCAGGATCAGCAAGCCGCCCCGCTCCAGCTTGTCGAGACCGCGCAAGTCGTAGCGCAGCACGCCGAGAAAACGCATCAGTCCGATATAAAACCGGAAGCTCCAGCGGATGACGGCGCGCGCGCAGGCAATGCGCGTTTCGCGCCGCCATACCAGCAACTGCAACAAGGGGAACACCAGCACGCGCAACAGCAAGCCGCCCAGGCCAAAAGCGGCAAAACTGAATGCGGTCGCGATGGTGCGCCAGGCTATCGACAGGCCGGCGCGTACAGCCCCCAGCTTATGCATGGCGGCTCCAGCGCCAGGTCTGGCGGTTGGCCGCATGTTCGAACACGCGGGCTTCGCCCAGCATGAAACGCAGCACGGCCAGACTGCCGGGCATGGCATCGGCCGCCACCGGCAACGCGTCGTCGCTGCCGCGGGCGCGCCACGTCAGGCCAAAACCCGTGTGCGGGGCAGCCTCGGCCTGCAGCAGCCAGGCAAATGCATGCGGCTGCTCATGGCAATCTTCAAAGGCCTCGAATGGAACCGGCAAGGGACACTCCGCCAGCACCAGCAATACCTGCGCCGCGCCATCGGCCAGCAGGCTGCACGCCTCGATCACTGCGGCCTCGAGGCTGGCGGCACCGGCGGCGACAGCCAGCTGGTTCGCCGTATCGGCGCGGGCGATGGAAAACAGGCCGGCGCTGGCATTGTGCACGGCCATGCCGAACGCGGTCGGCGACAAGGGCTCGCCCTGGGCCAGCGCCGACAACAGTTCGACGGCGCGCGCCACCTCGCCATGGCGCGAGCAAAAGACCAACGGAATATCGCGCTGTTCGCCCAGGCAGGCGTACGCCACTTCGAGTGCCATCTTGCCCAGCTGGCCGGCGCGGCGGCGCAGCATCGGCGCCATCGCGCGCACGCCAGGCTCGCCGGCGACGGCAATCGGCGCAACGGGCAAGGTGCTTTGCGCCCACGCCTGCCACTGCTGCTGCGTTTCCAGGCCTGGCGCCCAGGCGGCATGTCTGACAATTGAAAAACGGACACCATCGGTGCGCATATGCATTTTCCTGAGCTCAAAAAAAGGGCGAACTCACGTCAAAACTGCGCAAAAAGCCCCGCCGGCGTTCTTTTCAAATTATAAACTAAGGAAGTCAAAATAACTAAAATAAATGGCCCTGCGGCAACTTTTTAAATGGGGAGCCTAAAACCCTGTTTTACGGAATACGCCGCCCCAGTTACTATTTGTAACATCCCATCTATTATCTTCCGAGGAAAAAAGCGTCGCTCGCCAGCAAACAAGCTGCATTCTCAAAAAAGAGGCTTTTTTATCAACAATAAAAAGAAGCGCTCTTTTACGACCACGAGAGCGTTGTTTTTAGATAACACGCACAGCATGGCGCGGTGGCGCGGCAAACGCGGGCATCGGACGCCACCGGCCAGCGCGCCGTCTATACAAAATCCCAAAAAACTGGCATCCCCCATTCCCGCCACGCGGCATGCCACGATGCCCTCCACATATGTCAGCGAGGATTACACCGGCTACGCTGCAGTAACAATATAGAGCGCTTGCTTTATGCCCATGGCCGCCAACAGATTCAACTCTGGCGGCGTCACCTTTCCGCCATGGAGAAGAATGGAGCGATCGGCAATAGCAGCGGGGAATAGGACCAGCATGAGCGTGCCTGGGTGGCTTGCCACTCTGTGCAACGGGGCAGAAAGGCGACGGCCGGCATCAGCATCAAGGCGCTGCAGAAGTCGGCGCCGGCCAGGTGGCGGGGAGCGGCATGCAGGAAATCGGGGCTGGAACGGCGGCCCGGGGCGATGCCGGCGAAGAACCGGCCCGCGCGCGCCATGCAGGCAGGCGCGGCAAGGCCATGGCGCGCAGGGCGCCGGTCGTGACGGTGGCGGCGCCGGTGCTTAGGGGGCGCCGGCCAGGCCGGCGCCCTGCCGTTAAAACACCCAGAGCTTATCGGCGGGCATATGCAGCCAGTACTTGCCCGCTTCCAGCTTGTGGCGCGAATACGCGCGCAGGCTGATGTTCTCGGCGCCGCCGCGCTCGAACAGGCATTCCCAGCGGTCGCCCAGGTACATGCAGGTCAGCAGCGGCAGCTCGATGGCGTTGTCCACCGGGGTGGCGCTGATTTTCACTTCCTCGACGCGGATCATGGTAGTGACTTCGGCACCGACGTTGGCGCCGCGCGCCACGCCCTGCATGGCGGCGCCGTCGACCAGCAGGCGCACGGCGTTGCCGTCGCGCTGCACCACCTTGCCGGGCAGGCGGTTGTTACTGCCCATGAATTCCGCCGTGAACAGGGTATCGGGCGTTTCATACATGCTTTGCGGCGTGCCCTGCTGCTCGATCTTGCCGTTATTGAGCAACAGGATGCGGTCGGAAATGGCCATCGCCTCGCCCTGGTCATGCGTCACCATCAGCGCGGACAGGCCCAGGCGCACGATCAGTTCGCGCAGGAACGCCCGCGCCTCCTCGCGCAGCTTGGCGTCGAGGTTCGACAGCGGTTCGTCGAGCAGGATCACGGGCGGGTTGTACACCAGCGCCCGGGCGATCGCCACGCGCTGCTGCTGGCCGCCGGACAGCTGATGCGGATAGCGCTCGCCCAGATGTCCCAGGCCCAGCTGCGTCAGCACTTCCTTCACGCGCCCGGCGATATCGGCCGTGCCCATCTTGCGCAGCTTGAGGCCGTAGGCGACGTTGTCGAAGACGGTCTTGTGCGGCCACAGCGCGTACGACTGGAACACCAGGCCCAGGTTGCGCTGCTCGGCAGGCATCTCGAAGTGCTTCGCGCCGTCGTAGACATTGCGCTCGCCGATCTCGATGGTGCCCGCCTTCGGGCTTTCCAGTCCGGCCACGGCGCGCAGCAAGGTGGTCTTGCCGCTGCCCGAAGGCCCCAGCAAGGCGACCACTTCGCCTTTTTTCAGGTGCATCGAGACCCCCTTCAGGATGGGGTTGGCGGAGGCGCCGGTGCCATAGTCCAGGTGCAGTTCATTGACGGTCAGTTCATTCATGATCTTGTCTCAGTCTCTAATTAGTTATGTAACTTCACGCCAAAGCGCAGCGCGATGCCCAGGCCGATGGCCACCAGGGTGATGTTGATGAAGGACAGCGCCGCCACCAGGTCGGTCGAGCCGCCCGCCCACAGCGATACCAGCATGGCGCCGATCACTTCCGTGCCCGGCGACAGCAGGTACACGCCGGTCGAGTATTCGCGCTCGAAGATCAGGAACACCATCAGCCAGGCGCCCAGCAAACCGTACTTGATCAGCGGCAGGGTGACGTCGCGCGTCACCTGGCCGCGGCTGGCGCCGACGGCGCGCGCCGCCTCTTCCAGTTCCGGCCCCACCTGCAGCAGCGCGGTGGAAATCAGGCGCATGCCGTAGGCCATCCACACCACCGAATACGCGAGCCACAGGGCGAAGATGGTCGAACGCAGTTCGCGCAGCACGGGAATCACGTGACCGCTGAGCCACAGGGCCACGCCGTTGTCCATGCCTTTCAATATGCCGTCGAGCCAGGCCGGCACGAACAGGAACACCCACAGGAAGGACAGGCCGGCCAGCAGGCCCGGCACGGCGCGCGGCACCAGCACGCTGTAGTCGAGCAGGCGCGTGATGCCATCCTGCTTGCGGTGCATGGCCAGCGCGATGAAGCTGTAGCAGCCCACGGCCAGGGCACCGCCGACGACGCCGATCAGGATGGTGTTGACGATGCCGCGCACCAGCGACGGCTGGTCGAAGATATCGCGGAAATGCTGCAGGGTCAGCACGTCGGCCAGGTGCACGCCCTCGCCCCAGTACTGCACGAACGAGCGCAGCACGATGCCCGTCAGCGGCAGGATGATGGTGAAGATCAGCCAGCCGGCCAGCAGCGCGAACGCCAGCCACTTCCAGCGGCCCAGCGGCATGGCCTTGCTGCGCGCGCCCTTGCCCTTGATCGACACATACTTGTTGGCCGACTTGAGCAGCCAGCGCTGTATCATCACCAGCGGCATGGTCACCATCACCAGGCAGACGGCGACGGCGGCCATCAGGTGGTAGGACGGCGTGCCCAGCTTGTTCGTCAGCTTGTACAGATAGGTCGGCAGCACCAGATGGCCTTCCGGGTCGCCGAGCACCAGCACCAGGCCGAACACCTCGAAGCCGAGGAAGAACACCAGCACGCCCGCATACGCGAGCGCCGGCATGATCATCGGCAGCGACACGTTCATCATCACCTGCACCGGCGAGGCGCCGGCCACGCGGGCAGCTTCTTCCACGTCCGAACCGAGGCTTTTCAGGGCCGACGAGGCGTACAGGTAGACGTGCGGCACGTGCGTCAGGCCGGCGATGATGACGATGCTGGTGAATGAATAAATATTCCAGGGCACGAAGCCCAGCAGCTCCTTGGCCCAGGTCGAATAAAAGCCCACGGGGCCCATCGAGACGACGTAGCCAAAGCCCATCACCATCGGCGACACAAAGATCGGCACCAGCAGCATGGGCGCCACCCAGCCGCGGCCGGGCAAGTCCGTGCGCACCATCAGGAAGGCCAGCATGCCGCCCAGCGGCACGGCGATGACGGTCAGGCCGAAGGCGAGCATCAGGCCATTCTTGAAGGCCATCGAAAAATCGGGATCATCGAAGATGAAACGGTAGGAGTCAAAGCCGAATTCGCGCACCGGCATGAAGAAGGGCGCGTTCAAAAAGCTTTGGTAAAAAATCAGGAACAGCGGCAGGAAGATGGCGACCAGGGTGATCGCCACGACCACGCCGCGCGGCCAGTTCAGGCGCGACAAGGGAGAACGCGACCGTGCAGGCAGCGGCAAGATAGCAGTTTGCATGATGAATCCAATGAATGAAGGGTGCGGCGTGCGCCCGCAAGCCAGGCTCGCGGGCGGCTAAGACGGCCTGGGAACTCCAGAAAACCCGTGGCGAGCAGCGATGAGGCTCGGCGCTCCCGTTGGCCCGGGAAGCGCAGCTGTGCGAATGCACAGTCAGCATCGGAGGCCGCAAATCGCGACGCGCAATGGGTTTTCGGAGGTTCCTACTTCTTGCCGGCTGTTTCTTTCCACTGCTTCAGGAAGGCCATGCGCTTGGCAGGCCCCAAAAATTGCAGGATGATCGGATGCACGGGGATCGGCTTGACGTTGGCCGCGCCGATTTCCTTGATCAGGTCAGCCGACGTGGTCTCGCCCGTGACGTCGGCGCGGATGGCAAACAGCTTGGCGCCGTTCGAGATGATGGTCTGGCCGCGGTGCGACAGGATGTAATCGAGCCACAGCTTGCTGGCGTTGACGTTCTTCGCGTTCTTGTTGATGAACTGCACGCGCGACAGGATCAGGGTGTAATCCTTGGGCAGCACCACGCCGATCGACGGGTCGGTCTTGGCGCGCACCAGGGCATAGGAGCCCAGCACGTTGTAGCCGATCAGGTTTTCACCCGAGGAGATGCGCTCCATCATGGTGCCCGTCGACGACTGCACGCGCACCTTGGCCGTGCCAAACGCATTTTGCAGCGCCAAAAATTGCGGGTACTCCTTGGCATCCTGCGCCATGAACATGAAGCCCACGCCCGATTTTTCAATGTCGTAGGTGGTGACCTTGTCCTTGAATTTCGGCGTGGCGATCAGCTTGGCGAAGTCGTCGTGGTTCTTCGGCACTTCCTTCGGATCGAGCAGTCGCTTGTTGTAGACGATGGCGGCCGGCTCGAACGTGGTGCCGTAAGCCTGGTCGTCCCACATCGCCCAGCCGGGAATCTTGGCCGCTTCCACGGATTTGTACTTCAGCGCGTAGCCGTCCGAGGCCAGGCGCATCTGCAAGTCCATCGCCGACGACCACATCACGTCGGCCGTATTGCCGCCGGCCGCCACTTCGGAAATGAAGCGGTTGTACACTTCGGTGGAATTCATGTCGTTGTATTCGACCGAAATGCCTGGATACAGGGCGCTGAAATCCTTGATCAACGGTGCTGCGGCCTTGCTGTCGGTGGCGCTGTAGATCACCACCTTGCCTTCCTTCTTGGCCGCGTCGATGATTTTCTGGTAGTCGGCCGGATAGCCGGGCGGCACTTGCGCGAACGCGGCGCCGGCCAGGCTGGCAAATGCGGTGGCGATGGCGGCTTGAAGCAGGATCTTGGTTTGCATGGGGTTGTCTCCGTCTGTGAAATAGATTTTTTTAAATGGAATGGCGGTCAGCGCATCAGGCCAAGCTCGGTGGCTTGCCTGGCATACTCATCGACCGCTTTCCTGACATACGCCGTCAGCTTCGGCCCCGTCAGGGCGAATGGATACAGGCCGGCCTGCGCGCGCCATTCGGCGAACTGCGGCGTGGCCATGGCGCGGTCGAACGTGGCCACCCAGCGCTGGTAATCCGCCTCGGGCACCTGCGGCCCCATCCAGACGCCGCGGATGATGGGCCAGACCACGTCGACGCCCTGCTCGCGCGCCGTCGGCACGCCGGCCAGCACGCCGGGCAGGCGCTTCTCCGACAACACCGCCAGCACGCGCGCATGGTTGGCGCTGGCGTTCAGGGTGGCTTCCGACGTGTCGCCCGAGACCACCTGCACGTAGTCGGCCTGCATCGCCGTGAAGACTTCGCCGCCGCCTTCGAGCGCGACGAAACGCAGCACTTTCGGATCGATGCCCACGTGGCGCGCCACCAGCGCCATCTTCAGCCAGTCCTGGCTGCCGATGGTGCCGGAGACGCCGATCAGCACCGTGTCCGGATGCTGGCGCAAAGCGGCGATCAGGTCGCCCAGCGTCTTGTACGGCGAATCGCTGCGCACGGCGATCATGCCGTAGTCGGCACCCAGCGCCGCCACCCAGCGCACGTCGCCCGCCTTGGCATTGCCGAACTTGCCCTGCGCCAGATTGAGCAGCGAGCCGCCCGAAAACGCCACCAACGTGTTCGGCTCCGCGCGCCGGCGCTGCGACACCATCGAGTGCCAGGCTACCGCGCCGATGCCACCGGGCAGATAGCTGATGCGCATGGGGCTTGCCGCTGCCCCGGCCACGCCCGCTGCGCCCTCCTGCGCCAGGCCTTTCTTCGCCAGCTTGCACGTCAAATCCATGGCGCCGCCCGGCTTGGACGGCACCACGCATTCGGCCGGGGCGAGCGCCTGCGCCGCCGCGACGGCGGGCAACAGGCACAGCAACGACAGGAACAGGGAGCGCAGCATGGTCATGCCTTAGAAGCGGTGCTGGATGCCGGCGATCAGGCCGCGCTGCGTGTCGCCGAAACCGGCGTCGTCACGCGACAGGCTGACCAGCTGATTGTGCTTGGCCTTGGCATAGGCGCCAGCCACGTACAGGTCCGTGCGCTTGGACAGCGCATAGCGCACGCGCGCCACGTACATGATCGGATCCGCATCGAGGTTGGCCGCCACGTTCTTCACGTCCTGGTAGTAGATCACGCCGGTCAGGGTGATCACCGGCGTCGTCTTGTAGCTGACGCCGCCCCAGTACAGGGTGCCGCGCACGTCGGCCTTGCCGGCAGCGGCCGGATCGAGCTTGTAGTCGCGCGCCGCCGCCTGCACCTTCCACGGGCCGTCGTCATACATGGCGCCCAGGTGGTACACGGTGGTCTTGTCGCGCGCGCCGCCGGCGATGGCATTGCCGTTGACCTGCTCATACGTGGCCAGCAGGCTGACGGGACCCGTCTTGTAGGTGAGCGCCGTCGACAGCTTGGCGCTGTCCGAGCTGCCCGTCGTCTGTTCGCCGAAGCCGTACGACGCGCCGTAGTTGAAGTCGCCGGTCTTGCCCGAATACTTGACCATGTTGTCGAAGGCGGTGGTCATGCCGTACTTGCTCGGGCCCGTCGCATGGGCCGAGGTGGCCCACGAATAGAACGGCGCATAGGCCATCGGATCGAACGGCAGCACGAAGTCGTACACGGTGGTAAACGAACGGCCCAGCACGACGCGGCCAAACGCGCCTTCCAGGCCCACATTCGCCTGGCGCTTGAACAGCGCGCCGTCGGCGGCGCCCGTGTCGACGAGGATGCCGCCTTCCAGATTGAACACGGCCTTCAGGCCGCCGCCCAGGTCTTCGCTGCCCAGGATGCCCCAGCGCGAGGTATTCATGCCGCCCGAGCTGACTTGCGTCATCGAGCTTTTGTTCGGACCGGCGTTGCTGGTGTTGCTGATGCCGGCATCGAGGCGGCCGTACAGGGTGACGTTCGACTGGGCCTGGGCGCTGCCGGCGGCGGCCAGGACTGCCATGGCGGCCAGCGAGAATGCGGATTTCTTCATGTAACGTGTCTCCCTTAGATATAGTTATTAGTGATATGCCTGATCAATTTCATGAATCAGGATCACACTATATGAGCGCGATCCTTTCAATTCGCTTTCAGACTGACAGGTGTCGCCGGCCAGCCACAAGGGGCACAAACATATTCATCGCCGCCCCTGTCGGCGGCGCGCCGACAGGCTTACACTGCAACCATTCAAACGAATGGCGGAGACCATGCGCATATTATTAGTGGAAGACCATCTGGAGCTGTCGCACTGGCTGGCAAAGGCCCTGCGCGACGCGCACCTGACGGTGGAGACCGCCCACAACGGCGCCGATGCCGACGCCCTGCTGCACACGCAGGAGTACTCGCTGGTGCTGCTCGACCTGACCCTGCCCAAGATGGATGGCCTGGACGTGCTGCGCCGCCTGCGCGCGCGCGGCGGCACGCGCGGCAAGACTCCCGTCATGATACTCACGGCGCGCGGCGGCTTGGACGAAAAAGTGCAGGGCCTGAACCTGGGCGCCGACGACTACATGGCCAAGCCGTTCGAGCTGGCCGAACTGGAGGCGCGCGTGAAGGCCCTGCTGCGCCGCAGCCAGGGCAACGAGGCGCTCGTGCATAGCTGCGGCGCGCTCAGTTTCGATACCGTCACGCGCATGTTCAGCTATGGCGGCGCGGCGCTGGCCCTGACACCGCGCGAACACGCCGTGCTCGAGGCGCTGATCACGCGCTCGGGCCGCGCCGTCTCGAAGGAAAAGCTGTTCGACGAAGTCTTCGCCCTGGCCGACGACGCCAACCTGGACGCCATCGAACTGTACATCCACCGCGTGCGCAAAAAACTCGAGAGCAATGCGGAAGGCGGCGTCGAAAGCGGCTCGCCCGACGGCGCCGTCATCACCACGCTGCGCGGCATCGGCTACCTGCTGCAGCCACGCAGCGCCATGGCGCCTGCCGCGCCAAAATGAGCGCCACCATGCGGCGTCTGCCCCTGCTCGAGCGCCTGCGCCGGCGCTGGGCGCAAGGCCGGCCGCTGGGCAGCCTGCGCAGCCAGCTGCTGCGCTGGCTGCTCATTCCACTGGTCATGCTGGTGCTGCTCGATGCCGTTTTTGTTTACCGCAACGCCCTCGACGCGGCCGACATGGCCTACGACCGCTCGCTGCTGGCGTCGACGCGCGCGCTGGCCGAGCGCGTCTCCATCGTCGGCGGCAAGGTGGTGGCCGAAGTGCCCTACGTGGCGCTCGACAGCTTTGAAACCGATACCCTGGGACGCATCTACTACAAGGTAACGGGCATCAACGGCGAGCTGGTCTCCGGCTATGGCGACTTGCCGCCCGTGCCGAAGAACGTGCCCCGTTCGCAGAACTACCCGGCCCTGGTGCGCTTTTACCATGCCGATTACCACGGCAAGCCGATACGCATCGCGGCCTTGCTGCAACCCGTGTATGACGACTCGATGCGCGGCATCGCCCTGATCCAGGTGGCGGAAACCCTCGATGCGCGGCGCGGCCTGTCGAACCAGATCCTGTTCGATACGCTCAGCTGGCAGGCGGCGATGATACTGGTGATGGGCGCTCTCGTGTGGTTTGCCGTGCGCCTGGTGCTGCAGCCGCTGATGCGATTGAAAACGGAAGTCGAAACGCGCGCCCTGTCCGACCTGTCCGACGTCGATCCCGCACTCGTGCACAAGGAGATGCGCCCGCTGGTGAGCGCCATGAACGGTTCCATGTCGCGCCTGCAGCAGCTGATCGCCAGCCAGCGCCGCTTCATCGCGGACGCCTCGCACCAGCTGCGCACGCCCCTGACCGTGCTAAAAACACAGGCCGAACTGGCCTTGCGCGAGTGCGACCGCCAGGCGGGCGGGCCGCCCGACATGGCGGCCCTGCGCGACATCGTGCGCTCGATTGCCGCCACGACCGATTCGACCGTGCTGCTGGCGAACCGGCTGCTGACCCTGGCGCGCATCGAGCATGGCGGCGACACCCTGGCCATGGACACCGTCCCGCTGCGCGACGTGGCGCAGCAGGTGGGCCTGGAAATGGCCATGACCGCCGTCGGCAAGAATATCGACCTGTCGCTGGAAGCGCCCGACGAAGCGCCCGTGCATGGCCAGGCGCTGCTGCTGCACGAACTGGTGGCCAACCTGGTCGACAATGCCCTGCGCTACACGCCGCAGGACGGCAGCGTGATCCTGCGCGTGCGCGTGGCGGAACATGACGGCGACGGCAATGAAACGGTACTGGAAGTGGAAGACAGCGGCGCCGGCATCCCGCCCGCCGAACGCGAACGCGTGTTTACGCCGTTTTACCGGGTCGGCGCGGCACTCGAGAGCAATCCTGGCGGCGCCGGACTGGGCCTGGCCATCGTGCGCGACATTGCCGCCCTGCACGGCGCCCGGCTGGAACTGGCGACGGCCGCCAATGGGCACGGGCTGAAAGTCAGCGTGCATTTCAGCTGCCTAACATGACGGCCTGCGCAAATGCCTCTTTGGCAGCAATTGCTACCAAAAAACAACACATGATATATTTTCAATGCTTTTAAAACAGTTGCCTTACATAAACATATTCATCCCTATACAATTCGGCTCCCATTAAGCGGCGAGACAGTCTCTCCGCATTAATTACCTAGGATTAATATGAAAAAGCAATTGTTTGCAGCAGTCGTTGGCGCCGCCCTGGCATTCCCATTGTTCGCCCAAGCCGAAGGCATCTACGCCGGCGCGAATATCGGCCGCGCGGAACTGAAAGTATCTGCAGATCAAGAAAGTTCGCGCAAGGACAACGATACCGGCTACAAAGTCTACGCTGGCTACGACTTCACGCAGAACTTTGGCGCGGAAGCCGGCTACGTCGATTTCGGCAAGCTGTCGCAAAACATTGACGACATGAAATCGGCAATCAAGAACCATGCATTCTACGTCGCCGCCACCGGTACCCTGCCGCTGAACGAACAGTTCTCGCTGTTCGCCAAGGCTGGCGTTGCGCAAAACCACGCCAAACTCACCGTCAGCGCATTGAATTTCAGCAAGAGTGAATCGCACAACAAAACCTCCGCCCTGTTCGGTATCGGCGCGGCTTACCACTTCGACAAAAAACTGTCGCTGGTTGCGGAATACGAAAACTTCGGCAAGGTAGCGAGCGAAGACGGCGCCACGCTGAAAGCGGACCTGCTGTCGATCGGCCTGCGCTACAAGTTCTGATACGCGCTTGCGCGTCTCAGTATCCTGCCGTTGCAAGGGTGGATAAGAAAAGCCGGCTGCAAAGCCGGTTTTTTTATGGGCGCATGGCGCGCCATGGGCACCGATGTTAAGATCGCGCCCTGAGATTTTAATGAAGGCAGACTGCCATGATGACCAAAGAAGACGTAAGCGAACTGTTCGCCAATATCGCCGAGAACGCGCCGTGGGACTTGACCCAGCCGCTGCTGTGGGGCTATTACTTCACCAACCCTACGTCCGAGCCGCTGGAGCAGGCCGCTTCCCTGCTGGCGCTGCAGGGCTATCGTCCCGTGGAACTGTACCAGCCGGAACTCGACGATCCGGCGGCGCCGCCCGTGTGGGTGCTGCACGTGGAAAAAGCCGAAGTGCACGGCGTCGACAGCCTGCACGCGCGCAATGGCGAACTGATGGCGTTTGCCCAGGAAAACCAGCTGGCCAGCTATGACGGCATGGACGTGGGACCCGTCGGCGCGCCGGATGTTGCGCAGCTGTAAGGCTGTTCCAGAATGAAAAAACGGCGCCCGCGGGCGCCGTTTTGCATGGATCGCCGAAGCTGGTTAGCTGAGGTTTTCCAGGCGAATCTTCGTGACGGTACCGACCACGCTGCTCAGCGCTTCCATCTTGCCGATGGCGGCCGTGACGTTCTTTTCCTGCGTCTGGTGCGTCAGCATGATGATGTCCGTATGCGTCTCGCCTTCGGCCGGTTCCTTTTGCAGCATGGCGTCGATCGAGATGCCGCGCTCGGCCAGGATGCGCGTCAGGTCGGCCAGCACGCCAGGCTGGTCGGCCACATGCATGCGCAGGTAGTAGCTGGTGGTGATTTCCGACATCGGCAAAATTTCAATGTTGGTCATCGCGTTCGGCTGGAACGCCAGGTGCGGCACGCGGTGTTCCGGATCGGCCGTGGCCAGGCGGGTGATGTCGACCAGGTCGGCGATCACCGACGAGGCGGTCGGCTCGGCGCCGGCGCCACGGCCCGAGTACAGGCTGGCGCCGACGGCGTCGCCGTGCACCAGCACCGCGTTCATGGCGCCTTCCACGTTGGCGATCAGGCGCTTGGCCGGGATCAGGGTCGGATGCACGCGCAGCTCGATGCCTTCCACGCCGTTGACGGTGGTGCGCTTGGTGATGCCCAGCAGCTTGATGCGGTAACCCAGCTGCTCGGCATAGCGGATGTCGACGGCATTGAGGTTGCTGATGCCTTCGACGTAGGCCTTGTCGAACTGCACCGGGATGCCGAAGGCGATGGCCGACATGATGGTGGCCTTGTGCGCGGCATCGACGCCTTCGATGTCGAAGGTGGGATCGGCTTCCGCGTAGCCCAGTTCCTGCGCCTGTTTCAGCACGGTGGCGAAATCGAGGCCCTTGTCGCGCATCTCGGACAGGATGAAATTGGTGGTGCCGTTGATGATGCCGGCGATCCATTCGATGCGGTTGGCCGTCAAGCCTTCGCGCAGCGCCTTGATGATGGGGATGCCGCCGGCGACGGCCGCCTCGAAGGCCACCATCACGCCCTTGTCCTGGGCGGCGGCGAAGATTTCATTGCCGTGCACGGCCAGCAGGGCCTTGTTGGCCGTGACCACGTGCTTGCCGTTGGCGATCGCCTGCATGACCAGGGTTTTCGACAGGTCGTAGCCGCCGATCAGTTCGACGACGATGTCGATCTCGGGATCGTTGACGATCAGCATCGGGTCATTGACGACCTTGCAGGCGCCGGCGATCAGCGCCTCGGCGCGCGCCACGTCGCGCACGGCGACGGCGACGACTTCAATGCCGCGGCCAGCGCGGCGCTTGATTTCTTCCTGGTTGCGTTGCAGGACGCTGAACGTGCCGAATCCGACATTGCCCAGGCCCAGCAGGCCGATCTTGATGGATTTCATAGTTATGCTTGACTGCTCATTAAGTGGCGCCGCCGAGTGCGGCGCCAGGTTGATCGAGATTGCTGCTGGCCGGTTCAGCCCCGGCTGTGACGCTTGCGGTAACCTTCGAGGAAGCGCGCGATGCGGCCCATGGCCTCGGTCAGGTCATCGGAGTTAGGCAGGAAGACGACGCGAAAATGGTCGGGCGCGATCCAGTTGAACCCCGTGCCCTGCACGATCAGGACCTTGGCTTCGGCCAGTAATTCATAGGCAAACTGCTGGTCGTCGGCGATCGGGTAAATCTCCGGATCCAGACGCGGGAACATGTACAGCGCGGCCTTCGGCTTGACACAGGTGACGCCCGGAATATCGGTCAGCAGCTTGTGCGCCAGGTCGCGCTGTTTCAACAGGCGCCCGCCAGGCCCCACCAGGTCTTGTATGCTCTGGTAGCCGCCAAGCGCCGTCTGGATGGCAAACTGCCCCGGCGCGTTGGCGCATAGCCGCATCGAGGCCAGCATGTTGAGGCCCTCGATGTAATCCTTGGCGTGCCGCTTTTCGCCCGAGACCACCATCCAGCCGGAGCGGTAGCCGCAGGAGCGGTAATTCTTCGACAAGCCGTTCATGGTGATGAACAGCACATCGTCGGCCAGCGAGGCGATCGACACGTGCTCGGCTTCGTCGTACAGCACCTTGTCGTAGATTTCGTCAGCGAAAATGATCAGCTGGTGCTGGCGCGCCAGTTCGACGATCTGCAGCAGCACGGCCACCGGGTACAGCGCGCCCGTGGGGTTGTTCGGGTTGATGACGACGATGGCCTTGGTCTGCGGCGTGATCTTGCGGCGCATGTCCTCGATGTCGGGATACCATTCGTTCTGCTCGTCGCACACATAATGCACGGGATTGCCGCCCGACAGGCTGACGGCGGCCGTCCACAGCGGGTAATCGGGCGCGGGCACCAGCACTTCGTCGCCGCTGTTGAGCAGCGCGTTCATCGACATCACGATCAGTTCGGAAGCGCCATTGCCCAGGTAAATGTCGTCGATGGTCACGCCGGCGATATTCTTGCCTTGCGTATAGTGCATGACGGCCTTGCGCGGCGCGAACATGCCTTTCGAATCCGTATAGCCGGCCGCGTTCTGCAGGTTGAGCATCATGTCGCGCACGATCTCGTCGGGCGGATCGAAGCCGAATACGGCCAGGTTGCCGATATTGAGCTTGGTGATCTTGTGGCCTTCTTCTTCCATTTGCCTGGATTTTTCCAGGACCGGGCCGCGGATGTCGTAGCAGACGTCCGCCAATTTATTCGATTTCTGAATCGGTCGCAAAATAAATCCCTGTCGTGATGCGGCGCTGCCGGCCTTACGCTTGCGGCGTATGGCCCGCGCCAGAACTATGAACCCATGAGACTGCAATACGAGAGACTGCAAGGCGAAAACAACCATTCTCGCCGAAAGCAGGCCATTTTATCAAATTAAACATGGCGGACTGCAGCATTTAGAGCCAATTCTGCCACGCCGGCCCGCCCGGCGGACATTTCCCGCCCCGCCTCCTTCATCTTCCCTTAATCTTTACCTATTACCATGGCGCCAACGCCCTTGCATGCGGCCACGCCAAACATTGCAAATTGGAAAGGATGTTGCTTTACAGTCGCTCTTTTCTGTCATTTATGGCATGCTAACGCCCTTGGCCGCAGCGCACCTCCGCACGGCGCGCGCACCGATCAACCGACACCCTCAGCCCCATCGCCATGAAACTTCATGCCAGCAGCACCCAACAATACCAAACCGTCACCGGCTACGATGTAAACGGCGTGGAAATCAATGCCCAGCCTTATGACTATAGCCTGATCGTCATGCCGGAAATGCCGCCGCGGGCCTGGGATGTGGGCAGTTTTGAACAGTTGAGCGAAGCGCATTTCGACCAGATCCTGGCCGATGCCCCCGACGTGGTCATTCTCGGCACCGGCGAGCGCCAGCGCTTCGTGCATCCGAAGCTGACGGCCGCGCTAACCATGCGCCGCATCGGCGTCGAATGCATGGACAGCCAGGCCGCCTGCCGCACCTACAACATCCTCATGGGCGAAGGCCGCAAAGTCACGCTGGCCCTGATCCTGACGCCTGGCGCAGGCAGCGCCACATGAAAATCAACGTCAATGAGCTGCACAGCTCGCGGGTGCTGATGTGGTCCCTGCTGGGCGTTTTCATCGTCGTGACCCTGTATGCACTGGGTGTTCGCACGCTGGTGCCGCCCGACGAGGGCCGCTACGCCGAGATGGCGCGCGAGATGTTCGTCAGCGGCGACTGGATCACCACGCGCCTGAACGGCATCAAATACTTTGAAAAACCGCCGCTGCAAACGTGGATGAACGCGCTGACCTTCGCCGCCTTTGGCCTGGGCGAGTGGCAGGCACGCCTGTGGACGGGCCTGTGCGGCATCCTCGGCGTCTGCATGACGGCGTATGCGGGCAAGAAGGTCTTCGGCCCGCGCGTGGGGCTGTATGCCGGCCTGGTGCTGGCATCGAGCCTGTTCTGGCTCGCTTCCGGCCAGATCAATTCGCTGGACATGGGCCTGTCGGGCATGATGACCCTGACCCTGACCAGCCTGTTGATCGCCCAGCGCGACGAAGCCACCCACGCTGAACGGCGCAACTGGATGCTGGTCTGCTGGGCCGGCATGGCGCTGGCCGTGCTGGCCAAGGGCCTGATCGGCATCGTGCTGCCCGGCGCCGTGCTGGTGCTGTACTCGCTGTGCGCGCGCGACTGGCGCATCTGGACGCGCTTGCACCTGGTCAAGGGCTTGCTCATCTTCTTCGCCATCGCCACGCCATGGTTCGTGCTGGTGGCCCTGCGCAATCCGGAGCAGCCGCATTTCTTCTTCATCCACGAGCACTTCCAGCGCTTCCTGATGAAGGGCCACAAGCGCGAAGGCGCCTGGTATTACTTCCTGCTGCTGCTGATTCCCGGCATCCTGCCATGGATAGGCGTGCTGCCGCAAAGCCTGGCGGCCGCCTTCAAGCGCCAGGACGGCGCCTTCCAGCCGCGCCTGATGGTGCTGATCTGGGCTGTCTTCATCTTCTTCTTCTTCAGCTATTCGACCTCGAAGCTGCCCGGCTACATCGTGCCGATCTTCCCGGCGCTGGCGCTGCTGGTGGCGCTGTACCTGGAATCGGCCTCGCGCCGCCAGCGCATGCTGGCCGCCGGCCTGCTGTGCGTGCTGGGCGCGGCCATCCTGATCGGCGGACCGATCGCCTTCGGCAAGGCCAGCGCGCGCGATCCCGCCGCCCTGATCGCCTTGAAGGGCTACCAGCCATGGCTGATGGCGGCCGGCTTCTTTGCCCTCGCCGGCGGCGCACTGGCCCTGCTGCATGCGCGCCAGTTACGCCGCGACATGACCGTGCTGACCATCGCCGGCGCCGGCTTCCTCGCCACGCACTGCATCCTGGCCGGCTCCGAGCTGTATGGCCAGAACCGCGCGGGCACCGATTTGCTGCCGCAGATCCAGGCCGAACTGACGGCCGATACCAAGCTGTATTCGGTGGGCATCTATGAACAGTCGCTGACGTATTACCTGCAGCGCCCCGTGATCCTCGTCGATTACTGGGATGAGTTCACGTTTGGCCTGAAGCAGCAGCCGGAGCTGTCCATGCCGACCATCGAGCCTTTCATCGCGCAATGGACGCGCGATGCCGACGCCGGCGTGCACGACATGGCCATCATCAGCCTGGACCGTTACAAACAATTGCAACAACGTGGCGTCCCCATGCGTGTCATTGCCGAGGATGCGCGCCGCATGGTCATTGTGAACAAATAAACATTTTACAGGGGCGCGCGGCAAGACCGATCGCGCCCCCGGCCAGCTTGCCCCATCCCCGCATCAACGGGATTTTTCCCGCTGAACCGGCTGCGCCGTCAGATTAACGCTTTAGAATAGTCATGCCAGCCAGCGCACGTTGATCGCGCCGGCGGCTTCCGCGACTCCGATACACCGACACACTATTACCCAAGAACAAGACGAGCGACCCATGACCTCTCCCCTGCCCTTTTTGCCTTTTTCCAAACCCACCATCGATGAAGCGACGATCGCCGCCGTCGGCGAAGTGCTGCGCTCCGGCTGGATCACCAGCGGCCCGAAAGTCCAGGCCTTCGAAGCCCAGCTGTCCGAGTATTTCGGCGGGCGTCCCGTGCGCACCTTCAATTCGGGTACCTGCACCATGGAAATCGCGCTGCGCATCGCCGGCATCGGCCCCGGCGACGAAGTCATCACCACGCCCGTGTCGTGGGTAGCGACGGCCAACGTCATCATCGAGGTGGGTGCCACGCCCGTCTTTGCCGACATCGATCCCGTCACCCGGAATATCGACCTTGACAAGCTGGAAGCGGCCATCACGCCCCGCACGAAAGCCATCATCCCCGTCTACCTGTCGGGCCTGCCCGTCGACATGGACCGCCTGTACGCAATCGCCGACAAGTACAAGCTGCGCGTCGTGGAAGACGCGGCGCAGGCATTCGGCTCCGAGTGGAAAGGCAAGCGCATCGGCGCATTCGGCGATTTCGTCTCGTTCAGCTTCCAGGCCAACAAGAACATCACCACGGGCGAAGGCGGCGCACTGGTGCTGAACAACCTGGAAGAAGCGCGGCTGGCCGAGAAATACCGGCTGCAGGGCGTCACGCGCAGCGGCGTCGACGGCATCGACGTCGATGTGCTGGGCGGCAAATACAACATGAGCGACATCATGGCCGCCATCGGCCTGGGCCAGTTCGCCAATATCGACACCATCACGGCCCACCGCCGCGCGCTGGCACGCCATTATTTCGAACAGTTCGGCAGCGACTTCGAAGCGCTCAGCGGCGCCCAGCTGCCCGTGCAAGACTTTGACAACAGCAACTGGCACTTGTTCCAGATCATCTTGCCCGACAATGGCCCCGGCACGCGCGCCACGTTCATGCAGCAAATGGCGCAGCAGAACGTGGGAACGGGCTATCATTACGCACCGATCCACTTGTTTACCATGTACCGCGAACGCGGCTTTACCGAAGGCATGTTCCCTGTCGCGGAAAAAATAGGCCGCCTGACGGTGACCCTGCCGATGTTCTACGCCATGACGCCACAGGACGTGGAACGCGCCGTCGCCACCGTCAAATCCATCCTCATCAAGTGAGCAGTGCGCCGATGAAACCTGAACTGTCCATTATCATTCCTATCTACAACGAGCAGGATGGCCTGGCCGCCCTGTTCGCCCGCCTGTATCCGGCGCTCGACGCCTTGCAGGCGAGCTACGAAATCATCTTCGTCAACGACGGCAGCCGCGACAACTCGGTCAGCATCCTGGCCGAGCAGTTCCGCCAGCGGCCCGACGTCACGCGCGTCGTCTTGTTCAACGGCAATTACGGCCAGCACATGGCCATCCTGGCCGGCTTCGAGGCTTCGCGCGGCCAGATCATGATCACGCTCGACGCCGACCTGCAGAATCCGCCCGAGGAAATCGGCAACCTGGTGGCGAAGATGCGCGAAGGCTACGATTACGTGGGCTCGATCCGGCGCAAGCGGCAAGATTCCGCGTGGCGCACCCTGGCCTCGAAAATGATGAACCGCCTGCGCGAGCGCATCACCAACATCAAGATCACGGACCAGGGCAACATGCTGCGCGCGTATGGCCGCAATGTGATCGACCTGGTCAACCAGTGCGCCGAAGTGAACACCTTCGTGCCGGCGCTGGCCTACACGTTTGCCCGCAAACCCACGGAAATCATCGTCGAACACGAGGAACGGGCCGCCGGCGAGTCGAAATACTCGCTGTACAGCCTGATCCGCCTCAATTTCGACCTGGTCACGGGCTTTTCGCTGATTCCCCTGCAAATCTTTTCCATGCTGGGCATGGCCTTGTCGCTGGGCTCGGCGCTGCTGGTGCTCTTCCTGCTCGTGCGCCGCTTCCTGCTGGGCGCGGAAGCCGAAGGCGTGTTTACCCTGTTTGCCATCGCCTTCTTCTTCATGGGCGTGATCCTGTTCGGCATCGGCCTGGTGGGCGAATACGTGGGACGCATCTTCCAGCAAGTGCGCGCCCGTCCCCGCTATGTGGTGCAGACCATCTTGCAGGACGGCATGACCCAGGCGGAAGCCGAGGCGCCATCGTATGTGCGCCTGGAAAAACGCCAGGTGGGCCGTTGATGGCCGCCCCGCGCGCCGTCGTCTTCGGCTACCACAATGTCGGCGTGCGCTGCATCAAGGTGCTGCTGGCGGGCGGCGTCGATATCGCCCTGGTCGTCACGCACGAAGACAACCCGGCGGAAAACCTGTGGTTCGAATCCGTCGCCAGCCTGTGCCAGGCCGAAGGCATCCCCTACATTACGCCGGGCGACGCCCGCGCACCGGAACTGCTGGCGCAGGTGCAGGCGGCCAAACCGGACATGCTGTTCAGTTTTTACTACCGTCACATGTTGCCAGCTAGCATCTTGGAAGTCGCTCCCGCCTACAATATGCACGGCTCGCTGCTGCCGCAGTTCCGCGGCCGCGCGCCCGTCAACTGGGCCGTGCTGCATGGCGCCACGCAAACGGGCGCCACCCTGCATGAAATGACGGTCAAGCCGGACGCCGGCGCCATCGTGGCGCAGACGGCCGTGCCCATCCTGCCCGACGACACGGCCTTCGAAGTCTTCGGCAAGGTCACCGTGGCCGCCGAGCAAACCCTGTGGGGCGTGCTGCCTGCCCTGCTCGATGGCACGGCGCCGCGCCAGCCGAACGATTTGCGCCAGGGCGGCTACTTCGGCGGGCGCAAGCCCGACGATGGCCGCATTGACTGGAGCTTGCCGGCGCAACAGGTTTACAACCTGCACCGCGCCGTCGCGCCCCCTTATCCTGGCGCGTTTACCGAAATCAATCATGTCGTTTACACCATCGTCACAGCCCGTTTGAGCAAGCAGACTGCGGGAAGTTTGCCAGCGGGCTTGGCGGTGGTGGATAATTGCATCTTTGGCGTCTGCGGTGACGGCCGCATGCTGGCCATTTCCGCACTGAAGGCCGGTGATGAGACGATTTCGGCCAAGCAATTGCAAGAAAGACTGACCACCAGCGTCAGCACACACTGAACATCACATACGAGAATCTCACATGAAAAAAGTCCTCATCTTAGGCGTCAACGGCTTCATCGGCCACCACCTGTCCAAGCGCATCCTGGAAACCACCGACTGGCATGTCTACGGCATGGACATGAACACGGACCGCATCACGGAATTGCTGGACAATGAAAACTACAAGTCGCGCATGCACTTCTTCGAAGGCGACATCACGATCAACAAGGAATGGGTCGAGTACCACGTCAAGAAATGCGACGTGATCCTGCCGCTGGTGGCCATCGCAACGCCGTCGACCTACGTCAAGCAGCCGCTGCGCGTGTTCGAACTGGACTTCGAAGCCAACCTGCCGATCGTGCGCTCGGCCGCCAAGTACGGCAAGCACCTGGTCTTCCCGTCGACTTCGGAAGTGTACGGCATGTGCCACGACGAGGAATTCGATCCGGAAAACTCGGAACTGATCTGCGGCCCGATCAACAAGCCGCGCTGGATCTATTCGAACGCCAAGCAGCTGATGGACCGCGTAATCTGGGGCTACGGCATGGAAGGCCTGAACTTCACGCTGTTCCGTCCATTTAACTGGATCGGCGCCGGCCTGGACTCGATCCACACGCCAAAAGAAGGTTCTTCGCGCGTGGTCACGCAATTCTTCGGCCATATCGTGCGCGGCGAGAACATCTCGCTGGTCGACGGCGGTGCGCAAAAACGCGCGTTCACCTACATCGACGACGGCATCGATGCGCTGATCCGCATCATCGCCAACAAGAACGGCATCGCCAGCGGCAAGATTTACAACATTGGCAATCCGGTCAACAATTACTCGATCCGCGACCTGGCCGGCATGATGCTGACCCTGGCTGCCGAATACCCGGAATACGCCGAAGGCGCGAAACACGTGAAAATCGTGGAAACGACCTCGGGCGCCTACTATGGCGCCGGCTACCAGGACGTGCAGAACCGCGTGCCGAAAATCACGAATACCTGCGAAGAGCTGGGCTGGGCGCCGACCACCACCATGGCCGATTCCCTGCGCAATATTTTTGACGCCTACCGCAGCCAGGTAGCCCAAGCCAAAGCCTTGATGGATTAATGTTGAGCAAGCCGTTCCTGACCCTGAAAATCGACGTCGATACCTATCGCGGCACCCGCGAAGGTATGGGCAACCTGGTGCGCATGCTGGGCGCGCACCAGGCCAACGCCACCTTTCTGTTCTCGCTGGGCCCCGACCATACGGGCTGGGCCTTGCGGCGCGCCTTGCGGCCCGGCTTTTTCAGCAAGGTGTCGCGGACGTCCGTGGTCGAGCACTATGGCTTGAAAACATTGATGTATGGCACCTTGCTGCCGGGCCCCGATATCGGCAAGCAATGCGCGGCGCAACTGCGCGCCGTGCGCGACGCCGGTTTCGAGTGCGGCATCCACACGTGGGACCACACCTTGTGGCAAGACAACGTGGCCAAACGCAACGCCGCCTGGACCATCACCATGATGCGCAAGGCCGCCAACCGCTACGCGCAGGTGTTCGGCGTCAAGCCGCACACGCATGGCGCGGCCGGCTGGCAGATGAATGTCAGCGCCTTTGTCGAGCACGACACGGCCGGCTACCGCTACGCTTCCGATGGCCGCGCCATGCTCGACGCGCGCGGCGCCATGGCGCAACCGTCGCAAGGTCCGCATCGCGTGCGTAATGGCAACACGATACTCCAGTGCGTGCAATTGCCAACCACCTTGCCCACCCTGGACGAGCTGCTGGGCTGCGAAATCGACGGCAAGCTGATCACGACCGGCAATGTGGCCGCGCATATCCTGTCGCTGACGGCGGACATGCCGCGCGACCACGTGTATACCTTGCATGCGGAACTTGAAGGACAGAAACTCGCCCCCATTTTCGAACAATTGCTGACTGGCTGGAAGGCCCAGGGCTACCAGTTCGCATCGATGGGCGATTATTATGAAAAGATAAAAAATACCGACCTGCCCGTTTGCCCCATCACCTGGGATGAGCTGCCAGGCCGTTCGGGACGCCTGATTGTGCAGGGCAAAGCGGCCTGAATGCTGTATTGTTGCACCTGGATGCGTTGCCAGTTTAAAAACAGCGCTGATGATCACCGTTCAGGAGAGAACCTGTGGCTGATAGCCAATCCCTCGTTAGCATGCCCGACTTTAGCGCCGCAATGACCAGCGGCAAAACCTTTCAGTTGCTGGGCCGTCCGGCCAAGGCCACGGTCCTGTTTTTCTATCCGAAGGACAATACCCCGGGTTGCACCACCGAAAACATCGCGTTTCGCGACGCCTATCCGCAATTCGTCGCCGCCGGCGTGGAAATCTACGGCATCAGCCGCGATTCCCTGCGCTCGCACGAAAGCTTCAAGGCCAAGCTGGAGCTGCCATTCGAGCTCATTTCCGACCCCGACGAGGCCGTTTGCCTGCTGTTTAACGTCATGAAGATGAAACAGATGTACGGCAAGACCGTGCGCGGCGTCGAACGCAGCACGTTTGTGATTGACGCCCAGGGCCGATTGGTGAAAGAATGGAGAGGCGTGAAGGTCGCAACTCACGTGGAAGAAGTGCTGGAATTCGTAGCGCATCTGAATTGATCGTCTGTTTTGATCCAATGCGCGTTGTCGGCTTCCAGCGAGCCTGGTTCAACCGCAGTTCAGTTCACGGTATCTATCGCCATTTTGAGTCAACGAAGCGCCTCTACCCACTCCGCCAGGCGGGCCTGTAGCCCGCCGATGGCGTCCATGACCGGCCATGCCGCCGGCCTTCCGGCAGTTATTCGTCCTGTAGCATTGTTGTTTCCCCCGCATCCACCCCATGAGAAGTGCCGCCAGAAGCTGGCTGCCCATGGGCGATTCATTCCAGAAATTTTTTGATTGAGATCCTGATGCCACTGCCAAAATTACCGAGCAAGCCAGCCACCATCCTGGCCACCCAAGATTACCCAACCGCAGGCGCAGCGCGCCCGGCCACCAAAACCCCGGCAGCCAAGAAAGTGGCCGCACCAATTATTGAAGCGGCGATCGCCGAAGTAGCCAAGCCGGTCCGCAATGCGGCCACCAAGATCAAGCAAGTGGCGGCCCTGATGGTCGCCAAGCCCGTGCCTGCGCCAGCGCCGGTGGCAGCCGCGCCTGCCGCCGCCCCCAAGGCCAAGCCGGCGGCGAAAGCCAAGGCCGAGGCGCCGAGCGCCAAGGTCACGCCGATCAAGTCCGTCAAGCAAGAGCAGCCGCATCCGGCCAAGCACAAGGCAGTCGAAGTACAGCTCAAGTCGTCCGTCAGCCGCGCCGCCGACCAGCGCGGCCTGTCCAAACTGTTCGTGCTCGACACCAACGTGCTGATGCACGATCCATCGTCGCTGTTCCGCTTCGAGGAACACGATGTGTACCTGCCGATGATGACCCTGGAAGAGCTGGATAACCACAAGAAGGGCATGACGGAAGTGGCGCGCAATGCCCGCCAGGTATCGCGCACCCTGGACGCCCTGATCAGCAACACGGACGACGACGCCATCGAACACGGCATCCCGCTGTCCAAGCTGGGCAACAAGGACGCCAAGGGCCGGTTGTTCTTCCAGACGCGCCTGCAAAGCGCCGACCTGCCGGCAGGCTTGCCAGTCGGCAAGGCCGACAACCAGATCCTGGCCGTCGTGCGCTCGCTGGAATCGGAACAGGAAGGCCGCCCCGTGGTGCTGGTGTCGAAAGACATCAACATGCGCATCAAGGCGCGCGCCCTGGGCTTGCCGGCCGAAGACTACTTCAATGACCATGTGCTGGAAGACACGGACTTGCTGTACTCGGGCATCGTGCAGCTGCCGGACGATTTCTGGAACAAGCACGGCAAGGACATGGAATCCTGGCAGGAAAGCAAGAATGGCTACAGTTCCACGTTCTACCGCGTGACGGGCCCGTTCGTGCCGTCGATGCTGGTGAACCAGTTCATCTACCTGGAACCGAAAAACGGCGAAGCGCCGTTCTACGGCCAGGTGAAACAGATCAACGGCAAGACGGCCGTGCTGCAGACCCTGCGCGACTTCAGCCACACGAAGAACAATGTGTGGGGCGTGACGGCGCGCAACCGCGAGCAGAATTTCGCGCTGAACCTGCTGATGAACCCGGAATGCGACTTCGTCACCCTGCTGGGCCAGGCCGGCACCGGCAAGACCCTGCTGGCCCTGGCCGCCGGCCTGGCGCAAGTGCTGGAAACCAAGCTCTACAATGAAATCATCGTCACCCGCGTGACGGTGCCTGTCGGCGAAGACATCGGTTTCCTGCCGGGTACGGAAGAAGAAAAGATGTCGCCATGGATGGGCGCCTTCGACGACAACCTGGAAGTGCTGAACAAGTCCGACTCCGATGGCGGCGAATGGGGTCGTGCGGCAACGCAGGACCTGATCCGCTCGCGCATCAAGATCAAGTCGCTCAACTTCATGCGCGGCCGCACCTTCGTCAACAAGTTCCTCATTATCGACGAAGCACAAAACTTAACGCCGAAGCAAGTCAAAACCCTGGTCACGCGCGCCGGTCCCGGCACGAAGATCCTGTGTCTGGGCAACATCGCGCAGATCGACACGCCGTACCTGACGGAAGGCTCGAGCGGCCTGACCTACGTGGTCGACCGCTTCAAGGGCTGGTCGCACAGCGGCCACGTCACCCTGGCCCGCGGCGAGCGTTCGCGCCTGGCCGACCACGCCAGCGAAGTGCTGTAAGTTTTACCCGGCGGCGCCAGCCGCCTCCCTATCAGAAAGCCCCGCCTGCAGCGCTGCAGGCGGGGCTTTTTTCATGTGCGCGCCGTTTCCTTGGCGACATGCTTTAATACCGCTCCCTGTCTTTCACGATACCGTATCCGATGCCTCCCGCCCTGCAGTTGCTGCTCTGCTTTATCATCTTCATGCTCATCCACATTTCCGTCATGGCGGGCTGCGCCAGGCTGTTCGGCATCACGGTGCGCAGCGTCAGCTATGGCGTCGGGCCAGCCTTGCTGGCGTTGGGGAAAGTGAAGATCAGGCTGCTGCCCCTGGCCGGCAGCGTGGTGCTGAAAGATACGCGCGAAGAAGAGTTGTATGACGACGATCCCTGTCTCGACGCCTATAACTTCCAGCCCCTGTGGAAGCAGTGGCTGCTGCCGCTGAGCGGCGTGGCCGTGCTGCTGGCACTGGCGCTGGCGATTTTGGGAATGCAGGGCTGGGACAGCTTCATGGCCGCGTTCACTCAAATCGTCGAAGGCGCGCTGGCTCCCATGGGCACGGCGCAAGAACTGCTGGGGAAAGGCGAAACGTTTGCGCGTACGCACAGCTTTGCCGCGGTATTCGCCTTGTTCGCCGTCAAACTGTGCGCATTCAACCTGTTGCCATTTGCCGGCTTGAATGGCGGCCAGGCGCTGCTGGCCCTGCTGCGTGGCGGCAAGCCATATGTGGCGTGGGAAGAGAGCGTGACGAAGTGGCTGCTGCTGCCGGGACTGGCCATCGTGCTGGCGTGGCTGGCGGCGTTCGGCTGGTATGGCTGGAAGGCGGCGGGAGCGTAAGCCCCACCGCCAAGACGATGCCTGCCGCCAGCCGGCGCTGGCCGGCAGGCAGGGGAACGACGCTCAGTTCACGCGCCTGGCCGGCATGTCCTGCCCTTCCTGGCGCAATACCAGCTGCTCGGCCTTGCCGCTGGCATCCTTGCTGAAACGCACTTCCGCATCGACTTCATTCGAAAAGAAAGCCGTATCGCTCATCGGCAACATGGCCAGCTTGCGGAAACCCGTCACCTGGGCGAAGAATTTGTCGCCTTCGCGCGTCACTTCCAGGAAAACCTCGGGCGCCAGCGCGTACTTGCCCACGTAGGCATCGAACTGGGCAGGCGTCATGGCGACCACGGCACGCGCCGGCTTGGCGGCGCTGGCGCGCTCGTGCACCGACTTCGATTCGCCGCCGTCATTGAGGATCAGCTGCGCCTCGCCCTTCGGTCCCCGCTCGAACTCGGCTGTGGTGAGCGTATTTTCAATCAGGAAGCCATTCGGCGAGTACGCCAGCAGGCGTTGCGCGGGGCGGCCCGTGCGCTGCAACAGCAGCTGGCCCTCGAAATTGCGGATCGTATAGCCGGCCTTCTCGTTGATGGCGTACACGCCCGCATAGGCGTCCAGGATGGCGGGCTTGAGCGTGATGACCTTGATCTCGGGATATGGCCGGCCGACGGCGACGGCGGCCGCCTTGCGCGCCACCACGTCAGGGTCGACCAGGCCCGTATCCGAGTTTTCCAGCACGGCCACGTAGACTTTTTCCTTCGGTAAACGCATGGCGAACGTGGCAAAGCCATTGATGCCGCCGCTATGGTAGATGAAAGGCGTGCCTTGCCATGTGCCCACCTTCCAGCCGTAGCCGGAGCGGGTCGCCGTGCCGTCGTTCAGCTTGGCCGGCGTGAACGCCTGCTCCCAGGTGGCCGCCTTGAGCAGCTTGCCGTCGGAGATGGCCGCATCCCAGCGCGCCAGGTCATCCACGGTGGAAACGAGCGCGCCGGCCGCATAGGGCTGCGTCATGCTCAAGGGCAAGTTCGGCGCATAGGCTGGGCCCGAGCGGATATGCCCGGCCGCGCGCTTGGCGGGCCGGCGCTCGTGGCCCTCATACGCCGTGTCGTTCATGCCCAGCGGCACAAAGATCTGCTGTTCCATGAAGGTGGCGTACGGCTGGCCCGAGGCCTTTTCGATGATGGCGCCGAGCAGGAAATAACCGGAGCTGCTGTAGCGCCACTGCGTGCCCGGTTCGAAGTCGAGCGGATCGTTCTTGAAGAAATCGATCATCTGCGCCACGCTCAGGTCTTTCGTGCTGTTGGGCACGAATTCCGGCTTGCGTGTGTAGTCGTGGATGCCGGACGTGTGCGCGAGCAGCTGCGCGATCGTGATTTGCTTGCCGTGGGTCGGATAGTCGGGCAGGAATTTGCTGATGTCATCGGTGACGGCCAGCTTGCCCTGGTCGGCCAGCAACAGGATGGCGACGGCCGTGAATTGCTTGGAAATCGACCCCAGGCGCAGCGACATGTCGGGCGTCAGCGGCTGGCTATCCTGCACGCTGGCCAGGCCATACGCCTTGCGCAACAGGGGCTGGCCATCCTTGACGACGATGACGACGGCGCCGGGTTCCGTGGCCTGGTAATACGGCGCAATGCTGGCGTCGATCTGCGCCGCCAGCGCTTGCTGCCGCTGGCTCAGTGGAGCGGGCTGGTCGGCCCAGGCGGACGGTGCTTGCAACAGGATCAGGGTGGCGAGGCAGATGCTGGAAACTTTAAACATGTAGACCGCTTTCCAAAGAAGGATGAACGTGCAGGACCGGGCCCCTGGCGGCGGCTATCGGGCGGGCGGGTTTGCCATAGGAAATATTTCCAAATCGCTCATTCAGCCTAACAGACGCAGACTGGGCAATTCTATCCATTTATCACATTGACAATTCATGCTGGCCCAGCGCTATGCATTTCGGCATAGCTGTCGTATGCTCGGAGCACTGTCTGACGGCCATCGCAAAGGAGGCATCATTCTCACGCTCGATATCTGTGGCAAGCACCTGGCCCTGTGGGCCATCCGTACCTACCGGCGCCGCTTATCGCCATGGAAAGGGTTTTCCTGCGCCTACCGCGTGCTGACGGGGCGCGACAGCTGTTCCGCCTACGGCTACCGGGTCATCGCCCGCCATGGCTTGCGCACAGGCTTGCCCTTGCTGCAACGGCGCTTGCGCGCCTGCGGAGAACGGCACCGCCAGCACCTGGCGCTGCCGCTACCGGAACGGCGCAGTGCGCGCCGCCAGGCACAGGCGGGGTATTGCGACTGCGACATCCCCTTGCTCGACTGTGCCTGCGACTGCGCCGACGTAGCAAATGTGCTCAACTGCAACTGGCCGGGCCGCAGCAAGACCCCGAAGTGGTTCCGCAACGATTATGCCGCCAGTGCCGCATTGAAGCGGCAGCAGGAAGAACGCCGCAAGAGGCTCCGGCAAGGACGGGATGCAGGCCATTGAAATTCACACACTAACTTACAAATGAAATATTCATTCATGAAATGAATAATACCCATTATCACTGTGAATTGGCCGGCAGCGGAACGGCGGCCTATACTCATGCCGTCTCCCCTACACTGCCTCCCATGCACACCCAGCTCAGCCCGCACACACTGCGGGCTTTTTGTCCCCGGCACTTGCCTCTCTGCCATTCCACACCATGGTTTTTCAATAACAAGAACAGGGCGCGGCATGTACCGCCGGCCCGGCCCGCAACGGGGAGCGCATCATGATCGTGCGCGAGCGTCCTTCGGCACTGCGGCTGTTCCTCGTCGTGCGCGGCTCCGTCCTGCCGCGCATCCGCACCACCCTGATCGTCAATACCCTGATCGCCACCCTCGTCACCTGGTGCCATGGCACGCTGTTCGACCACAAGGTCATCCTGACCACCATCCCGTTTACCCTGATCGGCTTGCCGCTGGCCATCTTCCTCGGCTTTCGCAACACGGCCGCCTACGACCGCTATTGGGAAGCGCGCAAGCTGTGGGGCGAATTGGTCTTGCGCAGCCGTAACTTCTCGCGCCAATGCCAGAGCATGATACGCAGCGACACGGTGGCCCACGCGAAGCTGGGCCTCGATGACGTGCGCGTGCGCATGATTTACCGCACCATCGCCTTTTGCCACGCCCTGCGCCACCAGTTGCGCGACACGCGCGGCCCGGCCGACCTGCAACCGCTGTTGCGCCCGGCGGAATGGGCGACCGCATGTGCATCGTCGAATCCGTCCGACTATTTGATGCTGCAGATGGGCCACGACCTGGCCGACTGCGTCAAGCAGGGGCGGATCGACAGCATCCTCGCCGCCCAGCTCGACAATACGGTGTCGGCCATGGTGGGCGCCGGCGCCTCGTGCGAGCGCATCCGCAGCACACCGATTCCGTTTTCATACTCGCTGCTGCTGCACCGCACGGCCTACCTGTACTGCTTCCTGCTGCCGTTCGGCCTCGTCGATTCGCTCGGTTTCATGACGCCCTTCGTCGTCGCCATCGTCGCCTACACCTTCTTTGGCCTCGATGCCCTCGGCGACGAGATCGAGGAACCGTTCGGCGAGGATGCCAACGACCTGCCCCTGAGCGCCATGTGCCGCGCCATCGAGATCAGCCTGCGCGAATCGCTGCACGACACGCCGTTGCCGCCGCCCATGCAGCCGGTCGACTACCTGCTGGCCTGATGCGCACGACTGACTTTTTCCTTGACCTTACCATCGGGGGAAGGCTTACAGTGGGACCACTTAATCATTCAAGGAGTGCTTGTCATGTATCAGTTACAAGTTGAAAACATGAGCTGCGGCCATTGCGTCGGCTCGGTCACGAAAGCGGTGCAAGGCATCGACCCCGCCGCCCAGGTGCAGGTCGACCTGGCCAGCAAGAGCGTCACGGTGGAATCGTCGAGCGAACTGGGCGCCATCAGCGCCGCCATCGTGGACGCGGGCTTCCCCGTCACCCGCGCGCAGTAATCGCCACCGCAGCATCGCGACAGCCGGCCCAGCGCCGGCTGTTGTCGTTTACCCGTCGAGTTCCGGATAATGGCGGAAGATGCCTTCCTCGCTGAAGGCAATGCGCCGCTGCGAGCGCAGGTAACGGGCAATGTTGGGCCGCGCCGCCACGGCGTCGTGCAAGTCGGACAAGGCGGGATAGGCCGGCGCCAGGCGCGCCATGGCTTGCGGAAACGCATAGCGCAAACCAGCCAGCATCTGGAACAGCGACAGGTCGCCATACGTGAGTTTCGCCCCCACCAGCCAGCCGCCCCGGCGCGGATTGTTCGCCAGCACCTGCGTAAAGTAGCCGAGGAACTTGGGCAGGCGCGTGGCGCGGAAATCCGCGCTGCGCAGCATGGCCGCCTGCTTTTGCTCCGCATAATATTGATTCATCGACAGCGGGTGGTGCGTGTCGTGCACTTCCGTCAGCCAGTCGGCCATGGTCAGCTGCAACTGGTTCAGCCACAGCCGGCCCTCTTCCGCGCGCGGCGCCAGGCCCAGGCGCCGGCCCAGGTAGTACAGGATATTCGTCGTCTGGCCGATCAGCCGTTCGCCATCGCGCAGCACGGGCGGTGCGTAGGCCGCATGGGGCATGCTGTCGCCATCGAGGCAGGCCAGCATGGCGCGCATGCCCTGTCCCTGGCGTTCAGGCAGGCGGGCGATATCGCGGTAATCGGCGCCCGCCTCTTCCAGGGCCAATCGGATGAATTCGCCGCGCCCCTGTATCGTGGGCCAGTAATACAGTGCGTAAGCCATGCATCCTCCTGTTGTTGTTTTACCTCAATGGCAGCACGCCTTGGCGTCGGCGGCTTCCTCGCCCGCCAGCCCCAGGCTTTGCAGGATCGGGCAATCGGGCTTGTCGTCGCCGTGGCACGATTGCGCCAGGTGCGCCAGGGTGTCGCGCATCTCCGTCAGTTCGGCGATGCGTTTATTCAAATCCGCCACGTGCGCCAGCGCGATGCCCTTCACGTCGGCGCTGGCGCGTTGGTCGTTCTGCCATAGCGACAGCAACTCGCGTATCTGTTCCAGCGAAAAGCCCAGCACGCGGCCCCGTTTGATGAAGCGCAAGGCGTGCAAGTCGTTTGGCGTGTAAATGCGGTAGCCCGCGTCGCTGCGCGCGCTGGGTTTCAGTAATGCAATGCTTTCGTAGTAGCGTATCATTTTCGCCGATACGCCCGTTTCGCTGGCGGCCTGTCCGATATTCATAGTACTGACTCCTTGGTATGCGCGCTGCGCGCTTTCCAGCGGCGCAGCAACAGGGCATTGCTGATCACGCTGACCGAACTGAAGGCCATCGCCGCGCCCGCCACCATGGGATTGAGCAGGCCGAAGGCGGCCAGCGGAATGCCGATCAGGTTATAAATGAATGCCCAGAACAGATTCTGCCGTATCTTGCTGTAGGTGCGGCGCGAGATATCGATGGCGTCCGCCACCAGGGCCGGATCGCCGTGCATCAGGGTAATGCCGGCCGCGTGCATGGCCACGTCGGTGCCCGTCGACATGGCGATACCCACGTCGGCGGCCGCCAGCGCGGGCGCATCGTTGATGCCGTCGCCCACCATGGCCACCTTGGCGCCGTCACGCTTGAGCGCTTCGATTTTAGCGGTTTTATCGGCGGGCAGCATTTTCGCCGCCACCGTATCGATGCCCAGTGCCTTGCCGACAGCGTCGGCGCTGCCTTGATTGTCCCCCGTCAACATCACCGTCTGGATGCCCAGTGCATGCAAATGGGCAATGGCCGCCTGCGCATTCGGCTTGACCTGGTCGCTGAAGGCAAACAGTCCCAGCAACTGATCGCCCGACGCCAGCCAGGAAATCGTGTTGCCCGTGTTTTCCAGCGCCAGGGCTTGCGACGCCAGCGGCGCCATGTCCACCTGCAATTCCTGCATCAGGCGCGTGCTGCCCAGTTTCAAGTCCAGGCCGTCGACCTGCGCCGCCAGGCCGCGGCCCGGCAAGGCCGACAGGGCCGTCGTGGGCAAGGGTTCGATGTGGCGCGCGCTGGCCGCATCGAGCACGGCCGTCGCAAGACTGTGTTCGCTACCGCGCTGGATGCTGGCCGCCAGCTGCAGCAGCCGTGTTTCCTCGATGCCGTACGCATGCAGGGCCGCCAGCGCGGGCTTGCCCACCGTCAGGGTCCCCGTCTTGTCGAACACGACGGTGGTGACGGCGTGCGCCACTTCCAGCGCTTCCGCGTCCTTGATCAGGATGCCGTAGCGGGCGGCAACGCCCGTGCCGGCCATGATGGCCGTCGGCGTGGCCAGGCCCAGCGCGCACGGACAGGCGATGACCAGCACGGCCACGGCGTTGATGATGGCGTTCTCCAGCTCGCCGGTAGCGAACCACCAGCCCAGCATGGTCAGCAGCGCCAGCACCAGCACCACGGGCACGAAAATCGCGCTGACCTTGTCGACCAGGTGCTGGATGGGCGCCTTGGCCGCCTGCGCATCTTCCACCAGGCGGATGATGCGCGACAGCGTCGTCTCGCTGCCCACGGCCTGCGTGCGCACCAGCAGCAAGCCGTCCGCATTGATGGAGCCGCCCGTGACCTTGTCGCCCACATGCTTGTCGACGGGCAAGCTCTCGCCCGTGATCAGCGATTCGTTGATCTGGCTGGCGCCCTCCACCACCACGCCATCGACGGCCACCCGTTCGCCTGGGCGTATCACCACCAGGTCGCCCAGTTTCACCTGTTCCACGGCGACATCGAGTTCGACGCCGTCGCGGCGCACGCGGGCCGAATCCGGACGCAGCACCTGCAAGGCGCGGATGGCCGACGCCGTCTGGCGCTTGGCGCGGCTTTCCAGCCATTTGCCCAGCAACACCAGGGTGATGACGACGGCCGACGCCTCGAAATACAGGTGCGGCAGCATCTCGCCCGCCGTCAGCCACTGGTAGACGGACAGGCCGTACGCGGCGCTGGTGCCGAGCGCCACCAGCAAGTCCATATTGCCGCTGCCGGCGCGGGCCGCCTTCCAGCCCGCCTTGTAGAAGCGCGCGCCGAAATAGAATTGCACGGGCGTCGCCAGCGCGAATTGCAGCCAGCCGGGCAGCATCAGGTGGATGCCGGCCCACTCGACCAGCATGGGCAGCATCAGCGGGAAGGCGAGGATGGCGGACAGCGCCACTTTCACGCCATCGCGGTTCGGCGCGGCAGCGGGCGCGCCGGCCTTGCTGGCGGCGGGCACCTTCGCCTCGTAGCCGGCCTTGTCGATGGCGGCGACCAGGGTGGCCGCATCGACGCCGCCCGTGACCTTGACGCGCGCGCTTTCCGTTGCCAGGTTGACGCTGGCCGCCAGCACGCCGGGTACTTTCAGCAAGGCTTTTTCCACCCTGCCCACGCAAGAGGCGCACGTCATGCCGGCGATAGCCAGGTCGATGTCGTGCTGCGCCACGCTGTAGCCGGCCTTTTCCACGGCGGCCTGCAGGGTCGCCAGGGGGATGGGCGTGTCGGACGTGACCTTGGCAATTTCAGTGGCGAGGTTGACGCTGGCCTGGCTGACGCCGGGCACGGCGGCCAGGGCTTTTTCCACGCGGCCCACGCACGAGGCGCAGCTCATGCCTTCGATGGCCAGCGCCTGCGCGTGCGCGGCGGGAATTGGTGACGGTGATGCGGGAGCAAGTGCGGTCTGATGCATGGCAGATCCTGTACGGTAAATGAACTAATGCGGTCAGGATCTGCTATCCAACGATGGGAAGGTCAAGCCCTATTTCTCGCGTGCGGGGCTTGCCATATCAACACCTCAGCGCACGACGCAATCGATGGCTGCCGGCCGGGCGCCGCCTGCGGATGCGCCGGAAGAAAGCGGAGAGGCCGAGAAGACCGGCGGCGGCGTGAATGGCAGGCCTGGATTGACGGGCAGCATCACGGGCGGCTGCTTGAAGCTGGGGGTAAAGCCGAACTGGCCAGGGGCAAAATTGAGCGCGCCAGACGGATTGCTGACCTGAATCAGGCCATCGAGCACGTGCACATACAGGCCGGGCGCCACGCCCTGTACTGGCGACGGCGGCAGCGGCGTTGCCGATGGCGCGACGTAGCTGGCAATAAACGTCGTGCCGCGGATGCCGATGGTGGCGGCCGGCGTCTTCATCTCGAAGCGTTCCTTGTTGCGCTTGCCGAGCAATCCCGTCACGGAACGCAAGCCGCCCTTGAGCAGGCTGAAGACGGCATGGTCGCCGTCGGGCTGCTCGGCCGTGTACGTGAATTGCTCGATCACAAAGCTGGTATTCGGCTTCAGTGTGATTTCACTGTTATCGATCAGCTTGATCAAGGCATAGGTGTCCTTTTCCGTCAGCAAGGTATCGCCCTGCTCGACTTCGGACTTGATGGCCAGCAATTTCACCTTGCCATCGGCCTTCTTGACCATCAGCGGGCCGCTCAATTGCAGCACCGTGCCCGCCACCTGTCCGGCCCAAGCGTGCGCGGCCGTGCAGCTCAGCGCCAGCCACAGCAGTGCATGGCTCAGCCATTTAGTTGCAATAGGTTTTTTTGACTGCATCATCGTATTTGTATCCTGTAGATTTATCTGTGGCACCGGCAACATCCTTGCTGTCCGCTTTCTTGTCATCGGTCTTCTGCACCGGAGACGCCGAGGCCAGTGGCGCATTTGCGCGGTCCGCCTGCTTGATGATGCGCAAGGCTTCGTCGATGGCGGCACTCACGCTGCTGTCGATGACGGCCGTGGTGGCGGGCAGGAAGATGGCATCGGGCACGTCCACCGTGCCGCCGGGTGCCAGCAAGCTCACGTCGGCGCGCTGGCGCGCGATGCGCACGCCGGAAGCAGCCGTGATGCCGCCCGTTTTTGCCAGCAAGCTCATGCTGCCCGCCGCCGGCACGGCGAAGCTGGCCGTGCCGCCTAGGCGCACGTTGGCGTCGGCTTGGGCGGCAAAACTGCCGCCGCTGGCGATGCGGGAATTGCCCTCGATGTTGATGTCGCGCCCGGCCGTCAAACTGATGTCGCGCGCCGCCAGCAACTGCGCGCCATCGCCCAGCACCACGTCCGTGCTGGCATTGAGCGCAATATCGTTGCCCTCGATCTTGCCGTTGACGGTGACGGGGCTGTGCGCCGTCAGCGCCACGTTGCCGCCATGCGCATTGATGTTGCCAGCCGAGATGGCACCGGTATTGTCGATGGCGATATTGCCCGCGCCCGTGACGAGCGTGCCCAGCGCCAGGCTGCCGGGAGCGGAAGTATTCTTCAGCGTAATGCCGCCACCCGCGCTATTGCTGGCGCTAAAGCTGCCCACCCGGTTGCCCGCATGGTCCAGCACCACGCCGTTCTGCGCCTGCGTGTCCAGGGTGACAGCGACGATGGCGCCGTCCTGGCCGATGGCGCCGTTCAGGGCGCTCAGGCGCACATCGCGCGCCGTCACACTGGCAAAGCGCAGGTCGCCGCTGGCCTGGCTGATGGCCAGCTGGCCCGCCAGGTTGATGGCGCCGGCCGCCTGGCTGAAGCGGTTGGCGATGGCCAGGTTGCCGTTGCCGCTCAACAAGCCGCCGCTTTGCGCATAACGGTCGGCCGACAGGCTGCCGTTCAGCAGCAAATTGCCGCCGCTGATTTCCAGGCCGGCCAGGCCGCTCAGCACGGAGCGGTCCAGCACGCTTTCACCGAGGGTCAGGCTGCCGCCCGTCAGCAGCAAGCCCGACGCCGAGTTCAGGTTCTTCAGGATGGTGCTGCCGGCTGCCGCGCTGTAGGTAACGATGCCCTTGCTGTTCGAGAAGTCGACGGCCAGCACGTTCGCGCCTTCCGGCACCACGCCGCCATCCCAGTTGGCCGCATCGCTCCACAAGCCGTTGCCGCTGCCTATCCAGGTCGACAATTGTTTTTGCGCAATCGTCGCCTGCGTCGTGCCGCCCGTCGACGTCAGCACGTAATTGCCCGCATCGGCGCCGTCCAGGCCCAGGTTGGTCACGGACACGCTCTTGCCCACGCCCGCATTCTTGTCGCCGAAGCGGGCCAGGGCCGACACGTTCAGGCTGTCGCCAGCGATGCGGTCATCGCCAAAATTCAGCGTGGCGCCCGTTGTGCCGTCGTAGGTCTTGTTGACGCCGTTGAAATGCACGTTCAGCGCGCGCGGCGTGATATCGGCCGTCGTGCTGCCGCTACCGCTGGCCAGCACGTAATTGCCGGCATCGGCGCCCTGCAGATTGCCGCCGCCGTAGCTGTAGTTGACGTTCTTGCCGGCACCCACGTTCTTGTCGGCGAAGCTGGCCAGCGCGCCGGACAGCGCCACCTGGTCATTGCCAACCAGGCCTTCCAGCAGGGCGCTGAGGCTGGCACTGGTCGTGCCGTCGTACACCTTGCCGGCCGCGCTGACGTTGCCCACGTTGAGGACGGCGCGGCCGATGTCGGCAAAGCCGCTGGCGCTATCGGCAACGCTGTAATTGCCCACTTCATTGCCGGCCAGGCTGATGCCGCTGGCGTTGACGGCCTTGCCGCTGCCCGCATTCTTGTCGGCAAACAGCGCCGTGCCCGTGGCGCTGACGCTGTCGCCGTTGACTACGTTACCCAAGGTAAAGGTGGCGCCGCCGAAACCCAGCTGTCCATCATAGACCTTGCCGCCACCGATGCTCACCGTCAGCATGCGCGGCGTGATGGCCAGCGTCGTCGTGCCGCCCAGGCTGATGTCGTACTTGGTCGACCACAAGCCCGTCAAGCCGTACGTGCCGACGTTGCGCGCGCTGCCGTAGCCGAGGCTGCCGTTGGCGCCCGTATCGCCATCGAGCAAGCCGACATAGCTCAGGCTGCCGAGGAAGCTGGCCAGCTGGCCATCGTAGACCTTGCTCGTAGCATTGCCCGACACGTTCACTTGCAGCGGTTTCAGGAAGGCTTTCAGCATCGGCGTCGTGTAGCCGTCGTAGATGCGCCAGACGCTGCCGAAATTGAAATCGTTGAAACTGCCCTGCTGCTGCATCTGCGCCGTCGTGCGGCCCGTGGCGCCGCCCTGGTCCATCTGCGTGCCCGCCGTTTCATAGTTCCAGTAGCCATACGCCACGCCCGCGCCCGCGTCGGCCCGGCCCACCAGGCCGCCCACCGTGCCGCCGGCAAAGCCGCCGCCGGCCACCGCGCCGCTGCTGTAGACGTGGCTGGCGTTGCTGCCCGCCACGCTCCAGCCGATCAGCCCGCCCAGGTTTTCCTTCGTCACGATGGGATCGCTATTCACCGACGCACCGACGGCGCCCGTGGCGTAGGCATCGCTGATGCTGCCGCCATTGCGCCCCACCAGGCCGCCGATAGCCGCCGCGCCGCGGGCGGCGCCCGTGGCGTAGGCCTGCGAAATCGCACCATCGTTGTTGCCCACCAGGCCGCCGACCTTGTCGCGCGCGCCGGTGACGTCGCCCGTGGCATAGGAGCCGTCGATGCTGGCGCCTGCCAGGTTGGCGCCGGCCAGGCCGCCGATGCTGCCCGCGTTGTCCGCATTGACGCCCGTGACATTGCCGCTGGCGCTGGCATTGCGCAGGGTGCCGCCGTTGCTGCCGACCAGGCCGCCGACCGTATTGGCGCCGTTGACCGTGGCGCCGCTGTGCACATTGTCCAGCGTGCCGCCCACGTTCATGCCGACCAGCGCGCCGACATTGTTGCTTCCCGTCACGCTGCCATCTTGCAGCGTGACGTTGCGCACCGTTCCGCCCTGCACCTTGCCGAACAGGCCCACGCCGGACGTCGTCGTCGCATTGCTGGTGTTGATGTACAAGCCCTGGATGGCGAAACCGGCGCCGTCGAACGTGCCCGCATAGCCGGCGCCGTTGCCGCCGGCGATGGCGGCAAAGCCGGCGCCCTGGTTCCAGCTTGTCGTGCCGCTGGCGTCGATATTGCCGGCCAGGCGGTAGCTGTTGCCCAGGCTCAGGCTGCCGATGCCTTGCAAGCCGTAGATATCGGCGATCAGGTAAGGCGATGCGGTGCCGCCATCGCCTCCCGTCGCGCGCAGGAAGCTGGCGCCTGGCGCGATGGCGAACTGGCCGGCGGAGAACACGGCCAGGTTCGGCCCGTTCTGCGTCCAGGCCCCGCCGTCGAGGAAGAAGCGGCCGCCGACGGTGACGGCGCCCGTGGCCGTGATGGCGGAAGCTGAATTGACGTGCAGGTCGCCCGCCACGGCAAGCGCATTCGAGATGTGGATGCCGCCCGTATTGCTGCCGTCGCCGATGCTCAGCGATGCCGCCGCAATGCCGGCCAGCTCCGCCGCATCGAGGCCCAGGGCGCCGCCCGACTTCGTGCCCAGGTCGATGCCGCGCGCACTGCTCAGCGGCTTGAGCGTCACGCTGGCGCCGGCGCCGCTGCCGCCGAAATTCAGGGTGCCGCCGAGCGTGATGCTGTCCGCCTGCAAGGTGACGCTCTGGCCGGCGACGCCGCTGCCGACCAGCCGCGCGCCGCCGCCCGTCAGGTTGATTTCGCCGCCCGCATGGTTGGCGCGCAGGGACAGGTTGCCGTTGCCGACATCGACCACGCCGGTGCCGGCCACGCTGGCGCCGGACAGCGACACGCTGCCGCCATGCGTCGTGATCGCCGCGTTCAGGTGGACGTTCGAGCCGGGGCCGTACGCGCCGCCGCTGCTGGCGTCGTTCGCCGACAGGGTCACGCTGCCGCCGTTGGTGCTGATGGCCGCGTACACGTTGATGGTCTCGCCGGCCGTGGCGCTCAGGCCGATGCCGGGATTGACCATGTTGACGGCGCTGCTGAAATTGATGCGGTGCTGGGCCTGCAAGATCACATTGCTGCCGGCGCCCGAGATCACGTCGGCGCCGATGCTGGTGCTGCTGGCAGGCGGGCCTTCGGCAAACTCGTCCACGTCGCCGAGGTTGCCGCCGCCGCCCTGCACCACGTCGATATCGTAGGGGTCGAGCAGCCAGGTGCCGCGCTTGCCGCGCCCCGCGCGCGCGCCCGTATCGACGCGGATGCCGTCGACGGCCAGCGCATGGCCCGACGTTTCCACGAAGCCGCCATCGCCGCCCTGCACGCCGCCGCGCGCGGAAATGCTGCCGTGCACCTGGGCCGTGTCATTGCCCCAGGCGATGACCTTGCCGCCATTGCCGCTGCCGGTGGCGTCGGCCGCGATGCTGGCGTCCTTGCCGACAAGCACCTGGCGCGCATTCTGCACGGCCGCATTCTTGCCCTGGTAGTCGCCGCCCAGCAAGACCGTGCCGCCGCCCGTGGCGCCGCTGGCATCGATTTTCGCGTTGCCCAGCAAGCCCACCTGGTCGCCCAGCACGCGGATCTCGCCGCCCTTGCCGGCCGCGCCCGTGGCGCTGGTGACGCTGCCCGCCTCGAGCAGCGCCTTGCCGCTGGCCTTGAGCACGATCTTGCCGTTCTCGCTGACGACGGCGCTGTTCGCGTTGAGCACGCCGCGCTGGCTGAGCAGGGCGCCGGCCATGCCGATGCCGCCACCCTGGGCGATGATCTGGCCCAGGTTCAGCGCCCGGTCGTCGGGTGCCGACACCAGCACGCGCAACTCGGGGTTGCCCGGGTCGGCCAGCTGCACGCTGCGCCCGGCCGCCAGGATCACTTCGCCGTTCGGCGCCGTGATGATGCCCGTGTTTTCCACGTTTGGCGCGATCAGCAGCACTTGCCCGCCCTTGCCCGCATTGATCACCCCGGCATTGCCGACGGCGCCGGCCACGCTGCCTGCCGTAAACTGGCGCTTGCCGGCCAGGAAATCCTCGTTCGACATGCCCAGACTGGACGCCACCAGGCCATGCACGTCGACGCGCGCGCCCTGGCCGAAGACGATGCCGTTCGGATTGATCAGGAAGACCTTGCCGTTCGATTCCAGGCTGCCCAGGATCTTGCTGGGGTCTTGTCCCGTAATACGGTTCAGCACGGCGCTATTGCCGTTTTGCTGGATGAAGCGCGTGATCTCGCCCGCATGGATGGAAAAGCTTTGCCAGTTGATGATGGTGTTGGGCGTGTTCGTGATCGAAAAGACGTTGCCCTGCTGGTTGAACGTGGCTTGTCCGCTGACCACTTGCGGCAGGGTCGGGTTGGCCTGCGCCGCGCCGAAGCAGCCGGCCAGCAGCAGCGCCAGCGCCGTGCGGCGCAATGGCGGCCCGTACGGCGGCGGGGCGGAAACGGAAGCGGGGTGGACGTGATTGTGCATGGTGTTCATCCTGATACTAGTAAGCCAAGGCGAGTCGGAAATGCAGGCGGTTGGCGCCGCGCTGTCCCGTGTCGCCGCCATTGACGACATGGGCGTAGTCGAGTTGCAGATTGGCGTAGCGGTTCAGCATCAGGCGCAGGCCGAGTCCCGCGCTGCCTATGCCCTGGGAAGCGCTTTCGCCGGGCAGCGCATGGTTGCGGCGCAGCCATGCCGTGTCGTAGAAAGCCAGCGCGCGGCATTGGTAGCCGAGGGCCTGGCCGCACCAGTTCGGCGTGTACAGTTCCAGGTTCAGGCTGGCGCCGGAGTCATTCGACACCTCGCGCTCGGCAAAGCCGCGCACGGACGCTGCGCCGCCGGCGCCGAACTGCTCGCCGGGCACCAGCGCGTCCGGCGTGGCCTGGGCGTTGAACAGGGCACGCCACTGCCAGTCGTTGCTCAGTACGCGCGCCGTGCTGGCGCTCAGGCGCAAGGTGTTGTAGCCAGCCTTCGCATGCGCGCGCACGCGGTCGAAATCGGCTTGCGCGCCATGCTTCCCGCCGGGAATATTATGCGCGAACGTGACGGCCACGCTGGTCTCGCCTGTTGGCAGGGTCCAGTTGCCGATGTAGCTGACGCTGAGCGGATGCACGGTGACGTCGGCGCCCAGTTCCATGCCGAACAATTGCACGCTGTTGCGGTAGGCCTTGTAGTCGATGCCGTACACGAGCTTGGGCTCGAAATCGTCGCGGCGGGCAAAGTTCTGGTTGTAGCGGATGCCGGCCATGCTGCCCTGGCCGCTGACGGCCAGGTCGAAAATGCCGGCCGAGACGCTGCCCGAGTCGACATTCGAATAACTGGCGAAAAAGTCCATCGAGTCGCCCAGCGCATACAGCGGCAAGTGGTAGCCGGCGCCATACACGCCAACCTTGTCCGGCTTTTCCAGGCTGCTCGTGTACTGCAGGCTGGCGACATGGTCGCGCCCCCACAGGTTGGCATGCTGCAGCACCACGCCCACGTGCGTCTTGCCCGTCTGCGCGTTGCCCGTGTTATCCACGTTGAGCATGGCCTTCCAGGCCTTTTCATCGGCCACCGCGACGATGGCGTCGATGGCGCCCGCCTGCTCGTCGGCCTGCAGCCGTACTTCGATCTTGCGCGCCGGGTTTTCATTGGCCAGCCGCAGGCTTTGCGACAGGGCGTTCAAATTCGGCGTCTCGCCTTCGCGCAGGGCCGGCAGCGCGCGCCGCACGTTGGCCTCGTCGACATGCACGTTGCCGCTGATGGCGACCTTGCCCAGCGGCGTTTGCAGCACGCTCAGGCGCACCACGCCGCGTTCCAGTTCCTGTTCCGGCAGCTGCACCTGCACGGCGCCGTAGCCACGCGCCCGGTAGGCGGCTTCCAGCGCCTCGACGGCACGCGCGAGGTGGGAAAAATCGCGCTGCGGTCCCGTAAACGGGGCCAGCAGCGCCTGTACCTGGGCGTCGCCGAGCAGGGTATTGCCCTGCACGTCAAAGCGGCTGATGTCGAAATGCGGCACGCCATTGTCCTGCGCGGCCGGCGTGGCCTCATCCATGGAAACGGCAGCGCCGGCGGCGCCGACGGCGAACAGCAGCGCGGAACCCGCAAGCAGGTGCACCAAACGATATGTCATGTGAAGGATTTCTTGTGTAACCGGACAAGCGCTTGGCCCCGCAGGCGCCAGCGGCACTCTATCCGGCAATGGATTGAAGACAAATTTTAGACGGCTTTTAGTTTCCAGTCAGAAATTTCTGACGTTTTCTTGCGAATTTCATGGCGTTGCTGCCTACATCATGCAGACAAACTGGAAAGATGATGGAATTGACAGCAGTTTGCAAGGCAAATCAGATGGTTACTTGCTACTCAAGGCCGTCACGCCATCCCAGCCGGCCGGCGGCGGCGCGGCGCGGTAATGCGCCAGGCGCGCCACATACAGCCGGTACACGCCGTCTTCGGGGAAATCCGCCTGCAGGCTGGCGACCTCGGCCGCCGCCGCTTCCCAGTCGCGCGCGCGCAACAGGGCCAGCGCGGCATGCCAGCGCGCCAGCTGCGCCAGCTCCTGCGCATCGGCGTCGGCCAGCAAGCCGCGCGGCTCGAAGATGGCCACCGCCTGCTGCTTGCCCTGCACGCGCACCAGGTCCAGTTCGCGGTACAGGAAGTCGCCCGCCGCCGCGCGCGTGGCCGCCCCCGCGACGATGCCCACGCCATACAGCTTGCTGGCGCCCTCCAGGCGCGCGGCCAGGTTCACGCTGTCGCCCATGACGGTATAGGCGCGGCGGATGCGCGAGCCCATGTCGCCCACATGCATGGCGCCCGTATTGATGCCGATGCCGATGCGCAGCGGCGGCCAGCCGCGCGCGGCGAAGTCCGCATTCAGGCGCGCCGCGCTGCGCTGCATCAGCAGCGCGCTGGCCACGGCCCGGCTGGCGTGGTCGGCAAAGGCCACCGGCGCACCCCAGAAGGCCATCACGGCGTCGCCGATGTACTTGTCGAGCGTGCCGCCATGGCTGTCGCGGATATCCTGCGACATGGCCGTCAGGTAGGTATTGATGTATTCGCGCAGCGCGGCCGGCGCCAGCTGCTCGGAAATGGCCGTGAAGCCGCGCACGTCGGCAAACAGCACCGTCAATTCGCGGTTCTCGCCATCCATGGTGTAGCGCTGCGGATTGTCCGCCATCTCGGCCACCAGTTCGGGCGCCACGTATTCGCCGAAGCGCGCCACCAGCGCGCGCCCCTTGCGCACCTCGAAGAAGTAGCCCCAGGCCAGGTTGACGATGAACAGCGCGACGATCAGCAGCAGCACCACGGCGCCGCCCAGCACCAGGTCGCGCGCCGCATACAGGTACAGGTTGACGGCGATGGCGGCGGCCATCGCCCCCAGGGTCAGCAGCATCACGCCGGCCGGCGGCAGCACGGCCAGCGCACCGGCCAGCAGCAGGCCCACCGCCAGCACCTGCAGCAGTTCGAGCGCCAGCGCGTAATCGGGCCGCGACTTGAAGCGTCCATCGAGGATGGACTTGATCAGGTTGGCGTGCACTTCCACCCCCGGATATTCGGCGTTGACAGGCGTGGCGCGGATATCGTTGAGGCCGGGCGCCGTGGTGCCGACCAGCACGATGGCGCCCTGCAGCAGCGCGGGCGGCACGCTGCCGGCCAGCACGTCGGACGCCGAGACATAGCGGAAGGCGCCACCGGCGGGGCCGCCCGTGCCGCGGTACTGCACCGTGGTGGTCAGCGCCTCGCCCACGGGAATGGCCGTCGCCCCGCGCGGCGCGAACAGCACGATGTGTTCGAGTCCGCCGTTGGCCAGTTCGCGCGCCGACAGGGTATCGGCCGTGGCCGTGAAGCGCGGGGCGATGGCGCGCGCCTGCAGGTAGACGGCGGCCGTGGCCAGCGACAGCGAGGGATAGTAGCCGTCGCCGATGCGCTGCAGCAGCGTCGAGGAGCGTACCACGCCGTCGGCGTCCGTCAGCGCCGTGAAGATGCCGGCGCCGCGCGCGGCCGCCTGCAGCGGCGCGATATTGGCTTCGTAGCCGGGCGCCGTGTAGGCCGTCACCGTGCGCCCGTTCAGGTCTGCCACGGTAAATGCGGGAGCCGGCAGCACGCCCTTTTTTTGTCGCTCCGAGACGCTGTAGCCGAGCACCACGGGCTGGCCGCGCATGGCGTCGGCGAACTGGCCGTCGTAATCCATCGCCGGGCGCAGTTTTTCCAGCTGCGCCGGCAAGCCCGCCACGCCGGCCAGTTCGCCGCGCGCCAGCGTTTCGAGCACGGCATAGCCGGAACTGGTGTCCGCTTCGGGAAACGAGATATCGAAACCCAGCGCCGCCACGCCATAGTGGCCGGTGAGCTGGCGCACCAGCTTTGCCTGGATGTCGCGGCTCCACGGAAAACGCCCCACCCGGGCCAGGCTCTTTTCATCGATGTCGACGATGACGATGCGACTGTCGAGCTGCGGCGCCTCGGCGCGCATGCGCCAGTCGCCGAGCATGGCGTCGAGCCGCGCGATATTCGCGTTGCCGGCCAGGCACAGGATGGCGGCGGCCACGGTCAGCGCCACGCCCAGCAGCCAGCGCGCGCCATGCTTGCGCAGGGCCGGCGCCAGCTTCAAGGGGTATAGCCCGGAATGGAGGCCTCGTCGACGGCATCGATCTGGCTCGGATGCATGTGCTTTTCGGCGAAGGTCAGGTAGACCTTGCTGCGGATGAAGACATCGAACAGTTCCGGGTCGATATGCCCGTTCAGGCTGAAATTGCCGAGGATGCGCAGGGATTCGGACAGCGACTTGCCCTTCTTGTAGGGCCGGTCGCGCGCCGTCAGCGCCTCGAAGATGTCGGCGATGGCCATCAGCCGCGCCGGCACCGACATCTGCTCCTTGGTCAGGCCGCGCGGATAGCCTTTGCCATCCATGCGTTCATGGTGGCCGCCCGCGTATTCCGGCACCTTCTGCAGGTGCTTCGGCCATGGAAGCGCTTCGAGCATGCGGATCGAGACGCTGATATGGTTGTTGACGATGGCCCGCTCGGCCGCCGTCAGCGTGCCGAAGCGGATGGTCAGGTTTTCCGTCTCGTCGGCATCGAGGAAGTCGCGCAGCTCGCCGTCGGCCGCGCGCCAGCGCCGGCGCGCGATCTGCCGCACCCTTTCCTGGTCGGCCGGCGCCATGCCTTCGCCGCCCACGTTGGCGCGGCGGATGAAGTCGCGCTCCTCGCGCAGCGCGGCCTGCTCCTGCTCCAGCGCCTGCGCGATGGCGTCCTGCTGCTGCGGCTGCGCCGCCTGCTGGCGCAAGGCCGCGATCTCGGCGTCGCGCAGCAGCACTTCGTAGCGCGTGTCGATCAGGGCGATGCGGTCGAAGATGGTTTCCAGCTTGGTGGCCTTGTCGACCACGTGCACGGGCGTGGTGATCTTGCCGCAGTCGTGCAGCAGGCCAGCCAGCCACAGCTGCTTGCGTTCATTGTCGCTGAGGCGAAACTGGGCCAATGGCCCGCTGTCGGTCGCATGCGCGGCGTCGGCCAGCAGCATGGTCAGCTCGGGCACGAACTGGCAATGGCGGCCCGTGTACGGCGACTTTTCATCGATGCCGATATTGATCAGGGTGACCAGGGACTCGAGCAGCTCTTCCAGCTGGGAGATCAGCAGCTGGTTCGTCAGCGCCACGCCCGCCTGCGCCGCCAGCGCCTCGATGAAACGCTGGTCGGTGGAAGAAAACGCGCGCACCTGGCCCGTCTCGGCATCCTTGGCGTTCACCAGCTGCAGCACGCCGATCAGGTCGCCCTCGTGGTCGTTCATCGGCACGGTCAGAATCGACTGCGTGTGATAGCCGTGGTGGCGGTCGAAGGCGCGCATGCCGGAGAAATTGAAGGCCTCGTCGCGGTAGACGTCGGCGATATTCACGCTGCGGCGCTGGTTGGCCGCATACGCGGCCACCGAGGCCAGATTCGGCTGCCCGGCGCCATCGAACAGCGGCACGCCTGGCAAGCCGATGTCGTTGCCCTGCCCGATGCCCAGGCTGTCGTTGACGCTGATGTGGAAATCGAGCTGGCGTCCGTCCGCGGCGGGCCGGTACAGCGTGGCGCCATCGGCCCCGCTCATGCTTTTTGCCAGCAGCACGATGCGCTGCAGCAGCGGTCCGATGTCGCGCCCCTGACCGCCCAGGCCATCGCCTAGCGCGACGCTGAGCTCGGTCAATTGCTCCAGTCTGTGGGCGATTTTCTCAGGGTGCAGCTGAGGCATATGGGACGCGATCAGGTAAGGAAAAAGGGAAGTCGGCAAGCGCCAGTGTAACGGCCACCCCGCGCACTGTACATTACTCAATTACATCAAAATGAAATAAATTGCCGTGTTGCAACACACACAAATATTGCCGCCAATCTCATTAATTAGAATAGAATCAACAATAATTACACAGTAACAAGGTACTGAATGAAATTCACGTTCAGGGGCGTGCGCGGCTCCATCCCCTCCCCCGGTCCGCGCACGGCCCGCTATGGCGGCAACACCACGTGCATCGAAGTGCGCACCGACGACGACAGCCTGATTATCCTCGATGCGGGCAGCGGCATCTTTTCGCTGGCGCAGCAGCTGCCTGCAGGCCAGCGCGTCGACGCGCATGTCTTCATCACGCACAGCCACTGGGACCACATCCACGGCCTGCCCATGTTCTCGCCCCTGTTCGTGGCCGGCAACCGCATGCGCCTGCACGGCGCGTTCGACGCGCGCAGCGGGCGCGGCATCGAGCACGTGATGGCGGTGCAGCTGCAGGACAGCTATTTCCCCGTCAGCGAGGCGGCCATGGCGGCCAGCATCGAGTACCGCACCCTGGCGCCCGGCGAAGCCGTCGACGTGGGCGGCGCGCGCGTTCGCGGCGCGGAGATGAACCACCCGGTCGTCAACCTCGGCTACCGCATCGACTGCGCTGGCGCCTCGCTGTTTTTCAGCGGCGACCATGAACCGTTCTACAACCCGCATCCGCCCGGCCACGCCGAACACGCGGCCTGCGCGGCGCGCAATGCGCAGCGCCAGGCCAGCATCGACGCGCTGGTCGACGGCGTCGAGGCGCTGATCATGGATTGCTCGTACACGCGCGAGGAATACCCGGGCAAGCAGGGCTGGGGCCATGGCACTTTCGATGCCGCCTTCGAACTGGCTCTGCGCTGCGGCGCGCGGCGCCTGTACTGCACCCACCACGAGCCGACCCGCAGCGACGAGCAACTGGAAGCCGTGTTTGCCGACGTGATGGGCCGCCATGCGGGCCGTCTGGGCAGCCTGCAAGTGTTCCTCGCCTACGAGGGGCTGACGGTGGAACTGGCCGGGGCATGAAAAAAGGGAGCCGCAAGGCTCCCTTTTTACTGGCGTTGGCTATCCATTACATGATATGGCGGCCAATCCACCATGCGATGGCGGCGACAAACGCGGAAGCGGGGATCGTGAAGATCCAGGCCCAGACGATGTTGCCCGCCACGCCCCAACGCACGGCCGACATTTTCTGTGCCGAGCCGACGCCGACGATGGCGCCCGTGATGGTGTGCGTGGTCGACACCGGGATGCCCAGCGCCGTCGAGACGAACAGGGTGATGGCGCCGCCCGTTTCGGCGCAGAAGCCGCCGACCGGTTTGAGCTTGGTGATCTTCTGGCCCATGGTCTTGACGATGCGCCAGCCGCCGAACAGCGTACCGAAGCTGATCGCCGTGTAGCACGAGATGATGACCCACATCGGTGGCATGGCGTCCGTCGTGCTCGAGTAGCCGGCGGCGATCAACAGCATCCAGATGATGCCGATGGTCTTTTGCGCATCGTTGCCGCCGTGGCCCAGGCTGTACGCCGCGGCCGACACCAGTTGCAGGCGGCGGAACCATTTATCGACGCGGCGCGGCGTCGAGCGCACGAAAATCCACGACACCAGCAGCATGATCAGCGAGCCGAACAAAAAGCCCAGCACCGGCGACAGCACGATGAACAGCACGATCTTCCACAGGCCGGCCGAGATCAGCGCGCCGGTGCCCGACTTGGCCACGGCGGCGCCCACCAGGCCGCCGATCAGGGCGTGCGAGGACGACGATGGAATGCCGTAGTACCAGGTGACGAGGTTCCACACGATGGCGCCCATCAGGGCGCCAAATATCACATATTGGTCGATCACCGCGGGGTCGATCGTGCCCTTGCCCACCGTGGCGGCCACGGTCAGCTGGTGGAAGACGAAGATGGCGACGAAGTTGAAGGTGGCAGCCATGGCAACCGCGGTCTGCGGTTTCAATACGCCCGTCGAGACCACCGTGGCGATCGCGTTGGCGGCATCGTGGAAGCCGTTCATGAAGTCAAATAGCAGCGCCAGGATGACAAGCAGGCCTAGCACGTAGATGCTCATTTGGATGGTTTGCATGGATTTTTCTTTTCTGATTCTGTTTCAGGACAGACGCTGTTACGCGTTTTCGACGATGATGCCTTCGATAATGTTGGACACATCTTCGCAACGGTCTGTCACGGTTTCCAGAATTTCATAGATCGCTTTGAGCTTGATCAGGTTGCGCACGTCCGGCTCGTCGCGGAACAGCTTGGACATGGCGGCGCGCATCACGTGGTCGGCATCCGATTCCAGGCGGTCGATTTCCTCGCAGATGGCGACGATCTTGCGCGAGTTGTCCATGTTGTGCAGCATGGCGACGGCGTCGCGCACTTTTTCGGTACAGGCCAGCACCAGTTCGGCCAGGCGCTTGGCTTCCGGCGTGACTGCTTTCAGGTCGTACAGCGACACGGTCTGCGCCGCGTCTTCCAGCAGGTCGAGGATGTCGTCCTGGCGCGTGATCAGCTGATGGATGTCGTCGCGGTCGATCGGCGTGATGAAGGTCTTGTGCAGCATTTCCACGGTGGCGTAGGTGACTTTGTCCGCCTGTTTCTCGATGCTTTCAATCGCATGCACGCGGTTTTCCAGGTCGTCGAAATTGGTCATCAGGCCGAGCATCTCTTTCGCGCCCTTGACGCACAGTTCCGCGTGCTGGTTAAACAATTCAAAAAACTTGCCCTCAGTGGGCATCAAGCGTCCAAACATGTCATTCTCCGTTAAGCATTGAGTCGTGTTATTTACTACAGAAAGCCGCCCCCTTGTCGGGGGCGGCCGATGGAATTGCCAGTGCTGCTGAGTCTTAGTCGCCTTGGTAAAGCGCCAGGCCACCACTGTAATTGCCAAATTTGGTGTACTGCCCCATGAAGGTGAGGCGGATGCTGCCGATTGGACCGTTACGTTGTTTACCGATGATGATTTCGGCCGTTCCCTTGTCCGGCGAGTCGGGGTTATACACCTCGTCGCGGTAAATGAACAGGATCACGTCGGCATCCTGCTCAATAGCGCCCGATTCGCGCAAGTCGGACATGACAGGACGCTTGTTCGGGCGTTGTTCCAGCGAGCGGTTCAGCTGGGACAGCGCGATCACGGGACAGCCGAGTTCTTTCGCCAGGCCTTTCAAGCCCCGCGAAATCTCGGAAATCTCCGTGGCGCGGTTGTCGCCGGGAGTATTGGCCGACATCAGCTGCAAGTAATCGACGATGATCAGGCCCAGCTTGCCGCATTGACGCGACAGGCGGCGCGAACGGGCGCGCAATTCGATGGAATTGAGCGCCGGCGTTTCATCGATGTACAACTGGGCGTCGTTCATCTTTTGAATCGCATTCGTCAGGCGCGGCCAGTCTTCGTCGTTCAGGCGGCCCGTGCGCAGGCGGTGCTGGTCCAGCTGACCAACCGAGCCCAGCATACGCATGGCCAGCTGGGCGCCGCCCATCTCCATCGAGAACACGGCCACGGGCAAGCCGCTGTCGATGGCCACGTTTTCGCCGATGTTGACGGAAAACGCCGTCTTGCCCATCGAAGGACGTCCCGCCACGATCACCAGGTCGCCCGGCTGCAGACCCGAGGTCATGCGGTCGAGGTCGATGAAACCGGTGGGCACGCCCGTGATTTCACTCTGGTTGTCGCGGCTGTACAGTTCGTCGATGCGCTCGACCACTTGCGTCAGCAGCGGCTGGATGGCGGTCCAGCCCTGGGCGCCGCGCGCGCCCTCTTCGGCGATGGCGAAGATCTTCGACTCGGCCTCGTCAAGCATCTGCTTGACTTCCTTGCCCTGCGGGCTGAAGGCCGTGCCGGAGATATCGTCGGCGACGGTGATGAGTTTGCGCAGCACGCCGCGGTCGCGCACGATCTCGGCGTAGCGCCGGATGTTCGCGGCCGATGGCGTGTTTTGCGCCATGGCGTTCAGGTAAGCGAGTCCGCCCACATCCTCGGCCTTGCCGAGCTGGGTCAGGGTTTCAAAAACAGTAATGACATCGGCTGGCTTGGAAGCGTTAACCATCTTGACGATTTGCTCGAAGATGATGCGATGGTCATAGCGATAGAAATCCTCCGCATGCATGAAGTCGGCAATGCGGTCATAGGCGGCATTGTCGCGCAGCAGACCACCGATGACGGATTGTTCTGCTTCGATCGAATGCGGCGGAATACGGAGGGAATCCAGTTGCGGATCAGAGGGGGCGTTCATGGCGCGAATTATACCCGCTTCGGCGTGTCGGCAAAAATAAAGGGCTGAAATTGAGCGAAAAAAAGGCCACAAAAAAGCCGGGCGAACCCGGCTTTTCATAGTGCGGCAACGCTTGCGGGCCAGGCCCGCAGACGATTACGCGTTCGCGTCTGGTACGACAGCGATAACGACTTCCACGACCACGTCGGTGTGCAGAGCAACCGAAACGTTGTGCTCGCCAACGATCTTCAGCGGGCCGGTAGGCATGCGGATTTGTGCTTTTTCAACAGCAAAACCTTGCTTGGTCAGCGCTTCAGCGATGTCGAAGTTGGTGACGGAACCGAACAGACGGCCATCGACGCCAGCTTTTTGAGCAACTTGAACGGTCAGGCCGCTCAGTTTTTCGCCCTGGGCTTGCGATGCGGCCAGTTTGGCGGCAGCAGCTTTTTCCAGTTCGGCGCGCTTGACTTCGAATTCAGCCACAGCGGTTGCCGTAGCACGACGTGCCAGGCGTTGCGGGATCAGGAAGTTACGTGCGTAACCGTCTTTGACTTTGACGACTTCGCCGAGGTTACCGACGTTAACAACTTTTTCTAACAGAATGATTTGCATAGTTCTTCTCCAGGAATATCTGACCGATTAAGCGTGGTGCAGATCGGTGTATGGCAGCAGCGCGAGGAAGCGGGCGCGCTTGATTGCGGTGTCGACTTGGCGCTGGTAGTGCGCTTTGGTACCGGTCAGGCGTGCTGGCATGATCTTGCCGTTTTCCTGGACGAAGTCTTTCAGCGTGTCGACGTCTTTGTAGTCGACTTGCTCAACGTGAGCTGCCGTGAAGCGGCAGAACTTCTTACGTTTGAACAAAGGGTTTTGCTGTTTGCGTTTTTCTTTAAGCTTGAGCTTATTTTTGTCGAACTTTTTACCGAATGCCATGTCAGGCTCCTGTATCTAAAATGCGCTAGTCGGGGTGACTGCACTAAAATCAATGATGTGAAACACCAAACTCTTGCTGTTGCGGCTTTTCCTGGCCAGGAAACCCGTGAACTGATATACCCCGCCCAAGCTTGCCTGGCTGAACCGGCCTGAGATTTCGCCAGCGGCAAGCGCGGCAACATCAAACTCGGTCAAACGGGCAATTCCTGCTTCCATCTGCTGCGAACTGTGCTGCAATACTGCATTCACAATCGGCAGCCCTGCCGGGGTATAGCGCAATATTTCGCGCTCGGCAATGATGGCGGTTACTTGTAGCTGGTTCAGCGCACGATCCTGGTCAAGAATTAAGCTGCTGCGGCTGGAGCGGCTGCTGGTGCTTCGGTGCGGTGGCTTTTGGCCGCGTCTTCGCGTTGTACCGATTTCATCATCGGCGAAGGAGCTGTTTCAGCTTTCTTCATTTTAACGGTCAGGTGACGCAACACGGCATCATTGAATTTGAATGCTGTTTCCAACTCGACCAGGGTCTCGTTGTCGCATTCGATGTTCAGGCAGATGTAGTGTGCTTTAGGCAGCTTTTGGATCGAGTAAGCCATTTGACGGCGGCCCCAATCTTCCACGCGGTGAACCGAACCGCCGCGGGTGGTTACGCTGGCTTTGTAGCGTTCGATCATCGCGGGCACTTGCTCGCTTTGGTCCGGATGGACGATAAAGACTATTTCATAATGACGCATGCAAACTCCTTCAGGTCGGATTGATAATCGCCCACCCCGGCGTCAAGACAGGTGTGGGAAGGTCAGCCGGAGAGTATAGCCGGTTTTACGCCAACGATCAAGCCCCCGCGCATGCTGGCGCGGGGGCCTGGCCGCTAGTCCAGCAGCAACTGCAGCACCGGCATGATCTTGGTGCCCTGGCAAGCCTGGTCCGCAGCGCTGTCCGGGAACGGATATCCGCTGCAAGGACGGTAAGGATAGTCACTTGGCAACAACGCCGAAAAGCCCAGCTCGCCAGCCACGTCGACACCGGACGACAGCGGCCCCTTGAACAAGCCGCGGAACAGCGCGCTGCGCACGGCGGGACGCCATGGCACGAAACCGGCCGGGGCGGCGTAGGACGCCGGCTGCGCATACGGCGCGCCCACGGCGTTCGGACGCGGCGGCGGCACGGCCATCCACTGGTGATTGCCGTCGATGCTGGCGATGGCGTCGGCGATGACGTTATCGGTCTGCGCAAACACGGAGCGCCCCGCTTCCGGCGCCGCCCCAGCAAGTTGCCCCAGCACCACCAGGCCCGCCGTATCGAGCAGCGACAGCTTGGCCAGCACGACGGCGTTATAGGCCACCGCATATCGCTGCGGATCGAAGGCGCCGTCCGTCACGCGCATCTCGGCGCGCACGCGCGCGGCAAGGTCGGGAATCATCAGCAGATTCTTGTCATTATGGCGCTCGGGGCGGCTGAAATAGTCGTTCAGGGCGGCATCGTCCATGTCCTTGCTGAACAGCGCCAGGATATCCTGCAATTCGCGCGGCAGCAGGCGGTCGAAGATTTCCGCCACCAGGCGATCCTTGGCGCTGGCAATCTGCTCGTCGCGCCAGGCGCGGATCTCGGAAGGCGTCGGCAAGCCGAGCAGGTCCCCGGCAAACGCCAGGTCCTCGGCCAGCTTGAGCGCCCGGTCCACCGCCCAGACCACATTCCTGGCGCCGTCGCGCAGCTCGCACCCGGACAGCTCCTGCGCCACACCGAGAATGCTCATGTGATAGCAATCGAACCAGCGCGACAGCGGCTCGGTCGCGCTGGCCGCCCGGTCCGTGGAATTGAGCAATGACTGGCTCGTCGCCTTCACATATTCACGCATGGCAACATCGACATCATTGCGCCAGCCTATCAGCGGCCCCTTGATCGGCGACGTGTTCTGCCCCATGCGCTGGCTGAAATCAATGGCGGCATTGCTGACGATCTGCACCAGCTTTTGCGATGCCACCGCAGCATCGCGCACGGCGATACTGGCCTGCAACAGCTGCTGCCGCTTGGCCGCCAGCTTGCCATTGAGCGAGCCCAGGGCCGCATTGACCGAGCCATTGATGGAGTCGATCACATCGTTTGCTTTTTGACATGCACGATGGCCGAACGGATCCTGCCATTCTTTCGGGCAACTTGCCTTGCGGCGCAACTCGCTTTCCTTGCTGGAAATCTGCAGGTGCAGCTGGAGTATCTCCTGCTCGACACTGAACACGGTCTGCGTGGCCTTCTTCACGCCGCTGAACAGGGCATCGTCAAGATGCTGCGTGGCATTGACCAGATCGTTTGCCAGGGACTGGATGCGGTCCTCGCCCGCCTGTACCTTGGGGATGATGACATTGGCCTTGTCGATGATCTTTTGCGCGTCGTTCGACGACAGCGCCACGCCCCAGTTCGACGCAAACAGCCGCACGACCGCGACGTCGAGCTGGTTCCACGCAGGATTGGCCACCATCGCGTCGATGGATTTGCGGTAGGCATGGTAGGCCGCCAAATGCCGTCCATACTTGCCGCGGCTGTATTGCTCCTGCACCGTATCGTTGAGCACCAGCGTGTCGCGCACAAACGTGCCGAATGCATCACTGGGCTTGATCAAGGCGCGCACGGCGCCAAGCTGCTTGCCCGTGTGGTCGCGCAACGGCGGCGTCAGCCTCCCGATAAAGCCCTCGAGAGCAATATGCCGCTGCTCCACCAGCGTTTCATCGGCCAGGTCAAAGATGTCTCCCGCATACTGATTGACATACGTGTGGGCGAACATGTCGGCCGAGGCATGCCCCAGGTAGCCATAGGCGTATGCCGTGCCCGCGGCGTTACCCCTGGCGCTGTTGAGCAGGAAACGCAGCCAGTCGTTGGTCTTCCAGCCGTCTTCGATGCCGGGATGGACGATGGTTTGCCCGACGAGAATGTCCGGCGCCGAGTCGGGACCTATATTCCCCAGCAAGAACTCCGTCTGGTTCGCCAGGATGGCACTGCGCACATGCGCGGGCACTTCGAGGGTGACGGGCTTTCCCTGCAATACAATAGTGATCTTGCCATCGTCCGCCAGATCGTTGATGACCTGCTGCCCCACCCAGACATGCGTGCCCAGGGTAAAGGCGCACGCATTCCCGGCAAATAAGATGCCCAGCAAGCCAGCCAGCAAGGTGAAACGCTTACCACATCGGTCGATCATGGAATCCTTTTATAGTTTTACGGATGAAGAGAGGCACACATGGCCCGGATGCCACATTGCCAAAAAAATATCATGCGCATACTAGCAGAGAAAATTGCAAATTGGCAATAAATTGAAGTGATCGCGCCAGGAACAAGCCGATCGTTGAATTATTTTGCGAAATGGTGAAATTGGGCTTGCATAGTCGGCGATACTGTACAAAAATACAGACTGTTCATATAGACAGCATTTTAGTATGCACCCACCGCTCATGATCAAGCTGACAGCACGACAAGAACAAATCCTGAACCTGATCAAGGACGCGATTGAAAATACGGGCTTTCCTCCCACCCGCGCCGAGATTGCCAATGAATTGGGTTTTAAATCGGCCAATGCGGCCGAAGAGCATTTGCAGGCCCTGGCCCGCAAGGGCGCGATCGAGATTTCGCCGGGCACGTCGCGCGGCATCCGCCTGATCGGCGCGGCGGCCGAAACGCTGCCATCGAAGGTGCCGGCGGCCCTGCTGATGTCGCTACCGCTGATCGGCCGCGTGGCGGCCGGTTCGCCCATCCTGGCACAGGAAAACCTGGAAGCGAGCTACAACGTCGATCCTGCCCTGTTCTCGGCCAAGCCCGACTTCCTGCTGAAGGTGCGCGGCTGGTCCATGCGCGACGCCGGCATCATGGATGGCGACTTGTTGGCAGTCAAGAAGGTCGACAGCGCCAAGAATGGCCAGATCGTCGTCGCCCGCATCGGCGACGAAGTCACCGTCAAGCGCTACAAGAAGACGGGCTCCGTCATCGAACTGCTGCCGGAAAACCCCGATTTCAAGGTCATTACCGTGTCGCCCGAAGACGAATTCGCCCTGGAAGGGCTGGCAGTTGGCTTGATGCGCAGCTGGCATTGATTTTTCCTGGCAGCTGTCGCACGTAAAACGCAAAAAGGGCCGCAACAGTCATGCTGTTGCGGCCCTTTTTTATCGCCCGGGCGTTTTATGCCTCCAGCGCATTACGGAAATCCTCGAGCAGATCCGCCTCGTCCTCGATGCCGACGGAGACGCGGATCAGCGATTCGGCGATGCCCATGCTGGCGCGGCGCTCGGCGCCCATCTCGTAAAAGATCGTGTGGGCAACGGGAATGATGAGGGTGCGCGTGTCACCGAGGTTGCTGGCCGGGATAGCCAGGTTCAGGCGATTGAGGAAATCGAAGCAGTCGATGCCGTCTTTCAACTCAAAGCTGAACAGGGAGCCATAGCTGCGGAACAAGTCCGTTGCCAGCGCGTGCTGCGGATGCGAGGCCAAGCCCGGATAATGCACGGCAGCCACGCGTGGATCCGCCTGCAGCATGGTCGCCAGCGCCAGGGCGTTGGAGCAGGTACGGTCCATGCGCAAGGCCATGGTTTCCGCGCCGACGGCGATATGGTGCGCCGCTTCCGGTCCCAGCGAGGCGCCGAAGTCGCGCAAGGCCTTGGCGCGGATTTGCGCGATGCCCCACTGGGCCGGCGCCGCCTTTTTATAATTGTCAAAGATGTTCGGATATTGCGTCCAGTCGAACACGCCCGTGTCCGTCAAGCTGCCGCCCAGTGCATTGCCGTGGCCGCCGATGGACTTGGTCAGCGCATTGACCACCAGGCCCGCGCCCACCGCTTTCGGACGAAACAAATACGGCGTCGTCATGGTGTTGTCGACGATATACAGGATGCCTTTTTCGCGGCACAACTCGCCGATCTTCGCCAGGTCGGCGATCTGCGTGCGCGGATTGGCGATGGTTTCGACAAACACGATGCGCGTGGCCGGCGTGATGGCGGCCGCCACGTTGGCCACATCGGTGGCGTCGACAAACGACACGGCCATGCCCTGCCCCGTCACCGTCTGCCACAGGCTGTTGGTGTTGCCGAATAGAAAAGCCGACGACACGACGTGGTCGCCCGCGCGCAGCAGCGCCTGCACGACGGCGCCGATGGCGCCCATGCCGGTGGCGAAGCACAGCGTGGCCACGCCGTCCTCCATCTTGTTGACCTTGTCTTCCAGCGCGGAAACGGTCGGATTGCCCTGGCGGCCGTAGCGGAAGCCGGGCTCCTTGCCCTGGAACACGGAAGCGAGCTGGCGCGCATCGCCGTAGCCGAACGCGACGGACGTGTGCACGGGCTTGTGCAGCGAACCGTGCTCGATGCCCTTGCGACGGTCGTTATGCAGGATGGTGGTGGTAAAGCCGTAAGTCTTGTTGTCGCTCATGGTCGGGTGGTGCGCAAGGCAGTGAAAAAGTCAGACAAAAAAAAGCCCGGCGCAGGCCGGGCTGGACGATTATGCTTCCGTCGTCGCCAGGTTCAGGTTCAGCTGGGAACGCGGCGTATCCTCGGGCGCTGCCGCCTTCGGATGGTGGCGCGCGTACTCCAGGCGGTCCAGGTATTCCTGCGACACGTCGCCCGTCACGTACACGCCATCGAAGCACGACGCCTCGAAACTGGTCAGGGCCGGGTTGACGTCGGCAATCGCCTGCTTCAGCGCGCCGATATCCTGGTACACCAGGTAATCGGCCGTGATTTCGCGGCACACTTCTTCCGTCGTGCGGCCATAGGCGATCAGTTCGTCGCGCGTCGGCATGTCGATGCCGTACACGTTCGGGTAGATTACCGGAGGCGCGGCCGAGGCGAAGATGACTTTCGTCGCGCCCGCTTCGCGCGCCATCTGCACGATTTCACGACTGGTGGTGCCGCGCACGATGGAATCGTCGACCAGCAGCACGACCTTGTCCTTGAACTCGGACGGGATCGCGTTGAGCTTCTGGCGCACGGATTTCTTGCGCGCCGCCTGGCCCGGCATGATGAAGGTGCGGCCGATGTAGCGGTTCTTGATGAAGCCTTCGCGGTACTCGATGTTCAGCGCCATGGCCAGCTGGATGGCGGCCGGACGCGAGGAATCGGGGATCGGCATGACCACGTCGATATGCACGCCGGGCAATTCGGTGCGGATCTTTTCGGCCAGGTATTCGCCCATTTTCAGGCGCGTGGCGTACACGGAAGCGCCGTCGATGACGGAATCGGGACGGGCCAGGTAGACGAACTCGAACACACACGGGTTCAGGCTGGCGTTGTCGGCGCACTGGCGGCTGTGCAATTGCTTGTCGGCATCGATGAAGACGGCTTCGCCGGGGCCGATGTCGCGCACGAAGCGGAAGCCCATGCCTTCCAGGGCTACGGATTCGGACGCGATCAGGTATTCGGCGCCCTGCTCCGTTTCATTGATGCCCAGACACAGCGGACGGATGCCGTGCGGGTCGCGGAAGGCCAGCAAGCCCACGCCGGCGATCTGCGCCACGGCAGCGTAGCCACCCTTGACGCGACGGTTCAGCACGGTCACGGCCTTGAAGATGGCGTCCGGGTCCAGGTTCAGGCCCGTCGTCGCTTCCTGGATTTCATGCGCGAGCACGTTGAGCAGCACTTCCGAGTCGGAATCGGTATTGATGTGGCGGCGGTCGTTCTTGAACATTTCCTGTTTCAACTGTTCCCAGTTGGTCAGGTTGCCATTGTGCGCCAGCGTGATGCCGAACGGCGCATTCACATAAAACGGCTGTGCTTCCTCTTCGCTCGACGAACCGGCCGTCGGGTAGCGACAGTGGCCGATACCCGTTGTGCCTTGCAGCGAACGCATGTTGCGCGTACGGAAGACGTCACGTACGAGGCCGTTGGCCTTGTGCATGGAAAACATACTGCTGTGATTGGTCGCAATCCCTGCCGCGTCCTGGCCGCGATGTTGCAAGAGCAACAATGCGTCATAGAGCAATTGATTGACAGGTTGATGGGAAACGACGCCGACGATGCCACACATGGTGTGCTCCTAAACTGTGCTACTGATTTTAAAAAAATTTCAAAATTTCACATGCTGCGCGTAGGCGGCAGGCAGATAAGGCTTGATGGCGCGCGCGCCCTGTTCCGCGACCGGGCTGAGCAGCGCGTTTTTCCAGAGTGGCTGCTGCGGGATGGACGTCATGCCACACAAGATGACGGCGGTCAGCACGATCACAAGGCCCCGCGCCAGGCCAAACAGGCTGCCCAGGGTGCGGTCGGCCAGGCTCAGTCCCGTCACCTTGACGAGCGCATCGACCGTCATGGACAGCAATCCCATCAGAATGCGCACGCCGATGAACAGCACCACGAAAGCGAGCAACAGGCGGATCGCTTCGCCCGGCACGGCTTCCGGCAGGAATTTCGCCAGGGTGGCGCCATACGCATTGGCAATGACGAAAGCCACGATCCAGCTGACCAGCGACAGTATTTCCTTGACCAGGCCACGCATCATGCTGATCAGCACGGACGTCACCAGCACGAACAGCACCAGGTAATCGAAGATCGTCACGCGCGTTCAGCCTTGCATCATCACGCCGGCACCAGGCTACCGCCCAGGCCCAGCTTTTGCAGCTTGGCGCGCGTCTTTTCCGCATCGTCGCGGCTGCCGAACGGCCCCACTCGCACGCGGATGCGCTCGCCTGCAGGGCTGGAGACTTTCTGCGTGTACGACTTGATGCCCGCTTCGCGCAGTTTTTCCTGCAATTCGTCCACCTTGTCCTGCGTCGCCAGGGCCGCCACCTGCACCACGAACTTGCCGCTGCCGGCGTCGTGCGCCTTCTCTTGCGGCTTGTCCAGCGGCTTGCCTTCCAGAATCGCCAGGGCGCGCGCCGCATCGTCGGCAGACTGCGCCGGCTTGGCCGGTTTCGCTTCGGGCTTGGCTTCCGGCTTCACTTCATGCTTGGGCTCGGGCTTGGATTCCGGCTTGGGTTCGTGCTTCGGTTCCGGCTTCGCTTCATGCTTCGGCTCGGGTTTCGGTTCGGGCTTGACGGGTTTCGGTTCCGCTTTCGGCTCTACATAGGCGGGCTTGGCCGGCACGGGCTGGGCCGTGGCCAGCACGGGCGCCGGAGCAGGTTTGGCTGCCGGAGGCAGCGGCGCATCGACGATTTCCTCGGACTGGTCGAGGCCATTGTTCGCTGCCGACGCCTGGGCCGGCACGGCCTGCACGGGAGCGGGCGCGGGCGCTGCGGCGACCTTCTCTTTCGACGGAATGTCGATGGCGATATCGTTGACGGGCGCCTTCGGCTCGGAGTCGAGCAGCATCGGCAAGCCGACGGCCACGCCCAGGGCCAGGGCGATGGCCCCGACCAGGCGGCGGCGCGCGCGTTTCTTTTCAGGCAAGACCGGATCCGGCGCTTCCTTGCCGCCACGGCGCGAACCACCGCCACCGGCAGTGTTGGCGGCGCGCTTGCGGGTCGGCGACTGTGCTTCGCCAGGGACATAAAAGCCGCTGTCTTCGCCAGAGGATTCTTGCTTGTTTTTAAACAGTTTCGAGAACAAGCCCATGCGTGATTTTCAGTCGAGTGCGTTTCAGTGAAGTGAGGATTTTCGGGCCTTCATCACGCCGGCAACGGTGAGGAAAGAACCAAAGACCACAATTCTATCATTCTCACCGGCCCGGCTCATTGCATTTGCAAAAGCTTGTGCCGGATCATCGAAAATAGACACAGTATGTTCGCTGCTGTCGGGCTTATCTTCGAGCATGATTTGCACCTTGGCCACCAGTTCCGATGCCGTGGCCGCGCGCGGCGAAGGCAGGCCCGTCAGGCACCAGTGGTCGACATGCTCGGCCATCGCGGCCAGTACGCCATCGATATCCTTGTCCTGCATGGAACCGAAGACGGCGTAGGTGTACGGGTGGAAACCCATATTGCCCAGGTTCTGGTTCAGCGCCGAGGCCGCGTGGGGGTTGTGCGCCACGTCGAGGATCACGCTGGGGCGGCCTGGCAAGACCTGGAAGCGGCCCGGCAATTCCACCGTCACGAGGCCCGTGCGCACTTCCTGCGCACCCACCGGCAGTTTCAGCTTCAGCACTTCCAGCGCCGCCAGCACGGCCGTCGCGTTGAGGATCTGGTTGGCGCCGCGCAAGCTCGGGTAGGCCAGCGAATTGCGGCGCTGTTCGCGCCCGCCATAGTTCCACTGCTGCTTGTCGCCCGAATAATTGAAGTCGCGGCCCATCAGCCACAGGTCGGCGCCGATGGCTTCGGCATGGTCGATCAGCGACTGCGGCGGCACGGGGTCGCTGCAGATGGCCGCCTTTCCCGGACGGAAGATGCCGGCCTTTTCAAAGCCGATGGCTTCGCGCGTGTCGCCCAGGTAATCCGTATGGTCGATATCGACGCTGGTGACGATGGCCACGTCGGCGTCGATCACGTTGACGGCGTCCAGGCGCCCGCCCAGGCCCACTTCCAGGATGGCCACGTCCAGCTTTGCTTGCGACAGCAGCTGCAAAATGGCCAGGGTGGTGAATTCAAAATACGTCAGTGGCGTGTCGCCGCGCACGGCTTCAACAAAGTTGAAGCTGGCGACGAGCTGTTCGTCGCTGGCCATCTCGCCCAGCACGCGCGCGCGCTCGTTGAAATCGAGGAAATGCGGCTTGATGTACAGCCCCACTTTGTAGCCGGCACGCAACAGCACGGATTCCAGCATGGCGCAGGTGGAACCCTTGCCATTCGTGCCCGCCACCATGATCACGGGGCAGGTAAAAGCCAGCTGCATGCGCGCCTTGACGGCTTGCACGCGGTCCAGGCCCATGTTGATCTGGGTTTCCGAATGCCGGGTTTCCAGCATGGCGAGCCAGTCTGGCAGGGTGATGGGGAGGTTTTGCATGGGAGACTTCTTGATGAGGATGCGATGCGCCGGGCGCGGAGACGGTAGGACGTGGCAACCGGGCGGGTCCAGGGGACGCCGCCCGGCCTATTACTTTGGCGAATTACGCCAGGACTTCGACGGCCTGGTTTTGCAGCAAGGCCAGCAGGCGGGCGATTTCTTCGCGCATCTTGCGGCGGTCGACGATCATGTCGACGGCGCCCTTGGTGACGAGGAATTCGGCGCGCTGGAAGCCTTCCGGCAATTTTTCGCGCACGGTGTTTTCAATCACGCGCGGGCCGGCAAAGCCGATCAGCGCCTTGGGCTCGGCAATGACGACGTCGCCCATGAAGGCGAACGAGGCCGATACGCCGCCCATGGTCGGGTCGGTCAGCACGCTGATGAATGGCAATTTCTTTTCCGACAGCTTGGTCAGCATGGCCGTGGTCTTGGCCATCTGCATCAGGGACAGCAAGCCTTCCTGCATGCGCGCGCCACCGGTGGCGGTGATGCAAATGAACGGCACTTTCTGTTCCAGCGCGATCTGCGCGCCGCGCACGAAACGCTCGCCCACGACGGAGCCCATCGAGCCGCCCATGAATTCGAATTCGAAGCACGCCACGACCACTGGCAGGCTCATGATGGCGCCGCCCATGACGACCATCGCATCCGTCTCGCCCGTCGCTTCCATGGCGGATTTCAGGCGGTCCGGGTATTTCTTGCTGTCCTTGAACTTCAGCGTATCGACGGGCAGGATTTCCTGGCCGATTTCATAACGGCCACCGGCGTCGAGCAGGCTGTCGAGGCGCTCACGGGCGCGGATGCGCATGTGATGGTCGCATTTCGGGCACACGTGCAGATTCGATTCCAGGTCCGTACGGTACAGCACGGCTTCGCAGGACGGGCACTTGACCCACAGGCCTTCCGGCATGGTCTTGCGTGCGCCAGCATCAGAGCGCTGTATGCGCGGTGGCAGCAGTTTTTCCAACCAACTCATATTTTCTCCTTGGGCCCTTGTAGGGGTGGCGTCGGTGGACGCCCCCGGCAGACGGTAAACGGCAGCGCCCCGCAGGACGCCGCCAAAAATTTTATCTATTGCACAATGACAGGCAAATCAGTGGCCGAAGTGTAGCCGTTTATCGCCGGGCTGTCGAACTTTGCCGCCACCTTGATGGCATAAACGACAAGCTTGCTCAGGCATCCAGTGCGGCGCGGATACCGGCCGTAAAGCTGCGCACGGCGTCCACGGCGCCGCCTTCCGGCGCATTTTCAATTTCCTGGATGATGCGGCTGCCGATCACGACCGCATCGGCCACCTTGGCAACGGCCTGGGCCGTGGCGCCATCGCGGATGCCGAAGCCTACGCCGATGGGTAATTTTACATGCTGGCGGATGGCGGCGAGGCGTTCTGCCACCTGTTCCGTATCAATGTTACCGGCGCCCGTGACGCCTTTCAGCGACACGTAATAGCTGAAGCCGCCGCCGACCTTGGCCACTTGCGCGATGCGCTCCTCGGTCGAGGTGGGCGCCAGCAGGAAGATCAGGTCGAGGCCCGCCTCGCGCATGGCGGCGGCGAATTCCTCGCACTCTTCCGGCGGATAGTCGACGACGATGGCGCCGTCGGCGCCGGCCGCTTGCGCCGCTGCAATAAACGCGGCGCTGCCGATGCGCTCGATGGGGTTCGCATAGCCCATCAGCACCACGGGGGTCGTCTGGTTGGTCTCGCGGAACTGGCGCACATAGCCGAACACGTCGTGGATGCCGACGTTGAATTTCAAGGCCCGCTCGCAGGCGCGCTGGATGACGGGGCCTTCGGCCATGGGGTCGGAAAACGGCACGCCCAGCTCCAGCACGTCGGCGCCGCCCTCGACGAGCGCGTGCATCAGCGGCACGGTGGCGTCGGGGCCGGGGTCGCCGGCGGTAATAAACGTGACCAGGGCGGTCTTGTTGTGGGATTTTAAGTTGGCAAAGGTAGTGGCGATACGGGACATGGGATGCTTTCGTGTAGTCAGTGAGAAATGTCGGGTGAAGCGCCTGCGCGCCGACCCGACCTGCCAGGGCTTGTCAGCTGCTTAACTGAAATTCAAACCCATGCGTTCCGCCACCGTATGCATGTCCTTGTCGCCACGGCCCGACAGGTTGGCCAGTACAATTTTGTCTTTAGGCAAGGTGGCCGCCAGCTTGGCCGCGTAGGCCAGCGCGTGCGACGATTCCAGGGCCGGGATGATGCCTTCGATATGGCAGCAGTCGTGGAAAGCCTGCAGCGCCTCGTCATCCGTGATGGACACGTATTGCGCGCGGCCCGAATCTTTCAGCCACGCGTGTTCCGGGCCCACGCCCGGGTAGTCGAGGCCGGCCGAGACGGAATGCGTCTCGATGATCTGGCCATTCTCGTCCTGCAACAGATAGGTGCGGTTGCCGTGCAGCACGCCCGGGAAGCCGGCCGTCAGCGAGGCCGAGTGCTTGCCCGTGTCCAGCCCTTCGCCGGCCGCTTCCACGCCGATCAGCTTGACGTCCTTCTGGTCGATATACGGATAAAAGATGCCCATGGCGTTCGAACCGCCGCCGATGCAGGCCAGCACGTAATCGGGCTGGCGGCCCGTCATTTCCGGCATCTGCACCAGGCATTCCTCGCCGATCACGGACTGGAAGTCGCGCACCATCATCGGATACGGATGAGGGCCGGCCACGGTGCCGATGATATAGAAGGTGTTTTCAATGTTGGTGACCCAGTCGCGCATGGCTTCGTTCAGCGCATCCTTGAGGGTCTTGGAGCCGGATTCGACGGGTACGACGGTGGCGCCCAGCAATTTCATGCGGTACACGTTCTGCGCCTGGCGCTTGACGTCTTCGCTGCCCATGTAGACCACGCATTCGAGGCCGAAGCGGGCACAGATGGTGGCCGTGGCCACGCCATGCTGGCCGGCGCCCGTCTCGGCGATGATGCGCGGCTTGCCCATGCGCTTGGCCAGCAGGGCCTGGCCGATGACGTTATTGATCTTGTGCGCGCCCGTGTGGTTCAAGTCTTCGCGCTTGAAATAGATTTGCGCGCCGCCCGCCATCCCGGACCAGCGCTTGGCGTGGTAGATGGGCGACGGCCGGCCGACGAAATGCTTCAGCTCGTAGCGGAATTCTTCGAGGAATTCCGGGTCGACGCTGTAGCGCGCGTAAGCGTCTTTCAGCTCGGCCAGCGCGTGGGTCAGGGTTTCGGCGACAAACGAACCGCCATACGGGCCGAAATGGCCGCGCAGGTCAGGAAATGGGTAGTCGGTAGCGTGGAACAGTGCGGCGGCGGCGCCGCGCGCGTTGGTATGGTCATTCATGGTGGTTTCCTCTGGCAATGATGGCATCGGCATCCTGCACCGCGGCGATGAACGCGCGGATGCGGGATGCGTCCTTGATGCCCTTGGACGCTTCGACACCACTGCTGATGTCGACGGCGTAAGGGCGCACGCGCACCACTGCGTCAGTCGCGTTTTGTACGCTCAAGCCACCACTTAAAACGACCCGAGGCGCGAGTTCTTTTGGAATGAGGGACCAATCAAATACCTTTCCTGCACCGCCATACGCATCCACATAGGTATCCAGCAAGAGGCTGGCAAACAAGGGACTGGCGGCGCGATAGCGCTGTTCGTATTCTAGCAAATCTTCAAAGCGGGTGTCGGGTTTGACGCGGAACACTTGCGTAAATGGCATATTCACGGCGCTGGCGAGCGCGGCGCTGTGCTCGGGCGTCTCGTCGCCATGAAATTGCAGCAGGGACAAGGGCGCCACAGCCTTTGTCGCCCGCACCTCTTCCACGCTGGCATTGACGAACAGCCCCACCGTCGTCACGTACGGCGGCACGGCGGCGATCAGGGCGGCAGCCTGCTCCGGCGTCACATGGCGCGGGCTCTTCGGATAAAACACGAAACCGATGGCATCGGCGCCCGCCGCCACAACGGCCTGGATATCTTCAACGCGGGTCAGCCCGCAGATTTTGATGCGTGTGCGTAGCATGTTGTTCCTCTATTCGACTTGATATCAATCAAAACCAGGGCAAGGCGCTGCTGCCATCTTGCGGCAAGTTCCACTTCGGGTCGTAATCGATCTTCGCCAGGTACAGGCCGTCCGGCATGAAGGTGGGCGCCGCCGCATGGCGGTCCTTACGTTCCAGCAACTGCCCCAGCCATTCCGGCTTTTCACGGCCCGAGCCCACATACACGAGCGAGCCCACCAGGTTGCGCACCATGTGGTGCAAAAAGGCGTTGGCGGTGATGCTAAAGACGATCAGTTCGCCACGGCGCTCGATCTGGATGTCATGCATGAGCTTGACCGGCGACTTGGCCTGGCATTGTGCGGCGCGAAACGCCGTGAAATCGTGCCAGCCCAGCAAGGGCTGCACGGCCTGGCGCATCAGTTCCACGTCCAGCGGGCGGAAAAAGAAGCCGGCGCGCCCTTCCACCAGCGGCGAACGCGTGGGATTGTTATATAACACATAATGATAGGTGCGGGCGCGCGCACTGAAACGGGCGTGGAAGAAATCATTGACCGTCGGATCGCCATCGAGTTCCTTGGCCCAGCGCACGGCGATGGACTTGGGCAGGAAGGCGTTGACGCCGCGCACCCAGGAGTGCACGTCGCGATTGAGCTCGGTATCGAAATGCACGACTTGCTCGAGCGCATGCACGCCCGTGTCCGTGCGGCCGGCGCACGTGGTGGCCAGGCGCACGCGGGCAAACTTCTCCAGCGCATTTTCCAGCTGGTCTTGCACCGTTTGCCCATCTTCCTGTTTCTGGTACCCATGCCAGGCCATGCCGTCGTATTGCAGACCCAGGGCGATGCGCTTCAATGGCGTTGCTGTCGTAATATTTTGCATCGAAGCATTATACCGGCGCCGCAGCTTGCCGCGCCGGCGGGTATCACTAGCTCAACAGCGCGCGCATGGTATTGGCTTTTTTCACCTGCTCTTCGCTGCCGCCCTTGATGACTTCATCGATCAGCTCGCGCGCGCCTTCCTTGTCGCCGATTTCCTGGTAAGCGATTGCCAGGTCCAGCTTGGTATCCATTTCCATGTGGATGGCCGACAGCGGGTCATCCACGCCGGCGCTGGCCGTCTTGGCGTCGTTCAGGTCCAGGTCGATGCCGGACAGGTCGAACTCCTGCGCGGCCGGGATGGTTTCCGGCGGCGTGGCCGGTGTTTGCGCTGCGTCAAACAAGTTGTCGATCGATGGCTCGGCCGCCACTACCGGCGCCGCCGCCGGCGCTACCGGTTCATCGAGGTCGAAATGGGCCAGGTCCACGTCTTTCAATGGATCGGGCAACGGCGTCAGGCCCGCGCCCACGCCATTCACGGGGCCGGCTGGCGGCTCCAGGTCCAGGCCGAAATCCATGCTGGCGTCGTACTGCGCATCGTGCGCAGCCGTTGCCGGCTTGGCATCAGGCCCGGGCATGACGATGGGGTCGCTGGTGGAGACGGGCTCGAAATCGAGGCTGTCGAGGTCAAAGTCGAGCGGATCGCGGGCATCGCGCGCGGGAACGGCCGCCGGCTCGGCTGGCGCCAGGTCGGCCAGGGCCGTGTCGTCAGGCAAATCCATGCTCTGGCCGCGCAAGTCATCGCCGGCGCCCTTGCTCAGACTGACGACGGCGTCGCCGTCCGTATCGCCATACAGCGGGTTGGATGGATCGAGCGCCAGGCCCAGCGCGGCGGCTTGCGGCCACTCCTCGCCCTGACCCCGCGTCAGGCTGTACAGCTCGCTGGCCTGGTCTTCAAACGCGCGCACGTCATTGCGCGCCGAATAGATTTCCAGCAGTTTCAGGCGCGCCGCATGGCGTTCGGGATGGATGCGCAAGGCTTCCTTGAGGATATCTTCCGCCTGGCCATCACGGCCGTAGGCGATATACACATCGGCTTCGGCGACGGGGTCCACCTCATTGACATCGAGGGTACTGGCGCCCGCCACGGCAGCGGCTCCGGCGGCGGCAGCGCCGGCGCCGAACAAATGATTGCTCGCCTCGGACTGCTGGTCTTCCGGCGCCACGCCCGCCGGCGGCGCGGCTGGCGGTTCAGGTTCCAGCACGGGGGCCACGTCGGCCTCGGCCGGCGGCGTGTCCTTGCGCCGGCGCGCGACGACGAGCGCCGCCACGGCAGCGAGCAAGGCGGCCAGGCCGATGCCGATGGCGCCCAGGTGATCGTTGATCTTATCTGTAATGGTCGGTTCCAGCGGCGAGGCTTTCTTGACCAGCGGAACCGGCTTGGCCTTCGGCACCGGCGGCTGCGCTTCGGCCGGGGCACTGGCAACGGCGCTGGCGCTGGCCGCGGCACTGGCCTCGGCCGGCTTGGCGGGCGATGGCGCGCTCTTGTCGGCCATGGCCTTGCTCTTCACCGCCATCAGCTTTTCCAGGTCGCTGACGTTCTTTTCCAGTTCCTTGACGCGCGCGGCCGCCTCATCCACCTGCTTGGCCTTGGCGATCTTGTCTTCCTCGCTGGCTACCGCGCTCTTGCCGGGGGCCTTGGCCGCCGGTTCCGCTTTCGACAGCTTCAGCTTGTCTTGCGCTTCGCTCACGGCCGTCGGCTTTTCCTGCACCTTCGTCGCGCCGATCTTGCCGGCCGTGCTTTGCGTCGCCTGCGCCGCCTTGACCGGCTTGCTCTGCGCCACCTGGCCCGCCAGCTTGTTGCGGTACGCCTCGAAATCGATGGCGTGCGCCGTCACCACGCCCTTCGCCTCGGCCGCGTCGGTGGCGCGAATGGCTTCCGCGCCTGGCACGGCCAGGATGCGCCCGGCCTGCATGCGGTTCATGTTCTCGCCCTTGAAGGCATCGGGATTGGCGCGGTACAGGGCGACGAGCATCATGTCGAGCGAAACGCCCGACGGTTTCAGCTCGCTGGCGATGCGGCTCAGGGTATCGCCCGCCTTGACCTTGTATTCGCCGGCCGCCTTCTTCGGCGCCGCTGGCGGAGCGGTATTGGCGGCAGCGGTGGCGGCGGTCTTGCCCTTTCCGGGTTCGGCCGGAGCCATGACCTGCACGCCGCGCGTCTGGCGCGCCTCGGGCGTATCGAGCACGAACGCATATTCGCGCACCTGGCGTCCATTCTTGCTGCTCAGCTCCAGCAGCAGGTCCACCAGCGGCTCGGCCACCGGTTGCGCCGAACTGATGCGGATGAAGGGCTTGCCGTTGCGGTTTTCCACGGCAAACGTCAGTGCGTTCAGCGCGGGGTTGAATTCCACGTTGGCCTGGCGGTAGGCGTCCGGCGGCGCCAGCTTGGCCAGCAGGGTTGTCGCCTCGTCAGGCTTGACGGCCGACAATTCGACCTCGGCGCGCAGCGGCTGACCGGCGGCGGACAGCACCGTGATCTTGCCCAGCTCGGCTGCGGATGCCGCCGGTGACAATAACACCGCGCAAGCGACAGCGCTGCTGAGTGTTTTGATGGCAAGGGAGGCGACCCGGGGACGAGTGTGTACAGGCATAATTGGCGGCATCTTAGTTGACATGGGAAAACTGTTACTTTTCCAGAGGTATCAACATATCATCATGCCCAGAGCTATGCAAGCTCCGCATGGTTGAGCCTTGACGGGCTCAGGACGAAAAAAAAGCCGGGAAAACAGCCCCGGCTTGATTCTGATCAGCAATTTATTGCCATTACGCGTCCAGCAGGATACGCAGCATGCGGCGCAGCGGCTCGGCCGCGCCCCACAGCAACTGGTCGCCCACGGTGAACGCGGACAGGTACTCGCCGCCCATGCTCATCTTGCGCACGCGGCCGACTGGAATGGTCAGACTGCCCGTGACGGCGGCCGGCGACAGGTCGCGCACGGACGCTTCGCGCGTGTTCGGCACGAATTTCACCCATTGATTATTGCTGGCGATGATGTCGTTGATTTCATCGAGCGGCACGTCTTTCTTCAGCTTGATGGTCAGCGCCTGCGAATGGCAGCGCATGGCGCCGATGCGCACGCACAGGCCGTCCACGGGGATTTCCTTGGTGCCAAAGTCGATGCCGCGGCCGAGGATCTTGTTGGTTTCCGCGCCGGCCTTCCACTCTTCCTTCGACTGGCCGTTGCCCAGGTCTTTGTCGATCCACGGAATCAGGTTGCCGGCCAGCGGCGCGCCGAATTGCTTGATTTCGTCCGCGGAATAGCCGTGCTGGGTGGCCAGCACCTGGCGGTCGATTTCCAGGATGGCCGAGGCCGGGTTTTCCAGCAGCGCCTTGACGGAACTGTTGATGGTGCCAAATTGCGTCAGCAGTTCGCGCATGTGCTGCGCGCCGCCGCCCGATGCCGCCTGGTAGGTCATCGACGTCATCCAGTCGATCAAATCGTGCTGGAACAGGCCGCCCAGGCCCATCATCATGCACGAGACGGTGCAATTGCCGCCGATGTAGTTCTTGACGTCCTTGCCCAGCGCATCCTTGATGACGTGCAGGTTGACGGGGTCGAGCACGATGACGGCGTCTTTTTCCATGCGCAGGGTCGATGCGGCATCGATCCAGTAGCCGTTCCAGCCGGCCGCGCGCAGCTGCGGGAAGACGGCGCTCGTGTAGTCGCCGCCCTGGCAGGAAATGATGATGTCGCACTTGGACAGTTCGGCGATATTGTTGGCATCCTTGAGGATGGTTTCATTCTTCGCCATGGCTGGCGCCGCGCCACCCGTGTTCGAGGTGGTGAAAAACACCGGTTCGATGTGGGCGAAATCACCCTCTTCCTGCATGCGCTGCATCAGGACCGAACCGACCATACCGCGCCAACCTACCAAGCCAACTAATTTCATTACCATTCCTCAAGATGAGACGGCGACTGCCGTCATTAGACTATTTTATCCCAGTGCTTTTACAACTGCATCACCCATCGCCTCGGTACCGACCAAAGTCGTGCCCGCTTCATGGATGTCGGCCGTACGCAGCCCCTGCGCCAGCACTTGCTTGACGGCGCCCTCGATGCGATTTGCCTGTTCCTCGCGGTTCAGCGAATAGCGCAGCATCATGGCCGCCGACAGTATCGTCGCCAGCGGATTGGCGATGCCCTTGCCCGCGATGTCGGGCGCCGAGCCGTGCGATGGCTCGTACAGGCCCTTGTTGTTGGCGTCCAGCGACGCGGACGGCAGCATGCCGATCGAGCCCGTCAGCATGGCGGCCGCATCCGACAGGATGTCGCCGAACATGTTACCGGTAACCATGACGTCGAATTTCTTCGGCGCCCGCACCAGCTGCATGGCCGCGTTATCGACATACATATGATCGAGCGCAACGTCCGGGTATTCCTTGTGCACGTCGATGACGATATCTTTCCAGAACTGGAAGGTTTCCAGCACGTTCGCCTTGTCCACGCTGGTGAGCCTCTTGTCGCGCTTTTGCGCGGCCTGGAAAGCCACGTGGGCGATGCGGCGGATTTCGCCTTCCGCATAGCGCATGGTGTCGTAGCCTTCGCGCTGGCCCTTGAACGGACCGTCCGGGCACTCGCGCACGCCGCGGGGCTGGCCGAAATAGATGTCGCCCGTCAATTCGCGGATGATCAGGATATCGAGGCCGGACACCACTTCCGGCTTCAGGGTCGAGGCACCGGCCAGTTCCGGATACAGAATGGCTGGACGCAGGTTGGCGAACAGACCCAGGTTCTTGCGCAGGCCCAAAATCGCCTGCTCCGGACGGAACTGGCGCTCAAGGTTGTCGTACTGATAATCGCCGACGGCGCCGAACAGCACGGCATCGGCCGCCTTCGCCAGGGCCAAGGTGCCTTCCGGCAAGGGGTGGCCATGGGCCGCATAGCCGGCGCCGCCCACGGGCGCCGTTTCCAGCTCGAACGCCTCGCCCAGCACATTCAAGACCTTGACGGCTTGCGCGACGATTTCAGGACCGATGCCGTCGCCGGGTAAGATTGCAATTTTCATATTTTTATCGATTAAATGACGTTGGCGAGCCAAGGCTGGTTGGCGAGGTGGCGCTCTTCGAAGGCACGGATATCGTCCGCATGGCGCAGGGTCAGGCCGATATCGTCGAGGCCATTCATCAGGCAATATTTGCGGAAGGCGTCGATCTCGAATGGATACGAGACGGAGCCATTGCTGGTGCGCACACACTGCTGCTCCAGGTCCACCACCAGCTTGTAGCCGGGAAAGGCCTTGACTTCATTGAACAGATGGTCGACCTGGCTTTCCGACAGCACGATGGGCAGCAGGCCATTCTTGTAGCAGTTGTTGAAGAAGATATCGGCAAACGATGGCGCGATGATGGCGCGGAAGCCATACTGGTCCAGCGCCCACGGCGCGTGCTCGCGCGAGGAGCCGCAGCCGAAATTTTTGCGCGTCAGCAAGATCGAAGCGCCCTGGTAGCGCGGCTCGTTGAGCACGAACTCGGGGTTCAGCGGGCGGCGGCTGTTGTCCTGGCCCGGTTCGCCATGGTCGAGGTAGCGCCATTCGTCGAACAGGTTGGGGCCGAAACCGCTGCGGTGGATCGATTTCAGGAATTGCTTCGGGATAATGGCGTCGGTGTCGACGTTGGCGCGGTCCAGCGGCGCGACCAGGCCTTCGTAAATCGTAAATTTATCCATGCTGTTTCTACTCGGTAGGACGGGCGGCGCAGGGCGCCGGCACGTCGCGGTTTATTTTCCGCCGGCGCCAGTGACAACCTGGCCGACTTTCTGCACATCGCGGCCGATGCCGGAGACGGTGTTGCAGCCAGACAGGATGACGGTGGCGATGAGGAGGGCGAAGAGTTTTTTCATGATGATTTCTCGATAATCAATAAGGGACTGAAGGCGCTAGTGTAAACCAGCGGCGCCAGTCCCTGCCGTCATCGCAATCCCCGCACGTCGACGAAGTGGCCGGCGATGCCCGCCGCGGCCGCCATCGCCGGCGACACCAGGTGGGTGCGTCCGCCCTGCCCTTGCCGGCCTTCGAAGTTGCGGTTCGACGTCGAGGCGCAGCGTTCGCCCGGCTCCAGGCGGTCCGCATTCATGGCCAGGCACATGGAACAGCCCGGCTCGCGCCACTCGAAACCGGCATCCTTGAAGATGCGGTCCAGTCCTTCGCGTTCGGCCTGGTCCTTGACGAGGCCCGAGCCCGGCACCACCAGCGCCAGGCTGACGTTCGAGGCGCGGTACTTGCCGCGCACCACGGCGGCCGCCGCGCGCAAGTCCTCGATGCGCGAATTGGTGCAGGAACCGATGAAGACCTTGTCGATGCGGATGTCGGCAATCGGCGTGTTCGGCTTCAGGGCCATGTAGACCAGGGCCTTTTCCATGGCGTCGCGCTTGACGCTGTCTTTTTCATTGTCCGGGTCCGGTACGCGGCCATCGATGCCGACCACCATCTCGGGCGACGTGCCCCAGGTCACCTGCGGCTCGATGTCCTGCGCGTTGAGCGTGACGACGAGGTCGAAACGGGCGCCCGGGTCCGAATGCAGGGTGCGCCAGTAGCTCACGGCGCGTTCCCAGTGCGGGCCGGCCGGCGAAAACGGACGGCCCTTGACGTAATTGATGGTGGTGTCGTCGACGCCGATGATGCCGGCGCGGGCGCCCGCCTCGATGGCCATGTTGCACACCGTCATGCGGCCTTCCATCGACAGCGCGCGGATGGTCGAGCCGCCGAACTCGATACAGTAGCCGGTGCCGCCGGCCGTGCCGATCTTGCCGATGACGGCCAGCACGATGTCCTTGGCCGTCACGCCGGCCGGCATGGCGCCGTCGACCTGCACCAGCATGGACTTGGATTTCTTTTGCAGCAAGGTTTGCGTGGCCAGCACGTGTTCGACCTCGGACGTGCCGATGCCGTGCGCCAGCGCGCCGAAGGCGCCGTGCGTGGAAGTGTGCGAATCGCCGCACACCACCGTCATGCCGGGCAGGGTCGCGCCCTGCTCAGGGCCGATCACATGCACGATACCCTGGCGCTTGTCGTTCATGTTGAAGTACGTCAAGCCAAAGTTGCGGGCGTTCTTGTCCAGGGTTTCCACCTGCAGGCGCGAAACGGGGTCGGCGATGCCGTCGACGCGGCTGGTGGTGGGCACGTTATGGTCGGCCACGGCCAGGTTGGCGGAAATGCGCCATGGCTGGCGGCCCGCCACGCTGAGCCCGTCGAAGGCTTGCGGGCTGGTGACTTCGTGCAGCAAGTGCCGGTCGATGTACAGAATTGTCGTGCCATCATCTTCGGCCCGAACAACGTGGGATTCCCAAAGTTTGTCGTAAAGCGTCTTCATCATGATATATGCAGCGTTGCCACAGCCTGTTTAAGTGATCAAGTGATACCAAGTCATACGGTGATCCACAAGGATTATGCCATATATCGGGGAATACAGAACCGAAACAGGCAAAAGCGTGGGATTGGCGATACAAAGTTCGGCTCATTTGTTGGATATGGGCTAAAAATTGCCGATAACTGCCTATGGGCGGCATGGCGCACCCATCCGCGGGCGGGCCGCCGAACGACCGACGGCATCGCCAGAAAATGATATTTTTTCCTCAATCTTTCGTGTATCGTGTTTCGACAATAATGAACGGCGCGCGCACCCGCACGCGTCCACATCCGATGGGGACCTGAATGAAACTGCATTCCTGGGCGCTGGCCGCCCTCACCCTGGCCAACGCGCATGCGGCGGCGGCCACGCCGGGCGAACTGTGCGTGCAGGATTTGCGCGCCATCCCACCTTTCCTGCTGGAAAACGATACGGGCGCACGCGCCCACCTGGCACAAAAAGGGCAGGCGTATTTCGACCTGGCGCTGGCCACGGCAAGCACGGCGGCGGCCACTGCCGCCGACGCCAAGGCCTGCGATGCCATCCTGGAAAATTATGTGGGCATGTGGCGCAAAGGCCATCTGCACGTGAAAGGCGGCAGCGCGCAGGACGTGGCCAAGCCATCCCCCGCCCAGCCTGCCGCGCCGGGACAGCCTGCGCCATCGAAGGAACCGTCGCTGCAAGTCTTGTCCGACAATACCGTGCTGCTGAACTTGCCCAGCTTCCACGGCCGCTACCGGACTGCCGTGGCCACCCTGCTCGACACCCACCGCGCGGCGCTGGCGTCACGCCCCAACTGGATCCTCGACGTGCGCCGCAACGGCGGCGGCAGCGACGGCACGTATGCGCCGCTGCTGCAATGGATCAGCTCGGACGAAACGGTCAGACTGGGCGCCGAATGGCTGTCCACGCCGGCCAATATCGCGGGGCAAGAGTGCGTCTGCGCCTTGCTGGCGCCGGGCGACAAGGCGTGCGCCGACTTTGCGGCTCAGGCCGTGACACAGATGCGCTCCGTCAAGCCGGGCGAGTATGTGGCGCAGAACGGCGACGACGTCGTCAGCTACGCGCGCCAGGACACGCCGGAGCCACGCCGGCCCGTGCGCGTGGCCGTGCTGATCGACCGCGACTGCGCCAGTTCCTGCGAGGAATTCCTGCTGGCGGCGCGGCAAAGTTTTCACGTGAAATTGATCGGCCGTAACAGCCATGGCGCACTCGACTATTCCAACCTGCGCCTGCACGCGCTGCCGTCCGGCGTGCGCCAGCTGCAATACGCCACCTCACGCTCGGCCCGCTTGCCGCAGCTGCAGGTGGACCTGGGCGGCATCATGCCCGACATCTATTTGCCGCCGCCAAAGGACGAGGCTGCGCGCGCCCAGGAAATCGTGCGCGTGCAGCGCTGGCTGGAAGGCGGCACATTACGTCCGGATAACATGTGACGCCGCTGGCGCCATGAAAAAAGCCCGCTACACGTAGCGGGCTTACTCATGGGTACAACGATATTGTCAGCCGTCCTCAGGCCGCCAAGCGGACACTGCCCCGGCAACCATCCATCAGGAACGACAGGCCGACGACCAGCACCAGCTCGCCTTCGGCCGAGCGGGCCGTGCCCGTGATGCCTTCCACGGTGATGGCCGTCATCGGCTTGATCACGAGGTCGGCCGTGCCATCGACGGCTTCCACGGCGAGGATGTACGGCTGCGGCGCGGCGACGACAATGCCGACGCGCTCGCTGCACGACTCGTAGCCCAGAGCGCCGGCCAGCGAACGCACGGGCAATGGACGCCCCTGGTCCTTCAGCACGGGCGCGCCGCCCACTTCCATGAAGGTTTCCGGCAACTCGACGACGCGCTGCACCACCGCCATCGGCAGCGCCAGCGCGGCGCCCGAGGTGGAGACGAGCATGGTCGGCACGATCGACAGCTCGATCGGCAGGCGGATGGCGAACTTGGTGCCCTTGCCCAGCGCCGACTCGATGTGGATGGCGCCGCGGTTTTTCTCCACGGCCGTCTTCACCACGTCCATGCCGACGCCACGGCCGGAGACGCTGGACGCGACTTCCTTGGTCGAGAAGCCCGGCAGGAACACCAGCTGGAAGCATTCATCGTTGCTCAATTGCGCGTTTTCGCTGATCAGGCCCTTTTGCTGGGCCTTGCTGCGCAGGAAGACCGGGTCCATGCCCTTGCCGTCATCCTGCAGCACGATCATCACGCTGTTGGCTTCCTGCCATGCTTTCAGCGAGATATACGACTTGGCGGGCTTGCCGGCGGCCAGGCGCGCTTCCGGCGATTCGACGCCGTGGTCGAGCGAGTTGCGCAGCATGTGCACGAGCGGATCGTACAGGCTGTCGACCACCACGCGGTCGACTTCCGTCTCCGCGCCCTCGATGGTCAGCTCGACATCCTTGCCCAGGTCCTTCGCCAGTTCGCGCACCAGGCGCGGGAATTTCTGGAACAGCCGGCCCACGGGCTGCATGCGCGTGGCCAGGGTGGCGCGCTGCAGTTCCGTCGAGTAGCGCGACGCGCGTTCCAAAGTTTCCGCCAGCGTCGCCATCAGGGTGGCGGCCTGGCCTTCGAACTTGAATTGCAGCAGGCGCTCGAGCAGCACGGCAGCCTGGTTGGCGGCCTGCACGGATTCGCCGGCCACTTCCAGCAGCGCGTCGAGCTTGACGGCGTCGACGCGGATGCTGTCTTCCTTGACGGGCGCGGCGTGGCGCACGTCGGGACGCTCTTCGCGGCGGTCCACGCCATCCCAGTTCTTGCCGGCCGGCTTGGCGGCGGCCGCAGCGGCAGGCGCGGCGGCAACAGCGGCAGTAACGGCAGCGGCGACCGGGGCCGGCGCGGCGGCCAGCTGGCTGCCTTCCGGCACGACGGCGTTATACATGCCTTCCCAGTCCAGGCCATCGGCGCTGGCTGTGGCGGCAGCAGCGGCAGGCGCGGCCACGATCACTTCGGCCACGACGGCTTCCACCACCACGGCGGCGGCAGGCGCTGGCGCGTCCATGCCCTTGCCTTCGATGGCGTTGGTGAGGATGTGTTCGAGCTCTTCCGGCATGGCCGGCAGGCTTTCCGGCGCGGCGCCGTTCGCCAGTTCCGTCAGCTGGTCGGCAACGAAGCCGGATGCCTGCAGCGCCGCCTCGATGGCGATGGGGGTCACCGGCGCGGCGCCCGTGCGCAGCGCGTCGAACAGGTTTTCCGTCAGATGGCAAGCCGCCACCAGCGCAGGCAAGCCCATGAAACCGGCGCCGCCCTTGATGGTGTGGAAAGAACGAAACACGGCATTCAGTGTTTCCTTGTTGTCCGGATCGCGCTCGAGACGCAATAAGTGCTCTTCAACATTAACCGCAAGATCCATCGCCTCGACGACGAAATCCTTGAGCATATCGTCCATTAGAATCCCAAATCCGCAAGAAGGTCGTCTACATTATCCTGGTCCAGCGCCACCGACGGCACGGAAGGGCCCTGCATCAGCGGCGCGTCCTGCTTCTGCGCGAGTTTCTCGCGCACTTCGGCCGGCGCGTTGTCGCGCAGCAACTGCGCCAGCTCGTGCTCCACCGTCTTGGTGATGTTCACCACTTTTTTGATCAGCTGGCCCGTGATGTCCTGGAAGTCCTGGGCCATCATGATTTCCAGCAGGCGCGCTTTTTCCGCTTCCGTCGCCTCGGCAACGGCTTGCGCGAACTGGCGCGAGTCGCCGGCCAGGGCCTTGAATTCTTCCAGGCTCAGCTTGCCGTCGAACAGGGCCGTCCAGCGGCTGTCCATGTCCTTGGCCTTCTTCGACAGCACATCCTGCGCCGGCATGCCTTCGTCGAGCGTGTTGAGGACCTTGTTGGCCGCCTGCTCGGTGAGCGTGGCCACGTATTCCAGGCGGTCCTGCGCGTCGACGATCTGCGACGACGCTTCCGTCAGCGCCTTGTCGTAGCCCAGTTCGCGCAACGAATCGTGCAACAGGCGCACGATGCCGCCCAGGCGCTCGAACATCGGCTTGTCGGACTGGTCGACAGGGTCGGCGGCTTCGCCAGCTGCGGCGGGCGCCTCTGGCGCTGCCGGCGCGGCGGCCGCTTCCACGGCAGGCGCGGCGACGGCAGCCGGGGCCGGCACGGCGGCGCTGGCCGAAACGGCGTCGAACAGCGCGTCGAAATCGTCATCCGCGATCACGGCGGGGGCGGGCGCGGCGGCAGGCGCGGGCTGGGCCGCGGCCGCGCTTTGCGCAGATACTTCATCGAATAATGCATCGAAATCATCAGCGGCGTTGGTCATATCCCTGCTTCTCCATAATTTGTCAAAATTCCGCCTGAACTGTGCGTTTTACAGACTGATACCCGCAATTTCTCGATTAAGATGATTTGAGGCAATACCGCTGCGATGGTGCGAGTGTAGCAGGGCGCCGCCCTGTTGGTAAATCTCAAAACGCGCTTCCTGGTGCAAAGCGGGCCTGCAAGAGCTTTTCCACCAGGAAATAAGTGTTCCTGCTGTTGTATTTTGAAATACTACCATTGGCGTGCAGGCAAGACCACGCATCGCGCGAGAAATCCTGGCCCGCGCGCCACGCGCGCCACAGCCTGCGCGGCCAAAAACACGATCTTTCTATCAATGTTGTCTATACTGAAGGTGCAAGAGTATTGACAATTATCAAGTCTTTACATGAAAACAATGCTGTCGCCGCGTCTACAATAAGAGGCGTCGCGCGCGCTGGTCCACCGCCAAAGGAGCTGCCATGTATAAGAAAATTCTGATCGCCACGGACGGTTCCACCGTCTCCAACCTGACCGCCTGCGCCGGTGTCGCCTTTGCCGAACAGATGCACGCCGACATCCTCGCCGTGTACGTGGCGCCGGAATACCAGTATCCCGTGTACATCGAAATCATCCCGCCCAGCTATCCCAGCGAAGAGGAATACCGCATCGCCATGCGCAAGGCGGGCGCCGACCACTGGCAGCCGATCCTCGATGCGGCCGCCAAGCGGGGCCTGGAGGCGACGGGCCTGACGGCCTTTTCCGACAGTCCTGCCCTGAAAATCGTGGAAGTGGCGCAACTCCAGCACTGCGACCTGATCTTCATGGGCTCGCACGGCCGCAGCGGCTGGGGCCAGTTGCTGCTGGGCAGCGTGACCAACAAGGTGCTGTCGCATTCGAAGCTGCCCGTGCTGGTGCACAGGCTGATCAAGGAACCGCAGCCCAAATGAGGAGTCCCATGACAGGGAGAGGCTGCGCACCGGCAGCTTGAGAAAAGGGCAAGCCCGCAGCCATTTTCAGTTAATATGACAATATTTCTCGTTTCTTAACATTTGACTGTCCGGTAACGGACACAGCAGATTGCACGCTTCCAGATTGCCCGCCTATGATACGCATTGTGATTGCCGACGACCACACCATCATGCGCGAAGGATTGAAGCGCATCCTCGACGGCGCGCCGGACATCGACATCGTGGGCGAAGCCATCGATGGCTTTGAAGTACTCAACCATGTGCGCCAGGGCGGCTTCGACCTGCTGCTGCTCGACCTGTCGATGCCTGGCCGCAGCGGCGTCGACCTGATCCGCCAGATCCGCAGCGAAGCGCCGAAGCTGGCCATCCTCATCCTCACCATGCACGAGGAAGAGCAATATGCGGTGCGCGCCATCCGCGCCGGCGCGCAAGGCTATCTGACCAAGGAAAGCGCGGGCACGCAGCTGGTGGGCGCCATCCACAAGGTGGCATCGGGGCGCCCCTACATCAGCGCCGAGGTGGCCGAGCAGCTGGTGCTCAACATCATGATGCCGAATGAAAGCTTGTTGCACAAACAGCTGTCGGACCGCGAATTCGAAGTGTTTTCCCTGCTGGTGGCAGGCAAGTCGATCACCGAGATCGCCAACAACCTGCACCTGAGCGTGAAGACGGTCAGCACGCACAAGACACGCATCATGCAAAAGATGGGCATGAGTTCCTTATCAGAAATGGTGCAATACGCGGTGGCCCACCGGCTGCTGTCCCCCTTCAAGACTTGACAGCCGGTCTCGGCCGGCGGCGCGCCACCGCCGGCAACTGTAGGAACAATCCTACTTCCCCTACCGCAGCTCCTACCGCCATATTCAGCCACTGCTGATATGAATTCCATACGCTTGTTGGCATACTGAAACCAGTAATCAAGTTGCTGGGAAGTTATTTCATCACACAGCAAGTCTTCAGCGAATTGAGCATTAACTGCCAGGACGCGCGCCGCAGACCCTCGCGCCGTGCCCGCCGCCCTGGCGCACTCCGTCATTCAACTCTGAACTACCTGTCACCAGGAGATGAACATGCTGTCCACGCACACGTCTGAAACCCGCCCTGCCTCGTCGCCGCTGGCCCCATCGACCCCGATGGAAGCGGGACGCCAGCGCCAGGGGCGGCTGTGGTCGAACCTGAAGGAGGTATGCGATCTGCTGCATATCTCCAGCGCCTGCACCATCGCCGCCGACGAGCTGCTGTTCCAGCACGTGCAATTCAAGACGGGGCAGCGCGTGCACACGATCGGCCAGCCGTTCGACACCCTGTATATCGTCAACTCGGGCTTCCTGAAAACCGTCCTCATCGATGAGTTCGGCAATGAACAGGTACTGAGCTTTCCCATGAAAGGCGACATGCTGGGCGTCGACGGCATCCACTCGCGCCACTATTCCTCGGAAGCCGTGGCCCTGTCCGACTGCGACCTGATCCTGCTGCCATTCAAGAAACTCACGGCGCTGGGCCGTGTCCACATGGAGCTGGAAAACGTCATGTACGGCGTGATGAGCCGCGAACTGGTGCGCGAACAGGCCATGATCGGCATGCTGGGCGCCCTCAGCGCCGAGGCGCGCGTGGCCCGCTTCCTCGTCTCGCTGGCCGACCGCTTCGCGCAGATGGGTTATTCGAGCAAACTGTTCAACCTGCGCATGACGCGCCATGAAATCGGCAGCTACCTGGGCCTGACGCTGGAAACGGTCAGCCGCACCCTGTCCGCCTTCAACGAGATCGGCCTGATCACCGTCGACCAGCGCACCATCGGCATCAAGGACCCGGAAGCGCTGAAAACCCTGCGCCGCCTGCCGCCCTCGCGCTCGCGCGCCAAGCAGCTGGCCGCCGCCAAGCTCAAGGCCGACACGGCCGCCGCGGCCGACGTCTCGGCGCAATTGCTGGCCACCATTTGAGATAGGACCATCCCTCTTTCTTCAAGCTTGGCACAGGCTTGACCCGGCTGCGGCGTGCAACGCCGTTCCGGGTCTTTTTTGCCGCCCTCCCCGCACGCGCCTTCCGGGCGCCTCCCCTGCAGCGCAGCCGCGCCAGCATTTCTACTGCGCAATGAACTTGCGTGCCATGCCGCACTAAAAAAGCGCGGATTCGCCACAAATAAGCCTTGCTTTTCGGGCCACATTCAACAATAATGCAAATACGAATCATTCTCAACTGAGACAAAGAAAGCCCAACATGCAAAGCTCAAAACCAGCCTTGATCCAGGATGCCGCCAGCGCCCACGTCCGCCCTCCCGTCAGCGTGGCGCAGCCGGCGCGCCGCATCACCAGCGAAGCGCTGCTGCAACAGGGCCGCGAAGTGGAGATTGAACACAGCGGCAAGATTTACCGCCTGCGCGTCACCCAATTGAACAAGCTGATCCTGACTGCCTGATCCAGCACCGCAGCCAGCCACCACACTCGCTAGCCAGTCGTGCCCTTCGTGGGCGCCAGCCAGCCAAACCACCGCACAGGAGCGTTTGATGGCGACCGACCGACCTTCTTCGAAGTTTTCTGCCGTGAATGGGCAACAGCCTGAGTTGATGCTGTCGGCCGTGCTGCACCTGATGTCGCATTACCATGCGGGCAGCGCCGGACAGGCGCCGTGTCCGCAACTGGCGTCCGTGATCGAACGCCATCTGCAAGTGCTGTCCGGCCTGCCCGACCTGGGGCCGGTGCTGCAAGCCACTTGCCAGCAACTGTCGCAACAATGGGCCGCGCTCGTCGCGCTGCAGCGGCCCATGCCACCGAAAAGCACGCTCCTCGAACGACTGGCACGCATGCTGAGCGCCAAGCGCCCCGCTTCGCCGCTGCCGCAGTAAACACCATCTCCACCGCCCAACAGGATATCGCCATGTGTGACAAAGACAAGTCCCTGCCAGTCATCAGCAATTGTTCCAGCGGCGAGGCCGATACGGCCGCGCTCGCCTCACGCCGCCGGCGGCTGTGGGAACTGTCGCATACCTGCCATTGCCCGCTGGTCGGCGTCGGCTTGCCGCTCGGTTACTTGCGCAAGCTGGTCGGCAAAATGACGGGCGGGCGCGTGCTGGCCGACGATTACGAAGTGCACGTGGGCGCCGTGACGGAATGCGGCGCGCGCAACCGCCTGTCGGAAGCGCTGCAAAAGGAACTCGAACGCCGCTACGCTCCCGTGATCCTGCGCTTTCGCGGCGCCAAGACGACGGAACAGGTGGCCCAGCTGTGGCGCACGGCCGTCGCCAATGGCGACGTGTCGGGCGCCTTCTGGGCGGGCCTGACGCACCCGCGCTGCGACGCCGAGCTGGAAGAGCAGATGTGCCGCGACCTGCACATGATCCAGCACCAGGCCGGCGCCTGCGTGCGCGCCGACATGGGCAAATTTACGGCCTTGCAGGAAGAAAATACACGCCTGACGCACGAACTGGCCAAGCTGCAACAGCGCAGCCAGGCCATGCTGCTGGAAAAGACGGGCGACCTGGAACGCCAGGAAGCCGTGCTGCTGCGCACGCGGGCCGAATCGATCGGCAAGGATAGCGTGATCGACGGCTTGCGCGCCGAACTGACGCAATTGCAGGCGGCCATCCCGGCGCTGGAATCGCGCACGCGCCTGGTCGAGCGCCTGGCGCAGATGGATGAGCGCGAAAAGGAATTGCGCCAGCAAATCACGGAATTGAAGCAGGCCCAGCCGCGCCCGGGCGCCGCCGCGCCGCCGCCGGCACCGAAGCTGGAAGTGCCCACGGGCGGCAAGCTGAAGATGCCGATCCGCCTCGTCGATCAAAGCGTGCTGTGCGTAGGTGGACGCAGCGGCAATGTCGCCACCTACCGCGCCCTGATCGAACGCGTCGGCGCGCAGTTCGCCCACCACGACGGCGGCCTGGAAGACAATGCCAACCTGCTCGATTCGAGCCTGGCGGCGGCCGACCTGGTGATTTGCCAGACCGGCTGCATCAGCCACAGCGCCTACTGGCGCGTGAAGGATTACTGCAAGCGCACGGGCAAGCGCTGCGTCTTCATCGACAACCCCAGCATCTCCAGCCTGGCGCGCGGCTTGCAGGAAGTGAGCGGCGAGATGGAACCGGCCGCGCTGGACGCTGCCGAGTAAGACCAGCCACGGGCGGCGCATGCCGCCCGCAGCGCCGCTATGCCTGCAGCTCGCGCTCGATGGCGTCGCGCAGCAGTGCGTCGTCGACCGTGGTGTCGGGCGCGAAACGCCCCACCACCTTGCCCTCCTTGCTGATCAAGAACTTCTCGAAGTTCCACAGCACGTCGTCCGGCTGCTCCTGCGTGATGCCGTAGCCAGCCAGCTTGGCGCGGAAATCGCTGCCCGGCTTTTCCTGCGCGCGCGGCTGCTCCTGCACCAGGCGCTGGTACAGCGGATGCTGGCCCGGGCCCTTGACGACGATCTTTTCAAACATGGGAAATTGCACGCCGAAGGTGCCACGGCAAAAGTCAGCGATCTCGTCGTTGCCGCCCGGCTCCTGCGCGCCGAATTCATTGGCGGGAAAACCGGCCACCACGAGGCCGTCGGCCTGTTTGTCTTCATACAGTTTTTCCAGCCCCGCATACTGCGGCGTCAGGCCGCAGGCGGAAGCCACGTTGACCACCAGCACGACCTTGCCGCGATACGCGTCCAGGCTGCTGGCTTCGCCATTGATGCGGCGCAAGGGAATGTCGTAGATACTCTCGCTCATGATGGTACTCCCTGGGTGAAACAGCCATCATAGCCGCCTGCGCGCGAACGCGCTGGCGCCGGAAAAAAATCAGTAGACGTCGCGCCGGTAGCGCCCTTCGGCCGCCAGCGCGTCGAGCGCGGGCCGGCCCAGCATTTCTTGCAGCGCCTGGTCGACGCCGCCCGCCATGCCGGCCAGGCTGCCGCAGATGTAGATGGCGGCGCCCTGCTCCAGCCAGAGCCTGACTTCGTCGGCATTGCCGCGCAGGAGGTCCTGCACGTAGGTCCGCTCGGCCTGGTCGCGCGAAAACGCCAGGTCCAGGCGCGGCAGATCGCCGCTCGCATGCCAGCGTTCAATTTCTTCACGGTAATGGAAATCGTGGGCCGCGTTGCGCTCGCCAAAGATCAGCCAATTGCGCCGCTGGCCCGCCAGCACGCGGCTTTTCAGGTGGCCGCGCAAGCCGGCGATGCCGCTGCCATTGCCGATCAGTATCAGGGGGCGCCGGGCATTGTCTTCCAGGCGGAAACGCCGGTGCTGGCGCAGGCGCAGCTGCACCACGTCGCCGATGGCCGCCTGCGCCGTCAGCCAGCCCGACGCCAGGCCCAGGCTGCCGTCCGGATGCGCATGCTGGCGCACCAGCAGGTGCACGCCGCCATCGCGCGGGACCGAGGCGATCGAATATTCGCGCGGCTGCGACGGCTCGAGCGGCGCGGCCACCTGCACCAGGTCGCCCGACTGCCATTCCGGCAAGCTGCCTGCGGCCGGCGCCAGCTCCACGTGATAGATGGCGCCGCCGGCGCTGCCCGGGTTGAGCAAGCGCCTGTGCGTCAGGCGCCAGTCGCCGAAGGCGGGGGCGCTCCAGTCCGGCGCATCGCTGGTGCCGGCCAGGTGGCTCAGGTGCTGGAACCATTGCTCGATGGCGGCGCTGGCGCTGCGGTCGACCTCGATGCGTTCGAACAGGCGCGCCGCGCCCTGCGCCGCCAGCCAGGCTTCGAGCGCGCGGCCAAAGCCGCAGAAATGGCCATAACTGCGGTCGCCCAGGGCCAGCACGGCGTAATGCAATTGCGGCAGCGCCAGCTCGCCCGTCATCAGGCGCCCCATGAAGGCGGCCGCATTGTCGGGGGCATCGCCTTCGCCATAGGTGCTGACTAGGAACAAGGCCCGTTCCGCTTGTTGCAGATCAATGGCCGTCAGTTCGGCCAGCGCGCACAGGCGCACGGGGATGCCGGCCAGTTGCAGGCTGTGCGCCGTTTGCGTGGCCAGTTCCTCGGCATTGCCCGTCTGGCTCGCATACGCCACCAGCCAGGGACGGTTGTTGGCCAGCGCGGCCCTGGCGGCATCGGATGCGCGGCGCCGGGCGCGCGCGCGCAGCCACGGCGCCAGACAGACGCCCGCGTAACTGAGGGACAGGGCGGCCAGCAAGGCCAGCCGCGTCGTATCGTGCGTAAAAATCATGGAAATAAACTGTTCATTCGTCGAGCATGGCCAGCATGTGGCTGCTCAAAAATTCGCGGTAGCCGCGCCCGTCGCGCTGCAGGAAGCGCGCGGCCAGGCCCTGTTCCTCGGCCAGCGCCATGCCGGCCTCGGCACCCAGCACGGTCAGGGCCGTCGACCAGGCATCGGCCGCCATGCATTGCGCATGCACGACGGTAACGGAAGCGAGTTGATTGGCGATCGGCATGCCGCTGCGCGGGTCGATCGTATGCGAAAAGCGCGCCGTGCCGTCCTGGAAGAAACGCCGGTAGTCGCCCGAGGTCGCCACCGACAGGCCATGCAGCGCCAGCATCATTTCCGCCGGCTGCTGTCCCGCCTCGGCGCCATCGACCTGTTCCAGCATGACCCACCACGGCTGGCCGTCGGGCTTGCTGCCGGCGCCGCGCAGCTCGCCGCCCACTTCCACCAGGTAATGGCCGATGCCCTGGCTGTCGAGGTAGCGGGCCAGGCGGTCCACGCCATAGCCCTTGGCGATGGCCGACAAATCCAGCTGCAAGCCGCCGGGCTGGCGCGCGCGGCGGGCCGGCAAGTCCAGCTCCAGGCGGCGCCGCTGGCGCTGCGACTGCAGCAAGGCGACGGTATCGTGCTTGGGGGGAAGAAAACCGGGCTCGTCGTAGCGGTGGCTGGGGCCGAAGCCCCACAGGTTGACGAGGGCGCCCGCGCACGGATCGTAGGCGCCGCCGGATGCCTGCGCCACCTGCATGGCAAACTCCAGCACCTCGCAAAAGGCGGCGGGCAGGCTGTGCCAGCTGCCCGGCTCGGCCCGGTTGAAGCGGCCCAGGTCCGAGTCTTCGCTCCAGTGGCTCATTTGCGCGACGACCAGATCCAGCTGCTGCTGCAAGCCCTGCTGCAAGTCGGCGCTGCCGGCACGTCCCGGCATGGCGGCATCGACCAGGCGCACCGACCAGCTGGTGCCCATCGACAGGCCGCGCAGATCCCGGATCGCGGCGCCGGGCGGCGCCAGCTGATCGGAAATATGCTGCGGCAGCAGGACCCGGCGCATCGGCGCTCTCGCTCGCGAAGATACCGCCGCTTACTGCGGCAGCACTTCCACGGTAGCCGCGTACGTCATGCGGCGCTCGGGCATGGCTGGCGCCTGGCCGGCGGCTGCCGGAGCGGCTGCAGGCCAGGTGCTGCTCAGGTAATACATGCCGGCGGCCGGCACGGTGAAAGTGATTTCGCCCTTGGCATCCGTACTCTGGCGGATTTCGCCGAGCACGCCGCGATAGCGCACGCCGCCTGGCACGAGGCTGAACGCCTGATTCGCCGCCGGCTTGCCGTCGACCAGGAAACGCCACGTGGCTTTCTCGCCCGCGCGCAAGTCGTTCGGATGGGTGACCGGCACGAATTCCAGGCCCACGCCCGTCGGCTTGAATACTTCCGTGCTGGTTTCGCCATTGCTGAAGAAGGTTTCCAGGCGCGCTGCCGTGCGCGTGACTTTCACGTCTTGCGCATCGGCCGGCAAGTCTTTCTTGAAGGTTTCCTCGTTGCCGCGGAAGCGCTTCTGTTCGCCATTTTGCTTGTAGCTGGCCATCACGTTCTGCGACACGATGGCCGCCTTGTAGGTGCCCGGCTTTTCCATCTTGACATCGAAGACGCTGCGCAGACGGCCCGTGACGGTGTTCGCCGGCGCCACTTTCGCGCCGTCCGGGCCGATGACTTGCAGCGCGTCCAGGCGCAGCGGCTGGTGGTCGATCTCGAACAGGCCGTCGGAGACGGCGGCATCCACCGTCACCCAGGCGTCCTTGCTTTCCACCATCGTGCTCGATGGCACCATCCAGCCGCGGTGGGCGTGGGCGTTCATGGCCAGGCCGGCCAGGGCCAGCGCGAGCAATGGCTTGTTCAGTTGTTTCAACATGATGGTGCGCCTTTATGGTTTGAGTTGGACGACGACATTAGCGAGTTCTTCCTTGCCCTTGGCAGGCACGGCCAGGGCTGCCTTCACGGGCCACTGGAACGGCACGCGCACCAGTTCGCGTCCGCCCGCTTCGCGCGCCGCTTCCACCACCAACTGGTACTCACCGGCCGGCAGCTTGTCGAGCAGGGCTTTCGCGCCGGGGAAGGTCAGGGTATGTTCGCCGGGCGCGCGCGTGGCGCCGCTGACGCCGTCGACAGGCATGGCCAGGTCACGGCCGCTCTTGCGCCACCATTGACGCATGTCCTTCAGCCACTTTTCACCGGCCTTGTCCTTCTTTTTCACGTCATACAACACGGCCAGGTTGCCAACCACCTTCTGGTCGGCCGTTTCCAGCCAGGCCGCCACGTAAGGACGATGGTACTCGGCCACGTTCAGTTGTGGGATTTCAATCTTGAGGGCCAGGTCGGCCGCCATCGCCGAAGTGCCGATCAGGGGAAGGCCAAGCGCCAGGGAGTAGCGTAATTTCATGGTGTGCCTGTAAAAAGTAAGGATAAAAACGATCAGTGGATAAACAGCAAGGCGATCGCGCAGGGTATCAGGATACCGAGGCCAACCATCGGCCAGGTAAATGGCCGGTTGGCCGCATGGAACTTCAAAATCAGCAAGCCGGTCAGGCAAAACACGATGCAGGCGGCGGCAAAGATGTCGATGAACCAGCTCCAGGCCACGCCCGTGTTGCGGCCCTTGTGGACGTCGTTGAGCCAGGACACCCAGCCCCGGTCCGTCAATTCATATTCGGCGGCGCCATCTTCCAGGCCGATGCGCACCCAGGCGTCGCCGCCCGCCTTGGGCAGCGGCAGATACACTTCATCGATGCTCCATTCGGCGGGACGGCCGCCCGCGTTGAGCGACCACTGCTGCTTGAGCCAGGTTTCGGCGGCGGCGGGCATCGGGGCGTTGGCGCCATCGTGCTTGGCGGCATACGCTGCCAGTTCCGTGACCAGCGGCGCCGGCAATGCGGCCTTCTGCCGCGTGATCGCCGGCTTGGCTTCGATCTGGCCGGCGTGATTGAGGGTGATGCCGGTGATGGCGAACAGAAACATGCCCAGCAGGCACAGCGCCGAGCTGATCCAGTGCCATTGGTGCAAATTCTTCAGCCAGACGGCGCGGCTGGCATTGTTCCTGGCCTTGTCTGCGGCGCCCGCGTTAGCCATGGACCGCTCCCGGCAAGGAGCGCGCCAGGTGGCGCGACAAGTCATTGTGCTTCATTCCCATCCTTCAATCAGAGTCCATGCGCAAAGTATCCAACAAATGATAATGATTATCATTTATTAAGTCAATACATGGGAGCCGGCGCAAGGGCAGCGTTTTGTAACAGCTTTGAAACAAAGCGCGCCCACTACGTAAGCTGCCGTACAGAGCCATTCGCGGGGTCCACCTATGCTGTTGTTCAGGACAACCACGACGGGAGCACACCATGCCACAGTATTCCAGCGAACAACTGGCCAGCATCGCCGACAAGATCAAGAGCGTCAAGTTCGGCATGCTCACCACCAGCGACGACACGCGCACTCTCACCAGCCGGCCACTGACGCAGCAGCAGGTCGACGGCGAGGGCCGGATCTGGTTTTTCGTTTCAGACGAGGCCGCTTATACGCGCGACTTGCTGAACAACCCGCAAGTCAATGTCAGCTTCGTCGACACGGGCGACAGCCTGTACGTGTCCGTCTGCGGCCATGCGGAATTGCTGAAGGACCGCGCCAAGGCGGAAGAGCTGTGGAGCCCGCTGGTGAAAGCGTGGTTCCCGGGCGGACTCGACGATCCGAAGCTGTCGCTGATCAAGGTGACGATACAGTCGGCCGAGTACTGGGATAGCAGCGCCAGCAAGATGACGCAATTCTTCGAGATGGCCAAGGCCGCCATCACGGGGGAGACGCCGAAGGACTTGGGAGAACATGGCCGCATCGACCTGTAGCGGAACGCAGTAAAAATATTTTACCCGGGTGTTATTAACTCAATTTAATCCGGGTAAAATTACCTGCATGTTCACCCACTGGAGACCAGACATGCACGCACCCGCTCAACTGACCGCCTTTGCCGGCAAACACAAGGTGGCCGCCGGCCCCTTGCATGCGGTGGCGCGCCTGTTGAAAGAATGGGTCACGCGCGACCCCGCCGCGCAAATCCTGATTTTCGACGACGCCACGGGCAGCCAGGTGGACTTGAACCTGCATGGCAGCCTGGAACAGGTATTGCAGCGCTTGCCCCAGCCGCGCATCGAGACGCCGGCGCAGGAAGACCAGGCGCCCGTTCCTGCGCGCACGGCGGGCCGGCCGAAGCTGGGCGTGGTGGCGCGCGAAATCACCTTGCTGCCGCGCCACTGGGAATGGCTGGCGACGCAACCGGGCGGCGCTTCCGTGGCCTTGCGCAAGCTGGTGGAGCACGCGCAGCGCGACAACAAGGCGGCCGATGAACAGCGCCAGGCGCGCGAAGCGGCCTACAAGTTCATGAGCGCGCTGGCCGGCGACGCGGCAGGATTCGAGGAAGCAAGCCGCGCCCTGTTCGCGGGCCGGCAGCCCGCCTTCCTTGTCTGCGTGCAGGAGTGGCCAGCCGACGTGCGCGAACACGTCTTGCGGCTGGCCCAGCGGGGATGGTCCGACAGTTAAAAGATGGGCGGGAAGCTCAGACGCCGGTACTGCCCGTCGTGTCGGGCGCATCATCGGCGCTCTGCCGGTTCTGGCCAGCCACGCCGGACTGGTGATGCGGCAAGCGGTCGGCGCGCCGCACCTCGCCGATGGAAAACAGATCGTCGCCGATATCAAGGCCCTGCTCGCTATCGACCAGCACAAAGCTTTCGGCAGCGTCGACCGTCGTGCTTTGCTTGCTGCCCGCCGTGGACGGCGTGCCGCCCTGGCTGTTGCCCGGATGCGGCGTGTTGGCATTGCCCATCATTTTCTCCCTGAGAGTTGCCTGCGAGTGGGCTGCGGACCCGGCGACAAACCTGCTTGGCAGCGCAGCTATTTCATCATAGTCCATGCCTGCTGCATTGCATCAAAATTTTCCCACTGCCGAAAAATGCAGGAAAATGCAGACGCATGCGTAACGGCCGGCGGAAATGCCTGCTTCCCGCCAGCCATGCTCACGACGCCATAAAGCCTGCCTATTTAGCCTGCCTATTTGTTGCGCGAGCCGGAACCGGAACTTGAGCCGGCACCGCCACTTTGCTTGCTGGCGTTGTCGCGGTTACCCTCCTGGTTCATGCTGGCGTTGTCGCGCGAGCCTCCCGAACTGGCGGCGCTTTGCCGGTTCGCGTCATTTTTATGGCTTTGGCTGCCCGCGCGGCGCGCCTCTTCCGACGTGAATTCATGCGCCGTGCCTTTTTCATGCGCGGCCCGTCCGCCTTCGCTGGCGATTTCACGCTGCTGGGCGGGGTCCATGGAAGCGAAGCCGCGTTTGCTGGTATCGCTTTGCTTGTTGCCGCCACTGCTGGCGCTGCCGCTTTTACTACCTTGCTGTTTATTGTCGCTCGATGTGGCCATGATGATCTCCTTGATCGATAGAACCGGAAAACAGTGCAAACCATGCAATTCGTCCCCTCGCATGGCAAGGGAATCCTCATCTTAGTGCGCACATGGGCCGCAAGAAATAGGAGGATGGCAAGCGCTGATGTAGGATGAGTCCCGCCCCCGGTGGCGCAGTTACATCAAAATAAATACCACAAGTATCATGCCGCATCAGGTCATGGCGGAATGCGGAAAATCGCCGTGTCGGCCGTCACGTAGACGCTCTCGCCGGCGCCCGGCCGCACGGCGTGGCCCCCGGTAAACGCGCCAAACGACGGCAGGATGGCGCGCGATGGCCCCAGCAGGAAACACGGCAGGCGCAGGCCACCTGCTGCCGCGCGCAGATGAAATACGGGATGCACGTGGCCGGCCAGCACATAGCCGGGCGCCACGGTGTCCGGATGGTGGCAAAAGGACAAGGCGCCCACGGTATGCGGCTCATCCACCATGCGGATGCGCAGCGCGGAGGCCGGGTCGCCCGCATGCACATCGTGGTTGCCGCGCACCAGGGTCAGGCGCAAGCGCGGATGGCGCGCGCGCCACGCCTGCATGGCCGCCACGGTGGCCGCCGCGTGGGCGGCGCGCGCATGCAGGAAGTCGCCGAGAAAGACGATTTCCTCGCAGGCATGGGCGGCCAGCAAGGCGTCGAGCGCCCGCAGGTTTTGCGTCGTGGTGCCACGCGGCACCGGCACGCCCAGCGCGCGGAAGGCGGCCGCCTTGCCGAAATGGATGTCGGCCACGACCAGCATCTTGCGCGCCGGCCAATACATGGCCTTGTGCGCCAGCAGCCAGAGGCTCTCGCCCGCCAGCTCCACCGCGCAATGCGCTTGCCGCTGGCCGTTCATGCGGCCGCCTTTTCCAGCGCGCTCACCAGGCGCGCCACGCGGTCCGACAATTTTTCCGTCGTCAGCTGTTCGCGGAAGCGCTCGACCATCAGGCCGAAGGCAAACGGCGTAGCCCGTTCCAGCGCTTGCAGGCTGATCCGCCTGCCCTGCAGCTCCTGCAGGGTGGCGCGCAGCCGCGTCAGTTCCAGCTCCTGCTCCAGCACTTCGCGCTGCGCCTGGCTCAGCAGCAAATTGGCCGCATCGTGCTTGCGGAACACTTCAAAGAACAGCGACGACGACGCCTGCAGCTGGCGCGCGCTTTTCGGCTGGCCCGGATAGCCCTGGAACACGAGGCCGGCGATGCGCGCGATTTCACGGAAGCGCCGCTGCGACAGTTCTGTCGCGTTCAGGCTGGCCAGCACGTCTTCCAGCAGATGGTCGGTGCTGAACAGGGCCAGCCCGGCACCCGTGGACGCGTCGAACAGCGGCGCATAATCGGGCTCGCCGGCGCACAGCAGCTCCAGGCCGTAGTCGTTGACGGCGATGGAAAACGTGGCCGGCTGCACGCGGGCGATGCGGTAGGCCAGCAGCGACGCCAGGCCCAGATGCACGGAGCGGCCCGCGAACGGATACACGAACAAATGCCGGCCCTCGCGGCTGGCCAGGGTTTCCACCAGCAGGGTGGCGCGCGTGGGCAGGGCGGACCAGCGCGCCTGGATGGCCAGCAGCGGCGCCAGCGCGCGCATTTCCGGCCCGCTGGCGCGGCCCTGCTGCGCCAGTTGCAGCTGGTCCAGCACGGCGTGCGCCAGTTCCGACGACAGCGGCATCTTGCCGCCCTGCCAGCGCGGCACGGCGCCGCGGCTGCCCGTGGCGCGCCGCACATAGGCCGTCATCTCGTGCACGCGCACGAATTCCAGGATGCGTCCGCCAAACAAAAAATGATCGCCCTGCTTCAGGCGCGCAATGAACGATTCCTCGATGCTGCCGATCCGCCCGCCGCTCATGAACTTGACCTGGATCGCCGCTTCCGACACGATGGTGCCGATGGCCATGCGGTGGCGCCGCGCCAGCGCCGCATCCGGCACGCGGTACACGCCGTCGTCGTCGGGCAGCACGCGCCGGTATTCCGGGTACGCGGTGAGGCTTTGCCCGCCGCGCGCGACGAAATCGAGCGCCCATTGCCACTCGTCCGGGCTCAAGTGGCGGTACGACCAGGCCGCGCGCACTTCCGCATACAGTTCAAGCGCGCGAAAACCGCCGCCGAGCGCCACCGTCACCAGGTGCTGCACCAGCACGTCGAGCGGCCTGTCCGGCACCGGCCGCGCCTCGAGCTGGCCCTGCGCCAGCGCCGCGCGGGCGCCGGCCGCTTCCAGCAATTCCAGGCTGTTGGTGGGCACCAGGGTCACGCGCGAGATGCGCCCCGGCGCGTGGCCGCTGCGCCCGGCCCGCTGCACCAGGCGCGCGATGCCCTTCGCGCTGCCCACTTGCAGCACCCGCTCGACGGGCAGGAAATCCACGCCCAGGTCCAGGCTGGACGTGCAGACCACGGCTTTCAGCGCTCCCGTCTTCAGGTGCTGCTCGACCCATTCGCGCACCGCGCGGTCCAGCGAGCCGTGGTGCAGGGCGATCAGACCCGCCCAGTCGGGCCGCGCATCGAGCAGGTGCTGGTACCACAGTTCCGCCTGCGAACGCGTGTTGGTAAACACCAGGGTGGTGGCGCTGCCCTCGATCTCGGCGATCAGCGGCTGCAGCATCTGCAGGCCCAGGTGGCCGCCCCAGGGAAAGCGCGTGGGATGGACGGGGATCAAGCTGTCGACGACGATGCGCTTGCGCACCTTGCCTTCGACCAGCACGCCGTCGTTTTCCTCCCCCAGCAGCACGTCCTGTGCCTGGCGCAGATTGCCCAGGGTGGCCGACAGCCCCCACGTCATCACGGCTGCGTTCCAGCGGCGCAAGCGGGCCAGCGCCAGCTGCACCTGCACGCCGCGCTTGCTGCCCATCAATTCGTGCCACTCGTCGACGATCACCGTTTCCAGCAAGCCAAAACGTGCCTGGGCATCCGCCTGGCTCAGCATCAACGACAGGCTTTCCGGCGTCGTCACGAGCACCTCGGGCCAGGCTTTCGCCTGGCGGGCCCGCTGTGCGGCGCTGGTATCGCCCGTGCGCGCCTCGATGCGCCAGCCGGGAGCAAGATCGGCGCCCGAAGCCTGCAGCGCGCGCACGGTGTCGGCCGCCAGCGCGCGCATGGGCGTGATCCACAGCACGCGCAAGCCCTGCTTGCGGCCCTGTTTTCCGCCCCGGCCTTGCAGCCGCTCGGCGCGCAGCAAGGCGCCGAACCACACGGCGTACGTCTTGCCGGAGCCCGTGCTGGCGTGCAGCAAACCCGAGCTGCCCTGCGCGGCGGTGCGCCAGACGGCGCGCTGGAATGGAAACACCGTCCAGCTGCGTCCGGAAAACCACGCGTCGATGCGCTGCGCCAGCGCGCTCTTGCTCATGTGTCGCCTCTCATGCGGCACTGGCCAGCAGCGCCTGCAGGGTGGCCAGGGTGTCGGCGTCGGCGATGGCCTTGTCTTCGCGGCGGCGCAGGATGCGCGGGAAGCGCACGGCGATGCCCGCCTTGTGCCGGCTCGAGGCGGCGATGCCCTCGAAGCCGATCTCAAAGACCATGGTCGGCTTGACGCTGCGCACGGGGCCGAATTTCTCGATGGTGGTCTTGCGGATGGCCGCGTCGACTTGCGCGATCTGCGCATCGGTCAAGCCCGAATACGCCTTGGCGAACGGCACCAGCTTGCGTTCGCCCTCCCCTGCTGCATCCCACACGGCAAACGTGTAGTCGGTGTACAGCGAGGCGCGCCGGCCGTGGCCTGCCTGGGCGTAGATCAGCACGGCGTCGACGGCATAGGGATCGATCTTCCACTTCCACCAGGTGCCCACGTCCTTCGTGCGCCCCACGCCATATGCGGCCGACATGGCCTTGAGCATCATGCCTTCCACGCCGCGCGCGCGCGATTCCGCGCGGATGGCGGCCAGCGCCTCCCAGCTGTCGGCGGCGATGCGCGGCGACAGGCGCAGCGCGGGAGAAGCCACGCCGGCGACCAGCGTTTCCAGCAGCGCCCTGCGTTCGCGCTGCGGCAGGTGGCGGATATCGACGCCATCGAGTTCCAGCACGTCGTAGGCCACCAGCACGGCCGGCAATTCCATCAAGAGCTTGGGCGACACCGTCTTGCGGCCCATGCGCTTTTGCAGATCGGCAAACGGCGCCGGCACGTCGCCCGGTTGCCAGATGAGGATTTCGCCATCGAGCACGCAGCCCTCCGGCAGGGACAGCTGCGCCAGCTCGGGAAAGCGCTCGGTGATCAGTTCCTCGCCGCGCGACCACAGCCAGCTGGCACCGTCGCGGCGCAGCAGCTGCGCGCGCATGCCGTCATATTTCCACTCGACCAGCCAGTCGGCCACGTCGCCGAGGCTGGCCGGCGCGGCCTGCAGCGGATGCGCGAGGAAGAACGGGTATGGCTGGCCGCCGCGCAGCGCATGCTCGTCGTCCGACTGCGCGCCTATCAGTTTGAGAAAACCCGCGCCCGTGGGACTGACCTTGCCATCGGTCCAGCCCATCAGGCGCTGCGCGACCAGCTTGCTGTCGATGGCGGCGATGCCGGCCAGCGCGCGCGTCACCAGCAGCTTCGACACGCCGACGCGAAAGCCGCCGCCTATCAGTTTGACGAGCAGGAAGCGTTCGCGCGTTTCCAGCTCGTCCCAGTACGCCAGCAAGGCTGCGCGGATGGCTTCCGGCGCCGCGCCGCGCAACGGCGCGATGCGCCGCTCGACCCACTCGGCCAGGCCGATGTCGCTGCGGCGCGTGGGCGCGGGCAGGATCAGGGCGATGGTTTCCGCCAGGTCGCCGACGGCGTGATAGGCCTCGTCGAACAGCCAGGCGTCGAGGCCCGCGCATTCGGTCGCATAGTCGCGCAGCAGCTTGGTGGGCACGGCCTGGCGCGGCTTGCCGCCGGCAAGGAAATACACGGCCCAGGCCGCATCCTCGGGCGTGGCGCGGCGAAAGTAGACTTGCAGCGCGGCCAGCTTGCGGCTGGTGGACGTGGTTTCGTCGAGTTCCGCGTACAGCAGGGCAAATTCACGCATGGGGCGCGCCCTCCTGCATCGTCGCCGGTGCCGCATCGGCGCCATCGTCGGCCTCGTCGTCGCCATACTCCGTGTCGAAACCGCCCGCCTGCCAGCCGTTCTGCTGCAGCCAGCGCACCATCACGGGAATCGAGCCATGCGTGACGATGATGCGTTCGGCCTGCGTGGCCGTGATGGCTTGCATCAGGCCCGGCCAGTCCGCATGGTCGGACAGCACGAAGCCGCGGTCCACGCCACGCCGCCGGCGCGCGCCGCGCAGCAGCATCCAGCCGCTGGCGAACGCATCGCTGTAATCGCCGAAGCGCTTCATCCACGGCGAGCCGGCCGCCGATGGCGGCGCGATCACCATGGCCGTCTTCAAGGCGGCCTTGTCCGTGACATCGCCCACCATGACGGTGGCGGGCAAGGCCACGCCCGATTCGCGGTAGACCTGCGTCAATACCTGCGCCGCCCCATGGCAGATAATGGGACCGATGGCGGCGTCAAGGCCCGCCAGGATGCGTTGCGCCTTGCCGAAGGCATAGCAGAACAGCACGCTGGTGCGCCCCTCGGCCGCGTTCCTGCGCCACCACTGATTGATCTCGTCGTTGATTTCCTGCGGTGCCTGCCAGCGGTAGATGGGCAGGCCGAATGTCGATTCCGTGATGAACGTGTCGCAGCGCACGGGCTCGAATGGCGCACAGGTGGGATCGGGCTGCAGCTTGTAGTCGCCGGACGCCACCCAGACCTGGCCGCCGTGCTCCATGCGCACCTGGGCCGAACCGAGCACGTGGCCGGCCGGATGCAGCGACACCGTCACGCCGTGATGGTCGACGGTCTCGCCATACGCGAGGCCCTGGATCGATACCGGTCCCAGGCGCGCGCGCAGCACCGCCACGCCGCTGGCCGCGCACAGGTAGTGCCGGTGTCCGACGCGCGCATGGTCGGCATGCGCATGCGTGATGATGGCGCGCTCGACGGGTCGCCACGGATCGATGTAGAACTGCCCCGGCACGCAATACAGGCCTTCCTTGCGCACCACCACCATGTCTGCCATGCCTCGCTCCCCACGGTCAAGAACAGCGTTGGAATGGCTTGAGTCTAGCGCGCTGGCGCCAGGCCATCTGTCCGGCAGCGCACACTGGACTCACGCCGGGGCAACGAATTCCGCCATGAAGGTGCGCGTCGTCTCTTCCGGAAAGGCAATGGTGACCTGGTCGCCCGCCACCGACAGCACGGTGCCGATATCGAAGCGCGGCACGCGCACGCGGCTGCCGACGGCGATCGGCGGCACGGGCGGTGGCGACGGCGCGGCATCCGCCCGCATGCACGGCCCCGCAGCCTCGTCCAGGTCGATGGGCGTGGCCAGCGCGGGCGGCGCCTGGCAATTGTCGCAAGTGCAGCAGCGCTCGAAGTCGCCCGCATCGCCAAAGTAATCGAGCAGCAGTTTCCAGCGGCAAAAACCGCTTTGCGCATACGCCACCATCTGTTCGAGCGCCTGCCTGTCGCGCTCCTGCTTGTCGACATAGATGCGCGCCAGTTGCGCGTACGTGGGCGAGCCGGCCGATGGCGCTTTCAGGCGGTAGCCGAGCCGGCGGTCCTGGCGCAGCAGCTTGCCATCCTTGAGCAGCTTCAGGCACACCTTCAGGTGGCCATCGGACAACTCGGGCAAGCCCGATGCCAATGCGTCAAAAGCGAACGTGGCCGGCAATTCCTGCGCGACGGCCACGATGGCGGCCAGTTCGTCGGCCGTGGGATAGTGTTTCGCCAGGAAAAATTGCTGCACCCGCTTGTCTTCCTGGAAATACAGCAAGGTGCAGTCGGCGGGCAAGCCGTCGCGCCCGGCCCGACCCGATTCCTGGTAATACGCTTCCAGGTTGGCCGGCACTTGCAGGTGGATCACGAAGCGCGTGTCGGGCTTGTCGATGCCCATGCCGAAGGCGTTGGTGGCCACCATGATGCGGCGCTCGCCGCCCATGAACAGCTCCTGGTTCTGCTTGCGCTCGCGCGCCGCCAGCTTGCCGTGGTAGCAGGTGACGCTTTCACCGAGGCCCTCCAGCCGTGCCGCCAGATCGACAACGGCCTTGACGGTGGCCGCGTAGACGATGCCCGTGCCGGCCGTTTCGCGCAGCAGGCGCAAGACCGTATCCTGTTGCTCGCCTGCATTGGTGACCTGGATCACGCCATAGCGCAGATTGGCGCGGTAGATGCCCGTGCTGACGACGTGCAGCTTCGGCGCGTCCAGCTGCGCGCGGATGTCGGCCACGACGTCGTCGGTGGCCGTGGCCGTCAGCGCCAGCACGGGCGGACGGCCCAGCGCGCGCAGGGCGGCCGCGATCTCCAGGTAGGCGGGACGGAAATCATGGCCCCACTGGGAGATGCAGTGGGCTTCGTCGATCACCGCCAGGGACGGCGGCGCGCCGGCCAGCAGGGCCAGAAATGCGGCCGTCGCCAGGCGCTCCGGCGTGCAAAAGATGATGAGCTTGCCGCCTGCGGCTATGCGGGCGGTGGCCGCGTCTTCCTCGGCGCGCGTCAGGCTGCTGTTGAGCTGCACGGCCGTGATGCCCAGCGCCTGCAGCTTGTCCAGCTGGTCCTGCATCAGCGAGATCAGCGGCGACACCACGAGGGTTGCGCCCGGCAACAGCGCGGCGGGCAGCTGGTAGCACAGCGACTTGCCGCTGCCGGTGGGCATGATGGCCAGGGTATCGCGCCCGGCCAGCACGCTGTCGATGACTTCCTGCTGGCCCGCGCGCAGCCGTTGCACGCCAAATACCGCGCGCAGCAAGCGCGCGATCTGGCGCGCACGCCGGGAATCGGGGCTGGCGCTGCCCGTGTCTTTCACTATGGAAGCGGTCGTGGCCATCGTGGTGGGGTCCGTCAAATGCCGGCGCCCGTCGCCAGCTTGCCGCCACTTTACGGCCGGGCCTGGCGCGCCGCCATAGGACAGGCGCCACAGCCGCTGTAGGAATTCACGAAGCGAACAGTATGGCCCAATACAGCATCAGCAGGCCGGCGATCGAGACGCACCACACGAGCGTGCGCACGACGGGCACGCCGAACGCGTACAGGGGCAGGTAGAGCACGCGCGCGGCCAGGTACAGGGCGGCGCCGTACAAGGTCAGCGCGCTTTCCTGCGCCGTGACGTGGGCGATCAGCACGGCGGTGGCGAACAGGGGCAGGGTTTCAAACAGGTTGGCCTGGGCCCGCTGCAGGCGGCGCGTGACCTTGCCCACGGGCGGGCCGTCGTCGTCGCGCGCGCCCACATTGTAGGCCGTGCCCGTTTCGCGCGTGCGGAACATCGCCGGCAGCAGGATTTGCACGAGGGCCAGCACCAGGGTACAGCCGAGCATAGTCAGTTCAGGGGTCATGCTTGCCTCTGCAGGGTGAGACAGGCGGCCCGGGAAGGCGCGTGCCCGTCAGGATTGGTCGAGTGCCGCTTGCAACTCCGTCAAGTCATACGGTTTGCGCAGGACGCTGGCGGAAAAGCCCAGTTCATCCATCGATTCCTTGCCATAGCCGGTGGAAAAGATGATGCGCATGTCCGGTTTCTCGCGCAGCACCATGCGTGCCAGTGCGATGCCCGACATGCCGGGCAGGCTGACGTCGGTAAACAGGATATCGAAGTCTTGCTCACTTAGCAATTGCCACGCGGCTTCGCCATCGGACACGCCGCTCACCGTATGCCCGAGCATGCCCACCAGCTCGCACACCATCAGTTGCGAATCGAGGTTATCTTCCACCACGAGAATTTTCATCGATGTCGGCATGTCCCCCTGCGGTACCAATGCGTGGCCCGTCAAGTCCAGTCCCGGCGTGCCGGCCTGGCGCGCGCTGGCCATCGGGCCACCGGCTACCGGGGTGCCGGCCAGCTCGAACTGGCGCGCGCGCAATTGCTGCTGGCGGTTGGCCAGCACGTGACGCAGCTTGCGCGCCAGCTCTTCGCGCCGGTACGGCTTGCTGAGCAATTCCACGCCCGCGTCCAGCCGTCCCTCGTGCACGATGACATCCTGCGCGTAGCCGGACGTAAACAGCACGGCGATATCGGGCTGCAACTCGCGCGCCTGGCGTGCCATCTCCGTGCTGCTGACGGGGCCGGGCATGATCACATCCGTAAACAACAAATCGATTTGCGCGCCGCTGTGCAGCACGGCCAGCGCGCTTTCGCCATCCTCGGCCTTGAGCACCGTATAGCCAAGCGCGCCCAGCATGTCGACCACCGTCGTGCGCACGCCGACATCGTCTTCCACTACCAGCACGGTTTCCGTGCCGCCCGTGACGACGCCACTCAATTCCAGTTCTTCGTCCGCTTCGGCCATCAGGGAGCGGGGCAAATAGATTTTGACTCCCGTGCCCACGCCAGGTTCACTGTAAATGCGGATATGGCCACGGCTTTGCGTGACGAAACCATAGGCCATCGACAGGCCCAGGCCCGTGCCCGCCCCTTCCGGCTTGGTGGTGAAGAACGGTTCGAACGCGCGCTGCAGCACGGAACCGCTCATGCCATGGCCCGTATCGGTCACCGACAGCATCACATACTGGCCGGCCGGCACGTCGACGAGCTTTTGCACATAGTTTTCATCGAGCACGACATTACCGAGCTCGATGGTCAGCTTGCCCACGCCATCCATGGCGTCGCGCGCATTGATGGCCAGGTTCAGGATGACGTTTTCAATCTGGCTGCGGTCGACCAGGGTATTCCACAGCCCGCCGCCGCCGACGAGCACGATGTCGATGGCTTCGCCCAAGGCGCGCCGCAGCAGCGCATCCATGTTGCGCACGACACGCGCCAGGTCCGCCACCACGGGCTTCAGCGGTTGACGCCGCGCAAACGCCAGCAAGTGCGACGACAGCTTGGCGCCCCGTTCGACGGCGGCAATGGCCGTGTCGAGCCGCTGGCGCATCAGGCCATCGGTACCGGCCAGGTGCGCCAGCAAATGCAAATTCCCGGAAATGATTTGCAGCACATTATTGAAGTCGTGCGCGATGCCGCCCGTCAGCTGGCCCACGGCTTCCATCTTTTGCGCCTGGCGCAAGGCGTCTTCCGCCTTGGTGCGCTCGCTCACTTCCTGTTCGACTCGGTGTTCGAGCGTTTCGTTCAATTCATGCAGCGCTTTTTCCACGCGGCGCCGGTCCGTGATGTCCGTCTTGACGGCGATCAGGGAACGCGTGTGCCCCTGCTCGTCGACCAGGCGGCTGACATTGCTCGACACCCACACTTGCGAGCCGTCGGGCTTCAGGTAGCGTTTTTCCAGCGAGAACGACTCGCCCGTTTCCACCAGGCGCTGGAACAGCACGTTGTTGCCGGGCACGTCATCGGGATGCAGGATGTCGTTCATGTTCAAGCTCAGCAGCTCTTCGGCCGGGCGGCCCAGCATGCGGCACAGGGCGCCGTTGACGCGCTGGAAGCGGCCATCGAGACCCAGTTCCGACAAGCCCACCGAGGCCTGGCCGAAAATGGCCGCCATGCGCTCCTGGCTGGCAGTGAGCTCATCCTCGATGTGGCGCCGTTCCGTCACGTCGAAGGACACGCCCACATAGCGGCGCTGGCCCGGCACGCGGCCGTCGACCACCTCGCCCTGGCGCGCGATCCAGCGCACTTCGCCGTCGAGCGGACGGCGGATGCGGTACTCCACATATTCAAGGGGATTTTGCGCCAGCTCAAGCTTGCTGGGGCCCACCTTCGTCAAGTCGCGCGCATCGACGAGGCTGACCAGCAGCTGCTGCGTGATTTCCTGCTCGTCCGGTATGCCCCACTGGCGGCGGAACGTGGGCGACACCACCATCGCGCCCGTGTCGGGGAACCACTCGAAGGTGCCGATGCCGCCCGCCTGCTGGGCCAGGCGCAAGCGTTCCTCGCCTTCCATGCGCTCGGTGACGTCGATGCCCTCGACGAGGATGCCGCTGACCACGCCATCCGCATCCTTGATCGGCTGATACACGAAATCGACATACCTCTGCCCCGTCCGCCCATCGGCCGTCAGCAAGTCCACCCGCACCTGGCGCCCCTCGTAGGCGACGCCGCTGCGGTAGACCTGGTCCAGCAGGTCGATGAAGCCTTGTCCCTTGACTTCCGGCAGGGCGGTCTCGACGGAATTGCCCAGCAGCTCAAGTTCGCCGCGCCCCACGAGGCGCAGATAATGCTCGTTGGCCAATTCAAACACATGCTGCGGCCCGCGCAGCAAGGCCATGAAGCTGGGCGCCTGCTGGAACAGGGCGCGCAGCAGCGCACGCTCTTCGTCGAGGCGGCGGTTCGCCGCGCGCACGGCTTCGCCCTCGGCTTGCAAGGCGCTGTTGCGTTCGCCAAGTTCGGCCGTGACCAGCTTCAGCTGGCGCCCTTCTTCCATGCGCGCCGTCAGTTCCAGCGCCGTGCACAGCACGCCGTCGACCTGGCCGTCGGCGCCATGCACGGGCGTGTAGAACAGGTCGAAACAGACTTCCACGGGCTGGCCATCGCGCAGCAGCGGCAAGCAGCATTCGCGGTGCACCTGCGTCTCGCCGCGCAGGCCGGCCTGCAGGATGCGCGCATTCCAGTCCCAGATTTCAGGCCAGATGGCCGGCACCGTGCCGCCCAGTGCTTCAGGATGGCGCGCGCCGGCGATCTTGATGTATTCGTCGTTATAAATCATCACGTGCCGCGGGCCCCACATCAGCACCATCGCCATCGGCGAATGCAGCACGATGTCTACGCTGGTGCGCAAGTTGGCGGGCCAATCGTCGAGTGCGCCGAGGCCGCTGGCGGACCAGTCGGACTGGCGCACCAGCTCGCCCATGATGCCGCCGCCGCGCGGCCAGGCAGGCATATTCATGAGGCAACCACTTCAGGCTGCACGCAGACGTGGCAGTGGCGCGGGATGCGCACGGTGGCCACGGTGCCCTGCGTGGCGCTCGAGCTCAGCTCGACCGTGCCGCCATGGGCCTTGACGAACATATTCACCGTGTACAGGCCCAGCCCCAGGCCCTGGCCCGTCTTGCGCTTCTCGCCTGCCTGCTGAAACGGTTCGAACAGGGTCGGCAGCAAGGCGGCGGCGATGACGCCGCGATTGATCACGCGCAATTCGATGCTGTCGGCGGACCGGCCATCGAGCGCCAGCTGCACCGGCGTGCCCGCCTCGCCATGCGTGATGGCATTGCTGAGCAGATTCGAGATAACCTGCGACAGCAGGCCCGCATCGCATTGCCCGTGCAGCTCGCCCACGCTGCTGATCTCGACGGGCGACGCCTGGCCGGCCGTGTCGAATTCGTCGACGATGGCGCGCGCCAGCGCCAGGTAATCGTGCATGCTGCTGCGCAATTCCATCGTGCCCGAACGGATGCGCGCCAGGTCCAGCAACTGGTCGACCATGCGCGCCATGCGCTTGGCGCTGCTTTCGATGCGCTGCGCCGTGACGATCACTTTCGGGTGGTCGCTCATCATCGGCAACAGCATGGCGCCATTCATCACCACCGACAGCGGCGTGCGCAAGTCGTGGCCCAGCACGGCCGTGAACAGTTCATTCAAGTGCAGCGCATGTTTCAGCTCGTCGAGCTGGGCCGACAGTTCGCGTTTCTGCTGATACAGCTGGACCAGCACGGCCACCTTGCTCTGCAAGGCCTTGACGTCGATCGGCTTGTACAGGAAATCGACGGCGCCCGCTTCGTAGCCGCGGAAACTGTAGCTGGGCTCGCGCGACGCGGCCGTCAGGAAAATCAGCGGGATGCTGCGCGTGCGCTCGCTGCCGCGTATCAGCTCGGCCAGCTCGAAGCCATCCATCTGCGGCATCTGCACGTCGATCAGGGCCAGCGCCACTTCATGCGTCAGCAACAGCTCCAGCGCTTGCGCGCCCGACGTAGCTTTCAGGACAACAATACCGGGCCGCGCCAGCACGGCTTCGGCGGCGACCAGGTTTTGCGCGATGTCGTCAACGACGAGGATATGGATAGGTGCGGTCACGGATTCGTCTTCAGGCATCGCAACGGCGGAATGCCATCGTGTTTCTGTATAGAAATTAATATTGTTTCAGTCTTTGCATATATTACACGCACTGTCACGCCCCCATTCAGTTGTCCGTCGCCACCTCGAGCAGCGCCAGGCTGGCCGCCATCTGCGGCAGATCCAGCACGCGGTCGGCGCCGGCCCGCTTGAGCGCCGCGGCCGGCATGATGCCACAACTGGCCAGCGCCGGGTCCTGCACCCAGGCGCTGCCGCCCAGCTGCCGCACGCGCGCCAGGCCGGCCGCGCCATCGGCCGAGGCGCCCGTCAGGATGATGGCCAGCATGGCGCGCCGGTACGCCTGGGCGGCCGTCTCCAGCAGGACGTCGATGGACGGGCGCGAAAAATGCACGGGTTCTTCCTGCGACAGCGAAAAGCTGCCGCCGGGTTCGACTTGCAAGTGATAGTCGGGCGGCGCAAAGTACACGACACCCCCTTGCAGCGGTTCCTTGTCCTGCGCCTCGCGCAAGGGCAGCTGGCAGCGCTGCGCATACAGCTGCGGCAGCTGGCTGGAACGGCCGGGCGCCAGGTGCAGCACCACCACCACGGCGGCGCGGCAGCGGGCGGGCAAGGCGCGCAGCACGGTGCCGAGCGCCTCCACGCCGCCGGCCGAGGCGCCGATGGCGATCAGGCGCAGGCCGGGCGGCGGTGGCGCCACGTCGCAGGTCGGCAGCATGGCGTCAGGCACGCTGGAAGATTTTCTCGGCCGGGCACAGCTCGCGGAAGCTGGCGGCGTGGCGGCTGAAATGCAGGCTTTCCTTCATGCCCAGTCCCAGGAAGCCCCGGTTCACCAGCGCTTCATGGAACAGGCCCAGGGCGCGGTCCTGCAAGTCTTTATTGAAATAAATCATCACGTTACGGCAGGACACCATGTGCACCTCCGAAAAGACGCTGTCCGTCGCCAGGCTGTGGTCGGCGAAGACGAACTGGCGGCGCAGGCGCCGGTCGAAGATGGCGCCCTTGTAGGCCGCCGTGTAATAGTCGGACAGCGAGCGCTTGCCGCCCGCCAGCTGGTAATTCTCGCTGAACTGGGCGATGCGGTCGATCGAATAGATGCCCGCCTCGGCGGCGGCCAGCGCCTCGACATTGATATCGGTCGCATAAATCATGCTGCGCTCCAGCAAGCCTTCCTCTTCCAGCAGGATGGCCAGCGACCACACCTCTTCGCCGCTGCTGCAGCCGGCCACCCAGATCTTGATCGAGGGATAGGTGTGCAGGATGGGCACGACTTTTTCGCGCAGGGCGCGGAAATACGCGGGGTCGCGGAACATCTCGCTGACCTGTACCGTGAAAAACTGCAGCATCTGCGCGAACACCGTCGGCTCATGCAGTATGCGGTCCTGCAATTGCGACAGGCTGGCGCAGCCGAAGCGCTCCATGGCCTGGCGCATGCGCCGGCGCAGCGAGGCCACGGAATAATCGCGGAAATCATGCTGATACCTCAGCAAAATTCCTTCCAGCAACAACTTCAGTTCGATATCGAAAATATCATCATCTAGCAATTTGACATCCACCCTTCTATCCACGCTGCGTGCCCGGCCCCTGCATCGCCGCGCGGGCGCATGGGGCCAGCCGGAATGCTAGCAGATCACCGTGGATTATCCCGCAGGAAAAGGTGGCGTTTAGTACGCTGGCGTACACTCGGACCACTTTTCTCAGGCATCCACGCCCTTCATGCCTTCGTCCGTGTAGCGCGCGCCCGCCGCCATGCCGTGCGGAAAGGCGGCATGCATGGCCGCCAGTTCCGCCCCGTCGAGGCCCACGGCCAGCGCGCCAAGGTTGTCCTGCAGATACGCGATACGCTTGGTGCCGGGAATGGGAATGACGTCGTCCCCCTGCGCCAGCAGCCAGGCCAGCGCCAGCTGGGCCGGCGTGCAGCCTTTGGCGCGCGCCATGTCTTGGACCAGGGCGGCGATGGCCTGGTTGTGCACCAGGTTGGCGGCGGCGAAGCGGGGATTGAACTGGCGGAAGTCGCCTGCGGCCAGGCTGTCCGCCGCCGTGATCGTGCCCGTCAGGAAACCGCGGCCCAGCGGGCTGTAGGCAAAGAAACTGGCGCCCACGTGGCGGCAGGCGGCCAGCACGCCCAGCTCCGGTTCGCGCGTCCACAGCGAATATTCGCTCTGCACGGCGGCCACCGGGCAGATGGCTGCCGCGCGCAGCAGGGTGGCGGCGCTCACTTCGCACAGGCCCACGGCGCGGATCTTGCCCTCTTGCAGCAATTGCGCCAGCGCGCCCATCGACGCTTCCAGCGGCGTCTCCAGGTTCAACCGGTGCAGATAGAACAGGTCGATGGCGTCCACGCCCAGGCGCGCCAGCGACGCTTCGCACGCCTGGCGGATGTAGGCGGGCGAATTATCGACGCGGCGCGCGTAGCCGCCCGCCTCGCGCACCAGGCCGCACTTGGTGGCCACCAGGGCTTGCCCGCGCCGGCCCTGCAATAAGCGTCCCAGCAATTGCTCGTTGTGGCCGAAACCGTAGGCGTCGGCCGTGTCGAACAGGGTCACGCCCGCCGCCAGCGCCGCTTCCAGCGTGGCCAGCGATTGCGCCTCGTCCGTGGCGCCATAGAATTCCGACATGCCCATGCAGCCCAGGCCAAGTGCCGAGCTGCTCAAACCGCTATTACCTATCCGTCGTTGTTGCAGTTGCATCATCATCTCCCTCATGTCAATGCAGCCAGTCTGGACCGTGCCGGGCCGGGAAGGAATGAGCAATTTCGTGATACCTTTAAGGTATGAGAGCCCTCGATACCCATGCCTTGAACCTGTTTTGCGCCGTCGCCCGCTGCCTGAATTTCCGCCAGGCGGCCGAGCAGCTGCACATGACCCAGCCGCCCCTGTCGCGCGCCATCAAGGCGCTGGAAGACAGGCTGGGGGCGCGCCTGTTCGAACGCGACACGCAGGGCGTGGCCCTGACGGCAGCGGGACGCACGCTGCTGCCGCAGGCGCTGCGCATCCTCGACATGCTGGACGCGGCGCAAGCGTCGCTGCAGCGCGACGCGGCGCCCGCCCGCCTGCGCCTGGGCCTGACCAGCTCGGTGGAAGCGGGCCTGTTCCGCCCCCTGCTGGCGGCGCTGGAACAAGAATTGGGAACTATCCGCCTGGAACTGACGGCGGCGCCGTCGCCGCGCCTGGTGGCCGCCGTGCGCAAGGGCCAGCTCGACGCCGCGCTGCTCGCCCTGCCGAGCGCCACGTTCGACCTGGCCGTGCAGCCGCTGGCGCGCCAGCCCATGATGCTGGCCCTGCCCGCCGGACACCACCTGGCGAAGAAACGCAGAATCAGCCTGGCCGACATTGCCCATGCCTCCGTCTACTGGTTCGAACGGGCGCGCCAGCCCGCCTTCTTCGACCATTGCCAGCACGTGTTCCGCCGCCACGGCTTCGCGCCCGCCTTCCTGCGCGAGGCGCCCGACCACCATGTGCTGCTGGGCGACGTGGCCGCCGGCAAGGGCATGGCCCTGCTGGCCGACTCGTTTCGCGCGCTGCGCCTGGCTGGCGTGGTCTACCGGCAATTGGCGGAAGGCGAGGAACTGGCGGCCGGCATCGGGCTGGCCTGGCGCGACGATGGCGGCCACGCCGCCCTGCCCGTGCTGCGCCGGCTGGCGGCCAGCCACCTGAAAAGGTGACGGCCCGCACGCGGCGGCTCCAGACGCGCTACCATGGCGGCTTCCCCATTTTTCACTGCCACCATCATGACGTTTACCATCAGCGACGCCGCCTACGCCACCGATACCCCCGCAGCCAAGCAAGCCATGTATGCGGACCTGCGCTCGCAGCTGCAAGGCCTGCTGGCGGGCGAGAGCGATTTCATCGCCAATACGGCCAACTTCAGTGCACTGGTCTTCCACACCATGCCGGGCTTGAACTGGGCCGGCTTCTATTTCCTGAAGGGCGATGAACTGGTGCTGGGGCCGTTCCAGGGCAAGCCGGCCTGCATCCGCATCAAGAAGGGGCGCGGCGTGTGCGGCACCACCGTGGTCGAAGGCAAGTCCATCGTCGTGCACGACGTGCACGCGTTTCCCGGCCATATCGCCTGCGACGTCCATTCGCGCTCGGAACTGGTGGTGCCCGTGTTTGCGCAAGAACACATCATCGGCGTGTTCGACCTCGACAGCCCTTTGACGGGCCGCTTCGACGAGGTCGATGTGCAGGGCGTGGAATCGCTGGTGCGCGTGCTGGAAGCGGCCATCGTCGCCGCCTGATCCGGCATCCGGCTACGCGCCGGCCTTGACGGCGATGAATTCGCCCTTGCCCACGCTTGCCAGGCAACTCGTGTAGCGGGCATCGGCGCGGATACCGTCCAGGAAGTCCGCCATGTCCGCATAATGCGAGCTGGCATTGTCGACCACCAGCACGCCGCCGGCGGCCAGGGCCCGGTCCAGCTGCGGCCACCATTGCTGGTACAGGCTGCGGGCGGAATCGAGGAAGATCAGATCGTAGGCGCCGTCGGCCGCATCGCGCAGCACCTCGCCCGCATCGGCCAGCAGCTGGCCGATCACGCCCTGCAATTGCGCGCGCTCGAAGTTGGCGCGCGCCATGTCGAACTTGTCCTGCGCCTTTTCCACCGTCACGACGCTGCCGCCCAGCGCCTGCGCCGCGCGCGCCAGCCACAGGGTGGAATAGCCGTTCGAGGTGCCGATTTCCAGCACGCGGCGGGCAGCGCGCGCGTGGATCAGCACGGCCAGCAATTCGCCCGTGTCGCGCGTGATATTGAGCATGCGCCGGCTGCGTTCCGTGTGCGCGGCGTCATTCGCATGGCCGAACGCTTCCAGTTCGCTCAGCAGGGTATCGATGGCATCTTTGCTCGGCATGGTCGCTCCTTGGTGAAAACGCCAGCATAGCAAAAAATCACGCCTGCGCGCGGCGCAGCGGACGTTTCAGGTATTGCACCATCACCACGCCCAGCAGGGTCACGCCACCGCCGATCACATCATAGCTGTGCAAGGTTTCACCGAGGAACAGCATGGCGATGATGACGGTAAACACGGGCAGCAAGTTCATCAGGGTCGTGGCGCGGCTGGGTCCCAGCTTGGCCAGGCCATGCATCCACAGGAACGGCGCGATGACGGAAGCGGGAATGCCGGCGAACAGCACCAGCGGCAAGCCGGCGCCGGTGACGGGCGGTGCCGACTGGCTCAGGTAATACACGAACAGCACGGGCACGGCGCACCACACCTGTATCAGCAAGGAATGCCAGTTATTCAGCGGAATCTTCCAGCGCTTGAGCAGCACGCCGTAGCCGGCATACGACAGGCAGGCCAGCAGCATCAGGCCATCGCCGACGGCCGCGCCATGCGCGACGAGGGCGGCGGGGTCGCCATGGCTGAGCAGGTAGCCGAGCCCCAGCAGCGACACGAGGCCGCCAAACACGCCGCCCACGGTGGCTGCCTCGCCCAGCAGCAGCACCGACAGTCCCACGGCCAGCAAGGGCATCAGCGAGGCCAGGATGCCCATGTTGGTGGCCGTCGTCGTCTGCGCCGCGATATACGCGAGGCACTGGTACATGACCATGCCCAGCATACCCAGCACAAACAATTTCCCCAGATACGGTTTCACCACGGCCCGCTGCTTCCACACGGCGCGGCCAAACACGAGCGCCAGCAGCACGCCGGCCAGCAGCCAGCGGAAGAAGGAGATGGCGGCCGGATCGATCACGCCGACGGCCATCTTGCTGACGATGGTATTGATGGCCCAGATCAGCACGGCGATCACGGGAAACAGGTAATGCTTGGCTTTCATGCGGCGGACTCCAGATTTCAATGAGCGCCATTTTCGCATGGTCCGATTCCATGGATATAATGAATATCGGACAATCCATGCGAAGAACAGGACAATATGGCCACCAATCTGCATTTCCCCGCCGTTTCCGACGCCCTGCCCTATCCCGTGTACTTTCGCCTCGACGATTATCACGCGCACCAGCAGTTCGGTTATCAGACCCATCCGTGGGGCCAGCTCACGTATTGCTCCACGGGCGTGATGGAAATGATGGTGGCGGGCCAGCGCTACCTGTCGCCACCCCAGTATGCCGTATGGATACCACCCGAGACCCTGCACGACGGCTATATCCGCCAGGATGTGAGCTTTCACTCCGCCTACATCGACGCCAGCCTGTGCGCGCAGCTGCCGGCCCGGCCGTGCGCGCTGGTGCTCAGCCCTTTGCTGAAAGCCATCCTCGGCGACTTTGCCGAGCGCGGCGTCACCACGCCCGCCAGCGCCGCCGACCAGCGGCTGGCGCAGGTGCTGGTCGACCAGCTGCGGCTGGCGCCGTGCAGCCGCAACTACCTGCCCGGCAGCGACGAACCCGTCATCGCGGCGCTGCTGGCCGCCCTGCAGGCGGACCCCGGCAGTAACCGCTCACTGGCCGAGTGGGCCGCGCAATTGCACGTGACCGAGCGCACCCTGGCCCGGCGCTGCCAGCGCGAGCTGGGCATGCCGTTCGGCGAATGGCGCCAGCGCCAGCGCTTCCTGGCGGCGCTGCCGCTGCTGGAACGGGGCGACACGGTGCAGGCGATCGCGCTGGAACTCGGCTATAGCACGGCCTCGGCCTTCATCGCCATGTTTCGCCGCCAGAGCGGCGGCACGCCCGACCAGTTCCGTCGCGGCATGCGCTGAAAAACGTGGACTAAACAGCATGCTTTCCAGGCCATGGATGCTAAAATCTCCACATCTTTCTCCTGAGCAAAAGGATGCGTGCATGAATCCAACCACCGATACGGACAGCGACACTGGCGGCAGCCTGGACGTGCCCGCAGTGCCAGAGACCGTGACGGCGGCGGCGCCCATCCAGCTGGACAAGGAAGAAGCACCCACCGTACTGGGCAAGCTGCGCACCCTGGTGCAGGAAAAGACGCGCTTCGAACCGCACGACATCACGCCGCTGGGCGAGGAAGACGCGTTGCAGGAATTCTCGCTGCAGGCGAACTATGCGCTCGAGGCGCGCTTCGAGCAGCGCGTCATCAATGGCTATTTCGCGCCGTCGGGCAGCGACTGCCGCTGCGGCCCGCACGAGGTGGGAGCACTCGCTCACGCGCAGGAGAAGGACAGGCTGCGCCGCGCGGCGGGCAAGCTCGACGCTGCCTTGCGCCAGGCGGCCCAGGCCTACAACGGTGTCGCGGCGGGACTGTATCTGCCGCACGCCGTCAAGCACTGGCACCTGGACACGTGCAGCAACTGCCATGGCAAGGGCCGCATCAGCTGCCACACCTGCCACGGCGCGACCACGGAAACGTGCTGGAGCTGCCACGGCGGGCGCACCGTCAGCTGCGACGCCTACGGCTGCTACGGCAGCGGCAAGGTGTCGTGCTCGTATTGCAGCGGCAGCGGCACCGTCTCCGAGCAAGTCACCGATTACATCACGGTGCAAGTGCCCACTACCACCTACAGCAACGGCAGTTCGCACACCAGCTACCACAGCGAAACGCGGCCGCAGTACCGCACCGAATACCGCTCCTGCTACCATTGCAGCTATGGCAAGGTCAGTTGCAGCACCTGCCACGGCGCCGGCAACGTCAATTGCGGCACTTGCCGCGCCAGCGGCAGCGTCACCTGCCGCACCTGCAGCGGCGTGGGCGACTTGCGCTGCAATCCGTGCGACGGCTCCGGCAAGGTGGGCAATGCGGCCTGGGTCGACGTGCACGTGGCGCCCGGCTACAGCGTCAGCCTGCCCAAGCAGGCGCCCGACGATGCGCGCCGCATCCGCGACAAGGAAAGCGTGCACTCGCTGGCGGCGATCGCCAGCAGCGTGGCCCTGGCGAAAGTGAGCATTTACAATGAAGACCAGCCGCAGGAAGTCGACGCCCTGTATGCGGGCAAGCTGCGCATCGTGCGCCTCGATGCCGCGTGCAACGCGGAAAAACACCACCTGGTGGCGTATGGCACGGACCTGCGCTGGCTGACCCTCGACGACATCGTGGAAAAGCTGCTGCGCGGCGACCTCAAGGCGCTCAGCGACGCGCTGGCCGGCAGCGCCGACGACGGCCTGTTCTCGGCCCACGTGCAAGGTTTATTGACGCCGCTGCGCGACGTGGCCGCCTCGGAACTGAATGCGGACGTGATCGAATCGGTGCTCGGCGGCGAGACGGAGCACGCGCATGTCGACGTCGTCTCAAGCGAGTATGCGAACAATGTGCGCACCTGCGTGCTCGGTGCGCTGCGCCAGGTCTACACGCGGCTGGCCAAGCAATTCTGGTGGAAAAGCGCGCTGGCCGCGCTGGCCGTCGCCATCGCCACCTGGTTCTTCGCCGGGCGCGGCATGGCGGCGCTGGCGGGGCTAGTCATCGCAGGCGCCGGCTACTGGCTGTTCAACCGCAAGGTCAAGGCCGTGCTCAGCGAGGCCCTGGGCGGCGAGCAGCAAGCCGAACGGGCCATGCGCATCGCCGGCAAGGGCCGCCGCAACCAGCTGGCCCAGGTGCTGATACTGGCGCCGGCCAGCCTGGCCGTGCTGGCCGCCAGCTATGGCTTGCCCGTGCGCGTGCCCGCCGCTGCCGTGCCGCAATCGACGGCCCTGGCCTCGGCGCCCGTGGCGCCGCACGCGCCGGCCGTCCCGCCGCAGGAAGCCAGCATGCCGAAGGCGCTCAAGCTGTACGACAATGGCGACAAGGTGCAGGCGCTGGCCATGCTCGATAGCCTCGTCGGCAAGGGCGATGCGAATGCGTATGGCCTGTACGGCTGGATGCTGCTGATGGGCGAAGGCCAACCCGGCCCCGCCACCGCGCCGACGGCGCAGCAGCGCCAGGCGCGCCAGGTGGCCGCCAAGCCACTGGTCGGCAAGGGACTGGTGAAGGGCGACAGCTACGCGCTGGCGGCGAAAGGCGTGATGCTGGCCGAAGGCTGGCAAGAGCCGCGCAACGTACAGCGCGGCATCGACCTGCTGAAACAGGCGGCGCACAAGGGCAATCTGCAAGCCATGCATGTGCTGGGCCTGTACCACGTGCGCGGCCAGCCCATCCCCGTCAACCACAAGGAAGCGCGCAAATGGTTCACGCTGGCCGCCGACAAGGGCAGCGCCGGCGATATCTACAACCTGGGATTGATGGATTGGGAAGGCGCGGGCCTGAAACGCCCGGACCGCGCCAGCGCCATGCAGCGCTGGAAGATCGCCGCCGCCATGGGCGAGGAGCGCGCGATCAAGGCCGTCGCGCAGGGACAGCCATAGTGATCGCTTCCGCCGATGCTGGGTGGCGCATAACAAGAGCATGCCGCTGGAAATACTCGAGGAACTGAGCGGCTGCGATGACCGCGACCGGGAAGTGGCGCGCGCGGCGCGCTACCACTGGGAACAGAACGGCGGCAGGAGCCGCCGCTTGTGACGCTTACGCTGCGGCTGCCGCCAGCGCCTGCAGCGCCATCGGATTCGGCGTCGGCTCGCCGATCTTCGTCAGCAGGTTGCGGTCCGTGTGGTGGAACGGTTCGTCCTTGCCGCGGATCAGCATGACCGTGTCTTCGTCATAGCCCCAGCTGCCGTCGGCGTGGATGTCGACCTTGATGCGGTATTCGACGGTCGTGAACGCGTGTTCGAGGAAGGGGTTCGAGCAGATGCCGTAGGCCGTCGACTCGCGCCTGGCGACCAGCTCGAAACTGGTGGCGTCCGCCGTCGTCGTGCCCGATGCCATGGCGATCTGGCCGCGCGGGATGGCCAGGGTCTGGATCACGGCGCCCGTGGCCGGCTCCCACAGCCAGTAGCCCACCTGCTCATGGTAGGTTTTGACCTGGTCCGGCTTGGTGATGTGGATGTAGTAGCGCAAGCCATAGAACAGCTGCGGGCCGTTGGTGACGGGATCGATCGGCTGCAGTTCGATGCGCTCGACGAAGGCCTGCTTGCGCGGGCCGTCGGCCTTCGGCTTGACGTCCAGGCCGCGCGTACCCGTCCAGATGCCGGCCATGCCGGTCAGGGGACCGAGGTTGTTCAGGGTATGCACGTCGGCGGACGGCTCGGTATAAATATCGTCGGGAAAATCGCTCATGGGGGAAGTCTTCAAAATGGGGCAACAGTGCTGCCGCCATTGTAAGACCTGCCGCGCCGGCGGCAAAGCGCCGGCCCTCAGGGAAACTGCGCGATGTGGCGTTCGATGAACGCGATCAAGGTGGCGGCCAGCGCGGGGCGCCGCGCCTCGAACACGCTTTCGTCACGCGCCTGCAGCAGGTTGGCGGCGACGTCGGGCAGCTGCAGCTCGCCGGCGATCAGCGCCGCCACGGCCTCGATATTCGCGTACAGGGCGCTGTCGAAGCCTTCCCAGTCCACGTAGGCCAGCCACTCGGCCAGGCTCACCACGCAAACGACTTCCGGCGCCAGGGCCGCGATGCGCGCGGCGCGCAGCACGCTGTCCGTGCCGATCTGCGCATGCTGCAGGACGGCCAGCGCCACGTGCTGCAAGGCGTCTTCGGGATCGCGCCCATATTTAACCAGCAGGCGCTGCGTCAGCGTGTAGCGCTCGGCATCGATGGCGCGCAGGGCGGCCGCCACCTCGTAATCGTGCAGCGCCAGGTGGCGCGCCGCGCAGGCCGCGTCCACGCCGGCCCTGGCGGCGACGATCTCGGTCAACTGCTGCCGGCGCGCCGCATCCATGTCAGACCAGCGGATCCGGCAAGCCGGTCAAGGTGAAGATTTCAAAACCCGTTTCCGTCACGGCCAGCGAATGTTCGAACTGCGCCGACAGCGAGCGGTCTTTCGTCACCGTCGTCCACTTGTCGGGCAAGACCTTGACCTGGTAGCTGCCCACGTTGAGCATCGGCTCGATGGTGAAGATCATGCCCGGCTCGAGCACGATGCCCGTGCCGGCGCGGCCGTAGTGCAGCACCTGCGGCGCGTCGTGGAAGACCTTGCCCAGGCCGTGGCCGCAGAAGTCGCGCACCGAGGAAAAACCCTGCGCCTTGGCCACCGCCTCGATGGCGGCGCCGACGTCGCCCAGCGTGGCGCCAGGGCGCACGGTATTGATGCCGGCCATCATCGATTCATACGCCGTGTTGACGAGGCGGTTGGCCAGGATGGAAACGGCGCCCACCTTGAAGGTGCGGCTGGTGTCGCCGTGCCACTCGTTGAACTTCGGCGTGACGTCGATGTTGAGGATGTCGCCCACTTTCAGGATCTTCGTCTCGGACGGAATGCCATGCGTGACGACGTGGTTGACGGAAATGCAGCTGGCGTGCTTGTAGCCGTGGTAATCGATGGTGGCGGGAATGGCGCCGGCGGCGCGCATGAATTCCTCGCACAAGGCGTCGAGCTTGGCCGTCGAGATGCCTGGCTTGACGAAGGGCGTGATGTAGTCGAGCGTGTCGGCGGCGATGCGGCCGGCCGCGCGCATGCCGGCGAAGCCTTCTTCGTCGTGCAGGGGGATTTTCTTGCCGTGTTCAAGCTGGGTGGAATAGCGCATGGAGATTTTTCTTTTTCAGTGTGTGGTGGTGTGTAATGCCCAGCCGCGCACGGCATCGTGCGAGGCGCGCAGCATGGCGTCGACGCTGGCCGGTATCGGCCGCTCCTGGGTCAGGTAGGGCTTGACGACGGCCACGGGAGCGTCGATCAGCACGAATTTGAGCAGCATGTGATCGAGATCCAGCTCGGTGCTGCCGGGCATGGCTTCGGCGCAGCGCGCGAAGCAGGCGTCGAGCGCCGCCTGTTCCTCTTCCAGGGCGGCCGCCAGCTCCTCGCTGAGGCCGCCGTTGAAATCGGGGCTGTCCGCGCATTGCAGCAGGAAGCGCGCGTACACGGGCTTGCGCCGGCACCAGTCGAGCAAGCCGTGCACGCCGGCCCAGGTGTCGCCGCCGAGCCAGCGGCTGGCCACCTCCTCGCGGAAGTCGCTTTTCACGCGCAGCCAGGCGCGCGCCAGGATGGCATTGCGCGAATCGAAGCGGTGATACACGGAACCGATGGGCGCGCCGGCCTTGACGGCGATGGCGGCCATCGACACGGCGCCCACGCCGCACTGGGCGGCGACGGCGATCGCGCTGTCGATGAAATTGTTTTCGTTGAATTTGGCTAGTCTGACCATACCAAATAGAATACAGATTCTATTTGAATTCGTCAAGCGCTGCCGTCCGGCGAAAACGGGGCAAACAAGAGTTGCCTTGCTGCCTTACAATGGTATGCACGAACCTCACAGGAGAACTCGCTTGCTTACGCCCCCCTTCATTGCCTCCGCCCGCTTCGACGATCCACGCCAGGCGCTGGCGCAGGTGCAAGCCATTTACCGCAGCAGCATCGAACACTTGCGCGATGCGCTGCAACGCTTCGTCGCCGGCGAGGACATGCACGAGCGCGTGCGCGCCTGCTACCCGTTCGTGCGCATCCAGACGGAAACGGTGGCGCGCGCCGACTCGCCGCTGGCCTACGGTTTCGTCGCCGGCCCCGGCGTGTTTGAAACCACCCTGACGCGCCCCGACCTGTTCGGCGACTACTACCTGGACCAGTTTACCCTGCTGCTGAAAAACCATAACCGCGGCCAGAAAGTGCACCTGGAAGTGGGCGTCAGCGCGCAGCCGATACCCGTGCATTTCTCGTTCGCCGAACATGACCATATCGAAGGCAACATGGATGCGGGCCGCCGCGTGGCCATGCGCGACCTGTTCGACCTGCCCGACCTGTCGGCCATGGACGACGGCATCGCCAACGGCACGCACGAACCGGCGCATGGCGAAGCGCAGCCGCTGTCGCTGTTTACGGGACCGCGCGTCGATTATTCGCTGCAGCGCCTGCGCCACTACAGCGGCACTTCGCCGCAGCACTTCCAGAACTTCGTCCTGTTTACCAATTACCAGTTCTACATCGACGAGTTCATCCGCCTCGGCCACGCCATGATGGAGCGCGCGCCCGACGATGCCGCGCCATCGGACGACGACGGCTACATCGCCTTCGTCGAACCGGGCAACGTGATCACGCGCCGCGTGGGCCTGGCCATCGAAAGCGACGACCTGCTGGGCGCCGCGCCGCCGCGCCTGCCGCAGATGCCCGCCTACCACCTGCTGCGCGCCGACGGCAGCGGCATCACCATGGTCAATATCGGCGTGGGACCGGCCAACGCCAAGACCATCACCGACCATATCGCCGTGCTGCGTCCGCACGCCTGGCTGATGCTCGGCCACTGCGCCGGGCTGCGCACCACGCAAAGCCTGGGCGACTACGTGCTGGCGCATGCCTATGTGCGCGAAGACCACGTGCTCGACGAAGACTTGCCGCTGTGGGTGCCGATCCCGCCGCTGGCGGAAATCCAGCAGGCGCTGCAAACGGCGGTGGCCGAGATCACGCAGCTGACCGGGCATGACCTGAAACACATCATGCGCACCGGGACCGTGGCCAGCACCGACAACCGCAACTGGGAACTGCTGCCGCAGCGCACGCCCGAGCGCCGCTTCAGCCAGAGCCGCGCCATCGCGCTGGACATGGAAAGCGCGACGATTGCCGCCAACGGTTTCCGCTTCCGCGTCCCCTACGGCACCCTGCTGTGCGTCAGCGACAAGCCGCTGCACGGCGAAATCAAGCTGCCCGGCATGGCCAACCACTTCTACCGCGAGCGCGTCGACCAGCATTTGCGCATCGGCATCCGCGCCGTGGAACTGCTGCGCCGCCAGGGCGTGGACCGGCTGCACAGCCGCAAGCTGCGCAGCTTCGCCGAGGTGGCGTTCCAATAAAAAAACGGCGCCTGCATTCCCATGCAGGCGCCGTTTTTCATCCGCAGCCGCTTACAGGAAGCGGTCGAGGATCTTGCGCGTCGTCTTGTCGATATTGAACATGTCGCGTATCAAAAAGTGGATGCCGTGGTTGTCGGCGATCAGCAGCGACGCGGCGCCGATGCGGCGGATGTCTTCCTCCCCCTTCAGCACGAACTGCGTCTCGCCGCGATCCGTGTCGACGTACCAGGTGCACGGCGTGGCGAAGCTGGAAACGCTTTTCACGCGCGCGATCTCGGGCATGAATTCGCGCCCTTCCAGCTCTTCCTGCAGCAGGCTGCGCGTCGGCTCGGGCAAGGCGTCGAGGCGGTCGATCCACGCCACTTCCTTGCCATTGCCCAGCACCAGCGAAATGCCCTCGTCCGGCGACTGGATGGGGAAGGCGCGCACGGGCGCCACGCCCTCGTGTTCCTGGCCGTCCCCGGCCGTCATCACCAGCTTGCCGAAGCTGTCGCGGCGTAATGTAAAGTGTGTACTGGCCATGCTTATTCCTTGTCATCCAGGGCGAGTTCGTTGTTGCGCGCCTGTGCTTCGTAGAGGCGGAAATAGGCGCCCTCTTTCGCCATCAGCTCGTCGTGACTGCCCACTTCGACGACCTGGCCACGGTCCAGCACCACCAGGCGGTCGGCGCGGTGCAGGGTCGACAGCCTGTGCGCGATGGCGATCGTCGTGCGGCCCTGCACCAGGTTGTCCAGCGCCTTCTGGATCTCTTTTTCCGTTTCCGAGTCGACCGACGATGTCGCCTCATCCATGATCAGGATGCGCGGGTCGATCAAGAGCGCACGGGCGATCGAGATGCGCTGGCGTTCGCCGCCGGACAGGCCCTGGCCACGCTCGCCCACCATCGAATCATAGCCTTGCGGCAGTCGCAGGATGAATTCGTGGGCATGCGCGGCGCGCGCGGCGGCGATGATGTCCTGGCGCGTCGCATGCGGCTTGCCATAGGCGATATTTTCCGCAATGGTGCCGAAGAACAGGAACGGCTCCTGCAGCACCAGGCCGATATTGCGGCGGTAGTCGGAGACGGCGAACGAGCGGATGTCTACGCCGTCGAGCAAAATGGCCCCCTCCGAGACGTCGTAGAAGCGGCAGATCAGGTTGACCAGGGTACTCTTGCCGGAGCCGCTGTGGCCCACCAGGCCGATCATCTCGCCGGCCTTGATGTTCAGGGTGATGCCGCGGTTGACGGCGCGGTTGCCATAGCGGAAACCGACTTCGCGCAAGTCGATGCGGCCTTCGATCTTCTCCAGCTTGACCGGTTGCGCCGGCTCCGGCACGCTCGACACGTGGTCGAGGATGTCGAAGATGCGCTTGGCGGCGGAGGCCGACTTCTGCGTCACGGAGACGATGCGGCTCATGGAATCAAGGCGGCCATAGAAGCGCGTGCTGTAGGCGATGAAGGCGGTCAGCACGCCGACGGTGATTTCGCCGCGCGACAGCTGCCAGATGCCGAAGCACCAGATGACCAATAAACCCATCTCCGTCAGGAACGAGACGGTCGGCGAGAACAGCGACCAGACCTTGTTCAATTTGTCGTTGACGGCCAGGTTGTGCGCGTTGGCATCGCGGAAGCGGGCCGCTTCGCGTTTCTCCTGCGCAAACGCCTTCACCACGCGGATGCCGGGAATCGTATCGGCCAGCACGTTGGTCACTTCGCTCCACACGCGGTCGATCTTTTCAAAGCCCGTGCGCAGACGGTCGCGCACCAGGTGGATCATCCAGGCGATGAAGGGCAGCGGCGCCAGGGTCATGATGGCCAGCCAGGGGTTCATCGACCACAGGATCACGCCCGTCATGATGATCATCAGCACGTCGGAAGCGAAATCGAGCAGGTGCAGCGAGAGGAAGACGCAGATGCGGTCGCTGCCGCTGCCGATGCGCGCCATCAGGTCGCCCGTGCGCTTGCCGCCGAAAAATTCCAGCGACAGCTTCATCAGGTGTTCATACGTGGCCGAGCGCAGGTCGGCGCCCATGCGCTCGGACACCAGCGCCAGCACATACGTCTTGCCCCAGCCCAGCAGCCAGGCCAGCAGGGCCGAACCGAGCAAGCCGCTCATGTAATACACCACCAGCCACGGATCGATGTGCTTGCCGTTTTGATATGGAATCAGCACATTGTCCATCAGCGGCGCCGTCAGGTAGGGCGGAATCATGTGCGCGGCGGTGCTCAGCAGCATCAACAGGAAGCCCAGCGCCAGCTGGCCACGGTAGGGATGGGCGAAGCGCCACAGGCGGAACAGGGTCCACGTCGACGGCGGCGTGTGCAGCACCTTGGCGCAGATCGGGCATTCTTCCTGCTCCGGCTCCAGCGGCGCCTTGCAGCTGGGGCACACTTCCTGCTCCGCTTCCAGCACGGGCTGGCCCGTCAGGTGACTGTCGAGGCGCTCGACGAACTGCTCCAGCACGCGGATCGCATGCAGATTCTGGCCCAGGGTGAAACGCCAGGACGCCAGGCGGCCATGGTCGTCGAACAGTTCCAGGTGGCCGACACCGGCGTGGTCGTGGTGCGTCAGGCGCAGTCCGGGGCGGAAAGACCAGCTTTTCCACGCGGTTTCCCCGGGGGAACGGGCCAGCAGACGCTTCTCGGTGACAACAATTATGCCTTTTGTGAAACGTAATCGCGCATCGAGGTCAACCTCAACGCTACTTAAAACGTTCTCCCCTGGAGAAAGGTTGCTTTCCACTTCCGCCAGCCAGTGTTCCGGCAGCGCTGTGAGGGGAATAGTTGTTGCAGGAACACTCAGTTCAGTTGTCATCGTAAAGCATACTCCGGCTCGAGGCCAAGCCCTTCGGGGGCGGGATTTGGGGGATGGGGCAGACGCCCGATCAATGTTTGTGTACTGCGCGATGGCGGGGTGGATGCACCAGTGGCAATTTCCTGTATTGTATCGAATGGATGCATGCCGGTAAGGAATGGATAGCAAAACGCATCAAAAAAACGCCAGTCAGTCGCAGGAAGTGCCGGGCAGGCGCGGCGCTTTTGCAACGCGGCCCGGGTAATGGGCAAGTATACAACAGCTCGCTGTTGCGCAAATGCTCCAGCTTTGACCAGAGTCGGTATCTTTATAACAAGTATGGCAACAATTAGTAACAATTAGAATGACAACACCAGCAGAATACGAGCAGCAAACGCGACAAGAGGCCACTAAAAGTGGCACACTGCGCATACCCGGGATAAAGAACCAAGCACGAGCCTGAAAAGTCTCTGTAGAGCCAACATAAAGTATCTGGCGCCCAGACGCCTGGCTTGTTATCAAGAAACCACTTACATGATCAAGAAGAAGAACATCGAATTTGCCCGCGTCACCCACTTGCGCGGCCCCAACATCTGGACTTACCGCCCGGTGATTGAAGCCTGGGTCGACATCGGCGAACTGGAAGACTACCCATCGAACACCCTGCCCGGCCTGTACGAACGGCTGGTGGCATGGCTGCCCGGCATGATCGAGCACCGCTGCGGCGTGGGCGAACGGGGCGGCTTTTTCGAGCGCCTGCGCGAAGGCACGTGGTCGGCCCACATCCTCGAGCACGTGGTGCTGGAGCTGCAAAACCTGGCCGGCATGCGCACGGGCTTCGGCCAGACGCGTTCGACCAGCCAGCGCGGCGTCTACAAGATGGCCTTCCGCACGCGCGAAGAACAGGTCGGCCGCGCCGCCCTGGCCACCGCGCGCACCATGCTGATGGCCGCCATCAACGATGAAGCGTTCGACCTGGAAGCGGCCCTGGCGCCGCTGCGCGACATGGTCGACGCGCGCTGCCTCGGTCCGAGCACGGCCAGCATCGTCGATGCCGCCACCGAGCGCCGCATCCCTTCGCTGCGCCTGAACGACGGCAACCTGGTGCAACTGGGCCACGGCGCCGCGCAGCGCCGCATCTGGACGGCCGAAACGGACCGCACCAGCGCGATTGCCGAAGGCATCGCCAGCGACAAGGACTTGACCAAATTCCTGCTCAAATCGTGCGGCGTGCGCGTGCCCGAAGGCAGCCTGGTGCGCAGCGCCGAGGCGGCCTGGGAAGAAGCGCAGGATATCGGCGTGCCCGTCGTCGTGAAACCGTATGACGGCAACCATGGCCGCGGCGTCTCGCTGAACCTGATGACGGAAGCCGACGTGAAGGCGGCCTACGAACTGGCCGCGCGCAAGGGCGACAGCTCGGCCGTGCTGGTGGAAAGCTTCATCACGGGCGACGAACACCGTTTGCTCGTCGTCGGCAACAAGCTGATCGCCGCCGCCAAGGGCGAATCGCTGTGGGTCGATGGCGATGGCGTCTCCAGCGTGCTCGAACTGGTGAACGCGCAGATCAATATCGATCCGCGCCGCGGCGAGGGCGAAGACTTCCCGCTGGGCACCGTCAAGCCGCATGAATCGGGCGAAATCGTGCTGGAACTGCAGCGCCAGGGCATGACCGCCCTGTCCGTGCCGCAGGCAGGCCAGAAAGTGCTGATCCAGCCGAACGGCAACGTGGCCATCGACGTCACCGACGACGTGCATCCATCCGTCGTGCATGCGGCCCTGCTGGCCGCGCGCGTCGTCGGCCTCGATATCGCCGGCATCGACCTGGTCACCACCGACATCACGCGTCCGCTGGAAGAGCAGCGCGGCGCCATCATCGAAGTCAATGCCAGCCCTGGCCTGCTGGCGCACATCAAGCCGGGCGTGGGCCAGCCGCGCCCTGTCGGCGCGGCCATCGTCGACCACCTGTTCGCGGCCGAGGAAACGGGCCGCATTCCGCTGATCGGCGTGACGGGCACGCGCGGTGCCAGCCTGATCGTGCGCATGCTGTGCAAGCTGCTCAACCTGTCGGGCCTGCACACGGGCGCCGTCTGCAGCGAAGGCATGTACCTGGACCAGCGCCGCGTCGTCAGCAGCGATTGCGTGAACTGGGATGCGGGTCAGCGCCTGCTGCTCAACCGCACAGTGCAGACCGCCCTGTTCGAGAGCAATCCGCGCATGATCCTGGCCGAAGGCCTGGCCTATGACAAGTGCCAGATCGGCATCGTCACGGACATGGGCAGCCTCGATAGCGTGAAGGATTTCGACGTGCTGGACGAAGCCGGCCTGTACAAGGTCGTGCGCAGCCAGGTCGACGTGGTCGTGCCGACCGGCGTGGCCGTGCTCAACGCGGCGCACCCGCAAGTGCTGGAACTGGCCGAGCTGTGCGACGGCACCGTGACGCTGTACGCGCAGGATGGCAGCCTGCCCGCGATCGCGGCGCAGCTGGCAGCTGGCCAGCGCGCCGCTTTCGTGCGCGGCAACCACATCGTGCTGGCCGAAGGCGCGATCGAAACCGTGCTGCTGTGCCTGGACCTGCTGAAACCGGCCACCGCCGGCAACGTCGACAGCGTGCTGGCCGTGGCCGCCGCCGCCTGGTCCCTGAACCTGCCGGTCGAACTGATTTGCGCCGGCTTGCGCACCTTCGACGCGGCCCCCGGCTGCATCGGGAACTGAAAACCAGAGACGTCAAACCAAACCTACTGCGCGTCGCGATTTGCGGCCGCCGATGCTCACTGTGCATCCGCACAGCTCCGCTTCTCGGCCACAAATCCCATCCGCTCGCTACGGTTTAATTTGACGTAAAAGTCCGGCTTCGGCCGGGCCCACAAGAACACAACAGGATTACGGTTTAATTATGGAAGTATCTCGCGTACGGGCCTTGCGGGGCCCTAACCTCTGGAGCCACGACACCGCCGTGGAAGCCATTGTTTCCTGCACCACGCAGGAACTCGACATCGCCCAGCTGCCCGGCTTCGAAGCCCGCCTGCGTGCGCGCTTTCCGCAACTGAGCCCGCTGCAACCGCTGGGCAATTACAACGCCGCGCCGATGGCGCAGGTGCTGGAACTGGCGGCGCTGGGCCTGCAGGCGCAAGCCGGCTGCCCCGTCACCTTCAGCCGCACCACGCCGACCCTGGAAACGGGCATCTTCCAGGTCGTCGTCGAATACTCGGAAGAAGCCGTGGGCCGTCTGGCCCTGGAGCTGGCGCAGCAGCTGTGCCACGCCGCGCTGGAGGACGCGCCGTTCGACCTGGCCGGCGCCCTGCACCAGTTGCAGGAACTCGATGAAGACGTGCGCCTCGGTCCATCGACTGGCGCCATCGTCAACGCCGCCGTGGCCCGCAACATCCCGTTCCGCCGCCTGACAGAAGGCAGCCTGGTGACATTCGGCTGGGGCAGCAAGCAGCGCAAGATCCAGGCCGCCGAAATGGACGGCACCAGCGCCATCGCCGAAGCCATCGCGCAAGACAAGGAACTGACGAAGAAACTGCTCGATTCGGCCGGCGTGCCCGTGCCGCAAGGCCGCGTCGTCGTCGACGCGGACGACGCCTGGGCGGCCGCCTGCGACATCGGCCTGCCCGTCGTCGTGAAACCCAAGGATGGCAACCAGGGCAAGGGCGTCACCGTCAACATCACCACGCGCGAACAGCTGACGGCCGGCTTCATCGCTGCACAGGAATTCCGCGACGACATCCTCGTCGAGCGCTACCTGCCGGGCCATGATTTCCGTTTGCTCGTCATTGGCAACAAGATGGTGGCGGCAGCCCGCCGCGACCCGCCGCAAGTGGTGGGCGACGGCCAGCACACGGTGCGCGAACTGGTCGACCAGGTCAACCTCGACCCGCGCCGCGGCAGCGGCCACGCCACCTCGCTGACGAAGATCCGCTTCGACGATATCGCCCTGGCCAGCCTGGCCAAGCAAGGCTATGTGGCCGACTCGGTGCCGCCGGTGGGCCAGCGCGTGATCCTGCGCAATAACGCCAACCTGTCGACGGGCGGCTCGGCCACCGACGTCACCGTCGACGTGCACCCGGAAGTGGCGGCGCGCGCCGTCGCGGCCGCGCACATGGTGGGCCTCGATATCTGCGGCGTGGACGTGGTTTCCGACAGCGTCTTGAAGCCGCTGGAAGAACAGAACGGCGGCATCGTGGAAGTCAATGCCGCGCCGGGCTTGCGCATGCACCTGGCGCCGTCGTTCGGCAAGCCGCGCCCCGTGGGCGAAGCCATCATCGCCGCCATGTTCGCCGAAGGCGACGATGGCCGCATCCCCGTCGTCGCCGTCACGGGTACGAACGGCAAGACCACCACCGTGCGCCTGATCGCCCACCTGCTGACGACGTCCGGCCTGCGCACCGGCATGACGAATACGGACGGCGTGTACATCGAAGGCCGCCAGATCGACAGCGGCGACTGCAGCGGCCCGCGCAGCGCGCGCAACGTGCTGCTGCACCCGGACGTGGACGCGGCCGTGTTCGAGACGGCGCGCGGCGGCATGCTGCGCGAAGGCCTGGCCTTCGACCGCTGCCAGGTCGCCGTGGTGACCAACATCGGCGCCGGCGACCACCTGGGCCTGAACTACATCACCACCGTGGAAGACCTGGCGGTATTGAAACGCGTGATCGTGCAGAACGTGGCCGACAGCGGCGTCGCCGTGCTGAATGCCACCGACCCCGCCGTCGCGCGCATGGCCAAGAACTGCAGCGGCACGGTGACCTTCTTCGCCGCCGACAAGACGCACCCCGTGATGGCCACGCACCGCGCGCAAGGCAACCGCGTGGTGTACGTGGAAGACGGCAAGCTGGTCGCGGCGCAGGGCCAGGAACGCCACGAGATCGCCCTGTCGCAGGTGCCGATCACGCGCAATGGCGCCATCGGCTTCCAGGTCGACAACGTCATGGCCTCGCTGGCCGCCGCCTGGGCCGTGGGCCTGGACTGGAAAACCATCGCGCTGGGCCTGAAAACCTTTGCCAATGAAGCCGACAACGCGCCGGGCCGCTTCAACGTCTTCGATTATCGTGGAGCCACGCTGATCGCCGACTACGGCCACAATCCGGACGCCATCCTGGCGCTGGTGCAGGCCGTCGAAAGCATGCCGGCCAAGCGCCGCCTTGTCGTCATCAGCGGCGCCGGCGACCGCCGCGACGAAGACATCCGCCAGCAGACGGAAATCCTCGGCGCCGCGTTCGACGACGTCCTGCTGTACCAGGACCAGTGCCAGCGCGGCCGCGCCGACGGCGAAGTCGTGGCACTGCTGCGCCAGGGCCTGAACGGCGCCACGCGCACCAGCCATATCGATGAAATCAACGGCGAGTTCGTCGCCATCGACAAGGCCCTGGCGCGCTTGAACGACGGCGATCTGTGCCTGATCCTGATCGACCAGGTGGAAGAAGCGCTGGCGCACATCGCCAAGCGCGTCGCCGAAGCGTAAGCGCGACTTCGTTGCGCACAAGGGCGGCCTGCGAGCCGCCTTTTTTTTCGTCCCCGCGCATCCGTCGCCACCAGTCTGCAGCGCCGCTGCAGCGCCACCTCGGCGCGGCATCCCGCGCACGACACCAACTCATTTATCCCGCCTGTGGAGGCTTTGCAACGCGCAGCGGCAGACACGCGCCGCCATGACCAAGCCAGGCACCTGGCGCCAGGGCGCGCGGATGCGGCAGGGATACCGGAATTGGTATGGGAATCGAAAAAGAAGTGATTTGTGGGGCAAAGTCATTCCCCCTACCATGATTCTCGAGCACGTTTCAGCTCTGGCGGCGGCTGCCGCAGCGTTTTCAACATAACTAAAATACAGGTGGAGACAAGATGGACAGATTGATAGCAGCGGGCATTCCCACGCCCCGGCAAAACACACGCTTGACCCTGAAGGCCACGGTGGCCGCGCTGGCCGGCGCCGGCCTGCTGAGCAGTGCTTCCGTCTGGGCGCAGCAGGCGCTAGCCGTGGCGACCCCGGCGACAGAAGCGGCAGAGACGGCAGCGGCGGCACCCGCGCAGGCGGCAGCCGACAATGCCGGCATCGCCGTCGTCGCCGTCACGGGCGTACGCCGCGCCGCCCAAAGCGCGCAGACGATCAAGAAGAACAACGACCAGGTGGTCGACTCCATCGTCGCCGATGAAATCGGCAAATTCCCCGACAAGAACGTGGCCGAAATCCTCGGCCGCGTGACGGGCGTGCAGATCCGCCGCGAAGGCGGCGAAGCCGGTTCCGTCATCATCCGCGGCCTGCCCGGCGTGGTGACGCTGCTGAATGGCCGCGAGATGTTTACCTCGGTGGGCCGCAGCCTGTACCTGGCCGACATTCCGACGGCCATGCTGCAGCGCGTGGACGTCTACAAGTCGCAGGGCGCCGACATGGTCGAAGGCGGCACGGCCGGCGTCATCGACGTGCGCACCAACCGCCCGTTCGACTTCAAGGGCTTCACGGCATCGGGCAATGTGCGCGCCGAGCACCGCGACAAGTCCGGCTCGACGGACCCGAACGTCAGCGGCATGGTCTCGAACCGCTGGAAAACCCCGTACGGCGAATTCGGCGCCCTGCTCGGCCTGTCCTACCAGCGCAGCAAATACTATGACGAGACGATCTGGAACGCCGAACCGGTCAAGCGCCCGGAAGCGGGCAACATCACGGGCCCCGATTCCGTCGGCATGATCCCCACCGTGGGCGACCGCAAGCGCTACGCGGCGAATGCCGCCTTCCAGTGGCGCCCGAACTCGCAGGTGGAAGTGTATGCGGAAGGCATGTCGACGCTGATCAAGCACGCATTCGACAGCCAGTTCTTCGTCGGCTCGCTGCCCTGGGGCCAGGACCCGGACATCACGCTGATCCCCGGCACCAACCAGGCAGCCACGGTGGGCAAGATCGACGGCCCTTGGTCGCCATTCACGCTCGGCTCGACGCAGGCGCGGCGCGACCGTTCGATCGGTTCGCAGGGCGCCATCGGCGCGCGCTGGGACATCACGCCGCAGCTGCGCGCCACCACGGAACTGGCGCGCACGGTGAGCAACTTCGAGCGCGAATTCCCCATCCTCGACTTCCTCGCGCATCCGGCCAGCGTCATCGGCAGCACGAACGTGAACGGCGGTGCGCAGATCAGCTACCCCGGCTACAACATGGCCGATCCGAAGAACTACACCCTGCTCGGCTTCTACGATAACCACAGCCACGACGAGGGCAGTTCCACCGACTGGCGCGGCGACGTCACCTACGACATGGAGAGCGCGGCCTTCTTCCGCGAATTCTCGGCCGGCGTGCGCGTGGCCAGGCGCAAGGCCGAATCGATCCGCGAAAAGAACGTGCAGGGCGGCCTGACGTCGACCATGACTGCCGACGCCATTCCCGGCCTGGCGTGCACCTCGCACGACAACACGGGCAATTTCGGCCTGCAAAGCTGGATCACGCCGTGCCGCGACTTCATGCTCAATAACACGGTCGCCCTGCGCCAGTTATTCACGGGCAGCAGCGCACGCAGCCCGGACGATCCGCTGACGCACTTCCAGGACGTGGAAAAAACCAACGCCATCTATGGCAAGGCGCGCATCGGCTTCGACCTGGGCCAGGTGCCCGTCGATGGCACGCTCGGCGTGCGCGTGGTGCAGACCAAGCAGGACTTGCAGGGCAATTCCTCGCAAAACGGCGTCATCTCGCCCGTGCGCGTGCAGACTTCCGACACGGATGTCCTGCCCAGCATGACCCTGAAAGCCATGCTGCGCCAGGACCTGATCGGCCGCATCACGGCAGGCAAGGCCATCCAGCGCGCCAACTTCGCCGACTTCAATCCGGGCGTGACCCTGAGCCAGAGCCTGGACATGGTGCGCCCGACCGGCGGCGGCGGCAACCCGGATCTGAAACCGGTGGAAGGCAAGAACCTCGATGCGGCGCTGGAATGGTATTTCGCGCAGACGGGCTCCGTCACGGCCACCGTGTTCCGCCACAACTTCAAGAACTACATCCTGTCCGGTTCGGCCAAGGAAACGTATGGCGGCATCGAATACGACATCACGCGTCCGCGCAACACGTCGAAGGGCCATCTGCAGGGCATGGAGATGGCATACCAGCAGTTCTACGACAAGCTGCCGGGCTGGATGAGCGGCCTGGGCCTGCAGGCGAACGCCACCTACATGACGGGCGAACTGGAAGAGATCGACGGCAGCGCGCACCCGTTCACGGGCATGTCGAAGTGGTCGGCCAACATCGTCGGCCTGTACGAGCAGGGTCCATGGTCGGCGCGCCTGGCCTACAGCTGGCGCGACAAGTATGTCGATGACTACAACTACCGCGGCAAGGGCATCCACCTGACCGTGGCGCCGACGAAAACCCTGGACGCGTCGATCTCGTACAAGATCAACCCGAACACCACGGTGACCCTGGACGCCAACAACCTGCTCGACTCGACCTACCACGACTACCACGACTCGCCGGAATATGTGCGCGATGTGCGCCGCTATGACAAGGTCGTAGGCTTGTCCTTGCGCTGGAGCTACTAGTGGACACCTGAGCAGATCGGCTGCGCGGCGCGCTTTGCGCCCGGCGATGCTCGCGACACTAAAATGCCGCCGCGCTTCCCGGCCGCACCTCGCTGCCGCTCGCGATGGTTTTGTCAGGCGTCGAAACGTCGTTGAAATTCATCATTTTTCTTCCTTGCGAGGGTTTTCAGCGCCAGCCGGCAACGGTTGGCGTTTTTTTGCCTTGTGGAATCTCTTCGCCATAGGAATTGATTTGGCACAAGATGATGCCGCCGGGGACTTTTATGCTGTCAGTTCGATTATCGAACCCGGCGGGGACAACATGCGCGATGTACGGCACGTCGATGCACAATTATTTCAGCCCGACATACCCGGACGGCTCGACATGCGCACGGCGGCACTGGTCGAGCATGCGCTGGCCTTGCAGGAAATGGCCGGCACGGGCGCCGCCGCCCTGTTCCTGCATTGCCATGACGTGCCCCTGTCCACAGCCTTGCGCGTGCTGACGACGGGGCCGCGCCGGCGTCCGGCCGGGCCGCACCTGTTCGCCCGCCTGCGCCCCCGCACGGGCGCCCGGGCGCAGGGCTTGCCGCTACCGGCGCGCTGACGAATCCTGTACCATCGGCGCACCCTATTGACTTGAGGCACGGCGATGCAGGCAGCGACACCCCACGACCCCTATGCGGCACTGATGGCCCTGATCAAGGCGCGCTTTGCGGAACTGAGTCCGCAATTCCAGGCGGGCGCGCGCTACCTGGCCGACCACCCCGACGAGGTGGCCGTGTCGTCGATGCGCAGCATCGCCACGCGCGCCCAGGTGCAGTCGGCCGCCCTGGTGCGCCTGGCGCAGCAGCTGGGCTTTGCCGGCTGGCCAGAACTGAAAGCCATCTTTGTCGAGCGCCTGCGCGCCGGCTCCGGCGGCTATGCGGAAAAGGCAAACGCGCTGGCCGGCAAGGAAGGCGACCTGGTCGCCGAGGTATTTGCCGCGCAGCAGCGCAACCTGGCCGCCACGGAAAGCGCCAACCATGCCGCCCTGGATGCGGCCGCCGGCCTGCTGCAGGCGGCGTCGCGCGTGCACGTGGCCGGCTTCCGCGCCGCCCATCCCATCGCCTACACCCTGCATTACCTGTACCGTTTGCTGCGCCCCAGCGTGCAGTTGCTGAGCGGCCAGGGCGGCACGCTGGAAATGGACCTGCGCGCCCTGCAGGCCGGCGAAGCGGTGGTCGTCGTCAGCTTCGCGCCGTATTCGAGCGAAGCGCTGCTGGTGGCGCAGGCGACGCGCCAGGCCGGCTGCACGGTGGTCGCCATCAGCGACAGCGCCATGTCGCCGCTGGCCATGCAGGCCGACGCCAGCATCGTCATCGCCGTCGACAGCCCCTCATTCTTCCCCTCCATCGTGGCCGGCATCGCCGCCGTGGAAAGCCTGGCCGAGCTGCTGGTGGCGCGCGCGGGTCACGACGCCGTGCACGCCATCGGCGCCGCCGAGGCCCAGCTGCGGGCGCTGGGTGCGTATGCGCAAGCGCATAAAACACCAGATGATGTAAATTAAAGACAAAAACATCAAACGTTGCAATGCGGCGTGGCACATCCTATAATCGCCCTCTCCCCTTTCCGATAAGAAAGCGATGCCATGAGCCATGTCTTCCACCGCAGCCTGAATACCAGCTATCCCCTCGCCGTGGGCGGCGACGGCCCCTACCTGATCGACGCCGGCGGCAAGCGCTATCTCGACGCCTGCGGCGGCGCGGCCGTCTCCTGCCTCGGCCATTCGGATGCGGCCGTGATCGCGGCCGTGCAACACCAGGTTGCAACCATGGCGTATGCGCACAGCGCGTTTTTCACCAGCGAGCCGATGGAACAGCTGGCCGATTTCCTCGTCGCCAGGGCGCCGGCCGGCATCGACAGCGTCTACTTTGTCTCGGGCGGCTCGGAAGCGGTGGAAAGCGCGCTCAAAATGGCGCGCCAGTATTTTGTCGAACAGGGGCAGCCGCAACGACGCCACGTCATCGCGCGCCGCCAGAGCTATCACGGCAACACGCTGGGCGCGCTGGCCACGGGCGGCAACGCCTGGCGCCGCCAGCAATTCGAACCGTTGCTGATCGGCGTCACCCACGTCTCGCCGTGCTATGCGTACCGCGACCAGCAAGCGCAGGAGACCGACGGCGACTACGTGGCGCGCCTGGGCCGGGAGCTGGAAGACAATATCGCCGCGCTGGGCGCGGAGAACGTCATGGCCTTCATCGCCGAACCCGTGGTCGGCGCCACGGCCGGCGCCCTGCCCGCAGTACACGGCTACTTCCAGCGCATGCGCGACATTTGCCAGCGCCACGGCATCCTCCTGATCCTCGATGAAGTCATGTGCGGCATGGGCCGCACGGGCAGCCTGTTCGCCTGCGAGCAGGAAGGCGTGACGGCCGACCTGATCTGCGTCGCCAAGGGCCTGGGCGCCGGCTACCAGCCCATCGGCGCCGTGCTGGTGTCGCACGCCATCCGCGACACCCTGCGCGCCGGCACGGGTTTCTTCCAGCACGGCCACACCTACATCGGCCACGCCACCGCCTGCGCCGCCGCGCTGGCCGTGCAGCAACAGATCGAGGACCGCGATTTACTGGACAATGTGCGCGCCATGGGCCAGCTGCTGCAAGAACGCCTGCGCCAGCGCTTCGGCGAGCACCCGCACGTGGGCGACATCCGCGGCCGCGGCCTGTTCCTGGGCCTGGAACTGGTGCAGGAACGGACCGGCAAGCGGCCGTTCGAGCCGGCCCGGCGCCTGCACGCGCGCATCAAGACGCAAGCCATGCAGGCGGGACTGATGTGCTACCCGATGGGCGGCACCATCGACGGCCTGCACGGCGACCACATCCTGCTGGCGCCGCCCTACATCATCGACGCCCGCCATGTCGATGAAATCGTCGACAGGCTGGGCCTGGCCATCGATGCCTGCCTGGCGCCATAGCGGCGGCAAGGCATTTCCAGAAAGGGGCGCAAGACGCCGCAGGCAGTGCCGTCAAGGCAGGGCCTGCGGCGTCTTTTGTTCATTCCTTGTCAATATGAATTGACTTATCCGAAACAATCGTTTTAAATCAGGAAGTTACTCAAAATCAATCTAGTTGCGCATTCACCCCCAGCGATGCTGAATGCCGCGACGCCGCATTCTCACGCCAAGGTATATGGAACTGCTCGACTCCCTGCGTCAGCCCCTGCTGCAAGACGACAATATCAGCGAGCACTACGAAGTGCGCCGCTTGCTGGGCGAAGGTGGTTTTGGCCATGTATTCGAAGCCTGGGATAGCAAGCTGTGCCGCAGCGTGGCCCTGAAGCGCCTGAAGCCGCAAGCCGATGTGCTGCATCCGCAAAAACTGATCAATGAAGCGCGCCTGGCCGCCTCGCTCAAGCATGCGGCCTTCGTGCGCATCTTCGCCATCGAGGGCCAGGGCACGGGCCAGTCCATCGTCATGGAGCTGGTCGAAGGCCAGACCCTGGGCCAGTTCATGCATGGCGGCACAGCCAGCCTGGCAGCGGCGCTCGACATCGCCTACCAGATCGCCGACGCGATGGACGAGGCGCATGCCATGGATCTCGTGCATGGCGACCTGAAACCGTCGAACCTGATGCTCGAGGCCGATGGCAAGGTGCGCATCCTCGACTTTGGCCTGGCGCGCCACATCGATCCGCAAGCCACGCAAACGACCACCCTGTGCGACTTGCAGGGCACCATCGCCTACATGGCGCCCGAGCGCCTGATGGGCCGCCTGCCCGACACGCGCGGCGACGTATATGCGCTGGGCGCCATGCTGTACGAAATGCTGGCCGGCCAGCGCCACTTTGCGCACCTGAACGGCCTGGCCCTGGCCGCCGCCCACATGCAGGCGACGGCGCCGTGGCCCGCGCTGCCGGATACGGTGCCGCCCGCCATCGACGCCCTCGCGCGCGCGATGACGGCGCACGACCCGGCCGAACGCCCACGCACCATGCGCGACGTACGCGAAGCCATCGGCGCGCAGCGCGGCGAACTGGCTGCGCCTGCCGCGCCCGCGTCCGTGTCCGTGCCTGAGTCCGAGGCCGCACCGGCACAGGAGGATGCGCCGTCCACCATCGCCATCCACCTGCCCGTGCCGCGCAAGCGCACCGTGCAGTGGGGCGCCGGCGTGGCGCTGCTGGCCGTGCTGGCGGGGTGGCAGCTGCCCAAGGCAATTCCCGCCATCAAGTCGTTCATCACGGGAGAGAAAGCGCCCGCGCCGTATTCGGAAATGGCCAGCATGGCGGCCGGGATGGAGGCCATGCGCGCCTTTGACCAGGAAAGTGCGCAGAAGCAGGCGATCGGGCATTTCAGCACCATCCTCAAGCACAATCCGGAGCATGCCGCTGCGAATGCCGGCCTGTCGCTGGCCTACACCTTGCGCTATATCGGTAGCGGCCGCGATGAAACCTGGCTGCAACGCGCGGATATCGCCGCGAAGCAGGCGCTGGCGGCCGACGATCAACTGGCGCTGGCCCATGTGGCGCAAGCCTGGGTCCTCGAACATCAGGGCAAGCAGCCGCAAGCCTTGCAGGAAATCACGGCGGCATTGAACCTGGAACCGAACAATCGGCTGGGCATGTACGGCAAGGCTCGCCTGCTCGCCCATGCACAACAGTTCGACCTGGCGCGCGAATTGCTGGACAGGGCCATCGCGCGCTATCCGCACGACCGTCCTTTCATTTCGATGCTGGGCAGGATTAATTACAACAAGGGCAACTACGCGGAAGCTGAAAGACTGTTTCGGCAAGCCATACAGCTCGACACGCACGTGGCCAATGCGTACGCACAGCTGAGCGCCACCCTGGAGCGCCTGAACCGCAGTGAGGAAGCCCTGCAAGTGCTGCAGCAAGGGTTGCAGGTGCATCCCGACTGGGAACTGTATACCAACCTGGGCAATGCCTTGTTTAACCGGGGCGACTATCTGGGAGCCATGCAGGCATTCAAAAATGCCGTCTCGGAAAACAAAGGCAATCCGGGCAACTACCTGCTCTGGGCCAACCTGGGCGACTCTCAGCGCTGGGTTCCCGGCCAGGTCGAACTATCGCGCGACTCCTACCGTCGTGCAATCGCCCTGATCAAAGTCATTCTGCAGCGCTCTCCGGACGATCCGAAAATCAATTCGCGGCTGGCACTCTACTCGGCCTATGCGGGCTCGCAAGACGATGCGCTCAAGCACGTGGCGCAAGCCGTCCTGCTGGCGCACACCTTGCCAGACATCCATTTCAGGGCAGCGCTGACCTATGAGCTGATAGGCAGGCGCAACGAAGCGCTGGCGGCCTTGAGCCAGGCGATAGAGCGCGGCTACCCCCTCAACCTGATCGAATCCGCACCCGATCTGTTGACATTACGGCGAGATGCTCGCTACCAAAAGCTCCTTATTGACATGGAAAGAAATCAGAAAACATGACGTATGAAAAACCCTGGATGAAGTTATCTGTCCACTTCGATGCAGACCAAATCACCAACCAACTCGACTATGCGTTTACTTCCTGCGACGGCAGCGCCGACCCGCGCCACGGCCCGTACATGGGCGGCGTGCACTTCCAGCAAGGCCAGCACGTCTACCTGGAAGTCAATTGCTGCGGCACCAAGGCGAGTGGCTTTACCAGCTTCCAGATCGTCGATTGCTGCCTCATCAGCGTGCCCCAGCTGACCCAGATCGGACCCGATGTCCCCACCCGCTACTCGCTGCCGTCGCCCTTCCTGCAGGCGGTCGGCGCCACCTATCAGGTGCCGCTGGATTTCGAATCCCACTTGCTGCCGCCAGACCCTGCCCTGCCCGACCTGCGCCGCATCCGCCAGGAATGGAAACACAACCTGGACGTCGGTCAGAGCAAGGGCCGCTGGGAACTCTCGTTCGTACTGACCGTGCGCATCATTCGTGGCGAACAGGACTTGCCGGAATTGCGCGTCTTCAGTTTTGACCCGGAAGCATCGGTGGGCGGCTCCGTCGAGATGTAATCGCTGCGCTCGCCGGCGGGCAGCTTGCCCCGGCCGGATCAACTGCAGTTTCCAGGCCGCACCGACCTCTGTCGGCGCGGCTTTTTCACATCCGCACGCAATACGTCGCCCCCGCGGCCGAAAGCGGTAAAATGACGGCCTTGGACTCAAGCCTCGCCCACGGGCCCGGACTTGAGCGCGCACAGCACCACCCACAGCCCGGCAGGCATGCGTTTCCCTGCCGCCGGACCAACGACAAAGAACACATGACCACCGTCCCAAAAGAAATCAACGCCGCCGCGGCAAAGAAAAATACGGCTGAAAAGCTCACGCCCATGATGCAACAATATCTGGGCATCAAGGAAAACCATCCGACGATGCTGGTTTTCTACCGCATGGGGGATTTCTACGAGCTGTTTTTCGAAGATGCGGAAAAAGCTTCGCGCCTGCTGGGCATTACCCTGACGGCGCGCGGCGTGGCCAGCGGCAATCCCATCAAGATGTGCGGCGTGCCGTTCCATTCGCTCGACGGCTACCTGGCCAAGCTGGTCAAGCTGGGCGAGTCGGTGGCCATTTGCGAACAGATCGGCGATCCGGCCACCAGCAAGGGTCCCGTCGAGCGCAAGGTCATGCGCGTGGTCACGCCCGGCACCCTGACGGATGCGGACTTGCTGCCGGAAAAGGCCGAGCGCCCGCTGCTGGCCATGTGCAGCATCACGCAGCGCAAGACGGTGACGACGGGCCTGGCCTGGCTGTCGCTGGCCAGCGGCGCCCTGAAACTGATGGAGTTTTCCGGTGACAGCGCCACCGTGGCCGTGCGATTGCAGCAGGAGCTCGAGCGCATCGTGCCGGCGGAAATCCTGAGCGGCGACAATGGCAACCTGTTCGACGACTACGCGGGCACGCACATCAACCGCGTGCCGGACTGGCATTTCGACATGGTGGGCGGCCACAAGGCCCTGCTCGACCAGCTGGGCGTGGCGACACTCACCGGTTTTGGCGCCGATGGCCTCGGCGCCGCGTTTGGCGCGGCCGGCGCCCTGCTGCGCTATGCGCAATCGACGCAGGGACGCGGCTTGCAGCACGTGCGCTCGCTGACGACGGAAACGGAAAGCGAATTCATCGGCCTGGACGCGGCCACGCGACGCAACCTGGAATTGACGGAAACCATCCGCGGCCAGGAATCGCCCACCTTGTTTTCCCTGCTCGACCATTGCCGCACGGCCATGGGTTCGCGCATGCTGCGCCACTGGCTGCACCACGCACGGCGCGACCAGAACGTGGCGCGCGCGCGCCATGAAGCGATCGCCGCGCTGGCACAGAGCGAAGCGGCGGGGCCATTGGCCGCCACCCTGGCGCAAGTGCCCGATATCGAACGCATCACCACGCGCATCGCGCTGCTGTCGGCGCGTCCGCGCGACCTGGCCGCCCTGCGCGACGGCTTGCTGCAACTGCCGGCCCTGCGCGGCGACGTGGTCCGCTGCTATGGCCCTGGCCAGGGCGGCGAAACCGGCTTGCTGGCCGCCATCCACGCGGCGCTGGCGACGCCTGCCGCCTGCCTGGACTTGCTGGTGCGCGCCGTGGCGCAGGAACCGGCGGCCATGGTGCGCGACGGCGGCGTCTTCGCCACCGGTTTCGATGCCGAGCTCGACGAACTGCGCGCGCTGTCGGAAAACGCGGGCCAGTTCCTGCTCGACCTGGAAACGCGCGAACGCGCGCGCACGGGCATCGCCAACCTGCGCGTCGAATACAACAAGGTGCACGGCTTCTACATCGAAGTCACGCACGGCCAGACGGACAAGGTGCCGGACGACTACCGCCGCCGCCAGACCCTGAAGAACGCCGAGCGCTACATCACGCCCGAACTGAAAGTGTTCGAAGACAAGGCCCTGTCGGCGCAGGACAAGGCCCTGGTGCGCGAAAAGCTGCTGTACGACCTGCTGCTGGCCGAGCTGGCGCCGCACATCGGGACTTTGCAGACGATTGCACAGGGCCTGGCCCAGCTCGACACCCTGAATGCGCTGACGGAGCACGCGCAGCAGCACAACTGGGCCGCGCCGCAACTGGTCGACGAACCGTGCATCAACATCGTCGAAGGCCGCCACCCGGTGGTGGAAAAGCAGATCGAACGCTTCATCGCCAACGACTGCCGCTTCGTCAACGAGCGCCGTTTGCTGCTGATTACCGGTCCGAACATGGGCGGTAAATCGACCTTCATGCGCCAGGTGGCCCTGATCACGCTGCTGGCCTACGTGGGCAGCTATGTGCCGGCCGCTTCCGCCACCATCGGCCCCATCGACCGCATCTTCACGCGTATCGGCGCCACCGACGACCTGGCGGGCGGACGCTCGACCTTCATGGTGGAAATGACGGAATCGGCCGCCATCCTGAACGGCGCCACCGAACACTCGCTGGTGCTGATGGATGAAGTGGGCCGCGGCACCTCGACCTTCGACGGCCTGGCCCTGGCGTGGGCCATCGCGCGCCATTTGATCGACACCAGCCGCAGTTTCACCCTGTTTGCCACGCATTACTTTGAGCTGACGCAACTGCCGGACAGTCACCCGAGCGCCGCCAACGTGCATCTGTCCGCCGTCGAGCACAAGGACAGCATCGTCTTCCTGCACGCCGTGCAGGCAGGACCGGCATCGCAAAGCTACGGCTTGCAGGTGGCGCAGCTGGCCGGCGTGCCGCAACCCGTGATCAAGGCCGCGCGCAAGCACCTGGCGCGCCTGGAAGCGCAGGCGCTCGACGCCACGCCGCAGCGCGACCTGTTCGCCCTGCCGTCAGCCGATCCGTATGCGCAGGAAGAGGAAGAAGAGGCGGCGCCGCTGGCGGCACTGAACGCGGCGCAGCAAGCCTTGCTCGACGCCATCGCCGACCTCGATCCGGATGCGCTCACGCCGCGCGATGCGCTGGAGCAGCTGTATCAGTTGAAACGGCTGGCTGCCGCATGACCATCCTGCGGCGCAGCATCGTTCGCCTGCCCCTGTTGGCGGCCGGCCTGCTGGCCGCCTGCCTGCAGGGGCAGATGGCGCTTGCCGCCCCGGGCGACCAGGCCGGCTTCGAATTTGCCGTGCTGGGTCACTCCTTCAAGGCGGGGCCGGACGATGGCCCCCTGAAAAAAGCCATCGCCGACACGAGCACCTTCAATGCCTCCTTCGTCGTGGCGACGGGCATCAAGGCGGCCAGCGAATCGTGCAGCGACAAGCTGTATGGCCAGCGCAAGGACTTGCTCGACGCCAGCGGACCGCCGCTGATCGTCTCGCTGTCGGCCAGCGACTGGGCCAACTGCCGCAATTCGCGCGGCCGCATCAACGCCATCGAGCGCCTGAACCGCTTGCGCGACGTGTATTTTGCCGACGACCAGAGCCTGGGCCAGCGCAAGCTGACCCTGTCGCGGCTGTCATCGACGGCGAAGTTCCGCAGCTATGCGGAAAATGCCCACTGGGAGTACGGCGGCGTGCTGTTTGCCACCGTGAACCTGCCGGCGAATAACAACCATTTCTTGCCGGAAGCAGGACGCAACAGCGAGTTCGAGGACCGCCTGGTGGCCAACCGCTCGTGGCTGCAACGGCTGTTCGCCATGGCGCAGCGCAAGCAACTGGACGGCATCGTCCTGTTCTCGGACGGCGACGTGGGCGTGCTCGATGAAGACGACAATTCGCTGCTGCCCAGCTTTAGTTCGAAGCAGGATGGCTTTGCCAGCCCGCGCAAGCAGATCCGCACCCTGGCGAAAAAATTCAGCGGCAAGGTCTTGCTGGTCGATACACGGACGGAAGGCGAAGCGGACAACAAGGAAGGCAAGGCCAGGAAAGCCGCCGCCAGGGCCGGCGGGCCGAAAATCAGCTGGAAAGGCAACCTGGGCCACGTCAGCATCGACAACGACTGGGCCGCCATCGCCGTACGGCCCGGCAAGACGCCCTTCTTTGAGGTGCGTCAACGTGCCGTCAGGCCATCGGCCCAGGCACGCGCCAGGGCATCGACGCTGCGCCGATAAGATAAAGGCCGGCACGCAGCCAGCCTTTATCTATCCAACAACAGGCGTCACGACCAGCAAACGCCACGACGCCCGACAAAACCGTCGCGAGCAGCTGCGCGGCGCGGCCGGGAAGCGCAACCGTACTGGAGTACGGTGAGCATCGCCGGCCGCAAAGCGCGCCGCGCAGCAGGTCTGGTCAGGTGTTAGTGGATTGGGTGAGTGCGGAAGTGATCGCCGTCTTCGCCTTCATCATCTTCGTCGCCATGATCATGGCCGTGTGCGCCATGCACGTGGCCATGGGCGATTTCTTCGTCGGTGGCTTCGCGTACGTCAGCGACGGTCAGCGAGAAGCGCAGCGCGATGCCGGCCAGTGGATGGTTACCATCGAGCACGACTTTGTCGTCGGCGATATCGGTGACCGTGAAGATCATCGCTTCTTCGTCCGGCGAATCGCTTTCCGGCATGCCTTCGAACTGCATGCCCACTTCCAGCGGCTCAGGCAGGCGATTGCGCGGCTCTACCTTGACCAGGGCTGGATCGTATTCACCGAAAGCATCATCCGGTTCGATCTGGATCGTGTTGGAATAGCCGACTTCCTTGCCGTCGAGCTCTTCTTCGATCTTCGGCAGGGTGTTTTCATAATCACCATGCAGGTAGACCATAGGCTGGCGACCGTCTTCGATCAGATTGTCTTGCGCGTCTGACAGTTTGTAGTTGACAGTCACGACCGTATTCTTGGCAATCTTCATTATGCTTCCTTTCATTGTATAAGCTGGCAAATTATACCTTTACGCCGCCAACGGCAGGCGCATTCCTGCATTTCCGGTTGTTATAATGGGCGCATGAAAAAATTAACTCTCCTCGGCGATATCACGCCAGCGCAATTCCTGCGCGACTACTGGCATAAAAAACCCCTGCTGATCCGTCAGGCCGTGCCTGGCTTCAAGGCCCTGTTCGATTTCAAGGCCCTGGCCGAGCTGGCCACCCTGGACCACGTCGAATCGCGCCTCGTCAGCCATGCCGACGGCCACTGGAACATGCAGCAAGGTCCGTTGACCAGCCTGCCCTCGCTGAAACAGAAGGAATGGACCCTGCTGGTGCAGGGCGCCAACCTGCACAGCGCCAAGGCCGACGCCCTGCTGCGCCAGTTCCGTTTCCTGCCGGATGCGCGCCTGGACGACCTGATGGTCAGCTTCGCCACCGACGGCGGCGGCGTGGGCCCGCACTTCGATTCCTACGACGTGTTCCTGCTGCAAGGCCAGGGCAAGCGCCACTGGCGCATCGGCGCCCAGAAGGACCTGAGCCTGATCGACGGCTTGCCGCTGAAAATTCTCAGCAATTTCACGCCCGACGAAGAATTCACGCTGGAACCGGGCGACATGCTGTATCTGCCGCCCCACTACGCGCACGACGGCGTCGCCATCGGCGACTGCCAGACCTACTCGATCGGCTTCCGTTCGCCATCGTTCCAGGAACTGGGCGAAGCCTTCCTGCAATTCATGGCCGATTCCATCGACTTGCCGGGCATCTATAGCGACCCGGAACTGAAAGCCTCGGCCAAGCCGGCCGAGATTCCCCGCGAAATGCTCGCCACCATCACGGAAGAAATGAACAAGGTGCGCTTCACGGAAGAGGACGTCACCATCTTCCTGGGCGAACACCTGTCCGAACCGAAGCACAATGTGTTTTTCACGCCACTGTCGAAGCCCCTGACGGTGGGCCGCTTCGCGGACGCCGCACAGAAGAAGGGTGTCGTGTTGTCGCGCAAGACGCTAATGCTGTATCGTGGCAAGAATGTCTTCATCAATGGCGAGTCGTTTGCCATTGGCAAGGCCGACAAAGCGACACTGGAAACCCTGGCCAACGACCGCGCCCTCGACGGCGCCGCCGTGGCCCAGGCTTCCGACGATGTGATGGAAGCCTTATATACCTGGTATCAGGATGGCTGGATCGAACTGGCCTGAATGCGTGCAGCATAGGAAAAGTGGTATTACCGCAGCAGGGATAACGGCTTCTGCGCTAGCGCAATAAAACATATTATTTTTATATCGTTTTGTCGCGCTTTCGCAAAACACTTACACTTGCTTGCAATTTGCCGTGGCAATTATTGCGATATCACAAAATAGTTGCGAATTTGCCTCTTGCTCCTATTGCGACGCACCAAAAATCGCTATAATATTCGGTTAGGAAGTTTCCGTTGTCTGGCAGGCACCACCTGGTACGAAAAGCCTTCGAAGACGACCTAACGAGCGATAATTACCGGTAATTATTCATCGCAACAATGTTGATTTATTTTTTGAAATAATTAAGGAAAACAAATGAAAAAATCCCTGCTGATCGCCTCCCTGATGGTTGTTGCTCTGGCTGCTTGCAGCAAAAAAGAAGAAGCTCCTGCACCAGCACCAGTAGTTGAAACCCCAGCACCAGCACCAGCAGTTGAAGCTGCTCCAGCTGCTGCTGCTGACGCTGCTGCTTCGGCCGCTACCGACGCTGCTGCTGCTGCTTCGGCTGCCGCTTCGGCCGCTACCGACGCTGCTTCGGCTGCTTCGGCTGCTGCATCGGCTGCTAAGTAATTTAGCACCCTGCACTAGAGAAAGCCGGCCTTCGGGCCGGCTTTTTTACGTCCGCGATTTTATCCGCAGGATAAAACCACGGACGAAGCCGCATATTAAAAAAGGCCGGCCCGGTTCCCCGGATCGGCCTTTTTAATATGCGGCAGGTTTTACGCCCTGCCGCCAAGGGACGGCTTATTTCAACTGATCGTTCAGCAAGCCCAGGATCTTCTCGGCTACTGGCAATGTAGCCGGCTGGCCTTCGTTGCTGAGGATGCTGACCAGGCTGGTCGAACCATTGCCGGCCTTGACCAGGACGCGGTAGCGCTGCGCTTCCTTGTCCTTGTCGGACGACGAGCCCCAGCTGAACAGTTTCGAGAAGAAACCATCTTTCTTGACCGCATCCGGATCGACGTAACGCACGAAATACGTGCCTTGCGTGCGGTCGCGGTCTTCCACCGTGAAGCCGACGCGGTCCAGCGCCAGGCCGACACGGCGCCAGGCGCGGTCGAACCCTTCATCGACTTCGATGGCGCGCGTTGGCGTGGCGGCGTCGCCGACCAGCTTGGCGTGCTGCGGCTGCACGATGGCGGCGTCGACAGCCGTCTTCGCCTGCGCGTCGTCGCTGGCCGCGCCCAGGCGCGTCATCAGCTTGGCGAGGAATTGCGCTTCCAGGCCCGGATCGTTGGGACGCGCGGTCCAGGTGGTGGTTTCCTTGTCGCGGCCCGTGACGACCTCTTCCACGCCACGGTGGCTGATGTAGATCTCGGTCGAGCCATCGGCCAGGCGTTCCACGCGGGTGCGGAACTTGTCTTTTTCACCAGTCGAGTACAGCGAATCGAAAGCCTTGCCGATGGTGCTGCGGATAAAGTCTTGCGGCACCTTGGCGCGGTTCTCGTTCCACTCGGTTTCCATGATGCCAGCCGTCGGCTGGTCGATGGCGACCGTGAAGCCGGAATCTTCCCAGAACTGCTTCAGCTGCGGCCACAGCACTTCAGGCGACTGCTTGACCACCAGCCAGCGCTGGTTGCCCGCGCGCTCGACCTTGACGCCGCCCGCCGTCACCGGCACAACGCCCACCACGCCATCGGCGCCCACGACGACAGGCGTGCCTGCCGCTGCGCTGCGCTGCGCGTTGTAGCCGGATGCCGTGGCAACGCCATTTTTCGAATCCGGCAAGGAATAGCGGTTGTCCTGCTGCAATTGCGTCAGGTCAGGCGGCACGTCCAGGGTGCCGGCCTTCTTGACCGACTTGTAGTCGACTTTGTCGCCGCCGACCACCGAACTGATCATGCCGCAGCCCGCGAGGCTGGCTGCGATGGCGCCGATGACGATGCCGCGGACGGCGAAGGTGGCAGGCGCCGATTGGGTTTTCTTGCAATTAGTCATGTCGTTACTGGATAAGAAGCTAAGTAGCAGCTGAATCAGGGAAGGTCCGGACTATACGAGTCCGGGCTTGAAGTCCGGGCTTAAGACAGGACGCCAGCGTCACGCAAGGCATCGCGCACGGTGGCATGACAATTATCAGCCAGCGGCACCAGCGGCAAACGTATGCCGGCCGGCATCATGCCCATTTCGGCCAGCGCCCATTTGACGGGCACCGGGTTGGGCTCGACAAACAATTTCTGGTGCAGGGGGAAAACTTTGTTATTGATGGCAATGGCCGTGGCACGCTCGCCCGCCATGGCGGCAACGCACAGCTCGTGCATGGCGCGCGGCGCGACGTTGGCCGTGACGGAGATATTGCCGTGGCCGCCGCAGAACATCAGCGCCATGGCCGTCGGATCATCGCCCGAATACACGGCGAAGTCGGCCGGCACCAAACGCAGCAGGTCGATGCCGCGGCCGATATTGCCGGTCGCATCTTTCACGCCGACGATATTCGGGATGGCGGACAGGCGCACGATGGTCTCGTTGCTCATGTCGGCAACGGTGCGGCCCGGCACGTTGTACAGGATGACGGGAATGTCGACGGCTTCGGCGATGGCCTTGAAGTGCTGGTACATGCCTTCCTGGGTAGGACGGTTGTAGTACGGCACTACTTGCAGAACAGCATCTGCGCCCGCTTCTTTCGCATAGCGCGTCAGCTTGATGGCCTCGGCCGTGGAATTGCCACCGGCGCCGGCGATGATAGGAATGCGTCCCTTGGCGTGCTCGACGGTCAACTGGATCAGTTCGCAGTGCTCTTCCACGCTCACTGTTGCCGATTCGCCCGTGGTGCCAACGATGACGATGCCGTCCGTACCCTCGGCGATATGCCAGTCGATCAGCTTGCGCAGACCTGGAAAGTCCAGACTGCCGTCCGCGTGCATCGGGGTGACGATTGCTACAATGCTGCCCTTGATCATAGTAAGTTTATAGCGCCGATAAATAAAACAACGATTGTAGCGGATAGCCCGCGCCTGTGGTGCATTCTGACTTAGAAACGCCGCTCAAAACGTCGGCAGCAGGGCTGCCAACCGTGGAAAATCTGGCCGAACGGCACAAATTCGTTGCACCAGAGCAGCTTTTGGCTGTTCCACGCGCCCATCTTCATAGGCGACCACGCGCAGGCCGTGCTCGAGCGCCCAGGCCAGCATCTCGCCTTCCTTCAGGAGGAATTTCGGATTCGACGGCTTGCCGAACTGCTCATTGCCTTCGGCGAACGTTTCGTACACCAGCACGCCATCGGGCGCCAGGCTGGCGATCATCGCGTCGAGCAAGGGCCGGTGCAAATAATTGGTGACGACGATGCCGGCAAAGCGGTCCGCCGCGAACGGCCACGCGGCGCCCGGCGCCTCCAGGTCCACCAGCGAGGTGGTGATGCCCGTGCCGGCTGCCTTTTCCAGCATTTCCGGATCGTGGTCGAGCGCGATCACCGGGTGGCCCAGGCTGACCAGGTGGCGCGCATGGCGGCCGCTGCCGCAAGCCAGGTCCAGCACTTCGCCACCGGGAATCAGAGGGGCCCAACGGCGCACCCAGCCGGAAATCGCTTCCATATCAACTACTTGTTCAGTTACTTGCATCGGTACTTCCATCAGATTTTGTTACGTTGTGCCCGTGTGGCCTGCCGCTGCAGCGGCGCATCAGCTCAAGAGTGCGGTAAGCGGGGTCACCAGCATGAGGAAAATGCCGATGACAAACTCGATCGCCGCCAGCAGGGCGCGGTTCAGGATACCCGTGTACATCAGCAATACCAGCGCGCCGAACACATACAGGCCATAGCGCTCGATGCTGGCGTAAGGACGCGCCAGCTGCATCGGCAGCAAGCCGGTGACGATGCGCCCGCCGTCGAGCGGCGGCACGGGAATCAGGTTAAAGACAAACATGGCCGCATTGACGCTGACGCCGGCGCCAGCCATCTTGCGGAAAAACATGCCCAGTTCCGTCGGCGGCAAGACGCTGAGCACGACGAAGGCGATCATCCAGGCAAGGCCCATGACGAAGTTCGCACCGGGACCGGCAAACGCCACCCAGGCCATCTGCTTCTTCGGATTGCGCAGGCGGCTGAAATCGACGGGCACCGGCTTGGCATAGCCGAACGGCACCTGGATCGTGAAATACAGTATCAGCGGCAGCAAGATCGTGCCGAAAGGATCGATATGCCGGATCGGATTGAGGCTCAGCCGGCCCTCGTTCGACGCCGTGGGATCGCCGAAATAACGGGCGGCATAGCCGTGCGCGGCCTCATGCAGGGAAATGGCAAACAGCACCGGCACCAGGTACACCGCAACGGTCTGGACTATCGTATTGAAATCGCTCATGACCGCGATTCTACCAGAGGCGTCCCGGCCCCTTTCTTATGTTGTCATTAAGAACATCTGTCAAAACCTGCTGCGCGACGCGATTTGCGGCCCGCGATGCCCCCTGTTCGAAGGCACGGCGACGCTTCCTGGCCGCCACCCGCTGCCGCTCGCTGCGGGTCGGCCAGGCGTTGTAAAGACAGCGCCCGCTGCAGCCGCCTACAAACCCAGCACGGCCGGGTCGCCACGGCCCACGCGCACCACTTCCGGCTCGGGCCCCGTCAAGTCGATCACCGTGCTGGGACCATGCGCGCAGACGCCGCCATCGATGATCAGGTCGACCAGCTTTTCCAGGCGCTCGCGGATGGTGTCGGCATCCGTCAGGCTTTCCTCGTCGCCGGGCAGGGTCAACGTGGCACCCAGCAGGGGCTGGCCCAGCTCTTCCAGCAGGCATTGCACGATGCGGTGCTGCGGCACGCGCAGGCCGATGGTCTTGCGCGACGGATGGCTGAGGCGGCGCGGCACTTCCTTGGTCGCCTCGAGGATAAACGTGTAGGCGCCCGGCGTGGCCGCCTTGAGCAGGCGGAACTGGCGGTTGTCGACCCTGGCGTACACGCCCAGCTCGCTCAAGTCGCGGCACAGCAAGGTCAGGTGATGCTTTTCATCCACGCCACGGATGCGGCGCAGGCGCTCGACGGCGCCCTTGTCGTCGAGCTGGCACACCAGCGCGTAGCAGGAATCGGTAGGCAAGGCCACCACGCCGCCCGACTGGATGATCTGCGCCGCCTGCTTGATCAGGCGCAACTGCGGATTGTCAGGGTGAATCTGAAAAAATTGACTCATGGTTTAAGCGTTCTTCATTATTGGCATAAGTTATCATTATTGCACGCCGCGCAGGGCGGCGATGCGTTGCTCGATCGGCGGATGGGTGGCGAACAGCGCGCCCCAGCCGCCATTGCCGCCGCTGATGCCCAGCGCCTGCATCGATTGCGGCAGCTCGCCCGGCGGCACGCCGCCGAGGCGGGCCAGCGCATGCATCATCGGCGTCGGGCTGCCCAGCAATTTGGCCGAGCCGGCGTCGGCGCGGAATTCGCGCTGGCGCGAGAACCAGGCCACGATGATGGAAGCGAGCAAGCCGAAGATCACTTCGCACACCATGACGGTGACGAAATAGCCGATGCCGCGCCCGCCGCCTTCGCGGTTATTATTTTTCAGCAAGACGTTATCGACAAAGAAGCCCACCACGCGCGCCATGAAGACGACAAAGGTGTTCACCACGCCCTGGATCAGGGTCAGGGTCACCATGTCGCCATTGGCCACGTGGGCGATTTCATGGCCCAGTACGGCTTCGACTTCATCGCGGTTCATGCTTTGCAGCAAACCGGTCGAGACGGCCACCAGCGCCGAATTCTTGAACGCGCCCGTGGCGAACGCATTCGCGTCGCCCTCGTAGACGGCCACTTCCGGCATGCCGATGCCGGCCCGCTCGGACAGGGCGCGCACGGTATTGACCAGCCACAACTCGGTCGACGAAGCGGGGTTGTCGATGACGCGCGCACCCGTGCTCCACTTGGCCATCGGTTTGCTGATCAGCAAGGAAAAGATCGACCCCGTGAAACCGACCACCAGCGAAAACACGAGCAGGCTGCCCAGGTTCAGGGTACTGCCGCGCGCCGGATTGCCCACGCCCAACAAGCTGAGGACGAGCGACAGCACCAGCATCACGGCCAGGTTGGTAGCAATAAAAAGGACGATACGTTTCATGGGCGATGGCTCCAGGTGACTATATATAACAAGAATAACAAAAAGATATGTGCGCCAGCGCAGATTTCAAGCAGCTCTGGCCGCACGCCGGCGCATCGGCAGCCGGGAACATCTCGCGAGCGGCAGTGCTTTGTGGCCGAGCAGCGCAGCTGTGCTACAGCACAGTGAGCATCGCCGGCCGCAGGGCGCGCCGCACAGAAGATTTGCCTGGCTGCAAACTAAAACCAGTCGTGCCAGATGGGCGTGACATTGGCAGGCAACGGCGGCAGCATGGCAAAGTCCACGCGCGACTCGCCCGGCGCATGGAAGTCCGTGCCGCGCGAGGCGAGGAAGCCGTAATCGTTGGCCAGGCGCGCGTATTCCGGATACTGGTCCGGACTGTGGCTGCCCGTGACGACTTCGATGGCCACGCCGCCCAGTTGCTTGAATTCATCGAACAGCACGCCTTGCGCCATGTAGCTGAAACGGTAGCGGCCCGGATGGGCGATGACGGCCACGCCGCCCGCGCCGCGTATCCAGCCCACCGCTTCGGCCAGGGTGGCCCAGCGGTGCTCGACATAACCGGGCTTGCCTTCCGACAGGTATTTCTTGAACACGTCGGGGATATTCGCGCATTTCCCCGTTTCCACGATGTAGCGGGCAAAGTGCGTGCGCGACATCAGGTCCGGGTTGCCGACGAATTTCAGCGCGCCCTCGTAGGCGTCGGGAATGCCGGCCAGGTCCAGCTGGCGGGCGATCTCGCGGCCGCGCGCATCGCGCCCCGAGCGCGTCTGGTGCAAGCCCTGCACGAGGGCCCGATTGTTTTCATCGACCTGCAAGCCGACGATATGCACGGTTTCGCCGGCCCAGGTGATGGAAATTTCCACGCCGGCCACGAAGCGCATGCCCAGGTCCAGCGCGGCCGTGCGCGCGGCGGCGATGCCGGACACTTCATCGTGGTCGGTCAGCGCCCACACATCGACGCCGGCCTTGCGTGCGTGCGCGGCCACGGCGGCGGGCGCCAGCACGCCGTCGGAGATATTCGAATGACAATGCAGGTCGACTTTAAGCATACGAAAACAATACCCTGCACGGGCTCAACATGAAAGAAGTTTTCATTGTACGCTGCTTGTCAAAAGCAGAAGCAGCGTTCCCGCCACATCAGGCCAGGAACGCCTCCACCAGGCGCGCCAGGGCGGCCGGCTGGTCATGATGCAGCATGTGGCCCGCATCGTTGAGCATTTCACAGCGCACATCCTTGATACAGGCCAAACGACGGTCGATTTCGATGCGCGCCTCCTCCTTGGGGCCCATCCATTGCCACATATTGGTGTCGTCGGCCTCCACCCACAGCACGGGCGCCGTGATGCGGCGCCAGCACGCCATCACCTCTTCCACCTGGTACAGGATGGGATTGACGCGCTTGTGCAGCGGGTCGCCGAGAATATCCCACTCGCCCGCCTCGTTCTGCGCCGACCAGTGTTCGGCCAGGAAGGCGGCGCGCGCGTCCGGCAGGCGCGGATTGGTCTTTTGCAGGCGCTCGGCCACGGCCTTCTGCGTCGGATAGCTGCGCATCACGGGCGGCTCGCGCAATTCGTCGAGCCACTTGGCGTAGCGTCCCGGCGCCTGCTCCGGCTTCGTCGCCATCATGCCGAAGCCTTCCAGGTTGATGAAACGGCTGATGCGCTCGGGCCGCACGCCCGCGTACAGGCCGGCCACATTGGCGCCCATGCTGTGGCCCAGCAGCTTGACGGGCGCGTCCGGCGAATAATGGAGCAGCATGGCGTCCAGGTCGGCCAGGTAATCGGGGAACCAGTAGGTATCGGACTGCGTGTAGTCGCTGAGGCCGAAGCCGCGCCAGTCGGGCGCGATCACGTGCCAGTCGCCCGCCAGCTCGTCGACGACGAACTGGAATGAGGCGGCCACGTCCATCCAGCCATGCACCATGAAGAGAATGGGCGCGCCTTCGCGGCCCCAGTGGCGCACATGCGTGCGCGCGCCGCGGATGTTGATGAATTCGGAACGGGAAAGTTTCATGGGTTTCATCGGATGCCTGCCTTGAAAGTAGCGCGGATGGCGCCACATGGTGTGTCTGTAGATATTGTACGCATAAAAGTACGACCGTTCGATAATTATAGCGGATCGGCGGAGCCGCGTCGGCGACGGCTTGGGCGCGGCCAGGGCGCGACCGTGAAGACTTGCCTCGCAACAGCGTAAAATAGCGTACATTCCAGCGTCCGGCCATGCCCGGCGCTTCCACACCGCCACGGGCTAACGATGACACTCTACCAATTGGGCGCCGATGCGCCGCAGATTGATGCTTCCGCTTTTGTCGCCGACACGGCCAACGTGATCGGCAAGGTGACGCTGGAAGCGAATACCTCCGTATGGTTCGGCGCCACCATCCGCGGCGACAATGAACGCATCACCGTGGGCGCCAACAGCAATGTGCAGGAAGGCGCCGTGCTGCACACGGACCCCGGTTACCCGCTCGACATCGGGTCGAACGTGACCATCGGCCACCAGGCAATGTTGCATGGATGCACGATTGGCGATGGCGCCCTGATCGGCATTCAGGCCGTGATCCTGAACGGCGCGAAGATCGGCAAGGGATGCCTGGTCGGCGCGGGCGCCCTGGTCACGGAAGGCAAGGAATTTCCCGACAATATGCTGATCATCGGCTCACCGGCGAAAGCCGTGCGGCCCCTGACGGCAGACGATATCACCAGACTACAAGGCAACGCCGTGAACTATGTGCAACGCGGCCAGCTATTTAATACGCAACTCAAGAAGATTGGATAAAAGAATGACGACTGAAACCACGGGCGCCGTCAGCGCTATCCCCACCGGCCAGGACACCCTGCAAAAGTTTATTTTCGACAACGCCGCCGTGCGCGGCCAGTTCATCGACGTGTCCGGCACCTGGCAGGAAGTGGTGTCGCGCCACGCCTACCCGACGGCCGTGAAAAAAGTGCTGGGCGAAATGGTGGCCGCCGCCGCCCTGCTGTCGGCCAATCTGAAATTCAACGGCTCCATCATCATGCAGATCCATGGCGACGGTCCCGTGCGCCTGATGGTGGTCGAGTGCGATTCGGACCTGCGCTTGCGCGCCACGGCCAAGCTGGACCCGGACGCCGTCATCGCCGATGTCGCCACCGTGCCGCAATTGCTCAACGCCACGGGCAAGGGCCGCTTCATCATCACCCTGGACCCGGCCGACAAGGTGCCGGGCCAGCAGCCGTACCAGGGCATCGTGCCGCTGGACGGCGACGACATGGCGACCGTGATCGAAAACTACATGTTGCGCTCGGAACAGCTCGACACGCGCCTGTGGCTGGCCACGGACGACAGCGTCTCGCGCGGCCTGCTGCTGCAAAAGCTGCCCCACCATGGCGGCAAGGCCGAAGCGACGCCCGTCTCGGAAGAAGACGCGCTCGACACGTGGAACCGTGCCGTGATGCTGGCCTCGACCCTGAAAGAGGCGGAAATTCTCTCGACCGACATCGACACCCTGATGCAGCGCTTGTTCTGGGAAGAAACCATCCGCGTCTTCGATCCCCTGCACCCGAGCTTCCATTGCAGCTGCACGCGCGAAAAAGTCGGCAATATGCTCAAGATGCTGGGCGAGGAAGAAGTCAACAGCACGCTGGAAGAAGTGGGCCAAGTGGGTGTGAACTGCGATTTCTGCGGCCAGCACTATGAGTTCGACAAGGTCGATTGCGCGCAGCTGTTCGTCACGGATGCGCCGGCCGAGGTTCTCATCCCGCCCGCCGCCAGCATCAACTGATCATTACACTTTCGCAATGAACCTGCCGCGCCGCCCCTGAGGCGGCGCAATTGTTTCTGCTGTCATCGTCCCGTCATCAGTTCGTCATCAGCCCGTCACGCGCCGCCGTTACGCTGCGCAGCTTGTATTACTTCCAATACTTTCCACAGGCTGATGATGAATACCCACTTGACGCTGGCCCTGCGCCGCCATTCCTTCCACGTTTTGCTGGGCGCCTGCGCCGCGGGCCTCTCCTTGCCGGCGCTGGCGCAAACGGCCGTGGCCGCCGCCGTGGCCTCGGCCGCCACCGACATGGCTGCTGCTGCCCCGGCTGCCGACGACAATGCGCCTATGGCCACCGTGGAGATTTCCTCGCGCAAGACGCGTTCTTCCGTCGCCCTGAGCAAGAATGAAATCCAGAAAATCCTGCCCGGCACGAATCCCCTGAAAGCCCTGCAAACCCTGCCCGGCGTCAGCTTCCAGACGGCCGATCCATGGGGCAACAACGAGCAAAACCTGTCGCTGTTCGTGCACGGCTTTTCCGGCCAGCAACTGGGCTACACCATGGATGGCGTACCGCTGGGCGACCAGCAGTACGGCAACTACAACGGCCTGTCGCCGCAACGCGCCGTGATCAGCGAAAACGTGCGCAGCGTCGTGCTGTCCTCGGGCGCCGGCGACCTGGCCACGGCCTCGACCAGCAACCTGGGCGGCACCATCGAAACCTATTCCAGCGACCCGCTGGCCGCGCAGGGCGCCAGCGTGCAGCAAACCGTGGGCAGCCACCGCACCTCGCGCACGTTTGCCCGCTACGACACGGGTGCCTTTGGCGACGGCAGCAGCGCCTATTTTTCCATCCTGCACCATGAAGCGCGCGCCTGGGACTTCGATGCGCGCCAGGGCGGCGACCAGTTCAACGCCAAATACGTCAACCGCAGCGAGGCGGGCAAGCTGACCCTGTTCTTCAATTACTCGGACAAGATCGAGCCGAACGAGGACAGCACCGTGCACGTGAAGGGCGAGACGAGCGCGCCATACACGCGCCCCTTCCTGTATCCCGACTTCAAGGCGGCCCTCAATTACCTGTCGCCGACGGGCGCCACGCCTGCCGCCGATGGCAACAATTACCGCAACTACTACAGCGATGCGCAGCGCACCGATTACCTGGCCTACGCCAAGTTCGACGCCAACCTGTCGGAGGGCACGACCTGGTCGAACCAGGTGTATTACCACAAGGATGACGGTGCCGGCGTGGTGGCCGGCCCCATCGGCGTGGCCGGCTTGCCGGGCCTGTTCAGCGTCTACTACCCGAAGCAGAACCTGAAGGAAGTCTTCGGCAACTCGGGCTACGCCGTGCGCACGACGGAATACGACATCAAGCGCGGCGGCTTCATTTCCACGCTGCGCAAGGAAATCGGCAACCACCAGCTCGAAGCGGGCCTGTGGCTGGAACAGAACCGCTCGTCCGCCTACCGCCGCTGGTATGCGCTGGACGTCAACCACCCGACCTCGCCGTACGACCGCCCCAGCAATCCTTTGATCACGCAGTACGGCAGCGAGATCGACAACAAGGTGGTGCAGCTGCACTTGCAGGATGAATGGCGCATCCGCCCCGATATCGCGCTGCAGGCCGGCTTCAAGTCCAGCCTGCAGTTTGCCGATGGCCAGTTCCCCGTGCAGCCGGCCAAGGGCGCCATTGCCGGCGGTTCGACGGCCCTGCCCGTCGGCTCCATCGCGACAAAAAAATGGTTCCTGCCGCAAGTGGGCGCGCGCTGGGACTTCACGCCGCAAGACCAGCTGTACTTCAATATCCAGAAAAACATGCGCCAGTTCGTCACCTACGGCGGCGGCGGCGCGTCGCCGTGGAGCTTGTCGAACCAGGCCGCCTTCGACCTGTTCAAGCGCGACGCCAAGCCGGAAACGGCCCTCACCTATGAAGTGGGCGTGCGCGGCAGCCACCCCATGAACCTGGGCGCCATCACGGCCATCGATGGACAAGTCAATGTGTACCACGTCGATTTCAGCAACCGCTTGCTGCAGATCAGCCCGACGCCCGTGATTTCCTCCATCATTGGCGGCAACCCCGTGCTGGCCAACGTGGGCAGCGTGCGCACGGACGGCATCGACATCGCCGGTACTGTGCACTTCGGCAACAATTTTTCCTTCTACAATGCCCTGTCGTACAACCGTTCGCAGTACGCGGACAATTACAGCAATGGCGCCGCGCTGGTCTTGACGGCTGGCAAAAACGTGCCGGGCTCGCCCGAGTGGCTGAACAAATTCGTTGCCTCGGCCACGTTTGGCGATATCGAAGTGCAGCTGACGGGAGACTATGTGGGCAAGCGCTATGCGACGTACACGAACGATTTGTCCGTGCCCAGCTATTTCCTGATGGGCCTGGGCATGTCGGGCAAGCTGCCGGCCATGGCCGGCTGGCTGAAGAACCCGCGCTGGCGCGTCAACGTCAGCAACCTGGCCAACCGCGAAGGCTCGCTGAACGTGGTGGTGGGCGCGGCCGACAAGACCTACAACACCTTCCCCATCGCGCCGCGCCAGGGTTTCCTGACCTTGACGGCGGACTTCTGATGCGCGCGCCGCATCTCGCCCCTGTCTTGCCGCAACGGCATTTCTCGCGCCGCCGCTTCGTGCAGGCGGCCGTCGGCGGCCTGGCACTGGCCAGCGCGCCCGGCTTTGCCGCCGGCCTGCTGGCCACTCCGCCGGCGCGGCCGCTGGTCTTCGCCCACCGCGGCGCCAGCGCCCTGCGCCCCGAACACACGCTGGCCTCGTACGCCAAGGCCATCCTCGACGGCGCCGACTACGTCGAGCCGGACCTGGTGGCCACGCGCGACGGCATCCTCGTGGCGCGCCATGAAAGCAACCTGATCGACACCACCGACGTGGCGCGCCGTCCCGAGTTCGCCAGCCGGCGCGGCAAGAAGCTGGTCGACGGCGAATGGCACGAGGGCTGGTTCGTCGATGATTTCACCTTGGCCGAACTGAAGACCCTGCGCGCCATCGAACGGCTGCCGAAAGTGCGCACTGGTAACACCTTGTACGATGGACAATTCCAGATCCCGACCTGGGAAGAAATCATCGATTTTGTTGCAGCGCAATCTGCCGCCAGCGGCCGCGTCATCGGCCTCGTGCCGGAGCTGAAAAGTTCCACCTACTTCCGCGATGCGGGCCTGGCACTGGAAGACCGTTTCCTCTCGACCATGCTGGCGCACGAGTACACGCGCCGCGCGCCGATCGAGATCCAGTCCTTCGAAGTGGCCAATCTGAAGTACTTGCGCGAGAAGCTGGGACGGCGCGCCAACGTGCGCCTGATGCAGCTGGTGGTGGGCGGCGATATCCGTCCGATGGACGTGGCCAAGGCCGGCGGAAAATTGACATTCGGGCAAATGACGACGCCGGCCGGCCTGCGCGAGATCGCCGGCTACGCGGACGTGGTGGCGCCGCCCACGCGGGGCGTCATCCCGCTGGGCGCCGACCAGCGCCTGGCACAAGCCACGTCCATCGTCGACGATGCGCACCAGGCGGGCCTGCTGCTGCACACGTGGACCTTCCGTCCGGAAAACCGTTTCCTGGCGGCCGATTTCCGCGATGGCAACGGTGAAAACGCGCGCAACGAAGCCGGTTCCGTGGCGGAAATGCGGCGTTATATCGAGACGGGACTGGACGGCTTTTTCAGCGACGACCCGGGTCTGGGTCGCCTGGCCGCCGGATAAACATTTCGTAACAAATTCTTTTTCGGGGCGTGGCCGGCGGCTACGCCCTTATTATGCGTTTCTTGAATTTCTGAAATTGGAATTTGGAATTAGACATATATCGGCAACTCCATTATTGTGCAATGCAACAACAGACCATTCATGGAGGGCATATGTCCACTTTCACCAACACTTACAGCAACGACGACAACTATTTCAGCAACCTGGGCCGCGCCACGCGCGCCTTCCTGGGCGCCCTGCTCGCTTCCAAGCCTTACAGCGAACTGGCACAGAAGGAAGTCATCGCCACCGGCACCCCGGCGGCCAGCACTGACGACGAGCGCTATGTGCGCCCTAGCAAGCGCGATTTCGCCCTGCTGAACTCGGAAGCGGCGCGCCATGAGCGCCTGATGCCGAACCTGGCCGCCGAACTGCGCTTCCTGGCCTCGCGCGGTTAAGAAAACGTTCAGGGCGGCGTTGCCTGCGCCTTGCCGTACGTTCGTACTGTCTTCGGCTTGGCGCCTGGACCCGAACGTTTTTTACCTAAGTACACCTACCAAAACCTGCTGCGCGTCGGCATAGGTGGCCTGCGATGCTCACCGTACCGGAGTACGGTTGCGCTTCTTAGCCGCCTCTCCCTTCCGCTCGCGACGGTTTTGTTAGGCGTTGTAACTCTTTATAAACAACTTACTGGAATTATTATGATGTTTCTCGAAACTGCATTGATCGCTGTCGCCGTCGTCGTTACCGGCATCCATTTTTACCTGATCTCGACCGGCAAAGCCCGTTTCTGATCAGCAAGCAGCAAGGCGGTATCCAGCGCGCCGCGCCATGCGGCCAGTCGTGTGCAGAGCAGTACAAGTAGCAAGAACAAGCAGTAGATAAGAACAGGCTTGGCCAGCAGCGCGGCAATGCGGCGCGTGGCCAGCAGTGACATGCCAGCCTGGCAATCGGTCCAGGCTGGCAAGGGGAAGTGGTAGTTCTTAGTGTGGCGCGGCAGCGTCCACCGGCGTTTCCAGCAGTGGCGGGGTCTGGCCCTTGCGCACGATCTGCACGAAAATCTCATTCTGTTTGACCATGCCCAGCTCATAGCGGGCACGCTCCTCGACCGCACCCGTGCCGTCCTTCAGGTCGCGCACTTCGGATTCGAGCTTGGCGTTGCGCGCCTTCAATTCCATATTCTTCTTGTTGGCCACCGCCACTTGGGCTTCCATGTCGGCAACACGCAGCCAGCCGCCTTTACCCAGCCAGAGGGGAAATTGGATCAACAGCAGCAAGGCTGCCAGGGCGAGCGTAATCAGGCGCATGGGGCATTCAGTTAAAAAACCGGCCGGAACATCTCCGGCCGGCCAGTGGGTTTTACATCAGCTTACTTCAGATTATAGAACGCATCGCGTCCTGGATAGCTGGCAACGTCGCCCAGGTCTTCTTCGATACGCAGCAGCTGATTGTACTTGGCCATGCGGTCCGAACGCGACATCGAGCCGGTCTTGATCTGCAAAGCGTTCGTGGCAACGGCGATATCGGCGATGGTCGAGTCTTCCGTTTCGCCCGAGCGGTGCGAAATGACGGCCGTGTAGCCGGCGCGCTTGGCCATTTCGATGGCGGCGAACGTTTCCGTCAGGGTACCGATCTGGTTGATCTTGATCAGGATCGAGTTGGCGATGCCTTTCGAGATGCCTTCTTTCAGGATCTTGGTGTTGGTGACATACAGGTCGTCGCCGACCAGTTGCACTTTCTTGCCCAGTTCCGCCGTCAGGATCGCCCAGCCATCCCAGTCGCCTTCATGCATCGCGTCTTCGATCGAGATGATCGGGTACTTGTCGCACCAGGTCGCCAGCAGGTTGGTGAACTCGGTGGCGGTCAGGCTCAGGCCTTCGCCTTCCATTTCGTACTTGCCGTTCTTGTAGAACTCGGACGCGGCGCAATCGAGGCCGATGGCGATCTGCGTGCCTGGCTCGTAGCCGGCTTCTTCGATGGCCTGGATGATCAGCTTGATGGCTTCTTCATGGTTGGCCAAGGATGGCGCAAAACCGCCTTCGTCGCCCACGTTGGTGTTCAAACCCTTCTTGTGCAGGATTTTCTTCAGCGTGTGGAACACTTCCGCGCCGTAGCGGACGGCTTCCTTGAACGACGGTGCGCCGACGGGAATGATCATGAATTCCTGGATGTCCAGGTTGTTGTCGGCGTGCGCGCCGCCGTTGATGACGTTCATCATCGGCACTGGCATCTGCATGGCGCCCGAACCGCCGAAATAGCGGTACAGCGGCAAGCCCGCTTCTTCGGCGGCAGCCTTGGCAACGGCCATGGAGACGGCCAGGATGGCGTTGGCGCCCAGGCGCGATTTGTTTTCCGTGCCGTCCAGGTCGATCAGGGTACGGTCCAGGAAAGCCTGTTCATTGGCGTCCAGGCCCATGATGGCTTCGGAGATTTCGGTATTGATGTTTTCGCATGCTTGCAGCACGCCCTTGCCGAAGTAGCGCTTGGCGTCGCCATCGCGCAATTCCACGGCTTCGCGCGAACCGGTCGAGGCACCCGACGGTACGGCCGCACGGCCCATCACGCCCGATTCCAGCAACACGTCGCATTCGACGGTCGGGTTGCCGCGCGAGTCCAGGATTTCGCGACCGATAATATCAACAATAGCACTCATGTCATTCTCCAAAGTTAAGCGTAACAGGGGCTGCACACTGCGTTCTGATGCGCAATTGCACAAAGGGGGGCAAAGAAACTCCCGGCGGGAACAATCTGGCCGGGAGCTGTCTTACGGGTAATACTGTCGCTATCGACCCGCGTTATTCCGCGGCCGCGTTGGCTTCTTTGTGCGCCAGCGCTGCCTTGATGAACGAGGTAAACAACGGATGGCCGGTGCGTGGCGTCGATTTGAACTCAGGGTGGTATTGCACGCCCATATACCATGGGTGGGCATTTTCGCCCGTGCGTGGCAATTCCATGATTTCGCACAAATCTTCGCTTGGCGTGCGGGCCGACACGATCAGGCCAGCCGCTTCGACACGGGCCAGGTAGTGATTATTGGCTTCGTAGCGATGGCGGTGACGCTCGGTCACCACGCTGCCATAGATTTCGGCGGCGAGGGTGCCCGGATTGACGGCGCAGGTCTGCGCGCCCAGGCGCATGGTACCGCCCAGGTCCGAGTTTTCATCGCGCAACTCGACTTTACCATCGTGGTTTTGCCACTCATTGATCAGTGCAACAACAGGTTGATCCGTATCAAGGTCGAACTCGGTCGAATTCGCGTTCGGCATGCCTGCCTTGTTGCGCGCGTATTCGATCAGGGCCACTTGCATGCCCAGGCAGATGCCCAGGTAAGGGATCTTGTTTTCACGGGCGAACTGGGCCGCCTTGATCTTGCCTTCCACGCCGCGCTTGCCGAAGCCGCCCGGTACCAGGATGGCGTCGTACTTGCCCAGGCCGTCGCAACCGGTCGTTTCGATTTCTTCCGAATCGATGTACTCGATGTTGACGCGGCTTTCCGTGTGGATGCCGGCGTGGCGCAGCGCTTCGATCAGCGACTTGTACGACTCGGTCAGCTCGACATACTTGCCGACCATGCCGACGGTCACTTCCGCCTTCGGATGCTCCATCGTATAAATCAGCTTGCTCCAGATCGACAGGTCTGCCGGCGCCGGATCGAGGTCCAGCGCGTCGCAGATGATCTTGTCCAGACCCTGGTCGTGCAGCATCTGCGGCACTTTGTAGATGGTGTCGACGTCCCACACGGAAATGACGGCGTCTTCCTCGATGTTCGAGAACAGCGAGATTTTCGCGCGCTCGTCTTCCGGGATGGCGCGGTCGGCGCGGCACAGCAGCGCATTCGGCAAGATGCCGATTTCGCGCAGCTTTTGCACCGAGTGCTGGGTCGGCTTGGTTTTCAGTTCACCGGCCGAGGCGATGTACGGCACCAGGGTCAGATGGACGAAGGCCGTGTTCTTGCGGCCGGCGCGCAGGCTCAGCTGACGCGCCGCTTCCAGGAAGGGCAGCGATTCGATATCGCCGACGGTGCCGCCGATTTCGCACAGGGCCACGTCGTAGCCTTCGGCGCCACGGCGGATGTAATCCTGGATTTCATTGGTGATATGCGGAATCACCTGCACGGTCTTGCCCAGATATTCGCCCCGGCGTTCCTTGCGGATCACCGATTCATAGATCTGGCCAGTGGTGAAGTTATTCACCTTTTTCATGCGGGTGGAGATGAAGCGCTCGTAGTGACCGAGGTCGAGGTCGGTTTCGGCCCCGTCGTCGGTAACGAATACTTCACCGTGTTGCATAGGACTCATCGTGCCAGGATCGACGTTGATATACGGGTCGAGCTTGAGCATGGTGACTTTAAGGCCGCGCGATTCGAGGATCGCGGCGAGGGAGGCGGCGGCAATCCCTTTTCCAAGGGAAGACACAACGCCACCAGTGACGAAGACAAATTTGGTCATTGCAGATGGTGCCGAACGGCACGTGCGGGAAATTGAAATTATACACTAAAGCCCGCCTGCGGCGCTCCCCGCGCGCGGAAATTTGCGCCAAATGCCGACTATCCCGCCCCCTCCTGCTGTCTACGCACAACAAAATTACCCAATAGCAATAATTGAAATATTTCCAATTCCATATGTTGTGTGGGCGAGCGAACAGACCCTGCCACGACATGCGCCCAGACTGGAATTTTTCAACGGAGGATCATCATGAGCTACGAAGAACGCGACGCCTACGGCATGTATGTCAACCGCGGCCATAAAGGCCCCGGCCCTGAACTGATGGGTGCAGACACCCTGATCGGCGACCATGTGCGCAACGCCAAGGATGAACACCTGGGCGAAATCAAGGAAATCATGATCGACATGCGCAGCGGCAAGATCGCCTATGCCGTCATGTCGCACGGCGGGGTCTTTACCATCGGCGAAAAGCTGTTCGCCGTGCCCTGGGAAGCGCTGCTGCTCGACACCGTCAACAAGCGCTTCACGCTCAACGTCGACAAGGAACGCATCGAAAACGCACCGGGCTTCGACACGGATAACTGGCCGAACATGGCCGATACCACGTGGGTGAACTCCATCCACAGCTATTATGGAACCACCCCGCGCGACTACTAAGCTCGCCGCAACCACCCCGGCGCCAGGCACCGGGGTGGTGTCACGCCCACCTTAAAAGCGGTATTCCAGCCCTGCCACATACGTCCTGCCGCGCGCCGTACTCATCGGCGTATTCTCGTTCGACTGCGACGGCATCGAGTTCAGCCGGTTCAGCGCTTCCGAGTAATCCTTGTCCATGGCGTTCTGCACGGACAGGCGCAGGAACAGGTTTTTCGTCACCTGGTAACTGGCATACAGGTCGATCACGGCCGGGATCTTCGGATTGTCCACCTTGACGATGTCGCCCGTCACTTCATCCGTATTATTTTCCGGCGACAGGCGGCGGTTGGCGCCCGTGTGCTTGATGATGGCGCCCAGCTCCATCTTGTTGTCGAACAGGCGCGTGCCCACGTCGAGGTTGTAATACGTGCTGGGCAGCTCGCTGATATCGGCCGCGCCAAACCACGCGCTGGCGATCGAGGTGGGCTGGCTGGTCTTTTCGCGCGTGTACGACAGGCGCGCATAGGCCGGCCCCAGCTGGTATTGCGCTTCCAGCTCCCAGCCGCGCGTGCGCACGGGCGTGGCCGAGTTGATGTAGATATACATATTCGTCACGTACTCATCGACCGTCTGCCAGTCCGTGGCCAGCACTTCCGCCATATTGCACTTGCGGCCGCCATCGCAGACGAGGAAGGACTGGCTGGTGATATAGCCGTCGATCTTGCTCTTGAAATACAGGGCCTTGAAGTTCAGCGCGTCGTTGGCAGTCAGCAAGCCATGCAGGCTGGAATTAAAACCCAGCTGGTAGGTGGTCGATTTCTCGCCCTTCAGGAAGGGGTTCATCGACGCCCCGCCGTCATTCGAGAAAAACACTTCCTGCGGATTCGGGCCGCGCATGGTGCGCTCGGCGCTGGCGAACGGCTGGAACCACGGCGCCACCTGCGCGGAAACCAGCAGCGACGGGTTGATGCCATGCTCCTTCAGCGCGATATGCGCCGCCCCCTGCGGGAAGCACTTCACGCGCTCGTCGCAGGCGGGCTTGTAGCCGGTCAGCTCGAAGCGCGTGTAGTTCAATCCCGCATGGACTTGATAGATGCCGCGGTTGTACTGCAGGCCCGCGTACAGGCTGTCGATCTTTTGCTTGCCCGTGGGGCCAAACGTATTGTTTTCAATCGATTGCTGGTTGGCATCGGGATTGTCCGGGTCCTGCACCAGGCTTTCCACGTGCTTGCTGTACTCATTGCGCATCAACTTGCCGCCCACCGTCACCAGCGCGTCGCCACCGGCCAGCCTGAAGCTGCTGGTGTTATTGATGTCGACGGCGTCGGCGCGGTTGGCCGCGTTGGTGTTGACGAAATTCATCAAGGCCTCGGGCATGTATTTCTGATTGCCGCGGCTGCTGCTGGCGATCACATTGAGGTCGATCAATTCGGAAAACGGCGTGTAGTGATATTTCACATAGTAATCATTACTCTGGATGTCGCGGCGCGTAAACGTGTTGCGGTAATCGCGCGCCGACAGTTCCAGTGCGTGGAAGTCGCTCAGTTTCAAGTCCAGCTTGAGCAATTGCGACTTCGGCTTCTGCTTGTAAAAACGGTTGTAGCCGAAGCCGAATTCCTCGCTGTCCGTACCCTTGCCATTCTTGTAGTTGTTGCCGATGACACTCGCGCTGCTAGCCGCCAGGAAACCCACGCTGCCGCCGTCGAAGGCGGGGTTTTTCATGCCCACGGCCAGCATGGCGCTGCGTCCCACGCCGTTGCTGCCCGCCGACATCTTCGTGCGCGCGCCCGTCTTTTCGCCCGCGAAGACGACGTCATCGACACCGATGGTGCGGAAATTGGCGCTGCCGCCGAGCGCATTGATGCCGTCGCTGCCGACGGCGTTGCCCCGTGACACATCCACGCCGATGATGAAGTTCGGGTCGATCAGGGTGCCGAACTGGCTGCCGGGCACGCCGCCATGCGACACATCCGACGGCGCGCTGCCGTAGTAATTCTGCGTCACGCCATCGACCATCATGTTGACGCGGCCCATGCCGGACAAGCCACGGATATTCACGCTGATGGCGCCTTGTCCCGGATCAATCTGCGTGAACGTGCCCGGCATGCCGCGCACGATCTGGTCCACGCTCTGCAGGCGCGTATCGGGGCCGCGCGCGCTGACGGCGCCCGGCTTTTCCAGCGCCTGCTGTTCCACGGACACCGTTTCACCCGATACATTCAGCGCTGAAAACTCCACCTTGCCCGCGCTATTTTCCTGCGCCTGCGCCTGCTGCGCCAGCAACGCCATGCAAACGCCCACGGCTTGCGCCATTCTCTTGATATGCATACACCCTCGATTTGTTATGGTCAGATTTTTTTAATGAAAAGCAATCGGCATCCTCATGCCTTGTCTTGTCCCGCTTCCAGCTTGAACGAGACGGGCAAGGTGACGGTCACCGTGCCCTGGTGCAATACGTTGCCGGGCGGCGCAGGCAGCGGTTGCGCGCGCTCGAGCACTTGCAGCGCTTCGCGGTCGAGCAGCACCGTGCCCGATGAGGTGATCAATTCGCTGGACAGCAGCTTGCCGTCGCGGTCCACCTGGAAGCGCACCCAGGCGGCGCCGGCCCGCTTGCGCTGGCGTGCATCGCCCGGATAGCGCTTGAAGCGGGCCAGGTGGCCGAGCACCCGGCTTTGCCAGCTGGCCGGCGCCGCGCTGGACGACGGCGTGTCGCTATTCAACGGCGCCGCCTGCGGGCCGCGCACGGCGGCGGGCGCCGGCGTGGCACTGCTGCTGGCTTGCGCGGGCAATGCCGCTTCCTTGGCGGCATCCTTGCCCGGCTCCGTTGATGGACTGGCCGCCGCCTTCTCCTCTTTTTCCGCCGCAACGATCTCCGGCGCGGCGGCGCGCGCCAGCACGGGCAGCGCCTGTTGCCGGACGGTGCTCTTTGGCGGCCGGGCCGCGCTGGACGCCACCGACTGGCGCGCCCCTGCCGCAGCCGCCTGCTGCGTCTCCGGCGACATCGCCTGCGCGGCAAACACCACCATCACGCTGGCCGCCGGATTGGCGGGCGTGACCATCGCAGGCTGCCAGCCGGCCCACAGCAGCAAGGCCAGCGCCGTGGCCACCACCAGCGCCGTGGCGATGCCCCAGTTCAGAACGGGACGCGGCGCCAGCATGGACGGCGCACTCACCCGCCCTCCCGGCCCACCAGGCCCACTTTCAGGTAGCCGGCCTGGCGCAAGGCATCCATCACGCCCAGCACGTCTTCATACGCGGCCTGCTTGTCGGCCTGGAAAAACAGCGTGCGCTGGCGGTCGCCGCCCGTCTGCGCGTCGAGCAGGCGGCCCAGTTGCGCGCGCGCCACAGGCGACTCGCCCAGGTACAGGCTGTGGTCGGCCTTCAGTGAAACGAACAGCGGTTTTTCGGGGCGCGGCTCGGGCTTGGCCGTGGCGGCCGGCAAGTCGATCTTCAGGTCGACGGTGGCCAGCGGCGAGACCACCATGAAGATGATCAACAACACCAGCATCACGTCGATGAAGGGCGTGACATTGATCTCGCTCAACTCCGGCATGTCGGCCGTAGCGTCATCCTGGGAAGGGAACAGGCTGGCCATGGCTCAGGCCTGCTTGCGCGTGTCGAGGTCGCGGCTCAGCATCAGCAGCACTTGCGCCGAGGCGGCGCGCAGCTGCGCCTTGTACTGATTGATGCCACGGCTGAGCACGTTATAGATGACGACGGCGGGAATGGCCGCCACCAGGCCCAGCGCTGTCGCCAGCAAGGCTTCCGCGATGCCCGGCGCGACGGTGGCCAGGTTCGTGCTCTGGCTGACGGCAATGCCGATGAAACTGTTCATGATGCCCCACACGGTGCCGAACAGGCCAACGAACGGCGCCACGGCGCCTATGCTGGCCAGGAGACCGATGCCTTGCGTCATGTTGCGTACCTTGTGCGCGATCAACTGTTCCTGGCGAAAACCGGCGCGCTCCTTCAACGCCGGTGCCGGCGCATGGGCGTGCGACAAATTCAGTTCCTGCTGTACATCATCGAGCAAACCTTGGGCCAGCAACGACGCCCCGCTCTTTATTGCTGCATCCGCCAAGCACGTGGCCTGCTTCAGCACGGCAACGGCTTGCGCCGCGTCGCGCCGGGCTTTCAGCAAGCTGGCGCCCTTCACCAGCAAGACCACCCAGGTGGCCAGCGCGGCGATCAATAAACCGATGAGGACGCTTTTCACCACCTGGTCGGCGGCGATAAACATGCCCAGCGGCGACATGTCATGCGGCAGCGCGGACGCTTGCGCGCCGGCATGCAACAGGGAAAGAACGACGCCGCAGGTAGCGGCTTGGAGATAGGACGAAGGGGTACGCATGGGAGCTTCAACAATCAACAGGCATGGCTGCGCCAACGGCGCGCACGCGCATGCAAAAAATCGGACGGACTACCTGGCTGCTATGGAAGAGCTTGCTGGGGGGAGAGTGCCGGGCGGAATGCCCGGCGATATCAAACGGCTGACGTCAAACGCCTTACCTGGCGCTGGCGACGGCGGGCGCCGCAACCGGCGTGAACCACACAAAGTCCGCCTGCGGCGCCTTGACCTCGGCGCCCTGGCGGGCCAGCACCAGCACCAGCGGCGCGGGGCCGCCCGTCAAGTCCTGCACGTGCAGCGGCACGCCCAGGTCCTTGTGCGCATGGTAGGCGCCGGCGATCAGCACGGCCGGCGCCGGCGCGGCCAGCAGGCGCTCGGCCATGCGGCGGTCGCGCTGTTGCTGCACCGACAGCATGGCGGCCAGGCGCGGCTCGTCGATCTGGTTGTCATGCATGACGCGGATGATGTCCTTTAATTTGTCATGCACCTTGCCGTCGTTGGCCAGGTTCGAATGCTTGCCCTGCACGCCAGGCTTGTCGGCAAACATTTGCTTGATTTCACTACGGTCCAGGTTGGCCGACCAGACGGGATACGGCGCGCGCATCACGGTCATCACGAGGTCGCCATACTGCTCCCACTTCCAGTTCGGTTGCCACGCCACCAGCTCGGCCACGTGCTCGGGACGCACGACGGGATCCGTCTGCAGCCACGGCTTGACCTTGTCCACCTTGGCTTGCTGGTCCGGATTCAGCATTTCCAGCAGCACGCTGCCTTGCGGACGCCGGCCCTGCAGTTGCTGCAACAGCCATTGCTCGATCCGATGATGGCTGAGCTGGTCATGCTGCTCGCCGATGATGACGCGCGGCGCGGCGGCCAGCTGGGCCAGCAGTTGCTCGGCGCTCAGGCGCTGGCCGCTGCGCAAGTCGACGATCTCGCCCAGCTGGCGCACCTCTGGCGCAGCGGCAGGCGTGGCGGCGGCAGTGCCGGTGGCCACGCTGCCTGCCGGCGCGACGCTGCTGCAGGCGCTCAGGGCCAGCACGCAGGCGGGCAGGACAGCGGAGAGGGACAGGGGAAATTTCATGGGCATGGCCTTTCGGGTCAAAGCTGCGGATCAAAGCTGTTGCAAAAACACTCAGGCGGGCATTTTAATAGAAATGATTCTCATTTACAACCAAGACACGACACTCCCCGCTGATTTTTTTACAATGGGCAAAAATCCAGGATGACTGCTCCGCTGCAATCCGCAGTTGCAGAGTAGAATAAAATAAACGGAGGACACGCGTGAACCATACTGACCAGTTGGCGGCACTGAAAAAACCGCTGCCGGAATCCCTTGCTGCCGTACTTTCCCTGATTTTTGCCGACCGCTTTTCCATGACGCAAGCCATGCGCGAACACCATGGCCGCGACGAGTCGAGCTATCCTCCCATGCTGCCGGACGCCGTCATCTTCGCCCATTCCACCGAGGAAGTGGCGGCCGCCGTCAAGCTGTGCAGCGCGCACGACGTGCCCGTCATCGCCTACGGCAGCGGCACCTCGCTCGAAGGCCACGTGCTGGCCCTGCATGGCGGCGTCACGATTGATCTGTCGCAAATGCACCAGATGGTGGCAGTGCATGGTGAAGACTTGACGGCCACCGTGCAGGCCGGGGTGACGCGCAAGCAACTCAACGAGGAAATCCGCGACACGGGCCTGTTCTTTCCCATCGACCCGGGCGCCAATGCCTCGCTGGGCGGCATGGCGGCCACGCGCGCCTCGGGCACGAACGCCGTGCGCTACGGCACGATGCGCGAAAACGTGCTGGCTCTGACGGTGGTGACGGCCGATGGCCGCATCATCAAAACGGGCACGCGGGCGAAAAAATCGTCGGCCGGCTACGACCTGACGCGCCTGTTCGTCGGCAGCGAGGGGACGCTGGGCATCATCACGGAAGTGACGGTGAAACTGTGCCCGCTGCCGGAAGCGATCTCGGCGGCCGTGTGCTCGTTCCCCGGCACGGGCGAAGCCGTCAGCGCCGTGATCCAGACCATCCAGATGGGCGTGCCCGTGGCGCGGGTCGAGTTTCTCGATGAAAACGGCGTGAAAGCCATCAACGCCTACGACAAGATGGCGCTGCCGGAAAAACCGCTGCTGCTGTTCGAATTCCACGGCACGCCGGCCAGCGTCGCCGAACAGGCGCAGCTGGTGCAGGACATCGCGGCGGAACACGGCGCCAGCGATTTCGAGTGGGCCAGCCGCCCCGAAGAACGCTCGCGCCTGTGGGCTGCGCGCCACAACGCGTATTTCGCGCTGCTGCAGATGCGCCCCGGCAGCCGCGCCATTTCTACCGATTGCTGCGTGCCGATTTCGCGCCTGGCCGAGTGCATCCTGGCCACCAAGGCCGATTGCGAAGCGCAGGGCCTCGTCTACGCCATCATCGGCCATGTGGGCGACGGCAATTTCCACGTGCAGATGCTGGTCGACCCCGATGATCCGGCCGACATCGCGCGCGCCGAAAAGGTCAACAGCGACATGGTCACGCGCGCCATCGGCATGGACGGCACCTGCACGGGCGAGCACGGCGTGGGCATGCACAAGATGGCCTTCCTCGTGGAGGAACACGGTGTAGGCGCCATCGACACCATGCGCGCCGTCAAGCACGCGCTGGATCCGAAGAACATCATGAATCCAGGCAAGATCGTCAGGTGGTAATGCGTCAGGCAGGTCAAACGCATGCAGGGGGCGTAGCCTGGCCGGCGGTCCCTTGCTGTCATCGCTTGGCTCTGCTCGCTTGATGGTGTAATGTGGCGCGCCTGGTATTAAGACCAACCCTTTCAGGATCAACGATGAGCATCTCAAAAGCCATTGCCGCCGCTATCTGGATATGCGGCATGGCCTATTATTCCGTCCATACCTTCCCGGACAAGCTGCTTCACGGTGTTGATTTATCGCGCGATTACTGGCTTTTACTGGCACAAATCCTGGCGGCCGCGCTGTTCGCCAGCAAAATCAGCGGATATCCATTCCAGGTGCCGTCGCTGGCCGCCAAAGTGGACGCACAATGTGGCCCCGGCGCCTATGCGAACTTCATCGCCGATGTGAAGCCATTATTGCTGTTTGGCGTCAGCGGTCTTGTGTGCGGATGCAGCCATTTATTTCGACACTATCAGGAACCGGATGGCCGGACACTGTTCCTTGCGGCTGCCATGTTCAGCTGGGGAATCGCCTTCCTTGTGGGCAGAATCATTCTGCAACAGCGCGGGCTATTGATGGAAGTGCGCACAGATACGCGACGGGCACCAGGTCGCTGAGGTCCCCGCTCCTGGGTGGATAGTCAATCCAGTGCCATGCGCATCGGCACGAAGGCGATGCCATCCATCTCCACCTTCGGCCCGGTGGCGACAAAGCCCAGGCGCGCATACAGGGGCAAGGCATACAGGGAGGCGTTCACCGTAAAGCCCGTCGTATTGCCGGCGGCGATGGCAGCGTCACGCGCCGCCTGCCACAGCCGGCGCGCCATGCCGCGCCGGTGCAGCGCGCGCGGCACGAACATGTGGAACAGATGCGTGTTGTCGCGCATGGCCACCACGCCGGCCAGTTCGCCATCGATATGCGCGAGCTGGTAGGCATAGCGGCTCTGCGACAGATAGCCTTCGATGGCCGGCTGGCGGCAATGCTCGATGAACCTTTCCGCTCCCGCACCGTCCGGGTGCAGGGTCAAAAAAGGCATCAAGTCATCGATCAGGGCAACGATGGCGGGCGCGTCCGCCACCAGGGCGGGACGCAGAGTCGGTTCGGGCAAGGGTGTCATGCGTAAATCATGCCATGCCGGCATCCTTTTATACAACACTCAGCAAAAATCGCGGCTGCTGGTACGCAAGCGTCCCAGCAAATGCGACATGTCGACCAGGCGCCTGGCCACCAGGTTGCGCACGATGCCTTCCCTCTGCCACACGCCATACACTCCCAGCAGCGGCGCGCTCAGCACTTCGCGCCGCTGGCTTTCCACCAGGTCTGGCCAGACGATGACGTTCACCGTGCCCGTCTCGTCTTCCAGGGTCATGAAGATGACGCCCTTGGCCGTGCCAGGCCGCTGACGCACGGTGACGATGCCGCAGGCGCGCGCCACCTGCCCGTTCGTGTAAGTCATCAGCGTGGAGGCGGGCAGGAAGCGCTGCGCCAGCAACTGCGTACGCAGCAGCGCCAGCGGGTGGCGCCCCAGGGTCAGCCCCTGCGCGCGGTAATCGCTGACGATGGCCTCGCCTTCCGTCGGTGCGGGCAGCGCGGGCAAGTCCTCCTCATGCGTGGTGGAACGCAGCAGATCCTTGCCCGGCACGGCGCCAGCCGCCTGCCACAGCGCCGTGCGGCGGTGACCGGCCAGCGCGTGCAGCGCGTTGCCAGCGGCCAGCACCTGCAAGTCATGGCGATCCAGACCGCCACGCCGGGCCAGGTCGGCCACGTCCGCAAAGGCGGCGATGACGCGCGCATCCTCGATGCGCCGGGCGGCCTCTGCGCGCATGCCGAACAGGCTGTTCAAGCCCAGGCGCACGGCGGGCGCGGCGCCCTGCTCCCCCGCCGCTTCCAGCGTTGCCTCCCAGCCGCTGACAGCCACGTCGACGGGCTGCACTCGCACGCCATGCCGGCGCGCATCCTGCACCAGTTGTGAGGGACTGTAAAAGCCCATGGGCTGGCTATTGAGCAAGGCGCACAAGAAAGCGGCCGGTTCGTGGCATTTCAGCCAGGAACTGGCATACGTCAGCAGGGCGAAACTGGCCGCGTGCGACTCGGGAAAACCGTATTCGCCAAAGCCCTCGATCTGGCTGAAGATGGCTTCCGCGAACTTTCGCTCATACTGATTTTTGACCATCGTTTCGACGATGCGTTCCTTGTAATTGTTCATGCCGCCCTTGCGTTTCCAGGCCGCCATGGCGCGCCGCAACTGGTCCGCCTCGCCCGGCGTGAAATCGGCGGCGATGATGGCCACCTGCATCACCTGCTCCTGGAAGATCGGGATGCCCAGGGTGCGCCCCAGCGCCTTTTCCAGGCCCTTCGGATAGTCGACCGGCTCCTTTTTCTGGCGCCGCTGCAGATACGGATGCACCATGCCGCCCTGAATGGGGCCGGGACGCACCAGCGCCACCTCGATGACGAGGTCGTAGAATTCACGGGGCCGCAGGCGGGGCAGCATGCTCATCTGCGCGCGCGACTCGATCTGGAACACGCCGATGGTGTCGGCCAGGCACATCATGTCGTAGGTGGCCGGGTCTTCGCGGGGAATATCCTGCAGGCGGAATTCCTCGCCGCGCCGCGCCCCCACCAGCTCCAGGGCGCGACGCAGGGCCGACAGCATGCCCAGCGCCAGCACATCGACCTTCATCAAGCCCAGTTCCTCGAGGTCATTCTTGTCCCACTCGATGACGCTGCGCTCGGCCATGGTGGCATTTTCAATCGGCACCAGGCGCGATAATTTTCCATGCGCAATGACGAAGCCGCCCGGATGCTGGGACAAGTGGCGGGGAAATCCCAGCAATTGCTGCGCCAAGCCGGCCCACTGCTGCGACAATTCCGCCTCCGGGTCGAGTCCGCATTCGGCCAGGCGGTCCAGCAGATCGCGCTTGCCGTCGAACCAGCGATGCGCCTTGGACACTTTTTCCACGATGGCCAGGTCGATCCCCAGCGCCCTGCCGCTGTCGCGCAAGGCGCTCTTCGGCCGGTAGCTGATCACCACGGCCGCCAGCGCGGCCCGCTCGCGGCCATATTTTCCGTAGATATATTGAATGACCTCTTCGCGCCGCTGGTGCTCGAAATCGACGTCGATATCGGGCGGTTCATTACGCTCGCGCGACATGAAGCGCCCGACCAGCGAATTGCCGCGCGCCGGGTCCACTTCCGTGATGTGCAGGCAATAGCAGACGGCCGAATTGGCGGCCGAACCCCTGCCCTGGCACAGGATGTTTTGCGTGCGCGCAAAGCGCACGATGTCGTACACGGTCAAAAAGTAGGCTTCATACGACAGCTCGGCGATCAGCGCCAGCTCCTGCTCGATCTGCTCCTGCACGTTGGCAGGTATGCCCAGCGGAAAGCGCAGGCGCGCGCCCGCATACGTTTCCTGGCGCAAATAAGTCGCTGGTGTATGGCCGTGCGGCACCAGTTCGTCGGGATAGTCATAACGCAGGCTGTCGAGCGAGAATGTGCACATGTCGGCGATGCGCACGGTTTCCGCCAGCGCCTGCGGCGGATACACATTGGCCAGGCGCAAGCGCGCACGCAGATGCTGTTCCGCGTTCTGCGCCAGCGCATAGCCGCATTCGCCCACGGGCTTGCCCACGCGAATCGCGCACAGTGTATCGAGCAAGGGCTTGCGCGAGCGCACATGCATGCACACGTGGCCCACGGCCGCCACGGACAAGCCCAGCGCCTGCGCCGCTTCCTGCACGGCAAGACGGTGCGCGTCGTCCTGCGCCCGCTGCAGCAAGTTCAAGCCCACCCAGCTGCGTTCGCGGCCAAAGGTGGACGCCATCCACGCCCCCTGCGCATGCACGGTTTCCAGCTGCGCCGGATAGCTGGGCAGCAAGACCATCAGGCAGCCGGGCAAACCCCGCAAATGGGCGAATTCGGCCGATGGCGCGGCAAGATCATCGGGGGTCAGCAGATAGCGCCCCTTGGCCGCCCGCGTGCGCGCCATGGTGATCAGTTCCGACAGGTTGCCATAGCCTTCGGGGTCCCGCACCAGCGCCAGCAAGGACAGGCCCGGGCTGCCGTCAGCCTGCGTCAGGTGAAAATGCGCGCCTATGATCAGGGGAAAATCGGCCCGCTTGGCCGTCGCATGGGCGCGCACGACGCCGGCCAGCGAACACTCGTCCGTGATGGCCAGCGCGTGGTAGCCGAGCTGCACGGCGCGCGCCACCAGCTCCTGTGCATGCGAGGCGCCATGCAGGAAGCTGAAATTGCTCAGGCAGTACAACTCAGCATACTCGGGTAAGGCTGCGCGCCCCATGATCTACCTCAATAACTGTATATAAACACAGTATATTATACTCATCTTGAGTGGGACTTCTCAGTTATGCTGACGTTTTACCTTGCGCATCGCTCACCATGAACGTTCACCTTTTAAAATGTTTCGGTGCCGAACCCGGCGGCGGCAATGCGGCGCTGGTCGTGGAAAACGACGACAGCGGCGAAACCGGGCGCCAGCGCTTTGCCCGCGAGCGCAATGTGAGCGCCTGCGTCTTCATCGACCGCCAGGCCGATGGCGGTATCGTGCTCGACTATTTCTATCCGCACACGCGCAGTCCCCTGTGCCTGCACGCCACCCTGGCAGCCAGCCACGTCTTGCTGACGGCGCCTGGCGCGCCGGCGACATTGACGGTCACGACCGCCATGCGCGGACAAGCCTTGCACCTGCTGCGCAGCGCGCAGGGATTGTTCATCGGCCTGGCGCCCCAGCCTGCCCCCGCCGTCGCCATCGAGCGCTATGTGCCGTCGGAACTGATGGGCCAGCACATGCACCTGGCGTCACCGCCCGTGATCGCTTCCGTGGGCAGTCCGAAGCTGCTGCTGGAAGTGGCCGACCGCACCACCCTGCGCGCCTTGCGGCCGAACCTGGAATTGATCGCCGACTGGAGTGCCCTGCATAAGGTCAGCGGCTGCTATGCGTATTGCCGCACGGGCGAAAGCGAATACGAAGGGCGCAATTTCAACCACCTCGATCCGGCGCTGGAAGACAGCGCCACCGGCGTGGCGGCAGGGGCGCTGGCAGCGCACTTGCAGCAGTCGCTGCGCCTGCATCAGGGCCACCTGACGCAGCAGCCGTGCCTGATCCAGGTGCAATACAGCGCGCATGAAATCCGGGTGGGCGGCATGGTGCAACGCAGCACCTGAATGGGGCATGCCGCACCAGCGCAAGGCAGGCAAAGCATTGAGCAAAAGATAATCAACCAGGAAACAACAGTTACTGGCAATTTGTAATAACAAAACAAAGTATCGCTGGTGAGTCTTGAAATGTTGGCACTAGAATCGAGTGAGCAATAACATCAACCATCGACCTGGAGATACTGCGTGCCGACCCTCACCACCTTGCATAAAGCAGTCCTCATCAGTCTGTACGGCAGCGCCGCCCTGGCCGCCTTCAGTCCCGCCGCCATGGCCCAGAACACGGAAGCGGCTGCCACGGATGGCCCCGTGCAAACGGTCAGCGTGGTCGGCTCGCGCCGGGTCGCCAGTTCCGCCACGGACACCATGGTGCCGGTCGATATCATCCCCATTTCCAGGGTGGCGGAGCAAGGCGGACAATTTGATCTGGCGCAATCGCTGCAATACATTTCGCCTTCGTTCAACTCCACGCGCCAGACGGGCGCCGACGGGGCCGACCTCATCGATTCGGCCGCCCTGCGCGGACTCGGCTCCGACCAGACGCTGGTGCTGGTGAACGGCAAGCGGCGCCACACGACGGCCCTCGTCAACCTGTTCGGCGCGCGCAACCGCGGCAACACGGGCACGGACATGAATGCGATTCCCTTGCTGGCGATCAAGAATGTGCAAGTGCTGCGCGACGGCGCCGCCGCCCAGTACGGCTCGGACGCCATTGCCGGCGTGATCGATATCGAACTGAAGAAAAGCCTGGGCTGCGAGGCGGTGGCCGGCTACAGCCAGTACTCGGCCGGCGATGGCAAGAACTACATGACGTCCGCCTACTGCGGCATCGCCCTCGGCGACAAGGGCACGATTGCCATCACGGGTGAATACCTGGACCGGGGCCGCTCGAACCGCGCCGATGCGGACAGCATGCGCATCATCGGCGACACCAAGTCCAAGAACAAAACCCTGTACGTGAATGGCGACTATGCCACCAGCACCACTGGGAAACTGTACTTCACGGCGGGCGCGCAGACGCGCGACGCGTCGAGCGCCGCGTTTGGCCGCGGCGGCATCGGCAGCGACGACATCCCGTCGCGCAATTCGGCCGCCATGTATCCGGACGGCTTCGTGCCTTTCATCAATGGCAAGATCGACGACCAGTACGCCACCATCGGCCACCGCAGCCAGATCGGCGAATGGCATGCGGATTTCTCGCAAACCTATGGCTACAACAAGATGCGCTACGACATCAGCCATACCCTCAACGCTTCCATCGCCAACCGCGACTTGCTGGCCGGCGGCAAGGGCGTGAGCGCCAGCAACTTTGACGCGGGCGGTTTCTCGTTCCAGCAGCTGACCAGCAACGCCGACTTCAGCCGCTATTACGACACGGTGATGCGCGGCATGAACGTGGCCTTCGGCGCCGAATACCGCAGCGAGGAATACAAGATCATGGCCGGCGAAGAAGCTTCCTACATCGACGCCGACGGCGTGGGCGTGGGCGGCAACGCGGGCAGCCAGGGCTTCCCCGGCTTCCAGCCCGGCGACGCCACCAAGGCCAGGCGCCACAGCATCGCCGCGTATGGCGACGTGGAACTGGACTGGACGGAACGCCTGAAAACCCAGGCCGCCCTGCGCTACGAGAAATTCAGCGATTTCGGTTCCACCGTGACGGGCAAGCTGGCCGCCAGCTATAAGGTGGCGCCCGAGGTGCTGCTGCGCGGCTCGGCCAGCACGGGCTTCCGCGCGCCGTCCCTGCAGCAAGTGTATTTCTCGTCCACCTTCACCGACTTCATCGGCGGCGTTCCCACCGACGTGGTGCTGGCGCCCAATGGCGGCGCCGTCGCCAACGCGGCCGGCATCCCGAAACTGAAGGAAGAAAAATCCACCAGCTTCACCTTCGGCGCCACCTGGACGCCGACGCAAGCCATCTCCGTGACGGCCGACCTGTACAACATCAAGATCAAGGACCGCATCGTGCTGTCGGGCCGCTTCAATGCCGACAACTACCCTGACCTGGCGGCGCGCCTGGCCTTGCTGGGCGTGGGCGAGGCGCAATTTTTCGTCAACTCCATCGACACGCGCACGCGGGGACTGGACCTGACGGCCTCGCACAAGGGCGAACTGGCCGGCAACCGCCTGAACAGCTTCCTGGCCCTCAACCTGAGCAAGACGGAAGTGACGAAGGTCAAGACGCCCGACTCGCTGAAAGGCTACGAAGACGTGCTGCTGTCCGAACGCGAGCGCCTGTTCATCGAACAGGGCGGCCCGCGCGCGAAAGCCACCTTGGGCTTCGACTACATCACGGGCAAGCTGGAATCGGACTTGCGCATCATCTACTTCGGCCCGCAAACCCTGGGCACCTTCAGCGGTACGGCCGAAGGCGTGCCGAACGCGCGCTACCAGGCCAAGACCTCAGCCGACCTGAGCTTTACCTACAGCATCAACAAGAACACCAAGCTGACGTTTGGCGGCAACAACATCTTCAACATCAAGCCCACCACGCAGAACGCCGACGAGACGGACAACGGCTTCAAGTACGACAGCGTGCAGTTCGGCCTGAATGGCGCATCGTACTTCGGGCGGTTGTGGGTGAAGTTCTGATCCCGCGATGCGCGTGACAACAGCGGCTGCGCCAGTGTGGGCAGCCGCTGTTTTTTTGTCGCTGTCTCGATACGAGTGATTAATGGCGGCTTTCGCCTGTGGATGCAATCGTGCGTTGGGGGCCGGCGCGACGCCAGATCAGACTGTGAAGGGTATCAGCAGCGCTGCCATGCCATTGACACTATCATCTATGTTTACAGGCAAAACCGCCGACAAGATTAATTATTTAATACTGATTATTAATAATGAAAAAGATCGCCGTTATCGCCATTTTTGCTGCTACGTTCGCGTCGATAGCTCAGGGAGCCGGCCGGCCGGAAGGGGTACCTGGCCAATCCGGCACACCTGCTGTGACCATTGAAAATGCATTTTCCCCTGATAGGGGAGCAGAGGAATTGGTTCTCAAGGTCATCAATACATCCGTTTCCAAAATCAGACTCGCCGCGTACTCCTTCAACTCTCTCCAGATAGCAGAAGCGTTGCTGAACGCTAAGAAACGAGGAGTCGATGTCCAGGTAATTGTTGATGCCCGGCGAAACCAGCGAAAGAACAGCATCGCGGTCCTCGACCTGCTATTCAAGACTGGCATTCCAACGAAAACTATTTCAGTTTATGCCATGCATCATGATAAATACATCGTTGCTGATGATGTGTCCGTTCAAAATGGGAGTTTCAACTACAGCAGGGATGCTGCCACGTCAAATAGCGAAAATGTCGTTGTCGTATGGAACAGTCCAGAATTGGCAAAATCGTTCCTGCTTCACTGGCAAAATCGATGGGACAAGGGTATCGACTATCGATACGTGGCAGAAAAAAGAGACGCCGACGCCCGTTGAAACCATCATTTCACCATCCTGCAATCCATCTACGATGAAACCTGAACCGCCACATGGTGAGATGTCATGATCATGCCCACACTGGAATTCTGGTTCGATTTCGGCAGCAACTACAGCTACCTGAGCGCCATGCGCATCGAGGCACTGGCGCGTGAGCAGAACGTTGACGTCGTCTGGAAGCCTTTTCTGCTGGGCGTCGTCTTCAAGTCCTTGGGATGGGAAACGTCGCCCTTCGTTGTGCAAAAAATCAAGGGCGACTACATGTGGCGCGACATGGCGCGCCTATGCGAGAAATATGGCTTGCCGTGGCGCCAGCCCGGCACCTTCCCCCGCACGGCCCTGCTGCCCATGCGCGTGGCCCTCGTCGGTGCCGACCAGGGCTGGATCGCGCCGTTTGCGCAGCGCATGATGACGATGAATTTTGCCGCGGACCGCGAGATCGACAACGTCGAAGCGGTCAGCGAGGTATTAACGGAACTGGGGCTGGACGCACCGGCCATCCTGGCGCGGGCTTTGACACAGGACAACAAGCTGCGCCTGCGCCGCCAGACTGAACAGGCGCAGGCGCTGAAGCTGTTTGGCACGCCCAGCTTCATCAGCGCGGGCGAGCTATTCTGGGGCAATGACCGGCTCGAGGATGCGCTGGCATTTGCCATTCAAAAAAGAGTCTCCACTACAGGCTAGCTTGCCTGCCCCAATCTCAGCTTTTGGGTTTGCGCCAGGAAGCGATCTCTCTTTTAAAGACAGGGTCTTCAGCAAGCTCAGCCAGTACCGCCTTGGCCGCCTCGTTTTTGGATTTTTTCAACGGCGACAGCAGCAGTATCCGGCTATCGCCATGCGCGGGATCCTTGATCAGGGAAATCAGGGTAGGCATGGTTGACTCATCCACGGTAACAGACAAGGCACAAGCCAGACCTGACTTGGCGCTCAGCGGCAACTCCTTTGTATCGCCAGGCGCCACCAGTCCTTTTCCGATAGGCGTCTTGCAATACTGTTCAACCAGCACAGGCCAGGCAGGACGCGCCTCTTTCACAGCCAGCGCACGCGCCAGCTGATCCCGTGTCCTATCGGAATAAGGTAACAATAAATGTTTCAGCAATATTGGGATTGCGTTGGTGTACTTTTCTTCCGAATCGATCAATTCCCATAAGGATTCCACCTCATACCCTATGCCAGCGAGCTCTTGCAGAATTGGCTCTTGCTCGGCAAGCAGCCTGACGGCACGCTCTTTTGTTTCCAATTTTCTGGCCTCATTTATTTTTCTCAATAAAGCCAGTTCGCTATCCGTCAGTTCCACCTTATCAAAATCGTCGAGCTTCATCTTTTCCAACTGCTCTTCGGTGAGTGGCTCACGGGGTAATTTTTTCTTGTTCATATAACGTTCCTGATTATTTACTTGGCTGAGTGCAATGGAATGATATATTTTATCTCCACATGCCCTTCGCGCAGCGCTTTTTCAAGTGGCGGCGTCAGTTTGGTGCTTGGCCGCACATACAGGACAAAGTTAAGATTATTTTCCTTGGCGTATGCCGAATAGTCTCGCAATTGCTGAGTCCAAGCTTGCCTAGAGGTATTCTTCACCTCACTCAACTCCACGTTGTTCAAGCCGTCAGGCCTGCGCTTACGGCCGTTCATGTCAATCAATTTTTTGGGTGATGCACCGATTTTATAATGTGCACGAACGGCGGCCTCACCTTCCCTGCCGATTTTTCCAGCAGACTTGACAACTTTCGTCGCCTCAACTGCATGCTCTGCAGCCCTGGCAATCTTCATTGCCTGTCCGGTTCCTGGGATAGGACTCATCACTCCCACAACACTCATCGCGACATCGGCTACGGCACCACCAACCCCGACGCCGGTATACATTGCCAGACCCAGCTTTCCTATATCCCAGGCAAGGAATGCCACATCAATTGGACTATGTCCATCAGGATCGACAAATCTATAAGGATTGTTATTTCCATAAGAGTAGCGATTGAATCCATGAACATCGTCTGGATTCACCGTCTGTGGATCTATTCCGATAAACCTTCCCAGCAGAGGATCGTAATAACGTGCCCCCATATAGGACAAACCGCTGACATTATCAAAAGGCCTGCCATGAAAGCCAATCTTGTTATCAGTGCCTGCGGCCTCAATATTTATCTTGTCGCCGTATGGACGATAATTTTCCTTCCATAGCAAATTTCCCCCACTATCCGTAGCGACGAGCGGACTTCCAGATATGTCATTGTGATAATAAGTTACAGTATCAGCATGAGAATAAAATGACAGGAGAGAAGCAATGAAAATAAATGAAATTTTCAAAAAATTACACTTTAACAGCCTCATATATTATCCACAATAAATTATTATAAATTAAAAAATATCCGATATTTAAAAATCAGTCATCCATTAAAATTTGCATGATAATGGAAATCATTGATGGATCAATTGGCTTATTAAAAGGCAAACCTGTATCAGGGTCGATTCCTGGCGGCGTACTTTCGCCTACCCCATTTGCCGGATCATTCACGTCATTCGGATCGCTAGGTCCTGCTGGATTATCAGGCCGTCCAGGATTCTGGTTTGCGCTGAACGATGGACTGATACGCTGAGCAATCCGCTTATTACCCAAATAAAAATATTCCACCAGCTTGTCGCTCATTGCTGGACGAAACTCAATCAGCAATTTACCATCAGCACCGTACATTTCATAATTTTTGATGCCGCCTTTTGCGACGATACTGCGTTGACCGGATGCGTCATAGCCATACTCCAGCTTATTGGCCACATCATGACAGTTCACGCACCGTAAATTAGAATGATTGTCGAAACTATAATTCACCCCTGGTGCAGCAGTGATATTTCCATAGGCATCATAGGCATAGCTACCGTTGCGGCTGCCAGATACGCTGCTCAAACGATTATTCTGATACTGATAGGAAACATTCCAATTTCCCAGAATTTGACGAGTGATATTACCACCACCGCTATAAGAAATAGTACCAGCCCCCCAAGGACCGTCAATACCGACCAACCGGTTAATGCCGTCATAACGAAGAGTTCGGTTGTAACTGGCATCGCTTACATCGTTTATGCTGGTGAGGTTTCCACTGCCATCAAAACCATAGTTTGAATTGAGATAAATCGACCCGCCATTTTTCTCAGTTGTAAAATTACTTGGCCACAATCTCACATTTTGATCATATTTAGTGACGGTACCATTTTTGTAGCTTACTTCACGCAATTGCCCAGATGGCCAGTAACTGATCGAATTCACATATCCCGACACTTTGGTTGGTCGCCCCAAAACATCGGGAGAATAACTAACCACACGTCCCGAACGAGGATATGTCGTCGAACGCAATTGATCATTGTTAGTATAGGAATACAATGCAGAAAAAGTATTTCCATCAACGGTCAAGGAATCCACAATCAGATTTCCATTCCCATCATACTCATAAATACGATTTCCGCCAGCAGAAGTACTGGTCAGGATTTTTCCATTTTTATTATAACTATTAGTAACTGACGGTGTATCACCTGGATAAACTGAAGAAATCAGACGATTTTGTCCATCGTAGGTGTAGATGGTTCTTCCCGATGAGCCGACAGTTTTTGACGTCATATTTCCTGCAGCATCACGGCCATAGATAGTAGTACCGGTTTCAGGATTGATGACGCTGACAAGATAATTATTCGCATCATAGGTGTAGCTACGCTTCTGACCGTCCTGAGAAACCGAAGAAATCAAGCCATTCGGATTACGCTCGATAATAATATTAGCCGACACTTCGGGTGCCGTTACTTCCATTAGCAGGCCTTCTTTGTGATCGGCGTAGGAACGATACTTGTAGCTGCTCTTGTAACCTCGCTCATCGACAACATGGTTTGTGCCGGCAGCATAAGAATAACTTTCGAAAGTGCCGTCCGAATTTCCCAATCGAACAATTCTGCCTAGTTGATCGTATTGGTAACTATTTCCGGAACTTGCACCAGGATGAGAATCGAAAATCATTCGCCCCAACCCGTCATACTCAAAAGTTTTTACTACTCCACCTAAACTTATACTCGATACACGGCCGAAAGCATCATATCTGGCTTCCTCTGTCAATGGACCACGCAACACTGTCCTTGAATTGGCACCATACACCATCATCACTTTATTACGTACAGGATATGTAGTCGATGTCATACGATCCAATCCATCGTATGTATACGTAGTAGTCCGCCCCTCTCCATTGGTATCAGAGATAACATTTCCGCTATCATCGACAATCCGTGTCAGGATGATATCTTCAGGCTGGTTCTCTTTTTGTGCAACACCACGCTTGTAATTTGAATAAGTGTATAGCAATCCTCGCGGTGCAGTTTTTGTTGATACATTCCCCATCGAATCATACGTATACTTTTCGGTTACGCCATTGATTGTTTGCGACAAAACACTATAATTCGCGTCCAATTCCTTGGAAACAGTTTCAACTTCTGAAGTTGATGATTTTAGAACGCCAAGTATCCATCGATTGGTATCATTAACATACGTTATAGTCGTATCCTTTGCCCCCCCATTTGGCCCACTTTCAACGATTCTTCCAATATTCCCCATTGAATCAAAATTCGAATTTTTTCTCTGATAGCTGGCCCCATCCATCAAAATGGTTTTTTCGAGTAATTTAGGTGTTTTTGCGGGAAAATCCATCAGACCAATCCGGCCAACAACTGTATTCCCCCCTAACGCAAAGTCGCGATAATCCCAAGAGTAGGTTTCAATATAGTTATCGCCAACTTTCTTCTCCAGCAACAAACCCACTTTCCATGCGACATTATTTTCGTAGGTACCATAACCCCATACGATATCTCCCGAAGAAGCCACAATTGGCGGTGTAAAAAAATTAACTCCAATATGCTTGTATTGAGTACGCCCTTCAGGTCCATCTACGGTGGTCATATCATATTCACCCCGAACTGTTCCTGGCTTATAAGTATAATTCCATATTGCGTTATCAGAAGTACTTCTCTTCTTCACTCGCACATTCTGCAAAATAGTGCCTTCATTTGCTTCAAGAACATTTTCACCAGTCGCTTCATATGTTGAAATCCAACGTGGGAAAGCCTTGGATGCCTCATATTCGTATGATACCGTCCCACCCGTTGGCAAGGTAACGCGTTTCAATTTATCACTGGTGGCTCTTTTCGTGGGTATGCCGAGCGGTTGACCAACTTCATTTGCCGCAATAAACTGAACATTATCCCAGTAATCAAATAACCATTTATCTCCATCCGGCCGTATGACTTCAGTCAGCAAGCTATATATCTGGCTGGGGGGATTGACAACCCCTGTTGGAGTACTTTGCGTCGCGGTATTTTTATATTTATAGGTCCATACTGCGCCATCCGATCGCACTATCGTACTCAGCCTGGCGGTTCGGCCTGGAGCATAAATTGATGTGCCCGCCACACCACTTTCATAATTCAACCTCAGTACCTGACTATCGCTCGATGTAATCACAGCAGGCAGCTTAGATGCAGTAAGAACATACGATGTTCCAAAAACTTTTGGATCTTTGGCATCCAGATATTCAATTGCAAACCAATTTCCAAATTTATCAGTAATCTTGCTTGCCTGAACTAACAAACTTAACGCGGGACGATTGTCATCGTTATAGTTTTGATTAGCCATATGAACTGCCGACGTAATCAAATGGGTTTTTACATCCATTCTATAAGAAGTACCGTCTGGTGAATGCAAAACATGGATACCACTTTGATCGCAGGTCAACTTCCAATTCGATGCACTTACTATCGCATATGTACTATCAAAATGATGCAATGACTCGAGTTTACCATCGACATGTTCCAGCAAATAATCAACCCCGAGAGTATCAGTTTTTTTTGTACATACCTGATCAAATTTTTCAATCGGATCCAATGGCCCCCATTCTATCGGCCGCAAATTCATCAATAACTTTGGTGCCACATTGACGGACCACCCCCAACCGAAGCCGACAAATGTTGCAGACTTTTGATAGTTTTCATCATTTCCACTAAAAAAAATACGTGAAACATCATAATTCCTAAAAACACCCAGATCAAACCCGCCACTATTTCTTAAAACAAGTTCTTTTTGACTTATACGCAAGTTTCCAGAATATGGATCGACACTATCAAAAGATCCATAATTTTCATGCATGCGCAAATCCGCCTGCTCCCCATATGGATCTTTTTCAATTTTTAAATTTTGCGCGAACAGAAAATTCGGACAAACTAAAAACAAAATAAGCAATTTTATTTTTTTAGACATATTCTCTCTTATAAGAAAAAATTAATTCACAAATATAAAAATTTATTTCACTCAACCAAAATCATGCCCCTCAGCCACATGCAAATTTACAATCTGGCAATTTCATTGCTCATATTTTCAATGGCGCGCCCGTTGTACTGATCCGCAAAATATGCATCGCCAAACAGCTTCCCCGCCTGCGCCTTGCCACATAAATGCTGCAGGGCCAAGCTCCGTTGCTGCTTGAAGCGCACGGGGTCGACGTGCGCGTATTCGCGGCCGATCGCTTGCGTGTAGGCTTGATAGACTTCGTCGTCCTGCCCCAGGATGGCCAGGTCGGCGCTGAGCATGACATCCTTTAACGCATGCGTAATCGAGGAAGCCTGGAAGTGGTCGGTGGCGCGGATCAGTTGCGCGACATCAGCGTTGTCGCCCGCATCGAGGCCGCTGCCCAGCCACAGCTGGGCGCTCGCCTCTTCGCTCGAATACAGCGCATCTTCATCGTGGCTGTAGACGGCGTCGTGGAACCAGAATGCCTTCTTCAGCAGCGCGCTATCGCGCTTGGCTGCGTAGGTGTTGTCGGCCCAGACACGGATCTCGGACAAGCCGTGCACCAGGTGATCGAGGTTGTGATAGTGGCGGTCCACGCCGCCATACGCCTGCGGTCCCGTCAGGTGTGCGAACCAGTGGTCAAACAGGACGATCTCGGCCTCGGCTACGCTGGAGTAATTCCACAGCGCTTCCCATTCCTTGCGCAGGCAGTCGAGGATCCACGCCTGGTAGGCGGGGCCGGGAACGAATTTTTTCATGGTCCAGTTCCAGCCGACGGGGCCTTCCAGTGCCTTGACGAAGCTGGAGCTGACGGAACCGAGGTCGCGCGGCGGCATCACGAAAATGGTCTTGGCGCCCTGCAACACGTCCACATTCGTTTGCTGGATCAGGTTTTCATAGTCGAAATCGGCTGTCGTGCGAATGCCGCGTATCAGATAGTCGCAGCCGTGCTTTTTCGCCGCGCGCGCCGTGTAATCCCCTTTGACGATGACCACCTGTACATTCTCCCAGCCGCACTCGCGCGCGCTCTGCTCGATGATGCGCTTGCGGTCCTCGGCGGGAAATTGCGGTTTCTTGGCGGGGTTTTGCGACAGGAAGACGATCACCTCGTCGGCGAGCGAACGCGCCTCGCCGATCACCCACATATGGCCGTTGGTAATGGGGTCGAGGGTTCCTGAAAATCCGATTTTCTTCATGCTGTGCTCCATGACCTAATACATTGAATATCTTGCTTATTGCGCAAACAATATAGATATGGCAAGGATACGTCAATGCACATGGCGCAAAAAAATCAAACCCCGATCAACTTCTGCAAAATCATATCGAGCATAAATCCATCACCGTGCAGCAGCTGTAAAAATAACGCCGAACGCTTGCTCAATATCTCCAATACAATTTAGAATATTTTTTTAGTCAACAATACAAGGAAATCATGCATAAGTTCATCTCCATATTCGCCTTGCTATTCGCCACGCAATCGAATATCGCCTATGCGGGGGAACAAAACGGAAAAGTCCTGAACCTGATCGTTCGGTCCAGCGATGGCATGATCTATTTTGAGATGGAAAATAAGGCCACGGGAAAACCCGCCTGCGCGACCCATTCCTACTGGATCATTGCCGATGAAAAATCGACCACGGGAAAACAGCAAATGGCGATGCTGCTGGCTGCCCGGGTAAGCGGCCAGGTTATCAGCGTGTATGGCACTAATACGTGTACGCGCTGGTCCGATGGCGAAGATGTCTCCGGCATCATATTCTGACGGTACACAGAATATATATCCGGAATCCGGCATTGAAATAAAAAAGCCTGGAATATCTCATTCCAGGCTTTTTTATTTCAATGTCGCCAGCTTTGCCAGCACCGTTTTCCGGTAATACGGCCGCCTACGATGAAATCACGTTTTCACTGGCCGAAGCGGAAACTCCACGCGCACGCACAGGCCGCCCAGGCGTTCGGACTTGTCCAGCACCAGGCGCGCGCCGTGGCGTTCGGCGATGGCCTTGATGATGGCCAGCCCCAGGCCGCTGCCATTGGCGTCCGTGCCCGGCACGCGGTAGAAGCGGCTGAAGACGCGCTCGCGCTCCTCGGGCGGGATGCCGGGGCCGCTGTCTTCCACCGACAGGGTCACGCCGACGGGACTGGCACGCAAGTCGATGTCGACCGTGCCACCCTGCGGCGTGTATTTGATGGCGTTGTCGACCAGGTTGCGCAGCATGATGTTGAGGGCGTCGGCCTGGCCGGCCACCTTGGCCGGGTCCATGTGGTGCAGGCCCAGGTCGATCTTGCGCGCCTGCGCGATGCCCGCCATGTCGCCCAGCGCCCGCTTGACGACGTCGTTCAAGTCCACCGCCTGCAGCTGGTCGCCGCTGGCGGCGCTCGCTTCCTGGCGCGCCAGCACCAGCAGCTGTTCGACCAGGCGCGTGGCCCGCTCGATGCCGGCGCTCACGCGGGAAATCGCCAGGCTGCGCTTGTCCGCCGATTCGGCCCGCTCCAGGCTCAATACCTGCAGTTTCAGGGCCGCCAGCGGCGTGCGCAATTCATGCGCGGCGTCGGCGACGAAATGCTGCTGCGCGTCGAACGCCGTCTTCACGCGCCCGAACAGCAGGTTCAGTTCATGCACGAGGGGGCGCACTTCATCGGGCAAGCCCGCTTCCGAGACGGGCGACAAGTCGTCCGCCTGGCGCGCCGCCACCTGCTTGCGCACGCGCGAGACGGGCGCCAGCGAACCGCTGACGACCCACCACACGACCAGCATCAAAATCGGCGCCATCAGCGCGATGGGGCCGACCGTGCGCAGCGCCAGGCTGCCGGCCATGCGCTTGCGCACGGCCATGTCCTGGGCGATCTGCACGGTCTGGGAACTGGTCTGCACGGAAAAGATGCGGTAGGTGGTGCCGTTGGCCTTCACGTTGGAAAAGCCCAGCACGGCGCGCTGCGGCAGTTCCGCGCGCGTGATCGAACGGAACACCTGCACGCCATCCGGCGTCCATACCTGCACCACCATGTCGTTGTTGACGGGATCGGCCGGCAAGGCTTGCGCATGGTTGGCCAGCGGCGCGCCGGAGCGCAGCGACAGGGCCATCTGCTGCATGTGGTAATCGAAGATCTGGTCGGCGTCGTACAGGGCGCTGCGGTAGGCGATCGACGCCTGCGCCAGGGCCGCCATGATGATGGCCGCCAGCAAAAACCACAGCAGACGGCCGCGCAGCGAGTGCGTCACCGTGACCTTCATCCTCATGCCTTCGGCACCATGTAGCCGAGGCCGCGCACGTTCTGGATCAGGTCGCTGCCCAGCTTCTTGCGCAAGCCGTGGATATACACTTCCACGGCATTGCTGTTGACTTCATCCTTCCAACTGTACAGCTTTTCTTCCAGCTGCGCGCGCGACAGCACGATGCCGGGGCGCGCGATCAGCGCTTCGAGCACGGCCCACTCGCGCGCCGACAGGTTGACGGGATGGCCATCGGCGATCACTTCGCGCGTCAGCGGATTGATGGACACGCCCTGGTGCTCGAAGATCGGTTCCGGCCGTCCCGAGGCGCGCCGCAGCAAGGCGCGTATGCGCGCCAGTAACTCATCGAGGTCATACGGCTTCAACACGTAATCGTCGGCGCCCGCGTCGAGTCCCGCGATGCGCTGCTCGACGGCGTCGCGCGCCGTGGCCACGAGTACCGGCGTGTCGAGTTTGCGCAAACGCATCGAACGCAGCACGTCGAGACCATCCTTGCGCGGCAAGCCCAGGTCCAGCAGCACCAGGTCATAGGTTTGCGTTTGCAGGGCCGTATCGGCCATGTCGCCATCCTTGACCCAGTCCACCGCGTAATGCTCGGCGCGCAGCAAGTCGAGCACCACCTCGCCGATCATCGTATCGTCTTCCACCAGCAATAGCCGCATGCCCTACTCCTTCATATTCACTGTTTTATCGACCTTGCATCCTGCGCCAGATCAACCGAGGCGCACGGGAATGAAGATCTTATCGGGGCCGCGCTGTATCAGCAAGGCCACCGACTTGGCGGACTTGTCGACGACGTCGCGCACCTGCTCGACGGTATTGACGGGACGGCCATTGACCGACAATAGCACGTCGCCCGGCTGCACCCCGGCATTGGCCGCAGCGCCGCCCGCGTCTTCCACCAGCAGGCCGGCGCTGATGCCCGCCTCGCGTTTTTCATCCGATTGTAACGGACGCAGGGCCAGGCCCAGTTTCACCTTGCCGGCGGCGCTATCGCTCTTCGCCACTTCGGCCACCTTGTCGGCCGCATTGCCCAGCGTGGCCGTCAGGCTGACGATCTTGCCGTCGCGCCAGACATCCATGTTGATCTTGTCGCCAGGCAAGGAAGTGCCCACCAGCGCCGGCAAGTCGGCCGAAGCAACGATGCGCTGACCATTTACCTTGCGCACCACGTCGCCCGACTTCAGGCCCGCCTTGTCGGCCGGGCTGCCGCGCTCCACGTTGGCGACCAGCGCGCCTTCCGGCGTGGCCAGCTTGAACGAGTCGGCAAAGCCCTGGTTGACTTCCTGCACCGTCACGCCCAGCTTGGCGTGGCTGGCCTTGCCCGTGGCGACGATCTGGTCCTTGATGCGGCTGGCCAGGTCGATCGGGATGGCGAACGACAGGCCCTGGAAGCCGCCCGTCTGGCTGTAGATCTGCGAATTGATGCCGACCACTTCGCCGCGCGTGTTGAACAGCGGACCGCCCGAGTTGCCAGGGTTCACCGCGACGTCGGTCTGGATGAAGGGCACATTGCTGTCGTCAGGCAGGGAACGGCCCTTGGCGCTGACCACGCCGGCCGTCACCGTGCTGTCGAAACCATACGGCGAACCGATGGCCAGCACCCATTCGCCCACTTTCAAGTCGCTCGAATGGCCGAGCGGCACGATGGGCAGGTTGTTGGCGTCGATCTTCAGCACGGCGATATCGGTCTTCGGATCCGTGCCCAGCACCTTGGCGCGGAATTCGCGGCGGTCGTTGAGCTTGACGGTCACTTCGCGCGCATCGCGCACCACGTGGGCATTCGTCATGATGATGCCGTCCGGACTGACGATGAAGCCGGAACCGAGGCCGTGCGTGGGCACGTCGCGGCCGCCGCGCTGTCCCCCTTGCGGGCCCTGGAAGCGACGGAAGAATTCGAAGAAGGGATCGTTGCCGAAGTCGTCGTTGCCAGCCTGGGCCGACGGGTCATACGCGACCTTGGTGCTGCCCGTCACGCTGATGTTCACCACGGCCGGGCTGTTGCGCGCGGCGATCTGGCTAAAGTCGGGCAAGGCCACCAGCGGCGCCACGGCGACGGGCGCGACAGCGGCAGCCACGGGGGCGGCTGCCGCCGCGGCATTCGCGCCGGCATTGTTCTGATGTACGACCATGGCGCCACCGGCGCCCAGCACACCGATCGCGGCCAGCGCGGCTACGGTGCGTTTGATCTTGAGAGATGCGTTATTCGCTTGCTGTTCCATGAATTGCTCCTCATTCAATGAGATTTTGATGTATGCAATATTGGGCCACGAGTCTTAGGCGGTGCTTAACATTTTTCCATTTGGAAACAGGCATTTGCGCCTTTAAGCATGGCTTAATCCTGCGTTCCGCATGCATGGGCAGCTGCACGGAAAAATGTCACAAAGGGGGAATGCTGTCATGGGTGCAGACGCAACACTGGCCGGATAAACCGGCCAGTATTCTACTGCATGGGAGGACGGAACCCTCCCGCCTGCTCAAGCACCCGCAGGGGCGCCTGGGTCAGCCTAGGCCGCCTGGCGCTGTTCCAGCGCGCTGACGGTGGCCGTGCTGCCGGCTTCGATCTCGATCTTGCGCGGTTTCAGCGCTTCGGGCACTTCACGCACCAGGTCGATGGTCAGCATGCCGTTTTCAAACGTGGCGCCCGTGACCTTCACATGGTTGGCCAGCTGGAAGCGCTGTTCGAAATCGCGGGCGGCGATACCGCGGTGCAAGAAGGTGCGCTCGACGCCATCTTTCTGCTTGCGGCCCGTGACGTGCAGCGAATCGCGTTCCGTGATGATGTCGATCTCTTCGCGCGAGAAGCCGGCCAATGCCATCACGATCCGGTATTTATCTTCCGACACCAGTTCGATGTTGTACGGTGGATAGCTCGGCTGCGCATCGGCGCGCTGTTCGTTGAGCAGCTGTGCCAGACGGTCGAAGCCAATGGCGGAACGATACAGAGGAGCAAGGTCAAAAGTACGCATGATTAAATATCCTTTCAGTTAAGCGATAAGTATCGCGGACCTCACCATGAGCATCCGCTTGCTACCGATATACGTCCATTCGAGCCCCTTTCAAGGCCTTGAAATCGGCGCAAAACGCCCCAGACGCCCCTAAATTTGTAAGAAATTTTTACACGATGCGCAGTAACCCCCAATACATTACGGTGACTTCTGGCTTCCATAACGGGCGCCCTGCGGTGTTGCCCACCGCTGGCAGTGCGTGCACCGCGTCGCGGCGACCGCCTTGCATGGCGTCCGGCTCTGTTTGTCACAATTTCACAAAATTTTCCCGAGGATTACTTATACTGCCCCTTTGCCACCCCAGCCCGCCGCCACATGTCCCGTTCCCTCCTGTGCTTGTCCTTGATCTTCCTCGCTGCCAGTGCGGCCCAGGCCGCCTCACCCGCGCCCATCGTCCTGCATGTGGACGCCAGCAACGTGGCGCAGCAGATTTTCAGCATCCGCGAGAGCATCCCGGCCGCGCCCGGCAAGCTGACCCTGCTCTATCCGCAATGGGTGCCGGGCAACCACGGTCCCAGCGGGCCGCTGAACCAGCTGGCCGGCCTGCGCCTGTCCGCCAACGGCCAGCCCCTGGAATGGCGGCGCGATCCCGTCAACATGTTCGCCTTCCACCTCGACGTGCCACCCGGCGCCACGGCCGTGGAAGCGCAATACCAGTTCCTCTCGCCCGTCGACGCCAGCCAGGGCCGCATCACCATGACGAGCGCCATGCTGGGCGTGCAATGGCATGCGATGACCCTGTATCCGGCCGGACGGGCCGCGCGCGACATCGTCGTGCAGCCCAGCTTGACCCTGCCTGCCGGCTGGGAATTTGCCAGCGCCCTGGAAGTGCGCGCGCGTGCGGCCACGCCGGCCAGCCAGCAAGTCGATTTCGAACCGCTGGACCTCGACACCCTGGTCGACTCGCCCGTCTTTGCCGGACGCCATTTCGAGCGCATCGACCTCGATCCGGGCGCCAAAGTCCCCGTGTACCTGAACGTGATGGCCGACAGCGCCGACAGCCTGGAAGCGACGCCGCAGCAAGTCGAGAAGCACCGCGCCATGCTGCAGCAAGCCTATAAATTGTTCGCTTCGCGCCATTACCGCCACTATGATTTTTTGCTGGCCTTGAGCGACGAGTTCGGCGGCATCGGCCGCGAGCACCTGCAATCGAGCGAAAACGGCGTCAAGCCCGGCTATTTCAGCGACTGGGACAAGAACGAGGCGGGCCGCGTGCTGCTGCCGCACGAACTCGCGCATTCGTGGAACGGCAAGTTCCGCCGTCCGGGCGGGCAGGACACGCCGGATTTCAACACGCCGCTGCAAAACAGCCTGCTGTGGGTGTATGAAGGCCAGACGCAGTACTGGGGCAATGTGCTGGCGGCCCGCTCCGGCCTGGTGGCGCCGGCCAATATGCGCGACCTGTTCGCGGCGACGGCGGCCCAGTATGACGTGATGCCCGGGCGCAGCTGGCGCGCCATGCAGGACACGACCAACGATCCCATCATCAATGGCCGCCGTCCCATCGGCTGGAGCAGCTGGCAGCGCGATGAAGATTACTACATGGAAGGGGCGCTGGTGTGGCTCGACGTCGACACCACCATCCGCGAACTGTCGGGCGAACGCCGTTCGCTCGACGATTTCGCGCGCGCCTTCTTCGGCGTGCAGGATGGCAGCACCACGCCCCTGCCCTACACCTTCGACGACGTGGTGGCGGCCCTGAACGCCGTGCAGCCGCACGACTGGGCACGTTTTCTGCGCAGCCGCCTGGACGGCCATGGCCCCGGCGCGCCGCTCGACGGCCTGGCCCGCGCCGGCTGGAAACTGGTCTACCGCGACACGCCCACGCCGTTCATGAAAGCGACGGAAGAACGCGGCAAGGGCACGGACCTGACGTATTCGCTGGGTTTGAGCGTCGACAAGGAGGGCAAGATCGGCAAGCTGCTGTGGGACGGTCCCGCCTTCCAGGCCGGCCTGTCGGGCAACACCACCTTGCTGGCCGTGAATGGCACGGCGTACACGGCCAAGCTCCTGAAGGCGGCGATCCAGGCGGCCAGGGAGGGCAAGCAGCCGATCAACTTGCTGGTCAAGAAGGGCAAGCAATTCCAGACGGTGGCGCTCGACTACCATGGCGGCCTGAAGTATCCGCAACTGGAGCGCATCGCCGGTACGCGCGACCGCCTGTCGGCCATCCTGCAGGCGCGCTGAGGTGCTCGCGGGCATGGGGATTTTGCGTGGCGCCCCCTCTGCGGGGCCGGCTTTTGGTGTATGCTGGCGGCATGAACAATGACACCGACATCCAGCTCAGCGGCCCCTTCAAGGCCACCGACGGCTCCGGCCGTGCCCACGACATCAAGGCCATCCGCATCTTCGACGAAGGCTACGGCATCATCGACGTCTACGTCGATTTTTCCGCCCCGCTCGAAGCGGGCGCCTACAAGGACAAGACCCTGGTCGGCCACATCCTGGCCCGCTTGCGCAGCCTCGGCTACGTGGGCCCCGACTTCGGCCATGGCGACCTGGGCCTGCAAGACAAGAAACTGATCGTTCTGGAAGCGCCGGAAGAATTTTCTGCCTTTGCGGCCAGCAAGGGCTGGAAAGACCTTTCCGCCGAGTTCGACGAGGACTGAGGGCCTGCAAAAGGCCCATGGCCTTGTTGCCTTGCCCTGGGCACTTTTCAGGCACCCAGCTTATCCAACCGGTTCCGCCATCTGCGCCGTATCTGCCCTGTGCCGTTACGGCGTTTTTCATGCGAAAGACTTCATGCTCCGTTTCAGCATTGCCGCCATCGCCGTCCTGTCCACCGCCCTCCTGGCCTTTTATGCGGGCGTCTTCCAGACTGCGTTTCACAGCAATATGTGCTATTCCGCCATCATCAGCGAACTGGGGCAACAGGCGCAAGCGGCGGCGGCAACACAAGATTCCGCCGCCATGGAGCGGTACGCCAGGAGGCTGCAATCCTTGCCCCTGCATGGCTATGAATCGGATTGCCATGCGATCAGCGCCGCACTGGCGCGGCCGGATGCCTGATCACTGCGGCTGCAGGTAGCGCGCGCTCCAGGCGGCGATGACATTGGCGACATACGCCGCATCATTGCGCCCCGTCAATAAATGATCGGCGTCGTCGAGCGAGACGAAGCTTTTCGGGTGTTTCGCTGCCGTAAAAATATCCATCGCGTTCGACAGGCTCACCGTCGTGTCGTTCGGCGCGTGCATCACCAGCAGGGCGCGGCGCAGGCCGGCGATGTGGTCTTTTAAACTGTGGCTGCCCGCGTCGTCGACGAATTGCTGGCGGATGCGAAACGGTCGCCCTTCCAGCTGCACCAGCGCTTCGCCCTCGGCGGCGATTTTCTCCAGGTGATCGCTGAACATGCGCGTCACGTAGGCGGGCGTGCTCGGCGCGGCCAGGGTCACCACGGCCGTTGCTTCCGGCACTTGCGCGGCGGCGGCCAGCACGGCCGCGCCGCCCAGGCTATGACCGATCAGCAATTGCGGTGCCGCGTGCCTGGCGCGCAGGAAATCAGCAGCCACCACCAGGTCGTCCACATTCGATGAAAAATTGGTGGCGGCGAACTCGCCTTCGCTGGCGCCCAGCCCCGTGAAATCGAAGCGCAGCACGGCGATGCCGTGTTCCGTCAAACCTTGCGCGATGCGCCGCGCGGCCAGCACGTCCTTGCCGCACGTGAAGCAGTGGGCGAACAGCGCATAGGCGCGGATGGCGCCATCGGGCGCGTCGAGCCGCGCCGCCAGCACATGGCCGTGCGCGCCGGGAAAATCTTGCCGGGTGGATTTCATTGTCTCAGATCAAAGCTGCCGGGCATGCCGGCCGATGGCGCATTGTAGCGCCGCCCGGCCAGCGGCGCAGGCGGCCAGAATTAATCGCGTTTGGGTATATCGAGGCCCCTGGCGACGGCGGGACGGGCAAGGAAGGCATCGAGCACGCGCTGCACGTTCGGGAAATTGTCGATGCCGACCAGCTCGCCGGCGCCATAGAAGCCCACCAGGCAGCGCACCCACGGGAAGATGGCGATGTCGGCGATCGTGTATTGCCCGCCCATGATCCAGTCGCGGCCCTGCAGGCGCTGCTCGAGCACGCCCAGCAGGCGCTTCGATTCGCCGATGTAGCGCTCGAGCGGACGCTTGTCTGCGTAATCCTTGCCGGCGAACTTGTGGAAGAAGCCCACCTGGCCGAACATGGGGCCGATACCGCCCATCTGGAACATCAGCCACTGCATGGTTTCATAGCGCAAGCCCGCGTCCTGCGGCAGGAACTGGCCCGTCTTCTCGGCCAAGTACAGCAGGATGGCGCCCGACTCGAACAGCGCCAGCGGCTTGCCATCGGGCCCCTGCGGGTCGAGGATGGCGGGAATCTTGTTGTTCGGATTGAGCGACAGGAAGGCGGGCGACAGCTGGTCGTTTTGCTCGAAACTGACCAGGTGCGGCTCGTACGCCAGGCCTAGCTCTTCCAGCAGGATCGACACCTTGATGCCGTTCGGCGTCGGCAGCGAATACAGCTGCAGGCGCTCGGGATGCTGGGCAGGCCATTTCTTGGTGATGGGAAAGTCGGAAAGCTGTGACATGGAAATCCTTTATTGATATGAAAGACGCGACGCCGGGCAGCCAGTATAGCCAAGCACGGCCATTTCAGCAGGGCAGCGCATGCGGCGGCTTGCCCTGCCTGTGCCGCGCCACCGGCTCAGCCAAACAAGCCATGCAGGAACCAGCGCGGTACGGCATCTTCGCCGCTGCCGGCGATGCGTTCGCGGTAGACCCAGTAATGGGCGTGGTCGCGTCCTTCCGCAATGAAATAATCGCGCGCCTGCGACTGCCCCCACCAGCCCGCCTCGATGCGTTCGGCCACGGAGACCATCTTCAGCGGTGAGCCATAGAATGGCCGGTGCTCGCGCATCAGCAGGGCGATGGGCTGGGCCAGCAGCCAGCCGGGACGGGGCATGCCGGACAAGCCGGGCGGCAAGTCCGGCACCGCGCTTCTTGCAATGGGCTTGGCCGGCAGCGGCAGCCACTGGTTGGCTGCCTCGGGGCGGTAATCGGCGTGCGGTGATGCCTGCAAGACATTTTCTGCGCCCAGGCGCGCCACCAGCAATTCCATCAGGCGCTGGCGCTCCTGCGGCGTGCCGCCCGGCTCGGGAAACAGGGTGGCGCTGGGCGGCGCCATCGGCTGCACTTGCAGCGCTTCCAGGGTCAGGCCGATCACGGGCGCATCCAGTACCAGCTGCGCCAGGCGCTCCTTGAGCAAGCGCAACAAGTGCTCGTCGCGCCAGACGGCCTCGCCCAGGGCCAGCTCGATGACGGTGGGCGGGCGCGCCACCCGGCCCCGCTCGTGCGCCAGCAGCAGCGCGATGCGTTCGACGGCGAATTGCCGCGCGCATAGCCAGCCCGTCATTTGCTGCAGCAGGCGGCGCGCGCCGAACAGCAGCGCGTCCGCGTGTTCCACGCGGTCGAACAACTCCAGACTGGCGCGAAACGTGGGCGGCGCTTCCAGCCAGACGAACAGTTCCGTGCCGTGTCCATGCGCATCGTCGAGCATGTCGAGCAGGGCCGCGCCACAGCGGCGCTGCAGGCCGGGCCGGGGCAACTGGCGCAACTGCCCCAGGGTGCGGCAGCCGATGCCGTCCAGCCAGTCGAGCCAGGGGCGCGCGGGCGGCAGCCAGGCGCACGGCAGGCGGTCGAGGCGGCGCACGAGGCTCTCCATGCCCAGCACCCGGCCCCGGCGCGTACCGGCGCGCGCCAGCAGCCAGGCGCCGCGCGCCGTGGGCGCGCACGATAGCTGGGCCGTGTAGCCAAGCGCACGCAAGCTGGCCGCGATCTGCCGGCACAGGGCGCGCACGCCGCCAAACAGGCGCAGGCTGGCGCCCGCGTCGACCAGCAGGGTCGCTTCCTCGCCCTGCGCCACCAGCGGCGAATATTGCAGCAGCGCCAGCGCCACCTCTTGCAGGGCCAGCGCTTCCCGTTCGGGCGAGCGTTCGTGCAGGCGCGCCTGCGGCGCCAGCATCAGCGCGCCCGCGCGGCGCATGCCGGGCCGGATGCCGGCGGCCCGCGCCAGCGGCGACACGGCCATCACTTGCTCCTGCTCCAGCACCACGCCGAGAATATCAGCCGACCAGCGCGGGCAAAACACTTCGAGCGGGAGCCGGGGCAGGCAAAGGCCGATCCAGAGTCGCATGGCGTAGCATTACAGAAGGAGGTTGCAGGGGCAGGAACAGCGGCGCATCGCGCTGCGGTCCCCGGCGCTTGATGAAGCCGATCTCGATGCCGCCGGCGGCCGGCCGCACGGACAGGCGCAACGGCGCCGGCGACGCATCCTGCGCGCCATGCAGCGGGCGCAGCATGCAGAACAGGGTATGGCCGCCTTGCGCCGCCAGGTGCAGCCGGCGCAGGCTGTCGCCGCGTACGTGCGTCTGCCAGAACAGCAGGGCGCCGCAACTGCCGCTGCGCAAGATGTTTTCCGCCGCCCACAAGGCATCCTTGCTGCCGGCGCTGCGCAGCCACAGCAGTTGCGACGGCGCCAGGCCTTGCGCGGCCAAGGCCAGCGCCTGCGGCGGATGGGGCGGCTGCAACAGCACGATGGGCAGATCACGCAACTGGGCCAGCGCGGGCGCCAGCAGGCGCAATTCGCCGCTGCCCGGCTGCTGCACCAATAAATCGATCAGGCTGCCGCAAGGCCAGCCGCCGCCGGGCAGCTGCGCGGATAGCGCGGCAAAGCCCGTGTCCAGGCAGCGCGTGGCCGCCTGTCCCAGCTGCGAGGCGCGCCACAGGGACGGGTGCAAGGCTTCCGGTGACGCCATCAATTCGGAATGTTGCATGATTTAATATGAAGAAAGAGGAAGATGAATACTGTATGCATATACAGTACTATCCAGTCCCGCTTTTGGCAAGGCTTATCTGCGCATTGCCGCTGCCAGGGCCGCTCCGCCACGTCCGAAAAAACCCGTTCTGGGCATCGATTGCTGTACCATAAGCACTCTCCTTACCGTCTGGCAACGTACCAGTCGGCATCCTCCGTCCATAAGGAAACTCATTTGACCACCATCCAACTCATCAGCGCGATCGTCTTCGGCCTTGCGCTCATCCACACCTTCGCCGCCAAGTCGTTTGAAACCTTGGCAAACCGCCATCCGCGCCATGCGGGCTTGCTGCACCTGCTGGGCGAAGTAGAAGTTGTGTTCGGCTTCTGGGCCTTCATCTTGATCATCATCATGGCCTTTGTCTCGGGCGGCGATGCGGCCATCGAATATGCCGAGTCGCGCCAGTACACGGAGCCGCTGTTCGTCTTTGTCGTCATGGTGGTGGCCGCCTCGCGCCCCGTGCTCGACGCCGTGCAGCGCCTGCTGAAAGGAGTGGCGCGCGTGATGCCGCTGCGTACGGAACTGGCCCTCGTCTGGCTGGGCCTGGCCCTCGTGCCCCTGACGGGCTCGATGATCACGGAACCGGCCGCCATGACCCTGGCCGCGCTGATGCTGGCGCCGCAAATCTTTCGCCCGGGCATCCCTGAATGGCTGAAATATGGCGCGCTGGGCGTGCTCTTCGTCAACGTTTCCATCGGCGGCACCTTGACCTCGTACGCGGCGCCGCCCGTGCTGATGGTCGCCACCACCTGGAACTGGGACAGCGCCTTCATGGCCAGCCATTTCGGCTGGAAAGCGGCCATCGCCGTGCTGGTCAACGCCACGGGCGTGAGCATCCTGCTGCGCAAATACCTGCACAGCAACACGTCCGACATCAAGCCGAAGGCCGGTGAAGTGGAAGCGCCGAAAGTGCCGCTGGCCATCAGCCTCGTGCACATGATCGTGCTCGCTGGCGTGGTGGCGCTGGCGCACCATCCGGTGCTGTTCATCGGCCTGTTCCTGTTCTTCCTCGGCTTCGTGCAGGCCTATGAGCGCTATCAAAGCCCGCTGATCCTGAAGGAAGGTTTATTGGTCGGATTCTTCCTCGGCGGCCTGGTGGTGCTGGGCGGCATGCAGCAATGGTGGCTGCAGCCCATCGTTTCCAGCCTGAAACCGCTGGCCCTGTTCTTCGGCGCCCTAGGTTTGACGGCGATCACCGACAATGCCGCCCTGACCTACCTCGGTTCGCTGATCGTCGGCATGACGGACGAAGCGAAATACATGCTGGTGGCGGGCGCCGTGGCCGGCGGCGGCCTGACCGTCATCGCCAATGCGCCGAACCCGGCTGGCGTGGCCCTGCTGCGCCGCGGCTTCAAGGATGAATCGATCGGCGCCGTCGGCCTGCTGGCCGGCGCCCTGCTGCCGACGGCCGTGGCGGCCCTCGCCTTCCTGGCCCTGTAAGTCTCGTCAAGGGGCGGCCGCCAGCCGCCCCTGTTCCCCGCTGTTTCCTTCCGCTGTTTCCTTCCTCAGTTTCCCTCCTCAGTTTCCCTCATATACGAGGAAGTGCAGGCGGTCGTAGAACAGGCTGTACGCATAGTCGAACGTGCCCACGCTGCGAAAACCCTTGTGCAGGTACACTTGCAAGGCTTCGCTCTTTTCCCACACCGTCAGGGTGATCCGCGCGCAGCCCTTGCGGCCGGCCAGGTCGCGGATTTCATTGAACATCTGCTTGAACAAGCCCTGCCCCCGGTATTTCTCGTCGATGGCCAGGCTGCTGACGAAGCAATCGTCGGCGCGCGCATGCGCGAGCACGAATTCGTCATAGGCGTCATCGAGCGCCTTCATGTCATCGCGGTAATACGAGACGGCGCCGCAGGCCTGGAACTCGGCCATCGTCGCGGCCGTGAAAAAGCCGATGAAGCGCTCGTCCTCGTCGTGCAAGCCATGGATATGCGCCAGGTAGGGCTCGATATTCTGCCGCCGCTGCAGTTCGACGAATTGCAGATTCAATTTATTGCCGAACGAGCAGTACTCGAGATAGCTGGTGGCGAACAGCAATTTCGCCATGCGGTTCTTCGCCTCGTCACCCAGCAGTTCGCCGGGCACCAGCCTGAGCGGGGCATGCGACAGCAAGCCCGCCTGGCCCTCGTCTTCGGCCATGGTGGCATCGTTGGCTGCCGGCATGCCGCTGCCGTGGCGACCCACGGTGGGACGCCAGAAGGCGCCTGCGGCGATATGCATGGAACGGTGGGCCACCAGGTAGCGGCAAAAGATGGCATTCACGCGGTCCAGCTGCGGATCGTCCGACAGCACGGAGTAATAGTGGAAATGATCGATTTCCGCCCGCAATTGGGCAGCATACGCCATGCGCGGCACTTCCTCGATGTCGAACACATCGACGACATTGACCAGGCTCAAAGGATCATCGAGTTGCCAGTCGATATCGTCCAGTCCGGCGATGCAGCGCACATACGCGCGCCGCTCCTCCGCGCTGAGGGGAATGTGCATGTCCGTGATGATGTCGTCGAGCAAGCGCATGCCGCGGATGCCGCCCACGACGCTTTCGCGCACGCCGTCGTACAGCACGCAATAGCGTTGGTAGAACTCGGCATGACTGAGCAGGGTCCGGCCCAGATGCTGCTTCCATTCGGCATAGAACTGGCCAAACAGCCGCGCTTCGAATTGCGGGCAGGAACGGGGAATCTGCTGGTCGATACCCGCATAGGCGCGGTTCACATTGCGCTGGATCGAGCGCAGTGCCGCATCATTGCGCTTGGCGATCAGCATGCCGGTTTCATCGAGAAACAGATTCATCCAGCTCACATGATGGCGCGTGTCCCCAGCGTCGCCGTTATTGCGCTGGAAATAATCGGGCACTTCCGGCTTCATCAGGAAGATCGTCGCCGGATTGTGCGGGATGGTGTCGACATCCATATAGATGCCGCCGTATTCGCACATGATAAGGATGCGGAAATAATCGGACAGGGTGGCGAAATAGCGCTGCGCATGCAGGGTATCGAGCAAGTCGAAGCGTTCCGGCGCGAAATCCAGCGCCAGCGCGCGCAGCGAGTTGATATGCAGGGTCGTGCCGCCGAAGGCGTAGCGGCCGACCGTGTAGCGCCCGGCCCCGCCCGTCGGGCTGAAGCGTTCGTCGTTGCGCAACTGCCCCGCATCCCACACCCACAGGATGGAGACATACGGCGCGCCGCCATTGTGGCGCACCTCGTCGAGCGCCGCGCCCCACTGCTGTATCGCCTCGGCCGCGATGGCCGGCAATTGCCCGCCCATCCAGATGCGGTGCAGGTAGCGCTCGTCGTCGCCGAGCGCGCGCGTGGGGATGCAGCTCAGCGATGAACAGCTTGCCGCATTGAAATGCGTAAAATTGGCGCCGATGAAACTGCGCAGGGCGGCAATGCCGGCCTGGTGTTCCTCGGCCATCTGCGCGCTGCCGGCGCCGGCCGGCCCCGCATCGGCCAGCTTGATGTAATCGAGTTTCAGCTTATTGATGCGAAACTCATATTCCAGGTTGAAAATCTTTGCTTGATCGTGTTTTGAGGCCAGGTCATCTATTTTCATGAACGCACCATCTTCCACAGGAGAGTGTAGGTAAACTTCGTATGAGGTAAAACAAGGTCAACAACACGCGCATCGTTGCGCCATCAACGCTGGGGCAGCAGCACCTCGCTTCCCCGGCGCCCCGCCATGCCCCGCGTAAATATCAGCAGGCAAGCCACGATGATCAGAATGACGGGAAGATTCAGCAGCGCATACGTTTCCAGCGCATAGCCGAAGCGCTGGCACAGCACGTTGTACAGCTGCAGCCAGGCGGACAAATAGACGCAATACAGCAGGCTCATGGCGGCCGTCGTCAGGGTCAGCGATTCCTTGCTGGCCGTAATCGCACTGCGGATCAGGGCGCCGTTGAACAAGCCGAAACCGATGGAATAGACAAACATGCAGGCCGCAAACACATCGACGTGATGGCGGCCCGCGCCGGCGCCCAGCATGCCGGCCGCGGCGACCAGTCCGCCCATGCGCAGCAGGGAGACGAGGGGAAAGTCTTGCCGCAGGCGCTGGATGGCGATGCTGCTGAGGACAAAGCCCGACAGGATCGCGCATTGCAGCGCGATATAGGTGGCGTAGGACGCGCCCATTTCCTGCAGCACGAAGATGGGCGAAAAGCCGATCCAGGCCGTCAGGGGCACGGTGGCCAGCCCTGCCGTAAACATGCCGAACATGAAGCGTCCGTTGCCGAAGATGCGCGCATAGCTGCGCACGATGGCGCCGGCATCGAGCCGCGGCCGCGTCACGGCCATCTGCGGCATGCACTTGAACAAGCCCAGCAGGGACAGCAGCGCCAGCAGGCCGGAGAGGAAAAACACATAGCGCCAGTCCAGCTGGCTGAGGATGGCGCTGCCGAGGATGGGCCCTGCCAGGGGCGCGAGGATGGTGGTGCTGGACAGAATACTGCTGAGTTTGACGGCCGCCATGTCGTCGAACAGCTCATGGATCATGGCATAGCCGACAAAGATGAAGCAGCAGCCCATGCCCTGCACGAAGCGCACGGCAAGAAATTGCTCGATCGAGGTGGCAAACGGCACCGTCAAGGTAGCCAGCAAGAACAGCGTATTGCCCGTCAACACCAGTTTGCGCTTGCCGATATAGTCGGCCAGCGGCCCGAGGAAAATCTGCAGGGAACTGCCGCCGAGCAGATACAGGCTCAAGGACAGGGGAATGAACTTTTGATCCGCCTGAAACTCGTCGACGATGACCAGCATCGCCGGCATGATCATGTCATTCGACAAATAGATATTGAGCTCAAATACGAGGAAAAACGCAAAAAACCACAGCAGCTGTCTGGACTTGATATACATGGCGAATTCCGTAACGTAGGCGGCTGCCGGCGGCGCTTCCCTGTCTCCAGGGAGTGGCGCGGCAAGCCGGGCCCAACACTGATAACGTGTACCAATTGTATACCACTTAGTGTTTTTTACCGCTATTTTTGTTATTTTCAAATACCGCAACAATACCACTTGCGCGAAAATCACGGCAGGGCCATATGCGATGCGATGGAAGAAAAAGCGTGCAGGCGGCCTGCCGGCACGCTTGCGCGGCCGCGCGGCGGCAAGCCCGGCGCCACGCCAGACGGGAGAAAGCAGGTGTACCAGTGACGGCCGCGCCGCAGCACGGCGCAGTCCGGCACCTTATCGGCAAGCTATCGGCAACTCAGGCGCGGCGGTGGCGCGCGAAAAAATCGAGCAGCATCTTGCTGGCGTCGGGCCTGGCCTTGTCGTTGAACGGCAGGCTGGCGTCGCCGCCGCTCCAGGCGTGCTCGAGGTGTTCGATCTGCGCCACGCGCAGCAGCACATCCTTGCCCACCTGATAATCATGCAGCGCATACGCATGGGCCGGGTTGCGGCTGCCCGCCGCCCCCGCCGGCAGGCGCTGCGCCGTCACCAGCGTGTCGGCCGGCATGCGGTTCACGCGCAGGCTCTGGCGCACCAGCTGCGCCTGGTTCACGGGGCGCACCACCTTGTCTGACAGCCCTTGCAGCAGCAGGGTGGGCAGGCGGGGAAACGCGGGCTGGCGCGCCAGCACCTCGTCGATGGCCGCGTCCATGCGGGCGGCGGCGCCATGCTGCATCACGTTCAGCGCGCCGATCAGGTTATGCCCGGCACCGAACACGGGGCCCGAATGCAGGCCCAGCGCGGCAAACAGCTGCGGGTGATTCAGGGCCACGATATGCGCCATGCCGGCGCCGGCGGAAATGCCGCAGATATAGATGCGCGCGCGGTCGATCGCATGGCGCGCCGCCACCTGCTCGATGGCGCCGACGATCAGGCGCGCATCGCCGCCGCCCTCCTGCGTCAGCCTGTCGTACCACTTCCAGCAGCGCCGCGCATGCGAGCGCATGGACTGCTGCGGATACAGCACGGCATAGCCCTTGCGCTCGGCCAGGCGGTTCATGCGCGTGCCCTCGGCAAACTGCGTGGCGCTCTGCTCGCAGCCATGCAGCATCACCAGCAGCGGCCGGCCACGCCTGCTCATGACCGCGTTCGGCGGCTTGTCCGGCAAGTACAGGAAATAGCTCAGGCGCCGGCCCGGCAACTGTCCCAGCTCCGGCAACGGCGCATAGTGGGCGGCCAGCCACTTGCCCGGCGCAGGCGCGGGCCGCTTGCGCGCGCGCGGCGGCGACAGCGGCGTGGCGAAGGGCGCCAGCGCTGGTGCGGCGGAACGCGCCAGCGCGTCGCCGGCAGGCTTGGCGCGCGGCTTGGCGGGCTTGGCCACGGCCTTGCCCGCGGTCTTGACGATGCTCTTGCTCACGGCCTTGACCCTGACCTTGCCACGGGGCTTGAGCTTGGCGGACACGGGGCCGAACAGCACCTGCGCCAGCTTGGTCGCCGTGCGCTGCTGCGCCTTGCCGACGCGCAGCAAGCCGCGCAACCACTTGGTTGCGGGCTTCACCATGGCAAGCAATCCGTCTGTCGCTGTGGAGCATGGCGCCGGGTCGTCGAACTGCCTCGTTGCGTAATCAGCATGCGCGCTCTCCTCCGTTGAGCACATAGAGTACCGCAATTGGCTTACGGCACCGTACGTTTGCCCGCATATAAAAGTGCCCCGGACACCATTGAGGCAGATCAAGCGCGACCTTGGCCGTATGCTTAATCTGGGTGTTCGATCAGCACTTCACACAGGAGAGAACACCATGAGCTATCTGGACCGAGACATCTTGGGCATGTACCGCAACCACGACGGCCCCGGGCCAGCCTTGATGGGGGCCGACACCCTGATTGGCGACGATGTCTACAATCACAGCGATGAAGAACTGGGCGACATCAAGGAAATCATGCTCGACATGCGCACGGGTCAGATCGCCTATGCCGTGCTGTCCTTCGGCGGCATCCTGGGCATGGGCGACAAGCTGTTTGCCGTGCCCTGGGAGCGCCTGACGCTCGACCCCGTCAACAAGCGCCTCCTGCTGAACGTGGAAAAAGGCCAGCTGAAAGACGCGCCCGGCTTCGACAAGAACAACTGGCCCGACATGGGCAGCGACGCGTGGAACCAGCAGATGGAAGCGTTCTATGGCAGCGGCACGCGCTACGACAGCATGGTGGGCGGGCGCATGCAGTCCGGCAGCGACCTGCGCGGTGGCGCCAGCCTGCAATCGGACAGCGAAGGCAGCCTGTCCGGCACCTCGATGAGCGGCAGCCGCGCCGGCACGGGCAGCAGCCAAAGCGACCTGGCTGCCCGCTCCTCGCTCGGCGATGATGATGGGCTGGACAAGCGCAATTGATCAGGCAAGCCCCGGGGACGCGTCGGTCGGCGTACGTCGGCGTAGGTCTGATTAGCGGCGCAGCCGCGTAATCCGACACCACCCGTGACGCCACCGACACCCCACCGCCGGCCCACGACATCATCCACCACTCGCGCCAACGATGTTGTCGGATTACGCGCGCCCTTTGGACGCGCTCATCCGACCTAGCGCTGCATCGATTCCCATACCTTTTGCAGACGCTTGGCAGACACGGGCATCGGCGTGCGCAATTCCTGCGCAAACAGCGACACGCGCAGCTCTTCCAGCATCCAGCGGAAATCGACGAGTTTCGGGTCCGTGTTCTTGCCAGCCTGGCGATCCTTGGCCTGGCGCAAATACGGCGCGGCCGCCGATTGCCACTCGGCCATCAACTTGGTGTCGCGCGCGGGGTCGGCACGCAATTTTTCCAGGCGCACATTGATCGCCTTCAAATAGCGGGGGAAATGCGCCAGTTGCGTGTACTCGTTTTCCGTCAGGAAGCGCTTATGCACGAGGCCCTGCAGCTGCGCCTGGATATCGCTGGCGGCCGCCGCGGGAATATTTTGCAGGCGTTTCGGCAAACCGTGGAATTCCGTCAGCACTTGCGACAGCAGGCGGGCAATTTCATTGACCAGCAACACCAGGCGCGACTTGCCCTCCGCCTGGCGCTTGGCAAACGAGGCGGCGTCCAGCGGCAGCGGATCTTGCAAACACGCAATATCGAGCGCCTTGTTGATGATCTGCTCGCGCAGCTCCTCTTGCGAACCGAGGGCCATGAATTGCATGCCCATCTGCTGCAAGCCAGGGATGCTTTTCTCGACGTACTTGATCTGCTCCTTCATCTGCAGCGCGAACAGGCGGCGCAAGCCAACCTTGTGCGTGCGCGCGGCCACGGTGGGATCGTCGAACACTTCGAGGTCGCAATGCGTGCCCTTGTCGACCAGGGCCGGGAAGCCGATCAGGGTCAGCTTGCCCTGCACGATTTCCAGCAGTTCCGGCAATTCGCCAAAGGTCCAGCCCGTCAAGCCCATGTGCTGCGACACGGTGGCATTCGCGGATGCCGGCGCTGCCGCGGCAGCGCCCTTGGCGGGTGTGCCGCCCTTGCCCGCCACGGCAGTGGCGCCCTGCGCTTGCGCCTGCAGCCGTGACGCCACTTGCGCGCCCGCCACGCGGGCAGCAGGCGTACCCGCGCCCGATACGCCAGACACCTCCGCCAGCTTCTGGAAACTCTGGCGCGCCTGGCCGCCGAATTCCGCCTGCAAGGTGGCCAGGTTGCGGCCCATGTCCAGCTGGCGGCCGTGCTCGTCGATCACCTTGAAATTCATGAAGTGATGGGCAGGCAGGGTTTCCGGCTTGAAGTCCGTCGTCAGCACGTTGATCGTGATCTGCGTGCGGATGTCGGCGATGATGGCATCGATCAGGTCGCCACGGCCAAACACGCCCGCCGCGTGCACGCGCTCGCAGAACTTGGCCGCGTAATCGGGCAGCGGCACGCAGTGGCGGCGCAGCTTTTGCGGCAGCGATTTCAACAGCAGGTGCACTTTTTCCTTCAGCATGCCCGGCACCAGCCATTCGCAACGCTCGCGCGGCAACTGGTTCAGCGCATACAGCGGCACGCTCAAGGTGACGCCATCGCGCACGCTGCCCGGCTCGAAGTGGTACGTGAGACCCATCTCCAGGCCCGTCACGGACATGGTTTTCGGGAACAGATCCGTCGTCACGCCGGCCGCTTCGTGACGCATCAGCTCGTCACGGTTCAGGTACAGCAGCTTCGGATTCTCGCGCACGGCGTCCTTGTGCCACTTCTCGAAACCGGCGCCATTGCACACGTCGGCCGGCAGCAGCTTGTCGTAGAAGGCGGCGATCAGTTCATCGTCGACCAGCACGTCGAGGCGGCGCGATTTGTGTTCGAGGTTTTCAATGTCCTTGATCAACTTGTGGTTGTGCGCAAAGAACGGTGCGCGCGTGTCGAAGTCGCCGCCGACGAGGGCGTCGCGGATGAAGATTTCGCGCGCTTCCGGCAAGTTGAAATTGCCATAATTGATGCGGCGCTGGCTGTACACCACCAGGCCATACAGGGTCGCCCGTTCGGACGCCGTCACCTGCGCCGAGCGTTTTTCCCAGCGCGGTTCGCCCCACGATTTCTTCAGCAGGTGCTCGCCCACTTTTTCCAGCCATTCGGGCTGGATCTGCGCCACGCAGCGCGCGTACAAACGCGTCGTGTCGACCAGCTCGGCCGCCATGATCCACTTGCCCGGCTTTTTCAGCAGCGAGGAACCGGGCCAGATATGGAACTTGATGCCGCGCGCGCCCAGATAGCCGGCGCCCGGCTCGTCCTCGCCCTTGAAGCCGATATTGCCCAGCAAGCCGGTCAGCAAGGCCATGTGCAGATTATCATAGGTGGCCGGCGCTTCGTTCAGGCGCCAGCCCTGCTCCTTGACGATGGTCAACAACTGCGAATGCACGTCGCGCCATTCGCGCAAGCGCATCTGCGACAGGAAATTCGTGCGGCAATTGTCCTGCAGCTGGCGGTTGGTTTTCTTGTGCTCGATGGCGGACTCGAACCAGCGCCAGATTTTCAGGTAGCTGAGGAATTCCGATTTTTCATCGGCAAACTTCTTGTGCGCCTCGTCGGCCGCCTGCTGGTGCTCCATCGGGCGGTCGCGCGGGTCTTGCACGGACAGGGCCGAAGCGACGATCAGCACTTCCGTCAAACACGCGTTATCGAGCGCGGCGAGGATCATGCGGCCCACGCGCGGGTCCAGCGGCAGCTTGGCCAGCTTGTTGCCCAGCGGCGTGAGCTTGTTGACCTCGTCGACGGCGCCCAGTTCCTGCAGCAATTGATAGCCGTCGGCGATCGCGCGCGCCAGCGGCGGCTCGATGAAGGGGAAGGTTTCCACGTCCGTCAGGTGCAGCGACTTCATGCGCAGAATGACGGCGGCCAGCGAGGAGCGCAGGATTTCCGGCTCCGTGAATTTCGGCCGCAGCAGATAATCCTGTTCTTCGTACAGGCGGATGCAGACGCCGTCGGCCACGCGGCCGCAGCGGCCAGCGCGCTGGTTGGCGGCGGACTGCGCGATCGGCTCGACCTGCAGCTGCTCGACCTTGTTGCGGTAGCTGTAACGCTTCACGCGCGCCAGGCCCGCGTCGACCACGTAGCGGATGCCGGGCACGGTCAGCGACGTTTCCGCCACGTTGGTGGCCAGCACGATGCGGCGCGCATTGCTGGTCTTGAACACGCGCTCCTGCTCCTCGGCCGACAGGCGGGCGAACAGCGGTAAAATTTCCACATGCGGCGGATGGTGCTTGCGCAGCGCTTCGGCGCAGTCGCGGATTTCGCGCTCGCCCGGCAAGAACACCAGCACGTCGCCCGAACCGATGCGGCACAGTTCTTCCACGCCATCGACGACGGCATCCATCAGGTCGCGCTTTTCGCGCGCGGCGGCGGTCCTCTGCCCTGGCTTGTCGGCATTCGCGTTGGCGCCTGGCATGGCCACCTGCTCGCGCTCCACGGGGCGGTAGCGCACTTCCACCTGGTACAGGCGGCCCGACACTTCGATCACGGGCGCGGGTTTCTCCGGCGTGCCGAAATGCCGCGCGAAACGCTCGGCGTCGATGGTGGCCGAGGTGATGATGATCTTCAGGTCGGGCCGGCGCGGCAGCAGCTGCTTCAGATAGCCAAGCAGGAAATCGATGTTCAGGCTGCGCTCATGCGCTTCATCGATGATGATGGTGTCGTAATTTTTCAACAACGGGTCGGTCTGCGTCTCGGCCAGCAAGATACCGTCCGTCATCAGCTTGACGGATGCGCCCTTGGTCAGCGTGTCGGCGAAGCGCACCTTGAAACCCACGGTTTCGCCCAGCGGCGTGCCGAGTTCCTGCGCGATGCGCTTGGCCGTCGACGAGGCGGCGATACGCCGTGGCTGCGTGTGGCCGATCAAGCCCTTCTGGCCACGCCCCAGTTCCAGGCAAATCTTCGGCAGCTGCGTCGTCTTGCCGGACCCCGTCTCGCCCGAGACGATGATCACCTGGTTTTCCGTCAGGGCCTTGGCGATTTCGGCGCGGCGGCCCGAGACGGGCAAGTCTTCCGGATAGGTGATCGGCGGCAGCGGATTGCGGAATGCCTTCTCGGCCTCGCGCGCGGCGCGGGCCGTGTCGCGGCTGTCGCGGTTTTCATGATGCTCGCGGCCGGCCGGCGCATTGCGCGGCGCCTGTCCCTCGCGTGGCGGGCGCGCAGGCTGGGGCTTGCCCTCTCCGGCGCGCTGCTGCTGTTGCTGCCGCTGCTGCTGTTTCTGCTGCTCCGCGCGCGGCGGCTGTGGCCTTTGCTGGCTCACGGGCGGGCGCTGGCGGCCGCCATCGCGCGGCTGCGCAGGGGCAGCCGCTGGCGCCGTAGCGGTGTCGCCGGCCCCGGAAACGGGCGCAGGAATAGACACATTCGCAACAGGGGAAGGAGGGGAAGACTTATTGCTGGCTGAAGACATTGTTTTTTACAGGTATTTTAAGCGCGCACATCGCGCAGCGAATTATAATGCGCTTAATGGAAAACCCTACCCAATTCGTCCAATGGCTGCGCTCAGTCGCGCCCTACATCCACGCCTTTCGCGGCAAGACCTTCGTGGTCGCCTTCCCCGGTGAACTCGTCAGCGCCGGGGCGCTGCAGGTGCTGGCCCATGATCTGTCCCTGCTGCATGCGCTGGACATCAACGTCACCGTCGTCTACGGCTCGCGACCGCAGGTAGCCGAGCAGCTGGCCCTGCGTAACGTCGAAGGCCGCTTCCACAATGGCGTGCGCATCACGGATATTGCCGCCCTGGAATGCGCGAAGGAAGCGGCCGGCGAGCTGCGCCTCGATATCGAGGCCGCCTTCAGCCAGGGCTTGCCGAACACGCCGATGTCGCATGCGGCCATCCGTATCATTTCCGGCAACTTCATCACGGCACGTCCGCTGGGCGTGATCGATGGCGTGGATCTGGAACTGACGGGGATCACGCGCAAGGTCGACGCCGAAACCATCCATTCCATCCTCGGTTCGGACGGCCTGGTGCTGCTGTCGCCGCTGGGCTTCTCGCCGACCGGCGAAGCGTTCAACCTGACCATGGAAGACGTGGCCTGCAGCGCCGCCATCGCCCTGCACGCGGACAAGCTGATTTTCATCACGGAAACGCCGATGATGGAAGACGCCACGGGCGTGGAAATCCGCGAACTGTCGTCGCACCAGGCCGAAGCCGTGCTGATGGCCGGCTTCTTGCCGGACGCCACCGCGTTTTACCTGAAACATTGCGTCAAGGCATGCCATAACGGCGTCGAGCGCTCGCACATCGTGCCCTTCTCGATGGATGGTTCGGCCCTGCTGGAATTGTTTACCCATGATGGCGTGGGCACCATGATCAGCCATGAAAACCTGGAAAGCCTGCGCCAGGCCACCATCGAAGACGTGGGCGGCATCATTAAACTGATCGAACCGCTGGAAGCGGACGGCACTTTAGTCAAGCGGGGCCGCGAGCTGATCGAACGCGAAATCGATTATTTCTCCGTCATCGAGCATGACGGCGTCATCTTCGGCTGCGCCGCCCTGTACCCGTTCCCCGCGCAAAAAATGGCGGAAATGGCGTGCCTGACGGTCAATCCGGAAGTGCAAGCCCAGGGCGATGGCGAACGCATCCTGAAACACATGGAAAACCGCGCGCGCGCCGCCGGCCTGAACAAGCTGTTCGTCTTGACCACGCGCACCTCGCACTGGTTCAAGAAACGCGGCTTCGTGCCGGCCACCGTCGACGATTTGCCGAAGGACCGCCAGCATATGTATAACTGGCAGCGCAAGTCGCAGGTGCTGATCAAGACCCTGTAGCCCACTCGATAGGAGGTCCAGGGCGTTGCGGCCTTGCCTCGCCGCATTCGTACTGTCTTCGGCAACGCGCCCGGCCTGGCCATTTTGTTCCATGCCATAAAAAAAGCCCGGCATGCCGGGCTTTTTCTTTACTCAAAGACCATTACTTGATATTCAGCGGCGCAAACGACTTGACCAGGTCGTCGAGCGCCTTCAATTGCGCCAGGAACGGTTCCAGCTGGTCCAGCGGCAAGGCGCTGGGGCCGTCGCAGCGGGCGTTGTCCGGGTCCGGATGGGCTTCCAGGAACAGGCCGGCGATGCCGACGGCCAGACCGGCGCGCGCCAGGTCCGCCACTTGCTGGCGGCGGCCGCCCGAAGCGGCGCCACCGGGATCGCGCTGCTGCAGCGCGTGCGTGACGTCGAAGATGATGGGCAGGTCGCCGCACGTCTTCTTCATGACGCCAAAGCCCAGCATATCGACCACCAGGTTGTCGTAACCGAGGCAAGTGCCACGGTCGCACAGGATCAATTGATCGTTGCCCGCTTCCTTGAATTTCTCGACGATGTTGGCCATCTGGCCAGGGCTGAGGAATTGCGGCTTCTTGATGTTGATCACCTTGCCCGTTTTCGCCAGGGCCACGACGAGGTCCGTCTGGCGCGCCAGGAAGGCGGGCAATTGCAGCACGTCGACCACTTCGGCCACCTGCTGCGCCTGCCATGGCTCATGCACGTCGGTAATCACGGGCACGCCGAAGGCGGCCTTCACGTCCTGGAAGATGCGCATGCCTTCTTCCAGGCCCGGGCCGCGGTAGGAGTGGATGGACGAGCGGTTGGCCTTGTCGAAACTGGCCTTGAACACATATGGAATACCCAGTTTTTGCGTGACGCGCACATATTCTTCGCAGGCGCGCATGGCGAGATCGCGCGATTCGAGCACGTTGATGCCGCCAAACAGCACAAAGCTGCCTTCATTGCTGACATCGATGCCATTGACTTTCACTGAGGCCATAGGGGATTCCATATTGGTTAATTGTTACTATTTACTGTGAAGGGGCGCAGCCTGCGGCTGGCGCGATAAGGCATCTTACTAGCTAGGACGGCGCAGATCAAATTTGATCCAGCGCAAGGGCGCGGCAGACGGCGCGTCGGCAGGCCGCGACGGCCCCGCGAGGGGACGCGCAAAGTGCCTTATAATCACGCTTTATCTCTACACTGATTCAGGAGCACAGATGGCCCGCACGATCCACTGCATCAAACTCAACAAGGAAGCCGAAGGACTGGACTTCCCGCCGTACCCGGGCGAACTGGGCAAGAAAATTTACGAATCCGTGTCGAAAGAAGCATGGGCCGCCTGGCTCAAGCACCAGACCATGCTGGTCAATGAAAACCGTTTGAACCTGGCCGACGCGCGCGCCCGCAAATACCTGGCCACGCAGATGGAAAAGCATTTCTTCGGCGATGGCGCCGATGCGGCCATGGGTTACGTGCCCCCAACCGAGTAAGCACGGCGCAGCGCCTTCTCGGGCCTCCGTTGCGCGCTGTACCCGATGGTCAGCGCCGCTACGTGGCCCGATATGGCGCTTGCCCGCCACGGTGTCAAGAGGTACCGGCACCGTTCAATCTTTTTAGCCCGGCGTCGCCTTTATCCCCTTCCCGTTTCACGCCGCCTGAATCCCTTTCACGGCAGACCTTCCCCGTTTCGTCGCACACCGCTCGCCGCCCGCGCCGCCGGCAGGCACAGTACGTCCATCGACAACCTCACTTCAAGGCGGACACCATGTTGCAACAAATCTTCAGCCACACTCCCCTCTACGTCTGGGCCATCCTGGGCTTTCTCGTGTACCGGGGCGTGCTGGCCAGCCGCGCGCGCGAAGTGAGCTTGCGCAAGCTGTGCATCATTCCCCTGGTCATGCTGGCCCTGTCCCTGAGCGGCGTGTACGGCAGTTTCGGCTTCGCCGGCCTGGCGCCATTCGCCTGGATGGCAGGAGCCGTGACGGGCGCGGCGCTGGCCTGGACGCTGACCGATACGCGCCATATCGTCGTCATCTGCGAACGCGGCAGCGTGCGGCGCCCCGGCAGCTGGCTGCCGATGGCCTTGATGATGAGCATCTTCTGCATGAAATATGCGGTGGCCGTGACCCTCGCCATCGTACCTGCTTATGCCCACGCGCCGGGCTTCGTGCTGCCCGTCTGCGCCGCGTACGGCTGCTTCAGCGGCATCTTCCTGGGCGGCTTGCTGCGCACCGTGGCCGTGTATCGCCAGGCGCACATGACAAGCGGCCCGCAAGGGGCCGCCGTTTAATACAGATGCGACTGCCGGCGAAGGCCGGCTATCGTCTTAGTAGCTCAGCGTACGCACGCCTTCCGGCATGCCCAGCAGGCAGACATTCGCGCCGCGCGCGGCGAACAGGCCGACGGCGATGACGCCGACGATCTGGTTGATCTGCTGCTCCAGCGCCACCGGGTCGGCGATCTGCAAGCCCAGCACGTCGATGATCTCGCCGCCGTTGTCGGTGATGAAAGCGTCATCGCTGCCCGCCTTCAGGCGCAAACGGGGCGTGCCGCCCAGCGCGGCCAGCTGGCGCGACACGGCGGCGCGCGCCATCGGCACCACTTCCACCGGCAGCGGGAAGGCGCCCAGGGTCTCGACCAGCTTGGAGCCGTCGGCGATGCAGACGAACTGTTTCGACACGGAGGCAACGATCTTTTCGCGCGTCAAGGCCGCGCCGCCGCCCTTGATCATGGCGCCGCTGGCCGTGATCTCGTCGGCGCCATCGATATAGACGGCGATCGACTCGACGTCATTCAGGCTGAAGACGGGGATGCCATGGCCGGCCAGGCGGGCAGCCGTCGCTTCCGACGAGGCGACCGTCCCTTTGATGCGGTCCTTGATCTTGGCCAGCTCATCGATGAAAAAGTTCGCGGTGGAACCGGTACCGACACCGATGATTTCACCGTCCACCACATAATTAATGGCGGCGCGGGCTACGGCTTGTTTCAATTCGTCTTGGGTCATGGCAAAAAAGGCTGAAGTGGGGAATGGCGCTATTTTAACGGATCGTTAGCCCCGCAAGCGGCCCTTGAACACCGGCCGTGGCATTTGTTCCACGATGGCGCCATGAATTTTGCTCAAGGGCAATGGATTGGCCAATTACTCCGTATGCCCGTTAAAATATGCGAAAATGCGACTATTGACACACATGACGTTTCAGGAATAGCAAATGACTCACAGTAAACAGGTACTTGTTGTCGATGACAGCCGGGTTTCACGTTTGATGTCGCACCAGTTCATCCTCAGCAAACATGCCGATTGGCAAGTGATCGAGGCGGCGACGGGTGAAGAAGCCCTGGAAAAAGTCAAGACCGCCAGCCCTGTGCTGATACTACTGGATGTCAACATGCCCGGCATGGGCGGCGTGGCGGCGGCCGAACAATTGCGCGCGCTGTGCCCGCACACGCCCATCATCCTCGTCACGGCCAACGTGCAAAACGCCATCCGCAACCGCGCCAGCGAACTGGGCGTCGGCTTCATGGAAAAACCGATCACGGAAACCCGCATTCATCAGCTGATCGATTCACTGGGACTGTGAGCATGGTCAATCTCTCCGAACTGGAAAACGATGCCCTGGTAGAGATATTCAACATCGGGGTGGGCCACGCCGCCGCCGCGATGAGCGAGATCGTGAATGAAGAAGTCACCATGTCGGTGCCGTCGATCACCTTCCTGAACCGCGCCGATGCGGCTGCCCTACTCGGCAGCAAGAAGGACGGCGAACGCATCTGCGGCGTCAGCCAGCACTACGACGGCGCGTTTGCCACCGAAGCCATCTTGATGTTTCCTGAAGACAAGAGCCTGGAAATCGTGCGCCTGATGGTGGGCGACGCCATGCCGCTGCAGGAACTGACGGAGATGGAACAGGAAGCGATGAGCGAAATCGGCAACATCATCCTCAATTCCTGCGTGGGCACCCTGGCCAACCTGTTCGACAGCGAACTGCATGGCTCGCTGCCGCTGTACCACGTGGGCACCAGCGCGGAAATCCTCTCCTCGTTCGGCGGCCAGGACGACGACGCCGTCGTGCTGATGCTGCATATCGATTTCGTGCTGTCCAAGCACCAGATCCACGGTTACGTCGCGTTTGTACTCGACCTGTCCGCCTTGCACGACCTGAAACAGCAGGTCAGCCGCTATCTGGCCAAGGTCCTGGGACAGGCGTGAAGATCATGCCGGATGCATTACATCGACTCGCCCTGCTCGAAAGCATACTTGGCGCCGTCAACCTGGGCGCCATCGTGCTCGATGAGCAGCACCGCATCGTGCTATGGAACCGCTGGATGGCGCGCCACTCCGCCTGGCAGCCCGAGATGGTGCTGGGCCAGGATTTCTTCGCCGTCTTCCCCGAGCTGCGCCACAAGCGCATCGACTCGGCCATCATCCAGGCCCTGCGCGACAATTTCCAGTCGCTGCTGTCGCAAACCTTGCACAAGGCGCCATTTGCGCTGTACACGCATGGCGCGAACACGGGCTGTGCCGAAGGCCAGGAACGCATGCAGCAAGCCATCGCCGTCACACCGATCAATTTACCCGGTTCGCCACGCCATTGCCTGATCCAGATCAATGATGTCACCATTGCCGTCGGCCGCGAAAAGCTGCTGCGCGAACAGACCATGGTCTTGCGCTCGCAAACCTTTTCCGACGGCTTGACGGGCATCGCCAACCGCCGCCACTTCGACGTGGCCATCGAGAAGGAAATGCGGCGCGCCATGCGCACCGACAGTCCGCTGTCGCTGCTGATGATCGATATCGACCATTTCAAGGACTACAACGACCACTATGGCCACCAGCAGGGCGATGGCTGCCTGATCCACGTGGCGGCGGAACTGGCCGCCATGCTGCAGCGCCCCACCGACTTGCTGGCGCGCTATGGCGGCGAAGAATTTGCCGCCATCCTGCCCGACACGGATGACGAACAGGCGCTGCAGCTGGCCGAGGCGATCCGCCAGCGCGCGGCCGACTTGCGCATTCCCCATGCCAAGACAGGCAATGACGTCAAGCACATCACGGTCAGCATCGGCATCGCCACGCAGCACGCGCACCAGGCACTGGAAATTTCCGCCCTCATCGGCGCCGCCGACCGCGCCCTGTACCTGGCCAAACGCGCCGGCCGCAACCGCGTGATGGTGCAGCCCCCCTGATCCCGCGGGCCAGCGCAGGGACTGTCGCGCGCGGCCAACGCCGCCACGCATAATTCCTGTAGACATCTTTACGGCGGATGCGTAGACTCGTCCCTGATTGCAGCAAAAACAACAAGAATTTATCTGCGGTATCCCTTTAAGCGCATGCGCCGTTCCTGCGCGGATACGGCCAGGAGTGCTTGTGAACCTCGATCTGCCCCTGAAATCCCGCCTACCAGGCATCGGCCTGGATACGACCATGGTGAACGGCATGCGCCTGCTGTTGTCCAGCGCAACCTTGCTGACCCTCTTCATCGACCCCGAAAGCGCCGGCAAATTGAGCAAGATCACCTGGCTGATCTTTTCTGCCTATACGGTGCACAGCCTGCTGCTCTACGTGCTAGCACTGCTGGGCTTCAGCCTACCCCAGGACATCTTGCTGTACTGGCTGGACGTGGCTTGGTACGGACTGATCGTGTTTTCCAGCAGCAACCATAACAATTTTTTCTTCCTGTTTTTTTTCTTTGCCATCCTGACCTCGTCGTTCCAGCGGGGCTTCGAGGAAGGCGCGCGCATTACCCTGGCCTCGGCCGGCCTGTTCGCCGCCACGGCCCTGTTCGGCGAAACGGATGCGGAACTGTCGCGTCTGCTACTACGCACCACCTTCCTGCTGGCACTCGGTTACATGATCGCCTACTGGGGCGGCTCGGCCATCACGCAGCGCAGCCACCTGGCCCTGCTGCGCGATGTCAGCCAGCTGTCGAATCCCCGCTTCGGCGTCGACCAGACCATCACCTCGGTGCTGGACAAAACCCGCAGCTATTTCCATGCCCGCAGCTGCCTGCTGGCGATGCAGGACAAGGGGGCGCCGCACTGGTCGCTGCGCAGCGCCGTGCATACGGGGACGGAGGCGGTCACGACCAGCGCCATCCTCAGCGATGAAGCCGCCAGCCCCTTGCTGGCCTTCCCGGCCGAAAAAATCGTACTCTACAACTGCCCACTGTCAAGCTGGCTGCCATGGACAGGCGGTGTGCGCACGCTGGATGCGGACAGCATGCGTTGGCTGCGCCATGACGATGCGGCCGGCGCCAGCCTGGCCGAGCTGCTCGAAGCACACTCGTTTATCAGCACCCCCTTGCCTTTGCGCAATGGAACAGGGCGCCTCTACATCGTTTCCACGACCAGCCTGAGCAAGACCGACGCCCTTTTCCTCAGCCATATCGGCGCACAGGCATTTCCCGTCATTGAAAACATCGACCTGCTCGACCGCCTTGCTTCGCAGGCGGCCTCGCGCGAGCGCGAAAAGATCGCGCGCGACCTGCACGACACGGCCATCCAGCCGTATATCGGCCTGCGCCACGGCCTGGCCGCCCTGCGCAACGAGGCACTGCCCGACAATCCCCTGCTGCCGGAACTGGAAAAACTGATCATCATGTCGGGCCAGGTGATCGCCGACCTGCGCAGCTATGCGCGCACCTTCAAGAACGGCCAGGTGCAAAGCGAGCCGGAACTGCTGGTGGCGCTGCGGCGCCAGGCAGCGCAGATCCACGAATTCTATGACATCGACATCGCCTTGCATATCGAGGGCGACCTGCATATCAACGATCGCTTGGCGGCCGAAGTATTCCAGATCGTCAACGAAGGCATGAGCAATATCCGCAAGCATACGTCGGCGCGCCACGGCGCCATCAAGCTGACCTGCGTGCAGGGGGCGTTACACATCAGCATCGACAACGAATGCGCGGCCGCGCACGTGCCCGACTTCCTGCCCGACTCGCTGGCCGAACGTGCCGCCGCCCTCGGTGGCAGCGCCAGGGTCACGCACAATACCTTGGGCAACACCTCCGTCCAGATCGAAATCCCCATATGAACTCCCTCCAGCACCAGCAAAGCACCAGCACGGCCATCCGCGTCCTGCTCGTCGATGACCACAAGACCATGCTGTGGGGCCTGGAACGGCTGATCGGCGGCGAACACTCGGGCATGCACGTCATTGCCACGGCATCGGACAGCAGCGAAGCACTGGCGCAGGCGGCAGCGCTGGAACCCGACGTTATCGTGCTGGACCTGGACCTGGGCGGCGTCAGCTCGCTGGCCATCCTGCCGGCGCTGGTGCAGCGGGGCAGCACGCGCATCCTCGTGCTGACGGCCAGCCACGACCAGGCCGTCCTGGACCAGGCCATCCTGAAAGGCGCGCGCGGCATCATCAGCAAGGACGCGCCAGCCGAGATGGTGCTGAAAGCCATCGAAAAGGTCTACCACGGCGAACTGTGGCTGGAACACGCGATGCTGGGCCGCATGCTGACACAGCTGACGCAACCGGGCGGCGGCTCGGCGCAGGCCGCCGCCGTGGCCAGCCTGACCTTAAAGGAAAGAAAAATCATCGCCGCCCTCGTGCACGGCAGCGGCACGCCCGCCAAGCTGCTGGCCAACCAGCTGTTCATTTCAGAGCATACCCTGCGCAACCACCTGACCTCGATCTACCGCAAGCTGGGCGTGTACAACCGCCTGGAACTGTACGCCTACGCCACCAAGCACCGCCTGGGCGAGTTGCCGTCCACCGCCTGACATCTTCGTACGCGCCCGCCGCCGCGCGGCCGCATCTCTCCCCTTTCATCCGCTGCCAGCGGCCGGGCGCGCCATGCGCCAGGCAAACTCGGGCATGACAATTGTCACGAAAAAATCGAGCAAATCCTCCTGCCATAAACGGGAGATTCTTCTGATGTAGATCAATACGTCCACTTCTATAGTGAACGTACCAGTGTCCATTCCGCCACCAGTCGCAGTCCATCGAGACGGAGTACAGCATGCGTTTTGACAAGTACCTCCCCTCGCGCCTGGCCACGTATCTGCAAGGCAAGCAAAAAGCGGCGTTTTACCGCTATGCGCTGACGGCGGCGCTGGTGGTGGTGGTCTGCATCATCGGACTGCTGGCATTGGGGCAAAGTCCATGATGCCGCCGTTCACGGCAACCATGCTGTTCAACCTTTGTCGTTCCCTGCAGTTCTCTCTTACTCTAGGAGTCATCATCATGAACTTCATCAAAAATTTCATCCGCGAAGAGGATGGCGTGACCGCGATTGAGTATGGCCTGATCGCCGCCTTGATCGCCGTCGTCATCATCGCCTCCGTCACCATCGTTGGCACGCAACTGAAAACCACGTTCACGAAGATCGGCACGGCCCTGACCACTGCCAATGCCTAAGCGCAGCACTCCGGGCAAGGCAGCCGCCTTGTCCGGAGTACCGCAGGCGGCATGGCCAGCACGCCGCCTTGAGCGCCCACCCGCACTGCCATCCAACGACTGCGAGGCCCATCGTGAATTCTCTGCTGTCCTGCCTGTATGAGGAAACTGCCGTCACCGCACTCGAATATGCGCTGCTGGCCGGACTGCTGGCCGTGGTCATCGTCGTGGCCGTCACCCTGGCCGGCGACAGCCTGGCTCTGCTTTTCACCACCATCAAGGACCAGGTCGTCCTGGCGCTGTCATGAACATCCCCGCCAGCCTGCGCACCTCGCTGCACAGCCACCGCGCGCTGCTGCTGCTGGTACTGGCCTATACGGCCGTGGTCCTGTGGCTCACGGGCAGCAGGCCGACACGCCACGACATCGCCCCCCTGCTGGCCAGCTTCGCCCTGGCCGCCCTGACGGGACCCGTCTTCCTGCTGTGCGCCTGGACAGGATACGTGATGTGCATGCTGCGCCCCGCGCGCCTGTGCCATTTCCTGGGCCAGGAACTGCGCCGCCACCTGCACCGCGAGCGCCTGATGCATGCGCTGCCTGCGCTGCTGCTCGTGCCGCTGTTCGCCCTCAGCTTTACCACCTTCAAGGCCGCCATTCCCCGGCTGCACCCGTTTGACTGGGACGCCCGCCTGTCGGCCATCGACATCGCCCTGCATGGCGGCACGGCCCCTTGGGCGTGGCTGCAGCCTCTGCTGGGCCATCCCCTGCTGACGGGCCTGCTGAACGTGGCTTACCATTTCTGGTTCCTGCTGTTTTATGCGCTGCTGTACTGGCTGATCCTCGATACCCGGCGCCCCCTGCTGCGCATGCAGTTCCTGCTCAGCTTTACCATCGCGTGGATCGTCCTGGGCAGCGTGGCAGCGCTGCTGTTCTCCTCCGCCGGTCCCTGCTATTACGGCCACTTCCATGCCAGCGATCCGTATGCGCCACTGATGGCCTACCTGCATGACAGCAATCACAGCATTCCCGTCTGGGCCCTGAAGGTGCAGGACATGCTGTGGCAGGGCTACCAGAGCGGCGGCACAGTTGGCGAACTGGGTATTTCCGCCATGCCCAGCATGCACGTGGCCACCTCTGTCCTGATGGCCCTGGTCGCCTGGCCCATCCGCCGCGCCGCCGGCATCGCCCTGGCCGCCTTTACCGTGCTGATCATGCTCGGCTCCGTCCATCTGGGCTGGCACTATGCGCTGGACGGCTATGTGGGGGCGGCAGGGGCCGTACTGATCTGGCAAGCGGTGGGCCTGGCCCTGCGCCGGCGCGGCGCGCCAGCCAGCCTGCCGCTGGGCATCGCCCCCTGCCTCAACAAGGAAGGGGTGACGCCATGAACGCCCATCCTGCCATGCTGCTGTGCCTGGCCATCCTGGCCGGCCTGCTGGCCGCCGCGCTGTGGCACGACCTGCGCAGCCGCCGCATCCCCAACCGCCTGGTGCTGTGCGGCACGCTGGCAGGGCTGCTGCTCAACACTGCCGTGCCTGCTGGCAGCGGCCTGTTCGATCCCGCATTCGGCGGCCTGGGCCTGCTGCCGGCACTGGCCGGCGCCGGCGCCGGACTGGCCCTGCTGCTACCCATGTATCTGCTACGCGCGCTGGGCGCCGGCGACGTCAAGCTGATGGCCATGTGCGGCGCCTTCCTGGGGCCACTCGGCGTGCTCGAAGCCGTGCTACTGACCTGCCTGGCCGGCGGCGTGCTGGCGCTGGCCGCCGCGCTGGCAGGGCGGCGCCTGCGCCGGGTCCTGAAAAATACCTGCGACATGCTGCTGGGCGCCCTGCTGCACAGCCTTGCCGGCGGCGTTGCCAGCATCGCCGAACCGCCGGCGGCCAGCGGCAGGCTGGCATACGCCTTCGCCATCGCCAGCGGTACGGGACTGCAACTCTTCCTCCATTACACGCAACTGTGGAGCTTGCGCTGAACGGCGCGCCACCCAACCGGGACTACGACCATGGAAAACATCGCCACTCTGTTCAGTTCACGCCGCGCCAGCCACGCCTGCAGCATCTTCATGGCCTGCCTGTGGAGCGTGTTTGCCTGGGTCCATGTGCTGGCCTATCAGCACAGCGGCGACTGGAGCTACTTGCTGTTCTGTGGCGCCGAAACCATCTCTGCCCTGCTGTTCATCGTGCGCACCGCGCCCATCAGCGTCTCGACCGATGCGGGCGACTGGCTGCTGGCCGTCGGCGCCACCTTCACGCCATTCCTTTTCTCGCCATCCGAGATGACCATCTGGCCCGCTGCGCGCTACCTGCTGGCCTTCGGCTGCTGCCTGCAGATCGCCGGCCTGCTGTCGCTGAACCGCAGCTTCGGCCTGGTGGTGGCGCAGCGCAGCATCAAGACGCAGGGCATGTACCGCTTCGTGCGCCATCCCGTGTACTCCAGCTATGTGGTGTCGTCGACCGCATATCTGCTCAGCAATGCATCGCCTGGCAACACGGCCGTGTATGCGGTCGCCATGCTGCTGCTGGTGCTGCGCCTGCTGCGCGAAGAGCGCTTCCTGTCCACCGACGTGCGCTACCGCGTGTACATGCGGCAAGTGAAATACCGGCTTCTGCCATTCATCTTCTGACTTCGCCATCCGGCAAAAGGAGCGATCATCATGCCCGATACCTACCCAGAAGCGCCTGCCGACGGCAGCATCATGCCGGCCATGCAGCGCGCACCGCGCAACGTGGCTGAAACAGGCCTGCCGTTCCTGTTCCTGGTGGAACTGCTGGTCAAGGTCATGTTCCTGCGCGGCCAGATCGGCCTGCCGGCCCTGTCGTCCCATGTGAAACTGGGCGCCGGCGTGCTCGAACCGCTGCTGACCTTCATGCGCGCCGAAAAACTGTGCGAAGTACAGCGCAACGGCTATAGCGGCACGGACGCCGACCAGCACTATCACCTGGTCGACCAGGGGCGCCTGCGCGCCGCAGACTATTTGCGGCGCAACGCCTACAGCGGTCCGGCGCCCGTCACCCTGGCCCACTACAGCGCGCAGGTCCTGGCGCAAAGCGTGGCGCACATGCACGTCACGCGGGAAAGCATGATGCAGCAGTTCCACGACGTGGTGGCCTGCACCTCGGTGCTCGACCAGTTGGGCGCGGCCATGAATTCGGGCCGCGCCCTGTTCCTGCACGGACCCGCCGGCAGCGGCAAGACCTATCTGGCCGAGCGCCTGCATGGCTTGCTCAGCGGCACCATCGCCCTGCCGCACGCCGTGATGGTCGATGGCGAAGTGCTGCCCTTCCTCGATCCCATGCTGCACACGCTGGCCGCCGACGTGGCGCCGCCGGCCGACCCCCGCTGGGTGCGCGCATCCCGTCCCACGGTACTGACGGGCGGCGAACTGACGCTCGACATGCTCGACCTGCAATTCGATCCCGGTGCCCGTCTGTACCAGGCGCCGCCGCACCTGAAGGCGAACAACGGCATCTTCATCATCGATGACCTGGGCCGCCAGCGCTGCTCGCCCGTGGAACTGATGAACCGCTGGATCGTGCCGATGGCGCGCCGCGTCGATTACCTGTCGCTGCATACGGGCTACAAGTTTCCCGTACCGTTCGACGTCATCGTGGTCTTCTCCTCGAACCTGGCGCCGCAGCAGCTGGCCGACGACTCCTTCCTGCGCCGCATCGGCTACAAGATCCATGTCGGCGAATTGAGCGGCTACCACTACGAAGCCGTGTTCCGCCACGTCTGCGAACAATTCGGCATGACCTTCAACCATGCCGCCTACCACTACCTGCTGCAGCTGCACGGCCAGTACGCGCGGCCCCTGCTGGCCTGTTACCCACGCGACATCCTGGCCCAGCTGTGCGACGTGGCCCGCTATGAAGGCCGCCCGCCCCGGCTCGAGGCCGACGCGCTGCACTGGGCCTGGAACAATTATTTCGGCGCCGCCGACGGCTCCGCCGGCATACAGAACGGACCGGCTGCGGTCCTGCATAAAGGAGTATCAAAATGAGAAACGCACGCGCTCTGACGATGATGGCCTTTGCGGTCATCCTGGCGTTCGTGGCGGTCATCGTGGCCGCGCGCTGGATCAATGCCCAGGCTTCGGGCAATACCAACAAGGTCGCTGTCGCCCTGGTCGACATCAGCCTGGGCGCGCGCATCGCGCCGGAAATGGTGCGCATGGTCGACTGGCCCAGCAGCGCGCTGCCGCCGGGCGCCATCAACGATCCGAAACTGCTCGATGCGCGCGTCACGCGCACCAGCATCCAGCACGGCGAACCGATCATGGAAAGCAAGCTGGCGCCCCCCGGCACCCAGGGCGGCCTGTCGGCCGTGGTGGGCGAAGGCAAGCGCGCCATGACGGTCCGGGTCAATGACGTGGTCGGCGTGGCTGGCTTCGCCCTGCCCGGCAACTACGTCGACATCCTCGTCAATACGCAGGATGACGCGGCCAAGACGGGCACGGGACGCGATCCCAGCATTTCAAAAATCGTGCTGGAACGCATACTCGTGCTGGCCATCGCGCAGGAATCGAACCGCGACGACACCAAGCCCAAAGTGGTCAATGCCGTGACCCTGGAACTGACGCCCGACCAGACGGAAAAACTCGACCTGGCGCGCAGCGTGGGCACCTTGTCGCTGGTGCTGCGCAACCAGATAGAAGACAAGCCCGTCAACACGGACGGCGCCACCAAGACCAGCTTGCTTGACGCCAAGGTCGCCGCCCAGGTGGCCGCCCCCGCTCCCCGGCCAGTCGTGCGCCGCCGCGTGGCGCAAGGGCCAATCGGGCCGCAAGTCGATGTCATCAAGGGGCTGGAACGCAGCTCCCAACAATTCTGAAACGCCACGCTGATCGCCACCCGATCCGCACCACGAGGAGCATGCCATGAGCACCATGAGCAAACTGAGCACAGCAAACGGAGGCCGCATCCTGCGCATGGCCCTCGCCATCGCCGCCATCGGCGTCCTGACCCCGGCCGCCCATGGCGAAGCGGGCGCACCCGCCACATCACCGGGCCTGTCGGCCACGCCACCGGGCGCCGCGCCAGCGCCCGCGGCCACATCAGCCGCCGCCGCCCCGCCGCCCAAGGCCGTGCGCCGTGCGCCGCGCATGAAACCGGTGGCCCAGCAAGCCATGCTGGACCAGGTGGGCGGACGCGCCGAGCTGTCGCGCAACATGGCCCTGGCCGAAGGCAAGTCCACCCTGATGCACCTGCCGTTTCCCGTCGCCCGCGTCTCGGTGGGCGATCCGCGCATCGCCGACGTGATCCTGCTCAATACCACCGATGTCTACCTGCTGGGAAAATCCGTGGGCACGACCAACTTGATCGTGTGGAACCGCAACAATGAAGCAAGCATCATCGACCTGTCCGTCAGCATCGACGCCAGTTTGCTGCAGGCACGCCTGAGCGAGCTGCTGCCAAATGAAAAAGACCTGCGCGTGACGGTGGCCGGCGATACCCTGATCCTGTCGGGCGTCGTCAGCGACACCGTCAAGGCCGACCAGGCCATGTCGCTGGCGAACGCGTATGCACAGCGCGGTTCGCGGCCCGCCGCCGGCGCTGCCACTGCCGGTGCGGCGCCCGTGGCCGCAGCCGGCGCAGCACCCGATCCTTCAGGCGGCCCATCGGCTTCGCCACGCGTGATCAACCTGATGGCGATCGCCGCGCCACAGCAGGTAATGCTGGAAGTGAAAGTGGCGGAAGTGTCGAAAACCCTGGTCGACCAACTGGGCGCCAACCTGGGACTGAGCAAGACCATCGGCGGCTGGACCTATTCGCTGCTGTCGAACTTGCTCAGTAACAATCCCAGCGGCTTCGGCGCCAACAACAGCCGTAACGGCAACTTCCTGGGCCTCGATGCGCAGAAGCGCGATGGCTTGATCAAGGTGCTGGCCGAACCGAACATCATGGCCATCAGCGGCCAGGAAGCCAGCTTCCTGGCCGGCGGCAAGATCTTCATCCCCGTCAGCCAGACCAACAATGGTGGCACGCCCACCATCACGCTAGAAGAAAAAGAGTTTGGCGTGGCCGTGAAGTTCACCCCCACCGTGCTCGAAGGTGGCCGCATCAACCTGAAAGTGTCGCCGGAAGTGTCGGACCTGAACAAGGAAGGCATCGGCATCACGGCCACCGGCATTTCAACCACCGCCATCCTGCCTTCGTTTACCACGCGGCGCGCCACCACCACGGTGCAGCTGTTCGACGGCCAGAGCTTCGCCATCGGCGGCTTGATCAAAAACAATGTGACCAGCAATATCAAGGCCTTGCCGGGCCTCGGGGAAGTGCCCGTGCTGGGCGCCCTGTTCCGCAGCACGGACTTCCAGACGGACCGCTCGGAACTGGTCTTCATCATCACGCCGCACCTGGTCAAGCCGCTGCCGCCCGACTACAAATTGCCTACCGATCCGTATGTGCAGCCCACGCGCGGCGACATGTTCATGCAAGGCAAGATGGAAGGCACGGCGCCAGCGCCACAGCCAGCGCCAGCACCGATGCCGATGCCGATGCCGGCACCAGCGTCCGCTCCGCCGCCGGCAGCCCTGGCGGCCCCCGTACCGCCTGCCCTGCCGGCAGCCATGCCCGTCGCCACGCCGACGGCGGGCAACAGCGACGTGCCGCAATATCGCGCCGTGCCGAAAGCCGATGCGGGCATGCCGTCGGCCAGCGTCATCGATGATCTCAAATAGGAGCATCCCCATGAAAACCTTCGCAACCACCCTGCCCCGCCGCCTGCTGTGCGCAGCGGCGATCGGCGCGCTGGCCGGCTGTGCCGCCACCACCACCCCCGTGCTCGACAGCCATTTCGGCGAGTCGGTGACCTTGCTCAAGCAACAGCAAATCCTGTATCCGGACGCGGTCTACAACCGCAATCCCGTGCTGGGCCTCGATGGCAAGACGGCCGTCAGCGGCTACAAGCTATACCAGAAATCCTACAGCGCGCCCGATCCGATTCCCGACGTGCTGACGATCGGTGTCAGCAAACGCTGAAGCGCGCCCCATCCACCCAGCCACTGCCGGAGCTTGCCGTGAAAATCTTCACTATTTCCAGTAACGAAAAACAACTGGCCGCGATGACGGCACTGTTGCGCGAGCGCCACGCGGGCGACGATATCGACAGTGCCGTCGGCAGCCTGGAACGGCTGGCCGGCACGGCCGAAATGGCTGCGCCGGACGTGCTGCTGCTGGCGCAGTCCGTCATCGACGATGCCGACCTGGTGCGCATCGAACGCCTGGCCAGCCGCCAGCCCGCCATGGCCATCATCCTGCAATGCCAGCACCAGGGCAGCGACTTCCTGCTGCAAGCCATGCGCGCGGGGGTACGCGAAGTGCTGCCGCAAGCCGACACCGGCGCCGCGCTGAATGCGGCGCTGCAGCGCATCGAGGACAAGAGCGCGCGCCATGTGCGGCGCGATGGCAAGATCGTCGCCTTCGTCTCGTGCAAGGGCGGCAGCGGCGCCACCTTCCTCGCCGCCAACCTGGCCTATGCGCTGGCAAAGGACAACCAGCGCGTTGCGCTGTTCGACCTGAACCTGCAATTTGGCGATGCTGCGCTGTTTGTCTCGGACCAGAAGCCGGCCGCCACGCTGTCGCACGTGGCGCAGCAGATCCATCGCCTCGACCCCTCCTTCCTCGCCGCCAGCATGGTGCAGGTGACGCCAAACTTCAGTATCCTGGCCGCCCCCGAAGACCCGGGCCACGCGAGCGACATCAAGCCCGAGCACATCGACCAGCTGCTGCACCTGGCGCGCCACGAATATGACTTCATCGTGCTCGACACGGGCCGCGGCCTCGATGCCATCAGCGTGCGTGCGCTCGACCACGCCGACATGATCTGTCCCGTGGTGCAGGCAACCCTGCCCTACATCCGCGATGGCAAGCGGCTGCTGCAGGTGTTCCAGTCGCTGGAATACCCGGCCAGCAAGATCCACCTGATCCTGAACCGCCATGCGGGCGCCGATGAAATCCGCGGGCGCGACCTGGAAGCGGCCTATGGCCACCACATCTTCCACGCCATGCCGAATCATTATGCGGTGGCGGCTGCCTCGGTCAACCAGGGCGTGCCCGTGCTGAAGCTGGCGCCCGGCAGCCCGCTGGCCAAATCACTGCAGGAGTGCGCGCGCAAGCTGGGCGGCACGCGCGCAGCCAGCACGCCTGGCCTGTTTTCACGCCTGTTCCAGCGTAGCCGGCCCATCCATCTTCGAGGGGAAACAGCATGAGCATCGACATCAATGGCGCCGGCCCCAGCCTGCGCGAACGCCTCGGCAGCGCCCCGGGCGCGAACGGCAATACGGCCTTCGGCGCAGTGCGCGGCGGCAGCGTCGACAATCCCGCCTACCAGGAACTCAAGCAGCACGTGCACCAGTCCCTGCTCGACCGCATCGACCTGGAAGGCATGCAGCGCCTGTCCCAGGAACAAATACGCGACGACCTGAAGGTCCTGGTGGGGCGCCTGCTGGAAGAAGACAGCGTCGTCATCAACGACCTGGAACGGCGCACCCTGGTGCGCGACATCCAGGACGAAGTACTGGGCTTCGGTCCACTCGAACCGCTGCTGAACGATCCGACGGTGTCGGACATTCTCGTCAACACGCACCGCCAGGTGTATGTCGAACGCCATGGCCAGCTCGAGCTGAGCGACATCCGCTTCACCGACGATGCGCACCTGATGAAGATCATCGACAAGATCGTCTCGCGCGTGGGGCGGCGCATCGATGAATCGAGCCCCATGGTCGATGCGCGCCTGCCGGACGGCTCGCGCGTCAACGCCATCATCCCGCCGCTGGCCATCGACGGGCCCGTGATGTCGATCCGGCGCTTTTCGGCCCAGCCGCTGCGGCTGTCCGACCTGGTCGAACATCACAGCCTGACGGCAGAAATGGCACAAATCCTGCAGGGCCTGGGCAAGGCCAAGATCAACATCCTGATCTCGGGCGGCACCGGTAGCGGCAAGACCACCATGCTCAACGCGATATCGGGCTTCATCAGCGGTACCGAGCGCATCGTCACCATCGAGGACGCGGCCGAACTGCAGATGCAGCAGCCGCACGTGGTGCGCCTGGAAACGCGGCCCGCGAACATCGAAGGCAAGGGCGAAGTGACGCAGCGCGCGCTGGTGCGCAATGCCCTGCGGATGCGGCCCGACCGCATCATCCTGGGCGAGGTGCGTGGTGCCGAGGCGCTCGACATGCTGCAGGCGATGAACACGGGCCATGAGGGCTCGATGGCCACCATCCATGCCAACACGCCGCGCGATGCCCTGACACGGCTGGAAAACATGATCAGCATGGCCGCTTCGATGTTGCCGGGCAAGGCCATGCGCCAGCAGATCAGCGCAGCCATCGGCGTAGTGGTGCAGGTAGCGCGCCTGACGGACGGCAAGCGCAAGGTGGTGGCGATCCAGGAAATCACGGGCATGGAAGGCGAAATGATCACCATGCAGGAAATCTTCACCTTCCGCCAGACGGGCGTGGCCCAGGACGGTGCCGTCAGCGGCCACTTCCAGGCCAGCGGCGTGCGCCCACGCTTCCTCGACCGCCTGCGCGCCTTCGGCGTCGTCGTCCCGGAAAGCCTGTTCGATCCCAACCGCCAATACCATTGAGGAGCCACGCCATGGACTACAGTTATTATGTCTTCGGGGCCCTGATCTTCATCGCCGTGGTGCTGCTCGTCACGGGCCTGTACCAGAGCTGGAACAATGTGCGCGGGCCGGAATCGGAACGCGTGGCGCGGCGCCTGCGCGTGATGTCGGCCGGGGCCCACGCGGGCGAGCAGAACACGTCGATGATCAAGCAGCGCCTGCTGAGCGAAACGCCAGCGCTGCAGAAACTGCTGCTGGAGGTGCCGCGCGTGCATGCGCTCGACCGGCTGCTGGAACAATCGGGGCTGACGTGGAGCGTGGCGCAGTGGGCCATGCTGGTGCTGCTGGCCTTTCTCGTCGGCCTGGTCGGCGCCAGCCTGATCGACCTGCCCTGGCTGCTGCGTCTGCTGGTAGCGACTGCCTGCGCGCTGCTGCCCCTGTACTACATCGAACGCGCCAAGGCGCGCCGCCTGCAGCGCATCGGCCAGCAATTGCCGGACGCGCTGGAACTCATGAGCCGTGCCCTGCGCGCCGGCCATGCCTTTCCCACGGCCCTGAAAATGGTCGGCGAGGAAATGAACGCGCCGCTAGCCGACGAATTTCGCATCGCTTTCGACGAAGTCAACTTCGGCATCGCCATGCCGGATGCGCTGATGAACCTGGCTACGCGCGTGCCCAGCACGGACGTGCGCTATTTCGTCATCGCCGTGCTGATCCAGCGCGAAACGGGTGGCAACCTGTCGGAATTGCTCGACAGCATCAGTCACATCATCCGCGAGCGCATCAAGCTGCTGGGGCAAGTGCGCGTGCTGTCGGCCGAGGCGCGCCTGTCGGCGTGGATCCTGGCGCTGCTGCCGTTTGGCGCTGCGGCCATGATACAGCTGACCAATCCCACCTTCCTGGAGTTGCTGTACCGAGATCCCGGCGGACAAAAGATGCTGGGCGGCGCCCTGTTGCTGATGCTGCTCGGCGTCATCGTCATGCGCAGGGTCATCCATATCCGGGTGTGATTTTTTGAGGGGAACACATCATGACTACCATGCAAATGGGCTTTCTCGGTTTGCTGTTCGTCGCCGTCTTCGTTGGCGCCATGTTCGTGCTGCTGCTGGCCGTGCCCGACCCGCTGCGCCACCGCCTCGACAGCGTGGGCGCGGCCGGGACGGGTGGCGCCAGCCACTGGCTGACACACTTCGTCAAGCTGAGCGGACCGCTGGCGCGCCTGTCCCTGCCCGAAGAAGGCTGGGAAACGTCGAAGATACGCCTGCGCTTCATGAACGCGGGCCTGCGCCACCCCTCCGCGCCGTTGCTGTATTTTGGCGCCAAGACGGCCCTCGCCGTGGGCTTGCCCATGCTGCTATTCCTGGGCCTGAGCATCGCTGGCGTGCATTACAGCGGCACGGCATTACTGCTGTGGCTGCTGCTGGCCGCCGGTTTCGGCTACTACCTGCCGAACGGCTGGCTGAACCGCCGCATCCGCCTGCGCCAGCGCGACATCTTTGAAAGTTTTCCCGATGCGCTGGACCTGATGACGGTCTGCGTGGAAGCAGGCCTGGCCATGGATGCGGCGCTGGCGCGGGTCGCCTCCGAAATCACGCTGAAAAGCGCCGTGCTGGCAGAGGAACTGCACCTGCTGACGCTGGAACTGCGCGCCGGCAATTCGAAGGAACGGGCCTTGCGCAACCTGGCCCTGCGCACGGGCGTGGAAGATGTCGATGCCCTGGTTGCCATGCTGATTCAGGCCGAACGCTTCGGCACCAGCATCGCCGCCTCCCTGCGCGTGCAATCGGACCAATTGCGCACCAAGCGGCGCCAGCTGGCCGAAGAGCAGGCCGCGAAAATTGCCTTGAAACTGCTGTTTCCCCTGATCTTCTTTATCTTCCCTTCGCTGCTGGTGGTCCTCATGGGACCCGCTTTCCTGCAAATCTACCGCGTGCTGTTGCCGGGCATGGCTGGAGGAAATTAAAGAAAGGTGGGGTCAGGTCTGCCATTCAGACACGGCCTCAGCTCTATAAAAAATGCGGCTGTGCACGACGTCTGAGCGAACGCAGCACTCTCATGTGCGGATCGATTATCGTTGTCGGCATGACGAGACCTCTCCGACTTGAATTTGCGGGCGCGCTCTATCATGTGACTGCGCGGGGCGATCGCCGTCATGCAATTTATCGAGACGATACCGACCAGATCGCCTGGCTGCAGGTACTTGGCCAAGTCTGTGAGCGACACCATTTTGTCGTGCATGGTTTTTGCCAAATGACCAATCACTATCATTTGCTGCTTGAGACGGCCGAGGCGAATTTATCGCAAGGTATGCGCCAGCTAAACGGCTTGTACAGCCAGCATTTCAATCGGCGACACCGTCTTGTCGGGCACCTCTTCCAGGGACGATACAAGGCGATTTTGGTGCAGAAAGAGAACTATCTGCTGACGCTGATCCGCTATATCGTCCTCAATCCCCTGCGCGCGCGTATGGTGTCCTCGCTGGATGCCTGGCACTGGAGCAGCCATCATTACTACATCGGCGACACAGCGCCTCCTTGCTGGCTAGAAACGGACTGGCTCCTGTAGCAGTTCGGCACCAAGCGCAATGACGCCGTGGCCGCATATTATCGCTTCATACTCGCCGGCATAGGAGCGGCAAGCCTTCTTTCCCATATCCGCCATCAAGTTCTGCTGGGCAATGAAGCGTTCGTTGCAAAGCAGCAGCAGTCACAGCGTTCCGGCGAGTTCAGGGAGGCGGCAATGATCCAGCGAAAAGCGGTGGCCCTGCCCCTGGCGGCATACTGCAGCACATATGCCAATCGAGATGAGGCAATGGCACGCGCCTATCTGTCAACCGCCTATACCATGTCGCAAATAGCCGCCGCTTTTGGCGTATCGACGAGAACAGTCATCCGGGTACTGTCTGCGTCTGAGCACAGCAGCAACTAAGGATGAGTTCGTGTGAGAATGGCAGACCTGCCCCTCTACACATGCATAAAAAAGGGCCGGAGGGGATAACCGGCCCTGGCCATCTATTTTGCGTATCTACATGCTGATGCGCAAAATGGCCGAAGCAAGTTTCTCGAAACAAGGCTTCAACTCGTCCGAGTTTGCTGCGTGACAATAGATGCCCACTGGCTGGCCTGCGCCCGCCTTCACACAACGCGACAGGGCGTCCGGCGTGTTGGCCATGCACTTGAGGATGTCTTCGCCCTTGTCGCTGGGAGCGGGGCCGTTGGCATTCGTCAGCTCATTACCCAGGCCCAGGGTAAACACGTACATGCCTTCGCTGCGGGCCTTGGTAGCCATCGCTTCGAGCAGGTTGCGCGAGGCGCGGTTGACGTTGATCCAGGTAGCCGAATTGCTGCTGGTATCGTTGGTGACGGAACGGGGCGTGGCGGTAATCAGGGAAAACTCCTGCAAGGCAGGCAAGTTCGTCGGATTGTGCGCGTTATACCATTGGGGCAAGGCGGCCGCATCGAGATTCTTGACGATATTCGTGCCTTGGTTGCACTTGCCGGACGCCGTCGTGCCCTGCTTGTCGATCAGCCACAGGCCGGCTGGTGTGCCGGTGTTGGTACCGTCGCCCGTGACCAGCGAACCGGGCGTGCTGCAGTCCGCCGGCGTCTTGAACTTGAAGACGGAGGAAATGGTATTGGGCGAACCATCGGAAAAGAAGACGATCACGCGCAGGCTGGAACGGTTAGCCAGGGCGATGCTGTTGAGCTGGTTACGCCCATTCCACATGCCCTCGGCCGAATTCGTCAAGCCATCGAACGAGTACTTGCCGATGATCTTGTTCATGCCGGTCTGGTCGAAACCGCGCGCCACCGTGTTGATGGGCGTATCGACTTCTGCGCCATACGAGAAATGAATCAGGGCCATGCGGTCCAGCGCGGGATTGAACTTGTTGAGAAACAGCTGGGCGCTGCTGATCACAGTGGAGCCGACGGGAGCCAGCGAGCCCGACGTATCCATCACGAACGCCAGGTCCAGGTCTTTGCGGATGGTTTGCGCCGAAGCACTGACCGTCAGCAGATTGAAGCCCAGCACGCGCATCAGGGTCACGGGCACGGCGGCCGTAGCGGCCGCATCAATGGTCACTTTGCCTGCGTCAAAGGTCACGGTGGGATCGTTGAAAGTGGGCGTGGCTCCCAGATAGCCAGTGGGAAAATTCACGGCAAAGAACTTCTGCGCGGCCGCCTGGGCGCTGGCCCGCTGCGCCGCTTCGCCCACGCCTTGCGTGACGGCGCGCGCGGCGGCGATGCTGGCCGCATCGACGGCCGCATTGAGCTTGGAGCGGATGATGAAACCCAGGCCGGAATCGATGGCCAGGCCTACCGCGCCGATCAGCACCACCATCGACAGGCCGATGACGATCAGGACCTGCCCCTTTTGCTTTGCAGTTTGCCTGCGTATGCTTTTCATGATGTTCTCCCGGCGCCTGCACGTGCGCCTGCACAATAATGACAGCGTGTCTAAAAAATGGTCTTGGCGTACAGATTGCCGCTCAGCTGGGGCGTTTGCGCGCCAAAGCCCAGGCTCATGCCAGCGAACAGGATGTTGGCGCGATACAGCCCCTCGACGACATAAATGACTTCGCCGTTGGCCAACTGGTTGCTCATGGCATCGTTGATGGGCGAACCCGCGCTGGGGATGCTGGTGCATTTGCCCGTGCCGTCGCTGGCCCAGCTGCTACAGCTCCACACCTTGCTGGCCTGCTGCGGCCCCTGGGTCCAGCGGTAATGTTCAAGAATGACGTTCTGCTTGCCTGGGCCGTTGCCCATGATCTTGCTGATGTATATGCTGCCATTGCTGGCCATGTCCAGCGGCGGTGTCGTCATCGCCAGCGCCGTCATGATGGTTTGCGGGTCTTGCGACGAGCGCGAGGCCAGGTTGGCGCCTTCGCGGCTCAGGTTGGTAAGGATCATGTCGCCTTGCACGATGCGCGCCAGGTCGAAGACAGGCACAGCCATCATCAGCAGGAAGGGCAGCACCAGGGCGAACTCCACGGCGGCTACGCCATGCTGGCGCCGCACGCGCCGGGAAAGTGTAGGAGGTAGCATCAGAAGGCCTCGTTACGCATGGTGGCAGCGACGCTGAACGAGTACTGGCCGGGCGCGCTGGTGGACGTTTTAGGATTGAGCAGGGCCATCAGGCGCCATGCGGGCGTGATGACGGGCCAGGTACAATTCACCTGCAAGACGACGATATCGCCGGCGGCGCCAAACATATTGTTGTTGTACGAGGAAGGCGCTTGCGATACGCCATTGACCACTACCACGGGGCTGACCATGGCATACAGGCCCAGCGAACTGTCTTTGACCTTTTGTAGCACAGCCTCATAGCGCTGCTTGTTGGCGCTGGCGGGATCGAGGTTGTTTTGCCCCGTGATGGAGTAGCGGGCCCCTTCGCGCACCGCGTACTGCATCGTCAGGTTAACCCAGAACATGACTCCCAGTTCCATGATCATGGCGATGAGGAAAAAAAGAATAGGGGCGATCAAGGCGAACTCCACCAGTGCCGCACCGCGCGATGGTTTTTTCAGGCGCAACATTCCCCTACAGCTGTTTCTAGTCTGCATGATTTACTCGCTTGGACAGGTTGCTCTCGGTCTTGTGCCGACGTTGCAATAAAACCAAATAAATTGTTCTTTGTATAATTTAATTTAGGTAATGCAAAGCCGAAAGTCAAGGCTTGAATATGCAGAAATTTATGCGCGTAAGAAAATTCGCGGAGGAAAGGAAATTAGCGCGGCAGCAAGGCGCGGTCACTGGGATCGAGCAGGAAACCCTGCAGGATATCCTGCAACTGGGGCAGCTTTGCCACGTAGGCGGGGATGCCCAGCTGGCGCGCGCCGAAATAGTGGGCGATGATGTCGCCCTGCTGTTCCATGTTGAAGTCGGACAGGATGCCGCCGGCCTGCGCATCGTAGCGGTAGGCGCGCTGCCGGAGGTAGCCGCCGCAAAGCGCCAGCAGCACGCCATGCAGCAGCACGCCGTAGCCGAGCTGGTACTGCCACACGTGCACCATTTCGTGGATGAAGAACAGCTTGCCGCCGTTGCCCTCGCGCGAAAAATCGTCGCGGTACTGGGCCGGCATGAAGTGCAGGCTGCCGCGCGGCGTCATCGCCGTGTTCTGGTCTTGCAGGCCAAACGGTAAAAAGGAGCCGCGCACGACGCGCACGCGCGCGTAGTCGATGGCGTCGCGAAAGACGCTGCGGGCCATGGCGGTTTCGCCGATGGTCAGGGGGCGGCGCAAGACGCGCATGAGAAGAGAAAAAGAAAGCGCGGCAGGCATGCAAGCCTGCCGCGCCGGTACCGATTAGACCGAGCGCAGGCCGCTGGCTGCCTTGGCGATTTCCGTGATGCGGTCCCAGTTGCCGGCCGCGATCGCGTCTTTCGGCGTCAGCCACGAACCGCCCACGCAGGCGACGTTCTTCAAGGCCAGGAACTGCGACGCCGTCTCTTGCGAGATGCCGCCCGTCGGGCAGAACGTCACGTCCGGCAGCGGGCCGTAGATGGCGTTGAGCATGCCGATGCCGCCGGCCGGCACGGCCGGGAACAGCTTCAGTTGCTGGAAGCCGTTTTCACGCGCCGCCATCACTTCACCCGGCGTCATCACGCCCGGCAGCAATGGCAGGCCGCTGCTTTTCGCCGCCGCCACCAGGGCCGACGTCAGGCCTGGCGAGACGCCGAAGACGGCGCCCGCATCGCGCGCCTGGACGAATTCCTCGGGACGGGTCAGCGTACCCACGCCGACGATGGCGCCCGGCACGGCCGACATGGCGCGGATCGCTTCCAGGCCGTGTTTCGTGCGCAGGGTCACTTCCAGCACGCGGATGCCGCCCGCCACCAGCGCGCGCGCCAGCGGTACGGCGTGGTCAGGGTCGTCGATCGCGATCACGGGGATCACGCTCGAGGTGCGCATAATTTCCAGTAGTGTCATGGTCATCTCTTATTTCCTAGCCAAAAAGTCTTCATCGGAACCCGGTACGGTATCGCCGACATTGTCGGCGTCGTGCAAGGCGACGGTGGTGGGAATCGGCGACGGCAGGCCGAAGGTGGTGGCACCTTCTTCCGCCGCGCTGACGGTGGAACGGAACATGGAAAACAGCTCGCGGCCCATGCCGATGTGGTTCGGCGACAGGTCGGCCTGCACCAGCGAACGGGCGTGCCAGACGTCGGCCGGCACCAGCGCTTCGAGTACGCCGGTGAACGCATCGAGGCGGATGATGTCGCCGTCGCGCACCAGGCCCAGCGGGCCGCCGGCGAGGATTTCAGGCGACACGTGGATGGCGGCCGGCACCTTGCCCGACGCGCCCGACATGCGGCCATCGGTGACCAGCGCCACGTGGCGGCCCGCATCCTGCAGGTTGGCCAGCGCCGGGGTCAGCGCATGCAGTTCCGGCATGCCGTTGGCGCGCGGGCCCTGGAAGCGCAGCACGGCGACGAAATCGCGGTCCAGCGATCCCGCCTTGTAGGCGGCCATGAAATCTTCCTGCGAGTTGAACACCAGCGCCGGCGCTTCCACCGTGCGGTGCTGCGGCTTGACGGCCGAGACCTTCATCACGGCGCGGCCCAGGTTGCCCGCGACCAGGACCATGCCGCCGTCCGGCGCGAACGGGTTCGATGCCGGGCGCAGCACGTTGTCGTCGGCGCTGGTGGCCGGCGCATCTTTCCAGAAGACCTTGCCGTCTTCGCCGAGGAATGGCTCCATGCAGTGCGCGCGCAGGCCCTTGCCCAGAATCGTCGTGACGTCTTCGTGCAGCAGGCCCGCGTCCAGCAGTTCGCGGATCAGATAACCGGTGCCGCCGGCCGCGTGGAAATGGTTCACGTCGGCGTCGCCGTTCGGGTAGATGCGCGTGAGCATCGGCACGATGGCCGACAGTTCGTTGAAATCGTTCCAGTCGATGACGATGCCGGCCGCCTTGGCGATGGCCACCAGGTGCAGCGTGTGGTTGGTCGAACCGCCCGTGGCCAGCAAGCCGACGACGGCGTTGACGATACATTTCTCGTCAACAATATGGCCGACTGGCAAGTAGTTGGCGCTTTGCGCCGTGATGCCGGCGGCGCGCTGGGCGGCGGCCGTCGTCAGCGCATCGCGCAGCGGCGTGTTCGGCGTGATGAAGGCGGCGCCCGGCAAGTGCAGGCCCATCACTTCCATCAGCATCTGGTTGCTGTTGGCAGTACCGTAGAAGGTACAGGTGCCGGCGCCATGGTAGGCTTTCGATTCGCCTTCGAGCAAGTCTTCGCGCGTGGCCTTGCCTTGCGCGTACAGCTGGCGCACCTTGGCTTTTTCCTGGTTCGACAGGCCCGACGTCATCGGACCGGCCGGCACGAAGACGGCCGGCAAGTGGCCGAAGTGCAGCGCGCCGATCAACAGGCCCGGCACGATCTTGTCGCACACGCCCAGGTACAGGGCCGAGTCGAACATATTGTGCGACAGCGCCACGGCCGTCGACATGGCGATGGTGTCGCGCGAGAACAGCGACAGTTCCATGCCCGGCTGGCCTTGCGTCACGCCATCGCACATGGCGGGCACGCCGCCGGCGAACTGGGCGACGGCACCCACTTCGCGCACGGCTTGCTTGATGATCTGCGGAAAGCCTTCGAACGGCTGGTGCGCCGACAGCATGTCGTTGTACGAGGACACGATGGCCACGGAGGGCTTCTTGTATTCCTTCAGCGACAGCTTGTCATTGGCGGGAAACGCGGCAAAGCCGTGCGCCAGGTTGGTGCACGACAGGGCACCGCGCTGCACGCCCTGGATGCGGGCCGCATCCAGATGCGCCAGGTAGGCGCCGCGCGATGGCCGGCTGCGCGCGATGATGCGCGCTGTTACGGATTCGACTACTGGATGCAGCGCCATATGGATTTCCTTAAAAATGAGTATTTCGTGAAATTTTACTACAAAATGCTGGCGCAGAAGCACCGTTGCAGGGGCGGGCGACAGAAATAATCCATTTACTGGCGACTTTTCAAGGCAAAACAACAGAATGCCGCGTGCCATCGCTTCGCCCCTATCTAGCGACGGCGTGGATAAAGGGCGGACAAAACGCGAAAAATGCGGTTCGCCCATACAAACTGTAGTGAAATTACGTTTTTCTGATGTATTATTCTCACATCAACGCCGGCACGTCCATTCGCCACGACGAACGCGCCGCGCTCCCTTCAACCGAGACAAGCACCGAAGCCGACCGCCATGCGCCAGCCAGCATCCATTCCCGCCATCACCGCCACCGCCAGTTTCCAGTCCCTGCAAGCGCATAGCGCCAGCCTGCGCGACGTGCATCTGCGCCAGCTGTTCGCGGCCGATCCCGCACGTTTCCCGACGATGACGGTCGATGCGGCCGGCCTGCTGCTCGATTACTCGAAGAACCGGGTCGACGCCGCCACCATGGCGCTGCTGATGGACCTGGCCCGCGAACGCGGCGTGGAAGCGCAGCGCGAAGCGATGTTTACGGGCGAGAAAATCAATCTTACCGAACATCGGGCCGTTCTGCATACGGCCTTGCGCGCGCCGCGCGGCACCGCCCTGGTGGTGGATGGCCAGGATATCGATGCCGACGTGCAAGATGTGCTGCAGCGCATGAAGGCGTTTACGGACAAGGTCCGCAATGGCAGCTGGCTCGGCTACACGGGCAAACCGATCTGCGACATCGTCAACATCGGCATCGGCGGCTCGGACCTGGGCCCGAAAATGGCTTGCCTGGCGCTGCGCTCCTACGCCAACCCGGGCCTGGAAATGCATTTCGTCTCCAACGTCGACGGCCACGACATGGAAGCGACCCTGTCGAAAGTCGATCCGGAAACAACCTTGTTCATCGTCGCGTCGAAAACCTTTGTTACCGCTGAAACCATGCTCAACGCCAACACGGCGCGCGCCTGGTTTTTGCTCGAAGGCGAGGAAAAGGACCTGGCGCAACATTTCGTGGCCGTTTCGACGAACACGCAAGCCATCGTTGACTTCGGCATTTCGCCTGACAACATGTTCCCGTTCTGGGACTGGGTCGGCGGCCGCTATTCCGTCTGGTCCTCGATCGGCCTGGCCGTGGCCCTGTCCGTCGGCTTCGAATACTTCAGCGACTTCCTCGCCGGCGCGCATGCGATGGACCAGCATTTCCGCCAGGCGCCGCTGGAAGACAACATGCCCGTCGTGCTGGCCATGGTGGGTTTCTGGAACCGCCAGTTCCTCGATTGCGGCTCCGTCTCGATCGCGCCGTACCACCAGGACCTGAGCCGCTTTGCCGCCTATCTGCAACAGCTGGACATGGAAAGCAACGGCAAGCGCGTCACCAAGGATGGCCAGCCTGTCGGCATGCCGACGGGGCCCGTGATCTGGGGCGACTGCGGCACGAATGCGCAGCATGCCTACTTCCAGTTGCTGCACCAGGGCACCGACATCACGCCCATCGACTTCATTGCCGCGCTGCGCGCCACGCATGACTTGCTGGGCCACCACGACGCCCTGCTGGCCAACTGCTTCGCCCAGTCGGAAGCCTTCATGACGGGCAAGACGGGCGATGAAGTGCGTCTGGATTTGCAGGCGCAAGGCTTGCCGGACGGCGAGATCGAAGCACTGGTGCCGCACAAGACCTTCCCCGGCAACCGCCCCAGCAACACCATTTTGATGGACCAGCTGACCCCGACCACCCTGGGCGCCCTGATCGCACTGTACGAACACAAGACCTTCGTGCAGGGCGTCTTGTGGAACGTCAACAGTTTCGACCAGTGGGGCGTGGAACTGGGCAAGGTGCTGGCGAAGAAAATCCAGGCCGAACTGACGGGTGAGGCCCGTCCCGACCATCACGACAGCTCGACCAATGGCTTGATCGCCTTGGCCAAGGCCGCAAAAGCCGCATACTAATTAATAACGCATAAGCAAGCCTGCTGCGCGTCGGCATAGGCAGCCTGCGATGCGCACCGTGCTCAGGCACAGCTGCGCTTCTCGGCCGCCCCGCCCTTCCGCTCGCGACGGTTTTGTTAAGCGCTCTCCACATTAAGAATAAATGAATATTTACGAAATCAAGGTAGTGAGCGACACAGCCATGCAAGTGGGCGAATGCCCGCTGTGGCATGGCAAGGAAGCGGCCCTGTACTGGGTCGACATCGATGGACGCGCCGTGCACCGGCTGCACCCGGCCAGCGGCAAGCATGAGCAGTGGAGCATGCCGACGGAACCGTCGGCGCTGGCCATCAATGCCGGCGGCGGCCTGATCGTCGCCCTGCGCAGCGGCTTTGCCCACCTCGACACGAAGACGGGCAGCCTGGTGCACATCGCGCCGGCACCGTTCGACATGAGCACCACGCGCTTCAACGATGGCAAGGTCGACCCGGCCGGACGCTTCTGGGTCGGCACCATTTTCGAGCCGCGCAGCGCTGACGCGGCGGAAATGTTCGTGCTGGAAAAGGGAGAAGTACGCAAAGTCTGGTCGGGCGGCATGACGGTGTCGAACGGCCTGGGCTTTTCCCCGGACAAGCGCACCATGTACCACTCGGACACCACCACGCACCGCATCGACCGCTTCGATTTCGACGCGGCCACGGGCGCCATTTCCGCGCCACAGCCATTCCAGCGCTTCTCCACCGATAAAAAGGCGGCGGACTACGGCGGACGCCCGGACGGCGCGGCCGTCGACAGCGAAGGCAATTACTGGTCGGCCATGTTTGAAGGCGGCAAAATCCTGCGCTTCGCGCCCGATGGCCACCTGCTCGGTGAAATCGCCGTGCCCGTGCGCTGCCCCACCATGGTCACATTTGGCGGCCCCGACCTGCGCACCCTGTACATCACCAGCGCCAGCCACAACAGATCAAACGCCGAGATCGCCGCCTACCCGTTGACGGGCCACCTGCTGTCCGTGCGCGTGGACGTGGCGGGCCAGCCGGAAACGCCGTACCAGGCCTGAGCGTACCGGGAGCAGACCCGCAATGGCGCCACCCCGCAGGCTTGTGCTGTCATCCCCGGGGATCTGACCCCAGCCTTGTTATCGCTTCACGCATAAAAAAAACGCCGGCACCCGCGAGGGTCCGGCGCTTTTTCATGTCAACGCGTAGGTCGGATTAGCGGGGCTACGCCCTGCGTAATCCGACAGCGGTGTCGGCCATGGGCATACCGGTGCCGGCCCTGCCGGTGTCGGATTACGCGCAGCTTCGCTGCGCCAATCCGACCTACCACTGACCCCAGCGCTTCGATCGCTTCACGCATAAAAAAAGCGCCGGCACCCGCGAGGGTCCGGCGCTTTTTCATGCCAACGCGTAGGTCGGATTAGCGGGGCTACGCCCCGCGTAATCCGACAGCAGTGTCGGCCATGAGCATACCGGTGCCAGCCCTGCCGGTGTCGGATTACGCGCAGCTTCGCTGCGCTAATCCGACCTACCACTGACCCCAGCGCTTCGATCGCTTCACGCATAAAAAAACACCGGCACCCGCGAGGGTCCGGTGCTTTTTCATGTCAACGCGTAGGTCGGATTAGCGGGGCTACGCCCCGCGTAATCCGACAGCGATGTCGGCCATGACTATGCCGGTGCCAGCCCTGCCGGTGTTGGATTACGCGCAGCTTCGCTGCGCTAATCCGACCTACCACTGACCCCAGCGCTTCGATCGTTTCACGCATAAAAAAACGCCGGCACCCGCGAGGGTCCGGCGCTTTTTCATGTCAACGCGTAGGTCGGATTAGCGGGGCTACGCCCTGCGTAATCCGACGACAGTGTCTGCCTAAGCATGCCGGTGCCGGCCATGCCCACCACGACATCGAGTTACCGCGCCAGCACCTTGCGGATGGTTTCCGCCAGCTCGGCCGCCACAAACTTGGCCACATAACCATCGGCGCCCACACCCTTGACGTGGTCTTCGTTGGTCGAACCCGTCAGCGACGAATGGATCACCACGGGAATCGAGGAAAAACGGCCATCGTTCTTGATGTTGCGCGTCAGGGTAAAGCCATCCATCTCCGGCATTTCCAGGTCCGTCAGCACCAGCGCCACCTTGTCTTTCGCCGTCTTGCCTTCGGCCGCCGCCTGGCTGGAAATGGCTTGCAGGCGCTCCCACGCTTCCTTGCCCGTCTTGGTCATGATGAAGGGCACGCCCATCGCGTCCAGGCCCTTTTCGATCAGCGAGCGGGCCAGCGCGGAATCGTCGGCGGCCAGGATCACGGCGCCAGCAGGCAACCGCACTTGCGGGCCGATGCTGTGCTCGTCCACGTCGGGCTCGCCCGACGGCAGCACGTTGCGCAGGATTTGCTCGACGTCCAGCACTTGCGCCAGGCGCGTCTTGTCCGTGTCGCCATCGAGGCGCGCGATGCTGGTGACCAGTCCCCCACCCACGCTCGATTCGGCCGACAGCACCTGGTTCCATTCCAGGCGCACGATTTCATCGACCTCTTCCACGGCAAACGCCTGTGTCGAACGGGCAAATTCCGTCACCATCAGGATCTTCAAGCCATTGCTCTTGCAGCCGACCGCCATCGGCAAGTCGATCACGGGCACGATCTGGCCGCGGATATTGACCACGCCCAGCATGTGGGGGTGCGATCCTGCCACCGCCGTGATGGCCGGCATTTCCATGATTTCACGTACTTTGAACACATTGATGCCGAATAGTTCGCGGCTGGTCGAGTGATCGCTGGTGCCCAGCTTGAACAGGAACAGTTCGAATTTGTTATTGCCTGTCAGGCTGGTGCGTTCATCGACATCTTGCTGCATTGAATTCATTGTGTCCCCTTGAGCCGTCTTGTAAAGTTAAGCTGCCTGCCCGCAATGCGGGCAGTGCTGACTGCAGCCGCATGGACGTCGGAAGGCGGGTTCGGGGCATGGCCGGCGCTAGCGGTGCAGTGTGAATCGGACAACTTCGTACTACCAATAGTTGCTATCGATTCGAGTCTGAATTATACGGTTTTTTACTTTCCTCAAAGCTACTTTACGCCGCCAGCAGCCATCCTGGCAGCATTTCTTGACTTGCTTGTTGCTACAGCGCAAATGATGATGGTGAGAATCGAAAATTTCCCTGGCAACCATGGTTGCTTTGAAAAGCCCCGTTGTAAAGCATGCCCCGCGCCGACGCCGGCGATCGGCATATAATGAGCACGCAGTGGCGCACTGAGCGATGCCGGGCAAAACTGCGACGGCAGCAGATTAAATGTAGTAAAATTTCTTGCAATTGCCTGTTCTACGTAGTAAATTTACACCATCGATTATAGTAGTGACAGACTGGCACTTCCGGTCGGCCTCCTCCCCGCTCCGGCTCTTTTACTTTTGCGACGACACTCACTTATGGCTCTTACCGATTTTGATCTGGTCCTGTTTGGCGGCAGCGGCGATTTGGCAATGCGCAAATTGCTGCCTGCCATGTATGCGCGCGACGTCGCGAACGATTTGCCGCCGACGGCGCGCATCATCTGCGTGGGCCGCCAGGACAGCGGCCAGGACGCCTTCCTGAAAATGGTGGAAAGCAGCGCCCGCCCGCACATCAAGGCCAGCACCCTGAATGCCGCCACATGGAGCCGCTTCTGCGCGCGCATCGTGTATGTATCGCTCAACGCCAGCGATGCCAAGACCTACGCGCCCCTCGTCGAAGCGCTGCGCGACGGCAGCGACCTGACGCGCGTGTACTACCTGGCCACGCCGCCGCACCTGTTCGCCTTGATCTGCGACAACCTGGAAGAAAATGGCCTGGTCACGCCGAATTCGCGCGTGGTGCTGGAAAAACCGCTGGGCCGCGACCTGGCCAGCGCCAAGCAGATCAATGCCGAAGTGGGCAAGGTTTTCCAGGAATCGCAGATCTACCGCATCGACCATTACCTGGGCAAGGAAACCGTGCAGAACTTGCTGGCCTTGCGCTTCGGCAACGTGCTGTTCGAACCGCTGTGGCGCCGCGAATGGATTTCCGACGTGCAGATCACCATCGCCGAGAAACTGGGCGTGGGCAACCGCATGGGTTACTACGACACGTCGGGCGCGCTGCGCGACATGCTGCAAAACCACTTGCTGCAACTGCTGTGCATCGTCGCCATGGAACCGCCGACCTCGATCGCGCCGGACGCCGTGCGCGATGAAAAGCTGCAAGTACTGCGTTCGCTCAAAAAATTCACGCCCACCACGCTGGCGCAAAACATCGTGCGCGGCCAGTACCGTGCCGGCCACGTCGACGGCGTCACCGTGCCGAGCTACCGCGACGAGCCGGATGCGCCAGAACACTCGCGCACCGAGACCTTCGTTGCGCTGAAGGCGGAAATCGACACCTGGCGCTGGGCCGGCGTGCCGTTCTACCTGCGCACGGGCAAGCGCATGGCCGACAGCCTGGCCGAAATCGTCGTGCGCTTCAAGCAGATCCCGCACTCGATCTTCAACCAGCCCACGTCCAGCTTCCAGCCGAACTGCCTGGTGATCCGCTTGCAGCCCGACGAAGGCCTGCGCATGAACCTGATGGCCAAGACCCCGGGCGACGGCATGCGTTTGAAACCGGCGGAACTGGAACTCGATTTCCGCGAATCGTTCAAGACGCCGCGCATGGACGCTTACGAGCGCTTGCTGCTCGACGTCCTGCGCGGCCAGCTGACCCTGTTCATGCGCGGCGACGAACTGGAAGCGGCCTGGGAGTGGGTCGAGCCGATTCTCGACAACTGGGAACAGAACGACAGCGCGCCGATTCCGTACACGGCCGGCACCTGGGGCCCGGCCGCGGCCAGCGCCCTAATCGGCCGCGACGGGCTGCAGTGGCGTGAAGAGGCCCTGCCAGAAGACTAAGCTAGCAGGGCGTGGAGCCGTGCCTTGCAAGGCACGGCCGTTACGCAGGCGCGGAGCGGTGCTCCGCGAATTCCCTGCTTCACCTTTGCCAGTCCCCGAGCTCCCGAAAACTAACCCAGAAGACTACCCTGATGCTGCTTGACTCCATCCGCACCCAGCTCGATTCGCTCTCCAAGTCGGAGAAGAAGGTCGCGCTGGCCGTGCTTGACCAGCCCAACCAGACGGTCAGCCAGAACATCACGGCGCTGGCGAAAAGCGCGCAGGTGTCGGAACCGACCGTGGTGCGCTTTTGCCGCACGCTGGGCTACGACGGCTGGCATGAATTCAAGCTGAAACTGGCGCAGGGCCTGGCCCTGGCCATGCCGGGCGCGAACGAGCAGCCGGCGCAGGATGACCTCGCGGCCGACCTGGTGAATAAAATCTGCAGCCGCTCGATCAACACCCTGCTCGACCTGCGCAACAACCTGAATCCGGAAGCGATCCAGCGCGCGCTCGACATCCTGTCGCGCGCCAGCAAGATCGAATTCTACGGCCAGGGCACGTCCGGCATCGTGGCGGCCGACGCGCAGCACAAATTCTTCCGCTCGGGCGTGCCGACGGTCGCCTACAGCGATCCGAACATCCACAGCATCGCCGCGGCCCTGTTGCGCGGCGGCGACTGCCTGGTGGCCATCTCGCAGCGCGGCAACAGCCCCGCCCTCGTGCGCTCCGTGAAACTGGCGCGCCGCGGCGGCGCCGACGTCATCGTGCTGGCGCCATCGGGCACGCCGCTGGCCGACCTGGCGACCGTGCTGATCCCGATCGACCTGGTCTTCAACACCGATCCCTACACGCCGATTTCGGCGCGCCTGGCCTACCTGGTGGTGATCGACGTGCTGGCCGTCGGGCTGGCCCTGCAGCGCGGTCCCGAATTCCGCAAGAAGATGCAGAACGCGCAGAAGGCGCTGCAGGAATTCGACATGCAGTTCGATTCCTTCATCGGCTAGCGCGCCTGGAACACGTCCATGGCGGCGCTGCGCTTCCCTGGCGTACTGTCTGCGGAAGCGCGCCTTGCCCTCAACGTTTTGGCGAGCACGCCATGTTACAGGCATGAAAAGAGCGCGGGCGCTTCCGGCCGGATTATGTACAATACTCCGGCAAGCCCTTTCACTCTTTCCCGCGCAGCCATGAACCAACTCGAACAACTGAAGCAATTTACCACCGTGGTGGCCGACACCGGCGACTTCCAATCGATCCAGGCCTACACGCCGCGCGACGCGACGACGAATCCGTCGCTGATCCTGAAAGCCGTGCAGAAGGATGAATACAAGCCGCTGCTGGAAAAGGCCGTGCGCGACCATCCGAACGCTTCCACCGCCGAGATCATCGACCGCCTGCTGATCGCGTTTGGCGTGGAAATCCTGCAAACCATCCCTGGCCGCGTCTCGACCGAAGTCGATGCGCGCCTGTCGTTCGACACGGAAGGCACCGTGGCCAAGGGCCGCGACCTGATCGCCCTGTACTCGAACGCGGGCATTCCGCGCGAGCGCGTGCTGATCAAGATCGCCTCCACCTGGGAAGGCATCCGCGCCGCCGCCATCCTCGAAAAGGAAGGCATCCGCTGCAACATGACCCTGCTGTTCTCGCTGGCCCAGGCCATCGCCTGCGCCGAAGCGGGCGCGCAGCTGATTTCGCCGTTCGTCGGCCGCATCTACGACTGGTACAAGAAATCGACGGGCATCGACTACGTGGGCGCGGAAGACCCGGGCGTGCAATCCGTCAAGCGCATCTACAATTACTACCGCAAGTTCGGCTACAAGACGGAAGTCATGGGCGCGAGCTTCCGCAACACCTCGCAAATCCTCGAACTGGCCGGCTGCGACCTGCTCACCATCAGCCCCGACCTGCTGCAAAAGCTGGCCGACAGCGATGCGCCCGTGGAGCGCAAGCTGAGCGCCGAAGCGGCGCCGTCGACCAACATCGTGCAAATGTCGCTGAACGAAGAAGCCTTCCGCTTCATGATGAATGAAGACGCGATGGCGACGGAGAAGCTGGCCGAAGGCATCCGCGCCTTCTGCGTCGATTCCGGCAAGCTGAAACAGATGATCGCGGCACTGCGTTAATCGCCCGCGCCCCCGCCAAAAGGCGGCGTCCGTGCACTGCACGGCGCCGCTTTTTGGCATGGCATCGCGAGCGGGAGCAATGGCGCTACAATAAACCACCACCACCAGTCGCCGCGCGCATGTCCCTTACCTCGTCCGCCATCACCATCCGCCTGGGCCGCCGCGCCCGCGCCCGCATTGCCGAACAGGGCTTGCGCGCAAGCGATGTCGCCATCGTCCCCGCCGCCGCCGGCGGACCGAAAGGCCTGATCCTGCACCAGCTCGATTGCTGGCTGTTCGGCGAATTCCTGGCACAGGCGCCGCGCCCGCGCCACTTCGTCGGCGCCTCGATCGGTGCCTGGCGCATGGCGGCGGCCGTTTTCCCCGACCCCGTCGCGGCGCAGCGCCGCCTGGTGCGCGAATATGTGGGCCAGCGCTATCCGGACAAGCCCGATGGCGCCCACGTCAGCCGCACCTGCCGCGCCCTGCTCGACGCCATGCTCGATGGCCAGGATGCCCACCTGCTGCGGCATGACCGGCACAGCCTGGCCGTGCTGGCCGTGCGCGGTATCGGCACGCTGGCGCGCCAGGGCAAGTGGCGCGACCGGCGCGGCTTCCTGCTGGCGGCGGCCAACAACGCCGTGGCGCGCGCCCGCCTGGCAGGTTCGCTGGAACGCGTGGTGTTCCATGCGGGGCCGGACAGCGCCAGCTGGCTGCGTTCGCGCTTCGACGCCTTTCACTCCCACTTCGTGCCGCTGGCGCAGGACAACCTGCGCGACGCGCTGCTCGCTTCCGGCTCCATCCCGCTGGTACTCGACGCGGTGCAGGGCATCGCCGGCGCACCGCCCGGACGCTACTGGGACGGCGGCCTGGTCGACTACCACCTGCACCTGCCCTACCAGCGCGAACCGGACCTGGTGCTGTATCCGCACTTCGCCGACCACATCGTCCCTGGCTGGCTGGACAAGGCCATGCCGTGGCGCCGCGCGCGCGGCCCCGATCCTGCGCTCGACAACATGATCCTCGTCTCGCCCTCGCCCGCCTTCGTGGCCAGCCTGCCGAACGGCAAATTGCCGGACCGGCGCGACTTCCCCCATTACGGCCAGGATCACGCCGCACGCATGCGCGACTGGCGCCGCGCCATTGCCGAAAGCGAGCGCATGGCCGCCGCCTTCGCCCGCTGGGCCGAACAGCCGGACTTGCGCCAGGCGCTCGACCTGTAGCGCGGGCCGCATCGCAACAGGCATAAAAACAACAGCGTTTTTCACTCGCCTATTGGTCACTTCTCGGTGCATACTATGTCGCACAGGCAATTTAATCCCCCCTTGCGACAGGAGTTCGACCATGCATGCCCTCTCCCATCTTCGTATCGGCACGCGCCTGGCAGCGGGTTTCGCGCTGGTGCTGCTGCTGTCCGTGATCTCCACTTCATACGCGCTGTACAGCGCGCACATCAACGCCGAGGCGACGCGGCAAATGATGGAAAAGCCGCTGGCCAAGGAGCGCCTGGTATCGGACTGGTATGTGCTGATCTACTCGGCCATCGCGCGCACCTCGATGATCGCCAGGAGCACGGATGAAACCCTGTCGAGCGTCTTCGCCGAGACCATCGCCGACAGCACCAAACAGGGCAGCGAACTGCTGAAGCAAATCGAATCGCTGCTCGACAGCGAGGAAGAAAAAACCATCTTCAAGGCGTCCGTGGCGGAGCGCGTCAAGTACCAGGACGCCAAGACGCTGGTGATGAATGCGCGCAAGGCCGGCAACGCGGCACAGGCGGAAAGCACCTACCGCGACAGCTTCGCGCCGGCCGCCGCCAGTTACCAGAACAACGTCAAGGCCCTGCTGGCGCAGCAGCGCAAGGCCATCGACGCCACGGCGCAAGCCATCGAGGCGGCCAACGACCGCAGCTTCACCCTGCTGCTGACCTTGTGCGCGCTGGTGGTGGCGCTGGGCAGCGTCTGCGCCTGGCTGATCACGCGCTCGATCACCGTGCCGCTGCAGGCGGCCGTGAAGGTGGCCGAAACGGTGGCCGACGGCGACTTGCGCACGCATTTTGCCGCTGCGGCCAGCGATGAAATCGGCGACTTGATGCGGGCGCTGCAAGGCATGAACGAAGCGCTGCGCAAGGTGGTATCGGAAGTCCAGAGCGGCACCAACGCCATCGCCACGGCCTCCGGCGAAATCGCCGCCGGCAACCAGGACCTGTCGGCCCGCACGGAACAGCAGGCCAGCTCGCTGGAAGAGACGGCGTCGTCGATGGAGGAACTGACGTCGACCGTGAAGCAGAATGCCGACAATGCGCGCCAGGCCAACCAGATGGCGGTGGCCGCCTCGGGCGTGGCCGAACGGGGCGGCAGCATCGTCAGCCAGGTGGTCGACACCATGGGCGCCATCGATACGGCGTCGACCAAGATCGTCGACATCATCGGCGTCATCGACGGCATCGCCTTCCAGACCAACATCCTGGCGCTGAACGCCGCCGTGGAAGCGGCGCGCGCCGGCGAACAGGGACGCGGCTTTGCCGTCGTCGCCACCGAGGTGCGCAACCTGGCGCAGCGCTCGGCGGCGGCGGCGCGCGAAATCAAGGCCCTCATCGGCGACTCGGTGGAACAGGTCAACAACGGCACGCGGCTGGTGCAGCAGGCCGGCAGCACCATGGGCGAGGTGGTCGACAGCGTGCGCCGCGTCACCGACATCATGGCCGAGATCACGGCCGCCAGCGCCGAGCAAAGCATGGGCATCGACCAGGTCAACCAGGCGATCGCGCAAATGGACCAGGTGACGCAGCAAAACGCGGCCCTGGTGGAAGAGGCGGCAGCAGCCGCCGAAAGCATGCAGGACCAGGCGGCGCGCCTGGCGCAAGTGGCGGCCGGCTTTCAGCTCGAACACATGGCCGCGGCGGCGCCGGCACGCGCAGCGCCGCCGGCCAGGGCATCGGCCGCCAGCGCGCCTGTCCGCCCCGCCGCCACGCGGATCGCCGCCCCCCGCGCGGCCCAGGCGGCCAGGCCAGCCAGCACGGGCAAGCCTGCCGCTGCCACGCCGAAGACCCCGGCGCACATCGCCGGCGACCAGGACTGGGAAGAGTTCTAGGCGGCGATTCCGGCCCGCAAACGCATGCATCTGAAATGGTTTGACAGCGCGGCGGGCCGCGAGGATACTAGGTTTTCAGGTGGCATGGCGCACCACCGGCAGCAAGACGTCTGGCGCCTGACATCGTTCGCGGGAGTTCGAACATGAAGCGTATACCACTGCCATTGCGCCAGCCGCTGCGCCATCTGTCTGCCCTGCTGCTGTGCGCAGCCCTGGCCGCCTGTGCCACGCCGCCTGCCGCGCCGCCTCCACCCGACCTGTTCAACGATGCCAGTTTTGCCGCGCCGACGGCAAAGATCGACCCGCAGCAGGCGTTTGCCGTGAGCGAGGCCATGCGGCGCTACGTGCGCGTCGATATCGCGCGCGAGGCGCGTGGCAAGAATCCCCGCCGCGCGCTCGCCAATGCGCTGTACAACAAGGCGGGACTGCAACTGGAATACGATGCCGCCATGACGCGCACGGCGGCGCAGACGTTCGACGAGCGCAGCGGCAATTGCCTGTCGCTGGTGCTGATGACGGCCACCCTGGCCAAGGAAATGGGGCTGGAAGTGCACTACCAGGCGGTGCTGGGGGAAGACAGCTGGAGCCGCAGCGGCGACATGTATTTTGTGGCCGGCCACGTCAACCTGGTGCTGGGCCGGAAGCTGGCGCAGAACAGCGACAGCTATGACGCCGATGCGGAACTGCTGATCGATTTCCTGCCGGCCCAGGATCTGACGGGACAGCGCACGCGCACGATCAGCGAATCGACCATCCTGGCCATGTACCTCAACAACCGCGCCGCCGAAACCATGGCCAATGGCGAACTCGATCAGGCCTACTGGTTTGCCCGCGCCGCCATCCTGCAAGACCCCACGTTTGGCGGCGCCTTCAACACGCTGGGCATCATCCAGCTGCGCCACGGCGACATGGAGCCGGCGCGACGCACGCTGGCCTATGCGCTGGAACGCTCGCCGGCGAGCACCGTGCTGCTGTCGAACCTGGCGCAGGCGCTCGACAACCTGGGCCGCACGGACGAAGCGCAGCTGATGCGGCGCAAGCTGCTGGCGCTGCAGCCGGAACCGCCTTTCCACTTTTTCAGCCTGGGCCAGATCGCCATGAAGAATGCCGACTACCAGGAAGCGGCGCGCCTGTTCCAGCGCGAGATCGCGCGCGATCCGTATTACCACGAGTTCCACTTCTGGCTGGCGCAGGCGTATGCGCGCATGGGCCAGCTGGCGCAGGCCGGGCGCCAGCTGGAACTGGCGATGGACAACAGCACCACGCGCGGCGACCATGGCCTGTACGCGGCCAAGCTGCAGCGCCTGCGCGCCGCCACCACGCACTAGGCGGCGTCAGTCTTCCAGGAACATCTGCTGCAGGTCGTTCAGGAAGCGCAGTCCCAGTTCCGTCGGGCGGATGATCTGGTGGTCGCGGTACAGCAAGCCCTTGGCCTCGGCCGCGTTGAGCGGCCTGTCGATGGCGTTAATGGCCAGGCCCGTGCGCTCGGCGAACAGGTTCGGCGAGAAACCCTGCGTCAGGCGCAGGGTATTGAGCATGAACTCGAAGCCCATTTCCTCGCGCGCCAGCTCGCGCTCTTCCTGCACGGGCTGGCCGGCCAGCACGGCGTCCATATACGCCTTCGGCTGCTTGTAGCGGGCCTGGCGCAGAACGCGGTGCGGGAACGATATCTTCGAGTGGGCGCCCGCGCCGATGCCCAGGTAATCGCCGAACTCCCAGTAATTGCGGTTGTGCTTGGCCTGGCGGCCCGGCTGCGCATACGCCGATACTTCATAACGGCCGTAGCCGGCCTGCGCCGCGCGTTCGGCCACCATGTCGGCGATGTCGGCGCTTTCGTCGTCGTCAGGCAGCACCGGCGGATACTTGGCGAACAGGGTGTTCGGCTCCAGGGTCAGGTGGTACAGCGACAGGTGCGGCGGCGCAAACGACAGCGCCGTGTCCAGGTCCTGCCGCGCCTCGGCCAGCGTCTGCGTGGGCAGCGCATACATCAGGTCGAGGTTGAAATTGTCGAAATGCGCATGCGCGATCTCCACCGCGCGGCGCGCTTCATCGTCGTCGTGGATGCGTCCCAGCGCCTGCAGGTGGCGGCCATTGAAGCTCTGGATGCCGATCGACAGGCGGTTGATGCCGCTGGCCCGGTACGACTTGAATTTTTCCGTTTCAAAGGTGCCCGGATTGGCTTCCATGGTGATTTCGCAATCGGGCTCCAATGGCAGCAGGGTGCGCACGTCCGACATCAGGCGGTCCAGTCCCGCCGCCGACATCAGGCTGGGCGTGCCGCCGCCGATGAAAATCGTGTGGATCTTGCGGCCCCAGATCAGGGGCAGCGCCATTTCCAGGTCCAGCCGCAGGGCCGCCAGGTATTCCGCTTCCGGAAAACCGCCGCGCACCTCGTGCGAATTGAAATCGCAATACGGGCATTTTTTCACGCACCACGGGAAATGGATGTACAGCGACAGCGGCGGCAGGGCCGTCAGGTTCAGCGCGCCCGGCTGCAGGTATTTCAACGCCGCGCCGGCCGCGCCGGAAATGCCTTCCTGCGGCGCGGGGGCCGCGCCTGGCTTGGCGGCAGATTTGGCAACAGCGCCGACCAGTTTGATCGGGATCATCGCAGTTTCTCGACCAGCGCGCGCAGGGCCTGGCCACGGTGCGACAGCGCGTTCTTTTCATCGGACGTCAGTTCGGCCGCGCACTTGTCCAGGGCCGGAAGATAGAAATGCGGATCGTAGCCGAAGCCGCCCTTGCCGCGCGGCGTGGCGATCATCTCGCCATTCCAGCGGCCATCGGCGATCACCGGCTGCGGGTCGTCCGCATGGCGCACGTACACCAGCACGCAATAGTAGTACGCGGACTTGTCGGCATGCGCCTCCAGGTCGGCGATCAGCCTGGCGCTGTTGGCCGCATCCGATTTCGGCTCGCCCGCATAACGGGCCGAATACACGCCCGGCGCGCCGCCCAGGGCATTGACGCAGACGCCGGAATCGTCGGCCAGCGCCGGCAATCCCGTCAGGCGCGCCGCGTGGCGGGCCTTTTGCAAGGCGTTTTCAACGAAGGTGTGGAATGGCTCGTCCGCTTCCGGCACGTCGTACTCGCCCTGGGCGTGCACGGAAAAACCGATGGTCGAGAGCAGCTCGTTGAATTCCTTGAGCTTGCCGGCGTTGTTTGATGCGAGGATCAGGCGTTGGGTCATGTGACAATATCCGGGTTAAGCGGCGCCGCACGAGGCGGGCCGAATGAAGTGCCGACATTGTAAACCTTTTGCGCGTCCCCCACCTTGGCCCGCCGCTGCCGCCGGCAGCGGCGGGTGTGGGCTTTTTGCCCGGCGCGGCGGGCAGAAAGGTGTAAATCTACGTAAAGATTAAACGCGATTAAACGCGGTTCAGATCCCGAGGGCCTGCTTTTGCAGGGCGATCAGGTCGGCGATGCCACCCTGCGCCAGGTCCAGCAGGCGGTTCATGCCGGCGCGGTCGAAAGCGGCGCCTTCGGCCGTGCCCTGCACTTCGATGAAGTGGCCCGCTTCCGTCATCACCACGTTCATGTCCGTGTCGCAGCCCGAGTCTTCCACGTAGTCCAGGTCCAGCACCGGCATGCCCTGGTAGACGCCCACCGAGATGGCGGCGACGAAGCTTTTTACGGGGATGGCGGCGATGGCGCCGCGCGCCTGCAACTGCGCAAACGCGTCATACGCGGCCACCATGGCGCCCGTGATCGAGGCCGTGCGCGTGCCGCCGTCGGCCTGGATCACGTCGCAATCGAGGTGCAAGGTGCGTTCGCCGAATGCCTGCAAGTCAAAGGCGGCGCGCAGCGAGCGGCCGATCAGGCGCTGGATTTCCTGCGTGCGGCCCGACTGCTTGCCGCGCGCCGCTTCGCGGTCCATGCGCGTGTGCGTCGAGCGCGGCAGCATGCCGTACTCGGCCGTCAACCAGCCCTGGCCCTTGCCCTTCAGGAAGCCCGGCACCTTGTCTTCGATGCTGGCGGTGCAAATGACCTTGGTGTCGCCGCACTCGATCAGCACCGAGCCTTCGGCATGCTTGGTGTACTGGCGGGTGATGCGGATGGCGCGCAGCGCGTCGACGGCGCGGCCGCTCGGGCGGGATTCGAATGTCATGGGATGTCCTGTGTGATTGGGGTTGCGGCAGCGATTCTAACACCGCGCGCCGCCATATTTGCAGCCATGCAACAGCATGGGGCCGCGCGCGGGGGCGCTGCACACATGATCCCTACAATCCTGCCCCGCCAAACACAATTTTCTTTACAATGCCGTAAAACGCACACTATTCAGCAATTTTCAGGCCACCAGACCATGCGGTCCTGTTTTTGCGGCGCGGGCGGTATTGCCTGCGCTGGCTGATTAAGTGTATAAGTGACTGTATACAAGATCAAATCGGGGAATCCTTTGAGCATTTCAAGCATGACAGGCTACGCGGTTGCCACCAGCGAAGGTGCTGCAGGCACACTGACAATTGAAATCAAGAGCGTCAATTCGCGCTTTCTCGACCTGCAATTCCGCATCAATGACGATTTGCGGGCGCTGGAGCCTGACTTGCGCGCCGCCGTCATGTCCGCCATCACGCGCGGCAAGGTCGAGGTACGCCTGAGCTTTGGCCGCAAGGCAGCCACGGCCGGCACGCAGGCGCTGAACCTGCCCCTGCTGGCGGAACTGGCGCGCCTGCAAACCGAGGTGGGCCAGCATTTCGTGTCCGCGCCCGTCATGACGGTGGCCGAACTGCTGCGCTGGCCTGGCGTCATCGAAGAAGCCCAAGTGGGGCAGGAATCCCTGCAGGCGGATGTGGGCGCGCTGACCAAGCGCACCGTGGCCGCCTTCGTCGACAGCCGCAAGCGCGAAGGCGCCGCGCTCGAGGCTGTTCTGGTGTCGCGCATAGAAGCGATGGAAGCCATCGTCAAGCGCATCACGCCCCTGATCCCGCAAGTGGTGGCCGCCTTCCAGCAAAAAGCCATCGAGCGCATGCAGGATGCATTGGGCCTGGCCAGCCAGGGCTCGAATTCGGCCCTGTCGCGCCAGGACGCCATGGAACGCATCCGCCAGGAAGTGATCTTGTACGGCATCCGCATCGACGTTTCGGAAGAACTGGCGCGCCTGTCGGCCCACCTGGGCGAAACGCGCCACATCCTGACCAAGGGTGGCCAGGTCGGCAAGCGCCTCGACTTCATGATGCAGGAACTGAACCGCGAAGCCAACACGCTGGGCGCCAAGGCGTCCGTCAAGGAACTGGCCGACGCCTCGATGGACTTGAAGCTGCTGATCGAGCAGATGCGCGAACAGGTGCAGAACCTGGAGTAAGCGATGACGACCCTACGCACATGGACACTCGCCGCCACCCTGGCATTGCTGGCGGCGGGCGCGCAGGCGCAAACGGCGCAGCGGCCATCGCCGTATGCGATCGAGGGCTGTACGTTCGGATGCTTCGCCCTCAAGGAACGCGGCGCCGCCATCTACACGGGCGCCGACGCCGCCTCTTACCGCATCTGCTCGCGCAGCACCCTGGGCGCGGAAGTGTCGGTCGACGGCAACGTCGTGCGCATCAACAACCGCGACTGCACCGATGTGAATGGACGGGCCATCGTCCTGACCACGGGCGAAATCGCGCTGGGCCGCCTGCCCCGCTGAAGCCGGGCAGGGAAAACGCAGGCCAGGCCTCAGGCCAGGCGGGTTTCGGCGCGCCAGCGGTCGCTGGCGGCGATGACGATGCAGGCGACAAACAGCACGATGCTGTATTCCACGCCGCCGGCGCCGTGTTCGCCGACGAACCAGCCCTTGGCCGCATGCACGATGGCGATGCCGCCGAGGCAGATCACCATCAGCCCGGCCGCCGCCCAGCGCGTGTATTTGCCAACGATGAGCAGGCTGCCGCAAACGATCTCGACGGCGGTGATCGCCCACACGACGGCCAGGCCGTAGATGAATCCCTTGTCTTCCAGGAAACCGGCGAAGCGGGGGATCGTGCCATTCGCGATGCGCGTGACGGCATGCGCCATGAACATGACGGCAATGGCCACGCGCAGCAACAGCATGGCCTGTGGAAAACTGAGAAACGGGAATTTGTTCATGCGCGCGCCCTGTCAGCAAAGAATGGTTGTTAAGAAAAACACATTCCAAATTAGATAACTATTTCTCTCAGATAACAAGCAAAATATGCATGCTGGCGGGCGGCAGCGACGCCGCCTGCCATCAGGGACTGGCTGGCAGCCTTGCCTCTTGGTAAAATACTGAATTGGGCGCCGCCCGCGCAAGCGCAGGCGCCGACATCACACGACATGGAAAGATCAGCATGAGCCACCCTACCGCCTTCTCTGGCAGCCTGTTCGTGGTCGCCGCGCCATCGGGCGCCGGCAAATCGACCCTCGTCAATGCGCTGCTGGCGCAGGAACCGGGCATCAAGCTGTCGATCTCGACCACCACGCGCGCGCCCCGCCCGGGCGAGCAGCATGGCCGCGAGTACTATTTCACGACGGCGCAAGACTTTGTCGCGCGCGCCGACCAGGGCGAGTTCCTGGAATGGGCGGAAGTGCATGGCAATTACTACGGCACCTCGCGCATCATGGTGGAGCAGCAAATGCTGGCCGGCACCGATATCCTGCTGGAAATCGATTGGCAGGGCGCGCGCCAGGTGCGCAAGCAATTCCCGCGCGCGGCCGGCATTTTCATCCTGCCGCCATCGATCGATGCGCTGGAAGAGCGCCTGAACAAGCGCGGCCAGGATGAGCCGCACGTGATCACGCGCCGCCTGCTGGCGGCCGGCGGCGAAATCGCACACGCTCCCGAGTTCGAGTATGTTATTATCAATGAAGAGTTTACGGTCGCTTTGTCCGAACTGAGCGCGATCGTGAGAGCGGCCCGTTGCCGGTTTGCGCAACAAGCGGCCCGCAACGCATCGCTATTCGCCCAGCTGGGCCTGCACGCAGAGTAATTCGTCTGCACGCCAGTTCACACAGCGCCACGCACAAATTTTAGGAGTTACTATGGCCCGTATCACAATCGAAGATTGCCTGAAGCAAATCCCTAACCGTTTCCAGCTGACCCTGGCTGCGACCTATCGCGCACGTCAGTTGCTGCAAGGCCACACCCCTAAGGTCGAAGCCAAGGACAAGCCTACCGTTGTCGCACTGCGTGAAATCGCTGCCGGTAAAGTCGGCATCGAAATGCTGAAAAAGGTCCCGATGTAAGTGGGAACCCGCGTGCCGGAACAGTGCTGACCCCTGGTTCTACCGTATCCTTTATTCACACTGTGAAGTAACGCGACGTTTTATGAGTCTGACCCCAGCCGACACGACTTCCGCAGCACTGCCGCCCCAGGCCTCGCGCCAGGCGGCAAAACCACAGGGCGCTTCCGCGCCCGGTGTCGGCACGTCCGCAGGCGGCATGTCCGCAGCGCCCGCCCTGGGCGTGGCCTCCGTCAGCCACCTGGCCGACAAGCTGGCCGAATACCTGTCTCCCGCCGACCTGAAAAAAGTCAAGGAAGCCTACCGCTTCTCCGACGAAATGCACCTGGGCCAGATGCGCCGCTCGGGCGAACCGTACATCTCGCACCCGATCGCCGTCGCCGAAATCTGCGCCGACTGGAAACTCGACGCGCAAGCCATCATGGCGGCCCTGCTGCACGACGTCATGGAAGACCAGGACGTCAAGAAGGATGAGTTGATCGAGCGCTTCGGCGCACCGGTGGCGCATCTGGTCGACGGCCTGTCGAAGCTGGAAAAGATCGAATTCCAGAGCCAGATCGAAGCGCAGGCGGAAAACTTCCGCAAGATGCTGCTGGCCATGGCCTCCGATGTGCGCGTGATCCTGATCAAGCTGGCCGACCGCCTGCACAATATGCGCACGCTGGACTTCATGACGGCGGCCAAGAAGCGCCGCATCGCCAGCGAGACCATGGAAGTGTACGTGCCGATCGCGCACCGCCTCGGCCTGAACAACATCTACCACGAGCTGCAGGACCTGTCGTTCTCGCACCTGTACCCGATGCGCTACCGCACGCTGGCGAAAGCCGTCAAGGCGGCGCGCGGCAACCGGCGAGAAGTGGTCAACAAGATCATGGAAGCGGTGAAAAGCACCTTGTCCATGGCCGAAATCGAGGCCGACGTCACGGGCCGCGAAAAGACCCTGTACGACATCTATAAAAAGATGCGCAGCAAGCACTTGTCGTTCTCGCAAGTGCTGGACGTGTACGGCTTCCGCGTGGTGGTGGGCAGCTTTGCCGACTGCTATGTCACCCTGGGCACCTTGCACAGCCTGTACAAGCCCATGCCTGGCAAGTTCAAGGATTACATCGCGATCCGCAAGCTGAACGGCTACCAGTCGCTGCACACGACCGTCATCGGCCCCTACGGCACGCCCGTGGAATTCCAGATCCGCACGCAGGAAATGCACCGCACGGCCGAGTCCGGCGTGGCGGCGCACTGGCTGTACAAGAGCGGCGAATCGAACCCGTCCGACCTGCAGCAGCGCACGCACGCCTGGCTGCAATCGCTGCTCGACATCCAGCAGCAGACGGGCGACTCGGCCGAATTCCTCGAGCACGTCAAGGTCGACCTGTTCCCCGACTCCGTCTACGTGTTTACGCCGAAGTCGAAGATCATCGCGCTGCCGCGCGGCGCCACGGCCATCGACTTCGCGTATTCGATCCATACGGGCATCGGCGACCAGACCGTGGCCGTGAAAATCAACAACGAAACCTCGCCGCTGCGCACCGAACTGCACAATGGCGACATCGTGGAAATCATCACCGATTCCTCGTCGCGCCCCAGCCCGACGTGGCTGTCGTTCGTGCGTACCGGCAAGGCCCGTTCGGCCATCCGCCACCATTTGCGCACGATCAACCTGCCCGAATCGATCGCGCTGGGCCAGCAGCTGCTGTCGCAGGCGCTGCAAGCCCTGAACATCGATGCCGACCTGCCTGCGCCGCTGGTGGAACGCCTGCTCAACGAATCGAGCGCCAATTCCATGGACGAGCTGTACGCGGACATCGGCATCGGCAAGCGCATGGCCACGCTGGTGGCGCGCCACATCTTTGGCCTGATCGGCGGCGAAGCGGCCAGCATGCCGGTGGAACACAATAGCGGCAGCGAACTCGACCCGGTCACCATCTGCGGCAGCGAAGGCGTCTCCGTGCAGCTGGCGCCGTGCTGCCTGCCGATTCCAGGCGACCAGATCATCGGCCAGCTGCGCCGCGACCAGGGGCTGCTCGTGCACACGAGCGACTGCACGCAGGCAAAACGCCAGCGCGCCAAGGAACCGGACCGCTGGATCGCCGTACGCTGGGGAAGCGAACTGAACCGCCGCTTCGACTGCCGCATCAAGGTACTGATCAACAGCGAACGGGGCATCCTCGCCCGCGTGGCCGCGGAAATCGGCGAGTCGGACGCCAACATCATCTATGTGGGCATGGACGAAGACAAGGACAACGTCCTCGACCAGCTGCGCTTCACCGTGCAGGTAAAAGACCGCGTCCACCTGGCCGCCCTGCTGCGCAATGTGCGCCGCGTCGCCGGCGTCAACCGGATACTTCGGGAGCGCAATTAAAAAAACGGCTGGCCAGATTCTCTGCCCAGCCGTTTTTTCATGCCACGCGCATCAATTCAAGTTTCCCCCGGCGCCGGATACGTCACTTCCAGCAATTCCAGCTCCTGCGCGCCCAGCGGCGTGTTCAAGGTGATCAGGTCGCCCTCGCGCGCCTTGGTGATGGTGCGCGCCATCGGCGACACCCAGCTGATCTTGCCGTTCAGCGGGTCGAATTCATCGATGCCGACGATGGTGATCGTGTGCGTTTCGCCATCTTCCGTGCGGTAAGTTACGGTGGCGCCGAAGAACACCTGGTCACTGCCGTGGTGCACGCTGGGGTCGACGATGGCGGCCAGATCCATGCGCTTCGTCAGGAAACGGATGCGGCGGTCGATCTCGCGCAAGCGCCGCTTGCCATAGATATAGTCGCCATTTTCCGAGCGGTCGCCATTCGACGCCGCCCAATGGACGATTCTGACCACTTCCGGACGGTCCACGTCGATCAGCTGCAGCAGCTCGTCCTTGATGCGCTGGTAGCCGGCCGGCGTGATGTAGTTCTTCGCGCCGGGGGGAATGGCCAGCGCCAGCGCGGCCGCTTCTTCATCGTCGTCGTGGTCCGATTCTTTTACAAAGGCTTTATTCATCTGCCTATTGTAGCCCCGCCAGACGGGCGACGGCACACCAGACGCGGGGGCAAGCGGGCTTTTTTGACGTATCATCGTGGCAATCGCGGCAAACCTGCGCCGCACACGGAGACGGATGAAAAAATTCTACAGATTCAGGCGCTGGCTGTTCGCGCCGCTGGTCTACCTGGCCGCCATCTTCCTGCTGCTGGAAGAATGGCTGTGGGCGACGGGCGCGCGCATCATGCAGGTGGTGGCGCAGTTTCCACCGCTGCATGCGCTCGAGGCATGGATCAAGCGGTTGCCGCCCTACTGGGCGCTGGCCGTCTTCGTTCTGCCGGCCGTGCTCTTGTTCCCCGTCAAGCTGCTGGCCTTGCTGGCGATCGCGCGCGGCCATGCGTTTTCCGGCATCGGCGTGATCGTCATCGCCAAGCTGGGCGGCGCGGCCGCCGTGGCGCGGCTGTACAGCCTGACGCGCCCCACCCTGCTGAGTCTGCCATGGTTTGCCCGCTGGCATGGCCTGTTCATGGAAACCAAGGACCGCTGGATCGCCCGCCTGCGCGCCACGCGGCCGTGGCGCCGCGTCAGCCGCCTGTCGGCTGCGCTGGGCCGCGCCCGCCGTGCCTGGTGGCAACGCCTGCGCACGCGCACCACGGGCCGCCACGATTCCCGCCCGGCGCGCGTGCTGCGCCGTTTCGCCGCCTTCTGGCGCGCGCGCCGCTGATGAAAAAGCCTGCCGCCATGCCCGAGACCGCCACGCCGCCACGGCTGGCCGCCGCCATGCGCGCGGCCGCGCCCGAAATCTATCTGTACGACGCGGCCAGCCTGATATTGCTGGACGCCAACGACGCCGCCTGCGGCAACCGCCACGCCACGCGCGAGGAATTGCTGGCGGCGGCGCCGGCGCTGCAGGTGCCGGCGCGCCAGCTGGCTGCCCTTGACGAGGCCGTCGGCGCGCAAACCATCGTCCACGTGCAGCCCCGGCGCCGCGATGGCAGCCGCTATTCGCTGACGCTGCACCTGTCGCGCGCCAGCCACCAGGGCCGCGCCCTGATCCTGGCCGTGGGCGATGACTTGCGCACGCCGCAGGCCACGGCCGCCGCGCTGGAACAGGTGCAATCGCGCTTTAACGCCATCGTCTCGAATACGCCGGGCCTCGTGTACCAGTTCTGCCTGCACGCGGACGGCCGCAGCGCCTTTCCCTATCTGAGCGACGGCTGCCAGGCCTTGCTGGGGCTGAGTCCGGCGCAACTGCATGCGCGCCCGGAACTGTTCTACCAGCTGATCCTGGCGGACGACCGCGCCTCGTACCTGGACTCGATGCAGGCGTCGAAGACCGCCCTGTGGGGCTGGAACTGGGAAGGCCGCATCTGGGTCGATGCGTGGAAGGATGTGAAATGGATCAACCTGCGCTCCACGCCGCGCGCGCTGGCGGACGGCACGGTGCAGTGGGAAGGCATCATGACGAATATCACCGAAAGCCGGCTCGAACAGATCGAAGTGCGCCAGTCGCGCGCCCGCCTGGCCGAACTGACGGCGCATATCGACAAGGTCAAGGAACACGAGCGCACGCGCCTGGCGCGCGAATTGCATGATGACCTGGGCGGCAACTTGACGGCGATCAAGATGGCGCTGGCCATGCTGGCCCGGCGCCTGCCGCCTGACGATGCCCTGTTGCAAGAAAAAGCCGAGTATGTCGATGCCCTGGTCGACCGCAGCATCGACGCCGTGCACCGCATTTCGCTGGACTTGCGCCCTTCCATGCTGGATCTGGGCATCGTCGCCGCGCTGGACTGGCAGGTGAAGGAATTCGCGCGCCAGGCCGGCATCGAATGCCAGTTCACGTCGAACCGCCAGCACATCGAGCTGGAACTGGACCAGGCCACCAGCCTGTTCCGCATCGCCCAGGAAGCGCTGACGAACATCGCCAAGCACGCGCAGGCGAGCAAGGTCGCGGTGCGCCTGGTCCGGCAGCGCCAGCATCTCGGCCTGTCGATCGCCGACAATGGCGTCGGCATGCGCCTTTCCGACCGCGCCAAGCCGCAATCGTTCGGCATCCGCGGCATGACCGAGCGCGCCAGCGCGCTGGGCGGCAGCCTGAGCCTGATGGATGCGCCCGACGGCGGCACCATACTCAGCATAAAAATCAGGCTGGCCTCGCCGCGAGAGGCGATAATAGCGGCTGCAGCCCATGCGCCAGCGCATGCCAGGCCGCCGCAAGACGCAGCCTAGCGTAGGCGAACCAGATAAGAAACGAATGCAGTCATGAAAGAAAAAGCCACCATCCGGGTATTTATCGCCGACGATCACGCGATCGTGCGCGAAGGCTTGAAGCAGATCCTCGCCGATACCCGCGACATCGTCGTTGCCGGCGAAGCGGAAAACGGCCACGACGCCATCAAGCTGTTCCGTGGCTCGAAATGCCAGGTATTGCTGCTCGACATCTCCCTGCCCGACCGCAGCGGCATCGAGGTGCTCAAGCAGATCAAGAAGGAAAAGCCGGAACTGGCCGTGCTGATGCTGTCCATGCACAGGGAAGACCAGTACGCGATCCGCTCGCTCAAGGCGGGCGCCGCCGGCTACCTGACGAAGCAGAGCGCGCCGCGCGAACTGGTGACGGCCATCCGCCAGGTGGCGCAGGGCCTGAAGTACATCAGCGCCTCGCTGGCCCAGGAACTGGCCAACACGGTGGGCGAAGACCACGAAACGGCCCTGCACGACACCTTGTCGGACCGCGAATACCAGACGCTGGTCATGATTGCCTCGGGCAAGACGGTGGGCGCCATCGCCGAGGAGCTGAAACTGTCCGTGAAAACCGTCAGCGAATACCGCGCCCGCTTGCTGGTGAAAATGAAACTCAAGAATAGTGCCGAACTGACCCATTACGCCATCCGCAACCAGCTGATCGACTAGCGGGGCACGGCGGCCGGATGCCGCCGACACGGCATGCAGGCTGGCATCTGGCGAATTGGATGGACTTCTCCTTGCTTCTCGCACAATAAGTTCTTTGCCAACTCGCATATCATGAGGATAATTAGAATATATCTAAAAAGGCTTTGCCTACATGTCCAGTAAATTGCCATCTTCGCCAGCAAATACACCGGCTGGCGCCACGAATACCGCCGCCGGTGCGGCGATGAACCCGGCCGACATCGCCCGCGAAGCGTTTCGCCGCCTGGCGACGCGCCGCATCGCGCCCACGCCGGGCGCCTACCGCGACATCTACAATGAAATCGCCGGCATCAGCGAACCGGCTGACCCGCCGGCAGCGCCCGCGGCCGTGCTGGCCGCCAGCGCCCCGACGGAAAACGGCGCGGAAAACGTGCTGACGCAGTTTGCCGCCAAGATGAGCGAATCGGCGGGCGAACTGGGCGACTTCGGCCGCCGCTTCCAGCGCGCCCTGAAGGCGCGCGACTGGGACAGCTATGCGCGCACCCTGGCGCAGCTGGCGGAAAAACAGGCCAAGAAAGGCGGCGGCATCGAATTGCCGCCCCTGCCGGACGGCGAACAGACGCGCACCCTGCGCGAATTACTGAGCCGCACCCTGGGCTTTGCCGTCGCCACCCTGCTGACGGGCACGCCCGCGCTGGTGGAAGAGGCCGAATCGCTGGGCGCCGCCATCAAGCAGGCGCACACGGAAGAGGCCTTGAACGAGGCGGCCCTGCGCCTGAAGCAGCTGTGCTACCAGATTGAACTGAAGAGCGGCGATACGGCCGAGCAGCAGGAACTGCTGCTGCGCCTGTTCAAGCTGCTGCTCGACAACGTCAGCCAGTTGCTCGACGACGACAGCTGGCTGCGCGGCCAGGTCGATGCCGTGCAAAACCTGATCGCCGGCCCGCTGGACCAGCGCGCGCTGGAAGACGCCACGCGCAGCCTGAAGGAAGTCATCTACAAGCAAAGCCAGCTCAAGCACAGCCTGTCCGACGTCAAGCTGACGGTGAAGAACATGATGATGACCTTCATCGACCGCCTGGGCCAGGTGGCGGCCAGCACGGGCGACTTCCACGAAAAGATCGGCGGCTATTCGGAAAAGATCAGCCAGGCGGAAAACATCAGCGAACTCAATCACGTGCTCGACGAAGTACTGCGCGAAACGCGCATGGTGCAGAACGAAGCGTTGCGCGCACGCGACAAGATGGTGCTGGCGCGCCAGGAAGTGCAGGATGCGGAACAGCGCATCCACACGCTGGAAGCCAAGCTCCAGCATATGAGCGAACTGGTGCGTGAAGACCAGCTGACGGGCAGCCTGAACCGCCGCGGCCTCGACGACGTGTTCGAACGCGAGACGGCCCGCTCCGACCGCCGCGGCACGCCGCTGTGCATCGCCATGCTGGACCTCGATGACTTCAAGCGCCTGAACGACACCTACGGCCACCTGGCCGGCGATGCGGCCCTGAAACACCTGGTAAAGATCGTCAAGGAAACCCTGCGCTCGATGGATGTCATCGCCCGCTTCGGCGGCGAGGAATTCCTCATCCTGCTGCCGGAAACCACGGTCGATGCGGCCGCCTCGACCATGACGCGCCTGCAGCGCGAGCTGACCCGGCATTTCTTCCTGCACGACAACGAGAAAGTCTTGATCACGTTTTCCGCCGGCGTGGCCCTGCGCCTGCCCAACGAAGACCAGGCCGAACTGGTCAAACGCGCCGACCGCGCCATGTACCAGGCCAAGCAGACGGGCAAGAACCGCGTGGTGGTGGCCGACTGAGCCGCCTCTCACGGCAGCAGCCAATAAAAATGCCGCTCATCGAGCGGCATTTTGCATTCCGGCGCCTGCTGGGCACCTGGCGGGAAATCAGCGGTAAGGGTGCTCGTCGGCAAAGAAATCGATCAAGCCGCCTTCGTGCTCGATCAGGATGGACTTGGCGACGATACCCTCGCGCGCCATTTCGGCCGCGATATCGCGGGCGCGCCACTGCGTGGGGATGATGACGACGTCGACCGGCGCCGTTTTCAGCACGTCGCGGTAGACGATTTCCTGCCCCAGGCCAGGCACGAAGGTGCCGGCCTTGTCCGGATCGGAGTCGACCACCAGAGGGAAGCGCTGCGCGTCGGCGCCGAACTGGTGCATGAAGGCGGCGGCCTTGCCCGTGCCGCCCCAGATGGCCACGCGCTGGCCGCCGGTGGCCAGGGTGTCGAGCTGGGCGGCAATGGTCTTGCGGCTGCGCTGGGCGGCAACGGCAAATGCATTGCTGTGGCGCGCCTGGTCGCGCAGCGCCTTCGGGACCTGCAGGCGCACCAGCGCATACACGACCTCGCCGTCATAGCCATGCGCCAGTTGCACCACCTCGCCGGCCCGCTGCATCAGGGTGCGGAACGATTCCGTCGTGAAATGCGACATATGTTCATAGAAGAAATCGGCCAGGCGGCCCGTGGCGAAGACACGGTCGATGCACGGCACTTCGGCAAACAGCCAGCACGGCTGCTCCGAACGCGAGGCGGCCCACGCCATCTGCTCGACCAGGGAGGCGGGATCGGTCAGGTGCTCGAGCACGTGGCGGATCACCAGCGCATCGGGCGCGAACTCGGGCACATCCTGCAGCGGCTGGAAATAGCGCGCATGAAACTCCACGCCGCGCCCCGTTTCCGGCGTGGCATTCGGGTCGAAACCGATGAAACGCCCCTGCTCGCCCCTGGCGTCGGCCAGCGCGCGCACGAAATGGCCTTCGCCGCAACCGATGTCGATCACCGTGGGCGAGGCCGGCAAGCGGGCCAGCAGCACGTCGCGCGTATCGGCCAGGTGGCCTTTCCAGATACCGCCCTTGTTGAACATGCGGTTGGGATTGTTTTGGTAGGGAATGGCGTCATAGGAAAACGCGCGGTTCCACACATGCGTGCACTGCGGGCACTGCACGAAATCGTGCGGCTGCACGGCCATCGCCTGCGCTTCGGCCGCGCTGGCCGGCCAGCCCAGGGTGGCCAGGGCTTGCTGGCCGCCATCGAAAAACGCCGCCGCCACCGTGTGGGCGCAGACCGGGCACACGGCCGGGAGCAATTGCTGTTTCATGCAAAGATCACTTTCTTGAAGTAGGCGATGGTTTCTTTCAAGCCATCATGCAGGCTCACCGTCGGTTCCCATTCCAGGGCGGCGCGCGCCTTGGCGATATCGGGCTGGCGGCGCACGGGGTCGTCGGCCGGCAGCGGGCGGAAGACCAGTTCGCTTTTCGATTCCGTCAGGCGCAGCACCAGCTCGGCCAGTTCGCGGATGGTGAATTCGGAAGGATTGCCCAGGTTCATGGGGCCGATTTCCTGGGTCTGGTTCATCATGCGCACCATGCCCTCGATCAAATCGTCGACATAGCAGAACGAGCGCGTCTGCTGGCCGTCGCCGTACAGGGTGATCGGTTCGCCGCGCAGCGCCTGCACGATGAAGTTGCTGACGACGCGGCCGTCGTTCGGATGCATGCGCGGGCCATAGGTATTGAAGATGCGCACGACGCGGATATCCACGGCCGACTGGCGGTGGTAATCGAAAAACAGGGTTTCGGCGCAGCGCTTGCCTTCATCGTAGCAGGCGCGCGGGCCGATCGGATTGACATGGCCCCAATAATCCTCGCGTTGCGGATGCACTTGCGGATCGCCATACACTTCCGAGGTGGACGCCTGCAGAATGCGCGCGCGCTTGCGCTTGGCCAGGCCCAGCATGTTGATGGCGCCCAGCACCGAGGTCTTGGTGGTCGAGGTGGGGTCGTTCTGGTAATGCACGGGACTGGCTGGGCACGCCAGGTTGTAGATGCGGTCGACTTCCACGTACAGCGGCAGCCAGACGTCGTGGCGCAGCAGCTCGAAGCGCTTGTGGCCCAGCAGGTGGCGGATATTGTCCTTGCTGCCCGTGTAGAAATTATCCACGCACAGCACGTCGTGGCCATCGGCGATCATGCGGTCGCACAGGTGCGAGCCGAGGAAGCCGGCGCCGCCGGTAATCAGGGTGGTACGCGACATTATTCTTCTCCTGCGTTATCAATCACCGCCATCCGCGCCCGCCACATGCCCCACATGGCGTCTTCGAAATGGCGCGCAAAGCGGGGCGCGTCGTACAGGGGCGAGGCCAGTACCTGGGCGCGCAAGCCGCCGCGCAGGGCGGCCAGGGACGCCAGGTCACCGGCTTTCTGAACGGCAATGGCCACATACGCGTCATCATCGGCGGCGATCCAGTCCGGCAAGCCCGCATTGTGCAGGACCGATTCGCCCAGGTGCGACAGGAAGCGGTCGCCCTTGCGCGTGACGATGGGCAAGCCCATCCACAGTGCTTCCATGCTGGTGGTACCGCCCGGATACGGGAAGGGATCGAGCACGATGTCGGCTTGCTGGTAGGTGGCCAGCAACTCTTGCCGCGACGACGGCCCTTCCAGGCGCAGGCGTACGGCAGGAATGCCGTGCGCGGCAAAGCGCGCCAGCGTATGGGTACGCACGCCGGCGTCGCCCAACTGCGGATTTTTCAGGAACAAGCGCGCATCGGGCACCTGCTGCAGCACCCTGGCCCAGACGGCCACCACGTCATCATTCATCTTGCCCAGATTATTAAAGCAGGCAAACGTCACATAGCCATTCTCCAGCGCGGGCAAGGGCGCCACCGCCAGGTCGAACTCGGGCGCGGTAAAGCACAGATAGCTGTCGGGCATGCGCCACAGGGTTTCCGTGAACTGGTCTGCCTCGCCTGGCGGCGCGACAAAGCGGTCGCCCAGCAGATAGTCGATCTGCGCCACGCCCGTGGTGGCGAAATAACCGAGCCAGGTGGCTTGCACGGGGGCCGGCCGCCAGGCGAACAGCGACAGGCGGTTTTCCGCCGTATGTCCGCTCAAGTCCAGCAGCACATGCACGCCATCGGCGTCGATCATGGCGGCGGCAGCCTCGTCGGTCTTGTCATGGATAGGGCGCCAGGCGGAAAAATGGGGAGCGAGGCGGTTCGTCAGCTCATCGACCTTGACGACCGTGGGATAGGCGATCAGTTCCACGGTTTCGCTATTGAGCGAGGCGAGCAAGCTTTCCAGGAAGTAACCGACGGGATGGCGGCGCAAGTCGCCCGACACGATACCGATACGCAGGCGCGTGGGATCCTTGCGGCAAGCCCAGCGGTGAAATGGCTGGGCGGCATAGGCCGTGACAGCCTTGCCAAAACGCAATGCCTGCTCGAAACGCTTGGCGGGCGATCCCGTGGAATTGTAATTTTGCAAAAACAACAGGTTGCTATGGGCGCCAAAAAAGTCGGGCACCATGCTGAAAGCCTTGCGATAGCTCAACTCGGCTGCAGCGTAGCGCCCCAGCTCCTGCTGGACAAGACCTATATTGTTCAGTATTTCCGCATCGCCGGGAAAGAAACGTTGCGCTTTCTGCATGCACGGCAGCGCTGCACGGGCCCTGCCCTGCATTTGCAGGGCGGCGCCCAGCATTTTCCAGCCCAGGCCATCGCGCGGCGCGCGGCGCGTGGCGGCGCGCGCCTCCACCTCCATGTCCGCATAATGGCCACGGTCAAACAGGGCCGTCAAACGCTCGGAAAGCTTCTGATCGGCGCTCATGGCCTTCTTGCCATGCGCCGCCATGGCGTCGCCAGCCAGGCCGGCATGCTCCTGCCGCTGCTTTTCCAGCAATTTTTGCTCCAGCTGATCGACCGCCAGGCTATCGAGCCCATGGCGGCGTCCCAGTGCCAGCGTCTGCTGCGCCAGGTCGACCTGCCCGGCCAGCATCAGCGCTTCTATATAGTCGAGCCAACTGGTCGATTGCTCGGGCTCGGCCCCCAGCACGGCGGCAAAGTGCGGCAGGCTGCCTGCCGCATCGCCCGTACGCAAGTACAGCAATCCCAGCTGGCGATTGGCGAACGCTTCCTCGGGCGCCAGTTCGAGCACGGCAAAGAACAGCTGCGCCGCCTCGTCATAGCGCTCCGCGCGCAGATGTTGCTGCGCCTGCTCCAGGGCTTCGCCGACGGCCTGCTCTATTTCCTGCGGCCGTGGGGCAATGGAGGCGCCGCTGGCAGCCATATTAGTCGTTGTCATAAAAACTCATGGTTAGGCGAAGTTGCGCTGCCATCGCCGTGACGGCAGGCAGGACGTGTGATGGGAACAATCTTACCAGTTGTAACCAAGCATCATTCCACGAGCAGGCGGGGAATACGCCCATATATGGGGGCTTAAAAACCGCGGCCGGCAACCGGCATACGCTTCCTGGGTCCTCAACAGACGGGCATGCGGGTAAAAATAAAACTTTTTTTGCCCTCAAGTTTTGTTTTTACCTGCCGTCTAGCGGGCCGCTCCACGGAAAGCTGAGGGTAAAAAAATAAAATAAAGAATGTTTTTTCCTATCAACTTTTTCAGGCGGCCACCGATAAACATTACAACGACGGTTTGATTGCTTCAAAGTACAGAGGCAGACCAACGTGAATAGCACATAGCGCAATGTAGTACCTGTCTGGAGAATTAAAATGGCTGCAGTAATTAACACCAACATCGCTTCCCTGAACTCGCAACGCAACCTGTCGACCTCGCAATCGGCCTTGACCACCTCGCTGCAACGCCTGTCCTCCGGCCTGCGTATTAACAGCGCCAAAGACGATGCCGCCGGCCTGTCGATTTCGGACCGCATGACGTCGCAAATCAACGGCATGACGCAAGCGACCCGCAACGCCAATGACGGCGTGTCGCTGGCGCAAACGGCCGAGGGCGCACTGTCGAGCTCGGGCGACATCCTGCAACGCATCCGCCAACTGGCCGTGCAATCGTCGAACGCCACCAACTCGGCCAGCGACCGCCAGGCTCTGCAAACCGAAGTCGGCCAGCTGAACTCGGAATTGAACCGTATCGCCACCACCACCTCGTTCAACGGCCAGGCTTTGCTGGACGGCACGATGGGTACGGCTAACTTCCAGGTCGGCGCCGATGCCAACCAGTTGATTTCGGCCAATGGCGCGAACTTCCTGACCAGCACCTACGGCAACAACCGCGTGGAAAATGCTGCAGTACAAGCAGCGGCCGCCACCAGCGCCACCAACGGTGGTTCGATCAAGATCTCGGGCAAGTTCGGCGCCGCCGACGTCGCCACGGACGCCACCTCGTCGGCCAAGTCGATTGCCGCCGCCGTCAATGCCAAGACCGCCAACACCGGCGTAACGGCTGACGCCCGCACCGATGTCAACCTGGCCCTGGGCGTGGAAGCATATTCGTTCAAGATCAACTCGGACAACTCCAATGCAGCGGACGCCGTGACCGTATCGTTCGCCGTCACCGGCACCGCTGGCACGGCTGCCGACTTTGCCGCCGGCATCAACGCGATCAATGCGCAAACGGCCAAGACGGGCGTGACCGCCCAGTACGATGCCTCCCAGGGCGGCATCAAGCTGAGCAATGCATCCGGCGCGGATATCAAGATCAGCAACACGCAGACCAACGCCAAGCTGGACGTGAAAACGTACGACGAAAAAGGCGTGAAGCTGGCAGCGGCCGCATTCGATGCCAAAACCTCGACCGCCGTCGCCGTGGCCAACGGCCGCGTCACCTTCGATGGCGACAGCAGCTTCTCGGTCAGCGAAACTTCGGCTACCGGCCTGAAACTGACGGGCGGCGTAGCTGTTGGCGCCAACCAGGGTTCGAGCCTGAAATCGGTCGCCACGCTGGACGTCACCACGTTCGAAGGCGCCCAGCTGGCACTGAAGATCACGGATGCAGCCTTGTCCACGGTCAACAGCCAACGCGCGCAGTACGGTGCTTTGCAATCGCGCTTCTCCTCGGCGATCGCCAACCTGCAATCGACGACGGAAAACCTGTCGGCCTCGCGCAGCCGCATCGTCGATACCGACTTTGCTGCAGAAACGGCCAGCATGACCCGTGGCCAGATCCTGCAACAAGCTGGTACCGCCATGCTGGCACAAGCGAACTCGCTGCCAAACGGCGTGCTGAGCCTGCTGCGCGGTTAATCTTCGATTAGCCACGCGACATCGCTGGACTCAGGTTCCCCTGCCGGATTTTTTCGGCAGGGGAATTTTCACTAGGGGAGCAACATGACTATCGACACCATAGCTGCCGCCTCCGCAGCGCGCATCGACAAGAACTACCCGGCCGCGGAACCGGCCGCAGCACGTCCGCAGGCATCACGCAATGCGGGTACCGGCATCGACGCCACGGCCAGCGGCAAGGAACCGAGCCGCGAACAGCTGGACCAGGCCGTTTCGGAGCTGAACCAGTCGCCACAGGTCAAGACCCAGGGCTTGCAATTTTCCATCGACGAAGACAGCCAGCGCACCGTGGTCAAGATCATCGACCAGGAAACGCAGGAAGTCCTGCGCCAGATCCCGACCCGGGAAGCACTGGAAATTGCCAAGTCATTTGCCTCGGCAAAAGGCCAGCTGATCAGCCAGAGCGCATAATTCATGCCGGCAAGAAACGCAGGATCAGTGCTATACAGCAAAGAAACCGCGAGCAAGGGCCAGCCAGCCACCTGGACTGGCCCTGTTTTTTAATGCAGTTCACACGACAACATCCCCGCATTCCGGCCTGCCTGCTCAGGCAACTGAAAACAGAAGCGTAAAAGCCCCTCTCAAGTCCTGATTGATTCTGCCGATAACAGCTTATATTAGTGTTTTCCTAGGAGCATGTAGTGGCCATCTCACCAACCTTATCTTCCCCAGGCATCGGCAACAGCACGCTGGACGTCACCGCCCTCATCGATAAGCTGATGACCGCTGAAGCGCTGCCCCTGGCGACGTACGACAAGAAAACCGCTTCCTACCAGGCCAAGCTGAGCGCGCTGGGTACCCTGAGCGGCGCCGTGGGCGCCTTCCAGACGTCGCTCTCGGGCCTGAGCAACAGCAACAATTTCCGCGCCGTCTCGGCGATGCCTGCCGACCCGCTCGTATTTACGGCCTCTGCCGGCGCCAAGGCCGTGGCAGGCAATTACAACATCAATGTCAGCCAGCTTGCGCAATCGCAAACCCTGACCTCGGCTGGCTACGCCAGCAAGATTTCCACCATCGGCTCGGGCGCCAAGACCACCATTTCATTTCAATTAGGTAATGTTAGCGGTGGCATCTTCGGCATGAAAGGTACGGCACTCAGCGGTACCACTTTGCAAAACGGCATCAACAACGGCTCCCTGACCCTGAATGGCACGGCCATTCCCACCGACAGCACCACCAAGAGCACGCGCGCGCTGGCCGAAGCCATCAACGCCAAGAGCAGCACCACGGGCGTGACGGCCACGGCACAGCCGGCCGCCAGCAGCGCCACCCTGTTCGCCGGCTATGGCAATGTGGCCACCGGTGCAGATGGCACGTATTCGCTGTCCGTCGGCGGCATCAATATCGTTACGCAGGGCAATGGCGTGGGCGCCGGCGCCGGCATCACGGGCGCCTCGCTCGATACCACCCTGGCCGGCCCGAACGCCGTCTCGAATGCGCTGGCGGAAGCGAACATCACCGTCAGCGGCAAGGCTGCCGACGGCACCCTGCAATTTACGCGCGCGGACGGCTCCAACATCCAGATCGAGGAAGTGGTGACGGGCGACGTCAAGGGCGGCATCGGCCATGCCTCGACGGCCACCAACACGGGATTTAACGTCACCGTTGCCAGCTCCATCACGCTCGCCTCGACCAACGGCAGCCCCATCACGGTGGGCGGCAGCAATCCGGCGGCGGCCGGACTGACGGCCGGCGCCGGCGGCGCGTATATCGGCAGCGGCTTTACCCAGGATGCCACGCAGGCGACGGGCACGGTGGTCATCGATTCGACGAACAATTCGCTGCAGGGCATCCGAGACGCCATCAACAATGCGGGCCTGGGCGTGACCGCCAGCATCGTTTCCGACGGCACGGACAAGCCCCACCATCTGGTGCTGAGCTCGTCGAAGTCGGGCGCCAATTCAAGCATGAAGATTTCGCTCAGCGGCAGCGACGGCCAGCCGGCCGACAGCGCGCTGAGCGACTTGCTGTCCTATGATGCCTCGGGCACGCAAAACCTGAAACAGAACAGCGCCGCGCAGAACACCATGCTCAGCGTCAATGGCATTCCCATCACGAACAGCTCGAACAGCATCGACAGCGCCATCGAAGGCGTGACCCTGAACGTGCTGAAGGTGGGCAGCAGCTCGCTGTCCGTGTCCAAGGATACGACGACGGTGAAGACCGGCGTCACCGCCTTCGTCAAGGCCTACAACGACTTGAACGCGTCGATCGCCAAGATGACGTCGTACAACGCAGAAACCAAGCAGGCCGGCGTCATGCTCGGCGATTCGACGACGCAGTCGATCCAGTCCCAGCTGCGCAAGCAGCTGAGCACATCGATCACCGGCCTGGCAGGCAACCTGAAGACCCTGGACCAGGTCGGTATTACATTCCAGAAAGACGGCAGCCTGGTGCTGGACTCGGCCGTGCTGGACAAGGCCATCAGCGCCAACTTCTCCGACGTGGCCGGCCTCTTCTCGGCCTTGGGGAAAACCACGGACAGCAACGTCAGCTTCACCAGCTCGACGGCCGCCACCAAGCCCGGCTCGTATGCGCTGAACATCACCAACATGGCCAGCCAGGGCACCCTGAGCGGCACCGTGGCCTTGCCGGCCTCGACGACGATCGCCAGCGACACCACCTGGAGCGTCACCTTGAATGACACGGACCCTGCCGCTGCCAAGAATACGGCCACCGTGACCATTCCTGCCGGCAATTACACACCGGCCCAGCTGGCCGGCATGATCCAGTCGTCGATCAACGGCGTAAAGACCTTCAGCGACAATGGCGGCTCGGTGACGGCTTCGATCGACGGCAATGGCCGCCTGGTGGTGGCGTCGGCCCGTTACGGTTCCGTCTCCAACCTGGCCGTTTCCTCCGTCACCGGCACGACCGTGGATTCGCTGATCGGCGCGGGCGTCACGCCCACCAAGGGCACGGACGTGGCCGGCACCATCGGCGGCCAGGCCGTCATCGGTTCGGGCCAGACCCTGACGGGCGCGCCCGGTTCGCCGGCCGACGGCCTGAAGATCGAAGTGACGGGCGGCGGCCTGGGAGACAGGGGCACGGTGAGCTTCTCGCAAGGCTATGCCTACCAGCTGAACAACCTGGCCGCTTCCTTCCTCGGCACGGACGGCATCATCACGGGCCGCACCACGGGCATCAACAACAGCATCAAGGATGTGGCCGACCAGCGCCAGCGCTTTGCCGACAAGCTGACCACCATCGAAGCGCGCTACCGGGCCCAGTACACGCGCCTCGACGTAACGCTGAGCAAAATGGCGACCACGCAATCCTATTTGACCCAGCAGCTGGCCGCCCTTGCCGCCAACCGCTAAGCGCTATCATCAGGAGAACATATGTTTGGAACCCAACAACGCGGCGTCAATGCCTATGCCAAGGTCGGCCTGGAAACGGGTATCGTCTCGGCCTCGCCGCACAAGCTGATCGTGATGCTGTACGACGGCGCCCTGGTGGCCGTGCTCAGCGCGCAGATGCACATGAAATCGGGCAACGTGCCGGAAAAAGGCAAGTCCATCTCGAAAGCCATCCAGATCATCGACAACGGCTTGCGCGCCAGCCTGGACAAGGAAGTGGGCGGCCAGATCGCCGAGGGCCTCGACGCCCTGTATGAATACATGAGCGCGCGCCTGCTGACGGCCAATCTGAACAACGATATCGCCATGCTGGAAGAAGTGCAGCGCCTGCTGACCGACCTGCGCGAAACCTGGAACGCCATTGGCGCCACGCCCGCCGCCGCCCCCGGCGCCGATTTGAAACGTATGCCAAGCCTTGCGAGCGCCTGATCCATGATGACGAATCAAGAAGTATTGACCACCTACGAAGCCATGCAGACCCTGACGGGCCAGATGGTGACCGCCGCCACCAACGCCGACTGGGACGAGCTGGAAGTGCTCGAGCAGCGCATCGGCGCGCATGTGGCCGCCCTGAAGGCGAATGAGGAAAAGGTCGTGCTGGAAAGCGCCGGCCGTTTGCGCAAGGTTGCCATGATCAAGCAGATCCTGGAAGACGACCGCAAGGTCCGCGACCTGACCATGCCGTGGATGGCGCAATTGTCCAAGCTGATCAATAACACCGGCACCGAACGGCGCCTGGCCAACGCCTACGGCGTTTAAACACGGGCGGGGGCGGCATGCTGCCGAAGATGGATGCCATCGGCATGACGCCCCTGACCCCGGTCAAGGTCACGCGCCCGGCCGACAGCGTCGCCGATCCGCGCCAGGCCGAGTTCCAGCGCTCGCTGCAGGGACTGATCGGCAAATCCATGCAGGGGCAAGTGCTGGCGCGCATGGGCGACGGCAGCTACCTGGTGCGCGTGGCCGGCACGCCGGCCCGCATGCAGCTGCCCGCCGGCGCCCAGCTGGGCACGGAAATCCCGCTGACCTTGATCGGCATCAATCCCCGCCCCTCTTTTCAAATAGGCAATAACCGCGACCAGCCGGCCAGCGCCCTGCTGACGTATGCGGACGCGGAAGCGGAACCCGAGGCGGCCGACCTGCGCGGCCCCCAGGCCGGCGCCGCCCAGGCAGGCACGCGCGCCAGCAGCACGGCCGCCACCCTGCTCAGCCGTGCGCCCCTGACACCGGCCAACCTGCTGCCGGCGCTGGCCGGCGACACGCCCGCGCCGGAACTGAGCACCACCGCGCGCGCCATCAGCAGCGTGCTGGTGCAGGCGGAAAGCGCGCCCGGCGCGCCGCTGTCGCTGGTGGGCAAGACCCCCTTGATGGCCGCGCCCGGCGCCGATCCCGCCCAGGTGGCGCACAAGCTGCGCGACGCCGTCGGCAGCAGCGGCCTGTTCTATGAATCGCATGTGGCGGAATGGGCCGAGGGCAAGCGTCCGCTGGCCTCGCTGCTGCTGGAACCGCAGATGCAGAAGGCCGCCCAGGGCGAAACCCAGAAAAGCGGCACCGACCTGGCCTCGGCGCAACTGATCAATCTGCAGCTGCATACGCACGAACAGGCGCGCGTGCAGTGGCAGGGCGAGGCCTGGCCGGGCCAGAAGATGCAGTGGGATATCGCGAAAGATGCGCCGGAAGGCGGCCAGCACGATGGCCGCGACGGCGACGAAGAGGCCACGGCGTGGCGCAGCAGCGTGCGCTTCCAGTTTCCCCTGTTGGGCGACCTGGCCGCGCAAGTGGTGTTGCAGGGCGGCAGAGTGGCGATCCAGATGCAGGCCGGCAGCGAAGGCAGCGCCGAGACCCTGCGCCAGCATGCGGCGCGGCTGGAAGCGGCGCTCGACGCGGCGGGCTGGCCCTTGTCGTCGCTGACGATCGCCGGCAAGCCGGACGCCGCCGAAGCGCCGGACGCGGCGCCAGGAGACGGCGATGCTTGACGACACCAAGCGCAAGGTGCCGCAGACGGCCGTCGCCCTGGCCTACCAGAGCGGCGCGCCGGCGCCCAAGGTGGTGGCCAAGGGCAGCGGCCTGATCGCCGACCAGATCATCAGCACGGCGCGCGAGCACGGCGTCTTCGTGCATGAATCGAAGGAATTGGTGGCCTTGCTGATGGATGTCGACCTCGATCGCCAGATCCCGCCCGGCCTGTATCGGGCGATTGCGGAACTGCTGGCCTGGTTATATCATATTGAATCTGCGAACGGCGGCCCCATCCCGCCGCCGCCCGACACCAGCTCTCTTCCCATCGATACATAGACAGGCATCAATGCAAGCACATATTATGGATTCCGGCCTCGAAAACTGGCATGACTTTGAAGTGGAATCGCGGCGGGAAATCATCGCCCTGTTACGCAGCATCGGCGAAAAGAACCAGCTGATCCGCATGCTGATCCACGGTGAATCCGATGTGTGCGTCACCTCGATCCTGGAAGTCGATGCCGAGCGCAACACCGTCATCCTCGACCGCTCCGTCAATGCCGACCAGAACCGGCGCATGGTGGCCGCCACCGGCATCTCGTTTGAAACCTCGCTCGACAAGATCCGCATCCTGTTCGCCAGCGCCCTGGTGGAAGAGTGCCAGTATGAAGGCACGCCGGCCTTGAAGATAGCCGTGCCGGAAACCCTGATCCGCTTGCAGCGGCGCGAGTATTACCGCATGACGACGCCCGTCAGCAATCCCGTGCGCGTCTCGATTCCATTGCCGCCCGCGCTGGGCGGCGCCGACACGCTGTTCCCGCTGGCCGACATCAGCTGCGGCGGCATCGCCATCCTCGACAACAAATTGATGCTGGGCGAGACCATCGGCAGGGATTATCCGGGCTGCCGCATCGACTTGCCCGACGTCGGCATCGTCACCGCCACCTTGCAGATCCGCAACTCGCTGGACATGACTTTGCTCAACAATAAGCTGAACCGCCGCCTCGGCTGCCAGTTCGTCGACTTGCCACGCAGCATGCTCGCGCACGTGCAGCGCTATATCACGCGGCTGGAACGCGAGAGGAATGCACGCATGGCAGGGCTGGGTTGATATTCAAGCAGTGACCCAGAACGAAGACTGGGGTCGAACCTGATGGTCGGACCCCGCCGTTCGTGACATACACATATAAAAACCTTACACCTGCATATTCATGATTTCATGATAGGCAGCAACCAACTTGTTGCGCACCTGTACCGTGGCCTGGAATTCGATGCTGGACTTTTGCATCGACACCATCACGTCGGACAGGCTGACTTTCTCGTCGCCCATGGTAAAGCGCTGGCCCATGGCCGACGACGCCTTTTGCGCGCCGCTGACGGATTCCAGCGCGCCCTTGAACGCATCGGCGAAGTTCACCTTGGCTGCCGGGGCCTCGGTCTGGATCGCCGGCACTTTCGCTTCCGGCCGCGTGGCCGCCGACTTCAGCTGCGCGATCATCGCCTCGATCCTGCTGCTATCGATACCGCCTGTTTTCACCTTGCCTCCCGATTCTCGTCTATTCCTGCTTGTTGCTTCCAGAGAACAAAACCCTGGCCAGCAAGGCAACGCCGGGTACAATAACTTCCACCACGTGTTGCCAGGGTTCCACAATACCAGCGCAAAAGCCAGCCACTCGGCCGAGCAGGCGGCAAAAGCGCCTTCTATTTGGACGATTGAAGCGCGTGACAGTGGCGGATAATTCTGCATATCGCCCCTCCTCCCGAGGAAGCGGCCCCCACGCACCACCCGATAACTGTCAAACCACGCGCCCCGGAAGGCAATCATGGCTGTAGCCGAAGAAATCGATGTGAACCGCATACCACCGGAAGCAGCGCCCGCGCGCTCTCCCGTGGAGTCCGTGCAAGCCTTCGCCAAGACGCCGATGGGCAAGAATTTCCTGCGCGGCCTGGGCGTGGCGGCATTGATCGCCATCGGCGCGGCCCTCTACATGTGGAACCAGCCGCCCGAGTACAAGGTGCTGTTCTCCAACTTCACGGACCGCGACGGCGGCGCCATCACCGCGTCGCTGGACCAGCTGGGCATCAAGCACAAGTTTTCCGAAGGCGGCGGCGCCATACTCGTGCCGTCCGAGCAAGTCCACGATGCGCGCCTGAAGCTGGCCGCGCAAGGCTTGCCGAAAGGCGGCAACGTGGGTTTCGAGCTGATGGAAAACCAGAAGCTGGGCGTGTCGCAATTCCTGGAACAGGTCAATTTCCAGCGCGCGCTGGAAGGCGAACTGGCGAAATCGATCGAATCCGTATCCGCCGTCGACACGGCCAGAGTCCACCTGGCCTTGCCGAAACCGTCCGTCTTCGTGCGCGAACAGCAAAAGCCGACGGCTTCCGTGCTGCTGAACCTGCATCCAGGCCGCGGCCTGGACCAGCTGCAGGTGAGCGCCATCGTGCACCTGGTGGCGTCCAGCGTGCCGGAATTGCTGCCGATCAATGTCACCGTCGTCGACCAGGCGGGCACCTTGCTGTCGAACCAGGAAAAGGACAAGGACCGCGCCAACGGCATCAAGAGCCTGGACCCGAACCAATTGAAGTACGTGCAGCAGTTGCAGCAAAGCGTGATCAAGCAGGTCGAATCGATCCTGCTGCCCATCGTCGGCGAAGGCAATGTGCGCGCCGAAGCGACGGCGGACGTTGATTTTTCGCAAAGCGAGCAGGCGGCTGAAACCTACAAGCCGAACTCGCCGCCGGAAGCGTCCACCATCCGCAGCCAGCAAACGAGCGAATCGACGGGCGCCGGCAATGCCAACCCGTCCGGCGTGCCCGGCGCGCTGTCGAACCAGCCGCCTGGCGTGGCCACGGCACCGCTGACGGCCGAAGCGCCGGGCGCGGCGGCCGGCGCGCCGACGGCGCCGACGCAAAAGGAATCGACGACAAATTATGAAGTCGACAAGACCGTGCGCTACGAACAGAAATCCATGGGCGGCCTGCGCCGCCTGTCGGTGGCCGTGGTCGTCAACTACCGCCGCGTCATCGGCAAGGATGGCAAGGTCACGGTAACGCCGATTTCCCCTGCCGAAATGGTCCAGATCAACAATCTGGTCAAGGAAGCGATGGGCTACAACAAGGACCGCGGCGACAGCTTCAGCGTGGCCAATTCGCCGTTCGACGGCATCGACCGCGCGCCGGAAAGCAAGCTGGAGTGGTGGCGCGACCCGGCCAACTTGCCGCTGGCCAAGGAATTGGCGAAATTCCTCATCACGGCCCTGATCCTGCTGTACATTTTCATCAAGATCGTGCGCCCGATGCTGCGCCCCGTGATGCGCAAGATCGACGATTTCGGCGCGCCGCCGCCCGTCGTCGAGCCGGAACTGGCCAAGACGGACGAAGAAAACGAAGTCCTGCTCAGCGAAGCCGAGCTGGAAGAACTGGAAGAAGACACGGCCCGCGGCTACCGCGAAAACCTGGCAATGGCCAGGAAACTGGCGCAGGAAGACCCGCGCGTGGTGGCCAACGTAATCAAAGCATGGGTAGGCAATAATGACTGAGACAACGGGACTGCAAAAAGCGTCCATCCTGATGCTGGCCCTGGGCGAGAGCGAAGCGGCCGAAGTGATGAAATTCCTCGGCCCGCGCGAAGTGCTGAAGCTGGGCGCCGCCATGGCCACCATGAAGGGCATCGCGCACGAGCAGGTGGTCGAAGTGCTGGACGACTTCCGCGCGCAGACGGAACTCAATTCCACCGTCGGCCTCGATTCGGACGAATACATCCGGCAAGTGCTCACCAAGGCGCTGGGCGACGACAAGGCCTCCGTGCTGCTGTCGCGCATCCTGGGCGGCAAGGATGCATCCGGCATCGAATCGCTGAAGTGGATGGATTCGCAATCCGTGTCCGAGCTGATCCGCAACGAACACCCGCAGATCATCGCCACCATCCTCGTCCACCTGGAACGCGATCAGGCTTGCGAAATCCTCGGCCACTTTACCGACCGCCTGCGCAACGACGTGGTCTTGCGCATCGCCACGCTGGACGGCGTGCAGCCGGCCGCCTTGCGCGAACTCAACGACGTGCTGACGAAACTGCTGTCGGGTAACGAAAACATCAAGAAATCGTCGCTGGGCGGCGTGCGCGCGGCGGCCGAAATCTTGAACTTCATGAGCGGCGAGCAGGAAGGCTCCGTCATGGACAATATCAAGAACTACGACAACGACATGGCGCAAAAGATCATGGACGAAATGTTCGTGTTCGACAACGTGATCGACATCGACGACCGCGGCATCCAGCTGCTGCTGCGCGAAGTGCAGTCGGAAATGCTGATCATCGCCCTGAAAGGCGCCTCGCAAGAGCTGCGCGACAAGATCTTCAAGAACATGTCGCAGCGCGCCGGCGAGATGATGCGCGAAGACCTCGAGTCGAAAGGCCCCGTGCGCCTGTCGGAAGTGGAATCGCAGCAGAAACAGATCCTGCAGATCGTGCGCCGCCTGGCGGACGAGGGGCAGATTGTCCTAGGCGGAAAAGGCGAGGATTCGTTTGTCTAATTTAATTCCCAAAGAGCAACAAACCGCGTACCAGCGCTGGGAAATGACCTCGTTTGGCGACGAGCGTCCCAGCGTGGTGGCCGCGCGCAAGCTGCTCGAACCGGAGCCCGAGCCGGAGTTCGATCCGTTTGCCGAGCTGCACGAGGAAGAGCTGGCGCCGCCGCTCGAATACCCGACGCAGGAAGAACTCGACGCCATCCGCGAGGAGGCGCGCGCCACCGCATTCGAGGAAGGCCGCGCGGCCGGCTATGCGGAAGGCCATGCGGCCGGGCACGCCGACGGCCACGCGCAATCCTATGCGGAAGGCAAGGCCGTCTCCGCCGTGGAACTGGCGCACCTGCAAACCATCGCCGTCGACTTTGGCACGGCCGTGCAGCAGGCCGACGAACTGATCGCCAATGACGTGATGGAGCTGGCCTTGCAGCTGGCCAAGGGCATGCTGAAGACAGCCTTGCCCGTGCGCCCCGAGCTGATGCTGCCCGTGGTGCGCGAAGCCATCGAATACTTGCCGGTCCTGCAACAACCAGCCTTGCTGATGCTCAATCCGGAAGATGCGCAAGTAGTGCGCGACGGCATCGGCGACGAGCTCGACAAGGGCGGCTGGCGCGTCATCGAAGACCCGAGCGTGGAACGCGGCGGCTGCAAGATCGACACGGCCAGCAACCAGATCGACGCGCAGACGTCCACCCGCTGGCACCGCCTGACGCATGCGCTGGGCAAAGACCTGGACTGGCTGGCGCCGTGAGCGAGCCCGTCAAAGGCCCTCCTGCCCACGCGGCGCGCTGGCGCGCCTACCTGAGCGACTGTTCGGCCGTGGTCGGCTTCGTCGAGCCGATGCAGGTGTCGGGCCGGGTCACGCGCGTGGCCGGCCTCGTGATGGAAGCCGTGGGCCTGCGCCTGGCTGTCGGCGCCGCCTGCACCGTGCCGCTGCCGAATGGCGGCCGGGTCGAGGCGGAAGTGGTGGGCTTCGAAGGCGACCGCCTGTTCCTCATGCCGCAAAGCGACGTCGAAGGCATCGTGCCCGGCACGCGCGTGTTTTCCGTCGAACCGGCCATCCCCCGTCCCGGCAGCGTGGCCCATCCGCGCCGCCGCCCCAGCGACCGCGCGCGCCACCTGCCCGTGGGGCCGCAGCTGCTGGGCCGCGTGCTCGATGGCGCGGGCCGCCCGCTCGACCAGCTGGGTCCGCTGCACACGACCGACAGCGCCCCCATCAACGTGCGCCCCGCCAATCCGCTGGGCCGCGCGCCCATCGTCGACACCCTGGACGTGGGCGTGCGCTCGATCAATGCCATGCTGACCGTGGGCCGTGGCCAGCGCATGGGCCTGTTCGCGGGTTCCGGCGTAGGGAAAAGCGTGCTGCTGGGCATGATGGCCCGCTACACGGAAGCGGACGTGATCGTCGTCGGCCTGATCGGCGAACGGGGACGCGAGGTGAAGGAATTCATCGAACAGATCCTCGGCGCCGAAGGCCTGGCCCGCTCAGTCGTCGTGGCCGCGCCGGCCGACACGCCGCCGCTGATGCGCCTGCAAGGGGCCGCCTATGCGACGGCGATTGCCGAGCATTTCCGCGACCAGGGACAAAACGTACTGTTGATCATGGATTCGCTGACCCGCTACGCCATGGCGCAGCGCGAAATCGCCCTGGCCATCGGTGAGCCGCCCGCCACCAAGGGCTATCCGCCGTCCGTCTTCGCCAAGCTGCCCGTGCTGGTGGAGCGGGCCGGCAATGGCGAGGAAGGCGGCGGCTCGATCACGGCCTTCTACACCGTGCTGACGGAAGGCGACGACCAGCAGGACCCGATCGCCGACTCGGCGCGCGCCATCCTGGACGGGCATATCGTGCTGAACCGGCGCCTGGCCGAGGCCGGTCACTATCCGGCCATCGACATCGAACAGTCGATTTCGCGCGCCGCCCACTCGATCACCACGCCCGAGCACCAGCAGCAGGCGCGCAAGCTGAAACAGCTGTATTCGCGCTATGAACGCAGCCGCGACCTGATCAGCGTGGGCGCCTACAGCGCCGGCACCGATCCCGTGCTGGACCAGGCCATCGCCCTGCATGAAAAGATTGAAGCGTTTTTGCAACAGCAAATCACGGAGCGGGTCAGCATGGACGAGAGCTTGGGGCAACTTACCGCTCTATTCGACTGATTAGGGCTTGCACACGGGGAATATAATCAGTCATGGCCTCTCCTTCCCAACTTGCCACCCTGATCGACCTTGCGCAGCGCGAAACGGACGACTGCGCCAAGCGCCTGGGCGCGGCCCTGAAAGCGCTCGACGATTGCCGCGAAAAGCTGGACATGCTGTCCGGCTACCGCGACGACTATGCCAAGCGCTTCGAAGCGAGCATGAGCAACGGCATCACGCCCATGGCTTACCGCAACTTCCAGGCCTTCATGGTCAAGCTCGACAGCGCCATCCTGGGCCAGCAGCAAGTGGTCGAGCATGCGCAGGCGCGCAGCGAGAATGAAAAGATGCGCTGGCAACTGGCCGAACGCAAGCGCATGTCGTACACCACCCTGAACAACCGGGCACAGGAACAGGCGCTGAAGCTGGAAAACAAGCGCGACCAGAAGGCAATGGATGAGCACGCGGCTCGACAAGCCTATTACAAACGCTAAGCAACACAGAGGCAGCACCATGCAAACCCTGCAAAACCCGATTTCCCAGATTGTCTCGCCGAATGCCACGCCTGGCCCGGCCAACCGCGCCCAGCCGTCCAATGGCGGCAGCGACGGCGACTTCCAGCGCACCCTGAACCGCCAGATCGAACAGCGCCAGGCCAGCCGCAATCTTGCGCAAGCGCAAACAGCACCGGCCCGCCCTGCTCCCGTCCCTGCGCCGGCCCAGGCTGCCGCTCCTGCGCCGGCCGCCAAGGCACCAGGCAGCGAAGCCAAGCCGGTGCAGCAGCCAGCCGAACAAACCACCGCGCCCGATAGCCAGGCCAGCTCCGCCAATGAAGCAACGACGCCCGCGCCGCCAGCCAAGGATGGCAGCGAGGCCGAGGCCAGCGTGCCAGCCACCGCCGCCGCTGCCGTACCGCCGCCAGCCGACCCGGCCGCCGAGATGCTGGCCCTCGTGGGCAGCATCCAGTTGGCCATGCAGGCACCGGCAGCGACTGCCAAGGCGACGCCGGAACTGGCGCCGCGCACCGGCGTCAAGGCCGACGGCAAGAGCCTGGCGGCCACCGCCCTGCAACTGGCTGGCCAGGGCGGCGGCAAGGCCGCGGCCGCCGCGCAAGCGGACGGCGGCGACTTCGCCGACAGCCTGGTCCAGGCCCAGGGCAAGGCGGCCACCACGGCGCAGCCTGGCGCCAGCCTGCCCGGCGCCAGGGGCGAGGCGGGCAAGCTGGCCATCGACGCCCAGCTGGCGGCAACCGTCAAGGCGGGCAGCGCCATGACCGAAGCACTGCCGAAGGAAGCGCCTGCCGACCTGAGCCGCCTGGCGGCGACCCTGCAGCCAGGCGCGCTGCAACAGGCGGCCGCGGCGGCAGCCGTGCCGGCGGACAAGCTGGCGGGCCGCGTCGGCACGCCGGCCTGGGACCAGCAGCTGGGGCAGAAAGTCGTGTGGATGGCGGCCGGCGGCGACCAGAGCGCCACCCTGACCCTGAATCCGCCCGACCTCGGCCCCTTGCAGGTGGTCTTGACGGTAACCAATGACCAGGCCGACGCGGCCTTCATGTCGGCCCAGCCCGAGGTACGCCAGGCGCTGGAAGCGGCCATGCCGCGCCTGCGCGAGATGATGAGCGAAGCGGGCATCGCCTTCGGCAGCGCCACGGTCTCGGCCGGCACGCCGGAACAGCAAAACCATGGCAACCGCGAGGCGTCGGACGGGCGCCGCGGCAATGGCCAGGGTAGCGGCGTCGCCGGCGGCGAGATCGCCATCGCGCCAGCCACGGGCACGCGCGGCAGGGCGACCCTGGGCGCCGTGGATACCTTCGCCTAGCGGCAATTCGTCGCCCGCAGGCCACAGCGGCGGCCCGCGCTGGAACTTTTCGTGCAGAAACATCGAGTTGAGGGCGCTTCCGCCCTCTTTTCACTGCATCCTTCTGCGCAGAATTTGCCGATAATGACATAATGGCGTCGTGATCCACTTCCATGCACTCGAGTACCATTGAAAGCAAATCCAAAAATGAAAGCAGATCCGAAAGCAGACGCAGCCCTGGCACCGGCCGGCGCGTCAAAAAAGAAGCTTCTGATCATAGTGCTGGCCTCGGTTCTACTGGCTGGCGGCCTCGGTGGCGGTGCGGCCTGGTATTTCTTGCATGGCAAGTCCGACAAGGCTGACACCAGTTCCAGCAAGAAAAAACAGGTGTCGAAGGCGGGCCCGCCCGTATTCGTGCCCATCGATGCCTTCACCGTCAACTTGCAGCCGGAAAATGGCGAGCAATACCTGCAGATCGCGTTTACCCTGCAGGCGAGCAGTCCCGAAGAAATGGATTTGATCAAGCTGAACATGCCGAAGGTGCGCAGCCGCCTGTTGCTGTTGCTGTCTGGCAAAAAAGCTTCGGAACTCAATACCGTGGAAGGCAAGCAGCAACTGGCGGCGGAAATCATCGGCCAGGTGAACCAGCCGTTCGAGGACAAAGGGCCGGAGCAGGACGTGACGGACGTATTATTTACCGCATTCATCATTCAATAAGCAGCCATGGCCGATAATTTCCTCTCCCAGGAAGAAGTCGATGCCCTTCTGAAGGGCGTCAACGGAGACCAGGACGACGCGCAGGCGCCGGAAGACGTCACGGGAGTTCGTACCTACAACCTGGCGACCCAGGAGCGCATCGTGCGCGGCCGGATGCCGACGTTGGAAATTATCAACGAGCGTTTTGCCCGTCTGCTGCGCGTGGGGCTGTTCAACTTCCTGCGCCGCAGCGCGGAAGTGTCGGTCGGCTCCGTGCGCGTCTCGAAATACAGCGAGTTCATCCGCAACCTGGTGGTGCCGACCAATCTGAACCTGGTACACATGAAGCCGCTGCGCGGCACGGCCCTGATGGTCTTCGATCCGGGCCTCGTGTTTTTGCTGGTCGACAACCTGTTCGGCGGCGACGGGCGCTTTCATACGCGCGTCGAAGGGCGCGACTTTACGCAGACGGAGCAGCGCATCATTCTGCGCATCCTCGATATCGTCTTCGAAGCCTATACCAAGTCGTGGGAGCCGGTCTTCCCCGTCGAGTTCGAATATATCCGTTCGGAAATGAACACGCAGTTCGCCAACATCGCCACGCCCAACGAGGTGGTGGTAGCTTCCACGTTTACGGTGGAACTGGGCTCCGTTTCCGGACAAATCCACTTCTGCATGCCGTATTCGATGATCGAGCCGATCCGCGATTCGCTGACCTCGAGCCTGCAGGGCGAGGCGCTGGAAGTGGACAAGCGCTGGATCCGCCTGATGACGCAGCAGATCCAGATCGCCGAAGTCGAGCTGGTGGCGTCGCTGGGCACGGCGCGCGTGTCGTTCGATGAAATCCTGAACATGAAGGTGGGCGACATCATTCCGCTCAACATCCCGGAACTGATCGCCGCCACCGTCGACGGCGTGCCCGTGATGGATTGCACATATGGCGTGTTGAACGGACAATATGCGCTGAAGGTTGAAAAGTTGCTGGCCAATGCCGATAACATGAACAATCATTAAATAATTGCAATAGATAAATACCCGGGGCGCGCTGCGGCCCGCATCTGTACAACAGGAGAAACACATGTCTGACAACCAAGACGACCAAAGCGCGGAAGACGATTGGGGCGCGGCCATTGCCGAGCAGGCCAAGGCGGAAGCCGAAGCGCTGCAGAACCAGGCCGCCAATACGGCCAGCGCGGCCAGCGCCGCCGTGTTCAAGGACTTTTCCAAGCAGGCGTCGAAGTCGGAAACGCACAACGATATCGATTTCATTCTCGATATCCCCGTGCAGCTGACGGTCGAACTGGGCCGCACCAAGATCGCCATCAAGAACCTGCTGCAACTGGCGCAGGGTTCCGTGGTCGAGCTCGACGGCCTGGCCGGCGAGCCGATGGACGTGCTGGTCAACGGCTGCCTGATCGCCCAGGGCGAAGTGGTGGTGGTGAATGACAAGTTCGGCATCCGCCTGACCGACATCATCACGCCGTCCGAACGTATCCGAAAACTCAATAAATGAAGCCTGGCCTGTTGATTTCCACCATGCTGCCGCTCGTGGCGGCATGCTGCATTGCCCAAGCGGCGCCGGCACCCGCTTCCATCCCGACAGCAGCGCCGGCGGCCAGCGCCGCCGTCGCCAGCACGCCTGCCGAGGGCGCAAGCGGGCAAGCCGGGGCCGTCCCCGCGGCTGCGGCTACGGCTGCGGCCACCACCTCGCCTGCCGCCGCCCTGCCCGCCATGCCGCCCGGCGCGCCGATGACCATGGCGCCCACATCGTCCGCCGGCAGCTTGCTGCAAACCATCTTCGCGCTCGTCTTCGTGCTGGCCCTGCTGATCGGCCTGGCCTGGTTCATGAAGCGCTACGGTCCGAAAGCCATGGGCGGCAATGCACGGATGCGCGTCGTCAGCTCGCTCAACCTCGGTGGGCGCGAACGCATCGTGCTGATCGAAGTGGCCGACCAGTGGATCGTCGTCGGCGCCTCGCCCGGCCGCGTGAATGCGCTGGCCACCATGCCGCGCCAGGAAGGCGACTTGCCGCAACTGGCGACGGCGCAAAACGGCCCCGCGGCCGCCAATTTTTCCGAATGGCTGAAACAGACCATCGAAAAGCGCAATGGGAAATAAACACGCAATGACGCAGGCGAAACAGGCGCTGGCATTGCGCGATATCAAGACTCCGCTGACCTGGCTGCTGGCTGTCGCCGCGCTGGCGCTGCCGCTGTGGGCCCTGGCCGAGCCGGGCATCCCCGCGTTTACCAGCACGCCGGCGCCAGGTGGCGGCCAGAACTATTCGCTGCCGGTGCAGACGCTCATCCTGATGACGTCGCTCACCTTCCTGCCGGCGGCGCTGTTGATGATGACCTGCTTTACGCGCATCATCATCGTGCTGTCCCTGCTGCGCCAGGCCATCGGCACGCAATCGGCGCCGCCGAACCAGGTGCTGGTGGGACTGGCCCTGTTCCTGACCCTGTTCGTCATGGGCCCCGTGTTCGACAAGATTTATACGGATGCCTACCAGCCTTACCAGGAAAACAAGATCAGCATGCAGCAGGCGATGGACAAGGGCGTCGAACCGCTGAAAACCTTCATGCTGAAACAGACGCGCCAGGCCGACCTGGCCCTGTTCGCCAAGATGTCGCGCGCGCCGGACTTGCAAGGCCCGGAAGACGTGCCGCTGCGCATCCTCGTGCCGGCCTTCGTCACCAGCGAACTGAAGACGGCGTTCCAGATCGGTTTTGCCATCTTCATCCCCTTCCTCATCATCGACATGGTGGTCGCCAGCGTGCTGATGTCGATGGGCATGATGATGATGTCGCCGGCGACGATCTCGCTGCCGTTCAAGCTGATGCTGTTCGTGCTCGTCGATGGCTGGCAGTTACTGCTGGGCTCGCTGTCACAGAGTTTTTACTAGGATAGGACTGCGATGACACCCGAAAGCGTCATGACCCTGGGCCGCCATGCGATGGAAATCACGCTGATGGTGGCCGCGCCCATGCTGCTGGTCGCCCTCATCATCGGCTTGATCGTCAGTATCTTCCAGGCCGCCACGCAGATCAACGAGGCGACCCTGTCCTTCATCCCCAAGCTGGTGGGCATTTTCATCGCCATCGTCGTGGCCGGCCCATGGATGCTGTCCGTCATGCTCGACTACATGCGCCAGGTCTTCACGGGCATCCCGAACCTGGTGGGCTAGTGCAGCCACCGTTGCCATGCTGACCCTGTCCAGCATCGAACTGAACACCTGGCTCGCAGCGCTGCTGTGGCCGCTTAGCCGCATCCTTGGCCTGATCGCGGCCGCCCCGCTGTTCGGCAACGCGGCCGTGCCGGCCACCGTCAAGGTCTCGCTGGGCGTCATGCTGGCCATGATCATCGCCCCCACCGTGCCGGCCCTGCCCGCCACCGACCCCATGTCGCTGGCGGGATTGCTGATACTGACGCAGGAAATGCTGGTGGGACTGGCCATGGGCTTTTCCATCCGCATCGTGTTTTCCGCCATCGAGATGGCCGGCGAAATCAGCAGCCTGACCATGGGCCTGGGCTTCGCCTCGTTCTTCGACCCGCAAACCAAGGGCAGGTCTTCCGCCATCAGCCAGTTCCTCGTCATGCTGGCCACGTTGATGTTTTTGACTGTCAACGGTCACCTGGTCTTGCTGGCGGCGCTGGCGGAAAGCTTCGTCAGCCTGCCGATTTCATCGAGTCCGGTCAGCGGCGGCGGCTTCCAGCAGCTGGCCGCCTGGGGCGGGGAAATCTTCCGTTCCGGCCTGCAAATTTCTCTGCCCATCATCGCCGCCCTGCTGCTGACCAACGTGGCACTGGGCATTTTGACGCGCGCCGCGCCGCAGCTAAACATCTTCGGTATCGGCTTCCCCGTCACCCTGGGCGTGGGCTTGCTGGTGATCGGCATGGTGCTGCCCTACCTGGCCACGCCATTCCAGAACATGTTCCTGCGCGGCATAGAAACGGCACGTCTGCTGCCGCGCGGCTTCGCCACGCGCGACCGCCCGCCGCCGCCCGTGCCGCCGAATCCCCTGCGCCCCGCGCCGCCGGCCAAGCCAGCGCCGCTGCCCGCACCGTAAGACCGGCGCTCAGGGCTGGTCGCTGCTCAGCGCAAGGCGCCAGCGCCGCAGGTCCAAATTCAGGCGCAACTGGTGATGCCTGACCAGGTAGCGCACGCCGACCAGGGCCGCCGCCAGCCCCGACAGGGCGCCTATGCCCAGCGCCCAGCGCGGGCCGAAGGTATCGGCCACCCAGCCCACGATGGGCGCGCCCAGCGGCGTGCCGCCAGCCGAGATCGCCAACAGGATGGCCATCACGCGGCCCCGCATGGCGGGCGCCGTCGACAGTTGCACGCTGCTGTTGACGCTGGTGGTAAAGGTTTGCGCGGCGATGCCGATCACCACCAGCACCATGCCGAACAGCCAGTAATTGGGCATCACGGCCGCCAGCGCGCAGGCAAAGCCGAACAGCGCGGCCGCACCCAGCAGCAGCGCCAGGGTGGGCCTGCCGCGCCCCGCCGCCAGCAGGGCGCCAGCCACGGAACCGCAAGCCATCACGGAGCTGAGCACGCCATACTGGCCGGCCCCCGCATGGAAGGCCGTCACCGACATGGTCGACAGGAAAATCGGGAAATTCAAGCCGAAGGTGCCGATCAGGAACAGCATCAGCAGGATGGCCATCAGGTCCGGCCGCTGGCGCACATAGCGGAAACCTTCGCCCAGGCTGGCGCGCGTGGCTTTCAGGCGCGGCGCGCGGCGCAGCAATTGCACGCGCAGCAGCAACAGCGAACCGATCACGGCGGCAAACGAGACGGCGTTGATGATGAAGACCCAGCCGCTGCCGACGCTGCTGATCAGCAAGCCGGCCACGGCCGGGCCCAGCATGCGCGCCGCATTGAACGAGGTGGAATTCAGCGCCACGGCGTTCGTCAAGTCTTCCTCGTCGACGATTTCGGAAACGAAGGTCTGGCGCACGGGCGAATCGAAGGCCGTCACGCAGCCCAGCAGGAAGGCAAACACATACACATGCCACAGTTGCACCAGGCCGCTGATGCACAGCACGCCCAGGCCCAGCGCCAGCAAGCCCATGGCCGCCTGCGTGAACAACAGCAATTTTCTCCGGTCCAGCAGGTCGGCCGCCATGCCCGTCAGGGGCAGCAACAGCAGCTGCGGGCCGAATTGCAAGGCCATGACGATGCCGACGGCGCTGGCATTGTGCTGCGTCAATTCGCTGAGCACCAGCCAATCCTGCGCCGTGCGCTGCATCCAGGTGCCGACATTCGACACGAGGGCGCCGCCGGCCCAGATACGGTAATTGGGATTGCGTAGCGAACGGAATGTGTTTTTCATCTGGGCGTGCGGGCTCCTTGCCGGGGTCGGGGTGAATGGTTCAGCGGATCACTGCGCCAAACGTTTGAGTAATGCCACCGCCTTGTCCAGTTCGGTGACTTCCTGCGGCGTGAGCCGCGTTTCAATGGTGCGCGCCAGCCAGTCTTCGCGCGCGGCGCGGCTGGCCGCGATCCAGGCGCGGCAGCTGTCCGTCAGGCTCAGGATGGTCTGCCGCCCGTCGGCCGGATCGGGCGAACCCGTCACCATCTGCGCTTCCGTCAGCGCCAGCACGGTGGCGGCCATCGACTGCGGACGCATGCCTTCGGCGCGCGCCAGGCTGCTGGCGGTGGCCGGGCCGTCGCGCTCGAGACGGCTGAGCACGGATGCCTGCGACATGCTGACGTCGCCCAGATGCGCCTCTTCGCGCAGGCGGCGGCGCAGCTTGCCGATGAGAATGCGCAATTCGCCGGCCAGTTGCAGCACTTGTTCGTGTTCGTCTTGTGGAGTAGGCATGGGAAGCGGGTAGTGGATCAACAGGCTCTACTATAACAGATATACAGGTAACCTGCACAGTTTGCCTGCACAGGCTACCTGGCCATCTTGTCGGAATGGCTTTCCTGCGCACGCAAAAAAGCCGGGGAGGAAGATGCACTCCCTGCCCCGGCTCCCCGGTACCCGCACTGAAACGAATGGCTCAGCTGATGTAATTGAACAGCGACAGTCCCGAGATGGACGTGAACGACTTCTGCGCCGCCTGCAGGGTGATCTGCTGCTGGCTGAACAGGGAAATCGCCTTCACCATGTCCAAGTCCTGCAGGCCCGACAGGGTGCTCGCGTACTGCAGGTCAAGGTCGTCGCCGGCGCTGTCGAGGGTATCGAGTTCCTTCAGCCGCGAACCGACTTCCGCGCGCACCGACAGCACATTGTCGTAAGCCGTGTCGAGGATATTGTGCGCCGCGTTCAGGCTGGCCGTCAGGCGCGCCTGGCCGGCGTCGCCCGTGGCCGGCTGGCCCAGCGCGCCGATCAGGTTGGTGATGGTGGTAAAGATCGATTCCTTGCCGCTCGGCTCCAGGGTGAACTTGTCCAGGTCGGCCGGCTTGCCCGTGATATTGACTTGCTGGCCGTCGAAGTTGATGGCGTCGCCCGCCTTATAGGCCACCGGCACGGCCGGAGTCGGGATGGTCTGGCCCAGGGTCACGTCCGTCACGGTATAGGTCGTCTTGGCGTCGGTGCCCGTGCCCGTCACCTGGAAATCGATCGAGTACTTGTGCCCCGTCAACTTGGTGGGATCGGTGACGGTGCCGCCGGAAATGATGCCGGCGCCGCCGCGCGTGAAATTGCCTGGATCGGGCGCCGTGGTGAACTTGCCGTTGCCCGTCAGATTGTTCTCGAACACGGTCGCGCCCGAGTCGCTGGTGGCCAGGTAGCGTGCCGAGCCTACCTGCAGCTCGCGCTGGCCCTGGTCGCCCACATAGGTGGCGCCGCCCGGAGTCTGGCTGAACGGCTGAGTGGACGATTTGTAGCCGGAAAACAGGTAGCCGCCCGCATTGTCGGAAGTGTTGGCGATGCCCAACAGGTCGGTCAGGCGGCCTTTCAGCTCCGTCGCCAGGCTCTGGCGGTCGATATCCTTGAGCGCCGGATTGCCGGCCTTCAAAACCAGATCCTTCACGTCGGCGATCAGCGAGGTGGTGCTGGCCAGCGCCAGCTCTTCCTGCGAGAGGAAATTCTTGGCGTTCGAGCGGTTCGTCACGAACTGCGTATTGATCGATTGCGACTGCGTCACTTCCAGCGCGCGCGCCGAGGCGATCGGGTCGTCGGCCGGCGTCAGGTTGCGGCGGTTGGCAGACAGCTGCATCTGCGTGCGGTTCAGCGCGCCCTGCAGGTTATTCAGCTGGGAGCTGCCCGTTTCATAGATCATTCTGGTACTGATGCGCATGATGCTGCCCTTCCTGATGGCGGCGGCGCTACAAGCCGCCGCTTAAATCGCTGAATCTGAATAATGAAGAATTAACGTCCGAGACCGATGACCACGTCGAACAGGGTGCTGGCAATCTGCATGACCTTGCCGCACGCCTGGTAAGCCTGCTGGTAGCGCAGCAGGTTGGCCGCCTCTTCGTCGAGGTTGACGCCGGACACGGCTTGCTGCTGCGTACTCGTCTGTTGCAACAACGCCAGGCTGGCCAAGCCGCTGACCTGGACTTCGCGCGTCTTGTTGCCCACGAAGCTGACGGTTTCCGCGTACGAACCCTGGAACGTGGCCTTGCCGCCGTCGAGAATATTCTTCGTCTGCAAGCTCGCCAGCAGCGCCGCATTGCGGCTGTCGCCCACGCCGCCCGAGTTCGGCGCAATGGTGAACTTGTCGCCCTGCGCCGGCGCGCCCGTCATGCTGACGTTGATGCCGCCGAAGTTGAAGCTGTCGCCTTCCGTGTACGGAATGTTCGCCGTGCCGGCCGGATACGTGGTGCTGCTGCCGTTCAAGCCCTTCACCGTCACGGCCTGGCCTGCCGGGAAGCCCGACAGCGAGCCGCTGACCTTGTCGTAGGTCAAGGTCACGGTGCTCGTAAGCGCATTGCCGGGCGTCAAATAGGCCTTGTCCACGCTCCCCAGGCCAAGCTTGCCGCTACCCGTGTTGCTGACGGGCGCGCCCGTGGCGATCGGCGCGCCGGCGGCTAGCTTGTTGCGGTCGGTAATCAGCACGCCGAGGCCGGCAGCGCCGTTGGCGGTCGGCCTGACCATGAAGTTGTCGCCTTCGGCGGCCGTGCCCGAAATCGAGAAATCCACGCCATCGATGGTTTGCGGCACCGTTTGCGGATACGGGTTGATGGTCGTTTTCGCGCCGTCGCTCTGGCGCGTCACGACATAATTGCCGCCGTCATATCTCACGGCGTAATCGCTGCCCGTCAGCTTGGTCGGATCGCTGACCTTGGCCGACAGCGCCGTCGTGCTCGATGAATTGTTGCGGTAATCGGCGCCGATGATGGGATCGGGCACCTTGAAAAAGTCACCGCCCATGTCGCCATTCAAGTCCTGGCCCAGCTTGTGCTGGTCATTGAACGTGGCGGCCAGGGCGATGGCGACCTTGCCCAGCGAATTCTGGATACGGTCCAGGCTGCCACTGCGGAATTCCAGCAAGCCGCCCAGCGCGCCACCGGTCAGCGAACTTTCCGACAGCTTGGTGACGGTAGAGCCTGTGACATAGCCGACGTCCAGGCGCTGCGGGTCCGTCGGCGAAGGCGTGACGGCCAACTCAAAGTTCTTGTCGCCCACCACCAGCGGCTGGCCCGAGCCGATCGACACGGTGATCGTGTTGTTCGAGCCAGGCTGGACCGTAGTCTTGACGTATTTGTTCATCTCCGTGATCAGCTGGTCGCGCTGGTCGAGCAAATCGTTGGGCTGGTTGCTTTGATTGACGCTCAGGCTGGCGATCGAGTTATTCAGCTCGGCGATCTGCTTGGCGTAGGAATTGATCACCTTCACATTCGAGGTGATCTGCGAATTGACGCCGTCGCCGATTTCCGTCAGGCGCGCGCTGAGGCCCTGGAAGCGCGAGGCCAGCGAGTTGGCGCTCGACAGCAATGCCTGGCGCGACGACACGGACGAGGGATTCGAGCTGAAATCCTGCACGCCCTTGAAGAAATCGGCCATCGCCGGCGACAGCCCGGCCGTGGGGTCGGCCAGCAGGTTGTCGATCTGGCTGATCTGCGTGTAATACGCATCGAGCGAACTGGTGGTCGCCTGCGCATTGTTCACCTGGGCGGCCATGAAACTGTCGTACTGGCGCTTCACTTGCGACACTTCCGTACCATTGCCCACGAAGCCATAACCGGCATTGTTGAACTGCGCCGTCTGCTGCAGCACCACCTGGCGGTTGTAGCCGTCCACGTTGGCATTGGTGATGTTATGCCCGGTCGTCGACAGGCCCACCTGCGCTGCAAGCAAACCGCTCTTACCGATGCTGAGTAGATTCGAAGTCATGGTGTCTTATTGGTTACCCTCAAAAGTATTTACGGCAGCCGCAGCGAAAACTTGAAGCACGCGACCTGCACAGGATATGGCGGCGGCTTAACCAACCAGCGAATTCTTGATAATTTTTGTCAATTTGGCAGCGTAATTCGGGTCCGTCGCATAGCCGGCCTTTTGCAAGCCGTGGGCAAACGTGCTGGCGTCGCCGGCGCTGGCCAGCACTTTTTCATAGCGCTTGTTGTTTGTAATCAACTGCGCGTAATCCTTGAAGCTGTCCGCATAGCTGTCATAGGCACGGAATTTCTCCACCTTGCGCTGCGCCTTGCCATTCACATATTCGGTGGTGACGGCTTCCGTGACCTTGCCCTTCCAGTCGCCGGACGCCTTGATGCCGAACAGGTTGTGGCTGCTGCTGCCGTCGCGGGCGATGATTTCGCGCTTGCCCCAGCCCGTTTCCAGCGCCGCCTGGCCCAGCATGAACTTGGCCGGGATGCCGGTGGCGCGGCTGGCCTCTTCCGCATGTGCGCCCAGCTTTTCCTGGAACGCGCGCACGTGCGGCGCCTGCGTGGCGTTGGCCTTGTCGCTCAGGGTCTTGCCGCCCGTGGCACCGCTCGCGCCCTCGGTGAGCGCGCCCTGCTGCTGGCGGAAGGCGGCCAGCGCCTGCGCCATGCTCGAGGAACGGGGCGACGGCGCTTCGGCGCCATCGGCGGCCAGCGCCTGGTTCGACGACGACAGCTGGCGGATCAGCACGTCCGCCAGGCCCGTGCCGCGCTTGGCCAGGTTCTGGCTCGTCTGCTGGTCCAGCATCGAGGTGTACATCTTGCTTTGCTGGCTATCCATGATGCCGTCCTGCGGCGTGGCGTCGCGCATGCTTTTCATCATCATGTTGATGAACATGGCTTCGAATTGCGTGGCCGCCTCTTTCAGGGCGGCGGGGTCGCGCGCCTTGGCGGACTGGCGCAAGCCATCCATGCCCTTCACGTCATAGGCGGCGGTATTGCTGAGGTCGGTTTGGCTGATCATGGCGTGTCCATCAAATGATTTCAAGTTCGGCGCGCAGCGAACCGGCCGCCTTCATCGCCTGCAGGATGGCCAGCAAGTCTTGCGGCGAGGCGCCGATGGCGTTGAGGGCTTTCACCACGTCGGACAGCGAGGCGCCGCCCTTGACCAGCATGACCTTGCCCGGTTCCTTCTTGATATCGATCTGCGCCGTCTGCGTGACCACCGTGCGCCCGCCCGACAGCGGTGCCGGCTGGCTCACCTGCGGCTCGACATTGATGGTGACGGACAGGTTGCCGTGCGAAATGGCACATGTTTCCAGGGTCACGGACTGGTTCATCACCACCGAGCCCGTGCGCGCATTCATGATGACCTTGGCCGCCAGGCGGGCCGGGTTGACTTCGATGCTTTCCAGCTGGCCCAGGAACGCCACGCGCTGGTCGCTGCCGCCCGGCGACTGCACCTGGATCACGCGCCCATCGAGCGCGGCGGCCGTGCCGGCGCCATAGCGGCTGTTGATGGCGTCGACCACGCGGCTGGCCGTGGCGAAATCGGTGGCGTTCAATTCCAGGCGGATCGTGTTGTTGGCGCCCAGCGCCGAGGCGACTGCGCGCTCGACGGTGGCGCCGCCCGAGATGCGCCCCACGCTCAGGTGGTTGATGACGACGGAGCTGCCGGCCGCCTGCGCGCCCACGCCGCCCACAAGCACGTTGCCCTGCGCCATGCCGTACACCTGGCCGTCGGCGCCCTTCAGCGGCGTCATCAATAAAGTGCCGCCGCGCAAGCTTTTCGCGTTCCCCATCGACGACACCGTCACGTCGAGCAACTGGCCCGGCTGGGCAAACGCGGGCAAGGCCGTCGTCACCATCACGGCGGCGACGTTCTTCAATTGCAAGCTCGTGCCTTGCGGCAAGTTGACGCCCTGCTGCTGCAGCATGGCCGCCACGCTCTGGATGGTGAACGGCGTCTGCGTGGTCTGGTCGCCGCTGCCGTCGAGGCCGACGACGAGGCCATAGCCCATCAGCTGATTCTGGCGCACGCCGGCGATGCTGGCCAGGTCCTTGATGCGCTCGGCCTGCGCCACGGGCGCCAGCAGGGCGCCAACCAGGCCACAGACGAGTAAAAGGCGGGGGAAGGTAAACGTGGCCATGGTCAGAACGGCAACAGACTGAGGAAGAAGCGCGACGCCATCGAGGCCATTTCGGCGCGGTCGATCTGGCTGTTGGTGCGGTATTCGACGCGCGCGTCGGCCACCTGGGTCGACGGCACGACGTTGCCCGTGCCGATGGTGTCCGGATTGACCATGCCCGAGAAGCGGATGAATTCCGTGCCCTTGTTCATGGCGATCTGCTTTTCGCCCGCCACGATCAAATTACCGTTTGGCAATACCTCGATCACCGTCACGCCGATCACGCCGGAAAACGTGTTGCTGGCGGACTGGTTGTCGCCATCGGCAAATTTCGTCGCGCCATTCGCCGAAACCGTGCCGCCCAGGCGGCCCTGGGCGAAGCCGGGCGTGCTGAAACCCACGCTGCCGGACTTGTTGCCGGAACTGGCGCCCGCCTTGACGGCGTTCGTGCGCTCGGTGATGGCGATGGTCATGGTGTCGCCCACATGGCGCGCGCGGCGGTCTTCGAAGGCGGGACGGTAAGTCGACGGCTGGTAGATCGAGCCATTGTTGACGACCACGGGTTCCGGCATCGGCGCGCGCGTGGTGGTCGGGTATTGCACGATCGAGGTGGGCGTGATGGCGCAGCCGGACAACAGGACTGCGGACAAGACGGCGATGAGGGGGTATTGCATGACGAACCTCCGCTGCCATCCGGCGGCGGATGGCATGACGACTAAAAAAAATTAAAGCTGAGAAAGCTTCTGCAGCATCTGGTCGGATGTGGTGATGGCCTTGCTGTTGATCTCGTAGGCGCGCTGCGTCTGGATCATGTTGACCATTTCCTCGGCCACGTTGACGTTCGACGTCTCGATATAGCCCTGCATCAGCACGCCGGCGCCGTTGGTGCCCGGGGTATTGGTCTGCGCCACGCCGGACGCGCCCGTTTCCATGTACAGGTTTTCGCCTTTCGACTCGAGGCCGGCCGGGTTGACGAAAGTGGTCAGCTGCAGCGAGCCGATCTGCGATGGCGCCACCGTGTCGGGCAGGGTGACGGAAACGGTGCCGTCGCGCGCCACGGTCAGGCTCAGCGCATTGGTCGGCACGGTGATGGCGGGCTGGATGACGAAGCCTTCGGAAGTGACCAGCTGGCCGTTGCTGTCGGTCTGGAACGAGCCGTCGCGCGTGTAGGCGGTGGCGCCGTCCGGCATCAGCACCTGGAAGAAACCGGTACCGTTGACCATCACGTCGCGCGAATTGCCCGAGGCCTGGGGATTGCCCTGGGTATGGATGCGTTCCGTGGCCACCGTGCGCACGCCGGTACCGATCTGCAAGCCCGATGGCAGCTGGGTTTGCTGCGAGGACTGCGCGCCCGGCTGGCGGACATTTTGGTAGAGCAAGTCTTCAAACACGGCGCGCGACTTCTTGAAGCCCGTGGTGCTGACGTTGGCCAGGTTATTGGCGATCACGTCCATCTGCGTCTGTTGCGCTTCCAGGCCGGTCTTGGCAATCCAAAGGGAACGAATCATGATTTTTCTCCAATAACAGCGCTAGTCAGCCCTGTAGACTATTTCTATGTGACCATTATGCGGCTGCCCCCATCAATTCAAAGCGAGGATCTGGGTGGCTTTCGCCGCGTTATTCTCGGCATTCTTCAACAGGCTCATTTGCGTTTCGAACTGGCGCGCCAGGGCGATCATGCTGACCATGGAGTCGACGGGGCTGACATTGCTGCCCTCGAGCGCGCCCGTCGTCAATTTGACGGCCTGGTCGGCCTGGGCGACGGCGCCATCCTTCAGGCGGAACAGGCCGTCGTCGCCGCGCACCAGTTGCTGCTCGGGTGGATTGACCAGCTTGATGCGTCCCAGCACCGTCGACGGACCGGGCGGCACGTCGGTGGAAATCGTGCCCACCGTGCCGTCGCTGGCAATCGCCACCGTCACGCCGGGCGGTATCGCCATGGGCCCCGTATCGCCCTGCACCATCAGGCCGGCCTGCGTCTGCAGCATGCCGTTTTCATTGAGTTTCAGGCTGCCGTTGCGCGTGTAGGCTTCGGAACCGTCGGCCGACTGCACGGCGATCCAGCCGCCGTTTTCCACGGCCACGTCGAGCGCGCGGCCCGTGTGCTGCATGGGACCTTGCGTGAAATCGGAGCCGACCGTCGAGTCGACGACAAAGGCGCGCGTCGGCATCATGCCGTCGGCCACCACGGGCACGGCGCGGAACGAGTCGAGCTGGGCGCGGAAACCCGTGCTGGTGGCGTTCGCCAGGTTATTCGCGGTGGTCGCCTGCTTGTCCAGGATGTGCTTGGCGCCCGAGCCGGCGGTGTAGATGAGACGGTCCATGTGTTTCTCCGTACAAAACGAAAGCTGGGGTCAGACCCCGGTACTACTGCAACATCGAGAGTGCCTCGGGAAGCGTAGCGAGCGGTTCAATACCGGGTTGAGTAGCGCAGCTGTACGGAGGTACAGCGAGCAACGTCGGCCCGGTAGTGAAACGCGCAGCAGCTTAACGAGGCGCCCCCACGTTAACGCAGGTTCACCAGCGTCTGCAGGACCGAATCCTGCGTCTTGATGGTCTGCGCATTCGCCTGGTAGGCGCGCTGCGCCGTGATCATGTTGACCAGTTCCGCCGTCAAATCGACGTTCGACACTTCCACGGCCGAGGCACGCAAATTGCCCAGGGTACCCGTCTTGGGCTCGCCCGTGATGGGCTTGCCCGAAGCCGAGCTTTCCACCCAGGCGTTGTTGCCCAGCGGCTGCAGGCCGTTCGGGTTGGTAAAGTTGCTGAGTACTACCTGCCCCAGGGCGCGCGTCTTGCCATTGTTGTACTGGCCCTGGATGACGCCGTCGTCACCCACGACGAAGCGGCTCAGCTGGCCGGCCTTGTAGCCGTCCGCTTCCGTTTTCTTTTCCGCCGTGACGGTGCCCAGCTGGGTGGACTTGGTGAAGTCGACCTGGACCGACAGGGTCGCATTCGCGCCCGTGGCCGGGAAGATCGGCAGGTTGACGGTGACGGGCAAGGTTTGCGGCGGCGTCAGGGCCAGCATGGCGGCCCGGTCCAGGCTGCCGACCGTGTTGAAGACCAGCGAACCGGTCTTGACGGCTGGCACCACGGTCACGGCGCGGATGGCTTCATCGATCTGGTCCGGCGTGCGGCTCGAGTTGACACCATTCGGCACGGCACTGCCGTAGGTGGCGGCGATGGCGGCCAGTTGCGCCGGCGTGGCGCCCGCGGCGGCGGCGGCGGCCGAGACGGCGGCGCCGGCTGCATTGCCATAGGCGACGGCGGCGGCCGTCACATTGGCCGGCACCAGCGGCACGGCCGTGGCGGCGGCCTGGTAGGCGGCGCGCGCAGCCAGCGAGGCAGGGTCCGTCTGCAGGGCGGCCGCGGCCTTCATGCTCGTCACTTCCGTGCCGTCTATGGCCGAGTAGACATCCCAGGTGTTGGTGCCCGTCTTGACGTAGAAATTCGACATATTGTGGGAATTGCCCAGCGAATCGAAGACTTCGACGGGAAACGACTTGTGGTACGACGTGTCGTCCGTCGACTTGAACGGCACCGTGGTCGGCATCGCCGTATTGGAATTGAGGTTGACTTCCGTGCTGATCTTGGTCGTTGCCTGCGGCTTCATGTCCGACTGGTCGATCTGCAGGGGCACGACGGCGCCAGCGACGATCTTGCCGTTGACGTCGGCCGGATAGCCGGTCAGCTGCGCCAGCTGGGCGTTGACGATGAAGCCGCTCTTGTCGACCTGGAACTGGCCGTTGCGCGAATACTGGATGGCGCCGTTGACGCTGGTACGGAAGAAGCCGCCGCCATTGATGGCGATGTCGAGGGGATTCGACGACGATTCCAGGTTACCCTGATTAAATTGCTGGGCGATTTGCGAAACCGACACGCCGATTCCCGCCTGGTTGCCGCCCACGCCATACAGCGAGTTGGCATAGATGTCGGCGAACTGCGCCTGCGATTGCTTGAAACCCACGGTCGACGAGTTGGCGATGTTGTTGCCGATGACGTCCAGCGATTTGGCGGCGCCATTCAAGCCGCTCAGGCCTTGTTGGAAAGACATTGTGTTCTCCTGGTAGAAATTAGGGGTAGAGGGTCACGCTAAGGGGAAGCGGCTTACAGAATCTGTTTCACGTCGGCCATGGTGATGCTGCCCACGCCCGGCACATTCAATTTCACGCCACCGGCGCCCGTCGACACGCTGGCGACCGAACCGAACATCAGCGCCGTCGCATCCTTGAGCTTGGTGCCGCCGCGCGAGGCCTCCACGGCGAAGGTGTAGGCGCCGTCGGCCAGCACGATGTTCTTGCCGTCCTTGTCGAGATCGGCGGTAGAGCCGTTCCAGCCCAGCGGCAAGGTGCCCGCCGCCTGCGCGCCCAGGTCGATCGAGTGGACTTCCTTGCCATCCTTGTAGATGATGACCTTGACCTTGTCGGCCGGCGTGGCCAGGTCCACGCCCAGCAGGGCGGCACTCTTGCTCAGGTTGATATCCTTGCCTGCCGTCAACACACCGTGGCCGATGATGTTGGCCGCCTGCATGGATTCGGCTTGCTGGTAGCTGGCTTTCAGGGTTTCCAGGGTCGTGTTGAGCTTGTTGACGCCCGTCACCGTGGACAGCTGCGCCAGCTGGCTGGTCAGCTGCGCATTGTCGAGCGGGTTCATCGGATCCTGATTCTTCAGCTGGGTGACCAGCAGGGTCAGGAACTTGTTCGTTTCCGCTTCCACACTGCCGGGATCGGCCGTGGTCTTCTTCGGATTCATCGTCGCCATCAGGTCGGTGGTGACGGTGTTGCTGGTATCGATGGTTGCCATAATGGTCAGTCAGCCTTATTGGCCGATGGTGAGGGTTTTCAGGAGCAGCGACTTGGCCGCGTTCATGGTTTCCACGTTGGTCTGGTACGAGCGCGACGCCGACAGCATGTTGACCATCTCGTCGACCGTATTCACGTTGGGCATGGTGACGTAGCCCTTCTCGTCGGCCAGCGGATTCTTCGGGTCGTAGACCAGCTTCATCGGCGACGGGTCTTCGATCACCTTCTGCACCTTGACGGCCGTGGCGCCATTGGCCATGGGCACGGCTTCGAACACCACCTGCTTGGCGCGGTAGGCTTCGCCACTGGCGCTGGTGGCGCTGTCGGCATTGGCCAGGTTGCTGGCCACCGTATTCAGGCGCTGCGCCTGGGCGCTCATGGCCGAACCGGAAACATTGAAGATATTAAATAGCGACATGATTATTGCCCTCCCTGGATGGCCGTCAGCATGCCCTTGATCTGCGAGTTGAGGAACGTCACGGCGGCCTCGTAGCGGATGGCGTTGTCGGCAAAGGCATTGCGCTCGAGGTCCATGTCGACCGTATTGCCATCGACGGCGCCCTGGGCCGGCGCGCGGTACAGCAGCGGCGTGCCGTCGGCCAGCGTCTCGACCTTGCCGCCCGCGCTGCCCTCCACGGCGGCGGCGACGCCCTTGCCCGGCATATGCTGCGGCGCCGTGCCCTTCAGGGCGGGCGGCACGCCATCCTTGCGCGCCATCGCCCCTTTCAGGGCGCTGGCGAAATCGACGTCGCGCGCCTTGTAGTTGGGCGTGTCGGCATTGGCGATATTCGAGGCGAGCAATTCCTGGCGCGTCGAGCGCAGGCTCAGCGCCGTCTCGTTGAAGCGCATGTAATCGTCGAGTTTCCCTATCATGTCAGGCTCCGGAAAGATCTGCCACTGGCGCCCGAGATGGCGGAAGGATGGCGGTATAGTGATGACAGGAAACATAGTACGGTGCCCACCGGCAAGACCATCGCCGGATCAGACCGCACTTTTACCCCCTAATCCGCGCTTCGAACGGGCCGCCGCGCCCTATCATGGCAATATTCCAGAGGCCTATCACCATGAAAACACCGCTTGCTTTCCTTCTCGCCCTTGCCGCCGCACTGGCCGCCGCCGCGCCGCTGGCGCAGGCGCAAAACGCCGGCCGCCAGACGCCGGAAGCACTGCGCGACAGCGTGGAGCAATTCCTGCAGGTACAAAGCAATGGCTTGCCCGGCAAGGTGACGGTCACCGTCGGCGCCGTCGATCCGCGCCTGAACCTGGCCGCCTGCCCCGCGCCGCAAGCGTTCATGGCCCCCGGCGCGCGCGCCTGGGGCAAGACCACCGTCGGCGTGCGCTGCACGGCGCCGGCCAACTGGACCATCTATCTACAGGCGAACGTGGCCGTCGTCGGCGACTACGTGGCCAGCGCCGTGCCGCTGGCGCAGGGACAGGCCATCGACGCCAGCCAGCTGGTGACGATGCAGGGCGACCTGGCGGCATTGCCGGCAGGCATCGCCACCGACATGGCCCAGGTGGTGGGCGCCAGCACGAATATCTCGCTGCCGCCGGGTACGCCGATGCGCCTCGACACCCTGCGCCGCAAGCCCGTGGTGATGCAGGGCCAGCTGGTGCGTGTCGTTTCCAGTGGCAATGGTTTCCAGGTGGCATCAGAAGGACGCGCCATCGGCAGCGCCGGCGACGGCCAGGTGGTGCAGGTACGCACCCAGGGCGGCCAGCAGATCAGCGGCGTGGCGCGCGCCGGCGGCCTGGTGGAGGTGGCTTTCTAGATACGGATGGACAGCGATATTGTGGTCTGGCGCACTAAAGTTTCGGAAGAAGGTGCCGATAATGACACATATCCCGGAGTTTTTTGACTTCGACCAGACGAGGATCACGCTGTGAAAATTACCGACAACACCATTAAAAGCAATCCCGGCCTGCCGGTAGCGCCCGCGAATACCTCGGGTGCCCGCAATGCCGAGAAAGCGCAAGCAACACCGACGACGTCGGACAATGTACGCCTGTCGCCGCAAGGACAGGCATTAGCGGCCAGTGCAACTGCCGGCAGCGGCGCCGTGTTCGACACGAAAAAAGTCGAACGCATCAAGCTGGCGATCGCCGACGGCCAGTTCCAGGTCAACTCTGAAAAAGTGGCGGACGGTCTCTTGGATACAGTCAAGGACTTGCTGCACTCACGAAATAGATAGGTTTCCCCCATGCAATCAGTGACTCCGTTTTCCAGCCTGCGCGACGAGCAAGAGCTCATGACCACATTGCTGGCATTGATGAAAGAAGAACAGCTGCATCTGGTTGCGGCTGACATCGATGCGGTTGCGGAGATCACCGTGCGCAAGACGGCACTGATAGGACAGTTGAGCCAGCTGGCGGCGCAACGCCACCAGGCCCTGGCGGCGGCCGGTTTCATGGCCGCCGAAGCCGGCATGGAAGACTGGCTGGTCGGCGCCGGCATCGCCGACGCGGCGCCCCTGTGGAAAGCCCTGCTCGAGACGACGCGCGAAGCGAAGGAACAGAACCGCCTGAACAGTCTGCTGGTCAACAAGCACATGCTGCACACGCAAGGCGCCCTGAACGCCCTGCGCCCCACGGCCCAAAGCGGCAATTTCTACGGCCCCAGCGGCCAACCGACGACGAATACGCCGAACCGGCGCGTCGTCATCGGCTAAGCCGAACACCCCGACACGGCACTACCGCGGCAAGGCGCGCGCCCCTGTCCGTTCAAGCGGGCGCGGGACGCCCCGCATGCTGGCGAAATTTCGCCGCGATGGCTTGCGCCTTCGCCGTGGCGGCGGCCTGCTGCGCCGGCGTCAGCTCATCCTGCAGCCAGTGCCAGTATTCATCCTGATACGGATTGGCGATGCCGGGCGCCAGCAGTTCCCCATACACCATGCGCAGGGCCAGCAGGTAGCCGTACGCTTGCGGCGCGTCCTTGCGCACCACGTCGCCATCGCGCAGATACGCCATCATCAGGGTCGAAACGCTGCTCAGCTCGCCCTCGTCCGCCTGCGCCGTCAGCTGGGCGATGGCCTGGCGCTTCCATTCCTGCACGAGCGGGTCGTCGGGACGGTTGCGCAGCGCGCTGCGGTCGCCGAACGGGCCTTCCGACAGGAAAATCGTGCTCGCGCCCGGCACGCCCGCCTTCGCGGCGGTGGCCAGGTAGGCCAGGCGTTCGTCGCGCTGGCGCTGCGTCAAGCCCGCACATAGCTGCTGCTGGGCAACCTTCTCTTCCGCCGTCATCTCGCGCCCCAGTTCGAACTCCATCCCCGGCAAGCGCCCCTCCCGCAGGAAGACCATGCAGTCGTCGATCAGATTGAAGGCGGCATACGCATCTTCCGCCCTGCCGCTGGCGGCCAGCCGCGCGAGCCGCTGCGCCAGGGGGATGACCAGGGGTGCCTCGGCCGCGGGGACGGAGGCATCGACAGAAAAATACGAGGCCAGGCTGCGCCCCGGCGGCGCGGCGGCAGCAGCGGTGGCGGTGGCCGCTGCCGGCGCGCCGCCGTCGGACGCGGGCCAGTACGCCAGCGCCAGCGCGGCCGCGATGGCGGCGATGGCGGCGATGGCGATGCTGGCAAGTGTGCGATTCATCATGGGGTGGCGGGCGGGGTCGGGAAACGCACGTTACCACAGGCGCGCGGCACCGGCCCGCACCTCAGCCGCCGGCCTGCTTCGCCCGGTGGCCCAATTTCACCAGCGCGGCCAGGATGGCGTCCACGTGGTCACCCTGCACTTCGATGACGCCATCCTTGACGGTGCCGCCCGAGCCGCACTGCGTGCGCAGCTGCTTGCCCAGCAGGGCCAGCGCGATGGCGTCCAGCGCCAGGCCTTTCACCACGGTGACGCTCTTGCCGCCGCGGCCCTTGGTCTGGCGCGACACGCGCACGGCGCCGTCGCCCGCCGGCGCCGCTTTCGCTGCGGCCTTGCATGCGCACTGCGCCAGCGGCTGGCGGCAGGCGGGGCACATGCGGCCCGTTTCGGTGGAATACACGAGGCCGCCCTGGGAACTGCTTTTCATGGTCGAGAGATAAAAGTGGGGAAAGGCCCCGATTGTACCAAGCGGCAGCGGGCCCCCGCCCCATCCGGCGGCGCGCTGCCGGCCGGCGACGCCATCAACGCACGGTCACGAAGACCGGATTCGAATAGAACCACAGGCTGCGGTAATTGCGGTCGTTGATGTCATTGAAGCGCTGGGTGCTGTCCGTGGCCCCCGTGCGCTGGTCGGCCAGCGGTTCGCCCGCCTGCGTCAGGCCGGCAACATCGGTCCCCAGATTGGTGCCGCGCAGGCGGAAATACTGGTTCTTCGCCGCCGTGGCCTGGTAGCTCACGCTGTAGTAGCCGTCCGCCCCGAGTTTCCAGTCCGCGCTGGTGAAGCGCTTGAGCACGCGCGTGCTGGCATTGCTGGCAACGTTGTAGGCTGGCGTGCCCGCCACCGCCTTCGCGCCGACATCGCCGACGATCAGGTCGACATGGTCGACGACGGGCTTGACGTTGGCGGCCACGCCGCTGTCGACCGGCTTCTCGTAGTTGTTCCTGGCCGGGCTCTTGAAGCGGATGGTAACCGTGACGGTGTCGCCGCTGCCGACCTTCAGCTCGCCGCCCATCTCCTTGCGGTCGTCCTTGCTGGCCAGGTTGAAGTCCAGCGCGTTGATCAAGTCGCCATAGGTGGAAAACATCTTGCCCGAGCGCAAGCCGGCCAGCAAATCCTTCGCCTGCGGCGCCCCTTGCGCGCTGTTGAACACATAGTTCTTCGCATATTCGCCGGGGAAATAGCCGCTGCTGTTGCCGCCGACGATCTTGAAGTGCGTATCCGAGTCGGTCAGGTTCCAGATGCGGCGGCCCTCGCCCAGCAGCGCGTCCCATGGCCCGCCCAGCTTGGCCACCACGTAGTCGACACCGCCATACACGCGCAGCAGCGCATTGTCGTCCGTGTAGGCGGCCGTATAGCCGCCGCGGTCCGGCTCCATCTGGTTGCCGACCATGCCTTCGATGGCGAACATGATGTTGGGGGCGGCATCGTTAAAGGCGCGCAAGTCGGCGATGCTGTAGCTGCCCTTGTTGCGCGACGGGTGGTTGATGACGGCGTAGCTGGTTTCCGGATAATTCTGCCTGAGCCAGTTGATCGCTTGCAGCGCGTCGGCAGCCGTCTTGTTGTAGCGCGCCTCGCCATATTTTCCTTTCCATGCGGCGACGTCGGCGGCGTCGAACATGCTGGCGTCGCGCGTGGTGAACAGGTATTCGAACTCCTTCATGCCCCGGGTGCTGGCACTGAGCTTGTCCTTGCCTTCGAACAGGCCGATGCCGATGTGATCGTGGGTCGGCATGTCCCACTCGAAGCCGGAAAAGACCAGCTTGTCGGCGTAGGCGCCGCCCGCCTGCAGCGCCTGGACGCGCGGGATTTCATGGCGTTCGGCAGCGATGGACATCGGAATGGGCGCCGGCAGCGGCGCGCCCAGCGCATCGCGCGTGGAAACGCGCAAATGGTTGGACAGCGCCATCCAGTCGAGTCCATACGTGGTAAAGGCCTTGGCCAGCACCTTGTCCAGCGTCTGGCTGACATCCGCATCGGCCGATTGCGTGGTGTGGGTGTGCAGGTCGCCGGCGATCCAGCGGCCGGCGGGCAGCGGCGGCACGCTGCTGTCCGGGCCGCCATCGCCGCCGCAGGCGGCGACGCTCAACAGGATGGCGATGGCCGAAGGAAGCAAGGTTCTGGAATAAGACATGGGATTGACCTGGAAGCTGAAAAGAAGGGCGACAGCCTAGCAGTCCAGTATGACCAGCCCATGACACGCACCAGGGCGCGAAGCCGCGCCGGCAGGAAGGCCAGGCTTAGCACAACTAACATAGAACACCTGACAACACCTGCTGCGCGTCGCGATTTGCGCCCGCCGATGCTCACGGCCTCGGCGGCCCCATGCAAGGCACAGCTCCGCTTCTCGGACCAACGGGGGCGCCGAGCCTCGCTGCCGCTCGCGACGGTTTTGTCAGGCCTTGTCAGTTGGCCGGCGGCGCCGTCGGCACTTCCGTCACCGTCTCGGGGATGCCAGAGAGGATGGTCACGGCGACGCGGCGGTTGCGCGCGCGCCCTTCCGGCGTGGCGTTCGGCGCCACGGGGATGTTGTCGGCGTGGCCGACGGCCGTCAGGCGCGTGGCTTGCACGCCGCTGGCGATGAACAGGCGCACCACGGCGCTGGCGCGCGCGGCCGACAGTTCCCAGTTCGAGGCGAAGTTCGAATTGCTGATCGGCTGCACATCGGTATGCCCTTCCACCTGCACGTCGTGCGTGTCGTCCTTGAGCAGCACGGCCACGGCGCGCAGGGCCTGGTCCGATTCCGGTGTCAGGCGCGCCGCGCCCGGGTCGAACAGCACGCTGGCGTTGATTTCCACGCTGACGCCGCGGCTCGTCTGCGTCACGCGCACCTTGCCTTCCTTGACCAGCGGCGCCAGGGTGGACGTCAGGTCCTGCGCCAGGCGCGTCATGTGCTCGCGCTCGCGGCGGATGGCTTCCGTGCGGCGCTTCAGGGCGGGATTCGGCAGCGGGATCGCCTGCGGCGCTTCCATGAGGATGGGCGGCGCGCCCTTGTCCAGGCTGAAGGCCTGGCCGATGGCGCTCTGGAAGACACGGTACTTGCCTTCGTTGATTTGCGAAATCGCATACATGACGACGAAAAAGGCGAACAGCAGGGTGATGAAATCGGCGTACGAGATCAGCCAGCGGTCCTGGTTGTCCGGTTCCTCGTCATACTTCCTGCGCGCGCGCCGCATCATGGTCAGTGCTCGTGCAGGAGGCTGGCCACGCGCTCTTCGATGATGCGCGTATGGTCGCCCGTGGCGATGTCGTACAGCACGGCGGCCGTGATTTCATACTGCAACACGCGGCGCGAAACGATGGCCTTGAGTTTATTTGCCACCGGCAGGAACAGCAGATTGGCCAGGCCCACGCCATAGATGGTGGAGACGAACGCCACGGCGATGCCGCCGCCCAGTTTGCTGGGGTCGGTGAGGTTTTCCATCACGTGGATCAGGCCCAGCACGGCGCCCAGGATGCCGATCGTGGGCGAATAGCCGGCGGCCGATTCCCACACCTTGACGGCCTGGCGCTCGGCCATCTCGTAGGCGGAGATTTCCACGTCGAGCAGCTGGCGCAGCTTGTCGGGCGCGATGCCGTCGACGATCATGCGCAAGCCCTTGGCGTTGAAGCGGTCGGCCGTGTTTTCCATCAGGCGCTCGAGGGCCAGCGGGCCGTCGCGGCGCGCCGTCAGGCTCCATTGCCCGATGTCGCGCGCCAGCGCGGCGCGCGTGTCCGAAGGCGGCAGGAACACCCAGCGCAGCATTTCCAGGCCGCGCACGAAGGTGCGCAAGCGCGTTTGCAGCAGCACGGCGCCGAAGGTGCCGATGACAACGATGGCGAAGGCGGCCGGCTGCAGCAGGGAGGCCATCTTGCCGCCCTCCAGTGCCTGGCCGACCAGGAGGCCCGCCAGCGCCAGCGCCAGCCCGATTACGCTGGACCAGTCCACGCCTGCTCCCTCAAGGTTGCGCGCAGGCGCGCGACGGCCTGGGTATGCAGCTGCGAGACGCGCGATTCCGATACGCCCATCACCGCGCCGATCTCCTTCAAGTTCAGCTCTTCTTCGTAGTACAGGCCCATGAGTATTTTCTCGCGTGGCGGCAGCGCGTCGATGGCATCGATCACGGATTGCCGGAAATCGGTATCGAGCAGGGACCGCAAGGGGTCGCTGTCCTCGTCCACGCAATGGCGGTCGAGGAAGCTGTCATTGCCGTCCGGGTCATGAAAATCTTCGTAGTACACCAGCTGGTGGCCGCCGCCGTCGCCCAGCATTTCCTGGTAGTCGGCCAGCGACATTTTCAGCAGTTTCGCCACTTCCGACTCCGTCGGCGGGTGGCCCAGGCGCTGCTGCAAAATGCTCATCGCCTCTTCGATCTTGCGCATGTTCTGGCGCATGCTGCGCGGCAGCCAGTCGCTGGTGCGCAGCTCGTCGAGCATGGCGCCGCGGATGCGCAGCACGGCATACGTCTCGAACTGCGCGCCATGCGTTTCCTCATAGCGGCTGATGGCGTCCAGCAGGCCGATCATGCCGGCCTGGATCAGGTCATCGACCTCGACCGAAGGCGGCAATTTCGCCTTCATATGGTGCGCCAGACGCTTCACCAGCGGGATATGCTCCGTCAGCAAATAGTCCTTGTTCGATTTCCCTTTGACCGTGTACATAGGCTGCTTATTGTTTTATCGTCTTATCTGGTGCTACGGTTGGATTCAGGCGCTGAAATGGTGTGCGCTCCCCGTCTGGTACAAGGTGGTGCCCAGCACCGGCGCCGCCGAACGGACCAGGCGCTCGGCCAGTCCGCGAAACGCCACCGAGGCTCCCGCCAGCGGAAACGCGTCGACCACGCTGCGGCCCAGGCGCGCGGCGCGGTGCAGGTATTCATCGGCCGGCACCGAACCCATCGACGTCAGTTTCACGGCCAGGTAGCGGCTCGCCGCCTGCGCCATATTATCGTATACCACTTTTGCCTCGGATTCGGAAGCGCCGGTGACAAGAATGCCGAACGGACGCCGTCCCAGCTCCTGGTTCAGTCGCTTGATCAGGCAATAGGCCGCCTTGATCGAATTGGCGCTGTTCGACACCTGCACCACGATGTCGGACGAGGCCATCAGCGGCACGGGGAAGCATGCGCCCTCCTCGGCCACCACGCCGTCGACCAGCACGATGCCGCTCTGGCGCGCCATCACTTCGAAGGTCTTGCCCAGGCGGCGCGTGTCTTCGTCGCCCGCATAGTCGCTGCTGTCCATCAGGTGGTTGCGCGCGCCCAGGTGGGCCACGCCGAAGCCCTGCGGCACCTGGTGGATCACCTGGTTCAGGCCGCACTGCTGGCGCGCCACGTCGAGCAGGCTGGCGCCGTGCGCCAGTCCCAGGCGCGAGGCGACGCCGTCGCTGCCGCCGCTGGCGTCGACCAGCAGCACTTCATTGCCGCCATACGCGAGCGAAGCGCCCAGGTTGACCAGCATGGCGCCCTTGTCGTCCTGCGGCGTGGCCGACAGGAACGTCATGACGCGCGGCTGCGGGCCGGCCAGCATGCGGCGCAGGCCTTCGGCCTGGTCGAAATCGAAATTAGCCAAGGTGCACCCCGCGCGCTTCATTGTTGCGGGCGGCCGCCTGCGCCATCAGCAGCGGCAGCTCGGCATCGGAAAACTGCGTCGCCGCCGTATCGCGCTTAAGCTTGAAGGCGCGGTCGATCAGGTAGGCGCGGTCGGCCAGGTGCAGGTCTTCCGGCACGCGCTGGCCGTTCGACACATAAAACAGGTTCAGCTTCTGGCGGATCACCACGTCGAGCACATTGCCGATGGACGCCGCCTCGTCGAGCTTGGTCATGATGCAGCCGGCCAGGCCGCTGCCCTGGTAGGCGCGCACCACTTCATTGAGCGTTTCCTGCGTTGCCGTCGAATTCAGGCACAGCAGGCGTTTGACGTCGGCACCGGCGCCCGACAGCATGGCCACCTGCTCCGTCACCATCTGGTCGCGCTGGCTCACGCCCACCGTATCGATCAGCACCGTGTGCTTGTTCTTCAATTCCTTCAGGGCGATGCGCAAGTCGGCCTCGTCCTTCACCGAGTGCACCATCACGCCGAGGATCTTGCCGTAGATGCGCAGCTGTTCGTGCGCGCCGATACGGTAGGCGTCCGTGGTGATCAGGGCCAGCTTTTCCGGGCCATGGCGCATCACGCAGCGCGCCGCCAGCTTGGCCGTGCTGGTGGTCTTGCCGACGCCGGTCGGGCCCACCAGCGCGAATACGCCGCCCTGCTCGAGCATGGCGTCTTCATTGGCGACAGTATTCAGGTTACGACTGAGCACGGTCTTGATCCAGCGCATGCTTTGCGCGCCGTCCAGGCCGGCGGGCAGCTTGTCGATCAGGTAGCGCGCCAGGCTGGCCGAGAAGCCGGCCGCCAGCATTTCGCGCAGCACGACGGCTTTTTGCGGCTCGCGCTGCTGCGTCGAACCCCACGAAATTTCCGCCAGCTGGGTTTCCATCATGCCGCGCATGGCGCGGATTTCATTCATCATGCCGCTCATCTCGGCGGCGGCGTTCTCTTTGACGTGCGCCAGCGCGCTGGCCATCATCTGCTGCATGCGGGCCATGTCCACTGGCTCGGACGATGCCTGGCGCGGCGCGGCCGGGCGCTGGGCCGGGGCGGCCGCGCGCTGCGGCGTGGCGAACTGGGTCTGCAACTGGGGACGCGGCTGGGCCATTTCCGAGGCGGCCGGCGGCGATGCCAGCGAGGCGGCATCGTCATTGGCCAGCGCGAGGATTTCCACCACGCCATCGGCCTGGCGGTTCGACAGGATCACGGCATCGGGGCCGAGCGCTTCGCGCACCTTGCGCAGCGCATCGCGCGACGAGGCGCCCGTAAATTTCTTCACATTCATGGCCGGCCTCCCGAGGCGGGGGTGGCGCAGTACTGGCTGAACGGTGTGACCATCATCGACTCCTGTTGCTTGAGTGCTGTCTTCCACATGGACACAGATCACTCGGACAGTTTCCATTATTAGCGATGCACTGGGGAAATGATCGAAGGAACAGGACGGGAAAGTACCCGTTATTCAGTTTGCCGTGAGGAAATTGAGGTGCGGCAAGTAAAAAACGGGGCCGTTCGCGCCGGAACGACCCCGCCTTGCTTATCAGGCAACTACTGCGCGCCCACCAGGCTGGTGACGCGGATGGTCTTGGTTTCCGGCACTTCCGCATGCGACAGCACCTTCAGCTGCGGCAGGGCGCGGCGCAGGAAGCGCGACAACAGCGCGCGCAGCGGCGCCGGCACCAGCAGCACGGGCGTCAGGCCCAGCGCTTCCTGCTGCTGCGCGGCCAGGCCCGCCTGGTGGGCGATGGTGTCGGCCAGGCCAGGCTCGATGCCCGCGCCATCGCCGCCATTGCCCATCGCCTGCATCAGCAGGCGCTCGAGGCGGCTGTCGAGCGTCATCACGGACAGTTCGGCCGCGCCGGGGAACAGTTGCTGCACGATGGCGCGGCCCAGGGCCACGCGCACCAGCGCCGTCAGGTCGTTCGGATCCTGCGTGTGCACCGTGTGCTCGGCCAGGGTTTCGATGATGGTGCGCATGTCGCGGATGTGCACGCCTTCCATGAGCAGGTTCTGCAGCACTTTTTGCAACGTCGACAACGACAGCATCTTCGGCACCAGGTCTTCCACCAGGCGCGGCGCATCCTTGCCCAGGTGGTCGAGCAGCGCCTGCACTTCCGCGCGGCCCAGCAGTTCGGAAGCGTGCGAGGTGATCAGGTGGTTCAGGTGCGTGGCCACCACGGTGCCTGCATCGACCACCGTGTAGCCCATCGACTGCGCCTGGTCGCGCAGGCTGGCCTCGATCCACGTGGCCGGCAAGCCGAAGGCCGGGTCCGTCGTGGACAGGCCGGGCAAGGTGCCGCTGGCCATGCCGGGGTTGATCGCCAGGAACTGGCCATTGAATGCTTCGCCGACACCCACTTCCACGCCCTTGAGCGTGATGCGGTAGGCCGACGGCTTCAATTCCAGGTTGTCGCGGATATGCACGGGCGGCGCCAAAAAGCCCACCTCCTGGGCGAATTTCTTGCGGATGCCTTTGATGCGCTTGAGCAATTCGCCGCCCTGCGTCTTGTCGACCAGCGGAATCAGGCGGTAGCCCACTTCCAGGCCCAGGGTATCGACGGGCATGATGTCTTGCCAGCTGGCCTCTTCCTGCTCGGGCGCCACCGTGGCCTGCTGCACCTCGGCCGGCTTCTCCGCCGCCTCTTTCGCCTGCGTGCGCTTCTTGCTGATCAGATACGCGGAACCGGCCAGCAGGGACGCCAGCAGGATGAAGACCATGTTCGGCATGCCGGGAATCAAGCCCATGCCGCCGATGATGCCGGCCGTGATGTACAGCACTTGCGGTTTCGCAAACAATTGTCCCACCAGCTGGGTACCGATGTCCTGCTCGCTGGCCACGCGCGAGACGACGATACCGGCCGCCGTGGAAATGATCAGCGAAGGAATCTGCGCCACCAGGCCGTCACCGATGGCCAGCAGGGTGTAGTTCTTGAGCGCATCGGCAAAGCCCATGTCGTGCTGCAGCAAGCCCACCAGCAAGCCGCCGACGATATTGATGACGGTGACCATGATGCCGGCGATGGCGTCGCCGCGCACGTATTTGCTGGCACCGTCCATGGCGCCATAGAATTCCGCTTCCTGCGCCACTTCCGTGCGGCGGCGGCGCGCCTCGTCTTCGCCGATCAGGCCGGCATTCAGGTCGGCGTCGATGGCCATCTGCTTACCCGGCATGGCGTCCAGCGCGAAGCGGGCGCCCACCTCGGCGATACGGCCCGCACCCTTGGTGACGACGGTAAAGTTGATGATGGTCAAAATGATGAAGACCACGATACCGACCGTGTAGTTACCGCCAATCAAGAAGTGACCGAACGCTTCGATCACCTTGCCGGCCGCGTCGGCGCCCGTATGGCCTTCCGTCAGCACCACGCGCGTGGACGCCACGTTCAGCGACAGGCGCAGCATGGTCGAGACGAGCAGGATGGTCGGGAAGGCCATGAAGTCGAGCGGCTTGACCGTGTACAGCGCCGTCAGCAGCACGATGATGGACAGCGCGATGTTGAAACTGAAGAAGATGTCGAGGATGAAGGCGGGCAGCGGCAGCACCATCATCGCCAGCAGCATGATGATGATGATCGGCGCGGCGAGGCCCTTGCTGGCGTTGCCTTTCAATCCGCTCAACCAGGCTGGCATGGTCAAACCGTTCATGGTGCACTTCCTTTATTCTTGTCTGCCGCGTCTGCTGCGGGCGGTGTCTGCGATGCGGGGTTCTGCGGGTCGAGCTCGGGCGGCACGTCCAGTTTCTTCGGCTTGTCGGGACGCTCGCCCTGCCCCTTGCCGTAGCTGCGCAGCTGGAACACATACGCCAGCACCTCGGCCACGGCGCCGTACAGCGCTTCGGGTATCTCGTCGCCGATCTCCGTGTGCTTGTACAGCGCGCGCGCCAGGGCCGGCGCTTCCAGGATGGCGACCTTGTGCTCGCCGGCCAGTTCGCGGATCTTCGCCGCCACCTCGTCGATGCCCTTGGCCACCACCTGCGGCGCGCCGCGCGAATTCTCGCCGTATTTCAGCGCCACCGCATAGTGGGTCGGGTTGGTCACCACCACGTCGGCCGTCGGCACGTCGGCCATCATGCGGCGGCGCGACATTTCATGCTGCATCTGGCGGATTTTCGCCTTGATCTGCGGATTGCCGTCCGATTCCTTCGACTCTTGCTTGACTTCCTGCAAGGTCATCTTCATCTTGTTGGCGTAGTGCCACATCTGGTAGGGGCCGTCGATGGCGGCGATCAGGCCCAGCGCGCCGACGATCAGCAAAAAGGCCGTGATCAGCAAGCTGATCAGGTGCGCCGAGCCCGCGCGCAGCGATTCGACCGACAGGCCCAGCACGGCATCCTTTTGATGCTGCATCACCAGCCAGGCGACGACGCCGACAACGATGGTCTTGGCGACAGCCTTCAGCAATTCCACCAGGGCATTCTTCGACACCATATTGCCCAGGCCGCGAATCGGGTTGAGCTTGCCAAAATTCGGCGTAAACGCCTTGGAACTGAACAGCCAGCCACCGACCAGCACGGGCGAGGCCAGCGCCACGAGCATGATGGCCGCGGCATATGGCAAACAGGTCAGCAGTACCGAGCCCACGTCATAGCCGATGCGCAACATCATCGCATCGGGATTGAGTATCTGTTCACGGTCGAGTGTCAGCCCGGACACCATGACGGCCGTCAGCCGGCGCACGATGGCGTCGCCGGCAAACCACAGGCAGCAGCCGGACGCCATCAGCACCGTAAACGTGGCCACTTCACGCGATCGCGGAACGTCGCCTTCCTCACGCGCCTGCTCGAGGCGCTTCGGTGACGCGGCTTCGGTCTTTTCTGCGTCGCTGTCTTCCGACATCAATCAACTCCGGTGAAGTCCTGCGGCCTGGCTAGGCGCAATACGGACTGGGCATGTCGCATTATCGGTTCAAGCGGGCCCACGCCATCGGCGGAACAAGGGGGCATTTCCCCGGCATTTCCTTTGCCTAGATGAAACAAGGCGCCGCAGGCGCCACGTCAAAGGAGACCGAAAAATGCTCAGGACAAGGCGCAGCCCCGAAGACAGCACGAATGTACGGCGAGGGACTGCAACGCCGTCATGGCCATTTTCTCGGGGTCCTAACGATTTTTTCTCGCCTCGGCCTGCTTTACGGTTTGCTCAATCGCGCCAAACAACGACTTGCCGTCATCGCCCAGCATTTCCAGTCGAACGACATCGCCAAACAGCAGGAACGGCGTGCTGGCGACGCCATCGGCGATCATCTCCTGGTTACGTCGCTCAACGATACTGGAAAAACCCTTCTTGATTTCCTTGTTGGCGACGCCGCCCGCGCTCACCACGCCGCCGGCCCGCACGTTGCGCGTCTGGCACAGATGGGCCAGCAGTTGCGGATAATTGAAAGCCATGTCGGCGCCCGCATGGGGCTGGCCCGACAACTTGCCATTCAGGCTGCAGCGCAGGGCGTAATGCACCTTGCCGCCGCGCCAGGCGTCACCCAGCTCGTCGGGCGTGATGGCCACGGGAGAACATGCCATGGCCGGCTTCGCCTGCAGGAAGCCGTAGCCGCCGGCCTGCTCGTCGGGCGCCACGTTGCGCAGGGTGATGTCGTTGACCAGCATCAGCAGCTTGATGTTCAGGTGCGCCTGGTCCGGCGTGGAGCCCATGGCGACATCGTCCGTGATGGCGGCGATGCCCGCTTCGTAATCGATGCCCCACTGCTCGTGCGCCAGGGTAATGTCGTCGTGGGCGCCGAGGAAAGCGTCGCTGGTGCCCTGGTACATCCTTGGAGCGTCGCGCAGATTGGCGGGCGCTTCCACCCCGGCGGCCTTGCAAGCCCGTTCGATCTGCTGCAGGTAAGCGGCGCCCGCCACGCGCAGGCTGCTGCGCGGCAAGGGCGCCATGCAGTTGGCGGGGTCGAAGTCGAAGGCACGATGGCCGCGTCCGCTATTGATGGTCTGGTACAGCAAGTCCAGCTGGGGTGCGATGAAGCTCCAGTCGTCGAGCGCCTTTTGCAGGGTCGAGGCGATGCCGTCGGCCAGATGCGCCGTTTTCAGGTCGCGCGAGACGACAGCCAGCTGGCCATCGCGCGTGCCATCGTTCAGGGTAGCTAATTTCATGTGCGGGAAACTTCGTCAAATGCAGGCAATAAGGGGCTAAAGACGCCAAAAAGCCGGGAAATCACGGCATCTGGCGATTAAGGAGAGAGGTGGAGCAGCAGACAGAACCATCGCGAGCGGCAGTGAGTTGCGGCCGAGAAGCGCAGCCGTGCCAGTGCACGGCGAGCATCGCAGGCCGCAAAGCGCGACGCGCAGCAGCTTAGGTCAGCTGTTTTCAGGCCAGCAGCGCCAGTTGTTCCGGCGTGAGATAGCACCACTCGCCTTCGGCGATGCCCAGCGATTCCAGGGTCAGGCTGCCAATGGCGGAACGGTGCAGCGCGCTGCAGTGGTTGCCGGCGGCGGCCAGCATGCGCTTGACCTGGTGGTATTTGCCTTGCTCGAGCACAATTTCCAGCTGGTGCTCGCCACGCTTGACGCAGACCAGGGCCGCCAGCGGCGCCGGTTCGTCATGCAATTGCACGCCAGCCAGCAGCAGGGCCACCAGCTCATCCGTGACGGGCTCTTGCGTGGTGGCCTGGTAAATCTTCGGAACGTGACGCTTCGGCGACGATTGCGCATGGATAAACGGGCCATCGTCGGACATCAGCAGCATGCCGGTCGTATCGTGGTCGAGCCGCCCGACGGGCTGCACTTCACGCCAGGTGAACTGTTCCGGCAACAGGGTCAGTACGCCGGGATGGTGACTGGGCTTGCGCGAGCACTCGAAATTGGCCGGCTTGTACAGCGCCAGGTACAGGTGCTGGCGGTAGACCCACTCTTCCTCGAAGACGTGCAGCACCAGTCCATCGGTCTCGACGGTGGTGCGGTAATTGGTCTGGGTGATGCCATCGATGACGACATCGCCATCGTCGATAAGGGAACGGCAATATTTACGCGTGCCAAAACCCTGCGATTGCAGGATGCGGTCTAGGGATAATTTACTCATGGGCGTGACTTTACCAGAAGCGGCTGGCAGCGTGAAGATTCGCCAGGGGTAGGACAGAAGCAAGCTCAAGGCAGGTGGCGTGCGGCGCCCCTTCCGCAGCGGCTACAGTCGGCGATGCAGTCGGCGCCACCTGGCGCGCATCGCCGTCCACGCTTCGTGCATCACCTGGCGATCGTCGGATGCTCAGCAGCGGGCATGACGGCAACATGCCGCGGCGACAATTCCCCGCTACTCGCATCCAGTACGCTGCGAATAAAGGGACAATCAGTTGGCTATCACATAAATAAATTGCCCCTTGCACGTCTTGTCGCCGTCGTTTATCACGACACCAACTTTTACACCAGAGACCAAAGAAGTCAGCAAGGTCGCATAGATCGCTTTATTATTTGCCTGATCGGCCTTGGACCATTCGATGCGGGCACCGGCAGGACAGGATGCGCTGCCGCCATCAAGCTGGAAAAATATAGTCCCGGGAAGATAAGTCGCTTCCATATTCATCACCTTGCCAGTCGCGGTCTCTAAGGCGCAGGCATTGGATATCGAAAAAGACAAAAAACACAAAGCCGCAAAAAATTTTCTCACAATGCATCCTGAAATAGGGTAAATCCGGGATTTGCAATCCAAACAACTATTCCATCTCCACAACAACTGCGTGGCATTCGGAATTCGGCCCATTCGTCAAGGTGTAATTCACACGGCTTAATTTTCTTCCTGCCAGTTTCGCCGCCAGCACTTGCGCATACATGGATTTCTTATCTGAGGGAATATAAATCAGCAGATAGGCACACTGCGCCGCCAGCGGCTCCTGAATGCGGAAATACGGAGTTGGCCCATGCACACCGATCGTAGTGATCGTCACATTCGCCGCATCGAACGACACCCCTTGTGCATGCGAGGAAGCCGACATCAAGGACAGCGACAGCAAAGCCATGCTTTTATAAAAATTGGAACTTTTAACGAAATTGGAAAATTGAAACATTCAATGCACCTTCCCTATAGACAAAAATCATCCGGCCAAGAGCGGCACGGCACCAAACAAAAAACTAACAGCTGAACAGGATGGATCAATAAGCAGTGCATCGCGGAGTACTTTTCCCATCAACGGACATGGGCTCATTTTATCCAGTGACAGCAAGGAGAAAAGGCTCTCTTGTGTATCCCCAGCCTTCAAGATGGCAATCTGCACTGCCGTAACACAACAACTCGGCAACGTGCGTCAACCGCCCTTTATTTCGAAATTGCCTGCACGATGTCCCGGCATATCCTGCTCGACCACCACCACGCTTTCAAACCGTATGAAAGTGGCAGCAACAATGAAAGCGGACGCGGGATTTGATATCGCTGAAATGATTCAGAACCAGAAAATAGATTTTCATTACGCATACGATCAACAAAATCGGCATGCTAATTAAATCGGCAACATTTTCACACCTGCAAACCAGGATGTCAAACAAATAAAAATTTCCATCGCTGGCAAATAATGCATCTGCGTTTCCTCATTCAGCATGCAACGGTCGGGCAGTGCATCGCTGACTCGCACAAGGAGGGCGGCAAGGAAAACTCCATCGCCCGCAAGCGGCACGGTGCCAGCTACCCTGCCGCTTAATACTGATTTAAATACAATAATTACCAGGCACGTCATTCGATCGCCGCACAAAAAATGCATCACAATGTGTTTGATGAACGATTCCTTTGAGATAGATCAAGCGCTCGGAATATTGCATTGATAGACTGAAACTTCGTTAGGAATCCGCCTAACGTGCTTTAGGAATTTCGGCAGTAGCCACGAACGACCGGGAAGGACATCGTATGAAGCACACCGACACCATTGCCTTGCAAGGCAGCATAGACGACATGCGCCGCCGTATCGCCACCGAACAGGATGCGATGCATAAAGTTAACCTGGCCGTGGCGCGCTGGCGCGGCGCCCACCCCTCGCGGGAAGAGGCCTTCGTGGCCGGCGACGACGCGCCGATGGCGACCAGCCAGATGCGCTGGCACGCGGAGGCGCAATGCCATTTCATGTGCTGGCTGGAACAGGGAGGCTTTGCCCAGGCCGACATGCTGAGCGAGAACCAGGACGCGGCGCCCGCGCCAGCCTCCGCCCCATCGCCGATCACAAAGGAAACCATCGCGCAGGCTAAGCAGTCCCTTGCCCCGACCTTGCCTGCGCACTGTAACGACTGCGCCGCCTGAAGGCGGCCATGCCCGGCCACCCATGCCCTGCCCTCGCATGCATGCCACTCCACCCCGCGCGCCATGTGGCGTTGCGGTCGTCAGCAGCCGTACCCTCATCGATAGCGCCAGCGATGGCGGCACACAAAAGGAAACGGCGGCATTGCGCCGCCGTTCCCAAGCCCCAACGGGACTTTAGTGAGGAATGTAAATTCACTCAAAACCACATCTGCGATGCGGCGAGTAGTTCCAGGACCTGCCAATCAAAGTACTGACAACATAGTTGGATATATCGCCCCTCCTTGAAAAGAACTACCGCTTCACTATAGCCCAAGCAGGTCGATTTTCAAGGCAAATCAGCATCTTATTGCAAATCATTCTCAACTGGATTGCCAAGCTGATACGAGAGATATCCTCAACGCAACGCCGGCTGCGCCTGCTGCACGGCCGCCTTCATGGCCCCCGCGCCCATGGCTGCGCCAAATTTCTTCAGCACCCGTTCCGGCAAACCTTCGTGCTGCGTGTAGTCGACGATGTCTTCCGCCTTGACCACGTCGCGCGCCACGCTGTCGACCGTGCCGAAGTCATCCGCCAGGCCCATCTCGACGGCTTTCGCGCCCGTCCAGTACAGGCCGGAGAAGGTCTCCGGCGTTTCCTTCAGGCGCTTGCCGCGGCCCGTGCGCACCACTTCGATGAACTGCTGGTGGATTTCATCGAGCATGCCCTGTGCATACGCCTTGTGTTTTTCCGTCAGCGGGCTGAACGGATCCATGAAACCCTTGTTCTCGCCAGCCGTCAGCAGGCGGCGCTCGACGCCGACCTTTTCCATCACGCCCGTGAAGCCGAAGCCATCCATCAAGACGCCGATGGAACCGACGACGCTGGCCTTGTTGACGTAGATGCGGTCGGCGGCGGCGGCGATGTAATAGCCGCCCGAGGCGCACATTTCATCGACCACCACATACAGCGGCTTGTCCGGATAGCCCTTGCGCAAGCGCTGCATCTCGTCGACGATCATGCCGGCCTGCACGGGACTGCCGCCCGGACTGTTTATATGCAGCACCACGGCGACGGAACCGCTGTCGGAAAAGGCCTTGTCCAGCGCGGGGATGACGACGGCGGCCGAGCCGCTGCCTTCGGACTCGATGGCGCCGCTGATGTCGATCAGGGCCGTGTGACGGCCCAGGGTTTCGCTGTCGTCCGCGCTGTTGTAGTCATAAAACACCCACAGGGCGAACAGCACGATCAGCAGGCTGAAGACCTTGAAGAAGACGCTCCAGCGGCGGTGCGCGCGCTGCTCCTGCAAGGTCGCAAACACCAGCTTTTCCAGCACGTCGCGCTCCCAGTGCCCTGCAGGGGCGCCGTTGCCGGCGGCTGGCACGCTGCTGTCCAGCTTGTCATTCGTGTTATCGCTCATAGTTCACTTTGCTTAAATTGCAGGAAGGCGGCGCCCGGCATCAGGCCGGCACAGGCCGCACATAATCGTCAGGCTGCCAGTACAGCTGGCCATCGCGCTCGGCCACGGGAATCGGACGCAGGCGGCCGCCCTTGCAGGGGCCGCCCGCGCAATAGCCGCTGTCGGGCACATAGATGGCGCCATGCGTCGAACACATCAGATACAGGCCGCTGGATTCGAAAAACTCGCCTTCGGCCCAGTCCAGCTCGATCGGCACGTGGGCACAGCGATTCAGGTAGCCGTACGGCTTGCCGTCATAACGCACGACAAAGCCGGTGGTGGTTTCGCCGCCGGCCAGGACGGGAAAGCGCACGCCCTTGCCCCCCTCGGCCACCGCATCGGCGGCGCAGATGAACACGTCGACAAGGTCACTCATCATGCGTGCTCGCTCAGCCATTGATGCAGCTCGGTCACCGTGGCCGCCGAATACAGGGGCTTGCATGCCTGCAACTGCTCGACAGGATGCGCACCATACTCTACGGCAATACCGGCCGCGCCCGCATTGCTTGCCATCAATAAATCATGGCTGGTGTCGCCGATCATCACGGTACGGCGCATATCCTGCCCCAGTTCGCGCGTCAGTTCCTGCAACATGGCCGGATGGGGCTTGGAAAACGTTTCGTCGGCGCAACGCGTCGCGTCGAACAGCGACAGCAGCTTGACGGCGTTCAGCGAACGGTTCAGGCCGACGCGGCTCTTGCCCGTGGCGACGGCGAGGAAATACGCCTGCTGCGACAAGTCCTGCAGCATGTCCTGTACGCCAGGAAACAAGGCCAGCTCGTGGTCGCGCGACAGATAGTGATAGCGATAACGCTCCGCCATGCGCGCATGGTATTTCGGCTCGACATCGGGCATCACCAGCTGCATGGCTTCCTGCAAGCCCAGGCCGATCACGTGCGAAGCCAGCAACTCGGTGGGAACAGGCAAGCCCAGGTCTTTGGCCGACGCCTGGATGCACTTGACGATGGTCGAGGTACTGTCTATCAGCGTACCGTCCCAATCGAAGACGATCAGATCAAATTGCTTTCTTGCCATGTTTCCCGACGACATAGCCGCCGGCTCCTTGAGAATGAATAGTGGCCTGGCTATCTTGTGGATAGTCCCGGCCACACTTAACGTGGGGCAACGGCCAATGGTTTGCCCAAGCTTACCAAGAAACGCTGGCATTCGGCAGCCAGCGGCGCATTCAGGGTCATCGTCTTGCCCGTTTCCGGATGCGTGAACGTGATTTGATGCGCATGCAGGAACATGCGTTTCAGGGCGCCGCGCGTGCTGTCGGCTTTCAACAGGGCACGGTTGAGGGCAAAGTCGCCATATTTATCGTCGCCGGCGATGGGGAAGCCGGACGAAGACAGGTGCACCCGGATCTGGTGCGTGCGTCCCGTCTTCAATTCCGCTTCCAGCAAGGCGAAGTTGTGATATTTATGCAACAGCGAAAACACCGTGTGCGAGGCCAGGCCATCGGCCTGCACGGCCACCCGGCGCTCGCCTTCGGCCGTCGTATATTTATGCAATGGCAACTTGATATGCTGGCGCGCATTCTTCCAGTCGCCGGCCACCAGCACCAGATAGCGCTTGTCCGTGACGCCGTCGCGCATCTGCTCGTGCAAGTTGGTCAGCGCGGAACGTTTCTTTGCCAGCAACAACAGGCCGGACGTGTCGCGGTCCAGGCGGTGCACCAGCTCGAGGAACTTGGCGTCGGGACGCGAAGCGCGCAATTGCTCGATCACGCCGAACGACACGCCCGAGCCGCCATGCACGGCGACGCCGGCCGGCTTGTCGATGACGAGCAGCTGCGCATCTTCGAAGATGATGGCAAATTCGGCGGCCGGCGCGCCCGTGGGGGCCTTTTCGGCCACGCGCACGGGAGGAATGCGCACCACGTCGCCGGCGGCGAGACGGTACAGCTGATCGATACGGCCTTTATTGACCCGCACTTCTCCCGATCGCAAGATCCGGTAGATGTGGCTTTTAGGCACTCCCTTGCACACTCTTAATAAGTAGTTGTCGATGCGCTGGCCTGCTTCTTCCTCGGCGATCGTTACGAATTGGGCTTGCGGCTGAACCGGGGGTGTTGAAGGGGGAACAACATCATTTTGACTCTTCATTTACTATGTCTTCCCAGAAATCTCTCTAAGTCCTTCATTTTGAATATATAATTGTTTTTGCTGCGGCCCTGGCTGCTGCGAGTGTAAGAATAAAAGCACATTTTACACAGGGGCGTCTCCACCGGCCTCGCCAAATTGCAAATTCGGTGGAAAAAAATGTATATGCACCATCCCTGCGCGAATCAAGGTTGCACCGTAGTTGTAATCGGATAACGCGTGGAGATGCTGAAGAGAGTGTATTGGATTATAAGGATAAGTACCCGTTAGCGCGACTTATCGAGTCGGGCTCGCGGGTTGATGAAGTTGATAACGCTTGCCGTTTTCGCCAAACCCCGTATGAGGCCACAATACTGAGGGTTGTCGATGAATAGGCTGAGGCCAAGCCTCGCCATCGCGATCCCTGTAATGAGCCGGCTTACGATTTGGCTCTGAATTTGCTGACCACCTGCATTCTCTGCCCCCGGCATCCGGGCTGCTTCAGATGAGTTGCAGGTGTCCTGTGCACTCGGCATGACGATCGACCTCACCGCGCCCTGTTGCGGCCGCAACGTATACCTCGTACACGTTGTTGCTCCGCACGCTAAGGCATTCCCCCCGCCAACACTCCCGTTCTCGCATATATCCCTGTACTTTCGCCGCTTCCCCGGAAGCGGCTTTGAGATGGCCTACGGGTCGCGGAGTTATAAAAATGAAACGCATGTTGTTTAATGCCACGCAGCAAGAAGAACTGCGCGTAGCGATTGTCGACGGACAAAAACTGATCGACATCGATATCGAGACAGCCGGGCGCGAACAGCGCAAATCCAACATCTACAAGGGCGTGATCACGCGCATCGAGCCATCGCTCGAAGCGTGCTTCGTCAGCTATGGCGAAGACCGCCACGGCTTCCTGCCTTTCAAGGAAGTTGCCCGCACGTACTTCCGCGAAGGCGTGGACGTGCGCAATGCCTCCGTCAAGGAAGCGCTGCGCGAAGGCCAGGAAATCATGGTCCAGGTGGAAAAAGAAGAACGCGGCAACAAGGGCGCCGCCCTGACCTCGTTCGTTTCGCTGGCCGGCCGTTACCTGGTATTGATGCCGAACAACCCGCGTGGCGGTGGCGTATCGCGCCGCGTGGAAGGCGAAGAGCGCCAGGAATTGCGCGAAACCATGGATAAACTGGACTTGCCAGCTGGCATGTCCGTGATCGCCCGCACCGCCGGCATCGGCCGCAACGTCGATGAACTGCAGTGGGACTTGAATTACCTGATGCAACTGTGGCGCGCCATCGAAGGCGCCGGCAAGTCGGCCAACGGCGCCTTCCTGATCTACCAGGAATCGTCGCTCGTCATCCGCGCCATCCGCGACTACTTCCAGCCCGACATCGGCGAAATCCTGATCGACACCGACGAGATCTACGACCAGGCGCACCAGTTCATGAGCCACGTGATGCCCGACATGGTGCACCGCGTAAAACGCTACAGCGACGACGTGCCGCTGTTCTCGCGCTTCCAGATCGAACACCAGATCGAAACGGCCTACAGCCGCACCGTGCCGCTGCCATCGGGCGGTGCCATCGTCATCGACCACACGGAAGCCCTGGTCTCCGTCGACGTCAACTCGGCCCGCGCCACGCGCGGCTCGGACATCGAGACCACCGCCTTCAACACCAACTGCGAAGCGGCCGAAGAAGTGGCCCGCCAGCTGCGCCTGCGCGACCTGGGTGGCCTGATCGTCATCGACTTCATCGACATGGAAGTGGCGAAGAACCAGCGCGAAGTGGAACAGCGCCTGAAAGATGCACTGCACCATGACCGTGCCCGCGTGCAAATGGGCAAGATTTCGCGTTTCGGCCTGATGGAACTGTCGCGCCAGCGCCTGCGTCCTTCGCTGTCCGAAGGTTCGCACGTGACGTGCCCGCGCTGCTCCGGCACCGGCCACATCCGCGATACGGAATCGTCCGCCCTGCAGGTGCTGCGCATCATCCAGGAAGAGGCGATGAAGGAAAACTCGGCCACCATCCACGTGCAAGTGCCCGTCGACGTGGGCGCCTTCCTGCTCAACGAAAAGCGCGGCGAAGTGCTGAAGATCGAGAACCGCCACCGCATCGCCGTGATCCTGATCCCGAACAAGCATCTGGAAACGCCGCACTACAAGCTGGAACGCATCAAGCACGACGATCCGCGTCTGGAAGATAGCCAGGCCAGCTACAACCTGGCCGAACACGCTGAAACCGACATGGCTTACAGCAAGCGCCAGAAGGAAGAAGCCAAGCCGCGCCAGGAAGCCGTCGTCAAGACGATCACGCCTGACCAGCCGGCACCGCTGGTCGAGCGCAAGCCCGTCGAAGCGAAACCAGCTCCGGTGGCCGCGCCTGCCGCGCCGCAAGGCCTGATCGCCAAGATCATCAGCTTCTTCACCGGCGCCCCGGCACCGGTGGCGCCGGCGCCAGCCCCTGTCGCCCCGGCCAAGCCGGCCGGCGCCGACCGCGGCGACCGCAACAGCCGTGGCCCGCGTGGCCGTGGCCGCAATGGCAAGCCGGGCCGCGAAGAACGCGAACCGGGCCAGGGCCGTCCAGCCCAGGACGACGCCGCGAAAGAAGCGGAAGCACTGGAAAAAGCGGCACGTCCGCCACGCCCGCCACGTCCGCCACGCGAACCGCGTGAAGCGCGCGAGAATGGCGACACGGCAGCGGCACCGCGCGAACGCGGCGAACGTCCTGAACGCGCCGAGCGTCCGGAACGTGCCGAGCGCCCGGAGCGCGCCGAACGTCCGCCACGCCAGCCACGCGAAGCGCGCGAACCGCGCGCCGACAAGGCTGTTGTTGCTGAAGTGAAAGCTGAAGAGCTGGCATTGGTCGGCGCTGCCGCCAGCGCCATCAACGTGGTCGTGCCGTCAAACGGCCCCGAGTCCGACGCCGCACCGGCGAACTTGCTGAAAGCGCCGGCGAACGCCGGTCCTGAAGGCGAAGAGACGGAAAACGACGTCGAAGGCGAAGAACCGCGCCGCCGCCGCCGTCGTGGTGGCCGCAACCGCAACCGCCGCGACCGTGAAACGGGCGAGCTGATCGAATCGGCAAACGGCGAGAACGAAGGCCAGGACGCCCCGGTGATCAGCTTTACCGTGGCGCCAGCCAACGAAACCGACGCTGCCCCGGTCGCCGTGGTAGCGGCTGCTACCGCCGTCGTCGCCGTTGCCGCGCCAGTGGAAGCTGCCGTTGATGCCGCACCGGCCGTCGTGGTGGAAGTGGTGGAAGTGGCCCAGGTCGTGGAAATCGCCAAGGCAGAAGCAGCAGCGCCTGCCGCTGACGTTGCCGAAGCGGTTCCTGCTGCTGAAGTGGCTGAAGTGGCCGCCCCTGCCGCCGTGATCGTGCCGGAAGCGCCTGTCGAAGCCGTCGTTGCTGCAGCGCAAGCTGTACCGGCCGCTGCCGAGCCTGCTCCTGCCGCCGAGTACAGCTTTGCCGAGAAGGCCGAGGCTGCTCCTGCTCCGGCGCCAGCGGAAATCATCGTGGAAGCCGTGCCTGTCGTGGAAGCGGCGCCGCTGGTCGAAGCGATCGCCGTGATCGAAGAAGCGCCAGTCGCCGAAGCGGTGCCTGCCGCTGTCGTGGTGGAAGCGGCCCCGGCCGTGGTGGAAGCCGCACCCGTGGTTGCCGAAGCTGCGCCAGCTCCTGTAGCTGCGCCAGCGCCTGCACCAACCCCAGCGCCTGCCGCGCCAGTGGCCGCGCCGCTGGACTTGAACGCGGTGCTCGGTTCGGCCGGCCTGACCCTGGCCGCCACCGATCCGGAAAAGCTGCGCCTGGCACAGGAAGCTGCCGCCAAGGCCGTCGCGCCCGTGCGCAAGCCACGCGAACGCAAGCCATTGCCGCCGCAATCGGATGAGCCGTTGATCCAGGTCAACACGCAGCGTCCATAAGCGCGCCGGGGTCACCCAGCCGCCAATGATGAAAGGGGAAGCTCAGGCTTCCCCTTTTTTTATGCCCCGCATACCTAACCCAACCCACGCCAGCCAGACCGCCAGCCATGCTCCCTGACTCCACCACCGCCCCTCCCGCCGCCGTCAGCCTGCGCAGCGCCTTCTGGTACTGGCTCAAGCTGGGCTGCGTCAGCTTTGGCGGCCCGGCCGGGCAAATCGCCATGATGCATGCGGAACTGGTGGAAAAGCGGCGCTGGATTTCCGAACAGCGCTTCCTGCACGCCTTGAACTACTGCATGCTGCTGCCGGGACCGGAAGCGACCCAGCTGGCCATCTACATCGGCTGGCTGATGCACCGCACGCGCGGCGGCATCGTGGCGGGACTGCTGTTCCTGCTGCCCTCGCTGTTGCTCCTGATCACCCTGTCCTGGCTGTACCTGGCCTACGGCCACGTGAGCGCCATCGCCGGCATCCTGTACGGCGTCAAGCCGGCCGTCGTCGCCATCGTGGCGGCGGCGGGCTGGCGGCTGGCCCGGCGCACCTTGCGCAGCCCCGGCCTGGCCGCCATTGCGGCTGCCGCATTTGTCGCCATCGCCGCGCTACATCTGCCATTTCCGCTGATCGTGCTCGGTGCCGCCCTGCTGGGCATGGCCGGCGGCCACTGGCTGCCCGGGCATTTCCATGCCGGCGCCATGCCGCATGGGGGCGCGGCCCGCTTCGGCCCCGCCCTGATCGATGACGACACGCCGACGCCATCCCACGCGCGCTTCAGCTGGCCGCGCCTGCTGGGCACGGCCGCCCTGGGCGTGGCGCTGGCCTTTCTCACCTGGCTGGGCCTGGCGCTACTGGGCGGGCGCGAGCAGCCGCTGGCGCAGATGGGCGTGTTTTTCAGCAAGGCCGCCCTGCTGACGTTCGGCGGCGCCTACGCCGTGCTGCCCTACCTGGTGCAGGGCGCCGTCGAGCATTACCACTGGATCAGCAGCGCGCAGATGATGGATGGCCTGGCCCTGGGCGAAACGACGCCCGGCCCCCTGATCATGATCGTCGCCTTCATCGGTTTTGTGGGCGGCTGGAGCCAGGCGGCGGGCAGCGCCGGCGAACATCTGTGGCTGGCCGGCATCGGTGGCGCGCTGGTCGCCAGCTGGTTCACCTTCCTGCCCTCGTTCATCTTCATCCTCGCCGGCGCGCCCGTGGTGGAAGCGTCGCGCGGCAACCTGCGCCTGAACGCGCCCCTGACGGCCATCTCGGCGGCCGTGGTGGGCGTCATCGCCAGCCTGGCCCTGTTCTTTGGTCACCATGTCTTCTGGCAAGAAAGTCCCGTGCCGCACTGGGACTGGCTGGCCGTCGGCATCGCGGCGGCGGCTGGCGTGGCGCTGATCAAGTTTCAAATGGGAACCATCAAATTGCTGCTCGCCTGTGCCATCTTCGGCCTCGTGCTATCGTATCTGCCTTGAACGACTTAACGTAAGTGGCATCACCTTTCATGGCTGACAAGATTATCTTCCTCGCCGACGCCCGCAATGGGGTGCCGGCGATACCCGACCGGCTGGAAAGTCCCAGCGGCAACGTCGCCGACCGCCTGGGCCGGCCCCTGCACGACCTGCGCATCTCGATTACCGACCGCTGCAATTTCCGCTGCGTGTATTGCATGCCGAAAGACGTGTTCGACAAGAACCACGTCTACCTGCCGCACACGGACTTGCTGTCGTTCGAGGAAATCACGCGCATCGCGCGCCTGTTCGTCGCGCACGGCGTGGAAAAGATCCGCCTGACGGGCGGCGAACCGTTGCTGCGCAAAAATATCGAAAAGCTCATCGCCATGCTGGCCGCCCTGCGCACGCCGTCGGGCCAGCCGCTGGACCTGACCCTGACGACGAATGGTTCCCTGCTGGCCAGGAAGGCGCAAGCCTTGAAGGATGCGGGCCTGAACCGCGTCACCGTGTCGCTCGATTCGCTCGACGACGCCACCTTCAAGCGCATGAACGACGTCGATTTCGCCGTCGCCGACGTGCTGCACGGCATCGATGCGGCACACCAGGCGGGCCTGGGGCCGATCAAGATCAACATGGTGGTCAAAGCCGGCATGAACGAGCAGGAAATCGTGCCGATGGCGCGCCACTTCAAGGGCACGCCCTACATCCTGCGCTTCATCGAATACATGGACGTGGGCGCCTCGAACGGCTGGAACTTGCAGGAAGTCATCCCTTCGGCCGACGTCGTGCGGCGCATCGGCGAACACATGCCCTTGCTGCCCATCGAGCCCAACTACACGGGCGAGACGGCCGCGCGCTGGCGCTATGCGGACGGCGGCGGCGAAATCGGCCTCATTTCCAGCGTCACGCAAGCGTTCTGCGGCGACTGCAGCCGCGCCCGCCTATCGACCGAAGGCAAGCTGTACACGTGCCTGTTCGCCAGCAGCGGCCACGACCTGCGCAGCCTGCTGCGCGGCGGCCACAGCGATGCCGAAATTTCCTCGGCGGTGGCGCAACTGTGGCGCGGCCGTGGGGACCGCTATTCGCAATTGCGCACCAGCCAGACGGACTTGACGGGCGGCACGCTTGAGCGCGGTAAAAAGAAAGTGGAAATGTCGTACATCGGCGGCTGAATCGGGCGCGGCGCGCGCGCGCCGCTGCTACCATGGCGTATGCATCCACATTTTCGCTTCTCATGACAGATAAACACAACATTACCGGCCTCATCCTCGCTGGCGGGCGCGGCACGCGCATGGGCCAGGCCGACAAGGGCATGCTGCCCCTGCACGGCCAGCCCCTCGTGCGCCACGTGCTGCAGCGCCTGGCGCCGCAAGTGGGCCAGCTGGCCATCAGCGCCAACGAACACGCGGGCGCCTACGCGCGCTTCGGCCTGCCCGTGTGGAGCGACGTGCTGCCTGGCCAGCTGGGCCCGCTGGCCGGCTTGCACAGCGGCATGCAGCACGCCGCCACGCCCTACCTGCTGACGGTGCCCTGCGACTCGCCGCTGCTGCCGTCCGACCTGGCTGCGCGCCTGGCCGCCGGCCTCGTCGCACACGATGCCGACCTGGCCATCGCCGTCACCGAGGAAATCGACCCTGCGACGGGACAGACGGTGCGCCGCCCGCATCCCGTCTTTTGCCTGGTGAAAACATTGGCCCTGCCCCAGCTGGACGCCTACCTGGCGGCCGGCGAGCGCCGCATGCGCACCTGGCACGGCCCCTTGAAACTGGCCGAAGTGCTGTTCGAGGATGGCCGCGCATTCGGCAACATCAATACGCCGGACGACCTGGCGGCTCTGCAGGCGCAGGGCCTGGACGTGCCGGTGGCGCAGGCCATGCTGGCCGACGCCGTCGCTCCCGTCGCGGACATCGAACAATTGCCGCTGCCGCAGGCGCTCGAGCGCATCCTGGCGGCCGACATCATCTCGCCCATCAGCGTGCCCGCGCACGACAATTCCGCCATGGATGGCTATGCGCTGCACGGTGCCGACCTCGGCGGCGACGCGCCCGTGACTCTGGCCGTGGTCGATACCATCCTGGCCGGCCGCCCCGGCACCGTCACGGTACAACGCGGGCAGTGCGCGCGCATCATGACGGGCGCCGTCATGCCGGACGGCTGCGACAGCGTGGTGCCGCAGGAGCTGGTGCGGCAAGCCGGCGAGCACGGCATTACCGTGGCGCCCGACTGCATCCGCCCCGGCGACAACCGCCGCTTCAAGGGCGAAGACTTGATGCAGGGCCAGCCGGCCTTGCTGCAGGGCAAGCGCCTGGGACCGGCCGAACTGGGCTTGCTGGCCTCGCTGGGCATCGCCACGGTGCCCGTGCGCCGCCGCCTGCGCGTGGCCTTCTTTTCCACCGGCGACGAATTGCGCTCGATCGGCGAGCAGCTCGATGCCGGCTGCATCTACGACAGCAACCGCTACACCCTGCTGGGCATGCTGACCCGGCTCGGCTGCGAGGTGCTCGACATGGGCATCGTCAAGGATCAGCCGCAAGCGCTGGAAGCGGCCCTGCGCGGCGCCTGTGCCGCTGCCGACGTCATCATCACCTCGGGCGGCGTCTCCAGCGGCGCGGCCGACTTTACGCGCGAGATCCTGGCGCGCCTCGGCGAAGTGGCCTTCTGGCAAATCAACATGCGCCCGGGCCGCCCCATGGCGTTTGGCCGCATCGCCAGCGGCGGCGAAACGGCCTTGCTGCTGGGCTTGCCCGGCAACCCGGTGGCCGTGATGGCGACGTTTTATTTCCTCGCCCGTCCCACCCTGCTGCGCATGATGGGCGCCGATGCGGACACGGCCAGCCTGCCGCTGCTGCAAGTGGCGGCGCAGGCGCCCATCCGCAAGAAACGGGGCCGCACGGAATATCAGCGCGGCATCGTCGAACGCGACGCGGACGGGCGCCAGCACGTGCGCGTGACGGGCGCGCAAGGCTCGGGCATCCTGCGCTCGATGACGCAAGCCAATTGCATGATCGTGCTGCACGCGGCGCAAGGCCACGTGGCCGCCGGCGACCCCGTCGATATCGTGCTGTTCCACGGCCTGACCTAAGTATTCGGCAACGTCATGCCCATCGGGCGTGACGCTTCCAGCCCGCACATCGTACCGCCTGCGCGCGGCGCCTCCCCCCACTCCCCCCCCTGCGCCCGCTGCGACAGCGCACCCGCGCCCATCTTCCTCATTGCCACCTTGCACGCGGACTGTGCCACGCCCCAAAAAAATGAGATAAAAATATTAATTATTTCTCGATAGAAAATATAAATAAACACAACACTAATTGTAATTATTTTATTTATTTGTTGATATTGAAGTTTCTTCGGTGATAACATCGGAACTCACCTAAAGAGTTCAATTTTGATATGATTTCCTCGAAGAAACTGGCAGCGCAACACACTCCATGGATCGCGGGCGCCTGCATGCTGGGCACAGCAGTCATATTCAGCGTGTTGTCCCTGGCGCCTCTGCCCGCCAACGCCAAAGGCATCGCGCGTGCCGACGTGCTGGACAACTGCAATTGGAACCGCCCCGGCGTCGATCCGTTCATGGGTGACGTGGTGGCCGCCGTGGACCGCTATACGGATATCGCGCCGCCCGTGCGCGAACAATTGAAGGAGCGCATGCGCGCGCGCCAGTACGATGAGATCGTGGTGATCAGCCGCGACGCCATCCGCGGCAAGGGCAATTACCAGGCGCGCATCAGCGACATGCATTTCGGCCCGGGCCGTGTCTGCCGCAATGTGACGCGCTCGGGCTGGAGCGAGCAGATGCAGGAACGGGGACTCGTGTATTGCGTGCAGGGACAATGCATCCTCGTGCCGACCATTTGCCGCAATGTCAGCCGCATCACGCAGGTGCCCGCATCGGCGCCGCCGGCGGCCGGTGCCGCTCCCGGCGGTGCCGCGCCCGTGGCCGCCGCGCCGGCTGCGCCGGCCGCCCCCGGCGTGCCCGTGATCGACAATCCCGACGCCTTGCGCGGCGGGTCCTTCACGGGCGGCGTCGCGCCGCCGGCCGTGGCCAGCATTCCCTTCCTGCCCTTCGATTATGTGCGCACCGTCGGCGGCATCGCGCCGCCGGCCGGCATGGGCGGCGGTGGCGGCGGCGGGGGTGGCGGCTATGTGGTGCCGCCAGGGTCGACGGGCAGCAGCATCATCGTGCCGCCCACCGTGATCCTGCCGACGCTGCCGCCCACCGGCCCGACGGTCTTGCCAGCCGTGCCCGAACCGCAAACCTGGGCCATGCTGCTGGCAGGACTGGCGCTGACGGCCTATGCCGCGCGCCGCCGCCGGCAGGCGCCAGCGGCATAGGCGAAGGCGCTACTCGCCGTCGCCCGCCTCGCCGGTCAGGCCGGCGTCCGCCGCGCCCAGCAACAGGGCAGCCGCGTCGCCCGGCAAGGCTTCCACGGATTTGAGCTTGCGCGCCATCTGGCGGCTGCGCACTTCCGCGCTTTCGATATTCTTCGCCGCCCGTTCCAGGGTCAGTTTGGTTTGCGTCAGCACGTCGCCGAACTTGCCAAATTCCGTCTTGACGGCGCCCAGCACCTGCCACACTTCGGATGAACGCTTTTCCAGCGCCAGCGTGCGAAAGCCCATCTGCAGACTGTTGAGCAAGGCCGTCAGCGTGGACGGCCCGGCGATGCTGACCCGGTGCACGCGCTGCAATTCATCGGCCAGGCCGGGGCGGCGCATCACTTCCGCATACAACCCCTCGGTGGGCAGGAACAGGATGGCAAAGTCGGTGGTCTGCGGCGGCGCCAGGTATTTCTCGGCGATGGTCTTCGCCTCGCCGCGCACGGCCCGCTCCAGCTCGCGTCCGGCCAGGGCCACGCCATCGGCATCGGCCCGCTCGGCCGCCTCGACCAGGCGTTCATATTGCTCTTTCGGGAATTTCGCATCGATCGGCATCCACACGGGCGCGCCGCCATCGACCATGCCCGGCAGTTTCAAGGCGAATTCCACGCGCGCGCCGCTGCCGGCCACGGTTTCCACGTTCTTCGCATACTGTTCGACAGTGAGTACCTGCTCCAGCAGCATTTCCAGCTGCACCTCGCCCCAGGTGCCGCGCGTCTTGACGTTGGTGAGCACCCGCTTCAGGTCGCCCACGCCCAGCGCCAGCTGCTGCATCTCGCCCAGGCCCTGGTGGACTTTTTCCAGCCGCTCCGACACTTGCTGGAACGAGGCGGAGAGCCGCGTCTCCAGCGTCGCATGCAGTTTCTCGTCGACCGTCTTGCGCATCTCTTCCAGGCGCGCGCCATTGTCCGCCTGCAGCTCGCGGATCTTGTTTTCCAAGGTGGCGCGCACTTCCAGCATGCGCTGCGCATTCGATTCAGTCAGCTGGGCCAAAGTCTGGTTGGTGCTGTCGGCGAAGCGCGCCAGGCTTTGCGCCTGCTCTTCGCGACCGACTTTCCCCTGCGCCTGCATCTGCGTGCGCAGGCTGTCGAGCTGCTGCAGTGTCGCCGCCTGGAATTGCGCCAGGCCGGCGGCCAGGTCTTGCCGCGTCGCCTGCGCCGACGCCTGCAGCTGCAGCCGCACTTCGCGCTCGACCCGGTCGATGCGTTCCAGGCTTTGCTGCTGGTGCTGCTGCACCAGCGCCAGCGTGGTGGCGCCATCGCCGGCGCCGCCGCGCGGACGCAGCAGGAGCAGAAGCAACAGGACGATGGCGACGACGACGGCGCCCAGCAGGCTGTAAAACTCGATTGGGCTCATGGGATCAGTCAGGTTTGTTGCGCATCCAGTCGGCCGTCTGATAGAACGACTCCATCAGGCGCACGCGCAAGGACTCTTCGATGCCCGTGTCTTCCATGGCCCAGGCCATGGCGCGCAGCCACTGGTCGCGTTCGCTCGTGCCGATGGCGTACGGCAGGTGGCGCGCGCGCAGGCGCGGGTGGCCGAATTTCTCGATGTACAAATCGGGGCCGCCCATCCAGCCCGTGAGGAAGAAATACAGCTTGTCGCGCGAGCCGTCCGTCGACGGCGGATGCATGACGCGGATGCCGGCAAACTCGGGCTCGAGCTCCATCAGATCATAAAAACGGTCGACCATGTCGCGCAGCACGGGAGCGCCGCCGATGGTCTCGTACAGGGTGGGGGCAGTGGTATCAGTCATGGCCGCCATGATAGCGCAAGCACCGCGCCCCATGCAGCGCCGGCCGCATTGCCACCCGAGCATTGCCACAATAAATGGCAATATACTTGACTGATCAAGCTTATATCAACTACCATTCAATTTTAAACACCTGGCCCGCATGGGCGCACGAACATGCCAACCTCCGCCACCCCCAACTTGATGCGCAATCGCAACTTCCGCTGGCTGCTGGGCGGCGGCCTCGTCTCCATGCTGGGCGACCAGTTCAGCATGCTGGCCCTGCCCTGGCTGGTGCTGAGCCTGACCGGCGATAGCCTCAGCCTGGGCATCGCCGTGGCCCTGATGGGCGCGCCGCGCGCCGTGCTGATACTGCTGGGCGGCACGGTCGCCGACCGCTATTCGCCCAGGCGCGTGATGCTGGCGAGCAAATTGGTCAATGCCGCCATCCTGCTGTTGCTGGCAGGGCTGCTGTGGCTGGGCCAGGCCAGCCTCGCGCTGGCGTATGCGGCCGCGCTGGCGCTCGGTATCGCTGCCGCCTTCGGCATCCCGGCAGGCTCGGCCATCCTGCCGCAGGCCGTGCCGCCGCAGGCACTGCAGACGGCCAACAGCCTGCAGATGGGCGCGCGCCAGCTGTCGCTGCTGGCCGGTCCCCTGCTGGCGGCGCTCGTGCTTGGCGCCCACGATGGCGCGCAGCAAACCGGCATGGCGGCGCTGGCCGCCGCCTTTGCCATCGATGCGCTGACGTTTCTGTTCTCGGCGTGGACCTTGCAGCAAGTCACCCTGCGGCCAGCGGCAATGTCCGCCGCGGCGCAAGGCGTGTGGCGCGACATGGCGGCGGGCCTGGCCATGGTGTGGCGCGACATCCCCTTGCGCAGCTGCTATGCCTACTGGGCCGTCGTGGCCTTCTTCGTCATGGGGCCGCTGCAAGTGGCCTTGCCCGTGCTGGCCAGCGAACGCCTGCACGGTGCCTCGGCGCTGGGCTTGCTGATGGCCGCGCATGGCGCCGGCACCCTGGCCGGCATGCTGGCCTCCAGCCTGGGCGGCGCCTGGCTGCGCCGCCGCTTCGGCGCCATCCTGCTGCTGGCCGATGCCGCCGTCGCCGTGCTGCTGATGGCGCTGGGACAAATCGACGGCAGCTGGCAAGGCGCCGCCTTGCTGGCCGTCACGGGGATGCTGGGCGGCTATCTGCAAGTAGCCATCTTTACCTGGATACAGCGGCGCGTGGCGCCAGCCATGCTGGGCCGGGCGATGGCGCTGTTCATGGCCATCTTCCTGGGCCTGGCGCCGCTGTCGGCGGCGGCCACGGGCGCGCTGCTGCGCCACCTCACGGTGGGCGAACTGTTCTGCGCCGGCGGCGCCCTGCTGCTCGCGGCCGCCATCGCCGCCGCCCTGCTGACCGGCATCCCGCGCATCGGACAAGCCGACGGCGCCCTTCAACCTTGAGAAAGCCCAAGCATGGACAAGACACAGCAAGCGGCCCTGAAAGCCGCTTACCGGCAACAAGCGCCCGCGCTGGGCATCATCGCGCTGCAGCACCTTCCCAGCGGCTGCGTGTTGCTCGAACGCAGCCGCAACGCACCCGGCGCGCTGAACCGGCACCGCTTCGAACTGGCGCTGGGCACGCACCGCAATGCACGCCTGCAGGCGGACTGGCGGCGCGATGGCGCAGCGGCCTTCCGCCTTGCCATCATCGACACCGTCCAGCCGGACGACGATCGCGCCGTCGATGCGGACGCCGAGCTCGACGCCCTGCTGGCGCTGCACCGGGCGCAACTGCTGGAACAGGGGCAGGCACTGTATTAAGCGCCTATCCCGGTAGATGCATGCCTCCGCTGCTGCCGCCCTCCAGAAGCGGAGACTGCGTTGATCGTCGTCGCATGGCTCGTCACGCGTCCTCCTCACGCCTTGTCCCGGCTCCTGATGCGCTGTCAGCAGCAGACGCTCCCTGCCGCGATAGACGCTCGGCGGCCATGCGTTACACTTGCGCACTCAAGCACTACGCAGGCTATACAAAGGACCGCCATGACCGATCACACTTCCCAGCCGCCGGACGGCGGCAGCGCGCTGGACTTCTGCCTGCGCCTGGCGCGCGCCCAGGCCATGCTGGTGCGCCGCTTCGACAGCACCCTGGGCAACCTGCATGGCTTGAGCTTTGGCGATTATCAATTGCTGTACCACTTGCAGCGCGCCCCCGGCGGGCGCCTGCGCCGCATCGACCTGGCCGAGCGCCTGGCGCTGACGGCGTCCGGCATCACGCGCTCGCTGATGCCGCTGGAAAAAATCGGCCTGGTGGCGCGCCAGGCCGACCAGCGCGATGCGCGCGTCGGCTATGCCGCCATCACGGCCGCGGGCCTGGACTTGCTGGCGCACGCGAATGCGACGGCGCAGGCGCTGGGCCAGGAATTGCTGGGCCATGCCAGCGCCGAACAGCTGGCGCCCCTGTCCATGCTACTGGGCACTATCGCCGGCAACCAGCCCGTCAGCGGCTGACGTATTCCCCTTACACCAGCGCCAGCTTGCGCAGGCGCCGCGTCGACGGCCAGCGCGCCATGCCCGTTTCCTCGCGGATGGCCGCGCAGGCCGCCAGCACGCGCGCGCAGTCATCCTCGCGCAAGCCCGCGTTCAGGGTCAGGCGCACCAGCGAGCGGTTCTTCGGCGTGGCCGGCGCGCAAAAGACGGCGCCATAGATGCCGTGCCGCTCCAACGCCTTGCGCAGGATCAGGGTATCGGGCTCGCTGCCCGCTTCCAGCGCGATGATCTGCTGCGTGCCGTCGCTGACGTTGTAGCCGAGATCGGCCAGGCCCTGGCGCAGCTGCACGCTGTGGCGGCGCAGAGCGGCGCGGCGGGCATCGGCGGCGCGGATGAAATCGAGCGCGGCGTCGAACCACGCCAGTTCATGTTCGAGCAGGCAGGAACTGAAGATGGCCGGGCGCGAGGCGGACAGAAAATAGCCCTTGAAGCGGGCCGAGCAGGTGATCAGCCCGGCCCGCCCGGCAAACGCCTTGGCCAGCGAGGCCGTGCGGAAATGCACGCGCTCGGCCAGCCCCAGCTCCACCACCAGGCCGGCGCCCTGCGGCCCGTGCGTGCCCAGCGAGTGCGATTCGTCGACGATCAGCATGCTGCCGCTGCGCTCGGCGATCTCCACCATCCGCGGCAGCGGCGCCACGCTGCCGTTCGTGCTGTACAGCGCATCGACGACGATGATGCCGGGGCCATGCTTGTCCAGCTGGCGCTGCAGGTGGGCGCCATCGTTGTGCAGGAAAGGCACGGGCGCGGCTTGCGCCGACTGCACGCCTTCCCACAGCGAGGCGTGCGCCAGCATGTCCAGGTACACGGGGATGCCGGGGCCGGCCAGGCTTTGCAGCAAGCCCACATTGGCGGCCCAGCCCGACTGCGCCAGCACGCAGGCTTCGCTGCCGAGAAAATCCGCGAACTTGCGTTCGAGGCGGTGCTGGCGGCTGCCTTCCTGCAGGAACACGGACGACATCAGCATGGCGCCGCCGCCCTGCAGGACGCGGGACTGGGCCGCCAGCAGCGCCGCCTCGCCGGCGATGTTCAGGTAATCATTGCCCGCCAACATGACCGCGCGGGCCGGCATGGCTTGCCATTCATGTAAATGTTCGCCACCGAGCAGCTTCTCGATGCGCTCGACATAGTGCTCGTCCATGCGCGCGCGCACGAAGGCCGGCAAGTGTTGTTCGGCGCGCAGTTTGCTCGATGGCAGGGGGAAAAGGGCGTTCGGCATGGGGACTCCTGGAATGGTTGCGGGGGGAACTACCGCGTCCAACATGCGCGAGCCATTCGGCAAGTGATTGATCCATCTCAACAGTTATGGCGATATATCTCTTTTTCCGGAGGAACACGCCGATGATGTTGTCTTGATTCGCCTCAACGAACACGTCCCCCGACCATGATGCATGCGCAGTCCCCTTCCGGAAAACGGTGGCAAGGCAAGATCCTCCAGCCTTTCCTGCATTTCCACGACGCCATCGAACACACGCCCACGCGGCGCGCCCAGGTGCGCACGCTGGCCGTCATCGGCGCGCTCGGCATGCCCCTGTACTACGCGCTGTGGCAGCATGTCTTTCCGCAACCCTACGAATCGTTGCCGCTGCGCACCATCGCGGCGCTGCTGTTCCTGCCCGCGCTGTGGCCGGGGCGCTTCAGCAATATGGGCTTCAGCGTGTACCTGTTCCTGGGGCTGACGTTCGAACTGCCCTTTTTCTTCACGTATATGTTCCTGATGAACCACGCCTCAACCCTGTGGGTGCATTCGCTGCTGGTGGCGCTGATCGTGCTGTTCCACTTCGATACGCGCATCGCCATGCTGGCCTACCTGAGCGGTACCCTGCTGGCCTGCCTGGCGTTTGCCGTCGTTGGCGAACCCGCCTTTCTGCTCAGCCGCGACGTCTTGCAGCAGCTGCCCGTGCACTGGTTCACGATCGCCGTGCTGTCCGTGGTCAAGGTGGGCCGTCATGTGGGCGCGCAGGAAAAACTGGCGGGACTGGCGGCCGGACTGGGCAGCGTGGCGCACGAATTGCGCACGCCGCTCGTCAGCGTCGAAGCGAACGTGCGCGGCCTGCAGCGCGGCTTGCGGCGCGATGCCGACGACGTGCAGCCGGGCGCGGCCAGCCTGGAAGCGCTGGCGCGCATCCAGTTCGAAGTGCGCCATATGCACCACATGATCGACCTGTTCCTGCTCAGCGCCAGCGCCGTCAACCGCAAGCTGGAGGCGAACGAGACGGTGGACATGCACGACAGCGTCGTCGCCGTGCTGCGCCGCTACCCGTTCACCAGCACGGCGCAGCGCGACATCGTCAAGGTCGACCTGCGCACCGACTTCAGCTTTCCCGGCCAGTCCGAGCTGTGCGTGGTGATTTTGCTGAATTTGCTGCGCAATGCCCTGAAAGGCATCCAGCGCGCCGGCAAGGGCCGCGTGCGCATCGTCATCGATGGCGCGCGTCCCATGCCGCGCCTGCTGTTCATCGACACGGGCTGCGGCATCGCGGCCAGCCGATTGCCGCTGATCTTCGACCGCTTCTATTCCTATCCCGCGCACAACGGCAGCGGCATCGGCCTGGCCCTGTGCCGGCAAATCATGCAAGCGTGGCATGCACGCATCAGCTGCGTGGCGCGCGAAGGCGCCTATGCCATCTTCGTGCTGGAGTTTCCGCAGCCGCTGGCCACGCCCAGGCCCAGGCCCAACCGTTTTCCATCCATCCACCGCGCGAGGTGACGCATGCAACTGCCCGTCTACACCCATCCGACCCTGACCGTATTGATCGACGACAGCGATTCCTTCCTGAAAAGCCTGGCGTTCCAGCTCGATCCGGGCCTGGCGCGCAAGACCTTCCACGACACCAGCAGCGCGCTGCACTGGCTGCGCCACAGCACGCGGCTGGGCGAGACGCCGCTGCACGTCAATTTCGACACGCAAAACCTGCCGCCCGACCAGTGCAACGTGGCGCTCGACATCGAACGCATCTGGCGCATCAGCGGCCAGGCGCAGCGCTTTGCCGTGCCGTCCGTGCTGGTGGTCGATTATTCAATGCCGCAGATGAACGGCCTCGAGTTTTGCCAGGCCGTGCGCGACTTGCCGTGCAAGAAGATTCTATTTACGGGGGCGGCCGACGAGAAAGTGGCCGTGACGGCCTTCAACCGGGGCTTGATCGACCGCTACATCAAGAAGAGCGACGATGACGCGCTCGACATCCTGGAACAGGAAATCGTCGCCCTGCAGCGCGAATTCTTCCTGCAGCAATCGGACACGGTGCGCGACTTGCTGATGCTGCACGACTACAGTTTCCTGCAGGACGAGGCGCTGGCCGCCGTCGTCCACGAACTGTGCCGGCGCCATGGCTTTGTCGAATTCTATATTTTCCCCAATCCCAGCGGCATCCTCTTCTTCACGCGCGATGGCCAGGCGCGGCTGATGATCATCGAGACGGAACGCAGCCTGCACACGCAGTACGAAATGGCGCGCGACAACGACGCGCCCCAGTCATTGCTGCTGGCCTTGCTGGAAATGCGCGTTATCCCGTATTTTTCCGACGCCGACAGCGACGGCATGTATGCGGCGCAGATCGGTGAAAACTGGTTCCGTTACTGCGCCGCGCCCACCATCTGCCTGGGCCGCGTGACGTACTTCTGGGCCCTGTTCGACGTGCCGCCGCACCAGCTGGGGCAGCCGGTGATGTCTTACGCGCAATTTCTGCGCGCGGGCGCGGGCGACAGCGTCAGCGCGTAGCTGGCAACCTAGCTTTCGCGCAAGGTCTGCAGCGGCGGATGCTTGAGGACATTGCGCAGTCCCAGCCAGCCGCCGGCGATCGCGCACAGGGCGCCGGCCAGCAGGCCGAAGGCCCACACGCCGGGCGCGAAGCTCCAGGCGAACTTGAACTGGTAGGTGGCCAGCGCCCAGCCCATGGCGGCCGCACCCGTCGCCGCCAGCAGGCCGGCCAGCGCGCCCACGAGCGAAAACTCGATCAGCTGCGCCTGCGCCAGCTGGCGCCGCGTGGCGCCCAGCGCGCGCAGCAGGCCCGCCTCGCGCGTGCGCTCGTCCTGCGACCCCATCAGCGCCGCATACAGCACCAGCAAGCCCGACGCCAGAGTGAAGGCAAACAGGAATTCGACGGCCGTCACCACCTGGTCCAGCACGCCCTGGATTTGCTTGAGCACGCCGCCGACGTCGACCACCGTCAAATTCGGATACTCGCGCAGCAGGGCGTTGCCCAGGTCCGCCTGCGCGGGCGGCAGGTGGAAGGCCGTGATCCACGTCTGCGGCGTGTCCGCCATGGCGGCCGGATTGATGATGACAAAGAAATTGACGCGCATCGACCCCCATTCCAGCTTGCGCAGGCTGGTAATGGCCGCTTCGACGGGCTGGCCGGCGATGTCGAAGCGCAGCTTGTCGCCCAGCTTCAGCTTCAGGGTCTTGGCGATGCCCTCTTCCACCGACGCTTCGGCGGGCGCGCCCGGGGCATTGCTGAACCACTTGCCGGCCACGAGCTTGTTTTCCGCCTGCATGGCGGCCATCGTCGACAGGTTGAATTCGCGGTCGGCCAGGCCCTTGGCGCGGTCTTCCTGGTAAGTGTCTTCCGTGATGGCGTTGCCGTTCACGGCCACCAGGCGCCCGCGTATCATCGGATACAGCGGGGCATTGGCGACACCGGCCTGGGCCAGGCGCGCGGCGATCGGCGCCTTTTGCTCGGGCAGGATATTGATCATGAAGCGGTTCGGCGCGTCGGGCGGCGTGGCGTTGCGCCAGGCCACCATCAGGTCGCCGCGCACCACCGTCAGCAGCAGCAAGGCCATCAGGCCCAGGGCCAGCGACACCACCTGGATGACGGTGGCGCCCGGACGGCGCTGCAAGGACGTGACGGCGAAGCGCCAGCCCTGGTGCCTGAAGGCGCCGCGCAGGGTCTTCAGCGACTTGATGCCCAGCCAGCCGGCCAGGCCGAACAGGGCGAAGCCGCCGAGGAAGCCGGCCGCCGTCATCAAGGCCAGCTTGACGTCGCCCGCCTGCCACAAGAGCAGCACGACGAAGGCGGCGATGCCCAGGCCGTAGGTGGCCACGGCCAGCGCCTGCGGCGGCTCCTGTTCGCGGCGGATCACGCGGTTATGCGGAACATTGCGCAACTGCAAAATCGGCGGCAAGGCAAAGCCCAGCAAGAGCAGCATGCCGGTGGCCACGCCCTGCAGGGCGGGCAGCATGGAGACGGGCGGCAAGTCATTCTGCACCAGCTTGCCCAACAGCTCCAGCAGCACCAGGTGGCCGCCGAAGCCGACGGCCACGCCGACGACGCTGCCGGCCAGGCCGACGAAGAGAAATTCGATCACGTACATGGCCGTCACCTGGTTTTGCGTCAGGCCCAGGCAGCGCAGCATGGCGCAGGCGTCGAGGTGGCGCAGCATGAAGCGGCGCGCCGCCATCGCCACGGCAACGGCCGCCAGCATGGCCGACAGCAAGCCGACGAGCGACAGGAAGCGGTCGGCGCGGTCCAGCGTCGATTGCATCTGCGGGCTGCCCGATTCCAGCGATTCGATGCGCACGCCCTTGATGGCCTGCGTCTTGATCTGGTTCTCCAGCCAGGCTTGATATTGCGCAAGCTCGGCCGCCTTGGCGGGCGGCGCCGACAGCAGCAGCCGGTACGACACGCGCGAACCGTTCTGCACCAGCGCCGTGGCGGCCAGGTCAGCGAGGGGCAGCATCACGCGCGGGGCGAAATTGAGGAAGGAAGCGCCGCGGTCCGGTTCGCTGGCGATCAGCTGCGTCACGGTGAATGCCTTGTCGCCCAGGGTCAGCGTGTCGCCGAGTTTCGCATTCAGACTGGAAAGAATCGCCGCATCGACCCACACGGTGCCGGGCGCCGGCACCTGGTCCGTTGGCCGCCCCACGGCATCTTGCGCCTCGCCGAGGTTGGTGGTGATCTTCAGCTTGCCCCGCTGCGGATAGCCGGGCGAGACGGCCTTGATGGAGGCCAGCTGCGAGCTTGACTGCTCGCCCGCGCCCGCCTGCGCCATGCTGGGAAACGTCACCGTATCGGCCAGCACGAAGCCGCGCTGGACGGCTTGCGCGCGCCAGGCCGCATTGACGGGCTGGTCGGCGCTGATGACCAGGTCGGCCCCCAGCAACTGGTGTGCGTCGCGGTTCAGGCCGGCGCGCAGGCGGTCGACGAAGAAGCCGACGGCCGACAGGGCCGCCACGGCCACGATCAGCGCGACGAGCAGGAAACGCAGTTGCCCGGCGCGCCAGTCGCGTCCGGTCATTTTGAGGGAGAGGCGAAGCATGGGCGGCGGGTCTTTATGTAGGTTATTGCGCGGCGCCGTGGGCGGCGGCGTGCTGCGCGAAGTAGGCGTCGACGGTGGCGAGGAAGACGTCTTTCTGCGCCTGCGGCAGGAAGGCGGCGATGAAGCCGTTGCGCGCCAGGCGCTGGGCGTGGGCCAGGCCCAGCGGCAAGGAATCGAAGATGGCGTCGAAGTTATCGTTCATGTAGCCGCCGAAGTACGCGGGATCGTCCGAGTTCACCGTCACCAGCAAGCCGGCGTCGAGCAATTGCACCAGGTTATGGTCATGCATCTGGTCGAACACGCGCAGCTTGGTGTTCGACAGCGGGCAGACGGTCAGGGCGACCTGTTCGCGCGCCAGACGGGCCGTCAGTTCCGCGTCTTCCAGGCAGCGCACGCCGTGGTCAATGCGTTCGACCTGCAAGTCGTCGAGCGCCGTGCGGATGTAGGCCGGCGGTCCTTCCTCGCCCGCGTGGGCCACCAGATGCAGGCCCAGGTCGCGGCAGCGGGCAAACACGCGCGAGAATTTCTCGGGCGGATTGCCCACTTCCGAGGAATCGAGGCCGATGCCGATGAATTTGTCGCGGTGCGGCAGCGCGTCTGCCAGTGTCTCGAACGCTTCTTCCTCGCTCAAATGGCGCAGGAAGCACAGGATCAGGGCCGCGCTGACGGGGCTGTCCTGGCAGGCGCGGTAGATGCCGTTGATCACGTCGGCCATCGCCACGCCGCGCGCCGTGTGGGTTTGCGGGTCGAAGAAAATTTCCGTGTGCAAGACATTGTCCGCCTCGGCGCGGCGCAGATAGGCTTGCGTCATGTCATAGAAATCCTGCTCTTTCAAGAGCACGCTTGCGCCAGCGTAATAAATGTCGAGAAAAGACTGCAAATCCGTAAAAGCATAGGCGCTGCGCAAGTGTTCCACCGATTCATAGCCCAGAGGCACGCCATTGCGCTCGGCCAGTGCGAAAATCAGTTCTGGCTCCAGCGAGCCTTCGATATGGATATGCAGTTCGGCTTTCGGCATGCCGCGCACGATCGCGCGCAGTTGTGGGTTCATCATGGGTGTTCCTTATACGGTGACTATAAAAATGCTGGCCTGCGCGCGCCAGGCGCGGTGCGGAAGATGCACGGTGGCGGCGGCCATCAAACATGCACGCATCTTAGCGCAAGATGGCTGGCCTCACCGGCGCCGGGCCGCCGCGACGGCAACAACGACCGCTGCCGGGCATGCCCCGGCACAGGCTGGCGAATTGTCGTATGATGATTCAAGAGACAGAAAAAAGTTCACTGGAAACGCTGAAAAATTTGAAGAATTATCCAATTAAATCAACAATTTACACACAAGTATTAAGGATATTACGACATATCTTTTGACTTCCTGATCCTTTAGAGCAATAATTAATTTCATGGGGTAAGGGTAGGTGCATCAAGCGCTATCAGCACATGAAAAAAAAGCCGGCTGGCCACGTCAGCACACGGCATCAAGCGCCAGTTTTTTGGTCCGGGCAATCCGGACTCGCAAAGACAGCCGGGCTTGAAACAACAATAAAAATCGATATGGGGTACAGGAAAAATTAAAGCGGCAAGCCCGGGCGAATGCCAGGCGGGCGGCCATGGTGACTGGCAATTCAGGTTGACATTAAAGGACATTGACATGACCATTTTTGATAACTACGCAGCACGCTACGAGCGCACCCGCGAAGAGGAAATGTCGCTCACCGAATATCTGGCGCTGTGCAAGAAGGACAAGCTGACGTATGCCAGCGCGCCCGAACGCATGCTGGCCGCCATCGGCGAGCCGCAACTGGTCGACACGCGCAACGACACGCGGCTGTCGCGCATCTTCGCCAACAAGGTGATCAAGATCTACCCCGCCTTCCGCGAGTTCTACGGCACCGAGGAAGTCATCGAGCAGGTGGTTTCCTATTTCCGCCATGCGGCGCAAGGCCTGGAAGAACGCAAGCAGATCCTGTATCTGCTGGGGCCCGTCGGCGGCGGCAAGTCGTCGATCGCGGAAAAACTCAAGTCGCTGATGGAACACGTGCCCTTCTATTGCCTGAAAGGCTCGCCCGTCAATGAATCGCCGCTGGGCCTGTTCAACGAGGAAGAGGACGGCACCATCCTGGAAGAGGATTACGGCATCCCGCGCCGCTACCTGCGCAACATCCCCAGCCCCTGGGCCGTCAAGCGCCTGCATGAATACAATGGCGATATCAACCAGTTCCGCGTCGTCAAGCGCTACCCGTCCGTGCTGAAACAGATCGCCATCTCGAAAACGGAGCCGGGCGACGAAAACAACCAGGACATTTCCTCGCTGGTGGGCAAGGTCGACATCCGCAAGCTGGAGGACTATGCGCAGGACGACCCGGACGCCTACAGCTATTCGGGCGGCCTGTGCCTGGCCAACCAGGGACTGATGGAGTTCGTGGAAATGTTCAAGGCGCCGATCAAGGTCCTGCATCCCTTGCTGACGGCCACGCAGGAAGGCAATTACAAGGGCACGGAAGGTTTCGGCGCCATCCCCTTCGACGGCATCATCCTGGCCCACTCGAACGAGTCGGAATGGAAGACGTTTAAAAACAACCGCAACAACGAGGCGTTTCTTGACCGTATCTATATAGTCAAGGTGCCGTACTGCCTGCGCGTTTCCGATGAAATCAAGATCTACGACAAGCTGGTGGCCAATTCCTCGCTCGTCAAGGCCCCGTGCGCGCCCGGCACGCTGCGCATGATGGCGCAGTTCGCCATCCTGTCGCGCCTGAAAGACCCGGAAAACTCGAGCATCTTTTCCAAGATGCTCGTCTACGATGGCGAAAACCTCAAGGATACGGATCCGAAAGCCAAGTCCATGCACGAATACGTGGATTATGCGGGGGTCGACGAGGGCATGAACGGCCTGTCGACGCGCTTTGCCTTCAAGATCCTGTCAAAAGTGTTCAACTTTGACAATTCCGAAGTGGCGGCCAATCCCGTGCATCTATTATATGTACTGGAACAGCAAGTCGAGCGCGAGCAGTTCGCGCCGGAACTCGAGCAGCGCTACTTCTCCTATATAAAAGAGCACCTGGCGCAGCGCTATGTGGAATTCATCGGCAAGGAGATCCAGACGGCCTACCTGGAAAGCTATTCGGAATACGGACAGAACATCTTCGACCGCTATGTAACGTTTGCCGATTTCTGGATACAGGACCAGGAATACCGCGATCCGGACACGGGCGAGAGCTTCGACCGCGAATCGCTGAACAATGAACTCGAGAAGATCGAGAAACCGGCAGGTATTTCTAATCCGAAAGACTTCCGCAACGAAATCGTCAACTTCGGTTTGCGGGCGCGGGCGTCCAACGGCGGCAAGAATCCTGCCTGGACCAGTTACGAGAAGTTCCGCACCGTGATCGAGAAGAAGATGTTTTCGAATACGGAGGAATTGCTGCCCGTGATTTCCTTCAATGCCAAGGCCAGTGCCGACGATGCCAACAAGCACGCCGACTTCGTGGCCCGCATGGTGGAAAAAGGCTATACGGCCAAGCAGGTACGCCTGTTATGCGAATGGTACTTGCGCGTACGCAAGTCATCCTAGCGCGGACAGCGGGCGCGTTCCCGCCAGCAAGACGGCGGGACGCGCAAGACGAGAAGCAAGGAGGCACCCTTTGACATACCTCATCGACAGGCGCTTGCAAAGCAAGAACAAGTCCGCCGTCAACCGCGAGCGCTTCTTGCGGCGTTACAAGAGCCAGATCAAGGATGCCGTGGGGCGCGCCATCAAGGGGCGCTCGATCACGGACGTCGAGAATGGCGAAAAGGTCAGCATCCCCGTCAAGGACGTGGGCGAACCGTCGTTCGGCCATGCGCATGGCGGCGTGTGGGAAGTGGTCAATCCCGGCAACAAGGAATACCTGAAGGGCGACCAGATCGCGCGGCCGAAAGGCGGCGCTGGCAGCGGGCGCGGCAAGGCGGGCAACAGCGACGAGACGACGGAAGACGACTTCATCTTTGAATTGTCGCGCGAAGAGTTCATGAATTATTTCTTCGAAGACTTGGAATTGCCGCACATGGTGAAAACCCAGCTGACGGCCACCACGGAATTCAAGAACCAGCGCGCCGGCTACAACATGTCGGGCACGCCATCGAATATCCACGTGCTGCGCTCGCTGCGCGGCGCGCTGGGGCGGCGCATCGCCGTCGGCGGCGGCGCCCGCAAGCAGCTGGCGCAGGCGGAGGAAGACCTGGCGGCCCTGCTGCACGAAGGCGTGCCCGACAGCGACCCGCTGGTGGTGGAACTGCGCCGCCTGATCCACCACCTGCACACGCGCTTGCTGGCCATCCCCTTCATCGACCCGTTTGACTTGCGCTACAGCAACCGCATCAAGGTGCCCAAGCCCATGACGCAGGCCGTGATGTTCTGCATCATGGACGTTTCCGGCTCCATGGATGAAACGCGCAAGGATACGGCCAAGCGCTTCTTCATCCTGCTGTATCTGTTCCTCAAGCGCGCGTACGACAAGATCGAGGTGGTCTTCATCCGCCACCACACGGCAGCGGCGGAAGTGGACGAGCAGGAATTCTTCAATTCGCGCGAGTCGGGCGGCACCGTCGTGTCGTCGGCCTTGCATTTGCTCAATAACATCATCGACGAACGCTATGGCGCCGGGCAATGGAACAGCTACGTGGCGCAGGCATCCGACGGCGACAACTGGGACAACGACTCCATGCTGTGCCGCCAGCTGCTGATCAATACCATCATGCCCAAGGTGCAGTACTACACCTACGTCGAGATCACCGACGGCCCGCAGCAAAACCTGTGGGAGCAATACGCGGGCGTGCTCGACCATCACGCCCATTTCGCCATGCAAAAGATCGTCACGCCGGCCGATATCTATCCGGTCTTCCGCGAACTGTTCAAGAAACAGGTGAAATGATGAGTGCAGCCTTTGACCGCGCCAGCAACACTCCGGGCGAACCGTTCGTGCGCCTGCGCCACCCGAACGCCCTGCCCGAGCAGTCGGAATGGACATTCGAGCTGATCGAGCAAATCCACGAGGAAATCCGCCGCGTGGCGAAACAGTTTGGCCTCGACACCTATCCGAACCAGCTGGAAATCATCACGGCCGAACAAATGATGGATGCCTACACCTCGGTCGGCATGCCCGTCTCGTACAACCATTGGTCGTTCGGCAAGCATTTTTTATCGACCGAGAAAAGCTACAAACGGGGCCAGATGGGTCTGGCCTACGAGATCGTCATCAACTCGAACCCGTGCATCGCCTATTTAATGGAGGAAAACAGCCTGACCATGCAGTCGCTGGTGATCGCGCATGCGGCATACGGCCACAATTCCTTCTTCAAGGGCAATTACCTGTTCCGCGCCTGGACGGATGCGGACGCCATCATCGACTATATGGTGTTTGCCAAGAATTACATCAGCGAATGCGAACAGCGCCACGGCGTCGACGCCGTGGAATTGCTGCTCGACTCCTGCCACGCCATCCAGAACTATGGCGTGGACCGCTACAAGCGTCCAGCGAAACTGTCGATGGCCAAGGAATATGCGCGCCAGAAGGAGCGCGAAGAGTATGTGCAGTCGCAGATCAACCAGCTGTGGCGCACCCTGCCCCGCCGCGAGGACGAGGAGGAAGAGGAAGACCAGCGCAAGGCCGTGGCGCGCTTTCCGCCCGAGCCCGAGGAAAACCTGCTGTACTTCATCGAGAAATATGCGCCGCTGCTGGAACCGTGGCAGCGCGAGATGGTGCGAATCGTGCGCAAGATTTCCCAGTACTTCTATCCGCAGCGCCAGACGCAGGTCATGAACGAGGGCTGGGCCACGTTCTGGCACTACACCATATTGAACCAGCTGTACGACGAAGGCGTGGTGGGCGACGGCTTCATGATGGAGTTTCTGAAAAGCCATACCAACGTCGTCTACCAGCCGCCCATCGACAGCCCCTATTACAGCGGCATCAACCCGTATGCGCTGGGCTTCGCCATGATGAGCGACATCCGCCGCATCTGCGAACACCCGACCGATGAAGACCGCGCCTGGTTTCCCGACATGGCGGGCAGCGACTGGCGCAAGAGCCTGGACTTTGCCATGCGCAATTTCAAGGATGAAAGCTTTATCGCCCAGTACCTGTCGCCGCGGCTGATCCGCGAATTTCACTTCTTTGCCGTGCTCGATGACGACAAGAATGAAAAGCTGGCCATTTCCGCCATCCACGACGACGCCGGCTACCGCTATGTGCGCCAGCAGCTGGCGGAGCAGTACAACCTGGGCAACCGCGAGCCGAATATCCAGGTGTGGTCCGTGAATACGCGCGACGACCGCGCCCTGACCCTGCGCCACACCCAATTCCAGCGCCGGCCGCTGAACCAGCAGGCGGCGGAAGTGCTCAAGCACGTGGCCCGGCTGTGGGGTTTCGACGTGCACCTCGACACGGTCGATCCGCAGGGCGTCGTGCTCGGCACATTAAATTGCCGTCGGGAAAAGCGTAACCGGCGCGATGACCCGGTTGTCCGGCCATAAAATGATTTGTTGATAATAATCAATAGCAAGAATATAAGCGCTTCCTATACCTACATAGGAATTCAGTATGGCTAGACGGCCTCGTAACGGTCGTCAAAAGGCTCTTTTTTGACCTGGATAAAGTCCGTAATGCACCCGCTTGGTGCACGTGAACGGCTAAGTGGTCTGGTTCCGCGCCAAAATATTTCCAAAAAGAAAGATTTTTCTCCAAATTTAGCAGTTTCCATATTGAATATCACGAAATATAATTCCGCCAGATCGGCACATCGGAGAACTTAGCAGTGGTAGCCCGAAACGGCTGTAAAAAACCGATAAGACCGCCTTTTTTTCTGTCCGAAAGCGTGCAAAGATGACATAAGCAAGTACGTTTTCAGGGCGCAAAAGCGCCAAAAATTTAACCGGTTTTAGGCGTTAAAAATCTGTGTAAAATAAAGAATTCGTATGTATAATTCGGCGACGTCCCGGATACGGCTGGAGCTTTGTGTCGTCATTTTGGGGTTCAGTTGCAAGACAAGAGATGGTATTTGGAGAAAGCAGGCATGAATTTTTCGAACGAGAAAAGTCCCAAGAACTACACAGGCATCACTATCGTTGTCCTGCTGCACGTTCTCGCGGCTTACGGGATCGTGACGGGCTTGGGCAAGCGGTTGGTCACCAAAATGATGGAACCGGTTGAAACCAAGATTATCGAGGAAGTCAAACCGCCTCCACCGAAGGATCTTCCACCGCCACCACCGCCGCCAGAAATGAAGGCGCCACCGCCGCCATTCATTCCGCCAGTCGAGGTGAACGTGCAGCAGCCGCCACCACAGCAGAACGTGATTGCAAATACGACTGCCGTGAAGCCAGCCACGAATGTATTGGCACCGCCAGCACCGCCTGCACAGCCTGCGCCAACTCCTGGACCAGCCAAATCGGTGCGTACGCCGGCCGTGGTTGACTTCAGTGTCTGCGAAAAACCGGCTTATCCAAAGTCGTCGCAGCGCAACGAGGAAACCGGTGTGGTGACACTGTCGTTCCTGATCGGTGTAGACGGCAAGGTCGCTGATTCGAAGATCGTGAAGTCAAGCGGCTTCAGAGACTTGGACAAAGCCGCGGTGCAAGGTATCAGCCGCTGTACATTTAAGCCGGCAACAGTTGACGGCAAGCCGGAACAAGGCTGGCAGCAAATGCAATACGTTTGGTCGCTGGATTAAAACCCGAGACAGTTATCCCCTGTTTCACACTATGATTTCGTTGTCATTACGTTCAGCGATCTGTTATTTTTAATTTTGGAGGAAGCATGTTTAAGAATACCCGTTTGTCCGCATTTTTTGCCGCGGTTCTGTTGTCCGTCACCGCTACGACCGCTCTGGTAGCAGCACCGGCATTCGCTGACGCGCCAGCATCGGCTGCCGCTTCCGCTCCAGCGGCAGACGCAGCACCAGCACCAGTTGCCGCTGACGCAGCAGCTCCTGCAGCAGACGCAGCCGCTCCAGCCGCTGATGCAGCCGCTCCAGCCAAAACCGAAGAAGTCCACAACCCATTCGGCCTGCAAGCAGTGTGGGACGGCGGCTTCGTGCCACGCGCCACCCTGATCATCCTGGCCATCATGTCGATCGGCAGCTGGTACATCATCATCACCAAGCTGATGGATCAAATGAAGATCTTCAAGCAAGCTAAAGAAACCGCTGCCAAATTCTGGAAAGCTCCTTCGATCGCTGCCGGTTCGGCAACCCTGACCGAAGGCTCGCCATTCCGCTTCATCGCTGAATCGGGCACCAAGGCAACGGCTCACCATGACGGCGCCCTGCTGGAACAAATCGATCTGTCGACCTGGGTGACGATGTCGATCCAGCGCGCTTCGGACAAAGTTCAATCGCGTCTGCAAGATGGCCTGTCGTTCCTGGCAACCGTTGGTTCGACCGCACCGTTTATCGGTCTGTTCGGTACCGTTTGGGGTATTTATGGCGCGCTGACCAACATCGGCATGACCGGTAACGCTTCGATCGATAAAGTTGCAGGTCCAGTTGGTGAAGCACTGATCATGACCGCTTTCGGTTTGCTGGTCGCTGTTCCTGCCGTTCTGGGTTACAACTGGCTGGTTCGTCGTAACAAAACCGCAATGGAAGACGTACGCTCGTTCAGCGCCGACGTTCACTCGGTACTGATCTCCGGCGCAATGTCGACCAGCGAAGCTGGCCGTGCTGCCGGCGCTAAAAAGATCGGATAAGAATCATGTCGATGTCCGTCGGCTCCGACAGCGGAGATGAAGATCAAGTAATGTCAGAAATCAACACGACGCCGCTCGTCGACATCATGTTGGTTTTGCTGATCATTTTCTTGATCACCAGTCCGGTTGTCCTCAAATTGCAGAAAATCGATCTGCCGATCGAGGCCAACCAAGCCCTTCAAAGCAAGCCAGAAAACGTCAACATCGTTGTCAACAAGGATGGCGAGATCTATCTGGGCCAGAAGAAACTGAAAGACACGAACGAACTGTTCGATTATCTTAAAGTTGAAGCAGTGAAAGTACCGCAGCCGGAAGTACACGTTCGTGGCGACCAAGAAACACGCTACGAATCGATCGGCCGGGTTATTTACACGACCCAACGTGCCGGGATCCAGAAGGTCGGCTTCATCACCGAACCACCTGACAAGGGCTGATAGCGACTGACAGCGGCGTCCCGGCCACACAGGGACGCCACTGGCAGGAGCTTGCCGGGCAGCGGCATCGCCCGGCGCTTCGTTGGACTTCTTAAAGGAAATACTATGAGTATGAATGTCGGTTCGGGTAGTTCGCCAAACGCGGATCCGGAACCAATGATGGAACTGAATATGACGCCCCTCATCGACGTGATGCTGGTGCTGATTATCATGTTGATCATCACGATTCCTAAGCAAAACCACTCGGTGAACCTGAACATGCCGGTCGGCACCCCGCCGCCACCGACAACGGAACCAGTGGTCGTCACGATCGATGTCGATTTTGATGGCACTATCTTGTGGGACAATCAGGTCGTTCCTGATCGTAATACGCTGGAAGCCAAGCTGAGCAACATCGCTGCGCAAGCAGACCAGCCGGAAGTGCATCTGCGTCCTAACAAGCTGGTGGAATACAAAGTCGTCGCCGGTGTGATGGCGTCGGCGCAGCGTCTGGGCGTGACCAAAATCGGTCTGGTCGGCAACGAGCAATTCCAGTAAGCTGTTGCATCAGGTTCTCTTTACATCCGAATAGGCAGGACTTCCTGCCTATTCGCTTTTTACTGAAAGACTTTCTCATGTCCAAGTTTCGTCTCGCTCATCTCGGCCTCGTCATGGCCGCTATCGGTTTTACCGCAGCAACTCCCGTAATCGGCCTGGGCTCGCTGGCATATGCCGCGGACACCGTGCGCGCCGAAGTGGGCAAGCCACTGCAAGAAGCGCAGAAACTCGCTGGCAGCGGCAAGAACAAGGAAGCGCTGGCCAAGCTGCGCGAAGCTGACAGCGTCGGCGGCAAGACCGCCTTTGAAAGCTACCAGATCGAACGCGTGCGCGCCTCGGCCGCTGCCGCCGCCGGCGACAATGGCACCGCCATCAAGGCCTTCGAAGCCGTCATCAATTCCGGCCGCCTGAGCGCCGCCGAAGCCCCTAAATTCACGCAAGCCCTGGCAGGTATGTACTACCGCGCCAAGGACTGGCCAAATACCATCACCTGGATCAAACGCTCGCTGAAAGACCGCGAAGATCCACAGATGCGCGAACTGCTGATCCAGACCTACTACGTCAGCGGCAACTACGCCGAAGCGGCAAAAGAGCTGCAATCGCGCGGCGGCAACTCGGAAGCGAGCCTGCAAATGCTGGCCAACATCCAGTTGAAGCAAAACGACAAGGCCGGCTACGTGGCCACCCTGGAAAAACTGGCTGGCAGCTATCCAAAGACCAGCTACTGGGCTGACCTGCTGAACCGCGTTTCGGGCAAGCCTGGCTTCTCGCAACGCCTGGGCCTGGACGTCCAGCGCCTGCGCTTGGCCAACGGCCTGTTCACCAAGCCTTCCGAATACATGGAAATCAGCCAGCTGGCCCTGCAAGCGGGCAATCCAGGCGAAGCGCTGAGCATCATCGAGCAGGGCTACAAAAAAGGCGTGCTGGGTACCGGCGCCGATGCGGCCCGCCACCAGCGCCTGAAAGACCTGGCCCTGAAAACCCAGGCTGACCTGAAAGCCAACGCCGCCAAGTCGGAAGCGGAATACGTCAAGAACAAGGACGCCGACAGCTTGAGCAAGCTGGGCTTCGCCCTCGTGTACGATGGTCAGACCGACAAGGGCCTGGGCTTGATGAACGACGCCGTGAAATTGGGTACGGCCAAGTATGCGGAAGAAGCCAAGCTGCATCTGGGCATCGCCTACGTCCACGCCGGCAAGAAAGCCAACGCCTCGACGGCCCTGAAAGCGGTCAAGGGCACGGATGGCGCGGCCGACCTGGCACGCTACTGGGCCTTGATGAACAAGTAATCGACATCGCCCCCAGGCGACTGCGCGTCGCGCTTTGCGGCCGGCGATGCTCGCTGGCCCGGCGCCCCGTACTCCGATACGGCGGCGCTTCCCGGCCGCAAATCACCGCCGCCCGCTAAGCCTGGGTTCGACGTCGAGAGTGCACGAAATCCCTGCCAAAGCGTTGCCAGCACACCTGCCGGCAACGCTTTTTGTCCATTTCAGGGGCGAAATTACCCTTCGGCCCACCCTTGCGGCTGTGCATCCCTGAAACAGTCCGTATAATCCCCCATTTGGCACAGTTTTTCATCAGATTCCTATGAAGGTATTCCGCGGACTTCCCAATGCCCAGGCACGAGCGCCTTGCGCTTTGACCATCGGCAATTTTGACGGTGTCCACATCGGCCATCAGGCCTTGCTGGCGCGCGTGCGCGACGCGGCGACCACGCTCGGCATTGAAGCGGCCGTGATGACGTTCGAACCGCACCCGCGCGAATTCTTCGCGCAGCGCGCGGGCGACCTGTCGAAGGCGCCGCAGCGCATCGCCAACCTGCGCGACAAGCTGCAGTCGCTCGACGACGCCGGCATCGACCGCGTCGTCGTCGAACATTTCAGCGCCCAGTTCGCCGCCTTGACGCCGCAGGAATTCACGGAAAAAGTCCTCGTCGACGGCTTGCACGTGAAATGGCTGATGGTCGGCGACGATTTCTGCTATGGCGCCCGGCGCGCCGGCGACGTGGCCATGCTGCAGGAAGCGGGCCGCAAATATGGTTTCCACGTAGAAACATTGCCCACCGTGATGAACGGCAGCACGCGCATCTCGTCGTCGGCCGTGCGCCTGGCCCTGGCCGCGGGCGACTTCCCGCTGGCCACGCAGCTGCTGGGCCATCCGTACGCCATTTCCGGCCATGTGATCCACGGCCAGAAGCTGGGCCGCACCCTGGGCTTCCCCACGCTCAACCTGCGCGTGGCGCACCGCCCCGCCCTGTCCGGCATCTTCATCGTGCAGGTGCATGGCCTGGGGCCGCTGCCGCTGCCGGCCGTGGCCAGCCTGGGCGTGCGTCCCACCGTCGACGACAGCGGCCGCGTCTTGCTGGAAGTGCATGTGTTTGATTTCGACCAGTCCTGCTACGGCAAGCTGGTGCGCGTGGAATTCCTGCAAAAGCTGCGCGACGAAGAGAAATACGACGACCTGCCCACCCTGACGGCCGCCATCGAGCGCGACTCGAACCAGGCGCGCGCCTATTTCGAGCAGCGCAGCGGCGCCATTACCGCCACCGACCGAATTTGACCCCGGCCAACTCCGCCGCCTGGCGGCCCCCGCCGCCGCCACACATCATTCAATACAAGTAAAGAAGACTATGTCCGACCAAAACAAGCCAGCCACGCCCAAGCAAAACAAGAAGCCTGAAAGCAAATACCCGGTCAACATGACGGAAACCTCGTTCCCGATGCGCGGCGACATGGCCAAGCGCGAGCCGCAATGGGTACAGCAATGGCAAGACAAGAAAATCTACGAGCGCGTGCGCAAGGCCGCCGCCGGCCGGCCGAAATTCATCCTGCATGACGGCCCGCCGTACGCGAATGGCGACATCCACCTGGGCCACGCCGTCAACAAGATCCTGAAAGACATGGTCGTCAAATCGCGCTCGCTGGCCGGCTTCGACGCGCCGTACGTGCCCGGCTGGGATTGCCACGGCATGCCGATCGAGATCCAGATCGAAAAACTGCATGGCAAGAACCTGCCGACGGCCGACGTGCTGGAAAAGGCCCGCGCCTACGCCAACGTGCAGGTCGAACGCCAGAAGAAGGACTTCATCCGCCTGGGCGTGCTGGGCGAGTGGGACAACCCCTACCTGACCATGGCGCACGGCAATGAAGCCGACGAATTGCGCGCGCTGGGCAAGCTGCTGGAAAAAGGCTATGTGTACCGCGGCCTGAAACCCGTCAACTGGTGCTTCGACTGCCAGTCGGCCCTGGCCGAGGCGGAAGTGGAATACGCGGAAAAGCGCGATCCATCCATCGACGTCGGCTTCAAATTCGCCGAGCCGGCAAAACTGGCGGCCGCCTTCGGCCTGCCATCGCTGCCGACCGAGAACGGTTTCATCGTCATCTGGACCACCACGCCGTGGACCATCCCGTCGAACCAGGCGCTGAACGTGCACCCGGAAGTCAAATACGCGCTGGTGAAGACCGAGCGCGATGGCCAGCCGCTGCTGCTGATCCTGGCGCAGGACCTGGTCGTGGCCAGCCTGGCGCGCTTCAAGCTGGAAGGCACGACGATTGCCACCTGCGACGGCGCGGCCCTGGGCGGCATCGCCTTCCGCCACCCGCTGCACGCCAGCGACGCCTTCTACGACCGTCTGTCGCCGCTGTACCTGGCCGAATACGTGACCACGGAAAGCGGCACGGGCGTGGTGCACTCGGCGCCCGCCTACGGCCTGGACGACTTCATCTCGTGCAAAGCGCACGGCATGAAGGATGACGACATCATCAAGCCGGTCATGGGCGACGGCAAATTCGCCTCCACCCTGCCCCTGTTCGGCGGCATGACCATCTGGGAAGCGTCGAAGCCGATCTGCAACGCCCTGAAGGAAGCGGGCGCGCTGTTCGAAGTCAAGATGTTCGACCACAGCTACATGCATTGCTGGCGCCATAAGACGCCGATCATCTACCGCGCCACCTCGCAGTGGTTCGCCGGCATGGACGTGACGCCGAAGGATGGCGGCGCCACCCTGCGCGAGACGGCCCTGAAGGGCATCGCCGACACCGAGTTCTTCCCGGACTGGGGCCAGGCGCGCCTGCACGGCATGATCGCCAACCGTCCCGACTGGACCCTGTCGCGCCAGCGCCAGTGGGGCGTGCCGATGGCCTTCATCGTGCACAAGGAAACAGGCGACCTGCATCCGCGCACGGCGGAACTGCTGGAGCAAGTGGCCAAGCTGATCGAAAAGGGCGGCATCGAAGCCTGGCAATCGCTGGACCTGGCTGACCTGATCGGCGACGAAGCGGCCATCTACGCCAAGAACAAGGACACGCTGGACGTGTGGTTCGATTCCGGCGCCACGCACCAGACGGTGCTGGGCGGCCCGCAAGGCCATGGCTCGCATTCGACGCAGCTGCAATTCCCGGCCGACCTGTACCTGGAAGGCTCGGACCAGCATCGCGGCTGGTTCCACTCATCCTTGCTGGTGTCGTCGATGCTGAATGGCCGTCCGCCATACAAGGCCCTGCTGACGCACGGCTTCACGGTCGATGGCGAAGGCAAGAAGATGTCGAAGTCGCTGGGCAATACCCTGGCGCCGCAAAAGATCTCGGACACCCTGGGCGCCGACATCCTGCGCCTGTGGATCGCTTCGACCGACTACACGGGCGAACTGTCGATCTCGGACGAAATCCTCAAGCGCGTGACGGAATCGTATCGCCGCATCCGCAACACCCTGCGCTTCCTGCTGGCGAACACCTCGGACTTCAATCCGGCCACGGACGCCGTGCCGGTAACCGAGCTGTTCGAGATCGACCGCTACGCGATCGCCAACATGGCCTCGCTGCAGCAGCAGATCGAGAACAACTACGCGCGCTACGAGTTCCACCCGGTCGTGTCGAAGCTGCAGACGTACTGCTCGGAAGACCTGGGCGGCTTCTACCTGGACATCCTGAAGGACCGCCTGTACACGACGGGCCTGACCTCGCACGCGCGCCGTTCCGCGCAGACGGCCCTGTGGCACATCACGCAAAGCCTGCTGCGCCTGATGGCTCCTGCCCTGTCGTTCACGGCCGAGGAAGCGTGGGCCGTCTTCGCCGGCGCGGATGCCTACGCCGCCAGCGATGAAACCATCTTCACGCAGACCTGGTGGCAGCTGCCGGAAGTATCGGACGCGGCCGACCTGCTGGAGAAATACACGGCCCTGCGCGCCGTGCGCACGGATGTGACGAAGCAGCTGGAAGACTTGCGCACCTCGGGCGCCATCGGCTCCTCGCTGCAGGCGGAGCTGACGATCAAGGCCGCGCCGATGAAATACAAGCTGTTGACGACCCTGGGCGACGACTTGAAGTTCGTCTTCATCACGTCGCAGGCAACGGTGGCCGAAGTGGCCGACGAAGCGGCCGAGGAAGTGGTCGTGGCCGCGTCGACGGCGCCGAAGTGCGAGCGCTGCTGGCACTACCGCAGCGACGTGGGCACGGACGCCGCGCATCCGACCCTGTGCGGCCGCTGCGTCAGCAACCTGTTCGGTGCGGGCGAGAAACGCCGCTTCGCCTAAACAACGGCGTCAAAATCTGCTGCGCGTCGCGATTTGCGGTCTGCGATGCTCGCTGCCTCGGCGGCCCCGTACTAAAGTACGGCGCTGCGTCCCGGGCCAACGGGGGCGCCGGGCCCCGCTGCCGCTCGCTACGATTTTGCCCGCCGTTGTATGCTATCTGTCCAACCGCCGCCTGCTGCCAGGCGGCGGCTTTATCTTCCCTGGAAAAATATGGCCACTAAAAACCGTTTTTCATCGAAATCGTCATCCTCGTCGTCGCTGGTGCCATGGTTGGGTATCGCCGCCATCGTCATCCTGTTCGACCAGATCACCAAGATCACGATCCTGAAGACCTTCCGCTATGCGCAGGAAATGGTCATCACTTCGTATTTCAACCTGGTGCTCGCGTATAACAAGGGCGCCGCGTTCAGCTTCCTGTCCGACCAGGGCGGCTGGCAGCGCTATTTCTTCACCGGCATCGCCCTGGCGGCGGCCATCTACATCATCTACCTGCTGAAAAAGCACGCCGGCCAGCGCATGTTCTGCTGGGCCCTGGCGCTGATACTCGGCGGCGCGCTGGGCAATGCCATCGACCGCCTGATGTACGGCCACGTGGTCGATTTCCTCGACTTCCACTGGAAAAGCTGGGGCCATTTCCCCGCCTTCAATATCGCCGACAGCGCCATCTGCATCGGCGCGGCCCTGTTCGTCATCGATGAACTGCGCCGCGTGAACAAGTAACTCAGACAAGCAATCAATACAGCGGGAGAACAGCATGGAATTGTCCGGCAAAAAAATCGTCCTGGGACTCTCGGGCGGCGTCGCCTGCTACAAGGCGGCGGAACTGTGCCGCGCCCTGACCAAGGCGGGTGCCTCGGTGCAGGTGGTGATGACGGATGCGGCCAGCCACTTCATCACGACCGTGACGATGCAGGCGCTGTCCGGCCACCCCGTGCACACGAGTCAGTGGGATGCGCGCATCGACAACAACATGGCGCATATCGATTTGACGCGCCATGCGGACGCCATCCTGATCGCGCCGTGTTCGGCCGACTTCATGCGCAAGCTCGCCCATGGCGTGTGCGACGACCTGCTGTCGACCCTGTGCCTGGCCCGCCCGGCCCACCTGCCCCTGCTGGTGGCGCCGGCCATGAATGTGGAAATGTGGCAGAACCCGGCCACGCAGCGCAATGTGCAGCAGCTGCGCGACGACGGCATCGCCATCTTCGGCCCCGCCGCCGGCGAACAGGCTTGCGGCGAAGTGGGCCTGGGCCGCATGCTGGAACCGGAACAGCTCCTGACGGAGCTGATCGCCGCCTTCCAGCCGAAGGTCCTGGCGGGCAAGCGCGTGCTGGTCACGGCCGGCCCCACCTTCGAAGCCATCGACCCCGTGCGCGGCATCACCAATCTGTCCTCGGGCAAGATGGGCTATGCGGTGGCGCGCGCGGCGCGCGAAGCGGGCGCCGAAGTGCTGCTCATTTCCGGCCCGACGGCCCTCGATGCGCCGTTTGGCGTGCGCCGCATCAATGTGCAAAGCGCGCAGCAGATGCATGATGCGGTGCTGGCCCACATCGATGGCCAGCATGTCTTCGTCGCCGTCGCCGCCGTCGCCGACTGGCGTGTCGTCAACGCCAGCGAGCAGAAGATGAAAAAACAGGCCGACGGCTCCGTGCCGGAACTGCAGTTCGCGCAAAATCCCGACATCCTCGCCACCGTGGCGGCGCGCACCAACCTGGCCGGCTATCCGTACTGCGTGGGCTTTGCCGCCGAATCGGAAAACCTGGTGGAATTCGGTTCGACCAAGCGCGAGAAAAAGGGCATCCCCCTGCTGGTCGGCAATATCGGCCAGAACACCTTTGGCCAGGACGACAACACCATCATCCTCTTCGACGAGGACGGCCATACCGTGCTGCCGCGCGCCTCGAAACTCAACCTGGCACGCCAGCTGATTTCGGAAATTTCCAAGCGCATCGCCAGGAATTCGCTGCTCAAATAAACCTCCATCCGTTTTATCGTAAAGCTTCAATGAAAAATATCGACATCAAAATCCTCGACGCCCGCATGAAGGAACAATTGCCGGCCTACGCCACCCCGGGCAGCGCGGGCCTCGACCTGCGCGCCTGCATCGACGCCCCCATCACCATCGAAGCCGGCCAGACCGTGCTCATCCCCACCGGCCTGGCGATCCACATCGGCGACCCCTCGTATGCGGCCATGATCCTGCCGCGCAGCGGCATGGGCCACAAGAACGGCATCGTGCTGGGGAATCTGGTAGGCTTGATCGACTCCGATTACCAGGGCCAGCTGATGGTATCGACCTGGAACCGGGGCCAGAGCGCATTCACGCTCAATCCCATGGAGCGCCTGGCGCAGCTGATTATCGTGCCGGTGCTGCAAGTGGGCTTTAACGTCGTCGAGGAATTCGGCGACAGCGAACGCGGTGTTGGCGGTTTCGGCAGCACCGGCAAACATTAACAGCGACTGACAAACCGTAGCGAGCGGATGTGAGTTGCGGCCGGGACGCCGAGCTGTGCGTATGCACAGTGAGCATCGGAGGCCGCAAATCGCGCCGCGCAGCAGGTTTTGTCAGGAGTTACAAGAAGGAATAGTCTATGCCAGGTTTCCGCCATCTGATCTCAGCCCAGACTTCGCTGCGCCGATTGGCCACTCCCCTCCTGCTGGCCAGCGCGGCCATCCTGACCGGCTGCACCACGCCGGCGACGACTGTCAGCGGTCCGTTCAATGTCGTGCCGGCACCCGACGCGCCGGCCTTGACGGCGCAGCAAAAGGCGGCGCAGGACGAGCTGGTGAAGATGGTGGCCCTGCAGGACCGGCTGTCGAAAGTCTCGGCGCCCCTGCTGATCAACAATGCGGACCTGTGCAAGACGTATGCGCGCAACCTGCTGGGCTTCACGGCACAGAACAAGTATTCGTATCCGGGCATCTATGCCGACGCGGCGCAGGCGGCGCTCGGCTACGGCGAACAGATGCAGGTGTCCGGCGTGCTGCCGGGCAGCGGCGCCGCGCGCGCAGGCTTGCGCAAGGGCGACGGCTTGCTGGCGGCCGAAGGCAAGCCGCTGCCCTCGGGCCCCAAGGCGGAAGGCCCGTTCGGCGCCATCGTCGGCCCGCTGGCCTCGAAAAGCGCCAGCCTGAACATGACCATCGCCCGCGACGGCCAGCAGCAGGACCTGAAGATTCCCGTCACGCGCGCCTGCGCCTTCCGCGTCGCCCTGGGCAATGCGGACAATATCAATGCGTATTCGGACGGCTCGCGCATCATGCTCACGCGCGGCATGGTCAATGCGGCACAAAATGACGAAGGCATCGCCTTCGTCATCGCCCGCGAAATGGCGCACAACATCCTCGACCACGCGCGCAGCCAGCGCACGGCCGGCACCTCCGGCAGCATCATCGACAGCCTGGGCGCCGTGCAGCCCGACGTCTCGATGCTGACGGGCGCCGCCGGCATCAAGGCCATGCCGCAGGAACTCGACGTGCAAGCCGACACGCTGGCCATCTACCTGCTGGCGCGCGCCGGCTACAACATCGACAACGCCGCCCGCTTCTGGCAGCGCCTGGCCACGCAAGTGCCGGCCACGGTCGCCAACGGCTACACGGCCCTGCATCCGGGCACCAACTCGCGCATGGCGGCCATCAACCGCGCCGTCATCGACGTGCGCGCGAAGCAGGCGGCGAAGAAACCGCTGAAACCGTAATCAGCGTGACGCCTGGAACAGCAAATGCTGCTTCAGGCGCCAGGGAAGTTCGGGAAGTAGGCGCCCATGACCCAGGTCAGGATGGCGCAGAACACCACCGCCAGGAACAGCACGACAAGCAGCTTGCCGAACTTGGGATTGCCATCGTCTTCCGGTTGATTCTCTAGCGGCATAGCGTCTTTCTGCAGGCTGGGTGAACGCGTAGTATATTCCATAGTTCGCCGCCATCACGCGGCATTCCACCTTCGCGCCCCATGGACAGCATCGACCTTGAAGTTCTGAAAACCAGCGCCGCCTGGCTCGCCGCCGGGCACCGGTGCGAGCTGGTCACCGTCATCAAGACCTGGGGCTCCAGCCCCCGTCCCGTGGGCGCCACGCTGGCCATCTGCGACGATGGCACGGTGGTCGGTTCCGTGTCCGGCGGCTGCATCGAGGATGACCTGATCGACACGGTGCGCGTGCACGGCATCGTGCGCACGCAGCCGGAAATCGTCAGCTACGGCATCAGCGCCGACGAGGCGCACCGTTTCGGCCTGCCCTGCGGCGGCACCATCGAACTGGCCATCGAACCGCTGCATGCGGACAGCCAGGTGGCCGAGCTGCTGGCGCGCCTGGAAGCCCATGAACTGGTGGAACGCCGCCTGGATTTGCGCAGCGGCGCCGTCACCCTGCGGCGCGCCGCGCCGGGCGCCGCGCTGACCCTGGAAAACGAGGTGCTGACCACGCAGCACGGCCCGCGCTGGCGTCTGCTGATCATCGGCGCCAGCCAGCTGTCGCGCTTCGTGGCGCAAATCGCCATGGCCATGGATTATCACGTCATCGTCTGCGACCCGCGCGAGGAATACCGCGGCGGCTGGAACGTGCCGGGCGTGCCGCTGCTGCACGCCATGCCGGACGACCTCGTGCTGGAACTGCAGCTCGACAGCCGCAGCGCCGTCGTCGCCCTCACGCACGATCCCAAGCTCGATGACCTGGCCCTGATGGAAGCGCTCAAATCCCCGGCCTTTTACGTCGGCGCCATCGGTTCGCGCGCCAACAACGCCAAACGCCGCGAACGGCTGCTGCAGTTCGACGTCAGCGCCGCGCAACTGGCACGCCTGCACGCGCCCATCGGCCTGTACATCGGCAGCAAGACGCCGGCCGAAATCGCCATTTCCATCCTGGCCGAACTGACGGCCGTCAAAAATGGCGTGCCCGAGACCCTGCAGATCCAGCACGCGGCGGCCTTGACGCCGCCCACGCCCGCCATCTGCGCGCGCTAGCGCCAGACAGCAAGAAACAGGATGCGTCCCGCATCGCCACCGTGATACTTTCCCTGATTTTCGGACCGCCATGACCCTGCTGCACTGGACCCTCCCCCTGCCCGCCGGCTACCGCCGCGACGACGTCATCGCCTTCCACAGCCGCGATGCGGAAGCCGTGGCCGAACAGGTCACCGCCACGGGCCTGCGCAAGGGCATCCTGCTTGCCGGCGCCGCCGTCGTGCTGGACGTGGCGTTCACGCATGATGCGGCCATCTGCCGCGCCGACATCGATGGCGATAGCGATGCGGATGCGGGCCTGCGGGAACGGCTGCACGGCGCCCTGCTCAACATCCTCGGCCTGCGCATCGACCCGCAGCCGTTCGCGCAGCTGGCGGCGGGCGACCCGCTGATGGCGCCCCTGGTCCGCGTCAACCCGGGCCTGCGCATCGTGCAATCGGCCAGCCCGTTCGAGGCGCTGACCTGGGCCATCATCGGCCAGCAAATCAACCTGCCGTTCGCCATCGCCCTGCGCCGCACGTTTATTCTGCAGGCCGGGCGCCGGCACAGCAGCGGCCTGTGGTGCTACCCCGAGGCGCGCGACGTGGCCCGGCTGGCCGTCGAGGACTTGACGGGCCGCAAATTCTCGCGCGCCAAGGCGGAAACCGTGCTGCGCCTGGCCCGCCTCGTCGATGACGGCGAACTGTCGCTGGAGCCGGACGCATCGGGCGAGGTGGCGGCCATTTCGCAGGCGCTGCTGGCCGTGAAGGGCATCGGCCCGTGGACCGTCAATTACGCGCTGCTGCGCGGCTACGGCTATGCCGACTGCTCGCTGCACGGCGACGTGGCCATCCGCGCCGCCCTGCAAAAGCTGCTCGGCGAAGAGAGCAAGCCGGACATGGCGCGCACGGAGCAGTGGTTGCGCCAGTACGCGCCGCACCGCACCATGGCGGCCGCCCACCTGTGGGCCAGCCTGCACGCGGCGGAAAAAAATAGTTCACCCGAGCGGGAATAAACGGCGGGCGGCAGGCGTCTATCCCTTGCAAGCCCCCAACAACCTCAAGGAGACCGTCATGCGCTTTACTACTTTTGCCGCCACCGCCCTTTTCACCGCCTTGTCCGTCCCGCTGGCATTCGCCGCCGACGTCATGCCCGCCAACGGCATGCTGGTCAATGCCAGCGGCATGACCGTGTATGTGTTCGACAAGGATGTCGCCGATAGCGGCAAGAGCGCCTGCAGCGGCGGCTGCCTGGTCGCCTGGCCCGCCGTCATCGCCACCGAAGCGACACCCGCCGCCCCGTACGGCAGCATCAAGCGCGAAGACAATGGCGCCATGCAGCTGACCTACAAGGGCAAGCCCCTGTACCTGTACAAGGAAGACAAAAAGCCGGGCGACGTGGCCGGCGACAATTTCAAGAACGTGTGGCACATCGTCAAGCCCTGAGCATCCCGGCCCGCCGTCACGATGACCGCATTTGACGACAGCCGCATGCTGCAAGCCTGCCTGCCGGGCCTGCGCCGCTATGCGCGCGCGCTGGCGGGCGAGGTGCACGCGGACGACCTGGTGCAGGATACGGTCGAGCGGGCCTGGCGCAAGCTCGGCCAATGGCAGCGCGGCGGCGAGATGCGTCCCTGGCTGTTTTCCATCATGCACAACCTGCATGTGGACCAGTTGCGCCGTCCCGGCCTGGCGCTGCAGGATATCGACGATGACGCCCTGCTGCCCGCGCCGGAGCGGGCGCCGGGGCAGTCGATCGCCATCGGCGAGATGGATGCGGCGCTGGCCCGCCTGCCGCTGGGGCAGCGCGAAGTGATCCTGCTCGTCGCGCTCGAACAGATGCCGTATGAGCAGGTGGCGGCCACCCTGGACATCCCCGTCGGCACCGTCATGTCGCGCCTGTCGCGGGGACGCGACAAACTGCGCGCCCTGCTCGATGGCCGTCCCGCCAGCGGCAGCGCGCCCACCCTGAAAGTCGTGAAATGAATACGCAAGCCATCAGCGAAGCGCAACTGCATGCCCTGGCCGATGGCGTGCTGCCCGAGGAACAGCGCGCGGCGCTCGAAGCCCACCTGCGCCAGCATCCGGACGATGCCGCCAGGGTGGACGCCTGGCGCGAACAGAACCGGCAATTGCGCGCCCTGTTCGATCCCGTGCTGGACGCAGCCTTGCCGGCAGCCCTGCTGAGCGCCACCGCGCCGCCAGCGCCAGCGGCGAACGGCGCCTGGCAGCGCCACGCCATGCAGGCGGCGGCCGCCATCGTGCTGGTGGTCGCTGGCGGCGCGGGCGGCTGGCTGCTGCGCGGCGGCAGCGACGGCCCGACGGCCAGCGCCAGCGCCTCCGTTTCCCTGGCGCGCAGCGCCGCCATCGCGCACGCCGTCTACACGCCCGAGGTGCGCCACCCGGTGGAAGTGGGCGCGGAACAGGAAGCCCACCTGGTGCAATGGCTGTCGAAACGCCTGGGCACGCAGCTGCGGCCGCCCGTGCTGTCGCCGCTCGGCTACCAGCTGATCGGCGGTCGCCTGCTGCCTGGCGACGGCGACGGCCCCGTGGCGCAATTCATGTACGAGGATGGCGGCGGCAAGCGCCTGACCCTGTATGTGGCGAAGGAGCGGGCCGGCAGGCAGGAAACGGCGTTCCGCTACACGCAGGAAAAGGAACTGAGCGTGTTTTACTGGATCGACGGCCAGCTCGGCTACGCGCTGTCGGCCGGCCTGCCCAGGCAGGAGCTGGGCAAGATCGCCAACGCCGTGTACGCGCAGCTCGAAGCACCTCGCTGAGGCAGGGCTGAGCGCCATCGCCCGTCAGCCTGCTGCACAAGGGACAGGCGCCGCTGCCCTTGAAACTGCGCGCCTTTCCCGCTCGTCACGCCGCGCCTGCGCGCGCGTCAGCGGGACGTCTGCTGAGCGCGTCTGAATTCCGCATACGCATCGACCAGCCGCTCCTTCGAATAGCCGCGGTTGAGTCCACTGGGATTGGGCAGTATCCACACGCGCGCGCCGCCGAAGCGCTCCGGCTGTTCGCCCCAGTCCACCTGGCGTTTTCCCGTCATCGCGGCATAGGCGGCCTTGCCGAGGAAGGCGACCCACTCCGGCCGCACCCACGCCAGCTTGTGCAGCAGGCCCGCCGCCGCTTGCGCGAATTCGTCCGTCCCCACCTGGTCCGCGCGGCTTGTGGGACGCCCGACGGCCGCCGTCAACCCCAGCCCGAAAGCGAGCACGCTTCGATCGTCTTGCGGCGCCACCAGGTGCGGCGTGAAGCCGGCCAGGTGCACTACCGGCCAGAAGCGGTTGCCGCGGCCGAGAAAATGATGGCCGGCCGCCGCCGCGTCCACACCAGGATTGAGACCGCAAAAAACCACCTGCAAGCCGGGAGCGAGAATATCCGGCAAGCCTTGCGCCGGTGTGATGTGTGCCATAGCAAACTCCCAATGTCAGGAGCCGCAGTATAGAAGAACTTGTGCAGGCATTCATTTTATGGGCCCGCCTGCCAGTGCCGGAACCGCCGCCCGGCAGCGCATGGCGGCTGATGCTACCATCTGCTACTGATGCGCCAATCCGTGGAAGGATGGCCGTCACGCGTCCCCGTACCATCCCACTCCGAGGAATAACCATGACGACCCTGACCATCAATGGCAAGCAGCACGACGTTGCCCTGCCTGAAGACACGCCCCTGCTGTGGACCCTGCGCGACGAACTGGGCATGACCGGCACCAAATTCGGCTGCGGCATGGCCCTGTGCGGCGCCTGCACCGTGCACATGGACGGCGAGGCCATCCGCTCCTGCGTGACGCCGATTTCGGCCGCCGCCGGCAAGCGCATCACCACCATCGAAGCCGTGGGCGAGGACCAGGTCGGCCTGGCGCTGCAACAGGCGTGGCAGGAACACGGCGTGCCGCAATGCGGCTACTGTCAGGCCGGGCAGATCATGTCGGCCACGGCGCTGCTGCACAAGACGCCGAGACCGAACGACCAGCAGATCCGCGAGGCGATGAGCGGCAATATCTGCCGCTGCGGCACCTACACGCGCATCCACGCGGCCATCAAGCAGGCGTCGGCCAGCATCGGCGCGAAAGGAGCGGCCAAATGAGCATCCATGACACTCCTGCCGCACATTCGCCCGCGCGGCGCAACTGGCTCAAGGCCGCCGGCGCGCTGGCCGGCCTGACCCTGGTGGCGGGTCCTTCCGGCCTCGTGATGGCGGCCGATGCCGTCAAATATGGCGGCGCGCGCATGGCTGGCGGCGTGGTCGACGACGCCCTGGTATTCCTGTCGATCGGCGCCGACGGCATCGTCACCATCGTGGTGCACCGCTCCGAAATGGGCCAGGGCATCCGTACCAGCCTGCCCATGGTGGCGGCCGATGAACTGGGCGCCGACTGGGCCCAGGTGCGCGTACAACAGGCGCCCGCCGACGAGGCGCGTTACGGCAGCCAGGACACGGACGGCTCGCGCAGCATGCGCCACTCGTTCCGCGCCATGCGCCACGTGGGCGCCACCGCGCGCCTGATGCTGGAAACGGCGGCCGCCGTGCGCTGGGACGTGCCCGTCACGGAGGTGAAAGCCGTCAACCACGCGGTCGTGCATGCGGCCAGCGGGCGCACGCTGTCGTTCGGTGCCCTGGCCGAGGAAGCGGCCAGGCTGCCCGTGCCGCCGCGCGCCCGCATCAGCCTGAAAGCGGCCGGCGAGCTGCGCTACATCGGGCAAGCCAGCACGCGCGGCATCGACCTGCACGATATCGTCACGGGCAACACCCACTTCGGCATCGACACGCGCCTCGATGGCATGGCGTATGCCGTCATCGCCAGGCCGCCCGTGTTTGGCGGCAAGCTGAAGAGCGTGGACAAGACGGCGGCCCTGAAAGTGCCGGGCGTGCTGCGCATCGTGGAACTGGCGGGCAGTCCGCCGCCCGCCATGTTCAACCCGCTGGGCGGCGTGGCCGTCATCGCGAAAAATACCTGGGCCGCCATCAAGGGGCGCGAAGCGCTGGTGCTGGAATGGGAAGACGGCCCGAATGGCGTTTACGATTCGCAAGCCTTCCGCAAGACGCTGGAAGCGGCCGTGCGCCAGCCGGCGAAACCGGCGCGCGACCAGGGCAAGACCGTGGCCACCCTGGCCGCCGCCCCCGCCGCGCGCAAGCTCAGTGCTGAGTACTACCTGCCCCACCTGGCGCACGCCACCATGGAACCGCCCGCCGCCACCGTGCGCATCGCCGGCGGCAAGGCGGAAGTGTGGGCCTGCGTGCAGGCGCCGCAAGCGACGCGCAGCAACGTGGCCAAGGCGCTGGGCCTGGCGTTCGACGACGTCACCGTGCACGTGACCCTGCTGGGCGGCGGCTTCGGGCGCAAGTCGAAGCCCGATTTCGCCGTCGAGGCGGCGCTGCTGTCGAAAGCCATGGATGGCGCGCCCGTCAAGCTGACGTGGACGCGCGACGACGACCTGCAGCACGACTACCTGCACACGGTGTCCGTCGAACGGCTGGAAGCGTCGCTGGACGCGAAGGGCATGCCGACGGCCTGGCTGCACCGCACGGCCGCGCCCACCATCAGTTCGACCTTTGCGCTGGACGCGAAGACGCAGTCGGCGTCCGAGCTGGGCATGTCTGCCATCAACGTGCCGTATGCGATTCCCAACATCCGCGTCGAGGTGCCGGAAGTGCCGGCCCACACGCGCATCGGCTGGTTCCGTTCCGTGTCGAACATCCCGCACGCGTTTGCCATCCAGTCGTTCACGGCCGAACTGGCCCATGCGGCAAGGCGCGACCACCGCGACTACCTGCTGGCGCTCCTGGGCCCCGCGCGCAAGATCAACCCGGCCGACCTGTCGGACGGCTGGAACTATGGCGAGGACCCGGCAAAATATCCGGTGGATATAGGCCGCATGCGCCACGTGATCGAGCTGGCGACCGCCAAGGCGGGCTGGGGCCGCAAGCTGCCCAAGGGTCGGGGCCTGGGCCTGGCCGTGTCCTACAGCTTCGTCACCTATGTGGCGGCCGTGATCGAGGTGGAAGTCAACGCAGCCGGCGAAGTCATCGTGCCCAGGGTCGACATCGCCATGGATTGCGGTCCGCAGATCAACCCGGACCGCGTGCGGTCGCAGATCGAGGGCGCCTGCATCATGGGCCTGTCCCTGGCCATGAGCGGCGAGATCAGTTTCAAGAATGGCCGGGTCGAGCAAAGCAATTTCCACGACTACGCCGTGCTGCGCGCCGCCGACGCGCCGCGCGTGATCCACACGCACCTGGTACCCGGCACGCTGGACATGGAACTGGGCGGCGTGGGCGAACCGGCCACGCCGCCGATTGCCCCGGCCCTGTGCAACGCCATCTTCGCCGCCACGGGCAAGCGCATCCGCGCCCTGCCCGTGGCCATGCAGCTGGCGAAGAAGGCTTAGCCGCTGCGCGCGTGACATAACTGCAGCAGCAGCGCGGCGGCGGCCACCACGGCGGCGCCGGCCACCAGCAGCCACATGGGCCAGTCCAGCAGCAGCAACAGGCCGCCGCTGGCGGCGCCGATGGCGCTGCCCAGGTACAGCGCCGACTCGTTGAGGGCAATGGCCAGGTTGCCATCGCCCTGCGCGGCGCGCGCGGCCAGCAGCTGCTGGTTCTGCGGCACTTGCAGGGCCCAGCCGGCCGCCCCCCACAGCACGATCGGCGCCAGCATCAGCCAGGCCGACCACGCCGCCGCCAGCGGCAGCGCGCACAAGGCCAGCGCCAGCAGCAACAGGATGGTTTGCGTCAGCGTCGGCGCCGCCACCTTGTCGGCCCAGTATCCCACCAGCATGCTGCCGGCGATGCCGCCCAGGCCCCAGGCCCACAGGAACGGCGTCACCGGCAGGGCGGCGCCGCCTGTCGACCATGCCAGCAGCGGCGCGACGAAGGTGTACATGCCCAGGCTGGCGATGGCAGCCAGCAGCGACACCAGCAAGATGACCAGCACCTGCCCATCGGCCAGCAAGGCCAGCTTGCGGCGCAGCGCGGTCGCCGGCGCCGCCGGCAAGACCGGCAACCTGCACAGCAAGCCGGCCAGCGCCAGCGCGCCGAGGGCGGCGACCAGCCACAGTGCCGCGGCCCAGCCCAGCCGCTCGGCCAGCAACAGGCTCAACGGCACGCCCAGCACCGTGCCGCTGGCCATGCCCCCCATGATCATGCCGATGGCCTTGCCCCGCTGCTCCGGCGCGGCAACGGCCGCAGCCGCCGCGATGCCTAGCGCCAGATACACGCCGGACGCGATGCCTGCCAGCGCCCGCAAGGCCAGCAAAGCGCCAAAATCGGGCGCCAGCGCGCTGGCCCCGTTCGCCAGCACGAACACGGCCAGCGCCCACAACAGGCCGGCGCGCTGCGCACGGCCCGGCAGCAGGGCCACGGCCAGCGGCGAACCGAGGCCGTAGGCCAGCGTAAACGCCGTCACCAGCTGCGCGGCCATCGCCATCGAAACGGCAAACGCGCCGGCGATCAGCGGCATCAGGCCCGCCGTCACATACGAAGCCATGCCCAGCGCAAACGCACCGATGGCGATCAGGTGGACGGCGGCGGGCAGCACGGCGGCACGGGATGCAGGCGTCGCGGCGCCAGGGGAAGAATAATCGGACATGGAATGGCCTTCAGGAAGAAAGCAGGCATTCTGGAATACAATATAAACAATTACAATTTAACTGTTTATGCTATTACTGATAGCAACAGGCTCACCGGAAAGACCGTAGCATGCGCACTTTGGCCCGCACCCGCCACGAACTGGCCGCCTATCTGCAGGCGCGGCGCGCGCGCCTGTCGCCCGACGACGTGGGCTTGCCCGGCGGCGGACGGCGCAGGACTCCGGGCTTGCGCCGCGAGGAAGTGGCCGCGCTGGCCGGCGTGGGACTGACCTGGTACACCTGGCTGGAACAGGGGCGCGACATCGGCGTCTCCAGCGCCTTCCTCGACAAACTGGCTGAAGTGCTCAAACTCGATGCGGCCGAGCGCCGCCACCTGTTCCTGCTGGCGCACGCGCGTCCGCCCGCCGAAGAGGGCAAGACGTTTTGCGTGGTGCCGCCGCTGGTGCGCCGCCTGATGCACGAACTGGCGCATCCGGCGTACGTGCTCAACCTGCGCTGGGACGTGCTGGCGTTTAATGCGGACGCCGACACCATGTTCGGCTTCGGCGCGCATGCCGCCGCGCGCCGCAATCTGCTGTGGCTGCTGTTTACCGATCCCCTGCTGCGCCAGCGCCTTGTCGGCTGGGAAGAGCAGGCGCCGCTGATGCTGTCGAGCTTTCGCCGCGACTACGCGCGCGCCACGCAGGAAGCGGACATCCATGCGCTGGTCGAGGAACTGGAAAAGGTCTCGCCGGAATTCAAGCTGTGGTGGCGCCGCCATGACGTGCATGCGCCATGCGCGGGCGTGCGCACGCTGCTGGTCGACGGCGAAGAGATCGCCCATGAGCACACCTCGCTGACCATCGATGCGGACCGCCATTTGCGGCTGGTGGTGTATGCGCGCCAGGCCGTGCAGTGAACGGCCGCGCACAACGAAAAAACCGCTGACCCTCTTGCGAGGAATCAGCGGCTTCGAATTGGTTGCGGGGACAGGATTTGAACCTGTGACCTTCGGGTTATGAGCCCGACGAGCTGCCAGACTGCTCCACCCCGCAGGCGAATTATATACCAGATTGTTGCGCAGCGTAAAGGGCGTAAATTGACAATTTCAGTCGCAGCCGGCCTGCCGGAGTTTACCGTCGGATAACAATGAAAAAAGCCGCCGATCTTTTGCAAGAATCAGCGGCTTTCCGGTATTGGTTGCGGGGACAGGATTTGAACCTGTGACCTTCGGGTTATGAGCCCGACGAGCTGCCAGACTGCTCCACCCCGCACTCGAATTATACGGGCAAACTGACGGCTTAGGCAATAGCTATCTCCACTTCGACTGCAATAGATCCATTTAATTAAAAAAGCTCGGCCAATTACTGGTTGGAATTGTGTCCGCCCATCACGCCACGCCACGCGCAATCGGTGTACAGTAAGCGTTACACTAGACATCATCATTATCCTAAGTCCGCCCATGAAATTCTGCTCCGAATGCGCCCATCCCGTCAGCCTGACCATCCCGGAGGGCGACAACCGTCCGCGCTATGTGTGCGCCAACTGCGATGCCATCCATTACCAGAACCCGAAAATGGTGGTCGGCTCCATCCCCGTGTGGGAAGAGGATGGCCAGCTGCAGGTCTTGCTGTGCAAGCGGGCCATCGAGCCGCGCTACGGCTACTGGACCCTGCCGGCCGGCTTCATGGAAAACGACGAGACCACCTCCGACGCGGCCGAGCGCGAAACGGTGGAAGAAGCGGGCGCCAATATCGAACTGGGTCCCCTGTTCTCGCTGCTGAACGTGCAGCGCGTGCACCAGGTCCACCTGTTCTACCTGGCGCGCCTGCGCGACCTCGATTTCGCCCCGGGCATCGAAAGCCTGGAAGTGCAGCTGTTCACGGAAGCGCAGATTCCCTGGGATGACCTGGCCTTCCCCACCATCCGCGCCACCCTGGAGCTGTTCTTCGCCGACAGGGTCAAGATGCGCGAAGGCGGCAGCTATGGTTTCCATACGGGCGACATCACGCGCCCGATGGCGCGCGCCGATGCCGAGTAAGCCCCGTCCAACCGCCACCTGTGACGCCGCATGATCCCCTGGCTCGATATCCACACCCCGTTTCCCGACGTCTCGCGCGCCCTCACCGACGAGGCGCCCGGCCTGCTGGCGGCTGGCGCCGACCTGTCGCCCGCGCGCCTGCTCGACGCCTACCGGCGCGGCATCTTCCCGTGGTTTTCCGAGGGCCAGCCCATCCTCTGGTGGAGCACCGATCCGCGCATGGTGCTGATGACGGACGCCTTCAAGGTCTCCGACAGCCTGGCCAAGGCGCTGCGCAGGGTCGAGCGCAGCGCCGCCACGGACGGACGCTGGCAACTGCGCTTCGATGGCGATTTCGAAGCCGTCATGCGCGCCTGCGCGGCGCCGCGCAAGGATGGCCCGGGCACCTGGATCTCGGACGAAATCATCGCCGGCTACACGGGCTTGCACAAGCTGGGCTACGCGCATTCGTCGGAACTGTGGCTGGACGGGGAACTGGTGGGCGGCGCGTACGGCGTGTCAATCGGACGCATGTTCTATGGCGAGTCGATGTTCGCCCGCGTGACCGATGGCTCGAAGATCGCGCTGGCGCACCTGGTGCGCTTCCTGCAGGACCGCGGCGTGGCCATGATTGACTGCCAGCAGGAAACAAAACACCTGGCCTCGCTGGGCGCGGCGCCGATTTCACGCGCGCGTTTCCTCACCCATGTGCGCAGCGCCATTGAAGCAGCGCAAATCACCGACTGGCAATCTGCAACACCGGCATAAAAAAGCTATGATATCTCCACGCAGACTTCCATTGCCGCGGCCAGACCAGACAGGATCAGCATGACGCACCTGAACGAACTACCGTTTGCCACCCTGCAGTTCTACACAACGGCGCCCTACCCGTGCAGCTACCTGGACGACCGCCAGGCCCGCTCGCAGGTGGCCACGCCCTCGCACCTGATCAACAGCGACGTGTATTCGGAACTGGTGCGCAACGGTTTTCGCCGCAGCGGCATTTTTACCTATCGCCCGTACTGCGACGGCTGCCAGGCCTGCATTCCCGTGCGCGTCGTGGCGCAGGAATTCGCGCCCAACCGCAACCAGCGCCGTGCCTGGAACCGGCATGCCGACCTGCGGGCCGGCGTCGCCACCCTGTCCTTCCTCGACGAACACTACGAGCTGTATCTGCGCTACCAGAGCACGCGCCACGCGGGCGGCGGCATGGACCAGGACAGCCGCGACCAGTACGCGCAATTCCTGCTGCAAAGCCGGGTCAACACGCGCCTGGTGGAATTCCGCGAGCCGGACGGCACGCTGCGCATGGTCAGCATCATCGACGTGCTGGCCGATGGCCTGTCGTCCGTGTACACCTTCTTCGACCCGGACGTGGCGGGCGCCTCGTACGGCACCTACAACGTGCTGTGGCAGATCGCCCAGGCGCGGGAACTGGGCCTGCCGTATGTCTACCTGGGCTACTGGATAGAGCAAAGCCCGAAGATGGCCTACAAGATCAACTTCAAGCCCCTGGAAGCACGCATCAAGGGGCAGTGGATAGTGATGTAAACCTGGGGTTATTGGGTAGGTCGGATTAGCGCGCAAGCGCGTAATCCGACACTGCGATGCCAACAATGGTGTCGGATTACGGCGCTTCGCCCCTAATCCGACCTACTTGCTCTTGACGTGCTGTGGCAGATCACCCAGGCGCGGGAGCTGGGCCTGCCGTATGTCTACCTGGGCTACTGGATAGAGCAAAGCCCGAAGATGGCCTACAAGATCAATTTCAAGCCCCTGGAAGCACGCATCAAGGGGCAGTGGATAGTGATGTAAAACCTGGGGTTATTGGGTAGGTCGGATTAGCGCGCAAGCGCGTAATCCGACACTGCGATGCCAACAATGGTGTCGGATTACGGCGCTTCGCCCCTAATCCGACCTACTTGCTCTTGACGTGC